>NZ_MTIT01000005.1 GCF_002019665.1 Sutcliffiella halmapala | reverse complement strand
GCCTGTTTTCTAAAATATTGTGGTTTTTTCAGCAAAAGGTAATTATTCGTGACAACGATAAGTATTAATATTCAGATTATATTGATAAAAATACCCCATTAGTGTAAAATTACACTATGCAGAAATTGGAAGGGGTGTGAATTTTAATGACGTTTTTATCTATGATTGGTGTGTTGATTTTAGGTATAGTAATCTTAGTAATAGGGTTTGCAACAAAAAAATTATGGTTGAAAATAATTTCTATTGTTCCTCTTGTTATATCTTCGGTTCAAATCATTTATGTATTGTTTATGGTTGGTTAACTAAAAACAGGTTCATTTCTTCTTAAAATTCGCAAATAGTTCATTCACTTAGTAATTTGTATCGGAATAGAAGCTAAAGAAAATCTTAATTACAGTTTCGTTTTCATATAACGAAACTGTTTTTATATGCAAAAATCATCTTGCTCACCATCTTGCAAATCAATTTAAGCAGCTCTTAGTTCCTCAATCGTTGCGTAATTGGATCCCCTGCAACACCCCAATAATAACGAATTAATCTGCTCCTCAAAAGGTAATTTTTTATTTAGTTGGAGAAAACGGAACCAATACAGGTAATTGTCTAACCATCGGGTCGAAACCCCTTGAAATCTATCCAGCCACCGCTTTAATTGGTTATGGTAGCTGTTTACGTGTTGAATATGGTAGATATGCTTTCGTACATAAATCCCTTTTCTTGCATTGATGGTTTCGTGCGGTAGTTTCTTCAACTTGGCGAATTTCTTGTAATTTGTCGCCGTATCGGTACACAAGATACTGGATGAATCGATAAAATCCCCCAACACACTCTCGATTTCAGAGGCAGTTGTTCTCCCATAGCCATTTTTACGACTGATGATATTGCCGTTTCTATCCATTGCCACCAGGATGCTTACCTGACTTTTACTGATCCCACGCTCAGGAGCCACTCCACCACGTTTACGAGACTTCCTGTGAGAGATATGCTTGCTTCCCTTCATACTTTCTAGGAGGTAAGTTTCATCGCTTTCAATGACACCTTGAAGAACACTGTCACCAATGGAACGGACAGCATTTAACACTTTATGCCTCCAGTAGAATGCCGTAGATATATGGATATTCAGACGCTTTACAATTTTGGGAAGGGTGTATCCTTCCACCATCAACTCGATGTACTGAAGCCACAGATGAGGTTTATGTGTGCCTCCTATGGGAGTATTGGTCATATCGTTGAAAGTCTTAAAGCAATCCTTACATTTATAGCGTTGGCGACCACGATATTTTCCGTGTCGAACTACCGCAGTTGATCCACAATGAACACACCCAAGTCCCTCGCTGAAACGAGTTTCGCGAATGTTGGAGATAAACTTGGCAATATCGGATTTGATGGAAGTTTTATCCCGTTCCAAAGCACGAATAAACTTATCCTTTTCTACGTCAGGCAAATGATTAAAAGTTTGATATACCTTTTTCCACATCGGAACTACCTCCCGTACATACGTTCTTTATAGTATTATATGAGAGTAGAATAATATCCACAATATTTACGAAAACAGGCT
>NZ_KV917375.1:3361444-4696444 GCF_002019665.1 Sutcliffiella halmapala | reverse complement strand
GTGACTCTGCGCCGAAAATGTACCGGGGCTAAACGTATCACCGAAGCTGCGGACTGTTCTTTGAACAGTGGTAGGAGAGCGTTCTAAGGGCGTTGAAGCTAGACCGGAAGGACTGGTGGAGCGCTTAGAAGTGAGAATGCCGGTATGAGTAGCGAAAGAAGGGTGAGAATCCCTTCCACCGAATGCCTAAGGTTTCCTGAGGAAGGCTCGTCCGCTCAGGGTTAGTCGGGACCTAAGCCGAGGCCGAAAGGCGTAGGCGATGGATAACAGGTTGATATTCCTGTACCACCTCCACTCCGTTTGAGCAATGGGGGGACGCAGAAGGATAGGGTAAGCGCGCTGTTGGATATGCGCGTCCAAGCAGCAAGGCTGAGAAGTAGGCAAATCCGCTTCTCATATAAGGCTGAGCTGTGATGGCGAGGGAAATATAGTACCGAAGTTCCTGATTTCACACTGCCAAGAAAAGCCTCTAGCGAGGAGTATGGTGCCCGTACCGCAAACCGACACAGGTAGGCGAGGAGAGAATCCTAAGGTGAGCGAGAGAACTCTGGTTAAGGAACTCGGCAAAATGACCCCGTAACTTCGGGAGAAGGGGTGCTCTGTTAGGGTGTTAAAGCCCGAGAGAGCCGCAGTGAATAGGCCCAGGCGACTGTTTAGCAAAAACACAGGTCTCTGCGAAGCCGTAAGGCGAAGTATAGGGGCTGACGCCTGCCCGGTGCTGGAAGGTTAAGGGGAGAGGTTAGCGCAAGCGAAGCTTTGAACCGAAGCCCCAGTAAACGGCGGCCGTAACTATAACGGTCCTAAGGTAGCGAAATTCCTTGTCGGGTAAGTTCCGACCCGCACGAAAGGCGTAACGATCTGGGCACTGTCTCAACCAGAGACTCGGTGAAATTATAGTACCTGTGAAGATGCAGGTTACCCGCGACAGGACGGAAAGACCCCGTGGAGCTTTACTGTAGCCTGATATTGAATTTTGGTACAGCTTGTACAGGATAGGTAGGAGCCTGAGAAGCCGGAGCGCTAGCTTCGGTGGAGGCGTCGGTGGGATACTACCCTGGCTGTATTGAAATTCTAACCCGCAGCCCTTATCGGGCTGGGAGACAGTGTCAGGTGGGCAGTTTGACTGGGGCGGTCGCCTCCTAAAGAGTAACGGAGGCGCCCAAAGGTTCCCTCAGAATGGTTGGAAATCATTCGTAGAGTGTAAAGGCACAAGGGAGCTTGACTGCGAGACCTACAAGTCGAGCAGGGACGAAAGTCGGGCTTAGTGATCCGGTGGTTCCGCATGGAAGGGCCATCGCTCAACGGATAAAAGCTACCCCGGGGATAACAGGCTTATCTCCCCCAAGAGTCCACATCGACGGGGAGGTTTGGCACCTCGATGTCGGCTCATCGCATCCTGGGGCTGTAGTCGGTCCCAAGGGTTGGGCTGTTCGCCCATTAAAGCGGTACGCGAGCTGGGTTCAGAACGTCGTGAGACAGTTCGGTCCCTATCCGTCGTGGGCGCAGGAAATTTGAGAGGAGCTGTCCTTAGTACGAGAGGACCGGGATGGACGCACCTCTGGTGTACCAGTTGTCTTGCCAAAGGCATAGCTGGGTAGCTACGTGCGGACGGGATAAGTGCTGAAAGCATCTAAGCATGAAGCCCCCCTCAAGATGAGATTTCCTTTAGCTTCGGCTAGTAAGATCCCTGAAAGATGATCAGGTAGATAGGTTCGAGGTGGAAGCGTGGCGACATGTGCAGCTGACGAATACTAATCGATCGAGGACTTAACCTAAAACAATGAACGATACTTAGTGAATCTTGATATGAAAATACGTTATCTAGTTTTGAAGGAACATCCTTCAACTTAATATGTCTGGTAATGATGGCGAAGAGGCCACACCCGTTCCCATACCGAACACGGAAGTTAAGCTCTTCAGCGCCGATGGTAGTTGGGGGCTGTCCCCCTGTGAGAGTAGGACGTTGCCAGGCAAATAAAAAAAAGATCAGTGTTGAAATAGGCACTGGTCTTTTTTGTGTTGGAACCAGTGATTAGATTATTGGAAGTGCATTTTTGAAAGTGAAGTTTTTGACTTTAGAGAAAATAGCAGGTTCTTAAGTTAAGAGATTTTTGAGAAGTACGAAATAGAAATTATCGACAATTGAAAAAAATAAAACGAGAAAGAAGCTTTCTTTCTTCGAATATGTTATGTATATCGTATCTAATTTTGCTTAGTTGCTTTATGCTGCGACGTTTCTTCTTCTACAATACGGTAGGTAAATAATGAATGGAAAGAGGGGGAAGTGGATGAAGAGTACTATTTTTATTGATGAAATGGGGAGAGGGGACTGGTGGCAAGTTCGGGATATTTATTTAGAAGGCATCGATACTGGGAATGCTACTTTTCAAATGGAAGCACCGAATTGGGAGGAATGGGATAGAGGGCATTTAAAAGAATGTCGGATAGTTGTGCGTTCAGAAGGAGGTATATTAGGGTGGGCTGCTTTGAGTTCTATCTCAAATCGACCGGTTTATAGAGGAGTCGCAGAGGTAAGTATTTATGCTAGACAAACGAATAAACGAAAAGGAATCGGTAGCTTACTTCTAAAATCTTTGATTGAAAAAAGTGAACAAAATGGATTTTGGATGTTACAATCAGGAGTTTTTCCGGAAAATACATCAAGTTTGCATTTACATACTAAATATGGATTTCGGGAGGTTGGAAGGCGAGAACGTATTGGTGAAATGAAGGGTTGCTGGCGTGATGTTGTCTTACTGGAAAGAAGAAGTAATAAGGTTGGAATTGATTAGATCAGATTGTGCAATCCATGAGGAGCGATTATTCAAAAGTGAATAGTCGTTTTTTTGTATTGAGTCAGGCAATTTATGCTCTTCCAAACTACCGGGCATAGGAGGAACACCGGGTATTATGTATATTTGTTAGCTTTTGACTGTATGTTCCGTTATTAGTTCTGTGAATTTACTCTGAAATTTTAAATATATTATTTTGACCTTTGGACGTTTATCAATGAGCAAAAAGTGGAATTCTGTTTTTGTGAGAGTTATTTATTGAAAAATATATCGCGTTCTTATATATTTTAATTATAGTCAAAGATAGTCAAGGTCAGATTGGGGGATAGCATGAGAAACATATCTGATGTCATTGAACAATATTTAAAGCAGGTTTTAGAGCGGAGTAGAGAAAATTCCGCAGAAATAAAACGTAGTGAGATTGCTGATAAGTTTGAATGTGTACCTTCTCAGATTAATTATGTAATAAATACGAGGTTTACGATTGAGCGTGGGTATTTGGTTGAGAGCAAGCGTGGTGGTGGGGGTTATATACGGATTATTAAGATTAAGCCTCATGATCATTTGCAGCTTATTGATCAAATAATCGAGTTAATAGATGTACGAATTTCGCAATCTAGTGCAGAGGATGTAATTTTTCGTTTAGTGGAGGAGAAGGTAATTTCCGCTCGAGAGGCGAAGATAATGGTTAGTGTGATGGATCGCTCTGTTATCTATTTAGGGTTACCTGAGAGAGACGAGTTAAGAGCGAGGATGCTCATAGCGATGCTTACTACTCTTAAGTACCGTTAAGGGGGGAAACACGATGGTGTGTCAGGAATGTAAGGAACGTCCAGCGACGTTGCATTTTACTAAAATTATCAATGGAGAAAAATCGGAAGTGCATATTTGTGAACATTGCGCGCAGGAGAAAGGTAATATGTTTATGTTTTCCGGTGGATCGGGTTTTTCGATTAATAATTTGATTGCTGGATTGCTAAATACGGAACAGACAATTTCAAACGAAAAGCCTGAGGGGTTTAAGGAAAATAAAGTTCTGCAATGTGAGCGTTGTAAAATGACATTTCAGCAGTTTACGAAAGTCGGGCGGTTTGGGTGTTCAGAGTGTTATCGTACGTTTGAAGAGAAAATGCAGCCGATTTTAAAGAGGTTTCATAGTGGAAATACCATCCATGCAGGAAAAATACCTCAGCGAATCGGTGGGAGTATGCACGTTAGAAAAGAAATTGATTTATTAAAAGAAGAATTACAAGCACTTATTATACAGGAAGAATTTGAAAGTGCAGCGAATATAAGAGATAAGATTAGAGAGTTAGAAAAGAAATTAAGTGAAAAAAGAGAGGGGGAGCAATAAATGTCTCTTGAACACTTTTTAAGTAATGCCGTTAGTTCGTGGATGAATCAAGAAGGTCCAGCATCTGACATTGTGTTAAGTAGCAGGGTAAGACTTGCTAGAAATTTAGAAGCGATGCGGTTTCCTACTGTAGCTAGTAACGAGGAAGCTAGAGAAATAGTGGAAACGATGAAGCGTCATTTTTCCGAGAAATCATTTCAGGAGTTGGGAGAATTAGAATTTCTCGTGATGGAAGAATTGAATACACTCGAAAAAAGGGTACTGGTAGAAAAGCATTTAATTAGTCCTCAGCTTGCGGAAGATTCCACTTATGGAGCTTGTATGTTAACTCCGAATGAAGAAGTTAGTATTATGATTAACGAAGAGGATCATATCCGAATTCAATGCCTGTTTCCTGGGATGCAATTAACAGAGGCATTGCGAGTCGCCAATTCGTTAGATGATTGGATCGAGTCAAAGATAGATTATGCCTTCGATGAAAAGCGAGGTTATTTAACAAGTTGCCCAACGAATGTAGGTACAGGGCTACGCGCTTCCGTGATGATGCACCTTCCCGCTCTGGTGCTAACACAACAAATGAACCGAATAGTTCCAGCAATTAATCAGTTAGGTTTAGTTGTTAGAGGAATTTATGGGGAAGGTAGCGAAGCTTTAGGAAACATTTTTCAAATCTCGAATCAACTAACACTAGGAAAATCTGAAGAGGATATTGTAAATGATCTACTTAGTGTGGTTCAACAACTGATTGCCCAAGAGAGGTCGGCAAGAGAAGCATTAGTCAAGACTTCCAACATACAATTAGAAGATAGAGTTTTTCGATCTTACGGGATATTAGCACATAGCCGTATCATTGAGACAAAAGAGGCGGCAAAATGCTTATCCGATGTACGATTAGGCATTGATTTGGGATTTATCGAGAATATATCACGATCTATCTTGAATGAATTAATGATTTTAACTCAACCAGGTTTTTTGCAGCAATATGCTGGTGGTCCGTTAAGACCAAATGAACGAGATATTCGAAGAGCGAGCTTAATTAGAGAAAGACTACGTTTAAAAAGATAAATTACTCGGGAGGCGATTATATATGATGTTCGGTCGATTTACAGAGAGAGCACAAAAAGTACTTGCGTTGGCACAGGAAGAAGCACTTCGTTTAAGCCATAATAATATTGGTACAGAGCACATTTTACTTGGATTAGTAAGAGAGGGTGAAGGAATAGCGGCAAAGGCATTAATTGCACTAGGACTTGGGCCAGAAAAGGTTCAAAAAGAAGTAGAAAACTTAATTGGACGAGGGAAAGAGAGCGGACAATCTATTCCACATTATACACCTCGTGCAAAGAAAGTGATTGAGCTCTCGATGGATGAGGCTCGTAAGCTTGGACATTCTTATGTAGGTACGGAACATATTCTACTAGGTTTGATTCGTGAGGGTGAAGGTGTAGCTGCACGTGTATTAAATAACTTAGGAGTTAGCCTTAATAAGGCGCGTCAACAAGTGCTACAACTACTTGGTAGTAATGAAACGTCTGGTGGCCATCAGGGCGGAGCATCTGCAAATGTTAATACACCAACGTTGGATAGCTTAGCTCGTGATCTTACTGTAATTGCGAGAGAAGGAAGTTTGGATCCTGTTATTGGGCGAAGTAAAGAGATACAACGTGTAATTGAAGTCCTTAGTAGAAGAACGAAAAATAATCCTGTGTTAATCGGAGAGCCTGGTGTAGGTAAAACAGCGATTGCAGAAGGGCTAGCACAACAAATCGTGAATAATGAGGTACCAGAAATTCTTCGAGATAAGCGTGTCATGACGCTTGATATGGGAACAGTTGTAGCTGGTACAAAATATCGTGGAGAATTTGAGGATCGCTTAAAGAAAGTGATGGACGAAATTCGCCAAGCTGGAAATATTATTTTATTCATTGATGAACTTCATACATTAATCGGAGCAGGTGGAGCGGAAGGCGCGATTGATGCGTCCAATATTTTAAAGCCATCTTTAGCGCGCGGAGAGCTTCAATGTATTGGTGCCACTACGTTAGATGAGTACCGTAAATACATTGAAAAGGATGCAGCACTTGAGAGACGTTTCCAACCAATTCGAGTGGATGAGCCAACAATTGAGGAATCTATTCAAATTTTAACAGGGTTGCGCGATCGTTATGAAGCACATCACCGTGTTTCCATAACTGATGAGGCAATTGATCAAGCAGTGAAGCTTTCGGATCGTTATATTTCCGATCGTTTTCTACCGGATAAAGCGATTGACTTGATTGATGAAGCGGGATCAAAGGTTCGTTTACGTTCCTTTACAACACCTCCTAATTTAAAAGAGTTAGAGGTGAAGCTAGAAGGAGTTCGGAATGAAAAGGACGCAGCTGTCCAAAGCCAAGAGTTTGAAAAGGCGGCTTCCTTACGTGATACGGAACAGCGCTTACGCGAGCAGCTGGAAGAAACTAAGAAAACGTGGAAAGAGAAGCAAGGTCAAGAGAATTCTGAAGTAACAGTAGAGGACATTGCGATGGTTGTGTCTAGTTGGACCGGAATTCCAGTATCGAGACTTGCGCAAAAAGAAACTGAAAAGCTTTTAAATATGGAAGATCTTCTTCACTCTCGTGTAATTGGGCAGGATGAAGCAGTGAAGGCTGTTTCAAAAGCAGTACGTCGTGCCAGAGCTGGTTTGAAAGATCCAAAACGTCCAATTGGTTCCTTTATTTTCTTAGGTCCTACAGGGGTTGGTAAAACAGAACTTGCTAGAGCGTTGGCGGAGTCTATCTTTGGAGACGAGGACGCGATGATTCGTATTGATATGTCTGAATACATGGAGAAACACTCTACTTCACGTTTGGTAGGTTCTCCTCCAGGATATGTTGGGTACGATGAGGGTGGACAATTAACGGAGAAAGTTCGTCGCAAGCCATACTCTGTTATTTTATTAGATGAAATTGAAAAAGCGCATCCTGATGTATTCAATATATTATTGCAAGTATTAGAGGATGGTCGATTAACTGATTCGAAAGGGCGTACAGTGGACTTCCGAAACACGCTTGTCATTATGACATCGAACGTTGGGGCTGATGCGTTAAAGCGTAATAAATATGTTGGATTTAATGTGCAGGATGAAAATCAAAATTATAAAGACATGAAGGGGAAAGTAATGGAGGAGCTGAAAAAGGCATTCCGTCCAGAATTCCTTAACCGTGTCGATGAGATGATTGTGTTCCACTCATTAGAGAAAACACATCTGAAAGAAATCGTGACACTATTATCGGATCAATTAACGAAGCGTTTAAAAGAGCAAGATATTGTTTTAGAATTAACGGATGCAACGAAAGAGAAGATTTCTGAAGAGGGATATGATCCAGAATACGGAGCAAGACCTTTACGTCGAGCTATTCAAAAGCATGTTGAGGATAAGTTATCAGAAGAGCTCTTAAAAGGAAATATTGAAAAAGGGAAAAAGATTGTCATGGACGTGGTAGATGGGCAGTTTATTGTCCGAGACGTCGAAAAAGTAAAATAATAACGGGTTTTAGTGGTTTACAGGTAGAACCAAGATTATAAGTGGAGGTAGGCTCTTATTTAAAGAGCTTTGCCTCCTTTCTTGTATCCTTTTACGTTTGCTACTTAAAATTGGCTTGTACGATATAAAATAAGGTATCATAAAAAGAGGAAAACAATGGTATTTTAACAGAGAGAGGATTTTTTCATGGCAAAGCGTAAGACGAAGTTTATTTGTCAGGGATGTGGGTATGAGTCTCCTAAGTGGATGGGGAAGTGCCCGGGTTGTAACGCCTGGAACAAAATGACGGAAGAGATGGAAGAGTCTAAAACACCGAGAAGAGGGGGCTTTACCACTTCATCTCCTACACTTGTGCGAAAGGCAGAATCTATTACTAAAGTAGAATCGATTAAAGAAGCACGGATTCAAACTAATATGGCAGAATGCAACCGAGTGCTTGGTGGCGGTTTGGTACAGGGATCACTCGTACTAATTGGTGGTGATCCAGGTATTGGAAAGTCAACGTTACTACTTCAGATATGTTGCCAACTAGCATTGAAAAAACATCGTGTTCTTTATATTTCAGGAGAAGAATCGGTGCAGCAAACGAAACTTCGAGCAGACCGGTTAGGAGTTCAAGCGGATGAACTGTTTGTTTTATCTGAAACAGATTTTGAATTAGTTGCAAAAGCAATTGATGAGGTTCAGCCAACCCTATTAGTCATTGACTCCATTCAAACGGTATATCATCCTGCTGTTACCTCTGCACCAGGAAGTGTGTCACAGGTAAGAGAGTGTACAGCGGAGCTTATGAGAATCGCGAAAACGAAAAATATTGCTGTGTTTATTGTAGGGCATGTTACAAAAGAGGGATCGATTGCAGGGCCTCGAATATTGGAGCATATGGTAGATACTGTGTTATATTTTGAAGGAGAACGCCATCATACTTATCGTATTTTACGATCTGTTAAAAATAGATTTGGTTCAACTAATGAAATTGGAATCTTTGAAATGAAAGAAGAAGGGTTAGAAGAAGTGAAAAATCCTTCAGAAATCTTTTTAGAGGAACGTTCAAAAGGTGCTGCAGGATCTACTGTTGTAGCATCGATGGAAGGAACACGACCAGTTTTAGTAGAAATTCAAGCACTAATATCTCCAACGGGATACGGAAATCCAAGAAGAATGGCCACAGGAATTGACCATAATCGCGTGTCGTTAATTATGGCGGTTCTAGAGAAAAGAGTAGGTCTACTTTTACAAAACCAAGACGCCTATCTAAAAGTAGCAGGTGGCGTTAAATTGGATGAACCAGCGATCGACTTAGCGGTAGCAGTTAGTATTGCTTCCAGCTTTCGAAACCAATCTTCTGAGCCGACAGATGTGGTGATAGGAGAGGTTGGTTTAACCGGAGAGATTAGGCGTGTGTCTCGTATTGAGCAACGTGTACAAGAAGCAGCAAAACTCGGATTTAAACGTGTTATTATTCCTTCCAAGAACTTAGGTGGATGGACCGTTCCGAAAGAGGTCAAGGTGATCGGAGTTGCCACGATTGACCAAGCTCTGCAATATACACTAGGGGGATAGGGATGGAGGATCTACGTCTGAAAGAAAAAACAATGGCGGATACGTTACAATTTATTGCTCCAGGATCACCTATGCGTGAAGGAATTAACAATATCCTTCGATCACAAACTGGTGGTCTAGTTGTTGTCGGGTTTAATGATAAAGTAAAGGAAATGGTAGATGGGGGCTTTTCAATTAACTGTTCGTTTAGCCCAGCATACGTTTATGAACTAGCTAAAATGGACGGTGCTATTATATTAAATGACAAAGGAACGAAAATTCTTTATGCGAATGCACAATTAACACCCAACCCTACCATAATATCTACAGAAACAGGGATGAGGCATAGAACGGCAGAGCGGGTGGCTAAACAAACAGGGTGCTTAGTAGTTGCCATCTCGCAAAGACGTAATGTTATAACGTTGTACAAAGGTGATTTTCGATATGCCTTACGTGACATAGGGGTTATTTTCACAAAAGCAAACCAAGCGATACAAACATTAGAAAAATACAAGTCTGTTTTAGACCAGGGAATTACTAACCTTGGAGCACTTGAATTTGAGGAGCAAGTATCTCTCTCTGAGTTATTACAGGTGATTCATCGGATTGAAATGGTGTTACGGATTAAAAATGAGATTATTAGTTATATTAATGAATTAGGAACAGAGGGAAGACTTATTCGTTTGCAGATGACAGAACTTCTCGCCCATATTGAAGAAGAAGCGATTCTTCTAATCAAAGATTATTGTTTAGATAAAGATATGGATGCTTTTCTGATTCTTAAAAAGCTACAGGCATTAGCTAATACAGATTTATTAGATGATACGGTTATTTTAAAAATGTTAGGGTATTCAGGCTTTATGAATCCCGATGAATTTGTGCTTCCGAGAGGATATAGAATTTTACATAAGATCCCTAGACTTCCACCTCTTGTTATTGAAAATCTAATATGTAGATTTAAAACAATGAAACAGATTTTGGTTGCAACAGTAGAAGAGTTAGACGAGGTAGAAGGAATTGGGGAAGTGCGAGCTCGGAAAATAAAAGAAGGTTTAAAACGAATTCAAGATCAATTGCTTATTGACCGACAAATATAGGTTTTTTTCAAGATAAGTGTTTCAATTACGTGTCCATCCACTAACAAATGTAAAATTAAGAGGTTTTTGACGTTTTATTTATAGGAAACTGTTTATAATGAATATAGGGAGGTGAGGCAATGTTAAGGCGCATGGTTCAATTGTTTTTTCTCATTCTTGGTGGTACATTGGGTATTTTCTTTATCCCGGAATTATTTTCTCTATTGAATCTAGGAGATATTTCTTTTTTAACCAAGCCTTATACTGTTGCGATACTAGGAGCTATTATATTTTTTATCCTTACTTTTTGGTTAGTGGATTATGTAGTCGGATTTATTAAATGGATAGAGGAGTCGTTAGTAAAAGCGCCAGTAACAGATGTATTGTTCGGTAGCTTAGGTCTCATTTTTGGTTTAATTGTCGCTTATCTAGCGGTTATTCCTTTAGAGAAAATTCCATTTGTAAGTAGCATTTTCCCGATTTTCATCACGATACTATTAGGATACCTTGGATTTCAAGTAGGATTTAAAAAACGCGATGAGCTTGTTAATTTATTTTCAATTTCTAGCAAATTTGGAAAGAAAAAAGCAGCAGATGAAGAGGATATAGATCTTTCATCTAAAAAGTTAAAAATATTAGACACTAGTGTTATTATTGATGGTAGAGTCGCAGATATTTGTCAAACTGGCTTTTTAGAAGGCACGATTGTTATACCTCGCTTTGTTCTAGAAGAGTTACAGCATATTGCAGATTCCTCTGATGTATTGAAACGTAATCGAGGAAGACGTGGACTTGATATTCTTAATCGAATTCAAAAAGAGTTAGCGATAAAAGTAGAAATTTACGAAGGAAACTTTGAAGACATTCAAGAAGTAGATAGTAAACTTGTGAAGCTAGCGAAGTTGACTTCAGGAGTCGTAGTGACGAATGACTTTAACTTAAATAAAGTTTGTGAACTTCAAAATGTAGAGGTTTTAAATATTAATGACCTTGCAAATGCTGTGAAGCCTGTGGTTCTGCCGGGTGAAGAGCTGACAGTTCAAGTAATAAAGGATGGAAAAGAACATAATCAAGGTGTAGCATATTTGGATGATGGCACAATGATTGTTGTGGAAGAAGGCCGTGACTACATTGGCAAGCATATTGAGGTGCTAGTCACAAGTGTCCTCCAAACCTCTGCTGGACGAATGATATTTGCCAAACCAAAACAAATGGAACGAGCAGCACTTTAATAAGAAAAGTGGAACCGGCTTAATTGGCTCCATAGCCCGACTATATGTAAAAAAACTACCCTCTCCAGCGATGCTAAGAGGGTAGAAGTTATTTTAGCATAGATTTTTATATGGGAGAGTTTATCATGAAGTACCAGGTAATTGTTTTAGCGGCAGGTCAGGGGAAAAGAATGCAGGCCGGGAAGAACAAACAATTTATTGAGCTTGAGGGAAAGCCAGTTATTATACATACATTAACTATCTTTGAAAATGACCCATTATGTGATCAAATTAAATTAGTGATCAATGAAAAGGAGATAAAAATCTTTGAATCTCTTCTAACTACACACCATATTTCGAAAGTAAGTGAAATGGTAATAGGGGGGAGAGAGCGGCAGGATAGCGTGTATAATGGGTTAAAAACACTCGAATCTACAGAGATTGTTTTAGTCCACGATGGAGCCCGACCATTTATTAGACAAGCTGTCATCCATCGATTAGTAGAAAAGGCTCGTCAAGAAGGGGCTGCGATAGTTGGAGTGCCGGTGAAGGATACGATTAAACGAGTGAGTCCTAATGAGATAGTAGAGGAAACCGTGGAACGCTCTAATCTATGGTCGATTCAAACACCACAAGCGTTTCAATATAACGTTTTAATGAAGGCCCACCACAAGGCGAAAAAGGAAGATTACATGGGGACAGATGAGTCTAGTTTAGTGGAGAGAATCAATGTTCCAGTACATATTGTAGAAGGCGATTATGAAAACATTAAATTAACTACACCAGAAGATATATTAATAGCGAACGCTATTTTACAAAAATAAATATAAGAAGGAGAACCCGTATGTTTCGAATAGGACAAGGATTTGATGTGCATCAATTTGCAGAAGGAAGACCGTTGATAATTGGAGGCATTACCATTCCTTATGAGAAGGGACTATTAGGTCATTCTGATGCGGATGTCTTGCTACATACAATCTCAGATGCATGTTTAGGGGCAATTGGAGAAGGAGATATTGGTAAGCATTTTCCGGACACAGATCCAGCATTCAAAGATGCAGATTCTGCTGTTTTAATGCAGCGGGTATGGGAAATAGTAAAAGAAAAAGGCTATAAGTTGGGAAATGTAGACTGTACGATTATTGCCCAAAAACCCAAAATGGCACCACATATTGAAACAATGCGTGCAAGAATTGCTGAACTACTAGAAGCAAGTGAAGAGCAAGTAAATGTAAAAGCAACGACAACGGAAAAGCTTGGATTTACTGGAAGAGAAGAAGGAATTGCAGCCCAAGCCGTCGTGTTATTAATAAAACTCTAATAAAAGTTAAGCTACTTATGATCAGGGTAGACACACACATGCAATGAAATTTTCGCACCATGGATGATGAAAATGCGGCATGTTAAGTATCCCTGTCCTCCCAAGACCGCCCGCGGAAAGCAAGTGGCAGGAGCGGAAATCGAAAGGGTGTCTAACGGAACCTTACCTATTTTCAGGGTAGTCATAATAAAGAAATAAGGACTTTTATCACTGTTTTATGATAGAATAATGCTTGGATTTTGAAAAACTATCCCCGTCTAAGCTCGGAAGCTGACGGAACATTGGAGGTAACCATATGACAGTTCGCGTACGTTATGCCCCAAGTCCAACAGGGCACTTACATATAGGAAATGCTCGTACCGCATTATTTAATTATCTTTTTGCACGTAGCCAGAATGGACAATTTGTTATTCGTATAGAGGATACGGACAAGAAGCGTAATATTGAAGGTGGAGAAGAAAGCCAGCTTAAATATTTGAAATGGCTTGGAATCGAATGGGATGAAAGCGTCGATGTTGGTGGCGAATACGGTCCATATCGTCAATCAGAGCGTAATGATATTTATAAAAAATATTACAATGAACTCCTTGAAAAGGGATTCGCTTATAAATGTTACTGTACAGAAGAGGAATTAGAAGCAGAAAGAGAAGGGCAGATTGCACGTGGTGAAATGCCTCGTTATTCTGGTCAACACCGTAACTTATCAACGGAAGAGCAAACTACTTTTGAAAATGAAGGTAGAGAGCCAAGTATTCGTTTTCGCGTTCCTGAAGGATCCGAAATTAAGTTTAATGATATGGTAAAAGGTGACGTATCCTTTGAATCAGACGGTATTGGTGACTTTGTTATTGTGAAAAAAGATGGTACACCAACTTACAATTTTGCAGTTGCGGTAGATGATCATTTGATGAAGATATCTCATGTGCTTCGTGGAGATGATCACATCTCTAATACGCCAAAACAAATTATGATTTTTAATGCGCTAGGGTGGGATGTTCCTATCTTTGGTCATATGACATTGATCGTGAATGAGAGTCGTAAAAAATTGAGTAAGCGTGATGAGTCTATTATTCAATTTATTGAGCAGTATGAGGAGCTTGGCTATTTACCTGAAGCATTGTTTAATTTTATTGCGATGTTAGGCTGGTCACCTGTTGGGGAAGAGGAAATCTTCTCTAAAGAAGAATTCATTAAAATATTTGATGCAGATCGCTTATCTAAATCTCCTGCTGTGTTCGATACACAGAAATTAACGTGGATGAATAATCAATATTTGAAGAAGCTGGACCTTGATACAATTGTAGCACTTTCTTTACCACATTTAGTAAAGGCTGGTCGCTTCCAAGATTCAATGACAGAAGACGAGAAGCATTGGGCAAAAGAATTAATTTCTCTCTATCAAGAGCAAATGAGCTATGGAGCGGAAATTGTTGAGCTAACAGAAATGTTCTTCAAAACGCATATTGAGTATACCGAAGAAGCACAAACAGTATTAAATGAGGAGCAAGTTCCGGAAGTAATGGCTGCTTTCCGTGAGCAGTTAGCAGAGCTCGAGGATTTCTCAGCGGATAGCATCAAGGCTTCTATTAAAGCAGTCCAAAAAGCTACTGGTCACAAGGGGAAAAAGCTATTCATGCCGATTCGTGTAGCAACAACTGGACAAACTCACGGACCAGAGTTACCACAGGCGATTCATTTATTAGGAAAAGAAACAGTTATCGCACGCTTAGAGAAACTAATTAGTTAACATTTCTAACAAAACATAATATGATAAGAGATATAAATAATTAAAATGAATGTAGATGAGGAGAGTAAAAGAATTTAATCCTTTTTAGAGAGAATCGTCGATGGCTGAAAACGATTCATGTGATGAATTCTTTGAAGTGCACCTCGGAGTCTATTGCTAAACAGCAAGTTGCTTAGTAAGTAATAGCGGCTACCTCCCGTTACGAGGATGAGTGGAGATATCGGTGTATATCTAAACAGAGTGGAACCGCGCCATAAGCGTCTCTGTGTCTTAGGACACAGAGACTTTTTTATTTGTGAAATAGAGTGAAAGGGGGATCTTGAATGTTTCGTACGTTAAAGGAAGATATCGATGTTATTTTTGAACAGGACCCAGCAGCACGAAGTTATTTTGAAGTTATTTTAACTTATTCAGGGTTACATGCCATATGGGCGCATCGATTAGCCCATACATTTTTTAAGCGGAAATTATTTTTTATTGCCAGAGTTATTTCCCAGGTAAGTCGTTTTTTCACAGGAATTGAAATCCATCCAGGGGCTAAAATAGGAAGCCGCTTTTTTATCGACCATGGTATGGGTGTGGTAATAGGTGAAACATGTGAAATAGGGAATAATGTAACTGTCTTTCAAGGTGTCACCTTAGGTGGTACAGGAAAAGAAAAAGGAAAAAGGCATCCCACTATATTAGATAATGCATTAATAGCGGCTGGAGCCAAGGTTTTAGGTTCGATAACTGTTGGAGAGAATTCTAAAGTAGGGGCTGGATCGGTTGTGTTAAAGAATGTTCCTAATAACTCAACAGTCGTTGGAATTCCTGGGAAAATTGTTATTCAAGATGGGATAAGAGTGAAGAAGGATTTCAACCATCAGAATATGCCAGATCCAACAGGAGATCGCTTTGTCGCATTAGAAAAGCAAATCGCTCAATTGCAGCATGAATTGTTACTTTTAAAAGAGAGGAAGAACATAGATGACCATTCATCTTTATAATACATTAACTCGACAGAAGGAAATGTTCGTACCATTAGAAGAGGGTAAGGTAAAAATGTATGTGTGCGGACCAACTGTTTACAACTATATTCATATTGGAAATGCGAGACCACCGATTGTTTTTGATACAGTAAGAAGATACTTAGAGTACCGAGGTTATGAAGTTAATTATGTATCCAATTTCACTGACGTGGATGACAAGCTTATCAAAGCAGCCAATGAACTTGGGGAAGATGTTCCAACCATTGCTGAGCGCTTTATAGCGGCATACCATGAAGATGTCTCTGCATTAGGGTGCAAACAAGCTACGGTTCACCCAAGAGTTACAGAGAGCATGGATATTATTTTAGAATTTATTGAAGCGTTGATTGAAAAAGGCTTTGCTTATGAGTCAGGTGGAGACGTCTATTATAGAACGCGCGAATTCAAAGAATACGGGAAGTTATCCCATCAGCCAATCGAGGATTTGCAACTAGGAACGCGAATCGAAGTGGGAGAAAAGAAACAAGATGCTCTAGACTTTGTACTTTGGAAAGCTGCTAAAGAAGGAGAAATATCTTGGAGTAGCCCTTGGGGGGAAGGTCGCCCAGGTTGGCACATTGAGTGCTCAGCTATGGCACGAAAATATCTAGGGGACACTATTGATATTCATGCAGGTGGTCAAGATTTATCCTTTCCACATCATGAAAATGAAATTGCTCAATCGGAAGCTTTAACAGGCAAAACGTTTGCGAAGTATTGGTTGCATAACGGGTATATTAATATTGATAACGAGAAAATGTCGAAGTCTTTAGGGAACTTTATTCTAGTACATGACATTATTAAGAAACATGATCCACAATTAATCCGTTTCTTCATGCTATCGGTTCATTACCGTCATCCAATCAACTATAATGATGAATTATTAGAGAGTACTAATAATGGATTAGAGAGATTACGTACTTCATACTCTAACTTAAAGCATCGACTAGAAAGCAGTGTGAATTTAACGACGGAAACAGAAGACACACAATGGCTTGAAAGTGTAGCAACTTTAAAGAATGAATTTATCAAAGTCATGGATGATGACTTTAATACTGCGAATGCCATTGCTGTACTTTTTGACATGGCAAAACAGGCGAACCTTTATGTAAGTGAAAAGAATACATCTGAAAAAGTTTTACAAGCCTTTATTTCTCAGTTTGAAGAGCTGTTCGGCGTTTTAGGTGTATCCATATCTAAGGATGAGTTGTTAGATGAAGAAATAGATGCTCTTATTCAGAAGCGAATTGACGCTAGAAAAAATCGCGATTTTGCTTTAGCGGATCAAATTCGAGATGAGTTAAAAGACAAAAATATTATCTTAGAAGATACAGCACAAGGTACTAGATGGAAAAGAGGGTAACAAAGCAATGAGTACCATCAAAATAGACGCAAAACAATTAAATAGTTTGGCGCTTGCTTATATGGGTGATGCTGTGTACGAAACGTACGTTCGTCATCACCTTTTGAAGCAAGGCAAAATCAGACCGAATCAATTACATCGCGCTGCTACAAGTTATGTGTCCGCTAAGGCGCAAGCACGACTGCTACACCAATTAGCAGGAGAGGCGTATTTTAGTGAATTAGAGGAAGGCGTCATTAGAAGAGGAAGAAATGCGAAATCTGGCACTGTCCCGAAAAACACGGATGTTCAAACATATCGTTATTCAACAGCATTCGAAGCGTTAATCGGACATCTATACTTAACGGATGAAACGGAAAGAATGGAACAGATATTCAAAGCATGTATTCAAATTATAGATGACGAGAGAGGTGAGTAAGGATGTCTAAAGAATTTATTATTGGGAGAAATCCCGTATTAGAAGCTATAAAATCGAATCGAGAAATAAATAAGCTCTGGGTTGCTGAAGGTTCACAAAAGGGCTCAATGCAACAAATCATTACCCTGGCAAAGGAAGCAAACGTATTAGTACAGTTTGTTCCGAAAAAAAAGATTGACCAAATGGCAGAAGGAAATCACCAAGGGGTTGTGGCCTCGGTCGCTGCGTATGACTATGCAGAATTAGATGATCTTTTTCACTTAGCAGAGAAGCGGAACGAAACCCCGTTTTTTTTAATACTAGATGAAATAGAGGATCCGCATAACCTTGGTTCCATTATGAGAACTGCAGATGCAGTGGGAGCTCATGGAATAATTATTCCAAAGCGGAGAGCAGTAGGGTTAACTGCCACTGTAGCAAAGGCTTCTACGGGTGCAATTGAATATATACCAGTTGTACGTGTGACGAATTTGGCTCGCACAGTGGACGAGCTAAAAGAAAAAGGACTTTGGATATTTGGTACAGATGCAAAGGGAACGATTGACTATCGGAATATGGATGGAACGTTACCTACTGGCTTGATTATAGGTAGTGAAGGAAAAGGGATGGCAAGGCTATTAAAAGACAAATGTGATTTTCTAGTCTCGTTACCGATGGTTGGAAAGGTTACATCCTTGAATGCTTCGGTAGCTGCTAGCCTGTTAATGTATGAGGTTTTCCGTAAAAGACAGCCGGCGGGAGAATAACAAGCAATGGATATCTTGCTTGTTGATGGATACAACATTATTGGTGCGTGGCCAGAGTTAAGAAACCTAAAGGATCAAGACTTAGCTTTGGCACGTGATATCCTCATATCAAAAATGGCAGAATACCAAGCATATACGGGTTATCGAGTAATGGTGGTTTTTGATGCCCACCTTTCACAAGGAATTGAAACGAAATATAAAAATCATCGAGTGGAAGTCATTTATACTCGAGAAAATGAAACAGCGGATGAAAGAATTGAGAAGCTAGCAATCAGCTTAAATGATATTCGAACGCAAATTCATGTAGCGACATCAGATTTCACCGAGCAATGGGCTATTTTTGGCCAAGGTGCACTTAGGAAATCAGCCCGTGAATTATTGAATGAGACACAAGCAATAGAAACTAGAATAAAAAAAAGAGTAACCAATTTCACTAACGAAAAGCCTTCTAAACGTATTGAATTAGATACAGAACTTTCTGCAATTTTCGAAAAATGGCGTCGAGGACAGCGATGAGTGGTTGACGTTGAATTTAAGACTACTGTATAATATTTCTATCTACTGTTTTGTTCGGAGGGATAGGTGTGATAGTGAGCGACCCAAGAAAAACTAGCAGGGTATTAGAGTTAATGGATGATGAGCAAGTGGTAGTACTTGTACATTTAGGTGATAGTGAAGCGCTAGACTATTTAATCAACAAGTATAAAAACTTCGTAAGAGCGAAGGCTAGATCCTATTTTCTCATTGGTGCAGATCGCGAAGATATTGTGCAAGAAGGAATGATAGGTCTTTACAAAGCAATCCGTGATTTCAAAGAGGACAAGCTTACTTCTTTTAAAGCATTTGCGGAGTTGTGTATTACGCGCCAAATCATTACAGCGATTAAAACAGCAACGAGACAAAAGCATATCCCACTTAATTCATACGTTTCACTGGACAAGCCTATTTACGATGAAGAATCAGATCGTACGTTAATGGATGTTATTTCAGGGGCCAAAGTAATGGACCCAGAGGAACTGATTATTAATCAAGAAGAATTCGACGATATCGAAGTCAAAATGGCTGAGCTATTGAGTGACCTCGAAAGAAAGGTACTTGCGCTCTATCTAGATGGACGTTCCTATCAAGAGATTTCAGAAGATTTAAACCGGCATGTAAAGTCTATTGACAATGCCTTACAGCGAGTGAAACGAAAGTTAGAGAGATATCTAGAATTGCGAGAGATAACTTTATAAAATCGGGCCAGAACGAGCCGGTTCCGCTTTTCTTGTTGTCTAGTTGCGCCGGCTAGCTCCTCGAGTCATAAGCCATTTTCCTCCAGAGGTCGAAAAGCATGACCTCCTGCGGAAACTGTCTTATGCTTGTCGGAGCTGAACGAGCCGGTTTCACTTTTCTTGTTGTCCGGTTGCACCGGCTAGCTCCTCGAGTCGGTTCTGCTTTTCTTCATTGACACAATTGTTACAGGTATGTTACATTTTTAGGGATATCTATGCTTAATTGTGGTGGTGTACTCATGCAGAGTAAATTAGTGCTTGCTTGCGCGCAATGTGGTTCCCGTAACTATTCCACTGTAAAAGGTAAAACGCAAAGTAGCGAGCGTTTAGAAATAAAGAAGTTTTGTAAGGTTTGTAATGCTCATACCGTTCATCGGGAGACAAAATAGATCAGTATTTCTGGAGCTGGAGGTTACGTGGATGAAACGTTTAATAAATTTCTTTCGTGGCGTAAATCGCGAAATGAAAAAGGTCTCTTGGCCGAAACGTAAGGAATTAACTCGCTATACCATTACTGTAGTAACAACGGTTGCTTTTGCAGCGGTGTTCTTCTATGTTGTGGATTTTGGGATTTCCGAGCTTATTCGACTAGTAATACGATAAAATTCGTACTAATTCTTTTTGCACTTGAATAAGTCATGTTATATCATGGTATAATGTGAATAATACTGTTTACAAAAAAACCCGGTCAACGGGTTTTTTCATTTGGAGAAAAAATACTTTATTAATGGGGAGGGACGGACAGTAAGTCCATATAGATGGAGAAAAACTGGTACGTCGTTCATACTTATTCTGGATATGAGAATAAAGTTAAAGCGAACTTAGAAAAAAGAGTAGAGTCTATGGGGATGCAGGACAAGATATTCCGTGTTGTAGTTCCAGAAGAAGAAGAAACTGATATCAAAAACGGTAAAAAGAAAGTAACGAAGAAAAAGGTATTCCCAGGTTATGTACTTGTGGAAATCGTGATGACAGACGATTCATGGTATGTTGTTCGTAATACTCCTGGTGTTACAGGCTTCGTTGGATCAAGCGGATCCGGTTCAAAACCAACTCCTTTACTAGATGATGAAATCCAATTCATATTGAAAAGAATGGGTATGGTCGAGAAACTTATTGAGGTTGATTTCGAATTAAAAGAAACTGTTCGAGTAAAAGAAGGTCCATTTGCGAACTTTACAGGTCATATAGACGAAATGGATAAAGATAAGCAAAAAGTGAAAGTACTCGTTAATATGTTCGGCCGTGAAACACCGGTAGAACTTGACTTTACACAGATCGAAAAATTATAATGTAAAAAAACTTGAAATAGTTTTGAAAAAGTGTTATCATTTCAAAGGTCAGTATGTCTTTGAAAAGAGACTATTAATAAAAAAAATATTCTTTATTCCATATATAAAGAATGAGTTGAGTGGGAGGGAGTAATCCCAGATACCACATCACGGACTTAAGGAGGTGTGTCTCGTGGCTAAAAAAGTAATTAAATTGGTAAAGCTACAAATTCCAGCAGCGAAAGCTAACCCAGCACCACCAGTTGGACCAGCACTAGGTCAAGCAGGTGTTAACATCATGGGTTTCTGTAAAGAGTTTAACGCTCGTACAGCAGATCAAGCTGGATTAATTATCCCTGTTGAAATTACGGTTTTTGAAGACCGTTCATTTACATTTATTACGAAAACTCCACCTGCTGCAGTTTTACTTAAAAAAGCAGCTGGAATTGAGTCTGGTTCTGGTGAACCAAATCGTAATAAAGTTGCAACAGTTAAGCGTGACAAAGTACGCGAGATTGCGGAAACGAAAATGCCAGACCTTAACGCTGCTAGTGTAGAAGCTGCAATGCGCATGGTTGAAGGTACTGCTCGTAGCATGGGTATCGTAATCGAAGATTAATCCCATTGCTTTTGATTTAACTGCTGTTCTGGGTTGCGGATTCGGTTTTTTGCCAATTCGCAACCTTTATTCGTGGGAGGTTATTCCGCTAAAACCACATAAGGAGGACATTTAAAATGGCTAAAAGAGGTAAAAAGTATATCGAAGCTGCTAAGTTAGTAGACCGTTCAACGGCTTACGCTGTAAACGAAGCTATCGAATTAGTTAAGAAAACAAACACTGCGAAGTTTGACGCTACTGTGGAAGTTGCATTCCGTCTTGGAGTTGACCCTCGTAAAAATGACCAGCAAATCCGTGGAGCAGTAGTACTTCCTCATGGAACTGGTAAAACTCAACGCGTTTTAGTATTTGCTAAAGGCGAAAAAGCAAAAGAAGCGGAAGCTGCTGGCGCTGATTATGTAGGAGATGCAGAGATGATTCAAAAGATCAGCCAAGGTTGGTTTGACTTTGATGTAATCGTAGCAACTCCAGACATGATGGGTGAAGTTGGTAAACTTGGTCGTGTATTAGGACCTAAAGGTTTAATGCCAAACCCTAAAACTGGTACAGTAACATTTGATGTAACGAAGGCTGTTAACGAAATCAAAGCTGGTAAAGTTGAATACCGTCTTGATAAATCCGGAAACATCCACGTTCCAATTGGTAAACTATCTTTTGATGATGCGAAACTTGTTGAGAACTTCGGTACAATCTATGAAACATTATTAAAAGCTAAACCAGCTGCTGCAAAGGGAACTTACGTGAAGAACTTAGCTGTTACTTCTACAATGGGACCTGGAGTAAAAGTAGATCCTTCTACTTTCGTTGCTGTAAAAAACTAACATATTGACATAAGATGATTACACGGTTATAATAATCGTTGTGTTTATAAAATAATATTGTTTGTACCGTAGACAGTAGGTGCTCGTATGGGCTTAATATTCCTGCCGAGGTGTAGATTTTACGATAAAAGGCTTAATAGCTTTTAAACGAAAAATTTCTGCCTCCATTTGCGTGGAGGCATTCTTTATGTACACCGGTCGGTATAAGTAGTAACCAACTTTATAGGAGGTGTAACGATGAGCAAAGCAGTTGAATTAAAGAAACATGTTGTTGGAGAAATCGCTGACAAGTTCCGTGGATCCGTTTCTACTATCGTAGTTGACTACCGTGGACTTAGCGTATCTGAGGTGACAGAACTTCGTAAACAACTTCGTGAAGCAGGTGTTGAGTTCAAGGTATACAAAAACTCTTTAACTCGCCGTGCTGCAGAAGCCGCTGAAATCAACGGACTAAATGATGCACTAACAGGACCAAACGCTATCGCATTCTCTACTGAAGATGTTGTAGCTCCTGCTAAAATTTTAAATGACTTCGCTAAAAAGCATGAAGCATTAGAAATCAAAGCTGGTGTCATCGAAGGAAATGTAGCGACAGTTGAAGAAGTGAAAGCTCTTGCTGAACTTCCATCTCGCGAAGGTTTACTTTCTATGTTGCTTAGTGTCCTTCAAGCTCCAATCCGCAATTTCGCTCTTGTTACAAAAGCAGTTGCAGATCAAAAAGA
The DNA here is from genome assembly GCF_002019665.1 of Sutcliffiella halmapala. Taxonomy (GTDB): domain Bacteria; phylum Bacillota; class Bacilli; order Bacillales; family Bacillaceae_I; genus Sutcliffiella_A; species Sutcliffiella_A halmapala. Next base: position 4,673,631 of record NZ_KV917375.1, on the reverse strand, counting down.
AGAGCAAGGCGCTTAATTTTCATCTAGTAAGTTAAGTAAGGAAAATAAAAAACTCACATATTATTAAGGAGGAAAATAACAATGACACACGAACAAATCATTGAAGCGGTTAAAAACATGACTGTTTTAGAATTAAACGACCTAGTAAAAGCAATCGAAGAAGAATTTGGTGTAACTGCTGCAGCTCCTGTAGCTGTTGCTGGCGGAGCTGCTGAAGCTGTTGCTGAGCAAACTGAATTCGACGTAATCCTTGAGTCTGCTGGCGGACAAAAAATCAAGGTTATCAAAGTGGTACGTGAAATCACTGGCCTTGGCTTAAAAGAAGCTAAAGAAGTAGTAGATAACGCTCCTAAAGCACTTAAAGAAGGCGTTACTAAAGAAGAAGCAGAAGAAATCAAAGGTAAACTTGAAGAAGTTGGAGCAGCTGTAGCTGTTAAGTAATACAGGCTCTAAAAAAGCTCGCTATTTAATAGCGAGCTTTTTTTTAAACTATCAGTATGTTGCTTTCACTTTTCTTGGTGTCTAGTTCCAGCGGCTAGCTCCTCGAGTCATAAGTCAAATTTCTCCAGAGGTCGTGGTGCATGACCTCTGGAGGAATTCGTCTTATGCTTGTCGGAGCTGAACGAGCCGCTTTCACTTTTCTGGTAAGGAGGATTACTATGGCGGATCATTATTATACAAATAAACCTTCTGTAGAAAGTAATCGTCAACAATGGGAATTTGAATTAAAAGGAAATAAATTCACGTTTACTACTGATACAGGAGTCTTTTCGAAAAAAGAAGTAGACTTTGGTTCTAGAGTTCTCATCGAAGAGTTTGCAGAACCTAGTGTATCCGGTGATATTCTGGATGTTGGTTGTGGCTATGGACCGATAGGGCTTTCACTAGCAAAAGCTTTTCCTGCTCGAAAAGTAGAAATGATAGATGTTAATGAGAGAGCTATCGAACTTGCTAAAGAAAATGCTAGTAAAAATAGAATTGAAAATGTGAACATTTTTGCTAGTGATATCTATGCGAATGTAACTTCTTCTAATTATGCGGCGATTCTTTCTAATCCACCGATCCGTGCGGGAAAAAAAGTGGTGCATGAAATTTTAGAAAAAGCATATCAACATTTAGCTCCACATGGTGAGCTGTGGATTGTCATTCAAAAAAAGCAAGGGGCACCATCAGCTGTCGAAAAGTTAGAAGAAATATTTGAAGAAGTAGAAGTGGTAACCAAGAAAAAAGGTTACTATATTATTAAATCAAAAAAAGGTTGACGATGCATTTTTGTTGTGATAGCATTGTTTAATGCCAATATGTATTTTTCTGAGCAATAATAATTTTATGTATTTCACATGTATAAAATTAGCACGCTTGGAAATGATAGTAAAATCAATAGAGCGAATGTAAAAAAAATGTGGTTTTCTGTATTGAAACCATTTTTCTTTTTTAACATGGTTCTTTTATACTTTGTTAAAAATTTTTTTGTTTGGCTTTAATAACGCTTGATACGAGGGGTGAATCAGTTGACAGGTCAACTAGTTCAATATGGACGACACCGCCAACGCAGAAGTTATGCTCGCATTAGTGAAGTATTAGAATTACCAAATCTAATAGAAATTCAAACCTCTTCTTATCAATGGTTCCTTGATGAGGGTTTGAGAGAAATGTTTCATGATATTTCTCCTATTGAAGACTTCACTGGAAATCTATCGTTAGAGTTCATCGACTATAGCTTAGGGGAACCTAAATATTCCGTTGAAGAAACAAAGGAAAGAGATGTTACATACTCAGCTCCTTTACGTGTGAAGGTTCGTCTCATTAACAAAGAAACTGGTGAAGTAAAAGACCAGGATGTATTTATGGGTGATTTCCCATTGATGACGGATACAGGTACGTTCGTTATTAATGGTGCAGAACGTGTAATTGTATCTCAATTAGTACGTTCACCAAGTGTGTATTACAGCGGTAAATTAGATAAAAATGGTAAAAGAGGCTATTCGGCTACTGTTATTCCAAACCGTGGTGCGTGGTTAGAATACGAGACTGATGCAAAAGATGTTGTATATGTTCGTATAGATCGTACTCGTAAACTACCAGTAACGGTTCTTTTGCGTGCTCTTGGATTTGGATCCGACCAAGAAATCATTGATCTTCTTGGGGAAAACGAGTATCTGCGAAATACTTTAGATAAGGATAACACAGAAAGCTCTGAAAAGGCATTACTAGAAATATATGAGCGTCTACGCCCTGGTGAACCACCAACGGTAGAAAACGCAAAAAGTTTGTTAGAGTCTAGATTTTTCGACCCGAAACGCTATGACTTGGCAAGTGTTGGAAGATACAAGATTAATAAAAAGCTTCATATCAAAAATAGACTTTTCAATCAGCGTATTGCTGAAACGTTAGTAGACCCTGAAACCGGGGAAATTATCGTAGAAAAGGGTACCTTATTAGATCGTAGAACGCTAGACCGTATTCTCCCTAACATTGAAGACGGTATCGGACTGACTTCTTTCCACCCACATGGTGGAGTAGTTCAAGAGGAAGTAGCAATGCAATCTATTAAGATATATGCACCAAATGATGCTGAAGGCGAAAAAGAAATTCTGGTATTAGGTAATGGCTTTATTGAAGAAAAAGTGAAGAACATTGCTCCTGCGGACATTATCGCTTCTATCAGTTACTTCTTTAACCTTTTACACCAAGTTGGGGACACCGATGATATTGATCATTTAGGTAACCGTCGTTTACGTTCTGTTGGAGAACTTCTTCAAAATCAGTTCCGTATCGGTTTATCTAGAATGGAGCGTGTAGTTCGTGAAAGAATGTCTATTCAAGATACAAACACGATTACACCCCAACAGTTAATCAATATTCGTCCTGTTATTGCATCTATTAAAGAGTTTTTTGGAAGCTCACAGCTTTCTCAGTTCATGGATCAAACGAACCCATTAGCTGAGTTAACGCATAAACGAAGATTATCTGCCCTTGGACCTGGTGGTTTAACACGTGAACGTGCAGGATTTGAAGTACGTGACGTTCACTACTCTCACTATGGACGTATGTGCCCGATTGAGACACCAGAGGGACCAAACATCGGATTAATCAACTCCCTTTCTTCTTTTGCAAAAGTAAATAAATTCGGCTTCATTGAAACGCCATACCGTAGAGTAGACCATGTGTCGGGTAAGGTAACAAGCCAAATTGATTACTTAACTGCTGATGAAGAAGATAACTATGTAGTAGCCCAAGCGAATGCTCGCTTAGGTGAAGATGGTACATTCTTAGATGTAAATGTTGTTGCTCGTTTCCGTGGAGAGAACACGGTTGTTGTAAGTGAAAGAATCGACTATATGGATGTATCTCCTAAACAAGTTGTTTCTGCTGCAACAGCATGTATTCCTTTCTTAGAAAATGATGACTCCAACCGTGCACTTATGGGCGCAAACATGCAACGTCAAGCTGTTCCATTAATGCAACCAGAATCACCGATTGTTGGTACAGGTATGGAACACGTTTCTGCAAGAGACTCAGGTGCAGCTGTAATTTGTAGGTACCCAGGTATTGTAGAACGCGTAGAAGCTCGTGAAGTTTGGGTTCGTCGTATGGAAGAAGTAGATGGTCAACAGGTTAAAGGGAACCTTGATAAGTATAGAATGCAGAAATTCATTCGTTCAAACCAAGGAACTTGTTATAACCAACGTCCAATCGTTTCTGTTGGAGATCAGGTTACAAAAGGTGAAATCCTGGCAGATGGTCCATCCATGGAAAAGGGCGAGTTAGCACTTGGCCGTAACGTAATGGTTGGTTTCATGACGTGGGATGGATATAACTACGAGGATGCTATTATCATGAGTGAGCGTCTAGTAAAAGATGATGTATACACTTCTATTCATATCGAGGAATATGAATCTGAAGCTCGTGATACAAAGCTTGGACCAGAAGAAATTACTCGCGATATTCCGAATGTAGGTGAAGATGCACTTAAGAATCTAGATGATCGTGGAATTATCAGAGTCGGTGCAGAAGTGAAGGACGGAGACTTACTTGTAGGTAAAGTAACGCCTAAGGGTGTCACAGAACTAACAGCTGAAGAACGTCTTTTACATGCAATTTTCGGAGAAAAAGCAAGAGAAGTACGTGATACATCACTGAGAGTTCCTCATGGTGGTGGCGGTATCGTACTTGATGTTAAAGTGTTTAACCGTGAAGACGGAGATGAACTACCACCAGGTGTAAACCAATTAGTTCGTGCGTATATCGTTCAGAAGCGTAAAATTTCTGAAGGAGATAAAATGGCAGGACGACATGGTAACAAAGGGGTAATCTCTCGAATCTTACCAGAAGAAGATATGCCGTACTTACCAGATGGCACTCCAATCGATATTATGTTAAATCCTTTAGGGGTACCTTCTCGTATGAACATCGGACAGGTATTAGAGCTTCACTTAGGTATGGCTGCTAGAACGCTAGGTATTCATGTTGCTTCTGCCGTATTTGATGGTGCGCGCGAGGAAGACGTATGGAGCACTTTAGAAGAAGCTGGTATGGCTCGTGATGCAAAAACTGTCCTTTATGATGGAAGAACTGGTGAACCGTTCGATAACCGTGTGTCAGTAGGAATTATGTACATGATTAAACTTGCTCACATGGTTGATGATAAATTGCATGCTCGTTCAACAGGACCTTACTCTCTTGTTACACAACAACCACTTGGCGGAAAAGCGCAATTTGGTGGACAGCGTTTCGGAGAGATGGAAGTTTGGGCGCTTGAAGCGTATGGAGCTGCTTATACACTTCAAGAAATCTTAACTGTTAAATCAGATGACGTAGTAGGACGTGTGAAAACGTACGAGGCGATTGTTAAAGGTGAAAATGTTCCTGAACCAGGAGTTCCTGAATCTTTCAAAGTATTAATCAAAGAGCTTCAAAGCTTAGGTATGGATGTTAAGATCCTTTCTGGCGATGAAAAAGAGATTGAAATGAGAGATTTAGAAGATGACGAAGTACAATCATCTGATGGAATTGCGTTAGATTCAGAACAGGCCGTAGAAGTTAAAGAAACTGTAGCTAAAGACTAATGACTAACAGGACTTTAAAGATAAGCATTTGGGTAGAACCTGTAGATTATAAGGGAGGTAGGCCCCTTGCTAGATGTTAACAATTTTGAGTATATGAAGATAGGCCTTGCTTCTCCAGATAAGATCAGATCTTGGTCTTTCGGAGAAGTAAAGAAGCCTGAAACGATAAACTATCGTACATTAAAACCTGAGAAAGATGGGTTATTCTGCGAACGTATTTTTGGTCCGACAAAGGACTGGGAATGTCATTGCGGTAAATACAAGCGCGTCCGTTACAAGGGCGTTGTTTGTGACCGTTGTGGAGTAGAAGTAACAAGAGCGAAAGTTCGTCGTGAACGTATGGGTCACATCGAACTTGCTGCTCCTGTATCCCACATTTGGTATTTCAAAGGAATTCCTAGCCGCATGGGCCTTGTTCTTGACATGTCTCCACGTGCGTTAGAAGAAGTTATCTATTTTGCGTCATATGTAGTAACGGAAACAGGCGACACTCCTTTAGAAAAGAAGCAATTGCTTTCAGAAAAAGAGTTTCGTGCTTATCGTGAAAAATATGGTCAAACATTCCAAGCGGCAATGGGTGCTGAAGCGATTAAAAAACTTTTGCATGACATTGACTTGGAAAGAGATGTAGAGGCGTTAAAAGAAGAACTTAAAACGGCTCAAGGACAACGTCGTACAAGAGCGATTAAACGTTTAGAAGTGTTGGAATCCTTCAGAGGATCAGGAAATGAACCATCTTGGATGATCTTAGATGTTCTTCCTGTTATCCCACCTGAATTACGTCCGATGGTTCAATTAGATGGTGGTCGTTTTGCAACTTCTGATTTGAATGACTTATATCGTCGTGTAATCAACCGTAACAATCGTTTAAAACGTTTATTAGACCTTGGTGCACCAAGCATCATCGTTCAAAACGAAAAACGTATGCTTCAAGAAGCAGTAGATGCACTGATTGATAATGGTCGTCGTGGTCGTCCTGTAACTGGTCCTGGTAACAGACCGTTAAAGTCACTTTCTCATATGCTGAAAGGGAAACAAGGACGTTTCCGTCAGAACTTACTAGGTAAACGTGTTGACTATTCTGGTCGTTCCGTTATCGTAGTAGGACCCAATTTAAAAATGTACCAATGTGGTTTACCAAAAGAAATGGCTTTAGAGCTTTTCAAACCATTTATTATGAAAGAACTAGTAGAACGTGGTCTTGCGCACAACATCAAGAGTGCGAAGCGTAAGATTGAACGAGTACAGCCAGAGGTTTGGGATGTATTGGAATCTGTTATCAGAGAACATCCGGTATTACTTAACCGTGCACCAACCCTTCATAGACTAGGAATTCAAGCGTTTGAACCTACTTTAGTAGAAGGTCGTGCAATCCGTCTTCACCCGTTAGTATGTACAGCATACAACGCGGATTTTGATGGTGACCAAATGGCAGTTCACGTTCCACTTTCTGCAGAAGCTCAGGCGGAAGCGCGCATTCTTATGCTTGCTGCCCAAAACATCCTGAACCCTAAGGATGGTAAGCCTGTAGTTACTCCTTCACAGGATATGGTACTTGGTAACTATTACTTAACATTAGAGCGTGAAAATGCTGTAGGTGAAGGAATGGTATTTAAAGATACGAATGAAGCGTTAATCGCATATGCGAATGGATATGTACATTTGCATACTCGTGTAGCTGTTCATGCAGGATCTTTAAATAACGTAACTTTTACTGAAGAGCAAAAACAAAAGCTTCTTATTACAACTGTAGGTAAATTAATCTTTAACGAGATTTTACCAACATCGTTCCCTTATATTAATGAACCAACGAAGCACAATTTAGAGGTTGATACTCCAGAGAAGTACTTCGTCGCTAAGGGAGCAAATGTAAAAGAAGCAATTCAACAACAAGAACTTATCGATCCATTTAAGAAGAAAATCCTTGGGAACATCATCGCGGAAGTATTTAAACGCTTCAAGATTACAGAAACGTCCAAAATGCTTGATCGCATGAAAAACTTAGGATTCCGTTATTCTACAAAAGCTGGTATCACAGTTGGTGTAGCAGATATCGTAGTTCTTAAAGAGAAAGAAGAAATCTTAGTTGAAGCACAAACAAAAGTAGATACAGTTCTAAAACAATTCCGTCGTGGTTTAATAACAGAAGAAGAGCGATATGATCGTGTTATTTCTATCTGGAGTGCTGCGAAGGATGTTATACAGACGAAGCTAATGCAGTCCCTGCCAAGCCTAAATCACATTTTCATGATGAGTGATTCCGGTGCCCGTGGTAACGCATCTAACTTTACACAGTTAGCAGGTATGCGTGGACTAATGGCCAATCCGTCTGGACGTATTATTGAACTTCCAATTAAATCTAGTTTCCGTGAAGGTTTAACGGTACTAGAATACTTTATCTCTACCCATGGAGCGCGTAAAGGTCTTGCTGATACAGCGTTAAAAACAGCCGATTCAGGTTACTTAACTCGTCGTCTAGTAGACGTTGCACAAGATGTTATCGTTCGTGAAAAGGATTGTGGTACAGATCGTGGACTGCACATCTCATCACTTAAAGATGGTACAGAGGTAGTAGAAAAATTAGAAGAACGTCTAATTGGACGTCACGCAAGAAAAGCTGTGAAGCATCCTGAAACTGGGGAAGTATTAGTAGCTGAAAACGATTTGATTACAGAAGATATCGCGACAATAATTGTAGAAGCAGGCGTGGAAGATGTATGGATCCGCTCTGTATTCACATGTAATACTCGACATGGTGTATGTAAGAAATGTTATGGTCGTAACCTAGCAACTGGTCTTGAGGTAGAGGTAGGAGAAGCAGTTGGTATTATTGCTGCTCAATCTATCGGAGAGCCAGGAACTCAGTTAACGATGCGTACTTTCCATACAGGTGGAGTTGCGGGAGACGATATCACTCAAGGTTTACCGCGTATCCAAGAGATCTTTGAAGCGCGTAACCCGAAAGGTCAAGCGGTTATCTCTGAAATTGATGGGGTTGTAACTGCCATCAACGAAGGCCGTGATCGCCAGCAAGAAATCACTGTACAAGGTGAAGTAGAAACGAGAAACTACACAGTACCATATACTGCCCGCCTAAAGGTTGGCGTTAACACTGAAGTGGTTCGTGGTCAAGAGCTTACAGAAGGTTCTATCGATCCAAAAGAACTACTAAAAGTAAAAGATATGGTTTCTGTTCAGGAGTATCTACTGCTTGAAGTTCAAAAAGTATACCGTATGCAAGGGGTAGAAATCGGAGATAAACACGTAGAGGTTATGGTTCGTCAAATGTTACGTAAAGTACGTGTCATCGACGCTGGTGATACAGATGTACTACCAGGAACTCTGCTTGATGTCCACCAATTCACTGATGCAAACGAACGTGTACTTATTGATGGTAGAACACCAGCCACTGGTCGACCAGTCTTACTAGGTATCACTAAAGCTTCTCTTGAAACGGATTCCTTCTTATCTGCAGCTTCCTTCCAGGAAACTACAAGAGTCTTAACAGACGCTGCAATTAAAGGAAAACGCGACGAGTTACTAGGACTTAAAGAGAATGTTATCATCGGTAAACTAGTTCCAGCTGGTACAGGTATGAACCGATATCGTAAGTTTGATCTAACAAAACAAGTTGGGCAAGAAGAGCCTGTAACTGTAGAATAAAAGGAAGATTGTCGGGACCTCTCGACAATCTTTTCATTGTTATTGAAATTACGGTTGACATTCGAATATAGAGATGGTAATATAGCAAAGGTGCTTATATAACCTGTTGCTTTGGAGGATATATTAATGTCTTATGAAAAAGTGATGCAGGCAAACACCTTCATTGTAGGTACTAAACAAACAGTGAAGGCGCTGAAATCCGGAACAGTAAAAGAGGTTGTTATTGCAGAGGACGCTGATGTGATTGTTACACAAAAAGTTGTTCAAACTGCAAGAGAACACAATATTCCAATCGTAAAAGTAGATTCCATGAAAAAACTTGGAAGAGCTTGCGGGATTGAAGTTGGTGCCTCAGCTGTTGCGATCATTCAATAAAAACTGTTTTTGTGAGTGTGGATTCGCAAAAACTTTGTTTTTTACCTTAAAATGAACCACCTGGATATGTGGTCTTAAAACATGAGGAAGGAGGAAATTTAAATGCCTACTATTAACCAGTTAGTACGTAAAGGTCGTACAAGTAAAGTTGTAAAGTCTAAATCTCCAGCTTTAAACAAAGGTTATAACAGTTTCAAAAAGTCACAAACTGATGTGTCTTCACCTCAAAAACGTGGTGTATGTACTCGTGTTGGTACAATGACTCCGAAAAAACCGAACTCCGCATTACGTAAATATGCTCGTGTTCGTTTAACAAACCAAATTGAGGTAACTGCTTATATCCCTGGTATTGGTCATAACTTACAAGAGCATAGCGTAGTTTTAATTCGCGGTGGTCGTGTAAAGGATTTACCGGGAGTACGTTATCATATCGTACGTGGAGCACTTGATACTGCGGGAGTTAACAACCGTATGCAAGGTCGTTCTAAATACGGTACAAAAAGACCTAAAGCGCCAAAGAAATAATACAAAGCGTATAGCTTAAAATTAAGTTACCCGAAAGGAGGAAAATTATATGCCACGTAAAGGCCCTGTTGCAAAAAGAGACGTATTACCAGATCCGTTATATAACTCTAAGTTAGTAACTCGTCTTATTAATAAATTAATGATCGATGGTAAAAGAGGGAAATCTCAAGCTATCATCTACAATGCATTCAAACTAGTTGGTGAGCGTTCTGGACAAGAACCTATGGAAGTGTTCGAACAAGCAATGAAAAACATCATGCCTGTTCTTGAAGTAAGAGCACGTCGTGTAGGTGGAGCGAACTACCAAGTACCTGTAGAGGTGCGCCCAGATCGTCGTACTACACTTGGACTTCGTTATTTAGTTAACTATTCTCGTCTTCGTGGAGAGAAAACGATGGAAGAGCGTTTAGCTAATGAAATCCTAGATGCAGCTAACAACACTGGAGCATCTGTTAAAAAGCGTGAAGATATGCACAAAATGGCAGAAGCGAACAAAGCGTTTGCTCACTACCGTTGGTAAAATCACATATTATCTAAAGCTGTTAAGCATTGTTCTTAACAGCTTTAGGTATAAAACAAACTAAATCGATACTTAGGAAGGAGAAATACCATATGGCAAGAGAGTTCTCCTTAGATAAGACACGTAATATCGGTATCATGGCACACATTGATGCTGGTAAAACAACTACAACTGAGCGTGTTTTGTTCTACACAGGACGTATTCACAAAATCGGTGAAACTCATGAAGGTGCATCTCAAATGGACTGGATGGAGCAGGAGCAAGAGCGTGGAATCACGATCACATCTGCTGCGACAACAGCTCAATGGAAAGGCCACCGCGTAAACATTATCGATACACCTGGTCACGTAGACTTCACTGTTGAAGTAGAACGTTCCCTACGTGTACTTGATGGTGCGGTAGCAGTTCTTGATGCACAATCAGGAGTAGAGCCTCAAACAGAAACAGTTTGGCGCCAAGCAACAACTTATGGAGTACCACGTATCGTGTTCGTTAATAAAATGGACAAAATCGGTGCTGATTTCCTTTACTCTGTAGGTACTATTCATGACCGCCTTCAAGCAAATGCTCACCCAATTCAACTTCCAATCGGAGCTGAAGATGAGTATGAGGGAATCATTGACTTAGTAGAAATGGTAGCTTACTTCTATGAAGATGATCTAGGTACTCGTTCTGATGCGGTTGAAATTCCAGCGGAATACAAAGAACAAGCTGATGAGTATCGCCAACGTTTAGTTGAAGCAGTTGCTGAACTAGATGAAGAATTAATGATGAAGTACTTAGAGGGAGAAGAGCTTACGACTGAAGAGTTAAAAGCAACTATCCGTAAAGGTACTTGTAACGTTGATTTTTATCCAGTTATTTGTGGATCTGCATTCAAAAACAAAGGTGTTCAGTTAATGCTTGACGCTGTTATTGATTACTTACCAGCACCAACAGACGTACCAGCTATTAAAGGTACACTTCCAGATTCTGAGGAAGAAGTAACTCTTGACTCTACTGATGATGGTCCTTTCGCTGCATTAGCATTCAAAGTTATGACGGATCCTTATGTTGGTAAATTAACGTTCTTCCGTGTTTACTCTGGTTCATTAAACTCTGGATCTTACGTTATCAACTCAACAAAAGGTAAGCGTGAGCGTGTAGGACGTATCCTTCAAATGCACGCAAACAGCCGTGAAGAGATTCCTGTAGTGTATGCTGGGGATATCGCAGCAGCTGTTGGATTAAAAGATACTACTACTGGTGACACACTTTGTGATGATAAACACCAAGTTATCTTAGAATCAATGGACTTCCCAGAACCAGTTATTCAATTATCAGTTGAGCCTAAGTCTAAGGCTGACCAAGATAAAATGACAACTGCTCTTCAAAAGCTTCAAGAGGAAGATCCTACTTTCCGTGCTCATACTGACCCTGAAACAGGTCAAACAATCATCGCAGGTATGGGTGAACTTCACCTTGATATCCTAGTTGACCGTATGAGACGTGAATTCAAAGTAGAAGCAAACGTTGGTGCTCCTCAGGTAGCTTACCGTGAAACGTTCCGTGGCTCTGCTAAGGTTGAGGGTAAATTTGCTCGTCAATCAGGTGGACGCGGTCAATTCGGACACGTTTGGATCGAATTCGAACCAAACGAAGAAGGAAAAGGCTTTGAATTTGAAAACAAAATCGTAGGTGGAGTAGTACCTCGTGAATACGTTCCTGCTGTACAAGCTGGACTAGAAGATTCAATGAAAAACGGTGTACTTGCTGGTTACCAACTAATTGATGTGAAAGCTGCATTAGTTGATGGTTCATACCATGATGTTGACTCCTCTGAGATGGCGTTTAAAGTAGCTGCTTCTTTAGCTCTTAAAAACGCAGTTTCTAAATGTAACCCTGTAATTCTGGAGCCAGTTATGAGAGTTGAAGTAGTAACTCCAGAGGAATACATGGGAGATATCATGGGTGGAATCACATCTCGTCGTGGACGCGTTGAAGGTATGGAAGCTCGCGGTAACGCTCAAGTTGTTCGCGCTATGGTTCCACTATCTGAAATGTTTGGATATGCTACATCTTTACGTTCTAACACACAAGGACGCGGAGTATTCACTATGCATTTCGACCACTATGAAGAAGTGCCAAAATCAATTTCTGAAGAAATCATCAAAAAAAATAAAGGTGAATAATTGATTTTCACCTAATCTTGTTTTATAAATAGTATGTAGGTGAATAAGTGGTTCCACTTATTCATATCTCATATCAAATAAAAATTAATGAAACTCTAAGGAGGATATACTAATGGGTAAAGAGAAATTCGATAGATCCAAGACTCATGCTAATATCGGTACAATCGGACACGTTGACCATGGTAAAACAACTTTAACAGCTGCAATCACTACTGTTCTTGCTAAGCGCAGTGGAAAAGGTGCTGCAATGGCTTATGACATGATCGACGCAGCTCCAGAAGAAAGAGAGCGTGGAATCACTATTTCTACAGCTCACGTTGAGTACGAAACTGAAAACCGTCACTATGCACACGTTGACTGCCCAGGACATGCTGACTATGTTAAAAACATGATCACTGGTGCTGCTCAAATGGACGGCGGAATCTTAGTAGTATCTGCTGCTGATGGTCCAATGCCACAAACTCGTGAGCACATCCTTCTTTCTCGTCAAGTTGGTGTTCCTCACCTAGTTGTATTCTTAAACAAATGTGACATGGTTGACGACGAAGAATTACTAGAATTAGTTGAAATGGAAGTTCGTGACCTTCTTTCTGAGTACGATTTCCCTGGAGACGATGTTCCTGTAATCAAAGGTTCTGCTCTTAAAGCTCTTGAAGGAGAAGCAGATTGGGAAGAAAGAATCGTTGAACTTATGAATGCAGTTGATGAGTACATCCCAACACCAGCTCGTGACACTGAAAAGCCATTCATGATGCCAGTTGAGGACGTATTCTCTATCACTGGTCGTGGAACAGTTGCTACTGGACGTGTTGAGCGTGGACAAGTTAAAGTTGGTGACACTATCGCAATCATCGGTTTAACTGAAGAGCCTAAATCTACTACTGTAACTGGAGTAGAAATGTTCCGTAAGCTTCTTGACTATGCTGAAGCTGGAGACAACATCGGTGCACTTCTTCGTGGGGTTGCTCGTGATGACATCCAACGTGGACAAGTATTAGCTAAGCCTGGTACTATCACTCCACACACAAAGTTCAAAGCTGAAGTTTACGTATTATCTAAAGAAGAGGGTGGACGTCACACTCCATTCTTCACTAACTACCGTCCTCAGTTCTACTTCCGTACAACTGACGTAACTGGTATCTGCCAACTTCCTGAGGGAGTAGAAATGGTAATGCCTGGTGACAACGTTGAGATGACTGTTGAGCTTATCTCTCCAATCGCGATCGAAGAAGGAACTAAGTTCTCTATTCGTGAAGGTGGACGTACAGTAGGCGCTGGCGTAGTTGCTACTATCACTGAGTAATCATTATTAAAATAAAACCAGTACACTTTCTTAGTGTGCTGGTTTTTTTATTGGAGACGAATACTTTCTGATGGTTAAGATCAAAATTAGAATGAATTTTTCTAGAAAATATTCATTCTTAGTGTTATCAGTCGATTTTTTGGTTTATGAACCATCTTTTTGTTTTTTGTGAGCCGGTACCTCTGATTTATGAGCCACTCTTGGTATTATATAATCCGGTATCGCTAATATATGAGCCGTTTTTAATGTTTTATGAGCGTAGTGTGATTTTTATAATTGAATTAAGATGATGAGGAAAAACTTGGGGTGGGAGTAGTTTTTAGTTTCGAGTTGAGGTTAGTTCTGATTTATAGGTTAATTGTCCTTTTGGTTCCTTTCTAAATTTCATGTTATTCATAATTACAGACGACTATCTTCTATATAAAAGACACCTTAGTCCCCTCCTCTATAATTTTTAGTTAACATAGAATCAACCACACTAAATCAGTGAACGAAATCATCTATTCCATCACTGGAAAAAAATGAAATGAATATTTCTGTCGTCATATATTGCAATATAGATTACTTCCCGATATAATATGAAAAGTGCTCAGAGATTTATTTGAAATAATAGTTGCATTGTCTAGCGATGGAATGTATAATAGATAATGTTGGTCTTTGACTGCGATGATGTGAAAGGTTGCTGGCACACCCGGCCGCTTTGCCATGGCGAGTGTGACAGGTTAATTTTCACGGAGAATGTCTATCAATAATATAGGCGAAAAAAGGAGGGAAAAATAATGGCAAAAGAAAAGATTCGCATTCGTTTAAAAGCTTATGATCACAGAATTCTTGATCAATCTTCAGAAAAAATCGTTGAAACTGCAAAACGTTCAGGCGCAACTGTTTCTGGTCCGATTCCGTTACCAACTGAAAGATCTGTATACACAATCTTACGTGCGGTACACAAATATAAAGATTCTCGTGAGCAATTCGAAATGCGCACTCATAAGCGCTTAATCGATATCATTAACCCAACACCACAAACGGTTGATAGCTTAATGCGTTTAGATCTTCCATCTGGTGTGGACATCGAAATCAAGCTTTAATCAATAAATACTTAATAAATCAGGAGGTGTGACTAATGACCAAAGGAATCTTAGGAAAAAAAATAGGTATGACTCAAGTTTTTGCTGCTAATGGCGATCTTATCCCTGTAACAGTAATTGAAGCAACTCCAAACGTAGTACTTCAAGTTAAAACTGTAGAAGCAGACGGTTATGAAGCAATTCAAATCGGTTTTGCTGACAAGCGTGATAAATTAGCAAACAAGCCCGAAAAAGGACATGTTGCTAAAGCTAACACAGCACCTAAGCGCTTCATTCGTGAAATTAATGGAGTTGACTTAGAAACTTACGAAGTTGGTCAGGAAGTCAAAGTTGATATTTTCGCAGAAGGCGATGTAGTAGATGTAACGGCAATCTCAAAGGGTAAAGGTTTCCAAGGCTCAATTAAGCGCCATAACCAATCTCGCGGCCCAATGTCTCATGGTTCTCGTTATCACCGTCGTCCTGGTTCTATGGGACCTGTTGCTCCAAACCGTGTATTCAAAGGTAAATTATTACCTGGTCGCATGGGTGGAGAGCGTGTTACTATCCAGAACCTTGAAATCGTGAAAGTAGACACAGAACGTAACCTATTATTAGTAAAAGGTAACGTACCTGGTCCTAAAAAAGCATTAATTACAATTAAAAGTGCGGTAAAAGCAAACTAATTGTCTAGGAAAGGAGGAACTACAAATGCCTAAAGTAGCATTATACAAT
Source organism: Sutcliffiella halmapala (assembly GCF_002019665.1). Taxonomy (GTDB): domain Bacteria; phylum Bacillota; class Bacilli; order Bacillales; family Bacillaceae_I; genus Sutcliffiella_A; species Sutcliffiella_A halmapala. The sequence continues at coordinate 4,658,203 of NZ_KV917375.1, read as the reverse complement.
CAAGCTGGCTCTCAAGTCGGTGAAGTTGAATTAGCAGATGCTGTGTTCGGTATTGAGCCAAATAACAGCGTATTGTTCGATGCGATCGTTATGCAAAGAGCATCTCAACGTCAAGGTAATGCAAAAGTAAAAGGACGTTCTGAAGTAGCAGGTGGTGGACGTAAGCCATGGCGTCAAAAGGGTACTGGTCGTGCTCGTCAAGGGTCTATCCGCTCTCCACAATGGCGTGGTGGTGGTATCGTATTCGGTCCTACACCAAGAAGCTATAGCTACAAGTTACCTAAGAAAGTACGTCGCTTAGCTATCAAATCTGCATTATCATCTAAAGTATTAGAAAACGAGTTATTAGTATTAGAAGGATTAGCTTTTGATGCACCAAAAACAAAAGAAATGACTTCTGTATTAAAAGGCTTAGAAATCAACCGTAAAGCGTTAATCGTAACAGCTGACGACAGCGAAAACGTAGCTTTATCTGCTCGTAATATCCCTGGAGTAACTGTTATTACTGCAAATGGTGTGAACGTATTAGACGTTGTAAGCCATGATAAAGTAATCTTTACGAAAGACGCTGTTCAAAAATTAGAGGAGGTGCTTGCATAATGAGAGATCATCGTGATGTTCTTAAGCGCCCCGTAATTACTGAGCGTTCTACTGACTTAATGAGCGAAAAGAAATATACTTTTGAAGTAGATGTTAGATCTAACAAGACAGAAGTTAAAGATGCTGTTGAGGCAATCTTTGGCGTTACTGTTGAAAAAGTTAACATCATGAACTACAAAGGTAAATTCCGTCGTGTAGGTCGTCACAGCGGATTAACTAACCGTCGTAGAAAAGCTATTGTTACGTTAAAAGAAAACAGCAAAGAAATCGAATTCTTCGAAGCTTAAAAAATACAATCATCATTGAAAAGGAGGGAAAAAGATGGCGATTAAAAAATACAAACCAACCTCAAATGGACGTCGTGGCATGACAGTTTCTGATTTCGCAGAGATCACTACTGACAAACCAGAAAAAAGCTTGCTACAACCGTTACACAGAAAAGGTGGTCGTAATAATCAAGGTAAACTGACAGTTCGTCACCAAGGTGGAGGACACAAACGTCAATACCGCGTCATCGACTTCAAACGTGATAAAGATGGTATACCAGGACGCGTTGCTACAATTGAGTATGATCCAAACCGTTCTTCTAATATCGCGTTAATCAACTATGCGGATGGAGAAAAGCGTTACATCCTAGCTCCTAAGAATTTAGAAGTAGGAATGCAAGTAATGTCTGGACCAGAAGCTGATATTAAAGTGGGTAATGCATTGCCACTAATCAACATTCCAGTAGGTACTGTTATTCACAACATCGAATTAAAACCGGGTAAAGGTGGACAATTAGTTCGCTCTGCAGGTACATCTGCACAAGTACTTGGTAAAGAAGGTAAATACGTACTTGTACGTTTAACTTCTGGTGAAACTCGTATGATTCTTTCCACTTGTCGTGCAACTGTAGGTCAAGTTGGTAATGAACAACACGAACTTATCAACATTGGTAAAGCAGGACGCTCTCGTTGGTTAGGTATTCGTCCAACAGTTCGTGGTTCTGTAATGAACCCTAACGATCACCCACACGGTGGTGGAGAAGGTCGCTCACCAATCGGACGTAAGTCACCAATGACTCCTTGGGGTAAACCAACTCTTGGTTATAAAACTCGTAAGAAGAAAAACAAGTCAGACAAATTCATCGTTCGTCGTCGTAAAAAATAACGGGGTTGTACTACGGTTCACAAGGACCGTAGAGCAATCACGAAGGGAGGTTTCCACATGGGTCGCAGCTTGAAAAAAGGGCCTTTTGTAGATGATCATTTAATTAACAAGATTGAAAAGTTAAATGAAACTGAGGGTAAACAAGTTGTTAAAACTTGGTCTCGTCGTTCTACTATTTTCCCACAATTTATCGGACATACAATCGCTGTATATGATGGCCGTAAACACGTACCAGTGTATGTGACAGAAGACATGGTAGGTCACAAGCTTGGAGAATTTGCTCCATCTCGTACTTACAAAGGTCATGCAAATGATGATAAGAAAACAAAACGCTAATTAGAGAGGAGGCTTTTACATGCAAGCTAAAGCTGTTGCAAGAACAGTTCGTATTGCTCCTCGTAAAGCTCGTCTAGTTATGGATTTAATTCGAGGCAAGCAAGTAGGCGAAGCAGTATCAATTTTGAAGTTAACTCCAAAATTTGCTTCACCAGTAATCGAAAAAGTTCTAAAGTCCGCTATTGCTAACGCAGAGCACAATTATGAAATGGACGCTAACGCGCTAATCATTACAGAGGCATACGTAAATGAAGGTCCAACTTTAAAACGTTTCCGCCCTCGTGCAATGGGTCGTGCGAGTCAAATCAACAAACGTACTAGCCACATTACAATCGTGGTATCAGAAAAGAAGGAGGGATAATCAGTGGGTCAAAAGGTAAATCCAATCGGTCTTCGTGTAGGTATTATTCGCGATTGGGAGTCTAAATGGTACGCAGGAAAAGATTATGCTAACCTGCTTCATGAAGATATCAAAGTTCGCGAATATATTGCAAAACGTCTAAATGACGCATCTGTTTCTAAAGTTGAAATCGAACGTGCTGCAAACCGCTTAAACGTAACAGTTCACACTGCTAAACCAGGTATGGTTATTGGTAAAGGTGGTACTGAAGTTGAAGCACTTCGTAAAGCACTAAACCAGTTAACAGGTAAACGTGTACACATCAACATCTTAGAAATTAAAAGAGCAGATTTAGATGCTAAATTAGTAGCTGAAAACATCGCTCGTCAATTAGAAAATCGTGTATCTTTCCGTCGTGCTCAAAAGCAAGCAATTCAACGTGCTATGCGTGCTGGTGCGAAAGGTATTAAAACAATGGTTTCTGGTCGCTTAGGCGGAGCAGATATCGCTCGTTCTGAACATTATAGTGAGGGTACAGTTCCACTTCATACTCTTCGCGCTGATATTGACTATGGTACAGCAGAAGCTGATACAACTTACGGTAAATTAGGTGTGAAAGTTTGGATCTACCGTGGAGAGGTCCTTCCTACAAAGAAGAAAAAAGAGGAAGGAGGAAAATAATATGTTATTACCAAAACGCGTAAAATATCGCCGCGAACATCGTGGGAAAATGCGTGGAAAAGCGAAGGGCGGTACAGAAGTACACTTCGGAGAGTTCGGTTTACAATCTACTGAAGCTTCTTGGATCACTAACCGTCAAATCGAAGCTGCACGTCGTGCGATGACTCGTTATATGAAACGTGGCGGTAAAGTTTGGATTAAAATTTTCCCTTCAAAACCATATACAGCAAAACCTCTTGAGGTCCGAATGGGTTCCGGTAAAGGTGCACCAGAAGGATGGGTAGCTGTTGTAAAACCTGGAAAGGTTATGTTTGAAATTTCAGGTGTATCTGAAGAAATAGCTCGTGAAGCATTACGTTTAGCTGCACACAAATTGCCAGTTAAATGTAAGTTTGTAAAACGTGAAGAAATTGGTGGTGAAACTAATGAAAGCTAATGAACTACGTGATTTAACCACTGCCGAGATTGAACAAAAAGTTAAATCTTTAAAAGAAGAGCTATTCAACCTACGCTTTCAATTAGCGACTGGTCAATTAGAAAACACTGCTCGTATTCGCGAAGTACGTAAGTCAATCGCTCGTATGAAAACAGTAGTTCGCGAGAGAGAGATCGCTTCTAACAAATAATTAAGAGGAGGTTCGCGAAATGAGTGAACGTAACCAACGTAAAGTTTACACTGGACGTGTTGTGTCTGATAAAATGGACAAAACAATCACAGTTCTTGTAGAAACTTACAAAACTCACGCACTCTACGGCAAACGTGTTAAGTACTCTAAAAAGTACAAGGCGCATGATGAAAATAGTGTTGCTAAGACTGGCGATATCGTTAAAATCATGGAGACTCGTCCATTATCTTCAACAAAGCGTTTCCGTTTAGTAGAAGTAGTAGAAAAAGCTGTAATTATCTAATATTTAAGTTCGGATGATAAATTCCGAAGGGAGGTACCATGCATGATTCAACAAGAATCTCGTTTGAAAGTTGCTGATAACTCAGGTGCTCGTGAAGTACTAGCAATTAAAGTATTAGGTGGATCTGGTCGTCGTTACGCGAATATTGGTGATGTTATTGTTTGTACAGTAAAACAAGCAACACCAGGAGGCGTTGTTAAAAAAGGTGACGTAGTTAAAGCTGTAGTAGTTCGTACTAAACGTGGAGTTCGTCGTAATGACGGTTCATATATCCGTTTTGATGAGAACGCATGCGTAATTATCAAAGATGATAAGAGCCCTCGTGGAACTCGTATCTTCGGACCAGTTGCACGTGAATTACGTGATAACAACTACATGAAGATTGTATCTTTAGCTCCAGAAGTTCTCTAATATAAAGAAATGATGTGTCAAGGAGGTGCGAAAGGATGCATGTAAAAAAAGGTGATAAAGTTGTAGTTATCTCTGGTAAGGACAAAGGTAAGCAAGGAGTTATCCTTGAATCTTTTCCTAAGAAAGACCGTGTTCTTGTAGAAGGTATTAACATCGTGAAAAAACATGCTAAACCATCACAAGAAAACCCTCAAGGTGGAATCATTAACCGTGAGGCGCCTATTCATGTATCAAACGTTATGCCTTTAGATCCTAAGTCCGGTGAACCGACTCGTGTAGGATACAAGGTAGTAGACGGTAAAAAAGTACGTGTTGCAAAAAAATCAGGTGAACAATTAGATAAATAGACCGTTGTAGAAAGGAGGTACTTTTGATGAACCGCCTAAAAGAAAAGTATCAAAGCGAAATTATTCCTGCTCTAATGGGCAAGTTTAACTATAAATCTGTTATGCAAGCTCCAAAGCTTGAAAAGATCGTTATTAACATGGGTGTTGGTGATGCTGTAGCAAACTCAAAAGCGTTAGATAGCGCTGTTGAAGAGTTATCTTCTATCACTGGTCAAAAACCTGTTGTTACAAGAGCGAAAAAATCTATCGCTGGTTTCCGTCTTCGTGAAGGTATGCCAATTGGTGCGAAAGTTACATTACGCGGTGAGCGTATGTATGAATTCCTAGATAAGTTAGTATCTGTTTCTTTACCACGTGTTCGTGACTTCCGTGGAATCTCCAAGAAGTCTTTTGATGGCCGTGGAAACTACACTCTTGGTGTAAAAGAGCAACTTATCTTCCCTGAAATTGATTACGATAAAGTCAGTAAAGTACGTGGCATGGATATCGTTATTGTTACAACTGCTAACACAGACGAAGAAGCTCGTGAGCTTTTATCCTCATTCGGTATGCCATTCCAAAAATAATACCGACGATTAGTAGAGGGAGGCGAAATTGTGGCTAAAAAATCAATGATTGCGAAACAAAAGCGTACACCTAAACATAACGTGCAAGCTTACACTCGTTGTGAACGTTGTGGGCGTCCACACTCTGTGTTACGTAAGTTTAAGCTTTGCCGTATTTGTTTCCGTGAATTAGCTTATAAAGGCCAAATTCCTGGCGTTAAAAAAGCAAGTTGGTAAAACCCGATAATTGGGAAGGAGGTAAATTTAAATGGTTATGACAGATCCTATTGCAGATATGCTTACTCGCATCCGTAATGCGAATATGGTACGTCACGAGAAGCTTGAACTTCCTGCTTCTAAAATCAAAAAAGAAGTTGCTGAAATCTTAAAACGTGAAGGTTTCGTTCGTGATGTAGAATTTATCGAAGACAATAAACAAGGTATCATTCGTATTTTCCTAAAATACGGAGCTAATAATGAGCGTGTAATTACTGGTCTTAAGCGTATCAGTAAGCCAGGTCTTCGTGTATATGCAAAAGCTAACGAAGTACCACGTGTATTAAATGGTTTAGGTATTGCGATCATCTCTACTTCTCAAGGTGTTATCACTGATAAAGAAGCTCGTCAGAAACAAGCTGGTGGAGAAGTATTAGCATACGTTTGGTAATAATTTCTTTAAATGAACGGAGGTGTAACTCATGTCACGTGTAGGTAAAAAACCTATTGAAATCCCAACTGGGGTTACAATTACAAATGACAATAATACAGTAACTGTAAAAGGTCCTAAGGGCGAGTTAACTCGTACTTTTAACCAAGATTTAACTATCACTTTAGAAGAGAACGTATTAACAGTAGTACGTCCTTCAGATAGTAAGGAACATCGTACTATCCACGGAACAACTCGTGCTCTATTAAACAACATGGTTGTAGGTGTAACAACTGGTTTCGAAAGAGGGTTAGAACTTATCGGGGTTGGTTACCGTGCTTCCAAGCAAGGTAATAAGCTAGTTCTGAACGTAGGGTACTCTCATCCAGTAGAAATCACACCTGAGCAAGGTATTGAAGTGGAAGTTCCAGCAAACACAAAGATCGTTATTAAAGGTATTGATAAAGAACGCGTAGGTGCTCTTGCAGCAAACATTCGTGACGTTCGTCCGCCAGAACCTTACAAAGGTAAAGGGATTCGTTATGAAGGAGAACATGTACGTCGTAAAGAAGGTAAAACTGCGAAGTAATAGCGCATAGCCGATAGAAAGGAGTGACTGCAAGATGATTACAAAACCTGATAAAAATTCTACTCGTAAGAAAAGACACACTCGTGTTCGTGCTAAGTTATCAGGAACTGCAACTCGTCCACGTTTAAACGTGTTTCGTTCAAACCAACACATTTATGCACAAGTTATCGATGATAGTAACTCTGTAACAATCGTAAGTGCATCTACTCTTGATAAAGAGTTAACTGCTGCTAACGGGAGTAACTTAGAATCAGCGGTATTAGTTGGAGAATTAGTTGCAAAGCGCGCAATCGAAAAAGGTATTAAATCCGTAGTATTCGACCGCGGAGGATACTTATATCATGGCCGTGTAAAAGCATTAGCAGATGCTGCACGTGAGGCTGGCTTAGAATTTTAATCGACAAAGGAGGGACACTGATGCGTCGTATTGATCCAAACAAATTAGAACTTGAAGAACGCGTTGTTACGGTTAACCGCGTTGCGAAAGTAGTAAAAGGTGGACGTCGTTTCCGCTTTGCTGCTCTAGTAGTAGTAGGTGACAAAAACGGTAATGTTGGTTTTGGTACTGGTAAAGCTCAAGAAGTACCTGAAGCAATCCGTAAAGCAATTGAAGATGCGAAAAAGAACTTAGTTGCTGTACCTATCGTTGGTACAACAATTCCTCACCAAGTACTTGGAGAATTTGGTTCTGGAGAAATCCTATTAAAACCAGCTTCTGAAGGTACTGGGGTTATTGCTGGAGGTCCAGTTCGTGCGGTACTAGAATTAGCAGGTGTTCAAGACATCCTTTCTAAATCTCTAGGATCTAACACACCAATCAACATGATCCGTGCTACATTAGATGGATTAAAGCAATTGAAACGTGCAGAGGACGTTGCTAAATTGCGTGGTAAAACGGTAGAAGAACTGTTAGGATAAGGAGGGAAACAAAATGGCAAACAAATTAGCAATCACCCTCACTCGCAGTGTAATCGGTCGTCCACAAGACCAACGTGTGACTGTTCAAACGCTTGGTTTGAAAAAAATGAACCAAACGGTTATCCATGAGGATAACGCAGCTATTCGTGGAATGATTAACAAGGTATCTCACCTTGTTACTGTGAACGAGCAATAAATAGATACGGTTATTAAATAAGGAGGTGCCACAATGAAACTTCATGAGTTAAAACCATCAGAAGGATCTCGTAAAGAGCGTAATCGCGTTGGACGCGGAACAGGTTCTGGTAACGGAAAAACTTCTGGTAGAGGTCATAAAGGTCAAAATGCACGCTCTGGCGGTGGCGTTCGTCCTGGATTTGAAGGTGGTCAAACACCTCTATTCCAACGCTTACCAAAGCGCGGATTCACGAACATCAATCGTAAAGAGTTTGCAATTATCAACCTTGATACGTTAAACCGCTTTGAAGATGGAACAGAAGTTACACCTGAATTACTTCTTGAAACAGGTTTAGTTAGCAAATTAAATGCTGGATTAAAAGTATTAGGTAACGGTTCGATCGAGAAAAAGCTTACAGTTCGTGCTCATAAATTCTCCTCAGCCGCTAAGGAAGCTATAGAAGCAGCTGGCGGTTCAGTTGAGGTGATTTAATGTTCCAGACATTCTCCAATTTTATGCGCGTGGGTGATATAAGAAAGAAAATTGTTTTCACCCTATTAATGTTAGTCATATTCCGTATCGGTACGTTTATCCCAGTACCAGGGGTAAACTCTGACATATTGAAATTCCAAGATGAGTTTAGTGTGTTCGGTATCATGAATACCTTTGGTGGTGGAGCTTTGGAAAACTTCTCAATTCTTGCCATGGGTGTAATGCCATACATCACAGCGTCCATTATTGTACAGTTGTTACAAATGGATGTTGTTCCTAAGTTTACGGAGTGGTCAAAACAAGGAGAAGTTGGACGTCGCAAATTAGCTCAATTCACTAGATACTTTACAATCGTGCTTGGATTTATCCAGGCAATTGGTATGTCTATAGGGTTTAATAACTTAGCTGAAGGTCAGCTAATTAGTAACCCTACCATCGCTACTTATCTGTTAATCGCGGTAGTGTTAACAGCTGGAACTGCATTTTTAATGTGGCTTGGTGAGCAAATCACTGCGCATGGAGTTGGGAATGGTATTTCTATTCTTATCTTCGCGGGTATCGTTGCTGCCATTCCAAATGGAGCAAACCAGATTTATGCAAAACAAATTGAGGGTGCTGGAGATCAATTGTTCCTAAATCTCGTTGTTGTTGCTTTAATTATTCTTGCAATATTAGCTGTTATAGTCGGTGTTATCTTTATTCAACAAGCATTACGTAAAATCCCGATCCAGTATGCAAAGAAATTATCAGGGCGTAATCCAGTTGGAGGACATTCTTCACACTTACCGTTAAAAGTTAATGCAGCAGGGGTAATCCCGGTTATCTTTGCAGTATCATTTATCATCACACCACCAACTATCGCGTCTTTCTTTGGTCCAAACAATGTTACTGAATGGATCCAGAGGACATTTGATTATACTAATCCGATAGGTATGGTAGTTTACGTAGCTCTTATTATTGCCTTTACGTATTTCTATACATTTGTTCAGTCCAATCCTGAGCAGATGGCAGAAAACTTAAAGAAACAAGGTGGATATATTCCAGGTATACGACCTGGGGTAAATACACAGGAATATCTGACAAAGATTATCTTCCGACTTACTTTTGTTGGGGCTCTATTCTTAGCAGGGATTTCTATCCTACCTGTTATCTTTATGAAATTAGCTGATCTTCCTCCAGCCGTACAGATTGGTGGAACTGGTATCCTCATCGTAGTTGGTGTTGCACTAGAAACGATGAAGCAACTAGAAAGTCAGTTAGTAAAGCGTCATTATAAAGGGTTTATCAAGTAATGAAGTAATTGGGATAACATTATCCCAATATACTTCACAAGAGACTGAGGGGGCATTAAGATGAATTTAGTTCTAATGGGACTTCCGGGTGCCGGTAAAGGTACTCAAGCAGAACGAATTGTCGAAAAGTACAATATCCCTCATATCTCAACCGGAGATATGTTTCGTGCTGCAATGAAGGAAGGAACTGAACTAGGCCTTAAAGCTAAGTCTTTTATGGACCAAGGACAGCTTGTTCCTGATGAAGTAACGATCGGTATCGTTCGTGAAAGACTGGAAAAAGAAGATTGCAAAAACGGTTTTCTATTAGATGGCTTCCCAAGAACTGTTCCTCAAGCAGATGCTTTAGAGCAAATGTTAGAAGAGCTTGGACGGAAAATTGATTATGTAATCAATGTTGATGTCGATCAAAGTATTTTGATGGAGCGTTTAACTGGAAGACGTATTTGTAAAGATTGTGGATCAACTTATCATTTAGTATTCAATCCTCCAAGTGAAGATGGTGTTTGTGATAAGTGTGGCGGGGAACTTTATCAGCGTGCTGATGACAACGAAGAAACTGTTGGGAACCGCTTAGAAGTTAATGTGAAACAATCCAAGCCTTTACTGGACTTTTATAAGTCTAAAGGGTATCTTCAAAACATTGATGGACAACAACCGATTGGAAAAGTTTTTAACGATATAGAAAAGCTTCTTGGAGGTCGTGCGTAATGATTATCTGTAAAACTGCTCGTGAGCTTGAAATCATGAGAGAAGCAGGTAAGATCGTGGCACTTACTCATCAAGAATTACAAAAACATATTGTACCTGGCGTAACGACGAAACAATTGGATGATATTGCTGAAAGATTCATTCGCAAACATGATGCAATTCCTTCGTTCAAAGGGTATAATGGTTTTCGCGGAAGCATTTGTGCTTCTGTTAATGAAGAACTAGTTCATGGTATTCCCGGAGATAGAGTACTTAAAGACGGCGATATCATTAGCATAGATATTGGTGCAAAGTATAATGGTTACCACGGTGACTCCGCTTGGACGTATCCTGTTGGTAGCATATCCGATGAAACAAAGCGATTACTTGAAGTCACGGAACAATCATTGTATGAAGGCATCAAGGAAGTAAAACCGGGCGCTCGTCTCTCAGATGTTTCACATGCGATTCAAACGTATGCAGAAGCACATGATTTTTCAATCGTGAGAGAGTATGTAGGGCATGGAATTGGTCAAGACTTACATGAAGATCCCCAAATTCCACATTACGGACCTCCTAACAAAGGTCCACGGTTAAAACCTGGTATGGTCCTAGCAATTGAACCAATGGTCAATGCAGGAACTCGCTACGTTAAAACGCTAGCAGATGACTGGACTGTTGTTACTGTTGACGGTAAAATGTGTGCTCATTTCGAACATACGGTCGCGATTACAGAAACAGGTTACGAGATCTTAACAAAACCCTAAGAGGTGAGATTGCATGATCGAATCTAATTCGACTTTGCAAGTGGGGCAATTTGTTTTGATTACTCAAGGCAGAGATGCCGGACAGTATGCCGTAATTATTAAAATTCTTGATGAGCGTTTTGTCGTCCTAGCGGATGGAGACAAGCGGAAGTATGACCGCCCTAAGAAGAAGAACATTCATCATCTTGAATTTTTTGATTACGTATCTCCAGAAGTTCAGAACAGTATGATGGAAACGGGCCGTGTGACAAATGGGAAATTGCGTTTTGCGCTAACAAAGTTTGTCAATGAGCTTGTTACTGATTTGAAGAAGGGAGAACTTAATTAATGGCGAAAGACGATGTAATTGAAGTAGAAGGTACTGTCCAAGAGACTTTACCAAATGCAATGTTTAAAGTAGAATTGGAAAATGGTCATACGGTATTGGCTCATGTTTCTGGGAAAATACGTATGCACTTTATTCGAATCCTGCCAGGAGATAAAGTAACGGTGGAGCTTTCTCCATACGATTTAACACGCGGTAGAATTACGTATCGTTTTAAATAAACCTATTTTAGCACTCCGTACTATCAGGGAGGTAATATAAGATGAAAGTGAGACCATCTGTTAAGCCAATCTGCGAAAAATGTAAAGTTATTCGTAGAAAAGGTAAAGTTATGGTTATTTGTGAAAATCCGAAACACAAACAAAAACAAGGATAACTTGAGGGAGGTGCGCATATATGGCACGTATTGCTGGTGTTGATGTTCCTCGCGACAAGCGCGTTGTAATTTCATTAACATATATTTTCGGTATTGGTCGTCCAACAGCTGAAAAAGTTTTAGCTGAAGCTGGTGTATCTGAGGAAACTCGTGTACGCGACTTAACGGAAGAAGAATTAGGAAAAATTCGTGACATCGTAGACAAAATTAAAGTTGAAGGTGATCTTCGTCGTGAAGTATCTCTTAACATTAAGCGTCTAATCGAAATTGGTTGCTACCGTGGTCTTCGTCACCGTCGTGGTTTACCAGTTCGTGGTCAAAATACTAAAAACAATGCTCGTACACGTAAAGGTCCACGTCGTACAGTAGCGAATAAAAAGAAATAATTTTAAGTAAGTAAGGAGGTAAGTTAAATATGGCACGCAAAACTAATACACGTAAACGCCGTGTGAAAAAGAATATTGACACTGGTATCGCGCATATCCGTTCTACATTCAATAACACAATCGTAACGATTACTGACTCTCACGGAAATGCAATTGGGTGGTCTAGTGCAGGTGCTCTTGGCTTCAGAGGTTCTCGTAAATCTACTCCATTCGCAGCACAAATGGCAGCTGAAACTGCTGCAAAGTCTTGCATGGAGCACGGTTTAAAAACTTTAGAAGTTACAGTTAAAGGCCCTGGTGCTGGTCGTGAAGCAGCAATTCGTGCTTTACAAGCAGCTGGTCTTGAAGTAACTGCTATTAGAGACGTAACCCCAGTACCTCATAACGGTTGCCGTCCACCAAAACGTCGCCGTGTTTAATTTGTCTGTATAGAATTTGTATACATGTCAATAATGGCTTATGATACAGTTTTAAAACATACAGATAATTAAATGTTGTTGTTGTGCACAATCGGGACATACCTATGGGGAATTTCGGTTAGACATTTCATGTCTTTCCGGGGTTTCGACGTTTTGAAGGAGGGTTATGAATGTTAGAAATCGAAAAACCAAAAATCGAAACGGTTGAAATCAGCGATGACGCCAACTATGGTAAATTCGTCGTCGAGCCACTTGAGCGTGGATATGGAACAACTTTGGGTAACTCCTTACGTCGTATTCTTTTATCCTCACTTCCTGGTGCCGCTGTAACATCTATCCAAATAGATGGTGTACTGCATGAGTTCTCAACAATTGAAGGCGTCGTTGAAGATGTTACAACAGTTATTTTGAACGTTAAGAAGCTAGCATTAAAAATCTATTCAGATGATGAGAAAACGTTAGAGATTGATGTTCAAGGAGAAGGAGCTGTAACAGCTGCTGACATTACACATGATAGCGATGTTGAGATCCTAAACCCTGACCTTCATATCGCTACCTTAGCGAAAAACGCTCACTTACGTATTCGTTTCACTGCAAAGCGCGGTCGTGGATATGTACCAGCGGTCGGAAACAAGCGTGAAGATCAACCAATTGGTGTTATTCCAATTGATTCTATCTTTACACCAGTTTCTCGTGTTTCTTATTATGTTGAAAATACACGTGTAGGCCAAGTGTCTAACTATGACAAGCTTACAATTGATGTATGGACAGATGGTAGCAACGGTCCACAAGAAGCAGTAGCACTTGGGGCAAAGATTTTAACTGAGCACTTAAATATATTTGTTGGCTTAACAGATGAAGCCCAAAACGCAGAGATTATGGTAGAAAAAGAAGAAGATCAGAAGGAAAAAGTTCTAGAGATGACTATCGAAGAACTAGACTTATCTGTTCGTTCATATAACTGCTTAAAGCGTGCTGGAATTAATACTGTTCAAGAACTTGCAAATAAAACAGAAGAAGATATGATGAAAGTTCGCAACTTAGGCCGTAAGTCTTTAGAAGAAGTCAAGCACAAATTAGAAGAGCTTGGTTTAGGCCTGCGTAAAGATGACTAGTTTTTATTCGTAAAACTAGGCATCTTTATGTGTTTGAACGTTTCATTACTTTCTACAGAAGGAGGGAACATCAACATGGGATACAGAAAATTAGGTCGTACTAGCGCACAGCGTAAAGCGATGTTACGTGACTTAACAACTGATTTAATCATCAGTGAGCGCATTGAAACTACAGAAGCACGTGCGAAAGAATTACGTTCTGTTGTAGAAAAAATGATCACTCTTGGTAAGCGTGGAGATTTACATGCTCGCCGTCAAGCAGCTTCTTATGTTCGTCATGAAGTTGCGAACGTAGAAACTGGTCAAGACGCAGTTCAAAAATTATTTGCTGATATCGCTCCACGTTATGATGAGCGTCAAGGTGGATACACTCGTATTATGAAACTTGGACCTCGTCGCGGTGACGGAGCACCAATGGTTATCATCGAGTTAGTTTAATTTATAGTGGTTTCAAAAAGGAGGCAACGACTTTTTGAATATCCCCTATAGTCAGTCATAAATAAGGGCGGACAGTTGTAATGACTGATCTATGCCCTTTATTTTTTTGCCAAAAAACAGTTCGAAGTCTCTTCTCTACTCGCGGCTGAGAGAAGAGACTAAAAACGTGTTCGTTTTTATATTATAATATCGTTTATAGAGGTAGAAGAGAAAAGATGAGAAGAGAGGAGTAAGGTACATGGCTATGAAAATCCTAGAAGTGAAAAATTTATATTTCCGATATGCCAATCAAGAGGAAGATACATTAAAAGATATTAATATAGAAATAAAGCAAGGAGAATGGACTGCAATTGTAGGTCATAACGGATCAGGGAAATCCACGCTTGCTCGAATTTTAAATGGATTACAGTTCCCAACAGAAGGTTCGGTTACTATTAATGGAATGAAATTGTCGGAGGATACACTTTGGGATATCCGTCGCCAAGTAGGTATGGTATTTCAAAATCCTGATAATCAATTTGTAGGCTCCACGGTGGAGGATGATGTTGCGTTTGGTTTAGAAAATATTGGAATTCCGCGCGATGAAATGATCCAGCGAGTGGAAGAAGGTATAGAAAGAGTTGGGATGAAATCTTTTCTAACCCAAGAACCACATCAACTCTCAGGCGGTCAAAAGCAGCGAGTGGCAATTGCAGGGATAATTGCATTGCGTCCAGCCATAATTATTCTAGATGAAGCAACCAGCATGCTTGATCCAATAGGCCGTCGGGAGGTCATACAGACGATTGAAGAACTTCGAAGAGAAGTTGGAGTTACTGTTTTATCTATTACCCATGATTTAGAAGAAGCATCAAAAGCGGACCGCATGATTGTTTTAAATGGAGGGAAAGTGTTTGCAGAAGGAACTCCAAGTGAAATATTCCAACTAGGTGATCAGCTTGTTGAGATTGGATTAGATCTACCTTTTACCATTATATTAGCAAACAAATTAAAGCAGTTAGGTGTCAAACTTGAGACCAATCCAACAACAAGTGAAAGGCTGATTGAAGAGTTATGCAAATTACAATTAAAGATTTAGAGCATCGCTATCAAGAAAAAACACCATTTGAGCGCCTAGCCCTTTTTGACGTGAATATGGATATTAAAGATGGTTCTTACACAGCGATTATCGGACATACAGGTTCTGGTAAATCAACTCTGCTCCAGCATTTAAACGGATTACTGCGCCCATCAAAAGGAATAATACAATTAGGGGATTTTACGTTAAAAGCCACTGTTAAAGAGAAAAACATCAAAGCGCTCCGCAAAAAAGTGGGTATTGTTTTTCAGTTTCCTGAGCATCAGCTTTTTGAGGAAACGGTAGAAAGGGACATTTGTTTTGGACCAATTAATTTTGGTGTTTCAGAAGAAGATGCAAAGAAAAGAGCGAGGACGGCGTTAAAGCTTGTAGGCTTGCCAGAAAAGTATTTAGAAGTTTCTCCATTTGATTTAAGTGGCGGACAAATGCGTCGAGTGGCGATTGCAGGAGTTCTTGCGATGGAGCCAGAGGTGCTGGTATTAGATGAACCAACAGCAGGTTTAGATCCGAGAGGCCGTAAAGAAATAATGGATCTTTTTTACCATTTACACAAAGAAAAAAAGCTCACCACCATCCTAGTAACACATAGCATGGAAGATGCCGCAAAATATGCGGATTCAATTATGGTATTGAATAAGGGAACGGTTGGACTTAAAGGAGAGCCTAGAGAAATCTTTGCTAACGCAGAGATAATCCAAGAGCTTGGTTTGGATGTTCCAGAAACTGTTCTGTTTATGAAAGCATTGGAGTCTCGTTTGCGTACTAAGGTAGGCGGAGTATGTTTAACTGTAGACGAAGTTGCTAACGCAATTGTTTCCCAGTTAGAAAAAGGGGGAACAATAGAGTGAATAACTTGATTATTGGAAGATATGTGCCAGGTAGTTCTATCGTCCACCGAATGGATCCTAGAGCGAAACTTTTATTAGTGTTTATTTTTGTCATGATTGTGTTTCTTGCTAATAATGTATGGGGATACTCACTGCTGGGGGCATTTACGTTAACCATTGTTCTTTTGACGAGGATACCTCTTCTATTTATTTTAAAAGGCTTAAAGCCAATTTTGTGGATTATCATTTTTACGATGTTCTTTCATGTTTTTTTAACAAAAGAAGGAAATTTATTATTCCAATTTGGGTTTCTTCAAGTGTATGAGGAAGGAATTATTCAAGCTGTCTTTATTTCCATGCGCTTTCTATTTTTAATTACCATTACGACTATCCTGACTCTAACTACTACTCCAATTGAGGTAACCGATGGGATGGAGACACTATTTGGTCCTTTTAAGAAACTAGGTGTGCCTGTTCATGAGTTAGCTTTAATGATGTCGATTTCCTTGCGTTTTATTCCTACTTTAATGCAGGAAACAGATAAGATTATGAAAGCGCAAAGTGCAAGAGGTGTGGATTTCACCACAGGCCCATTAAAAGAGCGTGTAAAGGCGCTTGTCCCTTTGCTTGTCCCATTATTCATTAGCGCCTTTAAACGCGCAGAGGAGCTTGCTACAGCGATGGAGGCACGTGGGTATAAGGGCGGAGAAGGTCGAACGAAATTCCGCTTGCTTGAGTGGCAAATCAAGGATACGTTGCTCATGGTGTTATTAGCTATAATGACGTTTATATTATTTATGATTCGAACATAATGGAGTCAGGATGCGATGAATAGAATAAAATGTGTTATTTCATATGATGGAACTCAATTTGAGGGCTATCAAATACAAAAAGAGAAGCGGACGGTCCAGCTAGAAGTACAGAAGGCATTAGCTCGTATTCATAAAGGAGCTGAGATGAAGGTATTCGCATCGGGCCGAACGGATGCTGGGGTACATGCAGTGGGACAAGTACTGCATTTTGACACCCCGCTAACCATCCCAACCCAAGCGTGGCAGAAAGCATTAAATGCTCATCTACCGAAAGATATATGGGTAAAGCAGGTTTTAGAAGCAGCATCTACTTTCCACGCACGCTTTGATGTAGTGCAAAAGGAATATCGCTATAAAGTCTCCTTATGTAAGGATTTTAACGTGTTTACTCGCCATCATGTCTTTCACTACCCTTATAAATTGGATGTGGATGCGATTCAAGAAGCGACAAAATTCTTACTAGGGACACATGATTTCACCAGCTTTTGTTCTGTTAAGACAGAGGTAGTGGATAAGGTACGAACAATTTATGAATTAGAAGCATGCGTAATGGACGATGAGCTAGTGTTTCGCGTAGTAGGCAATGGTTTTTTATACAATATGGTGCGGATAATTGTAGGAACATTATTAGAAGTTGGACAAGGAAAAAAACAGCCAAAGGAAATTTTGGAAATTCTCCAGGAGCAGGATAGAAAGGCCGCTGGGAAAACGGCACCAGCTCAAGGTTTATATTTGTGGAGCGTGATTTACAATGACAACTAATCCTGGTGTAACATTTTCTTGACAATATGAAAGAAAAGTTATAAGATATCACATGGTATGTATTTTAACCCCACGATTAAGCCCCGGAAGAGTTTCATCGTGTAGAATAAAATATATGATACGAAAAATAAAAGATTTATTTTTTAGGAGGGAAATCAATGCGTACAACGTTTATGGCGAAAGCTAGCGAAATCAATCGTAAATGGTACGTGGTAGATGCTGAAGGTAAAACTTTAGGTCGTCTTGCAAGTGAAGTTGCAACCATTTTACGTGGTAAACATAAACCAACATTTACTCCAAATGTAGATACTGGAGATCATGTAATTATCATTAACGCAGAAAAAATTCACTTAACTGGTAACAAGTTAAACGGAAAGATCTACTACCGTCACACTATGCACCCAGGTGGATTAAAGCAAAGAACGGCTTTAGAAATGCGTACTAACTATCCTACAAAGATGTTAGAACTTGCAATCAAAGGCATGCTTCCAAAAGGAAGTCTTGGTCGTCAAATGGCTAAAAAATTAAACGTATATGCTGGTAGTGAGCATCCACACCAAGCACAACAACCTGAAGTTTACGAACTTCGCGGTTAATTAAAAGGGAGGGTATAACTTTGGCACAAGTACAATACTACGGCACAGGTCGTCGTAAAAGCTCCGTTGCTCGCGTACGTCTAGTTCCTGGGAACGGACAAATCGTAATCAACGATCGTGATATCGAAAACTATATTCCATTCGAAGCTCTACGTAACGTTGTTAAACAACCATTAGCAGTTACTGAAACAGAAGGTAACTATGATGTATTAGTAAACGTTAACGGTGGTGGTTACACTGGTCAAGCTGGTGCAATCCGTCACGGAATCGCTCGTGCATTATTACAAGCTGATCCTGAGTTCCGTGCTTCTTTAAAACGTGCGGGTCTATTAACTCGTGACGCACGTATGAAAGAGCGTAAAAAATACGGACTTAAAGGCGCGCGTCGTGCACCTCAGTTCTCAAAACGTTAATTTCTATTACGTTTCAAAGACTCTCAACCGATTTGGTTGGGGGTCTTTTTTTGGTGTTGGGGATCCTTTAATCCACTCTTCTCAAATTTCCTTCCTCCACCCGACTTTATTCCCAATGACTAAAAGGATAGACACCCTATAATAGGTAAAAATGTTCTTTAAAGCGAAGAATTAATAAGTGAAAAGTTGGTAATTTTTCAAAAAACGACTATTTACAAAATTAAACAAAATAGGTAATAGGGAACTTTTTTAATCAACAGGCTTGTCCTATACTAAAACTAGGTTGTTCTTAATAATGAAAATTCGAATTTGTATCTTTTTCTACTAGGAGGGAGGAGGTTTTCAAAGCATCCCATTATAGCTTGGAGGGGATAAGATGAAATGGAAAAAGGTTGTGCTAGTTTTTGGGAGTACCGGTTTCCTTTTTGGATTCGCCAATATATATGTCAAAGCACATGGCCCAGATAATAATCTTTCGCACTGGCTCCAAACGAACTTGCAACAGAAATTAGATTTAACCACCTCTACATTATCAGTTTTTATGAACAGTTTTCATTTTACAGACTTCACTCATAAAGATCAGGAGCTTCATTCCATCCTCGAGACTTCAACCACAAAAACACAAGAAGAAATACTCATCCATCTAGAAAATTACCTAAATGATTTGTCAAAAACGAAAGAGCATTTAAAACAAGG
This sequence comes from Sutcliffiella halmapala, assembly GCF_002019665.1. GTDB lineage: Bacteria > Bacillota > Bacilli > Bacillales > Bacillaceae_I > Sutcliffiella_A > Sutcliffiella_A halmapala. The sequence continues at coordinate 4,639,067 of NZ_KV917375.1, read as the reverse complement.
TGCTCTTATTCACTATACAGAAAGGAAGGAAGGAACCATCCATATAGAAATGGAAAATGAGCTAGCGGAATTTTTAACAGAATTGATAGGCGAATAAGTGTAAGTAGAGAAAGTTTTGAAAAAATAGGAAAAAGAGAGGGAGATAAAAGATGACCATGAAAAAGAAGTTGATTGCGGGTGCAGTAGCGATAGGGATATTGTCAGGAGCTGGCTTTGCTTTTGCTAATAGTGATGCAGGCGGTTCGTTAAAGAGTTGGTATGATGGAGTATTCAATGAGACAAAGGCAACTGTGCAGGCGGAGTCGTTAAATCAAGCAGAAGAAGCCTTTGAACAATGGGGCAGTGAAAATGAAGGGTTGAAGGAAAAAGCGGCAGTCGCTATTAATACGACAAAAAATCAACAAATCAACAGGGTGGACGCAGAGATAACAACGGCAAAAGAGGCTCATATTCATTCACTCGAAGCTAAGAAAGAAGAATTGTTGGAAAACATGAATTATCAATTTTACAGTGAAGTCTTTCTTGAAGGGTATCTGGCGATTAATAGGCTGGGGGATGAGGCGTTATTAGCGGCAGGTGCTGATTATGCATCCTATACAGCTTCAGCCGGGGAAGTAGCGGTAAATGAGGTTACCCAGCAGCTTAATGCTGCCAAAGAAAATGCGGTGAGTGAATTACAAGAAGCAATTGACACTGCGAAACGAGAACTTTTGGCAGAGCTCGACCGAGAAACGGAAATTAGTACACGGAATCTCCAGAGTCAAATTAATTGGAAGGTAGGCGACTTACGGGAGGCGATAAAAGTTATTACAGCTGGTCTTTTAGAAGAGCAACAGGCAATTATCATAGCGAAGGCCCAGGAGCTTGAGGATGAGGCAAAAGCAAGCTTAGATGCAGTCGTTTCTGGATTAGGAAATTAAAGGGACAAGTTATATGGTTAGGGCTTCGCCGCGGTGGAGTCCTAACTTTAGGAGGGAAAGGAATGAGCAAGCGAAGAGGATTTTTCTTTAAACTCTCAGTTGGGGCACTTTTTATTTGTATACTCATTGGGGGGAGCATGAACATCGCTTTTGCTAATCAAGACATTGGCTCTCTGCTTACAAGTTGGTTTGATAAGAAAAAGAACGAATCAATCACCAGGATCGAGGAGACAATTGCGATAGAGCAAGAAAAACAAACAAGTCGCTTGAAGGAAGAGTTACAAGTAAAGTTAAAGGATTCGGAGCAAAAGCTAAAGGAATTTACCGATACCGAAATAGAAGCTCGTCTGTTGGAGCTCAAAAGGTATACCGATGAACTAATTCAAAACACAGAGTTTAGTTCCGAGGTGGATAAGGAAGAGTTTTTAGTCGAGTTAGATACGATTGTGGAGCTTGCTAAACAACAAATGGTGGAAATGGGGGATCGGGGAGTTTCTGATAGTACAGGGGAGTGAAAGCTTCTACGATATGTCATGAAAGCCGTCCCTCCTTTTTAAAGTAATCTCCTCTTTGTATTCCCTCGTAATTCGGAAACTTACCTCCGCATCCATTTTCTTACTTGGAAAAACGTACTCATTCATTTCACGCATGAAAGGACATCCCCCTTAGGAAACTAATGAAGGAAAGGGTGTGAAGGAAATGACGGTACTAACAACCTTTAAAGAAAAGCGAAGAGAAAAACAGATGAAATATGAACGTAAAATGCTTCGCGAAATATCTTTGGAAGTATTGAGAACAAAGGTAAAGGATTTTTTCTCCCCATACTTAAAAAACAAACAACAACAAATAACTGCGATTGAAGAAGGCTGTTTAGATGTTGCAATTGAAGCTTATCTTCTTGGTGCATCCTATAGCAAATTTGGTTATTATGGCGAATCAGTAGAAAAGGTGAAAACGCGTTGCCATGTGGAAGAGAAATACTTGATTGATACGTTATACGATTATTTTCTATATTGGGGTTCTATCGGCGATAATGATCTGGTACATGAATCCTTTTATCTCACTTGTGAGTCCTTTATTGATTATTGGTGGCGAGAGGGATTTCATAAAGGTGAAAAAAGGTATCGCTTGAGGCTTCACTAATTATCATAAACTTCCTTCTTGTCCCATATAGTGTTAAAGAGCGGACATGCGGGAGGGATACATATGCGAAGGTGGAAGTTCTGGGCTTTTATGACGGCAGGCCTTACCCTTTTATTTTTATTTCAATTTCAAGTCTTTAATGAAAAAACATGGGAACAATGGAATCTCCCACTAAGTGGAAAGATAATTATTCTCGATCCAGGTCACGGCGGTCCGGATGGAGGTGCTGTCGGTGGAGATATTTTAGAAAAAGACGTGGCGCTGCAAGTTTCTCTGTATTTAAAGGACTATCTACAGGAACAAGGTGCGCTAGTATTAATGACGCGAGAAGAGGATGTAGACCTCGCGAATCCGAATACTAAGGGTTACAGTAGACGAAAGGTAGAGGATTTACGAAAACGTGTAGAGATGGTAAATGAGTCGGATGGAGATTTATTTATTAGCATTCATTTAAATGCGATTCCCTCCCCAAGATGGAAAGGTGCTCAAACCTTTTATCAGCGTTCCGAGTCAAAAGAAAATGAACGAGTCGCTCGGTTTATCCAAGATGAGCTGCGTATCAACTTAGAGAATACGGACCGACTGGCAAAATCGATAAACGGTATTTATATATTAAAGCAAGCGAAAATCCCTGGAGCACTAGTGGAGGTAGGATTTTTATCTAATCCGTCTGAACGGGCGTTGTTAAGTACGGAAGACTATCAAAGGACCCTCGCAGCATCCATTTACAATGGGATATTACGGCATTATACATTAGAAGAAGACCCGGAAGATCCTCCTGAATAATAGGGGGTTCTTTCATGCTTTAAGCATTTGTGTAATCTACACTCTTCGAAATGGAGATATGTTATACTAAGAGTGTAAACGAATTCATTCTTATAAAGACTATAATGTGCAGGGGTGGGGTCAATGGTGTTAACAGAATCAAAGGTGGTACAACTATTAAAAGAACTTCAAGATCCAATTTTACATAGAACATTTGAAGAGACGAATGCGATAGAAGAGATTTCTATAAAGGAAGAAAAGAATCATGTTAGCGTGAAGATTGCATTAGCCAAAACTGGTACAGCTGAGCAAATGCAATTGCAAGGTACCGTCGTTAATCTTTTAAAAGAGGCAGGAGCGGCAACGGTAGGACTGCGTTTTACAGAGCTTCCAAAAGAAGTGGTCGACAAGTTCGGCGCAACAACCACAACCCAACAGGAAGAGACGTTACTTTCAAGTAATAAAACAACTTTCTTGGCTATTGCCAGTGGAAAAGGTGGCGTTGGTAAATCAACGGTATCTGTAAACTTAGCGGTTTCATTAGCTCGCCTTGGAAAAAAAGTAGGACTTATTGATGCGGATATTTACGGCTTTAGTGTACCGGATATGATGGGGATAACGAAGCGTCCAGTTGTTCGCGGCGAAAAAATCATTCCAGTAGAACGTTTTGGGGTACAAGTAATTTCAATGGGCTTCTTCGTGGAAGATAATTCGCCTGTAATATGGAGAGGGCCGATGCTTGGGAAAATGTTAAACAGCTTCTTTAATGAGGTGGAATGGGGAGATCTAGACTATCTATTGTTGGATCTACCACCAGGAACGGGAGATGTCGCGCTTGATGTTCATTCCATGTTACCAGCATGTAAAGAGCTAATCGTAACTACTCCACATCCAACGGCAGCTTTTGTAGCGGCACGTGCAGGCGCGATGGCGCTAAAAACCAATCATGAAGTTATTGGTGTTATCGAAAATATGGCATATTTTGAAAGCAAAAAGACGGGTGAAAAAGAGTATGTATTCGGTCAAGGTGGAGGGAAAAAGTTATCAGAAGAGCTTCAAGCTCCACTGCTCGGACAATTACCTCTTCAACAGCCGGATTGGAGCGAGGAAGACTTTGCGCCATCTATTTATCAAAATGATCATGACCTAGGGAAAATATATTTAGACATAGCGTCTAAAGTAGTAGAGTTAACATAAATGAAAGGCAGACCTAAATTAGGTCTGCCTTTTGTGTTAGTAGTTATTCTTCTCCTCCGCCGTTAGCAGATTCTTCTCCACCTTCACTTCCGCTGCCTTCTTCAGAGCCTCCACCTTGCTCTTTTTGGCCACTTTGCATCTCTTCGGCACCTTTTAGAAGGAGAGCTTGAAGTTTTGCTTTAAATAGAGGACTTTCAAAGGTTTCCGTAATAACCTTTTGTAGGTGTGTACGGAATTCCTTGCCACTTAAAACAGCTACCATTTGTTTTTCCATTTCTGGATCTTGTAACACTTGAACCATTAAGCCTTGATATTCGGGATCTTTCATTAAATCCTTAATAAGCTTTTCGTGCTCTTTTTGCATACTTTTTGCAAATGTCTCGGCAAACTTTGGATCCTCAAATGTCTTCTTCCAGAACTTTGCACCTTTTTCACTATCAAGTGTTTGTTGAATAGCACCTGTAACAATTTCTTGGTCTAATACAAAGTTCTGCTTCATTTTTTCGTCGGTCATAATCTCTTCAATGGCTTTTTTACCATCGTCTGTCTTTAATATATCCACAACCATTTTTTTGGTTTCTTCATAATCCATTTGGCCGCTACCATTTTCCCCCTGTGCACACCCAGAAAGTGCGAAACAGATAAAAAGGAACGGCAAAAGGTAGTTTTTCATTAGAAAACTCCTTTCAACAGGTTTTGCATACACTTAATATGTGACATTTTTAATGAAATATACAAATTTGAATGTGGCACAATATAGATTTTTCACTCGTCAATTGATACAATCATAATTGGTGTCTTTAATCTGTTTTTAATGGAGGAAAAGAAAAGTGAACAGTCGTAATTGGGTTCGATTATTTCTCTCCACATTATTTGTTGGTGGAATTAGTACAGTTATTGTAGCTTTCGTTGTGGATTGGCATAAACATAGTGAAATAGTTGCTTCCGGAGATGTGATGGAGCTCTTATCTGTCACGTTTTGGTATATCGGGATCGGATTAATCTTTAGCGTCATCAGTCAAATGGGCTTCTTTGCCTATCTAACGCTCCATCGTTTTGGTTTAGGTATTTTCAAATCGTATTGGAGTACTGTACAAGTAGTCTTGATTATCTTTGTTTTATTCGATTTAGTGTATTTCCGATATATTGCATTTGCAAATGAAGGGGATTCCTTGTTTCCTTACTTTGCATTCCCCATTTTCCTACTGATTTATGGGTTAATGGTGGCATTTGTAAAAAAAGCACAAACGAATCGACATGCATTTATTCCAGCGTTATTTTTCATGGTAGTAGTAACAACGGTTGAATGGTTCCCGGTACTTCGTGAAAATGAACCAGCGTGGCTTTTGCTTATGTTGTTCCCACTGCTAGCATGTAATTCCTATCAGATGTTGATTTTACATAAGCTTAATCAACCGAGAGGAAAAGCAGTTACTGCAAAATAAAAAGAGGCGTCCTTCTAAATATTGAAGGACGCCTTTTTTATTGAATTTCTTTGCTTTCTGCTTTCGTATTATTTATTAGCTCCGTTACTGAGCTAATTTCTAATCCTTTGTTTTTAATATGTTGAATGATTTCAGGTAGGGCATCCTCTGTTTGTTTGGCGGAATCTGATGCATGGAGAAGAACGATATCCCCATTGCTTATATGCTTTGTCACATTATCCACAATAATTTCTTTCCCGGGATTAATTAAATCATGAGAATCGATGCTCCAATGCACAATTGTAAACCCTAATGAATTAGCGATTTTTAAGACTCTCTTATCAAAATCCCCTTTAGGAGGGCGTAGTAAAGAAACCTCTTTAACCCCAAGTTTCTCAAAAACCTCCAATGACTTTAATATATCCCTTTTCATCTTTAAGTCCTCTAAATCCTTATAGTTTTCATAAGCATACCCCATGCTACCTATTTCGTGACCATCCTCTACTATTCGTTTAACGATTTCGGGATGTCTCTCTGCCCAAGAAGCAGACAAGAAGAATGTAACGCCTACAACATTATTTTCTTTTAACGTATCGAGGATAGGAAGCGCCTTTTCATCTCCCCAGCTGATATCAAACGATAAAGCGACCTCTTTTATTTTCCCTTCTCCTTTATAAATCGCTTTTGGAACATCCTTCGCTGAAAATACCGGTAGATTAGAAAAATTCTCTATATATAAGATCCCAGCGGTAAAGAAAGATGCCAAAATGATGATTGATAATTGCTTGAACTTTCTTCCGTTAATCACATAGAAAAAATTCATACTTTTCCCCCTTGTCCACGGTATCTACTAATAAATATTCAATGGGACAAAACTTATGATAAAAAAATTCGAGAAAATGTTTCATAAAAAATAGTTTTATGGAAAAAAATACAATATAACGATTTTTAACTTGAGGTGAAAAAATGATTGGAATGTTGTTCAATAATAAAGAAGTAAAAGAATTGGAGTACTTGTTAAAAAGAGAGTTAGAGGAACTGCTTCACGATTTTGAAGATAAACGTATAGATAGGATAGTAAAGCATGCCATGGAGGAACGCTATAAAATTCTTTATAATATATTCAAGAGAGTTGCTCCGCCGACTGAATGCATAAAGTATATTCGTTCTAGGGCTGTTAATTGGGAAAGGGAAACATTATAAGGAAATTGAAGCTGCTAAGGGTGTATAAGTTGAGAACTGTATACCAGCAGTAATAAATAGTTTGCACTTTGCGTAACGAAAGCGAACTACGAACTTCCTGCATTCCCTGATACCTATCGATTGTAGGAGAAGGGAGTGGGACCTATACGAAGGTTTTCTTTTTTGTTATATTGAAGAAATTAGATAGATGGAGCTTAACTTTCAAGCTTAATTTCAACATGAAAGTAGTTTTTTATATTTTTTTGAAAAAGTGGTTGACGGTTATTTGAGATCCATGATATATTATTACTTGTCGCTGCGAGAGACAAACGCTCGCAAGACAGAAAATAAAAAAACATGTTGACACGAAACAATGAAACATGTTATATTAATAAAGTCGCCTCTGAGCGACTAAGCGATTGAAATGATCTTTGAAAACTAAACAAAACAACAGCGTCCACGTTAATCTATAATGATTAACAAAGAACGAAAAAGTAACACAAGCTAGTTAAATTTTGAGCAAATGCTCAAACTCTTTATTGGAGAGTTTGATCCTGGCTCAGGACGAACGCTGGCGGCGTGCCTAATACATGCAAGTCGAGCGGACTTACAAAAGCTTGCTTTTGTAAGTTAGCGGCGGACGGGTGAGTAACACGTGGGCAACCTGCCCTTAAGACTGGGATAACTTCGGGAAACCGGAGCTAATACCGGATAATATAAAGAACCTCCTGGTTCTTTATTGAAAGATGGTTTCGGCTATCGCTTATGGATGGGCCCGCGGCGCATTAGCTAGTTGGTGAGGTAACGGCTCACCAAGGCAACGATGCGTAGCCGACCTGAGAGGGTGATCGGCCACACTGGGACTGAGACACGGCCCAGACTCCTACGGGAGGCAGCAGTAGGGAATCTTCCACAATGGACGAAAGTCTGATGGAGCAACGCCGCGTGAGTGATGAAGGCCTTCGGGTCGTAAAGCTCTGTTGTTAGGGAAGAACAAGTGCGAGAGTAACTGCTCGCACCTTGACGGTACCTAACCAGAAAGCCACGGCTAACTACGTGCCAGCAGCCGCGGTAATACGTAGGTGGCAAGCGTTGTCCGGAATTATTGGGCGTAAAGCGCGCGCAGGTGGTTTCTTAAGTCTGATGTGAAAGCCCACGGCTCAACCGTGGAGGGTCATTGGAAACTGGGGAACTTGAGTGCAGAAGAGGAAAGTGGAATTCCAAGTGTAGCGGTGAAATGCGTAGAGATTTGGAGGAACACCAGTGGCGAAGGCGACTTTCTGGTCTGTAACTGACACTGAGGCGCGAAAGCGTGGGGAGCAAACAGGATTAGATACCCTGGTAGTCCACGCCGTAAACGATGAGTGCTAAGTGTTAGAGGGTTTCCGCCCTTTAGTGCTGCAGCTAACGCATTAAGCACTCCGCCTGGGGAGTACGGTCGCAAGACTGAAACTCAAAGGAATTGACGGGGGCCCGCACAAGCGGTGGAGCATGTGGTTTAATTCGAAGCAACGCGAAGAACCTTACCAGGTCTTGACATCCTCTGCCAACCCTAGAGATAGGGCGTTCCCCTTCGGGGGACAGAGTGACAGGTGGTGCATGGTTGTCGTCAGCTCGTGTCGTGAGATGTTGGGTTAAGTCCCGCAACGAGCGCAACCCTTGATCTTAGTTGCCAGCATTCAGTTGGGCACTCTAAGGTGACTGCCGGTGACAAACCGGAGGAAGGTGGGGATGACGTCAAATCATCATGCCCCTTATGACCTGGGCTACACACGTGCTACAATGGACGGTACAAAGGGCAGCAAAACCGCGAGGTCGAGCCAATCCCAGAAAACCGTTCTCAGTTCGGATTGCAGGCTGCAACTCGCCTGCATGAAGCCGGAATCGCTAGTAATCGCGGATCAGCATGCCGCGGTGAATACGTTCCCGGGCCTTGTACACACCGCCCGTCACACCACGAGAGTTTGTAACACCCGAAGTCGGTGGGGTAACCTTTTGGAGCCAGCCGCCTAAGGTGGGACAGATGATTGGGGTGAAGTCGTAACAAGGTAGCCGTATCGGAAGGTGCGGCTGGATCACCTCCTTTCTAAGGAAAAAGACGCTGTTTGTTTTGTTTAGTTTTGAGAGAGCATTCTCTCAAATGATTATATACGCACTGAAATTCCTCCTTAATATGATGGAAATCAGTCGCTATGTATGTTCTTTGAAAACTAGATAACGTAAGTAATATCAAGATACATTCACAAGTATCGTTCATCTTAGTAATTTTCTTTTAGATAACATCGCTGTTATCGAAAAACACGACAATTAAGTTTGTCAACGGTTAAGTTATTAAGGGCGCACGGTGGATGCCTTGGCACTAGGAGCCGATGAAGGACGGGACTAACACCGATATGCTTCGGGGAGCTGTAAGTAAGCTTTGATCCGGAGATTTCCGAATGGGGAAACCCACTACTCGTAATGGAGTAGTATCTTTACCTGAATACATAGGGTACTGAAGGCAGACCCGGGGAACTGAAACATCTTAGTACCCGGAGGAAGAGAAAGCAAATGCGATTTCCTGAGTAGCGGCGAGCGAAACGGAATTAGCCCAAACCAAGAGGCTTGCCTCTTGGGGTTGTAGGACACTCAACATGGAGTTACAAAGGAACGGGGTAAATGAAGCGACCTGGAAAGGTCCGTCGTAGAAGGTAAAAACCCTGTAGTTGAAACTTCGTTCCCTCCTGAGTGGATCCTGAGTACGGCGGGACACGAGAAATCCCGTCGGAAGCAGGGAGGACCATCTCCCAAGGCTAAATACTCCCTAGTGACCGATAGTGAACCAGTACCGTGAGGGAAAGGTGAAAAGCACCCCGGAAGGGGAGTGAAATAGATCCTGAAACCGTGTGCCTACAAGTAGTTAGAGCCCGTTAATGGGTGATAGCGTGCCTTTTGTAGAATGAACCGGCGAGTTACGATCCCGTGCAAGGTTAAGTCGATGAGACGGAGCCGTAGCGAAAGCGAGTCTGAATAGGGCGAATGAGTACGTGGTCGTAGACCCGAAACCAGGTGATCTACCCATGTCCAGGGTGAAGTTCAGGTAACACTGAATGGAGGCCCGAACCGACTCACGTTGAAAAGTGAGCGGATGAGGTGTGGGTAGGGGTGAAATGCCAATCGAACCTGGAGATAGCTGGTTCTCTCCGAAATAGCTTTAGGGCTAGCCTCATATGTTAGAGTCTTGGAGGTAGAGCACTGATTGGACTAGGGGTCCTCATCGGATTACCGAATTCAGTCAAACTCCGAATGCCAAAGACTTATCTATGGGAGTCAGACTGCGAGTGATAAGATCCGTAGTCAAGAGGGAAACAGCCCAGACCGCCAGCTAAGGTCCCAAAGTATACGTTAAGTGGAAAAGGATGTGGAGTTGCTTAGACAACCAGGATGTTGGCTTAGAAGCAGCCACCATTTAAAGAGTGCGTAATAGCTCACTGGTCGAGTGACTCTGCGCCGAAAATGTACCGGGGCTAAACGTATCACCGAAGCTGCGGACTGTTCTTTGAACAGTGGTAGGAGAGCGTTCTAAGGGCGTTGAAGCTAGACCGGAAGGACTGGTGGAGCGCTTAGAAGTGAGAATGCCGGTATGAGTAGCGAAAGAAGGGTGAGAATCCCTTCCACCGAATGCCTAAGGTTTCCTGAGGAAGGCTCGTCCGCTCAGGGTTAGTCGGGACCTAAGCCGAGGCCGAAAGGCGTAGGCGATGGATAACAGGTTGATATTCCTGTACCACCTCCACTCCGTTTGAGCAATGGGGGGACGCAGAAGGATAGGGTAAGCGCGCTGTTGGATATGCGCGTCCAAGCAGCAAGGCTGAGAAGTAGGCAAATCCGCTTCTCATATAAGGCTGAGCTGTGATGGCGAGGGAAATATAGTACCGAAGTTCCTGATTTCACACTGCCAAGAAAAGCCTCTAGCGAGGAGTATGGTGCCCGTACCGCAAACCGACACAGGTAGGCGAGGAGAGAATCCTAAGGTGAGCGAGAGAACTCTGGTTAAGGAACTCGGCAAAATGACCCCGTAACTTCGGGAGAAGGGGTGCTCTGTTAGGGTGTTAAAGCCCGAGAGAGCCGCAGTGAATAGGCCCAGGCGACTGTTTAGCAAAAACACAGGTCTCTGCGAAGCCGTAAGGCGAAGTATAGGGGCTGACGCCTGCCCGGTGCTGGAAGGTTAAGGGGAGAGGTTAGCGCAAGCGAAGCTTTGAACCGAAGCCCCAGTAAACGGCGGCCGTAACTATAACGGTCCTAAGGTAGCGAAATTCCTTGTCGGGTAAGTTCCGACCCGCACGAAAGGCGTAACGATCTGGGCACTGTCTCAACCAGAGACTCGGTGAAATTATAGTACCTGTGAAGATGCAGGTTACCCGCGACAGGACGGAAAGACCCCGTGGAGCTTTACTGTAGCCTGATATTGAATTTTGGTACAGCTTGTACAGGATAGGTAGGAGCCTGAGAAGCCGGAGCGCTAGCTTCGGTGGAGGCGTCGGTGGGATACTACCCTGGCTGTATTGAAATTCTAACCCGCAGCCCTTATCGGGCTGGGAGACAGTGTCAGGTGGGCAGTTTGACTGGGGCGGTCGCCTCCTAAAGAGTAACGGAGGCGCCCAAAGGTTCCCTCAGAATGGTTGGAAATCATTCGTAGAGTGTAAAGGCACAAGGGAGCTTGACTGCGAGACCTACAAGTCGAGCAGGGACGAAAGTCGGGCTTAGTGATCCGGTGGTTCCGCATGGAAGGGCCATCGCTCAACGGATAAAAGCTACCCCGGGGATAACAGGCTTATCTCCCCCAAGAGTCCACATCGACGGGGAGGTTTGGCACCTCGATGTCGGCTCATCGCATCCTGGGGCTGTAGTCGGTCCCAAGGGTTGGGCTGTTCGCCCATTAAAGCGGTACGCGAGCTGGGTTCAGAACGTCGTGAGACAGTTCGGTCCCTATCCGTCGTGGGCGCAGGAAATTTGAGAGGAGCTGTCCTTAGTACGAGAGGACCGGGATGGACGCACCTCTGGTGTACCAGTTGTCTTGCCAAAGGCATAGCTGGGTAGCTACGTGCGGACGGGATAAGTGCTGAAAGCATCTAAGCATGAAGCCCCCCTCAAGATGAGATTTCCTTTAGCTTCGGCTAGTAAGATCCCTGAAAGATGATCAGGTAGATAGGTTCGAGGTGGAAGCGTGGCGACATGTGCAGCTGACGAATACTAATCGATCGAGGACTTAACCCAAAAACAATGAACGATACTTAGTGAATCTTGATATGAAAATACGTTATCTAGTTTTGAAAGAATATAAAAAGAGGAATATTCTCTTGTTTTCTTTCTGAAAAACATATAATATTATTTGTCTGGTGGCGATAGCGAAGAGGTCACACCCGTTCCCATACCGAACACGGAAGTTAAGCTCTTCAGCGCCGATGGTAGTTGGGGGCTGTCCCCCTGTGAGAGTAGGACGTTGCCAGGCTAGTATTGTTCCACCATAGCTCAGCGGTAGAGCATTCGGCTGTTAACCGAAGGGTCGTAGGTTCGAATCCTACTGGTGGAGCCATGCTTCCATAGCTCAGCAGGTAGAGCACTTCCATGGTAAGGAAGAGGTCACCGGTTCGAATCCGGTTGGAAGCTTAGACAATATTATATAGGCCCGTTGGTCAAGCGGTTAAGACACCGCCCTTTCACGGCGGTAACACGGGTTCGAATCCCGTACGGGTCACCATTTTTTTATTTTACGGAGGATTAGCTCAGCTGGGAGAGCACCTGCCTTACAAGCAGGGGGTCGGCGGTTCGATCCCGTCATCCTCCACCATATACCCTTTTGGAGGGGTAGCGAAGTGGCTAAACGCGGCGGACTGTAAATCCGCTCCTTCGGGTTCGGCAGTTCGAATCTGCCCCCCTCCACCATTTAACTTCTGAATGTGAATTCCGGAGTTTTTGTTTGGAAAGCTGTATAAACACCTGAATAGTAGAGATACTAAATGAAGTTAGTAATTAACTTAAATAGGTTTGATTTTTTTATGTAGCATTTTCGTGAGAGTAATCCACGAAGTAACTTCGATGGGCTATAGCCAAGCGGTAAGGCATCGCACTTTGACTGCGACATGCGTTGGTTCGAATCCAGCTAGCCCAGCCAACGTGCCATTAGCTCAGTAGGTAGAGCATCTGACTTTTAATCAGAGGGTCGAAGGTTCGAATCCTTCATGGCACATAATTTATTTAAAATGATAATAGTATAACTATTTGATTCCACTAGGATTCATCAAGAGCATTTCAAAAGAGAATATTACATAGATAAACCTTAGACTATTATATCAGTCTGAGGTTTTTTGTATTTCTCGAAAAGAAAGGTGTCTGTAGCGCCGACAAGCTCAGAATCAGAAATGCTAAAAACTGTTTAATAATTTAGAACTGCATATATATTCAATAATATGTCGAGTTGAGTCATAGGTCTTTTCACTATACAATGATAGTAATAGGGAAAAGGGAGGACACTGTTCATGAAAAAGGATATTAGTATTATTGGTGTACCAATGGACTTAGGACAAACACGCCGAGGTGTGGATATGGGTCCTAGTGCGATTCGCTATGCTGGAGTAGTTGATAGGTTAGAGAAGTTACAGCATACAATTGAGGATCTAGGTGATATCGAGATTGGATCCAGGGAGAGAACAACTTCTAATGAAAGCAATTTAAAAAATTTGAAAGCGGTTGCGGAGGCTAGTGAGACGCTTGCTGCAAAGGTAGATGGAGTGGTCACACAAGGGAAGTTTCCTTTAGTATTAGGTGGAGATCACAGTATTGCCATTGGTACGATTGCTGGACTTGCGAAGCATTATCCTAATATGGGCGTGATTTGGTATGATGCGCATGGGGATTTAAATACAGGTGAGACATCTCCTTCAGGTAATATTCATGGGATGCCACTTGCGGTAAGCCTTGGCTTAGGAAATCCGACCTTAACTGGTATCGGTGGCTATGAAACGAAGATAAAGCCGGAAAATATTGTGATTATCGGTGCGCGCTCTTTAGATGAAGGGGAGAAAGTACTTATAAAGGAAAAAGGCATTAAAGTATTTACGATGCATGAGATAGATAGAATGGGTATGACAGCGGTGATGGAGGAAGCGATTGCGTATCTAAAAGAACGAACAGATGGCGTACATCTTTCTTTAGATTTAGATGGCTTAGATCCGCATGACGCACCTGGAGTAGGAACACCAGTTTTAGGTGGAATTTCATACAGAGAAAGTCATTTAGCGATGGAAATGCTGGAGGAAGCAAATATTTTAACTTCAGCAGAGTTTGTGGAAGTGAACCCAATTCTTGATGAGCGAAATAAAACGGCAACTGTTGCAGTTGCGTTGATGGGGTCACTTTTTGGTGAAAAGTTACTTTAAAAAAATTTGCCAGCAACGATTAATTCGTTGCTGGCAAATTTTTTTATTTGGTAAGAAAGTATAAAATACGCTTTTAGGACAAGGTTTTTAAGCTAGGGTAGTTACGTCCAGCTCCAGCGCCTAGCCCCTCGAGGTCATAAGACAGTTTTCTGCGGTGGCCAAAGAACAACCTCGTCCGAAAACTGTCTTATGCTGGTTGGGGCTGAACGAGGCGCTTACGCTTTTGTTCTTTGAAGTTGCAAATATTGATTGATTAAGGAGTCAAGTGAGGTGCTTGCATCTATTACTTCTTTTGATTGAAGATGATTGTTAAAGGACAGACTAATCATTTCTTCCCTTTTTCTCTCAATTGCATTTTCTAAATAGACGGTAGCGTGGGTAGACACTGGAAAACACTCCTCTTTTATAGAATGAGAAAAAATAATTTTAGTAAAAAGTACCCTGATTTATCCTTTTCTAAACATTTTTAGTTATTTTTTGTTAAAATATAATTATAGAAAAAAATGAAACCTTTTTAGGCTAGGTCCGTATGTATAGAAGACCGCCAGACAACGGGGGAACGGAATGGAAGAACTCATAAAAAAGAGAATTAAGCAGATAAAAAAGGGCGATCAAGATGCGTTTGGAGAAATAGTTGAGATTTTCAAGGATAAAATCTATCAGCTTGTTTATCGTATGGTAGGAAACGCACATGAGGCAGAAGATGTTGCACAGGAAGCGTTTATTCGAGCATATATTAATATAAACAGCTATGATACAAACCGAAAATTCTCGACATGGCTCTACCGTATTGCGACAAACCTAACAATTGATCGAATACGAAAGAAAAAACCAGATTATTATTTGGATGCGGAAGTTGCTGGAACGGATGGGTTAACGATGTATTCTCAAGTCGCAGCAGATATTGCGTTACCTGAGGAAGAGGTTGCAAGTATGGAGCTTCAAAATGAAATTCAAAGGCAGATTTTAAAGCTTCCAGATAAATATCGCTCCGTAATCGTTTTAAAGTACATTGATGAGCTCTCATTAATTGAAATAAGCGAGATACTCGAAATCCCAGTAGGTACCGTAAAAACAAGAATACACAGAGGGCGAGAAGCACTAAGGCAGCAATTGCGCCATGTTTAATTCTGGAGGTGTAAGAAAAAATGAAAGAATGTCCGGAACATGTCGTCCAGCAAATGCATGAGTATTTAGATGGTGATTTAGAGAAAGTCCAAGAACAAGAGCTAAAGGCTCATCTTCAAGAATGTCAGAATTGTTATCAACAATTTCATGAGTTAGAGAAGGCGATGGCCCTTGTACAAAGTACATCTCATATAGCAGCACCAAATGATTTCACGCAACGAGTGATGAACAGTTTGCCGAAAGAAAAGAAAACGATTGGAATGAACAGATGGATGAGGAGTCATCCGTTATTCGTTGCGGCAGCGATTTTCTTTATTTTAATGACAGGTAGTATGTTTGGGAACTGGCAGAAAGATGAATTATCTTTCACTAATCAACCCAATTTAGTTTTAGAGGATAGTACGGTCGTTGTTCCTAATGGTAAGGTCGTTGAAGGGGACGTCGTGGTGAAGAACGGAAACATTCGTGTAGAAGGCGAAGTCAAAGGGAATGTGACTGTAATCAACGGGGAGAACTATCTGGCATCAGCAGGACAAGTAACCGGAGATATTAAAGAAATTAACGAATTGTTTGATTGGATCTGGTTTTCAATCAAAGATGGATTTACCAAAGCACTAAGTATATTTGAAGAATAGTTCGTCTAAGATGCTTGAACAATCAAGCATCTTTTTCTGTGTTAAGGAAAAAATAAAATAAGTATAGAATATTGTTCAACCACAAAGACACTTCTGTTCGTAAGAGGCCATGACAAAGTTGCTATAGTGTTAACTTTCAACATGGGAGATTAATACAAGACTATGGCTCATTAAACGTTATGTTTAGCCCGTCTCCTCTGTTGATCGGAGTGCAAGGTGTGAGACTCCTGCGGGAGGAGCGTGTCAAGGGAGACCCCGCAGGCGTACTTTTCGCCGAGGAGGCTCCCGAGACCGCCCGCGGAAAGCGAACACCTAGCACGGAGATCAACAGGATGTTTAAAGAGGGCCACTTTACTTATCAAGCCTGAATATACAGTTCATCGTGGTTTTATTAACTAGCATTAAATTTATGTTATAATAACATAGTTACGGTTTTCGTACTTGATACATAAATCTTGTACTGACAAAGGAAGTGTGAGAATGCCTTTTGAGATACCTTTTGGAGATATACCCTATATAAATTATTTAGCAAATGTGATAGATATATTATTGGTGTGGTTTGTCATATACAAGCTCATCATGGTAATACGTGGAACTAAAGCTGTTCAGCTATTAAAGGGAATTACCGTTATTGTTGTGGTTAGAATTATCAGTAGCTTTTTGGGACTAAGCACTTTACAATGGTTGATGGACCAAGCGTTAACTTGGGGATTTTTAGCAGTTATTATAATATTCCAACCAGAGCTACGTCGGGCACTGGAACAATTAGGTAGAGGGAAGTTGTTCTCTAGAAGTGGCATTCCGGATGAAGAGGAACATGCGAAAATGGTAGAAGCTGTCGTGAAGTCTGTTCAATACATGGCAAAGCGACGTATTGGGGCTCTTATAACAATTGAAAGAGAAACAGGTATGGGAGATTACATAGAAACGGGAATTCCGTTACAAGCGAGAGTTTCATCTGAGCTATTAATCAATATTTTTATCCCGAATACGCCTCTTCACGATGGAGCAGTTATTTTACAAAAGAATCAGGTTGCTGCAGCTGCTTGTTATTTACCGTTGTCTGAGAGCCCATTTATTTCTAAAGAATTAGGGACAAGACATCGTGCAGCATTAGGAATTAGTGAAGTAACAGATAGTGTAACGATTATTGTTTCTGAGGAAACAGGAAGTATTTCTGTAACGAAGAATGGCGAGCTTCATCGAGATTTAGAACCAGAGCTATTCAGTGAGTTATTAATGAAGGAAATGGAAACTAGTATGAAAACAGCTTCCTCAACACGCTGGCAATGGAGGGTGAAGAAGGATGGATAAGTTTATAAATAAACGATGGATCATGAAGATTATTGCCTTACTACTAGCATTTATGCTCTACATGTCCGTTAATATTGACACGACGTCCACCCAACAAAGAGGCAGTAGCACTCCTTCCCCATTCCCTAGTAGAAGCGTTGATGTGGAAACTGTTACAGATGTTCCGGTTTCTGCCTATTATGATCGGGATAATTTAGTAGTATCCGGTCTTCCACAGAGTGTGGCAGTTACCTTAGAAGGACCAACTGGAACAGTGAAGCCAGCAGCGCTTCAAAAGGATTTCGAAGTGTACTTAGATTTAAGTAACCTGGAAATAGGGACTCATCAAGTACCTTTACAATGGCGAAATATATCTAATAAACTAGATGTTACGATTGAGCCAGGAGTCGCTTCTGTAACTATTCAAGAAAAAATCACCGAGGATTTTCCTGTTGAGGTTGATTTTATAAACAGAGCACAAATAGGAGAAGGCTACCAACCAGAGCAGCCGATTGTAAAACCGAATATCGTAAAGGTGACAGGATCTAAAGAGCTTATTGATAGCATTGCATTAGTGAAAGCGAGAGTGGATTTAAAGGGAGTCAATGAATCCATCGAGCAACAATCGAGAGTAACCGTATATGACCGAGAGGGTAATACCTTAAATGTCGAAGTAGAGCCAGCGGTAGTAGACGTAAGCGTACCTATTACTAGTCCATATAAAGCAGTTCCACTGAGAATCAATCGAAAAGGCTCTTTAAAAGAAGACTTGAGCATTAAAAAAGTCGAGGCAACCCCGAATGAAGTAACGATTTATGGACCAAAGGGCGTAATTGATAAAATCGAATACCTGGATAACATTGATCTTGATTTGACTAAAATTACAAAAAGTACAACGATTGAGGTCGATGTTCCTGTACCTGATGGAGTAAGACGAGTGGTGCCAGAGAAGATTAATATAAAAGTAGAGGTAGAAAAGGAAGAACAAAAGACTTTCACTAATTTACCTATTAAATATATCGGGTTATCTGCTAACCTAGAGCTAGAAATGATAGACCCAGAAAATGGATTGATGGACTTAACCGTATTAGGCGCACCAAGTGTGCTTGAGGGGTTAAACAGCACTGATATGGAAATGTACATTAATGTGACGGACCTTGGTGAGGGAGCCCATGAGTTGCCTCTTGAGATAAATGGCCCGCAAAATGTGTCGTGGGATTTACCGAAACGAAATGTGAAATTTAGATTAATAGAAATTAGAGAGTAGTAAAAAGGAGCGATTTACTGATGGGTAAATATTTTGGTACGGATGGAGTGCGTGGAGTTGCAAACTCGGAACTTACGCCAGAACTTGCATTTAGACTCGGACGTTTCGGAGGTTATGTATTAACAAAAGATCACACTCGTCCGAAAGTTTTAATAGGTCGTGATACACGTATTTCTGGTCATATGTTAGAGGGAGCTTTAGTTGCAGGCTTACTATCAATTGGAGCGGAAGTAATGCGGTTAGGTGTCATTTCAACACCAGGTGTTGCCTACTTAACAAAAGCATTGGGAGCTCAAGCAGGTGTTATGATTTCTGCATCACACAACCCGGTACAAGATAATGGGATTAAATTCTTTGGGCCAGACGGATTTAAGCTATCAGATGACCAAGAAGCGGAAATTGAGGCGCTTCTAGATGAAGAGAAAGATCAGCTACCACGTCCTGTTGGAGCAGACCTTGGTCAAGTAAATGATTATTTCGAAGGCGGGCAAAAGTACCTTCAATTCTTAAAACAAACTGTAGATGAAGATTTCTCTGGCATACATATTGCTTTAGACTGTGCACACGGTGCAACTTCTTCTCACGCAACGCATCTTTTTGCTGATTTAGAAGCAGACATCTCAACGATGGGATCAGCTCCTAACGGCTTAAACATAAATGAGGGTGTTGGCTCTACACATCCAGAAACACTTGCAAAATTAGTGCTAGAAAAAGGCGCAGACATTGGGTTAGCGTTTGACGGAGATGGAGACCGCATTATTGCAGTTGATGAAAAAGGGCAAATCGTCGATGGTGACGAAATCATGTTCATTTGTGCGAAGTATTTAAGTGAGCACGGTCGTCTTCGTCATAACACGGTAGTGTCGACTGTCATGAGTAATTTAGGCTTCTACAAAGCGTTAGAAGCACATAATGTGGAAACAAAGCAAACAGCTGTTGGAGACCGTTATGTAGTGGAAGAAATGAAGAATGGCAACTTCCTATTAGGTGGAGAGCAGTCTGGACACATCATTTTCCTTGATTACAACACTACAGGAGATGGCATGCTTACTGGATTACAGCTAGTTAATATCATGAAGCTAACGAAGAAAAGCTTATCAGAGCTAGCCAGCGAAATGACGAAATTCCCGCAACTACTTGTGAACGTGAGAGTAACGGACAAGCACCATGTTACAGAGAATGAAAAAGTAAAAGCTGTTATCGAGGCAGTGGAAGCGGAAATGGGTGGAAATGGTCGTATCCTTGTGCGTCCATCTGGAACAGAGCCATTAGTACGTGTAATGGCAGAAGCACCAACTCAAGAGCTTTGCGATGAATATGTTGAAAAAATTGTTGCTGTTGTACGTGAGGAAATGGGAACAGAATAATAAGCTATAACAAAGAGAAAGATATGCATACACCGCACCCTTCATGCAGTGTATGCATATCTTTTATTATAATTCCTTTCTATTTACTGGAAGAGAATTAGTAAAAAGATTGACGAAAAGAGGAAAGGAATGTAAGATATTATTTGTTGTTATTCAAGAATAGAAAGGAGCATAGATGTTAGAGAGTTTTACCAAAAGCGCCTGAACTAAGCATTGTACGGAAATGATAGCTTAGTTGACGAGGTGGAGGTTTATCGATATTTCGGCGGATGCCTCCCGGTTGCCAATCACAACCGATAAAGATCAGTTTAAAGCATAAAGGCAACTTTATGTACAAAGACTGGTACTATGATTTAAAAAAATAATTTATAGGTAATGTGGGGGCAGGACTGTCCCTTTATTATGGTGTGCTTTCTTGTCCCTGCTACTTTGGGAGGAAAACTAACATGTGCGGAATCGTAGGATATATTGGAACACAAGATACAAAGGAAATTCTTTTAAAAGGCTTAGAAAAATTAGAATACCGTGGCTATGACTCAGCTGGTATTGCTGTTATGAACGAAATGGGTGTTCACGTATTCAAAGAGAAAGGTCGTATCGCAGACCTTCGTGCAATTGTGGATAATGATGTAACAGCTTCTGTTGGAATCGGTCATACACGTTGGGCAACACACGGTGTACCTAGTAAAGTAAATGCGCATCCACATCAAAGTACTTCTGGACGTTTCACACTTGTGCATAATGGTGTAATTGAGAACTATGCAATCCTAAAGCGTGAATATCTTCAAGATGTAAACCTTGTGAGTGAAACAGACACAGAGGTTGTTGTACAAATCATCGAGAAATTTGCACAAGAAGGATCACACATCGAAGAAGCTTTACGTCGTACTTTGGCAATTCTTAAAGGTTCTTATGCGATTGCATTAGTCGATAACGAAGATCCAGAAACGATCTATGTTGGGAAAAACAAAAGCCCATTACTAGTAGGTGTTGGAGATGACTTTAACGTTGTAGCTAGTGACGCAATGGCAATGATTCAAGTTACGGACCAATTTGTTGAGTTAATGGACAAAGAAATGGTTATCGTGAGAAAAGAAGCCGTTACACTCAAAAAGCTAAACGGTGAGATCGTGGAGCGCGCTCCATATACAGCAGAAATTGATGCAAGTGATATAGAAAAAGGCACATACCCACATTACATGTTAAAAGAAATCGATGAGCAGCCATTAGTAATTCGTAAGCTCATCCAAAAATATCAAGATGAAACTGGTATCTTAACGATTGATACCGACATCATCCAAGCAACGCAACAAGCAGACCGCATCTACATCGTAGCGGCGGGAACTAGTTACCATGCAGGTCTAGTTGGTAGCCAAATGATCGAAAAGCTTGCAAAAGTACCAGTAGAAGTACACGTAGCAAGTGAGTTTAACTACAACATGCCAATTCTTTCTGAAAAGCCACTATTCATCTTCATTTCTCAAAGCGGAGAAACTGCGGATAGCCGTGCTGTGCTTGTTCAAGTAAAGGATTTAGGCCACCCAGCATTAACGATTACAAACGTACAAGGCTCGACGCTTTCTCGTGAAGCAGATTACACATTACTTCTTCACGCTGGTCCAGAAATTGCCGTTGCTTCTACAAAAGCTTACACAGCACAATTAGGAGTACTAGCAATTTTCGCTTCCGTACTTGCTGAAGCAAAAGGGCACACAGTAGAATTCGACCTCGTGCAAGACCTTGGAATCGTGGCAAATGCGATGGAAATTCTATGTGACGAAAAAGAAGAGCTAGAAAACCTTGCACGTAAATTCTTATCAACAACAAGAAACTGCTTCTTCATCGGCCGTACAATGGACTACTATGTAGGTCTTGAAGGTGCATTAAAGCTAAAAGAAATCTCCTACATCCAAGCAGAAGGATTTGCTGGAGGAGAACTAAAACACGGAACAATCGCTCTAATCGAAAATGGTACACCAGTTATCGCTATTTCTACACAAGAACAAGTAGACTTAAGCATCCGCGGTAACGTCAAAGAGGTAGTAGCCCGCGGTGCAAACCCTTGTATCATTTCCATGAAAGGCCTAGAAACAGAAGAAGACAGCTTCGTTATCCCAGCGGTAAACGAATTACTATCTCCACTTGTTTCTGTTATCCCACTACAGCTGATCTCTTACTACGCAGCATTACACAGAGATTGTGATGTTGATAAGCCAAGAAACCTTGCGAAGAGCGTGACGGTGGAGTAATTTATTTATTGTTCAAAACACAAATTGTAGCTCTGAAATAAAATCGCGATGTTTATAAAAAAGATGCGATGTTTTGAAGAAAGTCGCGAAACTATACCCCTTTAGATATGATTATCTAAAGGGGTGTTTTTATGTTGAAAAGAAATCGAACATCTAAGATTGAACAGTGGATTAAGCAGAACGAGGTACAGTATTGGAACAGATAATAATCCTTGGTTATGGGTCGTTCAACTAGTTTAAAGGGAGTAAAGACTAAAAGAGATTTTGCGAGAAATCAGGGATGAAATACGTCTTAGAAAAGTTTCTGTTGACAACATCGCACATATGCATTATTTTATAAACCAACATGCCATCACCAACAAAGGCGAGTTTCCTTTGACTTAGAAAACTTCCCGTAGTTAAACCATTGTCAATCTATCCGCGAGAGAAAGAGCACTGGGAAATGAAAACACAACACGGTACAATGAATGTAGAAGCATGGCATTAACGATCCATATACCTCACTAGAGCATCCTACACTATAGAAGATCTTCTCATTACCAGCAGAAATAGACTATCCTTCTCAAGGAAGACAATCCTGAAAAAACGCATCTAGCGGTCCTTTCGTTTATTGAGGATCATAGAGCAAAACTGACAATATGGAATATAGGCGGCCGTTACCCTACGACGGATCCAGAACAATATTGATAACGTTCAATATGCCTGTAGACGAAGTTTACCAAATTCCGGAGCCGATATTTTATTGCGAGTTGTAGCCGGTCCAAAAGCATAAGCGTTAAAATACTACTTCTCCGTGAAATTCGAAAACGTATTTTCTGGCAGCTTTTTGTGTTCAAAAAAGGAGGACTTTTATGAATATTAGATTGAATAATGGCGAAAATCTTTCCTATATAAAAAGGCAAGGCGGAGAACATGTTGTACTTTTAATTCATGGAAATATGGCATCATCCGTTCAATATGATTTGTTATTTGAAAAAATGGATTCAATTTATACAATTTATGCAGTCGATTTACGTGGGTATGGGAATTCAACCTATCATAAGTCTATAAATTCTATAAGAGATTTTTCGGAAGATCTTAAACAATTTGTTGATCAATTAGATTTGAAGAAAGTTTATTTAATAGGGTGGTCAAACGGTGGTGGTGTAGCCATGCAGTTTGCTGCTGATTACCCAGAACATGTAAATAAAATGGTTTTGCTTTCCTCCATGTCTACACGAGGCTACCCAGCTTTTAATGCAAATGGTGAAAGAATTCATTCAAAAGATCAAATAGCTACTGCCCCTGGATTGAGTATGATGTTAGATGCACAGAGAACTAATAACCAAACCTTTTTCAAAGCAGCTATGGATCAATTACTATATTCAATTAACCAACCAAATGATGAACAGTATCGAAAATATTTAATAAGTGCAACTCAGCAGCGGAATATGCTTGATGCTGCACATGCAGCGAATATTTTCAACATAAGTACAGTGTCTAATGGTGTTGTTGAAGGTACTGGGGAAATAAAAAATATTCATGCGCCAATCCTAGTGATTTGGGGAAAAAATGATCTATTAACTTCTGAAGAAATGACCCTTGAATTAATTGAGGATTTGAAGAAGGCTGGAATTAAATTCAGTTATTCACCAATAAACGCCGGGCATGCTTTGCTGATAGACAATATAGAAAAGGTGCTTGAAGAAACGGATAAATTTTTTAATGTAACTTGATAGCATTATTATTTTAGTCGTGGTTTAATTGGTCTTCAACTAATACCACTAATTTTCAGTATACCCGATCTTTCTCAAACGAAGCGCGATTGTGGAATAACGCAGGTGGAAAATGATTAAACTTTCTTATAAAATTTGAAAAACACAGTACAAAGAAAGAATCCATTCTGATCAATCTATTTCCCACAATGGCTTCTTCTGTTTACAGTAATATAGGGCTTTTTTGTTTATAAGGGCTTTTAATAGAATAAAAAGCCTGTTTTCGTAAATATTGTGGATATTATTCTACTCTCATATAATACTATAAAGAACGTATGTACGGGAGGTAGTTCCGATGTGGAAAAAGGTATATCAAACTTTTAATCATTTGCCTGACGTAGAAAAGGATAAGTTTATTCGTGCTTTGGAACGGGATAAAACTTCCATCAAATCCGATATTGCCAAGTTTATCTCCAACATTCGCGAAACTCGTTTCAGCGAGGGACTTGGGTGTGTTCATTGTGGATCAACTGCGGTAGTTCGACACGGAAAATATCGTGGTCGCCAACGCTATAAATGTAAGGATTGCTTTAAGACTTTCAACGATATGACCAATACTCCCATAGGAGGCACACATAAACCTCATCTGTGGCTTCAGTACATCGAGTTGATGGTGGAAGGATACACCCTTCCCAAAATTGTAAAGCGTCTGAATATCCATATATCTACGGCATTCTACTGGAGGCATAAAGTGTTAAATGCTGTCCGTTCCATTGGTGACAGTGTTCTTCAAGGTGTCATTGAAAGCGATGAAACTTACCTCCTAGAAAGTATGAAGGGAAGCAAGCATATCTCTCACAGGAAGTCTCGTAAACGTGGTGGAGTGGCTCCTGAGCGTGGGATCAGTAAAAGTCAGGTAAGCATCCTGGTGGCAATGGATAGAAACGGCAATATCATCAGTCGTAAAAATGGCTATGGGAGAACAACTGCCTCTGAAATCGAGAGTGTGTTGGGGGATTTTATCGATTCATCCAGTATCTTGTGTACCGATACGGCGACAAATTACAAGAAATTCGCCAAGTTGAAGAAACTACCGCACGAAACCATCAATGCAAGAAAAGGGATTTATGTACGAAAGCATATCTACCATATTCAACACGTAAACAGCTACCATAACCAATTAAAGCGGTGGCTGGATAGATTTCAAGGGGTTTCGACCCGATGGTTAGACAATTACCTGTATTGGTTCCGTTTTCTCCAACTAAATAAAAAATTACCTTTTGAGGAGCAGATTAATTCGTTATTATTGGGGTGTTGCAGGGGATCCAATTACGCAACGATTGAGGAACTAAGAGCTGCTTAAATTGATTTGCAAGATGGTGAGCAAGATGATTTTTGCATATAAAAACAGTTTCGTTATATGAAAACGAAACTGTAATTAAGATTTTCTTTAGCTTCTATTCCGATACAAATTACTAAGTGAATGAACTATTTGCGAATTTTAAGAAGAAATGAACCTGTTTTTAGTTAACCAACCATAAACAATACATAAATGATTTGAACCGAAGATATAACAAGAGGAACAATAGAAATTATTTTCAACCATAATTTTTTTGTTGCAAACCCTATTACTAAGATTACTATACCTAAAATCAACACACCAATCATAGATAAAAACGTCATTAAAATTCACACCCCTTCCAATTTCTGCATAGTGTAATTTTACACTAATGGGGTATTTTTATCAATATAATCTGAATATTAATACTTATCGTTGTCACGAATAATTACCTTTTGCTGAAAAAACCACAATATTTTAGAAAACAGGCAATAAAAAAGAATGGATAAATGATTGGGATATCCTTTTGGAAGTTCATAATGGAGAATTTACAAAAAAGGAGTAAGAAAAGGGACTTCGAATCGGAGTCCCTTTCATGCTAATTTGTCTAACGAGTCAGGTTAATAGAATAACAGTCTTGTTTTTTGTCAGTCAGGAGGGTATTTATATGTCTCTAAGTGAGTATGGTTTATCAACTTAACCTCAGGTCCATAGGAAACTCGGTAGGTCATTCGATCTTTGCCAATAGAAATATTATGTCCACCATCGGTAGGCTCTATATCAAATGTAATATCTAATATAAAACCACGGAAGTGTTGTGCTCTCTTAGTTTGGATAATTTCGATTTTCCATGGAGTAACGTGAGGTCCAAAATCCTTTATTATATTTGGATAATAATAGCTCTGTAAATCCTTTTGAATATAAGGAGCGAGCATGTTCATAAGCATATCCTGTAACCTAAGCTGCTCTGAGTCTTCCGTAGGTTTTGCATAGACATTAACTGGTGAATATAATAACATAATGGACAAAATTACAAACATTAGATTAGTCTTTCTCATAAAAATCTCCTTTCATATTGTAGTATTTCCTAACTAAGCAATTAAACTGTTTATAAAGGTTAGCTTTATGACGGAAAGTAAATGGCTGCTAATATTTAAATATTGGAAAATGATTGTTAATAAAGAAGTCCTTTGTTTTTATCATTATCCGAGAAAGTATAGAGTAAGTTAACAAAAGGATCCGTATTAGAGAAAACTAGATGCCTGTTTTATTAACACTAGTGACCAGGATAAGCTAATTTGGAAGGTGAAAAAGACATGGGAATAAAATTAGTAACTAAAAAGGAACTCCAATGGGTAAATGAACAATATCAAAAAATAGGCTTTGTGCCGAGTAATTTAGAAAATGAAACAATTGCAATAGTTACATATAATAATAAATTTGCAGGCGTAGGAAGAGTTGTTTATCTTAATGAAGAAGAAGCTGAAATTGGCGGTATATATGTATTAGATGAGTTCAGAGGACAATCGCTTGCAAGAGAATTAGTTGATTACTTGGTAAATGAAGCTAAAAAAAGGAATTTAAAAGAAGTTTACTGTCTACCATTTGAAGAATTAAAGCGTTTTTATGGGGAGTTTGGGTTTGAAGAACTTGACCATGATAGGGAACAAATTAACAATCATATTTTAAAGAAGTTTCAATGGTGTTTAGACAACTATGAAAAGAAGGTTTTATTACTTAAATTATAATACTCTTTCTTCAAGTAACAGGTTTTAGTTGAAGATCATACAACAAAAGAGATCAAACTTTATTATAAAGACTGAACTAAATTCTTATAAGGAATAAGCCGTTTTGATCAACCTTTTTTTAAAATGGTTTCAGGTAATTAAAAAGAATATGATAAAGGTTTATCAAAAGTAAGAATGGGGATTGGTATGTCGCGTAGATGCCATTCCTTTTTTGTCTTCTTTCATATGTAAATCGTTTATAAAAATTGCCCATGAACGGTTTGCTTTTCAGATGTAAGTCTTTCATGATACTCAAGGAATATCAATTACATATGTCACTGTGATCACGACCTTTTGATCCTTATAATTAGATATATAATATAAGAAGGGGAATGATGATATTGATAAATGGGGGAAGGGTAGCATCACATTGGCATTCACAAAGGATGACCAAATATTTATTGGGTAGCGGTATAGTTGGTTCTACCATGTTTGTATTCGTTTTTCTACTCGATGGAGCAACTCGTATAGGTTATGCCCCCTTATACCATCCAGTTAGTGCGCTAAGTCTTGGTGACAGAGGGTGGGTCCAAATTACCAACTTTATCATAGCTGGACTTCTGATGGTTGCTTTTGCTGTGGGGCTAAGACGTTCACTATATCCTGGGCATGGTGCGAGGTGGGGGCCTTTATTACTTGGTATATTTGGAGTAAGCTTGGTGTTTTCAGGTATCTTTGTTATGGATCCTATGCAAGGGTACCCACTAGGAGCTCCATCTGGGATCCATACAGTTGGAGTCAGTTGGCATCACCATGCTCATGATGTATTCGGCATATTTGTGTTCACGTCGCTTCCAATTGCATGTTTTGTACTTGCCCGTAGGTTCTCCAAGTCTGCAAGCCGTGGCTGGACTATGTATAGCATGCTCACTGGTATGGTGATGGTGGTTCTGTTAATGTTTTTTGGAACGCTTTGGGAGAATGACCATCATTTTGCTGGCTTAATTCAACGTATGATGCTTGTTGTAGGCTTTACATGGATCACTTTAATGGCAGCGCATCTGTATAAAGAATGCAAGAAGGAGTGTGATTAATCAGCGGTTGAAGCCTGATTATCATTTACTCGATGGCATTGGATCGCATTATGAGTGTCTGGATATATAGATTTGGACGATTAGAGACGTTCCCTTTGCTGGGAGGCACTGATGAACGCCTCTCGGCCTACCTTACAGCTTTTTTTACTCTCGGCTACCCCTTTTAAGCATGTGGAGTATTGTTAAAATCAGGATCGTGATATTTTTCAATACATTAAAAGCAAAGACAAGTACAGCCAGTACGACTGTCCTTCCGCCTATTTGAACCAAGATAAAAAACTGCGTATAACCGCTAATGGCCATGAACAACCCGATCATTATCAAGGCTAGCCCAATATTGTGTAGCCAGCTAGAAATGAATTTTTTCGGACAAGCTTTGACTAGTCTTTGGAAACATTAAGTATAAAACGCCTGCCAGTGTCAAAGACGTCCACCCCAACAGGTTCGTGTGAGCATGTCCTGCTGTGTAGCTATAATCGCTGGCCACAGACATGTAAAAACCAAGCTAGTAATAATCCCAATGCAAAATAGACAACCGATATTTTAATCAATTTCACACCCATACTGACCTTTCAAATCGTTTATGAGAAGTTGATGAAGTGTTAAATTCTTTTCGTATCTGAACGCCATTTCTGAATACTGGACCAGATCTCTGACTTATTTAAGTTTTCCGTTATTGCTCTCCTACATGAAGCAGAATTTGATGTGGTTTTCCCACTGTATTCTCGGAAAAAGTATGAAAGATTTTAGGGTTTTATAATGGATTTCCTCACAGGATACATAAGAATGGTCTACTTTTCTTGTTTTTCCAGCATTCACTTTAGCTGGAGTAGCTTTAGGGCTCGCCCTTCACTCAATCAAAAAAATAAAGAACATGGAAAGAAAATTTGAGGAATTAGAAAATAAAAATAAATAAATCTATGACTTTGTCAATAAAGTGTCCCAGTTAAATTGTTAATCGCCATTTATGAAAAAAATGATCAGGTAAGACCCAATCCCATTTTAGGATTTGGTCTATTTTTATTAAAATGAATCTATGAGAATGTTTGTATTTAATTCACATCAATCATTTTTACATTGGGAAAGATAAGAAAAAGTATATTAGCGAGGTTCTTTATGAAAAAAAGCCTTTTAATATGGATTGCCTGCCTAACTATTTTCTCTTGTTCCCCTGTCCAAGCCGAAAACGTAACTAAAAATGATATACAGCTGCGTGATGATGTTATCCTTAATTTGCTTTTTCCATCCATCGACAGAGCGCTTGAAAAACATTTCGGCAAATTGAAGCAGTTTTATTGCCCACAGATTCTCCAAATCAAAGAGAAGGTAGAACACGAAACCTACCGCTACTTTAATATAACTGTTCAGCTAACAACATTTGAAGGTGCTCATGATTTCCCATTTGATTTAGTTACTATCACTTTTAGTAATAAAAATAGTTTGGAGTTTCGGGCTATTGATGTTAAAAGTAGAAGGTTAAATTCAAACGAAATTACTGAATGCAGACATCCTTATTAATAGGATGTCTTTTTGCTCTTGTTGTCCGTTCCATAACAAATGGGGGCTAAAGGTAAAAAGGTTAGAAAAGCATAAGAAAGCCAGTTTGTTGAAACAAGAGGAAAATAATGAAGTCATCGCGAAGAAATCTTTAGGAGACATATGTGATGAACTAAGGAATATAGGAGGTATGAGATATGAAGATCCATAGAATAGATCATGTGGGGATAGTCGTCCATGATCTTCCTGCCGCGAAAGCATTTTTTCTTGAATTTGGCCTTGAAATGATAGGAGAAGGAGAAGTGGAAGGAGAATGGGTGGAGCGGATAATAGGGCCTAAAGAGGTTAAAGGGGAAGTTGTCATGTTGCGAACGCAAGACGGTGAAGCGAACATAGAATTAGTGAAATTTCACACGCCATCAGATGAAAATGGCATACAGCGTCCTCTTGCAAATACTCTGGGTATCCGGCATATCGCATTTGCTGTTGAAGATATGGAAGCCCTTGTTACCAAATTGAAAAAGAATGGCGCAGAACTTATTGGTGAGATACAAAATTACGAAAACGCTTATAAATTATGCTACTGTCGTGGACCAGAGGGAATTATTTTAGAGTTGGCAGAGCGAATCAAATAAATTAAGAGTTAGTCATCGTACATAGAAAACTTCAGACATGAATGGATCTGCGGCTATTGAATCCGGCAGGTTTATGGAAGAAGGTATTAGAAGGAATATCCTTTGATTGATAGAATATTTAAAAGGATAGATTTTGAAAATCCCAATTCGTTGTATTGATAAATGGGTCAATTAGAGCATGTGCCTCTAAATAAGAAGGAGGATATTTTTATGCTGTTTATGCTGATTGTCAAAGCCTCGAAGAATTCGGAAGCAGGGTCGCTCCCGAGCTCTGAGCTCATGGAAGCCATGACGAAGTACAATGAGGAATTAGTGAAGGCAGGTGTGAGGGTTATGGCTAAAGGACTTCATCCAAGTTCAAGTGGGATTCGTCTTTCGTATCCAAAGCCAGGGGAAAAGCCAGTGGTTACTGATGGCCCATTTACAGACTCGAAAGAATTGATTGCTGGCTTCATTCTGATTGATGTGAAGTCGAAGGAAGAAGCCATCGAATGGGCAATGCGGATGCCGGACCCGCAAGGACATGGGGAAGGTCAGATTGAATTGCGTCAAGTATTTGAGGCGCCGGAACCAACTAATAAACAGTCATGACATTATTTTAATCAAATTAACTAATAATCATAAAAGAATTCTGGAAAAGAAGTAAGGGATATCTTTTAGCTAATAAAAGGAGTGTGTTTATAATGGTAGGAGTAGAAATTGATTTAGTTGTGACAGATAGTTTAAAAGCATTGGAATTATACGAAAACATATTTGAAATCGAACGTGTTGAGGTTTCAGATTTACCTAAAGGTACAAATGAAGCGGTTTTTACTCTTTACGGCGTACGCTTTCACATGTTGGATGAAAATCCAGAATTTCAATTAATAGCACCTACCCAAGATGACCCTAAAACAATTTGGTTTAATGTCTCTGTTCTTGATATCAAAGAAACATATACAAAGGCAATGAGCTTGGGCTGTACGGAGATACAACCGGTTACGGAGCTACCTGATTACGGAGTGTCCAATGCAATATTTATGGACTCTTTTGGCTATGTATGGATGCTTCATCAAATCCATAAAGTAGTGAGTCATGAAGAACGTATACGACTTTGGGAGGAAAAAAGGAATAATTAAAATTGGATGTAGTGGAACAAGGAGTTGTCGATATGACAGCTCCTATTATGGTAAAGAGCAGAAGAATTTAAGAGGATTATTGTAATAGATCGCTAACGTGGCAAGGAATGGGGAATGTGACTTTGTCTTACATAATCGAAGTAATGAAGCAGTGACATTTGAATTAGAGTTTTTAGATTCCTTTTTCATGGAAGATGAAGTACGAATGCAGTCTCTCATGAATTTGGCTGGTCCATTTAGTATTACGATAGAAGCTAATCGCAAAAAGTCAATTCATTTGAAGGAATTACTAGATTTATCAGATGTGCCAAAACATATTTCAGGAGGTTCATCGTTTAATATTTATTTTAAGTTAACGGACGGGAATATTACACGCATTTTATAGTAGGTGGTTCGCTATACTTAAATAGAAAAGTTACACGCCTAATAGAAATTCCAAGGGAGGGTATTGTGAATTTCAGGAAAATTTACTACACAATGTTTAGTATCCTATTGTTTTTTGTAATTTGTATCATCTTTTTTTCGTTCTTTGTAAAAAATGAGCTTCTTAGGGATTTTTCTATCTTTGGATTGGTTTACCCTATTATTTGTCTTATCTATTACTTCAATAAACAAAGAAAAACGTCTTAGTCTTTGTACTAACCACCAATAGCCTAGGGTCCTATAATTTTTAACAAAAAATAATATAATGAATATAAAAAATACCAAACTGTATCCGGAGCTGATAAGATAATGTTTGCTAATACACCTGAACCACCTTACTATGCGGTTATTTTTACTTCTCAAAGAAAAGAAGATGATGATGAAGGGTATGGAAGGACTGCGAATTTAATGGTTGAAATGGCTTCTAAGCAAGTTGGCTTTTTAGGCGTAGAGAGCTCAAGAGATAAAGATGGATTAGGTATTACTGTTTCTTATTGGGATTCTTTAGATGCTATAAAAAACTGGAAAGAGAATAATTCACATAAAAAAGTTCAGGAAAAGGGTAAAAATGATTGGTATTCTGGCTATAAAACACGCATTTGTAAAGTTGAAAGAGACTATATGAGTATTTAAATTAAATTTCATTTGTTCTTATTTTTTAACTTTACATTTTTTAATAATTCAGTTGAAGTCGTTATTAAAATGCAAAAGGGGGGGACTTTTAAATGAAAGTAATAGAAACGAATAGATTAATTCTTCGTTGGCTATCCATTGATGATGCACCTTTTATTCGCAACCTGTTGAACGAACCTTCTTGGTTACGATTCATAGGTGATAAAGGTGTGAAAACGTTAGAAGATGCTAAAAACTATATTTTAACAGGACCCATGGACATGTACTCTCGATTGGGCTTTGGTTTGTACTTGATAGAATTAAAGGATGAAGGGATTCCGATTGGAATGTGCGGATTAATAAAACGAGATTCTTTAGAAGATGTCGATTTAGGCTTTGCTTTATGCTCCTCCTTCCAATCGAAAGGTTATGCCTATGAGGCAGCCTCTGCGACGATGACGTATGGAATCGAGCAGATAGGTCTTAAACGGATCGTGGCGATAACATCTATGGACAATCATGATTCATCCAAGCTTCTTGAAAAGATCGGAATGAAATGGGAAGGAAACATTCTACCTCCTAATAATCTTAAAGAGCTAAAATTATATGCTTATGAGTGCGAATAAATGGATCATTTAAATTTGATATTACTTTGACTAACTGATGATTCTCCTAATAAAAATTAAAAGCTGCTTATAGTTTTAACTAGTGTATTGACCCAATGTGGGTTCATGCACTTTTTTTGTTGGAATTATATTTCTATAAAAAACGAATTTTTTAGTAACAGTAGATATACTAATACCATCATGTTGAAAATAAATTGACTAGACACTAAATGGTGTCGTATAATCAGGACACTAATAGGTGTCGTATTTGTAAGGGGGGAGGATCATTGAACAATACTATCCAAGAGCGCGATGTTTATGTAGCGATAGCTGATCCAACGAGAAGAAAGTTGATACGTCTGTTGGCAGATGCTGAAGAGCTGCCACTATACGAATTAACCTCCCAATTTCAAATGGGGCGTACTGCAGTTTCTAAGCATTTGGCTATTCTTAAAGATGCTGATTTAGTTACTAATCGCAAAATAGGCAGAGAAACAAGGTATCGGCTAAATCCAGCGCCCTTACAGGAAGTGAAGGACTGGTTATCTTTTTATGAGCAGTTTTGGAACGAAAGAGCAATGTTATTAAAGAATTTATTGGAGGAATAGATAATGACTGATTTATTATTAGATTTTCAATTTAAAAGTCCCATCAATAAGGTATGGGATGCCTTAACCCATTCGGATACGCTTGCACAATGGGTAATGGAAAACAACTTCAAACCGATTGTAGGATACAAATGTCAGTTTCGAAATACGCAAATAGGTTTAGTTGTAGATAGTGAAGTATTGGTAGTGGACAAGCCTCATAAGCTATCTTATACATGGGTAGGTGGTCCAATCGACACGGTCGTCACATGGACATTAAAGCAGGAGGGTGAAACAACCCACCTACACCTTGAACAATCAGGCTTCGAAACAGAAAATCAACAAGCATTCATGGGTGCGAAATACGGTTGGACAAGTATGGTCGACCAACTCCAAAAAGTCGTAGGAAACGTGTAAGACTGTTCCTTTAAATCTGCTTTTGTAGAAGGGTCTGTATAGAACGGAGCCGTTTAAAGAATAGCCAATATAAAAAAGGAGTCAATGAAATGAGTTTTCTTAAAGATGCATTATCCATATTCAAAAAGAGTGAGTTGCTATTTTTAGAAAGATACAAAGAATCAGATGAGGTTTATACTTTTGTATTTGAAAAACCAAAAGATTTAACCTGGAAAGCAGGGCAACATGGTTTATTTACCATTACGCACAAGAAGATAAAAGACTCTATCCGGCCATTTACTGTGGCATCTGCTCCCACAGAGAATAATCTTAAAATCACCATGCGTATTAGTGATGCCCCAAGTGAATTCAAGAAAGCGATGTTAGAATTAGAAAAGGGAATGAAGGTTAGTATGAGCGGGCCAGTAGGTTCCTTTTATCTAAAAGATAACAGTCC
This sequence comes from Sutcliffiella halmapala, assembly GCF_002019665.1. Lineage (GTDB taxonomy): Bacteria > Bacillota > Bacilli > Bacillales > Bacillaceae_I > Sutcliffiella_A > Sutcliffiella_A halmapala. The sequence goes on along the minus strand of NZ_KV917375.1, from coordinate 4,604,898 downwards.
TACACTTCTAATTGCAGGTGGAATTGGAATTACACCATTTCGTGCGATGGTAAAGCAATTAGAGGCAGAAGGGAATGGAGCCGAGAAACAAATACAGCTACTATATATGGATAGCAAAAAATCATACGTATATAAAGATGAATTTGATGAAATTGCTAATAACATGTCCATAAGGGTAACTTACCTTGATTCAAGAGATGACTTACATCACGAAATAGATAAATTCCACACATCCTTTAAGAATAATGGTAAATACTTTATTGCAGGATCGAAGTCAATGGTCGACTCCATTACTACTCATTTAAAAAATAATAATATATCAAAAGGTAATATCAAAAAGGATACCTTTAGAGGATATTAGTTTAGAAGGAAGGTGCCTGACCCCTTGGTTAGGACCTCTCTGAACAACAAAATTTATATTTTAGGAGGTAATAAAATGGAAGTTTTTGCTGAATATTTAGAGGGTATTGAAAACCCACAACATCGGGCTAGAATGGAAGAAATTTTTAATTGGGTAACGCAGAAGTTTCCAAATTTAAAGCCGAAAATTGCGTGGAATCAGCCCATGTTTACCGATCACGATACATTTATTATAGGCTTTAGTGTAGCGAAAAAACATATGTCTGTTTCACCTGAACAGGCAGGGATGAATTATTTTTCTGCTGAAATTGAGCAGGCTGGCCATGATCATACAAAAGAGATAATACGTTTCAAGTGGGATAGTCCAGTTGATTTCTCTTTACTCGAGAAAATGATTGAGTTCAATATTATGGATAAGGCAGACTGTACTACCTTTTGGCGAAAATAGAGGCATTCTAGAAGAGTACAAGGTGTAAGGCTTGAAGGTATTAAATTACAATAGAGTCGTAAAAAAAATAATATAGTTGTTTAAAAAGATAGTATGAATTCAAGTTTTCATGCTATCTTTTTTATTATCAAGTATAATAAGAATATTTAGAAATGTGCGTTCAACTAATTGGTAATAAAGGAGTAAAGAGATGATAGAATTTATATATGACCAACTAAATACATGGGGAAAAGACGATGACTTTTTTATGGAGCTGCTAAAGTCTACAAAAGCAAAAAGAGTTGCTGATTTAGGATGTGGGACAGGTAGAGTTACAGTTGAAATGGCAAAATTGGGTTATGAAGTAACGGGGATTGATCCAAATGACAAAGCAATTGAACTTGCTAAACAGAAAGAGCATGCGCATGATGTTCGATGGCTGGTTGGTGATAGCAGTCAGCTAGAAACGGCTCGTTTTGATGTTGTTATTATGACGGCGAATGTGGCACAAGTATTTACGACAGATTCGGGTTGGATGCATACATTACGTGATATTTATCGTGCACTGAAGCCAGGTGGACAGTTAATTTTTGATACACGCAATCCGAATGCGAAAGCATGGGAAGAATGGGCAAAGGATGATACGATCGATCAGCACCATGATGTAAATAGCGGTGATTTATTGTCTCTTTGGGATGAATATGAGGGATTAAAGGGCTCCATATTCACATTTTACGAGTATGTGAAAAATGAAAGAACGAAAGAAACCTTTGTAGATAAAGTTCAGCTTAATTTCCGCAGCTATGAGGAATTACTAGAATCTCAAAAAGAAGTCGGGTTTTCAGAAGTGAAAGCCTATGAAGATTGGCAATTTAAAGATGCTACGCCTGAAGCCAAGTCCTTTATTTTTCATAGTATTAAGTAGTTATTGAACTTAGAGATGAACTCTCTAAAAAACGTACAGTGGTGATTAAATGAGGAAATTCCAGTCAAATTTTATATTTATTATTTCGTATTATACCTTTTTTGTAGTAAGCACGATCATTACTTTATTTATTGTATATAGAGATATTGAGAATACCTATTCTTTTATATTTGTCATTGGTTATGCTATTTTTCTAGTTTTATCTCTTTTCTACTTTATCATCGCAACGATAATCAATATGAAAAAAATAAAATGGATTGATTTAAGAAAACGAATGTTCAGATTTATAACTTCTTTTGTTTTACTTAGTGGGACAAGTATCATTATTTACACTTTGTTTAAACCCGCAGAAATAGATTACTATAGAACTTTTTCTATTGCTTTAGGTTTATCTTTGGGGATGAATTTCTTTGATTTAGCTTTCTCCGGCAAGAGAAGTGTAGATTAAAGCAGTAGGGACGGTTCTTTTGCTTCTTCAAGAACCGTCCCTGTACTTCCGAAAAAATGCTATCTGTTACAACTTCAAAAAACTATAACGAAAATGGTGGAATATATCGGTTGTCAATATCGGTAAATTGATATTCTTTTGCTACATCACCAACCTTTAACACTTGTCCAGTTTTCTTCATAATGTCTGGATCACTTGCCAATGCCTGTATCCCTCGCCCAATATAGTATGGGGTTTCTGTTCTTTTTAAATCATCGGACTCCTGCCAATTAGCTTCTTTTACTTGAAAATGCTCTAATACAAGCTCGGTTCTCATAAATCCGGGAGATACGGCGAGAACCGCAATATTGTCCTGTTTTAACTCAATGGATAGCCCATAAGCCATACGAACGAGAGCGTTCTTTGCTAAATCGTAATAAAACTGTCCGGTATACTTGTTATCGTCCCAAAAGGTTGTATGAATGATGATAGCCTGTTTATTCTCTCGAAGTAACGGAATAGCGAAGTGATTTGTTGCCAACTGAGCACGAACACCGGCGGTAAACATCGTATCCCAATTCTTCAAGGATAATTCCCAGAATGGCTTCCCTTCCACACCAAGGTCATGTGCTCCCCACACATTATTAATCAAAATATCTAATTTTCCCTGTTCCGTGCTAATTTGATCAATAACCGCTTCTGTTTCTGCGTCGTTCGTATGATCACAACGAATCGCAATAGCTTTTCCACCAGCAGCTTCAATTTGAGCAACCGTATCATCAATGGTCCCTGGCCAATTATTAGTAGAACTCCCTTGCGTGCTACGTCCAGTGATATAAACGGTGGCACCAGCTTTCCCTAATTCTACGGCAATCCCGCGCCCAGCCCCTCTACTTCCTCCTGTTACAAGTGCAATCTTTCCTATTAGTGGTTTCATGTCTTCCATCCCTTTCCTATGCATGATAATTTCATTATATAGGTCAATTCTTGACAACTAATGTCATATTTAATTAAATAAAAAGAGCAAATTTAGAAAAAGGGTGAGTGGGATGAGAGGGGATCGTTTATTATCTATTCTTTTATTATTACAGGCACAAGGGCAAATGACAGCAAAAGAATTGTCGGAGAGGCTTGAAGTATCCGAACGGACTATTTATAGAGATATGGAGGCACTCAGTGGAACTGGTATACCGGTTTATGCTGAGCGTGGAAAAAACGGTGGGTGGTCACTATTAGAAGGCTATCAGACAGACTTAACAGGTTTGAAGGAAGCGGAAATACGTGCGTTGTTTGTGTCGCCTTCCAATCAATTGCTGGACGATTTAGGGATGAGCCGTATATCGGAAGAAGCTAGAAGTAAGCTGATTACCTCTCTGCCGACCATCTATCGAGAACATGCAAAAGATGTATGGAATCGTATTTATATAGATACAAGTTCATGGAGAAAGCAAAAAGAAAAAATAGTGACCTTCGAAGTTCTTAAGCAGGCAATATGGCAAGCCAATAAATTAAAAATGGTCTATCAACGGGCAGACGGAAAAACGGATGAACGCATAGTCGATCCTCTGGGTCTGGTGGCGAAAGGGAGTCTCTGGTATTTTATTGCAGCCAAAGAAAATGGAGAAATACGAAGTTTTCGGGCTTCAAGAATTCATGATGCTACACCTATAGATGAAACCTTTGAAAGACCAGATAACTTTGACCTTGCACAATACTGGAGCTCCTCGACCAAAGCCTTTTTAGAAAAATTGCCGACTTATGAAGTAGGCGTAGAAGTAACAGAGACGATCTTACCAAGGTTAACCTTTACAAACCGATTTGTCCGTATCATTGAAATGGAAAATAGGACTAGGGATGGCTGGATTCCTGTTAAGCTTTCTTTTGATACAGAAGAGGAAGCATGGGGTTACATACTAGGATTCGCCGACCAAATAAGGGTAAAGGAACCAAAAGAACTAAGTGAAAAAATTCATGAAATGGCAGAAGCAACAGTGGCCTTTTACAGAAAAGAAAAATAATGCTTTCTACTTGGCGATGAGAAACATTTTTATGATTTGTTCGTAGCTATTTAGATTCATAGGGACAGTATCTCCAGGTTCAAAAAGCCTGTTAGTCTCGTTTTAATTCTAACAGGATCGTCAGAAGAAGGGTATTAGGAAGCAGTGAGAAACGTCTCCACTGCTTCAATTATCTTCATTATAAGAATGTTTACTTTTAGTAAGCTTCTGTAGATCTTCTCTATAAAATGTATCTTTTAATTCCTGTATTTTAAATGGGATTAAAGGTGAAAGATAAGGAACACCTACTGATTTTAGACTTATCAAATAAATCATGAGAATGGTTGTAGAAATAATTAATCCGTTAAATCCCCAAAAATTAGCGATAAACAAAAAAAAGTATTCTTAAAGTGGCATCAGCTCCCACTAGCCCTCTGTTAGCTCCTACGAAACTGGAAAGAGCTGTTATCCCTATAACGATTAGACTTACTGGATGGATTAATTTTGCAGTAACGGCTGTTTCGCCGATTACGATTGTTCCAATTAATGAGACCAATATTACCGCACTTTTAGGAAGAAGAAAGGAAACATCTACTAACATTTTTATCAAAATTAAAAGGATAAAAACTTCCCAAAAGGTTGGCAATAGCTCATCCTTAGAAATGATTGCTTCCGAAATTTTGTTCGGCAAATCATCTTTATGAAAATTTGCTACCGCAATATATATCGCAGGTAAATATACTCCTACTAGAAAAGCGAACAATCGCAATACTCGGTTAGTAAACTTGCCCCTTAAAATGTGATAGTCATCAGGTGCTTGAATAAAATCAATAAATAAAGCAGGGGTTATGATGGCGAAGGGGTACCCATCTACAAGAACTATGACTCTTCCTTCAAATAGGGAAGATACAATCCCATCAATTCGTTCGGAATGTCTTACTCGAGGAAAAAAAGACCTTGGTTTTCCTTCAATCACATCCTCTAATACTCTTTCACTAAGGACATACTTTAGGGTAAGACTTTTCAGCCTCTTTTTAACTTCTTTTAATATTCCTTTATCAACAATACCTTCTATATGTAATATAGAAACAGATGTCGGTGAAATGGAACCGAATTCTACTGTTTCTACACAAAAATCGGGAGTTTTTAATGAACTTCTTATCAAATTAATATTGGTTTTCATTTTTTCTGTTAATCCGATTTGTGGACCTCTTGCGGAACGTTCTCCTATTGAAGCTTCGATGTTTCTTTCCGCCCACTTAGGAGATGGGATAATGATTCCTTTTTGATACTCGTTAATCAGCAGAACGGTACTTCCTTTTACGATCGCATCGGTTAATTCATTGTACTGGGTAGTGGTTTTCACATCTGCTGATTCAATAACTCTCTCCATTATTTGATCGATTAGTGATTCCTTAGAACCTACAGTTTTGAATGGTTCTAATAAAGGCTTCACCACATGTTCCTGAATAAGATCTAAATCAATAATTCCGTCCAGATAGACAATAGCTATTTCAACAGAACCTTTGAAGCCTACCTTTATATTTCTTACGATAAGGTCAGATGTATCGTGAAAAGTTTTCTGTATATGGATGATATTTTCTTTAAGGCATTTATGTATTTCAAAGTTAGACATCCTGCTTCCTCCCTATAAACTAGTATAAGGAAATGTCAAAATACTATACTTAATATAGGTCAATTCGAAATTAATGTATCGTCTCAGGAGGGGTGTACCATGTTTTACTACGAGGTACTCTGTTTTAGTTGTAAAAAAGTATTTCGAGTATACGAAGGAACCTTGAAATATAAGCAATTCAAGGAAAATAGGGAAAGTAAATATTGTTGTGAAGAATGTAGTCATCAAATACGTCTTGAAGCGATAAAGAATTTTTTTAGGTAGTGTTCTAGAACGCGTCATTCGTTGGTAACCGTCGGCTATGCGTGGGTAAAACTCGTTATTCGTTGGTAACCGTCGGCTATGCGTGGGTAAAAGTCGTTATTCGTTGGTAACTGTCGGCTATGCGTGGGTAAAAGTCGTTATTCGTTGGTAACCGATCGTTATGCGTGGGTAAAAGTCGTTATTCGTTGGTAACTGTCGGCTATGCGTGGGTAAAAGTCGTTATTCGTTGGTAACCGATCGTTATGCGTGGGTAAAGCCCGTTATTCGTTGGTAACCGATCGCTATGCGTGGGTAAAAGTCGTTATTCGTTGGTAACCGATCGTTATGCGTGGGTAAAGCCCGTTATTCGTTGGTAACCGATCGTTATGCGTGGGTAAAGCCCGTTATTCGTTGGTAACCGATCGCTATGCGTGGGTAAAAGTCGTTATTCGTTGGTAACCGTCGGCTATGCGTGGGTAAAAGTCGTTATTCGTTGGTAACCGATCGCTATGCGTGGGTAAAGCCCGTTATTCGTTGGTAACCGATCGCTATGCGTGGGTAAAAGTCGTTATTCGTTGGTAACCGATCGTTATGCGTGGGTAAAGCCCGTTATTCGTTGGTAACCGATCGTTATGCGTGGGTAAAGCCCGTTATTCGTTGGTAACCGATCGCTATGCGTGGGTAAAAGTCGTTATTCGTTGGTAACCGTCGGCTATGCGTGGGTAAAACTCGTTATTCGTTGGTAACCGTCGGCTATGCGTGGGTAAAACTCGTTATTCGTTGGTAACCGATCGCTATGCGTGGGTAAAGCCCACTATTCGTTGGTAACCGCCAGCTATCCATGGGTAAAGCCCGCCATTCGTTGGTAAATTCCCACTATCCATAGGGTAAAGCCCTGAAGCAGTAGAATCCCCGTCCCCACCGCTTCCTTCATCCCACAATACTTGCTTCTTTTATCCGACAATCCACTTTCACTTTAAACTCTAGGTTAGAATAAAAACTATTTAAATCCCTATGTTGAAAATTCTTTGAGTTGAATTTAAGGCCAAGCCCTATCGGATCGAGTTTTGTTTTCTGTATTTTTTCTAGAAGAGAATCAACCTCACCTTTTGTTTTCTTCTCCGCTTCATCCTGTATTTTTTTAATTTGGTCGTTTGAAAGGTTTAGATGATTGTCCAATTTTTCTTCTATAGTGGCATCCAATTTAATATGGAAAAGGACGGAAAATATGTCGTTTTTCGTTTCTTTAATTTTGTAGCGGGTATTTCCCTTTGAAACATTAATGGTGTAAGCACCATCCTCAGTATGAATCATTGTACTTCCATTCTCAATCCCTACAGTCAAGAGATTAAATAGCTCGGTTTCTTTTGGAGTAAGCTTAGCTTCCATTCCCTTTTTGCCAAATAGGGCAATGGTATCAACTTGGATTTTTTCGTTTTGAAATTTAATGATAGGCATCGCAATATTAAGTCCCGTTTCAGTTTCTCTCCGATAGGCATCAAATAATGTTAATGTATGGGCATAAGGTGTGTCCGTACTGCTTTGGTCAAACATGGAAAATAAATAACTACCTGCTACTTGTTCCACTTTGGGTTTAAATTCCAGTACTTCAAATGCAGTAGGAACTGCTACTCCTAAATAGGTGGTTCTTTGGATATCGGCTTTTCTAACGAAGTAATCTAGTAAAGGACGAATATCATCTGTAGCCACTTTTTCTCCAAGGAGAATGGTTTTTGTGTGTCCGTAGAATAGTTCCTTATCTGTCATGGATTTCATATTTTTTAAAGCTTCTGTTATAGAATCGGCATCAAAAGATAGTAAAGTAAACTCGGATCCAGTTGTCGCTGGATCGCCCTTTGAAATTGAAATTTTGAGTGTCACTTTATATTTCTTTTCCATGTTGTCAGAATGGTCAATGCCGATTGCTGTAACAAAAGCACGTTTATCAATATCCATAAAAGAGCATCCATTAAGTAAAAAAGGAACGAATAGTAAAAACAAAAAAACAAGGATTATTTTTAACTTCCCTTTTTTGAAGCGCAAAATAGCAGGAAGATGGAAAGTAGATCTAAAATAATGCGGAAAACGAAGAAATAAAGGAAAAGTTTCATCAGATTTATTTCGTCCACATAAAATTGAGTTATTAAGGCGGAAATAACTACGATACCAATACCGCTCCACTTTGTTTTCCCTCCAAAATCTGCTGTCATCATCTGCAGAAACTTAATTGACGAGTGATAGATTAATATTAGATACATCAATGTGATGCCAATTAGCGCGAGAATAAAAACGATAACGACTCTTTCTAAAAAAAAGTAGTCAACATGCATACTATCGATTGTCGTTATCCACACATAGTTTTCTATTCCTACACCATTGAGTCCGAAGTACCCGATTGGGATGAAATAGGAAAAAGAAAAAATGACACAAATAATTGTCCAAGCTAACCATAAGTACCTCTTCGAAAAAGGGCGAATATGTTCACTGTAGATTAAAAAGTTAGTGAATCCTGTAAATACAAATAATCCAGCTACAACCGAATTCATTTTTGGGGAGTGCATGACGTAAGTCAACGATTCATTAATGGAATCCCATAATACTAAGTCGTCTGTAAAAAATCTTAGTAATATTAGGAGGATGAGTGGTGTAGCAAATAAAACAGTCATTTCCAACATGAATAATAAGGAATTTGTTTCACTCAATATGGAAAGCACGATTAATAAGAGAATGCAATAAAAGATTAAGTTTGGGTTTAAGGTTAAAAATTCCCCTATAATTTGCATGATGGAGTGAAGAAACAAAATTCCTGAAAAAATACTTAGTGTGAAATTAAGAGCAAGGAACGATTTTTTGAAAAAACTTGGCAAGACTCGATTCAAAATCTCCGATAAATTTTGTCTGGGGAATTTTCTTATTTGGCTTTGAAATACCAATAGTAGAATGGTGCCAGCTAAGGTGGATAAGGCAAGACTCGTTAAACTTCCATTATAACGATTTTTGTATACCAGTTGAGGGATGAAGGCTGTTACGCTTACTACTGCATTGATATAAAATAAATAAATGTAATAACGTTGTCCTAGCATGAATATCCACCTACAATTAGTGATTAGCAAATAGTTGCATATACGGTCTACCTAAGCTGCGTAAATTACAGAGATATGCGATAAGCGCAAATGCTCCTATTAGTACTCCTACAGTTCCAAATAAACTTCCGAAAATAATTAAAGGGTATCTTATAATTCTGATAGCTTGATGCATGGAATTGATAGGAATAACGAAAATCGAAAGTGCAACAACAGCAATCACCACAATCATCACATTACCCACTAAGCCAGCTTGAGATGCTGCTTGACCAAGAATTAAGCCACCAACAGTAGTTGCGGATGAGCTGATGGTTCTTGGTAACCGAATACTGGCTTCACTTAAAAATTCAGCCATCAGCATCATAAAGATAATTTCAGCGTAGGAAGGGAAGGGAACGGAGATTCTGTTCCCTGCAATTAAGAGTGCAAATTGAACTTTTAGAATTTCTGGAGAATAAGAAATCACTGCTACGTATAAAGCTGGAAAGAAAAGAGTAATGATAAGTGCGATATATCGTAGAAGAATAAAAAACTTTCCTACGGTTGGTAATTCTACAGGATCATCCATCGATTTAAAAAAATCAAAGAAGCTAGCTGGTCCTAGTAAAGCCCAGGAAGAGCCTTCAATGAGAAAAACAATTTTCCCTTGAGACAGATTCGTCACTACTCTGTCAGGTCGCTCCGTTGTCAAAAATAAAGGAAAGGGGCACCACTTACTATCCATCAATAATTTTTGTAATTGACCTGCCGATTGCAATATATCAACTTTAATGTTTTCCAGTTTATTATTAAGGTGCACAAGGGCATCATGATCACATAGATTATTATCATATAGAATCATAAGACTTGTTTTGGAGCTTTGTCCCACTGTGTGGCTTTTCGCTATTAATGTATCTTGGCGATACCGATTACGAATAACATTTAACGAGATACCTATTTTCTCGCTTAAGCTATCTTTCGGTCCTTGAAGAACACTTTCTTCGGTTGACTCACTTAGAGACCGAACTTCAAATTTGTCCAGTTTAACAGTGTAGATTTTATCGTCCTGTGTAATTAGCACAAATCCATTGAAAAGCTTTTCAACCCCAGTTTTTTCTTCTTCGATTAAAGACCATTCTTCAAATGACTTTACATATTCTAAAAACTCATGGATTCCGTCGGTATTATAAAAAATCGAGATGATATGTTCAGAAATTCTATTTTCATCACAAAGTGATTTAAAATAATAAAGAGTGATGTTAAAACTTTCTTTTTTTACTTCTCTCTCAATAAAATCATCATTTTCTTTCAAATTCTTCAGATTCATTAAATCACCTCACAAGAATTATTTGCATATAGTAGAAAATTATTCCTCGTCAATAAAAACGGTATATGTTATTCCTAAAAAACAAAAAAAGAAACCTGACTATTAGCCAGGTTTCTTTCTATAGTAGATCCTTTTCATTTAACTAGCGATTTTCTCCACTCGTTCAGTTTGAGCGTTGTCGTTTGTAACTATGCCCCATACAAATCCTACTATTCCACCAACAACAGCCGGTAACATCCAGCCTAAGCCTACTCCATATAAAGGAAGGATAGTTGCAAATAGGTCATTAATTGGAGCAAATTTAATTCCCGCAGCGTTTAAGCCATCAAATAGAGCGACAATGGAAGTGAATAGCATACTACCTTGATATACCTGTTTCATTCCCTTAAACAATGGATGTAAGAAGGTTAATACCATTAAACAGATTACCAATGGATAAATAGCAACTAAAACTGGTACGGATATAGCGATTAATTGAGATAATCCCACATTAGCAAAAGTAGCACTAGCTATGGAAAATATAATAACAAATGACTGGTAAGAAATACTTGGTAATAGTTTATGGAAGTAAGTAGAACAAGCAATCACAAGTCCGATACTCGTTGTTAAACAAGCTCCAAAAACAATTAAGCTAAGCAAGATCCCACCGTATGATCCGAAAAAGTGATTTGATGCCCCAGATAGAACAGCTCCTCCATTCTCTAAAAGACCAAACATTTCCACACTTGAAGCCCCAATATAGGAAAGTGAAGTGTAAATGATAGCTAAAAGAGCGGAAGCAATCAATCCGGCTTTAGTAACGGCGAGCATAATTTCTTTCTTCGTTGTCGCGCCCTTATCTTTTACAGCATTGATGACAATGATTCCGAAAACTAAGGCAGCAAGGGCATCCATTGTAAGGTATCCCTCTTGGAATCCTTTAAAGAAGGCGTCTGTTAAAAAGTTTTCTGTTGGTGCTTGGATAATTCCAATAGGATTAATAAATGCTGTTACGATAAGAATTCCGATGAAAATCAATAATAACGGTGTTAAGATCTTCCCGACAATATCCACAATTTTAGAAGATTTTAATGAAAAAAAGGCGGTAACTCCAAAAAATATCATCGAAAAGATTACTAAACCAATCGTGCTGTTCCCCTCAGAGATAAACGGTCTAACACCAATTTCAAAAGAAGCAGTTCCTGTCCTTGGGATTGCAAATAGTGGCCCGATAGCTAAGTAAAGAGCAACTGTGAAAACAACACCGAAAGCAGGATGTACCCGACTTGCTAATGATTGTAAATCACTTTTCCCTGAGAACCCCATTGCTAGCACACCTAGTAATGGTAACCCAACTCCAGTAACGATAAATCCAGTTATAGCAGAGCCAATATTTGTTCCTGCCGATTGACCGAGCATCGCTGGGAAAATTAAATTTCCTGCACCAAAGAATAAAGCGAAAAGCATAAACCCAATAGCTAGTAGATATGAAAATGGAACTTTATTCGTCATATTAAATCCTCCTAGAAGTCTAGTTATCTTGGTGTTTATTATTTTAGTAAGTAGATTCTTTCTACTTAACAATTAAAAACAAGAATAAGAAATTAGTTTTTATCCTAACTCTCAGTTTTATTGAAATTCACTATTTTTCAGATCCTATCGTTTGTGCTGTTCCTCCTCTAAAGTGAGTATGTAATATATTGCATAACAAAAGATAACATATGCGAAATGTTTATGCAATATATTACGGGCGATTTTTTGTGGGTAAATGCAATATATTGTATTTTTCAGAAGAATAATATACAATTTTTATATATCTAACTAAAATTTAATGAGGACAAATTTCTCGCTTTACAATTTTACTTGAGAAAAATCAAAAGGTGGTTTATAAAAATGCCTATACCTACTAATTTTTTATCGCCTACTCGTGTGTCTGCAAAAGGACGTGCTTTTTCTCAAATTCAAGAATGGATCATTGATGGCACGCTTCAACCGAAAGAAAAGCTGAATGATGCTGATCTTGCACAAGCTTTAGGGGTAAGTAGAACCCCCATTAGGGAAGCGCTGCAATTACTTAATGTTCAAGGGTTTGTTGAAATGTTTCCAGGGGTTGGCACCCAAGTCACTTCTGTTAATAAAGAGGATGTAAGCAAAATATTGCCTCCATTAGGTGTCTTACAAGCCTTAGCGGCTGAACATGCAACCCCCCTTATAAGTCAGGACACGATTGATACATTGCGTGAGATTAATACTGAATTTGCTCAGTCGATTAAAAAAGGTGATTTTTATTCCGCATTAAAGCAGGATGAACAGTTCCATAATATTATCGTAGAGAATGCACAGAATTCGTATATCACAAACTCAATTTCAAATCTCCAGGCACATGTTCTGCGTCTTTATTTTCATCAATCCATTATTCTTACCGATGATTCTATTGAGGAGCATGAAGCTATATTGAAGGCGTTTGAGAATAGTGATAGTGAAACTGCTGCTAGAATAGCACGGAAGAATTGGCTTCGTGCCATTGATGAGTTTTATGCTGAACAAAAAGATAGAGACGAAAAATAAAGGAAACAGCCTTTTGCTGTTTCCTTTATTTTTGCCAAATTTTGAACTTTTTCGTTGGATCGAATGCTTTGCAATTTATTAACAAGGCTCTTTTCTAAAAGTTTATAGGTAGAAAAGAATGAGATCTTCTATAAAACTTACATGCTTATTTGAATAGAAACACGCATTTTGGATTATTCTTTGTTCAAAATGCGTGTTTTTTTCTGACGTAAAAGCCACAAGGGGTAAGAAAAGGGCCAAAATCAACCAAGAATATAGCAAAAAAGCAGAATGAAGTTTTAAAACTGGATGGAAAGCAATTTTTAAAATTGGATGGTGTAAAATCGGAGGAATTGAATTATTATCTTCTTTGATAATAATTATCAATTTCAATTAATGAGGAGGAGCATCATTGTTTAAAAGTACTTTTTCTATAAGCCTAGCACTGTTTTTCATTCTTATACTATCAGGGTGTGGGGAGATAAATAACGCGAATAATACTCAAGGGTCAGAAAATAGCAATGACCAGGATCAGAATACTTCTACAAGTATTTCACATGAATGGGGGACTTACGAAACAGAGAATAGCGCTGAAAAAATTATCACGTTGGATTTTTCTTTTCTTGATACGTTGACAAGCCTAGAAGTCACACCAACGGGTAATGCTGGGGTGGGTACAACAAAAATACCAGAATATCTTCAAGATCAAGTGAGGGAAGTAACGGATGTAGGTGAAAGGAAAGCACCTAATCTAGAAGTAATACAATCTTTAAATCCAGATATTATTATTGCAAGTGTAGACCGACATAGTATGATTCGTACAGAGTTAGAGGACATTTCGGATACTATTGCTTTAGATGATTTTAACTTTAATCAAATATTAGAAAATGTAAAAACCATCGGTGAGATAGTGCGAAAACAGGAAAAGGCAGATCAAGTAATCTCTGATTTGCAAGACAAAGTAATAGAAACAAAGAAACAAATTAATCATTCTCCTTCTATTTTAGTCGTTGGCTACTTTGATGATGAATTTACTGTGTGGGTGAAGGATTCCTTTATAGGGTCATTATTAAGTGAAATTGGATTTGAATATGCATTTAATGGGGAAAAGGCAAATTTAGAAGGTAAGGGGGAAGGCGTTAAAATGACGCTGGAGCGTCTATATGAGATTAACCCTGATTTCATTATGATTTACGGTGATAATCATGACAAGTTAAAGGAGAATCCGTTATATAAAGATTTAAATTCAGTAAAAGGGAATCAATTCCTTGAAGTAGAGAGAAATTTGTGGTCTAGAGGTCGCGGACCAATTGCTGCAAGTAAAATTATAGACGAAGCGTTATCTATTCTATCGGAATCAAATAATTAATAGACACAGTACACTTGGGAAACGAACACAGGGTACAAGAATCAGGGATTACTTAATATCTAATATGCAACAATCTATCAGAAAAATCATTATTACCAATTAATCAGTGGTGGAATAGATAGATTACATAACTGGTAGAGTGAAATGAGGTATTAATGAAAAAACAACAAAGGTTAAGTGGGAATTTAATAAAACTAATCATGATATTTTCTGTATTCTCGTTTGTCCTAATAATCATTTCTGCTGTTACAGTAACCTTTCGGGTTGATGGACTTACATGGAAAAATATGTTCCAACTAAACGACTCTGTTTTGAGTTATACAGTTTGGAGTATACGTATGCCCCGTCTTTTACTTGCAGTAATACTTGGAGCATCATTGGCAACAGCGGGATGCTTGTTACAGGCTATGACACGGAATTCACTTTCAGATCCTGAAATCATAGGAATAAATCAAGGGGCGTCTTGTTTTGCAGTTATTGCTATTATGTTATTTGAAGGGCGCGGCAATTCTACCGTTATCATGATTGGAGCTTTAATTGGAGCAAGTGTAGTAGCAGTATTGATTTTTCTAATCAGTCGTTATAGTGGGAAGGATTTTTCGCGCTTATTGTTAGCAGGAGTAGCGATAAGTGCCTTTATGGGAGCATTTACGACAAGTATTATTTTGTTATATGAAACACAATTGTCTGAGGTGCTTTACTGGATGGCTGGAAAGCTTTCTGGAGCAGAGTGGCTTGATAACCAATTAGCTTGGGCAGTAAATATCCCTGCTATCTTGTTTGCATTTCTGTTGGCTAATTCTGTGAATACGCTTGTACAAGGTGAAGAAATTGCTCTTGGTTTAGGTGTTAAAGTAGTGAGAACTCAACAGTTATTAGGACTATTAATTATCATTATGACAGGCAGTGCAGTAGCAGTTGCAGGACCTATCGGTTTCATCGGGTTAATGGTACCTCATATGTCCAAAAGAATAGTAGGGGCGAATCACCGAATAGTCCTTCCGTTGGCCGCATTAATGGGAGCAAATCTACTTGCTGCTGCTGATTTTGCTGCACAATGGGCATTCTATCCTACTGAAATCCCTGTGGGCATTGTTACCGCCTTCTTAGGTGTTCCCTTTTTTATCTACCTTTTACGTAGAAGTGGAGGGAAGATTAGGTGAGAAAGCTTCGTTTTATTTATTTTATATTAATTTTACTAGCACTAATTTGTTTGATAGCTATCGCAAGTTTAAAATTTGGGGCGGTTCCCACACCGTTTTCTGAGCTATTCGAAAAAGATGGATTAGTTCTTAAATATCGTTTACCACGAGTGATACTAGCTGCTTTGGTAGGCATAAATATGGCGCTGTCTGGAGCAATTTTGCAGAGTATCACAAGAAATCCGCTTGCAGCTCCAGATATTATTGGTATTTCAGCAGGAAGTGGTTTTGTAGCGGTTGTCGTGCTATTGATTTTTCCAACAGTTTCTGGCATCATTCCCTTTTTTGCATTTATAGGCGCTGTTATCGCAGCAGGAATTGTATACCTTCTTTCTTATCAGAAAGATGGAATAAAGCCGATGAGACTAGCGTTAACAGGTGTTGCGGTTTCTGCTGGTTTTAATGCAGCTATCACCTTTTTAATTGTAAAATATGCTCTTACGTCATCTCAGGCTTTGGTTTGGCTAAAGGGAAGTTTATACGCACGTTCTTGGCAGCATATTGAATTACTATGGCCATGGACACTAGGTGGATTAATAATTATTATTTTCAGCCATAGATATTTGAATCTCTTTCAACTAAATGAAGAAGCATTAATTGGGCTAGGGATGCGAGTAAATCTTGTTCGACTGTGCATGCTTGTAACCGCTGTAGGATTAGCTGCAAGTTCTGTAGCTGTTGCAGGAACAATAGGATTTGTCGGTTTGGTAGTGCCACCATTATCTAAGTTGCTTGTTGGGACCAATAGTAAATATTACTTGCCGGTTTCCGCATTACTAGGTGCATTACTTGTCATGATAGCTGATTTGGGTGGAAGAGTTATCTATCCACCTCTTGAAATACCTGCTGGAATTATAACTGCAATAATCGGTGCACCGTATTTCGTGTATATATTGTTTGTAAGGAAAAAGAATATTTAGTTTAGTAGGGGATTGAGATGGGTCTATAATTAACACTAATAATACCAAAAGGGTGACCAAATACGATTGGTTGCCCTTTTGGTATATAGTCAGACCTTCATTAAAGAGAAGCCTTTATTGCGGCAGCAAGTTTGGTTATACCTGAATCAATTTCATCGATACTAGGTCGTGCATAAGTTAATCTCATATATCCCGCATTAGATCCATAGACGCTACCAGGAACAAAAACTACATCCCGCTTTATTGATTCATCCAGTAAATTTCTATCTTGAACTTCCGGAATTATTTTACACCAAATGTGTAACCCACCATATGGGATGGAAAAATCAACTAGCTCTTTCATTTCTCTTTGTAATGCACTCACCGTTACATCCCGTTTGTTAATCAAACTTGATTTTAAATTTTCAAGATGAGGTTCGAAAAAAGAAGATGTGATGAATTGAGCAGCAATATGTTGTGGTATTATATTGAACCCTAGATCCATCTGTCTTCTAACGTCTGCAAGTCTTTGAATAACGCTCTGGGGGGCTACAATCCAACCGATTCGTAAGCCTGCAGCTGCTATTTTTGAAAAAGAGCCTATAAAAAGCGTGCTAGATGTTAAATCCGCTGCTTTTAATGGTGGAGGTGGCTTTTCATTAAATGATGCTAAACTAAATGAATCTTCTTCTACAATGGGGAGGCCAAGCTCACTAACAATACTAAGTAACAATTTTTTTCTATCTGGACTAAGTAATGTCCCTGTAGGGTTTTGAAAATTGGGGTTTAGAAAGAGCATTTTTAATCGATATTTTCGATGCATGGTACGGATTTCTTCCGGTAGAATACCATATTTATCTGTTGGAATTCGATAGATTCTTATCCCAGATGATTTAAACATTGGTAATGAGAGTATAAAGGAAGGATCCTCTACTCCTATAGCATCTCCTGGTGAAAGTAGACTTAGCATAATTAAAGATAGAGCTTGTTGAGAACTCGTAGTAATTAAAATAGATGATTCAGTCGTTTGAATCCCTCTATATTCTTTTAAAAAGGCGACCAGTGCTTGTCTTAGTGGCAGGTAACCTTGTGGATAATCATAACCTTGGTTTGGAAGGTAATGATAGTCTTTCATGATTTCATTTATTGCTTCTTTAGGTACCAAATCTTCTGAGAGCTTACCACTGGCAAAATCAATAATAGATGAACTCTGTGCTACGGCCTCTCTTGCTCTTCGAAGTAAAGGTAAATTTGGTAATAAGTTTCCACTTTCTATATATCGATTCCAACTGGGAGTAAGAATGTTAGGCGCGTCATTTTGATATTGACTTACTATTGTTCCCTTCCCGCGTGCTGTTTCCACTATGCCACGAGAACGAAGCTCTGAATATGCAAGTACGACAGTACTACGATTGACTTTTAGTTGTTCAGCCAATTTTCGTTCCGAGGGAAGCTTACTCCTTGAAGGAAATTCTCCATAGGAAATTTTCTTTTCTAATACGTTGGCAATCTGTTGATATATTGGTAATTGATTATTCCGATCAAGATTCCACATAGATCCACCCTCAAACTAAGTATTCTTTGAATAGGTAATAGAAAGAAAAATAACATAATAATCATAAATGTATTCTACAAAAATATCAAAAATTATAAATCACCCATTTTGATTAATCTTTCTCAAAATGGGTGATTTTAATGTGCATATTAATGCTAGGTTTTATAGAGTGTTTTTAGGCGTTTTCCTACAATTTTTGCAGACTGTTGTTTAGGAGACAAATGCTTCTTATTGTTGGTTGTGTCGTTTAGTGTTTACTTGTTATATTTTAAATGCAACATATGTTGCATAAACAAACTGTGTTATTTAGTTTGTAATGATAGTGATAGTAGCTTGTTCCAATGCAAATGGTCGGAGTGCATGGATTAATAAAATACTATTTTAATATAGGGAGGATGTATATATAATGAGTAAGTTTGAATTTGGTATTTATTCATTAGGAGATCGTATTCCGAATGGAAATGGTAATACTACTACTGCTAAGAGGCGAATAGAAGAAATGATCCAAATTGCTAAAATGGCAGATCAAGCAGGACTTGATATATTTGGAATTGGAGAGCATCATCGTTTGGATTTTGTTACATCATCCTATGCAATGATACTATCAGCGATTGCTCGTGAGACGGAAAATATAAAATTAACAAGTGCACTTTCGGTTATCAGTACTGCTGATCCTGTTCGAGTATACGAAGATTTTGCAACTCTAGATATTATATCAAATGGTCGTACAGAAATCATATTAGGTCGTGGTGCATTTTTAGAGTCTTTTTCTCTATTTGGAGCGGATATAAATAATTATGATGTGTTATTTGAGGAAAAGTTGAAGTTATTTATGCAATTGCAAGAACAGGAAGTGATAAATTGGGATGGTCAGTTCCGCTCGTCCCTTAGAAATGCTCAAATTGCACCAAGACCGATTCAAAAAAAATTGCCAATTTGGATTGGTGTTGGTGGTACTCCTACAAGTGCCAGACGTGCAGGGAAGCTTGGTTTGAATATGGCACTTGCCTTGTTAAGTGGACAAACTGAATCTGTGAAGCATATAACAGACCTATACTGGCAAGCTGCAAAAGAAGCAGGGCATGATTTATCGAAGCTAAGAGTAGCTGTTACGGGGCATGCATACGTAGCCGAGACAGGAGAAAAAGCTACCCGAGAGTTCTTACCATATTATAATCAGTACCTAGGTTACTTCATGCAGGAGCGGGGACGACAATTTTTTACAACAGAAGATCAATTAATAAAACAGCGTTCAGCAGGAGAAATTTTAGCAGTCGGAAGTCCAGATGATATTATAGAGAAGATATTGTATCAGCATGAATTATTCGGACATTCTCGCTTTATGGGGCAAATAGATTTAGCTGGCCTACCATTGGGACAAGTTGAAAAAGCGATTGATTTACTTGCTAACAAGGTAGCACCTATTGTCCAAAAGGAAATTGCTAGAAAAAATAATAGTTAATGACGAAAAAATTTTTAAAAGTAAATAACAGAGTCCAAATGTTACAGTAGTCATGGTAAAGATTGTAGAAGGAAAAGATTTTAGTAAATATGATATCTACAAAGTATATGAAAAATGAAAAAATTGTTAATTTCGACACTCTATTCTTAATAGAGTGTCCTCTTAAACTTAGCCAGCTTTTTTACATAACCTTCGATTGTGCGTACCTTTACCTAATTCTTTATCACCGCATTTTGGGCATAAAGTTACTTTTGTAGGATGATTCATGAGAAAACCTCCTTTAAAAAATCGCAGTCTTCTAAAATTCTATGCTAATTTTAATATAAATGCCTAAATCGATTTTTTAACTAAATATTCAATTTATTCTAAAAATAACTTGATTGTATTTACACTTTTCTGTATATTGAAAATATGAAAACATTAAACTCTAAAATTTCAGACTTAACGAAACAGATAGCTAAAGAATTATTAAAATGTCATGTTGGGCAGAAAATCCCTACAACGAGTGAGCTTGCACAGAAATTTTCGGTTGGGTATGGAACGATTGAAAAAGCAATGACAGCACTAAAAGAGATGAGGGCAATTAAAGTACAGCCAAAAGGGCAAATGGGGACTTATTTATTAGACAAGAACTCTGCAGCATTGTGGTCGATTATGGATTCAGGTCCGATTAGAGGATCGCTCCCGCTCCCGAATACGCTTGAGTTTCAAGGGCTAGCATCCGGATTGACCGAATCCTTAAAAGAGAAAAATATAGACTGCAGCTTTTCGGTGAAAAATGGAGCAAAATTGAGAATTAATGAATTGCTTAACAATCAATGCGACTTTGTTCTATTATCACAGCAGGCAGCAGTGTGGGGGTGTGAAAAGTATGAAAACCTAAAAATTCTAGGTACCTTTGATGACAAAAGCTACTATGGAGATATGATTGTGTTATGTCGAAAAGATGCTTCGAATAAGGTGGAAGAATGGCGAATTGGAGTAGATGAAACTTCCTTGGACCATATTGAGTTCACGAATAATTTGTTCGAAAAAAATGAGAAAGTAAAGGTTATGTATATGCATAGTCCTTACCTGATTGCTGATGGTTTCATTGATGCTGCGGTTTGGCATAGTTCACAACTCGTTCCGACCATGTTGATTGATACGTTAACCTTTCGACCAGTGTCCTATGAGGAGAATAAGTCTGGCATCAACAGTATGGCAGGTGCCATTATAGTGAACAAGGATCATGGAGAAATCGCTTCCTTGCTAACAGAATTATGCGATATAGAAAGAGTTTTGGAGATTCAAAAAGAGGTCATAGCGAGAAAGCGAATTCCTTACTATTGATGGATGATTCTTTCCACTAGATTATTCTATGTTTTCCTATTTACATGTATATGTACTACTAGAAAAAATCAATATATTGATTTTTTCTTATGCCCAATATTGAAACGTTTCGAATGGTTGCCTATCTATTAGTTAAGCAAATTGATACAAGACATATAAGGAAATTAGATTTCAGCTAAATGAAATGTAAGCGCTCTACTATAACCAAGGAATGATAAGTCTTATTTATATAGATTATCAAAAAAATTGGAGGGAATAGGATGATTATTCAATTAACGGAGCAAGAAAAAGCAACGAAGCAATTAAGCAAGGAGACACTTGAAATCGCTGTAGAGCAAGTGAAAGTAAACGGTTACATTGTGTTTGATAAGGTGATTTCAGAAGAAAAAATAACGAAAATTCGTAATGCATTTGATCCTTTGTTTGATGACTTTATTGAAAGAAAAGGGTACAACACTGGTACGAATCGTGCACAAATGTTTCTGCCATTCCAAGAGCCATTCATTGATGAAGACGTTATTTGTCACCCAATCGCAACTGCTGTTATCGATGAGCTTTTAGGCGATTGGAATCATTGTAATTACTTTGCCTCAGATACTCCAATGCCTGGATCAGATTATCAAAATGCTCATTGTGATATTATGCCACTATTTCCGGACTTATCTGTTCCTTTACCGGCTTTCAGTTTAGTGCTCAATATCCCATTAGTGGATGTGACGGAAGAGAATGGACCGCTTGAAGTATGGCCTGGTGGAACGCATCTAAACCCTGATCGCGCTAATCATGATACCTTAAACAACACAGTGAATCCACATCTACACATTGTACGTGCAGCAGAGCACATGTACTCCGAGAAAGTACTGATGCCAGCAGGCTCCATCGTAATCCGTGACATCCGAATGTGGCATCGTGGAACACCGAATCGTTCCGATGCACGCAGAACCAACCTAGCCATGATCTTCAACAGAAGCTGGTATGGAGCAGGCTCCACCATCCCTATACCACAAGAAACCTACGACAAACTACCAAAAAAAGCCCAAGAACTCTATAGAATGGAAAAAATCGGTAGACCAGCAAAAATGCCATGGGAATGAATACTAGTAGAAAAGTAGAATTTGATTAAAAATAACGAAAAATTCCAAAGCGAGGTGCAACCCAAATGAAATTTTACCTAATAGGAGCAGGCGTAATTGCAAGATCACACGCCGATGCAATCCTTAAACTGCCAAACGGTGCTGACATAGAAGTAAAAGTAGCCGATCCCAATCCGCATGCCCTAAACGAATTTGTGAAGCTTCATCCTAAAGCAACTCCGTTTTCCGATGCAAAAGTCATGCTAGCAGAAGAAGCGAAGCAAAACGACATTGTCGTTATTGGTACACCACCATTTACCCATTTTGAGCTATCACGTCTAGCACTTGAGTCTGGAAGACATGTGTTATGTGAAAAGCCATTAGTAATGAAGCGTGAAGAGGGAGAAATTCTGCTAGAAATCGCAAATAGAAAGAATCTACTGCTAGGCTGCTGCAGCGACCGATTTTTAGGACTGCAAAAAACGGAAGAAATCAAGAGGCTACTGCAATCGGACGCGGTCGGAGAGGTATATAAAGTGACATTTGTCTATCGTGGACAACGGTCAAGACCTGGAGTGGAGTATCAGCCTGAAAGCAAATGGTTTTTGGATCGCTCTAAAAGTGGCGGTGGTATTGTAATGGATTGGGGTCCATATGACTTTGCTGTCTTAAATGATATTTTCAAACCATCGGCAGTGGAGGTTTCTGCAGCGTGGGTTAGTAAACCAGAGACAGAAGTAGACCCTGTAGATACCGTATACGACATCGAAGGCCATGTAGGTGCCATGCTTAAATATCATCTGGATGGAAAAGCGATTTGGGTGCAATATGAACGCGCATCTTGTACACATGGTGAAGCGTATCACCACGTTGAGATTGAAGGTACACGTGGAGCGCTGCAATGGTCGCCTTATTTTGAATCGGACAAGGTGATTTATACAAGAGATAAAGCTGGGGAAGTAGTGACAGAGGAGAAAGAGATCGTTCATGAAGGGAATATTGGATTTATGGACAACCCAGTTTATTATTTTTACAAAAAAGTTAAGGGTGAAGCTTCTCCTGCATTGACGAATGAACAAACAATCTTCAATTTCTCCTGCGTCCAGAGTCTTTATGACTATGTAGAAACGGGAACGGTTCAAAGGATAGAAGCTGGCGTTACCAAAACAAATCAAGTGGTCTAAGAAAAAGGAGAAAAGTCTATGAAAATTTTAGGTTACTCAACCGGAATGTACGGCTGGAATGAAAGGTATTATCTCGATAAAAAAGAATCGCCGTCGTGGGATCAGTTATTCCGCGACTGCGCGGAAGCTGGCTTGGATGCCGTAGAAATTGATCCTACGCCAGAGCTTGTGCAACTAGCGAAATCTTACGGGTTATCTATATCAGGAGCTTATATTGGTCTTCCACTTCACGAAGAGGAGATCGATATCGAAACACTCGTCTTGCCGGTAGCGAGAAGATTGGCAGAGGCTGGTGGGCAGGACCTAGTGATCAATGCCGATCCGAAAGGGGGCTGGGGGGTTGCGCTTCCGAAAACAGAAGAGGAGTTTAAGCGTCAAGGGGTGCATTTATCAAGGATTTCCGCTGCTGTTAGCGGGCTAGGATTAAAGGTGAGCATGCATAACCATGCGGATGATCGCCACAATGCAGACGGTGATTTGCGTTCTGTTATTGAATACTCCAGTCAAGAGGTTGGACTTTGCATTGATACGGGCTGGGCGCATGTCGCTGGATTTGATCCGATTGAGTGGCTAAAAAAATATTCGGATCGAACCCATGCCTTTCATTTGCGAAATCAACAAGGCCTCATCCCAACAGAAGACTTGCTAGATGGTGAAATCGACATGAAAGAGCTTGTTAGCGCATTAAACGAGGTAGAGTATAAAGGTTGGCTAACATTTGAATTATGGCATAGAGAGGATAACCATCCACGCCGAACGATGGTAGAGGATACGAAGCTATCGATTGATTTTCTGAAGCAAGCAATACGAGAAGTAAACTATATTTAATTACTTAGGGGGGCAATGAAATGAGTAGATTAAGGTCTAGTGGTGGGATTATTTTATGTATGATTCTAGTGTTAGGAGTTCTTGCAGGTTGTTCGAGTTCTTCTTCTAGTAATAAAAACAAGGTTACAATTGACTTTTGGTATACGTGGGGTGGGAAAGAAGCAGAGGTTTTGCAGGAACTAATTGACGAATATAACGAGAGTCAAGATGAAATATTTGTGAAAGGCTTAGCCCAAGGGGATATCCAGAAACAGATGACCGCCATTGTAGGTGGGAATCCACCAGATCTTGCTACACATTATGATGAAAATAGACTTGCTTCGTGGGCAGAGCGTGGTGCGATGAAACCGCTTGACGAATTTATGGAACGAGATAATTTTGACTTTGACGATTTTCTACCTTCTGCAAGAACGGCAGTACAATATAAGGAGAAAACGTACGGACTTCCAATTGTGATGAATTCATGGATGCTTTTTTACAATAAAGATATTTTTGCAGAAGCGGGCTTAGATGGCCCTCCTGAAACGATTCAAGAATTAGAAGAGTATAACAAAATACTTAGTAAGGTAGAGAATGGAAGAATTGAGCGAATGGGAATCCATCCAGCACGAAATCCATATATGTGGTTGAACGCTTCTGGTGGTAAATTGTGGGATGATGAAACAAAAGAGGTAACACCTTTCGATCCTGGATTTAAAGCAACAATTGAAATGAACAAAAGAATGTGGGACGAATATGGAAGTGATGGACTTGATCGATTTGCAAGCTCTGAAGGCCAATATGCTTCGGCTCAAAATTCGTTTTTCTCAGGGAAATTTGCCATGTCATTTGATGGAGAATGGTTGGCAACATTTATTAAACAGTACGCTCCAAACTTAAACTATGGTATTGCACCGATGCCGTATGATGCCAATAAACCTGAAACGAAGAATTCCGGATTCATCAATGTTGGAGTATTTTATATTCCAGAAGGTGCGGATCAACCAGATGAAGCGTGGGAATTTTTGAAATGGTTAACAGCAAAAGAAAATATGGTGAGGTTTGCTGCAGGACTAGGTAATCTTCCACCGCGTATCAGTGCTGCGGATGATCCGATATTTGACGATGTTCCAGCATACACGGAATTTATGGAGTATGTTTCAAATGGACAAATGTACTCTGTTCCACAGGTACCATTTTTAGAGGAATATATACAGGAAATTTTTAAAACTCAAGAAGATATTCTTCGTGATAAGATTTCCGTAGAAGAAGGATTAACTAAATTAAAAGAGAAGATGCAGCCAATTGCGGACAAAATGAATGAATAGAGATTCAACCGGTGAACTTTGATAAGTGAATAGAGGATAATAACGAAGATAAATATCTGAAAAAAAAGAAAATTATACTTTTGAAGAACCTATATCGTTTCGTCATATATGACGAAACGATATAGGTTGAATTTTATAAACTAACACTTTAGCTATTATATATGTCTATTAAATAGGTATGGAAAATTATTTCTCTAAGAGAATTTATAATAGGTGGGATTACTGGACTACATAACATTTGTAGGCATTAATCAGAAAGGAAGGATATCAAGTATGAAACAAACTAGTTTAGCCTTAAATAAAAGCCAAAAGCAATTCTGGCTTGGTCTAGCGTTTGCGTCACCTTATATAGTAGGTTTCTTGTTTTTAACTGTAATCCCGTTTCTGCAATCCCTCTATTTCAGTTTTACTGACTATGATATTTTTTCAGCTCCTAAGTGGATAGGGTTAGGAAATTATATAGAAATCTTTAAAGATGAGAGCTTTTACAAAGCTTTAAGTAATACGTTTTATATGGCTTTTATTGGTGTACCTATCTCATTGATTGCTAGTTTATTAATTGCTTTGCTGTTAAATCTTAAGGTGAAAGGTATTGCGATATACAGGACCATCTACTACTTACCAACTGTTGTACCAGCTATAGCAATGTCTATTCTATGGCTATGGGTGCTAAATCCGGATATAGGAATATTAAATACAGTTTTACGATCACTTAATCTACCTGATCCAGCTTGGTTAATAGACCCGTCCTTCACCAAACCATCTTTAATACTTATGGGCTTGTTCGGAACTGGTGGTGGAGCACTGATCTATCTGGCTGCATTGCAAGGGGTGCCTAAGGAATTTTATGAGGCTGCTTCCATTGACGGAGCTGGCTGGTGGCATAAATTTCGTTATATTGTGTTTCCTGCGCTATCACCAATCACTTTGTTTCTCCTGATAATGGGGCTAATAGGGGCATTTCAAATCTTTACAGAATCCTTCATTCTTACAGGCGGTGCGCTTGGCGGACCAGATCAAAGTATGTTATTTTATGCGGTATTTTTATATCATGAGGCTTTTGTGAAATTAAATATGGGATATGCTAGTGCACTTGCATGGGTATTATTTGTCATCGTTGTACTAATTACGATTGTTATTTTTAAAACGTCATTACGATGGGTTTATTATGGAGGTGAGTGAGAATGAACGTATCTACTAAACCATTGGAAGCACCAAATAACAATATAAGCTTAAAAATGGAAAAGAAACGAAGGAAATCGATTGTATCTCACTTTTTCCTCTGTTTAATTGGATTGTTTTTTATGTTCCCTTTTATCTGGCTCTTGCTATCAGCTTTAAAAACACCAATCGAGATTTTTCAATTTCCACCATCTATTTTTCCAGAGAAAGCACAATGGCACAACTTTGTTCAAGCATTCACTGCGATGCCGTTTTGGCATTTCACATTAAACACCTTGTTTTTATGTGCAGTTAATATTATCGGACAGTTAATTTCAGCACCTCTAACAGCCTATTCGATTTCAAAGATAAAGTGGAAGGGCTCTAAATACGTTTTTGGAATTGTCATCGCTACTATGATCTTACCTGGACAAGTTACGATGATTCCAATGTACATTATCTTTTCTCAGTTAGGTTGGGTAAACACATACTTGCCATTAACAATCGGAGCCTTTTTCGGTTCAGCGTTTAATATATTTTTAACGAGACAATTTATTATGGGTATTCCCAATGAATTATCAGAAGCGGCACGTATTGACGGGGCTTCAGAATTCCGTATTTTCTATCAAATAATCTATCCTTTATTGCTACCTCCTTTGGCTACCATTGCCATCTTTACTTTCACGGGAGTATGGAATGATTTTATGGGGCCACTCATTTACCTTAATGATGCTAGTTTATGGACGATCACTTTGGGGCTTCAAGGGTTCTTGTCTCAGCATGGTGGACAGTGGGAATTATTAATGGCTGCAGCAACGATATTTACGCTCCCGTCGATTATCGTTTACTTCGTCGGACAAAAATATTTCTTGCAAGCAGGAGCGTCATTGTCTTCGTTTAAGTAATGTAAAGTTTTATAAAAATATCTTGAAAATAGATAGGTGTCTGTTAAACACCCTGTTGATCTCCGTTGCAGGTGTTCGCTTTCCGCGGGCGGTTCTTGGGAGCCTCCTCGGCCTAACGGCCTGCGGGGTCTCCCTTCGACACGCATTCCCGCAGGAGTCTCACACCTTCCACTCCGATCAACAGGGGGAACGGGGGGTAATAAGGTTTCATGTGGTAATGATACAAACATTAGTTTAGCTAGGAATCTTTCCAAAATATACGTGGGTAGTAGTTTAAGAACCAAGTTCATCTTAACCTATCCTTAGCTGGTGATTGGAGCGAAAGTCGTAGACTCCTGCGGGAGGTAGCGTTTTGTGGAGATCACCAGCGGCTTATAAAAACCCTATAAAATATTCACATATAAGTGAGGTCATAACATCATGAAAACACTCGTGTTAGTAGCACATCCAAATTTACAGGAATCAAAGGTAAATCGCATTTGGAAGGAACGATTACAGCAAGAACCAAACATAACCGTCCACGATTTATATGAAGCATACCCAACAGGTGTGATTGACGTAGAGCGGGAGCAACAGCTATTGCTACAGCATGATCGAATAGTATACCAGTTTCCTTTTTACTGGTACAGCACACCGTCCTTGCTGAAAAAGTGGCAGGATGAGGTATACCTGTATGGGTTTGCTTATGGGACAGGAAATCAATTGCGTGGCAAAGAATTCGTGTTAGCCATATCAGCAGGAAAGGCAGAGGATTCGTACCGACCTGATGGAACGAGCTTATATACGATGGAGCAGCTACTGTTGCCACTAAAAGCAACGGTAACATTGACCGAATTGGATTATTTGCCCCCGTTCATTTTATACGGAGCAGCTTATATAAGCGAAGAAGAAATTAGGAAGAATGCTGAACTGTTAGTGAACTATTTGAGCAAGCCGAGCGAGCCTAAATAGTAAATACATATTTTTTGAACAAAAGAAATGGAGGTGCAGAATGAACGATCAACAAATAAAAGATTTGCTAGAACAAATGACAATAGAAGAGAAAGTTGCGCAATTAATTCAATTAGCTACCCCGTTTTTTAAAGGAGCAGCTGGACAAATTACAGGGCCGTTGGAGGAAATGGCGTTAACAGAAGAAACAGTCCAAAATTGCGGGTCTGTGTTAGGGGCTTCGGGCGCTAAGGAAATAATCAATATCCAAAAAGAACATTTGGCAGAGAATCGACTAGGGATACCTTTATTGATGATGGCCGACATTATTCACGGCTTTAAAACCATCTTTCCTGTTCCACTTGCAATCGGCTGCTCATGGGATTTGGAATTGGCGGAAAAAAGCGCGGAAATTGCCGCAAAGGAAGCGGCCGTTTCTGGGATACATGTTACCTTTGCGCCGATGGTCGATCTAGTGCGCGATCCACGTTGGGGAAGAGTTAATGAATCAACTGGAGAGGATCCGTATTTAAACAGTCTTTTTGCCAGAGCATTTGTTAGGGGCTTTCAAGGAACAGATCTGCAAAACGAGAAGAATCGGGTGGCAGCATGTGTCAAACACTTTGCTGCATACGGTGCACCAGAGGGTGGCCGTGATTACAATACCGTGAATATGTCCGAAAGGCAATTACGAGAATCCTATTTACCAGCATATAAAGCGGCGATTGACGAAGGCTGCGAAGTAGTGATGACCGCCTTTAATACAGTCGATGGTGTTCCAGCTACTGGTAATAAGGATTTAATGAGAAGCATCCTTCGGGAAGAGTGGGGCTTTGATGGAGTCGTGATTTCTGATTGGGGAGCCGTAAAGGAATTGATTCCTCACGGGGTGGCAGCCGATGAAGCGGAAGCTGCACAAAAGGCGATTTTGGCGGGTCTTGATATCGAAATGATGACGACCTGCTATGTGCATCATTTAAAGCAATTAATCGAACAGGAAATCGTCGAGGAAGCTTTGCTTGATGAGGCGGTACTGCGGATTTTAACCTTGAAAAATAAATTAGGATTATTTGAAAACCCATATCGTGGAGCGGATGAACAGCAGGAGGAAGAGATCATTCTTTCTGAAGAACATCGTCAAGTAGCGCGCGATCTCGCAGCAAAATCATGTGTCCTCCTAAAAAATGAAGCAGTGCTACCATTAAAAACGAATCAGAAGCTTGCCTTAATCGGGCCGTTTGCTCAAAATGGTGATATTTTAGGACCGTGGTCTTGGCTCGGTTCTAAAGAGGAGACAATTAATCTCCATCATGCTCTCAATCAAAAAATAGACCCTGCGAATCTCTTTATCTCACAAGGCTGTGATTTTGAAATGGGAACAGAGGAACAGTTAGAGGAGGCTGTGGGTGCGGCGCGGAAAGCAGATGTCATTTTATTGGCAGTTGGGGAGCATACCCATATGAGTGGAGAAGCAGGCAGTCGCGCAGATATCCGCTTACCACAGGCCCAGCTTGAGTTAATTGCAAAGCTAAAAATCTTGCAAAAGCCGATCGTGGTTGTGCTATTTAATGGTCGTCCGCTAGATTTACATGGTGTCATCGACAAGGCAGATGCGCTGCTAGAAGCATGGTTTCCAGGGACAGAAGGGGGAGTGGCTATTGCAGATCTCTTGTTTGGGGATGTAAATCCTTCTGGAAAGCTAGCGATGTCCATTCCCTATTCGGTAGGACAAATACCTGTCTATTACAACTGCTTCAATACGGGACGACCAAAGGATGCTTCCGAATCTCAGGACTTTGTCTCTAAATATATTGATATACCGAATGATCCGCTTTTCCCTTTTGGATTTGGCTTAAGTTATACGACTTTTTCCTATAGTGAATTCTCTTTATCTAGCGAATTCATGACAGCCTCCCAGCCAATCACTGTTTCTGTGAAGGTGAAAAATACAGGAGAGGTTGCTGGGGAGGAAGTAGTTCAGCTTTATGTTCGGGATATTTCAGGGGATGTTGTTCGGCCATTAATGGAGCTCAAAGGTTTTCAAAAAATAAGCCTTCAGCCAGGAGAAACGAAAGAAGTGACTTTTACGATAAAAGAAGAACAGCTCAGATACTACCATTCGAATTTAGAGTTTGCTAGTGATGCTGGGAGATTTGTCGCTTATGTCGGACCAAACAGCAAGGATGTAACAGAAATTTCCTTTGAACTGCAGAAATAACGAATAATCTAGTTCGAGTTGGAGGATAAAACGATGGAGATAAATTTTAAATTAGACTATGTTCCAAAGCTCGGCGATAAAAAGGACTACGGGATTGGAATTGTTGGAGCGGGATTTATCGTGAAGGAATGCCACTTACCAGCATATCGGGAAGCGGGCTACAATGTGGTCGGCATTTATAATCGCACGGTCTCTAAGGCCCAGGAAGTAGCAGAGCAATTTCACATTCCAAATGTCTATAGCTCCCTTGAGGAAATGCTATCAGATCCGCGCATAGATGTAGTGGATATTTCGGTACCTCCACATAATCAAATAGACATTATCAGGGAAGTGGCGAAAAGCGGAAAGCATATTTTGGCACAAAAGCCATTGGCGATGAATTATAAGCAAGCAGTAGAAGCGGTAGCGATTTGTGAAGAGTACGGTGTCTCATTGGTTGTTAATCAAAATGGGCGCTTTGATCCTGCTATCCGAGCAGCCAAAAATCTTATCGAAAATGGTTATATTGGCAAGCCGGTGATGGCAACGATTGAATTGCGTTTTACCCCGCACTGGCAGCCTTATCAGATGGAATACGATCGCTTAATGTTTTTATTTATGAGCATCCATCACTTGGATCATTTTCGCTTTTTGTTCGGGACACCAGCAAGCATCTATGCTAAGGCCATTCCACATCCGGATGGAACGTATAAAGGAGAGTATTCAGGAACCTACATTTTAGAATATGACAGTGGAATGATGGCAACCGCCTGGGATGACGGATTTACCTGGGATAAAGAGGGCTTTGGTGTATTTTATAAAATAGAAGGAACAGAGGGCGTCATCAAAATGGACCTCGGTTGGCCATCGGGAGAAGGAAGTAAAATCTCTTTTTATTCGAAGCAATTAAACGATGTTTGGTATTCTCCTAATTTAGAAGGCAGCTGGTTCCCTGGAGCATTTCGCTATACAATGGGCGAACTATTCCAAACGTTGGAAACCGGAAAAGAGTCCTCTATAAGTGGGAGAAATAATTTAGAAACAATGGCAATGGTAGAGGCTTGCTACGTATCTAATCAACATAAAAAAGCAATAAAGATTTCAGAAATATTGGAAAATAGATGGTGAGAATGACACTTTTTATTTTTTGAAAATTCATATATAAAGGGGAGAGCAGTATGAGTGGTGATGCAGTAGTTCGCACTGTTCTAGGGGATATTCCTCATGACGAGCTAGGAATTGTGTATGCTCATGAACACCTGATTATTCAGGGCGGGCTTGGTGTAATGAAAAATAGCGATCTAAGGCTAAATAGTGTTGAGAAAGCTGTAGAAGAGATTAATGATTGTAAAAAGTATTCAGCCAAAACCTTCGTAGACTTTATGCCGCTTGATTCAGGTAGAAACCCGTCTGCTTTAGTGGAAATTGCAAAGCGAACAGAGACGCATATTATTGCTACAACAGGCTTTCATAAGCCGATGTATTATGACGATTTACATTGGATCTATTCCTACTCTCTTGACCAAATTGTTGATCTCTTAATTCAGGAATGCGAAGTAGGCATGGACAAGCATAGCTATAACGGGCCTTTAGTAGAAAGGCTTTCTGCCAAAGCAGGGGTCCTAAAGGGAGCATCTGATTACAATGTGATAAAATCCGTCTCGAAAAAGCTCTTTGAAGCCGTTGCGATGGCCCATCTCGAAACAGGGGTACCTATTGCCACGCACACAGAGCATGGTACATGTGGGCTCGAACAAATAGAACTATTAGCTAAATTCGGAGTGAAACCAGAAAATGTGATTATTTGTCATATGGACCGTAATCCAGATATTTATGTACATAAGGAGCTGGGCGGTACAGGTTGTTTTATCGAATATGATAACGCCACGAGAGTAAAATACCATCCCGACTCTGAATCGGTCTCCTTAATTGTAAGAATGATTGAAGCAGGGTTTCAGGACAAAATTTTGTTAGGAACGGACTTTGCGCTAAGGAGCTATTGGAAGGCATATGGCGGTGGACCAGGTATGGCGTATCTGCTGGAAACCTTTATCCCAAGGCTAAAAAAACAGGGAATACCAGCGGAAACGGTGAATCGTTTCATTACCCAAAATCCGCAAAATGCTTATTCGTTAAAAAAGATACAGTCAAAACTAGTAGCAGGTGGTGTGAAGGATGACAATGAAAAACAAGGTAGTCTTAGTTATCGGGGGAACTAGCGGGATTGGCTTTGAAACAGCTCGAACTTTTATCGAGGAGGGCGCTTCCGTAGTAATAGTAGGAAGACAAGAAGAGAAGACTGCCGCTGCGAAAGAACAATTACATGCACAAACAAGTCCCACAGCAAACATTCTTTCAGTACACGGAGATGCCTCTGATTCCGCTGATGTGAATCTAATCTTTGAAAAAACCCTAGAGGCTTTTGGAAGGCTCGATGTATTAGTACATGTTGCAGGTATCAGTGGGAGAAGATTTGGGGACGGTCCATTAGATGAGTGTAAGGAAGAGGGCTGGGATGTTGTCATGAACTCCAATGTTAAGAGTGTATTTTTGACAAATAAGCAGGCTCTTAATGTGATGAAAAGTCAGAAAAGTGGATCGATTGTCAATGTGTCCTCTGTACTTGGACTACTTGGGACACAAGATCATTTTTGTACCCATGGATATGCAGCAAGCAGGGGAGCTGTTATATCAATGACGCGTTCTGCTGCTGTATATTATGCAAAAGATAATATTCGATTGAATGTTGTTTGCCCTGGCTTACTGGACACGCCAATGTCGCAAAGGGCGATCAATGATTCTGTCATTCAGGATGCGTTAACCTTTTATCAGCCACTTGCTCCACATGTAGGTTATCCAGATGATGTCGCACAAGCGATTCTATTCTTGGCATCAGATCAATCTAAGTTTATTACAGGTATTGCACTACCAATTGATGGCGGCTGGAGTGCTCAATAAAAAAATAGAAAGAGGGATGAGAGTATGAAGCATCAAATAGAAGCAGGTTTAATGGGACTTGAGACAGACTATTTAACAGGAGTAAAGAAAATTATAACGAAGCTTGAAGAGACTCAGATGGAGAATATTGAGCGCGCAGCTGAAATTTGTGCCAATAGTATACTTCATAACAATTTAGTGCATTTATTTGGTAGTGGTCATTCCAGAATGGCAGTAGAAGAAATGTATCCGCGATATGGTAGTTTCCCTGGGTTTCACCCTTTAGTGGAGCTTTCCTTGACCAATCATCATAACGTCGTAGGAAACAATGGGCAAAGACAAGCAATTTTCCTTGAAAATGTAGAAGGCTTTGGGAGAGTTATTCTTTCAAACTATCATTTTGGAGAATATGATAGCATGATGCTTTTCTCTCATAGTGGTACCGGAAATGTCGGAATTGATATCGCCTTAGAAATGAAAGAAAGAGGTATTCCTTTAATTGCAGTAACCTCATTAGCACACAGTAAAATCGCAACATCTAAGCATAGTTCGGGTAAAAAGCTGTATGAATTAGCAGATGTTGTTATCGATAACTGCGCGATTCCAGGAGATGCCATGGTAAAAATCGATAATTTAGAAACACCTGTGGGGCCAGGCTCTACGATTGGTAATACAATTATCGTAAACGCAATTAAATGTAAAGTCGCTCAGAAATTGTTAGAAAACGGAAAAACACCAAAGGTCATTACAAGCTCTGTCTTCGTAGGTGACGAGGAATCCAAGCGATTATTTGAAGAATCATATGAGGAATATTGGGCTTCCACCCGTTATTTGTAGGGGAAGGATAGAGATAATGTCTTACTATATTGGGATTGATTTGGGCGGTACAAATGTGAAAGCACTGGCAATAGATCAGAACGGCTCTATTTTAGCTGAAAGACATATTAAGACAGAAGCAGAATTTGGCAGTGAACATGTAATTTCACGTATGGCGAGCTTAATTATAGATATGAAAAAGAAACTAGCGGCTGATGTGACAGCTGTTGGAGTAACGGTACCTGGTGTGTTAGGAAGTGAGTATAGTGTGGTGGAACTCATGCCTAACTTTCCAGACCAATGGAAAGGGATACCGTTGAAAAGAAAAATGGAAGAGCTGCTAAACACCCCTGTTTACTTAATGAATGATGCAAGAGCGGCAACCTATGGAGAGAAGAAATTTGGCGCTGCAAAAAATTTCAAAGATTTCATTTACATTGTGATTGGAACAGGTGTGGGTGGCGGAATCATGCAAAACGGCAAACTACTATTAGGTAGTAGAGGCGTTGCAGGGGAAATCGGACACCAAGTGATCGAACCTAAAGGTGTTTTGTGCGGCTGTGGAAATCATGGATGTCTGGAAACAGTAGCGAGCGGCTCTGCCATATCCTCAGCAGCTTTACGATTCATTAGACAAGGGATGCCGACCATTATGAGAGATTACGTCAACAATGATTTGAATAAAATAACCCCAGAGTTAGTAACGAAAGCGGCTTATGCCGGGGATAAGCCAGCAATAGAAATTATGGAAGGAACCGCCGCGCATCTAACGACAACCATTCGAAATTTAATGGCATTGTTAAACCCAGAGGCTATTGTATTTGGCGGTGGAGTTTCCAAGTCGGAAGTGCTTTTTGACTTAATTTCCAAGAAGCTTCATGAAGAAGAAATACTATTTCCCTCTTCGCTTGGAAGTGTTCAATTAATTAGATCGGAGTTTGACCATTTTGCAGGAGCAATTGGAATTGCTGCTTGGGCGATGGATCAGCATAATGACAAAAATAGAAGTGAATAGGTTGCACAACATGTTAAAACAACTTTGGATTATCTATTAATAATCTTTTGCGAGGTGAAAAAATGGACAAGGAAATGATAAATATTGATGTACTAGTAATCGGTGGAGGCGCGGCAGGCACGAATGCAGCGATTGCTGCGGCACGCCAAGGGCTCAAGGTTATTTTAATCGAATCGCAAGGATGCCTAGGAGGATCCAGAACAGCAACAGGAGTCGATACGTTCTATGGCTTCTATACACCAGGTGAATCCCAAAGGAGAATCGTTGGAGGAATCCCATGGGAGATTGTCGAAAGGCTTAAAGATAAAAATGCATGCTTGGAGCGGGCAAATACTTATGGTGCCGGAACAGGAATCACTTATGATGTGGAGCAATTAAAAATTGTCTATGAAGAAATGGCGTTAGAAGCCGGCGTAACACTTTTATATCATACGTATGCATGCCAAGTGAATACCGAGAATAACCAAATATCTAGCATTGTAGTTGCCAATAAAAATGGCCTAACAGAAATCAAAGCCAAGCGATATATCGACACATCCGGGGATGGCGATATTGCAGCAAGGTCTGGAGTTCCCTTTGAAAAATCAAGCCGTGATGAAATGCAATCCCTCTCCACCATCTTCTTTTTAGGCAATGTAAATGTGGAAGAAGCGAAGAAGGTGACACATGAAGAGCTAGTCATGCACATGAAGCAGGCAAACAACTCAGGCCATTTCAAACTACCACGAGAGGATGGCTCTTGGCATATCACTCCTAATCCTGGTGTAGTCCAATGCAATATGGTACGTGTACCAGGTGTAGATGCCACCGATCCATTCGCCGTTACATTAGCAGAAATCAAAGGCAGGAAACAGGTTCAGGAATACACCCGCTTTTTAAAAGAGAAAGTTCGTGGATTCAATCAATCTTTCTTAATTTCTACAAGCCAGCACATTGGAGTTAGAGAGACTAGGAGAATTCTCGGAGAATACGTCTTAACAGAAGAGGACGTCCTGCAAGCTACCAAGTTTGATGATGGAATTGCATGTTGTGGAGCACCAGTAGAAGATCATCAGCCTGGAAGCGGAACACGCTGGGCATATGTCCAAGGAGACGGCATCTATCACATCCCTTACCGAGCG
Source organism: Sutcliffiella halmapala (assembly GCF_002019665.1). Taxonomy (GTDB): domain Bacteria; phylum Bacillota; class Bacilli; order Bacillales; family Bacillaceae_I; genus Sutcliffiella_A; species Sutcliffiella_A halmapala. Next base: position 4,568,675 of record NZ_KV917375.1, on the reverse strand, counting down.
CTTGTGCCGAAAGTAATTGATAACTTGATAGTCGCCGGTCGCTGCCTATCAGCCACACACGGTGCACTCGCATCTGCCCGCAACTCTGCCCAATGTATGGCAATGGGCCAAGCAGCAGGTACAGCAGCAGCTATTTGTATTGAAGAAAATGTAGTATTTCGTGCCATTGATGTAGAAGCTTTGGAAAGTAGACTACTAAATCGAAACGTTATTATTGATGATGCAATAGAAACCGCCATTTAATTTGCGAAAATAATTTATTAATGAAGGGAAGTATTTTTATGAAACTAGGATGTATTAACTCAGCGTGGTTTGGAAGTAAGGTCGAATATTTTGAAGGTATTCAGAAAATCAAGGATATCGGATTTGATACAATTGATATTTTTCCGAAAATGGACTTTAAATCATACGATATTAAAAAAATTAAGCAGCTTTGCGAGAAAAATAATTTACCTATCATTTCCATGACAAGTGCCTATCCCGAATTAATCTCCATGGAAGCACATGTAAGACGCTTTGCGATCGATTGTTATAAGCAAATCTTAGATATGGGAGTATTCCTTGATGCGAAAAATTTACTCGTTTGCTTTGGGGAATATATCTGGGAGAAAAATGTCATCGATCCTGAGGTGCAATGGGCATATGCAGTAGAAGCCGTACAGGAGCTAAGTGATTATGCTGAAAAATGTGGAATGGACATTGTAGTAGAATTAGAGCCTTTTAAATACTCCGTCGTCAACGATATCGATACAATGGAAAGATTCTTAAATGATGTCAATCGCAAAAATTGCTTGGCCAATGTGGACTTAGGCCATATGCATGTCCAAAACATTCCAGCCAACGAAATTAAAAGATTAACAGGCAGAATTGGCCATGTCCATATCTCTGATAACGATGGCACCGTGCATAACGATTGGCCAACAGGTCAAGGGAATGCCGATTTAGAGGGCTATCTCAAAGTCCTTCATGAGGTTGGCTATGATGGAGTCGTTTCTTGTGAACTAGAATTCTCTCCTAATCCTGACGGAATCGTGGAATGGGTAACCGAAGCCTATCAAGAAACAGCTGAATTAATGAACAAACTAAACTTACGAAAACTAGAAAAAGACTCGGTTAGCTCTAAATAATCCTAATCCTATCATTTGGTTAGGCTTTCTACTCAATCAAGTTATTATCAAAATGTTTATTTGCAATGAGGATGTCGTCTTTCAATTAAACATCATTAATTCCCGGTTGTCATCGACCAGCAAATAGTAAACTACATAGGGGGGAACGCGGGATGGGTAAGGCATCCTCTAGAATTTATCAGTTATGTGAATGGATATTACGATTAGCTTATCTAAATTTGTTATGGATTTTATTTTCAATAGCGGGTCTAATTATTTTCGGCGTTTTCCCTGCAACAACTGCTGCTTTTACAGTGGCAAGAAGATGGGTTAACGGTGAAAGTGATATGCCGCTTTTCCGTACATTTGTCGATTCATACAAAAAGGAATTTTGGAAGTCGCAAGTACTAGGTCTATTTTTACTTGTCATTGGTAGTGCATTGTACATGTATGTAGGTATTCTTGATGCGCAACCTTCGATAATTTTTACCGTTTTGAAGTATTTAATCATCGTTGTATTTTTTGTTTATGTGATAGTACTTGTCTATATTTTTCCAGTATTTGTTCACTACAAATTGACTATTTATGAATATATTAAGAGTACAATTTTTCTTGCATTGCTCAACCCAATTACAACAATTGTCAGTCTAATTGGTGTAATAATGATGACATTCATTTTACTGAAATTCCAAGGATTGATGCTGTTTTTTAGTATCAGTGGACCAGTTTTATGGATTACTTTCATCACGCAAAGAACATTCAAGAAAATAGAAGCGAAAAGACAAATGATGACTGTTCAGTAATGACAAGAATGAATAATGAATATGTAATAATCTAATTTAACTCTTTATTAACGATCCTTCAAACCACAATTTCAAGATAACCTCTAAGATAACTTTGATGTCGTAAGTATTTTCAATTTCTTTACCATGAGGAAATGGATTACCAGACCATTATCATAGGTATTGGTCTAAGATTCATATTTTCTATACGTATGAAGTTAACCATCAATATACTAGAGAGGATGATGAAAGTGGAAAAACAATTAGAGAGGTTAAAGCCATTTACAAGTAAAGAGGTCGAACAATATAATGAAAATGGATTTGTGTTAATTAAAAATGGGTGTAGTCATGATTTGATTGATGCTTTTAATTCACATATTCATTCGATCCGTTCTGCTTCTGAAATGCCGGATTGGGCAGCTGTTAAGGATGAAAATCGTTTTAAAGTTCGGGTATTTAATCCACATTTGCACGATGGTTTTGCATTACAGATGATGAAACTTCCTGTAGTCAGTGGTGCGCTTGCTCAATTAATGGGTGATGAAGCAGTTGGTGTACAAAGTATGTACTTTTACAAGGAACCAGGTGCCAAAGGGCAAGCGGCACATCAGGACTATTTTTATATTAGAAATCATCCGAATACGATGGTTGCAGGTTATATAGCAATGGAAGATATTGATGAAGAAAATGGTTGCTTATGGGTGATCCCAGGGTCCCATAAGCTTGGATTACTTAAACACGTTGCAGTGAAAAATAAAAATGAACATGAAGCGGGCACAGATGAAACAGAAGGCGTCGATTTATCGAGGGAGATTCCAGTCAAAATGAAAAAGGGAGATATTCTTTTCTTTCATAATTTACTAATTCATTCATCTACAAGAAATCGGTCCGAAAATAGATGGAGAAAGTCTTACGTTTGCCACTACATTAGACACGACTCAGAAATTGAAAGAGACGATTTAAAGAAAAAAATATCATTATCTTAAAATATCATTCTGTTTGTTGGATGTATGGAACAGATGAAGGGTGATACAGAAACCTAAAATAGTATAGAAGGCACAACTAGTTTTTGACCACTAGTTGTGCCTTTTCTCGCTAAACTACCTCTTTTTTTTTAAACTCATCCTCAAGAATCCCCATAATGATAGAGTCGTGGTATTCTCCATCATAGAAGAGCTCATCCCTGATGATGCCTTCTTGCTTAAAGCCTAATTTTTCATACGATTTAATGGCTCTTTTATTAAAGGAAAAGACATCTAATCCTATTCGATGTAGATTTACGATGCCAAAGCCGAATTCTAAAAGTAACGACATCGCCTCTGTCCCATAACCATTACCCCAATATTTCTTTTCAAAAATAGAAATACGAACAACAGCATTTCGGTTTTGATGGTTAATATTTAACAAGGCTATGTCGCCGATAGGTTGATCATTTTCCTGTAAGCAGATAATCAGGTCAATTCTACTTTTATCTGTTGAAGCATTTTCGAACCATTTCTGCAGTTCGATCCGGCTAAATACTGCTTTCGTTCCAGTAAGTCTTCTGCCTTCTTTTTCCCAAAGCCCTTTCGCATAAAATAAATCTAAATCTTCGCTTTCAACGGGCCTTAAATATACACTCTCTCCCTCTAGAAATTTAATTACGTGCTTTGCCATTGTGGTTCCTCCTTAACATGCTGATAGGTTTACTTTAATACAACTCAATATCCTCTAGAAATAGCGAAAATAAGTAAGAATCAAATTCGGCATAAAAAAGCACGGATAACCCTTCAAATGAACGGTCATCCGTGCTTACATCTATTTTTTGGAATAGACAATTTTTTTGATCGTTTCAATGGAGAGGTAATGCTCCTCTGCTAATTGATTAATCGATTTGCCGTCATTAAAAGCGTTCTTAATCGTAGCATTTCGCTCGTCAATGATCTTCCTCCCACCAGAACGTGTCCCCCAGTTTTGATAACTATTTTTTGTTTTCGGAATATAAATGGTTTCACCTTGAATGTACTTTTGGAGCTCTTTAATCAATTCTTCAGGTAAAACTGCGCTTGCGTTTACATATTTCATTTCTGCCAGCCCCTTATTTTTTTAGAATAGTAATAAGGTGCAAAGCCAATTAATTAGAAATGATATGCGAAGAGATAGGCGATGTTATATGTTAATTACTAAATACCACCTCATGCAAAGTATCGCCCTCTAATAAAAGGCTTTGCATGAGCTGCTGTCGATTTCGTTAACAACATAAAGCGCTCCATTCTTACACCACCTCGGTAAAAATATCTATAACAATCTTTTTTCATCTTATCATATTCTGGCAGTAACTAGAGTGAGATACGTGATTCAACTGAGCAGAAGTGTTTTTTTTGTCGAAATAAACACAAAATTGTTTATATTTTTCAGTAATTTCCATTGACTCTCACATCCCGCCATACTATAATCACACTTATACTTTTAACATCATATAAGAATGAAGCTATGAAGAGAATCTATTAAGTCTTATTTCCCTGTTGTAGAGAGCCGACGTTTGGTGAAAGTTCGGTACAAAGATAAGAGGAATTTCAATCTTGGAGCTTTACTTTGCCTAGCGTACGCAAATTATGGCGAAGCGGTTTTAACCGTTACATTTCGAGTGGAAAGTTGCATGCTTTCAAGAAGGGTGGTACCGCGTGAATCAATCACGTCCCTTCGGAAAACGTGCGGCTTTTTTGTGTTCAATTTTGGCTGTTTACGCATACATTGTTGCTTTTCGTAAATAGAATCAACCCGTCATAATCGTTGCAATCGTGCTCTTTTCCATCATGTATTGGAGGACCTTTCTTCTATTTTACTAGCAAAATGACGGTAAAAAGTCCAAATGCCGACTTTTTACAAACTTAAAGCAACAATCTTTACGAAAAGAGCCTATATTTTTCTATTTTGGGAGGAACTAGAGATGCAGCAAGAGGAACAATGGTCATCGAAGTTAGGATTTATTTTGGCGTCTGCGGGGTCTGCAATTGGCCTTGGAGCGATTTGGAAGCTGCCGTATGTAACAGGAGTAAGCGGCGGGGGGGCATTCATTCTTTTATTCTTATTATTTTCCGTGTTAATCGGTTTGCCTCTATTGCTTGGTGAGTTTATTGTGGGAAGGAGCACAGGTAAAGAAGCGATTTCTGCTTATAAGAAAATTGCACCTGGCTCCAAGTGGCACTGGATCGGATATCTCGGTGTTTTTACCTGCTTTATCCTGCTGTCGTTCTACAGTGTGATTGGCGGATGGATTGTTCAGTATTTAGTGTATGGAGTAACTGGGATGATCGATCAGTTTTCTGGGGGCTATAGCGAGCTGTTCACCGATGCGGTGTCCAACCCAATAGCGGCAGTTATTGCGCAAGGTGTATTCTTGCTCTTGACCATTGTTGTGGTGGCAAAGGGTGTGCAAAGCGGCATTGAGAAAATGAATAAAATTATGATGCCGGCGTTGTTTATTTTATTTATTGTGTTAATCGCTCGTTCTCTTTCTCTAGACAATGCCATGGAAGGTGTTGCGTTCTTCTTAAAGCCTGATTTTTCACAGATTACGTCTGAAACCGTCCTTTTTGCGATGGGGCAATCATTCTTCTCGTTAAGTGTAGGGGTATCTGTAATGGTTACGTATAGCTCTTATTTGTCAAAAAAGGAAAGTCTTGTGCAGTCAGCTGTTTCCGTTGTTGGGATGAATTTATTCATTTCCATTCTTGCTGGTTTGGCGATTTTCCCAGCTGTTTTCTCGTTAGGATTTGAGCCGGCAGAAGGACCTGGCTTATTGTTCATTGTGCTACCGTCTGTGTTTGACCAAATCATGTTCGGGAAAGCATTTTTGTTTATCTTCCTAGCATTGTTCCTCTTCGCTACACTGACCTCGGCATTTTCGATGCTGGAGATTGTTGTGGCAGCCTTGACGAAGAGTAAAGGAGGCAGCGCCCGCAGTAAAGCGTCATGGATGATTGGACTTGGAATCTTTCTTGTTGGCATTCCATCTGCCCTGTCTTATAGTGTATTGGGAGATGTTACGTTCTTTGGCAAAACGATTTTTGACAGCGCCGATTTTCTTGTCAGCAACATCTTAATGCCATTAGGTGCTTTTCTCATTTCGATTTTCGTTTCTTTTAAAATGAAGAAAGATATTCTTAGAAGTGAAATTGTTCAAGAGTCAAAAGGATTAAATGGTTTATTTACGGTGTGGTATTTGTTGATGCGATATGTGGTGCCAGGTGTGATTTTGGTTGTGTTTTTGAATGTGGTGGGAGTTATTTAAGGTACTACTACCTGTCCTTCATTTTTTTAATGAGTTAATATGATGTTTAGTTGAAATTACAAAGCACCTACCTCTTCAATAAGAAGAGGTAGGTGCTTTGTTTGTAAGAAGATCTCCAACAAGTCATCTTTTCTGCGGAGGTAAAGATCAACCTCTTGCGGAAATCTGTCTTATGCTTGTCGGAGCTGAGCGAGCCGGCTCCGCTTTTCGTATTGTCTAGCTCCAGCGGCTAGGCCCTCGAGTCATAAGTCATCTTTTCTGCGGAGGTAAAGATCAACCTCCTCCAAAAATCTGTCTTATGCTTGTCGGGCCTGAACGAGCCGCTTGCACTTTTCGTATTACCATGGTCTAAATGGTGGTGAGCCTGGTGGGGCGTGTTGTATCATGTCTATTAGTGGAATCGTATAGGCGAAAAGGATTAAGGCAATTGCGATTCCAATCCATAGTTTCCAGTTTTCAAAAATACGTGGTGTTGCGCGCGCGTCATCGGCAATTTCTCCGATTGGGAACGCTGTGTGAGCCTTTGGTGCAAAGAAAGCAAGATTGATGACAATGTAGATCATGAGCATCGATGCAACAAATAGGATGACGCCGCCGAGTGCCATTGTTATTTGGCTAGCGAATATTCCTTCAAACCAGGCGATCGCAGTCGGGTGGTCTTGATAGGTAGTATATGCTGTTCTACGTGGCGCTCCTAGTAGTCCTAATAAATGCATTGCTCCAGACATGAAGAACATACCAACTGTCCATAGAATTGTTTGGAGCATGGCGAGTTTGTTCATGCGTGCCGTGTATTGTCTTCCTCTTAAGACGGGAATTAACCAATAGGCAATCCCGAAAAAGGTAAGAATAACGGTAGAACCTACTGTAATGTGGAAATGTCCTACTACCCATAACGTGTTGTGGACGACCGCATTTAATTGGTTACTAGCATTAATGATACCGCCTGTGCCCGCTGGGATGAAAAATAGCATTCCCATAAATGGTGCGAAGAAGCGGGCATCCTTCCAAGGGAGCTTTTTCACCCAACCAAATGCCCCTGTTGCCCCTTTGGCACGGCCTGTTAATTCGAAGGTTGCAAAAATAGAGAACGCCGTTAGCAAAGATGGAACAATGACGGCAAAGGTCAAGACTACTTGTAAGTACTTCCAAAATTCCGAGATGCCAGCTTCCATTAATTGATGGTGGAAGCCTACAGGAATAGAGAACAGTAAGAACAAGATAAAAGCTAAGCGAGCTAAAGAATCACTGAAAAGCTTTCCTCCAATAATTTGAGGAATACAGACATACCATGCAATATAAGCTGGAAGTAACCAGAAGTATACTAATGGATGGCCAAAATACCAAAATAATGTCCGGCTTAATAGTATATTAATATTGTCGACAAGCCCCAGAGACCAAGGTAGGAACTGAAGCAATACTGTGGCAGCGACTCCAATGGATGCTACAAACCACAGTAAAATCGTGCCAACTGTCATAAAACCGAATAAAGGCGTTAGTTTACCACGGTTTTGTTTTTTCCAGCGAAAATAATGAGTTAAGAGACTTGCTCCTCCTAACCAAGTACCGACTACGAATAGTGTAAGTCCTATATAATAGAAGGGAGATGCTTGTAATGGTGCATAAAATGTATATAAGACCGATGCATCATTTAATAAAATCATTGTAAAGCTTAGTAAAGTACCAACTGTTAATACAGCATAGCCGCCCCAGCCTAATCTACGCTCTAGCGAACTCATTGCCCCCATGGTTCGACTCATTCCTGCGTGTAAGAAGCCGAAAATGAAGAAGGTCGTTAAGACTAAGGCAAGTAATACTCCATGAGCAGTTAATAGTTGATAATAGCTGATGCTGTAAGGGAGCTCGATTAAACCTCCACGCACGAGCCCTTGTACCACACCTGCCATTGTCCCTAAAAATAATGCCCCAAACGCAATATAGATGTAGGCCATACTTAGCTTGGCATCACGTGGATCTACTTCAGGACGGATGGATTGCTGGTTATAAACTTCCGCTAGCTGTTTCATTCGATCACCTCAATTGTCATTTGCATGTTTTGATGCCCAATTCCGCAATATTCATTACAGAGCACCAAATAGGAACCCGTCTTGTCAAACGTGTATTCCGATTGGTTGATATGACCAGGTGTAATCATCATGTTGACGTTTGTAGTGGGAATCGTGAAACTGTGTACAACATCCTGACTCGTGACCTGAAATTTGACAGTGGAGCCAGCAGGCACGGTGATTGTATTTGGCTCATAGCCGAATGTCATGGCGATAATGGTCGCTTCATAGGTATTTTCATCAATTTGCTTCAACCCTGGTTCATCAAAAGGAGGAGATTCACTCAGATTTTCAGGGTTCACGGTAGCCATATGACTCGGTGGATGATGCCCCATTGCAAATGCGCTAAAGCCTATAACCGATAGAAAGACAACTAATGTACCTACTCCAAAGATAAGCCAATATTTTTCGTAGCGGTGTAAATGCATGTTACATCCCCCTTTCTCTTGGATAAATTAATTTCGTAATAGAAATAGGGCGAACACACTCACCCAACAGATTACGATAAATGCCCCGATTGAAAATACAGAGATTAACGTGCCTTTTAAGGAAGCTTCCTTTTCTTTAATGGGGAGCGGTTTTTTTGGATGGTCTACGGAACGTTCATATTGGATATTGGACATTCTGTTCACTCCTTTCTAATAATGACAATCTTTATTCCACAACGAGAGTAGCGATCATTTCGTCATGACCTGTACCGCACATAATGTCACAAATAATTTCATATTCTCCAGGCTTTAAGTTCGCGACAACGCTTCCATCCCCTTGGATTTTTACATTCGTTCCTTTAATGGTAATGCCGTGATGTCCTTCATCATTAACATGGTGAATCGCTACATCCTTGCCTGCAGGAACTTTGTAGGTTTGTTGGTCAAACTCCCAGTTAGAGCTTTTAATGGTTACTTCTGCCTCTGCATCCTCCACTGTACTTTTATTCGAACTACAACCAGTTACAACTGCTAAAAGTAAAACGAATACAAAACTCCATGTGACAACCTTTTTTGAAGAAAACATCTTTCTTCCACTCCTTTTTCCCATAATTTTTAGTTTTATTATTAATTCACCTTAATTGTAAGAAGGTTAGATTAGGAAAAATGTGAGAAATGTCACACTTATAAAAGGAAAAAGTGACCAATTTGTTACATTGAATGTTTTGTGGTTCGGTGGGGTTGTATGGGGTATTGATGGTTGTTCTTTGAGGTTTTTGGGAAGTAGGTAATTACGAACAAATATTTCCCATAAATCATAATTTTAGTAGTAAAATAGAATGAAAAACTACTATTTAGGAGCAAGATGAATAAATGGAATTTATTTTAATACTCGCAATTTCGACTATCCCGATGCTAATTTCATTTTCTATCCTTTTCTTTTCAAATACGTCTCTTACGAAAGCGCTATCCTTATTTCTTTTGATGCTATCGTTTTGGCAAATAGACATTGCTCTTCTTTATGCGAATAATCTGCTCAAGATGGAGCTAATTGATCCTTTATTTCGTGTATTTAGAATGGGTTCCATTTTCATTATGCCGATTATGTATTATTTTTCTTATAATATAGTGAAGCAAAATGAGGCTTTACAGAGATGGCGTCTTCTTTTTAATAAGACAGGATTTTATTTAGTGATCGGACTAAGCGTCTTTGTTTATTTGATAAATTTTACACCACTTGGAGTAGAGTCTTATCGCTTAAACGTTGAAACACCGTTGTCCCCATCACATTTAGTTCCGATATATGGAACGTTTAATTTCTTTTTTATCATTAATATTTTAATGGTCTTTGTGATTTCACTACTTCTATTGCTATTAACGTTAAAATTAAGCGACTATTATTACAAAAGCTTTTATATTAAGCTCGTATGTGCCGCGATGTTAATATTTGTTAATGGGGTAATGAGTGGGTTTATTAAAATTCCTCTTTACTTCTCTAGCTTCAATTCTATATTCGCAGCAGTAATCTTGTTTATCGGATTCTTTCAAATGCAGTCTCTTAGGTTAAATGGAGTAAACCGCAAGCTTGAAAGGCAAAGTGAATGGTTGGAATCTATTATGAATATTAATCCGAACTATTTGCTAGTAAAGAATCGGCATAATCGGATTAGTGAAGTAAATGATTCATTTTGCCAGCTTTTTGATATGAGAAGAGAAAATGTGATAGGTAGAGATTTTTCAGAGCTAGCAATTTACCCTCAAATGATGAAAGTTGGTAGCAATGAGTTACATCGATTTGTAGATGATAAAGGAAAGGTCCATTATATTAAGTGGGGCTCTAAGGACTTACACCAAAATGTAATCGGCACCCATACTTTATGCTTTGGGATCGATGTGACAGAGCAGAAAAAGAACGAACAGCTTTTACTCTCTTCAGAAAAACTAAAGGTAATTGGAGACATGGCAGCCAGTGTTGCACATGAAATACGCAATCCATTAACCTCGATTAGAGGGTTTATCCAATTATATAAAGAGAGAAGCACTAATCCTCAATATGAAAATATAGTTATTGAAGAGATCGACCGAATAGATGATGTGTTAAAGGAATTGCTAATACTAGCGAAGCCAGAGGCAAAGGAGAAAAAAGAGAAATCAGATGTTCCTATCGATATCTTTTCGGAAGTGAATAATATTAATCTCTTGTTCCATGCCTTAGCTAAGGAACAAGAAAAAAATTTGGAGCTAGTTAATCGTCTCCAAGAAGCCATTTTTGTTGCGCTGGATAAGGATCATTTAAAGCAAGTTTTAATTAATATTTTAAAAAACAGCTTTGAAGTCATTAATAAGGATGGCCATGTAAAAGTTATTTTAGATAAACAAAATAGTTTTGTCCGAATTCGAGTGCTGGACAATGGGGTAGGTATTTCACCAAAAAGACTAACGCGAATAGGAGAACCGTATTATTCCAGCAAGGAGAAGGGAACAGGTATCGGGTTAACGATTTGTTTTAAGCTAGTTAAAGAAAATGGCGGACAAATGTGGGTGAAGAGTAGAAAGGAGAAGGGGACAATTGTGACCATATTGTTTCCGGTCTCTTCAAAGAGTGATTACGTATCATAAGGATGGAGCATGTTTTGACTAAAACATGCTCTTTCTATTTTTTAGTGAAAGTTATCATTTTTTGCTGAGATATCAATGGACTTATAGCCTAAGGATTATCTATATTTTGAAAATTCGCTATAAAAATTTACATAAGTAATAAATTCTGATAATATATATCATAATGATATATATCAAAAAGATATAAGTTGGTGCTTACAATGTCTAAAGAAAATAATACGGTTTATGCAATTTTAGGTTTGCTTACGACGGGATGTGTGACTGGATATTCGATTAAACAAATGATCGACGGGAGTTTAAATCATTTTTGGAAGATCAGCTATGGGCAAATTTATCCGACACTTAAGCACCTTGTAGACAAAGGCTATGCGACAGTTAAGGAAACGGTACAAGAGGGGAAGCCAGCAAAGAAAGAATACATGATAACACTTGAAGGAGAGCAGGCGTTAAAAGGTTGGCTACAAAATACGATTGAAGAGCTGCCGATAGAAAAGAATGAATTGCTCCTTAAGTTATTTTTTTGTCGTCATCAAGACCACACTCAAACAGTCGAACTGCTGGATACTTATTTAGAAAAACTAACAGAGCGCTTTGAAACGTATACAGTAATTAAAGAACACATTCATTCACATAAGATTAAGCATGCGGATGCGCGATTTTGGATCATGACATTAGATTACGGTCTTTATACCACAAAAGCTGCGATGGACTGGTGTAACGATACGAAAGAAAAAATAGCAAACGAATAGGAGGAAGTGGGATGAGTCGACAAATATTTTCAGGTCGGTATACGGTAGAAAATAACGAAGACTTAGTGGTATTTATGATTGGGATGCGCGTGAACAAATGGTGGGCGATCCATAAATGGTTACCAGTTTTTTTAGCAATGCCGTCCATGATCAAGGAGCTTTATACGAATAAAGAGCTAGGATTTTTATCGATGGAAAGCTTTGTTAATCTGCGAACGATTATGCTTGTTCAGTATTGGCGTTCAGAGGAGGATTTAATGGCCTATGCAAGAGGTCAAAAACACTTGAAGGCTTGGAATGATTTTAATAAGAAAGTCGGAAATAACGAGGCGGTTGGAATTTTTCATGAGACATACTTAATTTCGGAAGGGAAGTACGAATCAATTTATGGTAACATGCCGAAGTTCGGTTTAGGTAAGGTATTCGGCAATATTCCTGTTACTCCTGCTACTAAATCTGCACGTAATCGACTAAGGGAAAAGAAGCCGAGCGGCTATTAAAGTAAGGAGGAAATATGAAATACGCAGATTCGTTACAGAAGGTTATTGATTTAATAGATGAAAATATTCATGATGAATGGTCTGTCGGTGATCTTGCGAAATGTATCGGTTATTCCCCGTATCATTTTTCACGAATTTTTAAAGAGGTAGTTGGAGAAACACCAATGGAATTCGTGGCAAAAAGAAAGCTACAGTTTGCCCTCAAGGATATGAGTACCGAACTAAAGATGGATGAGATCGCATTTCGGTATGGCTATGGCTCCTATGTAGGCTTTTCGAAGGCATTTAAGAAAATATTTGGCGTGTCACCAGCTTTATATCGCATGCATTGTCCTAATGCGAATCCGCCTCGAATTCAATTGCAGGAGTTACAATCGTTGAAAACTGGTGGCATCATTGTGCAACCGAAAATTGTTCATAAAGAGTCTTTTACGATAGTAGGACGCTCATATGAAGGGCAAATGCTGAATATAAGCTCGACGAAGGATGCGCCAGCCTATTGGCAGCATCAAGGCTTAACAGATGGAGAGATTGAGACAACCTTGTACAAAACCTTTACCCCTACCTTTCATGGAGAATTCTGTCTCAATATCCCTTCTGAAAATAATTGGGAGAAGTTTACCTATTTTTTTGGAGTTTTGAATGAACAGCTAGAGAGACCAATACCTGAAACCTTTCAATGTATCACGATTCCCGCTACGACTTATGCCGTTTTTAGTACGCCGTTAGTAAAGGTCGAGCATTTCGCCGATTCCGTAAAGGGAACGTGGCAATATATATTGCAGCATTGGTTTCCCCATTCCTCTTACGTCATAGACGAAAAAAGTTACGATTTTGAGTTCTATGATGAACGCTGTCACCATTGGGATCATGAACTGGTTATGATGGAAATTTTCATTCCGATAAAAAGGGAAAGTGAAGGTATCTAGGTAGAATGGATAAAACGGTGAAATAAGAGTGTTTATTGGAACCATAGAATCGATGGGAAATTCACATGAAAAGTCCAATTCGAAGGTGAATTGGACTTTTCTACTTTACTGAATTGGCAAAAAGGAAACGCTCCAACCTCCATCCTCATCTTTAATCATCGAGAAATAGCCCATTTCTCCTGATCGGCGTTCATACATGATATAGCCCGTATCACCTTGATCCATAAATGTACCGTTTTGTATCCCATCGAAGATTTCGAGTGTTTGTTCTTTTGTTGGATGGGCTTTTTCATCGAGTATTTCTTCTTTCGGAATAGTGAGTACATCATTTCTTTCTGTGTATAACGTATATACAACTTCCAGCTCAAGGTCTAATTTAGCCTGCACATAGATTTTTGCGATGCTAATTGGCGATAACTCTTTAATATGAAGCTTAGTTAAGTCTTCCTTTAATTTATTGTAGGCGAAGTTTTCTGCTTCGGTTAATGTGAATTCAGTAGTGACTCCCTGTTCTGTATGCTTATCTACCTCTCCTTGACTAGGATGAATGAGAGGCAAGGCTAGCATGATGAGGATAAAGGAGGCAGCTGTCAATGCGAGATAGTATTTCCATTGAGTAAATGGTCGTTTTGGAGAAGCTTGCTTGCGATCCATTTTCGAATTTATTTGAAATAAAATCGTTTCATGTTCTGTTTCTGTCATCTTAATTTTATTCTTCATTGATTTAAAATCATGATCGTATACACTCTTCTCATTAAATGGTTTCATGACAATACCCCTCCTTTATCAATTCTTTTCGCAACGTTTTCAGCGCTCGGAATAAATTTACCTTCACTTTGTTTTCCGTCCATCCAAGAATATGAGCTGTTTCACCGATAGAAAATTCCTTGATTTTTCTTAAAACGATGACATCGCGATAGGAACGTTTCATCCGGCTCAAAGCAATATAAAGCTGCTGCTCCGTTTCATTTAATAACATAAGCTGTTCGGGAGTTTTGTCCACTGCTTTGATCGAAGGGACCGAATCGAAATAATAAGCTATCGGTTTTTTCTTCCTAATATAATCAATCGTTAAGTTGCGCGCGATACGAAATAACCAGCTCTTTTCATTTCCACCTAGAAAAGAGTCGTAATTGTTGTATGCTCGTAAAAATGTATCTTGTACTATGTCTTTTGCTTGATCATGGTCACCAATCATGAAGAAGACGTATCTATATACATCATTACTGTATTCGTAATACCAATCATTAATTTGTGCTTTCATTGAATGGTGGTCCAATACCTCACTCCGCTCTACCTATTTATCTGTTTTCTGCATCTTAACAACGGATGAAGGTTTTAAAAGTTACACTCTAATTTTTTTTTGTTAAACGTCGCTGTTGTTTTCCTCACTAGTCTTTCGTTTTTAATAGTTTACGATAGATGAAAAAAACGGGAGATAGTAAGACAGCACTTACAACTAAAGCTAATTTGATAGAAAATTGTTGACCAATTACGCCAATTATTGGACCTCCGCCAATTTGACCGATGGCATCAATTTGCCCTTTGAAAGAGAAGAAAGTCGCTCGCCTAGAGGAATCGGTAATAAGTTTATTAAACCAAATATTTTCAAAGGTAGCGATAACTTGACGAATGACTTGAATCAAGACAAACAGGATAGCTAGTAAATAAATATTCGTGGCCACCCCAAAACTAAGTAGCGTCACCATTAAGATAGAAGTATAAACTAATAGATGTTGATACAAACGTTTTAAATGTAATTGATCGACGAATGTATCTAATGTCTGCAAAAGTACGACCGTTAATAGCGCTGTAATAAATTGTAGTCCCCCAACAATAAGAATCAAGTATTCATTTGTTAAAAACTTCTCATCAATAGAGAACGTTAAGTGGGGAATCCAAAGGCGATCAAAGCCTTCGCTGTAAACGCCAATGATACAGGCGATGATTAAAATATAGCGCAGTACTTTATTCTTTTTAAAGGCTGCCCAGACACTAGATAGCATGGATTTCATTTCATTAGTTACCGAAATCGACGCTTCTTTTCTCTGTATTTTGAAAGGCTTCTCAGGCATATATCGATACGACAGGATAGCTAATAGGAGAAAGCCAATGCCACTTAGAATAATAGAATAATGAAGCGCTTGGAATCCAATCACAATGGCAATCGGAATACCAAGTAAACTACCGAAATTGCCGAATTTTGCACTTCTTAAAAACGCTTTATCTACTCGCTCGACTCCAATTTCATCTGTTATCCATGCTTGATGTGCGCCACTAATACAGGTGTAACCAATTCCCCAACACACTTGTGACAATAAAATAAAAGCGAAATATGGAAACAGGCCAGCTATTAAAAATCCAACCCCAATCAGCATGTATCCAAGTATAATGGAGTATTTCCGCCCTTTATAATCAGCAATTAAACCAGTTGGAATTTCAAATAAAAATATCGTCAATTCCAACACCGTCCCAACAATGACAAGCTCCAAAGCACTCATACCAACCACCTGCACCTGATAAAGGATGCTTACCGTGAAAGCCATCATCATTAAAAGTTGGGATAGAAACGATTGTGAATAATAAATATGTGTAGGTTCTTTTCGTTTAATCATACTAAAACCGCCTTTCTGAACAGAGTATACTGGAAAGAAAAGGTCGATAACTATTCCTAGATTGCTATATTTTAGAAGTGTGTTATTTTAAGAAATATAAGTAGATCTGGGTGCGGATGTTGGTGTTTTATATACGAACGAGCTTGTTTGATTGGTGCATTATAGTGATCTAGTTTAAAGTTATTATTTAAAGTAATGTGACGGGTTTATTTAACTATCCGAAGCTTTTGATTGGTACAAAATTTGTAGAATACTGCTTATATAATCAATAGTTGTGTTTAACAAAACTTGTTTGGACATAAGCTGATAAATAGACAAAGCTTCTCACTTGCATTAATTTGCTAAAATAGAACTATAGGCAAAATAAAGAGGAGCGTGTAGCTTGTGAAACTCAATCATTTGAATTTAACGGTGACGGATGTAAGTGCAGCTAAAGAATTTTTGGAGAAATATTTCGGCTTGAAAAGTGAGGCGACTCGCGGCAATGCCTTCGCGGCGCTGTTTGATGACGATGGATTGGTCCTCACGTTGATGAAAGGAGCCAAAGTCAGCTATCCTTCCACCTTTCATATTGGATTTATTCAGGAGAATGAAGAAAAGGTAAATGAAATTTATGAACGATTAAAGGCTGATGGCTTTTCGGTTGATGCCCCCCAAAGATCCCACGGCTGGACGTTTTATGTAGAGGCACCAGGCGGATTTACCGTGGAAATACTTGCTTAAATTAGGAAGCTCCTCGCATATTTGTGATGGGCTTCCTCTTTTGTTGAAGGAGGGGGAGTGGAGGAATGCGAGAAATTTCTTTGGGAAATAGAAATTGTTAAAAGTTTTCTTAAAAATGCAACCTTTAGCAGGAGACCACTATAGCCTAAAGGTTGCATTGGTGCTGTTTTCGAGACTTCCTCCTAACGTGTTAGGGATGGCTGAGATTTTTTTACCAATTCGTAATATAGCGTAGTGACGGTTTGAGTGGTTAAAAAAACTACTAATGAATAGTGAAGCTTGTATCCATTTTGATAATGAATGACATCCATCCAGGTAGAAAGCCATTCCATTCCAAGGGCGATTACACACCATACAAGTACATAGAAGATAAATCTTTTTCTAGTTATATTGAATTTTTGATAAAAATAAATGTAAAAATAGCTGAATGGAGCAAATAAAAAGTATCCTAGGAAATCAAATAATTCGTATTGATTTGAATCATTCACCTTATAAAAATCTAGCAAGCCTCCCCCAATAGTAAAATCAAAAAGTGTAGATGTAGCGAATCCCCACACTAAAAAGAGAAGCGTAATGTCAGTTGATAATCTTTTGGGGAATAGGAAAAAAGCAGAATATGCTACAACTAGCATGACTAATAAATAGATTTCATTTTTGTCGAAATTTTCCCATAATATCATAAAACATTCACTTCACTTGGAGAGATTTTCTTAAATAATCTATAGGTAAAAATAGCCACTAGATGAAGTGTGAAATAGTATATGGCATCATTTAAGTGATTCCAGTTAGTGTATTCTGTCATGTCTAATTGAATAGAAAGGATACTTAACACTAGAAGAAAACAAACAGAAATGAGGATAATCGATATTTTTTGAATCATTGACTTAGTACCTTGAATAAGATTCAACTGTATTACCAATAGAATCGGGATCAACATGCTTCTATTCAAAATGTAACCTGTATAATTTATGCCTTCCTTTGTTAAAACGATGAAGTTCATTTCTTCTGCAATAACCCAGGTGAAGTTAATATTTACAATAAGTATGATTAGAAAAACGAATGTATTTTCAACAAGCGATCCTTTTTTTTCTATTGCTACGAAAATGGAAACAAACAGCCAAGTAAGAGCAAAGTAAACTACAAATCCCATAAAAACCTCCTATAAAGATTGTAGGGGTATTATTGGCTTTTATTCGGTTGATGATACAAGAAATCGGCAAATAACTATTTTAAAATATTTTTAATTTGAAGATTTAGTTTAACCATCAATGGTGTGATTAATTTCACAATAGATGTCGGAATTTTACTATTATTGTAAGGCTAAAGTTGGAGATTAATGGAACAAGATCAATATTTAGAAAATAAATATAATTGTATTTCTTGAAAATATTTGGTATGTTTATTATGAAAAATTGAATAGGTGTAGAAACGGGTGTAGATAAAGCCATCTTTATCTGCTTAAAAGGGAAGTTCGGTTAAATTCCGACGCTGTCCCGCAACTGTAATTGGGAGCGATTCGAATAAACCACTGTTTTCGGTAAAACGAAAATGGGAAGGTTCGAATAGCGATGATCATAAGTCAGGAGACCTGCCTGTTTTAGCAGACATCAATACCTACGAGGATAGGGGGTGTTAAGTGCGAGTTTGAAAAAGCGTGTTTAGGTATTATCTATTTAACATGCTTATTTAAGTATTCATTCGCAACTTAACAACTTCTTTTGGAAGTTGTTTTTTTATTGCCCAAAAAGAGTTTTAGTCGTGAGTAAGGAGGGCTTCTTTGTTTGGATCTGTCGATTACTTTACTAATTATTTCAAAACATGCATTATGAACAATCTTTTCTTAGAGAGCCCGAGTAGCTTGAGAACTAACTATTCACTGTTAAAGGCAGAAATTATGAATAGACAAGAGAATGAACGAGAAAAAGATCGATTTTTGCAGAATCTTGAAAGTGCTTACATTCATGTGACTAAAGATATATTGGAATGGGAGGAAGAAATAAATGGGGACTGAAGAGAAGTATTATCCTGGGCTTGATGGTGTTATTGCAGCAGAAACAAGTATTTCCTTTCTTGATACAAAGTTAGGCGAGATAGTCATTAAAGGCTATGATCTTATCGAGTTATCCAAAACTAAAGAGTATCTGGATATCGTCCATCTTTTACTAGAAAACTCTCTACCAAGTGCAGTGGAAAAAGCGGCAGTAGAAGAACGATTAAAGGTTGAATATGAAGTACCACAAGAAGTAATAAACATCTTAAATCAATTGCCTAAGCAAACACATCCAATGGATGGGTTACGAACAGGGATATCCGCTCTTGCTGGTTATGATGATCAACTAGAGGATAATTCCGAATCCTTGAATAAAGGCAGAGCGTACAAACTATTAAGTAAGGTACCTAATATCGTCGCTAACAGTTATCGACTGATTAATAAAGAAGAGCCTATTCAGCCACTTCAGGAATTATCTTATAGTGCCAACTTCTTTTATATGATTACCGGTAGAAAGCCTTCTCCATTAGAAGAACAGATTTTTGATAAATCATTAGTCTTGTATAGTGAGCACGAGCTTCCTAACTCGACTTTTACTGCGAGAGTAATAGCTTCTACTTTATCTGATTTGTATGGTGCTTTAACTGGAGCAGTTGCTTCTTTAAAAGGACATTTACACGGTGGCGCAAATGAAGCGGTTATGTACATGTTATTGGAAGCAAAAACAGTAGTTAACTTTGAAGAATTACTTCAAAAGAAATTATATAACAAAGAGAAAATAATGGGATTTGGTCATCGTGTGTACATGAAGAAGATGGATCCAAGAGCCCTTATGATGAAGGAAGCCTTGAAGCAATTGTGTGACATGAAAGGTGATGATCTCCTTTATCAAATGTGTGAGGCTGGAGAAAGAGTCATGGAGAGAGAAAAGGGGCTTTATCCGAATTTAGATTACTATGCAGCGCCAGTTTATTGGATGTTAGGTATTCCTATCCCATTATATACTCCGATCTTTTTTAGCTCTCGAACAATTGGATTATGTGCGCATGTCATCGAACAGCATAACCACAATAGACTTTATCGTCCTCGTGTAAATTATATAGGCGAGCGACACATTTTAAGTAAATAAACAATTTGGGAAATTGTCACTGTCCGCTCGCCATGGGTGTTTTGGCCGACACCCTTTATTATCATAAACAAATTTCATCTGGAAAGGAAGATTTGCTTGCTAAAAATGAATGAACGTACAAAAACCGACCATTTACTAGAGGAAATTGCAGATTATGTTTTAAATAAAGACATTGAAAGTACAGAAGCTTATCGTACGGCACGTTATGTGTTACTTGATACACTTGGATGCGGAATTCTAGCATTAAAATATCCAGAATGTACGAAGTTACTTGGACCAATTGTGCCGGGTACAACGGTACCAAATGGTAGTAGAGTACCAGGAACTTCGTTTGTGCTTGATCCAGTTAGAGGCGCGTTCAATATTGGTTGTATGATTCGCTGGCTTGATTACAATGACACATGGTTAGCAGCTGAATGGGGACACCCATCTGATAATATCGGCGGTATTTTAGCAGTAGCAGATTACTTAAGCCGAATGCGCATTTCGGAAGGAAAAGAGCCACTAACAGGTAAAGAATTACTAGAAATGATCGTGAAGGCACATGAAATTCAAGGAGTATTAGCGTTAGAAAATAGTTTAAATCGCGTAGGTCTAGATCACGTTTTATTTGTGAAAATCGCGACAACGGCAGTTGTTACGAAGATGCTTGGTGGAACTCGCGAGGAAATCATTAATGCTTTATCAAATGCTTGGCTCGATAATTCAAGCCTGCGTACATACAGGCATGCTCCTAATACAGGATCTCGTAAATCATGGGCGGCAGGGGATGCGACAAGTCGTGGGGTACACTTATCATTAATGGCCCTCAAAGGAGAAATGGGATATCCAACAGCACTTTCGGCACCAGGTTGGGGATTCCAAGATGTCTTGTTCAATAAAAAGGAATTAAAGCTTGCTCGTCCTCTTGAATCGTATGTAATGGAAAATATATTATTTAAAGTTTCATTCCCAGCAGAATTCCATGCTCAAACAGCTGCAGAATGTGCAATTAAGCTGCATAACCAAGTGAAGGACCGCCTTGATGAAGTTGCCAAAATTACGATTACCACTCATGAATCCGCCATTCGTATTATTGATAAGGTAGGACCACTTCATAATCCAGCAGATCGTGATCATTGTTTACAATATATTACCGCTATTGGATTAATCAAAGGGGATATTGTAGCAGATCATTATGAAAATGAAACCGCAATGGATCCAACAATAGATAGTTTACGAGAAAAAATGGAAGTGATTGAGAACAAACAATACACTTACGATTACCTCAATCCGAGCAAGCGCTCAATCGCCAATTCCGTTCAAGTGCATTTTACTGACGGTACGTCCACAACTTTAGAAGAATGTGAATATCCGTTGGGGCATCGCTTCCGTAGGGATGAGGCAATTCCAAAAATCAAAGAGAAGTTTTCAAACAATATTAAGACGCACTTCCCTAAAAAGCAACTGCAGAAAATTGAAGAAGTGTGTTATGACCAAGAAGCGTTAGAAACGATGAATGTAAATGAATTTATGGACTTATTTTTTATTTAATAAGGAGGCAACGATATGGCTTGGATTGTAGGACCACAGATTAGTCAACAAGAGCTTGCAAATCAGTTTCGATCCCTTATTACTGAATCCAGCATTTTAAAAATTCCCGGTGCTCATGATGCAATGGCAGCTTTGATTGCCAAGAATACAGGGTTTTCGGCACTCTATTTATCGGGTGCAGCCTATACGGCGAGTCGTGGATTGCCTGATTTGGGAATTGTAACATCGACAGAAGTGGCTGAGCGGGCAAGAGATTTAGTTCGCGCAACCAATTTGCCTCTATTAGTAGACATTGATACAGGTTTTGGTGGTGTTCTAAATGTAGCTCGAACTGCTAGAGAAATGGTAGAGGCGAACGTCGCGGCTATTCAAATAGAAGATCAACAGCTTCCGAAAAAATGTGGACATTTGAACGGAAAAAAGCTGGTATCAACGGAAGAAATGGTACAAAAAATAAAAACTATTAAAGAAGTAGCGCCTTCTCTATATATCGTAGCACGGACAGATGCTCGTGGGGTGGAAGGATTAGAATCAGCAATTGAGCGATCAAACGCTTATATAGCAGCTGGTGCAGACGCTATTTTCCCAGAAGCGTTACAGTCGGAAGAAGAATTTCAATTATTCTCCAAAAAAGTAGAAATACCTTTGCTAGCCAACATGACGGAATTCGGAAAAACCCCATATTATACGGCTGAGGAGTTTGCGAATATGGGTTATCGTATGGTGATTTATCCAGTGACATCTCTTCGGGTAGCGGCTAAAGCGTATGAGCGGATTTTTCAGCTGATACAAGAACAGGACTCTCAAAAAGACGGACTGTCAGATATGCAATCAAGAAGTGAACTGTATGACACCATTTCTTATTATAAGTTTGAAGAGCTAGATAATGAGATTGCAAAAACAGTTTTAACGGAAAAACAATAGAATCATAGTTCAATAGGATATTTCCTTATAAAGAGGAAGGCGATGATACGCATCTTTAGCACAATTTCATGCTTAAGGTTGGATGTTTCATCGCCTTTTTTGTCCTTTTAACGCCTTTTTATTGGTTGAGTTAGTAAGGTGATTGAGAAAACGAGGGGGATGAAAATGGATAATATAGAGGTAAAACGGAAGGATTGTTTAGTAGCACATGATAAATCGGTGGTCGATATCTTTACTCCAGAGGATTTTACAGACGAAGAGGTTATGATAGCGAAAACAACGGAACAGTTTGTCAAGCAGGCTGTAGCCCCACAATTATCCTCTATTGAACAACATAATTTTGATGCAGTACGCCAGTTGTTCCAAAAAGCAGGAGAGCTTGGCTTACTTAGTATTGAGGTCCCAGAAGAATATGATGGCCTTTCTTTAAATAAGAAAGTATCTGGTCTTGTTGCAGAGAAGATGGGGTTTGGTGGTTCTTTTAGTATTTCCTTTAATATACATGCAGGGGTAGGAACATTGCCGTATGTCTATTTTGGAAATGAAGAGCAAAAGCAAAAATATTTACCGCTTCTTTCTACTGGAGAGTGGATTGGTGCTTATGCATTAACAGAGCCTGATGCAGGGTCTGATGCGCTGCAATCAAAAACAAATGCAATGCTGAGTGAAGATGGAACGTCGTGGTTGCTTAATGGAGAAAAGCAATGGATTACGAATGCGAAACTTGCCGATGTTTTTGTCGTTTTTGCGAAAACTCAGGAAGGAATGACGGCCTTTATTGTAGAAAGAACGTATAAGGGAGTTTCTGTTGGACCAGAAGAACATAAGATGGGCATTAAAGGATCCTCTACCGCTACCCTAATATTAGAAGATGTTACTATTCCAAATGAAAATGTTCTCGGTGAAGTTGGAAAGGGCCATCTTGTAGCTTTAAATATACTTAATATGGCGCGTTTAAAACTTGCTTTTTCGAATGTTGGAACAGCGAAACAAGCCCTCCAATTAGCTGTTAACTACGGGAAGGTACGTAAGCAGTTTAAAAAATCGTTGGTTGATTTTACGATGATCCAAGAAAAGTTAGCAAATATGGCAGTATCAATATTTGGAGCAGAAAGTGCGGCTTATCGAACAGCGGGCATGCTAGATGATGCAATCTATTCAGCAGAAAAAGATGAAAACATGATGAAAATACTATCAAAATACGCGATGGAATGCGCTATTAATAAAGTCAATGGTTCAGAAGTGCTGGATGGAATTGTAGATGAAGCGGTACAAATTCATGGTGGATATGGTTATATGCAAGAATACGAAGTGGAACGTTTATATCGAGATGCTAGAATTAGCCGGATTTTTGAAGGAACGAATGAAATAAACCGACTGACCATTGCAAAAATCTTATTAAAGAAAGCTAATCAAGGAGAAGTGCTATTTTCCGAAGCGCGAGAAGGGTCATCAGGAAGAAACTATCAATATGTCCAACTATCGAAACAGTTACTTAACAAATCTTTGAAAGCGATTTCACTATCTGGGCTAAAAATGGAACAAGAGCAGGAGTATTTACGCTTATTAGCCAATATCATTAAAGATATCTATGTAATGGAATCAGCCGTTTTACGTACAGAAAAGGCTGTAGGCAAGAATGGTGATGGAAAAGAGCAAATAAAGTCTTTAGTTACAGATATTCTATGTGAAGAGATCTATCGACAGGTAGAAGAAGCTACAATCTCTATTATTTCTGGAGCTGAAACAAATGAGAATGCCAGAAGAGTATTGTTAGAAGAAATCCGTCAGTTACCTATACCGCTTTATGGAAATCTATTTATAAAAAAACGAGAAATTGCAAAAGTAATAACAGATCGTGGTCGTTATTTCATTTAGTAAGAAAAAACGCTCCAGGGGGAGGCGTTTAAGCAAGGGTGGTGACGTCCAGCTCCAGCGCCTAGCCCCCTCGAGGTCATAAGTCATTTTTCTACTAAAATAAATGGACATGTAGGAGGATTATAGATGGATTATAAGTTTGCAAAGGTTAATAAAGAAAGCTTCATCACTACTATTGAGGTGAATAATGCGCCAGCAAATGCCTTATCTTCTGCTTGTATTGCTGAATTGCGTACCTTATTTAAAGAGCTAGCCAGTGATGAAGAAACAAGGGTCATTATCCTTACAGGTGCGGGAAGGTTCTTTGTGGCTGGTGCGGATATAAAGGAATTTGTCTCTGCATTAGGTGATGAAGAGAAAGGATTGGCTATGGCAGAAGCGGGTCAGGCACTTTGTAATGAGATAGAAGCATTAAATAAACCAGTTATTGCTGCTATCAATGGACCTGCTCTTGGTGGAGGATTAGAATTAGCAATGGGCTGTCATTTTAGAATCGCATCGGAAGGAGCAATTCTTGGCTTGCCAGAATTACAGCTTGGACTCATTCCTACGTTCGGTGGTACCCAAAGGCTTAGTAAAATCACAAATACCGCAACAGCCCTGCACTTAATTCTTTCAAGCAAGCAATTAAATGCACAGGAAGCAGTTCAAATTGGTCTCATTCAATTAGTAGTTCCTCAAGAAGAACTATTACAAAACGCAAGGGCGATTGCACTAGCACTTGTTGAAGGGAAAAGCATGACAAGTGTAACCAGTGCAGTGGAATGTATTATGCAAGGATTTAATGAAAATATGAATGAGGGCTTGGAAAGAGAGCGGAGAAAGTTTGCTGAATTATTTTTAACGGAGGACGCGAAAGAAGGAATTCAAGCATTTATAGAGAAACGTAAACCTAATTTTACTCACAGATAAGGGGGATTTTACGATGACTGATGAAGTTCTATTTTCAGTGGAGGAAAACGGGGTAGCCTCCATCACATTAAACCGTCCAAAAGCAATAAATTCTCTATCTTATGACATGTTGAAGCCGATAGGCGAAAAATTGAAGGAATGGGAAGAGGATGCAGAGGTACTTCTCATCGTATTGAAAGGTTCAGGTACGAAGGGATTATGCGCTGGTGGGGATGTTAAAACTCTCTATGCAGCTCGGTCGAATGAAGAGGCGATGCAAAAAGCAGAGCACTTTTTTGAATTAGAGTATGAGGTGGATCAATCCATCTATCGTTTTCCAAAACCAATCATTGCTTGTCTAGACGGGATTGTGATGGGCGGTGGAGTTGGATTATCCTATGGGGCAAGTCACCGAATAGTAACAGATAAGACAAAATGGTCGATGCCAGAAATGAATATAGGGCTTTTTCCAGATGTGGGAGCAGCTTATTTTCTAAATAAGGCGCCTGGACATGTAGGACGCTATCTTGCGTTAACGGCTTCAGTGATTGGGGCACAGGATGTTTTGTATATAAATGCTGCCGATAGATATATGTCTAGTGAAAAACTACAAGCGTTTCTTCATGATGTAGAAAAAGTAGATTGGCAGGAAGGAAACGTACATACGACTTTAAATCAGCTAATAAATGAGTACGCTGAATCGCCTACTAGTAATGGCAAGTTAGCTTTCTTGCAAAAGGAAATCGATGAGCATTTTTCATTCGAAACAGTAGAAGCAATCATCGACTCATTAGAAAAGGACCCAAGTGATTTTACAACAAAAACAAAGGAAGTTCTTTTATCTCATTCACCGGTATCCTTAAAAGTAACATTAAAGCAAATGGTGGAGGGAGCAGAAAAATCCATAGGGGATTGCTTTGCTACGGATCTTGTACTAGCAAAAAATTTCATGAGGCATCCAGACTTTTTTGAGGGGGTACGCTCTGTTCTGATAGATAAGGATAAACAGCCTCAGTATGTGTATCGATATTTATCAGATGTTACAGAAGAAATGGTCGATAATTTTTTCCTTGTAAAAGACTGATTTTTAAAATTAAACGAATATTTTATTAAAATATCTTTGACAGTCGAAACTTAACGTGTTACCATATCTATTAAATTCTAAATATTATAAAAGTTACACTCTTATTGAGAGAGGCGGAGGGACTGGCCCTATGAAGCCCGGCAACCATTCAACGATTATCGTTGGAAAGGTGCTAATTCCAGCAAAGCTTTATGCTTTGGAAAATAAGAGAGGGATTTCCATAAAAATTGCCACTAACCTCTCTATTACTATATAGGGAGGTTTTTTGTCTATTTGAAGCAAAAGAATCATCAAGAGCAAATTACAATTTCATAAAAAATACATCAGGTGCTGAGTAACTTTGCTCAGTTAAAAGGGAAGCCGGTGAAATTCCGGGACGGTCCCGCCACTGTAATGGGGAGCAATTTGTCAAGAAACCACTGTTTCATTTTGGAATGGGAAGGGATAAGTTGCGTTGAACCTAAGTCAGGAGACCTGCCTGATCTATTCGCTTATGCTCTACGGGATATAGAGAGGAGTGAGGAATACGTGTTGCCAGAGAAAATAGAAAGTCTCAACTCTAGTTAACTATGCGTATAAATCTCTCTTTCTAAATGAAAAGAGGGATTTTTTATTTTAGTTGAAGACAAAACATGAATGGGGTGCGGAAAACACAATGAGTAAAGTGATAAGTTCGAACTTAGGATATCCGAGAATTGGTGAAAAACGCGAATGGAAAAAAGCGCTGGAACAGTTTTGGGCAGGGAAGATAACAAAGGATGAATTCTTAAAGCAAGTAGAAGAATTTAGGCTAAACCACCTACAAAAGCAAGTGGACATAGGTATTGATTTGATTCCAGTTGGGGACTTTAGCTTGTATGATCATGTCTTAGATACAGCTGTTATGTTTGGCCTTGTGCCAAAGCGCTTCGAATATAGTGGAGGGAAAGTTCCAGTAGAAACGTATTTTGATATAGCAAGAGGGACGAAAGGTGCCGTTGCTGCAGAAATGACCAAATGGTTTAATACTAACTATCATTATATTGTTCCAGAATTGGACAATGCCGTTCCAACTCTTGTTGAAAATCGTCCATTACAATTTTATAAAGAAGCAAAGGAAAAGCTTAATATTAAAGGTAAGCCAGTTATTTTAGGACCGGTAACATTCGTAAAGCTATCAAAGGGTTATTCAAAAAAGGATTTCAAAGCAGTCGTGGAACAATTTGTCCCACTTTATACGACTATTTTACGTGAATTGCAAGAAGAAGGAGTAGAGTGGGTACAAATAGATGAGCCTATTCTTTCTACTAGCATTTCAAAAGAAGAGATTGAATTAGTGAAGGAAGTCTATCAAAAGCTGAACGAAGGAGCAACCAAGGTAAACATACTTTTGCAAACTTATTTTGAAAGTGTGGAGCATTTCGAAGACGTCCTAACCTTACCTGTTCAAGGAATTGGACTAGACTTGGTATATGATCATGGTCAAAATCTTGCAGCACTAAAAAAACATGGGTTTCCTCAAGACAAGGTGCTTGCCGCTGGAATCATTGATGGACGTAATATATGGAGAACAAATCTTGCAGATACTTTATCCGCTCTCCATGAAATCTCAAAGATTGTTTCCAAAGACCGTATAATTGTCCAGCCTTCATCCAGTTTATTACATGTACCGGTAACGGTGAAAAACGAAGAGAAGCTGGATGAGGTTTTAAAAGGGGCTCTTTCGTTTGCTGATGAGAAGTTATATGAAGCAGTTGTGCTTGCAAAAGGGTTACATGAGGGAGTAGAATCCATTCAAAATGAGATTAAAGTTGCGACCAAAGCGATTCAGGCGTTAAATGAATCGTCGGTTCGAAATAACATAGATGTTCAAGATGCGATTCAAAGTTTGGATACTTATCAGACGGAACGGGAAGCGGAGTTTGGCGTTCGTCAGGCTATTCAAGCGGATACCTTCCAATTGCCACTTCTTCCAACGACGACTATTGGGAGCTTCCCGCAAACGACTGAGGTGAGAAGTCAGCGTTTAAAATGGCGGAAAGGAGAGATAACGGGTGCGGAGTATGAAACATTCATTAATGCGGAGATAAAAAAATGGATTGGGCTTCAAGAGGAAATTGGTCTTGACGTGTTTGTCCACGGGGAATTTGAACGGACTGATATGGTGGAGTTCTTCGGAGAGAAATTAGCAGGCTTTCAATTCACAAAATTCGGTTGGGTCCAGTCATACGGGTCTAGATGTGTAAAACCACCACTTATTTATGGGGATGTGTCCTATGATGAACCATTGACTGTAAAAGAAACAGTCTATGCTCAATCGTTAACAGATAAGCCTGTTAAGGGAATGCTTACTGGGCCTATCACTATTTTAAATTGGTCGTTTGTACGTGATGACATTTCGCGCTATGATGTGGCTAATCAAATTGCGCTCGCACTTCGACAAGAGGTAGTGGGATTAGAGAAAAATGGGATTCGAATGATTCAAGTAGATGAACCAGCACTTCGCGAAGGCTTGCCTTTGAAACGTGATTATTGGGATAGCTATCTTAACGCTGCGGTTTATGCATTTAAGCTTGCGACAACACCTGTGCAAAACGAAACGCAAATTCATACGCATATGTGTTATTCCGATTTTGAAGATATTATTGATGCAATCAAAGCACTTGATGCGGATGTCATTTCGATTGAAACATCGAGAAGCCATGGGGAATTGATCTATGCCTTTGAAGAAAATACGTATGACAAAGGAATCGGACTAGGGGTGTATGATATCCATAGCCCTCGTATCCCAAAACTAGAAGAGCTAACGAAAAACATTGAGCGCGCTCTTCAAGTACTTGACTTAAAGCTTTTCTGGATTAACCCGGATTGCGGCTTGAAAACTCGAGGATTAGAGGAAACGGTCGGTGCCTTAAAGGTAATGGTGGAAGCAGCTGCAAAAGTCAGGGAGAGCCAGCTGGTGAACAAGGAATAGTAAGTTAGCTAAGCGAGTCGTTGGGGGAATTGATGCTCCAACGGCTCTAATTGTTCGTTCATTCATATGAAAAGTGCTAACGCAAATAAATATTGAGCAGAAAAATAAGTACTCATAACAAGATAGCTTCGAAGCTTCAGCGGTTTCACAAAACGATCCCAAGCTAGTGTAGCATCAGAAAAATAAAACAGTACAGCTCCTACTATTATTAATAAGTTAGCTGTAGCGACAGCACACCATACCATAGCCGTAATTAACACGATATAAAAGAAGACGGCAATTACTAATTGGAGGCCTGAATTCTTTTGAATTTGTTTCTGCAAAATAGCGAAGAAAAAGAGTGCCACAACCATTAATCCAATAGTAAAAAACACATTTACCTCTTGTTGAACTGGTAATTGTAAAAAGGCAATTATATAGCAAATATGTGCCAGAAGGAAGGCGATCAATCCGGGTAGAAACCTATCTTTAGGCAACATTAAAAAAATGTCTCCGAATAGCGATAGTACTAATCCTACTAGGATCCATGTAGCAAATCCAGGCGTTGAGGATGGCAGGCTAGTGAGTGCGAAGATGATGATCAATAGCATCGTACCTGGTTTAAGTATGTATAGCAACGTTTGATTTTTCGTTTTAATAGCTAATAAATAGGAAATGGCAGAAAGGAAGATGAGTATGGATAGGAAAGTTATAGGCAAAGAAATGGACCTCCTTTTAGTTTTAATAACGAAAGTATAGTGTGAGATTGTGGTGAGTGCCGCTCATACTCTAAATCTATTTATAATGAGAAATTAGGGAACAATCAAGCTCCGATTATGCCCCAATCCTAAAATCGAGATAATTCAGGCTACATTTAGTTTTCTTCACAATAGGCAGATTCCCTCTTTTATAAGAAAAAGAAAAAATCCCCTCACGTTAGCATTGAAAAGTGTTTCTACATAAAAAAATCAGCCACCTTAAACAGAGTGGCTGTCAACATTGTATGTTTCTATACGAAGTGTTATTCCCGATTGCGTCGCTTAAATATAACCATTGCAACTACAAAAGACACGAGTAATATTCCGCCAAACCAAACGATGGCCAACCATGCATGATTGCCAATTGGTGTCCCAATTAAGAGGCCACGCAATGTGTCAATTAATGGGGTCATTGGTTGATTTTCAGCAAAAGCGTGAAGCCAAGAGGGCATCGTTTCAGTCGGAACAAAAGCGCTGCTAATATATGGAGCAAACATAATAATAAAGGAGAATGCGCTAGCCGTTTCGATATTTTTGGCGAGTAATCCAAAGATAACGGATAACCAGCTAATGGATAATAAAAAGAGACTCAGCAAGCCCAAAGCACCTAGCCATTCTATGAAGCTCGCATTTGGTCGAAACCCAACTAACACTGCAACTAGAATAACAAGTGTCGTACTAATCATATTTCGGACAAAGCTTCCAGCAACATGCCCAACTAGAAGGGAGGAGGGGTGGATCGGCATACTTCGGAAACGATCAAACAATCCTCCGACCATATCCTGGGTGACGCTCATTGCTGTCATCGAGCTTCCATAACCCACACAAGTAATGATAATGCCAGGTACAATGTAGTTAACGTATTCTGTTCCTGTTTGAATGGCTCCACCGAATACAAAGACAAAGAGCAACATCATCATAACGGGTAAAAAAATACTGACCATTAGTGATTCTGGATTTCGAAAAATATGCTTTAAATTGCGGCGGAACATGACCCACCCGTCATGAAGCGCCCAAGTGATAGATAATTCCTTCATAGGAGAACAACCCCTTTCTTTTGTTTACTCGTCATTTCCAAGAAGACATCGTCCAACGTTGGCTTCCGGTAATGGATAGCGGTAGGTTCAATTCCATGTGTATATAAGTCATTGAGAAGGTGACGTAAGCTTGCCGTAGATCCATCTGCCGTAATGGCAATTTTAAGTTGCTTCTCATCAACGTGCCCATCTAAGTAGACTTGTGCTAGTTCAAGGTCCGCTTGATTTTGAAAGCTAAGTTCGATCTTTTCTTCTCCAACAAGCCCCTTTAACTCCTCGGCGGTACCTTCCGCGACGATTTTTCCAGCATTTATAACGGCAATTTTATCAGCGAGCTGATCTGCTTCATCTAAATATTGTGTGGTTAGAAAGATAGTAACGCCACTTCTTGCAAGCTCTTTAATGAGCTCCCACATATTCATCCGACTTCGAGGATCTAGTCCAGTAGTTGGCTCATCTAAGAAGATGATTTTAGGAGAACCGATAAGGCTAATGGCGATATCAAGTCGACGTCGCATTCCGCCTGAGTACGTTTTTGCCTGTCTTTTTGCCGCATCTACTAAATCGAATTGGGTCAGTAATTCCTCTGTTCGTTGCTTAACCGTTTTGCGATCAAAATGATGTAAACGTGCCATCATTTGTAAGTTCTCTTCTCCGGTTAGGAGCTCATCGACAGCAGCGTATTGCCCTGTCAGACTGATAAGCTTTCGAATTGCACCAGCATCCTTTGTACTATCAAAGCCAGCAATTGTGGCCTTTCCAGCATCCGCTTTTATAAGCGTGGATAAAATGCGGACAGTTGTTGTTTTTCCGGCGCCATTCTCTCCTAATAAAGCAAAAATAGATCCTCTCTCTACTTCAAAGGTCAGCCCACTTAACACCGCATTATTTCCATATGATTTTTTTAAGTCGTTCACAGAGATAAGAACATCTTTCATTTGACCATCCCTTTCTGTTTGTATAAAAGAACAATTCATGCATATTTATTACTATAAATAATATTGGATTATTTTTGATTGAACAGTTCAGTCAATCTAAGAATAAAACGATACCCACCTTTTGTCAACAAAATAATTGAGAATATAAGGTGGGTTTCTTAAAGGTTTTAGTGGGAGCTTGGTTAGATGTTTTTACCGTACTGTAATCATCCTTAGCAACAGATCAATTTTTTTATCCATGTTTTCCTGCCACCATTTTAAATCACCTTCCATCATGATGCCAGATATAACAGTCAAGTACAGCTCTAGTAATTCCTGTGGGGGAGAAGGAATTATCTCTCCATTTTCTTGCCCTTGAATAATTAAAGGAAGCAGATTTTGGACATATTCGTTCCCTGAACTTTCTACTAGTTTTTGTGTCTCTTCTGGAATATCGAGACCGGAATGTGTCAAATGTTGGACGACACGAAATATATTACTATCGCCTTCTGTTACCGCTACTTTAGATAAATATTTTATCTTTTCTAAAGGGGATGCGTTCATGGAATTCATATTTTGAAAAAGCTCAGCGGTGCCATTAGTCATTGCCCATTCAAGGCTAGAATGTAAAACCTCTTCTTTTGATTTAAAGTAATGATAAAGTAAGCCATGGCTAATACCAGCTTCTTTCGCAATCATGCTTATTTTAGTAAGTTTTATGCCATTTTCCGCAAAAACTTTAAGGGCAGCAGCCATGATTTGGTTTTTGCGTTCTATGCGTATTTGTTCTAATTGATCTTCGTTTAGTGGGCACATAAAAAAAGGTCTCCTCGATATTTATTTAGCTTGATTCTATCATACCATGAGGGATTTACTTAAATCTTACTAGTAAAAAGGGGAGACAGCGTGACTTTTATATAAATAAAAAAGGATATGGAATCTTTTCTATTTAAGAAAATGCCATACCCTAGAATCTATCTATTTGATTTACATTACGGATTCACCGTTGTCATAATTTACTTGCCATTGGATGCCGAATTTATCAGTTACATGACCATATAGCTTGCTCCAGAATGTTTCTTGAAGCTCCATGCCGACTTTGCCACCTTCTTGCAGCTTGTGAAAGACCGACCTCACCTCTTCTTCGTTCTTACTTACTACGGCAAGGCTAATATTGTTTCCTTCCACAAAAGGCATACCAGGAAAAACATCGGAAAACATTACATTGCTTCCGCTAATTTGAAGTCTAGCATGCATGACTAAATTTTTAGCTTCTTCAGGTAGTGGATATTCTGGGTTGGGTGGTGCTTCTCCAAAGGTCATAATTTGTGGTGCTTCTGTTCCAAAAACCTCAGCATAAAATTCTACAGCTTGGCGACAGTTCCCATTAAAATTAAGATAAACATCTACGGACATTTGGTTCACTCCTATGTAGTAAGTTATAAGTCATAAATGGCTTACCTACATATTGTAACATTTACCAATAGATAAAAAAAAGACTACCTTGAAAATAATTAACGGGTTCTCTTTTGAAGGGCAAAAAGTGAAAAAACAGGTGAAATAATTTACGAAAAATCATGGTAATTCATAATGGAATTCGCCAAGATTTTTATCTTTCTTAAAACCAATCATTTTTAGTGTTTAAGCTATATAAATAATGTCCTTAAAATCAAGACTGTTAGTAATCATAGTTAATTTTCGAGTATAAGAGAATTCTTAGGCGGAGATTTTCCGGCTAATGTATATAGTTGGGGCTTAAGAAGCAGATATAAGCGGAGATATTCCGATTAACTGCTCTAATTAAGGTGAAATTCAATGATTTTGGTAATATAAACGGAAAAACTTCCTTTATTTTAAGTGGAATAAGGGTATTTCCCAATTTAACCGGAAATTTTCCGTTTATTTTTCAAACACAGTGATATCAACAGCAGCATTTAACAGACCTTCTAAAAAAATAAAATCCCATATATAAAGTAAAGAAACATTAAGAATAAACCAAGAGGGACACCGAATTTTGCCCACTCCTTACTAGTGATTTTCAGCTTTCCAGCAGCAATAATATTTGGGATATTCCCCGGAATTAGCATACCACCACTAATAAGTAAACCTAATAAGACCTGGCTGATGGTGAAGTGATCCATGCTTGGACTAATTTCCGCCGCTGCAAGAGTCGCATTGTCCAATATGGCGGATATCATATTAATCCAATAGAGGAGCCATGGCTCAAGACCAAGTAAATACTTGTTTATCCAAGGTTCAAATCCTGCACCTAAAAAGGTGAGACCCATTACGAAGAAATAAATCTTTAAGGAGCGGAGGAGAATTTCTTCGTAGCCTTCATTATTAGGAGAGGGCATAGAGGAAGAAGCTTCTCTAGGTGGAGGGCTATTTACAAGCATTGCTGCCAAAACTCCAAATACGAGTAAAGCGATCATTACCTTGGAACCAATTAAATTTAGAAGAAAGAAAAAGTCCGCATTTAATTTGCTAATAGCAATGGTAGAAAGTGGTTCGCCTACAGGGGTTAATGCTGCACCTAATCCAATCGAAAAACACGCCAATACAACAAGTCGCACTTCTGATTTGCGGTCAAGCCTCAGTGCCGTAACAATCAACACTAAGACAAGTGCTGCGATAATGGCTGTAATAATACTTGAAATTAATCCTAAAAATATAACGGTAAGAGCGATAAATAAATGAAAATGCATCCGGTTACTGATCTGTATAATAGTTTTTTCTAAAGGATTCTGTAACCATTTGAATAATAGTCCGGCAATAAATACCGCTATTGTAATTTTAATAGGATCGGTTGCTGCTTTTAGAAACAAAGAGCCATTAAATACATCGCTAAACCAGACAGCTAATAGTCCCATCACAAGCAAAAATAATTCTAGATTTCTCTCTATTATCTTAATGGATAATGGTAGTATTAAGACAAGAAGAAGTATTACGACAATTCCTATAAACATTATTGCCCCCCTAACTTATTAAATGTTTCTTTTCTATAAAATAAGATGATATATTTATATGCAAAGGTAGTATAATAATTCCAGCTTGTATAAATGTCTATTATTTTATATCGTTTGAAAATAGGACTTAATTACGAGTTTCAATGACCATGAACAATGATGCGGATGCTATCAAGTGGGGAACTTAGATAAATATTAGAATCAATTTAGAGGAGGATATGTATTTGTTGAATCACGCATTAACAAAAAAAATACTAACCATTTGTATCGTTACGGCTGTTAGTATTTTTGTCTACATATATTTTTCGGTATTCTTACCAATCCTATTAGCGCTGTTGACAGCAATGGTGTTTGAGCCATTCGTTAAAATGATTCAAAGGCATTTAAAGATGGAGAAAAGAATTATCCCTGTTAGTATTGTCTTTTCGTTATTTTTAGTCATTAGTGTGATTACCGTTTATTTTACCTTCACTAAAATTATCAAGTCTATTTACGAATGGGTGCTAAATGTTCCTCAGCATGCGCTTGAAATCCAAAGGTCAATAGATGCTTTTATTATCAAATTTAATCAGTTAGTGGAAGAGATTCCTCAGGGCTATCTGATTGTGAGAGAGTTACATAGGCAGTCGGAAGGTTTAAGTGATAAAGCTATTCAGATTACCTCGCAATTTGTTGCGATGCTTGGCTCATGGTTACAAGTTATCCCTAACCTATTATTTGTTACACTTATCTATTTAATAACATTGTTCTTATTTAGCTTAGATTTACCACGACTGTATAATCTATTTTTAAACTTTTTCAATCCAGAAACATCTAACAAGCTGCGATTCGTGTTACATCGGATGAGTAATGTTTTCGTTGGGTACTGGAAAGCTCAGTTTATTCTTAGTATTGGGGTATTCCTTATTACCTACATTTCTCTTTTCTTTATTTCACCAGATGAAGCCTTTATCATGTCTTTTATTATTTGGCTAGTTGATATTATTCCGTTATACGTTGGTCCAGCACTGATTCTTGTACCATGGGGAATCATCGCCATGATTTTAGGGGATGTAAACATGGGTATTCAGTTATTTATCTTGGCAGTAGGGATCACTGTACTTAGAAGAATAATCGAACCAAAGGTACTTGGAGATTCTATTGGGCTTGCAGCGCTTCCAACTGTTTTATCGATGTATTTTGGATTCGTTTTCTTCGGCGTAATGGGATTGATCTTTGGTCCATTTGTTTATATTGGAATCCTCGCGATAAAAGAAGCGGGACTGTTTGAATTAGGTTTAACAAAAAAGGATAAAGAAAATGGCGACGCAGATCCTAATATATAAATAAAAACACACCTTACTCTTGTTGAGAGTAGGTGTGTTTTTGATAATAGGGGGAATATGTATGTCATGATGTAATATAGTATCCCCCATTAGAAGGAATGATTATTGAGGCTCCACATGTACATGTACACTATAAACCCCATAATCCTGCATCAAAATCTTTTCTACATGTGTTGCGATGTCATGCGCTTCTTTTATATCAAGCGTGCAGTTAACGAGAATCACAACATCTAGTACTTCGTTGTTTCCGTAGTTTCGACCCCTTATTTCTTTAATTCCTTTTACACCATCGACATTCATTATAACGTTCTGATACTTGTCAATTTTATTTTCATCGAAGCCATCAGATAATTCATGTGAGGCCAGTATGAAGATATCCCATGCTGTTTTACATATTAAAACTCCGACGATAATCGCTGTTACCGTATCAAGCCAAGGCATGTTTAATTGAGAGCCGAATATTCCTATTGCAGCACCGATACTCACCCAGGCATCGGATAAATTATCCTTGGATGCAGCCATCACTGCTTTACTATTTATTTTTGTCGCTAATTTCTTATTGTAACGATAGACAAAGTACATCGCAATTGCTGAAAAGATCCCAACATAACCAGCCATTATATCAGGGGATTCATTTCTCCCTTGAAACATGGAAGTTAGCGCACTAATTAAGACTTGAATACCAACTGCTAACATAATAAAGGACGCAATCATGGAGGCAATGGTTTCACTTTTCCAATGGCCATAACGATGATCCTTATCAGGTGGTTTTTGTGAAAGTTTCAGTCCAATAAGAACAGCAATAGAGGCGATGATATCAGTTGCATTATTTAGGCCATCTGCTTTCAAAGCAGCGGAATCACTCGTATATCCAACGACTAATTTAATGGCAGAAAGACAGAGGTAAGCAATGATACTGATAATTGCCCCACGTTCACCTAGCTTTAGGTTTTGATACTTTTCATTTTCCATAGATCCTGCCCTCCCATAAAGTACTTGACTATAATACCAATTAGAATATGGGTGGGTCTAGAGCAATCTTTTTGTATGCTTTTATATATGTAGGAGATGGAAAATAAAGTTGCATGAGGTTAAAAATTGAAACGCTTAACGAAAGCAAATATTCGAATGAAAAAATGAACGGAACTTTTTTAATTTATCTATTTACCTTTACGCTACGTCAAGGTGTATAGTGAAGTTGTCAGGAGGTGAGCACATGGAATATACGGTGCAAAGGTTAGCGAAAATGGCGGGGATAACGAGTAGAACGCTACGATATTATGATGAAATTGGGATTCTTAAGCCGGCAAGAATCAATTCATCAGGATATCGAATCTACGGGCAAGCAGAAGTAGATCGCCTACAACAAATTCTCTTTTACCGAGAGCTTGATGTAGATTTGGAAAACATTAAAAAGATCGTTAACTCCCCATCCTTTG
This sequence comes from Sutcliffiella halmapala, assembly GCF_002019665.1. Classification (GTDB taxonomy): domain Bacteria; phylum Bacillota; class Bacilli; order Bacillales; family Bacillaceae_I; genus Sutcliffiella_A; species Sutcliffiella_A halmapala. The sequence continues at coordinate 4,531,079 of NZ_KV917375.1, read as the reverse complement.
ATGAAGTGCACGCATTAAAGGAACATCGTGAAAAGCTTCTGACAAAGCGTGAGCAATTGAATTCACTAATCGCTAATGTAGACAAAACCTTAGCGGTGAAAGAAGGGAGAACAACGATGAGTGACAAAGAGAAATTCGAGGCATTTAAGCAAAATATAATAGATGAAAATGAAAAGAAATATGGAGAAGAAGTTCGAGAAAAATACGGTGACGACAAAATCAATAAGTCGAATGCAAAGGTAAAAGGAATGAGTCAAGAGAAGTTCGCAGAAGGAGAAAGATTGGCTCAGGAAGTTCTAGATACTTTACATGAAGCATTCTTAACGGGAGATCCAGCTGGTGAATTAGCACAGAAGACAGCCGATCTGCACCGACAATGGCTTGGCTTTTACTGGGACAGCTACTCGAAGGAAGCACATGCTGGACTCGCGCAAATGTATGTCGATGATGAGAGATTTACTGCATACTATGATAAAAAGACTCCAGGAACAGCAGCATTTTTGAGGGATGCAGTTTTTATTTATACTGGGATGAAGAAAGACTAATTTTGTTAGAAGCAGATGATGCGTCAATATCATCTGCTTTTTTTATTTAAGTAAAGTTGCAATTACCAATATAATATTTCAAAAAGTTAATTAAAGGTCTGACCTCTTTAACCCTTGGGAGACCTAGAAAGTACTTGCTTGTTAATCAAACGTTTGTTTAAAAAATACTATTTCCTCCAAACAATCACATCAAGATCATTTAGCTGTATTTTTGAAATCAGGCGGCCTAGAGTGGATTTTAAACATTACAGTACTAGTCATCTTCTCTTTCCTTTATTTAGGAATGATTTTTATTTATAAACCGCACCTTCCATGCAAATACTGAACAAGAAAATGAGAATCCATTTAATTTATATAACTGGCCATTATTAGTTCGAGGAGGTGTAGAGCCGTTGCAAATAGTGAATTTGTTTTTGATTGTTGTTCTGATTGGACTAACTGGATTTTTTGTTGCAACAGAATTTGCAATTGTTAAAGTGCGAAGTTCGAGAATTGATCAATTAATTACAGAGGGAAGGAATGGATCAACAGCTGCTAAAAGGGTGGTTAGCCATCTTGATGAGTATTTGTCTGCCTGTCAGTTAGGGATCACAGTTACTGCGTTAGGACTAGGTTGGTTAGGAGAACCAACATTTGAACGCATTCTTCACCCACTTTTTGAAAGTTTCCAAATCAATGACCGTGTTGCAGGAATTATATCTTTTGCTGTTGCCTTTGCAATCGTAACTTTTTTACATGTAGTGGTTGGAGAATTAGCCCCAAAAACCGTAGCAATCCAAAAGGCGGAAGCGGTGTCGCTGCTATTTGCCAAACCAATCATCGTGTTTTATAAAATAATGTATCCATTTATCTGGTTACTAAATGGTTCAGCTCGGTTACTTGTTGGTATGTTTGGAATAAAGCAGGCTTCTGAACATGAAATTGCTCATTCAGAAGAAGAATTGCGGTATATTCTTTCGGAAAGCTACGAGAGTGGAGAAATCAATCAATCTGAATATGATTATGTCAACAATATTTTCCAATTTGATAATCGACTTGCAAAAGAAATTATGGTTCCTCGTACAGAAATAGTGGCTTTCGATAAAGAAAACACCTTACATGAATGCCTTGAAATTTTTAGGAAAGAGAATTTCACAAGATACCCTATCATGGATGGGGATAAGGATAATATTGTAGGTATTGTCAATATGAAAGAAGTCTTTACGGACTTTATTTATGGGGAAGATGACGAAATAAGAATGGAGAAATTTTTTCGACCCGTCATCCAAGTAATTGAAACGATTGCGATTCACGATCTATTAGTACAAATGCAAAAAGATCAAATTCACATGGCAATCTTAGTGGATGAATATGGGGGGACAGCTGGGTTAGTGACAGTGGAGGATATTCTAGAAGAGATTGTTGGGGAAATCCGTGACGAATTCGATGCAGATGAAGTTCTAGAAATTAATAAAATTAGTGATAATAAGGTGATAGTGGATGGGAAAGTGCTTATTGATGAAATAAATGACTTATTCGGCTTAGATATCGACGACAGAGATATCGATACAATTGGTGGCTGGGTTCTAACGGAGAAGATAGACGCTGCAGAAGGGGATATAATTCGCTACGAAAACTTAAGCTTTGAAATTATCGAAATGGATGGCTACCAGGTTAAGGTATTGCAAATCGTTAAAGATGAACTCCCATCTACTGAAGACCACTAGATGGCGCACTTTTTTAATTTTAACCTTATGCTAATCAGGTTTCTAATCAAATATTCGGAGTATATCACAGTTGTTAAAGCTGTGATATTTTTTTGAGGAGATTTTAATTGACTTAGTCAACTAAATTTAAATATAATATAATTATCTGAATATTAGGAGGAGTTTGAATGAAAACTATTCACTCTGTAGAAAAAGTCCGCCAATTTAATAGGTATTATGCAAATGTTCTCGGGAAAATTGACCAAGAAATTTATAACCAGCCATTTCCTCTAACAGAAGCGCGGGTAATAACGGAAATTAATCATAGAAATGGCTGCACTGCTACGGAAATAAGAGAAACTCTCGGAATTGACCGTGGGTATATGAGTAGGATTGTTCAAAAGTTTGAAGAGGACAGCATTATTTATAAAGAACGTTCAACAGATGATAAACGTCAATATCAACTTTATCTAACAGATAATGGCCGAAAGATTTATAACAATCTTGTTGAAGATGCGAACCGAGAAGTAGGCAAAATGATTCGAACATTACCTGAGCAAGATCTCCCTAAGTTGCTCACTGCTATGGAAACGATTGAAACTATTCTTTCACAGAAAATTTCTCCTCAATCCGAGGTAGCGATTCGACCGTTTCAGTCTGGAGATCTCGGGTATGTTGCCCATCTTCACGGGAAACTCTACGATAAAACCTATCATTTCGGAAAGATGTTTGAGTATTACGTGATGAAGGGTTTAACTGAATTTATGCTAGATACAGCTGGTGGGGAGCTTTGGGTGGCAGAAGTGAACGGTGAAATTGTCGGTTCTATTGCCATTACAAAATTTAACGATAACACAGCCCAGCTTAGATGGTTTGTTTTGGATGAGCATTATCAAGGGCTTGGAATTGGCAAGCGACTGATGGAGACGGCAATTGAGTTTTGTCGCAATCAAAACTATCAGCATGTATTTTTATGGACGGTGAGCATCTTAGGGGCAGCCCGTCATCTTTATCAAAAGTACGGTTTTACACTGACAGAAGAAAAGCAAAATGATGAATGGACTGGTGAAGCTTTAACCGAAGAACGATGGGATTTGGAGCTTTTATAATATAGGGCATTGACTCTGTGGTGCACCCCACAGTTTATGATGGAAGGGGAGGAGGGTTTATGTACAAGATAAGTGAATTTTCACAGATGACTGGGCTTAGCAAGGAAACGTTACGGTATTATGCCGAGGTGAAATTAATCGAGCCTGCTTATATTGATCCGAAGAATCATTACAGATACTACGATGACGGCAGTTATTTTCTCGCTATCCTTTTAGTGAAGTTGCGAAGTTTCGGCTTTACGATACAAGAAATGATTTCTGTGATGGAGGACGAATCCTTTGCACATTTAGAAGAGTTATTAATTCAAAAAAGAAAGAACATCCAGTTGCAAATAAAAGATTGGCAACATAAAGAGGAAGAGATTAATGCGTTTCTTGCATCTGGGAAGGAGGAAGGCGAATGATTCAATGGAAGGAAGAAAGGATAATTCCCGTTCCTATAGAAAAGGTATGGGAGCTGTTTTTAGATAAAAACATCACGAAAACGATGCCGAAAGTAGAAGAACATACGTTAATAGAAAAGCTGGAAGGCGAAGTCGGAGCAAAGCATCAGCAGAAGTATCGAGAGGGTAAACGCGTGGAAACGTATATTGTGGAAACATTAGCTTATGAAAATACAGAAGCAAAAAAACGAAAGCAAATACGCTTTGTACTTGGCAAAGCCTTTGAAATAAACCTTACTTTCCTATTAGAAAAGATAGATGAGACACATACGAAATTTACTTATGAGGGGCAAAATAAGGGCGTTAATTTTGTCGGACGAGCAATGCTAAAGCTTGGCAGTGAAAAGAGCAATAATAAGGTGGTACAGGAATACTTGGATTTAGTGGAGAAGGAAGCATTGAAAATGTGAGTGCCTTATTCGCAAAAAAGCTACAGGTTAGACTGTAGCTTTTTTAATGTACCGAGGAAGTCTTTTTCAAGTTTCTAGTTGCTATGAAAAGATAAATGCCAATTCCACCAAACATCAGCAAGCTGCTTAAGATCAGCTTCGTTGCTTCTGAAAATGAAGTTAACCCGATGAAATATTCAGGAGCGATGTAAAGAAAAGGAAAAATAATCGAAATGAGTGTTTTGCTCCAAATGGAGATTCCGACTAAAAAAATGATGGTTATCGTTGCTACGACTAAGTTTCCGAAGGTGCCAAGGATAATAGCTGGAGTGGACACTTGCCCATTTAATAAAATTAAACCCAGAAACATCCCGATGGAAAGCCCTCCTACTCCCCCTAAAATAAGGAATTCTTTCGTTTTAGATAGTTTATGGCTTGCTAAATATTTGAAGCTAAACATATAAACTAGTAACAAAATGATACAGATGAGTGGATAACCAATGAGCTCTAACATAGAATAATCAATTGTGCCGAACACTGCATCTCTTAAAGCAAGACCAGAGAAGGCACCAAAAATAATTAAAGGAACATATTTGAACCAGCCTTTTATATCAAAGGACATCTCTTGCGAAAGCTGCTCCATGTACTCTTTTGGAGAGTTACCAATTATGTGCTCTACTCCTTTATTTTGTTTTTCTGCCTCAAATAAATGAACTTCTAGCTCTTGTGTGATTTCGTCAATCTCACTCGTTTTTTTGCCGCTAGAAAATAAATAAACTCGTAAATTTTCAATGAACTTCTGACTTTCTTTTGATAATGTTACGTTCCCCATCTTTTACTTCCCCCTTTGTAGTAACTTGCTAACTGGACCTGCGATCAGGAGCCACTCGTTCGCAATTCGATCTAGCTCTGTTTTTCCGTCATCAGTTAAGAAATAATACTTCCGATTAGGACCTGTTGTAGAGGGTCTCATTTCTCCACGAATAAAGCCGTTTTTTTGCAGTCTTAGTAAGACGGGATAAATCGTCCCTTCACTAATGTCAGGAAGCCCAACCTTTTGCAGCTTTTGTGATAATTCATAGCCATAAACGGCCTGTTCTTCTACAATCGCCATCACGCAGGCGTCGAGTATTCCCTTTAAAAGTTGACTTCTAGCCGCCATGTTCTCACCCCACTGGTACTTTGTTATACAATATAGCTATGCGCATCGGTAACTTGTAATACATGATACTATTAATTATATGTGTCGGTACCTTGCAATGCAAGATAAGAAATAAAATTCTTTTATAAAGTATTCGGTTTGAAAAAATCAAATCAGTATTAAAAAAGGACAATCAGCAGAGTTTGTAGAAATAGCTTTATAAAAAGCTGTTTGAAGGAGAGGGTTTATATGAATCAACCGATCATCCATACATATGAAGAAGCGGTTCAAGTGATTAATGAGCTTGGATTATTGCCACTTGCACCACTTTTTGACGAATACCCTGCATTGAATCGAATCACGCTTGAGGAGAACTGGCATACAAACTCAGAGTTGGATCCATGGAAGTGGCGTACTCAATTTGCAGCAGAGGGAGTAGCAGCTTACGGGAAATTTATGAAGAAAAAAGCGGTGTTCATTTCTCGGGGATTGTTGCCTTACGTGAAAATTGTTCTAGGTAGCCAGGATTCGGTTCAAAATCGCTACAATAAAGGATATATGTCACGAGAAGCGCTCAAGCTCTTTACGATTATTAGCGAAGAGGAAGGCATTGATACGAGAGTTCTTCGAGCAAAGGCTGATATGCGGGACAAAGAGCAGAAAAAGTCGTTTGATCAAGCGCTACTTGAACTACAAGGGAGCATGGATATTGTCGTATCAGGAACGAAGGAGAAGCAAGACGTAAATGGCGAGAAAAACGGCTGGAGCAGCACCTCCTATGAAACGATGAAAACGTGGATGACAAAAAATAAAATAGAAGAGCTTGATATAGATAAAGAAGAAGCGAGAAAGGAATTAATTAGACACTTTTCCGAGATTAGCAGTGAACCAGCGCTGAAAAAGATAAGCAAGGTTTTGGGATAAGTGATTTAAAACTACCTGAGTTTGTAACATCTAGATTATATTATGAAGCGTTAATAATCCTATATTATAAACATTTTTCTTATTAAACCGATATAATAACTAAATGTTTATTTTAAAGGGGTTTAGTTATGTTTCAGTCATTAAAAAGCAAACTGATCTTAGCTTTTACTGTCGTTATCTTCCTTATTATTGCGGCTGTGGGAGCGGGTACATATTTACAAGCGAAATCAAAAATAGAGAGCAATGCTGTTTCTGATGCAGAAGGATCTATGAAGGATCTTAGTAATTTTATCAATATATATTTAAATAATTTTACTAGTATAGTGAGTTATCAATCTGAGAGTAACTATATCGGTGAATATTTATCAACCAAGAATAATCAAGTCCTTTCTACCATTAATGAAGATTTTACAAAAATAGTAACTGAATTCCCTGATATTCAGTTAATCTATTTTGCTACACCAACGAAAGAGCTCCATACAACACCAACAATTAATCTACCAGCTGGATTTGACCCAACGGATAGAGAATGGTATCAAATGGCTATTCAAAGTCCAGATGACATCATTCATACTGATGTTTATATTGATGGAGATACAGGTGAACCAGTGATTACTTTAGCTAAAGCAATCATAGTAAATGGACAGATAGCAGGAGTAATGGGCGCTGATTTAAACCTACATTCACTTGGTGAAATAGTACAAGAACGACAAATAGGGTATGAAGGATACAGTATTTTACTAGATAATAAAGGAACGGCACTTGTTCACCCTACAATGTTAGGGGAGAACTTAATGGAGCTTCCTTTTATCGAAGAGATTTATACAGGGAATACTGGAACTCAATATTACACGTATAATGGGGAAAACCGAGTATTAGTTTATGAAACGATAGGCGAGACAGGCTGGAAAATAGGAGGCGTATATCTTGAAAAGGATATGCTTTCTCTAGCCCATGATTTATTACGCAACATTATGATTATTGGCTTGATTTCGTTAGCTATGGCTAGTATCGTTACCTTCCTATTAGCTAAATATATGACTAAGCCAATCCTTGAACTAAATGCTGCTGTTTCTAAAGTAGCACAGGGTGATTTATCAGGAGATATACGTACTACGTCTAAGGATGAGATTGGCGTATTGTCGGCATCCTTCCAAACAATGCTTGTGAATATGAGGCAAATGATTGGGACAGTAGGCACATCTTCTCAGAAAGTAAAAGCCTCTGTGGAGGATATGAGTGCAGTTGCAGAAGAGGTTGCTGCTACAAGTGAGGAAATGAATCGTGCCATTGAGGAGCTTTCAAAGGGTGCTGTCCAACAAGCGACAGATCTGGAAAGTACGAATAATATTACGCAAAATCTTGCGGACAATATTGAAGATGTGCTATCGAAACAAGATGACTTAAGAGAGCTATCAAGCCAAATTGTTCAAGCTAATGATCATGGCATGAAGAAATTAGAAGTGTTAACAAGTCATACGAATGAATCAACAGAAATTGTTCGTAGTTTAAATACGCTCATGTCCCAATTTACGGACAAAATAAATAATATTGAAGAAATAACCCATACGATTAATGAAATTTCCAACCAGACGAACCTTTTAGCTTTAAATGCAAGTATCGAAGCTGCAAGAGCGGGAGAGCATGGCAGAGGATTTGCTGTAGTGGCAACAGAAGTTAGGAAGCTTGCAGAACAATCAGCTGAATCCACGAACCATATTAAGCATACTATTTCCAGCATCCAAGAGGAGTCCAAGGTAATATTAGCTGAAATGGAAAAAACAAATAAAATTTCGGTTGAACAAAGTGATGCGGTAAAAGACACTGGAGAATCTTTTGAATACATCGCAACGAATATTCGTTCAATCACTCAGTTCATCGATCAAATCATGCAAAATATGAATGTTATGAATGATTCAAAAGAAGAAGTATTAGCATCTGTCCAAAGCATCTCCGCTATTGCAGAACAATCTGCAGCTGGTACAGAAGAAATTGCTGCTTCCACCGATGAACAAGTAAAAGCGATTAATAGCATCGCCTACTCATCAGAAGAACTCCTAACATTAAGTGAAGATTTAAATGAATTGATTAAGAGATTTAAGTTATAAAAGAAGAATACCCTAGCCATTCAGACATGGTTAGGGTATTTTTATATGGAAAATTAAAATGTTTTTGGAACGGATTACCGAAGTGACGTGTCTAATGTATGAAAGGAGGTCACAAAGTGAAAAAATTAAAGGCGTTGTTTAAACGAACCAATCTTCCAACCTTTGAAGAGCTAATAAAAAGTGAGCAAGACAAGCTATATCGAGTGGCCTACACCTATATGAGAAATGAACAGGATGCTTTAGATGTCGTTCAGGATGCCATTATTAATGGTTATAAAGCGTTTCACAAGCTAGAGCAGCCAGAATATTTCTCAACCTGGATGACGCGAATCCTTATCAATACAGCTATTAATGCGATTAGAAAAAAGAACAAAGTAACCTTGTTAGAGTTGGATAAGCATGAACCAAGTATGAAGAACAGTGACCAATCGATACATAGAATGGACCTGGAAGAAGTATTGGACATGCTAAAGCCCGAACAAAAGACGCTCTTAATCATGCGATTTTATTACGGTTACTCACTGAAAGAAATTGCGCAATTACTTGATAAGCCTGAAGGAACTATTAAGTCGCAATTGCACCGCACCCTATCCCAAGTAAAGAGCAATTTAGATAAAGGAGGAGAGCTGTATGGAGAGGTTTAGTCAAGAAATCAAATCAGAAATCGACCAAATACCTATTCCGAAAGAGAGACTAGATGCAACGGTGAGAAAGGCGCTGGAGGTAGGGCAGCAGCAGGAGCGAAAAAGAAGCAGCAGGATGCAGAAATGGAAGGTGAATATTGCCTCTATTTTAGTGCTTGGGATCCTCACAGTATTACTCCAGGCAACCTTACTAAACTCAGAAAATACGCAAGGACAAGCCTACGAGGATAGCCCTCTCTATAAGTATGGAGACGCAGGTATAAAGAAGGTAGTAGAGGAAGGGAGAGTGGAGAAGTTATCCCTTTCAGCAGAAGATAATGGGATTACCCTTAACTTGAAAGAGGCATACTTTGATCATTCACAGTTAGTAATTGGATATGAAGTCTTAGCAGATAGAACAATAAATAGTAACTTGGAATACAAATTAATGATAAACGATGATCCTACTACTCAAAGCCACGGGGTAATGGGCTTTGATGGACCAATTGAGGATGGAACAATAGAGTTTACTGGATCTAAGTATTTTCCCGCTGATGCAAAAATAGATTTAGAATTAAAATTAAAAGATTTAGAATTAAAATTAAAAGATCCCGAAGAAGCCAGCTGGAGCTTTGCCTTTGATTTAAAGAAAGAAGAGGCTTACGATGAAAAAAATGTCAATATTTATGCAAAAGCACTTTCTGATCATTCATTCGGAGTGAAAAGAATTAAAAAATCACCATCCAAGCTTTCAGTTGAGACACAACTTAAGATACCAGAAGAAGAAAGAATGAAGCTTTCTAAGGATACATTTCAAGAGTTTTTAATCACGACAAAAAATAAAAATGGTGTACATCAAATACAGGATCCTATATCGTCCATGTCTCCTCACCATTTAACAGATACAATTATGCGATTTATCCCTTACACGATGGAGACAATACTCGTACCTAATGACACTATAGAAACCTATACGATAATTCCATATCTATACAGTATAGGAAATAGTAAAGTTCAGTCATTAAAGCCAGGAACCACTCTTCACCCTAATAATTCGACGATATTGAAGGTAACAGAAGTTAAAAATCAAAGAGGGGACTTAGTAGTGAGAATGGAGACACCAAGTCAAACTGTCAACTGGCCAATCAATGAGCTAAGGGTCTTCGATAAAGATGATAATTGGTATCGCCCAAGCTCCTATGTTCAAAGGGGAGCAGTTTTAGAAGTTCATTTTCCGAATGTTTCAATTACAGAAGACTTAAAGATTCACTATTCGAAGGTTACACACTTTTTTGAAGAGTTAGCTGTTGAGGTAGAACTCTAAAATAACGGGTTGGATAATGTATCCTTCACATTAGAAAAGAAGCATACTGATTAACCTCTAATGGGTTTACTTTAAAGTTTAAAGGTGCAAACATTATAAAACACATAGCAAAACGCACTTGAATTCGTCATATAATTCACAGTGCGTTTTTTATGATTGATCAACTCTTTAGTGATTTTAAAATTAGCGGAGATTTTCCGACTAAACTGCAGAATAGAGCTGGATTCGGGGTAAATAAGGGGAGATTTTCCGTCTAAGCCAAGCAAAATTACCCATTTTCACGTTTTTCGAGTCAATAGTCGGAATCCTTCCGTTTATTTAAGCAATTTTTAGTGCTATTTCCTAAATAAGAGAAATTTCTCCGCTTATTTATCAAACTCGCTTTAGCATCTAATGAACTGGTACAACTTACAGTTGGTTTCACGAAAAAGGAAAATAAAAAAGGCTTAGAGATATATGCATCTTTAAGCCTTTTTGACTGTGAAATATAATGTGAATCATGCTGTAAAGTTTATGTGATTTGCCATTTTAATTTGGTCTTAAGATATACAGTTTTGCACCTCGCAAGTAAAACTGTTAGATTAACCTCAATATGCTTCTTTTTGCTTTACAATACATTAAAATACCGTGCCTCGGGATGGGCGAATACGATAGCAGATACGGAGGCTTCGGGTTCCATCATACAGCCATCTGTTAATTCAATTCCAATATCCTCAGGTTGTAACAGTTTAAATAGCTTTTCTTGATCCTCTAAATTCGGACAGGCTGGATAGCCAAAGGAAAAGCGTTGTCCTTGGTATTTAGCTGCGAACCGTTCTTTCATCGTAAAACTGACGGGATCAGGAAAACCAAAGCGATCGCGCATTTGCTGGTGAACAAGCTCTGCAAGTCCTTCCGCAGTTTCCAGTGCGAGGGCTTGTAAGGCATGGCTTTCTAGAAAGCGACCTTCCTTTTTATATGCGGCAGCAAGTTCACGGATTCCTCTGCCAGCTGTGACGGCAAATAGCCCGACATAGTCCATTTCGCCACTATCCTTTGCCCTTACATAATCAGACAAGCATAAGTAAGGCTCCTTTGTTTGTCTTGGAAACTCAAATTGTTCAATCACAGTGGAATGGTCCTCAGGATGATAGATCAATAGTGTATTATCTTCAGACTGAGCAGGGAAAAATTGATACACAGCAGCTGGTGTAATGAGTTTTTTTTGCTTCGCTTCTGATAGCAATTGGTCGACAACGCCTTTTACTTGAAGGGTACGTTCATCCTTCTCCGCAATGAGGTTGGCGATCTTGCCTTTTACTCCGAGATGATGTCCAATTAGCATTTGCATATTAATATAAGGCTCAACGTGAGAGACAGAGTAATTTCGTAATAAATGCCTCTTCGTATCATTTGGGACAAACACCTTCGTATCTCGAGAGACTGCGGAGCGAACCTTTACGGCTACCGCTGTAGTGCTGACCTCTCCTACTGAGGAGCCCCTTTCTACTAGTTTACTTTTCTTTTCCTGTTGCTGAGCTACTAAAAGCTCTAGCTCCTCAGGAGAGCGCAACTGATTGGCGAGGGAAAGACCGTTCATCGCATCCTTGGCATACAAAACTAGTCCTTCATATTCCTTTGCTATTTTATGATCTGTAAATTTTCGTGAAAGGGCAGCGCCCCCAACCATAATAGGAGTAGAAATGCCTGCTTGCTTCATATCGTTCGCTGTTATCACCATTTGTTGTGCCGATTTAACGAGCAATCCAGAAAGACCAATAATATCAGGTTTTTCTTTTTGAATTGCCTGAATTAAACTACTAGGGGTCACCTTAATCCCTAAATCCACGACATCAAAGCCGTTGTTGCTTAATATAATATCGACTAAGTTTTTCCCTATATCATGGACATCTCCTTTAACGGTGGCCAACAGAATTTTACCTTTGGAAGAGGATGAATCATTTATCTCCATATGCGGCTCTAAAAAAGCGACGGAGGCTTTCATGACTTCTGCGCTTTGAAGTACTTCGGCGACAATAAGCTGGTTGTCATTGAACAGACGTCCCACTTCCTTCATGCCATCCATAAGCGGCCCATTAATAATATCAAGTGGGGCAGGGTAGGCTGCTAAAGCTAGTTCAAGATCAGGGAGTAGCCCCTCCTTTGTTCCTTCCACAACATAATAAGCAAGACGTTCCTCAAGCGGCATATTTGGTATATTTGATTTGATTTCTTTCTTTTTTCCTCTGTAAAAGGCCGTAAACTCTGCTAATGTCTCATCTGTTGTTTCGAACAAAAGCTTTTCGGCCATGGTGACTTCTTCTTTTGGGATAGAAGCAAATCGTTCGAGCTTCTCGGTATTCACAAGCGCATAGTCCAAACCTGCTTGTGTACAGTGATAAAGAAATACCGCATTTAATACTTCACGACCCACTGGTGGAAGTCCAAAAGAAACATTGCTGATTCCAAGAACGGTTAAGCATTGAGGGAAATGCTTTTTGATTAAGCGAATCCCTTCGACTGTTGCATTAGCCGAGCCAATATATTGTTCATCTCCCGTTCCTACGGGGAAAACGAGTGGGTCAAAAATAAGGTCAGTGGGGGAGACCTTGTATTTATTTATTAAAAGGTCATACGAACGTCTCGCAATCTCAAGCTTCCTTTCTGCGGTTACGCCCATGCCAATCTCATCAATAGTACCAACCACCAACGCTGCTCCGTACTTATGAACAAGCGGGATTACTTTTTCAAAGCGCTCCTCACCATCTTCTAGATTGATAGAGTTAATAATGGCCTTTCCTTGTGAATGTTTCAGTGCGGCTTCTATTACTTCATCATCGGTAGAATCGATGACAAGTGGTACTTTTACTTTCTTGACGACCTCCTGCACGAATGCCGTCATGTCCTCGAGCTCATCTCGGTCTGGGTCGGCAAGACAAATATCGATGACATGAGCTCCACCTTTTACTTGTGCTCTTGCTACTTCTGCCGCTTCTTCAAATTTCTTCTCGGCTATTAAACGTTTAAATTTTCGTGAACCGATAACATTTGTTCTTTCGCCAACCATGATGGGACGCAAGGAAGGATCATCATAGATAAACGATTCAATCCCAGCTACGCGATGATTCTCGGGTACAGAAACATGACGTGGCTCCCACTCCTTCATCGCTTCTGAGATGGCGCGAATATGATCAGGTGTCGTTCCACAACAACCGCCCACGATATTAAGCCAGCCTTGTTCAGCAAATCCAGCTAGTTTCGTAGCAAGTGACTGCGGAGTTTCGTGGTAATGGCCTTCTTCATCAGGGAGGCCAGCATTTGGATAACAACTTACGGCGCTAGTGGCAAGACTGGATAATGTTCGAATATGATCTTGCATAAACTCTGGACCGGTTGCGCAGTTTAAGCCGACAGCAAGTGGCTTCATATGCTCAACAGAGATGTAAAAGGCATCAATGGCCTGCCCAGCAAGGGTTGTCCCCATTGGTTCAATCGTTCCTGAAATGATGATAGGCAGTGTTTTTCCAGTTGCTTTAAAGGCTTGTTGTATTCCTAGAAAACCACATTTCACATTCAGCATATCTTGACTGGTTTCGATTAATAGGCAGTCAGCTCCACCATCAATTAAGCCCCTCGCTTGTTCTGCATAGGATTCTGTGAGTGCATCAAAAGTAGTACCGCCTGTTACGCTTAACGTTTTAGTAGTCGGACCAATGGAACCGGCGACAAACCTAGGCCAATCTGCTGTAGAAATCTGTGCAGTGGCTTTCTTGGCAATTTCTGCTCCCAATCTATTAATCTCATAGGCTTTTGCGCCAAGATCATATTCATCTAAAACTAGATTCGTACCACCAAAAGTATTAGTTTCGATAATGTCGGCACCGGCCTTTAAATACTCTAGATGAATATATTCGATAACTTGAGGTGCTGTAATATTTAAGTACTCATTACATCCGTCGTATTCCTCACCACCAAAATCATCTGCCGTAAGATTTTCTTGCTGAAGCATCGTTCCCATGGCTCCGTCCATGATGAGAATTTTCTTTTTCATTTGCTGCTCTAATAGTGTTACTGGCTTAGACATTTTGTATCCTCCTAGATGAATGGAATGGACCGTATTTTTTGGCATGATTAGCAAGCTCGACGGTTAACTCGTACCGCATAAACGGGGTAATAAGGTAGATGCCATTGAAAAGTTCAAGCGCAGCATCTAACAACCCCTTGGCTATGGTTAACCCTTCTTGGCTGGCCTGTTTTGGATCGTCTTTATATGTTGCCATCGTATCCAGAATGCCTTTTGTTAGCTTAATTCCAGGCACTTCATGGTGGAGGAAATTGGCATTTTGACTACTTGTTAATGGCATGATGCCAATATAAATAGGTGTATCTAAATGCTTGGTTGCGTGATAAATTTCAAGCAGCTTTTCTTCGGAAAACACTGGCTGACTAATAAAATAATCTGCTCCACTTTCAATTTTTTTCTCCAAGCGTTGGACCGCTTTATCTATGATCCGTACGTTGGGATTAAAGGCAGCCCCGACAGAGAAACTTGTGCGTTCTCCAAGATCCTTCCCAGAGAGAGAAATGCCTTCATTAAATTGTTTAATCATGTTAATTAGACCGAATGAGGTAACATCATATACCGAAGAGGCCCCAGGGAAATCGCCGACCTTTGTTGGATCTCCGGTTATTGCCAAGACATCATGAATACCTAACTTGTGTAGTCCCATTATATGAGATTGAAGTCCGATAAGATTTCTGTCCCGACATGTAATATGAATCAGTGGTCGCAAGCCGATTTCGGATTTAACAATCGATCCTAAAGCGGTGTTACAAACCCGAGGAGATGCTAGAGAGTTATCTGCTAAGGTAATCGCATCGATTCCGGCATCCTTCAAGGCTTGGGCTCCACTCATAAAACGGTCAGTATTTAGCTTTCTTGGTGGATCCAATTCTACGATGATAGACTGTTCTTTTTTTGCCTTTTCATAGAGCGGTGGTGCAGTCTTTTTAGCTACCGAGGGGATAATGACTTTTCTGTCCCGAGTTTTAACTAATTTTTCTTTTACAGGAGCAACATTTTTTAATGCTTTGGAGAAAGCTTCGATGTGGGAAGGTGTTGTTCCGCAACAGCCTCCGAGTAATCGAACTCCTTGATCACGGAAGGATCGAGCGGCTTCGATAAAATAATCCGCATCACTTTCGTACTTTAATTTTCCATCGACATAAGAAGGCAAACTTGCATTAGGATAGGCGGAAAGAAAAGCCTGCTTTGGAATCGATACCTCTTCTAGCGTGGATAGCATATGAAAGGGACCGAGACGACAGTTTAATCCAACAATGTCTGCACCCAAAACTTCAAGTCTAGATAATGCTTCCGTTATGGGTACTTGATTCTGCATAAATCCGACCTCTTGCAAAGAGACCTGTGCAATGATAGGGAGAGTCGTTTCTTTTCTTGCGATAGCAAGGACGGTTTCAAGTTCTTCCAAGTCATAAAAGGTTTCCAGTAAAATACCGTCCACTTGTTCTAGTAGAAGACAGTAAAGCTGCTCACGGAATGTCCGTTTTATCTCTTCTATGGGAGTAGCATTTGGTTTAATACCACGAATTCCACCAATAGTCCCTACTACATAGGCAGCGTGGTTGCGAGTAGCCTTTTTCGCTAAGCGGACAGCAGCACTATTGATTTCTTTTACTTGATCCTGTAACCCATAGCGTTCTAACTTATGATAATTCGCTGCATACGTATTAGTTTGAATGACATTTGCACCAGCATTTAAGTAGGCTTGGTGAATGTTGAAGATTTGTTGCGGTTGTGAAAGATTTAGTTCCTCAAAGCAACAATCAGAACCATAAGAATAGAGAAGGGTCCCCATAGCTCCATCTGCAATTAGTATTTTATCCTGTTGTAATTCATCTAAGATTCCCATGGTATACCCTCCCGTTTACATTAGCGGAAATAACAGTTGTATCATCTAATGCTCTTTCAAAATCATCGATTAAGTCCTGTTCATTCTCGAGACCAACAGAGAGACGGAGTAGTGCATTCGAAATCCCGCGTTTTGCCCGTTCATTTTCAGGCATTGCTGCATGTGACATTTTCGCAGGGAAGGAAAGAATGGATTCTACGGCACCTAAGCTGACGGCGAAAACTGGGATTTGAACCTTGGAAACAAAGGATCGTAGCGCTTCTTCATTTTCTAACTCAAAAGAAAGCACCGCACCAGCACTTTTCGCCTGACGATGTTGAAGATTGCAACCTTCATGTGACACTAACCCTGGATAATATACTTTTTTCACTTGAGGGTGCTTTTCTAAAAATGAGGCAATTTTTGTTGCCGTTTTTACAGACTGTTCTAATCGAACATGCAGTGTTTTGAGTCCTCTGAGCACAAGCCAAGCATCTTGAACTCCGAGTACTGCTCCAAATGAATTTTGTAAAAAGCCAAGCTTGTTAGCGATTTCCTCATCTTTAGCTACCGCAAGACCTGCGACCACATCACTATGCCCAGAAAGAAATTTAGTCGCGCTATGTAGCACGAGGTCTGCTCCTAACAGTAAAGGCTTTTGAAGTGCAGGGGTTAGGAATGTATTGTCAACAAAGGTCCAGGCACCAATGCTTTTTGCTAGTTTTGCTACTGCTTCTATATCTGTTACCTTTAGCAAAGGGTTAGAAGGTGTTTCTACGTAGAGAACCTTCGTATTTGGTTGAATCTCACTTTCTACTAGGTCTAGGTTCGTCATGTCGACAAATGTATATTGAATGCCGTAGCGGGAAAGTACCTCAGAAACCATGCGATAAGTACCACCATATACATCCTCTGAAATTAAGACATGATCACCTTGAGAAAGAAGAAGAAAAGCAGTTGAAATAGCAGCCATTCCAGAGGAGAATGCAAATCCTCTAGTTCCTTCCTCTAGATGAGCAATTGTGTCCTCTAAAGCCTCACGAGTCGGATTGGCAGAACGTCCATAATCATATTTGCCGAACTGATCAACATCAAATTGATGGAAGGTAGAAGCATGCTGGATAGGCACACTTACCGCTCCTGTTTGTGAATCTACTTTGTGGCGGTTGTGTAATAGCTTTGTTTGAAAGGAATAACTCACGCTAGCACCTCCTTATTGTGGGAAGTAGCGGCAGCGGTAAATGCAGCCTCCAGATCTTGAATAAGGTCATTAGTATCTTCAATTCCGACCGAAAAACGCAATAGTCGATTACAAACTCCAGTACGTAAACGAATTTCTTCCGGAATATCTGCATGTGTTTGCGTTGCAGGATACGTAATAAAGCTTTCTAGGCCGCCTAAGCTTTCCGCAAAGGTAACAAGGGAAAGGTTTTGGAGAAAGGGATTAACCCAAGCCTCGTCCTGAATGCGAAAGGAAAGCATACCACCTTTACCAGGGTATAGGACATCAGTGACAGCCTTATGATTGGATAAATAGTCTGCTAGGATTTTTGCGTTTTTTTCGTGTCTTTCCATACGAAGTGCTAGAGTTTTCATTCCGCGAATAAGTAGCCAAGAATCAAAAGGACTAAGAACTGCCCCAGCTGCATTATGATAGAGGGCAAGAGACTCACAAAGTTCTTTCCCATTTGCTACAATAAGGCCAGCTAAAACATCGTTATGCCCACCTAAGTATTTGGTGGCACTATGCACTACAATATCAGCGCCTAGCTTGATAGGTTTTAAGAGTATAGGAGTATAGAATGTATTGTCGCAGATCAGTAAAAGCCCATGTTTCTTTGCTAAGGTTGATACGGACGATAGATCTGTTTCTACCATAAGAGGATTTGTAGGGGTTTCTACAAAAATAGCTTTTGTTTGTGGAGTGATGGCACGTTCAATGCTTGCAAGGTCACTTGTATCCACGTATTTACAACACAGACCCCATTTTTTATACCCTTCCTCAAACAAACGGTAAGTGCCACCATATAGATCCTTGCAAACGATTAACTCGTCACCGGATTGAAAGAGGGAGAGAACGGTTAAAATTGCGGCCATGCCAGAACTGCAGGCAAATCCTTGCTCGCCATTTTCTAAATCGGCAATCGCACGCTCTAAAATATGGCGAGTTGGGTTCCCTGTTCGCGTGTAATCATAGCCAGTGGATTGACCAATACCTTCGTGTCTGTATGCGGTAGAGAAATAAACGGGTGGATTTACCGTTCCTGTAGTGGTTTCACTTCGATTTCCAATTTGCGCAAGCTTTGTTTCTGTTTTGTACATATAAAAAGCCTCCTCTATTTTTATGTGACTAGTACCCAGAGAGGAGGGACCTTTTAGAAAAAATAAAAAGCCTTCTGTAAGAAGAAGACTTTTTTAGAAAAGTTCATTCTTCTCATCTGCGCAAGTTGATGAAACAACTTGCTGGAATTAGCACCTTTTCAGTCGTCAAATGTGACGCTGCTGGTTGCTGAGGTGTCTTCGGGCCATTTCCCTCGACCTCTCTGGATAAGAAAGTTCGCTATTAAATTATCAGATCATTTGATTATTTAACTAATTTACAACAGACGTCTGTGAAATGCAATGTTTTTTTCTGAATTGTTTTAATTTATGCGAGGAGTAGGTAAATTTAGAATTGTTTTTTTAATAAGAGTCACTGTTCAGCACCGCTGTTGATTTCCGCACTAGGCTTCGCTTTCCGCGGGGCTTACGAAAGCCTCCTCGGGGGATCTCCACAAAACGCTATCTCTAACCAGGGGTCTTCGCCTTGTGCTCCAATCGACAGCTAGGGACCTGAAAATCAACACGCTTCTTTAAACAGAGCCTATTAAGAAAACAGTAAACCTCTTCAAAGATTAACTCCTCTGTAATCGGGGAACATAATTGTCATGAAAAGGTCAATCTCCAAGTAAACATTTTGCTTATTTTTGATTTATAATAGAATAACTATGTGAAATGATTCACGAACTAATGAATTCCGTTTTGCATAAATAAGTAAACCTAACTTGAAGTAGAGAAGAGGGAGTGTATGAAGGATCTGAAAGAGATAGCAAAAGCACATAGAGGTACAAGGATCACCCTTATCATCCTTGCTATTTTGACTGGAATAACAGTCATCGGGCAGGCTTACTTCTTTGTGACGATTGTGGACCGCGTATTTTTACGAGGGCACTCATTTCAAGAGCTTATCCCGTTTTTAGGTGGCCTTATTCTCGTTCTTGCTGCAAGAGCGTTGCTTACCTATCTGAATGGGGTAGCAGGAGTGAAGATGGCAACAAGAGTAAAGCGTGACTTCCGAAGGGCGCTATTAAATAAATTTTCCAAAAGTCCTATTCAAGCTTCATTGAAGGGGCAATCAGGACAAAAGGTCAGTGTCATGATGGATGCCGTGGATGAAATCGATCCGTATTTCAGTCGCTATATTCCACAAATGATCCAATCTTCTATAATTCCAATAATAATTTTGATTGCAATATTTAGTCAGCATGTTAATTCAGGCTTAATCATCTTAGTTACCGCACCTTTCATTCCGATTTTCATGATTGTAGTGGGATTAAAGACAAAGAAAAAATCTGAAGAACAAATGGATAAGCTTGCAGCTTTTTCAGGGAAGTTCCTTGATACCCTTCAAGGATTAACAACACTAAAATTGTTCGGTCGTTCAGCGCAACAAAAACAAGCCATTCAACATAGTAGTTTATCTTTTCGTGATGCCACAATGGACGTGTTGAAAATTGCCTTTCTTTCATCGTTAATGCTCGAGTTCATCTCGATGCTTGCGATTGGACTCATTGCATTGGAGGTAGGCCTACAACTGGTAGTCTTTAAGAATGTCACATTCTTTCCGGCGTTTTTCGTTTTAGTTTTGGCTCCTGAGTTTTATTTGTACTTGAAAGAATTAGGGAGTGCCTTCCACACAGGCCGTGGAAGTATGGGGGCAGCGAAAAAAGTGACGGATGAACTAGCAACTGAGGAAGAACCGCTTGAATGGGGAAAAGAGCAATTAGAAAATGGTGCTACACCTCCTGTCATCAATCTTAAGAATGTTGGCTTTCATTATGATGAAAACAGTTTTTCGTTAAAGAACATCGATACAAAGATTCCGTCCTATCATCAAATCGCGATTGTAGGTCGAAGTGGGGCAGGTAAATCGACGTTGCTCAATATAATTGCGGGATTAGCTAAGCCGACAGAAGGAGAAGTGCTCGTGGATGGCCAGTTGCAGTTGACCTATAAAGAGAAAGACTGGTTTGATCAGTTGAGCTATATTTCTCAAAATCCCTATCTCTTTTCAGGAACGATTGCAGACAATATTTCAATTGGAGGAAAGGCTAATGCCACACGAAAGGAAATTGAGGTGGCAGCAGATAAAGCTGGTATTCTGCCACTAATTGCGTCACTTGAAAAGGGCTTTGATACGAAAATTGGAGAAGCAGGAAGAGGACTTTCAGGAGGAGAAAAGCAACGAATTGCGTTGGCAAGAGCATTTTTGAAGAAGCCGACTGTTATTCTTTTTGATGAGCCGACAACGGGACTAGATCTCCAAACGGAGCGGATCCTTCAAGCTTCTATTAAAGAATTGGCGAAATCATCAACAGTGATTACCGTTGCACATCGTTTACACACCATTAAGAAGGCAGACAGCATTCTCCTTTTAGAAAATGGCAAGCTTTTAGCACAAGGATCTCATGAGGAGCTTCAAGCTTCTGTTCCAGAATATCGAGAGATGGTTTCTGTTCAGCAAGGAGGTGGAGCGCAATGAAGGATTTAGCAACCGTACTAAAGCTAATGATGAAGGAAAAAAAGGACATTTTATACTCCATTCTCCTGGGTTTCACGGCAGGAATAGCGGCGGTGGGACTATTTGCTTCGAGTGGGTACTTAATCTCAAAGGCTGCACTTGAACCACCTATTTATGCACTTACTGTGATGATAGCCCTTTTGAAACTGTTTGGGTTTGCTAGAGCACTAAGCCGTTATGGGGAGAGATATTTCTCGCACCGAGCTACCTTTACTATTTTGAGCAACTTACGTGTATCATTTTTTGAAAAGCTAGAGCCATTGGCACCTAGAATTTTTCAACAATACCGTAGTGGCGATCTGTTAGCGAGAATTGTTGGAGATGTAGAGAGTTTACAAAACTTCTTTTTACGTGTCGTCTACCCACCGATTGTGCTTGTCCTTGTCTTTCTAAGCACGATTTTCTTCCTATCATTCTATGCTGTTTATATCGCACTCGTTATATTTGTCGGTCTTTTATTAACAGGATTTGTAGTTCCAGCGTTATTTGCATGGAGTCAACGCAAGTTACAAAGTAGAGTGAGAGACGAGCGTGGCGAGCTATCAACAGAAGTGACAGAGCTTTTATATGGCTTTCGAGATTTAAAAATCTATCAAAAGCTGGCGGACAAAGAGGAGTATTTAACACAAGCTGCTGACGCCTATTTGAAAGAGCAAGAAAGAGAAGGCAGCCAGGCAATGTTTAATCAGTCCGTGAATACGTTCGTGACGCTCGTTATATCTTGGCTGGTACTTGGACTTGGAGCCTATTTAGTAGCAGATGGTGAATTGAATGGTTTGTTCCTTGCGATGCTCGTAATGATCTCCTTGACCGTTTTTGAAAATGCGACTCCGATGGCCGTTCTCCCCAGTCACTTGGAGGATAGTAGGAGAGCAGCTACACGGCTCTATTCTGTGGTAAAGGATGAACCAGTTCAGCAAGAGACGGTTGTGGAATTGCCTGATGATTGTTCTTTATCAGTAGAGTTTGAAAGGGTAAGCTTTACTTTCCCAGGAGAATCTAGAGTTGCACTTGATCATGTCAGCTTAAATTTATCTTTGGGAACCAAAACAGCGATTGTTGGCCCAAGTGGTTCTGGAAAATCAACATTGTTGCAGCTGATATTAAAAATACGTTCAGCCGACAAAGGTTCCATTCAGGTGAGTGGGACACCGATTACAGTAGTTTCACAAGAGGATTTATGGAAAAAGACCAACGTAGTTCTACAGGAAAATCACTTTTTCTATGGCACGATTAGGGATAACCTCTTGCTTGCTAGGGAGGATTTACTGGACTCCGAATTGCAAGAGATGCTTGCAAAAGTAAGACTAGACTATTTGTCATTAGATAATACCGTTCAAGAAAAAGGCGAGAATCTCTCAGGAGGAGAAAAGCAGCGTTTGGCGATTGCGCGTGCGATGTTGAAAGGTGGTCGCTTGTGGTTACTCGATGAACCAACATCCTCAGTTGACGCCTTAACCGAACAAGTGATATTTCAGCACCTATTGGAACAAGCAAAGAATGATACCCTCGTCTTAGTAAGCCATCGATTAACTGGCTTGGAAAAAATGGATCAGATTATTGTAATGGAGCAAGGGAAAGTCGTGGAAGTAGGAACTTTTGAGATGCTCATGGCGCAAAAAGGCTATTTTTATGAAATGAAGCAAATTGAGAAGAGTGTATTTATGTAATGGAGGGATTGCCGAATAAACGGTGACCTCTTGAATAAAGAGAAGTATTGCTATAAACAACTAGGTAGAAGCTCAGATTCCCCAAGCTACTACCTAGTTGTTTTTCTTCTTATTTCCACCAAAGTGAAAGAGTCCTAATAGCAACCATCCAGTCATAACAACGCTAGCAATAATGAGGGTTGGCACCGAACCGAGGGCGATAATTAAAGGGACGGAAGCAGCGGTTACTATTCCTCCACCTACAATTAAGTCGAGAAATAACTGTTTATAACTAAAACCTTTCTTAGCGGGAGTTTCCGCATTAGGGTCTGCTAAATTGATCAACATCATTCCAGCCGCACTCATTCCCATTGCTTGCCCTAGATCTCCAACACCTCGCTCAAACCAATAATCGGGCATGATTCGAGGGGCGATAAAAAAGAAGGCAAGCATATTCCAAGAGATTGCGACAACGGACATAAGTAAGAATGGAAGCCAGTACTCACCAATAACAGTAAGAGAAAGGGTAGCGATTGCAGAAGCTATGAGAATATCAAGGGAAAATCCTTGAATTCTATTAACAATTCCAGTATCCAGAATATTATGCTTCACACATTTACTCATAAAGAGTTGCACAATAATTGCGCCGACCATTGCTAGAGGGAATAATGGTAAGTGGGTAAATAATTCAAGGGTATCACTCCAAAGAGCTTCTTCTAGATAAATCAAGCCTTCTAATAGGACGTACCCTATTCCAATTGCCACTCCTATGTATGCAAAGTGCACAGTGAATGTCTCGATAAATTCTGAGCGGGTTGTCTTTTGACCTACTGGCTCATCTTGTTGGTTTTCTTCGGAGATGATTCCTTTTAACTGCTCTTCGGATATATCATTTGGACTGGATAAAATCTCTGTTTTTCCATTCCGTGCTCCCCAGTTAACAAGGAATATTCCAAATAGAACTCCTGTCAAAACTCCAACAGTAGCTAGTCCTACTGCCAAATCTTTTCCTTCTTCAAAGTCTACACTTGAAAAGGTTCCTGATAAACCGGCTGCCGTTCCATGTCCTCCAATAAAGCTAATTTCAAGCAAGGCTCCTGCCGCTGGGTTAAGGTCGAAAAACGGAGTGAGGACAAAGAGGGCTAAAGAAATTCCAACCACATATTGTCCCCATGAAATAAAATGGGAAAACGCTATTTGTGGTCCAGAGACTTGCCACATTTTTTTTAGAGAGGGAATGGTCTTACTAATAAAAAAGGAAGCAAAAATAACACTGATGAGTAACCCAGGAAGCTCCTCCCAAACTTCCAACATACTTTCTGGAAATAAGCCTCCAGTATCAAATAGTTCTACACCTAACTTCCCAAGTATTTCTGGACCTAAAAAAAGTCCAAGTAGGCCAGCCATAATAGAGCTTGGAACAAAGAGTTTTTGCAGAAATGGAAGAGAGACGCGTAGCCATTTCCCTATTATTAAAAGAACACCTAAAATTATTAGACTGAATCCGATAACTTCTGGAGACATACTCAAAATACTTTTCTCTCCTTTTAAGTGGGTTTGTTCACCCTAACCCTAACGTATACCCTTAAACAAATACCCGTTAAAAATGAATCTAATCATGAAAATTTCTCATGAAAAAAGCGAAGGAGTCAATTCCCTTCGCTTTCTTCATGTTATTAATCATCCCACTCTACATACAACACTTTCCCAGTAACTGCATCCACGTATACTGTTACATCATCATCGTCAGTTCCCTGATTTTCTGGTTCGATTTCTACTTCGTATACATAAGCTCCATTTTCTCTTTCCAACTCAATATCGTCGACTATACCCTGTACTTCTTTTAAGGCTACATCTTTCGCTTTGGCAATAGAAATCAATGCTTCATTGCTAGGGGATAAAGAAGTGTCATTACGATATTTTTTTCCTTTTCTAGCTTTTTTCTTTTCTTTTATAATGTCGCCGTTTTGTTGATCAATTTTAAAGTCATATTCGAATTCGTCATCTTTTACTTCAATTTCAAAAACTAATCGTCCATTTTCACGGTCTTTTTCAGCATCTGTAACCACTCCGTTTTCTACCTTCCCCAATGCGATGTCAGCTGCTTCTGATAAAGTAATTCCTGTATTCGCCTCATCTGAAGGTGGTTCTATATTTTGAACCTGTTGTAAATTCTTTTCTGGGTCGTTCTTTTTTAATGCTTCCGCTCCAACACTTACGCCACCGATTAATACGGCGCCTGCCAATACTGCTGTGAATAGTTTCATGATTGTTTCCTCCTTTAATTTGTTTCACTTATCTTTGCTACACATTCATCATAAGTGCTCAACATTAATAGAAAAGGAGTAAAACATTAAAAAATTTTAATGTAAGGATCAATCTAATGTGACAGAGAGTATCTTCCCTGTATACGCATTAATAATAACCAAAGCCTCTGTCTCATCATCCACATTAATCTCTACCTCATATACTTTTATCCCATTTTCTTCTTCCAATTCAATATCATCTAATGTACCGGAAACCTCTTGAAGGGCAATCTCAATCGCTTGTAGTTCCGTTAACATACTAGGTGCCGATTCTTGTTCGGGTTCTTCCCTTGGTTCTCCTGTAGTAGAACCATCTTCGGTGTTAGAACTTATTTGTTTAAGTGAGATTATTTCACGAGATTCTCCATCAATTATTAGTTGATACTCTCCAAAATTATGTTGAACAACAACCGTATATTCAGTGTTTTGTTGTGAAATAGATTGAATCTCACTAGTTGTATAGTGCGTTTGAACAATTCCTACAATTTCTTCCTCGGAAGCGAGTGTAGAATCTTGTTTGAAAAAAAGAATGAATAAGAGAGCAACCACAAGAATTAGGATTGGTGATAAAAGGAGTAGTAGTTTCTTACGCTTCATGATTAATCACATCCCTTTCTTCTTGTTTTGGTAAAGTAACAGTGACAGTAGTTCCTTTACCTTCTGTGCTCGTAATGGTAATTGATCCATCATGCGCTTCGACTATTTTTTTTGCAATCGCCAAGCCTAATCCAGCCCCACCTGTTTCGCGATTTCTCGCCTTATCCACACGATAAAAGCGATCAAATATCTTATCTAAATCTTCGGTCGGTATTCCCTCGCCTTGATCTATGATTGAAAAGGCACAGATACTGTTCGTTTCGGAAAGTTTTAATGTAATACTTCCCTGACTATATTTCCGAGCATTGTCTAATAAAATATAGATGACTTGCTTCAATTTATTTTCGTCAGCCCACAGATGAAAATCCGATCCGTTTTCATATAGATGGATGTCTCGATGAAAAGATACTTGAATATGCTGGCTAGCTTGCTTGCTGATGGAAAGTAAGTCTATATTCGTTTTTTCTAAGGTCAAGTGAGAATCTGCATTAGCTAGTTGAAGCATTTGTTCGGTCATTTCTTTCATTCGAATTGCTTCTGAATAGATAGCATTAATCGACTCATCAAAAAGTTCTGGTTTCTGTTTCCCCCAGCGTTTAAGCATACTAGCATAGCTTTCAATGACGGTCAGTGGAGTCTTTAATTCATGAGAGGCATCTGAAACAAACTGTTGTTGCTTTTGGTAGTTTCTTTCTAAAATATCAATCATTTGATTAAAGGTCATTCCCATCGTATAGAGCTCATCTTTGGAGGACGATTCTAGTTGGATTTTCTGAAAAGCACCTGTTGTTTGAATTTGTTTCATCGTATTGGTTAAGGCGTTAATCGGTGTCACAATTAATCGACTTAACATACTTCCAAAAAATAAGGCGGGAATTAGTACGATAAAGGAAGCGGTAGAAAGCACAATGAATAACGTTCGTAAGGTTTTCTGTGAATCCTCGAGACTCTCCGTTACTTCAAGCATTACAACGCTCCCATCAGTCCAGATAATAGGGAACGAAACAACGGCATATGGGATATCGTCAAATGTCCGAAGAGCAATAGATTGTTGGTTTTCATATTTGGTCGGAAGCTGTTTCATATAGGCTTTTTTTGAAATGGTAAGAGAAGAACTAGTTTCTTCTGTAATTATACGAATCATCCCGTTAGTAGGGAGGTAAGCGCGAAATAACAGGCGTAAATCTTCATGTATTACGTCTGCTGCAATCGCCTCGTTTGCTGCTGTTACAACGGCCTTAGTATGTTCAGTTACCCGGTTTGTTTCGTTATTAAAAATAATCTTCTGAAACAAAAAATAGATAGAACCATTAATAAGCAGTAGTATCAGTACTAACCATACGCTTGATAGCAACAAAATCTTACTTTTAATCTTCATGATTTTACTCCTTTAAACGGTAACCAACGCCTCGAATTGTCTGGAGTGAATCTGCGATGGATAGTTTTTTACGCAAATGGCGCACATACACATCGACAATATTGGTGTCGCCGTAGTAATCAAAGCCCCATACATTAGTTAAAATTTGCTCACGGTTTAATGCTTGGTTTTTATTCTGGATAAAAAATACGAATAATTCAAATTCCTTTGGAGTTAATTCGATGTTTTCTTCATTCCGTTTGATTTCTCTTGTTTTTTCGTTAACGGTCAAGTCTTGAATAGTTAGTAAATCATCTTGCTCAAGACGAGATTGAGCGGTTCGAATGCAAGCTC
Source organism: Sutcliffiella halmapala (assembly GCF_002019665.1). Classification (GTDB taxonomy): domain Bacteria; phylum Bacillota; class Bacilli; order Bacillales; family Bacillaceae_I; genus Sutcliffiella_A; species Sutcliffiella_A halmapala. The sequence goes on along the minus strand of NZ_KV917375.1, from coordinate 4,503,794 downwards.
TTACTCTTGCTAGAAGCTCTTCTATTTCAAAAGGCTTTGTCATATAATCATTAGCTCCAAGATCTAAACCGCTTACTTTATCTGGAATAGAGTTCCTTGCTGTTAGAAGGATGACAGGTGTGTGGGAACCAGTCGCACGAATGCGCCGTAACACCTCTAAGCCACTAAGCTCAGGCAGCATGACATCGAGCAATACTAAATCCCAGTTACCAGCACTAAACTTTTCTAACCCAGTTAAACCAGTAAATGCTGCATCCGTTTCGTAGCCCTCATGTTCAAGCTCAAGCTGGAGTATCCTCGCGATTTTCTTTTCATCTTCAATAATTAATATCCGTATCATCACTATTTTCTCCTGTTCTGTAAAAATAGGATTTTGTTTCTTATGTTGTATTCTTTATATCACAATTTAGTTGTGATTTCCTAGAAAGAGTCATTGACGTAATGAAATGAGAAGTAGTATAGTTAGTTGATAAATGAAAATCATTATCATTAGTGTGGCGAAATAAATACTACTAGGTTAAAAGATTAAACGGTACAATGTGAGAATGGGGAGTTTTTGTCTATTTACATATATTAAAATGCTACCTTGAAAATAAGTAGGTTGCCTGTTAAACTCCCTGTTGATCTCCGTTGCAGGTGTTCGCTTTCCGCGGGGCGCTTGTGGAGCCTCCTCGGCACTTCATGCCTGCGGGGTCTCCACAAAACGCTACTTCCCGCAGGAGTCTCACACCTTCCACTTCAATCTACAGGGGGGTACGGGGGATACTTGATGGGCAACTTTTTCATTATCCATGGTGCGATTTTTCTTTGCATTGGTGTGTCTTTTAAACGCAGCTGTTGATTTCAGTGCTAGTCTCGCCTTATCAAAGTAGGGAGTACACGACTTTCGCTTAATCATCGAATAGGATTAGTCAAATATCAATAATACGCTTTAACAAAGTTATTAAAAGGGAGTGGGAAGTGTGGTACGACGTTTTTTTTCATATTATAGGCCTTATAAATGGCTTTTTATTTTAGATTTTTCTTGTGCGATTTTAGTTGGGTTGCTTGAGCTTGCCTTTCCATTAGCGGTGAATCAGGTCATTGATCGACTTTTGCCAGAGGGAAATTGGACAATTATTGTCTGGGCTTGTCTTGGATTGCTGGCTATTTATTTAATTAATACTGGATTGCATTATATCGTTACATACTGGGGTCATATGCTTGGGATCAATATTGAAACCGACATGCGTAGAAAGCTTTTTCAACATATGCAAAAGCTGTCCTTTGGTTATTATGATAACAACAAAACAGGGCACTCTATTTCTAGATTAACAAAGGATTTGGAGGAAATTGGTGAGGTTGCTCACCATGGACCGGAGGATGTCTTTGTTGCAGTGATGACATTAGTGGGTGCATTTATTTTAATGCTAACGATTAATTGGAAGCTTGCGATTCTTTCATTCTTAGTTATTCCGCTACTAATGATACTCGCAATTCATTTTAACAAAAAGATGACTCGAACGTTTCACAGAATGTTTTCAGATGTTGCGGATATTAATGCACGTGTAGAGGATAGCATTGGCGGGATTCGTGTTGTTCAGGCATTTGCCAATGAGAAACATGAACAGAAGCAATTTGCGGTAAACAATGAAAACTATCGAAATACAAAGTTATCATCCTATAAAATTATGGCGCAAAACATAACAGCAAACTATATGTTAATGCGCTTAGTTACGCTTTTTACTTTATTATTTGGTACATTCTTCGTCATTTCAGGCGATTTAAGTTATGGCCAGTTCGTAGCGTTTATTTTACTTGCCAATATATTATTAGGGCCAATTCAAAAAATTAATGCCGTTATTGAGAGTTATCCTAAAGGAATCGCTGGATTTAAGCGGTATGTAGAAATTATGGATACTGAGCCTGATATCGCGGATGCTCCTGGGGCTGTTCATGCAGAGTTAGATGGTGAGATTCACTATCGAAATGTTTCCTTTGGATATGAAGGGCACGAGCAAGTATTAAAAAATATTAATTTATCGGTACGAGCTGGAGAAACTGTTGCAATTGTTGGGCCTTCTGGGGCAGGGAAAACAACGCTATGTAGCTTGTTACCACGCTTTTATGAGCTAGAGGAAGGTAGCATCATTATCGATGGCTACGATACTCGCGAATTAACACTCGAATCGTTGCGTAGCCAAATCGGTATTGTGCAGCAGGACGTATTCCTATTCTCAGGAACGATTCGCGAAAATATAGCTTATGGAAAATTAGATGCAAACGATGGGGAAATTATGGAAGCCGCAAGACGTTCACAATTAGATGAATTTATTGCATCTCAGCCTTTTGGCTTAGACACGGTGATTGGAGAACGTGGTGTAAAACTATCTGGTGGTCAAAAGCAACGATTGGCTATTTCACGTATTTTCTTGAAGAACCCACCAATTCTTATTTTAGATGAAGCTACTTCAGCCTTGGATACTGAAACAGAACGCGCTATTCAAGAATCGTTAACAGAACTTTCTAAGGACCGTACTACGCTAGTGATTGCACATCGTCTCGCTACGATTAAAAACGCAGATCGAATTATGGTCGTAACAAAAGAAGGAATAGCAGAACAAGGGAGACATGAAGAATTGATTGAAGCAGAAGGGATTTATAGTAGGCTTCATTACGCACAATTCGGGTGATTTTTCCAGTAGATGCTTTTGTGAAAGTAGTTTCATTTTGTTTCTCTAGGGAATGTATAAAGTAAAAGAACCTTAGGAGGCAATAGAAATGAATAGAAATATATTTGGTGTCTATGAATCTGAGCTACAAGCGAAAAATGTAGTGGAAGGATTAATTGTTCAAGGTTACCAGGAGAAAGAGATTTGTGTGATTGCACAAGATCACCATATCACATCTGCATTTCCAAGAGGTACACAGGTAGAGAAAATTAGTCTGGATAACGAGGAATCGGTTGTTGACAAATTAAAGAATACACTTTTGCCCGAAGAGGCCCGTACATCAGAAGGTGTCGGAAATAGACTAGTAGAACTTGGAGTATCAGATAGAGATGCTCCAGTCTATGCAACGGACGTAGAAAATGGAAGAATAGTGGTCCTAGTAGACGCAGCAGCTCAAAGCGAGACAACAATTGTAACTACTTCGCCAGCGAATGAAGATACATTGGGAGGTAACGCTTTTACCGCTGATGAGTTGGATTCCAATCCATTTACTGGTATAGATGAGGAGACCAAAGTAGTTCGATCAGGGTCAAATGTTGATTCTATAGAAGATGCCGAAAGAAAAGTAAATTTGAATAAATTTTGAAGAATTATATAAAAGGGTGTTTACTTTAAAAGTAAGCATCCTTTTTTTGTTTACACATGTCTCTTTTCATAAAGTTTATAGCTTTTTAAAACCTTGAGTGGCTTCCTTTATCTAAGTTAGCTAAATTATATTTCCGCTTCTGTGCCAAACAAACTAAGATTGTGTTTTGAAATAATCCCAAGTTTAAGGTAAAATTTACAGAGGAAAAGCTATCGGAAGTTAAGAGGATAGCTCTTAATAAATGAAAATGTGGTAAGGAGAATACAAATGGCAAAAGTATTAGTACTAGGACATAAAAACCCAGATACAGACTCGATTTGTTCTGCAATTGCGTACGCAGAGCTGAAGAAACAATTAGGAATGGATGCAGAACCGGTTCGTTTAGGAGAGTTGAACGGAGAAACAGAATATGCGTTAAAGCATTTTAATGCAGAGGTGCCTCGTTTAGTAGAAGCGGTTAGTAACGAAGTGCAAGAAGTTATCCTAGTTGATCATAATGAACGTCAACAAAGTGTAAGTGATATTGATCAAGTTCGTGTATTGGAAGTAATTGATCATCATCGTATCGCAAACTTTGAGACAAGTGACCCTTTATATTATCGTGCGGAGCCAGTTGGTTGTACCGCAACTATTTTAAATAAATTATACAAAGAAAATGGAGTTGAAATATCAAAACCTGTTGCAGGTTTAATGCTTTCTGCCATTATTTCTGACTCACTATTATTTAAATCTCCAACTTGTACAGAGCAGGATGTACAAGCAGCTAAGGAATTAGCGGAAATTGCTGGAGTGGACGCAGATAGCTATGGCTTAGACATGCTAAAAGCTGGTGCTGATCTAAGCGATAAAACAGTAGAACAGTTAATCACATTAGATGCAAAAGAATTTCAAATGGGCGACTATAAAGTAGAGATTGCGCAAGTAAATACAGTAGATACGTCTGATGTATTAAAGTTGCAAGCAGAACTAGAAGCGGCAATTACTCATGTAGTAGAAACGAAAGGCTTAGACTTGTTTGTATTTGTTGTAACAGACATTCTAACAAATGATTCTGTTGCATTAACATTAGGTAAAGAAACTGCTGCGGTTGAAAAAGCATATAACGTAACGCTTGAAAATAATACAGCTGTGCTTAAAGGTGTAGTTTCTCGTAAGAAGCAAGTTGTACCAGTGTTAACAGATACTTTAACGAAATAAACAACGCAGGGGATTTTTAAATTAGAACTAAAGCCTAAGAGAACCACATAAATAAAAAAGCTAGCAAGCCTCATAAATACTGAGCTTGCTAGCTTTTTTATTACGCAAGAAACCAATTTTACAAGATTGTGTATGCTCTAGCTAACTCATCTTTCTTTTTATGGCCGTCTTCGCCCTGCAAATAAGTTAAAGACTAAAGAGATAAGTGCTAATACAAGGATGATATGAATCAGATTTCCTGCGATATCAAATGAGAATCCGAGTAACCATAGTATTAGTAAGACTGCAAAAACTGTCCATAACATATAGGTTCCCTCCTACTAAATTTATTTTAAGCTTATGCTTGGTTTTCCCTAAAGAATTATTATTAAACAAAGTTTTTATTGGTGATTTTAATTCATGCTCGTCTTCTGCCAAAAAGGTTAAATACGATGGAAAGAAGAGCGAGAACTAATAGGATATGGATTAGCCCTCCACCAATTTCCATTGCGAAGCCAACTAACCAAAGTACAATCAAAACAGCAAATATGGTCCATAACATAGTAAAATTCCTCCTCTATATTTTAGTGTTTCTTTTTGCGTCTACACAGAAGGTAATTCCCGCAACGAAGCAAGGTTAAACAAATATTCTAATTTGATATAGGAGGGGAAGGCACACGGACTAAATTTCTTGTGAAAGGTTTTAAAAAATCTTTAACGTGGAATTTAGATAGTAATGTCAGTGCAATAGTCTCAAAAAATAGAACTTAGGATTTGGAGCTTCTTTCATAATATTTGATTCATAAAAGGAGAGGAATTTAATTGACAGAAAGAGATTTTTCAAAGCAACAAACAGAAGGACAACCAGCACAGGAACAAGTAAAGCAGCCTGGAATAGAAAATAAAATGGTGCCAGAACCCATTTACAATAATCCTGCCTATAAAGGAAGTGGAAAGCTAGAAGGGAAGAATGCCATTATTACTGGTGGGGATAGTGGAATTGGACGAGCAACAGCTATTGCATTTGCGAAAGAAGGAGCAAATGTTAGTATCGTTTACTTAGATGAGCATAATGATGCCAAGGAAACAAAGAAGTTAGTAGAAGAATATGGGGTAAGATGCTTACTTTACTCTGGAGATGTCGGTCAAAAGGATTTCTGTACCGATGTGGTAAAGCAAACAGTGGAAGAGTTCGGTAGTCTCCAAGTGCTAGTGAATAATGCTGCAGAACAACACTATCAAAAAAGAATAGAGGATATTTCTTCCGATCAATTATTACGTACTTTTCAAACCAATATATTTTCCTATTTTTATTTTATCCAAGCTGCGATGCCATTCCTGAAAGAGGGCAGCTCTATCATTAATACCGCTTCTATTGTTTCTTATAAAGGTCAGCCAGTCTTAATGGATTATGCTGCTACTAAAGGAGCAATTGTAGCGCTTACCCGCTCTTTATCAGCAAATATTGTTGGCAGTGGAATTAGGGTCAACGGGGTTGCTCCAGGACCGATATGGACTCCGTTAATCCCTGCATCCTTCCCAGCAGAAAATGTGGAAGAGTTCGGAACGGATACCCCAATGGGACGACCGGGGCAACCAGCAGAGCTAGCACCTGCTTATGTATATTTAGCTTCAGATGATTCAACGTATGTGTCTGGACAAATGCTTCATGTTAATGGCGGAACAGTGGTGAACGGATAGTTTTAAATTTAAAAGAAAAGCTAAAGTTTAGGGTTGATATTTACTAACTAAGCTGTTGATTGGAGCGAAAGACGTAGACTCCTGCGGAAATCAACAGCGGCATTTAACAGAGCAAAAATAAAAAGGCCATTTCCGTTCAGATATAGAAAATGGCCTTTTGTTTCTATAAATTAATCTCTTTCCACTCGTTTGCTTTTTGTTCCGTGAGTTGATATATATATCGGTAAAATCTTACGGTGAGGATGGCGAATAGAGCGATTATGGATAGAATGGTAAAGAGTAGCCATTCTTGAGTCCAACTATTAAAAATGACAACTAAGCAACCAATCACATATAGGCCACCAAGCAAATATAGTAAATTAAACTTTGGTAAAAGAAACTGAATAAATGCAAAAACACAGAATGTCATAATTCCACCGATGAATAGTTGTATTACTAATCCAAATAGTATATCCATTTTCTAAATCCCCCTCAGTTCAGTCAAGTGAAGTTCCAATCTTCCAATTAATATTGGTATTATAGGTTTCTCCACATGTAGTGTAGTATCCTGTTTGTTTGGAGGAAATCGTACTATTAGGCTAGTTCAACATTCTATTCACTTGCTGTAAAAGGAAAATTGTACTGTCTTCTTGCAGTATTAAAGTTGGAGAATTCAGTTTGAAAAGCAATATTGCGAATAAATGTTACTTCATTTCCATCCTTAAAGTAAAATACCATCGTGTGTTTTTCCTCTTTATTAGGCGGAGAAACTAAGATAACCTCTTTCACATCTTCCCATGAGTACACATGAGTCTTAAATGCAAGTGGTTCACCCCAAGTAATTTCCTCTGTACTTAATGATTTAAAAGTAAAGGTACCCATCGTGAAAAAAACACCTGCTAGGATAATACCAAGTATAGTAATGAAAATGGAAAATTTTGTGTAGAAATAAGATAAGAATAAGCTTAAAGCAAGCAGGAAGATAGATATAGCATATAACCAATAGGATTGAGTTGGTGTCTGAATCAACCAAACACTTGGATCATCAAACAATATCCCTTGGAAAATAAAAGGCCCAGTTAGTAAGAAGAGAGGCATTAATATCAATAAGCCAATCGCACTCATAATAAAAAGATGTTTTTTCTCATAATTAACCATGTGAATTCCCCCCAAAAACATATAATTTACACAAATTTCTAAATATTCAAATCAAATTATACACTTTTTGGAAAGAGAAGAAAATTATTTTGAGAGATTTAAATGATTTATTCGTTTCAAATTAGAACAGAAGCCTTGCGGTGACTACTGCAAGGCTTCTGTTAATTATGCTTTTTCTCCAGTAGTAGCAAAATGCTGACTTTCTGTTTCAAATGCGTTTTCTTCTATTTCAAACCCTAAGTCCTTGATCATTTGATAGTCTTGGTCTGAAGCTTGACCGCTTGTTGTTAAGTAGTCCCCAACGAAAATGGAATTGGCCATATATAGCCCTAAACTTTGAAGAGTACGCAAGTTATATTCCCGTCCGCCAGAGATTCGAATTTCTTTTGTAGGATTAACAAAACGGAACATAGCAAGGATTTTCAAACATTTTAAAGGGGTTAGCTCATCAAGGCCTTCAAGCTTGGTACCTTCAATAGGATGCAGAAAATTAACTGGAATAGAATCTACCTGTAAATCCTTAAGGGAAAAGGCCATCTCTACAATATCTGCGTGAGTTTCGCCCATTCCACAAATGACGCCGGAGCAAGGGGAGATTCCCGCATTTTTCAAGGTTTCTAGCGTTTTAATACGATCGTCGTATTCATGTGTCGTAGTTATTTCACTATGATGTCCTTTGCTAGTGTTGATATTGTGATTAAAGCGATCGACACCTGCTTCCTTCAGTAGTCGTGCTTGCTCATCATTTACAAGTCCTAAACAGGCACAAATCTTGATGTTATCAATATTTGTTTTGATATCTTGAACAGCAGCTACAACAGTATTTACATCACGATTCGTTGGTTTTCTACCGCTCATTACAATACAGTATGTACCGATTTTGTTTTTCTTCGCTTCCTTTGCCCCTTCTACAATGATTTGTTTGCTAACGAGAGGGTAGCTTTCGATTTCAGTGTTGGCTTTCATAGATTGGGAGCAATAGCCACAGTCTTCCGGACATAGACCACTTTTTGCATTAATGATTAAGTTAAGTTTTACTTTATTGCTATAATAGTACTTTCTAATTTGATAGGCTGCTTGAACAAGCTCTAATACATTCTCATCATTTTCATTGAGAATTCGTAATGCTTCTTCTGTGGTAAGGGAATAGCCTTTTATTACTTTTTCAGCAAGCTGTTTCCAAGTCATCTGTCTCCACTCCTTATGTAAACTTAAATTCATTTTAAGTTTACATATTAAATGAATGATAGACAAGGGTTAATTTTCCATAGGGATGGAATCTAGCCTAAAATAAAAATATGAAAGAAAATTGCAAATTATCATGTAAGCGTTTATAATTATTTTTCCGGCTAAAAGAACATAAGAGCGTTGCGTACTTTGAAAAATGTAACCCAAGGATTGTACCATGAATGGAGACTTCTCTAGTTCATGGTTTTTTGCGTCTCCAAAACAAGTAAGGAGTGTGAAGAGGTTGGGAGAAAACAAGAAGAAGCATCCTGATTTTGAACAGGAAATGGAACGGCTTTTATTTACGAAGAAGTATATGGATATTGTTATAAAGGCGTCAGAAATGGATGAGGAGTCCTTTCGAACCAGCTTTAAAGAAGCGTTAGATGGAATGGATTTTAAGGATAGTAGTTTAAGCTATATGAACATGTTAACGAATGCGAATCTCTTACAAAGAACAGCGGAGGAGATTCGGAACTTAAAGAAAATTCAACATAAGCCCTATTTTGCAAGAGTAGATTATAAGCGAAAAGGAAAGGACCAGGAGGAGATCTTATATTTTGGGAAAGCTTCTCTATTTGATCGAGAGACGCAGGACCCGATTATTGTGGATTGGCGTTCTCCAATCGCGAACCTATACTATGATGGACGATTAGGAGATGTCACCTATGAAGCAGAGGGTGAGGTCTATGATGGTTACCTTTCGTTAAAACGGCAATACATCATGGAAGAGGGAGAACTGCAGGAGATTCGAGATGTTGATTTAACGACAACGGACGAATTGCTACAGGAGTCGTTGTCTGGCAGCTCTAGTAACCGGTTAACAGATATTGTTTCAACGATTCAAGAAGAGCAAAATAGAATTATCCGGGCAGATTTAAATAAGCCAATAATCGTACAAGGGGCGGCAGGAAGTGGAAAAACTACCATTGCGTTGCACCGTATTTCTTATTTTATCTATACGTATCAAGAGCAGTTTCGCCCAGAACAGCTGATGATCTTAGCTCCCAATAATTTATTCATTGATTATATATCTGAAGTTCTCCCTGAACTCGGTGTAGACCGTATTTTACAGACCACTTTCATTGATTATGTGAAAAGTTGTATTGGTAAGAAAATAAAGCTACGTCAACCATCAGAAAAGTTAATGGGCTTTATTAACCACGAGTATGAAGATCCAGAAATAGTCCAATGGCTTGCTAGTTTTAAAGGGTCACTTGAGTATAGAGAAATAATGGATCGGTATTTAGTGGATATTCTCGAGACCTTAATTCCAACAGAAGATTTTTATTTAACGGCTAAAATTAAACTTTATACCGCGGAGAGAATGAAACAATTAATTACAAGAGAATATACCTACCTCCCGTATTATCGACGAATTGAAAAGGTAAAAGAAGTGTTGCAAAACTACGTACGAACCGAGAAAAAAGTTTTGATAGAAAAGGTAGCGAGATTTTATGATCATAAGCTAGATAAGGCACTTTTTAATTCGAATTTGGATCCTGCAAAAAGAAAAAGCTATGTTACCAAAGCGATGGATAAAAAAGAAGAGATAACAAAAGAGATTATGAAAGAATCACGAACAGCAGTAAATGCCTTTATTCGAAAGCTTCCTAAAAAAACACTTTTCTATTATTATGAGCAGTTGGTTACGGATCGAGAACTGTTTACAAAATATGCGAGAGAATTTTTGGATGATTATCAGATTAGGTATTTCGTGAACGATCAAGTGAAATTACATAAACAAAAAAACTATGAACTGGAAGATCTTGCGGCGTTACTTTATTTGCAACATCATTTGTACGGAATTGATAAGGATTTACGAGCACGAAATGTGGTAATAGATGAGGCGCAGGATTATAGTTATTTTCAGTTAGCGGCTTTAAAAAGTGCTTTAGAGACGGACATGTTTACGATAGTAGGAGATTTAGCTCAAGGTATTCACTCTTACCGGGGAATACAGGATTGGAATAAAGTCAAAGAGGAGATATTCCCGCGGGCTGCCTATACTACATTGCAGAAAAGCTATCGTACAACTGTTGAGATTATGCAAGCAGCGAACGATATTTTAACATTACTTCCATTTGAGCTTCCACAGGTAGAACCAGTAGTAAGGCACGGGGGGAAGCCGTTATTTGTTGAATGGGGAAATAATGATGCCGATGCGGTAAAGGTAATGGAAGAGCATATTGTCGATTTATATGCTAATGGGCGGAAAACGATTGCCATCATCGGAAAAACAGAAAAAGAGTGCCAAAAAATTGAAGCGCTGTTTAGGAAACATACGAGTTTAAAGGTTCAGTTGCTACAGGAAAACGAGGAAATTAATCAAGAGGATGTCGTTATTGTTCATGCTCAATTAGCAAAAGGACTAGAATTCGACGTGGTATTGTTATGTGCGCTTGATGAGGTGTACACGGTAACCGAAATCGATGTGAAACTCCTCTACGTTGCGATGACAAGACCATTACACCATCTAAGTTTCTATGGGAAAAAAAGATCCGTATTCCTACTCGAGCACGTACAACAAGAAAAAATAGGATGAGGAAGAAAAAGGTAAACGGTGTCTGGCACCATTTACCTTTTTCTTATAATTAATATACCCACTACCAGTATAGAGAACATGGTGAGGATGATTTTTCCTGTGAGGTTCCATTCGAGCACTTGGTAGACGGAGTAGGCTTCGAGTAGAAGGGCTGGGATTTTTCCTAAGGTGCTGGCAATGGCGAAGTGTAGCCATTTGATCTTGCTTGTTGCACCAGCTAAGGTAACGAGACCAGAGGGAGCAAATGGAAAAAGACGTAAGGCGAGTATAAGACAGAAAGCTCGTCCACCTTCTGTTTGCTGTAAACGTAGCAACCATTTATAACGTTTTAGTACGTTTGGTGAAAAAGCTTTAATTCCTTTTCTATAAAGAAAAAAACTGACGATAGCACCTATTGATTCTCCTAAAAAAGAAATCAATGTTCCCATCCAAAATCCAAAAAAGATAATATTAGCTGCAGTAATAAAAAAGCTGGGAATAAACGCTAGAATGCTTATGAAGGTATTGAAGATAATACTAAGTAAAATAGCAAATGGTCCCGCAGCTTGAAGCCAATCAAGAAAAAAAGATTCCCACATTAATTTAACCCTCACAAAATTTATTTTTAATTTAGAGTTTACATACCGTATAGGGGTATGTTACATTAATAACGAGAGGAGGTCAATACACCTATGGAAAACCTTCCGGAACCACCAATTATTAATCAAAATACAGAGCTTACAGATAAAGAATGCTGCCACTCAGGTAATGAGGAGCGTAAAAGCCATCATTCGGAGGTAGTGAAGAAAAATCTTATTTCGCGACTGAACCGTGTAGAAGGGCAAGTTAGAGGAGTAAAACGTTTAATTGAACAAGATACGTATTGTGATGATGTCCTCACCCAAATTTCTGCGATTCAGTCCGCGTTGAATAGTGTAGGAAAGCTACTTCTTGAAGGACACATGAAATCATGTATTGTAGAGAGAATTCAAGAGGGAGACACAGAAGTTATTGACGAACTTTTAGTAACTGTCAAGCGATTAATGAAATAATCATAGAGGAGTGATAGACGATGGAACAGGTAACATTAAAAGTAAATGGTATGTCTTGTGGACATTGTGTCAAAGCGGTAGAAGGTAGCGTTGGAGAATTAGCCGGAGTTAGTACTGTTAAAGTAGATTTAGCTACAGGTACAGTGGCAGTAGAATATAAGAGCGAAAATGTATCATTAGAGCAAATTAAAGAAACAATTGATGAAGAAGGATATGAAGTAGAATAACGTGCTTTCTAAAAAGCACGTTTTCTTACAAGTTTAATATACCCCTATTGGGTATATAGGAGGTCTAAAGATGAATAAACAATCAAAAGAAACACAGCTTCAAATTGTTGGGATGACATGTGCAGCTTGCTCTACGAGGATTGAGAAAGGCTTAAATAAGTTACCTGGGATAGAAGCAGCTAATGTGAACCTTGCACTAGAAAATGCATCTATTTCCTATAATCCAGAGCTTGTTTCACCAAAAGAAATCGAGAAAAAAATTCAGGATCTAGGCTATGTGGTAAAAGAAAAGGCAGAATTTCTCATCACTGGAATGACATGTGCAGCCTGCTCCAATAGAATAGAACGCGCATTAAATAAGTTAGATGGAATCGAGACGGCAACGGTTAATTTAGCACTAGAAACAGGGTCCGTTGAATACAACCCATCCAAGCTTACCCCCTCTGATATTATTGCTCGAATTGAAAAAGCTGGATATGGTGCAACCGTCAAGGTAGAGAAAAATGAAAAAGCGGAAAACTTCCGTCAAAAGGAGCTTGAAAAACAACAAGGGAAATTTATTTTTTCTCTGATTTTAACTCTGCCATTATTATGGGCTATGGTAAGTCACTTTTCGTTTACTTCCTTTATCTATTTACCAGAAATGCTAATGAATCCATGGGTACAATTGGCGCTAGCAACCCCCGTGCAGTTTTTTATCGGATGGCAGTTTTATAAAGGTTCTTATAAGGCACTGAAGAACAAAAGTGCAAACATGGATGTACTCGTTGCTTTAGGAACAACAGCAGCTTATGTGTATAGCATCTATCTTTCTATCGAGTCTATTGGATCAAATTCACATATGGTAGAACTTTATTTTGAAACAAGTGCTGTTATTATCACGTTAATTATTTTAGGAAAACTTTTTGAAGTGAAAGCCAAGGGACGTTCCTCTGAGGCGATTAAAAAGCTGATGGGCTTACAGGCAAAAACTGCTTTAGTATTACGTGATGGAAAAGAGCTGGAAGTTCCTTTAGAAGAAGTAATCGTCGGAGATGTCCTTTCCGTGAAACCAGGAGAGAAAATACCTGTAGACGGTGAGGTTATGGAAGGACAATCAGCTGTTGATGAATCAATGTTGACTGGAGAAAGCATTCCAGTTGACAAACAAACTGGTGAAGCTGTATACGGCTCAACTATTAATAAGAATGGCTTTTTAAAGATTAAGGCAACAAAGGTTGGTAGGGAGACTGCTCTTGCACAAATCATTAAAATAGTTGAGCAAGCACAGGGTTCTAAGGCGCCAATCCAAAGGCTGGCAGATAAGATTTCAGGTATTTTTGTACCAATTGTTGTTGTTATTGCCCTTCTCACATTTCTTGTTTGGTTTTTCATTGTGGATCCAGGAAATTTTGCTGGTGCGTTAGTAAAACTTATTGCGGTGCTTGTGATTGCTTGTCCTTGTGCCCTAGGGCTTGCTACTCCAACTTCGATAATGGCAGGTTCTGGACGTTCCGCTGAGTTAGGAGTTCTTTTTAAAGGTGGCGAACATCTAGAACAAACACATCGATTAACAACAGTGGTTCTTGATAAAACAGGTACTGTTACTAACGGAAAGCCTGTGTTGACAGATGTGCTTTTAACGGATGAAACAGAGTTGAATGAACTGTTACTTTTAGTAGGAACTGCAGAAAAACAATCTGAGCATCCACTTGCCCAAGCAATCGTTGAGGGAATAAAAGAAAAAGGGGTCGAGCTTGGTGAAGTTTCGTCCTTTGAAGCGATTCCTGGTTATGGAATTGAAGCTATTGTAAATGAGAAAAAAGTAGCGGTAGGAACTCGGAAATTAATGAAGAAGTATGAAATCGACTTAGAGCAGGCAGAAGCAACAATCCAAGCGCTTGAATCTGATGGGAAAACTGCGATGATGATCGCGATTAATCAAGAATACAAAGGGATTATAGCGGTTGCTGATACCATCAAGAGTACCTCGGCTGCTGCGATTAAACGCCTGAAGGATATGGGTTTAGAAGTAGTAATGATGACTGGTGATAATGAGCGTACAGCACAAGCTATAGCAAGTCTAGCTGGAATCGACCAAGTCATAGCGGAAGTTCTTCCCGAACAAAAAGCAGATGAAATAGCTAGACTTCAAGCTGAAGGAAAAAAGGTAGCAATGGTGGGAGATGGAATTAATGATGCTCCTGCTCTTGTAACAGCAGATATCGGAATGGCAATCGGAACTGGTACAGATGTAGCGATGGAAGCAGCCGACATTACCTTAATGCGAGGCGATCTTAACAGTATTGCTGACGCGATTACAATGAGTAAAAAAACAATAAAAAATATTAAGCAAAATCTATTCTGGGCATTTGCTTACAATTCCATGGGGATTCCTATTGCGGCTCTCGGTTTCTTAGCACCATGGGTAGCAGGGGCAGCGATGGCATTTAGCTCAGTTTCCGTTGTCTTAAACGCTTTACGATTACAAAGAATTAAATTTTAAAGAGGTGAATTAGTATGAAAAAATGGATATTTTCTGCTCTCCTATATTTGTTAATCGTTGTTGGAGCTTACACAGTTTATTCCTTTTTCATAGGGGATAATACAGCTGATCATGAGGAGCATCAATCTGAAACAGGAAATCATGCTCATGAAGAAGATGAGAAAAATAATGAGCATGGAAACCACGGAGAGCATGATGGTGAATCAGCTAGTGAAGTGACAACCAATGTAGAGTTAAAGGATGGAGTAATCACGGTTTCTTTAGAGGATAAACAAGGTAAACCGATGGATGAACTAGAGGTAAATCATGAGAAATTATTGCATTTGATCGTTATTAGTGAAGATTTGGAGAATTTCTACCATCTCCACCCAGAAAAGCAAGGACCAGGGGAATTCACGGTTCAAGCAGACTTGGAGGATGGAATGTACCAGGCATTTGTAGATATCAAGCCTAGTAATTTAGAATACATGGTTGAGCCAAAGCCTGTAATGATCGGTGGGCATGAAGAGCACGGTGGTGAGCATGTGCACCTCAAGCCTGAAACTAATTGGCAGAAAGAGATTGATGAATACCTAGTGACTTTAGACGTTGCAAGTTTTTCGATGAAAAAGAATGTTGTTCTATCATTTGAAATTGAGGGTGCGACACCAGAAAACTATCTCGGCGCACTAGGTCATGTCGTTATTGTGAATGAGGAATTAGACCAATTTATCCATGTTCATCCTGCAAGTGATGAGAAACCAGTATTTGAGGCGCATTTTAGCGAGCCTGGGATGTATAAGCTTTGGGCTGAATTTAAACTAGAGGGTAAGGTATATGCTTTTCCATATGTAATAGAAATAACCGAATAAAAGGGGTATGAAGATGGTAGGGGAGAAAACGATAAAGCTTGCGATTAATGGTGGTATCGGATTCGGTTCAAAACTAACCAGCAAGCAGTTACTCGTTCTTGCACAGTACATGAATGAAGAGGATGAACTGGAAGTTACCACCTTTCAACAACTATATATAGATATACCAGCGAGTAAATTAGAAGAAGCGAAGTTAGCTTTTGAACGAGTAGGGTTGGCGCACTATCCTGTAGGAAACTTTGTGAAAAGCTTACGTACCTGTAACTTTTGCAAGGGTGAACTAGAGGAAGGAATGCCAGTAGCCAAGGAAATAAACCGGCTTATCGCTGGCAAAGCAGTACCCTTCACATTAAGACCAGCCTATACGGGATGTCCTACTGCCTGTGGTGAGCCTTTAGTGAATGATATTGGTGTCATAAAGCGGCATAATGACCGCTATGATTTATATGTAGGTGGTAAGGCAAAAGGGTTGGATGCAAAAACGGGAGATTTATTTGCAAAAGAAGTTACGGAAGCTGAGTTATATATGATGATCGATTATTTAATTGATACGTATGCTTCTAATGGAAAAAAGCGTGAACAGTTTGGAAAGTTTGTCCATAGATACGGATTAGAAAAGTTAATAGCAGGAATAAAAGCTGTCTAATAATTGAAAGGAAAAATCCATGTTCTCTCGTGCTTATTAAGTGCGAAAACATGGTTTTTTCTCGTTATTGAAAATTATTGTTATGACTTGCAACTTTTTACAAATGCCCTCGTCTAACTGATTAAAAGGGGGATGACAGATGAAAAAGAGGGCAATTATTTTTGTGCTTTTGCTATCGAGTTTAGCTATCCTAATTGGAATAATTCAGTTCAATTATCACCCATTTGTCGTAAATAGCACAGTCGACTCGAGTAAAATGTATACAGTCTTATCGAATAAAAAGTGGGTACTATCATTTTCTGAAGAATTCAAAAAGGAAAGTGTCACCGAGGATACCATTTATGTAACAAACAAAGATGGGGAAAGAGTTGCAATTTCGCTTTCTTTCGCCGGAGATAACGTGCTAGTCATCCCTCCCGAGGAAGGCTACCCCCCTAATAAATCTCCATTTGAACTACATGTTGGCACTGCTATTGAATCGATTGATGGGAGAACCCTACAAAGTGGAGAGAAATTTAAATTCCATGCAAAAGAAGATTTACCTACTATCAGTTCAAAAAAAGAGCTTAATAAGTTGTTCAATGATAGATTAGTCAAAGTAGAGAATCAATTCGGACGAAGTGGGCGCTTTTCCAGTGAGGTAATGGAGGACTCTGATAATGCAGAGGCAGAGAGTTCTACAGTAGCAGATAGCTCAAGTGGTAGTAAAGAGAGTTCCAGTTTTTCCGAAACAAATGTGCAAGTGCAAGGTGTGGATGAAGCAGATATCGTAAAAAACGATGGAGAATATATTTTTCAAGCAATAGATCATAAGCTGAAAATAACAAAGGCTTTACCAGTAGATGAGATGGAAACTGTCGCGGAAATTAACTACAAAGATTTTGCCCCTTTTCAAATGTTTGTCGATGAAGATCAACTTGTATTAATCGGCCATTATTGGAAAGAAACATATGAACCCTATCAGGAGGGGCAAGACCGCTCCTTTATCATGCCTATGTACGATGCGACGAGAGTAATTGTGTATGATATTTCCGACCGTACTAATCCAGTTGTGGAAAAAACACTTACCTTAGAAGGGAGTTATGTGTCTAGTCGAAAAATAGAAGAACATGTTTATATTATTTCAAATCAATATCCAAACTATTGGCTGCTACAAGAGAATCCGGAAGTTGATCTTCGTCCAAGAATATTAGAGACTTTAGAAGATTCGGAGGAATCAGATGGAACTGAGAAGTCAATGAAACGTGTTGACTACTCTGACATTCGTTATTTTCCAGACTCATCAGAAGATAATTTCATGACAATTGCTTCTTTTGATTTAAAGAATCCCACTGATGATGCAACGATTTTTACCTATCTAGGAAGCGGACAACAAATCTACATGTCAAAAGAAAATCTATATGTTGCCGTTCCGAGTTACTCACATTCCAATGGACGTAATTGGTTTGCAAACGAAAATACCGACTTCTATAAATTTTCTGTAGATGGCCTTCATGTAGAGTATAGCGGTACAGGTTCCATCCCTGGATATTTGCTTAATCAATTTTCCATGGATGAGTATAATGGTTATTTCCGAGTGGCAGCTACAAAAGGTCAAGCTTGGGATGAACAATCTCCTTCTAGCAACAATCTTTTTATCATGGATGAGCAGTTAAATGTAGTAAGTAGTGTGGAGGGACTAGCACGTGGGGAACGAATTTATTCCGTGCGCTTTATGCAAGAGAAAGCCTATGTTGTTACTTTTAAAGAAGTAGACCCGCTCTTTGTGTTTGACCTAAGTAATCCTAACGATCCTAAGGTTCTTGGGGAGCTTAAGATACCTGGATTTAGTAGTTATCTTCATCCATATGATGAAAATCATCTTATCGGCTTCGGCCAGGATACTAAGGTAGAGAAAGACCAATTTGGAACAAGGGTTGTAACCAATGGAGTGAAAATTTCCTTATTCGATGTCAGTGACCCAACCAATCCGCTAGAGAAATTCACAGAAATAATTGGCGGTCAAGCAACTTACTCTCCACTAAATCATGATCACAAAGCGCTTTTATCTAATAAAGAAAAAGATATATTCGCTTTTCCTATCGTTGTCTATTCAGAAAAAGATAAACACGATTACCGCTTTGAATTTGAAGGTGCCCTTGTATACGGAATCGATCTAGATAAAGGTTTTACACTTCATACAAAAATGACTCACCAAAAGGAAAATACACCTTATGAGGATTGGGAGAATTCGATACAACGAGTCATTCAAATAAATGATCATTTATATGCAATTTCCCCAAAACAAATAACAGCAAGTAAAATCACATGGTAAGAAGAGAGCCCCCAAAGCTCTCTTTTTCTTCTTAATTTTATAAACATGCATCGTTAATACTTATTGTTGACTTTCAACTAGCGCGGAAAATCATCAGGGTATTCAAAGAGGTCATCTTATAAATTACGACTCATTTCCACAAATTTATTTCCCGGGTAAGCATTTTGTCGAATTAAAACGAGACAATTAAGTTTGTCTTTAACATGTAGGTGGAAAGGGACTCATATATTAGGAAAAGATTTTTTTCTAACGTACTTAAATAACTCAACCAGTTTCGAATTCTTATATGTAAGTGCTATAATAGAACAATTAAGGGATATATAATCTATCACTAAAAATATATTTGATGACTCACGTAAGGGGGAGCAAAATGAAAACGAAATTACACTTATTGTATGGTGGAAAATCAGCAGAACACCAAGTGTCATTACAAACTGCACTTGCGGTTACAAAAGCATTAGATACAGAAAAATTCGATGTTTATCCATTATACATAACCGAACAGGGCGAGTGGAGAAGTGGTGATTTACTATCCGGCCCAGCTGAAAATGTACAACAATTAAAATTAGAAGATGGTGGAACAACTATTGCACCATTAGCTTTACCTTCCGCTGAAAAAGGTTTACAACAGGAGACGGTGGTGTTTCCACTTTTACACGGGCCTAATGGAGAAGATGGAACGGTGCAGGGGATGTTAGAACTATTAAACCTACCGTACGTTGGGAATGGTGTATTGGCTTCCTCGGCTGGTATGGATAAAGTCATTATGAAAAATCTATTCGCTCAAGCAGGTCTTCCGCAGGTAGGGTATGTCCATTTCTTGCGTTCTGAATGGGAAAAAGCAGCTGATGCAACATACGTGAAAGTAGAAGAAGAGCTAGGGTTTCCTTGTTTCGTAAAGCCGGCTAACTTAGGATCAAGTGTCGGAATCAGCAAATGTAAAAACCGTGAAGAGTTAGCAACTGCTTTCCGTGAGGCATTTGCATATGACCGTAAAATAATTGTCGAGCAAGGACTAGAGGGCGCTCGAGAAATAGAAATCGGAGTACTTGGAAATGACAATCCGGAATGCTCGGTAGTTGGTGAAATTGCTCCTAAGAAAGAGTTCTACGATTACAAAGCCAAGTACGAAGATGGGGATACAGCAATGATTATCCCTGCAGAAGTTGAGGAAGGCATTTATGAGCAAGTAAGGGAAATGGCAATCACAGCTTTTAAAGCAATTGATAGCTCTGGATTAGTACGTGCTGACTTTTTCTTAACGAAAGAAGGAAAGCTTTACATCAATGAAGTAAATACTATGCCTGGCTTTACTCCATTTAGTATGTTTCCACTCTTATGGCAGCATACAGATGTATCTTATCCAGAATTAATAGAAAAGCTTGTAAAGTATGCTCAAGAAAGACATGCGGAAAAACAAAAAATCAAACACACATTTTAAGTATACAGGTAGGGGATGACATTTACTGTTTTAGAAATTAAAACGAGGGTGTCAGCCCCTTCTCTATGCCAGAGTGACGAGGAGAGTGAAGAAAGTTGATTAGAAGAACGCTGAAAGAAATTCAAGAAATGACAAAAGGCGAGGTGATATCGCCTGAGCATCATGCAATTATTGTTGAGGGTGTTGCAAAAGATACAAGAGAAGACATGAGTGGCAAGCTATATATTCCGATAATTGGAGAGAATTTTAACGGTCATCAATTTGTTAAACAAGCAATCATAGAAAAAGGCGCAGTCGCTTCTCTCTGGCAGAAGGATCAACCAGAACCACCAGCAGGAGTAAAGTTGATTTTTGTAGAAGACACGATAGTAGCACTGCAGCATTTAGCAGGAAGTTACCGCGATCAAATTGGTATGAAAGTAATTGGAATAACAGGTAGTAATGGAAAAACGACAACAAAAGATATGGTTACCTCTCTTTTGCAAACGACATTTAAAGTACATAAAACAGCAGGAAACTATAACAATCACATTGGTTTGCCGCTAACAATATTGTCTATGGAAGAAGACACTGAAGTAGCAGTACTGGAGATGGGAATGAGTGGACGAGGAGAAATAGAGTTATTATCTCAAATTGCGAAACCTGACGCAGCCATTATTACCAATATTGGTGAATCTCATATGCAAGAACTAGGTTCTAGAGAAGGGATAGCAGAGGCTAAACTAGAAATTGCAGCAGGAATTAAGCAAGGTGGGAAATTGATTATCAATGGTGATGAACCCCTTCTACGGAACAAACTAAGTAATATAATGTGTGACGTGATTACTTTTGGATTAAGTGACGAAAATGATTATGTTGCGAAAGATGTTTTATTAAAGGGAAATGGGACACATTTTATAATAGAAGAAACTGCTTACATGATTCCTGTTTTAGGTACGCATAACGTGACTAATGCCCTAGCAGCTATAGTGGTAGGAGATGTTTTTGGGGTAAATCAGGAAAATAGGAAAAAAGGGTTAGAAAAAGTAACCTTAACAGCCATGAGAAATGAAATAGTGGAAGCCAAAGGTGGATGGACCATTATTAATGATGCTTATAACGCAAGTCCTACATCGATGCGTGCAGCTATAGATTTGCTTGGTAGCTTAACTGGTTTTGAAAAGAAAATTGCTGTTCTAGGAGATATGTTGGAATTAGGTGATCAAGAGAAGTCTTATCACCAAGAAGTTGGGAAGTATATTCAAGAAAAGAATATTGATTATGTTTACACGTATGGAGATTTGGGGAATGAAATTGCTAAGGGAGCTATTGAGGCTTTAGGTCCACTTAAAGTAAAAGCGTATATGGATAAAAAGGAACTGATTAATGACTTGCTTGGTATCATTCAACCGAATGATGTCGTTGTTGTAAAAGGTTCACGTGGAATGAAACTAGAAGAGGTTGTACAAGGAATAGAGTAAAATGAGGAACATCGGTCCTTTTATCTGAAAATTTATAGGGCTATTCCAATTATTTGAAATCGAATCTGAAGATGTATAACTTCTTTAAAAACAACGGTGGAAATAAAGCATCAACATTTGGTATTGTGACTTTAAAAAGTTCCAATATAAAAGTTATATTCGGTAATAAACCATTGAATACAAACAGTGCCAAAAGAGAAAAATAGAAGTAAACAGAATGAAAAACCTGTTGCTGCACAACTTGACATTTTAAATCCATTTAAGTGAAAAATCTCAATGCAAACAAAATTTGCACCATGGATGATGAAAAGTGGACCATTAAGTATCCCCGTTCCCCCTGATGATTGTAGTGCAAGGTGCGAGACTCCTGCAGGAAATGCGAGCCGAGGGAGAAACCACAGGCGCCTTCGCCGAGGGGGCTCCCGGACCGACCGCGATCGCTGCCACCTGGCACGGAAAACAACAGGGTGTTTAAAGAGGCCATCGTATTTTCAGAATAGCCAAAATGCAAAAATGCTTGTGAAATGTAGAAAAGCAACGTATGCTTAATAAAAGAAAGAGATCGTCTCAGAACAAAAACGATTTATAAAATGCACGGTGTTCTTATGGAAAAAGAACAGTAACTGAAGAGGAATCTCCTATAAGTTGGCATTAACGTTTATTGCTATTTATTAGCTGAAGTGTTATGATAACAGTTAATGTGTTTAATAATGTCTACTTATAAGGATTAGGCTAGCGCTTTGACGTCTGCCTAATTTATTAATTTGTATAGATAAAGGAGTAGGAATAATTTGGCGTTTTTTAAAGATTTAGGTTTATCAGAAGAACTTATGCAATCAATCAACAGAATGGGGTTTGAAGAAGCTACCCCAATCCAATCGGAAACGATTCCTGTTGCATTAGAAGGAAAAGACGTAATCGGTCAAGCACAAACGGGAACAGGTAAAACTATTGCGTTTGGTTTACCATTACTTGAAAATGTGGATGTGAAAAACGATTCTATCCAAGGTATCGTAATCGCACCAACTCGTGAATTAGCTATTCAAGTTGCTGAGGAAATTTACAAAGCTTCTTACCATAAACGTGCACGTGTTTTATCTGTATTTGGTGGTCAAGACATCAGCAGACAAATCCGTTCATTGAAAAAGAACCCTCATATCGTAGTAGGAACTCCAGGTCGTTTATTAGACCACATCAATAGAAAAACACTTCGTCTTCAAGGAGTAAACACAGTGGTTCTTGATGAAGCAGATGAAATGCTGAACATGGGATTCATTGAAGATATCGAAAAAATCTTAGCAGAAACTCCAGCGAAAAAACAAACTTTACTTTTCTCAGCAACAATGCCAGCACCAATCCGTGCAATTGCAGAGCGTTTCATGAGCGAGCCGGTAAGTGTTAAAGTTAAGACTAAGGAAGTAACAGTTTCTAATATCCAACAATTCTATGTAGAAGTTCCTGAAAAGAAAAAATTCGATACATTAACTCGTCTTTTAGATATTCAATCTCCAGAGCTTGCGATTATTTTTGGTCGTACAAAGCGTCGTGTAGATGAATTATCTGATGCTCTAAATGTACGTGGATACTCTGCAGAAGGTATTCATGGAGATCTTTCTCAAGCGAAGCGTATGTCTGTTCTTCGTAAGTTTAAAGAAGGAGCTATTGAAGTTCTAGTAGCAACAGATGTTGCAGCTCGTGGGTTAGATATTTCTGGTGTAACACATGTTTATAACTTTGATATTCCTCAAGATCCTGAAAGCTATGTTCACCGTATTGGACGTACAGGTCGTGCAGGTAAAAGCGGTTTAGCGATTACTTTCGTTAGCCCTCGTGAAGTTAGCTACCTACACCATGTAGAAAAAGTTACAAAACGTAAAATGGATCGTATGAAAGCCCCTACGCTAGATGAAGCGTTAGAAGGCCAACAAAAAATGTCCATGGAAAAATTAACGCAAGCTGTAGAAGCTGAAAACCTTGGTTTCTACCGTAATGCAGCTGAACAATTATTAGAAGACCATGATGCAATAACACTTGTATCTGCAGCTTTAAAATTGTTCACAAAAGAGCCGGATGAAACACCAATCCGTTTAACAGACGAAGCGCCTCTTCACTCTAGAAGAGACCGTGGTGGAAACCGTGGTGGTGGCGGTGACCGCAATCGTTCTAAACAAGGTGGGCAAGGCAAAGGAAGCAACTGGTCGAAGCGTCCTAACAACAAATCTGGATCAGGTTCTGGATCTGGTTCTAATTCAAAACGTCAAGGCTTCCAGCGCTCTTCTCGTAAAGAACGCGTATAATTGACTATATAGATTGATAAAAAGCAAAGGAGATATCTCTTTTGCTTTTTTTTATTTTATTTTAGACTGCCCTGAACATAACCTTTGTTTATAAACTGAACGTGTAATTTACCTCAGAGTGAGAGTCTGTGGTCATGGATTTTGAAAGAAAGGAAAAGCAGGACCTCTAATTTAAGTAGCCCCAAGGTGTCCCAACCCCGTAACTCTGTTTCAGGCGCCCGCCTCTCCAATCAACGTAGTCCGTTTTTAAGAAAACCCAGAAATGAAGTTATATTAGAAGAGCTTCTTTTAAAAAGGGCATACTACTTCTAAATAAATGAGGAAGGGGACGAAACAAAATGACTCTTGTGAAGTTAGGGTATGTGGCAATGAGTATTCAATTAGCTAATGCTTCTCCATCTCAAACGATGACGCTTGCTCAATTTAATAAGATTAAAAATAGAGAAGCGGCCATTGATAAGTTAGAACGAATTGCAGTAACGAATTTGGAAAACTGCTTGCGTTTACTTCGCCATAATATTGCCAATGATATTCGTTTTTTTAGATTTAGTTCTAAGTTAATACCGCTTGCCGACCATGAGGAGTTAAAGGATTGGAAGTATATGCGACCACTAAAAGGTATTCTTCAAGAAATTGGAGCTTATATTAAAGAAAATCCTATGAGGGTGGACTTTCATCCGAATCATTTTGTATTGTTGAACTCAAAAGATAAAGATATTTTAAATCAATCCATCAAAACATTGAGTATGCATCGTTCTATTTTAATGGGGATGGGTATTCCTCAAAAGCATCGTTGTGTACTTCATATCGGTGGTGGATACGGAGATAAAGAATTAGCGTTAGAGCAATTTATTCATAACTATGCCCTTGTTCCTCAAGCTTTACAAGAGATGTTAATTTTAGAAAATGATGATACTACGTTTCATTTACAGGATGCCTTATATGTGTGCGAAAAGTTAAATGTGCCGTTAGTGTTTGATTATCATCACCACCTTGCTTATTTTAATAATGAAAAATGGGAAGAGGATTGGAGTAGAGTTGTGAATACCTGGGAGTATTCTCCCTTGCCGATTAAAATGCACATTTCAAGTCCGAGAGAGGGGAAGAATTTCCGTGCGCACGCTGATTATATTGATTCGAACATGTTTATAGATTTTTTATCGAAGGTTAAAGGTAGTGTGGCTGAAATTCATTGCATGATTGAAGCGAAGAAAAAGGATGGGGCGTTGTTTCGATTAATGAGCGATTTGCAGGCGGTGGGTGAAATAGAAATAGTGGATGGAGCTTCCTTTATTATTCATTAAATTTTTCCATATTCTCTCTATACATAGTATACTAATAAAAGCGCAAGCCTCTGGGTGAAGAGTTGCAGCTGAAATTATTATTGTGGACAAAATTACATATAAAGCGAATAGGGAGAATACTGGAGGGGAAAAGAATGAGGCCTGAGCCTAGACAACGGATTGATCGAAAAGCATTATCTGTATGGAGAATATCAGCTGGCTTAAATGCCCTTTTCTACTTAGCGATGTTAGGAGCATTTTGGTTTGTTCAAAGATTTTTTGACATACCATGGTGGGTCATTGCTCTTGCAATTTCATTGGTTGTAGTGATGATTATTATGTCTATTTTTATTGTACCTGCGATGCAGTGGAAGCGTTGGCGATTTGAAGTGCATGAGCATGAAATTGATATACAACGCGGAATATTTATTAAAAAACGTACACTTGTACCGATGGTTAGAGTACAACACGTCGATACGAAGCAAGGTCCTATTTTGCAACGGTATCATTTATCGACCGTTATCATTTCCACAGCTGCTACAGTTCATGAAATACCGGCATTGGATGCAGAGCAGGCGGATCAATTAAGGGATTACATTTCAAAATTAGCAAGGGTGTCCGAAGATGATGTATGAACGTACTAGATTACATCCAGCATCCATTGTGGTAACCGTTTTAAAACATTTGCGAGAGTTCTTTTTCCCATTAATCATTTTTGTCGTTGTTGGTTTTAGAGACGGTGGTATCTTTAGTTTTATTTTTTATGGTGCCTTATTGGTTCTTGTAACCGCTTTGATTGGATACAGCGTTGCAGTTTGGTATCGCTTTTACTATTGGATTGAAGAAGAGGAATTGCGGATAGAAAGTGGTGTTTTTGTAAAGAAACGACGTTTTATTCCGCAGGAGAGAATCCAAACTATCGATACATCTGAAGGTATTATTCAGCGGATATTTGGACTGGTTAAGGTTCAGGTTGAGACCGCTGGTGGAGGAACAGAGGCAGAAGCGGTGTTATCGGCTGTTACAAAAGATGAGGCGCAACGTCTAAGAAATGCCCTGCTGTATAAGGAAGCATCTGTTCTTTCTGAGGTAGAGCAAGACACGATGATAGATGAGCGCATTATTTCTAAAGAAAAAGATGAAGTGAGACCAACCTATACGATTTCTTGGAAGTATTTATTTGTCGTTGGGACAACCTCTGGTGGAATTGGAGTCGTATTATCCGCTGTAGTTGCGTTTGCTTCGCAATTTGACCAGTTTATTCCGTATGAGGATGTAGTAGATCGTTTCGGGCTTGTTCTACAAACAAGTGTATATTTTATAGCTTCCATTGTATTTCTGGTCCTTTTATTGTCTTGGCTTATTTCCATTGCGATGACAATGTTTAAGTATGGGAATTTTACTGTTGTTAAACAAGGAGACGAGTTGTTGATTTCCCGCGGCATTATTGAAAAGAGACAACTGACTATTCCGCTAGCGAGAATTCAAGCGATTCGCATCTCCCAAAATCTATTAAGACAGCCGTTTGGACTGGCTACTGTCTATGTGGAAATTGCTGGGGGTGCCGGTGGGAAAGAAGCGGATTTTGCGACTATTCTATTTCCGTTAGTGAAAATGAAGGAAATAAAAAGGTTGATGAAAGAATTTACACCTGCATATAGCATGCAACAATTGACTCATGTATTGCCAAAACGATCCTTGATTCGCTATATGTTAAGGCTAGTGGTGCCTGCTATCTTAGTGTCGTCAACAGTGACATACCTTTTTCAACCGTATGGATCTTTTTCCTTTATTCTAGTGGGGATTGCTATAGCTTTAGCATATGGGCAATTTAAAGCTGGTGGTTGGGATATTACTGGATCACAATTGCAATTATCCTATCGGTTCGTAAACAAAAATATCGTGATGATTCATAAAAAGCGAGTGCAGTCTTTTGAATGGAAGGAATCTAGATTTCAACGTCGGCAGGCTTTGCAAACCATCAATGCTGCAATAAAATCGAGTATATCTTCCAAGAATTTCCGGGTTGCGGATGTCGAGAGGCAAGATGGGCATGAAATCTTTAATTGGTACACGCATCAAAAAAGTAAGATCAACTAATTTCAGTTAGAAGTTCAGTTTTTAGGAGAAACAAAAAAATCAGCGAACCCAGTGTCGTTAGTTTAAATAAAATGGAGGTACTCAATAGAATCATATTGAGTACCTCCATTTTATTTTTTATACAAATCTAGAAATAATACCTATTAGAACAAGTGCTATAAGGACTACCCAGATAATCGATTGCCCTTTGCTGGTTTGGTGTGTGGTACGTCTAATATTCGGGAAAATTTGACTTAGAGAACGGTTGAAAGTTTTATTTCCTTTTCCTAAGAAAAATGGAGCTAAAATAGTCCCAGCCAAGAAACCAAATAAATGGGCATAAATATTAACGTTGTGTGTGAAAAAGGTCATCACTAGCGAAATACCTAGGATTATAAGGATGATTTGAGAATTAGCATTACTTATCAAGTCAGGACGGAAGAATACCATATACAAATAAACACCAAATAGGGCAAAGATTGCGCCGGAAGCTCCTAAATGTGAATATAATACTGGTGCTAATAAAAGAGTGGCGATATTGGCTAAAATTCCTCCGAGTAGATAGATAAGGATGAATTTTCCCCTTCCAAGCATTCTTTCAAGACCGGGGCCGAAGAGTACGAGGGAAAGAGTGTTGAAAAGTAAGTGGGTCAGGGAAACGTGTAAGAAAATCGGTGTAATAAGTCTCCAATATTCCCCATTCCAGATGAGATAGTTGTTTCCAATAGTTAGATCTCTGAAAAAATCAGTGAATTGGACGCTCGTCCATAAGACTAGATGTATCGCCGCGATTGTGGTAATAATAGGATATAATTTTGTGAAAGTACGAAAATTTTCCGTTCGGACAAACATGTTTCTCACTCCTTCTAATGTAAGAGTACCATGACGGTTTATAAAAGTCTTTTGCAGAGGTAGGGGTATCTAAAATTATCATGCTAGATCTAATTATGAGTTTGGTGTTTTTAAATAGTATATGTGAAAGGTTGGTCATTGTATGATTATTGGAACAGGAATCGACATAGTTGAAATAGAGCGCATCGGAAAGTTAATGAATCGACAGTCTAGTTTTGTGGATCGTGTGCTGACTCCAGAGGAGAAAACACAATTTGAAGTTTTAGGTGATAAAAGAAAAGTAGAGTATCTTGCTGGACGTTTCTCAGCGAAAGAAGCATTTTCTAAGGCGTACGGTACAGGAATTGGCAAAGATTTAAGTTTTCAAGATATGAATATTGCTACTACTGAGAAGGGGAAACCGTTTTTCACAAGACCTATTTCTAGCAATGTCCATTTATCGATTTCACATAGCGAGCACTATGCAATTGCTCACGTAATTATTGAAAGCTTAGAAAGCTAGTCTGCATATTCCCAAAGCTTGCCTCATATACATAGTTCAGAAAGGAGACAAGGTGTACAAGTAAGAGGTATCAACTGTTATCTCTACATTCTCACTTTTCTCTAAAA
The DNA here is from genome assembly GCF_002019665.1 of Sutcliffiella halmapala. Taxonomy (GTDB): domain Bacteria; phylum Bacillota; class Bacilli; order Bacillales; family Bacillaceae_I; genus Sutcliffiella_A; species Sutcliffiella_A halmapala. The sequence goes on along the minus strand of NZ_KV917375.1, from coordinate 4,475,136 downwards.
CAATCATGTAATTAAGGCAAAGGGGATGAAAAAATTGAGAAAAGCATGGCTTTTGTTAATGGTGAGTATTGTGAGTATCCTTGTTCTTGCTGGGTGCGGCACAAAATCGAAAGAAGATGTAACAACAGCATTAGGTAAAAAGGTAGAAGAGATGAAGAGCTATGAATCTAATGCGAAAATGACGCTACAAACAGGTGCGGAGCCACAAGTGTATGAAGTGCAAATCGGTCATAAAAAACCTGCACTTTATCGAGTTAATCTGAAAAATGCACAAAAGGATCAGAGTCAAATTATCATTCGTAACGAAGAAGGTGTGTTTGTTTTAACGCCAGCACTTAATAAAAGTTTCCGTTTTCATAGTGAGTGGCCACAAAATAGTAGCCAAGCGTATCTTTATGAATCATTAATTAATGATATTAATAAAGATCCAGACGCCACGTTTACGGCGACAGAAGAGCACTATGTGTTTGAGACGAAAACAAATTATCAAAACAATAAGCTATTGCCTACACAAGAAATCACCTTAAATAAAAAGGACTTATCTCCTGTCAGTGTGAAAGTAATGGATCCAGATAAAAAGCCTTTGGTATTAGTTGAATTTTCGGGTTTTAAATTCGACGCTAGCTTTGACGGAGATGCGTTTGATGTGAAGAAAAACATGACAGGTGCTCAGTTGGAGCTTCCGACATCTGGCCAAGTAAGCGATGAGAAAGATAATGCATTTAGTGTAATGATTCCTGGTGATATTCCAGCAGGTAGTGAAATGAAGGAACAAAAAGAAGTGGCGACAGAGAACGGTAAACGAGTTGTTACGACGTTTAGTGGAGATAAATCTTTCACTCTTGTCCAAGAAAGGGCTCGCTATTCAGATGTTAGTACATCCTCCTTTATTAGTGGTGAGCCAGTGGATTTAGGATTTACAGTAGGTGCTTTAACAGAAAATACACTCACTTGGCACTACCAAGGGGTAGATTTCACTTTAGCTTCACAAGATTTATCCCAAGATGAAATGATGATGGTTGCACGTTCTGTACAGGGTGCTGCAGTTAAATAGCATATGTTCATGAGGAAAGCAGGCTCTTAGGGGGCCTGTATTTTTTTGTTTTAGGAGTAGTGTTTCATGACATTTCGGGTGTTTTTCGCTATGATATAGGGAGAATTTTGATATTGGTTAGGGGAGTGCTTTGGGATATGGAGAGCTTTCATCGTGATACTTGGGTCGAGGTTGATTTAGATTGTATTTATGAGAATGTTAGTGCGATACAAAAGCATGTAACTGAGGATGTTTCGGTTATAGCTGTGGTGAAGGCGAATGCATATGGTCATGGGGATGCTCAAGTTGCGAATGTGGCGCTAGAAGCGGGTGCAAGTTATTTAGCTGTTTCCTTTTTGGATGAGGCAATTTCTTTGAGAAGGCAAGGTATCAAGGCGCCTATTTTAGTAATGGGTGCTTCGCGGATGAGTGATGTTGGGCTTGCTGCGAAGGAGAATATTACGTTAACTGTCTTTCAAAAAGAGTGGTTGCAAGAAGCGGAAAGAATATATAAAGGGAATAAACAAGTCCGTTTACACTTAAAGTTAGACACGGGTATGGGGAGAATTGGAGCTCGAACAAAAAATGAGGTATTAGATGTAGTTAGCCTAATAATGAAGTCAGATTGCTTCTTGCTTGAGGGGGTTTATACTCATTTTGCAACAGCGGATGAATTACAATCAAGGTATGTAGAAACGCAGTTTGAGCGGTTTTCTGAATTATTACATGAGATTCAACAGTTGATTTCTCCTCCAATGATACACTGTGGTAATAGCGCTACCACATTAAGGTTTCCAGGAAGAATATTTAATGCGGTTCGACTAGGGATTGCGATGTATGGGCTGACACCTTCTCCTGAAATGATTCCAACCTTACCATTTAAACTAAAGGAGGCTTTTTCTCTCCATACGAAACTTGTGCATGTAAAAAAATTACCAAAAGGGGAACAGGTTAGTTATGGAGGAACCTATAAAACAAATGAGGAAGAATGGATAGGTACTGTGCCAGTTGGATACGCTGATGGGTGGATTCGTAAGCTACAAGGAATGGATGTTCTTGTTGATGGTAAGCTTGCGCCAATAGTTGGTAGAGTTTGCATGGATCAATTTATGATTAAGTTACCTTATGAACTTCCTTTGGGAACGGTCGTTACACTAATAGGAAAGCAAAAAGGGTTAGAAATTAGTTCTAATGACGTTGCCAAAAGGTTAGAGACAATAAACTATGAAATCCCTTGTATGATAAGTTACAGGGTTCCACGCATGTTTTTAAGAAACAGGAGTATAATGGAAGTGAGAAATTATTTGCAAGACAAACTAATAATGGATAAAAGGTAAGATTCTGCATAAAAAAGTTTAATTGATGTGATAATAGAGAGGAATTCAGCAAATTGACTTTGCAATTTCTAGCATTGATGGTATTATGGAATATGGAATAGTATTATATGTGTCTGTAGTTCTTGGAGGTGTATGCTGTGTCTGAATCCAGCGCAACAACTGAAATCTTAATTCGATTACCTCAAAACTTAGTATCGGAGTTAGATGGTTTGGTAAAACAAGAAAACGGCAATCGAAACGAATTAATCTATCAAGCAACAAAGATGTATCTTCGCGAGCGAAAAAAGCGTCAAATTCGCGAGTCCATGAGACGTGGCTACATGGAAATGTCTAAAATTAATTTAAACATTGCATCTGAAGCTTTTCTTGCAGAATATGAGGCGGAGCATACGGTTGAACGCTTAGTTAGCGGGGGGTAATCATTTGATTGTCAAACGCGGTGACGTTTATTTTGCTGATTTATCCCCGGTAGTTGGGTCTGAGCAAGGAGGCGTTCGACCAGTACTTGTCATCCAAAATGATATAGGAAATCGCTTTAGCCCGACCGTTATTGTAGCTGCAATTACTGCTCAAATTCAGAAAGCCAAACTTCCTACCCATGTAGAAATCGATGCAAAGCGCTATGGTTTTGAACGTGACTCGGTTATCTTGCTCGAACAAATTAGAACAATTGATAAACAGAGATTGACGGACAAAATAACTCATCTTGATGAGGAAATGATGGACAAAGTGGATGAGGCGCTTCAAATAAGTTTAGGACTTATTGACTTCTAATATTTTGTATTTTTTCGTTTGAGGGTTATTTTCGAACTATTGTTTATACGCGAATTATCCCGTATTTCGAAGCATCCCATCTTAAGATCATTTAATTTAATCCAGTAAAGTTTAAGAAGAGATTCTTATTAAAAGCTATTCACAAAAGAGTGAGTAGCTTTTTTAATTTCTATTTTATGTATTATTACCATAAGACTTCTAAAATTCTTCTTAGCGTTAACTTCCTTCTTTAATACCACGAATTATAGGTAAATGAAACCGCGATTTTAAATAAGGCGTAATGGAACATATTTGACAGGGGAAATTATATAAATTTATGATATAAATAGCGGAATTATTATTTTATTGTCGAATTTATTAATTATTCACCTAAAAAGGAGCCAGGAAAATGAATCGAGATATACTTAGTTACATTGAAAAAAATCGAGAATCTATCTTCAATGATTGGATTGAAGGTATGGACAAAATTGGTGAGAAGAAAGAGTATAAGGCAATTTCTGACAAGGTCTATTTAAGCACAAGTCGTGAATACATTAATTTATTGCTTAATAATATCAGCATCGATATTGATGACCTGTCTACAAAGTTAACAGATTTTGCTGAAAAAATCGTTCGTTTTGGCTGGCCGCTTCTATATGTAACCGAAGGCCTTACGTTGTTCGGAAAATTAGTTTTTGAAAGCATGGCAGAAGATAAAAATGATACGCAGAAACTGGCTTTAATGTATGAATTTGATAAATGGCTCCGTCCTGTTAATAATGAGATTGTAAAGACGTATACAGGTACTTGGGAGCATACGGTATCGATGCAAAAAATTGCCCTTCAAGAATTAGCTGCACCTTTAATTCCTGTGTTTGACAAGATTTCAGTGATGCCACTAGTGGGAACGATTGATACGGAACGCGCTAGACAAATCATGGAAAATTTATTGCAAGGTGTCGTAAAGCATCGTGCAGAAGTAGTTCTAATTGACATTACAGGAGTTCCTGTTGTAGACACGATGGTTGCACACCACATTATTCAAGCTGCAGAAGCTGTTCGTTTAGTAGGAGCAAGATGTTTACTAGTAGGTATCCGACCAGAGATTGCGCAAACCATTGTCAACTTAGGTATTAATCTTGATCAGATTATTACGAAGAACTCCTTGAAAAAAGGTATTGAAACTGCATTAGAAATTACGAATAGAAAAATTGTGACTGTGGGGGATCCTGAGTGAGAATTCCAATATTAAAGCTTTATAACTGTCTTCTTATTTCTATTCAATGGGAATTAGATGACCAAACAGCCTTACAATTTCAAGAAGATCTTCTAAATCGAATCCATGAAACAGGGGCAAATGGAGTGGTAATTGACTTAACGTCTGTTGATATGATTGACTCGTTCATTGCTAAAGTCCTTGGGGATGTAATCAGTATGTCAAAACTAATGGGTGCACAAGTTGTATTAACTGGAATCCAACCTGCTGTGGCCATAACGTTAGTTGAATTAGGTATTCAGTTGGACGAGGTTTTTACAGCACTAGATTTAGAAAAAGGTCTGGAGAAATTACAACAGGAACTGGGGGAGTAAAAAATGACTGTCCAATCCTGTGTAAAAATAAGAAACGAATGGGACATTGTAGCTGCCAGACAAATGGGCAGGAATGTTGCCAAAGAATTAGGTTTCGGAACAGTAGACCAAGCAAGAATTACGACAGCTATTTCGGAATTGGCGAGAAATATATATTTATATGCAGGCACAGGTCAAATTTGCATCGAAGAGATGAGAGAATATGGAAAAACAGGACTGAGAGTTATTGCTACAGATGATGGACCTGGAATTACCGATATAAGGCAAGTGATGGAAGATGGATTTTCCACATCAGGTGGACTAGGAGCTGGATTACCTGGTGTGAAGCGGTTAATGGATTCATTCCAAATCGACTCGGAATCTGGTCGAGGGACGACTATCGATGCTGTAAAGTGGGTTCGTTAAAGGGAGGGTAACCCATGAATTATGAGGAACTAGAAACAAAATATAAAGAGATTTTGTCGGCTTATTTAAACCGACAATCGGAAGAAGCCCTGTATAAGGGGCAAGAATTTAGTCGTAAATTACTTGCAGAAAAGGTCTCTCCAGAAGAAATAATAAGTGTTCATAAAGGGATGCTTCAACATTTATCTCCAGATATTCCGGAAGATATTTTGCATTCACTTGATTTTTTGCTTGAAGTAATGATTGGATACGGCATTGCTTATCGAGAACATCAAAGTTTGCGTCACCGTCAACAAGAAATTCAAACAGAAATTGAAATTGCGGCTAATGTGCAGCAAACACTGTTAGAAACAAAAATACCAGAAACGGATTGTGTGGAAATAGGTGCTATAAGTGTACCTGCTAAACATATGAGTGGAGATTATTATCATTTTGTACATAGTGAAAATGACTCGTTTAGTGTTGCTATCGCGGATGTCATAGGGAAAGGCATTCCGGCTGCTATGTGTATGTCTATGATAAAATATGCGATGGATAGTTTGCCGGATATAAGAGTGGCACCAAGTTATGTGCTTGGTAATTTAAATAGAGTGGTGGAACAGAACGTAGATGCTAGTATGTTTATCACAATGTTCTACGGCATGTATGATTTAACGAAGCATCTATTTTCTTTTGCATCAGCAGGTCATGAGCCGCCATTGTATTACGATGCTCAATCAGATGAATTCTACGAGCTTGATGCAAGAGGGCTTGTACTGGGGATTGATCGACATGCGACATACGAACAGTACGAGAAGCAGATTTGTGTCAACGATATGATTATTCTGTTCTCGGATGGTGTAACAGAATGCCGAACAGAAGATGGGTTTATTGAGGTGGATAAAATAATTGACTTAATTAGATCGTATATCCACTTACCTCCACAAGCGATAGTGGAATTAGTATTTCGGGATTTAGAAAAAATTCAAGATTTTCAATTAAGAGATGATTTTACATTAATAATTTTAAAAAGAAATGTTTAATAGTTTGAAAATCGGGTATTAAGTAATGGGATAACCAAAAATGGAATTCTAATTCATGTTGAGGTGAAGATGTTTATGGATATGGAAATTCAAATAAAAGAAGATTTAAACCAAACGATAGTTGTATTAGAGGGGGAAATCGATGCCTATACTGCTCCAAAGGTTAAGGAACAGGTTGCCCCGATGCTAGAAGGTTTCAGTGGAGAAATCGTGTTTGATCTAACGAACGTTAATTATATGGATAGTACAGGTTTAGGGATGTTTGTAGGTTTCTTTAAAACAGTAAAAACAAATAATGGGGTCTTTCGGTTAATTGGACTTTCTGATCGATTAAAAAGATTGTTTGATATTACTGGTTTAGCAGGAATAATGGAAATTAAATAAGTTCACTAAAGGTGGGGGAACAATGAACCGGGCTTATGATTATATAGAAATGGCTTTCCCAGCTAAGGCTGAATATGTTGGAGTAATTCGACTTACCTTATCTGGAGTAGCAAATCGAATGGGATTTTCTTATGATGAAATAGAAGACATAAAAATCGCTATCAGTGAAGCATGTACAAATGCAGTTGACCATGCTTATAAGCAAGATGAAGAAGGAAATATTAGAATCGGATTTGGAATTTACAAAGATCGACTTGAACTAGTTGTAGCCGATAATGGGAAAAGTTTCGATTTCGATAAAGTAAAAGAAGAGCTTGGCCCTTATACAGAATCACAACCAGTAGAGACTTTGCCGGAAGGAGGATTAGGATTATTTTTAATCCAAACGCTAATGGATGATGTGAAAGTGCATAGTAACCAAGGCGTAACAGTCTTCATGACAAAGTATGTACAAGGAGAGCAGGTGGAAAGGGATGCAGAATCAATCTCCGTCCAATAAATTGGATGTTAATATGCTATTAGAGCGGTACCAGCTTGAAAACTGTAAAGTATCGCAATCGCAATTAGTCGAGCATTATACTGCACTTGTTGAATCCATCGCTCGTAAGTATTCACGAGGAAAGGCCTTTCATGAAGATCTATCTCAAGTAGGGATGATTGGATTGCTCGGGGCCATGAGGCGTTTTGACCCAAGCTTTGGAAGAAGTTTCGAAGCATTTGCTGTTCCGACTATTATAGGTGAGATTAAAAGATTCTTAAGGGACAAGACATGGAGCGTCCATGTTCCCCGCAGGATTAAAGAAATTGGTCCGAAAATTAAATCGGCAGTAGAAGAACTGACAAATGAACTTCAGCGCTCACCTAAAGTATTTGAAATTGCCGAATTTCTTGAAGTGACAGAAGAAGAAGTATTAGAAGCGATGGAGATGAGTCAGAACTACCAAGCCCTATCTGTTGATAATGCAATTGAGGCAGATTCGGATGGGAGTACGGTAACGATTCTGGACATCGTCGGAAATAAAGATTCCGGTTTCGAACAGGTGGATCAGCAACTTTTATTAAAGAAAATTTTCCATGTGCTATCTGAGAGAGAAAAACAAATAATAGAATGCACATTCTTTCATAATATGAGTCAGAAGGAAACAGGCGAAAAGCTAGGTATTTCACAAATGCATGTATCAAGGCTACAAAGAAAAGCGTTAACGAAATTAAAACAAGCCTTTCTAGCGGACAACTCTAGCGCGGAGATATTTTCATGATTGAACAATTCAAGCATGAGAAAGTGCAAGTGAATGCCTATCAAAATCCGAAAAATGGAATGTATTTTTGTGGAGATAGCTATTATGTTAATGCAACAGATGAGTATTTTATATGTGTGGTAGCTGACGGCTTAGGTAGTGGGGAATTTGCTCATGATGCTTCACAAGCAGTAATCTCTGCTGCTAAAGTCAGCGAAAAGGAAGATGTTTCAGTGATTATGAAGGCTTGTAACGAAGCCATGAAAAATAAGCGGGGAGCTGCAGTGTCAGTTCTAAAAGTGGACTATGATAATCAAGAGGTAGTGTACAGTTGTGTAGGAAATATCCGCTTTTTCCTCTACCCTCCGTCAGAAAAGCTGATTTATCCCCTTCCGGTAAAAGGTTATTTATCTGGTAAACCTCAAATTATAAAAACTCATCGATTTCCCTTTACGTCTAATATGAAGTTTTTCGTATACTCTGACGGGTTGAATATTCCTTCTGTACGAAAATACATTAAGGATATTCCATCTGCAAATTCCTTGCTAGAAATTGCAGCAATTTTTACAGCTGGGATGGATGATGTAACAATCATTTCGGGTGAAATAACATAAAATAGTTTAAAAGGGCTAACGAGAATTATCGTTGGTCCTTTTCTTTTTTTTGATAAACTTTGGTAAAATAGAAGATGGGACTTTATGTTGGGAGGCAAAAGATCGTGGAATGGAATGAAAAAAACGAACAGTTAGTCAATTTGCTTATAAAAGATGTGGAAGTCACAAAGGTACAAGCCAAAAAGGTAATTTCACTTTTGGAAGAGGGGAATACAGTTCCTTTTATCGCAAGGTACCGAAAAGAACAAACAGGGTCATTAGATGAAGTTCAAATTAGAGCAATCATGGAAAAATGGCAATACATACAAAACCTTGAAAATAGAAAAGAAGAAGTCATTAGATTAATAGAGGAACAAGGTAAGTTAACAGAAGAGCTACGAGCAAGTCTCTTAAAATCAACGAAGCTACAACAAGTCGAGGACCTCTATCGACCTTATAAACAAAAACGCCGTACAAAAGCGACCATAGCAAAGGAAAAAGGATTAGAGCCGTTTGCATTATGGTTATTAAGCTTTCCGGCATCCCCTACATTAGAAGAGAAAGCTCAAGAGTTCTTGTCGGAAGAGAAAGAAGTCGCAACAATAGAAGAAGTTATCGAAGGGGCTAATGATATCATCGCTGAGACAATTTCTGATGAAGCGGCATATCGTCAATATATCCGAGAGCTTACATTTAAACAGGGACAAATCGTCTCCACTGTTAAAAATGAAGAAAAAGACGAAAAACAAGTTTATGCGATGTATTATGAGTACGAAGAGCCAATTAATAAGGTATTGCCTCATAGAATTCTTGCTGTAAATCGTGGAGAAAAAGAAGAAATCTTGCGTGCTGCAATAAAAGCACCTGTAGATAAAATAATCACTTATTTAAACCGACAACTAATAAAAAAAGAACAATCACAAGTAACTGCGATTATTAAAGAAGCGGTAGAAGATAGCTATAAACGATTAATTGAACCAGCAATCGAACGTGAATTAAGAAAAGAATTAACGGAGAAGGCCGAAGAGCAAGCTATCCATATTTTTTCCGAGAATCTACGTAATCTTTTGCTGCAACCACCATTAAAAGGCAAGGTAGTTCTAGGAGTCGATCCTGCCTACCGAACAGGCTGTAAATTAGCAGTGGTTGATGAAATTGGAAAGGTTTTATACATCGGGGTTATTTATCCGCATGCTCCAGTCAATAAAAAAACCGATGCTGTTCAAAAGTTACTAGATGTTCTTAAAACATATAAGATCGAGGTAGTAGCGGTAGGGAATGGTACAGCTTCAAGAGAAACTGAGCAATTAATTGCCGAAGTAATCCAGCAATGTGGACAAAGTATCTCTTACTTAATTGTAAATGAGGCTGGTGCAAGTGTATATTCTGCATCCGATCTAGCGAGAGAAGAGTTTCCTAATCTTCAAGTTGAAGAGAGAAGTGCAGTTTCTATTGCACGTCGACTACAAGATCCACTTGCTGAGCTTGTGAAAATAGATCCGAAATCAGTAGGTGTTGGTCAATATCAGCATGATGTGACGCAGAAAAGATTAGCAGAATCCCTTAATTTCGTTGTCGAAACAGTAGTAAACCAAGTAGGAGTGAACGTAAATACAGCTTCGTCCTCCCTTCTTCAATATGTTGCAGGTTTATCCAAAACTGTAGCTAATAACATCGTGAAAAAACGGGAAGAACAAGGGAAGTTTACAAGTCGATCAGAATTAAAGGGAATTCCAAGATTAGGTGCTAAAACGTATGAACAGTGTATCGGTTTCTTGCGTATCATTGACGGGAAACAACCACTTGACCGTACTGATATTCACCCAGAAACATATCCAGATGTGAAAAAGTTGTTAAAACAACTCGGAGTATCTGAAAAAGAAATTGGTAGCGAAAAACTGCAAGAGGCTTTAAAAGGTGTCAACGTAGAAACGCTATCGGCAGACCTAAGTATTGGGGATCTAACATTACAGGATATTATCAGTTCGTTAATTCGTCCCGAACGAGATCCTCGAGATAACATGCCAACTCCATTACTAAAGCAAGATGTCTTACAGCTAGAAGACTTGAAAAAAGGAATGGAATTAGAAGGAACGGTCCGAAATGTCGTTGACTTTGGTGCATTTGTTGATATTGGAGTCAAACAAGACGGCCTAGTACATATATCTAAACTAAGCAACCGTTTCGTGAAACATCCACTCGATGTTGTCTCTGTTGGAGACATTGTTACTGTGTGGGTAGAAGGTGTGGAAGTGAACAAAGGGAGAGTCTCTCTCACGATGTTAACTCCAGAAAAACAAGAAGTATAATAGAAGAACCCCCTAGTTTTGCTTGGTTGAAAACTAGGGGGTTTTTGTATATCTAAGTTTTTTCTAGATCTGCTAATAATAAAACTAATCGTTGCTACACATTCCTTTTATAATAAAAAAACCAACACTGATTGAGCATTTTAATTTGATATCTGTCTTTTTCTAGATAAGCACGTTGTATTTGTTTTTTAAACCAAGAGGGCACACATCATACCTCCTTTTGGACTTAATTAGCTAACTTTAGGTTTATTTGTATCTAGTTTATGCAGTATACTTGTGTTGGTTCGAAGGAAAGGAAGATGAGTAAATGGATGACAAACAGTTGCAGCAATTAATTGAAGATATCTCGTTAACTTATTTTCAACTTCCCTTTGTCCATAGGGCTACTTTTAACCCTCGACTAAAAACTACAGGTGGAAGATACTTAACCTTCACAGGAAACATTGAGATAAATAAAAAATACTACGATGTATTTGGGATGGATGAATTATTAGGTATCGTCAAACATGAATTGTGCCATTACCACCTTCATCAAAGAGGTCTAGGGTACAAGCATAGAGACCAAGATTTTAAAATATTATTAAAAAAAGTAGGGGCACCTAGATTTTGTTCACCTATTAAAAAGCCTGCTAGTTCTCCAAGTAGCTACCGTTTCTACAAATGTAAGGATTGTCACCTACTGTATAAAAGAGTAAGAAGGGTTAATTTGAAAAAATACCGTTGTGGGAAATGTAGAGGGGAACTAAAGGAAGTCGATGAACCGTATTGACAGTTTGTTGACATCTGTGTTAATTTATTAAAGTCGCTGTTTTACGAAGTGGCAATATGCTATATCTTTTATCATTATAAAAATACTTGACTTTTTAATACAAGCTTATTAAAATTAAAACAGTCGGTAACATTATTCCACCATAGCTCAGCGGTAGAGCACGATCGAATAATCAACTTCGATTTATCTACAGCGTACCGATTGAGCCGCATCTCGAGTATTCCTTCTGAAATCGGGACGTTCATATACCCGTGCAGAAAAATACGTTAGGGATATTATATTATTAATCCACCATAGCTCAGCGGTAGAGCATTCGGCTGTTAACCGAAGGGTCGTAGGTTCGAATCCTACTGGTGGAGCCATATTCGGGGAAGTACTCAAGTGGCTGAAGAGGCGCCCCTGCTAAGGGTGTAGGTCGTGTAAGCGGCGCGAGGGTTCAAATCCCTCCTTCTCCGCCATATAAATAAGGCCCATTGGTCAAGCGGTTAAGACACCGCCCTTTCACGGCGGTAACACGGGTTCGAATCCCGTATGGGTCACTACAAAGTGGGATGCAGAACATATTGTTTTGCTTCCCATTTCTATCCTGGAGGATTAGCTCAGCTGGGAGAGCACCTGCCTTACAAGCAGGGGGTCGGCGGTTCGATCCCGTCATCCTCCACCAGAAAGAACTATTGATTTCCTTTTTATCGAGAACTTTCTTCTGAGATTTTGGAGTCGATTTTATTTCGTTTATTACGTATAGAGACTTCGGTCCTATGTTCATCTAATTTTAGGTGGAAAGGGTTTTGTGGGAAGTTGAAATGGTAGCATGTATTTATATGTGTACTGCATTTAAAACTTTCTTCAGGAATTTCGGAGTCGATATTATTTCGTCTATTTCCTTCTGAAATAGTCAAAATAATGTCTGCGGTGTGATTTCATGAAGTGATTTCACGGAAGAAGCTTCATGATGATTATTCATTGGGCTATAGCCAAGCGGTAAGGCATCGCACTTTGACTGCGACATGCGTTGGTTCGAATCCAGCTAGCCCAGCCAATTTTATTCTTACTATTTAATATAATGCGGGTGTGGCGGAATTGGCAGACGCGCTAGACTTAGGATCTAGTGTCCTTGACGTGGGGGTTCGAGTCCCTTCACCCGCACCATACAATATTTAGTCGATATATGCGGTCGTGGCGGAATGGCAGACGCGCTAGGTTGAGGGCCTAGTGGGGGCAACCCCGTGGAAGTTCGACTCTTCTCGGCCGCACCAAATACATATAATTCAAGACTTCTACATTTGTAGAGGTCTTTTTTGTTGTCTAGAAAATATTAAAGTCCTCGAATCGCTAAAAACCCAGAAAGAGAGCACAATCAAAGTTTGTTCTTTTCTAGTGAATATAAACTTTATTGCTTAGGATGTGTTTTTTTTAGGGTGGTTACTTTGCTTTGATAAAGGGATCTAATTGGGCGGGAATATGGAATGAGGAGTTAACTCCAAAAGAAAGAGGTGTTTTAATTAAAGGCTTATCTATTATATATGAAAATAATTAATGAAGTGGAAATTCTAACTGTCTACAAAGAAGCCTGTATATAAGAATAGAAATATGTAAAGTATGTTTAAAAAAAGTGAATTAGAACGGGGGATTAAAAAAGAGCTTTTGCATAGAGGAATGAATAGTAGGAAGACCATTGATGCAGATTATTTAGTGGATTAGTGAGGTTGCGACCGCTTGATTACTACTGGTTCATTGTAGGTCTTGCTGAGCAATAACCTTGTTTTCTTATGTAGGAAGAGTATTTTATAATAAGTTTTAACTTTTTTTAAATATAATGTTGACATACTAAGCCTCATGCTTTAATATAAGTCTAGTCGCCGTTAGTAAGTAGCGATTAACGAAATCGGATAAGCCATTGAGCAGTAGATTTCGCTTGAGAATTTTCATCCGAGTAGGACAAGGATAAACGGAAGGTTAATTCCGTGAAATCTCCAACCCTCTCAAATGTAATTCAAAAAAATAAAAAAAGTGTTGACATGAAGTTGAACACTTGATATGATAGTTGAGTCGCTGTTAAACAACGACGAACAACAAAAACTTAATTAGCGCCCGTAGCTCAATTGGATAGAGCGTTTGACTACGGATCAAAAGGTTAGGGGTTCGAGTCCTCTCGGGCGCGCCAATATATAAATTGAACGGGGAGTAGCTCAGCTTGGTAGAGCACTTGGTTTGGGACCAAGGGGTCGCAGGTTCGAATCCTGTCTTCCCGATTTGAAATATTGCGGGTGTAGTTTAATGGTAAAACCTCAGCCTTCCAAGCTGATGTCGTGGGTTCGATTCCCATCACCCGCTCCATAAAACATTTACGAATGATCTTTGAAAACTAAACAAAACAACAGCGTCCACGTTAATCTATAATGATTAACAAAGAACGAAAAAGTAACACAAGCTAGTTAAATTTTGAGCAAATGCTCAAACTCTTTATTGGAGAGTTTGATCCTGGCTCAGGACGAACGCTGGCGGCGTGCCTAATACATGCAAGTCGAGCGGACTTACAAAAGCTTGCTTTTGTAAGTTAGCGGCGGACGGGTGAGTAACACGTGGGCAACCTGCCCTTAAGACTGGGATAACTTCGGGAAACCGGAGCTAATACCGGATAATATAAAGAACCTCCTGGTTCTTTATTGAAAGATGGTTTCGGCTATCGCTTATGGATGGGCCCGCGGCGCATTAGCTAGTTGGTGAGGTAACGGCTCACCAAGGCAACGATGCGTAGCCGACCTGAGAGGGTGATCGGCCACACTGGGACTGAGACACGGCCCAGACTCCTACGGGAGGCAGCAGTAGGGAATCTTCCACAATGGACGAAAGTCTGATGGAGCAACGCCGCGTGAGTGATGAAGGCCTTCGGGTCGTAAAGCTCTGTTGTTAGGGAAGAACAAGTGCGAGAGTAACTGCTCGCACCTTGACGGTACCTAACCAGAAAGCCACGGCTAACTACGTGCCAGCAGCCGCGGTAATACGTAGGTGGCAAGCGTTGTCCGGAATTATTGGGCGTAAAGCGCGCGCAGGTGGTTTCTTAAGTCTGATGTGAAAGCCCACGGCTCAACCGTGGAGGGTCATTGGAAACTGGGGAACTTGAGTGCAGAAGAGGAAAGTGGAATTCCAAGTGTAGCGGTGAAATGCGTAGAGATTTGGAGGAACACCAGTGGCGAAGGCGACTTTCTGGTCTGTAACTGACACTGAGGCGCGAAAGCGTGGGGAGCAAACAGGATTAGATACCCTGGTAGTCCACGCCGTAAACGATGAGTGCTAAGTGTTAGAGGGTTTCCGCCCTTTAGTGCTGCAGCTAACGCATTAAGCACTCCGCCTGGGGAGTACGGTCGCAAGACTGAAACTCAAAGGAATTGACGGGGGCCCGCACAAGCGGTGGAGCATGTGGTTTAATTCGAAGCAACGCGAAGAACCTTACCAGGTCTTGACATCCTCTGCCAACCCTAGAGATAGGGCGTTCCCCTTCGGGGGACAGAGTGACAGGTGGTGCATGGTTGTCGTCAGCTCGTGTCGTGAGATGTTGGGTTAAGTCCCGCAACGAGCGCAACCCTTGATCTTAGTTGCCAGCATTCAGTTGGGCACTCTAAGGTGACTGCCGGTGACAAACCGGAGGAAGGTGGGGATGACGTCAAATCATCATGCCCCTTATGACCTGGGCTACACACGTGCTACAATGGACGGTACAAAGGGCAGCAAAACCGCGAGGTCGAGCCAATCCCAGAAAACCGTTCTCAGTTCGGATTGCAGGCTGCAACTCGCCTGCATGAAGCCGGAATCGCTAGTAATCGCGGATCAGCATGCCGCGGTGAATACGTTCCCGGGCCTTGTACACACCGCCCGTCACACCACGAGAGTTTGTAACACCCGAAGTCGGTGGGGTAACCTTTTGGAGCCAGCCGCCTAAGGTGGGACAGATGATTGGGGTGAAGTCGTAACAAGGTAGCCGTATCGGAAGGTGCGGCTGGATCACCTCCTTTCTAAGGAAAAAGACGCTGTTTGTTTTGTTTAGTTTTGAGAGAGCATTCTCTCAAATGATTATATACGCACTGAAATTCCTCCTTAATATGATGGAAATCAGTCGCTATGTATGTTCTTTGAAAACTAGATAACGTAAGTAATATCAAGATACATTCACAAGTATCGTTCATCTTAGTAATTTTCTTTTAGATAACATCGCTGTTATCGAAAAACACGACAATTAAGTTTGTCAACGGTTAAGTTATTAAGGGCGCACGGTGGATGCCTTGGCACTAGGAGCCGATGAAGGACGGGACTAACACCGATATGCTTCGGGGAGCTGTAAGTAAGCTTTGATCCGGAGATTTCCGAATGGGGAAACCCACTACTCGTAATGGAGTAGTATCTTTACCTGAATACATAGGGTACTGAAGGCAGACCCGGGGAACTGAAACATCTTAGTACCCGGAGGAAGAGAAAGCAAATGCGATTTCCTGAGTAGCGGCGAGCGAAACGGAATTAGCCCAAACCAAGAGGCTTGCCTCTTGGGGTTGTAGGACACTCAACATGGAGTTACAAAGGAACGGGGTAAATGAAGCGACCTGGAAAGGTCCGTCGTAGAAGGTAAAAACCCTGTAGTTGAAACTTCGTTCCCTCCTGAGTGGATCCTGAGTACGGCGGGACACGAGAAATCCCGTCGGAAGCAGGGAGGACCATCTCCCAAGGCTAAATACTCCCTAGTGACCGATAGTGAACCAGTACCGTGAGGGAAAGGTGAAAAGCACCCCGGAAGGGGAGTGAAATAGATCCTGAAACCGTGTGCCTACAAGTAGTTAGAGCCCGTTAATGGGTGATAGCGTGCCTTTTGTAGAATGAACCGGCGAGTTACGATCCCGTGCAAGGTTAAGTCGATGAGACGGAGCCGTAGCGAAAGCGAGTCTGAATAGGGCGAATGAGTACGTGGTCGTAGACCCGAAACCAGGTGATCTACCCATGTCCAGGGTGAAGTTCAGGTAACACTGAATGGAGGCCCGAACCGACTCACGTTGAAAAGTGAGCGGATGAGGTGTGGGTAGGGGTGAAATGCCAATCGAACCTGGAGATAGCTGGTTCTCTCCGAAATAGCTTTAGGGCTAGCCTCATATGTTAGAGTCTTGGAGGTAGAGCACTGATTGGACTAGGGGTCCTCATCGGATTACCGAATTCAGTCAAACTCCGAATGCCAAAGACTTATCTATGGGAGTCAGACTGCGAGTGATAAGATCCGTAGTCAAGAGGGAAACAGCCCAGACCGCCAGCTAAGGTCCCAAAGTATACGTTAAGTGGAAAAGGATGTGGAGTTGCTTAGACAACCAGGATGTTGGCTTAGAAGCAGCCACCATTTAAAGAGTGCGTAATAGCTCACTGGTCGAGTGACTCTGCGCCGAAAATGTACCGGGGCTAAACGTATCACCGAAGCTGCGGACTGTTCTTTGAACAGTGGTAGGAGAGCGTTCTAAGGGCGTTGAAGCTAGACCGGAAGGACTGGTGGAGCGCTTAGAAGTGAGAATGCCGGTATGAGTAGCGAAAGAAGGGTGAGAATCCCTTCCACCGAATGCCTAAGGTTTCCTGAGGAAGGCTCGTCCGCTCAGGGTTAGTCGGGACCTAAGCCGAGGCCGAAAGGCGTAGGCGATGGATAACAGGTTGATATTCCTGTACCACCTCCACTCCGTTTGAGCAATGGGGGGACGCAGAAGGATAGGGTAAGCGCGCTGTTGGATATGCGCGTCCAAGCAGCAAGGCTGAGAAGTAGGCAAATCCGCTTCTCATATAAGGCTGAGCTGTGATGGCGAGGGAAATATAGTACCGAAGTTCCTGATTTCACACTGCCAAGAAAAGCCTCTAGCGAGGAGTATGGTGCCCGTACCGCAAACCGACACAGGTAGGCGAGGAGAGAATCCTAAGGTGAGCGAGAGAACTCTGGTTAAGGAACTCGGCAAAATGACCCCGTAACTTCGGGAGAAGGGGTGCTCTGTTAGGGTGTTAAAGCCCGAGAGAGCCGCAGTGAATAGGCCCAGGCGACTGTTTAGCAAAAACACAGGTCTCTGCGAAGCCGTAAGGCGAAGTATAGGGGCTGACGCCTGCCCGGTGCTGGAAGGTTAAGGGGAGAGGTTAGCGCAAGCGAAGCTTTGAACCGAAGCCCCAGTAAACGGCGGCCGTAACTATAACGGTCCTAAGGTAGCGAAATTCCTTGTCGGGTAAGTTCCGACCCGCACGAAAGGCGTAACGATCTGGGCACTGTCTCAACCAGAGACTCGGTGAAATTATAGTACCTGTGAAGATGCAGGTTACCCGCGACAGGACGGAAAGACCCCGTGGAGCTTTACTGTAGCCTGATATTGAATTTTGGTACAGCTTGTACAGGATAGGTAGGAGCCTGAGAAGCCGGAGCGCTAGCTTCGGTGGAGGCGTCGGTGGGATACTACCCTGGCTGTATTGAAATTCTAACCCGCAGCCCTTATCGGGCTGGGAGACAGTGTCAGGTGGGCAGTTTGACTGGGGCGGTCGCCTCCTAAAGAGTAACGGAGGCGCCCAAAGGTTCCCTCAGAATGGTTGGAAATCATTCGTAGAGTGTAAAGGCACAAGGGAGCTTGACTGCGAGACCTACAAGTCGAGCAGGGACGAAAGTCGGGCTTAGTGATCCGGTGGTTCCGCATGGAAGGGCCATCGCTCAACGGATAAAAGCTACCCCGGGGATAACAGGCTTATCTCCCCCAAGAGTCCACATCGACGGGGAGGTTTGGCACCTCGATGTCGGCTCATCGCATCCTGGGGCTGTAGTCGGTCCCAAGGGTTGGGCTGTTCGCCCATTAAAGCGGTACGCGAGCTGGGTTCAGAACGTCGTGAGACAGTTCGGTCCCTATCCGTCGTGGGCGCAGGAAATTTGAGAGGAGCTGTCCTTAGTACGAGAGGACCGGGATGGACGCACCTCTGGTGTACCAGTTGTCTTGCCAAAGGCATAGCTGGGTAGCTACGTGCGGACGGGATAAGTGCTGAAAGCATCTAAGCATGAAGCCCCCCTCAAGATGAGATTTCCTTTAGCTTCGGCTAGTAAGATCCCTGAAAGATGATCAGGTAGATAGGTTCGAGGTGGAAGCGTGGCGACATGTGTAGCTGACGAATACTAATCGATCGAGGACTTAACCCAAAAACAATGAACGATACTTAGTGAATCTTGATATGAAAATACGTTATCTAGTTTTGAAAGAATATAGCAAAAAATGCTTGTTTTTTTCTAAAAACTATAGTATAATAATATTTGTCTGGTGGCGATAGCGAAGAGGTCACACCCGTTCCCATACCGAACACGGAAGTTAAGCTCTTCAGCGCCAATGGTAGTTGGGGGCTGTCCCCCTGTGAGAGTAGGACGTTGCCAGGCATATAGTTTTTCTAAAATCTATATATATTATTGTCGCGGGGTGGAGCAACGAGCACAAGCTTCTTGTAATCACTTCGAGTTGTACCGATCGATTCACACCTATGAATATGCTTTCAGAGGTCGGGACAGTCGGTATAAAAGAGCATAAGAATCAAAGGTTAGTTATTATTATCGCGGGGTGGAGCAGTCTGGTAGCTCGTCGGGCTCATAACCCGAAGGTCGCAGGTTCAAATCCTGTCCCCGCAACCAAATAGGTCCCGTGGTGTAGCGGTTAACATGCCTGCCTGTCACGCAGGAGATCGCCGGTTCGATCCCGGTCGGGACCGCCATTTTTATTACAACGAAACAATGTGTTTCGTATTTTTTTTGTCTATTTTTAAAGGTAGTTCGTCTTATTGTATAAATATAAATGTACTGTCCAAACCTTAGGAATAATTTATCCTAAGGTTTTTTTGTATTTGATTTTAAGTTTCTAAGACTGATTAAGTAATTGATCCTGTTGAAACGGGAAGTTTAGTGAAAGAAGAGAATACTATAATGGATTTAGATGGTAAAATCGTAGTATTATAGCTTTTAAAGAGAAGAGGTATAAACACTATATGAGACTTTTGGGGCTGTTAACTGCCATAATTTCAATCGGGGCAGTGTTTATTAATTACAATATTGCTATATTTATTTTAGGAATATCGATGGCTTTATTTGGAATTAATAACTTGCAATTAAAAAACAAAACAGAGGCGTACATTTATTTATCTGCTGGAATTGTTTTTAGTGGAGGGATTTGTATAAAAGGGATTTTAACTATAGTTATTTAGCTATAAAAAAGGAAAAGAGGCTGGGACATAAATTAAATTCCCAGCTTCATTTACGAATTTAACCTAAAGAGAGCCTTACTATAAAGGATCTGTTAAACACCGCTGTTGATTTCCGCACTAGGCTTCGCTTTCCGCGGGGCGCTTGTGGAGCCTCCTCGGCTTTGCCTGTGGGGTCTCCACAAAACGCTATCTCCCGCAGGAGTCTTCGCCTTGTGCTCCAATCAACAGCTAGGTTATCTAAAAATCAGACTTAAACAACCAAACTAAAAAAATATTCTTTTGTCCCAGCCCCTTTTCAATAGCGCTTTTTCTATCCTATTTATCTATTATTGATAGTTTGCTTGATAATTACCTTCTTCAAAAATTTCATCCGCGGACTTTCCTGTCCACTCTTCAACAGTAGCATCTGGATTAACATCGAGGTATGCTTGGACCATTTTATATCCTTCGCTGTATCCATATTGTTTAGGGAAACCTTCTTTGCTACCTCTTAGGATGAGCAATGCTCTTGTGTCATCGGTATTGGAGAGGTCTCCTTCTATTTTTGCCCATTGGTCTGGTCTAAAGGTTTCATCTATTTGGGTTATATTAATACTAGGGAAGACGGTTTTTTCGAACATTACTGCTTTACCTTCGAAAACAAGGTTATCTAAAACGGTAAAGGAATCATTTGTATGGTGTTTCTCAGTCCATACACTGTGGTGGTATTCGTGAGCTATTCCAGCTTTGATGATGTCGCTGGAGTAATTTCTATTGTATAAAACAATTATTTTGCCGGAACCAGCTGTAAACATTAATGTCGAATTATCGTTAGTAGGAAATACACATACGGTGGTTTCTTTCTCAGATGGGAGTAGATTTGAAGATTTTATAAGTGCATCTTTAATGGCATCGTTTGTAGAAGTAAAATTGATTTTTTTGATTACATCTTGTATGGCTATGCGATTCTTCGGTTCCTCGTTTAGTATGGATTCCGCTAGAAACTCGTATTCACCATCTTTAAAGCACTTATCGTAGACGGGGTCAATGATACTCGATTTATATAAATCTAAGTGTTCATCTTTTGGGATGTTTTTAGATTCTTCGTAAAAAGGGTTAAAAAGTTGGTAGGCGTGGATAATTTCAAATTTTTGTTCGTTATCTGGATTCTCAAATGTAACGGAGAGTCCATCTTCTATACTTTCTGACCCAACGCTTTCTCCTTTGCTACAACCTGTTAATGCCAAGATGATAATGAAAAAAAAGATAAAACCTTTCAATTGCATTAATTTCCCTCCTAAATATAATATTGGCCACAAATAATATTTATTTATGATTGAGGTTTAATATTCTACAAAATACTACGAAATCCTTTATCTTTCCTAATATATATTTTTGGAAGGGTTTTCAAGTGTGAAAAGCCCCGATTTTTTATTGGGTTGAGAAAAGGACTGTATGGGAATTGCATTTTTCTACCCTTTTGCTTAGTAGGTACTCTAGGCAAAAGAGACCAATCAATTTCTCCAATCTGGCCAACCTAATTATAGAAGGATTTATTTTCTTTCTCCGGTTACTTTCGCTATAATAGTGGATAGCATATTGATGCAGAGGAGTGTAGTTTTTTGTCCGTTTCTGACGAGTTTGAGTTTATTAAAAACATTCAGCCTCCTACCTTGTTTCATAAAGATAAGGTCGTAGGTATCGGCGATGATGCGGCGATTATTGGAGGAGAGCCTGGGTTTGAAAAGATAGTTTGTGTAGATACGATGGTGGAGGAGATTCATTTTTCAAGTCGAACGATGGATCCATTTGATATCGGGCATAAAGCACTTGCTGCGAACATTAGTGATGTAGCGGCTATGGGCGGAATTCCACTTTACTATTTGGTAGCAATTACGATCCCCAAAGGATGGTCGGAAGAGGATCTTATAGCGATTTATGATGGAATGAAAACTCTTGGAGACAAATATGAGATGGATTTGTTAGGTGGAGATACGACCTCTGGAAAATCATTAGTTTTGAGTGTCTTTGTTATTGGTAAGGTTGAGAAGGGGAAGCGTCTATTACGATCCAATGCAAAGCCAGGAGATGTGGTTTTTGTATCAGGATCTTTAGGTGATTCAGCAGCTGGATTAGATCTATTGTTAGGTGATAGTAAGAAGGATACATGGAGAGAATTGATTAGAAAGCATCAAAATCCTACACCTCAAGTTAGTCTTGGACGGATATTGACTCAATTTGACCGGATTGCGTTAAATGATGTTAGCGATGGGTTAGCTAGTGAACTAATGGAAATAGCCGAAGCAAGTGATGTAGATATGAGGATAAAGAAGGATACAATACCATTAAGTTCTATTTTGCTAAACTATAATGGTAGCAAAGCTCTTAACTGGGCGCTTACAGGTGGAGAGGACTTTGAGCTTGTAGGGACGATAGCTCTTAATGAGTGGCCACTATTAAAACAGCAGTGTCAAAACGCTGATATAGAAATTTCTCAAATCGGTGAGGTAACTATTGGAACTGGGCAAGTTTTTATGTTTGGCGAAGGCGGAGAAGTGCTGTTGAAAAAGGATGGATTTAATCATTTTCAAAAAGAGTAGGAGATTGTTGATATGTTGCAAGTGGAGTTAATGACTCATTCTTCAGGTGAAACGATGAATCTATCGCAAGCCTTAGGTAAGTTATTGCATGGAGGAGAGGTTCTATTACTTGAGGGTGATTTAGGTGCTGGGAAAACGACCTTTACGAAGGGGTTGGCGAAGGGGCTAGATATTACTCGTAATGTAAATAGCCCTACTTTTACCATCATAAAAGAATATGAGGGCAGATTACCTCTTTATCATATGGATGTGTATCGTTTAGCAGATAGTGAAGAGGATTTAGGGTTTGATGATTATTTTATGAGCAAAGGTGTCACAGTAGTAGAGTGGGCGCATTTAATAGAAGACTATTTACCTGAAGAGCGTTTAGAAATATATATATATCATCATGGTGACGATGAGAGAAAAATTGTGTTTACTCCAAAGGGAGAAAGATATGAAGAGATTTGTAAGGAGCTAATGGAATGACTAAGGTATTAGCTATTGAGACATCAACCTATGTGTTAGGTGTGGCGATTGTAGAGGAAGACAAAGTTATAGGTGAAGTTGTGACAAACATTAATAAAAATCACTCTGTCAGAGCGATGCCAGCTATTGATCAGTTATTGAATGACTGTGACGTAAAGATTAGTGATATTGGCCGAATTGTCGTTGGAAAAGGTCCTGGTTCTTATACCGGGGTCCGGATTGGGGTTACGTTAGCAAAGACATTAGCATGGTCCTTAAATATTCCACTTGTTGGAGTTTCTAGCTTGGAGTTGTTAGCTGCAAGCGGACGATATTTTCATGGAGTTATTTCTCCAATAATGGATGCGAGACGTGGCCAAGTCTATACAGGTTTATATAGTTGGAACCGTTCATGTGTGGAAACGCTAATTGAAGATGTCAATATTCAGTTGGTAGATTGGTTAAGTATGTTAAAAGAGAAGAATGAGGATGTGTTATTTATCGGAAATGATGTGCACCTACATAAGGAAACCATCATAGAGTACCTTGGAGAGCTAGCACATTTTGCTCAAACAAGTGAAAATAATCCACGCCCGAGTGAACTTGCTCTCATTGGTTTGAAAAGGGAAGCAGAGGATGTACATTCTTTCGTTCCGAACTATACAAGATTAGCTGAAGCAGAAACAAAATGGCTAGAAAGTAAGGAAAAATAGGTGAACAAGATGGAATCAATGATTGATATAGAAAAAATGACGGTATATGATATTGATGGTGTTCATGCTGTAGAATTAGCATCGTTTGCAACTCCTTGGAGTAAAGATGCATTTTACTATGAAATTACCAATAATCCGTATGCCCATTACTTTGTCATGAAGGAAGAAGAGAAAGTAGTTGGGTACTGTGGAATTTGGATTGTCATGGGAGAAGCACAAATAACGAATATCGCCATCCATCCTTCTTGTCGTGGTAGGAAATTAGGAGACTTACTTTTAGGAAATGCAATAGAATACTGTAAAGTAATAGGAGCTACTATACTTTCTTTAGAAGTAAGAGTTTCAAACACGGTAGCACAAAATCTATATCGTAAGCATGGTTTCCAAAACGGTGGTATTCGAAAAAAATATTATGTGGATAATAATGAAGACGCATTAGTGATGTGGGTGAATCTATGATTAACGTAGAACAAAAAGATGAATATATATTAGGAATAGAAACAAGTTGTGACGAAACCGCAGCAGCCATTATTAAAAATGGAAAAGAAATTGTGGCTAATGTCGTTTCCTCACAAATTGAAAGTCATCAGCGTTTTGGGGGAGTGGTTCCTGAGATTGCTTCTAGACATCATGTGGAGCAAATTACAGTAGTCCTAGAAGAAACAATGAGCCAAAGTGGTTTAACCATGAAAGATATGGATGCTATAGCAGTAACAGAAGGGCCAGGCTTAGTAGGTGCACTTTTAATTGGGGTTAATGCAGCAAAGGCAGTAGCGTTTGCGAACCAGAAGCCGTTAATCGGTGTCCATCATATTGCAGGTCATATTTATGCCAACCAACTTGTTTCTGATTTAAAGTTCCCGTTATTGGCATTAGTTGTGTCTGGAGGCCACACGGAGCTTGTCTATATGAAAGAGCATGGCTCCTTTGAGGTAATCGGTGAAACTCGCGACGATGCGGTGGGAGAGGCTTACGACAAAGTAGCAAGAACATTGCAGCTTCCTTATCCAGGAGGACCTCATATTGACCGCCTAGCTGAACAGGGCCAGCCTACAATTAAACTTCCAAGAGCGTGGCTAGAAGAGGATTCCTATGATTTTAGCTTTTCGGGATTAAAATCAGCAGTTATCAACACTCTCCACAATGCACGCCAAAAAGGAGAAGAAATTATTCCAGAAGATTTAGCAGCAAGCTTTCAAGAGAGTGTCATCGAGGTTTTAGTAACAAAGACATTGAAGGCAATGAGCCATTACCAAGTTGATCAAGTCTTATTAGCTGGTGGAGTAGCAGCGAATAAAGGTTTAAGACGTAGCTTACAAACTGCTGTGGATAATGTGGGGAAAGAATTGGTGATTCCGCCACTGTCGCTTTGTACAGATAATGCAGCGATGATTGCGACTGTGGGTAGTGTCCTGTACCGCCTAGGAAAGCGATCAGGTCTAAGTTTAAATGGAAATCCAGGATTAGATATTGAAAAGCCTTTTAACTGATTCTCGGTTGAAGGGCTTTTTACCCTTTAGGGACAAGTGGAGTTTGTTTAAGTGTGAGTGCTTCCTATCCAGGGTTAACGAAAAGCTTAATTTTTGTTATACACATCCCTGTGGATTAATTGTGGATAACGATCTTGTTTTCCTTTGAAAATAACAA
Source organism: Sutcliffiella halmapala (assembly GCF_002019665.1). Lineage (GTDB taxonomy): Bacteria > Bacillota > Bacilli > Bacillales > Bacillaceae_I > Sutcliffiella_A > Sutcliffiella_A halmapala. The sequence goes on along the minus strand of NZ_KV917375.1, from coordinate 4,450,091 downwards.
TGCTAATGTGAATAAAAATTGTGGATAACTTTTGGTTGGAATGTGGATAGTGTGCATAAACCTCTTGATAACTTTATAAATAAGGGTGGATATGTGAGTAAGTCTGTGGGTAAGTCTCATAAATCGACAAACTTCGTGAAATCGCTGTCATCTATCGACAAAATACATATAAGCAATTTTTTTACAAAAATAAGTAAAAATCATTAAAATGTTATACACAGGATAATTATTTAAGTTGTGTAGGGTCGCAAGCGTTCGCTTTCGTGAGTATGGAGCCTACAACTTTTGAACTAATCGCAAGCTTCGAATAGTCAAAGATTAAGAATAGGTTTAACAAAGCCTAAAAAAACTACGCTCCTTTTGTTTTAGGAGAGTAGTTTTTTAGTGGCATCCATAATCTATAGATGCCTTATTAAACAAGTTGTTCCCATTCTTCCATTAAAGCCATTAGTTTCTCTTGATAGGTTTCATTTTGAGTATTAAGTTTAAGTACTTTTTCGTGATCTTGGTACACTTCAGGAAGACATAATTGATTTTCGTTTTCTTCGAGTTGGATCTCAATTTCCTCAATTTCTTTTTCAATTTCTTCTAGTCTACGCTTTTTTTGACGCTCTAATCGTTTTGCCTCTTTTTCCTGTTCATAGCCAAGTTTTTCTTTTTCTTTTACAGCAGTTGAGGAGGAAGAAATCGCTGTGCCTTCTAACCTTTGTAGCTCTAGAGCCTCTTCTTTTTTCTCGATATAGTAATCATAGTCCCCTAAAAATTCCGTTGCACCAGTTCTACTTAACTCATAAACCTTCGTAGCTAAACGATTGATGAAGTATCGGTCATGAGATACGAATAAAATGGTTCCAGGGTAATCGATTAAAGCATTCTCCAAGATTTCCTTACTATCTAAGTCCAGATGGTTAGTAGGCTCGTCCAGTATCAGTACATTGGATCGTTGTAGCATAAGTTTGGAAAGTGCTAATCGTGCTTTTTCGCCACCACTTAGTGTAGATACAGGTTTAAGTACGTCATCCCCTGAGAAGAGGAAGTTACCAAGAATAGTTCGGATTTCCTTCTCCGTTTTATGTGAATAGTCGTCCCATAGCTCATACAAGACAGTTTTATTGGACGTTAAGTCAGCTTGCTGTTGATCGTAATAACTTATGGAGACATTAGCTCCAAAGGAAAAGCTACCAGCTAAAGGTTTTAATTGATTGACTAATGTTTTTAATAAGGTAGATTTGCCGATACCGTTCGGACCAACAAGAGCGACACTATCTCCTCTTGACAAGGAAAGGTCCGCATGTTGGAAAATAGCGGTTTGGTCATAGGAAACGGCTAAATCCTTAACTTTTAGAACATCATTGCCACTTTGTCTGTCAATATCGAACATGATAGAAGCAGATTTTTCATCGCCTTGTGGTCTGTCCATTACTTGCATTTTGTCTAGCTGCTTTCTCCTGCTCTGTGCTCGCTTTGTAGTTGATGCCCTAGCTAGATTGCGTTGAACAAAGTCCTGTAGCTTAGAGATTTCATCTTGCTGTTTTTCAAACATTTTCATATCGCGTTCATATTGTTCCGCTTTTTGTGAGAGATAGGAGCTATAGTTTCCATGAAATTTCGTTGATTGTTTTCGAGAAATTTCATAGACAGTCGTCACCACTTTATCAAGGAAGTAACGATCATGGGAGACAATAAGTAATGCGCCGGGATATCCCTGTAAATAGCTTTCAAGCCAAGAAAGCGTATCAATGTCCAAGTGGTTGGTCGGCTCATCGAGAATCAATAAATCGGGTTTAGTTAATAGAAGTTTTGCAAGCGCAAGGCGTGTTCTTTGTCCCCCGCTAAGCGTCTCAATTGGCGTCTCATAATCAAACTCGGAGAATCGCAACCCATGGAGTACAGAACGTATATCTGCCTCGTATTGAAACCCACCCTGTTGCTTAAACGTTTCTTGAATTTCATCATATTCTTTTAAAACACGTGCATACAGTGTCTCATTCTCGAAGCAAGAGGGGGCCCCCATTTTTTCCTCTAACGATCGCATCTGTACCTCTAGGTCTTTCAAGCCGGAAAATACCGTAAGCATTTCATTCCAAATTGAACGCTCTGTTTGTAATCCGGTATCCTGAGCCAAATAGCCAATGGTCACATCTTTAGGCTTAATGATGTCCCCTGAATCAAAGGAAAGCTGATTGGATATGATTTTTAATAAGGTTGATTTACCAGCACCATTTCGACCGACAAGTGCAATGCGGTCTTTGGATTGTACTTCTAGTTTTATATTCGATAGAATAAGGTCAGCACCAAAAAATTTCGTTAACTGATTTATTTGTAAAATAATCATTATCTTCACCTCATGCAATTCTATAATAAGTGTATCCTTCTTCTTGTCTTACATCAAGAATAGGACCCGCAACTACTTACAAAAAAGAGGAAAATAGGGTAAAATGAAATCGTTTACGTTAGAAAAGCGGAGTCGGCTCGTTCAGCCCCTCCTCTGAATAGATAGAAAAAGAAACGCAAACTTGGTTGGACAAATGGGGGAGTAAGATGAATAACGAACCAATAAAAATACCACAAGCAACGGCGAAACGATTGCCTTTATACTATCGTTTCTTGAAAAACTTAAATACATCTGGTAAACAAAGAGTGTCTTCTGCAGAGCTGAGTGAAGCGGTAAAAGTGGATTCTGCTACCATTCGAAGAGATTTTAGTTATTTTGGAGCACTAGGCAAAAAAGGTTATGGCTATAATGTTCAATATTTGTTAACTTTTTTCCGTAAAACGCTCGACCAAGATGAATTGACTTATGTTACTCTAATAGGTGTAGGTAATTTAGGCACAGCGTTCCTACATTACAATTTCATGAAGAATAATAACACAAAAATTGTTATGGCTTTTGATATTGATAAGGACAAAATTGGAACGGATATTGGTGGCGTTCCCGTTTTTCACCTTGATGATATTGAAAAGCATCTACCAGAAGATGTTACGGTAGCTATTTTGACCGTTCCAGCACCTGTTGCGCAACCAATAGCTGACAGGTTAGTAGAAAAAGGCGTAAAGGGTATACTAAACTTTACACCTGCACGTATTAATGTACCGGAAACCATCCGAATTCATCATATTGATTTAGCAGTAGAATTACAGTCATTGGTATATTTTCTCAAGCACTATCCAACAGAATAAAAAAGTAGTAGAATAAGTATATTTTAAGTTGGTGTTCAAAAAGGAGGATAAAAAGAGCAAAGAAGTTCGAGGAAGCGAAGGATCGAGCACCACAGCGTATGGATGGTATACGTGAGGAGCGGAGAGACAAGCTGACGAAGAAATTCGAAGCTATTTTTACCGGACTTTTTGAACATCCTCTTTAAGGAGGTGGCAAGAATGGGTCCAATAGGAATGGGTAGCCTCTTATTAATTGTTTTTGTAGCACTATTAATCTTCGGTCCGAGTAAATTACCACAGTTAGGAAGAGCAGCAGGTAACACATTGCGTGAATTTAAAAACGCAACAAAAGGATTAGCAGATGATGATGAGAAAACGGAGAAAAAAGAAGAAACAAAGTAATGTAAGGATGAACATAAATGCTAGATAGAGATATGTCGGTGTATGACCATATAGGCGAGCTTCGAAAAAGAGTCATAATTATCGCATCATTCTTTTTCATTTCAGCGATCGGTGGCTTTTTCTTAGCGGAACCGATTATTGTCTATTTACAGCAAACTAGGGAAGCGCAAGACTTAACCATGAATGCGTTTCGCTTAACTGATCCAATAAAGATTTTTATGCAGTTTTCTTTTATCATTGCATTTGTTATTACGTTTCCGGTTACGCTCTATCAATTATGGGCATTTATTAGTCCAGGGTTGTATGAGCGGGAACGGAGAGTAACGTTAAGTTATATACCTATTTCTTTACTTCTATTTTTAAGTGGACTAGCTTTTTCATACTTTATTTTATTCCCGTTTGTCGTGAATTTTATGAACCGATTGGCAGTACGCTTGGAAATAAACCAAGTAATAGGGGTCAATGAATATTTTCAATTTTTATTTCAATTAACCTTACCATTTGGTCTTTTATTTCAAATGCCAGTCGTTGTGATGTTCTTAACAAGACTTGGGATTATCACGCCGGCTTTTCTCGTGAAAGTGCGTAAATTTGCGTATTTTGTTCTTTTGGTTATCGGGGCTTTGATTACGCCACCAGAATTGCTTTCGCATCTAATGGTCACTTTTCCTCTTCTTGTTCTATATGAAATCAGCATTATCATTTCACGCTTTGGATATAAGAAGGTAAAGCAAGCAGAAGCAAGGTTAGAAGAAGAATTAAATAGAAAATAGGCTCTTACCATTTAGGTAGGAGCCTATTTTTTCATGCTTTTGATTTTTTTATGAAGTGAGTACGCGCGTATGGCAACTCCAAAGTCAAAGGTGGCAATAAGCATAAGTAGCATCGTATGCCATTCCCAGATACTTTCTTTGACTGACAAGATTGCTAAGTACATAAAAAGAAACCCCATAAGTGAATAGAAAAAGACCATATTAATTGGTGTTATTTTCATCGTGCTAGTCCTCCAGCTGTAATCAACCCAATTAAGGCGTTGTTAAAAGAAAGTGATGAAATTAGGTAAATTATTTTGCATTTCTTCCATTTGCTTCAATAATTCCTCAATATCTTCTCTAAACACATATTGTACAACCACTACAAAAGAATTCATGGCCACATGAGCGATAATCGGTACAATGATACGGTTTGTTTTGACATAGAGAAAGGCGAAAATGGCTCCCATTACAAAGTATATGAGTAAATGACTAAAATCTTGATGCACAACCGCAAAAAGAAGCGAACTAACAATTAATCCAACTGCAAAATTAAATCGTTTATACAAAGAACCAAAAATAATCTTTCGAAAAATAACTTCCTCTAAAATCGGACCTGCTATTGTTATAGCAAAAATCATAATAGGAGTAGCTGTTACAAACCCCATAATTTGCTGGGTGTTTTCTGATCCCGGATCAATTCCGAATAAATGAAGTTCAATTTGTGCAGCAATGGCTTGCCCGAATAATGCCATAAAAAAACCGAGGAAAGACCAAAGGATTATTTTGGGAACCGATGCGACTGGCCCACGAAAATCTCCTTCTTTCCATTCTTTCCTTAATATCCAACATACAATGAGTAACCCAATAGTGAAGCTAATGAATGTCCAATACCCGATAACGTGTTCTCTTTCAACGCCTAGTCCTAAAAGAATTGGGAATCCAATGACTCCAGATAGCTGCATTAATACATAGGTTAAGATGACATACCAATACTTTTTCGTCATAGCAAACTCCTCTATTTGTCTTTATATGCTTTTCGTATTGTACCATACAACAAGCCGTCGTTTATAATGATAAGGTTCCCATTACTTGTGGTCCTTACGAAAAATAATCTTCCATTTACGTTTAGATAGGGAGAGTTGTGAGATAATGGAAAAGGTTGAAAGCGTATAAAAATTTTTAAGTAAAGATACTTGCAAAAAGGGATAAGATTCATTATTATAATAATTGTGTTAGCACTCGGAGATGAAGAGTGCTAATAATTAAAACTAACATTACATATGAATTGAGGAGGTTGTTTTCATGTTAAAGCCATTAGGTGATCGCATTGTAATTGAGCTTGTTCAGTCAGAGGAAAAAACGGCAAGTGGTATCGTTTTACCTGACTCTGCTAAAGAAAAACCTCAAGAAGGAAAAGTAGTAGCAGTTGGTACAGGTCGAGTATTAGACAGCGGAGAGCGTGTTGCACCAGAAGTTTCAGAAGGCGACAGCGTCATCTTTTCAAAATATGCTGGTACAGAATTAAAGTACGAAGGCAAAGAATATTTAATCTTAAAAGAAACAGACGTACTTGCTGTAGTAGGCAAGTAAATTAATAAATAAATGGCTCTGTTAAAGTACAGTGTTGATTATTAGATACCTAGCTGGTGATTGGAGCACGAGGTGAAGACTCCTGCGGGAGGTAGCGTTTTGTGGAGACCCCACAGGCGAAGCCGAGGAGGCTCCACAAGCGCCCCGCGGAAAGCGAAGCCTCGTGCGGAAATCAACAGCGGTGTTTAACAGAGCCAAATAAATAAAAGTTGTATTGAACTTACGGTTGATTGGAACGAACGCCTAGAGCGGAAATCAACAGGTAACTACGCAAAATATAGATATTATAAACTTTAACTTTACTGAGGAGGTCTATCAATCATGGCAAAAGAGATTAAGTTCAGTGAAGAAGCTCGCCGTTCAATGTTACGCGGTGTAGACAAATTAGCTGATGCAGTGAAAGTAACATTAGGACCAAAGGGACGTAACGTAGTATTAGAGAAGAAATTCGGTTCACCTCTAATCACGAATGACGGTGTTACAATTGCAAAAGAAATCGAATTAGAAGATGCATTCGAAAACATGGGTGCTAAATTAGTAGCAGAAGTTGCTAGCAAAACAAACGATGTTGCTGGTGACGGTACAACAACTGCAACTGTTCTTGCTCAAGCAATGATCCGCGAAGGCTTAAAGAACGTAACAGCAGGTGCAAACCCAATGGGCGTGCGCAAAGGAATCGAAAAAGCTGTTGCAGTAGCAATCGAAGAGTTAAAAAACATTTCCAAGCCAATCGAAGGCAAAGCTTCTATCGCTCAAGTTGCAGCAATTTCTGCAGCTGACGAAGAAGTAGGCCAGCTTATTGCGGAAGCAATGGAGCGCGTTGGTAACGACGGAGTAATCACTTTAGAGGAATCTAAAGGATTCACAACGGAACTTGAAGTAGTAGAAGGTATGCAATTTGACCGTGGATATGCATCTCCATACATGGTAACAGATTCTGATAAAATGGAAGCTGTTCTAGATAATCCATACGTTCTAATCACTGACAAAAAAATCACAAACATTCAAGAAATCCTTCCAGTTCTTGAGCAAGTAGTACAACAAGGCAAGCCTCTATTACTAATTGCTGAAGACGTAGAAGGTGAAGCGTTAGCTACATTAGTAGTGAACAAATTACGTGGAACATTCAATGCAGTAGCTGTTAAAGCACCTGGATTTGGTGACCGTCGTAAAGCTATGCTTCAAGACATCGCTGTTCTAACTGGTGGAGAAGTGATCACAGAAGAATTAGGTTTAGACCTTAAATCTGCGAACATCAGCCAATTAGGTCGCGCTGACAAAATCGTTGTAACAAAAGAAAACACTACAGTTGTAAATGGACATGGTAACACAGAAGATATCAAAGCTCGTGTTGGCCAAATCCGTGCACAATTAGAAGATACAACTTCTGAGTTTGACCGTGAAAAATTACAAGAACGCTTAGCGAAAATTGCTGGTGGCGTAGCTGTAATCAAAGTTGGAGCGGCAACAGAAACAGAATTAAAAGAGCGTAAACTTCGCATTGAAGATGCACTTAACTCTACTCGTGCTGCGGTTGAAGAAGGAATCGTAGCCGGTGGTGGTACTGCATTTGTAAACATCTACAACAAAGTATCACAAATCCAAGCTGAAGGCGACGAAGCAACTGGTGTAAACATCGTACTACGTGCAATGGAAGAGCCAGTACGTCAAATCGCACACAACGCTGGATTAGAAGGCTCCGTAATCGTAGATCGTCTGAAAAAAGAAGCAGTAGGAATTGGCTTCAACGCAGCAACTGGCCAGTGGGTTAACATGCTCGACGCTGGTATCGTAGATCCTACGAAAGTAACACGTTCTGCACTTCAAAACGCAGCAAGCGTATCTGCAATGTTCTTAACTACTGAAGCAGTAGTAGCAGACATCCCTGAACCAGCTGGTGCTGGCGGCGGAATGCCTGACATGGGCGGAATGGGTGGAATGGGCGGCATGATGTAATTAACATCATAAAACCTTTGCGCATCAATGGTTATAAGGATTTTTGTTTTCTGGTAATTACTCGAGGGTAACATTAGGGTAACGTTGGTCCTGAAAGAGTAACATTTAGAGGTTCCCATAAACTTTTTTGGGAGCCTCTTTTTTTAATAAAATGAAAGTAAGGAAGGATGTAACAAAGTATTTCCATGTAAATACACTTCCAATTTTTATTTTAATTATTTAAGATTAAGGATAGATGAAAAAGGATTGGGGGTGTGAGTATGACAACTGTGGCTACAAGTAAGGCAGCGAAAAGGAAACTAGGGTTCGATGAAATGATCAAACATTTAGAGGATAAAAATGTAAGGTTTGATCTGATCTCAAAAGAAAATGCTAAGAACACACTTCAAACCTCCAATTACTTTTATAAAATTACAGCGTATAGAAAGAACTTCGAAAAAAATAATCGTGATCAGTATGTAAAACTAGACTTTAAACTATTGCAAGACTTGGCAACTATAGATATGCGACTGCGATATTTGGTATTGCATATGAGTTTAGATATAGAACATGCAATAAAAACGAAGCTTCTTACAGATATAACAAACGATCCCAGTGAAGATGGTTATAGTGTTGTTTCAGATTTTTTGGCTCATGATGGTAGCTCGATTGATGATTACATGCATGCATTAAAAAAAGAGAGTCATTATAATTATGGACTTTATGTTAAACATCATGCGAAGCCCCCTATTTGGGTACTGTTTGAGGTTATGACATTTGGAAACTTTGTTAAATTCGTGGAGTATTATTATAAAAGGAAAAGTAGACCCGCTTCCTATTATGAAATTCAAAAAGTATTAAAATATGTGAAAAATATTAGAAATACAGCAGCCCATAATAGTCCGATATTAATGGACATAGCTAGCATAAATCAAATTGGAAAGAATAAAATAGTAAAACCCATTACTGAATTTACAAAACAAGTACCCGGGTTATCACCTTCAGCTAGGAAAAAGCGATTGTCGAATCGCAAAGTGCATGACTTAACTGCATTGATTTATGTCCATTACACATTTATCGACAGTGAAGGTATAAAGAAGGCGAGATATGGTGACCTTAAACTACTGTTAGACCGAACAAAAAGAGAAGTTAATGCATATGAGAAACAAGACGGCTTGATAGCAGTTTATAAATACTTCGCTAAATTAGTTGACTTTATAACTTAGTTAGTGTAACATTCATTTTAAGGAAAAAATCGGTTCGCCCGGTTTGTAATGGCGGAGTCTACTTCGCATAAGTTTATCGTGTTAGCACCTGACATTCATTTGTCAGGTGCTTTTATTTTATATACATATTCATTATTGTTCTTCCATTAAGATCTTAAACTTTCTGGAAGCCTCTTTTTTCATGTCTTTAGTTACATGTAAGTAAATGTTTTTTGTAGTGTCCTCGTCTTTATGCCCTAGACGCTCCATAATTTCAGGAAGACTAACACGAGCTTGAGCTAAGAGTGAGGTATGTGTATGTCTAAGTGAATGAGGTGTAAGCTCCGTATTTAATTCTGCTAACTTTAACAGACGACTCATTCTATTTTCAATTTTTTTTAAATAGATGGGGTAACCATACTCATCGGTAAATATAAAATCCTCATCGTGGTATGCTTCTTTAAGGCGGGTCTTCTTTTTTTCTTGAGAAATTTGGCGGAGTTTTAACTCATTAAGCACTATTTCATCAACATCAATTACCCGAATAGAAGTTGCCGTTTTAGGTGGCAAAAGTTTGTACATTTTTTTATTATTTCTTGGATTATAATATGTTTTAGTAATACTAATCGTTTGTTCTTGGAAATCAATATCACGCCATTTTAACGCACATAGTTCTCCAGCTCTCAGGCCGGTATAGGAAAGAGTTAAAAAGATTAGATAATCTAACTCTAAACCCACTTCTTGGGTAATAGACAGGAAGGTCTGCAACTCTTTACGTTCTAGGTAATTCGGAATATCCTTTCGCCCTTCTAATTCTTCTACTGTTTTTTGTTTTTTTGGTACGTGAGTAAATTCTGTAGGATCCTTCTTCAGTACTTCCATTTCGACGGCCTTTTTAAAGATCATCCTGCCGGTCCGATGAGCACCTTCTATGGTATTTTGTGCGAATCCTCGTTCAGCTAAACTGTTTATAGCATCCTGGTATCTTTTCCGCGCTATATCTTTAAGTTTAAGTTTCGCAAAATAATCTAATAGACGAGCAATTTCATGCCTCCTCACTCGAACTGTACTCTCCTTTACTTTCCCAGTACGCTCATACATGGAAAGCCACTCATAAGCAAACTCTTCGAAGGTTAAGCTTGGATCCTCTTTAACATATGTCCCTTTTTGTAACTCGTATATAAGTTCTGCTGCCGCATTTTGCGCTTCTTGTTTTGTTTTAAATCCACTTTTCTTTTTCTGTTTTCGCTTTCCTGTCTTCGGATCAGTTCCAACGTCTAGAATGTATGCCCAACTAGCACCACATTTACATCTCTTTTTATTTTCACATTTACATTTTGGTCTATAAAAATGTCCTTTCATCTGATGCCTCCTCCCTGGTATCCTTCTTAAGTTATTAAGGTATAAAATTCACTCTATATTTATCATATTTATATAATTCGCTTTGCTCTTGCTTATAATTGCCTACTCGAGCAAAAAATAAAAAAGGTATTTATTCAATACCTTTTCTTTTGGCGTAACTATTAATTGATTCAATTGCTGTTCCAACGGTCAGTACATATTTTTGTGCTTCGTCTCTTTTGATTAAAGTATTTATTGAATGATGAGCGATTTTATTCCTTAGGTTAATCACTTCAAGCAAATCAAGATAAAAATCTTCTTGTGTAATATCGTAATCCAAATATTTTGGTAGAAGATTTCTTAATTTATCTTTCAATGTGAATTCTTCGAGATATTCAATTCTTGCATTAGCATCTTTATTATCTGGTTTTAACAACAAGTAAAGAATTTGATTTAGTCTAAATTCTAAAGAAGAATATGAGTTCGTTATTGCATTAATGACTGCGAGTTGATCTAATTCTCCAGGAGGTGTTTCGAAAATTATTCTTCGTGCTTTTTGAAGATAAAGTTGGTGCATCGTGTCTGAGAATTCATCTGGTTTTTCCTCAAGAAAACTACTGTATAATTCTTTGTGTTTTTTTTCGTGAATGAACTCATTTATAGCTCTATGATAACTTTCATATCGCGGATCTTCCGGAGAATATTCTATGTTCGGATTTTCCTTATCTACTGAATTGTATGCTTCTAAGACAGGACTAAGCAAATCTATCATTCGCTTTACTGTTTCGGGTGCTTTTTCTATATATGCACACCAAATTAAAGCATTTGGATCTCCTCCGGTTACTTCTGCGATAGCTTTATTTATTTCATCCGATGCTGGTGGTTTAGCGCCATTTTTCAGTTTACTTATATAAGATTTGCTTATTTCTATTCCAACGTTTTTCAACCTTAAAGAGAGTTCCCCTAAACTTAATCCACTTTGTTCTATGTATTGAGTAAGTAATTCGTGGTAATTCACTAAAGACACACCTTCCTCTCCTTATGTCTTATTTTAGCCCCTGTTGACTTTTAATTCAACAAAGCGCACTAAAAAGTGTCTAAAAAGCGTTGACTTATTGGTCTCTCAAGTGATACTATCTAGTCAACGGGTTTAGTTGACCGAAAAGTGCTCTGTTGACTACTTGGTATTTAAGTGGAGGTGAAAATAAAATTGACATATTCTGAAATGCTGAAAACTGCAATCTCAAATACAGATTTATCCCTCTCAAAGATATGCACCAAAATAAATCAATACGGCTTTAATTTGAATAAAGGATATTTAAGTAAACTGCAGAATGGAAAAAAGCCTCCTGCGAGCGATAAAGTAAACCTTATATTGTCAGAAGTTTTAAAAATAGACCATTTAGAATTAAGGGCCGCGGCATATCGTGAAAAATTGCCACAAGATGTTTTAGAAAAATTAAAGCAAGCATCAAACTCAGCTTAATTATTTTCCCCTATATTCATTAAAAATAGGATTTTATATTCCGAATTTCAATCTTGTTACCTTGTATCGTGCTCGATAAAGAATTTAGTGGGATGGAATCAAATATTAAGAGAGGTGAAATGAAATGCCAAATTCAACATGGGAGTCATTACCTGATACGTTAACAGCGCAACACATATCTGATTTTTTAGGGATTTCTAGAAGAAGAGTCTATGAACTCTTTAATATGACAGAATTTGCTGGTGGCATTCCTAGTTTCAACATCGGTAACACGAAGAGAGTGGATAAGGAAGATTTTAAAAAGTGGATCCAGTCTCGTAAAGAAGAAAAAGCAAGATCTATTTCTTAGTCGTTAGGAGGGTGAAGATATGGATAAAAAAATCATACAAACATTTGCCTATACAGAAGAAAGTCAATTCTTTACTGAAAGTAAATATAGTCACATTGGTAGAGATTTTAATTTTACAGCCTTAGCTGAATTAGCAGCTGAAAAATTCGCAGGAAGGATTAAGTACGAGACAAGTCGCGGATCCTGTTACATTAGAAAATTTATCATCGAAGAAAATGATTCCTGTTTTTTCTTCCGCTTCTATTCCGAAGGGTTTCGGAAGGAGAATTATTGCGTCACTACAGCCTATCACGATAAAGATAACTATTTCAGCGTTTATACGATATATAAAGGTGATTTCGAGAAATTAGGCCTTGATGTCACGGAAGGAGCAGCTAAGAGACGATGAGAGCTTCAATAATGTCATATGACACAAACATCGTTAAAAAAGGATTCTATTTTGAGTGGGAGCTTCTATCTAAATTTTATAAATGTAAGGCTAGTGAAGTTGAATTTCTTGGCCATTCCTCCACTGGGAGCACGGTCTACTCAACTCCTAAAGGCAATATAGTCGTGATATCAAAAACTTGTGATTTTAACACTGAAACAGGTAGAGGATCATTTAAGTTCCGCCCATATAAAGGTGACGTAGCTAAATTAAAAGTGAAGTATGTAGAAGCTTTCCGAGAAGAAAAAGAAAAATTCTTAGAAATTCTTAAGTTAGAAGGAAATCAATTAAAAGTTCCAGGTATAGATTCTTTTAAAACTCTTCCGGAGGCGATTGCTGGTTACACATCAGTAGTGTCAAATTCGTGGGGCTGTAACGAAGATCAGCATATTCAAATCATGTCATTAAAGCAGGAACTACATGAATGGATTGCAGCTGAAGGTTATAGTTCGTGATCGAAAGAATAACCTGTTTGAATTGCGGTAAAGAGATTTATCCACACAGCTATTTTTGCAACAGGGGTTGTGAACATAAGCATACGGATAAACTCAATCAAATTACAGAAGAAACTATTAATATCAATCAGTAACGTGAGGTGAAAACCTCAACTTTTTTTTGGTCTATGATGTCGAACCCGGCTGGGGAATAAACTCATAAAAAAGGAAATGCCGTCGGAATAAAAAGAGGTTAGTAATTTCATGTGTTAATAGGCCGTAAATGTTGTCGAATAGTAAGGGAATTGAGCATGAACGCTTCTGATATAACAAAATTAGCTAATAGGTTAGCAGTGATGAAAGTTAGAAGCAACAATTGGGAAAAAGGAGGAATGGTAGACTATGAGTTTAGTTATAGCAGAGAGTCCTAGTGCAGACTGGAGCTCCGAGGCGCTTATTATGATTATGGGTGATTCATTTGAAAAACGAGGAATTGTAATGACTCCAGACAAATCCTACATTGAGTTGTTCGCAGAATGTATAAATACCATGACTAGAAAGGGCTTAAAAAGATTAGTGACATTTATGATTAGCGAGGAGTTCCATTTATCTGACGATCCTAGCTTTGTGAAAATGCATGAGATTGCTAACGCTAGATTAAATCAGATTATAGAATTTAAGAACTAAAAATGGAGGGGAATAGGGATGATGATTTTTAAGAACACTGAACTTAATTTTGAAAATGTTTCGGTAGCAATAGAAACAGATAATATCGGATCTGGTGCATTGGTAAGAGTAACTGAATTTATTATCGATAGGAATGAAGCCGGTGAAGAAGTACAGAAAGGGAAAAATGTTGTTGAAGTTTATCTTGCAATAGAAGAAATTAAAGCACTTGCAGCAAGTCTTAACCAAATGTTAGGTGAGGAGCTGGAAAATGAGTAGCGCGGTCCACGGAGTAGGGGTTCAAACAGGAGTGGGAGGAACGAGTGGAATAAAAACATTTAACCACAAGATGTTCGGTGAACTTCCAGTAGTAATCGAGAATGGTAAGGAATTTTTTGGAGCAACAGATGTTGCAAGCGCTTTGGAGTATAAACAACCTGAGCATGCTGTGAAAAATCATTGTGATGAAGATGGGTGTATAAGTTATACAGTCATCGATACTTTAGGACGCAGGCAATTAAAAAAATTCATTTCTATAGGAAATGTCACAAGGTTGATTGTTGCAGCATCCAAACAAAGTAAAAATACGGAAATTCAAACAAAGGCTAAACAATATGAAAAATGGATATTTGATGATGTTATGCCATCTGTTCAAAAGCATGGCGCATATCTAACTGATAGTGTACTAGAACTAGCAATAGCAAATCCTGACTTCACTATTGGTTTGTTAGAAAAATTAAAAGCAGAGAAAGTTGAAAAGAATCGCCTTTCAATCCAAAATAAAATGCTCGAGCAACAAGTAGCAGAAGCACAGCCGAAGTTAACTTATTTCGATACTATCTTAAAGTCTAAAAAACTATTAACCGTCACACAAATTGCAAAGGATTATGGGATGTCCGCACAAGGGTTAAATAAAATTTTACACAAGGAAGGTATTCAATATAAACAAAGTAAGCAGTGGTTTCTTTATAGTCAGTTTCATGATAAAGGCTATACAAAATCTGAAACATTTATTGATGACTCTGGAGAAGCGCGTTTAAACACAAAGTGGACTCAAAAAGGAAGGTTGTTTATTCATGAAACCCTTCAAAAACGTAATATTCTAGCGGTTGTAGATAGAGAGAAAGAGGTGAAACACAGTGAAGCAAATTAAGCCAATATTAAAAGAGGATGAAGAACAACTTTTAGCTATATATAGCAGACTGTTTATACATTCAATTCACCAAGCGATTCAGCATGTTGAAGTAAATGATAGTTACGATATTGATAGTTTAAAACGTGTAGTTTTTACAGGAATAAAGATGATTAATGCAGAGAGAATCGAGGTTAAGGAGTACCGTTCTTTAGTTACAAGGTTGAAACTGATAAAGAATATAGAGCGTGTAATAAGCAAGCTCACACCAGCTGAATTCCAGACCATTTTTCCAATCACCAAAGAATATGACGGCGATCGTTTTGGAATTAAAGATTATTACCACACAAAAAAATATATAAAAGGTATCGGAGAGCACGAGGTTATTGGTGATAATGTCGCGGGATTCCTACGGGAGTACGTTAATTGGGATATCACACTCTTCCTTGTTAACTTTACTACGAATATGAGTAGTCTTAAAAGGTGTCATGAAACATCATTAAAAACCAAATCTCTTACCACAGAGAGAACAGTTGCTGATAAGACAAGATATAAGATTTTAAGACCATTACAAGAAAGAGGGGTATGGGAGACATGCATAAATTAAATATCACTGTTGGTCAACGTGGGATCATTGTTGATGTTTTAAGAAGATATCTTCAAGCGCTTGAAGTTTTACAGGAAGGAAAAATTCCTTATATTAAGCTAGCTTATAACAAGCTTTTGAGCAACAACACACCATTTGTAGACGGTGGAGAAATGCTCTGCTTTGTAGAAGCTTTAGGGTATAGGATAGGTCAATTAGAAGTCGCAGGTAGGACTCTAGATCAACAATATTGTTTGCAACTTGCTCTCGCTATAGATTTTCAACGGAGGCAGTATCAAAGATATTTTGGTCCAAAAATAGAAAAAAGCAGCTGAAGTGCGCCAACACATAACTGCAGATAGAGAATTGATTTGTATTAGAAAGATTTTAACATGGAATTATGCAATCGGACAAGCTTATTATCCTTCTAGGTTCTTTGAATGCTGTTTTTAGCGCTCTTCTTTCCTGGCACTCTTATAAGCTTTTTTAACCAATGAAAACTCCTAGAATCAAAGATAAACATTACGAGAATGGAATGTAAAGGTGGAGGTGGGTGATATGGCCAGACCACAAAAAGAAGGGTTAGACTATTTCCCTTTGGATGTAGATATAGATCAAGATGATAAAGTAGCGCTAATTGAAGCCCAACACGGTCTAGAGGGTTTCGGTATAGTTGTTAAGCTCATGATGAAAATTTATAAAAACAGCTACTATTATTCATGGACAGAGAGGGAACGCCTACTCTTTTCAAAGGTAGTTAATGTAGACATTAATGTAATTAATGATGTAGTTAATGATTGCATAAAATGGGATTTGTTTTCTAAGGATATTTACGAAAAATATAATATCCTTACATCGAAAGGCATTCAAATTAGGTATTTGGAAGCTACCTCTAGAAGGCAAGAAACGAAGATAAAAAACGAGTATTTATTGTTATCGGAAACTCAGGTTATGGAATACAAAAACTTGTTCTTAGAAGGAATTAATGTAGACATTAACTCTGCTAAAGAGGGGGAAAATGCTAACATTAATCCCCAAAGTAAAGTAAAGGAAAGTAAAGTAAAGAAAATAAAAGAAAAGAATAGTCGTAAAAAGATTTACGACGCTACCTCCACCCACTTTAAATTAGCAGAACGATTATATAACCAGATATTAAAAAATAACCCTAACCATAAAAAACCAGATTTACAAAAATGGGCTGATGATATCCGGTTAACGATGGAGAGAGATAAACGTACGGAAGAACAAATAATTTATGTGATTGATTGGTGCCAAAAAGATTCTTTCTGGAAGGCCAATATTTTATCAGTTTCAAAGCTTAGGGAGAAGTTCGATCAATTGGTGATCCAAATACAAGCGAAACGGAAGCAATTACCGAAAAAACCAATTTATCCAAAGGAGGATCCAAAGAATGAAGGAAGCGTTAGAAAGCGTGATGAAGGGGATGGGAATGTCCAACTCTTCAAATAAACTAGAGCCAGTTCATTGTGAAAAATGCGGAAACGAAATAGAGCGAATCCAAATACAGCATCCCTTCGGAAAAGGTACAAGGTGGGTACCTGTTGCTTGTCCCTGTGTCATAAAAGAAAGAGAGGACTTTAACAAAGAGCAAGAGAGAAGATTAAAGCAACATAAAATCGAGAAGGCTTTAAAACTAAGCAGCGCTTTAGAGGACATAAGAAACATGACTTTTTCCAACTACATCCTACGTGACGGTGCTGAAAACTCCTACAAAGAAATAAAAAAAGCGATAGAGAACTTCGAGGAAAGAGGAAGATTAGGAGTGTTCATCTTTGGAGAGACAGGAAACGGAAAGAGTCACTTAACAGCAGCTGGAGGAAATGAGCTGATCGTTAAAGGTTACTCCGTTATTTTTCTAACGGAAAAAGACTTGCTTAGTAGATTAGCAGCTACCAAGAATTTTAGAAATGAAGAATCCTTTCACGAGATTATGGATGCTTGCTTAAGAGCGGATCTTCTTGTATGGGATGACTTCATGAGTAGCCAACGATTGACGGACGAAGAGAAAGATTGGATTTTTCAAATCTTTAACGGTCGAGAACGAGCAGACAAACCGATATGGGCTACCTCTAATATTACTCCAGAGGAATTCCAAAGTGATGCAATTGCATACAAGCTAGACGACAAGGGACGCACATGGTGGCGCATTATCGGAAATATGGAGTGTATCTATAACAGAGCGGGAAACTACCGCAAATCAAAAGCTATGGCTCGTGCTATAGGGATAACAGTTGAAGAGTATGAAAAGCAAAGAAAGTCTGTAGAGGAGTGAACACAATTGAGGATCGCAAAGAAGAACTTTGTTTACGGATTAAGATGGGGAAATTGTAGTATAGGATTTGAAGTCCACGACAGTGATCTATTAGGAATGGTTATTGAATTTAAATTGTTTCCTTTAATTGCTTACTGGAGAATCAAAAAGCCAATTTCATAGGGAAGGTGGTCATATTAAGTGTTTAAACTAGATAAGATGCAGCAACGTACAATTAGCGTTTGGAACAAGATCCATCAGGCACACAAGGAATTAAATATATATCGTGAATCAGAAGGGCTTCCAGTGATTTCGTTAGATGAATTTGAGAAAAGAGTGATTAACAGGATTGAAGTATCTGTTATGACTGCAGAGCAAGCGATTGATTACGAACTTTTTGCTGCTAGTGGCGGACTCCAAAAAAGCCTTGCTGATTTAGAAGATAGATTTTCCTTTGTAGCAGGTGAATTTTTTAAGCTATTTTACTCTATAAGAGACAGAGTATGTGCAATTTGGAATAACATAAAACCTTTATATCATAACTCTGTATTAATAGATAAGGAATTAAAAGCTAGTAAGAAGATTGCTAGGCAGAAATTCTTTCGTAAGAAAAAGAGTCAAAGGAAGAAATGGCAAAAGCACAAGAGAAAGTTAGGTAAGTAGTTTGAAGAAGGATTGGACGGATATTCACTTACTCGAAATCATCAAGTATCAAAAGCAATTAGAAGTTCTTCCTCCAGACGATATGGAAATGGCTCGTATCGAAATCTTATCGAAAATGCTCGTATTCATTGGGAAATTGTCTGCCGAGTTTTCGGAACGTTATAAGAGAGTGTATGCAAGCAGAAAACGAGTGTATGCGGAAGCGTATATACGAGCTGCTAAAAATAAAGCAGCCGAAGCAGAATTAGCAATCATTGACTTACGCGAAGAGGAAGCAGAATCGTACGGGAATATGAAGCGCTGGACGAACGCTTTCGAGAGCACGAAAGAAGAGATTAACGCGTTGAAATATAAAATTAAGATTAGCATAGAAGATGGTTCGAGCAGGGGGAGTTAGTAAATGAAATCAACTAAATATCAATTGTTGAAAGATGATTTTGATCACGCGGTAGACCAATTGAGAATTAAAAACAAAATAATTGAAGAGCTGAGAAAGGAAGTAAAACACTTTCAGGCACTCCACCAATCATACTTGGATATGTACACAAAAGTAGTCGGTGAAAGAAATGAATTAATAAGCTTAAACCTCTGGTCTGCAAGAAGATTAGGATTTACACACAAAGAATTTGCATTTAATGAATTAGAGAAAATTACAGGAGAAAAACACGAAAGATTTTATTGAACACAGGAGGTCAAATATGGCAATATTCAAATCCTGCAACAATTGTAAAAGGTTCTATTTTCACGCTATATATACAGCTTTATGTAATGAGTGCAAAGAAGCGAAAGCAAAAATGCCTAAGGAGGAAAAGGAGAAATAATATGAGTGAATTAGTCGACCAAGTTACTTATCTCCATGAAGATATAGAAAAAGTCGAAGTTGATGTGTATGTTGACGATACCAAAGGTGTTGAAACTACAAGTATAACTATCTATTTAGAAGATGGTGGATTTAGAAATTATTCATTTGATAGACAAATGTAACTGCACATTTCGAAGAAACAATGAAATTGGGGGTTATTGATTTGATACAAACTTTAGTTATAAATTTCGGTGAATATGAATTCACAAATTTCGACAGAGCAGTAAAGGTTCTTGAAGAAGATTATGGATATGAAGGCCTAGCTTGGGACATGGTTGTAGCGAGCAATGATTTTGAAATCTTAGCAGACTTCTTAGTCGTTGATGGTGTAGATGCGGAAGTAGTTAATGAATAATAGAATTAGGCGACTTTAAAAGCCGCCTAATTCTACTCCGTACTAGTTGATAAAGTATTCTCGAAACGGAAGTCGAGAGGGATCAATATTTGATAGAAACCTTACTATATCGTTTCTCCCATAATACTTAAATCTTCCAAATGAGTCTTTACCTAGTAATACAACAGGCACTCCATCAAATAATGGCCTACATTGTGAAATAAGTTTGTTAGATTCAAGTTGACTGTTAATAACCCAGCTTTCTACTCTAACAACAGCAAAACTAACACCTTGTTCTCTGACTCTTGCAGCAATGATTTTTGTCATCTAGATCATCCCCATTTGTAGTTTTATAGTTTTATATATCCGATATTGTCGGATATTAATAGTATTTGCCAAAGCATGCGAAATTATGCCTATTATTTTTTTATAAATTATTAAATTTAAGGTGGTGGAGTAAATGGTTGCTAAAAATAAAATGATTAGTGAGATTGTCAAAGTATTGCCTAATAATGATGTAGATGTATTAGAGGTTTCAGTTTCCGCCAAAACCGTAGGTATACCAAAAGAAGAGTGGGTTTCACATAATTTAACAGGAGAAAAGGAAATAAAAATACGGTTAGTAAATAAAAACACTCAATCAAAGTTTAAAGAGATGAATCTCATATGAATGAGATTCCAAGAGACATACTAATAGAAAATGTATGTGGTAATTGTCCAGGTAGCTTATGGGGGACAAAAAGTATCTGCAGAATCCATAACAGAAGCATAGGTGAGATAAATACATGTAAGGAATGGAATCGTCGCAGCACTTCCGAAGCGGAAGCTAGTTTTATAAATCAGGAAGGTCAACTAGCCTTCACTGTTTTAGAACCCGCAATTGAAGTTGTTCAAAAGACTGAAGAAGATCTACGCAGTTATCATTGGATGATGCGTGAGATTGATAGGTTACAAAAGGAGTTAGACAAGGCTCTTAAAGGTTTTATTCCGCAGAGTTCCTTGGTGGCTCAATATGGCGTTGAAGCAACCTTGCCCAAGGCCCAAGGCACTAAACCATCTACAATGTCTGTAAGTGAAGAGAAATATGATAGACAGTACAAGCGATTAAAAGCTCTTCAAGAAAAGATCAAAAAGATTGATATAGCGGCTGCTAAGTTAACAGATCAAAAAGAATCTACAGTATTAGAGTGCATATTAGATGGCGAAAGAATGAATATGATTGCAAGTCATGTAGGTGTTTCTAGACAAAGATTAAACGAGATTAAAAGACTTCTAGTTAAAAAGATAGCATGGGAATTATATGGCGACGATATAAATTAATGATGCGAAACCACTAAAGGAGGAGCTCATATGGTTCTAAGGAAATTGATTCAAGAAGCGATAGAGTACATCTGGAATAACAACATAAAAGATGATTTGGATAAACGAATGATTTCAAATGAAGATACCCTTAAATGTGCTTTTTATAAACATTTGAGGGAAAGATTATCAGATGAATTTTTATTGGAAAATAACTTAAGGATTGTTACTGAGTTACCGCTATCGAATTTTGATATTAAGAATGGAGACAAGCATAACAGAATAGATTTGACGGTTGTTGATCCGCAACAGACTGATTTTTTACCTTTAAAATATTGGAGTAATAAGGTTATAGTAATGGTGGAATTTAAATATATTCAGGCAAGGATTGAAAGATTGAACGTTATAAATGATTTTTCCTTTATAAAACAAATTCATAAAGACATTGAGAAGTTGCACCAATTAACTCAACTAGAGAAGTATAACAACACTTTAATGGTTGGGGCTTTCGTGCATGAGATGGATTACGGATCGGATAAAATTAGTTTTGCGGAAGATTACTTACACCATTTAAATTCCTCACCATCAAATATAATTGAACTTGTTGGATTTTTGAAAGGTAACGATTATCGTACGGTGGTAAATAAATTTGGTTGACACTTCTGACAAAATGGACACTAATGACAGATTTTGAAGGTTGTTAAAGGGAAGTTGTATAATCCTAGCATAGGGTTCGAGGTTATCTCGGACGTGTCACCCATACACTAATCCCTACGTAAAAGCGGTGCCGTCGTTTATAACGTAACAAAATGTAAGAACAAAACCTAAGCAGTAACGAAAAAATCGAGCTGCTTTTGCTAGATCATGCGGTGGCGGAATAGGTAGACGCTAATGTCTGATGTAAGGAAAGGGGCACAAGAGTAAGGTAAGCCTGTCTTAATACTGCCTTGCTTATGTAAGGTGCAAATCCTTACTCGCATATACATACTGGGGGTGCGTCTGAATACAGGAGACGTCAAGTGCACGAAGAGGCTGGCGAGAGGTGCATACAATACTTTCGAAATGTTCACTTGCTTATAGGGGCGGGCTATTATGCCTTTCGCCACCTGTTCCTTACAGGGAGCAAGTGTTAAGGAAACAGATTAGAGAGTATAAAACCCATAAGGTGATTTGTGGTTGAACCTTATTGTTAAAACGCTGGAAGGCGCTCCACAAAGTGCCATGCCAAACACCCTGTCCAACCGAAGGGTTAGGAGGACTGGATTTTCTTTCTCATTATGTGTACCAACTTTAACAAACGGAATTTCCAACCGCCGTGATTTTTAAGATTTCCGACCATTCTGTGGAGTGCTTTTGACGTCTTTTCCGCTAGTTTAGTTGGTATGCTAATGAGTAGAAAAACTGATTTTATGACCTTGTATGGTTGCATTGTGGAATTTTCTCAATGAGGTTCGAATCCTCAAAAGGTCTTACAAAAAATAAAAATGCAAGCACTTATTGACTCGTAATAGAGTCCGATAAGTGCTTTTTTGTTTAAAAGAGGGGTGGTCTTAGTGGAAAAATACTTGGAGATGGCTAAAAAGAACAAAATAAACGTGAGAACATTTAAAAGTAGACTAAGATATGGCTGGGGCCCGAGGAAAGCTGCAACTAAACAACCATTTCAAAAGCGGCATGATAATGATTGGCGAAAGGTAGCTAATAAAAATGGAGTAAGTAATTCTGTGTTTTATGATAGGGTAGATAATTTATTTTGGTCTCCAGAAGAAGCTGCCATTACTCCCATAATGTCAAGAAAAGAAGTATCTGACTTAGGTAACAAAGCTCAATCTGAATACAGAGAGATTACAAATAAACGCATCTATAAGGATCCTTCAAATATGTTTAAGCTTACTCTTCTTCATATAGAGGAAGCTTTAAAAAACGGAATTAAGGAGCGAACAGTAAGAGCGCGCGTTTACAATTATGGATGGTCTGTCCAAGAAGCGATTACCGTACCGACAAAAGGTTCGTCGTTTGAAAGGTCAGAGGATTATTTTTATTATCTTAAAATCGCAAAAGAGAACGGAATATCTACCTGCACATACAGACATCGAGCGAAAAGAGGTTGGTCTCTAATAGAAGCTGCTACAGCGGAACTAGTCGATTCAAGTGGTTATAGAGGAGAGGACAAAGTGTGGTTTGATTTAGCTATTCAAAACGGAATCAAACCAACTACTTATAAGGGTAGAATTCGAATGGGCTGGTCTCCTAAAGAAGCAGCAACTACTCCGATACTAAAAAAGGGAGAATACTTAAATCAAGAACGGAAAAATAAAGCAGCAGATGGCTATAAGAATTTTAAACGAGGAAAAAATGGTGGGTTAAAATGAATGAAGCCCAGAGATTAAGTGAAGATGAAAAAACCAATCTTGTATTGAAGTATAGGGATATGGTCAAAAGAGTAGCGCATAGATACCACTTCTTGGATAAAGATTTTGATAATATACAAGGCGGTGGTTTTCTTGGGTTAGCAAAAGCAATTGTTTATTTCGAGACTAACCCAAACATCGAAATAGAATCTATAGCCTATTCGTATATAAGAAAGGCTATTCTTCATCAATACGTAAAAAAGAACAAGGCGAATTCAGAAATCAGTCTACAGAGTCCACTAACAATTTATGGTGATAACGATGGCGGTACTTTAGAAGATGTTATTCAAGGTAACGCTATGCATCTTAACGAATGTGATATCCAAAAATGGATCAGAGAGTCTTTATTTGAGTGGCCATCCAACAAAATAAATATGGTAACTGACTACCTCTTGACCGAAAAGAGCCTCGAAGAAATAGCGAAAGAACATCAAATTTCTATGATGGGTGCTAGAAAAATTCAAAAACAGGGAAATCTTCTTATAAAAAGATATTTGTATAACAATTCCATTATCTTGGACTATCTCTCTTTTCCAAGTGAAGAGGAGAGAAAAGAAAAAAAAGTTATAAATCACAGAGCATTAGGACCAGATGACTATGGGATAATAAAGTATATTGTTAAATATTTTCCTGACCTAACAAAAAATGATATAGCAAGGTTATCGAATACTAGTTCATATATGATACAACAACTTTTAGATCACCCTACAGCAGCTTATTTGAAAGCTACATTTGATGGGTCGATTCAAAATAGAGTAGTGAAGTACTATAAAATGAAATACCCAGAAAGGCTTCCTGGTAAGGTAATAGTTTATAAAAAAGATAATAAAAATCTTGCATAGAAAAGAGGTATCTGGAATTGTCCAGATACCTCTTTCTGTTGCGCGTAGAAGGTGATGTTATGAAAATAATGGACCATCTTGCCCCAAAGCAAATAGATAACATAAAAAAACAAGTTAAGAAGCCTAAGTTAAAGGAATGGGAAATTAAAGAGCTTATGGGAACGAATCGAGACACCTACAAAAGAGTAAACGGAGCTGTTAGAAGACGATGATTAGGATTATATTGTTGTCATAAATTGACGAACGATAAGATGTTGTGTAAGTAGTTCCTTTTGCTCATAATTGGGTAGAAGGGAGTTGTTTTTATGCCAGAAGAGATTATGAATGATATTTCCAACATGATGAATGCTATGGCACTCACAGTTTTTCAAACTGTTTTCATGTATATAGGGTTACCTGTGTTGCTTATGCTGATAATTGGTGGTTTTATTTTCAAGTTAAAATGGAAAGCTCTGCAACTAATAATAATATCAACAGCTTTTATAGGCTTATATTTTTTTGTGACTAACGGACTTCCGAATATGCAGGAAGCGTACTTTTTGAAGATTAATAGTTAATTCAAATATCCTTTCGGGGGTATTTTTACTTTGAAACCTTTTCGGTTGCAAATCATAACAAACATGTATACATAAAATGGGGGAATGGAATTATGAAAAAATATTATTTAATGTTTTTATCATTAATCACAGTGATAGGTTTAGCAGCATGCAATACCGACGTGGATCAAGACGAAAAGATAGAGGTAGAAGCTATTGAAGTAACAGAAGTACCCGAAACAAACGCACCAGGTGAAGAAGAAGCTGAACCTGAAGATAATGCTGAAGAAAGTGATTCATCATATATTGAAGATCTAACTATCGAAGAGATAAAAGAAGGAATTTCATTTGAAGGTTTAGGGGAAGACGACGAATTAAAAGACTTAACTTTTGAAAACGGTGAAATTAATGCCGTTATTAAGTTGGAAGACCAAGATCTATTTGCTCCAAAAGATTTCGCGGTAACTAGATATAGTTCGGTATCCGATTATTTATTGACGCTGGAAGGTTGGGAAACATTAACGGTTGAGTTTGAGGGAATCGGAGAAATTAGTATAGACATATCTGAAAAGGAAACAAATGAGGTCGGCAGCTATTTTCCAATCGCGGAAATCGAGGAAAGTTTAAATCTATATTAAAGACTAAAAGACATCTCTTAAGGGGTGTCTTTTTCTTATGGGAGTGAAGGAATATGGAATATAAACCTATTGATTTGAAACAAGAAATGAAAGAGATTGTTTGTTCATCTTTAAAAATATCACTTCCCACTTTTCTTTTAATAATAGCAATTGTTAATACTCTAAATACCAACTCAAAGACATGGTTGTTCTTTCATATTTTTACCGTAATGTGGTTTACAACTATCCTTGTAAGGAGGAAAAGAAATTGAAATTAATGTATGAATGCACCGATGACAATTGCAGAACAGTGACAGTCTTTAATAAACAACCTGAATTAGATGGAGTAAGGTGTTCGAGGTGTGAAGGTCCTGTGATACCTAAGCGGTTTAAACCAATCAATCACAACCCTAGCGAAAGAGCTTGGTATGTTCGCGAAAGAATAATCAAAGAAAACAAAAAATACTGTTTTGATTTAACTCCTGAGCAAGTGGAAGCGGTACTGTTGTTAGGCGATGACTTTCAAAGTGACAGAAGGGAATCAGTTTGATTAAGCAAATGGTCCGTTGCGATTATTGTGAAGAAGAGTTTGAGATATTTCCCTTGGAAAAGCAGCACAAAAAAGGTGTCGTTGAGACCTACTTCGTTTGCCCTCATTGCAATCATCACTACACTTCTTTTGTTACTGATGAAAAGATAAGAACCATGCAACAAAGAGCAAAGAGGATGTTTGAATCCTTAGGAGTCATCGGAACAACCAGAAGTATAGACGAGTACGATGCTACTTGGAAAGAGCTAAAGGTATTTAGAGAAGAAATCAGAAACAGAATACGCACCTTAAAAGAAGAAGTTATTAACGAGGGGGAGATGGAGAGCGATGGTTCAAAAGAATCTAAGTGAAGAAGATATACAAATGCTTAAGAAGATCGCTACGGAGCAAGGAGAAGAAATTAAAGAGCTAAGTTACGCTATGGCAGACGCGTTTAACAGAGTATCTGAATGGCCGATGAAGGTAAAGGAAATCAATTATGATTGAAGTAGGATTGTTTTTAACTTTATTTGTTACGCTGCCTATTCTGTGTATCGCTCATTTTGCTCACAAGAGAAGTAAATAAGTATGGCCTTATTAAAACTTTGTAGGTGTGGCAAAAGGATTTCTATGGGTATTGCAAGGTGTGAAAAGTGCGAAGAGAAGAAGGGTGAGCGTCACAAGCTATATGACAAGTATAGACGTGATAAGGACTCCTCTTCTTTCTACAATAGCAAAGCGTGGTCAGTTGTTCGTGAAAGAATAAGAGGAAGAGATCACCGTCTTTGTAGACTATGCTTAAGCAAGAAGAAGTTCAAACCTATGCAGATAGTACACCATATCAAAGAATTAAAGGACTATCCTAAACTTGGATTAATAGATACTAACTTGATCTCTGTGTGTGCAAACTGTCATAAGTTCATTCATAAAGAGTACGACAAAGGACCGAGCAATAAGAAGGAGATGGAAAGGGAACTACAGGCATTGTTGAAAAATGTCGCATCCTGACAGGAGGGGGGAGTTGTGTGAACTTTTGACACAATTCACCAAACCGCTTGTCCCAGTCTTTTGCGCAAAAAATCCGTTTTTGAAATTTTTTTGAAGGGGGTGTTATAGTTGGCCGGGAGAAATAAAGAACCACTAGCAGTCATTCAAGGGAAAGGCAAGTCAAACCATCTAACCAAGGAAGAAATTAAAAGAAGACAAGAGCACGAAGAAAAGGTAAAGGGTTTTACAGACAAGATAGTTCCGCCTTCATACTTAACTGCTAAACAAAAAAAAGACTTTGAAGAAATATCTTCTGAATTAATCCGTTTAGAGATATTTAGTAATCTAGATGTAGACGCTCTTGCGCGTTACATTGACTCGAGAGATATGTACATTCGTCTTGTTAAAGACTTGAAGAAGATTAAAGCTACAGAAATCGCGACTTTTGAAGATGGGGCGAAAAAAGTAGTTGCTAACGAAGATTATCCTAAACTTATGAAGTCTAAGAATCTACTTTTTACTGAGTGTCGAGCAGCTGCTAGTGATCTTGGGCTGACAATTACCTCTCGATTAAAGTTAGTTATACCGAAAAAGGAAGATGATAAGCCTAAGAATAAATTTAGTAAGTTTGCTAGGTGAGTAGCGCATGCATAGAGTAACCCAATATGCCTTAGATGTCGTAGAGGGAAGAATAACAGTTGGTAAATACGAAAGATTATCTGCACAACGTCACCTTGATGATATAGAACGTTCTAAAGTAGCCCCATATGTTTATAGGTTTGATGAAGAAAAAGCAGATATCATTATTGATTATGCTGAAACACTAGAATTAGTTGAAGGTGATGAGAAAGAACAATTAGCCCTGGAGCCATTCCAGGCTTTTGTTTTGGGTTCTTTACACGGATGGGTCCATAAAGAAACGGGTTATCGTCGATTTAGAAATAGTTATATTCAATTAGGTCGTCAGAATGGTAAGTCATTGAAGAACGGTATCTTAGGAACTTTCTATGGTAATTTCGATGGCTATAATTATGGTCAAATTTATTGTACTGCTACAAAACAAGAACAAGCAAAAATAGTCTTAAAAGAAATGATTAAGTTTATTCGAGCTGATCCGGACCTGGACGAGCTATTTAAGATAAAAGAGTACAACAGTACTATAGAATGTTTAATAACTAATTCCATAATTATGGCTTTAGGTCGAGATAGTAAATCGATTGATGGTTTTCGACCATTGCTTGGAATTGTAGATGAGTATCATGCCCATAAAACTAATCAGATGTATAAACAACTTGAGGGTGGTACAGGGAAATTAAAAGAGTCATTGATTTCTGTAATTACAACAGCAGGCTTTGATTTGAATAGTCCGTGTTGCCAGTTATATGAGTACTGTATAAAGGTGCTAGAAGGTGTAATTCAGAATGAAACCCAGTTTGTATTTATAGCACAATTAGATAAAGAGGATGATATATGGGATCCTGCTAACTGGATAAAAGCAAATCCTCTGACATGTAAGACTCCTGAAGGTATAAGAGCGATGGAAGATATTGCTCGAAAAGCTAAGGAAATGGGCGGCGAAGAACTACTAGACTTCATGACTAAACGTCTAAATATATGGGTTCAATTTTCAGAGAATCAATATATGAATATGGAGCATTGGAAGGCTTGTAAGTCAAAGAGAACTCTTGAAGATATGAGAGGGAGAATTTGCTATGCTGGTCTCGATTTATCAAGCGGGGGAGATTTAACAAGTTTAGCGTTGGTATTTCCCTATGTAGTGGATGGAGTTAGGAAGTACTTTGTACACTCGCACTCATTCATTCCTAAAAACAGAGTAGTGGAACACATGAAAACAGATGATGCCCCGTATAACATATGGATACGAGAAAAACTTTTAACAGTAACGGAAACCCTTGGTGGCATTAAGACCGATTATAAGTACATTATTTCATACTTAAAACAAATAATTGAAGAATATGATTTAGACCTGCAGCTGATATGTTATGACCCTCATAACGCCTCGGCTTTTTTATATGACCTCGAAGACATAGGGTGCGATACACTTTCGATTGTACAATCAGCGCGCAACTTAAATGACGCTACAGTAGATTTCAGATTAGAAGTGGAAGCTGGGAACGTTGAATATGATGAAAAGAATGAGTTGTTAACTTGGTCGGTTGCGAATGCAAAAACAGTATCAAATTCTTTTGGAGAAATCAAACTCGACAAGGATCTGAAACAAAAAAGAATTGATCCAGTCGATGCAATTATAGATGCGTGGAAAATGGCCATACAAGAAGAGTTAGATGTTAACCAATATGTTACGGATGAGTATTTGGAGAAATTAGGATGGTGATAAAGGAGGTGGAAAATTGAAAATACGAGATTTTTTTAACAAGTTTAGTCCTAAAAGTAGCGTTTCACTAGATTCAACTGAATTTCTCAGGTTGTTGGGAATCGATTCGAAAATTCCAAGCAATAAACTTAGTGAGGTAACTTATTTCACTTGTCTAAGATTACTTTCTGAAAGTGTATCTAAACTACCACTTAAAATGTATCAAGATACTGAAATGGGAACAAGACAAGTGCATAATCATCCGTTGATTAAATTGTTAAAAATAAGGCCCAATCCTTATATGACACCTAGTACTTTCTGGGGAACGGTTGAAATTAATAGAAATCATTACGGTAATAGTTATGTGTATATAAACTCCGATTTGAATGGAGTCAAAGACCTTTGGATATTACCAACAGAGCAAGTCCAGGTATGGATAGACAATGCTGGTATATTTAAAACAAAAAACGCAATCTGGTATATATATACGGATGCTAAATCTAGTAAGATGTATAAGTTTCGACATGATGAAATTATGCATTTCAAAACTTCTGTAAGTTTAGATGGGATTATGGGTCTTGCAATCAAAGATATATTAAAAGTGTCGATTGAAAATGCACAACACAATGGTTCTTATCTGAACAATTACTATAAAAACGGATTAATGGGTAAAGCGGTTGTTCATTATACCGGGGATCTTGATTTAAAAGCAGGTAGGAAAATGGCTGCTAGAATAGAGGATTTTGCTAGCGGTACAAAAAATGCTGGAAAAATCATTCCTCTTCCATTCGGGTTTTCACTACAACCACTAAATATCAGTATGGCCGATGCGCAGTTCTTAGAAATTAGCAAGTACACAGCATTGCAAATCGCAGGAGCATTCGGTATCAAACCTTCTATGATTAATAACTACGACAAAGGTAATTATGCCAATGTCGAGATGCAACAGCATGATTTCTATATCAATACCTTATTAGCTATCATCAAGCCATATGAGGAAGAGACAAGTTTCAAGTTAATATCCGAAGAAGAAATCGAATCAGGACATCGGCTTAATTACAACACAAACGTTATTCTTCGAGCGGACTTTAAAACACAAATGGAAGGATTGGCGAAAGCTGTTGGAAGTGGTCTCAAATCACCGAACGAGTCGCGACGGATGCTTGGTTTACCTCAAAAAGAAGGGGGAGATGAACTTATAGTTAATGGAACTTTTATCAAACTTAAGGATGTTGGGAAACAATACGGTGTGAAAACAAACTCGAAAGGTGGTGAGAATGAAGATGAAGTGGCTGAAGATTAAGAATCAAACCGAGAACTCGGCGGATCTTTACTTTTACGGAGACATAGTTTCTTCGTGGTGGGGAGCATGGGATGATACTGATCAATACCCTGAGTCTATAAGGAATTTTCTTGATGGAGTAAAAGGAATGGACCTTAACATTTACATTAATAGTGGTGGGGGAAGCGTTTTTGCTGGACTTGCTATCTATAATATGTTGAAAAGACACGATGGCTATAAAACAGCCTATATCGACGGAGTGGGAGCTTCTATCTCGTCCGTAATACCTTTCGCGGCAGATAAAGTAATTATTCCTTCTAATGCATTTCTTATGGTGCATAAGCCATGGGCAGGATTAGCGGGAAATGCTTTTGATCTGCGTAAAATGGCAGATGATTTGGATGCTATCGAGGAAGGAATTATGAAAGTCTATGAAGCTAACTTAATTGATGGTGTGGATATAGAGACCGTCAGGCAGCTGGTACAAAAAGAAACATGGCTCAATGGAACAGAGGCTGCTCAATACTTTAGGGTTGAAGTTGGCGAAGAAAATAAAGCAGTTGCTTGTGCATCTGACTATTTTAAAGAATATAAGAATACGCCAATCAATTTTAAATCAAGCAAAACACCAAAAGAAAAAATACAGAGTGATGCGACAATAAATAAAATAAAAGCCCTTGAATTGGAACTAGCAATTATCTAGTTTCTTTTTTTGTGGCCAAATTAGGAGGAAAATGAATATGCCAAAAGAATTACGCGATTTGTTAAACAAGATTAAGACTAAAAAGGTTCAAGCGAAAAAGTTGCTTGATGAGAAAAAGATAGATGAGGCACAAGCGCTTGTGGATGAAATTAATAATCTCCAAAAAGAACTCGATTTAGCTTCAGTAATCTATGAAGATACGAAAAATGCGGTACCTAATGAACCGGCTGCTAAGAAGGCTGCTTCTGATTTATCGTTAGTATTTGCAAGAGCTATCGTTGGTGTTGCTTCAGAAGAAGAGTTCAAAAACTTGATGGAAGAAGGAACTCCTGAAAAAGGTGGCTTAATTGTACCAAAAGATGTTCAAACTCGAATTATTGAACTGCAAAGAAAATCTTTTGATATCCGTAAATACATTAACTTGGAAACAGTAGGCACGCATAAAGGATCTCGTCCGATTGAAGCTAATCAACCTAAAGCTGTTGGATTTGCTTCTGTAGATGAAGGAGCAGCAATACAAGCGCTACACGAACCAGAATTCGATGAGCTAGAGTATGTAATTCGTAAGTATGCTGGATTTATCCCTTTAACAAATGAATTGTTAGAAGATACACCAGAGAATATTCTAGGATTCATCATCAAATGGATGGCTAAGAATGAGCTCAACACATACAACTATCAAGTGTTTAACGGAACGGGGACTAAATCTGCACAAGGAATTATGAAATCACCAGAATTAGAAGATTCGAAAATGGAGATGGATTTCACCTCAGATTGGTTTGAAAAAACTCAACAATTTAAAACAGTACTTAACGTCGACTTGGAAGATTTAGATAGTGACAATATCGCGATTTTTACGAATGCTTTTGGATTTGACTTTTTCGACAAACTTCGATATCCAGAGGACGGTACCCCATTCTTGCAGAAGGATAAAACCAAAGAGTCAGGCTATTCTCTTTTCGATAAGGAACTGATTAAAGTACCAACTAAATTCCTAGCAAATGTAACTGATGGAGATGAAGAAAAAACCCCATTTATTATTGGTGATTTGAAACTTCTGTATACAATGTTTGATAGAAAGCAGCTAAGTGTGGAATCTACTAAAATTGGTGGAGAGGCTTGGAGACACGACAAAACAGAAGTAAAGGGTGTTTTCCGATTTGACGGCAGATTAGTTGATAAAGATGCAGCTAAAATAGTGCTCGCTAAGCTTCCTAAACAAGAATAAAAAGGATGATAAAACTTGGATAAATCAGAGTTACTTAACTACGTAAAAGGTTTTATTCGAGTGGATTTTGAAGAAGATGATCGTTTGATCTCTTCCTTGATCCTTCTAGCTGAAGAATACATTTTCAATGCAACAGGTTATAAAGTTGTGTATAAGAAAGAGTTGGAAAAGCTAGCTGTTAGTTTACTAGTAAGTCATTTCTATGAAAATAGAGGGATTGTTTCTGATAGACCCGTTAATAAAATTTCGCAATCGATAGAATCTATTCTCCTTCAAATAGAGTTTTGTTATGGTGACAGCTAATGAATAGCGGGAAATTAAACAAGAGAATTACAATCAAAGAAAATAATCAAATCCGTAACCGTGGTGGTGGATTTAAGCCATCAGAGGAAGAAGTTATTTTAAGTACCTGGGCAAACATTAATACACTTTCTGGTCGCGAGTTTTGGCAAGCTCAGCAGATGGAAGCTGAGGTTTCACACAAAGTAACCATTCGTTTTAGGAGCGGGATAAAAAGGTCTCAAATGGTTTTTTATCAAGAGAGAAAATTTGAGATTCAGTATGTCTTTAATCGCGATGAAGGTAATAGATTCTTAGAATTATATTGTCTAGAACGGGTGTGATAAATTGTCCAAAAATATTACTGTAACTTTCGAAGGTGTAGGAGCTACAATAAGGGCTATTAATATGTTCGATATGCAATTAAAGAAAGATTTAATTGCAACAGTTAAAGAGACAGCACAAGCGGTCTCAAAAGATGCAAAAGCAAGAGCTCCAGTATCAAACAAGCCCAAAAAGGTAGGGAAAAGCGGAGACCTTAAACGTTCTATCCGTCCTAAGTACTTTGAGCAAGGTTTATCAGCAACGGTTGCTCCGCGTAGGCCGAAAGGAGCTCATAGGCACCTTGTTGAGTATGGGACGGTTAGGCGGAGTAATAAGAAAGGTGCGAACAGGGGGAAAATGCCTAGTAATCCTTTCATGGATCCAGCGGAGAAATCTAATGAATCCAGATATAATCAAAAGGTAAGGAGTTTGGTAGATCGTGACCGCACTATATAAAGCACAGGAAGCAATTTTTCAACGCTTGGAAGAAAATGAAGATTTACAAAAACGCGTAACAGGGATTTTTGATTATGTACCTGAATCGACAGGGTTTCCTTTTATTGTTCTGGGGCGCATCTATTCTATGGCCAATAAAACGAAAACCACTGAAGGTGAGAAACTTGAGATTACCTTAGATATTTGGAGTACTTATCAAGGAAAAGAAGAAACTATCGATATTATGAATTTAGTTGAAGCATCTTTGACAGAGGAGTTATCTGTAGAGGGTGCTTTTTTGATTTCGCAAGAGGTAAAAGACCGTGAAGTATTAGAGCAAGAAAATGGTCTGTTCCACGGAACGCTCATGTACGAAATATTAGTAGACTTGGAGGGATTATGATATGTCGAAAATGAAGGGAATTAAATGTAAGTTGGAAATTGTAGATTCGAATGATACTTCAAAAATACTTGCGGGTCAAAGAAGTGCAACTTTAAATCGTTCAGTGGAAACAATGGATTCAACTTCAAAGGATTCTGAGTGGAAAGAGAATGAAGTTGGTCTAAAGGAATGGTCGATGGATGCGGATGGAGTTTTAGTTGCTTCTGATGAAGTATATGAAGATCTTGAAGAAAAATGGTTAAATTCTGAAAAAATAGATGTCAGAATTACTATGCCTAGTGGGACCAAATATCAAGGGAGAGCAATATTAACCGATTTTCCTATTGATATGCCTTACGATGACTTAGTTACTTATTCTTTATCTTTAACTGGTGATGGACCATTGGTTAAAACACCCTAACACACCCCCTTTTAACGAGGAGGGGATGTCATTTGTACTGCCTATATTATGAAAATGACTGGAGATGAAATGTTAAATGAGTCAAACGATCATTAAAACTAACAAAAACATGTACAATCTGAGATTTTCAATAAATGCACATTGTGAAGCAGAAGAAATACTCGGGGTTCCTATCACTCAGCTAGGTGAACGTGCAGGTATGTCTACTTTTAGAACACTGTTATTTGTGGGATTGAAACATGGAGGTAATCAAGTTCCCATGGAAAAAGCAGGGGATATAATGGAGGAAATTATACAGGATAAAGGGATGGAATATTTCTCGGAACAGATTGGCGCAGCAATTAGTAAGGGGTTAGTCCAACAAACCTCTCAAAATTTTAATCAACAGCATAATAAAAAAAAGATTTAATTTATGAAGAAATTATAGCTGAGGGAGTTATATGTTTCGGCCTATCCCCTATGGAAGTAGGGAATTTAACCTATAGAGAATATAGTGCGATGATGGAAGTATATAATTCGCATTTAAGAAACAATTACGAAATGCAGAGAAATGTAATATTTAACGCAATCATTAATGCTAATCGCAAGAAAAACTCAAAAGTCATCCCGTTGTTTGATGAGAAAAATGATAAAACAAATATAGAAATATTAGGAGAACGAGAAGAGTTGTTCGGCGAAAATACCTTCGCTTAACAGCTCTTTTTTTTACCTCAAAGGGAGGTACTTAAATGGCTCTTATAGTAAAAATAGGCGCAAACCTTAAAGATTACGATAAACAGATGAAGAAACTAACAGGGGATGTAAATCGAGTAGGAGATAAATTAAAAAGTGCCGGAAAAAACTTAACTACAGGATTAACACTCCCTCTAGTTGCGCTTGGTGGTGTTGCGGTTAAGGTAGGTATGGATTTCGACAAACAAATGTCCAAAGTGCAGGCGATATCTGGTGCGACTGGAGATAATTTCGATAGTCTTCGAAAGCAAGCACAAGATTTGGGAGCTACTACTGCTTTTACTGCAACGCAAGCGGCAGAGGGTATGGAATACTTAGCACTCGCTGGATGGAAAACAAACGACATTTTATCAGCTATGCCAGGTATGTTAAATCTAGCTGCAGCTGGTGCACTAGATCTTGGTACCGCAGCAGATATTACATCAGACGTTATGAGTGCGTTTGGTATCTCTGCCGATAAAGCTGGACATGCAGCCGATGTATTTGCTTATGCACAGGCAAACGCTAACACAAATGTCTCACAAATGGGAGAAGCAATGACATATCTTGCTCCCGTTGCAAATGCTTTGGGTTGGCAATTTGAAGAATCTGCAGCGGCGGTCATGAAATTAGCAGACAGTGGTGTTAAAGGATCTATGGCTGGACAAGCGTTCGCCACTTCATTAGGACGTTTAGCAAAACCCACGAAAGCAATGAATAAAGAAATGAAACGATTAGGTATGGAGTTTTTTGACGCTAAAGGTAATATGAAAAGCCTACCTGAAGTCATGGCCGAGATAGAAAAAGGCACTGAAGGTATGACTAAGCAACAAAAATCCTCAACTTTATCTACTTTATTTGGAGCTCAAGCATACAAACATTGGGCTATCTTATTAGAATCCGGATCAGAAACCTTACAAGATTATACGGATAAACTAAAGAATGCTGATGGGACTGCAGAGAATATGGCTAACACTATGTTAGACAATTTCGCAGGAGCGTTGGTTATGCTTAAATCCGCATTGGAAGGTTTAGCTATCCAATTTTCCGACATTATGACCGGTCCGTTAAGAGCGTTTGCTGAATCTATTACGAATCTAGTGGGTAAATTTGCGGCACTCGATGAAAGTACAAAAATAATTATTGTTGTTATAGCTGCTTTACTAGCTGCGATAGGGCCGATACTCTTAGCCCTAGGAATAGGTATAGTATTATTCGGACAAATCACGGCAGCACTCACAGTGCTGGGTATTAGTTTCATTGCCTTGGTTGCTCCAATTGCTCTGGCGGTTGCAGCAATAATAGGAATAGTAGCGGCGTTTGTGCTTTTTGGTGATGAAATAAAAGCATTTTGGAACAAACACTTCAAACCAATAATAGATCAAATGATTAGCATAGTTGTACAATCTCTAAAGCCTTCTTTTGACCAAGCTTTTAAGATGCTTTCAAAAATTGTGAGTGATTCTTTTGGAATTATGAAACGAGTTTATCATGAAATTTTGGAACCTTTATTTAAACTTATTGTTTGGTACATTCAAAATATATTACTACCGGCTTGGAAGGTTATTTTTACCGCGTTGGGAAGTGTGCTTTCAGATGCTTTTAGAGGGATGGGGCAAGTTTGGGAAAAAGTACTTAAGCCCGTACTAAATGGAATCATCTCTTTTATTAATGGAGTATTTACTGGTAACTGGAGTAAAGCTTGGCAAGGGTTAGTTGATATTTTTAAAGGTATTTTTAACGGAATAATATTAGCTGCAAAGGCTCCTATAAATGCAGTTATCTCTATGGTAAATGGATTGATTAAGGGTTTAAATAAACTAAGTTTCCCTGACTGGGTACCAGGACTTGGTGGTAAGGGTATTAACATTCCTACTATCCCTATGCTTGCAAAGGGCGGTAATGTAACTGGTAAAGGAAAAGCGATTGTAGGGGAAGCGGGACCTGAGTTGCTAGAAAAGTCAGGTTCTTCTGTTAAAGTAACGCCTCTATCTTCCAGAGAGAAAGCACAAGGTATTACTGGAGCACTGAATGCAAATAAAGGAGGAATATACGAATTTAATATTTCAATTCCTTTAGATGGCAGAGAACTTGTTAGACAGACCATTGTATATACAGAAGAAGAATTAGAGTTTAGAAAGCACAGGAGAAACTTATTCCGTTGATATTAATTAATTTTTAGGGTGACTCTATCAAAAGTTAAAGGATTGATTATTACATGATGTAAGAGCAATCACTTATCGTTGGAACAAATAATGTTGGTAGAGTGTCAATTTTGTTTTGTTGAATCCGGCATGGTTATTGTAGGAAACAGGTAATATTAAATCCCCTCAAAAAAAGGGAAAAAGTACTAAATAGGTGAATATATTTAACTAGGGGGGATTTGTATGAATGAAGCACGAGAAAAATATGTATCGCTTGATGTTGAAAAAAAGAAAAGTGCTTTAGGTTCTGTAGGTAAATTTTTAGGATTAATTGTTGGTGGGACGGGTATCCTTATTGGTGCTATTCTATGCATTACTATTATCGGTATTTTATTTGGTCTACCATTGATGATTGCTTCAATGGGATTGATACTAAGTGTTCAAGGGTATCAAATGATTTCATGCCCCACATGCAATAAAAAGCAAAAGGTATTACAGTCAAAAGAAAATTTGGACTGTGTAAAATGTAGACAGTTCACAGTGATTAATTGGAAATGAATTAGCTGATTTTAAGCGCCTGTAATTAACGAAGGTCTCGAATCTACAGGCGCTGTATTGGTCTTATCTATCCAAAATAAACATTGTTTTTCCTTAATTGCTCAGCTTCCCTCACCCTAAGTTCCTCTTCTAATTGAATCCTTTGTTGTTGTGCTTTCTTTTCATGCTCTTGCTTCTGGAGTAGTATTTCTCTCTCAGCTTCTTTTCTTTTTCTTAATTCTAGTTCTTCTTGCTTCTTTTGATTCTCCTTCTTATCTATATCAATGAACACTCGGTTCTTTTTTTGGGGGATAGGTATATTTAATCCTCTAAAAGAATTCAATAAGTTTCATTTTTCGCAATCCAGAAGTATATCAAGAAATATTCGCTTTCTGACCAGCTTGATCAGAGTTAAGATGGCCAAATATAAGTTGCCTTAAGTGTTCGTTGAATAAGCCACGATACTTATAGATTAAGAGCATTACTTGCTTTTGTTTATCTGAGGTTTGATTGTTTTTCCAAAGTATCACGATAGAAGAATTCCCTTCATTTTATTATTGTAATTAAAGCTAATTAGTCGCGTTAATACGTTCATACATAGAGGAGCTTTCAAGATCTTGTATTTCAACAAAAATAGGTGGTTTATGTCCGATACATCACCTATGTACGGGAAGTGTGTATGATTAGTGTTTGATATTTTTATACTCTGCTAGAAGGGAATTAAATGAGATCTTGTCTAGAGCTTCTATATGAGCAAGTACTTTTAAAATATCCTTGATCGCTTCTTCCTTCTTGTACATTTCTTCTTCCTGCAATAAATATACAACCTCAAATAATTTGTAATACACATAAATCAGCTCCATTTTCTTTTCTGAATTTTTCATAATTCTCGTTCCTCCTTAAACAAAAAAACCCTCTCAAAATAGGCGGACCTGTTGCATGTAATAAATGCACAGGTTCTTCCTGTTTCAAGAGGGGTTTTTCCCTTAATATTTTCTTTTTTATAGCTTGTTGAGTTAGTACTCTTAATAATTAATATAGGATATTTTTTTATTACGGTCAATTATTATCTACATATCGAAAAAATCGTCTACTTCCGCATTAGGATCAATTTGCCTTATTGCTTTCATGATTATTTTAAAGTTTTAAGCTGAGGAAAGTCGTATTTACTTTATCAGGGAACTGATTTAAAAGGGGGAAAAAGGGGCTATATTAAGAAAAGATAAGTATAAGTAAAATTTTTCAAGCAGCTAATAGAAAGGTGGTCATCGTGGGGAAAATCTACATGCCAGAACCTTTAATTCGAAAAAAATTAACAGATGAAATTCCATTTAGTATCGTTTATGATCCATAACAATGAGACGCTATGGAAAAAACTGTCCTCTTTAGAATATATCGCCTCCAAAATGTCAATAAAGACGTTTTCACATAGAAAATTTTGTTAAGGTCATTCAGTATGGGAAATCCTCGATTTTAATATTTACCTTATAAGCTCTATTGTCATGATGACTTAATATTTGAATATATTAACAAAACATTCCAAATAGGAACATTTTTGTTTCGTTCTAAACCAGAACACATTTCTAAACAGGAACCAAGGGAGCTTTCTGGCTTTTAAAAAAATCGTATAAAACCATACTAAAAAATACCAAAAAACAAAAAAAGTGGAACTTATTTATACGAAAAGACCCTAAATAGTTTGTAGGTGTACTGAAACTTTTTCTAACTATGTATTATAATGTGTTTCATCCCACTTGAAGGATCTTCATGTTATTAAAAAATGGTTCATTGTAACCAAACCATCCCTTAATAACAAAATACCTCTACAAAATAACGTGTCGTTTTGTTGGTACTTTTATGAGGGAGTTTCTTGGTATAATTAAAAAAGCACCTGCTCACAACAGGTGCCTAGGAGGTGAAGAACAATGGATCCAACAACTGTCTTGGCTACTTGCGCAATCCTTACATTAGCCTACATGTTCTCCAGACCTACTAAAAAGGGATAACCCTATGAACAGTAAACGTCTTGCACACGTTTACTGTTTTTTATTATATGTTTCTGTATCCATTGTAAACCAAATCTAAACTT
This sequence comes from Sutcliffiella halmapala, assembly GCF_002019665.1. GTDB lineage: Bacteria > Bacillota > Bacilli > Bacillales > Bacillaceae_I > Sutcliffiella_A > Sutcliffiella_A halmapala. The sequence continues at coordinate 4,410,402 of NZ_KV917375.1, read as the reverse complement.
AAATAAACCAGGGAGAAAATGGGGGGACGAACCGATAAATGGATTCTAGGAGAGTTTTTGGCCGCTAGATTTATAAAGTTTCTGGAGGTTTACACGGAGTTGGTGCATGAGCATGAATTACTTTTATAAAAGAATGAGTAGATCTTTTCGGTGGAAGTGGTGGGTTAGATTATGGTGATCCTTCAGGCTATTGCTTCAGCAACGTAAAACAACCAATCCCACCAGGCGGTGTGTAAATGGGCACTCGTGAAAGTGCATCCATTCTGAGGAGCTACTTTAAGGATGTTATGACATACAAATTAATAACAAAAAAGTGGCCACATAAAAAAGTAAGTGACAATATAAGAAAACCCCTTGATGTAACAGAACTTTTAACAACATGAAAATGGAGAAAAACATGGATTATAGTCGGATAATAATTATCCATTAATTGTCCGTATTTTTCTCCAACCTTTTCTCCAAAATTACATATCCCAAAAATCATTCATCTTAGCGTTAGGATCGACCTGTCTAATAGCCTTCAGTATCTTTTTCATCACACCTGGACTTGGTACGTAATCAACTTCACTACAGGCTTTAGATACGGTGTTTTTACTAACTTTAGCTGTCTTGGCTAACTCTTGTTGTTCCAGGCCATTCTTATCAAGCCATTTCCCTAAAGCACTCCGACGTTTACCGATTCCCCACATAATTTATCACCTCTTAAATTTTTTTCGTAGTATCATTCTTGACCAACAATCCCAAAAAAATTCAATTGAATATAAAAAAAGTGGGAATAAAGGACAAGCCTTGTCCAATAAGCTTAATTAAAGACGTCATCAGACGTTAAAAACAATCAAGGGGGCTTTTACATGAAAACCATGACTAAAGAGTTAGCGAACGACTTATTAAACCGTAAAGACGTATATTTGACGTCTGAAGGTGAGCAGTTATTAAGAGTGTTAATCGAGGAGGTGACGTCAAGTGACGTATCGACCGACTGTAAGGTACCACAGACACTTTAAAGATTATGTGGAAGATGTTTTTGACGTCTCTGCATTAGATCGCGGTCAAATTATAAGAGCTGCATTATATTCAGCTGCGTTTACTTCTGAGTTCAGAGAATTGATCTCTCCGCATTTAAAACAAGGGAAAGAACTACCTAGCCCAAATTGGGAATGGAAGGAGGAGGATCATCGTTACTGGTTAGATACAAATGCAAAGTACGGAGAGGTTGACGTCACCGAGAATATGAATCGAAGTAGAAAAGAAAGTTCTTTGCATGATGCAGATTTATTTCTAGAAATACCTTTACCTGATCTATACAAACCATTGAAAGAGGAAGAGAGTACTGAAATGAAATTCGAGGGGCAAAAGATGCCTGTAATAGAAATAGACGTCCCTCCATCCACCTTAGAGTATCAAGGGATTAAGTCTAATTTTAAAATTAAAAATGAAGGCGGAATTAAGGTCTCCTTCCCCAACTTTTAAAGTGGAATTCTGGAATTTTGGAATTCTGTCACTAGGATAACAAGATACTAAAAACATGAAAGAGGAGGGGGAAGAGTGAGTTTGTTAACTCCAATGTTTAATAAATACAAAACAATTAAGGTTGAAGATTCTAATAAGCGAACAATTCGATCGGATAAAAAGAACCAGGTTAAAGTACCTGTGACGTCTGAGCAAAAACTGGAGATTGCTAAACTAAGTTTTTCTGAAGGTCATAGAGGAGAGATTCATAGTTATCTAGCAGATGTCTTTACCAAATCTGTAGATAGAGATTTTATCATTCACGCTACACCAAAAGAGTATTCAGATACAGGAATCTATGTATCCACAAAAGTGCCTAAAGCCGTCCACGAAGAATTATTAAAGCTAAAAGTTGAATGGGGTCTCAGGAGTGTGAAGCGAGCAGCACACAGAATATTGCTAAACGAATTAGGATTATAAGGAGGGGTCATAATGCCGGCGGTTAAATACAGTAAATATGATTTACTAAACAAAGAATATGATTTACCAGAAAAAAGAAGTGTATTGCTGAAAATCTTCAACTTCCTAAGTGGAGAAAGATACCGATTTGATATTCCTGTGCCGAACGATATGTATGTCCGAGCAGACGTCTTGTGTGATGACATTGTTCATCTCAGTGACCACGACATTCAATTCAAACAAAGCGATTTAATTGAACATATATATTTCGATTTTCTCGATGAAGTAAGAAGAAATGATTCGAATGTCGGGTCCATTTATAATCGGATCACAGTTCGAAAACAAGAGTTACCTTTCATTAATAATCATCCAATTGTACCAGTTAGAAGCACAACTGTTGTAACGGTGGAATTAGATAAGGAAGAGGCATTAAGAGCAGAAGTTTTACTGGAGGATTTGTCTTACTTCTTCCCTAAGCATGAATGGAATGTTGAAAAGTTAATCCAGGTTGTTTACTTAGATTTCTTATTGGAGTATGTTAGGGGAAGAAGAAAGAATGTACTAAAGGAAATAGTGCAGTATTTAAATTAGAATATTAACCCTCTGTTGTATTAAAAGCAGGGGGTTTTACTATTATGACACAATGGATCAGTAGGGAAACTTTTTACATAACTGTTATTTAGAAGGTCACCATTGTTCACTTAACCATTCAAGTAAAAACATTCTAGCTTTGTCAGCTGGAAAGTACCATTTACCACCTACTTTGTACTTGGGAAAACGGGGGTCGTAGAAAAATGTTTTCTGTATTGTATTCCAACTCATACATGTTCTTCTTGTTAATTCCTTTGAATCCCAAAAACTAATTCTTTGTCGACCTCCTTCATTTTTTCATCAAGTTTTTCCAAATAAAGTCTTTTTACTTCTTCCTCGTCAATTTGTACATTAATCATAATTTATATAATACCCATGTTTGTTAAAAATAATTGTGGATAAAAATATTAAGTGATAATATAAATAAGAAAATAGGTTAAAATAATAATGAAAAATCCTTGAAATTTGGGAAGAGAGGTGATAAGTATGATGGGGCAACAACTTAAAATGTTTAAGATATTTAACACAGAAAGCTTAATGTCGCTTAATAACATCTTTGGCCCAAACAATATAGTCGGATTTGACAAAACTAACATCGTTGGCATTAAGTATGATTATGAAAATAATCAGTTAAAATATATTATGCAAAAAGTCCCATTTACACTTACACAACAACTTATTATTACTTCCCAACATTTTGTAGATATGATTGAGAAGATTGGCTCTAAAGGTTTTAGGTCCAACATTGATTTAAATATGGAGCTCCCGGATGATGAGATAAAACAGTTAAACGAATATATATTTAGAATCTCAAAGGCCCAAACAGATAAAAAGTTGTATAAAGAATTGATTTATGATGAAATTATACGACTCGAAGATGAGTTTGGTGCTGAAATAGAATCGGTCAGTTTTACGGTCCAAAACAAAAGGATTAAATTTAAAAATAATGGGATTGTATTTGCAGACGAAGATTCATTTGAAGTAGCTGGAGAGGTGTTAAGTTATTGAAGCGGGCTGATATATTTGAGTAGTGTTATCAATTTCATTATATGGATCATAAAAGCAATTTCTGTCCCGGCAATATTAGTATTGGTATGGTTTTTTGATTTTAGACCATTTTCTAGTGTGTTTGCTAAATTAGATGAGATACTGACTGTTGACCTCGCAGCGAAAGTAGCAGATAAAAATATTCCACCTGCCATATATGGGGCCATTGATGTGGCTCTTCTTACTTTTCTATACAACCTTCTAATGATTATTTGTTCTAAATTCTTCAAGAAACCGGCTCAAATTAAAATTGAAGTTAGTGACCGTATGAGCAGTCAACAATTTATCGCAATCCCATTTAATGAAGAAATGGCTGGAATGCAAAGCCCTACTCATATAAACCTTAAAGGGGAAATTGAAATCATATATGGGAAATGGTTTTTTGAATTTATAGGTGTAAGGGTAAGTGTTATTTGGGATCCTAACTGGCTCTCTATAGAGCCTCAAATAAAGGGCGGATCAGAGCTACTAAAACTAAGACCTGGTGGAATTGATTTTAATTTTTTGGACATGTTACCTGAAAGTGATCCGAGTACTTCAATTGATGGGAAACTTTCTGTTATGGCTAATTCTAATTTCAAACGAAATGGATCTATTGGTCTTAAATTAGGCGTTAACTCCAGGTATAAATTAATTCGAGGCTGCTTTAACTGGATTATTCCTTTATTAGTTAAATCGGAATTAAAACATTGCAGAATAATGTTACAGAAAGGAAGTTAAGAAATGGAGTTTCCTGTTATTTTGGTAAGGTTAGATAGCATTACTACCATTGAAGAAGCATCTAAAAAGGTATTTGAAAACTCGAATCTTGATGCAAGACCTGAAAGAGGAGAATGGCCTTCAGGGGAGACTCTACGTAAACGGTGGCAACCAGGTAGCAGAGAAGAAACTATCGGTGTCAATACAATAAAATACAATGAAGAAATTAACTTCAAATATATTTATTTAACTGCCTATGTAGAAAGAGCAAAAACAACTGTCAAAAGTCCAAACGATCAATGGTTAGATAGATCAGATAGAATTAACAAAGCTGAATCGGATGTTTTGTTCTTTGAACATGACAATAACGTTTATATCGCTGTCTATATGAATATGACTAAAAGTCAATACAAATTAAAGTTTATATTAAAGGATTTACTAAGAGAAGATATTTGGGGAACCACTACCTTACTTCCTCCTGTGTTTCATATCACAGATAGCACATACTATTGGTTGTTAAGCAAGTTTTTAACAGGTGATAAAATTCTATCTGAGAATCCGAATATGGAAATTAAATCTTTTACCGGATATAGTGGTGGGCATAAAGATAATGAGCACTCAATGTCTGGAGAAGGTGAACGTATTCACGCATTATTGGGAACCTTAGCATTTATTTTTGGAGACGATACTCTAAAATCTTTACGATTAAGTATTAAATTTAATGAAAATGAAAACTTTTTGTTTGAGCTAGCTCATCAAGGGAACGTTCGTTTGATTGAATATGAGGGGGAGATCTCCTTCGAGGAAATTCATAAAGAGAAAATCTTGTTAACACTAATTTTATATAAACAAATTATCCCTGGTATTATTAAGAGCTTTGAAAAAGCTGAAAAAGATAAGGACTGGAACAGTCAAATAAAGTTACAGTTTATTGACTATGTAGGTGAACAAATTATAGTTAAAGTTAGTGAAGAAATGAAGAAGACAAAGGAAATGCAAAGTGAAATGGCTAATGAAAATTTGCAATCTCAACTAAACTAAAAGCCCTATAATCATGGGGTCTTTTTTTATTGGTTGAGGAATATTATTTTCTAACACAAACTTAGATGGAGAGTTAGAGTGCAAAGGTAATGCTTAGGGGTAACGGAAGGGTAACGCAAGCAAGGAAAAAACATAAATTTACGTTAAAGATGTTACAAGTGAGCCTGGTGGAAACCTTGATTTACCGCGATTATATGAACCTTAGTAAAAGATATTACAGATTAATAGATTATGGGCGGCATGATGTAATTTAGCCCTTAAACCTCTTGTCTATCAAGGGTTTAGAGATTAAATCATCATTTTAGGTGCCGAAAAGGTGCCTAAGCCCATACAAAACGAAAAATTAGAGCCTTCTCATTAGTTTTCCAAACTTTTGAGAAGGCTCTTTTTTAATATCTTCATATTCAGTGATTTGACGATAGATGTTCCTTGTTGTAATTTCTTCAAAGTGTCTCGCCTTTCCATATAACTCAAAGGTCAACATTTTCCTTTTACCAGATGATTTTATCATTAGCTGAAGCACATTAAACTAGTACGTATTGTGATTAACCCTACCCCATTTTGAGTGTGTTAGTGTATCATATTGGGCATATGTATGATTGTTAGGTTATGTAACTGATATGATATAATCGGAAGAAGTAATACCATAAGGTGGTGAGCTGTTTTGAGTGTAAATCGTGAAGAATTGAAGCGAATAATTGACCAAATCTCTGAACAAGATGCTCTTGAGGTATATGATTTTATTGGATTTTTAAACATAAAGCGGGAAAAAGAAACATTAAATGAGATGGAAGTTGAATATCTTGCAGAAGATGAGGACCTTATTCGTCAGGTTCAAAAAAGTCGTGAGGACCGCAAGAATGAACGTATATACAGCAAAGAACAGGGGCTTGAGTATCTTCGGAAAAGTTTTGAGGACGTTTAAGCATGGACAAGGAATATAGTGTTTTTTGGTCGAAAACTGCGCTAAACGAATTGAGCAATATTCTTGCCTACCCTTCGGATGTAAAAGAAAGAATTTATTTGGATTCGTTTAGTCGATTATCCTATGCACCAACTCTTACAGCAAAGAAAATACCTAATGGAGTGTTGGAAGGATATTGGGTCAGGCTAGGACTTTATCAAGTTATGCTAGTATTTGAAGTTGATGAAGAGAAATCTACCGTTTGGGTTGACGGTATAAAACATAAGCGGGAAAATGCTTATTGGAAAAATAAATAATAATTCCGATAAAATAATTTACATCTACATGAGAGTGTAGGTGTTTTTTTATGAACTGACGTAACAGCTATAAGGGAGGAAATAGTAATGCCGAATAAAAAGAATCCTCAAGCTTGGACAGAGGCTAAAAAATGATGTCGTTTGAATGAGGCGGATTTACAAATGGAGAAAAGGCTTCTCAAGTAGTTAACAAAACTGCTGAGGAGCCTTTTTCATTTCTATGTTATCCCCCACTTGAAGGAGTAAGTCTTTTTTGTCTCCGTTGTTCTTGAAGAATTCTTGTTAAAAGGTTCTGAATCACTTTTGATTCAGGTGTTTCATGTGTAGGGTGTGCAAGGTTTATTTCTTCTATTGGATCTTTGGTTATATTATATAACTCGAATTGATCTGGGACTGGCTGAGTTTTGGTGGTTGTGATACAAATAGCGGCCTGAAGATCCTCTGAAACATCGGTGGCTTTTTTCTGGATCATTTCAACGTCTTCAATACCTGGATCACTCCAAAATTGTGGGTTATCGAAATAACGAGTGAACTTCCAAATTTCCTTTGAATTAGCATCACCTGTTGGGAGTTTGACGATTACGGTTTCCAAATGATTAGGCTGTTTAACCGCTTCATATGGTTGCCCAGTTAAAGTGTTTTGATTTAAGCCTTTTGAAAATTCATCATCTGTCATAAAATATAGAGCCTCATCACCTCGAGTAAATTCAGGATTTCCGTTTATTAACGATGATAGGTCACGACCTACGAGGGGATGGACCTCTGTATGATCTTTTTTCAGTTTCTCTTGGACTTCTTGAACATCAATGTCTGCAAGTCCTAATAAGGTGGGAACAATGTCCACATGACTTGTTAGCATATCCGTTTCTTTACAGTCAGTGAGGAAATTAGGACTGTGTATAATGAGAGGAACATGAAGTGCTTCCTCATAGGCATTATGCCATTTTTGAAACAACCCTCCATGGGCCCCAACTAGACTACCATGGTCTGCAGTAAATACCACAATTGTATCTTCAGAGAAAATAGACTGCTTAAGAGCGGTAAATACCTTATACATTTCATTATCAACCTGCTTATGAAGAGAATAGTATAGTTGCCTGTAAAAAAGTGTATCTAATGTAGGTTGTAATGCCCTTTGATAAACGTCCCTATAACTAATTTGGGCTGAGGGCTTCGTTAGAAGGTTTTCATTTGCTGTAGGGGCTGGTGGTATAAAAGGAACAGAAGGATCTACAGAAAAATTAAATGTTGGCAGTAGTTGTGTGAATAGCCCAAATAGGGTAATATCGTGCGGGTTTACAAAGGATGAGACAATGAGCCAGGGCTTGTGATTATTTGTATGAACTTCGTCTTCTAGGGAGTGAATTAATCGAACAACCTCTTCAGAATAAACTACATCACGGCCATTTACCCCAATCGCCGCAGATGATGCTGAATTTCGCGGGTTTGATCCATGTGGTTCAGGACCAACCCAGCCATCAAAGCCATAGGAATCTAGCCGGTTGGCATTTAAATAAAGTCGTTGCTTTTTAGGATCAGGGACTCCAGTTGCTGGGTTAAAGCTCAACATTGCATTATGACTTCCAGGGACAATCAGATCTGCATCAGAAGCATGCCATTTCCCTTTCCAAAAAGTTCGATAACCTGCACACCGAAAATAGTCACCTAATGTAGGGACTGTATTCGGATCAAGCCAGTATACATCTGGATCAAACGATCCTTTCGCTGCCCCTGTTGTCTGAGTAACCCCGTGGAGAGACGGATACTGTCCTGTGTAAAGTGTTGTTCTACTAGGTGAACAAGCTGTACTTCCAATATAATGATTTAAGAATGTCATCCCCTTTTCTTGTAGAAGCTGCTGTGTCTTCAAATGATTTTTACGCCATTCTTTTAGATTTTCGTTTTCATAAACTACTGGAAATCGTTCCTCATCAACAAGGATAACGAGGAAATTTGGTCTTTTATTTTTACTCTTAGAATGATCTGGCAAATGTTGATGTTTGGTCACTGTGACACCCTCCTATAGCCCGAAAATTGTACTTCTGTATCGTATGTATAATAGGAGCAATATGATTGCATGTTTCTATATAATGAAGAAATAGGTTTGTTTTAATAATTTTCTAAACATGGAAATTATTTCGAAGAACAGGCTCAATAACTATTGATTGAAAATTAAGAAAAAATACAGTTGCTTCATTGTCTTTAATTTTTGTGGCATATATACTGAAATTAATAAGCTTGTTTCGCCTGTTTGGAAGGCTGCTCCAGAAGCTTAAAATCTAGAACGATTAGTTTTCTACTCATGGAGGTGTAATATGATAGATTTTGATAATTTAGAGGGGTATCGGGATACGGTTGCATATGATTCTCTAAACAAGCTAAAAGAAATAGAAGAGAGATTTTTCGTAGACCTTGCTCAACGGTCTGGTGGGCCTATTTTAGATATTGCATGTGGAACAGGTAGGCTAACGATTCCGCTGGCTAAACAGGGATATGAAATGACAGGTGTTGATATCATTCCAGAAACATTAGAAGCGGCAAAAAAGAAAGCTTTAAATGCGGGAGTAGCGGTAAGGTGGATTCAGGCTGATGTAAGACAACTTGAGCTACAACGTAGGTATAAGATGATATTTACTACAGGTAACTCATTTCAACATTTCTTGGATAGAGAATCACAAGAGGGTTTACTTCGAACCGTATATAACCATCTTGAGGATGACGGTGTGTTTACATTTGAAACAAGAAATCCAATTCTTTCTAGGTTAGCAGAGGATAATGAAATAGTTAAAGATGCTGGTACGTATGTAGATAAAGACGGTAATAACGTGAAAAGTACATATAAACGTTCGTATGATCACAAAAATCACTTGGAGTACTATACTTTTACTAATCGTCTATGGAAAGAAGATGAATCTGATGCAGTTGAAGTGGAAGAGCCATTTGTCCTTCGATATTTTTTCCCACAAGAGCTAGAAAGTTTCCTTTATTACAATGGGTTTACGTTAGAACAAGTATTTGGTAATTTTGATAAAAGCTCCTTTCAAGCAGATAGTCCACTTATCGTGTGTGTTTGTCGCAAACGGTCCTTATAATGGGTTTCTAAATGAAAGCATAATGTTATAAAGAATTGTATCAAAGTGTTTTAGAAATTGATGATTGTCATTAAATCTTTAATAAGTAGGGTTTTAGAGGCTGGACTTCTATTTGAGGCTTCTCAATAGTTCCCGAACTATTGAGAGATCTCTTTTTTAGTATAGGAAGTTTTCTCCTGTCCTTCGACAAAAAATTGGTGAAATTGACCAAATTGAAAACAAATGGTACTAAATAGAAATGTGAAATAATTCTTTAATACTGAACAAAAATAGTTTTATAGCTTTATAATAGTGGTATATATAACCATATTTATAGCGAAGTGTATTAATTTAGAAAGTGCAATTACATACTTTAAAACTCGATAAAGGAGATTTTTATGTTACAAATGGAAGCTTCAAAAACCGTTACAGAGAAAATCAAAAATCATAAACAGTTCTTGGAAAAAGCAGATATGTGGAATTATGCCTTTCAAGATAACGGAAAATTGTACATTATCGTACAATATATCCGGTTAAATAAAATTAATGGCACGTTAATTTTGACGAGTGAGGGAGAGGAGGTAAGTAAAGAAGAAGCTATAAAGTTTTATCAAATTTTTAATCGATACAATTCAATCGTACATGGTGGGATTGCAGTGATGATTCCTGAAATGCAGAAATCCTATACAGCATATGAGGATCTTTTGCGTGATTTAGAAGACTATAAAGAAGCTCTTTTAATGGAGGCTTCTGATAAAGAACTTGTTCATAATTATATTGAAAGTGTTCATCGTGTTGTTCAAACTAGGAGAGATATACCTAATATTGTATATGGGATGAGAGATTTACAGAATAAAATATTAGACGAGCAAGGTTACTTTACCGAAGCGGATTTACATCAAATGCAACAATTCGGAGAAGATTTCAATCGAGTGCAGTTTATCTTCGCTGTAGAACAATTAGAAAAAATTGATATGGGGAGAGAGGTATTACGTCTTCTCCAGAATATAGAGAAGAAGGACAATCGGTTAAACAAGTTAATAAAAAACTTAGATTATCATTTATCAGATCGTTCGATGGATGTATTAAGAAAAGCGCATAAGGAACAGACTAAAGCCTTTGATGGTCGTGAAAAACACTATTCTCCAGATGAGAAGGGGATAGAGGAGATGTTAGAGAACTATCGAGATATTGTAAAGCAAAGCACAGAAAGTAAACTTTCTTATGCGATAAGGAATAAGTGAAGATTGAACAAGATATCCCATGGGAAGTAATTATAGTAGCTTTTGCGCTACCGTTCATGAGAAAAAAACATTTAAATCAAATAAGAAAACTAGAATTGTAACGAATACATAGTTAAAAGAGAGTGATTATTACCATGCACCCTCTTTTTTTGTTATTCTATAAATAGGGAATATTTCGAATAATATTCATTGGTTGAATTTTATTGGAAAAATTTATCATGTAAAACGATCTTCCTAAAAAAGGGTTTTTGACATAAAAAGAGAATATATGGAAGGTTAAGTATCGTTTATTTCGACAAATTTTACTAAAAGCATAGATTCATAGGGGGTAAAGTCAATGGAAACTTCTCAGTTACAAGTCAAACGTATATTAGATAATATTGGAAATGTCATGATTGGAAAAGAGCATGTCGCAGAGCTAAGTATTGTTGCGCTTTTGGCAGGGGGGCATGTGTTGCTTGAGGATGTTCCTGGAGTTGGAAAGACCCTGATGGTGCGTTCGTTGGCAAAATCAGTTGGTGCAGAATTTAAGCGAATTCAGTTTACACCTGACTTACTACCATCAGATGTAACAGGTAGTTCTATTTATAATCCAAAGGAATTACGATTTGAATTCCGTCCTGGTCCGATTATGGGGAATATTGTCCTTGCGGATGAAATAAATCGAACCTCTCCTAAAACGCAAGCGGCTCTATTAGAGGGGATGGAAGAAGCAAGTGTGACTGTCGATGGAAACACACTTTCTTTAGGTAGTCCATTCTTTGTTATGGCCACCCAGAACCCAATTGAATATGAAGGAACCTATCCGCTTCCAGAGGCCCAATTGGATCGCTTTTTATTTAAAATGAAAATGGGGTATCCATCTCCTCAAGAGGAAGTCCAAATTCTACATACAACAGAAAAGCGACAGCCGATTAATGAGCTGCAATCTGTTATTACGCTAGAAGAGCTAAGAGAAATGCAAAAGCAAGTGAAAGAGGTACACGTAGATGTAACGGTGAAAGAGTATATTGTTGATATGGTTAATCGTACCCGTACCCATCAATCCGTCTACTTAGGAGCTAGTCCACGTGCTTCCGTTGCTCTTATGAAAGCGGCACAGGCTTATGCATTTATTCATGGGCGTGATTATGTTTTGCCAGACGATATTCAATATTTAGCTAAATATGTATTACCACACAGAATTATTTTAAAGTCTGAAGCTAAATTCGAAGGAATGACAGCTGAGCAAGTGGTGAAAAAGGTCATTGAGCGTACGCCGATTCCTGTTCAAAGGTCGATGAGTAGATAATGAAAGCATTCTTCCAAAAAATCAAGAAGCTTTCGAAGTTAGTTTCCTTTATTTTCTTAGTGGTAATTACATTTGTTTATGCAATGTTTCAGGGCGGGTTTGTTAGCTGGTTTTTATTTTTTAGTTTTCTGCCATTTGCCCTCTTTTCTTTACTTATCCTGATGTATCCGTTAACAGATTTCAAAGTAGAGAGAACGCTGAATCAAGAACAGTATAGAGCGGGAGATAGATTAATAGGGACCATCACGTTAAGAAGGACATTACCCTTTCCACTCTCCTATTTATTAGTAGAAGAAATACTTCCTAGTAACCTCCTTTTTAGTCAGCAAACAAAACAAACCAAAAGGCTCTTGTTTCCATGGTTTAGAAATACTATTACCGTGCAGTATGCGCTAGATAGAATTCCTCGAGGTGAGCATGCGTTAACAGCTATTCGTTTCAAAACAGGTGATTTCCTCGGTCTTATGGAGAAGGAGAGATTGGTTGAGTTAAAGCACACCTTTCTTGTGTATCCGAACTACACGGAAATTACCTACAAACAACATGAGAACAAATTTGATCAAGGCTCGACTTCTTCTAATATGAAGTTAGTACGAGATACATCCATGACTGTTGGCGTGAGGGAATATCAGCCAGGGGATCGTTTTTCATGGATTGACTGGAAAGCAACAGCAAGAAAAAACGATATCATGACAAAGGAGTTTGAACAGCAACAAAGTCATGATGTGGTGTTGTTCTTAGACAGATCTCAGCCTTCTTCCTTTGAAAGTGCCGTGAGCTATACAGCTACCTTAACAAAAGCTGTTTTGAAATATGGTTCACAAGTTGGTCTTGTATCTATGGGAGAAGATCGATCTGTTTTTCCTTTACGTAGTGGCGAGGAGCAATTCACCTCCATTTATTATCACCTTGCAAAAGTACAACCCAATAGTAAGATTGGCTTTGCGAAGGTAGTGGAAATGGAAATAGGAAAGTTTCAACCAACAGTAACCTTTCTCTTTTTAACAGGTAAGCTCGTAAAGGAAACGGTGGAAAGTTTTGAGAAACTGTCGCATCGTCATATCCATCTACAGGTCATCATTACGAAAGATGAAGGTGCAAGGTTAACAAAGGAAGAGCAAATCTATATAGACCTTCTAAAAAGAAGAAATATAGTAGTTAAAGTTATTTATGCAGGTCATACAACCGAGACGATAAGTGAGGTGAGTTAAAGATGGCCGCATCTAATCCATACCAAAGAAATGTTTATGCGCTACTTATGCATATTTTTGGATTTGTTTTGTTACTGGAGTGGGTATTGCCATTAGAACAAGTAACAGACACTGCTAATATTTATGTGTTTATCGTGTTTCTAATGGTAGCCTTTGTCCTATCATTTTTACAAATCATCCCTCTATTGAGTTTTTTTGTTCAAGTGGGTTTTATGTTTTATTTTCTGCACGTCCTTTATATGCCGGGCGTTTTCTTAGGAAAAGAGTGGTTTAGTTTTTTATGGCAGGATCTGCAGTATAATTTCGATGTGATATGGGCTGCGGATTGGTCGTCAATGACTGGTCTTTTTCGTAGTCTCCTTTTATTTATTCTTTTGTGGCTAGTAAGTTATTTAGTTATTTACTGGATTTTATACCGCAAACAGATGCTATTATTTGTTGTATTCACTGTAACGTATGTTGCTATCTTAGATACGTTTACGGTCTATCAAGGTAATATGGCGATTGTAAGATTAATGGTCGTTGGTTTGTTAATAGTTGGCTTTGTCCATATGGAGCGCTTGAAAGAGAAAGAAGGAATTTATCGCTCTAGCAAGATGTTATTATCGTGGGGTATACCGCTTACTATATTTGTCCTATTTTCAGCAACTGTTGGCTACTTGTCGCCGAAAGCTGCCCCGATTTGGCCTGACCCAGTACCTTTTTTAACTTCATTCGGTGAGGGGAATGGGGTAGGAACTGGAGGGGTGAAGAAAATCGGATATGGTGAAAACGATTCTAGATTAGGTGGACCGTTTATCCCAGATGATTCTGTTGTGTTTCAAGCCGAGGTTACACAAAGGCATTATTGGCGGGTTGAAACAAAGGATATTTACACGGGGAAGGGCTGGAATTCTACAGATGCTGATCCAATCCCATTGGAAGGGAACAATAATACGGTCATTTCATGGTTAGAGGAAGGGGTAAGTACAACTCCCCTAACAGCCAATTTGCAAATGGAAAAAACGTATCCACATCTTTCTTACCCATTGGGCTTCACTAGTGTAGAAACAGAGGAAGAAACTATATTCGAAATAGATCCCGTTACGGAAAAAATATCAACGAAAAATTTGGAAGAGGATTCAATTAATTTAGAAGAATATCAAGTGAATTATAACTACCCAAGATATTATATTGAAGCGTTGAAAAGCGCGGTGCCTGGCACTGGTTTAGAAAGTGAAGACGAATTCTTAGAGAGATATACCCAATTACCTAATTCTATGCCAGAGCGTGTTAGAGAACTAGCGGTCGACATTACGAATTCTTACTCCAATAGATATGACAAAGTAACGGCGGTTGAGCGCTACTTCCGAAACAATGGATTTTCTTATAATACAACAGATGTCGCAGTTCCTAGTGGTCAAGAAGACTATGTTGACCAATTCTTATTTGAAACTCAACAAGGTTATTGTGATAATTTCTCAACTGCTATGATTGCTTTACTGCGAGCTGTTGATATTCCTGCAAGATGGGTAAAAGGGTATACCGAAGGCGAATTTATTGATTCAACTGAAGAAAGTAAGCGGATTTTTGAAATAACCAACAATAATGCTCACTCATGGGTAGAAGTTTATTATCCAGAGGTTGGTTGGGTTACCTATGAGCCTACAAGTGGTTTCAGTAATCCATATAGTTTTATTTATGAAGCTACAGAAGGAAATACTGGGAATAATAGTGAAGAACAAATTCCTGAACAAGCTGAAACCCCAGAGCAAGGTGAATCATTAACCCCTGAACCTGGAGAAGAAGAAAATGCGGAAGAAGTAGGTGCTTCGAAAACCCAAGCGAATACTTTTGATTTGCAACTTTCTATGAAGGAGATTTTTATTAGTATCTCTGCTTTTATTGCATTGTTTCTACTAGTGTTCTTCACACAAAATAAATGGAAACCTTATGTTTATATTGCTCGATTTAAACGAAGAAGGGATGATAAAGTTTTCGGGAAAGCTTACAACATCCTATTAAAGCATTTTCATACGAATGGACTGATTCGTGAGGAAGGACAAACCTTAAGGGAGTATGCGAAGTATATTGACAACTTTTATCGCGGAAATGAGATGCAAACATTAACATCTCATTATGAACGAGTGCTCTACCGTGGAGACTCTTCCGAAGAGGAATGGGAGAAATCGGTAGAATTATGGGAAAATTTAATTAAAAGGGCATCATCTTGACCTGTTACTAACACATTGATAGAATAAGGACGGATTATAAATTAATAAATATTTGCTTCATATATCCTCGATAATATGGTTCGAGAGTCTCTACCGGGTTGCCGTTAACTACCCGACTATGAAGGTGGATATTTCTAGTAAACTAGAATTCTGCCTTCTTATGTATATATGGAGGAGAATTCTAGTTTTTTGTGTATTTATAGCATGTTTTTCCACTAGTTGGTCAAGATAAGTGAAAGAATATGCTCAGAATAAATTAACTTTATATGAGGTGAATTGGGTTGGAAGGTATTCAACAGATGGTAGTCGTTTTAGACTTCGGTAGTCAATATAATCAACTAATAACTCGTCGTATTCGTGAATTTGGTGTCTATAGTGAGCTTCATCCTCATACGATTACAGCAGAAGAAATTAAGAAAATGAACCCTAAAGGTATTATCTTTTCTGGGGGTCCAAATAGTGTTTATGGCGAAGGATCTCTAAGCTGTGATGAAGCAATATTCGATTTAGGAATACCTGTTTTAGGTATTTGTTACGGTATGCAATTAATGACGAAGCACTTTGGTGGAATTGTAGAAAAAGCGAGTCATCGTGAATACGGTAAAGCTCTTGCTACAGTAACAAACAAATCTGCTTTATATAGCGAACTTCCGGAACAACAAGTGGTTTGGATGAGTCATGGAGATTTAGTAGTTGGAGCTCCAGAAGGATTTGTTACAGATTTAACTAGTCCTTCATGTCCAATCGCAGGTATTAGTAATGAAGAGAAGAAACAATACGGTGTTCAATTCCACCCAGAGGTTCGTCACTCTGTGTATGGAAATGACCTAATTAAAAACTTCGTATACAATATTTGTGGCTGCACAGATAGCTGGACGATGGAAAACTTTATTGAAGTCGAAATGCAAAAAATCCGTGAAACAGTTGGCGATAAAAACGTTCTTTGTGCGCTAAGTGGTGGAGTAGATTCTTCTGTTGTAGCGGTGTTAATCCATAAAGCGATCGGCGATCAATTAACGTGTATTTTCGTTGACCATGGTTTATTGCGTAAAAATGAAGCGGAAAGTGTAATGAAAACCTTTAGCGAAGGCTTTAATATGAATGTTATTAAAGTAGACGCGCGAGACCGTTTCCTTGATAAATTAAAGGGTGTTTCTGACCCTGAACAAAAGCGTAAAATTATCGGCAATGAATTCATCTATGTGTTTGATGACGAAGCGACTAAACTTGAAGGGATCGATTATCTAGCACAAGGTACACTATATACGGATATTATCGAGAGTGGTACAGCTACAGCACAAACGATTAAATCTCATCACAATGTGGGTGGATTACCAGAGGATATGCAATTTCAATTAATCGAACCACTGAACACTCTATTTAAAGATGAGGTTCGTGTATTAGGTTCTGAACTTGGTATACCGGATGAAATCGTATGGCGCCAACCGTTCCCAGGTCCAGGTCTTGGAATTCGTGTATTAGGTGAAATTTCAGATGAGAAATTAGAAATCGTTCGTGAATCAGATCATATTCTTCGTGAAGAAATCAAAAAAGCTGGATTAGATCGTGATATTTGGCAATATTTCACTGTTCTTCCTGACATCCGTAGTGTTGGAGTAATGGGAGATCAACGTACGTATGATTACACAATCGGAATTCGTGCTGTTACTTCTATTGATGGAATGACTTCCGACTGGGCAAGAATTCCATGGGATGTACTAGAGATTATCTCTACCCGTATCGTTAATGAAGTAAACCACATTAACCGTGTAGTTTATGACATCACAAGCAAGCCACCTGCAACAATTGAGTGGGAATAAAAAAGAAAAGTTGGCTTTGATATACGTTTAATTACTTGCTAGAACAGGACTAGAGATATCTCTAGTTCTTTTTTTATGCATAGAAACGAACGTTATTAATATTTTTTTTATTAATGTTCGTATTTTGTATTGACGAAGGTAAAGGTGGTTGGTAGAATAAGAAAAGTAATAATCATAAATCATATAGTTCAAATCTCGTATAAATTTGGGAATATGGCCCAAAAGTTTCTACCAGGCTACCGTAAAAGGCTTGACTACGAGGTATAAGGAAGATGTGCTTTTTTCATGACTAAGCCAATCTTACCTATCCTCGTTTGTTCACGCTCCTGGTAAAGGGGCGTTTTCTTTTTTGCACGAAACAGTTTTACACATTCGAGGAGGATTACGATGAAGAAGTATTTTGAATTTGAAAAACATGGAACAAATTATAGAACAGAAACCATTGCTGGTTTAACAACGTTCTTAGCAATGGCGTACATCTTGGTTGTTAATCCATTAATGCTTTCATCAGCAGGTATGGATCAAAGTGCTGTCTTTACTGCAACAGCATTAGCAGCAGCGATAGGGACGTTAATTATGGGGCTTTATGCTAAATACCCAGTTGCACTTGCTCCAGGTATGGGGTTGAATGCGTTTTTCACGTATTCAGTTGTTCTAGGAATGGGAATCCCTTGGGAAACAGCTTTAGCAGGGGTGCTGGTTTCTGGGATAATCTTTATCTTCTTAACTATTTCTGGAGTTCGTGAAAAGATTATTAATGCAATTCCAGTAGAATTAAAATACGCAGTTGCTGCTGGTATCGGACTTTTTATTACATTTATCGGTTTTCAAAATGCAGGTATCATTATTAATGATGATGCAGTTTTAGTTGGACTAGGTGATTTAAGGGATGGTAATACACTACTTGCAATCTTTGGTTTAGTTATTACAGTTATGTTGATGGTTCGCGGAATTAGAGGTGGAATCTTCTTCGGTATCGTTATTACAGCGATTGTGGGGATGAGCTTTGGTTTAATCGATATTCCGAATTCTGTGGTTGGGCCAATACCAAGCTTAGAGCCTACATTTGGAGCAGCATTTGGTCACCTTGGCGATATCTTCAGCATCGGGATGCTTGTAGTTATCCTAACTTTCTTATTCGTAGATTTCTTTGATACAGCAGGAACATTGGTAGCTGTTGCTAACCAAGCGGGATTAATGAAAGATAATAAACTACCAAGAGCTGGTCGGGCGTTAATAGCTGATTCAACAGCAACAGTTACTGGAGCGATTCTAGGAACGTCTACAACAACTTCTTATATTGAGTCATCTTCAGGAGTTGCTGCTGGAGGAAGAACAGGATTTACATCGGTCATCACAGCTATTTTGTTCTTATTATCATTATGTTTCTTCCCATTATTATCTGTAATAACAGCTCCTGTGACGGCACCGGCACTTATTATAGTAGGGGTGCTAATGGTTTCAACATTAGGTAAAATAGCTTGGGAGAAATTCGAAATTGCAGTTCCGGCATTCCTAACAATAATCGCAATGCCACTAACATACAGTATTGCTACAGGTATTGCAGTCGGCTTCATCTTCTACCCAATCACTATGATCATGAAGGGTAGAGCAAAAGAAATCCATCCAGTGATGTACGGATTGTTTGTAATTTTCGTTCTGTATTTCATCTTCATAGTTGAGTAACTTAATAGCTTCATAGAAAAAGGGTCTCACTTAGCTGAATTCAGTTGAGTGAGACCCTTTTGTTTTGTATTTAGTGTTTTGTATTTAGATAGATGGAAAAAATCGGGTTTTTAATTTGGATGTTTAGTGATTCAATAAAGCGGGTATATAAAGAGTATAAACAAAAGTTTAAACTCTCTTGTTTTAGTCAAGGCAAGCATAAGATAGCTTAATAGGAGGTATTCACTATTTAATCTCGAAGGACTAAGCGATCAAGTTGGACGTAAATGCCATTGTCAAACGCATATCCACAGCAGTATTTTTTAAAATTTCCACCAAACATAAATTTAGAATTCAATAGAAGACTAAGCAGTGAAAAGTAAGTGATTATAGGAAGGGAAAATTATATTAGAAAAACAGTTGACGAAAGTATTCAATAGATGGTATATTATTATTCGTTGCCACAAAAACACGAAGTAAGTTATCGAGACAATGTGGTGAAAAAGAAATTCAAAAAACATGTTGACGACATACAGACAACATGGTATAGTAATTAAGTCGCCACCGAGCGACGGAGCAAAAAAGAAAATGAATGAAAATGATCTTTGAAAACTAAACAAAACAACAGCGTCCACGTTAATCTATAATGATTAACAAAGAACGAAAAAGTAACACAAGCTAGTTAAATTTTGAGCAAATGCTCAAACTCTTTATTGGAGAGTTTGATCCTGGCTCAGGACGAACGCTGGCGGCGTGCCTAATACATGCAAGTCGAGCGGACTTACAAAAGCTTGCTTTTGTAAGTTAGCGGCGGACGGGTGAGTAACACGTGGGCAACCTGCCCTTAAGACTGGGATAACTTCGGGAAACCGGAGCTAATACCGGATAATATAAAGAACCTCCTGGTTCTTTATTGAAAGATGGTTTCGGCTATCGCTTATGGATGGGCCCGCGGCGCATTAGCTAGTTGGTGAGGTAACGGCTCACCAAGGCAACGATGCGTAGCCGACCTGAGAGGGTGATCGGCCACACTGGGACTGAGACACGGACCAGACTCCTACGAGAGGCAGCAGTAGAGAATCTTCCACAATGGACGAAAGTCTGATGGAGCAACGCCGCGTGAGCGATGAAGGCCTTCGGGTCGTAAAGCTCTGTTGTTAGGGAAGAACAAGTGCGAGAGTAACTGCTCGCACCTTGACGGTACCTAACCAGAAAGCCACGGCTAACTACGTGCCAGCAGCCGCGGTAATACGTAGGTGGCAAGCGTTGTCCGGAATTATTGGGCGTAAAGCGCGCGCAGGTGGTTTCTTAAGTCTGATGTGAAAGCCCACGGCTCAACCGTGGAGGGTCATTGGAAACTGGGGAACTTGAGTGCAGAAGAGGAAAGTGGAATTCCAAGTGTAGCGGTGAAATGCGTAGAGAGTTGGAGGAACACCAGTGGCGAAGGCGACTTTCTGGTCTGTAACTGACACTGAGGCGCGAAAGCGTGGGGAGCAAACAGGATTAGATACCCTGGTAGTCCACGCCGTAAACGATGAGTGCTAAGTGTTAGAGGGTTTTCGCCCTTTAGTGCTGCAGCTAACGCATTAAGCACTCCGCCTGGGGAGTACGGTCGCAAGACTGAAACTCAAAGGAATTGACGGGGGCCCGCACAAGCGGTGGAGCATGTGGTTTAATTCGAAGCAACGCGAAGAACCTTACCAGGTCTTGACATCCTCTGCCAACCCTAGAGATAGGGCGTGCCCCTTCGGGGGACAGAGTGACAGGTGGTGCATGGTTGTCGTCAGCTCGTGTCGTGAGATGTTGGGTTAAGTCCCGCAACGAGCGCAACCCTTGATCTTAGTTGCCAGCATTCAGTTGGGCACTCTAAGGTGACTGCCGGTGACAAACCGGAGGAAGGTGGGGATGACGTCAAATCATCATGCCCCTTATGACCTGGGCTACACACGTGCTACAATGGACGGTACAAAGGGCAGCAAAACCGCGAGGTCGAGCCAATCCCAGAAAACCGTTCTCAGTTCGGATTGCAGGCTGCAACTCGCCTGCATGAAGCCGGAATCGCTAGTAATCGCGGATCAGCATGCCGCGGTGAATACGTTCCCGGGCCTTGTACACACCGCCCGTCACACCACGAGAGTTGGTAACACCCGAAGTCGGTGGGGGAACCTTTTGGAGCCAGCCGCCTAAGGTGGGACAGATGATTGGGGTGAAGTCGTAACAAGGTAGCCGTATCGGAAGGTGCGGCTGGATCACCTCCTTTCTAAGGAAAAAGACGCTGTTTGTTTTGTTTAGTTTTGAGAGAGCATTCTCTCAAATGATTATATACGCACTGAAATTCCTTCTTAATATGATGGAAATCAGTCGATATGTATGTTCTTTGAAAACTAGATAACGTAAGTAATATCAAGATACATTCACAAGTATCGTTCATCTTAGTAATTTTCTTTTAGATAACATCGCTGTTATCGAAAAACACGACAATTAAGTTTGTCAACGGTTAAGTTATTAAGGGCGCACGGTGGATGCCTTGGCACTAGGAGCCGATGAAGGACGGGACTAACACCGATATGCTTCGGGGAGCTGTAAGTAAGCTTTGATCCGGAGATTTCCGAATGGGGAAACCCACTACTCGTAATGGAGTAGTATCTTTACCTGAATACATAGGGTACTGAAGGCAGACCCGGGGAACTGAAACATCTTAGTACCCGGAGGAAGAGAAAGCAAATGCGATTTCCTGAGTAGCGGCGAGCGAAACGGAATTAGCCCAAACCAAGAGGCTTGCCTCTTGGGGTTGTAGGACACTCAACATGGAGTTACAAAGGAACGGGGTAAATGAAGCGACCTGGAAAGGTCCGTCGTAGAAGGTAAAAACCCTGTAGTTGAAACTTCGTTCCCTCCTGAGTGGATCCTGAGTACGGCGGGACACGAGAAATCCCGTCGGAAGCAGGGAGGACCATCTCCCAAGGCTAAATACTCCCTAGTGACCGATAGTGAACCAGTACCGTGAGGGAAAGGTGAAAAGCACCCCGGAAGGGGAGTGAAATAGATCCTGAAACCGTGTGCCTACAAGTAGTTAGAGCCCGTTAATGGGTGATAGCGTGCCTTTTGTAGAATGAACCGGCGAGTTACGATCCCGTGCAAGGTTAAGTCGATGAGACGGAGCCGTAGCGAAAGCGAGTCTGAATAGGGCGAATGAGTACGTGGTCGTAGACCCGAAACCAGGTGATCTACCCATGTCCAGGGTGAAGTTCAGGTAACACTGAATGGAGGCCCGAACCGACTCACGTTGAAAAGTGAGCGGATGAGGTGTGGGTAGGGGTGAAATGCCAATCGAACCTGGAGATAGCTGGTTCTCTCCGAAATAGCTTTAGGGCTAGCCTCATATGTTAGAGTCTTGGAGGTAGAGCACTGATTGGACTAGGGGTCCTCATCGGATTACCGAATTCAGTCAAACTCCGAATGCCAAAGACTTATCTATGGGAGTCAGACTGCGAGTGATAAGATCCGTAGTCAAGAGGGAAACAGCCCAGACCGCCAGCTAAGGTCCCAAAGTATACGTTAAGTGGAAAAGGATGTGGAGTTGCTTAGACAACCAGGATGTTGGCTTAGAAGCAGCCACCATTTAAAGAGTGCGTAATAGCTCACTGGTCGAGTGACTCTGCGCCGAAAATGTACCGGGGCTAAACGTATCACCGAAGCTGCGGACTGTTCTTTGAACAGTGGTAGGAGAGCGTTCTAAGGGCGTTGAAGCTAGACCGGAAGGACTGGTGGAGCGCTTAGAAGTGAGAATGCCGGTATGAGTAGCGAAAGAAGGGTGAGAATCCCTTCCACCGAATGCCTAAGGTTTCCTGAGGAAGGCTCGTCCGCTCAGGGTTAGTCGGGACCTAAGCCGAGGCCGAAAGGCGTAGGCGATGGATAACAGGTTGATATTCCTGTACCACCTCCACTCCGTTTGAGCAATGGGGGGACGCAGAAGGATAGGGTAAGCGCGCTGTTGGATATGCGCGTCCAAGCAGCAAGGCTGAGAAGTAGGCAAATCCGCTTCTCATATAAGGCTGAGCTGTGATGGCGAGGGAAATATAGTACCGAAGTTCCTGATTTCACACTGCCAAGAAAAGCCTCTAGCGAGGAGTATGGTGCCCGTACCGCAAACCGACACAGGTAGGCGAGGAGAGAATCCTAAGGTGAGCGAGAGAACTCTGGTTAAGGAACTCGGCAAAATGACCCCGTAACTTCGGGAGAAGGGGTGCTCTGTTAGGGTGTTAAAGCCCGAGAGAGCCGCAGTGAATAGGCCCAGGCGACTGTTTAGCAAAAACACAGGTCTCTGCGAAGCCGTAAGGCGAAGTATAGGGGCTGACGCCTGCCCGGTGCTGGAAGGTTAAGGGGAGAGGTTAGCGCAAGCGAAGCTTTGAACCGAAGCCCCAGTAAACGGCGGCCGTAACTATAACGGTCCTAAGGTAGCGAAATTCCTTGTCGGGTAAGTTCCGACCCGCACGAAAGGCGTAACGATCTGGGCACTGTCTCAACCAGAGACTCGGTGAAATTATAGTACCTGTGAAGATGCAGGTTACCCGCGACAGGACGGAAAGACCCCGTGGAGCTTTACTGTAGCCTGATATTGAATTTTGGTACAGCTTGTACAGGATAGGTAGGAGCCTGAGAAGCCGGAGCGCTAGCTTCGGTGGAGGCGTCGGTGGGATACTACCCTGGCTGTATTGAAATTCTAACCCGCAGCCCTTATCGGGCTGGGAGACAGTGTCAGGTGGGCAGTTTGACTGGGGCGGTCGCCTCCTAAAGAGTAACGGAGGCGCCCAAAGGTTCCCTCAGAATGGTTGGAAATCATTCGTAGAGTGTAAAGGCACAAGGGAGCTTGACTGCGAGACCTACAAGTCGAGCAGGGACGAAAGTCGGGCTTAGTGATCCGGTGGTTCCGCATGGAAGGGCCATCGCTCAACGGATAAAAGCTACCCCGGGGATAACAGGCTTATCTCCCCCAAGAGTCCACATCGACGGGGAGGTTTGGCACCTCGATGTCGGCTCATCGCATCCTGGGGCTGTAGTCGGTCCCAAGGGTTGGGCTGTTCGCCCATTAAAGCGGTACGCGAGCTGGGTTCAGAACGTCGTGAGACAGTTCGGTCCCTATCCGTCGTGGGCGCAGGAAATTTGAGAGGAGCTGTCCTTAGTACGAGAGGACCGGGATGGACGCACCTCTGGTGTACCAGTTGTCTTGCCAAAGGCATAGCTGGGTAGCTACGTGCGGACGGGATAAGTGCTGAAAGCATCTAAGCATGAAGCCCCCCTCAAGATGAGATTTCCTTTAGCTTCGGCTAGTAAGATCCCTGAAAGATGATCAGGTAGATAGGTTCGAGGTGGAAGCGTGGCGACATGTGCAGCTGACGAATACTAATCGATCGAGGACTTAACCCAAAAACAATGAACGATACTAGTGAATCTTGATATGAAAATACGTTATCTAGTTTTGAAGGAACATCCTTCAACTTAATATGTCTGGTAATGATGGCGAAGAGGCCACACCCGTTCCCATACCGAACACGGAAGTTAAGCTCTTCAGCGCCGATGGTAGTTGGGGGCTGTCCCCCTGTGAGAGTAGGACGTTGCCAGGCAAATAGAGAAAGATTAGTGCTGATGAGGCGCTAGTCTTTTTTTGTGTTATTCTATAAGTTGCAGAGGTACTAGCTCAATTTTTAAATATCTATTTTTCTCCTATATTCTTCGCTATACTAATAATACGCTTCGGAAGGGAGAGGGTCCTGATACAACGAATCATGGTCGTTGGTGTATCGGCTGGGGTAGGAAAATCTACGTTTGCCAGGAGATTAGGGGAAGCTTTGGGGATAGAAGTACATCATTTAGATCGTTTTTTCTGGAAACCTAAGTGGGTGCAGGCAACAATGGAGGAATTTTCGCAGGCGCAGCAAGCTATTGTAGATCGTCAATCAACGTGGATTATAGAGGGAAATTACACAGGTAGTTTGGACATTCGTGTGGAGCATGCCGATACAATTATTTATTTAGAATTACCACTACATATATGTCTTTTTAGAGTAGTAAAAAGATGGCTTTCCAATATTGGAAATACTAGACCTGATATGGGAGAGGACTGTAAAGAGATGTTAGATTGGAAGTTTATTAAATTCATTTATAGTACCTATTATCCTCGTAAAAAAAGGATGAATGAATTCTTTCAGGTTTATGGAAAACAAAAGAAAGTGATTGTCTTGAAGAATAAAAGAGAGATTGAAGCCTATTTACAATCGATAGAGAATCAATGAAGGGTAGTTGCGAATGAGGCAACTACCCGTTTGTTCCTAGAATTGTTCAAATCGTTTAAAGTTTACAGTTGCTAATAGGACAAAAAATAGTGATAAGCCGATTGTTGTACAAATAGTGAGCATGCCGTTTTCTAATAATTCTCCCTGCATTAAAAAGGCAGTTGCATGAGCTCTTAAATTTGTCGGACTCCACTGTGTGTATGTGATAAAAAGACTAGATATGACCGATAAACCGCCTAAGACGATAACACTTAATCCCGCAATTCCACTTGTTGCTTTAAGAAATGTTCCCATCAAAATGGTGACGGAGAGGAGGAAGACAATCCATAGACTATAGATAGCAGAGCTTGTGAGCATGACATCCCAGTTTACAGGATTAAAAAGTAGATTTGTGTAATACCACGTTAGCCCATAGCTTAGTAAGAAGGAAACGAGAGCAATGAGTAGTTGTGCTGCCCATTTACTAACTATATATTGAAATGGATGGACGGGACGTACCATCACGAGTGTTAAAGAACCGTTTTGCCGTTCATTAGAGATGGTACCCATTGTTGCAAGCACGAGTAGTAGGGAACCTATTGTCCCGAATTGACTAAGGGTTCCTGCTAATACTTCTTCACCTGATGGAGTGGGGATTTCGATGACAGTACCTTCAGGGAGATTACCAGCACTTTCAAGTATTTGTGGCATATAGTAGCTCGTAATTGGTTGGGATATACCAATGATAATAAATGCAATCGGTAGCCAAATCCATTTGCCATTACGTAGGCTTTCGGTTAGTTCTTTTTGAAATAGCGTTATAAAGTTTTTCATTGATTCATCACCTTCATATAGGCATCTTCTAAAGAATCTTGCATGCGTTCAAAGTGTAATAAGGTCAGCTTTTTTTCAACGAGTCTCTCTAAGAGTAGGTTTGGGTTATAAGCGTTGTCTTCAAAATAGAGCGTGGCAGAGCTAGAATCCAAGTATTCAATATGTCCTAAATAAGGGATGTCTTCAAAGGTGTTTTCTAATGATTCTTCCGTCTTAATTTGAATAGCAGATATCGAATGATTATTTTTTAAAGCCGCTAAGCTCCCGTCCCACTTGATTGTGCCGTCCTTTAACATAATGACGGAATCACAAACTTGTTCGGCGTCGTGTAACACATGTGTGGAAAAAAGAATCGTCATTGTATGTTTTAGTTGATTTAAAATTTTGAGGACATCTCGTCTTCCATTAGGGTCAAGTGCTGATACAGGCTCATCGAGAATTAAAAGCTCTGGTTCGTGTAAAAGTGCTTGGGCAAGCCCGAGTCTTTGCTTCATGCCACCAGAAAAGCCGCCGATTTTTTTATTTTTGACATCTAAAAGACTAACAAAATCTAACGTTTCTTCTATTTTAGAGTGAAGCTGTTGCTTGGAAAGGTGAGACAGCTTCCCTGCGAAGAGTAAGAATTCCTTTGGTGTCATCCAAGAAAAGAAAGCTGGGTGCTGGGGTAAAAAGCCGATTAGATGTCGGTAATCTTTACCTTTCACATTGGAAAATTGTATGGTGCCAGTTGTAGGGGTTAAGAGCCCAGCTAGCATTTGGAGAGATGTTGTTTTCCCTGCACCGTTTGGACCAAGTAATGCAACGCATTTTCCTTTTTCTATCTGAAAAGAAATATCTTTTACTGCCTGGTGCTGTTTATAAGTTTTGGTTAAGTTACATATTTCTACTAGCATTTCTTTTCGCTCCCTACTCATTTTTTCGCCCAACGACGAAATAGAGGATTGGTCCAATGGTGCTGATGAAGAGGATGATTAAGTACCACATCCATTTTGGACCGTTTGTTTCTTCTTGTTTAGTACAACTGACTAATGCAGAAATGATTAAGATTGCTTGTAAAATGAGAATAGGTGTAAGGATTGCCCAGTTTATTTCAATCATTTTATTCAGCTCCTTTTTTGTTTTCTTTTATGTGGTAATACAACGAATAATAGATAAAACAAAGTTGGCATTGGTACTTGTATAAGTCCCCAAATTCCCCAAAACCATGGGTAGGTTCCTTTCTTCTTCGCATCGATAAACAGAAGGATGCTTTGCGTTAGAAGGATGGGGATGAGTAGCGGTAGAATCATGTAAAATACTTCCTCATCTGTCATGATAGAATGCTTCCTTCCGATTTTCTTTTAGTTAAAAATAAGAAAATAATAGGGGCAACCGTCAATGCGAAGACTTGTGTCCCGATAAAAATTAATGGAGCTTGGAAAATAGCCGTTGTAAGTGCGGTTAAGATTAGAAGTGCCATTAGAATAAATAGGCTGAGCTCTTTATGGAAAGCTTTTCTTTTCTCTGCTTTAGCGATGACAAGTTGTTCTTTTAAAGCTTCAGTAGTTAGTGTAGGAGTCACTTCTAAGTCATCAAGCTGTTTCCAATCCTTTTGTAGCCGCGTTATCGTTTTATCTAAAAGGTCCTTCTCTTTACTCATCCCCATCCCACTCCTTTCGTAACCATTTAATTCCATTGTGGACTCTGGATTTTACTGTTCCCGTTCTCATGCCTAGCATTGCACCTATCTCTTCATAAGAGTAGCCATAGTAGTGTCGGAGAAGAATCGGCGTCCTCACATCTGCTTCAAGTTGATTAAAATCTGTGAATGTATCACTCCAATCGATCCCTTTGCTTTGGGATGCCCAACTTAACTGACGTGAAAGGTTATGCATGATTCGGTTGATCTTTTTCTTTTCTCGTTCTTTTTTACGGATAGAATCAATATAAAGGCGAGAAGCGATAGAGATCATCCAAGTTGAGAATTTACCATCTCCTTTGTAGGAGGATAGTTTTGTATAACATTTGACCATTGTCTCTTGAGCTAGATCTTTACTTACCTCTTCGTTAAGAGTCAGTTTTAATAAGTATTTAAATAAGAAAGAATAATGCCGTTGGAAAAGTACGGTGAAGGCATCGTCATTGCCTGTTATAGCTAGGTTTATAAGAGATAAATCATCGTTTTTATCCACCCTTGGATGCCTCCTTTCCTTTGCGTTCACCTATGAGACGCTACAAAAAAACATATCGTTCATTTTTATTTATTTTTTTTCAAATAAAGGGGTTGTATTTTTCACGGTGGTCTTAATAAAGATATATGGCTAATGGGTAAATGTCGAATAGGCAGTAATTTGCACACTATGTCTATTTTATTTTAATATAGTAATTTTTAAACAAACGTTTGATTAAGCTAGAAGTGAAAGTGAGGATGCTTATGGTGTTGAGGGGTTTGGTTTATGATTAACTTTTTTAAAAGTTATTGTAGTAGATGGAGACAGAGGAGAATTTAGTGATAGTAATTTTGGGTGAGAGCGAAGAGCTATAGCTGGATCTAAGGCGAAGTTTTTGTTCTTTTTTGTTGGGGGGATGCTTGAGTTTTGCGCTCCCCCTGTTCTTTTTGGGGCACTTGTTTAGGTTCCTTTTTTTGTCCCGCGTTGGATGATGATTTGTTTTTTTGTGTCACTTGGGATGTGACGGTGTAGTTGGATGAGGAGAATTCCGTTTTCGTAGGTGGCGTCTACTTTGTCGTCTCGAACTGGAAATGGTAGGTCGAAGGTGCGTTGGAAGTCTCCTTGGGCGATGCCTTCTTCTACTAGTTCATAGCCTTGTATGTTTAGGTTGATTTGGCCTTTTACTTCTAGTTGTTGTGGGCGAACGAATAACTGCACTTGTTCGGGATTGACTAGGCCAGGCAAGCACATTACACATAATAATTCGTTTTCTTTTTTATAGAGATTTGTTTGGGTTTGCATGTTTTGAAAGTGTGGTTCAAATCCATTCCAGAACTCATCTCCAAAAAACTGATTCCATTGTTTTCTCCAATCTCCCATGTTCTTAAATTGGTTAAATGGCATGTTGATCAAGCATCCTTTCAGGGGATTTTTCTTTATCATTAGCCTATGCAGGTATAGGGAGCTAAGTGCCTAGGTGGCTTCAAGAAGATTGGATAAAAAAATAGCAGCGGAGTACTCCGCTGCTATCGACTGCCTTTTATTTTTCTTTCTTAGTTACTGGTTTTTCTATCGTGAATTTTTCCTGATTGAATGCTTTAATTAAGGAAAATACCATCATGATCATAATGATTGCAAATGGGAATGCGGCGATGATGGAAGCCCTTTGTAATGCTTCTAAGCCACCTGTCCAAAGCAAAATAGCTGCTGCTGCTGATTGGATAATCCCCCAAATGAAAATAATCAATCGAGGAGGATTGAGACTACCATTGGTTGTTTGTGAACCAAGAACAAAAGTAGCAGAATCAGCGGATGTAATGAAAAAGATTGTAATTAAGAAAATCGCAATTCCTGACATAATCATACCAAGTGGATAGTTTTGAAGTACAGAGAACAAGGCTGCCTCTGTCCCCTGTTCAGCGATTACATCGTATACAGGAATATCTTTAAAGTATTCTAAGAAGATAGCTGACCCTCCAAATACCGAGAACCATAATCCTCCAAAAACAGTTGGAACTAATAAAACACCTAACAGAAACTCCCGGACAGTTCTACCTTTAGATATCCGAGCGATAAAGGTACCTACGAATGGTGCCCAAGCGATCCACCATGCCCAGTAAAAAATGGTCCATGACTGTACCCAATCATTATTTTGATCAAAAGGGAAAAGTCTAAAGCTCATAGAAGGTAAATTCTGTAGATACCCTCCAATGGTAAGGGTGAATAGATCCATAATAAAGTTCGTTGGTCCTGCAAAAAGTAGAAATAACATGAGGGAAATGGCTAAGACAATATTTACATTGCTTAAGTATTTAATCCCACGATTTATTCCTGATTGGGCAGAAATCATAAAAATTATCGTAATGACAAAAATGATAATTAGTTGAGTTGTAACGTTGTTAGGAATGGCTGTTGTTAGGCTAGCAAGCCCTCCCCCAATTTGGATTGCACCTAAACCTAAAGAGGTTGCTACCCCAAAGATTGTAGCAAAGACTGCAATGAAATTGACTAAAATACCAGTTTTTCCGTCTACTCTATCGCCTAAAAGAGGACGTAAAATTTGGTTTATAACCCCAGGGGTTCCTTTTCTAAATTGAAAATAGGCCATCGCAAGGGCAATAACAGAATAAATTGCCCATGGGTGGAATCCCCAATGGAAAAATGAATATCGCATTGCTACTCGGGCTGCTTCAGCAGTCTGCCCTTCACCAGTTGGTGGGGCATGATAATGATACATCGGTTCTGAAGCACCCCAAAATACTAATCCGATACCCATACCTGCACTAAACAACATCGCGAGCCAGGTTAAGTAATTATACTCTGGTTCATCTGAATCTTTACCTAGTTTAATTCGGCCGTATTTAGTGAATATAAGTATAATACAAAATAATAAGAAACCAGTTGCAGTTAATAGATAAAACCAGCCAAATTTATTAACGATAAAATTTTGGATTACATTGGTTACATAATTCAAGCTTGCGTTCCCAAGTATACTTTCAGGAATTACACCCCAGGCTATGAATAAGGTTGAAACAATTATTGAAATAATAAATACAGGGGTTACTTTATTCAATTTATTTTCACTCCTTGATAAATTTTCATCACTTCTTTCTAATAAAGATAGTATTTGTCACAAAAAGGTCAGCTATACTATCCTAACATTTATAGGACTATGGTCCAATTAATTTGCATTTAGTGTTTACACATTACGGTGAATTCCCGTAGAATTAGTAACTGGATTTGCACTTAGGAGGTTGGTGTCAGTGCTAGGAAACAGTCTAGTCATGGTAGCTATAATTATTATTATTAATATTGTCTACGTTTCTTTTTTCACGATAAGAATGATACTAACTTTAAAGGGTCAACGATATTTGGCGGCTGGTATTAGTATGGTGGAGGTCGTTATTTATGTAGTCGGTTTAGGGTTAGTGTTAGATAACTTAAATGAAATTCAGAATTTAGCAGCATATGCGTTAGGTTATGGAATAGGTGTAATTGTTGGGATGAAAATTGAAGAAAAGCTGGCTCTTGGATATACGACGGTAAATGTCATTACCAAAGAATATGATAAGGACTTGCCAAGATTGTTAAGAGAGAAAGGCTATGGAGTGACAAATTGGCAGGCAAATGGACTCGAGGGAGACCGTATGGCCATGCAAATTTTAACACCAAGAAAATATGAAGTTAGCTTATACCATGCGATAAAAGAGTATGATCCGAAAGCTTTTATTATTGCATATGAACCAAAGACCATACATGGTGGGTTTTGGGTGAAAGCTGTGAAGGAAAGGAAAATAAAAGAATGGGTAGCAAAGCGCCGCGAAAAAGAAAATTTGAAGTAATGGAAAATGAAAGCATTAGTCAGTGTCTAGAACGAATGGATAAAGAAGGGTATAAGCCATCTCGAAGAATGGAAGAACCGATTTTTCAAGAGGTTGTGCAGGAAGGACATAAGGAAATTATTCCTATTGGCAAAAAAATAGTGTTTGAAGGTAAATTAATGGAAAAATAATACCTAAACACGAACATTAAGTCATATTGAATTGTTAATGTTCATGAAATGGATTGACAAAAACTGAATTTGTCGGTAAGATAAACATAGATAACAACGAAAATTAATCCTCATATAATTTTGGGAATATGGCCCATAAGTCTCTACCTGACCGCCTTAAATTGGTCGGACTATGAGGGGAAGTTACGATCATCTTTGTTTGTCATGACAAAAAGGTCTATTATTGTTGTGATGAAAAGCCCAGGTGGATCGCTTTCCCTCTCGTAGGGGGCGGTCTAAGCTGGGCTTTTCTTATTTTACAATAGAAAGGCAGGAAAATAGGATGAACGCATTAGTGGGAGTAATTATGGGAAGTACTTCTGATTGGGAAACAATGAAGCATGCTTGTGAAGTGCTTGATGAGTTAAATATACCGTATGACAAAAAGGTCGTCTCTGCGCACCGGACACCAGACTTAATGTTCGATTACGCAGAGAGAGCAAGAGATAGAGGATTGAAGATAATTATCGCTGGTGCTGGTGGAGCAGCTCACCTACCTGGTATGGTGGCGGCCAAAACAACGTTACCGGTTATAGGAGTTCCTGTTCAATCCAAAAGCTTAAACGGTCTGGATTCCTTGCTATCCATCGTACAAATGCCTGGTGGAGTCCCGGTAGCAACAGTTGCTATTGGAAAGGCAGGAGCAACCAACGCAGGCTTACTTGCAGCTCAAATGCTCGGAGCGTTTGATGAGCAAATCGCACTGCGTCTAGATGAAAGAAGAGAAAATACAAAGCAGCAAGTGTTAGAAAGTAGTGAGCAGCTTGTTTAAACATATAGTACCACCAAGCGTGGTTGGAATTATTGGCGGTGGACAGCTAGGAAGAATGATGGCAGTTGCGGCTAGAGCGATGGGCTATCAGATTGCAGTCTTAGATCCCACACCAAATTCGCCATGCGGACAGCTAGCTGATTTCGAAATAACGGCAGCGTTTAATGATATGGAAGCAATCAAAAAATTGGCAGAGATATCAGACGTTGTAACATATGAATTCGAGAATATAGATTACGAAGCTTTAACTTGGTTAGAGGAAAACGCATATCTACCTCAAGGGAGTCAAGTACTGAAGGTCTCTCAGCATCGTGGAACAGAAAAAAGAGCAATGGAAGCAGCGGGTTTACAGGTTGCACCATTTATCGAAGTCAACACACCCAATGAGCTAAGGGAAGCAATTGACCAGCTAGGCTTACCAGCAGTATTGAAAACTTGTCGCTTTGGCTATGACGGCAAAGGGCAGGTTGTCCTAAAGGATAAAAACGCGCTAGCTCAAGCAGAGGAGCTTTTAACACATGGTGAATGTGTTCTCGAAAAATGGATTCCTTTTCAAAAAGAAGTTTCGGTTGTAGTTGCGAGAAGCATAACTGGTGACACAGTAGCGTTCCCAGTGGCAGAAAACGAGCATCGTGAAAACATTTTATATAAATCTATCGTACCAGCACAAGTTTCGGAAGAAGTGAAAAACAAAGCAAGACAATATGCCATTTCCATTGCAAAAGAGTTAGAGCTAGTTGGTACATTGGCAGTAGAGATGTTTGTATTAGAGGATGGAACGATCTATATCAATGAAGTGGCACCAAGGCCACATAATTCGGGGCATTACACGATAGATGCCTGTGAAACATCGCAGTTTGAACAGCACATTCGGGCAGTGTGTGGGTTGCCACTTGGAAAAACAACATTATGGAAACCAACGGTAATGGTTAATCTATTAGGGGAGCATGTGGATTGTGCTTTAGCTCAAATACCAGAATATAACGATGTAAAGCTACATCTATATGGAAAAAAAGAAAATAAAGAGAAACGAAAAATGGGACATATCACAATCCTAGCTGATACAATGGAACAGGCTTTGGAGCGAGAGGCTGCATTGCAGATTTGGAAGAAGAACGAACGGAGGATTTTAACATGATTGAACGTTATACAAGACCAGAAATGGGTGCTATTTGGACCGAGGAAAATCGTTTTCAAGCTTGGTTAGAAGTAGAAATACTTGCTTGTGAGGCATGGGCAGAGCTCGGCGACATCCCAAAAGAGGACGTAAAGCTTTTAAGAGAAAAGGCAACGTTTGATATTAACAGAATTAAAGAAATTGAAGAGGAAACGCGTCATGACGTGGTTGCCTTTACAAGAGCGGTATCCGAAACATTAGGGGAAGAAAAGAAGTGGGTGCATTACGGGTTAACGTCCACGGATGTAGTTGATACGGCGTTATCTTATCAGTTAAAGCAAGCAAACACTATTTTACAAGCGGATTTAGAACGCTTTGTCGCTATTTTAAAAGAAAAAGCACAAGCACATAAATACACAGTAATGATGGGACGTACCCATGGTGTTCATGCAGAGCCAACGACATTTGGTTTAAAGCTTGCACTTTGGTATGAAGAAATGAAGCGTAATTTAGAGCGCTTTAAGCAAGCGGCAGAAGGAATTGAATTCGGGAAGATTTCCGGAGCGGTTGGAACGTACGCAAACATTAATCCATTTGTCGAGGAGTATGTTTGTGAAAAGCTAGGTTTACAGCATGCGCCAATTTCTACGCAAACATTACAGCGTGATCGTCATGCGCACTATCTTGGAACATTGGCATTAATTGCAACGTCTATTGAAAAATTCGCAGTGGAAGTTCGTGGTCTGCAAAAGAGTGAAACGCGTGAAGTAGAAGAATTTTTCGCTAAGGGACAAAAAGGATCTTCGGCAATGCCGCATAAACGTAATCCAATTGGATCTGAGAATATGACTGGGTTAGCACGTGTTATTCGCGGCTACATGATGACAGCGTATGAAAATGTACCACTTTGGCATGAGAGAGATATTTCTCACTCTTCCGCTGAGCGTATTATCTTACCAGATTCTACAATTGCTTTGAATTACATGCTAAACCGCTTTGGCAATATCATTAAAAACTTAACGGTATTCCCAGAGAACATGAAGCGCAATATGGACCGGACACTTGGTCTTATCTATTCACAACGAGTTCTACTTGCATTAATTGATGCTGGAATGTCACGTGAGGAAGCGTATGATACGGTACAACCAAAAGCTATGGAAGCTTGGGAGACACAAGTACATTTCCGTGAGCTTGTGGAAGGCGAAGAGAAAATCACTTCTCGTCTAACACCAGTCCAGATAGAAGATTGCTTCGATTATAACTACCACTTACAACATGTAGATACAATCTTTACACGACTAGGATTATAAAAGGAGCGGGGGCTCCAACGGCTGTAACCAAAAGAGCCCCTCTTTTTTGACAAAAACCGGGTAGTGACAGGCACTCCCAAAAGGAGAAACCCAATGGCGATTGAAAAAATGGAATTAATGTACGAAGGCAAGGCGAAAAAAGTGTATGCGACAAATGATGAAAATATCGTTTGGATTCAATATAAAAACTCAGCCACTGCGTTTAATGGGGAAAAGAAGGCAGATATTGATGGTAAAGGGCGTTTAAATAACGAGATTACGAGTTTGCTATTTACGATGCTTAAGGAAGCGGGCATTGAAAATCACTTTATTGAAAAGCTATCCGCAACAGAGCAGCTAGTACAGAAGGTTGCCATTATTCCTTTAGAGGTAGTTGTACGGAATGTAACGGCTGGTAGTATGGCAAAGCGCTTAGGCATGAAAGAAGGAATTGCTTTAGAAGAAACGTTGGTGGAATTTTACTATAAAGATGATTCCCTTGGTGATCCACTTATCACAGAAGATCACATTAAAATGATGAAGCTTGCAACCGTTGCAGAAGTAGACGTTTTAAAGCATATCGCACAAAGAGTCAATGTGATATTATCGGAATTTTTTGCAAATAAGAACTTAACTTTAGTAGATTTTAAGTTGGAATTTGGAAAAGCAAGCGATGGACGTATTCTTTTATCGGATGAGATTTCACCAGATACATGTCGTCTATGGGATAAAGATACGAACGAGAAACTAGATAAGGATGTTTTTCGTAGAGATTTAGGTAGTTTAACAGATGCATATGAAACAATACTAGCTCGAATTGGGGGAGAACAGCATGTTTAAAGTAAAGGTGTATGTAACGTTAAGAGAGAGTGTATTAGATCCACAAGGAACAGCTGTGAAAAGTTCACTTCATAGTCTATCTTACCAAGAGGTAGAGGAAGTAAGAATTGGAAAGTTCTTAGAGCTTACGATTGCAAAAACAGAACGTGATTTAGACGTGTTAGTAAAGGAAATGTGTGAAAGACTGTTAGCGAATACTGTAATTGAAGACTACCGCTATGAGGTGGAGGAGGTAGTTGGATCGTGAAGTTTGCTGTCATCGTGTTTCCTGGTTCGAACTGTGATGTAGATATGTATCATGCGATCAAAGACGAACTTGGTGAAGAGGTCGAGTATGTATGGCATGATGCAACGAATTTAGATGAGTTTGACGGAATCTTACTTCCAGGTGGGTTTTCTTATGGAGATTACTTACGCTCTGGTGCCATCGCACGTTTCTCAAACGTAATGCTAGAAGTACAGAAGGCTGCAGAAGCTGGAAAGCCGATACTAGGTGTATGCAACGGTTTTCAAATTTTACTAGAATCCGGACTTCTTCCAGGGGCAATGAGAAGAAATAAAGATTTGAAGTTTATCTGTCGTCCTGTTCAGTTGAAAGTAGAAAATAATGAGACATTGTTTACGTCAAGCTATGAAAAAGGTCAGATTATCACCATCCCAGTCGCACACGGGGAAGGTAATTATTATTGTGATGAACAAACCTTAGAGGAATTAAAAAGCAATGGGCAAATTGCTTTTACCTACAATGGTGATAACCCGAATGGTAGTCTACAGGATATCGCGGGGATTGTAAATGAAAAAGGCAATGTACTAGGTATGATGCCTCATCCTGAAAGGGCAGTTTCTAGCCTACTCGGCAGTGATGATGGGTTAAAGCTCTTTAAATCTATTGTTCGTAATTGGAGGGAAACATATGTCGTTACTTCTTGAGCCAAATCCAGAGATGATTAAGCATGAGGGCATTTATAAAGAAATGGGTCTCAGTGAAGAAGAGTTTTTAATGGTAGAAAAAATTCTTGGACGCTTGCCGAACTATACAGAAACTGGTCTCTTCTCTGTAATGTGGTCGGAGCACTGTAGCTATAAAAACTCAAAACCTGTTCTACGCAAGTTTCCTACAGAGGGTCCAAAGGTATTACAAGGACCAGGAGAAGGAGCTGGAATCGTAGACATCGGAGATAATCAAGCGGTGGTATTTAAAATCGAAAGTCATAACCATCCATCCGCTATTGAGCCTTATCAAGGTGCAGCTACTGGTGTAGGAGGAATCATTCGTGATGTCTTCTCAATGGGAGCACGTCCAATCGCTCTATTAAACTCGTTACGTTTTGGAGAGCTAACAACTCCACGTGTGAAATATTTGTTTGAAGAAGTAGTGGCAGGTATCGCAGGTTACGGTAACTGTGTAGGAATTCCGACAGTAGGTGGAGAGATTCAATTCGATGCTTCTTACGACGGAAACCCTTTAGTAAACGCAATGTGTGTTGGACTTATCAATCATGAAGATATTAAAAAAGGGCAAGCAAAAGGTGTCGGAAATACAGTTATGTATGTTGG
Organism: Sutcliffiella halmapala; assembly: GCF_002019665.1. Taxonomy (GTDB): domain Bacteria; phylum Bacillota; class Bacilli; order Bacillales; family Bacillaceae_I; genus Sutcliffiella_A; species Sutcliffiella_A halmapala. The sequence goes on along the minus strand of NZ_KV917375.1, from coordinate 4,372,999 downwards.
TGCGAAAACGGGACGTGATGGGATCCATGGTGCAACGTTTGCATCGGAAGAGCTATCTGACGCGTCAGAAGAAAAGCGTCCAGCCGTTCAAGTGGGAGATCCATTTATGGAAAAGCTTTTACTTGAGGCTTGCTTAGAAATTGTTAAATGGGACGGATTAGTTGGGATTCAAGATATGGGGGCAGCTGGCTTAACGAGCTCTAGTGCGGAGATGGCTTCCAAGGCTGGATCTGGTATTGAAATGAATCTTGATTTAGTTCCACAGCGTGAAACAGGCATGACTGGTTATGAAATGATGCTTTCCGAATCTCAAGAGCGCATGCTGATTGTAGTTGAGGTAGGAAGAGAGCATGAAGCACAAGAAATCGTGGCAAAATATGGCCTTGAAGCAGTATCTATCGGGAAAGTAACAGACGATAAAATGCTTCGTCTCCTGCATAAAGGAGAAGTGATTGCAGATGTTCCTGTAGATGCACTTGCAGAGGAAGCACCTGTTTATCATAAGCCATCAGCAGAGCCAGTTTATTATAAAGAGTTTCAAGAAATGGATGTAGAAGTGCCAGCTGTTGAAAATCATGAAGAGACACTTCTTCAGTTATTGCAACAGCCAACGATCGCTAGTAAGGAATGGGTTTACGACCAGTATGATTATCAAGTTCGTACGAATACGGTTGTTTGTCCTGGATCTGATGCGGCAGTTGTTCGTATTCGAGGAACAGAGAAGGCGTTAGCAATGACAACAGACTGTAACTCTCGCTATCTTTACTTAGATCCTGAGGTTGGTGGGAAAATTGCCGTAGCAGAAGCAGCGCGTAATGTCGTGTGTTCTGGAGCGAAGCCTCTTGCAATCACGGATTGCTTAAACTTCGGAAACCCGGAAAAACCGGAAATCTTCTGGCAGATTGAAAAGGCAACAGATGGCATGAGTGAAGCGTGTAGAATGCTAGAAGCGCCAGTTATTGGTGGAAACGTTTCTTTATACAATGAGACAAATGGTGTGGCAGTTTACCCAACCCCAGTTGTTGGTATGGTTGGTTTAATCGATAATCTTGCTCATATTACAACGCAAGAATTTAAAAATGCTGGTGACTTGATTTATGTAATCGGAGAAACTGGAGCGGACTTTGGTGGAAGTGAGCTACAGAAATTAACATACGGTAAGATTTTCGGAAAAGCACCTGCAATTGATTTAGAGGTAGAAGCATTCCGTCAAGGGCAAGTTTTAGCGGCAATTCGTGCAGGGTTAGTAGAATCTGCTCATGATATCTCAGAGGGTGGTTTAAGTGTAGCCCTTGCAGAAAGTGCAATGGGTGCTACTGGCCTTGGAGCTAGAGTGTCTGTTGAGGGAGAACTTACTTCTGCTTTATTTAGTGAAACACAATCTCGTTTTGTTCTTTCGGTAAAGCCGGAAAACAAAGAGAAATTCGAACAAATGGTGAAGGCAACATGTATTGGGGAAGTAACTTCGACCAACACGTTACACATTGAAACGAAGGCACATCAAGTTGCTGTTCACCTTTTAGTAGATGACATGCGAAGTGCTTGGAAAGGAGCTATTCCATGCTTGCTGAATTAAAAGGCTTAAATGAAGAGTGTGGGGTATTCGGGATATGGGGACATCCTGAAGCCTCTCAAATCACCTATTATGGTCTGCATAGTTTGCAGCACCGTGGCCAAGAAGGAGCAGGAATTGTTACAACGGATGGGGATAAGCTTGCGGCAGTAAAAGGGGAAGGCCTTGTGAACGAAGTGTTCGGAAATGGTAAATTGAAGGATTTGCATGGAAAATCGGCGATTGGTCATGTTCGTTATGCAACTGCTGGGGGCGGTGGCTTTGAAAATGTCCAACCACTACTTTTTCACTCGCAAACTGGAAGTCTAGCATTAGCACATAATGGAAATCTTGTGAATGCCAATGCCTTAAAGCATCAATTGGAAAGCCAAGGAAGTATTTTACAAACAACATCTGATACAGAGGTGCTTGCCCATTTGATAAAAAGAAGTGGTTACACACTTTTAAAGGATCGTGTGAAAAACGCGTTATCAATGTTAAAGGGTGCGTATGCTTTCTTAATCATGACAGAAACAGAAATGATGGTAGCATTGGATCCAAATGGATTGCGTCCACTTTCATTAGGTAAGCTGAATGATGCCTATGTAGTGGCTTCTGAAACCTGTGCGTTTGATGTGGTAGGGGCAACTTATATTCGTGATATTGAACCAGGAGAATTATTGATAATTGATAATGGGGGCCTCCATTCTGAACGGTTTACGATGCATACACAACGTGCGATGTGTAGCATGGAGTACATTTATTTCTCTCGTCCAGATAGTAATATTGACGGCATAAATGTACACACAGCACGTAAAAGCTTAGGAAAACAGCTTGCTATGGAATCACCTGTAGAAGCGGACGTTATAACAGGAGTTCCAGATTCAAGTATTTCAGCGGCGATTGGATTTGCGGAATTTTCAGGGATTCCTTATGAGTTAGGTCTGATTAAAAACCGCTACGTAGGTAGAACGTTTATCCAGCCTTCGCAATCGTTACGAGAGCAAGGGGTGAAAATGAAGCTTTCTCCTGTTCGCGGCGTAGTGGAAGGAAAACGTGTTGTGATGGTGGATGATTCCATCGTTAGAGGTACGACAAGCAAACGTATCGTAAGGATGCTTCGTGAAGCAGGAGCGACAGAGGTTCATGTTCGAATCAGTTCGCCACCAATTAAAAATCCATGTTTTTACGGTATTGATACATCGACTCATGAAGAATTAATCGCGTCTTCTCATTCTATTGAAGAAATGAGAGAACTGATTGGAGCGGATTCATTGGAATTCTTGAGTCCAAGCGGATTAGTGGAAGCGATTGATAGACCTTATGACGGTGAAACTCGTGGACAATGTATGGCTTGTTTTACAGGAAAATACCCGACAGAGATTTTTCCAGATACAGTATTACCTCATCAGAAGTGTTAGTGATCTATTAATAGTTGAAAAAATAAAGCGGCGGGGAGATTCGTCGCTTTATTCTTGGATAGAGCCAGCGATATTGATCAATTTTAGGGGAAGGTTCGTTGATCGACAATATGAGAACCTTCGTGAGTTACGTGAGAACCTAGGTCACTAATGTGAGAACCTCAGCGAGTTACGTGAGAACCTATGTAACTAATATGAGAACCTCAGCGAGTTATGTGAGAACCTCCGCAAATTAAGCGGAAAAGAATACTATTTTGACAACGGGAAGGGAGACACATATGGCAAATGCATATAAGCAAGCAGGTGTAGATATAGAAGCAGGCTATGAAGCGGTGTCACGTATGAAAAAGCATGTGGCGAGAACGATGAGACCAGAGGTGATGGGAGGTCTTGGCGGTTTTGGTGGCCTATTTGATTTATCAGCAGTGAATGTGAAAAACCCAGTTTTAGTCTCAGGTACAGATGGTGTAGGGACCAAACTAATGCTTGCCTTTCATCTTGATAAACACGACACGATAGGGATGGATGCAGTTGCGATGTGTGTCAATGATGTGGTTGTTCAAGGAGCAGAACCTTTGTATTTTCTTGATTACATCGCTTGTGGAAAAGCAGTTCCTGAAAGAATCGAAATGATAGTAAAAGGAATTGCAGATGGTTGCGAACAAGCTGGTTGTGCGTTAGTTGGTGGAGAAACTGCGGAGATGCCGGGTATGTATGATGATCAGGAGTATGATTTAGCTGGTTTTACAGTAGGTGTTGTCGAGAAAGAGCGTCTAATCACGGGTAAAAACATTAAGGCCGGAAATGTATTAATTGGTTTATCCTCAAGTGGAATCCATAGTAATGGCTACTCTCTAGTTCGTAAGATTGTATTTGATAAAGGTCAATTAGATTTGAACGTTAAGTATGATGGACTAAACTCTACCTTAGGTGAAGAGCTTTTAACACCAACGAAGATCTATGTGAAGCCAATTTTAGAAGTGTTAAAGAAGTATGATATTAATGGAATGGCACATATAACTGGCGGTGGTTTTATTGAGAATATTCCACGTATGTTACCTGAAGGTCTGCAAGCGGAAGTAGATTATGGAACATGGCCAATCCCACCAATCTTTGATTTGTTACAAGAGGTTGGAGAACTAGATAGAAATGAAATGTTTAATATTTTTAATATGGGTATTGGAATGGTCTTAGCCGTGGATGAAGAACTCCTGCCTGAGGTTGTGAACATTTTAGAAGCAAATGGTGAGAAAGCTTATTTAATTGGTCGTGTAAAAGAGGGAGAAGGAATCACCTTTGGTGGAGGAAAAATCCGATGACAAGAATCGCAATTTTCGCTTCAGGAAGCGGCTCTAATTTTCAGGCAATCGTTGATGCTTGTCAACAAGGTAGATTAGATGCCACACCGGCCCTGTTAATATGTGATAAGCCAAAAGCGCTTGTCATTCAACGTGCCGAAGCAGCGAATATTCCTTCCTTTGTGTTTGTACCGAAAAATTATGAGAGTAAAGAACAATTCGAATCCGATATCCTTTTACAGCTAAAAGAACATGAGATTGACTTCATTGTTTTAGCAGGGTATATGCGTTTAATTGGATCGAAATTACTTTCAGCTTTTAAAGGACGCATTGTAAATATACATCCATCATTACTACCAGCATTTCCGGGGTTAGATGCTATTGGGCAGGCTGTGAAATATGGTGTGAAGGTTACAGGTGTAACGATTCATTTTGTTGATGAGGGTATGGACACAGGTCCTATTATTGCGCAAGCATCTATTGAAGTGAATTCAACTGATACAGCAGAAACGCTTCAAAAAAGAATACACGAAATTGAACATGATTTTTATCCAACAACATTACAACAACTTTTTTCAATTAAAGGGGAGACGATCACACGATGAGAGCAATTGTTAGTGTTTCGAATAAAGAAGGAATCGTTCCATTTGTTCAGCAACTTGTAGAGCTTGGTGTAGAGGTTATTTCCACGGGTGGTACGAAGAAAATCCTAGAGGAAAACGGTGTGAAGGTTATCGGTATCTCAGAAGTAACGGGCTTCCCAGAAATCTTAGATGGACGTGTAAAAACATTGCATCCGATGATTCATGGTGGACTTTTAGCAATGAGAGATAATGAAAGTCACCAAGAGCAAGTGAAGGAACACGGAATTACTCCCATTGATTTAGTAGTAGTGAATCTTTACCCTTTTAAGGAAACAATCTCGAAAAAAGATACTACTTTTGAAGACGCAATTGAGAATATCGATATTGGTGGACCAACCATGCTTCGAGCAGCAGCAAAAAATCACCGCGATGTAACGGTAATGGTGGATCCTGTTGACTATGCAGGTGTGATCGCTGAAATTAAAGAAACAGGTAAAGTAGAAGAAGGAACTCGTCGTCGCTTAGCTGCTAAAGTGTTCCGTCATACTGCAGCATATGACGCGATGATTGCCAACTATCTAACAGAAGCCGTAGAGGAAACCCACCCGGAATCCCTTACGATTACATTTGAAAAGAAACAAGGATTACGATATGGAGAGAATCCTCATCAGAAGGCAGCTTTTTATGAAGCACCTTTAGCTTCTGAGTTCTCGATTTCCTCTGCTACGCAATTACATGGGAAAGAATTATCGTATAACAATATTAATGATGCAGATACAGCATTACAAATTGTAAAAGAATTCACAGAACCTGCAGTAGTAGCGGTTAAGCATATGAACCCATGTGGAGTTGGTGTTGGAGCAACTACAGTGGAAGCATATCGCCGCGCATATGAAGCAGATCCTGTTTCGATTTTTGGAGGAATTGTTGCGTTTAATACAGAAGTAGATAAAGAGACAGCTTTACTTTTACATGAGTTGTTTTTAGAGATTATCTTAGCTCCATCTTTCTCTGAGGAAGCACTAGAAGTATTAAAGCAAAAGAAAAATCTTCGTTTATTAACGTTGGAAATGGCAGAGCAAGGTGGTACTGCTTCTCGCTATGCTTCTATCCGTGGTGGCCTTTTGGTTCAAGAAGAGGATTTTGCAGGCTTAGAGGATGCAGAATATACTGTTCCAACGAAACGCGAGCCTACGGAAAAAGAATGGGAGGACTTAAAACTCGCTTGGAAAGTAGTCAAGCATGTAAAGTCCAATGCTATTGTGTTAGCTAAAGGAAATCAAACAGTTGGTGTAGGTGCAGGACAAATGAATCGTGTTGGAGCAGCGAAAATTGCTTTAGAACAAGCTGGTGAAAAAGCTGTTGGATCTGCCCTTGGATCAGATGCATTCTTTCCAATGGATGACACCGTAGAAGCGGCAGCAAAGGCTGGGGTAACGGCGATTATTCAGCCGGGTGGCTCAATACGTGATGAAGATTCTATTAAGAAAGCTGATGAATATGGAATTGCCATGGTATTCACAGGGATTCGTCATTTTAAACATTAAGCAATAGCTTATTTATGCGACTGGAGGAGAATCAATGAAAGTATTGGTAGTTGGAAAAGGAGGAAGAGAGCATGCCATCGCCTGGAAGCTCTCTCAAAGCCCATCCGTTACAGAAATATTTATCGCACCAGGCAATGTTGGAATGGAAGACCTTGGAACAAATGTACCAATTGAGGAAACGGATACGTTAGCTCTGATTGATTTTGCAAAAGAAAAGTCGATTGATCTTACAGTTGTTGGACCAGAAGTACCTTTGTTGAACGGAGTTGTTGATGCGTTCCAGGAAGCCGGATTACAGGTTTTTGGTCCTTCCAAAGCTGCTGCACTTATTGAGGGAAGTAAAAGCTTTGCAAAAGACATCATGAAGAAGTATGGAATTCCAACTGCAGGCTATGAGACATTCGATTCATATGAAGACGCACGAATCTATATTGAAGGTAAAGGTGCCCCAATTGTACTGAAGGCGGACGGATTAGCTGCCGGTAAAGGGGTTGTCGTTGCGATGACTGAGAAAGAAGCGTTGGATGCTATTCATGAAATGATGGCAGAATCGAAATTTGGTGAGGCTTCTAGTAAAGTGGTTGTGGAAGAATTTCTAGAAGGAGAAGAATTTTCCTTCATGGCATTTGTAAATGGAGATAAGGTTTACCCGATGGTCATTGCACAGGATCATAAAAGGGCATTTGATGGAGACCTTGGACCAAATACAGGGGGCATGGGAGCATACTCTCCAGTTCCACATATTCCGAATAGAGTAGTGGAAGAGGCGTTAGATACTATTTTACTACCAACAGCTAGAGCACTTGTAAAAGAGGGCAGAACGTTTGTAGGAATTCTGTATGCTGGATTAATTTTAACCAAGAATGGACCAAAAGTAATTGAGTTTAATGCTCGTTTTGGCGATCCAGAAACGCAAGTAGTCCTTCCAAGGTTAGAGACAGACTTAGGGGAAGTTTTTGTAAAGGTGCTGAACAAAGAAGACTTCGAGCTTACTTGGTCAGATAACGCCGTAGTTGGTGTTGTGTTAGCTTCAAAAGGCTATCCAGAGGCTTATAATAATGGTGCGGTAATCGAAGGGCTATCTGATATAGAGCAAGCAAATGTGTTTCATGCTGGTACGGCAAGTAAAGATGGGAAGCTCGTGACCAACGGCGGACGTGTTCTCTTGTTAGCGGCACAAAGCCCATCCCTAATAAGTGCACAGCAACAAGTATATAGGGAATTAGATAAAGTGAAATGCGAAAACCTATTTTATCGTAAGGATATTGCGAACAAGGCTATTGCGTCCGGCGTTTCTTCTTAACATAAACAAATAGAATCGCCACAATACCACCGATAATCAAAGTAAGCACAAACGACATATCCGTAAAGTATTCCCAAAACATACCAACCAACCTCCCTATGAAAGAATTAAATGGAAGAACAACGCAAAGCGACAAAACATCAAACCGTTTAGTGTTCGACATAAATAGGGAAATTCCTTTAGGGGCCTGGCCCCTAAAGGAATTTTTTTCTCTTTTCTTATGAAGGGTTGTACGATTCGCTGGCGCCGCCTTCTCCTTCTGCTTGTTGTTGGAAGTCTTCGAAGTCGAAATCGTAGTCATCGTCGTGTCCACGGTAGTCTTGAAAGCGGTCAAATAGATCGGTGAGTGGACAATATCTTAGTATTCCTTCTCCGATTTTCATCGCTGCAAGTAGGGCAACTACTAGATAGGAGTCACGATAAGGTCTTCTCACCATTTTACTCGTAATCCATGCAAGCACTGTAAATCCTGCAGTAAGGCGCATTAATGCATTAATTATTCCAATATTAGGTCCCACACAATTCCCTCCAATAAAATATGTTAGATTTTTGTATTTCAAGTATCGGAAAATTTCGAATAATTTTCGAATAATTACCAATTCCATAATGCGATTTATCCTGTAGTATGGTAACATGATAAAAAGAGGTTATATCAAGATAATATTCACTTTATCGAAGAAACTCCTAATTATAGGCTCTGTTTAATAAAGCCTTTTTATAAATATAGACAAAAAGTGGGTGGAGATATTGCAAGAACAAAAATATAGATGGAAAAGTAAAAAACTAAGAGAACATGTAGCTGCCATAGATGGAAAGAAAGCACCAAGTATTGTACTTACAAACGCTACCTACTTGAATGTCCAAGTAAAGGCTTGGCTTCAAGCAAATATTTGGATTTACGAGGATCGCATTATATACGTTGGTGATAATATGCCAGAAAATACAAAAGGTACAGAAATAGTTGACTGCTCATCCTTGCACCTTGTCCCAGGTTATATTGAACCTCATGTGCATCCATTTCAATTATATAATCCCCTTTCTTTTGCTCAATATGCATCCAAATCCGGAACTACAACATTCGTCAACGACAATTTGATGCTTATTTTACAAATGACAAAAAAGAAAGCGTTTTCTTTTATAGAAGAGATGAACAAATCAGCCGCTACGATGTATTGGTGGTGCCGCTTTGATGCTCAAACGGAAATTCAACAAGAGGACGAAATTTTTTCTACTACCAACATGAAAGATTGGTTAAATCATCCATCAGTTATTCAAGGTGGAGAGCTAACGTCATGGCCAAAGTTAATGGCAGGCGATGATCTACTCCTTTATTGGATTCAAGAAGCAAAAATACGAAAAAAGCCAGTGGAAGGCCATTTTCCGGGAGCATCGGAAAAGACACTTACGAAAATGAAGTTACTTGGTGTGGATAGTGATCATGAAGCGATGACAGGCGAAGATGTAGAAAAACGGATTAAACTTGGTTATAATGCCGCATTGCGCTATTCATCCATTCGACCAGATTTGCCGAAAATTCTAGAGGAATTAGAAAAATCGGGAATTCACTATTATGATCAGACCTTTTTCACTACAGATGGTTCAACACCAAGCTTTTATGAAAATGGCGTGATTGACCGTACTATAGCCATCGCACTTGATAAAGGAGTGCCACTAATCGAAGCCTATCGAATGGCATCCTTTAACGTGGCGAAGCATTTTCATATGGATGACCTTCACGGAAGCATTGCTCCTGGTAGAATTGCGAATATTAACTTCCTGGAAGAGAAAGAAAATCCACTCCCTGTCTCTGTGCTTTCTAAAGGACGTTGGATAAAAAGAGACACAGAACCTGTACCAGAAGCGTTTCCTAGCGTCAAATGGCCGAAAATTGGATTAGAACCATTAAAGTTGGATTGGGATTTAACAGTGGACGATCTTCAATTTTCAATGGCACTTGGAATGGAAATGATGAATGAAGTAATTATTAAACCTTATTCCATTACATGTGATGTATCAGGTGACACTTTGTCAGAGGAACACGATCAATCGTTCTTAATGCTAATAGACAGAGCTGGAAATTGGCGTATTAACACGATTATAAAAGGCTTTGGTTCTCATGTTCATGGATTTGCAAGTTCTTATTCTAACACTGGTGATATAGTCTTAATCGGAAAAAAGAAGCAAGACATGATAAAGGCATTTCAATTTATGAAGGAAAATGGCGGTGGCATGGTCCTTGTAGAGGAAGGCGAAGTTGTTTGTGATATTCCTTTACCACTAGGTGGTGGAATGTCAAATGGTGCCCTAGAAGAATTAATTGAGCAGGAAACGACTCTTCGTAACCATCTTTTTGCTAGAGGATATTCCTTTAATGATCCGATTTATACATTGCTGTTCTTATCGTCTACACATCTTCCTTATATTAGAATAACACCAAGAGGAATATACGATGTCATGAATAAAACGGTACTCTTTCCGTCAATAATGCGTTAAAATATAAAAGTAAATGTTAATCTATTTAAAGGTTGTGCTGTATTAGATGCTACGTAGAAAATTTATTTTGTTGCTAGTTGTGATGCTTATTGTTTTAGCTGGTTGCAAGGCGAATGATTCTAATTCTGCAACGAATAAAGAAGAAGAGAACAATTCAGAAACCAATGGCGGGAATGATGAACAAGAAGCATCTGATAAGGAAACTATCTATCCACTTACTGGAACATCAGGAGAAACATCTATAGATAAAAGGCCTTTTGTAGTTATCATAAACAATGACATAAATGCAAGACCGCAATCAGGACTACACAAGGCAGACATTGTCTATGAAGTACTGGCAGAAGGAGACATCACGAGGTTATTAGCAGTTTTTCAAAGTGAAATACCAACTGATCTTATTGGTCCAGTTAGAAGCGCAAGATCGTATTTTGTTGATCTAGCGAAGGGGTACGATCCAGTATTTGTATTTCACGGTTGGAGTCCAGAAGCACGCGAGAAAATACAGGCCCATGAAGTAGATGGGTTAAATGGGCTATCGTATGATGGTTCACTTTTCAAACGAGCAAGCTTTCGTAAAGCACCTCATAATTCGTATATCACCTATGATAATATAGAAAAAGGTGCTGCCCAATTAGCTTATTTCTTAGAAGCAAATGTCCCACCACTATCCTTTGCCAACGAAGGTGATTCAGTGGAAGGAGCAGCTACAGAATACGTGAAAATACCGTATTCTACTAGAGTTGTAACACATGTAGAATACAAATACGATGAAGCGAAGAACCACTATGTTCGATATAGTGGGGAAGTGAAAAGTGTGGATTTAGACACGTCTGAAGAAATTGTCGCTCATAATATTTTTATAGTAGAAACAAGTCATACGGTAGTAGATAACGCCGGGAGACGTGAAATCGATATTACTTCTGGTGGACGAGGTATTCTAATCCGAGATGGCATTCGTCAGGAAGTGGATTGGAAAGAAGTAGACGGTCGGATTTTACCTTATCTAAACAACCAACCAGTTCCATTGACACCAGGAAAAACATGGATACAACTTATCTCAGATCTTGATATAGTGACTTATTAGTCTGATTTAACAAAGGAGAAAAAAATATGCAAATTAACAAGTTACGAGGCAAAGAGCTTGATCAACTATTTGAAGCAGTACTCTCGTTAAAAGATATGGAAGAATGCTATCGATTTTTTGACGATTTATGTACCGTAAATGAAATTCAATCATTAGCTCAACGTCTAGAGGTAGCGAGAATGCTGAAAGAAGGCTTTACCTATCATAAAATCGAGACTGAAACTGGAGCAAGTACAGCAACGATTTCCCGTGTGAAACGCTGCCTTAACTATGGAAATGATGCATATGCCATGGCCCTTGATCGAGTTGCAGAAGAGAAAAAAATAGAAGAAGTCGAATAAGAAAGAAGCCCATGCAATCTTGATTGCATGGGCTTCTTTGCAGATAGGGTAGAAATTTGAATTGGATGTATCACTTCAAAATCCATTGAATTATTATAGTTACTAGTTGTTCAATCTATCATGTTACCGATAATAGTTCTCATGCTTCGCTTTTATTTCGTCGACGTCTTGCTGAGTATCTGCTGGATAGGCATTTCGTTTTCTTTTCCCCATGTAATCTACTAGCGCACCAAAGGCTAAAAGAATGGCAAATCCAATAACGAGCCAAAGCCATACAGGCATTTTAAGACACCTCCTTAATTCAATTTGTATTTTACAAGTCTTAAAAACATGTCTATTCTAAGGAAATTCCTTCATATGCACTAAGCTCTGTTTCCCGCAGGAGGAGCCTACGCCTTGTGCTCCAATCAACGGCTAGGGACCTAAATCAACACTGTCCTTTAATAAGCTATACCCTTTTGGATTGTGCGATTATCCTTTATAAAGTAATTTGTTACTTTCCTACTAGAGTTTCCTTCTGTGATCAATTTACTGTGCTAGCAGACGATCGACTAGTCACAGTAAAAAAAGGTCCTATCTTCCAACAAAGAATCTACCTTCTTCTTTTTCGTATTGCCTTTGATTTTGTTATAATAGGGGAATGGAAAATTAGAATGGGGGACGTATGCAGTGTTAACGGAAGTACGTGAATGGCAGCACGTTTTTAAATTAGATCCTAATAAAGAGATATCGGACGAAGATCTTGAGCTAGTTTGTGAATCAGGTACAGATGCCATCCTTGTTGGAGGAACAGACGGTGTGACATTAGATAATGTCCTTCAATTAATGAGTCGGGTTCGCAGATATTCCCTACCTTGTGTATTAGAGGTTTCCAATATAGAATCGGTAACTCCGGGATTTGATTTTTATTTTATCCCGACAGTCTTAAATAGTCGTAAAACAGAATTTGTTATAGACCTTCACATGGAAGCGCTGAAAGAATTTGGCGATATTATGAGTTGGGAAGAAATCGTAGCGGAAGGCTATTGTATTCTAAATCCAGATTGCAAGGCAGCACAATTAACCGAAGCGAAAACAGACTTAACCCAAGAAGACGTGATTGCCTATGCTCGATTGGCAGAGAAGATGTTTAATCTACCTATTTTTTACTTAGAATATAGTGGGATGTACGGGAACGTGGAAATGGTAACAGCCACTAAATCAGTTCTAGAAACTACACAACTTTTCTATGGTGGAGGCATTACAACGGCAGAGCGAGCACAAGAAATGGCTCGCTCTGCAGATACCGTTGTAGTCGGCAATGTAGTTTATGATGATTTAAAGGAAGCCCTAAAAACAGTACATGCTGTGAAAAATAATTGAGAGACAAACTGTAAGAAATTTGGTATTATAAAATAAGAACGTATGTTTGTATAGGCGGTGGGAAATATGCAATATTTAAGTCAAAGGTTGTTGGAAGGGTTAAACCCGATGCAACAAGAAGCGGTAAGAAAAACCGATGGACCGTTACTAATCATGGCGGGCGCAGGAAGTGGAAAAACGAAAGTACTAACGCATCGTATTGCTTATTTAATGGTGGAAAAGGAAGTTGCACCATGGAATATTTTAGCGATTACGTTTACCAATAAAGCGGCACGAGAAATGAAAGAGCGAGTGCAGGTTTTACTAGGACCTGCTGCAGAAGATATTTGGATTTCGACGTTTCACTCGATGTGTGTTCGGATTTTGCGAAGAGATATTGACCGAATTGGTATGAATCGTAATTTTACTATCTTAGACACAACAGATCAGCTTTCGGTTATTAAAAATATTTTAAAAGATAGAAATATGGACCCGAAAAAATTCGAGCCTCGCACGATTCTAGGGACGATCAGCTCTGCAAAAAATGAGCTAGTGACTCCAGAGGAATTTGCAAACCAACCATTAGGGCATTATGAGCAAAACGTAAGTGATATCTATACGGATTACCAAAAGCGCTTAAAGAAAAATCAAGCGCTAGATTTTGACGATTTAATTATGACAACCATTCATTTATTTAAGCGTGTGCCTGAAGTATTAGAGTACTATCAACGTAAATTTCAATATATTCATGTGGATGAGTATCAGGATACAAATCGTGCGCAATATACGTTAGTGAAAATGCTTGCTGATCGACTTAAAAACCTCTGTGTTGTAGGGGATTCAGATCAGTCTATTTATCGCTGGCGTGGAGCAGATATTGCCAATATCTTATCCTTTGAAAAAGATTACCCGAATGCAGAAGTAGTTCTTTTAGAACAAAATTACCGATCGACAAAACGTATTCTTGAAGCGGCAAATCGAGTAATTGAGCACAATATAAGCAGAAAGCCAAAGAATCTATGGACGGAGAATTCGGAAGGGCAGAAAATTCTTTATTATCAAGCGGATTCTGAGAGATCAGAAGCGCAATTTGTTGTAGGGAAAATGAGAGAAATCCTTCAAAAGAATCCGAAAAGAAAGCTTTCCGAATTTGCTATTCTTTATCGGACCAATGCACAATCTCGTGTGATGGAGGAAATGCTTTTAATGTCTAATATCAACTACTCCATCGTAGGCGGCACGAAGTTCTATGATCGCAAAGAAATTAAAGATATCCTGGCCTATTTGCGATTAATTGCAAATCCAGATGACGATATTAGTCTTGCGCGTATTGTAAACGTTCCGAAACGTGGAATTGGAGCAACAACTGTTGATAAAATTGCGAATTACGCGAACCAGCATGATATATCGCTATTTCAAGCACTGGCTGAAATCGATTTAATAGGAGTTAGTGGTCGTGCTACTGCTGCATTAAAAGAATTCCGCACATTAATTGATAATTATGTCCAAATGCAAGAATACATCTCTGTGACAGAGCTTGTAGAGGAAATTCTTGATAAATCAGGCTATCGTGAAATGCTTAAAGCAGACAAAACGATCGAATCTCAAAGCCGTTTAGAAAACATAGATGAGTTTTTATCTGTTACGAAGAACTTCGAAGAGAAATATGACGATAAGAGTCTACTGGCATTTTTAACGGATTTAGCACTTGTTGCTGACATAGATAAATTAGATGAAGAAGATGAGTCACAACAAGAAGCAGTAATTTTAATGACGCTTCATGCAGCCAAAGGGCTAGAGTTTCCGGTTGTCTTCCTAATTGGTTTAGAGGAAGGGGTATTTCCTCATAGTCGCTCTTTATTTGAAGAAGCAGAAATGGAAGAAGAACGTCGCCTTGCTTATGTAGGAATTACCCGCGCCGAGGAAGAACTTTTCATTACAAATGCTCAGATGAGAACATTGTTTGGTCGAACTAATATGAACCCTCCTTCTCGTTTCATAAAAGAAATACCAGAAGACTTGCTAGAGAATTATGTGAAGCAAGAAATGAAAGCATCATCTAGACCGACACCATTTGGTGGAAGATCAACATTTGGAGGACAAAAGAGCACTACTACTGCTCAACCTCAACGCCGAGCAACCTCTGTAAACCGAGGCTTAACTGCGACAGGCGGAGAAAGTTTGGATTGGAATGTTGGAGACAAGGCAGAACACAAAAAATGGGGAACCGGTACTGTCGTTAGTGTAAAAGGAGAAGGCGACAATAAAGAACTAGACATCGCCTTTCCTAGTCCAACTGGGGTAAAAAGACTACTAGCGAAATTTGCCCCGGTTTCGAAAGTTTAAATTTGTATGATATAGAAATTCGCACCATGGATGATAAAAATGGGGAATGTCCAAGTATCCCCGTCCCCCCTGTAGATTGAAGTGGAGGGTGTGAGACTCCTGCGGGAAGTAGCGTTTTGTGGAGACCCCGCAGGAGCGCCAGCGACGAGGAGGCTCCACAAGCGCCCCGCGGAAAGCGAACACCTGCAACGGAGATCAACAGGGCGTTTAACAGACAATCTGCCTATTTTCAGGGGAGCTTAGTAATAAGAAAAGATCAGCCTTAAATGAAGAAAGGAAGACCAAATATGGAAAGAGATACAGCTGAAAAAAGGGTTCGAGAACTGCATGGTATACTTAACCAATACAACTATGAGTATCATGTACTGGATAAACCCTCTGTTTCGGACGCAGAATACGATTCTCTTTTACAAGAGCTCTTTACTTTAGAAAAAGATTATCCAGAACTACAAACCTCTGACTCACCTACACAAAGAGTGGGAGGAAATATATTAGATATGTTTAACAAGGTGGAGCATCTTACCCCGATGCTTAGCCTTGGTAATGCTTTTAATGAACAGGATTTACGAGACTTTGATCGCCGTGCAAGACAGGCAGTAGGAGAAGAAGTCACATATGTGTGTGAATTGAAGATAGATGGCTTAGCCGTTTCACTTCGTTATGAAAATGGATTATTTGTACAAGGTGCAACTCGTGGGGATGGGACAACTGGAGAAGACATAACGATGAACTTAAAAACGATTCGTTCCATTCCTCTTCGCCTTAAAGAACCAGTAACGATTGAAGTCCGTGGAGAAGCGTTTATGCCAAAAAGGTCGTTTGAATTGCTGAATGAAGCGAAGTTAGAGCGGGAGGAAGAGCCGTTTGCAAATCCTCGAAATGCTGCAGCAGGCTCATTGCGTCAATTAGACCCTAAAATTGCTGCACGACGTAATTTAGATGTATATGTATATAGCTTAGCTGATGCGGGTGAAACAGGCATCGACTCCCATAGTGAAGCGTTGAACTTCTTAGAGGAAATAGGATTTAAAACCAACAAAGAGAGAAAAAAATGTTCAACTATAGATGAAGTCATTGAATATATTTCGGCATGGCACACAAAACGTCCGGATCTTTCGTATGATATAGATGGAATTGTCATAAAAGTAGACGAAACAGAGCATCAAGAGCAGCTAGGCTTTACGGCGAAGAGTCCAAGATGGGCTATAGCTTATAAATTCCCGGCAGAAGAAGTGGCAACAAGACTATTAAGCATTGAATTAAATATAGGAAGAACTGGTGTAGTAACACCAACTGCGGTACTAGAACCTGTCCGTGTTGCGGGTACAACGGTTCAGCGAGCATCCTTACATAACGAGGATTTAATTCGCGAAAAGGATATAAAACTAGGTGACTATGTTATTGTAAAAAAAGCAGGCGATATTATTCCTGAGGTTGTGAATGTGTTAGTAGAAAAACGCACAGGAGAAGAGCAGGATTTTCATATGCCTACTCATTGTCCTGAGTGTGAAAGTGAACTTGTACGAATTGAAGGTGAAGTGGCACTGCGCTGTATCAACCCGAAATGTCCAGCACAGATTCGAGAAGGCCTAATTCACTTTGTTTCTAGAAATGCCATGAATATTGATGGTTTAGGCGAAAAGGTAATCGCTCAACTATTCCGTGAGAGCTTGATTGAAGATGTTGCGGACTTGTACAAGCTAACAAAGGAACAACTACTTGAGTTAGAAAGAATGGGCGAGAAGTCTGCTGATAACTTAATAAGTGCAATTTTAAAAACAAAAGAGAACTCTTTAGAGCGTCTATTGTTTGGACTTGGAATTCGCTTGGTTGGAGCAAAAGCTGCAAAAACGTTAGCGCAAGAATTTGAACATATGGATCGGGTAGCAAGTCTTACTCAAGAGGAATTAACTGCAGTTCACGAAATTGGCGACAAAATGGCGAATTCTATTGTGACATATTTTGAACAGCCTGAGGTAGAAGAATTGCTTCAGGAATTAAAAGATGCCGGTGTAAATATGGAATATAAAGGTCCGAAGAAGGTTATTGCTGACGAGGTAGATTCTTATTTTGCTGGAAAAACCATCGTGCTAACTGGAAAGTATGAGGAACTGTCTCGTAACGATGCAAAAGCAGCTATTGAGCAATTAGGTGGTAAGGTTACAGGGAGTGTTAGTAAAAATACACATTTAGTTATTGCTGGAGAAGAGGCAGGATCCAAGCTATCGAAAGCACAAGAGTTAGGGATTGAAGTATGGAATGAAGCGCAAATGCTCGAAGAAATACGATCATAAGAGGTGTTGGAAGGTGAATAGATTTTTGTCGATTCTCCTTGTATTTTCTCTTTTTGCCGCGGGCTGTGTTCCGGGCTTTGAGAAAGAAGAAGAAGTAATACAAGATCCAGGGGAACAAGAAACGATGGAAAAGGCGATTGTTCCCAGATATAAAATTTCTGATGATTATTATCAAACCATTCTCCCATTCAAAGCGGGGCAAACTCGAGGTCAAGTAGTCGCACGCTTAAATAGTAGAGTGGATGTAGCAGAGTTAGAAACAGGTCTTATGCGCTTAGCTCAAGGACCATTCTCTTCTGATAAATTTTTGTATCAAGAAGGGCAGTATATTGATCGAGACACCATTCGAAGTTGGTTAGCAAGAGAATTAACTCCTGAACAATTAGAGGAAAAAAAGAAAGAAGAAAAAGATGAAGATTATCCGAATATAGGTTTAAATCCACCTTTTATACAAGGGGAAACAACGGAAAAAACGAATGAAAATAGTCCGATCTATCTTGCGCATATTTTAGAGCAGAATTATTTAGTTCACAAAGATGACGGGACGGTGGAACTGGGTGGGATTTCCATCGGGGTTGCGCTAAATTCTGTCCATTATTATAATCTTGAAGCGAGTGCAGGTGGCTTTCCAAGAGAGTATAATATTGATGATGAGGAACTAGAGCAAGCCGGAAGAGAGATCGCTGAAAAGATTGTGCAAAGAGTTCGTGGAATGGATGGCTTAAGTAATGTGCCAATAGTGATTGGTTTGTTTAAACAAAGTCCGGCAACATCCATTGTACCGGGGAACTTTATTGCAAAGGCTGAAATCTCATCAGGTGACACATCCTTAAATTGGGACGCGTTAAATGAAGAATATCATCTGTTCCCGTCCACAGATGCTTCAGAAGCATATCGTGACGATGCGGTAAGATTTGATAGATTTAAATTAGCTATCGATGATTATTTTCCTAATCATACAGGGATTATTGCAAAAGGATATTATCGCGACGAGGATTTACAGCAATTAACCATCGAAGTGAATATGGATTTTTACGGTAAAGCAGAGTTAATTGGCTTTACACAGTATGTGACAGGACTTGTAATGGAGCATTATCCAAATTATATTAATCTACAACTATCCATTTCTTCAATAAACGGCCAAGAAGCCTTAATTGTAAGAGACGCTGGAGCGGAAAAGCCATTTGTTCATATTTATTAAAAGGAAACCTGCTATCTTAAGATAGTGGGTTTTTTCTTTATAGAGTAAGGAAGTAAAAAATGCTCCATGGTTGATGAAAAAGGAGAATGTCAAATATCCCCGTCTCCCCTGTAGATTGAAGTGGAAGGTGTGAGACTCCTGCGGGAAGTAGCGTTTTGTGGAGACCCCGCAGGAGCGATAGCGACGAGGAGGCTCCACAAGCGCCCCGCGGAAAGCGAACACCTGCAGCGGAAATCAACAGGGTGTTTAACAGGTACCCTACCTATTTTAGGGTAGACTTAAACAAAATAATGAATTCCAACAATTAAATAAAACAATTTGAAAGAACAACATGTATAAGGTAGAATGGAAATTGTGTGCAAGCGCTTAGAATGCAAAGGAGGCGAATGTAATGGTATTACCTTACAAACATGAACCATTTACAGATTTCACTAATGAGGAAAACAAACAAGCTTATTTAGAGGGCTTGAAACTTGTGAACTCATATTTAGGACAAGATTATGACCTAGTAATTGGAGGAGAACGCGTTACGACTGAGGATAAAATCGTATCGGTAAACCCTGCAAATAAAGAAGAAGTTATTGGTCGTGTCTCAAAAGCTGATCGTGAATTAGCGGAGAAGGCAATGCAAGTTGCAGATGAAACGTTCCAAACATGGCGTAAAGTTAAGCCAGAAGTAAGAGCAGACATCTTGTTCCGTGCCGCAGCAATTATTCGTCGTCGTAAACATGAATTCTCTGCATTATTAACGAAAGAAGCGGGTAAACCTTGGAATGAAGCAGATGCTGATACAGCAGAAGCTATTGATTTCCTAGAGTTCTATGCTCGTCAAATGCTAAAATTAAAAGACGGTATGCCTGTAGAAAGCCGTGTAGGCGAATATAACCGTTATAACTATATTCCACTAGGTGTAGGAGTTATTATCTCACCTTGGAACTTCCCATTTGCAATTATGGCTGGTACAGCAGTAGCGGCGATTGTAACTGGAAACACTGTTTTATTAAAGCCAGCATCTACAACTCCTATCGTAGCTGCTAAATTTGTAGAAGTAATGGAAGAGGCAGGCTTACCAGCAGGAGTATTAAACTTCGTACCTGGAAGCGGAGCAGAGGTTGGAGACTACTTAGTTGATCACCCTCGTACTCGTTTCATTTCTTTCACAGGTTCTCGTGACGTAGGTCTAAGAATCTATGAGCGTGCATCTAAAGTAAACCCTGGCCAAATCTGGTTAAAACGCGTTATCGCAGAAATGGGTGGAAAAGATACGATTGTGGTAGATAAAGAAGGCGATTTAGAATTAGCTGCTCAATCTATCGTGAAATCTGCATTTGGTTTCTCAGGACAAAAATGTTCTGCTTGTTCACGTGCAGTTATCGTAGAAGATGTATATGATCAAGTACTGAACCGTGCAGTAGAATTAACAAAAGAATTAACTGTTGGCAATCCAACTGATCCATCTTTTTACATGGGTCCAGTTATTGACCAAGCAGCATTTGATAAAGTAATGAAATATGTTGGAATTGGAAAAGAAGAAGGACGTATCTTAGCTGGTGGAGAAGGAGACGACTCTAAGGGATACTTCGTTCAACCAACGATTGTTGCAGACGTAGACCCGAAAGGTCGCTTAATGCAAGAAGAAATCTTCGGACCAGTTGTGGCATTCTCGAAAGCAAAAGACTTCGATCATGCGCTTGAAATTGCGAACAACACGGATTACGGCTTAACTGGAGCGGTTATTACAAATAATCGTGACCATATTGAAAAAGCACGTGAAGACTTCCATGTTGGTAACCTATACTTCAACCGTGGGTGTACTGGTGCGATCGTTGGATACCAACCATTTGGTGGTTTCAATATGTCAGGAACTGACTCAAAAGCAGGCGGACCTGATTATCTATTACTTCACTTACAAGCGAAAACAACTTCTGAAACTTTATAATATTAAAGTATGTAGGAAAGTTGGTAATGGAAAGAAGCTGGCGGTATAATGCCAGCTTCTTTTTTTAGGTTCGAACATCTAAGCAATTTCAAAGCTCAATGTTGGTTTTTGGCGGGACTTAATCGTCACTTTATACACAACTCTAGTGTACAATCCCGCCTGAGGGTATTCTTTTAGTATAGAAATAATTAAACAAACGTTTGATTAACGATTAATCATATTATAGATGACTCAAGGGATGCAGAGGTCAGACCTCTAATTAACTTTTTAAAATACTATTGTAAACTACTTATTCTGTTTATTTAGCAAAAAAAAGAGAGAGCCAGTCGGCTCCCTCTTTCAAATTGAAGACTATTTGCTCTGCTCTTCTATTAATGTTTTCTCCATTTTTTCAAATGTATCCACTACATCTTTGTTTGGAGAGCTTGTTAAAATACTAACAACAATAACTGCAATGAAACTGAAAGTAAATCCTGGTATCATTTCATACATGAATTTACTTAAAACTAGGCCGTTTATTTCAAGTTTAGAATTTATCCAGAATAATACGGTTCCCGAACCAACAAGCATCCCCGCTAAAGCACCCCATTGATTCATGCGTTTCCAGAATAAGCTCAAGAGGATAATCGGCCCAAATGCCGCTCCGAATCCTGCCCAGGCATTCCCAACTAGATTTAAGATGGAATTTCTTGGTGTATAAGAAAGCATAAGTGCGACAACCGAGACGATAATAACTGAAATTCTACCTGTTAACACTAGCTCTTTATCGGAAGCTTGGCGACGGAAGAATGCTTTATAAAAGTCCTCTGTCAAGGCACTGGAGGTGACGAGTAATTGAGAAGAAATAGTACTCATAATCGCTGCTAAAATGGCAGCCAGTAGGAATCCAGTGATTAATGGATGAAATAAGATGTTAGAGAAAACAATGAAAATGGTCTCCTCATTTTCTAACGGTATCCCGGTTTGAGAAACGTAAGCAATCCCTACTAGACCTGTCAACATTGCTCCACCAATTGAAATAATCATCCAGCTCATTCCGATTCGACGAGCAGCTTTGAAATCCTTGATTGATTTAATTGCCATAAATCTTACAATGATGTGAGGTTGTCCGAAATATCCAAGCCCCCATGCGAGTAAAGAAACAATGCCAAGGAAGGTTGTTCCTGTAAAGAAATTAAGGTAATTAGGGTTTATCTCCCTAATTTCGGTAAAGGTAGGACCAATTCCGCCTAATTCCATGATTGCTACAATTGGAACAAGTACTAAAGCGATTAACATAATTATTCCTTGCGCAAGATCCGTCAAGCTTACACCTAAAAATCCACCAAAAACGGTATAACCAATAACTACTGCAGCTACAACAAATAGCCCCATTTTATAATCTAAATTAAAAGCGCTCTCAAAAAGTAACCCACCAGAAACAAAACCTGCAGATGTATAAAGAGTAAAGAAAATAATGATAACAATTGCAGACACGAAACGAAGAATTCGTGTATGATCATAAAAACGATTTTCTAAATAATCAGGAATGGTAATAGAGTCATTTGCCACTTCAGTGTAAGTACGTAAGCGAGGTGCTAAAATAATATAGTTTAAATATGCACCGATAGTTAGTCCTACTGCTATCCAAATGCTTGAAATGCCGCTAATATACATAGCTCCTGGTAGCCCCATTAACATCCAACCACTCATATCAGAAGCACCAGCTGATAAAGCCGTTACAGTAGGTCCTAATTGACGCCCACCGAGCATATAGCCTGATAAATCATCTGTAGACTTCCTATATGCATAATATCCTATCCCTAGCATTCCAATGAAATAAATAGCTAGCGATATAAAAGTTCCCGTTTCCACACTATCAACTCCTAATTCTCTCATTTTTCAACAATTTCGGCGCCCAAAATTGCTCTCATACCGGTTACGAGTATTTAAGCTAACAAAGTATTCGCCTTAATTCAAGGGAAGGTAGCTACTTTCAATAAGAAGATAAGTGTTGTATCCCTTGAGGCTTAGGGCTTAGGTTAGAATTGAATAGAAAATGAAATAAAACTATTCTAAATTTTCTAACGAGAAATATTCCTGCAAACTACTCGCATTTTAGTACTGTTTTCCAGTCTACATCACTAAATACTTTCCCCGAAATACAGCATAAATATCGAGTATTTTACAAAATGCAAAGCTGAAAAATCCAGAAAGCACTTTTAAAATATAAACCGAAATGATAACTATCGCAATACAAAAATTCTTTTATCAATTTTTATCAAAGTATAGCTAGATATGGAAAGAAAACCCTTACAAGAAATGAAGAAGATTCAAAACGTGTATTATTATTGTGAAGAATTATTTAAGGTACTATGCCTCGCTATTGCTTGAGAGGGGTAAAGTTTAGTATGATAAATATATTGTGCAAGTTTCGATATTTTGCGGAGGTGAAAGAGGATGTCCCGTATTTCTAAGGATCAAGTTAAGCACGTTGCTCATTTGGCACGTCTAGCAATTAGTGAAGAGGAAGCTGAAATGTTTACAAGTCAGTTAGATGCTATTATTTCATTTGCAGAGCAGCTAAATGAATTAGATACAGACCATGTTCAACCAACTACTCATGTCCTTCATATGAAGAATGTTATGAGAGAAGATGTACCAAAAGAAGGTTTACCAGTGGAAGAGGTATTAAAGAACGCACCAGATCAAAAGGGTGGACAAGTTCGCGTACCAACAATTTTAGAATAGTAAGGAGGGAAACCCATGTCATTGTTTGATAAAAAGTTATCGGAATTACATACTCTTTTACATAAAAAAGAAATTACCGTTACAGATTTAGTTGATACATCTTACAAACGCATCAGCGAAGTAGATGATAAAGTTCAAGCATTTCTAACACTTGATGAGGAAAATGCTCGTAAACAAGCAAAAGTATTAGATGAGGCACTTGGTTTAGAAAAAGAACACGGGCTATTATTCGGCCTACCTATTGGAGTAAAGGATAATATCGTAACAAAAGGAATTCGTACGACATGTGCAAGTAAAATCTTAGGAAACTTTGATCCTATCTATGATGCTACTGTTGTAGAAAAATTAAAGAAATCCGAAACTGTTACAATCGGAAAAATAAACATGGATGAGTTCGCAATGGGTTCTTCTAACGAAAACTCCGCATTTGCAGCAACTCGTAACCCATGGGATTTAGACCGTGTACCTGGTGGTTCTAGTGGTGGTTCAGCAGCAGCAGTAGCAGCAGGAGAGGTATTCTTCTCTTTAGGTTCTGATACTGGTGGTTCCATCCGTCAGCCAGCAGCATTTTGTGGAGTGGTTGGATTAAAGCCTACATATGGTCGCGTATCACGTTATGGCTTAGTTGCATTTGCATCTTCTTTAGACCAAATCGGTCCAATCACACGTACAGTAGAGGACAATGCGTACTTACTACAAGCGATTTCTGGTATTGATCCAATGGATTCTACTTCAGCCAATGCAGAAGTTCCAGACTTTTTATCTAGCTTAACTGGAGATATCAAAGGTCTAAAAATTGGTGTGCCAAAAGAATACCTTGGAGAAGGTGTAACTGAAGAGGTACGTCAATCTATTTTAGATGCACTAAAAGTATTAGAAGGACTAGGTGCAACATGGGAAGAGGTATCTTTACCACACTCCAAATACGCTCTAGCGACTTACTATTTACTATCATCTTCTGAAGCTTCAGCAAACCTAGCTCGTTTTGACGGTGTGCGTTACGGCTATCGTACAGATAATGCGAAGAACCTTATTGACATGTACAAGCAGACACGTAGTGAAGGCTTCGGACCGGAAGTGAAGCGTCGAATCATGCTTGGAACATACGCATTAAGCGCTGGTCACTATGACGCGTATTATATTAAAGCGCAAAAGGTTCGTACATTAATCAAACAAGACTTTGAAAATGTATTTGAAAAATATGATGTAATCGTTGGACCAACAACGCCAACTCCTGCCTTTAAAGTAGGCGAGAAAACAAAAGATCCATTAACGATGTATGCGAACGATATTTTAACGATCCCAGTAAACCTTGCGGGAGTACCAGGAATTTCGGTACCAGCAGGATTTGTAGACGGACTTCCAGTCGGCTTACAAATTATCGGAAAGCATTTCGATGAAAGCACTATTTACCGCGTTGCCCATGCATTTGAGCAAGCAACCGACCATCATAAACAAAAACCACAACTGTAAGGGGTGAGACGATGAACTTTGAAACGATTATTGGTCTAGAAGTACACGTAGAGTTAAAAACGAGATCGAAAATTTTCTCCGCAAGTCCAACTGAGTTTGGCGCGGATCCCAACACACAAACAAGCGTAATCGACTTAGGTTACCCGGGTGTGCTACCAGTATTAAACAAGCAAGCTGTGGAATTTGCGATGAAAGCTGCAATGGCACTAAATTGTGAAATCGCAACGGATACAAAATTTGACCGTAAAAACTATTTCTATCCAGACAATCCGAAAGCATATCAAATTTCCCAGTTTGATAAACCAATCGGAGAAAATGGTTGGATTGAAATCGAAGTAAACGGCGAGAAGAAACGCATCGGAATCACTCGTCTTCACCTAGAAGAGGATGCGGGGAAACTTATGCATACAGGCGACGGCTATTCCCTTGTGGATTTTAACCGCCAAGGTACACCGCTTATCGAGATCGTTTCTGAGCCCGATATGCGTACACCGGAAGAAGCGTATGCATACTTAGAAAAATTAAAATCAATCATTCAATATACAGGCGTTTCTGATTGTAAAATGGAGGAAGGATCCCTTCGTTGTGATGCGAATATTTCCCTTCGTCCAGTAGGACAAGAGAAGTTCGGTACAAAGGCTGAGCTGAAAAACCTTAACTCCTTCAACTTTGTTCAAAAAGGTTTAGAGCATGAGGTTGTTCGTCAAGAGAAGGTTCTTTTATCTGGAGGAATTATCCAACAAGAAACACGTCGTTACGATGAGTCAACAAAAGAAACTGTCCTAATGCGTGTGAAAGAAGGATCAGACGACTATCGTTACTTTCCAGAGCCAGATTTAGTAGCACTTCATATTGATGATGAGTGGATGGAACGCGTTCGTGCGGATATTCCAGCACTTCCGGATGAGCGTAAGCGCCGTTATGTAGAAGAGCTAGGCTTACCTGCTTATGATGCACACGTGCTAACGTTAACAAAAGAAATGTCCGATTTCTTTAACGGTACAGTAGAAGCTGGTGCTGATGCGAAGCTTGCCTCTAACTGGTTAATGGGTGAGGTTTCTGCTTACTTGAATGCCGAGCAAAAAGAATTAGAAGATACTGCACTAACAGCTGAAGGCCTTGCAGGTATGATTAAGCTGCTAGAAAAAGGCACGATTTCTTCTAAGATTGCGAAGAAAGTATTCAAGGAGCTTATCGAAAACGGTGGCGACGCAGAGAAAATTGTAAAAGACAAAGGGCTTGTACAAATCTCTGATGAAGGAACACTACGTACAATTGTTACAGAAACTCTTGATGCGAACCCTCAATCCATTGAAGACTTTAAAAATGGGAAAGATCGTGCAATCGGCTTCCTAGTAGGCCAAATCATGAAAGCAACAAAAGGACAAGCAAACCCTCCATTAGTTAACAAGCTGTTACTTGAGGAGATTAAGAAACGATAATAGTACTAAGAAGAACCGAAATACGGGTTCTTTCTATAGAAAAGAGCATTCATTTTTTATGAATGCTCTTTCTTTTGAAAAGACTGTCTGTAGCGGCTAAAATTCGCGCACATCGTCCATGTATTCTTCTAAGGTTAACCCATTATTATAAATCTCCGTAGCAATCTCTACTCCAACATAGCGGAAATGCCAAGGCTCAAAGGCGTAGCCGGTAATGTTTGTTTTTCCTTTTGGATAGCGCAAAATAAATCCATAGTGATGGGCATTTTCAGCTAGCCATTTGCCTTCTGGGGTATTTTCAAAGCTCTCGACCAATTCTAACTTCACACTTTTGGCGGTGATATCCATGGTAAGTCCGGTTTGGTGCTCACTCGTACCAGGCCGAGCAACATACAGAACTGCTTGTTCATATCCAAAGGTTGCAATTTCATTTTGAAAAATGGCTACTTGTGTTTCATAAGATCGAAAGCCAGAACGTGCGTATAGCTCCAGACTATCGTTAAGAGCACCGGCAAACATCATCTCTAAAGATTGAGCGGCTTCTTCGCGTAGTTTAGCTCGATCACTATTTTCATTGCCAAAAGAGAACGGCACATTAGGGCGAATTAAATCTGGTGGACGATACCCTTCTGGCAAGGCCCAAAATTTGTTAACCATCACGTTAATTGCAGTAGGATTGGCGACTACAGGGATTGCTTCTTCTTCATGTTGTTCTGAGGGCGTGATAGGTCCTTCTGCTTGAGGAGGTTTTTCTTCTGTAACAGAGTCTCCGTCAACCACAGTCCCATCCTCCTCCTTCTTTAGAAATATTTCTAAACGTTCTTTATCATAAGAGAGATTAGTAAGCTCTGTTGATTTAGCAGGGTGAGGTGTACTAATTAAGACAGGGGTTTCTACTGACCATTTTTCAAAGGAACTACATCCAACAAGCAAACTAATACTTGTCGTTCCAATTATTATTTTTTTTAGCATTATCAATGGTTTTCCTCTCAATCTTGGTTTATTATGGAAGAGGTGTTGTTAATTATTAGTATATTTCTGAATGTTCTTCTTCTATTTTACATCTTCCAATCCTTTTACAAAAGATAAGTATAATAAATATAATTTTTGCTATTTTTTGAAACTTATTAGGGACTTGGGACGTATATAATAGTGGAAAAAGAAATGGAGGAGATGTTTAGTAAACGGTTCATGGAATTGGGGATGCAGAATACCCTGTAGAAAGCCGCGCGGCAAGACTAATCTATAGAAAAAGGAACGATTGCTTATGACTATGCTCGGAATGGATATGGTATCTCTCTATTTTTGGGGGCTCATTATTTTTGGAAGCTTAACACTAATTTATATTTTGCTATCTGATATTGTAGATGGGATTTTCGAAGTAATACCTATAGATCCAGCACTTATCCTTTCATTCTTCACAGTGTTTAGTGCATCAGGGTATTTATTTGAAAAATTCTCTCCTTTTGCAGGATGGCTAGTGTTAGGGATTGCTACCATAATTTCTATCATACTTGTCACTTTGCTACATGTGTTTATTTTTGTACCGATTCGTTCTGCTGAAGCTTCTCTCGGTTACTCTGATGAAGATTTAAAAGGAAAGATTGCGAAGGTAATCATTTCGATTCCACAGGATGGGTTCGGGGAGATTGTTCTAACCATAGGCGGGAGTACCGTTTCTAAATCAGCACAGAGTTTTGAAAATGAACCCATTCCATATGAAACGGAAGTACTAATCATCGATGTCCAAAAAGGGGTCGTTTTTGTTACCCCATATGAAAAAGTTTTAGAATCTTATAATCAATAGGAGGAATCGCACATGGTATTTGGAGAAATTGCTATCATTATTGCAGTAGTCGCTATTCTAATCTTCGCCCTTGTTGTTGTCTTTATTGCTCGCTACAAAACAGCGGGTCCAGATGAAGCCTTAATTATTACTGGTAGTTACTTAGGCGGGAAAAATGTACACGTTGATGAATCAGGAAACAAGATTAAGATTGTTCGAGGTGGCGGTGCGTTCATCGTTCCGGTATTCCAACAATCAGATCCATTAAGCTTACTATCTAAAAAGCTAGATGTTCGTACTCCAGAAGTTTACACGGAGCAAGGTGTTCCGGTTATGGCTGACGGTACAGCGATTATCAAAATCGGTAACTCAATCGGTGATATCGCAACAGCAGCTGAGCAATTTTTAGGTAAGATAAAAGAAGACATGGAAAATGAAGCACGTGAAGTACTTGAAGGTCACTTACGATCTATTTTAGGATCGATGACAGTGGAAGAGATTTATAAGAATCGTGAAAAATTCTCTCAAGAAGTACAACGTGTCGCATCTCAGGATTTAGCGAAAATGGGATTAATCATTGTTTCCTTCACAATTCGTGACATCCGTGATAGCAATGGATACTTAGAATCACTTGGTAAACCACGTATCGCACAAGTAAAGCGTGATGCTGATATTGCAACTGCAGAAGCAGATAAAGAAACTCGTATTAAGCGTGCGGAAGCTTCTAAAGATGCGCAACGTGCTGAGTTAGAGCGTGCGACTGAAATCGCGGAAGCGGAAAAAGAAAATCAAATGAAAATTGCGGAATACCGCAGAGAGCAAGATATCGCCAAAGCCCGTGCTGACCAAGCGTATCATTTAGAGGAAGCGCGTGCTAAGCAAGAAGTAACCGAGCAGCAAATGCAGGTTCAAATCATTGAGCGTCAAAAGCAAATTGAGTTAGAAGAAAAAGAGATCTTACGTCGTGAGCGTCAATATGACTCCGAAGTAAAGAAAAAAGCCGATGCAGACCGTTACTCCGTAGAACAAGCAGCAGCAGCGGATAAAGCGAAGCAAATTGCAGAAGCAGATGCCAACAAGTACCGCATTGAAGCAATGGCAAAAGCGGAAGCGGAAAAAATCCGTATTGATGGTATTGCAAAAGCCGATGCGCAAAGAGCACAAGGGGAATCAGAAGCAGAAGTTATTCGTCTAAAAGGTCTTGCAGAAGCAGAAGCGAAACAAAAAATCGCAGAAGCATTCGAACAGTTCGGTCAAGCAGCAACTCTAGACATGATCATCAAAATGCTTCCTGAATATGCGAAGCAAATTGCAGCTCCACTTGGTAACATTGATAAGATTACAGTTGTAGACACTGGCGGTAATGGTGAAAACGGCGGTGCAAACAAAGTAACAGGATACGCAACAAACCTAATGTCAACCCTACAAGAAACACTAAAAGCATCATCCGGGATTGACGTAAAAGAACTAATCGAAAACTTCTCAGGTAAAGCAAACGTGCGTCACAGCATCGACAGCCTAACCAACGAACTAGCAACAAAAAACAAAGATAGCAAAGAAAAACAAGAAAACAAAGTCGAAGCATAATAAAAATTGGTCTTTTGGGGTCAGGCCCCAGCAGGAATTCGCTACTTTATGTAGTACTGCTGGGGTCTGCCTTTTTATGTTGGAAGAAGTTTGGGATATGGAAGAGTTTAATGTAGGAGGACTAAGGGAGATTGGAAAGTGAGTGAGAAATAGAAAAAGTCAGATGCTCACCCCGAAATCTCATAAGAACCTCCCAAAATCAAGCCAATAAGGTTCGCCAACCCCTCCTTCAAAAAAATTTTCAAATATGTGTAGTAGTTTGGTTTCTTTGTTTCGTCTATAAGGTATAGTCGTTCATGGAAAGGGGGGAGAGTACTATTGAGGAGAAACTGTTAATTAGGAAAACGGTGGCTGGGGATGAACAAGCTTTTCGAATGTTAATTAATCAATATCGTATACATATTTATCATACGGTGTACGCAATATTACGAAATGAAAAGGATGCAGAAGATGCAGCACAGGAAGTATTTATTAAAGTTTTTTATGCTCTCCCTGCCTTTCAAGCAAAAGGGTTAAAAACGTGGATGACGAGGATTGCTGTAAATCATGCAATAGATTTAAAGCGAAAGACTGTTAGAAGAGCGGAAGATATTTCGGAAGAGTTCGAGGTTACTAGCACAGAGACCGTTGATCGTCTCCTTCTACATAAAGAATTTCAGCACTATGTAAAAAAGAGGATAGATGAACTTCCTGATAATTACCTGACTGTTGTTCAATCCTTCTACATAGAGGATAAGACATACAAACAAATTGCGGTTGAACAGAACATCGAAGAAAAAACAGTAGAAATGAAGCTTTATCGCGCTAGACTTTGGATGAAAAAGAACTGGAGAGAGGAGGAATTTCAATGAGCCATCTTACGAAAGAGGATATCGCTAATTTACTAGAAGGTAGCTTATCTGAATTCACACAAGAACAATTCGAAACGCATTTATACAGCTGTGATTCTTGTTTAGAAACATATATGCAGCAAGTACATGAGAAACAAGGAGTACTACCGATATTAGAAGATCCACATAGCTTTACGGATCAAATTATCGCACAGGTTCCGGTACGGTCTCAGAAAAAGAAGGAGAGACATACAACAGTTCTTCACTATTTTCTTGCAGCAGCGGCAACGATTTTCCTTATGTCTTCCGGGGTTTTTCATAGTATTTTTGCTTACACCAATCAAATAGATTCACATGGAGCACAAAGTTCACAAGTAACTACGAGTATTATAGATAAGCTTTTTTTCTATTTCGATAACATTTCTTTAAAGGAGGAAAGATAAACGATGCCAAGTAAAGCATTTAATCCAATTATTGCGCTTTTTTTAG
The DNA here is from genome assembly GCF_002019665.1 of Sutcliffiella halmapala. GTDB lineage: Bacteria > Bacillota > Bacilli > Bacillales > Bacillaceae_I > Sutcliffiella_A > Sutcliffiella_A halmapala. Next base: position 4,341,918 of record NZ_KV917375.1, on the reverse strand, counting down.
GGATAATCCCTGGGGCAGGTCATCTTTATGCGAATAAAAATAAAAAAGGAGCATTTTATTTAATTAGTTTTTTTCTTACGATTTTCGCCTCACTATTTATGCTAGTCATGTCTCGAGATGATTTATTTGTGGCCGGCCTTATCTTTATCGCATTTCCAATAGGAGTAATCAGTGTAATTGATTTGATTTTTACACTTATAACGTATCATAAACCAGCATCAATCTCCCCTACACCTGATGGATTAGAAGAACAGCCAACAGCATACGAAAGAGAAAGATACTACACGATTCTTCTTTCCTTTATACCAGGACTTGGACACTTCCAGTTAGGCTTAATGACGAGAGGGCTAAACTTTCTTCTCTTCTTCTTCGGACTAGGAATTATGGTAATCTTTATTTCCATAATTACAACTCAAGATGGATTTCTCGTCTTCTTAGGACTACTACCTGTTATTTGGATATACAATATGTTTGATTCACTGCAAAACTTAAGTAAAAAGCAACAAGGTGAGGAGCTTCAAGACCGGACCATCCTAGAAGATTTTGAACAAGTTAAGGATGACGGACGAAAAAGTAAATCCATTACAATGGTTCTTTCTATGTTTCCAGGTGCGGGTCACCTTTATCTAGGCTTGCAAAAAAGAGGATTACAGCTCATGCTGTTCTTCGTTCTTTCGATTTATGTCTTAGATCTATTGCGTTTATCCCTGTTTCTCTTTCTCGTGCCGGTAATATGGTTCTTTAGTTTCTTTGATGCCATGCAGCAAGCGGCGAAGTTTCCGGAAGAAAGAAAAGACGAGCCCGTCATTGCCTATTTCATTCACCATCAACGCTGGATCGGGATCGGACTGCTTTCACTAGGGATTTTCTACTTAATTGATAGTGCAGTAATACCCAACCTTAACGAGTACCTATATACAGCATACAATCTTGACTTCCTATACTGGTACCAGAGAACCTTCCAAATTACTATCGTCTGCCTACTCATGATCATCGGTGGAATCAAACTAATAAAAGGAAGTAAGCCCAAAAAAGAGCGAGAAGTATAAAAGGCAGAAAACGGAAAATGGTGCCAGGCACCATTTTCCGTTTTCTGTATTTCTCACAATTTTCGTTTTTATTGCATGTTTGCTATGGAATAGGCTAATATGTTATCTGTGGTTAGTTTGAAAGTTGACTGATTAAAGAATGGAAATTATAGTTAATTTATACGATCAATTATAGAGTGCTTTGAATTATAAAGTTTGTAAATATAAGTATAGGATGATGGGAAATGAAACGTGCAAGAGTTATTTATAATCCAACATCTGGACGTGAGGCTTTTAAAAAGCACTTACCAGAAGTATTAGTAAGGTTAGAGAAGGCTGGCTACGAGACATCTTGTCATGCAACAACATGTCATGGAGATGCAACAGAAGCGGCAAAAATCGCAGTAGAGCGTAAGTATGATTTGGTTGTTGCAGCTGGCGGAGACGGAACCATCAATGAAGTGGTAAACGGTCTAGCTGAGCAAGATTATCGTCCACAGTTAGGTATTATTCCTGTTGGTACAACCAATGATTTCGCTAGGGCCCTCGATCTTCCTCGAGATGATATTTTAGCATGTGTGGATGTCATCGCAAGCGGAGTACCATTGCCAGTGGATATCGGTAAAGCCAATAATCAATATTTTGTAAACATCGCAGGCGGCGGGAAAATGACAGAGCTTTCCTACGAAGTTCCAAGCAAAATGAAAACAGTGATTGGCCAGCTTGCTTACTATTTAAAAGGAATAGAAATGCTGCCCTCCATCCGACCTACAAATGTAGAAATTGAGTATGATGGAAAGATCTTCGAAGGTGAAATTATGCTATTTCTAGTTTCCTTATCTAATTCCGTAGGTGGATTTGAGAAGCTAGCTCCGGATTCCTGCATGAATGATGGGATGTTTGACTTAATCATTTTGAAGAAAGCGAATATTGCGGATTTCATCAGAATTGCTACATTAGCTTTAAGAGGCGAACATATTAAAGATCCATTAGTCATCTATACAAAAGCAAACCGTGTAAAAGTATGCACGCAAGAAAAAATGCAATTAAATCTAGACGGGGAATACGGCGGATTACTACCAGGAGAATTCGAAAACCTATATCGCCATATCGATGTTATTGTTACGGAAAAGCGCAAAGAAACAGAAATGAATAAAATTCGATAAGCAGCGGGGAAACCCGTTGCTTTTTTTATAAGGCTCTGTTAAACACCGCTGTTGATTTCCGCACAAGGCTTCGCTTTCCGCGGGGCGCTGATGGAGCCTCCTCGGCTCCGCCTGTGGGGTCTCCACCAAACGCTATCTCCCGCAGGAGTCTTCGCCTTGTGCTCCAATCAACAGCTAGAGTCCTAAAAAATCAACACTGTCCTTTAACAGAGCCTTTTATAAAAAAACAGGAGGTCTCCTTCTTCTTAATCTACCTCGATCACAAATGTATACGACGCCGCGCCATTTTTCCATTCTGCAAATACTTCATAAATATAGCGTCCCTCTTCTAATGGAGCCTCAAATTTTCCGTTACTTTGGGCTACTTCCTTATCGCGTTCATCTTTATTCCAGAGAAATACAGATATTTGCGGGTTGCTGTCGAATGCAATGGTCACTTCAGACGGAGTGGTGACTTGTATTGCCTCAAAATTCGCCGCAATTTGATTAGGAGAAGCCGCGTCCGTTGTCACCACCTGCATAGTAAGCCCTTCTTTTTTCTCCCATCTATACCCACCTTTTCCCATGCTGTACTCTATTTCGTTGATAATGACAACTCCATGTGGATTTGGTGGAAAGTCTTCTTCTATATTAACCCCGCTATCTCTCAAACAAGCTGTTGCGAAAAGTAGTGAAAATAGAACTAACATACATTTGATTTTTTTCGCGTACACTTATATGCCCCCCTTTAAGAAATTTGACGAGATAAAATGGGATACGTTTCATAATACTGCTTTTATCTTGCCAAAATGGAGCAGGTCAAAAGTACTTTTATATTGAAACTACATCATTCTTCACCTTTTTCAGAATAAATATGATAATATTTTGAATAGTGATTCTTCTTCTGGGAAATCACGCCCGATTTTACATTATTTATGCGGAACTAGCCTTACAAAAAGGGGAGGAGATCACATGAATAAAGAAAATTGTAAGGGCTTTATTTTTACGATAATGATAGCTTCCATGCTTATTGGCTGTAGCATAGATGCACAAACTAACGAGCCTAAAGAAGTCAATATTCATAACATGATTTTTTCGTTTGAAGGAAATGAGGATTTTGGTGAACAATATTTAACGTATGAAATTTCGATGGTCTGTAGTGACGGTTTAGTAATTAATAAAAATAGTATAGAGCCATTATTTGCGGGTTGGATAGAGGAACGATTAATAGAGCATCAGATTATGGAAATCGTCGAATTAGAGGACAATGGACTGAAAATTGTTGGGAAAGTCACCTTTAATGCAGAGGAACTTTCAAAAGCAGATATCGTAAAGCTGGCAGAACTAGATGAGAGCGTTCAAGGCGTATTGTTTAAGACGATGGACGGAGTCAGTTTTCAAGCTGTAAAAGTAGGGGAAAGTACGGAGTTAATTGAGATTGGTGGCTAAGAAGAATTATTGACAATACATACCAAACTGGATATAATCTTTTCAAATATGAAAACGTAGAAGAGGATTAGTAAAATGGTTGCGTCTATGAAGAGAGGGTGCTGATTGGTGAGAGGTGCCTATAGATGTTCATTCGAACCTGCCTCGGAGTTCTGTATCGGATTGATTGAAGATGCAGCGGTTCAAAACCGTTACCATGGAAGAGTGTAAAGCGATGCTTTGAATAAGGGTGGTACCGCCAGAAATGGTCCCTTATGAAAGTATGGCTTTTTTTATTTATAAAAAAAAGGGGTGTAAGAGATGAGTAAGAAGTTTGTAGAAAGAATAACAGGCATGGAAGAGGATTTTGCTCAATGGTATACAGATGTTGTAACGAAGGCGGAACTCGTTGATTATTCGAGTGTTCGTGGTTCAATGATTATCCGACCATATGGATATGCGCTCTGGGAAAATATCAAAAATGAACTGGATCGACGTATTAAGGAAACGGGTCATGAGAATGTGTATATGCCATTGTTTATTCCAGAGAGCTTGTTACAAAAGGAGAAGGACCATATTGCAGGGTTTGCGCCGGAAGTGGCATGGGTAACACACGGTGGAGCTGAGAAGTTGGCAGAAAGATTAGTAGTTCGCCCGACCTCAGAAGTGCTTTTTGCGGAACACTATAAAAATATTATCCATTCCTATCGGGACCTGCCAAAGCTTTATAACCAGTGGTCCAATGTGGTGAGATGGGAAAAGACGACGAGACCTTTCTTACGTACGCTAGAGTTTTTGTGGCAGGAAGGTCATACATGTCATGAAACAGATGAACAGGCACAGGAAGAAACTGTGAAAATGCTGGATGAGTATGCAGAGATTTGCGAAAAGTTTCTAGCTATACCAGTGGTAAAAGGGCAAAAAACGGAAAAGGAAAAGTTTGCTGGAGCAAAGCACACGTATACGATTGAGAGCTTGATGCATGATGGCAAGGCGTTACAATCTGCCACCTCGCACCATTTAGGGGATGGATTCGCGAAAGCATTCGGCATTCAATTCTTAGATCGTGATGGAAAGCAACAGCATGTCCAGCAAACTTCATGGGGTTTTACGACCCGAATCATCGGTGCCATGATTATGGTGCATGGAGATGACCGCGGTTTAGTGGTGCCGCCAAGAGTAGCACCAACTCAGATAATGATTGTCCCAATTGCACAGCATAAAGAAGGAGTTCTTGATTTTGTCTATGAAATGAAGGAACGTCTGTCTGATAAGTTCCGTGTCGGGATTGATGCAAGCGATAAAAAGCCGGGCTGGAAATTCAATGAATATGAAATGAAGGGGATTCCACTCCGCTTGGAAGCAGGTCCACGAGATATCGAACAGAATCAGGTTGTTTTAGTAAGACGTGATACGGGAGAGAAGCTTAGTGTTTCTATGGAAGGGCTGGACGAGACCATCTCGAGTGTTCTAGAAGAAATCCAAGAGAATCTCTATGAGAAGGCAAGGAAGCATCGCGAAGAAAAAACGAGTGTGGCCTTGACTTTTGCAGAATTCAAAGAGCAGTTGGAAAACAAAGCAGGCTTTATTAAAGCAATGTGGTGTGGCGACCAAAGGTGTGAAGATAAGATAAAGGAAGAAACAAGTGCTACTTCTAGATGTATGCCATTTGAACAGGAGAAGCTTGGAGACAAATGTGTATGCTGTGGAAAAGAAGCGAAGCACATGGTGTATTGGGCGAAGGCGTATTAATATAGGAAGAACGAAAAGCTTGAGTATTCTCAAGCTTTTCGTTTATTTATTTCGTAATAAATGACCTGTTTCACATTCAGGCCAGAATAAATTAATTTCCAAAAAATACCCCCAGATGTGCAAGTCACCTAGGGCATAACTCTAATACTTCATTGCTCTTCATAAATTCTCAAATTCCCATAAATCTTCTCAAGTGTTGGAACTGCAATCCCTTTTTCCTCTGCAATCGCTAGGAGGTATCCGAAGAAATGCTCAGCTTCTACTGATAATCCCTTTTCCATATCCCGTAGCATCGAAGATTTCATTTTAGGCTCCATTGACTGTAGCTTATCCTGATTTAACTCTACTATATTTTCGGCGAGTGGTGCACTGACGCTATTCATCAGGGAAGCTACTTCACGCAATGTATCTTTAACCGTTATAGCACCATACTTATCCACCCTAATCGGGCCGATAGGAGAACGGAATAAGGTGGTCACACCAGCAAGAGTAGCAATAAACAAATATTTATGCCACATGTCTTGGTTAATATTCTCCGATAAAATAAAGTTACTTTTTGTTCCGCTAAAAGTCTCCATTAGCTTCATTATTCGTTCTGTTTGTTTTCCAGAACGTTCTCCAAATACTAAATTGTGAATTCCACTCGTTTGTACAATGGCACCTTCATAATCTAAGGTAGATTCGACAAAGCAAAGGCCACCAAGGATATTTTGTTCATGAAAGGCCTCGTCTAGATCATTTAAATGAGAAATACCGTTCAGTAATGGAAGGATTAAAGTGTTTGGTCCGACGTATGGACGAAAGTCTTCGATTGCGCCGTCCAACTGGTAAGCCTTCATCGATACTAACACGACGTCGTAATGCTCAATTTGTTCACCAGCTTGAATAAGGGATGGTCTCATCGATACGTCTCCATGAATACTTTTAAGGACAAGTCCTGTTCTCTCCAGTTGTTTCTTTCTCTTTTCTCGAACTAAAAAAGTAACATTGCCTCCTTTTTCTAGTAATCTTCCACCGAAGTATCCGCCAACGGCTCCCGCACCAACAATTAAGATTTTCATGAATATCCTCCTTTAGTTTCGTACATTTTATTTTAACAGGTTAAAGTACAAATAGTTTGAAATTTGGCTTCATCCCGATTAAATGAGTAATCAAGTCTATGTGTCGAAATTAAATTTCAAGTATTTATTAAAATATATTGATATTAAATTTCTGTAAATGTATAATGAAGGTGTTCAGAAATGTAAAGGTTTTCATAAAGAGGAATCTCTTAATCTTATATAAAGTAGGGGATAAAAATGAATCTAGAAAAATTATCAACAGAGCAACGTAACCAGAGCACCATGGATCTAGATGAAATGAGTGTGCTTGATGTTCTTCAGACAATGAATAAGGAAGATCGAACTGTGCCAGAGGCAATTAGCGAGACACTGCCAGTGATGGAAAAGTTCGTTATTCAAACGATCGCTTCCATGAAAAAAGGTGGTCGACTTATATATGTAGGAGCGGGAACAAGTGGAAGGCTAGGAGTGCTTGATGCAGCTGAGTGCCCACCAACGTTCGGTGTGGATGCTAGTCTTGTAGTTGGTTTAATTGCCGGAGGACAAAAAGCTTTCACCGAAGCAGTAGAAGGCGCAGAAGATTCCGAGGAAGCAGGTAAGCAAGATTTAGAGAATCTGAACCTGACAGAAAATGATGTAGTGGTAGGACTTGCAGCAAGTGGACGTACTCCATATGTGATTCGAGCGCTTCAGTATGCACAAGAAGTTGGTTCTACTACCGCAAGTATTGCATGTAATAAAGGGGCTGCTATCAGTGAATATGCACAGTTCCCGATGGAAGTTGTTACAGGTCCTGAGGTGTTAACTGGATCTACACGTTTAAAAGCAGGGACAGCACAAAAGCTTGTCCTAAATATGATTTCCACCACTGTGATGATTGGTCTTGGAAAGGCTTATCAAAACTTAATGGTAGACGTGCAAACCACTAATGAAAAGCTACATCATCGTGCGAAAGGTATCATTATTCAAGCAACTGGTGTGGATCTTGAGACAGCAACTGCCTATTTTGACAAGGCTCATGGAAATGTGAAGGTAGCAATAGTGATGATTTTAACCAATATGAGCTATGAAGAAGCGTTACAGCAATTGGAAAAATCAGAAGGCTTTGTACGTAAGGCAATACAAAAATAAGGAAAAAGGGGATGAGGGGGCAATGAAAAAGGAGATAAAGCTAGCTCAATCCATCATTGAAAATGTTGGTGGAAAAGATAATATTGCGCAATTGAACCATTGTATGACACGTGTGCGTATCGCATTGAAAAATGATAGCCTCGTACAGATGAAGGAACTACGTCAAGTAGATGGTGTAATGGGAGTTATTGAAGATGATACACTTCAAATCGTCGTAGGACCAGGAACGGTAAACCGTGTAACAGAAGAAATGAGCCGTATCACAGGGTTGAAAATTGGGGAAGTAGCAAGTGATTCTTCATCGACTGCCAATGATGTGAGGGGAGCAATTAAGAAGAAAAATAATACTCCATTTAAAAACTTACTTCGTAAAATCGGTAGTATATTCATTCCATTGATTCCTGCTCTTGTTGCATCTGGGATTATAAATGGAATTGCCAATTTCGCAAAAAATGCTGGGGCAGATCCAACAGCAACGTGGTTAAGCATCCTTCTTTTAATTGGTGGAGGGGTATTTGCTTACTTAGGTATTCTGGTAGGGTGGAATACTGCGAAGGAATTTAATGGAACCCCGGCATTAGGTGCTATAGCAGGTATCTTAATTATTAATCCGGGTCTTGCTGATATAACGTTATTTGGGGAAGCACTTGTTCCTGGGCGTGGCGGATTGTTTGCCGTCATGTTTGCCGCATGGTTAATGGCTGTTGTGGAACGTACGGTTCGTAAAGGTGTACCAAGTTCTGTCGATATTATTGTCACACCACTTATTACTGTTTTAGTCGTTGGGTTTGCTACCCTTATATTTGTTCAACCTGTGGGTGGACTTTTAGCAGAAGGAATTACTTCAGGTATCAAGATGGTTTTAGATGTTGGTGGAGTAGTAGCAGGTGCTGTGCTGGCAGGCTTCTTCTTACCATTAGTTATGGTTGGACTTCATCATGGATTAACGCCGATCCACTTAGAATTTATTAACAGTATTGGTGTGACTCCTATTTTAACTATCCTAGCGATGGCAGGAGCCGGACAAGTAGGAGCTGCACTAGCTATCTTTGTGAAGACACGTAATAAAAAATTACGTAATACAATCAAAGGTGCTCTACCAGTAGGATTCCTAGGTATTGGAGAACCGCTTTTATACGGGGTAACGTTACCGCTTGGCCGTCCGTTTGTTACGGCTTGTATGGGAGCAGCGGTAGGAGGAGCATTTCAAGCTTTAGCAAAAACGGCGGCAACAGGAATTGGTGTATCTGGGCTGTCTTTAACTCCACTTATTGCCGATAATCGCTTTTTATACTATATAGGTGGACTTGTTATTGCCTACACGTTTGGATTTATTTTCACCTATGCCTTTGGCTTTAAAGAAGAAATGGCTGATAACTTATCATAATATACAATCACAAAAAAGCTGCTCACTAATAGAATGAGCAGCTTTTTGATTAAAATGGAGGGAAAACAGATGTTAGGACTTTCAATTTACTTAGGACAACAATCCATTGAACAAATGGAAAGCTATATGAAGAAAATGCATGAAGCAGGTTTTCGCACAATTTTTACTTCGTTACACATTCCTGAGGATGATCCCACTATGTATGTTGCAGCGTTAAAACAACTTGGAGCGTTGGCACAGTCACTCGATATGGAACTTATGGCAGATTTATCTCCTTCCTCATGGAAATATCTTGATCTATCTATTGAAGAAGCGATTGTATTAAAAGAGTGGGGAGTCACTGGAATCCGTGTAGACTATGGTTTTTCTCCAGAGCAAATTGCTATGCTTTCTAAAGAAATGAAGGTGGCATTAAATGCAAGCACAATTGACGAAGCATTTTTGCAACTATTAATGAATGCCGGATTACAAACAGATCAAGTAGAAGCTTGGCATAACTTTTATCCAAGACCGGAGACAGGACTAGATGATCAGTGGTTTAAAATACGTAATCAATGGCTAAAGGAGCAAGGTCTCACCGTAATGGCGTTTATTCCTGGGGATCAGCAGCTGAGAGGACCACTTGAACTAGGGTTACCAACGGTGGAAAAACATCGTGGACAATCAGTGTTTGCTGCTTATTTAGAGATGACAAACGACTTCTATGTTGATAAAGTATGTATTGGTGACCGGAGTATAAAAGATGCGACATGGAAGCAATTTATGAAATATCAAGAAGATATTATTCTAATTTATTGTGAATCTCTCTCTTTATCCGAAGAGGAACGAAGTATTTTGCAGATGAAGCATCGCAACAGAATGGATCCTGCACGGGATGTCATCCGATCAGAGTCCTCTCGTTTTTATGCGCAAAAGGGAAGAATAAATATCGAGCCCAATAACCAAATCCCACGAACAAAGGGTACCATTACGATAGATAATAGTAATTATGGTCGTTATGTAGGAGAATTGCAGGTGGCGTTAAAGGATTTGCAGCCTGATGAAAAAGTTAATGTAATTGGCCGTGTGTATGAACAAGATCATCCATTACTCTCCATGATACGTCCAGGTCAATCCTTTTTGTTTTCCAATTATGATCCAAAAGATTGAAAGGAGCTTCTATGTCGACATTTTCCATATCCAAACAAATTGAACGTCAATTAGATCGCTTTACAGATGCTGAAAAAGTGGTTGCAACATATGTGATTAAGAACGCAGAGCGCGTTACACATATGAGTACGAAAGAGTTAGCAAATGCTTGTGGTGGAAGTGAAGCTTCCATTATACGATTTTGCAAACGACTTGGTACTCAAAGCTTTAAAATTCTAAAAATAGAGCTTGCTAAAGAGGTATCTGTAAATAATGAGATTGTATTTGATTCCCCTCTCCAATTTCAGGATGATACAAGTACAGTCATTCAAAAGGTTATGTTTAATACAATTCAAGCACTTCAAAATACAGAAAAAATAGTAAATGTCTCTTCTTTTACAGAGGCGGTAGAGACATTAAGTAAGGCAGACCGTGTGTATCTATTCGGAGTAGGCGGTTCTGCTGTTGTCGCACAAGATTTTAAACAGAAACTCTTGCGAATAAATATTTCAGCTTTTCAGTCGGAAGATAATCACCTTCAAATGATGATGGTGGCGAATGCAACAAAAAAAGACGCCATTCTTCTTATTTCCACGTCAGGGAAAACCAAAGAAATATTGGATGTCTTGGCTGTTGCAAAAGAAAGAGGAGTACCTACCATATTATTAACACAGCACGCCCCTTCACCCGCCCGTCGATTAGCTGATATTGTGTTAACAACATCAGAAGAAGAACAAAACTTGCGGATTGGGACGATGACAGCTCGTATTGCGCAGCTAGCAATTATTGATGCCTTATTCATTTCTATTTGCTCAGAAAGAGGGCAAGGGGTTTATGAACGCATCATTAATACTCATAAAGCAGTGCAACGGAGAAAGTCATAGCAAGACAATTAATAATGTTTAACGTTAGTCCCTAACTTTAATAGTCAAATAGAAAAAAGCCGATTTTCGTTTATTAAACGTCAATCGGCTTTTTATTTTCAATTAGTCATTAATAAAAAAATAAGAATAATATGGTAATATTGTTACTGAGTCCCTAACCGCATGGAACAATTATATGTCACATTAGCCCAATGGAAAACTTAATAAGGGGTGCGTTTAAATGAAAACTACCAATTACAAAGAGGTAGGAAAAATAGTATCGACAGTTACTAGTGAAATGGAATTTTCTGGTGTTATTTATATTCAGAACGGTAAGGAAATGATTCATGAATCTGCACATGGCTACTCCAATCGAGCTGAACAAATAAAAAATAAAATTAATACTAGATTTGGAATTGCCTCAGGCTGCAAGCTTTTCACAGCCATCGGTATTTGTCAGCTAATCCAAGCAGGTAAATTAACAGTTGAAACGAAAATAAATGAGTGCCTTGCCATAGATTTACCATACTTTGATAAAAGCGTTACCATCCATCATCTGTTAACGCATAGCTCTGGGATTCCAGATTATTTTGATGAAGCGGTAATGGAGAATTTCGAGGATCTATGGAAACAAAATCCGATGTATCAAATCAAGGAGTTACGAGATTTTTTACCCTTGTTTCAGCATCAAAAAATGATGTTTCCACCTGGCGCGAAATTTCATTACAACAATGCAGGATTTATTCTATTAGGGCTAGTAATCGAGCAGATTTCAGGTGAAAGCTTTACTAGTTATATAGAGAAGAATATTTTTGGTCCAAGTGAAATGCAAGATTCGGGTTATTTTTCCTTAGACCAATTGCCAGCAAATACAGCGACTGGCTATATCGACAGCGAAGACGGCAGCTGGAGAACCAACATCTATTCCATTCCAATCAAAGGAGGAGCAGATGGCGGGGCGTTTACCACAGCACTTGATATGTCGAAGCTTTGGACAGGGTTGCTACATCATCGATTATTAAATGAAGAAATGACTCAAAGATTATTAACTCCTGTAATTGAGGTGGACGAGGATTCCCACTATGGATATGGCATATGGATTAGGAAAAGAAACAATCGTATTTTCAAATACCATGTAATGGGATACGACCCAGGAGTTAGTTTTGCTTCTTCTTTTTATCCAGAATCAGGTGTGACTATGGTTATTCCATCAAATAAAGAAGGTGGACCACATAAAGTCACAAGTGAGATAGAGAAAATGTTAATGATAGAAAAGGAATAAAATTAGTAGGATGAAGAGGTATCTCTGAGGTATGGGGAGATGCCTCGTTCTTATGTGAGGTGTTTAGATTAAGATGAAAATGCTAGTAGTCGAAGATGAGCCAGAAATCATGGCCCTTATAGTAAACTATTTTTCAGAAGAAGGTTGGGAGATTTATCAAGCGACAGATGGCTTCCAAGCGCTCGAGTTATTTCAACAACATTCCCCGTTTGATACCGTTATTCTCGATTGGATGATTCCTAAAAAGAATGGGTTAGACGTGTGTCGAGCTATTAGACAAAGTTCTACAGTACCTATTCTTTTCCTAACAGCAAAAACAGAAGAAATAGACAAGCTATTCGGTTTGGAGGTTGGGGCGGACGATTATATAACGAAGCCATTTTCTCTACGAGAGCTTTCGATGCGGATCCGAGTTATTTTACGACGAGTTCAACAAGCTGGAGGAGTAAAAGAAGAGCCTGCCGTGATGACCCGTGGCTCCCTTCACATTTTTCCAGAAGAGTTTCGTGTAACGTTAGAGGGTAAAGACATTCCATTAACGAGAACGGAATTCAGGCTATTAGAGACGCTTGCGACATCTCCTGGTCGAGTATACAGCCGCTTACAACTACTCGAAAAGGCACTAGGGGAAGAATATGCTGGGTATGAACGCTCCATCGATACACATGTTTTAAATCTCCGCAAAAAAATAGAGCAGGACCCTTCACATCCTGCCTATGTCCTGACGGTATTTGGTATCGGATATAAATGGGGAGAGATGAGATGACGTTAAAATGGAAGCTGCAATGGGGCTATGGAAGTCTGTTGGTTGTTGGAATCTTTCTATCTCTCTATATTGGCATTCAAATAGGGAAGGAAGAGACAAGTACGGATACTTACATTTGGCTTTTCGTGCTGCTATTAGTTCTCTTGTTAGCGGGTTTGTTTTTACTCGCGAGCAGTCTAACGAAGAAACTAACCAACCTTTTATCGAATCGACAGCTCCAAACGACCAAGACCAAGGATGAATTCGAGCTACTGGATGAGTTACTTCTGTCGTTAGATACCGAGCGTTTAAAAGGAGAAGAACTGAAGAACCGAATGATGTCAGATGTTGCTCATGAACTCCGAACGCCTTTAACGGTGATAAGTGGAAGGCTAGAAACAGTTTTACAAAAAGCAGATGATGAAATAGCGGTGCAACTTTTACCTATCATGGATGATATTAGTAGAATGTCGCGTCTTATTCAGGATTTAGGACAGCTAAGTCTAGCGGAATCCGGTAAGCTCCAGCTTCATCGGACATGGGTCGAAGCGAATGAATTTTTACAAGAAGTAACGACACAATTAAAACCAGTTGCCGACGATAAAGAGGTAGGGCTTCACATAAGGAAAAGGGAGCCGGTTCGAATATACTTAGATACCAATCGAATGAAACAAGTGTTGATCAATATCATTGGCAATGCGATTCGATATAGTCCAGCTCACACGGAAGTGCAAATCAAATTATCAACGACTTCGACTAACCTAACGATTGTAATTTTAGATCAAGGTCCTGGCATTCCTCTGGAGGAGCTTCCCTATATTTTTCACCGATTTTATCGGATCGAAAAATCACGAGATCGACAGCAGGGCGGAATGGGATTAGGGTTAGCGATTGCCAAGGAATTCGTCCAGGCACATGGTGGTACATTAACGGCAGAAATCGAAAGGGAGGAGGGAAGCCGTTTTACCATTATCCTTCCGCTCTTTCCGGAATCTTGACAAAATCTTGATAGCTTCTTCATAAGTTTCTGAAAAGCTTTCTTTATGATGAAAATAGGTTAGGAGACTGAAAGAGTAGGAGAGACTATTTATGACGATGGAATTATTAGAAGTAGAAAACTTATGGAAGATTTATGATAAAGGCGAACAACAAGTTCATGCTCTTCAAGAAATTACTTTAACGATTCAAAAGGGTGAAATGATTTCCGTCATGGGACCATCAGGCTGTGGCAAGACGACGTTACTTAACGTATTGTCCGGTATCGATACAAGCTCGAAAGGAAGCATTTTTCTTAATGGAAGATGTCTACAAAATATGAAGGAGGCAGAACGCGATCGATTTCGTGCAAGAAACATGGGGTTCGTGTTTCAATCTTACAACTTAATTCCTGTTCTATCTGCGGTGGAAAATGTCGAGCTTCCATTACTTTCACAAGGTGTTGATACATATGAAGCACGAACAAGAGCAGAAGCGGCATTGGCCAGATTTGGCTTAGCTGATCGAGCGAAATATTCGCCTGCAGAATTATCCGGTGGTCAGCAGCAACGGGTCGCATTAGCAAGAGCGATTGTCAATCGACCACAGATTATTTGGGCAGATGAACCAACTGGAGCGCTCGATCGAAAAACAACAGATATGATCTTGGATTTAATGGAAGAACTAAATCGTACAGAAGAGGTTACGTTTATTATTGTGACACATGATCCGAATGTCGCAGAACGAGCGAATCGCGTACTTTACATGGATTCCGGTAAAATCATTCACATAAAGCAAAATAAATCAACAGGCACAAATGGTACAGGCTTATGATGTTCATATCCGTTTTAGCTTTCCTTGCCATCACGTATTTTATCGTTCTACTTGTAAAGCATCCACATATTCGTCGTATGGCGATTCGAAGGCTTTGGCAAAATAAAACCGCTTCCTTTTGGACGATATCTGGTGCATCAATCGCGATTGCCATGATTGCATCGTCCATGCTGCTACTCCACTCCGTTTCCACTAGTGTAGATAAAGTGGTAGAGGAGCGACTTGGCCCGATTATTGGAGATTTTCCAGCAGACCTTCAGCCTAGCTTACAAGGAGGCGGTTTTTCTCATCATGATGTGCAGGATATCACATCCAAAACGTCCTGGACGATGGCGGATACTTGGCTTCCGATAGTAGGGCTTGAAGGAACCTTATTTAGTATGGATGAAGAAGAAGGGGAAGTCGTAAACAGCCTGTCATCGACCTTTATCTTCGGCTTCTCAAAAAGTGAAGCGCAAAAATTAGATCGCATAAGTGTCGATTTACTCCCTGAGAAAATAGCAGATAATGAAATCGTTTTATCAAAAACAGCTGCCGATCAACTTGAAGTTGAACCTGGGGCAAACCTCTATTACTTTGATGGCGTAAAAAATATCAAACTGAAAGTCGCTGCGGTCGTACCGGAAGCGGGTTTGACAGGATATCGCGGCTACCGAAATGCGCAAGCAACTGCCATAGTACATATCGATTCAGCTAGAGCGTGGAGTGTTACAGCAAAGGATGCTTACACTAACCTTTTAATTGGAACCTCACAACCAAAAAAGGAAGATAGGAGCTCCCTTTATATAGATGCTGGAGCTTGGGAGATGGTATACGTCCATGCGCTTTTAGAAAATACCCTTTCTGGCAGCACGAAGCTTTTGCCTGTTTTTACGATTGCGAGTTTAACGGCACTTGCCACGGCATTTGCCCTGATTTTTAACGTATTTAAAATGATTGCAGTGGAACGAAAGCAGGAATTTGGCATTTTACGGGCAATCGGAATGACACGTAACGATGTGAAATTTCTGATTCGTATGGAAGGTTTTTTCTATGCCTGTATGGCGAGTATCATAGGTACCTCACTCGGTACTGGCTTGGCGTACTTATTATTGTATAAACTTAATGAAGTCCTAGAGAATCTTATGATGCTGGAGGAGGGCATTGCGGTAGGTTATCGGTTTTTACCAGATGTAGGAATCCTATTTGGAAGCTTTTCGCTAGGTGTTTTAATAATCGGACTATCCGTTTTCTTTCTCTCTATGCCTATTGGTTCTATCTCCATAGTAGAAGCGTTAAAACCACATGGACAAAAGCATAGTCATAAAAAGAAGACTAAGGTTCTACCTATGATTGGTCTATTCTTATTCATGCTAACCATTTGGTTATTTGTCTTTACTCGCTTATCGGGCTTTAAGCAGTTTTTAAATGATAGTAATGCTATCCTGCCACTTGTCGTGTTTGGCGTTGCTTTTGTGTTAGTGGTTCTCTTGATTTGTTCGGTGGTCTTTTTACTAGGACCTTTTGTTCAAGGGCTGCTACTACTATGTAGGGCTTTCCCAAAGGTGTATTCAGCACTACAAATGGCCTTTCGCTATCCACTAATCCAACGCGTACGAACGGGATTAATCATTACGATGTTTGCGTTCGTCATGTTTTTAACGAGCTTTTCCGCCATTTTTAGTGAAACGATGAACGGTTTTTTTGGAAAGTTTGATGCCCGTATTGCAACTGGGGGGTATGATTTAATAGCGAATTACCCCGACCGCTACACAACAGAGGAGTTAAGGTCTTTACTGGAGATAGCAGGGGAAAATAGTGAGTATGTAGACACGATTGTGGCCGTTCCAGGCTTTGATATGCCTGAATTTTATAATATGCGGGTACATGGAGTGGAGCAGGACTTTGTTAAAGAAACGGCGATCCCTCTAGTGGACTTTGATTCCACGTTTCCTAATGAACAAGCGGTTTGGGAAGCAGTAATCTCCAATAGTGAATCTATTATTATTTCTGACTTAGCATTGAAATATAGTATAGAAGACTATGAGCTAGGCGATCGTTATCCAATTATGGTGACGGATCCACATCATTTGGATAGCGAACCAGTGTTAGTAGAGAAAACCATTATTGGCATCGCAAATGTAGAGGACGAATCCCATAGCTATGCAGCGGTACGTGGTGTCTGGACATCGATGGATAGTCTAGTGGACATGAGTGAAAATCAAGTAAAGCTTGATACGACGTTGCTCATCAAGGTGCCAAATGGAATAAACGTGAATAATGCCAAGGTTGCTTTAGAGGAGACATTAGCGACTCATAATCTAGCAGGCTTAGAAAACCCGAAGGAAAGATTTGAGGCTGGGACCACTTTTCTTCGCTCTTTTTTCACTATTTTTGAAGGCTTTAATGCTATGGCCATTGTGATTGGGTTAGCTGGATTAATGATTGTGATGCTCCGAGTAGTCAAGGAACGCCGACAAACGATTGGAGTTCTCCGTTCCATCGGCGTTTCTTCTGAAAATATTTACGCATCGATTTGGACAGAAGGGCTATTTTTAGGAGTAACCGGAACGTTAATTGGTTTATTTGCAGGATCCTATAGTGGGATCTTAATGATCGAAGCATTTATGGGAAGCGATGGGGTGGAACAAGAACTTCTTGCCATTCAATTTCCATACTTGAAATTAATCATCTATTTTGTTGGGGCATGCTTATTAAGTGCTGTTGTCTCTTCCGTTGCAGCAAGACAGGCGATGAAGGTTTCGCCTGTAGAGGCGACGAAGTATGTGAGTTAGTAAAGATAAAGGGCTAAGAGATTAATCTAAGTAGTTCAGTTTTTGTGGAGAAACAGTGTAAATAACATGTGAATAAAAGGGAGATGATAACTTTGGATAAAAGGATTTTCTATCTCACATTTCAAATTATAAGTATTATCGGTATTCTAATATTTACCTATTACTTTGTATGGGATGAACGATGGGGTCACTTCATTATATGGACGGTTATGGTAATAGTTATAATACTCCTTGGTTATTATTTTTTTAGTAAAAAATTAAAACGGGATAATAAAGATGAATAAAGGATTTCTTTCGCTAACGGTGAGCTTTAATTGAATAAGAACGACACATTCAAAACAGAAAGCTTGGGATAATCCAAGCTTTTTTGTGTGCTAATTTTATTGTTAATTCACTAATTATTTATACTACGTAAATGTACGTTATTTGGGATGCGAATTTAAGTTTCTCCACATAATCGGAACTACTTAAGATTAATCTAAGTCCTTTTTCGTTCTTCCAAATTCTATTTCAGAAGGAAGATCTGCATTTATAAATTTATCCAAGGGGAAGTATTGTCTGGTTAATTCTATGCCTTTTTGCACTTCAATTGGTAACAAACAGATTCTTTCTATACTTTCGTCGGTTAAAATTATATCTAGATCACAATTTTTTTCGTTCTTTTCGATGATCTTTATCGAATACGCGTAAGGCGAATGTTTGCTTTTGATATTGCTTAATAGGATATCACCGTTCATCGTTTTTACTAATACAATCTGCCCAATGTATGGATCTAATTTCATCGATTAACCCCCGAAAAAGAAATCAATCACATTCGAAGCGGTGGAGGTTTCTTTATTATAAAATTCTGAATAACCACAGTTTTTGCAATAAACAACTAGAAAACGATTGTGCTGAATATCAAACATTTTGGACAATCCAGTCCCTGTAGTGGCAATCTCTTTAGTAGCAGCATCGTTAGCTCCGCATTTAATGCAACCTTGTTTTTTCATTGAATTTCCCTCCGTGTATTCATAAGTGGGGAACGTAATCCCTAATAGTATTACGTTATTAAGTTTTTTGGGTTTCAAATTCTATTCGACAATAAGGTTAAAGTTTAAATTTTCAAAAAATAACTTGTGAAATGAGAATTTCCCTGTTATGCTAATAAGCAATTAAACTTACCTACTAACTATGAATTAATTAAACTATATAGTGAGTACTTCTTATCAAGAGAGGTGGAGGGTCTGGCCCTACGAAACCTCAGCAACCGCAGTCGATAGACTGAATGGTGCTAATTCCATCAGAGCATGCTCTGGACAGATAAGAGGAGGATAAATACAGAAAAGCCCCCCTCGACTTATTATATAATATCTCGAGGGGGGCTTACTTAAAAGGAGCGATTATACTTTACAATAAACGCTACTAAATTTCAAATATTGAAACTAGTTTGATTAAATCATTTAATTACGAGATTTGTAATTCAGTTGTTTCCCTTTTCCCAATTTTCTATAGATAAACTTATTGCTTTTTCTTTTGAATCATTATCATCTGACCTTCAGTAATTTTTTTTAGCTATTACTTTATTAAAATCAGAGCCTATAAAGCACATGCCGCGCTCGTCAACCATCAATTTTCCTCTTATACCTTACAAGTCCCATCCCCGCACAGACCGCTTTCGGAATCATCTTGGGAAACCGAGTCAAGCATCTGTAGAGGATGCTCTTCTCTCCACACTTGTTCAAGGACCTCAAGGAACGCGTTGCTTGACCTGACCCCTGATAAGGCATACTTATCATTAAGGATATAGAACGGTGTGCCTGAAATTCCGATCTTGGACCCGTTCTGCCGCTCTTTCCTTACCGTATCCTTGTATTTATCGCCGTTCAGCATATTAAGAACTTCCTTGGAATCAAGACCGCTCTCGCCCGCAAGCCTGGCAAGTGTGTCGTAATCGCCGATATCCAATGATTCTGTAAAATAGGCTTTATACACCTGAGCCATCCACTCCCCTGCTCTGTCCTGTTCTTGTGCATAAATGGCCACACGAAGAGCATCGGTCGTATTTGACGGAATCAATGTGTCGAGATTATAAGTGAGTCCGATATCATGGCCCATCCTGATCACCGATTTATTCCCTTCTTTCACATAGTCAGCGGTGATTCCCCCTCCATGAATTTCGGCAGTCCACTCATAATAATTTTTGCCGGTGTTGCTCGGAGCATATGGGAACAGCTGGAACGGTCTGTAGACTATTTCCACTTCAGCCTTATGTTCGAACTGCTCAAGGGCTGTTTCCAGATTAGTTTTGCCAATATAGCACAACGGACACATCACATCAGACCAAACCTCTATTTTCATCGTTCCTTCGCCTCTTTCCTGTGAATTGCATAACTGTGTATCTCTACATATTAATTGCTTCATAACTAGTCGACTATATTTGATTAATTAACATGTATTGATTAACATTATAGAAAGACAATAACGAAATCTCAATCGGTAAAAACCCGACTTTTGTTAACTAATCAACATATGAATAGATTTTGTTCATTATTTTTCGAGATAGGAGGTTGTTCAGCATGTCTAAAGTAGACAGAAGGATCATTAAAACAAGGGAAGCCCTCCAAAAAGCTCTAATTGAGTTGATGTTTGAGAAAGACTTTGAACATATTACGATTAACGATATTTCTGAAAAAGCTAATCTTAACAGGGGAACACTTTATCTTCACTACTCGGACAAATATGATTTGCTCGATCAATGTATAAAAGAGCATTTGAATGAAATGTTAAACTTTTGCACTTTGTCGAATACTGGCGAAGTTCGGTTAGATGTCGTTCATTCCCCGCTGCCTATGTTTCAATATCTTGAGGAACATTTTTTATTTTATTCCTCCATACTTAGCAATAAAGGGATAAGCTGTTTTAAGGAACAATTGGATTTGATGGTTATGAATGGAATGACCAAGCGCTTGAAGAACGGGGAAATTGAGCATGAGAGTGGAAAAGAGGTTGCCATTCAATATATGGCGTCTGCTTTCGTCGGTGTGGTGGAATGGTGGATCAAAAATAATATGCCTTATTCTCCAAAAGTAATGGCCCAACAATTATGGGACATCCTTGAAATAAATTTTTCCCTTCTCTTTAATCGGAGCCCGATCAGCCGTACACCTGACCCTGTTAGCAGCAATCATGCCATCACAGATGACAAAAAGTGATAAATTTGAGTAGATTTACTGGTGCTAGAGCGTGTATTCGACGCGTCGTGCGATCTCATGTTCAGCATGAAGTGCGTCGATCAGAACCAGGGCCAATTTTACGGTTTGGCCTCTTGGGATAATGCGGTTTATAAGAGCATTTTCAAGTCGTCATGGACATGGGCATGTTGCATGACATCGCCAAAACACGTGACCATCTGGAAGAGCGCTTAAACGATGTCAAATAAGGTCATACGGAAAACGGCCGTAGCCTAATTTAGAGATGCAGCGACTGATTATATATTCCCCCGCGTCCAGTTTTAGTCTTATAATCGTTTAAGTCGAAGCTCTTCGGCCTTAAGGACAGGTAGGAGAATGGAAAATCAAATACCAGGATAGCAGTAACATCCCCTAACATTTTGTCTTGCTTAACAATTTATTTATTTTTAACTTCGTCTTCAACAATCTTCCCTGTTAGCACACTAAGTCGGAAATTCCAACCACATTAAAGCAGAAGAAGCTTTGAATAATGTAGGACTTTTAGAGAAAAAGAATGATTGGCCAGCTGTATTATCAGGTGGGCAAAAGCAACGAGTATCTTTAGCGAGAGCATTAGCGGGAGACCCGGAATTAATACTATTTGATGGACCACTTGGGGCATTGGATGCTTTAACGCGAATAGAAATGCAAGAGTTAATTGAAAAGCTTTGGGAACAACAAGGCTTCACATCTATATTAGTAACGCATGATGTCAGCGAAGCGGTTATTTTTGCAGATAGAGTGGTCTTAATAGAAGATGGTGGAATCTCTTTAGATGCTGTAGAATTAAATCCTAAGTGGCTACCAGGAAATATTAAATAGTAAATTATATTTAATGTCACCTCTGTTATAGATAGAAAAATCTATAACAGAGGATTTTTCTTTTTACAAACTAGCTCACAGGCACCTGCAACTCTGTCACATATTCATTAACGTCATCTGTCATCCAATCCCCTTTATGATAAATCTCTCGCACAGGACCGCAAACCGTATAGCCGTTTTCTGCAATCCATTGGAACATTCGTCTAGAAGTATTCCCAATAGTCGAGAACGGACCTTGGTGAACGACGCAGGCCATTTTTTCTATAGCAGGTAGTTCGTAAACTAGGACGTCTGCACTTTCTGGAATAACCTTTGTAATTGGCTCCGCTACCTCTATATCTATTGCAGCGTCTGTATGAATGTATAATCCACTATGGTAAAGCGTCATACATGGAATGGTTCGTTTAACGGCAGATTGGTCAATGTACTCATTTACCCTGCCCCAAAGATTTTCACAGAGCTGATCGAATTGATCCTTACTGTTTTTCTCACACACGTCTCTTACAGTTGCCACTAAAATAGGTTCCACTTTTTTAATCGAAATGTCATTCGTCATCGGTAACCCTCCATTTTTTATTAAAAAAATATTGGTACGGAGACGTTCTAGCCTGTTTGCCTCAGCTTCTAGAAGCTTTTCAAGGGAATCAGCTTTTGACTCTAGCATATTAAGGAGTTGTTGGTTCACAGGAGCATCCTCTAAAAAATTTGCTATCTCAGTAAGAGAAAATCCAGCATCTTTTAAAGCTAACACTTTATTCATCGTCACTAGCTGAGCAGCTTCATAATAGCGATAATTCGTCCTCGGATCGACATGACATGGCTCCAAAATACCAAGGCTTTCGTAATGATATAGCGTATGAATCGAGAGCCCGCTCACTTTTGAAAATTCACCAATCTTTAACATTGCTTTCACCTCTACAAACAGACTTTACAGATGTGCACCGCTGCCGTCTAATTTCATCATAGTGTCTCGGGTAACCCGAGAGTCAATAGAGAACGATGAGATTTAAAGCTGCTTTTTCCAATAATCCCAAGCCACTACATAATCTGCTAAATCTTGAGGATGCACACGTGCACAAATGCCAATCCGAGTATATAACTGAACGATTACTTCTTTTATCAGTCTAGTTTGATCCATGCTAACTAGATTCAAGTGAGAAAACGTATCTAACAACGTTTCTCTATTCAAATCATCTGGAGAGGAACAAAAAGCATACGTGAAATCATAAATCACTGGTCCAATCATAGGAGATGGATCAATCACTCCGGTAAGCTTTTGATCAAGAAAAGTAAAATTATGCACGCCGGTATCACCATGTAAGAGAAATTTGTCTTCTTTTGTTTCAAAAGCAGACAGCTCGTCTACTAATGTTCGCACTGTAGCGTAATCCTCATTAGGCAAAATGCTCGCCACACTTTCCCGTGCCCATTCTATACTATGTAAATTAAACTCATGCCACGACGTTCGTGGAATATCGAAACGTCCCCAATTAGAATTAGAATCACTTCTCTGATAGTGGTTAAAAAGCTCCTTCACTAATAAAGTAAGCCACTCCTTCTTGGAACCGCGATTGAAATGAGTAGTTCCATTTAAATATGTATACAAAATATATTGATAGTCTGGTGCGACTTCTAAAAGTTTAGGTAAAACTCGTATATTTGAATAAGTATCTAGGAATTGAAAGGCAAAAGAGTTCTGTTGTGGATGGTCAAGTTTTAGGACATATTTTGGTTGGTTTCTATCTTGGATGATATACACAACCCCGTCGGTCGTTCCTTTCATTTTGGTGATGTCATAATCGTTTATTGGGATAATTCCATTGGTTTGGAGGGATGTAATCAAGGTTTTTACTTCATCGTTTAGTGACATATAAAGAGGCTCCTTTGTTAGAGAATTAAGAATTTAATTTATGTTATCATGGTATATAAACTATTACTATCTATCAGTAAAAATAGCTAGAATTGGTTAAGAATTAAATTTACCTACTTTGAAGAAAACTAGAGAATAATTAGAATAGGGATAAAAAGGGGAACTAACAATGAAATCAAAAGTAAAGATTCTAAAACCGAAACTGCCGCGATACTTACCATCACTCGAAATCATCAACGAGCTAGAGGAAGAACAGTACATATCTAATGGCTTGGTTTCCGAATGTACAATCGATGGCGAATGGGAAGGTAAGGTATATATCGAGCAGGTTCATTTTGAAAATGTATCAATGGAAGGCATTTCTTTCAATCAGGTGGAACTAACAGATGTTGTCTTTGAAAATTGTAATTTATCGAATGTGGATTTTAGCGAGGCTGTCTTTCATCGAGTGGAAATGAAAAACTGCAAAATAATAGGGGGGAACTTCTCAGGAGCGACGCTTAGAAACATTTTGTTCGATTCTTGTATGGCGAATTATCTTGCACTAGGACTATCCAATTGTAAAGAAGTGCGCTTCCAAAAATGCTCCATGCTTCATGCAGATTTATATGAATCAACGTTAAAAAAAGTGGAGCTTCAGGAATGTGACATAAATGAAGTTAATCTTACAGGTGTGGAGCTACAGGGAATGGACCTAAGTAGTTGTGCCTTTGAAAAGCTTGTCATTTCTTTTGATAAATTAGAAGGCTGCATCGTGTCATCTGAACAGGCGATTGGATTTGCGAGGGCATTGGGCTTGGTAGTTAATGAAACAGGTAATGGAGAATAGTAGTTTTATGAAGTTGATTTGAAGGGAATGATGATTTTCCTTTTCGAATCAACTTTTTTTTTATAAGGAGGGGAGTTGATTTTCAACTTCGATTTAGATTGGAATCCTCCCCTTAAACTAGGTGAGCAAAGGTAATATTGCTCCACTATTTTAGCCAATCGATGAAGTAGTAGGCTAGATTATTTGTAATTATATCGTATTATAAGATATAATCGTAAGAAAAGACATAAAGGAGAACCCATAAATGATTACACCCGAAAACCTAAACCAATATTGGACAGATATTTATTTTCACCTACATTACACCCATAAGGAAAAAGTAACGCATCAAGTAGTTCGAATCCTACAACTTGTGGAAAAACGTGAGAATGTAGGTATAGCAGAAATCGCTACCTATCTAAATGTATCGCCAAACACAGCTTCGGAGCATGTAAAACGAAGCATAGAAAAAGGCTATTTATATAAGAAGAGAGATCAAAAGGACGAACGGAAAGTAGTGCTTGGACTGACAGAATTTGGGGTAGAGATTTTACAGCGTAATACTAGTTTAGATGAAGCAAAGTTAGAAAAGCTATTTGAGAATTTTGATGAAGAAGAGAAGTATTTAATAGAAAAAGCATTTAAACTGTTAAGTGAGAACGCAAAACAATGTATGTAATCGCGAAAATCCTTGTGTCTGCAATCGTAATTGGCTTTGTAACAGAATTAGCAAGGAGATTTCCGACATACGGAGGAATAGTAGCTGCGCTTCCGTTAGTTAGTTTGCTAAGTATTTTTTGGTTATCCGTACAAGGTGAAAATAGTGCTACTTTGAGTAAATTTGCATTAGGTGTGCTTTGGGGATTTCCTGCAACGGCCCTTCTATTAATCATTGTTTATGTAGCTTTAAAGCATTCAGTTTCTTTGTATCTAGCTATTGGACTAGGGATAGGTGGCTGGTTTCTTTTGATTATGATACAAGAGTTCTTAATGGATTACTTTAAAAAGGCATTTTAGACCTTAAAGAAAATAGAGAAGAAAAATGACAAATTGTACAAAATACATTTCAAGTTCTATGACTCAATTGAGTACTATCTCAATGAATGCTGTAGCTCATGGCAGTTAGGTTGAAAAATATATCTATCTGTGTGATTAAATATCTGATAAATGCTAAAATTAAGAAATAAACCAACAGGGAGAATAGCTATGGATAGATTACAAGAAACAAAGAGACTATTATTACGTCCGCTTCAAAAAGAAGATGCACACCGTATTGAAGAGTTAGCTAGTGACTATGAATTAGCAAAGACAACCTTAACGGTGCCCCACCCTTATCCACAAGGCGGGGCAGTTGAGTTCATTGAAAGTACAAGTAAAGCAAAAGACTTGTTACTTTATGCAATAGTAGTAAAAGAGAGTAATAGTTTAATAGGCTTGATAAATATTAAATTAACGAGTGTTTATGAGCGCGGAGAACTAGGATATTGGGTAGGACGACCTTATTGGGGACAAGGGTTTGGAACAGAGGCGGCTAAATCAATTATTGACTATGGTTTTGAAGAGCTGAACTTAAATAAGATCTACGCCGGTGCTTTTACTGATAATCCGGGTTCATGGCGTATCATGGAGAAGGTTGGAATGAAGTACGAAGGAACATGGAAGCAACATGCTAAAAGGTTTGGAAGGTATGTCGATTTGGCTTATTATGGGTTGTTGAAAGAGGATTATTTTAAATCAAGATAAGGGAGCGTTATCTCTGAAATATATTGAGTTTGGGATAGGTAACATCTGGTTAATGAGAACAGAAACAGAATTAGAGGATGGTAGTGAATATGAAGAGAAGGGCATAGTTGGTCCAGTGAAATTTCACTCTCTGTACATGAGAATATGGATTGGAAAAAATGTTTGGATTATCGATTTAAAGGAAGGGTTGAAAAAAGGGAAGAAGAAGCGTAATGCGTTTAAAATAATTATAGGTGTTGTCAGTACCTAAAATACTTTACTAGGAGTGGATACCAATCGTTCATGTTAAAGAGTTGTTAGCCAATCAATTGTTAGCGAATGCCAATGATCCAAGCTGGTATGTGTCGTTTTTGGAATCTGTAGAAGGTTTATCGGAAGAGGATGCCTTTTTTAAGCCAAGCGAAGAGAGTAATAGTATAGCAGAGATTGTCCAACATTTATTATATTGGAATAAGACTTGGCAGACGCGTTATCAAGAAGCCCACGTCAATGCTGTGCCTTCTATTGGGGACAATAATAAAAGCTTCATTATGTCTGAGAATCAAACTTTTGATAGTTTGAAAGAGGAATTAGTAGAAGTGCTTCTACATTGGCAAGATCTTTTGACTGAAGAGAAAGTGGAAGCGGATGTCAGTGGGTTTCCTGAACCTGCGAAGTGGTGGGAGATCCTTGGGAATGCTGCAACGCATAATGCCTATCACATCGGACAAATCATTTATATCCGTAAGCTTCAAAGGAGTTGGAAGTGAAGGAGAAATGTTATACTAAGTTAAATTCTTTATAGGGAAGTGATCGGGTGATTGTTCTAGACGATTTTCACCATATAAGTTTATCCGTTACCAATATAGAAAAAGCGAAGCATTTTTATGGAACGCTTTTAGGGTTTCCAGAATTAAAGCGACCAGACTTCGATTTCCCCGGTGCTTGGTACCAAATGGGAAGTGCCCAGCTTCATTTGATTGAAAATAAACATGCCGAAACGTTGCGTTCTAGTGGCAAAATTGATAGTAGAGATGGTCATATGGCGATTCGGGTAAAGGATTTTGAAGAAACATTACAGTATTTAAAGGATAAGGGAATTGAAGTGCTTGAAAAGCGATTCGGGAAAAGTGGATTTGCCCAGATTTTCTGTATGGATCCAGATCGTAATCTGATTGAGTTTAATGTGGATCAGGAAGAGCTGAACAAATAATCGACTTGAAAAAATACAGCCTTCTTCATTTGGCTGTATTTTTTATAAATGAATGTAAACAGGGAGTGTGGAGATGGATTATAAAGTAGCGTTAGCGAAGTATATTGAAGCAACTAATACTCATGATTTTAACAATGTGAAAGTACTGCTAAATGATAATCCAACATATTGGTTCACCAATCAAACTTGCACATCTATAGAGGAAGTTCAAGCATATTTCGAAAACGCCTGGAATGTTATTAAGGAAGAGGTATACTCTGCACAGGAAGTAACGTGGCTAACAGTTGATCAGCATTCGGCCACATGCATCTATTCCTATCACTATGAAGGCTACTATAACGGAGATTTTGTCACAGGGAGTGGGAGAGCAACGAATATTTTTACTAAAGATGCTGATGGGGAATGGAAGCTATTACACGAACATCTAAGTAAAGGAGTGAAGTGAAATGAAGAAACCGATATTAAAAGATTTTCCAGCAGAGTTCACAACGGAAAGACTACTAATTAGAATGCCTATACCGGGTGATGGTGCCGCAGTCTATCAAGCTATTATGCATTCCCTACAAGATTTAAAGCCGTGGATGCCATTTGCTAACCAAACACAAACAGAAGAAGATGTGGAAGGGAATATTAGAGAAAGTCATATTCGTTTTCTTAAAAGGGAAGATTTACGATTACTCGTCTTTTTAAAAGAAACTGGGGAACTCGTTGCTTCTTCTGGACTGCATCGAATCGATTGGTCGGTTCCGAAGTTTGAAATCGGATATTGGGTGGATTCCCGTTTTAGTGGAAAAGGCTATGTAACCGAAGCTGTGGAAGGAATCTGTCGTTTTGCCTTTGAACAATTACATGCACGAAGAATAGAAATAAGATGTGATTCTACTAATGTGAAAAGTCGAGCGGTTCCAGATCGATTAGGTTTCGCGCTTGAAGGAATCTTGAAAAATGATGCCGTCAATGTCGACAATGAATTACGGGATACATGCATCTATGCAAAAACTAAGTAAAGAGGGGGCGAATTCGTGAAGCATGCGTTGGTCATTGGTGGAACAGGGATGTTAAAAAACACGACTCTCTGGTTAACAGAACAGGGCTATCATGTTTCAGTCATTGCAAGAAATTCTAACAAAATGAAAAGGTTAATGATGGAATGTAATACCCCCAATTTTATCACTCCTATTTTACTAGACTATAAAAATAGTGAAGAATTAAAAGAGCAATTGATGAAGCTTCAAGGAAAAATAGATTTGGTGGTTGCTTGGATTCATTCTGATGCTCCAGATGCACTGGGTATTGTGACGTCTACCTTAGCCTCTGATCAAGAGAAGTGGGAATTGTATCATGTACTTGGGAGTAGTGCGAATATAAGTGACATCAAGAAAAATGTTCAGGTTCCAGAAAATTGTAGCTATCATCAAGTACAATTGGGCTTTATTTTACAAGGAGAATCATCGAGGTGGCTAACCAATGAGGAAATATCAAGTGGTGTTATTGCTGCGATAGAAAGTGGCAGAGCGGTTAGTGTTGTAGGTGTGTTAGAGCCGTGGGAGAAGCGACCTTGAGTGGAATTTCTAGAGGTGAAGTATAGTGAGAATGATAATGAATTTAGGGTTAATAGTTGTATGTGTTTTAATCGGGGGCTGTCAAACCTTCCCGTCTGAAACGATGGTTCTTTTAGATGCTGTAATTGAAGAGGTAAATCTTTCGGAATCTAACGGAGTAGGAGATATAAATGAAGATATCCTGATTTCTTTTACTAATAAAGAATCAATTGCATTTTTTGAAGAGGTTATAACAACAGCTCGTAAGCAAAGAGGTGAGAGCACACTATCAAACCCTGACTACGACGTAATGATCCAGTACGAAGAAACGGCTGATGGTGGGCGATTGCCAACTCATGGGCTCCACATATGGCTAGGAGATAAGGATAAACCGAGTTATTTAATGTACATGATGGGAGAAGAGGTGTATAGCACTTCAGCTAAAACAACTAATAAGTTAAGGTCTTATATTCTGGAAGAGCAATAAGATTATTCCCTCCCATCTTTGGGTAGAGTTTTACAAGGACGTATCATCTACTCAAGGAGGCCTCTACCATATAATGCACAAACAAGAAATCCCACAGGATAAAACATTAGATAATAGTCTTGCTCTGATAATGGAAGGCTATGAATTTATTCAAAATCGCTGTCGTAAATATGATTCAGATATTTTTCAAACCCGACTTATGGGGGAAA
The DNA here is from genome assembly GCF_002019665.1 of Sutcliffiella halmapala. GTDB lineage: Bacteria > Bacillota > Bacilli > Bacillales > Bacillaceae_I > Sutcliffiella_A > Sutcliffiella_A halmapala. The sequence goes on along the minus strand of NZ_KV917375.1, from coordinate 4,312,501 downwards.
AGGTAGTTTGTATGAGTGGAGAAGAAGCAGCAAAGGTTTTTTATGATAATGAACGTTTTCGTCGCAAAGGTGCTGCTCCGAAAAGGATTCAAAAGACATTGTTTGGAGAAAATGCTATTCAAACAATGGATGGCTCAGCGCATACACATCGTAAGCTGCTTTTTTTGTCTCTAATGACGCCTGAGCGTGTTGAGTTATTAAAGAAACTGTTACGAAGCGAGTGGATCAAGAAAGGGAAAGAATTAGAAGAGAAGGAAGAGGTAGTACTTTTCGATGAAGCTCAGGAATTACTTTGTCGAGTTGCCTGTCAGTGGGCAGGCGTTCCCTTAGATGAAAAAGAAGTAAGGAATCGGGCGGAGGATTTTGGTCTAATGGTTGATGCTTTTGGAGCTGTTGGACCAAGACATTGGCAAGGAATGAAGGCGCGTAGAAGAGGCGAGAACTGGATAAGAGAAGTAATTGAGGATATACGAGCTGGAAAGCTAGAAGCACCAAAAGATACAGCTGCTTATTCCATGGCATTTCATCAAGAGCAAAGTGGAGAGCAATTGGATGCGAACATGGCTGCCATTGAACTCATCAATGTACTGCGACCCATTGTGGCGATTGCCACCTACATTACTTTTGGAGCCTTAGCTATATATGAGTATCCAGAATGTAAGGAAAAGCTGCAATTAGGCGACAAAGATTACCTAGAGATGTTTGTGCAAGAAATTCGCCGATTCTATCCATTTGGTCCTTTTTTAGGAGCGCGGGTTCGGAGAGATTTTACTTGGGCACAGCATGAATTTACAGAAGGAGATTTGGTGCTGCTTGATATGTACGGAACCAATCATGATGAAAGGATATGGGGAAATCCCAATGAATTCCGTCCAGAGCGCTTTTATGATTGGGATGGTAATTTGTTTGATCTTATCCCACAGGGTGGTGGAGATGAAGTAAAAGGACATCGTTGTCCGGGAGAGAACGTGACCATTGAGGTAATAAAGGAAAGCATTAAATTTTTAACTGGAAAAATTGAGTATACGGTACCTGCCAAACAAGATTTAAGGTATAGCTTAGTACGAATGCCAACCCTGCCAAAGAGTAAATTTCTCATAACAAATGTAAAAGCAAAATAACTAGCAAAAGTGTCTATGTAATCGAATAGACAATTTTTTTGCGTGGAAATCTAACTATTGCTTATATCGGAAAAAGGAGGGAAATGATAGCTTAAGTCGAACATAACATAGTTAGAAGGGGAGAGAATAATGAATTCCGTTTTAGAAAGCCTTAGAAAATTGGGAGTCCGTTCTATTAAAAATGAATATGGAATTATGTTAGAAACGCATGAAGAGGATCTTCGTCAAATTAAGGAAATAGATGAATACATAATAAAGCTATTGTCTGAAATGAAAAAGAGCTGTTTTCAAAAAGTAAGATTTGAATGCCCTAGATTACTATTAAATAAATTAACACGGACTAATGAAACGATGATAACAATTGGTGAAAGAGTAATATACTCAAAGGAATTTCATCTCTCTAGAGAATTAAGCGCAATGGACTATGAAACCTGGTCCCCGACTGAATCTGTGTCCATTTCATTTTTGGCTGATGTTATGGATAGAGACGTTAGGGAAGCAGAAAGGTTCCTAATGAATATGGAAACGGAATTGCCAGCACAAGTAAATAAGATGTATACCGTTTACAAAGTGAAAGGTGAACCAGTTGGTGTAGTGTTTCCACATATTGAGCCAGATACAGAAAGCGAAGGGCGCATCTTTTGGATTGGAATACATCCGAAGTTTACTAGAAAAGGTTATGGGAAGAAGTTACATTTAATAGGATTATCCAGATTAGTAAATGATTTTGATGCTAAATCTTATTTAGGAGCAACCGGAATCGAAAATACTCCGATGAGAAGAATAATGAATGCAAATGGTTGTTCTCTGAAGCATACTGTAATTACATTGGAGTTTATAAAATAGATGGAACAAATCAATTAGGAAAACGTGAAGGAGATTGGAAATGAACCGAAGTTTAAAAGAAGAGTGGAAAAAGGATCGGATTTTATCTGCGCATCAAGGAGAAAACCCAATGGTAATCGTAAAAATGAAAAGTGGATTTGCTGCTATCGGTGACACACAGTTTTTACCTGGATATTGTGTGCTTTTACCGTCAAAACCATTTGGCTCACTCGAAGAACTAGAATTTAAGCAACGAAGTGAATTTTTATTTGATATGAGTTTGATTGGTGAAGCCATTTTAAAAGTATGTAGTCCTAGAAGAGTGAATTATTCTATCTATGGGAATACGGATGCTTATTTACACGCTCATGTGTTTCCGCGTTATCATTGGGAGCCAAAAGACCGAATTCCCTACCCTGTTTGGCAATATCCTAGTGAAAAATGGAGTAATGCCGAATACCAATATTGTGCCGAAACTCATGGAGAATTAAAAGACAAACTGAGCGAAGTTATTCATAAGTTAATGAAAGAAGCTTATGAAGCTGACTTTGAAGTAGAGCAGTTTCATAACATCTGATTTACACTCATGTTGTAAAGCTGAAAGCAAGAAATTTATCATGGTTACATAGTATATATTATTTCAAAACTAAATTTAATAGAGAAAACATAGATCTAGAAGGTGGAGTTCAATATTATGTTTGTTATTCAAGGAAACAAGCTACAACTTAAGGCACTAGAAAAAGAAGATTTATCTATCCTCTGGGAGCTTATCTACGGGGAAGAAGAGCCAGAGTACAAGAAATGGGATGCACCTTATTTTCCTTTGGAAAGAATAGCGTTCTCCGAATATGAAACGTCAATGAGTAAGCTGATAGAAAATGGGTTTGATTCACAACGACTTATTGTAGTGGAAGGGAAAATCATCGGAACGGTGACGTACTATTGGGAGCATCAGCCCTCTAACTGGATGGAAGTAGGAATTATCATTTATTTACCAGAATATTGGAGTGGCGGCTATGGAACAGAAGCGATCAAGCTTTGGGTAGATTACTTGTTTGAAAACTATCCAAATATCCCGAGAATCGGTTATACCACTTGGTCTGGAAATAGAAGAATGATCCAAGTAGGTAAAAAGCTTGGGATGCAAGAGGAAGCTAGGATAAGAAAAGCCAGAACCTACAATGGTGAGCTCTATGATTCCGTGAAAATGGGTGTTTTAAGAGAAGAATGGGAAGCTTTGTATGGTCATTAAGTAGTCGAAAGCACACAGCATGTTCGTGAAATGGTGTGTGCTTTTTTTGTTATGAAGAATTAATCAAAAAAGGATAATAAGTTGGAGGTGGTCAGTGCCTCTTACAAACTTTCAGACACTGCTCCGGATCTGTTTGCGAGAGGATTCGTATCGCATTGCCAATGTGTGAAACATCTAAGTACAAATTAGTTGCCTCTCCAATATACATGGCGTTTACCTGCAGGTTGCACCATAGCGCACCGAATATTGTATTGACTTGTCCAGGAACGTCAGATGGCAGGTCTAAAAGCTGAATTATTGGTTTTTCTTGAAATTTCACGTCGAGTCTTCGAAGAATTTTTCTCATTATTCGAAGGTCATTTTCCGTTTCTTGATTTGTATAGCCAACAACCATTCTCACAAAATTAAGGCGTTTCTTTTCGATAGTTTGGAGAAAGCCATTAATGTTTACTCCTTGCTCAGCAAGTCCACTCAGCAAACAGCTAAACGTAAGATCGTTGACATGAAAAGTGAACTGTGTTCGGATGTTAAAATCTAAGCACTGTTTCATTTAGGTTCACTCCTTTCCTTTTTACTATATTTTATGTAGGAAGGGGGTGAGTGCTTGGACTAAATGAAGGTTCTCTTGATACAAACGTGTTTGGTTAGATTAGTACCTTGATGTCATAAGAGGATTTATGTGTCGGAGACTAGAAGCTGATTGTAAATATCCTCTTATCCTTATCAAGGTTATTGCGCTTTGGAAAACTAGCAATCCTTTTCACATAATTCCAATTCTTCCTGTGAAAGAATGCTGATGGTTTGCTCTATATCAGATGTATCAACATATACATTTGTTTTTTCTCCAATATAAATGGAGTTAACTGTAACATGGCACCAAAGGGCAGCGAATAATTCATTAATTTGTCCAGGTCTTCCAGCACGTAATTGGATAATTTGAATGACTTGTTTTTCTGTGAATTTTTGTTTTAAGCTACTAAGCACTTTTCGAACACCATATAAATCGCGAGTGTTTTCAGATTCACTGCTACCAATAACTAACCTTACATGATAAAGATTGTTTGCTTTCGTTTGTTGAAATGCATTCACATTGATCTTACGCTCGGCAATTCCGTCCAAAATACAGCTAAGCGCAGAAGCATCTGTGGAAAATGCAAATTGAGTACGGATGAGATACTCAAACGAATCAGTTGTAGTGGTCATCGTTCCAACTCCTCAAAGTAATTTCTTTATTTTATGCAGGAGTACAGGGAGCGTTTATTCTAATCCTTATTATTACGTCATTTGGAATCATTTACCGATTTGAGGTTGGAAATTGCACAAAAAAACGCTTGGATTCTCCTGCATCCAAGCGCTTTGCCCTCTTATCCTTTTGATATTTCCATAATCCCAGCTTCTTTCAATCCTACATTTCCTTGCTTATTCAATTTCACTTTTTCGTTATCATTCAGGTTTGTAAAAATAATTGGTGTGATAATGGATGGAGCGTTTTCTTCAATAAACTTAATATCAAAACGAAGGAGCTCTTGGCCTTTTGTCACCTTATCGCCTTGTGATACTAATGATTCAAAGCCTTCACCTTTTAAGTTAACGGTATCAATTCCTACATGGATGAGTATTTCTCGACCACTGTTCGATTGAATTCCAATGGCATGCTTTGTTGGGAAAAGGTTGACTATTTCTCCATCTACAGGTGAAACAACAATTCCTTCAGATGGTAAGATAGCAAAACCGTCGCCCATCATTTTGCTGGAGAAGACTTGATCTGGTACGTCATCAAGTGGCTTAATTTCCCCTTTAATTGGCGAGAGGAAGCCTTCCTCTTCAGATTGCGTTTGCAAAGCATCCGGATTAATCTCTTCAATTTGTTGCTCAACTTCTTTTTTCGAGTCTGCTTTAGCTGGACGTGGGGTTTTGCCATCTATGATATCCTTCATTTGTGATTTAAGAATATCCGATTTCGGGCCAAATATTGCTTGGATATTATTCCCTACCTCGAGAACCCCGGCAGCTCCAAGCTTCTTCAAACGGGTTTTATCAACATAACTAATTTCATTTACTGACACACGTAGTCTTGTAATACAAGCATCTAAGTGGGCAATATTTTCTTTTCCTCCCATTGCTTCTAAGACGTCAAATGGTAAATCGCCAGCAGTAGTTGGGGCTCTTCCATCCTCATCCTCGTCTACATCTTCGCGACCTGGTGTTTGTAGGTTAAACTTCTTTATGGCAAAGCGGAAGCCGAAGTAGTAAATCACAGAAAACACGAGTCCCACAGGTATGACGAGCCACCAGTCTGTCCGATTTGGAACGACTCCGAAAAGGAGGTAATCAATAACTCCTCCTGAAAAAGTCATCCCAATTTTCACATGTAATATATGCATAATCATAAAGGACAGCCCTGCAAAAACCGTATGGATGGCAAATAGTAATGGTGCAACAAACAGGAACGAGAATTCAATTGGCTCGGTTATACCTGTTAAAAAAGAAGTAAGGGCAGCAGAAGCCATAATACCACCAACAATCTTCTTCTTTTCAGGGCGAGCAGTATGGTAGATTGCAAGTGCAGCTGCTGGAAGACCAAACATCATGAATGGGAACTTCCCTGTCATAAACGTTCCAGCTGTTGGTTCTATACCATCACGAAGCTGTGCAAAGAAAATGGCTTGATCTCCTCGAACCAAATCACCAGCATTATTCGTGTACGATCCAAACTCAAACCAAAACGGCGAGTAAAAGATATGGTGCAGACCAAATGGAATAAGCGCCCGTTCAATTACACCAAAAATAAACGCGGACAAGGTCAAATTCGTATTAATCATGTTTTCCGAAAGAGCATTAAGCCCTCCTTGAATGGGTGGCCAAATAAAAGTCATGGCAATCCCAAGCACAACAGCTGATGCAGCGGTAGCGATTGGAACAAAACGTTTTCCAGCAAAAAAGCCTAAATATGATGGAAGCTCAATGTTAAAATATTTGTTGTACATAAAGGCACCGAGTATTCCGACGATAACGCCTCCAAATACTCCAGTTTGAAGGGTAGGAATCCCAAGCACATTCGCATAAGCAGGGTCCGCCAACATTGTTTCTTCTACTCCGATTACTACTCCCATCGTGGCATTCATAATAAGATATCCAATAATGGCAGCAAGAGCAGCGACACCTTCTCCTCCAGCTAGACCAACTGCGACCCCAACGGCAAATAGTACAGGAAGATTACCAAAAACAATCCCTCCTGCAGCATCCATGACAGAAGCCACTAGTTGAATCCAGTCAGCCCCAAGGAACGGGGCAAGTTCTAATAAATTTTCTTCTTTTAAAGCACTTCCCAAAGCAAGCAAAATCCCAGCAGCAGGGAGAAGGGCAACAGGTAGCATCAACGCTTTTCCGACTTTTTGAAGTACACCAAATAATCGTTTCACAGATAGGAACCTCCTATTATGTAGATTTAAAATTGGTTTTACTTTCCCCTAATTCCTTTATTTTAAACAAATTGGAAAAATGAAACTTTTTGCCTCATATACTCGTAAAATATAGTAGAAACAGGGGGAAATGGAGGATAGTGGGATGGAGCTTTTTACGATATTCGGTTTAATTATTCCTTTATTTTGGATAGTGAGCATCGTCGCACTTTTTTGGGTGTATGGTGATGCAAGAGATAAGCAAGGCACCAATATCGGTTGTTTATGGGCGTTAGTTGTGTTTGCCACAGGACCAATTGGTCTTATTGCGTACTTGATTGTTCGGAATAATAATTAGGGGAGATGGTTTTGTGGAGTTATTCGCTATATTATGGTGGGTTATTGGATTAATCGCACTAATATGGGTTTATAACGATTCAGCCGATAAAAGAGGCACGAACATTGGTTGTTTATGGGCATTAATCGTATTTATTTTAGGACCACTTGGATTTATTGCGTACTTAATTGTCCGAAACGCGGACTAGTAAAATTGCAACTGCACCTCTCTTTCGGTTGTCTTGGTTTTATATTGGCTCTAAATCCTTCCGTTCGTTTAATTAGTTCCAAAATGTTGAGTAAAGAGGACTTACCTAAATCTAATAGTAATAACTCTCAGAAATTAATCTTATAGCTAGAAGGTAAGAACGAACTGGAAGAGGGTGACCTTCATGTGATACAATCGGAACAGCGATTTTAACGTGGAGGAAAGAAAACTCATGACGGTATTACAACCACCAGTTCAAAAAAATAACTATTACGATGTGACTGTGGAAGATCTCACACATGACGGCGCAGGGGTAGCGAAAATTAGTGGCTATCCCATCTTTGTGTCCAATGCACTACCACAGGAAGCCATTAAGATAAAAATAACGAAAGTCAAAAAAGGCTATGCATTCGGGCGCTTAGAGGAAATTTATCAGCCAAGTCCCTATCGTGTTGATGCTCCATGTCCGATCTATAAACAATGTGGCGGCTGTCAATTGCAGCACCTTAGCTACGAGGGCCAGTTACTTGCTAAGCAAAAGCAAGTACAAGACGTGCTTGAACGCATCGGACATTTAAAAGATATTCCGGTTCATCCAGTGCTTGGAATGGAAGAGCCTTGGCGTTATCGCAACAAAGCGCAGGTACCCGTTGGCGAAAGAGAAGGCGGGTTAATCGCTGGCTTTTACCAACAACGTAGCCATGAAATTATTGAGATGAAGGATTGTCTCATTCAGCAGGAAACGAATGATCGTGTTGTGCAAAAGGTCAAGGGAATTTGCGAAACCCATGGTGTACGTTCTTATAACGAGAAATCCCATAGAGGAACCCTCCGCCACATTATGGCAAGATACGGGCTTGTTACAGGAGAGACGATGGTTGTTCTCATTACGAGAACAGCGGATCTTCCGAATAAAAAACAAATCATCGAAGACATTACAACAGCATTACCAGAAGTGAAATCCATCGTACAAAATGTTAATCCGCAAAAGACAAACGTGATTTTTGGCGAGGAGACAAAGGTTCTATGGGGCGAAGAGTATATCTATGATTTCATAGGTGACATTAAATTTGCTATTTCTGCCCGCTCCTTTTACCAAGTGAACCCAGATCAAACAAAAGTTTTGTATGACAAAGCATTAGAGTATGCAGGGTTAACGGGAGAAGAAACGGTTATCGATGCATACTGTGGCATCGGGACAATTTCCTTATTTCTAGCTCAAAAAGCACAAAAAGTATATGGAGTAGAAATCGTCCCAGAAGCAATAGAAGATGCGAACCGCAATGCAAAACTAAATGGCATTCAAAACGTAGAGTTCGGAGTAGGAGAAGCCGAAGTGGTTATCCCTAACTGGTACAAAGATGGCATCACAGCAGATGTATTAGTAGTTGACCCGCCACGTAAAGGCTGCGACGAAGCACTATTACAGACAATCATTGAAATGAAGCCGAAAAAAGTCGTTTATGTATCCTGTAATCCTGGGACACTTGCTCGTGACTTGCGAGTGTTGGAAGATGGGGGCTATCAGACAGTAGAAGTGCAGCCGGTTGATATGTTTCCGCATACGAATCACGTTGAGGTAGTATCGCAGATGATTTTAAAAGAAGAAGCAGGCTCCCGTTAAGGGGAAAACCTGCTTCTATTCAAATATTGGGGCGGCAAATCGGTAATGAATAACCGGTGTGCCGTCTTCTTTTACATTATAATTTAGAATCACTGTCTTGCTCTTTCAACAGGATATAATATTGAGAAACTGAATGATATGCACCACGCCAAGTCTCTTTAACTGAGTGATCAAATACAGATGGTTAATAAAAAAGGGGTACCCAAGTAAAATATTACTCATTGGGTACCCCTTAATCTTTATTTAAAACACTTTCGTTGTCCAATCCTCACAATTCCAAATATCAGTCGCAATTTCACGATAGAATTCAGGTTCATGGGATACCATCAAGATACTTCCGCGATATGCCTTTAAAGCACGCTTTAATTCTTCTTTTGCATCCACATCCAAGTGATTGGTAGGTTCGTCTAAAATTAATAAATTCGTTTCTGTGTTTAAAATTTTACACAATCGAACTTTGGCTTTTTCGCCACCAGAAAGGACTTCGATTTTACTTTCAATATGTTTCGTCGTTAATCCACATTTTGCTAGAGCAGCACGAACTTCAGCCTGATTCATACTTGGGAACTCATTCCAAATTTCTTCAATACAAGTGTTGTAGTTGGACTGTTTTACTTCCTGCTCGAAGTAACCGACGTGTTGATACTCACCACGTTCCACATTACCCGAAATCGGATTAATCAACCCAAGAATACTTTTTAAAAGAGTAGACTTACCAATACCGTTTGCACCGACGAATGCAATTTTTTGTCCACGTTCCATTTTCAAACTCAGAGGGCGAGAAAGTGGTTCCGTGTAACCAATAACAAGATCCTCAGTCGTGAAAATCCAACGACTAGCTGCACGTGCTTCTTTGAAATTAAACTCTGGTTTTGGCTTCTCTCTCCCTAATTCAATAACTTCCATTTTGTCGAGCTTCTTCTGACGAGACATCGCCATATTACGAGTCGCAACACTTGCCTTGTTACGGGCAACGAAATCTTTCAAATTCGCAATTTCTTGTTGTTGACGCTTGTAAGCAGACTCTAGCTGTTGCTTCTTCATTTCGTGAATATTTAAGAAGTTATCATAGTCGCCTACATAGCGATTCAACTCTTGGTTTTCCATGTGATAGATCAAGTTAACCACATTGTTTAAGAATGGAATATCATGTGAAATCAAGATAAATGCATTCTCATATTCCTGTAAATAGCGCTTCAACCATTCGATATGCTGTTCATCCAAATAGTTCGTAGGCTCGTCTAGTAATAGAATTTCAGGCTTTTCTAACAAAAGCTTAGCAAGCAACACTTTCGTACGTTGCCCACCGCTTAGATCATGTACATCTCGGTCGAGCCCAACATCATCTAATCCTAGACCACGTGCAACTTCCTCAACCTTAGAATTAATCTGATAGAAATCATTACTATCTAAAGTTTCTTGTAGCTCTCCAACTTCAGCAAGCAGTGCGTCGATATCAGCACCTTCCTCACCCATTTTTGAATAAAGTTCATTGATCTCTGCTTCCGCATCAAAAAGATATTGAAAAGCAGTACTCAAAGCTTCACGCATCGTAGTGCCTTTTTGAAGTACAGCATGCTGATCTAAATAACCAACCCTCACCTTTCGTGACCACTCCACTTTACCCTCGTCAGGTTGCAGCTTCCTAGTAACAATATTCATGAAAGTAGACTTACCCTCACCATTTGCCCCTACTAGTCCAACATGTTCACCTTTTAAAAGTCGAAAAGACACATTATTAAAAATCGCACGATCACCAAAACCGTGACTTAAATCTTTTACGTTTAATACGCTCATATTTTAACCCCTTATCTAATATCACATGTGGATATCTTACTAAATTTTAGCTGCTATTTCTATATTGAAGTTATTTCTGTGAAAAATGTCATTCGATTTTTGGCTAAATTGAAGTCTGCCTCTATTTAATTAAATGAGATTAATGAATCACATTTAATTGGGAGTATGAAAATTGGACCAAAGTCTATTATACAACTGAACCTGGAGGGAAGAAATGAGTTATTTCCATATGGGAATAACTATACAAAAAATAAAAGAATTGGTTGAGTTCTAACATATAACGAAGGAGTATAGGTAATAGAGCTGCCTTATGGGCGTGGAAGGTACGAAAAAAACAAAGCTAAGGTAAACACTACCACATCTATATGATTCTCCCCCCTTATTTTCATGCGAAGTGCAGCCTTTTTGTTTTTCATTATGTTTTCTATCTCTTTGATGATAGTAGTGAATTGTTTTTGAATCTCATTGAATTTTTAAGATTAATATAAATTATTTTGGGTTTTTTTGATATTTTATGGAACTTTTTGCTACTTTACTACGTCTATATATGGGGTGCATTGTCGTTACTAGGGGAAAGTAAAAGAAAAAACTCGAAGTTGCTTTTAAACTACTTGTTTCTAGAAATATCATTTCCGTAAGAGGAGTGGTAGTTCTTTGTCCTGTACATATAAAAAAGTCCAAAGGAGATTTACCGTAACCAAGGTGAGCTGCTGTACCCTAACTATTAGAGGGGGGTTTGTACATGAATTTTATCAAACGGGGATTGTTGAGCATTACAAGAAATAAAGGAAAGTCCATTATTTTGTTGTTGGTTATTTTTGTGTTAGGCAACTTGATTTCAGGAGCAATTTCCATTCAACAAGCAACGGGGAATGTAGAGACAAGTATTAAAGAAAAATTAGGTGCGGCAACAACGGTCGAGCTTGATTACGATGCTTTGTATGAAATGTCGGATGAAGAATTGAGAGAGTATGAGATTAAAAACTTAGATCTCGACCTGATTAAGAAGATTGGCGGATTATCCTATGTAAAATACTATGACTATAATACAAATATCCAATTAGGTTCAAAAACGCTTAAAAGTTACAGAGGAGAGCATCAAGAAGATTTTGAAACGGATGATTCTTTCCTAAGTATGGATTATAAATTAAAAGGGATTAATTATGCACCTGTTCTTGATTTTGAAGAACAGAAAGCAAAATTGAGTGATGGGCGTGTTTTTAATACGGAAGAAATAGAGAATGGTTCTTCGGTAGCCATTGTGTCTAAAAAATTGGCTGATAAAAATAGTCTTCAAATTGGTGATACGTTCGTATTAAATAGTGAAATCTATGGTCCAAGTAGTGACAAACCTGCTTCTACTCGTGATGTTGTGTTGGAAATAATAGGATTTTTCGAGCCGCAGTCGGTGAAGAAGGAAGAAGGATCGAACAAAGATCAAGGCATGTATGACTTCATGGATATGGATTTTCAAAATACCATTTATGTACCAAATGAAGTGGTATTAGCTGAAAATAGAGCACATATGGAAGAGTATATAAAGTCTGATCCGGAACTTGCAAAGCTGATGGAAAATGAAGAAATATCCGAGTACTATACGCCTATTTTTGTATTGAACAAGCCAGAAGATAGTGCATCCTTTGAAGAAGAAGTGAAGCCATTGCTACCGGAACTATATACAGTGCGGAAAGCTAGTGATCAATACGAAACGATTTCTGCACCAATCCAATCCATGTCAAAACTATCCAATTATGTGTTGATTGCAGCAATCATCACAACCGTTTTGATTATCGGTCTTGTCGTACTTCTGTTCTTACGAGATCGTAAACGTGAATTAGGCATTTACTTATCATTAGGGGAACGTCGTGGGCGACTAGTTGGACAAATCATACTAGAAGTCATGATCATCTCTCTTATTGGTATCACGTTATCCTTATTCACTGGGAACTATTTAGCCCAAGGCGTTTCAGATACGATGATTAACGCGGAGAAAGGTCAGAACAACGACGATAACTGGATGTATCCAATTTCTGAAATTCACTCTAATTTGACCACAGATGATGTCATTGCATCCTATCAAGTGTCACTAGATGCTTCATTCATCTTTTTATTCTATGGAGTAGGGATTGCAACGATTCTATTATCAACGATTCTACCGCTTATTTACATCATTCGATTGAATCCTAGAAAGATAATGTTGTAAATAGGCAGAGCGTTATTAATAGATACCCCTTTGTATTAGAAAGTAAACATCATATGAAAAAAATTTTATATTTTGTAAACCTACAACCTGAAAGGTGATGAAACATGATATTAGAAGTAAAAGACTTGAATTATTACTACCAAGATGGTGAAAATCGCCGTTTTATATTAAAAGATACAAACATTTCCTTTGAAAAAGGAAAGTTTTATACTATCTTAGGACAATCCGGATCTGGAAAGAGTACTTTTCTATCCCTTATAAGTGCCTTGGATACGCCACAAAATGGATCTATCTTGTTTAATGGACAAGATATTAAAGGTATTGGTTACGATCATTATCGCCGCAATAATGTGGGGATTATTTTTCAAAACTATAATCTGATCCCTACCTTTACAGCAGTAGAAAATGTATTAATTCCGATGTCTATCACAGAAAACCCGTTGCCGGATGATAAAATGACTGTCGCATACAATCTGCTAGATTATATCGGCATTGGTAAAAGTAAGGCGGATCGCAGGGTAAACCAACTTTCTGGTGGAGAACAGCAACGTGTCGCTATTGCAAGATCCTTAGCAACAAATGTGGAGTTGATTCTTGCGGATGAACCAACAGGAAACCTGGACGAAGAAATGGAACAAGAAATCATCGCTATTTTTAAGAAATTAGCACACGAACATCAAAAGTGCGTTATCGTGGTAACCCATTCCCAAGAAGTTGCTCAACAATCTGATCATATCTTCCAACTGAAAAAAGGTGTCTTGGCCCCTTATGAGTGACTTTTTATCCAAGTTTGGTAAAGATAATTATGATAAATTGGAGAGCGAGCAAAAAAATTCTAGGGAAAAGAATGAACCAAAAAGTGAAGAAATACAAGAAGAGCCAAAAGTAGAGACGGCACCGTCATCTAGTAGTAATTTTGAAAACAAAACTACACAAAGTAGATATTATTCTAATATGGCGCAACGGGATGTTGACAACGATAGGCCAGATGAAGAAGTAGAAGTGGACCCCGACTATAAGAGAAATAAACTTCGTAAGCAAGGGATCATAATTGCTGGATCCGTCCTTGCCGGTATCCTACTCTTTTTCATATACTATCAAATGGTCCATGTAAAGATGGAAGACTTTGTGGGTAAGCCTGTTTCCGAAGGACGTACTTGGGTAGCGGAAAACGGCTTAGAAATGGAACTAACTCAAGAATATAGTAATGAGTACGGAGAAAATCAAATTATTTCACAAAGTGTTTCAGTTAAAGATAAAATCCGCAAAGGAAAAACGGTTCAATTTGTAAGTAGCAAAGGGGCAGACCCTGAGGATGTTATTCCCCTTCCTGATTTTTCACTGCTAGGTCAAGCCGAGATTGAAAATTGGATTGAGGAAAATCATGCAAAAAATCTCAAAGTTGTGTACGAATTCAGTGAATCAATTAAGCAAGGGGAATTCATCCGACTGGAAATAAGAGATAGCAATATTGCGGCTGAGGAATATCAACGAAAAGATAGCGCTGCTGTGTACCTGTCTAAAGGCGAAGAAGTGTTTGTAAAGGATATCACTGTTCCGGATTTTTCTAACAAACCAAAAGAAGAAGTGGAACAATGGGCCAAAACAAACATGATTGAGATGGAATATGAAGAAGAAGATTCCAACACCATTGAAGCTAATTTGATTATCAGTCAGAGTGTAAAAGCAGACGAAAAAATTGCTAAGAAGGATCAAATGAAGGTGAAAGTCTCCTTAGGAAAGGCAACAATCGTCCCGAATTTCGGAGAGCTCACACTAGACGAAGCGAGTGAACAAACAGGATTGATGTTATCGGTAAAACAAAGATTCCACGCCGATGCCCCATATGGGAAGCTCATTTCACAATCCATTGAAGCAGGTACGAAACTAACGGACCAAGAGGATACAGCCGTCACTGTGGTGTATTCACTAGGACGCCCGTATTTAAGAGATTATCGCGGTCAATTAGATGGAGATTTACCAAGGTTATTTTATGAAGACTACCAATCAAAGGGAGCCAATGTTAATTACATTGTAAAATATGTCGACTCCCCAGAAATAAAAGGTACAGTTGTAGATATGAGTGCATTCAATCAATTTATAGCTATGACCTATACGGTTGAAGTACATGTCAGTAGGAATGATTCTGCCTCACCCGAACCAGTGATTAAGGGAGAATAAGTGTATAACATTTTATATCGTCAATGGCCTAGATTACGAGGACCATATCATAGCAACTCCTTAATCACAAATAGATTAGATAAGGCGCTTTCCTGATATGGAAAGCGCCTTTATGTAGTGGGTGGGCGGAAAGCTTGGGCGACCACAGGTCCAGTGTCCCCTCCCCCTCCTCCGAAATCGTAAACCACTGATTTTCAAGTGTGAGCACGTCTTAAATGGTGTGAGAGGTATAATTGGTTTGCATCCTACTCGAAATACCTTGGTGTGTCTCTTTTGAACCTAATTTTACCTCTGGAGGCTCTAAATCAATAAATTATAGTATTACTCTTACTATCAGAATTTTTTTTGAATTATTCAAAAAAATAAGAGCGGAGGAACATGCTGTCGTTGTGTTATTTTTCTAGTATTATAAAAAAATGTACGAGGAACCTGTCCCTGTGGACACTCACACACCGTACATTGTGAGGAAGTTGCAAGAATAGAACTTCCGTAAAATAGAGAAGGGGTGTGCTCATATGGATGCAAATAAAAAATGGCTCTCCATTCCTAAAGATATCAGAAGTCAAATTAGAGATAATGTTTTTTGTGCGCGCTGTTTAGATGTTGCTACCATTAATAGTTTTACGATTGAAGAGGATAAATTTGGAATCGTCTTAAAAGGAAAGTGTAAAAAATGCGGACATGAAGTGGCGCGGCTTGTTGAGAAATAAGTGTTTGAGATGAATCTAGTTGATAAAGGGTAAGTAGTAGGGCAGGTGGTAAGTTAAGAACCCCACCTGCTTTTTTGGTTTATTAAAGTATCATTCAGGCTGGATTTCGTTAAAATAAACATAGGCAATTTACACCTGGTTTACTTTACTGAATGTACGAGTTTGAAAATAAGGGAAGAAGCACGATGATCAACAGATGAAGTGCGGGCCTTGCTTGATGCGTTTGAAAAAGAAAATGGGGTGTAGGGACATTTTCTATGACCCCTTATTAAAACAAAAAAAGCCGGGAATACTTGTTCTTCTTCATAGGAGGTCCTATTATCTAGGTAGAGATATACAATAATGTGAAACTTTAAATATGGAACATACGTAAATTGAATGTGGATGGCGATAAGATGAAAAAAATGATTGAAATTTTTATTGCGGTACTATTTGCTTAGGGGTATCAGAAATTGTACAAAGTTACATGTTGACATGGATGTATGAAGGTAGTCCATATACTATGTCGAATATAGAAATGGAAATGGCTACTTTTACAAAGTTAAGTATTTCAGCTCTATTAGTAACTTTGATGCTTGGACTTTGAAGAAAACAAAGATTTTCATCGGAAGTATGAAAGCTAAATACTCGCTGTAATATTATTTAGTTTGCAAAGTATTTGAAGTTAACTACGGATGCTGGTAGGGAGGAACATGCTACATGACAAAAGAGATGTTTGTACAAATCAATAATTGTAAACTATTTGCTAAATTGGTTGGAGATGAAAAGAGGAAACCAACAATCGTAATGGATGCTGGATATGGAGATTATTCGAAGGCTTGGGATTCCGTAATAGCTGAATTATCCAAGTTGTCTAACGTTCTAATTTATGATAGAGCGGGACTTGGAAAAAGTGAGCCTAGTTATACGCCCAGAACCAGCCATGAGATGGTAAAAGAATTAAATGAACTGCTTCAGGAAGCGAAGATAATGCCTCCATACATATTAGTCGGTCATTCTTTTGGAGGAGTGAATACAAGATTGTATGTAACGAAATATACTAGTGAAGTTTGTGGACTTATCTTGGTTGATTCTACACCTGAAGATTACCGAGAAAGATTTCTACCAACAATGTCTGAAGAGTTTCAACAAGCCTACAACAAACAGTTTGTGCTTGAAGGTAATTACGATGAATTTATGGAGAGTTTAAAACAGCTAAAAGAAACAAGAAGGAAATTAAACGTACCGTTAATTGTCCTATCAGCAGGGAAAAAAGCCCATTATTCAGAGGAATCACAAGTATTGTGGAATGAAATGCAAGAAGAGATGCTTGAAATATCATCAAATAGCCAATTTATAATTGCTGAAAACAGTGCCCATTATATACAAAACGATGAACCAGAAGTGGTTGTTCGTGCAATTAAACAGTTGATTGGCAAAACTTAATAGGGGTAGGTAGAAACAGCTATGTTCCTTCCTACCCTATTAAATGAACTATTATTCTCTTACTCCTTTACAATCCCTAGAACAAAACCATCATATCCTTTTGAACCAACAGTTTGAATTGCTGTGGAATCAATACGTGATTCTTCTGCTAATAAATCGATAAATTGGCGAATTCCATTTACACTTTGATCTTGTGTGTCTGCATCAATCACACTCCCATTACGTACCACGTTATCCGCAATGATGACTGTTCCAGGTCTTGAAAGCTCTAGTGCCCATTTTAAATAATTGGGGTTGTTTGGTTTATCCGCATCAATAAAGATAAAATCAAAGCTTGAGAATCCCTTTTTTTCTAAGGTTGGAAGGGTCTCTAGTGCTGGTCCTACAATGATGTCAATTTTATTCTCAAACCCTGCTTTTTTTATATTCTCATTAGCCACATTAGCATGCTTTTCACTAAATTCAAGGGTCACGACATGCCCGTCTTCGGGTAATGCACGAGCGAGCCAAACAGTGCTATAACCGCCAAGAGTTCCAATCTCTAGAATATTCTTTGCCGCTTTCATCTTAGCAAGCAAGTAAAGTAATTTCCCTTGATTAGGTGATACATCAATGGCAGGTAAGCCAGCTTCTGTATTTGCCTTCAGTATTGAATCCATCATCGGATCGGATTCTTGAAGCTTACTACTAAAATAAGTATCTACATCATTCCATAAAGATTTACTCATTATGTCGCCTCCAATATTTTCATTTTCTATTATTTTATTCCTCCTGTTACTTAATTATGGTTCAGAAAAAAGAGAATAAAAAGAGTATAATTAAATTTAATATGTCCCCTTTTATAATTGAGTCATTACCATCATAGGAGATAAAGAGATGAGAGCTTATACATATTTTCAAATGAGAGCTTATCTATATAAAAAAGAAACATCCCAATCCGCTCATTTCAAACTAAGTGAGTTAAAAGAGTTATGGATTAAGTAATGCAGAATTAATAAATGTACATTCTTTACAAGTTGTACATTCGTTTTTAATATCTAATCTAAGAATATGGAGTGAATCAAATGCAAAATGAAACCAAACAATTTATCTATGTTTTGAAATTAATACCATCGCTACTGAATCAAGATAACTGGACAAAAAAAGAAGAAGAAATAGTAGGTAGGCATTTTGCAAAATTACAAGCATTACTTAAAGAAGGAAAGCTTATAATGGCAGGTAAAACTTTGGGTCTCGATGAAAATACGTTTGGTATTGTGATCTTGGAAGTTGAAGAGGAAGCGGCTGCACTAAAAATCATGGAGAATGATCCTGCTGTATCAGAAGGAATAATGACAGCAGAATTATTTCCATATAAGGTTGCTTTAATTAAAAATCAAAGTTAATACCAAAACTTATTAAATTATTTCACCGACAATGTATTTTTTATATGCTCTTGAATAATCGAGGTAATGATATGCAAAGAATCCCATTCTCCTGCTGAAAACAAGATGATGGGATATTTTCTTGTAAAAAGTGTGGTAGAAATCTGTCTTGCTGACAACCCATCTTCGTATAGCTTAATAACGTTCTCTTGAAGATCAACTAAATAATCTAGTTTATTTTGTAAAGCTAGACGTCCTTGCTTTAAGTAACCAGCATGGGAACAAAACACATCTTCAAAATCGTAGGTTAATACTTTCCTTAAGGATTCCATAATGGTTGGAATGCTTTCTTCACGTAGGGCGACCTTTGTCTTTTTCTGAATATACAAATCTCCCGAAAAAAGTTGGCCAGTTGCCCGATTTAAAAAAGCCAAATGATCAATGGAATGACCAGGTGTTTCAATCACGTCCCATGTAGCGTTACGGGATGAAAAGGTTTTGCCAATTGCCTTGGCTTGAAAAGGGCTACGCTTTCCCCAAAATAATTTTCGATACAAAGGATAATTTGGCTTCGTAGTACAATAATCAAGCATTACATCGCTCATATAAACAGATAGATTTTGTTCTATTTGTAAAAAAGCAGCACACCCAGTATGATCTTCGTGATAATGAGTGATCACCACTTGATCTATCTCTTGTTGCTTAAAAAATGGTGTAAATTCCTTTCCTAAAGATTTTGAACCTGTATCAATTAAAACCCCATCTAAGACGAAGCAATGAACGTTTAATGTTACACCTTGAAATGCAACGGTACCGTTCCCAATTTGAACAGCATTTATCGTCTGCTCGGTGAAGCTCTTTTTAAAAAGCATAGTAGGAACCTCCTCATCCCTTTACTCAAATCATAACAAAAAATGAATGAATACTCACTCAAAAAACTGATTTTGTAACGATAGGTGAAGCTAGGACTACTTTTTCAGCCCCCTAATATATGACAAACCACTTTGATACTATGGTAGACTAAATGAATCTGAAAATTTTTAATATAAAGGTGAGAAAAAGATTTTATCGCTTCGTTATATATAGTGTAAAAGCTTTTACAAAAATTAAGGAGACTGGATAGATGAAATTGGATGATAAGAATTTTATTTTACAATTGCAGCGTCAACAGGAAGAGGCACTAGAGTATATCGTTGATCAATATATGCCGTTGATAAAGGGTGTGACTTATAAAGTTCTCTCATCTGTTCATAACAAAGGGCTCATGGAGGAATGTATCAATGATATTTTTCTTTCTATTTGGAACAACTCAACCAAGTTTAAAGGTGAGGATGCTAATGATTTTAAAAAGTGGATTTGTGCGATTGCGAAGTTTAAAGCAATTGATTATTACAGAAAAGCAAGTAAGTCAACAGAGTTTTCCTCAGAAAATATGGAGCTGAATGAAGAGAAGTCAGCAGAAGATGAACTGATTTTAATGGAAAATAGAGATGAGCTGATTAAGTTATTAAATAAATTAGACCCTGTCGATAGAGAAATTTTTCTCATGAAGTTCTTATTAGGTTTGAATACCGAAGAGATATCGCTAAAGCTTGGTTTGACAAAAGCCTCTATTGCGAATCGAATTCATCGAGGGAAAAAGAAGCTATATGAAATAAGAACGACCTTTAAGTTAGGGGAGAATATCATATGAAGGATATTTACGAACTATTAAATGATACGGACATAGACGAAACGGAATTTATAGAAATGGAAGTAACAGAAAAAGAAAAAGCGAAAGTAAAAAAAGCTTTGAGAAAATCTATAAATAAAAAGAGAAAAAAATGGAATTGGAAAAGGAATGCATTAGTTGCTTCTATTGTAGTCGGCATCTCAACTACAACTTTAGGTTTGACGTTTCCTGCTTACGCCAGTAGTATTCCACTAATTGGAGATATATTTAGATTTATTGATGATGCCAGAGATGGATATTTTTCAAACTATAAGGAATTTTCCACAGAAATGAACGTATCAGAGGTAAGTAATGGGGTCAATGTGACCATTAATGATGTTGTTTTTGATGGGCACACTGTCGTATTAACTTATTCGATGGTAAGTGAGCATGATTTAGGAGAAGAACCCTACTTATCTCTACCTTTAAGTGTTCGGGGAGTACTCGGTGCAAGTGGAGGATCTCAAATTAAAAGGGTGGATGAAAACCATTATGTAGGCTTAATCACAAGAACTCTTAATGGTCATGAAGGTGACATTGCAAAAATCAAGTGGAATATTGATACTATCATTAACCTTGATACTGGTGAAGAAATAAAAGGAAAATGGGATTTTGCGCTTGCTGTTAAGTCACTTGGTAACCAAGGTCAATTAATTTATGAGAGCTCTGAACGCAATGGGGTGAAAGTAAACATTGAGAAAATTTCCGTATCACCAATATCTTTAATTGTTCATTTCAATCAAGAAGTTTCTGAAGTAGTCAGTAATCAATGGGACGATGTTTCTGTTGAATTAGAGATTAGGGACGACTTAGGAAATAGATATTCAGGTGAAGTGAATGGAGGTTCGGGGAAGAGGGACTCTTATGATATAAGTTGGAGTGCCACATACGAAAAATTAGACCCGAATGCAACAAAACTAATCGTTAAGCCCCATGTAATATTCAGAAATGTTCAATCTGGTGGAGTTGAAATCACGAAAAATGGAGAAGAAAAACCAATCCCTGAAAAAGTTGGTGTTGGCTCAGATCGTTTAGTATTGGATGATATTATTATTGAGTTGAATAAATAATATAACGGTTAAAAGGCTGCTTTTTATAAAGGCAGTCTTTTATTCCTGTGTCTTGATGGAATTCTTTTTCCACAATATCGTACACAAACCTTGAGCTTTCCGGCACTATTTGTTTTAATAGCAATAGAACAGCTAGAAAGATTAATAGAGCTAGAAGTGTTGTAGCTTATTAGAGGAGAAGAAGTAAATGTCAATTATAACTAGCCAGATGCGAACAGAAAAAGATTTCTTAGGAACGAAGGAAGTGCCTCTTGATGCGTATTATGGAATTCAAACACTGCGCGCAGTTGAAAACTTTCCTATTACAGGATATCGAATTCATGAAGAGTTAATACATGCAATGGCGATTGTGAAAAAAGCAGCTGCACTTGCTAATATGGATATTAAACGTCTTTATTCCGGAATAGGGGAAAACATTGTCAAGGCAGCAGAAGAGTTGATGGCTGGAAACATGCATGATCAAGTTATTGTCGATCCGATCCAAGGTGGAGCAGGAACGTCTATTAACATGAATATAAATGAAGTGATCGCCAATCGGGCGATCGAACTAATGGGCAAAGAAAAAGGCGACTATTCTAATTGTAGTCCTAATACGCATGTCAATATGTCGCAATCTACGAATGATGCTTTCCCAACGGCGATTCATATTGCCACGTTGAATCTATTAGAAAAATTGTTGGAATCGATGGAAGAAATGCACGCAGCGTTTCAACAAAAGGCGAGAGAATTCAATCACGTTATCAAAATGGGACGCACTCACCTACAGGATGCAATTCCAATTCGTCTTGGACAGGAATTTGAAGCATATAGCCGTGCGATAGAACGTGATATAAAAAGAATTAAACAATCGAGACAACATTTATATGAAGTGAATATGGGAGCAACAGCGGTTGGAACCGGATTAAATGCGGACCCCCGTTATATTGAATTAGTTGTAGAACACCTTCAGGACATCAGTGGACTTCCGTTAACGGGTGCGGATCACCTTGTCGATGCAACACAAAATACAGATGCTTACACCGAGGTTTCTGGAGCGTTGAAAATCTGTATGTTGAACATGTCAAAAATCGCGAATGACTTACGATTGATGGCATCGGGGCCAAGAGCTGGATTAGCGGAAATTATGTTACCTGCTAGGCAGCCAGGATCTTCCATCATGCCTGGAAAAGTAAATCCTGTTTTGCCAGAGCTGATTAATCAAGTAGCGTTCCAAGTAGTTGGAAATGATCACACCATTTGTATGGCATCAGAAGCTGGTCAGCTGGAATTGAATGTCATGGAGCCAGTGTTAGTTTTCAACCTGCTTCAATCGATCAGTATTATGAATAATGCATTCCGCACTTTTACAGAGCATTGCTTAAAAGGAATAACAGCCAATGAAGAGCGATTAAAAGAGTATGTGGAAAAGAGTGTTGGAGTCATTACAGCAGTTAACCCACATATCGGATATGAAGTAGCATCTCGAATCGCTAGAGAGGCTATTTTAAACGGTGTACCAGTCCGAGAACTTTGCTTGAAATACGATGTGCTGTCAGAAGAAGAACTGAATGTGATTCTGGACCCGTATGAAATGACAAACCCAGGTATATCTGGCGATTCGTTACTAAGAGATTTGGCAGTTTCTAAATAATAAAGGTGGATGTTTCTCTAGCTTCTAGCTTCTTTCGTTTTGCTAAACCAAAAAAGCAAAGAGAATGTTCCGATGTTTGCTTATCAGTATCTTGCAAAACCTTTTTTAAAAGTTCCTTTTTTAACTAGTCTGTTCATCGTTGATATAAAGCGATTCGACAAAGTTGTTAATCAAACGTTTGTTTAATTTTTACTATTTTAAAAGAATAGCCGTTTTGGTGATCGTTGCTTATACTTGGCTAACTTTAGGAATTCCTGAAACGAGGAGTCTAATTGAATTAAACGTATTTTGGCATGAAAAGCCTTCTACTTCTTGTAGGAGGCTTTTTTATGGAAGTGTAAAAATGTACGGTGGATGGTTCCGTATAGACTGATGTCAGTTAGGGTCCATTATTCCCAAGCAGTATCCATATGTTAAATCCCCCGTCTAGCTTCTTTCTTTCACTTTACAAAATAAAAAAAGCGAAGAGACTGTTTCGAAGTCTTCTAATCATTATCTTGCAAAATCTTTTTAAAAAGTTCCTTTTTTAACTAGTCTGTTCATCGCTGATATAAAGCGATTCGACAAACTTATTAATCAAACGTTTGTTTAATTTTTACTATTTTAAAAGAATAGCCGTTTTTGATGATCGTTGCTTTTACTAAGTTTCCTTTTTGGGGAGATAGATGAAAGATACTATCAAACTTACTAGACAAACATTTTTAGTTAAATGATAGTAGTGTGAATCTGTTCAAGCTGTTCTTGAGTTATTTTAGAATAAACCGAAAATATAAAGGTGTAATTTGAAAAAATGTCGAATGATAATTTTAAATGGGAAGGAGAAAGAAGTAGAAGTTTTTTGGCTTAGTTCTAGCAATAAGTATGCACAGTCTCTCTATTACATAGCGGTTGGGTATCATGTTATTGCTCTTACACTAATTGGAACTGTCATGATGTTTTTTATTTAAAGAAGTAAATTTTTTTATTGTAAAATTAGATGATGGGATGAGGAGGATGATAATGAATTCAAGAAAAAAGTTAGAGGTAACAGATTTAATAGAAAAACTTCCTGAGCATATTCAGGAAATCACGTTGAATTTAAGGAACATCATCTTTGAGGCATCGCCTGAATTAGTCGAAGAAATTAAATGGTCTAAGCCAAGCTACGCACAAAGTGGACTAGTATGTTATTTAGCGCCTGCAAAAAATCACGTCAATCTCGGTTTTTACCAAGGGTCAGAACTTAATGACACTGAGGGTGTTTTGCAAGGTACAGGCAAACAAATGCGTCATATACAGGTGAAAAAAGTAGAGAATATTAGGCCGGATTTGTATATTTCACTTATTCAGAAAGCAATAGAATTGAATAAGTGAAGAGAGCTGAATCGGAAGCTGTAACACAAAAGATAGTATCGTGCCTCCTGCTAGTTCTATGATACCCACAATGCTAGCCCTAGCCCAGTTCGTAGAAATTAACAACTGCCTAAAGCATGACCAAAAGACTGCTGAAAAATCCAGCAGTCTTTTGGTTTTCACTTCAATATGCTCGTCTATTATTTTTAAACAACCTTTTCCATCTTTACTTCTATGCCGCTTCTGATTCTTTCGAGTGAACTTTTTTCATAAACTCGTTTACATCAGAAGGCACTTTGCGGTCAATTTTTGAGACGATGTAGACGGATAGGAAGCCAATTGGAACGGTAATTAAGCCAGGTACATTAAACTGTAGGAACTCAGGAAGGGTAGACTTAAAGAAAATCATGTACATGGAAGCAAGGAGGCCTAATACGAGTCCGGCAATTGCTCCTTTTTCTGTCATTCCTCTCCACCAAATTCCCAAGATAAAGATTGGGGTAAATGTACTGGCTGCAACGGTGAAGGCCAGTGCGACCAGATGGCCGATGGAAGCTTCTTTTACCATAAGGCCTAGAACACCGTATAAAACACCAAGGATTATAATAGCAACTTTACCAGCTACTACACGTTCTTTCTCTGTAATATTCTTGCGTAAGAAAGTTGCATACAAGTCATGCGCTAAGGCACCAGAACTTGCGATGAACAAACCGGAAAGGTTCGAGAATACCGCTGCAAAAGCGCCGGCGATAACAAGACCAAGTAACCATTCTCCACCAAGTGCTTGAGCAGTAGATGGCACGACCATATTATTTCCGCCAGTGATAAGGTCATTCATTACTTCTGGATCTGCATTGCCACTTAGAAAGATAGAGCGTCCAACTACTCCAAGATACACAGCGAAGAAAAAGAAAACGCTTGCAATTCCAATCGCCATAAGAGCTGATTTTCGTGCTGCTTTTGCACTTGGATTTGTATAGAATCGCAATAGGATGTGTGGAAGTCCAATCGTACCGAGTGAAAGTCCGATTGTCATGGATATAGTTTGCCAGAATGATGGGAAGTAGTTACCTGTACCCGTCCAAACAGCACCATCAAATGGTATATCCTTTCCATCTGTAGTCATTCCCGCAGTACCAGTGATGACACCTTTAAATTCATTAATAGATGCTAATATTTCCTGATAATGAAGTCCCCCATAAATTGCCGCCCCTACCATAAGGAGAAACGCACCAAGACGAATCCATAATTCGAGAGCCTGGTTGAGAGTAGTACCCTTCATTCCACCGATCCCAACATAGAAAATCATAACCGTACATGTAAAGATTATTCCGAACTCATAGCTTGTCCCGAAGAACATGCTTAAGATTTGGGCAGCACCAAGTAACTGAGGAGCTGCATAGAAACCGGAAATTGCAAGAACTACAACAACAGCAGCGAGGCGAGCGCGTTTGCTGTGAAAACGATAAGCTAAAAAGTCTGCTACTGTAAAGGCACCAAATCGACGAAGTGGACCTGCAACAAATATGGCAAGGAGAGTCAGTCCAATGGAGAAGCAAAAGGCGTAATAGGCGCCATCATAGCCAAGCTGATATGTTAGACCAGCAATACCAAGGAAAGTCGCAGCACTTAAATAGTCTCCACCAATTGCTGAACCGTTTGTAAACCAGCCGAAGCTTCGTCCACCAACGAAATAATCAGATGCAGTATCATTCCTCTTTGATAGATAGGTGATATAAACAATCGATCCCATTAGGAGTATGGTTAATAGTAATTTAGGTTCAAATAACATGGCCATCATAGTGTTCTCCCTTTATCAGTAGGTGTTGTGGTACTGTCAGAGAACTTTTGGTTGTTCTTTAAACGTTTTTCATAAAGAGCCGTATGGATGTAAGCAATAATGAAAGCCATCGCCATTGCTACAATACTAGTAAAAAACCAACTATATGTCATGCCACCCCACATACGGGAGAACATGAAATCACCTGCATACCAATTTAAAATAGGAATTGCAAAGATAAAAATATAATAAAAGAGCGTAAGTTTAAGACCAGTACTGAATTCACCCTTCATGATCTTTTTGGTTTCTGGATCGAGCGGCTTTAGCTCACTAACATCTATTGTATCTGCCGCTACATAATCGTACTCCGTATAATCCCCAGCCATCGGATACTCCTCCTTCATATGATTTAGACTTTTACCTTTCCAAATTTACCCTCCTTTATTTTAGTGAAGATTGTATAAAAATGATTTTACTTTATATGGAGGAGATATACCTTACAATAAATTATCAGAAATATACAAATATTTAATATAATCTAATATTTGTACTATAATTTGGATAAGAGTATTACTTTACAGAGCCGCAGCATAGTAAGGCAGGAGGGAAAAGTATGTATTCAATTAGTCTAGCAATAGAAGATCAGCTAGAGTATGAAAAGCTAGCTGACTGGATTACAGAAGAATTTAAGAATCATTGTACATTAGTTAATGAGGGATCTAATCACCTTGAGATACATATTGCAGTTATCGAAGTAAGAAAATGGCACGATTGGGTGAAAATACATCGATTTCGTAAACGGAATAAAGAATGCATAATTGTCCCACTACTAGACCCAACCTTATTGTATACTTCACCACTTGCCCTTGAGTTTAAACTAAGATACCTTCTGGTGAAATCTGTGAAAAAACATCTCTTTCTTCGTACATTGAAAAGGGCTATCAGGGAGTTAGAAAATGTGAGTACTAGATTCCTTGAAAAAGAAGAATTTTATAATCAGGTTCATTCTGAACATATAGTAGATCGTAATACGTTACCTTTTCAAGAGGCATTTCTGCGTCGGTTAATGTCTGGTGATGTCCAGACGGAAGAGGAACTAATTCAGTCTCGCTTTTTTCTACCAGGTGAGGCAATACCAAATGTAGTTTGTTTCCTTCAGGGATTTGTACGTGGCCCTGTCAAAAGAGAACAAGATGGCTGGCATCCTCCTAAGATGATTCAAGAGGTTTTTAGAAACCGCTTTCAAGGTTATCAGCTATCATTTCTTTCCTATCGAAAACATTTGCTCATGCTTATCCAAGTGCCATCCGAGTACATTTCCTTAAAAAACTGGAAAGAAGGAGAGAATAGGATTCTTGATGCTATTCAAGTTTTGGAAAAAGACTATGGAATCTATCTTTATATAGGTGTAGGCTCTCTCTATCGTGAGCCACTGATGCTTCATCGTTCCTATCAGGAAGCATCTAAAGCTAGAAGGACCTCCCCTTATGAACGACTTTCATTACGTTATTTTGAAGAGATCTCGAAGGATTTACAGCTTCAAAAGTGTACAGACTATATTGCTCGCTATTGTAACGAAGACCTTTCCATAAAGCGGGTAGCCGGTCAAATAAACCTAAGCGTGCCCTACTTCAGTAAGATTTTTAAACAAGAAACAGGACGAAATTTTGTAGAATATGTCACTTTTGTCCGAATGCAACGTGCAGTATGGCTTTTACGTCATACTAATCATACGATTGAGTGGATTGCAGAGGAACTGGGCTTTAATACGCCGAATTACTTCAGTGGCACTTTTAAAAAGTATGTTGGCCTTTCTCCAAGAGATTACAGAGCGACAGAAGAAATTATTTTTGTTTAATTTATAAAACAAAATAAAAAGAGCATGGAAAATGCTCTTTAAGTTCATTTATGATGGAACCTTCGTGTTAAGTAGCTTAATACCCATCGCAATAAAGACGATTCCGGTTAATCTATTTAAAACCGTCTCTACTTTTGAATTTCCTCTTAATTTGCTTGTAGCCATGGAGGAAAAGAAAGCTGTGATTAAGCACCAGATGCCCCCAGTCAAAGTGAAAATTAGCCCTAAGATAATAAACGGAATAGGGCTTGAAATACCCACATCGGTCCTAATGAATTGGGGGAGAAAGGCTAAGAAAAACAGCGCTACTTTAGGATTAGTAACATTGGTTATTAAACCTTGTAGGAAGATTTTTTTATTAGTATGTTTCGGTAAGGTTTGTTGCTGTTTTACATTCTTTTTTGCCAGTAGCATTCTAATTCCTAAATACGCTAAATATAGCGCACCGATAATTTTGATGAAAGTAAATAAAAAAACAGACTGCATCATAATAACCGATAATCCAAAGGCTGCGAGCAACGTATGAACAATAACCCCAGCAGAAATTCCTAGCGCTGAGTAAATCCCAGCTACCCTACCTTGCGAAATACTCCGACTCACAATATACATAGTATCAGTACCTGGCGTTAAATTCAGCAAAACTGCTGTTAATAAAAACACCTCTAAATTTATAATCCCATACACCCATAAACACTCCTTGAAAACCACCTAAATATACTTAATATTATATTACTTCTTATCCATTTACTATAAATAAGTGAGATTTCCTATTTTCCTATTTCCATATATGCTAATGATAATATACAAAATGACAACAATCATTTACATTTTGTAACGCATATGTTACACTGATTTCAGAGTAATCGCGAAAGGGTTTTGTATATGTTGGAAAATAAAGTTCGAGAACTCAGAGCACGATTTAAAATGACTCAAAGTGATCTAGCTACAAAAGTGGGTATCTCTAGACAGACAGTGGGATTAATCGAAAAAGGGGACTATGCTCCATCCGTTATACTTGCCTTAAAAATTGCTCAAGTATTTGAAACAACAGTGGAAGAAGTATTTTGGATTAAGAGTAGTTAAGAAGGAGGTTAAAGAATAATGCTCGAAAGAATAATACGCTCTCCTTTAAGTATGATGTTCAGTTATTTTATATTAGGTGGATTGATTTGGTCACACAATTATTCCCCAGAAGAATTTAGACCATATGCAGCAATCGTTTCCATAGGGACTTTAAGTGTAGTTGTTCTATTTTACCTTTTAGTCTATGTTCATAATAAAAAAAATCCTAGCCGCAAAATCAGTTTCGCTTTATGGATTCCATATGAATTCAAAGAAGAGGATGAAGGGAAGCAATGGGTTACTTTTCAGGCTTGTCGAAAAGTGTATATGTTTTATTCCTTTGCGGTTCCATTTGCCATTATTATATTAACGATATTCAATCCAAGCCCTGGTATGTTGCTCGTTATGCTTTTTGTGATGGGAATGTCTCAATACGCTATTTATTGGTGGGAAGAAAGAAAATATATTAAAGATGATTCGGAGGAGATAGAATGAGTATTTATATTGCATATATAATTGTATTTTTATTAGGAGCTACCCCATTTTTAGAGGTAGTTGGCGTTATACCGATAGGAGTTGCAGCAGGACTGCCAGCTCTACCAGTAACTATCCTAGCGTTTTTGGGTAATATTCTTACAATTTGGTTGCTAATATTGCTGATAGATCGAGTGAAATTATGGCTTCAAAGACGTAAGGAGAAAAAGGGCAAAGAAGTGTCGGAGAAAAGAGAGAAGCGAGCAGCAACTATATGGAAGAAGTATGGTCTTCCTGGGTTAGCTTTTGTTTCTCCAATACTAATCGGAAGTCATCTAGGAGTAATTTTGGCGATGAGCTTTGGAGGCACTCGTAAGCAAATTACAATTTGGATGACCTTCAGTGTTATTGTCTGGACTGTGGGTATGGGAATCGCTTCACACTACGGAATTGACTTTCTATTTAATCAAACAGGACGTGATGGATTTTTAACTGACCTATTAGATACGGAATGAGCGCTTTGCAAGTTGTTAAGTGAATAACGCAAAAAATCACCTTGTAGTTAATTCTGCAGGTGATTTTTTTTTGTCTTGTCTCAGTCAATTGAAGTGGTGAATTACTAATATCCAAACTAAATAGGTAAACTACTCTTTAAAATATTCCTTCATTAGTTGATCAAGCGTTTGGAGTTCTTTTGTTGGGAATGGTGTAGGTGTATCTTTCAAGGTTACGACAGCACTATCAATGAGAAACTTCCTCGGTTTTTTTGAATGGAGAAGCTCATCATGGATGAAATCTAATAGCTCTGTATATTTGAGTTGATCTTTTTTATTTTGAACCGCCTGTTTTAACGTTATTATTACTTGCATTACTTCATGTTGAGTTGCCTGATTTTTATTCTGCGTATCTGGTGCCCAGCGCTCTAATATACTTGGTTGTAGTAAGTAGTCCTTTGATTCTGCTACTTCATGAACGATTTTCACAATTCTTTCCACACTGTAACGGACAACTCGATGAATATCGATTTTTGCTTCATAGGCCATCCCGAAAAATCTTATATTATTATTTAGAATTCCCAAGAACATAATGGAACAGTCTAATAAATAGGGGCGCTTCTGCTCACCAAATATTTCTAAGAATCGCTGGTAAATCCAACGAATCATTCTAATTTGGCCGCGTTTGATAAACTCCTTAAGTTCCTTATCATTTAGAAAATAAACTTCTTCAAAAAGAGAGATTAACTTGTTGGAGTGATTTGTTTCCATTTGAAGTTCTATTTGTTGAATGAAAATAGTGATATTGGCAGAATCTTGACCAATTAACAATTCATTGCGTTCTTGTTCCATTTTTTTATATAGGCTTCTAAAAAGTTCAATTAATAACTCGTTCTTTGACGCAAAATAATTATAGAAGGTTCCCTTAGAAATCCCGCTAAATTCCAAAATGTCTTGGATAGAGGTTGCCTGGAACCCCTTATCTATAAAAAGTTTGTGGGCGCATGTTATAACATGCTGCTTTCTATCATTCATTACATCACCTTATCGTTAGACTACTGGTACAAAATAATAGTACATGATTTTGAATGGTTACACAAACCAGTAAATATACAAGATTTTCTGATTGATAAAAATGAACGCATGGTATAAGATATATACACTATGAAATAAAGGTATAAAATAATGTACTATAAGTATAATGTGGGGGAAAAACAATGCAGCAAACTACAAACAACACTAACCGTCCACCATATGGAATTCTTGCTATTCTAATGGTTGGAGCGTTTATAGCTTTTTTAAATAATACGTTACTAAATATCGCGCTCCCTTCAATTATGCAGGAGTTACAGGTAGAGGCACCAACCGTTCAATGGTTGACTACTGGCTTCATGTTAGTGAATGGGATTTTAATTCCGACGACAGCGTTTTTAATTCAAAAATATTCGGTACGTCATTTATTTATAGTAGCGATGGGTCTATTTACAATAGGAACAATCCTTGCTGGCTTCGCTCATGTATTTCCAGTGTTATTGGCGGGTCGTATGCTTCAAGCATCAGGATCAGCAATCTTAATGCCACTCTTAATGAATGTTATGCTCGTAAGCTTCCCAATCGAGAAAAGGGGAACAGCAATGGGGATGTTTGGTTTGATCATGATGGGAGCACCTGCCATCGGACCTACCTTATCTGGCTGGTTAATTGAGCATTATGATTGGAGAATGCTTTTCCATTTTGTAACACCGATTGCTATTATTATTTTATTAATGGGGATATTCTTACTGAAAGATAAAAAGGATAGTTCAACGATTCGATTAGATCTTTTCTCCGTTTTACTATCAAGCTTAGGTTTTGGCGGATTATTATATGGATTTAGTTCCGCAGGTTCAAAAGGCTGGGATAGTCCCTTAGTTTATGGAACGATAATAGTGGGAGTTACGTCGTTAGTTTGGTTTATTTTACGTCAACAAAGCCAAGAAAAACCAATGCTCAACTTTACAATTTTTAAATATCCGATGTTTGCTTTATCTTCGGCCATTTCAATGGTCATCACGATGGCTATGTTTTCAGGGATGATATTATTACCAATCTATGTGCAAACATTACGTGGAATATCTCCAATGGATGCTGGGCTTATGATGTTACCAGGTGCAATTATTATGGCTCTTATGTCGCCAATTACTGGGAAGTTATTTGATAAATATGGGGGAAGAGCTTTAGCCGTAACTGGACTATTTATTACGCTTGTAACAAGCTACTACTTCAGTCAGTTAACTTTTGAAACTACCTATACCCAATTAACCTTGTTGTACTCCATTCGAATGTTTGGTATGTCAATGGTATTTATGCCTGTATCTACTAATGGCTTAAATCAGTTACCTGCACGATTCTATCCACATGGAACAGCAATGAACAATACCTTACAGCAAGTATCTGGTGCTATTGGTACAGCATTGTTAGTAACGCTTATGTCTAACCGTACAGAAAGTTATGCAAAGGAGCTTGCCGCAACTGGAATGGGTAATCTAGGTGCCAACCCAACTGAGGAAGCAATTGCAACAATGCAGCAGCAAGTTATGATGCAGGCAACATTAGAAGGAATTAACTTTGCCTTCTTTATATCTGTCTTTATCGCAGCTGTCGCCTTTATTCTTGCTTTCTTTATTAAACGAGTAACAAAGGCGGAAGAAACACTGGATGAAAAACCCGCTACACCTGTAGTCGAAAAAAAATTAGTCGAGAATTAAGGGAATGAAAAAGGCTGACCCAAGTAT
This sequence comes from Sutcliffiella halmapala, assembly GCF_002019665.1. GTDB lineage: Bacteria > Bacillota > Bacilli > Bacillales > Bacillaceae_I > Sutcliffiella_A > Sutcliffiella_A halmapala. The sequence continues at coordinate 4,279,869 of NZ_KV917375.1, read as the reverse complement.
TTTAATGGGTCAGCCTTAAGTTTTCACTTTAAGGAAATTAGGCAAATGTTAGAAGTAAAAGTAAAACAATAGGACCAAATATAATTACATACCCAAGCGGTCGTGCAAAATTTAAAGTCCAGCCAATTCCAAAGCGTTTTTCAACGAAAATCGAAGGGTCATTTTTATTAAAATAAATGAGGCCGCCTTTCCAAAACTGGTCCTCATCCACTTCGATAATTTTTTCATGCTTCGTATCATCTACCACTTCCATATCAAGATCTGAATCCGTTTTTCCAACTTTGATTGCGAAAAAGGCAGTAGCACCCAAAGTGACAATCAAGATGATGACTGGTAAAAGAATGTTGATAAAATCATGAGCTAAATTTTCATGGAGAATAGTGATCTGTAAAAAAGTAAACATCATCGTTATGAGGACAGATGAGGTAAATAATAACCAACTAGAATATTTTCGTAATCTTAATTGTCTCATGCGAGAAGTATGGATACTTGTAGCCCGAAGTTTGATTCCGGATTTCTTTGTCATTTCATTTATTCCTAAGAACATCCCTTGCATGATTAAAATAGTCAAAGGTAATAAAAATACGGAAACGATGCTTTTAGCTGTAAAGGCATCAGGCCCATCTGGACCCCAGTGTATCGGAATTTGATTAGGAAATTGATGGTAGTTAATTGCCGTGAAGATGATAAGTCCGAATGTAATAAACATAGGAATCGTAAACAATATCCAAGAGAGCATTTCATCCTGAGTGCGAATAGCTAAATCTGAGACTTTTACTTGTTTTCTATTTTGAAACCATCGATCTTTTATTTTTAGCCGTGTTACTTTTGCGTGGAAGTAGAAGTAGAGAGAAAGGCTCCCCATAATGATAGCGAATGGAATCATTGTACCTAATAGGACAAGGTTATTTTCGGTAGGTGAGGTTAAAGTTGCCCACATAAAAAACAAAAACAAAATAATAATAGAGAAAATGAACGTAATCAGTGTATATAATTTTTTGTAGCGCATTAGCTCTTTGCTTTTTGTTTTTTCTATTGGAACGGTGACGCCAAACACAACCGTCCGCTTCATTAGAAAAGGAATTGCGGTTTGAACAATAATCAGAAAAATACTTGTAACCAATAAAAGAATCCACTCCATTGGTTATTCCCCCTTTACATTTGAAATAATAGACTTCACTAATTCATCAATATGACGGTCGTTCATTCCGAGTACTAAGGCTTCTACAATTACGGGCCTCAATACCTGTGAGAGCTGTTCAATCTGATCTTCAGGAACATTATCTTCCGCTTGCCAACAGATAACCGCACCAGACTTTGGAACAATTCGAATGATCCCTTTGTTCTCCAACTCATGATAACTTTTATTGACCGTATGCATATTTACACCTAAATCAGCTGCAAGAGACCGTACGGATGGAAGAACGTCTCCCTGCTTTAGTTCTCCTCGTACTATTCCTTCCATGATTTGATTTCTTAATTGAGCATAAATTGGTATATCTAATTGAGGTTCAATCTGGATAAACAAGTGTTCACCCCCCTAACTGTTATATATATATTATAACAAAACTGTTCTGTTATGTGTATAACAAAATTAAAATAGGCTGTAGATAATTTTTCGATATGTCAGTATTGTTAGAGGGTTTTCTCATTGGAATCGAGACTTGAAAAATAGTGCTTTTCTGAATGGGGGAAACTCTATATCATTATAGTAAAAAGAATGTTAGAGAATGGAGCAAAAACATGAATGAACGTAATTATGAGGAGTTATTGAATATAAACACGACAGAAAAACAAAAGGGATTCCATCCATCTTTTCATTATCATCGCTATGAACCAACTCCTTATCTCGCACTACAAAAATTATTAGAAAGTTATGAGCTGAAAAGCAGTGATAGGGTAGTGGACTTTGGATGTGGAAAGGGGAGATTGAACTTTTTTCTTCATTATGAAGTAAAGGCAACAGTAGTAGGAATTGAAATGGATGAAACGTTTTATCAAAAAGCTTTAGATAATCGTGAGCATTACTTTGAAAAGTATAAAGCGTTTCCAAAAAATCTTTCATTTATCAGTTGTTTGGCTGAAGAATACGATATTCACCCACTCGATAACCGTTTTTACTTTTTTAATCCTTTTACTGTTCAAATCTTCCGGAATGTCATCGATAATATTTTACTTTCAGTTGAACAATCATATCGTCATATAGAGCTCATTCTATATTATCCATCAGCGGACTATCTCTTCTTTTTAGAAAACCATCCTTCCTTCGAATTAAAGGTTGAAGTCCCGTTGCCTAGTTATGAACAAAATATGAATGAGCGCATTGTTGTTTATCAACTGACGTATTGAAAGTAATGCGATGATACTAAATTTAATTTTGGTTAATACAATTATGAAGGGTGCAAGGTATGGACTCTACCTAATCTCAGGAATTTTTATTTTTACTAAAAACTCTTCCTTTTTATAAGTGAAATCTAAAAAGCCTTTATGCTCTTCTACAATATCCTTCATCATCTTTGTGCCAAGCCCTTCATGGCCATTTCCTTTCGTTGTGTTCCCGTATGAATGAAACAGTTGATCCAATATGGAGGATGGGATGGGAAGGCTATTGTTTTTACATGTTAATAGATACAATCCACTTCTTTTGTAAAATTGTAGTGTCAGCAAGGCTTGTTCATGATGTTTGCTCTGCCATTCTTCACAGGCGTCCATACTGTTTGACAGGAGGTTGCCTAGAAGAGCTACGATATGTTGATCAGATAGTGGTAAGGTCGAGAGGGGCAAGTCTAAATCATAAACAACAGCGATGCCCTTGTTTTGTGCTTGGCGATACATTTGATGAAGAACTCCTGCTACAATACCTCGTTCTCCTCTTATAGAAAGATTTGTTTCCTCATAACCATCTACTAATTGATCCAGATAAGTTTTCGCTTCATGGTACTGTTTGTTTTCAAGCATGAAATGGACAGCCGAGACATGCTTCAAAAAGTCATGCCGCTCGCTACGAACGATGCGGAATGTTTCATTTATTTGATTTTGTTGTTCTTCAAACTGTTGGAGACTACGAGCAAGAGAAGCGACTTTATTTGCGCTACTCTTTCTCATATATTCTAAGCCGATGAAGATGAGAAATGGTACAAGATAGATCCAAGACGGTGCTGTATATATGTAGATAAAAAGTAAGGATAGCTGCATCAAGCATAGTAGTATATTCCATAAAATTCCCAGCTCAACAATCTCCAAAATCATTCTTTTAAACAAGATGAAGATAACGATTAAGGATAGTAGGATTGGTACAAATATCGGTATATCGAGAGTGAACACGCTAAATAGTGCATGCAGATGAGTAATTCCCAGCAATGTTAGGAATGCCCAATATATGAATGTTGTTTTCAAACTAACATCCCCTCTAAAAGTAATTCTGCTGTAGAAACTCTACTTTTTCTTTTGTAATCATTGCTTGTTCTTCCATTCCTTCGAACGTAACGATATAGGAGTTCTTCGCATAGAGTGAGAAGTTTTTAATATGATGAATGTTGATAATGAAGGATCGATGTGAGCGGAGGAAATCGCGCTCTCTTAGTTCCCCCTCTAATTCATTTAAGGTTTGATAAGTCTTTATGTGACCGGATTTTGTAAAGATAGTTGTCGATCGACCAGAACGCTCAATAAATACAATATCTTTCTTTTGGATAATATGGATGTCATTTTTTTGTTTAATAAAAAGTCTACCATTAATTTCTGCTGACTTGGACTTCTCGAGGAGTCGCTCTACAGATTTAATCAGCCGGTCTTTTGTATATGGTTTCATAATGTAGTCATGGACGTTGAGTTCAAAAGCATGGACGGCATAGCCGCTACTGCCAGTTACAAAAATAACCGAAATATTGAGCGCGTGAGAATGGATGATGTCTGCGAGTTCATACCCAGAGAGATTAGGCATTTCAATATCGGCAATTAAAAGGTCGATGCCTTCTTTTTTTATATGCTCATAAGCTTCTTCAGCTGACTGAGTGGAAAAGATAACCTCGATATTAGGAATTCCACTTACAATGCCGTTTAGTTTGTCTAAATCTATAAATCTGTCGTCTACAAGCCCAATTCTCATCTTACACACCTCACCAAATACTCTTCACAATATCTTTATTTTACCATCTCTAAACGGAGAATGGTCACTTTTGGCGACATCAAATGGAATATTCGCGACATAACTAGAGATTCATGATGGAATTGTTTGTATGATAAAGACAAGAAATTCACAAATGAGGGGGAGAAACATGATTGAGATTCAGAAGGTAACGAAGCAATTCCAAGATAAAAAAGTATATGTAACTGCATTAAAGCATGTATCGTTTACAGTGGAAAAAGGGCAAGTTGTAGGGCTGCTTGGGGAGAATGGTGCAGGAAAAACAACATTACTAAGAACTGTTGCGACTCTTTTAAGTCCTACTGAAGGTAGCGTTCGTGTTCATGGTTTTGATACGCAGAAGAATCCAGATGAAATTAAAAAGAGAATTGGGGTTTTGTTTGGTGGGGAGACCGGTTTATATGATCGCTTAACTGCTCGTGAAAATCTCGAATATTTTGCAACGCTTTACGGATTAAGCAAACATGAGACAAAAGTTCGAATAGATGATTTGTCCAAGATGTTTGGGATGAAGGATTACTTGAACCGTAAAGTAGGGGAATTTTCGAAAGGGATGCGTCAAAAGGTGGCGATTGCTCGAACGCTTATTCATAATCCAGAAATTATTTTATTTGATGAACCTACAACAGGATTAGATATCACTTCTTCTAATGTATTTCGTCAGCTTGTGCATCAGTTGAAGCGTGAAGGGAAGACCATCATTTTTTCCAGTCACATTATGGAGGAAGTGTCACTACTTTGTGACACTGTAGCAATGATGCATAAAGGAGAACTTGTGCATCATGGAAATTTAGAACAGCTTTATCAATCTGAAGGAAACCGAGATTTGAATTATATTTTTATGAGTAAATTGGTAAGGGGGAACAATCACTATGCTTCGTAAAATTTATGTTAAAGAAATGAAGGATTCTTTCCGAGACCGCCGTACATTGTTTTTATCTGTATTACTACCAATCATCATGATGACAGCCCTTGTTCTTTTTTATGAAAATTTAGCTTCGGATGGGGAAGGAGAAACGTATACACTTGCAGTAGAGTCATCCTTCCTTGCTGCTGAAGAGAGTATTTTTATTGGATATGAAAATATTAATTTCGTGAAGTCGGAGAATCCTGAAGAAGCCTTATTAGAAGGTGAGGCACAAGCAGCCCTACTACTTAATCCGAATTTTTTAGACAATATAGCAAATGGTGGGAGTGCCACGGCAACTGTGATTGGAGATTCTTTTAGCAAAAATTCTTCTAACCTAATGAATTTAGTCACAACCGCATTATCTGTCTATGAAAAGTCTGTCATTGCCGATCGTTTGGAAGAACGGGGTACCACTCTAGAACAAATACAGCCTTTTACAATCGATCAAAAAGAACTTTCAGAAGACTCGAGTATTAATCTTTTGGCATTGTTAATTCCGTTAATTTTATCATTAGCTATCGGAATAGGAGCTTCACCTTCAGCATCAGACCTTTTTGCTGGGGAGAAAGAAAAGAAAACGATGGAAGCTTTATTAATGACACCTGTAAACAGAATGACACTTCTTATGGCCAAGTGGTTAACCATCTTTTCGATAGGTGCTCTAACGGGTATTGTGACATTGTTTGTTGTTGTCCTTGAAATAATGCTTTTAACTGAAAATCTCAAAGCGGCTATTTCCTTTGGTGATAATGTCTATGAAGTGATTGGTTTTGCGCTTCTCGTGTCTATTGTCTATGCAATGTTTATTGCGACGTTGCTTACGTTAACAAGTATCGTTGGAAAGACAGTAAAAGAATCCCAAAGCTATAGCACTCCGACTTTACTAGTGGCAATATTTCCGCTAATGATTATTAGTGGAATTGGAGTAAACGAATTAACCCTTCAGCACTTTGCTATCCCATTTATAAATGTGTTTGCGATTATGAAGGAATTGAGTTTCGGTATTATTGACTATCAGCACTTCGGCATAATGCTTGCTAGTAACTTACTTTGCATTATCGTAGCATTGGTCATTGGTAGGATAATGTTTATGAAGGATAAGTGGGTGATGAATTAATCTGTTTGGTGCTATATTTGGTGCCTGTCCCTCACTACGTTAATCTGATAAAGTCCGTAAAAAAGCCTGCTCTCCCATCGTTACAACGGGAGAGCAGGCTTTTCTGTTAGTATCGCTTTAGTTAGTTTTGTGCTCTTTCAAGCTTCTTGGAGACTTTTTCTTCGGTTTCTTCTGTCTCCATTATGAGGTTTTCTGTTTGTGTGTTTGTTAAGAATGCTGCCCGGCAGATCATATGACCAGCAACAGGGGCTGTTAGGAATACGAAAAATATTCCAAGAAGTAAACGAACGCTGATATATCCATCTGATATCCAGAAGTAAAGAAACGCCCCAAATAAGGTACAAAGAACACCTAGTGTTGCACTTTTCGTAGCCGCATGTGAACGAGTATATACATCTGGTAAACGAATTAATCCAAAGGAACTAAGCAAACTAAAGGATGTTCCAATAAGAATTAACACAGCAACAATTACCTCACTGATTACGGTTGCGTTCAATGACAACACCTCTTTCAATAAATCTAGCAAAGGCGATGGTTCCTACAAAAGAGAGGATACCAATTAATAGGATGACTTCTAGAAATGCATAGGTTTTCAAAAGTATGGATAGAATGGCCACCGCTGCAATCAAATTAATACCGATCGTATCTAACGCTATTACCCGATCAGGCATAGATGGTCCCCGAACTACTCGATAAATCCCAGCTAGAATAGAAAGAGCTAGAAATATTAGTGCAAGTAACAAGATAAAATCAAACATTAACGGGTCACCTCCTTAATTGCCCTCTCGAAGGTATCCTTCGCCCTACGAACACTATCACTAGATGCTGGTATGTCCATTGCGTGGATGGTAAATTCCTTACCACTTTGAGATACTTCTAGAACCACGGAACCAGGTGTTAAAGTTAGTAGTAAAGCTAACAGGGTAATTTCCCATTCACCCTCCAACTCTGTCTTAATAGTAAACACACCTGGTCTAATTTTTAATTTAGGTTGCATTATTTGACTAATTACGAGAACACTCGAAGAAATTAACTCTCTAAGAAAGACTAGAAACAATTTAATAATGGCAAAGATAGTTTTCAGATAAAAGGAAGTAGGAAAAAAACGTCTCATCCCAAATATAATAGCTAAGCCAACTAAATATCCGCTAAAAAAAGTAAGAACATTCCATGCATCATTAAGAAACATCCATAAAAATGCAATGGTAAGATTAATTAACAGTTGTACGGGCAATTGGACCACCACTTTCAATTAATGTAAAACTGTATTTGATAGTGCTTATCTTCATCCAATTGTTTGCTTTGAGATGGAGGATAAGCACTATCCCTTAACCGTATTTCTAAGGTATCAGTTTATCACCAAATACGGCCTCAATATATATACTAGGGTTCAATAAACCTTCTGTAGCAATACTAACATAAGCATGAATTCCTTCTGCTCCAAGACCAAGACCAATCGTTACCATCGTTAGAAAGACAATTGGAATGATGACGCCTCTTGTTGAGCCTTTTTCCATCTCTACACTTAGATTCGTTTCTCCCCAAAAGCCGTTCATAAATATTTTCATAACAGAATATAACACCATTAAACTGGTTATGAAGCCAATCGCTCCTAGCCAAAATAATTCAGCTTCAAAGGTTCCACGGGTAATGAAGATCTTCCCGACAAATCCGCTTAATGGAGGTATACCTGACAGTGAAAGGGCAGTGATAAAGAACATCCATCCTAAGTATGGATGATTACGAATAAGACCACTAATATCTTTCAATTTGGAAGTACCAGCGAGGCAAATCATTGTTCCACCAATAAGGAATATCAATGCCTTAATGATGATGTCGTGTATCAAATAGTAGATAGAACCCAACATACCTGAGTAGGTAAAGGAAGCCAATCCAGCAATGATAAAACCTACAGATACAATGACATTATAGGCCAATATTTTTCTGACATCCCAATACGCAATCGCACCAATAGCACCTAGGATCATGGTTAAAGCCCCCATGATTCCAATTAACACATGAGTTATTTGGGGCTCATGATAAAACACGAGTGTAAACATGCGGAAAATCGCATATATCCCAACCTTTGTTAATAAGGCACTAAAAATTGCAGCTACAGCAGTAGGCGGTGCACTATAGGACCCAGGTAGCCAGAAGAATAGAAAGAGAGCCGCTTTTAAGCTAAACACAATTAAAAACAAAATCGCAACAGTTGTTATGAGTCCATCCTGTCCTACCTCTGCAATTCTTAGGGAGAGGTGAGCTAAATTCAAGGTACCAGTTATTGCATAAAGATAAGCAACAGCTACAAGGAATAGAAAGGAAGAGATAACATTAATGAGAACATATTTAATGGACTCCCTTAGCTGTACCTTTGTTCCTCCCAAAGTAATTAGTACGTAAGAGGAAATTAACATTACTTCAAAGAAAACAAAAAGGTTAAATAAATCACCTGTTAGAAAAGATCCATTTACACCTGTAATAAGAAAAAGATAAAAAGGATAGAAATAATAGGATTCTCGCTCTTTGCCGATAGAATAGAATGCATAAACTAAACAAGCAATTGACACGACAAAGGATGTCACTATTAGCAAAACAGCGAACATATCAGCGACCAAGACAATCCCAAATGGAGCTTGCCATCCGCCTACCTGAAGGGTCTGAATTCCTTCAGTTCTAACTTGATTTATTAAAACAACAGAAACTAGGCCAATAGCTAGTATTGACAGAATGCTTAACCATCTTTGAAATATGATGTTCTTTCGAAAGATGACCATCGTCATTCCGGCAATAAACGGTATAATAATTGGTAGTATGACTAAGTTATTCATCTTCAATACCCCTCAATTTATCCATATCATCAGTACCCAATACTTGATAAGTACGAAACGCTAACACTAAGAAAAAAGAAGTGACTGCAAAGTTAATTACAATAGCAGTTAATATTAGTGCTTGCGGTAAAGAATCTGTGAATGAAATAGAATCCCCACCAAGTAATGGTGCGCTTCCTTGCTTTAATCCACCCATTGTAAGTATGAGCAGGTGAACTCCATGACCAATAATGGATGTACCTAATATGATGCGTAACAGGCTTTTGGTGAGGATTAAGTAAGTTCCTATTGTGAAAAGCACACCAATTAGGAAAGACATTAATGTTTCCATAGCTTATTCCGCCTCACTTATGCTTAATATAATCGTAACGGCCGTTCCAATAACGGCTAGGGCAACACCCACGTCAAAAATAACTGCAGTAGCTAATTCCACATTTCCGAAAACAGGAAGATCAAAATAGTCGAAAGTTTGGCTTAAGAAGGGGGCACCAAATAAAAATGAACCGGCCCCTGTAAGTACAGCCAATAATACTCCGATTGCTGTGACCATCTTAAAGTCCACGGGTATATATTCTTTAACTGTATCAATATCAAATGCAAGGAATAGTAGTACCAAAGCAGATGCTGTTACAAGTCCTCCTATAAATCCTCCGCCAGGATTGTGGTGACCTGCAAAAAAGAGATAAATCGAAAATGTTAGGATAATAAATGTAGCTACTTTTGTAACGGAATGTAAAATCAAATCATTCGGTTTCATTTATTATCCCCCTCTGCTAAACGAAGTTTAATTAATGTGTATACTCCAAGACCAGCGATGCTTAATACAAGAATTTCTAACAAAGTGTCAAACCCACGGAAATCAACAAGAATGGCATTTACCATATTTTTTGCCCCTGCAAGTTCATAAGACCCTTCAAAGTAGCTTGAAATTGGTTCCAACAGGCGATTCCCTTGGGCAGACAACGCAATCAATGTTACGGTTATCCCCACACCTAGTGAAATAAAAAGATTCGTTAATCGAAAGCGTACGCGAGTTCTTTCTTTGCGAAACTCAGGTAAATGATAAAAACATAGTAGAAATAGAGCAACTGTTACTGTTTCTACAACCAATTGTGTTAGAGCTAAATCTGGTGCCTGAAAAACGACAAACAATAGAGATACAATGTACCCTAGTGCTCCTACCGAGATAATAGCGGTTAAGCGTGATTTTGAAAAAAGGACAGCTAGTGCTGCAATGACCATTCCAATAACCAAAATAGCTTCATAAATGCTAACCGATGCATTATTAGTAGCATCAAACGAAAAGCCTTTTAATACCCAAATAGAGCTTAAAAGAATCACACTGAAAAAAGCAAAGATATACACTAAATAGTCACGGATAAAACCAGTCATATACTGTCTTGTTATACCTCGAGAGCTAGATTCCGCTTTTTCAAGGCTCCAATTATATAGGTAATTGAGTGAAAATGCGTCAGGAGCAATTCGATAGATCCAAGACCATTTTTTATGTGAGATGTACAGTAACACCCCGAATAATACAACGCCGATGGTCATAAACAATTCAGGAGTCCAGCCATGCCAAGGATGAATGTTAGTGATAAAGGTAAAGGCACCATCTTGAGTGAATCCTGGCAAAATCGCTTCCAGAGAAGGTTTAAGTAAGCTTTCTGATATAAGAGCAGGGAAAAAGAAAATAATGACCACTAAAGAAGCTAGCACAACGGGAGGAATTAACATTCCAATTGGAGCTTCATGTGCTTTCTTTTCCAGTTTTTCTGGTTGATACTTCCCAGTAAACGTTTTAAACACAATTATCATACAATAGATAAATGTAAACACACTTGCTACCCATGCAATCACAGGAAAAATTATCCCATAGGTACCCATGCCGAAAATAGGCAATTGATTGGCGTTTAGTAAGCCTGTGAAAAACATTTCTTTACTTAAAAATCCATTGAACGGAGGTAGACCAGCCATGGCGAAACTTCCGATTACGGTAAGCGTAAAAGAAATTGGCATGAGGGTCATTAGACCGCCTAAGCGACGGATGTCACGGGTACCAGTCTCATAATCAATGATCCCGACAACCATAAACAAACAGCCTTTAAAAGTGGCATGATTAATTAAATGGAACATTGCAGCTCCCATAGCAACTGTATACATGGTTGATTCCTGACTATACCCAAAGTACATGGAAGCAGAACCTAAACCAAGAAGACTCATTATCAAGCCTAGTTGACTAATCGTGGAGTACGCTAATAAAGCTTTTAAATCTGTTTGCTTTACCGCAGAAACTGATCCCCATAATAAGGTAATGATTCCTATTACGGATACGATCCAGAACCATTCCAAGGTTCCTCCGAAAATAGGAGTAAACCGAGCAACAAGATAAATCCCTGCTTTAACCATTGTCGCAGAGTGTAAGTACGCACTGATTGGAGTAGGAGCTTCCATTGCATCTGGTAACCAGATGCTGAAAGGGAATTGTGCAGATTTTGTAAATGCTCCAAGTAGAATTAAGATCATGGCAGGGACAAACAATCCACTTGCTGAGATGTCATCAACTTGTGCTATCATTTCCCTCACACTGTTAGTGCCCGTAATCATTGAAAGCAAAATGAATCCAGCTAGCATCGCTAATCCACCAAAAACAGTAATAAGTAATGACTTTTGAGCGCCATAACGAGATTTCTGACGTTGATACCAATAAGCGATTAATAAAAAGGAGGAAATACTTGTTAGCTCCCAGAAGACATATAGAACAAAGATGTTATCAGAGAAAACAAGTCCTAACATCGCACCCATAAATAGTAGTAAATACACATAGAAATTATGGAGTGCTTCGCGTATTTTCGACATGTAATAAATGGAATACAAAATAACAAGCGCGCCGATTCCAGTAATTAACAATCCGAATATTAATCCTAAGCCATCCATGGCTGTTGTATAATTTATCCCTAAAGATGGAATCCAAGGAACAGTATTAAATATTACATCTCCCTGGGAGACAGGTGATATATATCGAAGTAGATATATAAAGATGAATGCAGGGATAGGTAATACAAACCACCCGGTATGTATCCGAGGGGAGTATAGCTTATAAAAAACCGGAACTAAAATAGCATAAATAAATGGAAGTAAAATAATCATGTGTAACCAAGACAACTATGTATCCCCCTTACAATAAATTCTTTTTATATAGTGGGTCAGTATAATAAGAAGAAACTAATAAAATACTCTTAAATAAGAACAGGGAACAACTTAATTGTGTTCCTTTATTTCAAAAAAAACATTTCCTATTTTAATTATTAATTATCCTCTATATACTTAATATAATACTTGATGATATAATCATTTTTTAAATGGGTATATATGGTGATAATAAATGGCAATTTAAGATTGACATTATAAAGGTCAGTGAGCTATAGTCATAAATAGTTTAAAGGAACATATAGTTTCTAAAGTTCCCAATCAATACGAGGTGATACTAAATTGAAAAAAATTAAAGGACGTATGGATGAAAGCATCCTAGTCTGTGTATATTATGGTCCAAATGGTGAGCGCCTCATTCAACGTGGGTGTAAAATTGCGAGTATGCTTGATTGCCCACTATATATATTAACGATTGATCCAAAAGGTTTTGACGAACTAGATGCGGAGAAATCCGATTATATTGCTAGATGGAAGCAACTAGCCGAAGATCATAACGCAGAAGAATTTATTCTTAAAGACAATGAAAAAAGACCTGTTACTAAAGTGATTGCTGAAGTTGCGAGAGAAAAACATATAACTCAGATTATTCTTGGACAAACAGCCCAAAGCCGTTGGGAGCAAATTGCTAAAGGCTCCATCGTTAATACCCTATTACGTGAAATACCATTTATAGATCTTCATGTTATTTCGGTTGCACGCGCACTTAAAGATCATGAAGGACAATTCGAAAAGGGCGTCAGGGCTTATCTTGTCAAAGTAGAAGACAAATATCGACTTAGCTTCAATCATACAAGAGATGTTGATTTTGAAGGTATTTTCTTTAAAGAAATCGGAACGGATTTTAATAACGGTGTATTCAAATTTATGAAAAATAAACAAACCCTTCAAGTTCATGTTACAGATGACCTTGTTACGGAACCTCAAAAATTAAGTGATGCCTTATCAAAAATCGATGACTGTGATCAGTAATTTTTATTTTTTAACTAGGCTCTTTTCGTAAAATTTGTTGATTTTCGTTACGTGGACGGTGTGAGGTACGAAAAACAACAATCTTTGCGAAAACATCTTTTGATATGGTGAAATAAAATCTTGTTTTATCCAATCCTCCGATTGCTTTTGCATGGGAGGATTTTTTTAAGATATCATTTTCTTTCATTAAATGTAAGTAATACGGCTTCTAGATGTGGTGCCCAACCAATTCTAGAAGTTTTTGTGTTTTATTAGAATAGCTATTCTATAAATTTACATCTAATTTAATTTGATAGTGATCATCTTTTTCTATTCCTATATATCGTAAAGTTTCAGCTGGAGTTTGATGATTGAAAATGGATTTTAGTATCGATATAGCAATACCCTTCCTATAAGCATGATAGCCAAATGTTTTTCTAAGCGTATGGGTCCCTATCTTGCCAGTAATCCCCACTTCTTTAGCTGCTGTATTAATGATTCGGTAAGCTTGTTGTCGTGTAATCGGAAGGTTGTTTTTTTTTGATTTGAAAAGGTAATCGCAATTATTGAATTCGTGGCTAATCAAATATTCTTGCAATACGATTTTCACTTTATTATTTAAATAAAATGACTTCGCATCTTCGCTTTTAGAGTCGTGTAGACAGAGGAACTCCTTTAAGCCAAATCCATCCCGAACATCCTCAACTTTAAGATTAAGCAAATCACTAATTCGTATCCCTGTATTAATGCCAAAAACAAAAAGCAATAAATCTCGTAATGACTGCTTCTTTAATTTGACTTTAATTGCATTGATTTTTTCAATTTCTCTTATCGGATCAACATACTCCATGTTATTCTCTCCATAATATAAGGTTACTTAATTACTAGTATACCATAAAATATGTAACATTAAAAAGATATGCTCAAAAATTCACGCAAATGACATATCATTCAAGAGACCTGTTGCTTGTACAATCGGGTAAAGTAATATGTACATTCGTTAAGGGCATCCTCTCATTTATTGTAGTGAACAAGGCACATCAAGAAGTGAAATCAACGTTATTTAATGATGTCAACAATTAGTTTGCCAAATAAGGCTTTTCTATACGTGGATTCTTTTATGAAACCGCTTTATTATTAATGAGAGAAAAGCAATATATTTAATGGGAAAAGGGGGCAATTTTAGATGAGCTCTAAAGATAAAAATTCAAATATCAAAGTTAAAATACAGCGTTTTGGCAGTCACTTAAGTGGGATGATAATGCCGAATATCGGAGCGTTTATCGCTTGGGGATTAATTACTGCTTTATTTATTGAAACAGGCTGGTGGCCCAATGAGGAACTAGCTACACTAGTAGGTCCAATGATTACTTACTTATTACCGATATTAATTGGTTTTACTGGTGGTAGAATGGTATACGATTTGCGTGGAGGAGTCGTTGGTGCCACTGCAACGATGGGGGTTATCGTCGGGGCTGATATTCCGATGTTCTTAGGCGCGATGCTGATGGGGCCTCTAGGAGGTTGGGCAATTAAGAAGTTTGACCAAGTCCTAGGCGGAAGAGTGAAGTCTGGATTTGAAATGCTTATCAATAACTTCTCTGCGGGTATTATCGCAGGTATCCTTACAATTATCGGATATATCGGAATAGGTCCGATTGTATTAACGTTAAATAAGACATTGGCAGCTGGTGTGGAAGGGTTAGTTCAAGCGAATTTACTTCCTCTTGCAAGTATTATCATTGAACCGGCAAAAGTATTGTTCTTAAATAACGCCATTAACCATGGAATCCTAGGTCCAATTGGAATTGAGCAAGCAGCAAGAGAAGGAATGTCGATTCTTTTCCTTTTAGAAGCAAACCCTGGTCCTGGTTTAGGGATCTTACTAGCATTCATGCTTTTTGGTAAAGGAATGGCAAAGCAGTCTGCATCAGGTGCAACCATTATCCATTTCTTTGGAGGGATTCATGAAATCTATTTCCCATATATCTTAATGAAACCTGCTCTTATATTAGCGGCAATTGGTGGTGGAGCAGCAGGAGTGTTCACGTTAATTCTATTTAATGGTGGATTAGTGGCAGCTCCTTCGCCAGGAAGTATCTTTGCGATAATGGCTCTGACCCCTAGAGGTGGATTCTTGCCAGTAATTGCAGGAGTATTAGTTGCTTCTGTTGTATCTTTCCTCATTGCATCTGTAATCTTGAAAGGAACAAAAGCAATTGAAGAAGACGATTTGGTAAAAGCTACTGATAAGACATCTGAGTTAAAAGGTAAAGAAAGTAGAGCATCTGTATTGGTTACTAAAGAAACAGTAGAAGAAATCGAAGGAAATCAAGTGCAAGAACCTTCCTTTAAGAAAGTTAATAAAATAATCTTCGCTTGTGATGCGGGAATGGGCTCTAGTGCGATGGGGGCTTCGGTCCTAAAGAATAAAGTGAAAAAAGCAGGGTTAGAAATTGATGTAACAAATTCATCTATTAGTAATATTCCTAATGACGCAGATATTGTCATTACACATAAAGATTTAACTGATAGAGCCATGGAGAAGTTGCCTACTGCTACTCATATTTCAGTAGAAAACTTTTTGAACAGTGCAAAATACGATGAGCTAATTGAAAAATTAAAATAGAGAGAAGGGGATGGGGTGATGTAATGTGCACTCTATCCCTTTTTTCGATTTGTTTAGCTTCGCTTTTCGATTTTGGCAACAATGATTGAGACGAATCTTCATTTTCCTTTTGTTGAATCAATAAAAATAGTAGATTATGATAAAACTATAGTCAGGGTACTTTAATTTTGTCATCATCCATTCATTGGAATAAGTATTGGAGTGAACAGGATGTACATTACGGCTAGGGAAAGACAAATATTGGAACTTCTATTATCATCTGAACAGGAAATCACGGTAAAGGATCTTGCAAATGAGATTGATGTTAGTCCGCGTACCGTTCACCGTGATCTGAAAGATGTAGAAGAAACTTTACAGCACTATGAACTATCTTTAATCAAGAAATCAGGTGTTGGGATTCAGATTATTGGAGACCCGGAGCATATAGAGGAACTTAAATTATTTTTATTTAATGTTAGCCATAATCAGTACACGGCAGATGAAAGGCAATTAATTATCCTTTGCACCCTTCTAGAATCGACAGAGCCGGTGAAACTGATTGCCATTGCCAATGATTTAAACGTTACGATAGCTACGATTAGCAATGACCTGAATAAGGTCGAGGAACAATTGAAAAAATTAAGTAATCTTGAGCTTATCCGCAAGCGAGGCTATGGAGTTGAAATTGTTGGAAGTGAATCTGCCAAAAGAAAAGCAATGAGCAAAATTATTTCAGAAAATGTCGATGAATTTGATTTATTATCACTTATCAGAGAAAACATTCAAAAGAAAACCTTCCAACAGCATAATTCTATTTCAGAGCGGCTGTTAGGCCTAGTGAATAAAAATAACTTGCTTATTGTCGAACGTGCAGTAGATGAAATTAACAAAGAGTTACCTTATTCAATTGCGGATAGTGCTTACATGGGTCTTGTTGTCCACCTTGCCTTAGCGATGGAGCGGATTTTACGCGGAGAAAATATTTCGATTGATCAAGGTTATTTAGATAGATTGCATGGAACTCCAGAGTTTAAAGTTGCAAGGAAAATCATTGATAAGCTAGAAAAAGTATTCCAGACTAGCATTCCAGAAGCAGAAATTGGCTATATTACGATGCATTTGCTTGGTGCGAAATTAAGGCTCGACAAAGAATATCTTATTGAAGACACTAGCTTACAAATCGCGCTTCAAGCAAAGAGCTTAATTACTTATGTTAGTAATAGAGTGCATCAGGACCTATCGGATAATCGCTCTCTATTGCAAGGATTGGTAGCACATTTAAGTCCTGCTCTATTTCGAATTAAACAAAATATGGGGATTAGTAACCCACTATTAGCAAGAATAAAGAGTGATTATAGCGAGTTATTCTCCATAGTAAAAGATGGTGTCGGAATTATTTTCTCCGATTTAGATGTTCCTGATGAAGAGATTGGTTACTTAGTTATGCATTTTGGCTCTGTATTAATTGGGAGACAGGAGCGGAAGTCATTAACAGCTTTAGTAGTATGTTCAAGTGGAATTGGAACTTCTAAAATGTTAGCGACAAGATTACAAAAAGAAATACCAGAGATCAAGGAGTGCAGGAATGTTTCGTTATTCGAACTCCAACAGATGGACTATCAAAGGTATGACCTCATTTTATCCACCATGCGTTTACCTGAAATTGATAAGGATTATATAGTAGTAAACCCTATCTTAACAACAGATGAAGTGGAAAAAGTGAAAACGTATATTCATCAACATACGAAAATGCAATTAATGGAGTCTCCTATAAGACAACCTTCAGAAATTGAAGTGGAGTCTTTTGCACCGAAAGAACAAACGATTGAATTGATGCAAAAGCTGTCTCAATACTCAAATACCATTACTACAATATTAAAAGGATTTACTGTGCTAAAAGGTGATAAACCTCGTGAAATACCACAGTTGCTGGAACTATCATGTGATTTTCTATGGGAACAGCAAATTATCATGGATAAGCAAACGGTGCTACAAGATTTATTGAAGCGGGAAAAGCTTGGAGGACTTGGAATTCCAGGAACCGAGCTAGCGTTATTTCATGCGAAGAGCAAAGCGGTGAAAGAACCAGCCTTAATAGTCTACACCCTTGTTCAGCCACTAACTATTAAGGCGATGGATGCATCAGAGATGAAGGCAAAAACGATTTTAATCTTAGTGGCTCCTGAATCCATCGATGTAGCTGGTTTAGAGGTGTTAAGTCAAATTAGTGCAACCATTATAGAAAATGAACAAAGTATACGATTGTTTGAATCGCAAGACGAGAGGGAAATTTCCTCTTATCTAGCAGCAAAATTAAACCATTTCTTCTATGAAAAACTATACGAACTAAGGAGTGTATAACATGTCATTATCAATTTTATCATTAGAAAATATCCAATTAAATGCTACTGCAAAAACACAGGAAGAGGCTATAAGAATGACGGGTGATCTATTAGTAAAGCGCGGTTATGTAGAACCTTCTTATATTGAAAAAATGCTAGAGCGTGAAGCGTTAACTTCAACTTATATGGGGAATCTTGTAGCTATTCCACACGGTACCGAAGAAGGGAAAAAGGCAGTGAAAGAATCCGGGATTGCCATTATTCAAGTGCCAAATGGTGTTGAATTTGGTGAAGGGAATGTAGTGAAGTTACTAATCGGAATCGCTGGAAAGGATAATGAACATTTAGATATTCTTTCTCAAATTGCGATTGTTTGCTCCGAAGAAGAAAATGTCCAGAAAATTGTTGCTGCTACTTCTCAAGAAGAGATTTTAGAATTTTTTGAAGGAGTCAACTAATATGTTAGCCGTCCATTTTGGTGCTGGGAATATAGGAAGAGGATTTATTGGTGCCTTACTATACCAATCAGGCTATCACACGACCTTTGTAGATGTGAATAAGGAAGTCGTTGATCTTTTAAATGAGAAGAAAGAGTATCGGGTTGTTTTAGCTGATCGAACGAAAGACGAACTAACTGTTGGAAATGTAGCAGCAATTAATAGCGCGACGGAACCTGAAAGACTAGTAGAGGCAATTGTAAATGCTGACTTAGTGACAACAGCTGTTGGTCCTGCAATCTTGCCAATTATTGCAAAAGCTTTAGTTCAAGGGTTGCGTAAAAGATTAGCGGTCAACCCACAGCCATTAAATATTATTGCATGTGAGAATTTGATTGGTGGAAGCACTCTTTTGAAAAAGAGTGTATATGAGCTGATTTCTGAACAAGAAATAGCTTCCTTTGACGAATACTTTGCTTTTCCTGATGCTGCAGTGGATCGCATTGTGCCGAATCAGTCGAACGAAGATAAACTTATGGTAATAGTGGAACCTTACTATGAGTGGGTGGTAGATGAGTCAAAAGTGGTAGGAATCACTCCTTCGATAAAAGGAATTACTTTTGTCGAGGATTTAACCCCATATATCGAACGTAAACTATTCACCGTCAATACTGGACATGCGATTACTGCTTATATTGGCTATCAATTAGGGTTTCCGACGATTAATGAAGCGTTAGAAGATGCAGAAGTAAGAAGATTGGTCGAACAAGCATTAAATGAATCAGGAGCTCTTTTGGTGAAAAAATACGGATTTAATTTAGAAGATCATCAGGAATACATCCAAAAAATACTGAAACGCTTCTTAAATCCATATATTACAGATGAAGTAACAAGAGTGGGAAGAGCGCCAATGCGTAAACTTGGTGCAAATGACAGATTAATAGCACCAGCAAGACAATACCTAGATTTAATGGGAGAAACGCCAACCTATTTAGCAAAAGGGATTGTAGCGGCTTTAAAGTATGATGCCAAACAAGACGAAGAAGCTATCGAGATCCAACAACTAATTCAAGAAAAAGGCTTAAACGAGGCAATTCAAGAGCTTACTGGACTTGGTGAGGATTCGGATTTGATTCGGATTGTCGTAGAAGAATACGGTAGTAACTGGACAACAGAGGCAAGTTAAAGTTTTTGATAGGCTACCTAGTATAGGGTTATGTAAAAAAAGAAGCAATCATCCGTGACGTCTGGTCAAGGTTGATTGCTTTTTTTGGGGTAACCGAACTCCTAGTGTAGGCTAGGCGATGAAAAAAGCAAAAATATTACCTGAAAGAGCCCCATTTTTTGAAAAAAGACTTAAATTACATAGAAACTGAAAAATTCTCGCATTAGGCCCTGCAAGAGAAGGAATTTAGGTTTGATTTTAATAGAAATCCGGATTTAGCTAAGGGAAATAAAGGTTTATCTGACGGATTTAGGGATTTACCTAACAGATAGCAAAATAACCTTCAAAAAAACTCCCATTACTTATGGGGCGTTCTACCTCGAAAGTAAGTGTGTTCCTCTCTTTAGTACTAACTCCATTTATGATAATCCTGCATAGACTAATAGGCAGAATCATCATGGGGAGGTTGTTCTATGTTCTTTCCACAAGGATATCAGCAACAGCAAATAGCTTATCGAAATAACTATTCGAATGAAAGAATTATTTATTATCCGCCGCGTCCTAGACGTCCATTTATTTACTATCCTTATTACCCGTACTATCCAACGCCATACCCATATCCTTATCCATCCCCTCAATACTATCCAAGACCAGGATATTATAGAAATCAGACTGATGCCGACATGCGTGCTAGCTGGAGAGAGTGGGAGGACTTAGGTGCTCCGCTGTTTGGAGGCTTTAAGGGGTCGCCAGCAGTTTCTTCGTGGGGGACTAATCGTCTGGACTGTTTTGTTCGCGGAGAAAATAATCGTTTGTGGCACAAGTGGTGGGATGGCAGGAAATGGAGTCGTTGGGAAGATCTCGGTGCCCCGCGCGGGAATTTAAAAGATTCACCAGCTGCTGTATCGTGGGGTGCAAATCGTATCGATATATTTGTTAGAGGACAAAATAATCGCTTATGGCATAAATGGTGGGATGGTTCACGTTGGAGCCAATGGGAAGACCTAGGTGCCCCGCGTGGAGGCTTTAAAGGATCACCGGCTGTTGCTTCTTGGCAAGCAAACCGTCTCGATTGCTTTGCTCAAGGGGAAGACAATAATCTCTGGCATAAATGGTGGGATGGTAGAAGCTGGAGTCAGTGGGAAAACCTTGGATCTCCTCGCGGTGGCTTAAAAGGTTCTCCGGGAGCTGTATCGTGGGGCGCAAACCGTATCGATACATTTGTTCGGGGAGAAAATGACCACCTCTGGCATAAGTGGTGGGATGGCTCACATTGGAGTCAATGGGAGAATCTTGGTTCACCACGTGGTGGATTCGAAGGAACGCCATCGGTAGCATCTTGGGAACAAAATAGACTCGATTGCTTTGTTACTGGTGAAGATAATAGATTGTGGCAAAAATATTGGAATGGATCAAGGTGGAGCGAGTGGGTGAATCTTGGTTCACCACGAGGTGGGGTGCGATCTTCGCCAGGAGCTGTTTCCTGGGGTAGAGAAAGAATCGATACTTTTGTAAGAGGGAATAATGGTCATTTATGGCATAAATGGTATTCGTAATTAAAGCTAATGATAAATGCTTATCCTAATGTTGAGGGTAAGCTTTTTTTAATCAATCATTTGTTTAATTTAAATGGATTGCTTTTTTAGAAATATTCACGTTATGTAGTACCATCTCCGTCATCAAATAAATGAATTTGAATCCCAATAAAAAGGCCTATTTATAAGGTTGTCCAGGAGTTTTATATTCTGGAGGGATTCGTAACCAACCTCTTTCTTTCATTAAATTTTTTAATGGAGCTGCAAATTTCATTAATTCAACTTGAACTTGGAAAAACATTATCCCAACGTCACTTCTTACTGTTTTGGACATAGCCTGTGCACAAAATGTTATGGATGCAGCCACTTTTACAGAGATTAAATTAGCGATTTCATCATCATTCAGTCTAACCCCCTCAGGTACTGACATGGCTCTAGAATCTGGCTTATCGGGATTTACTAAAGGAAGTGGAACACCTTCTTTAAGTAAAAAATCTTCTATTAGTTTTGTATCAGATTTACTACCTTCTAATGCATTATCTATTACATGTTTTAAATCCGGGTCAACTGTTGTGTTTTGCGCAATTTGATAAAGAGTGTGTGCCTCATGAAAAGCAACAAATGCAGTCCATAGATCCATAACTTCCCCAACATGAAGAGGAATCTTTGGTTCTTCGTCGATAAAGTTTTTTAGAATGGCTGAAATCGTTTCTAATGCTTTTGTCATTGGAACACCTCTTTTTAAAAAATATTTACCCATTATTGTATTCATGTAATTCGTTTTTTATACAGCGTGGAAGTACTAAGGATACATAGGAGTAAATGCTTTGTTAATTAAAGCTAATTAGGTTGATATTATTGTACGAAACCGATTTCTATATAATTTATTTATTAAATCAAAATTATGAAAAAAAGATTGATATTTTCTCAAATGAGTCATATTATTAATTACATGAAAGCGGTTTCTATTAAAGGGTGATGGATTTTGTTCTATATTTTTTTGGTTTTTATGTAAACCGGTTTCGATGAACTTTAAATTCCTACACCTAAAAGACCTCGTAGTGGATGCATGAATGGTTTTTAAAAGGCTTTTTCAATATTAATTTCTTAGGGGGGCATTAAAAAGTTAGATTGTTGTTGATAGTTATTGAAGATTTCTTTAATTCTAAAAAATTTCTAGGGGGATTAGGATATGAAGAAGATTAAAAAATGGCTTAGTATTGGAATTACGGCAACAATGCTCACATTTATCTTGGCTGCTTGTAGTGGAGATGATTCATCCACTGAATCTAGTAATGGAAAAGTGAATCTGAATTTTTGGGTATTTGGAAGTGCAGGCTATGATATTTTAGCGGAAGAATATATGAAAGATAATCCTGATGTACAGATTAAAGTGAATTTTACCGAAATGAACGACCTTCATAATAACTTATTTACGTCTATTGCTGCTGGTAGTGGAGCACCAGATTTAACCATGATCGAAATTAGTCAAGTAGCTAAATTTTTAGATGCGAAAGATAGTTTTAATAACTTAAATGATTATGGTGCTAATGAATTAGAAGCAAATTACTTAGATTGGGTTTGGAATAATGCTCAAACACCAGATGGAGAATTTCTATTAGGGCTTCCAACGGATATTGGTCCAACTACTATGTTCTATCGTACGGATGTTTTTGAAGAGGCTGGATTGCCAACCGATCCAACGGAAGTAGCAGCCTTAGCAGATTCGTGGGAAGAGTTTCATACACTAGCAAAAACAATAAAAGAGAAAACAGGAAAAAATATTGTAGATGGTCCAGAGTTATTATTCAATGCGGTGCGTGATCAGGCGCCAGAGCAATACTTTAATGAAAAAGATGAACTAATTCTTGAAAGTTCTCCATATGTGAAAGAAGCGTATGACTTTACGACCAAACTAATTCAAGAAGGACTAGTTGGTCAAAATGGTCTTTGGTCACCTGAATGGGGTGCTGCAATGGCAGATGGAAGCTATGGAACCTTACTTGCGCCTTCTTGGATGGTAGCAAATATAAAGGGTAATGCTCCTGAATCAGGAGGTAATTGGGCTGTAACTACGATGCCAGAGGGTGCAGGAAACTGGGGTGGATCCTTTATTGCAATACCAAAGGAATCAAAGTATCCAGAGGAAGCGTATGATTTCATCCAATGGTTGACTTCACCAGAACAGCAGTTGAAATCCTTCTCTAACAATGGTTTATTCCCCTCTGCACCATCTGTTTATACTGAAGAAGAATTTACAAGCTTTACAGATGAATATTTCAATAATCTTCCGACAGCTAAAATCTTTGCAGAAGCAGCTGAGGCTGTAAAACCAGTTTACATGGGTAAACATTATCCAATTGTAAACGCCGAGCTTGTGACAGCATTAACAAATGTAACGGTTAATAAAGCAGATCCAGAGAAGGAGTGGGAAGAAGCACTCAAGCGAATCAAAACTCAATTAGAACGACAGTAATCATTATTAAAGAACCTACCTAGGCAGATTTGTCTAGGTAGTCTATTTTAAACGTTAGGAGAGGATGAAGATGGCAATGCTTCAAACTGAGCCAGCTCAGGAAAAACTCCCAACTCCCAAAAGAAGGCTGAAAGAGAAAACAAAGAACGCCATATCTGCTTATTTATATATTTCCCCTTTCTTTATTCTCTTTGCGATATTTGGCCTATTTCCGATCCTTTTTAGTTTTTATCTAGGCTTTCAACGCTGGAATGGTTTTGGAGAGATGGAGTTTGTTGGTTTCCGGAATTTTCAACTAGTATTATCAGATCCATTGTTTTGGAAATCATTATCCAATACTATCATTATTGGAGTGCTTGGAACGGTGCCCCAACTGATCGTTGCGATATTGTTAGCTTTTGCTTTGAATTCAGCAATCGTCCGATTTAAAAACTTTTTCCGAGTATCTATTTTCTTGCCATATGTAACGTCTACCGTTGCTGTTGCAATCGTTTTTGGAATTATGTTTAACAATCAAGACTTTGGATTAATGAACGTTATTATCGGATGGTTTGGAATAGATCCAATCTCATGGGGAACGACAGGATGGGGTGTGAAAATCGCCATTGCGACCATGATATTCTGGCGTTGGGTAGGATATAATACCATCATTTATTTAGCGGGACTACAAAGTATTCCTAACGATCTATATGAGGCAGCAAAAATAGATGGAGCAACGCTTTTTCAGCAAATTAGATTTATTACAGTACCTATGTTAAAACCAATGATTATATTTACTGTATTCTTGTCAACCATTGGTTCCTTACAGATCTTTGCTGAACCACTTGTGTTTTTAGGAAGAACATTTAGAGAAGAGGGAATGACAGTTGTTCTTTATCTCTGGAGGGAAGCCTTTGTTAACATGGCATTTGGTCCAGCTTCTGCGACCGCGATTGTCTTGTTTATCTTAATCATTATCTTTTCGTCTATTAATATGTACATTACAAACAAAATCGGTAAATAGGGGGTGGAAGCAATGGAAACTACAAGTCGTAGGAAAAAGATTTCGATATCTAAACTCTTTCTTTATTTTTTACTATTTTCTGGATCGCTTCTATCAATCTTTCCTTTTTATTGGATGTTTGTCATGGCTACCAATCATAATAGTGCGATTAATAAAGTACCACCAGCAATTTTTCCCGGAAGTGAACTAGTCACAAATTTCTCCAATGTGTTAGCAAATATCGATTTCTTTGGTGCGATGCTCAACACATTAATTGTGGCCACTGTGACAACAATCGGAGTTCTCTTTCTTTGTTCACTTGCAGGATTTGCTTTTGCAAAGTTCGAATTTAAAGGGAAAAATGTTCTTTTTATAGCGATTTTAGTAACAATGATGATACCACCACAGCTCGGATTAATACCAACCTATTATATTATTACAAAGCTTGGCTGGTTAAACGATTTAAAGGCATTAATAGTTCCGGGTTTAATCGATGCTTTCGGTATTTTCTGGATGAGACAATATATTAAAAGTGCCGTTCCTGATGACCTGTTAGAGGCGGCTAAGATCGATGGTTGTTCTAACTTTAGAATATATTGGAACATTGTAGTACCGGTAATTCTTCCGGCATTTGCCACCTTAGCTATTATTAAATTCATGTACATGTGGAATGACTTCCTATGGCCACTTGTAGTCTTGCGTGAAGAGTCCTCTCATACTATTCAAATCGCTATTAGAACGCTAATTGACAACTATGTTCGCGACAATGGTATGATTATTTCAGGAACATTTTGGGCAACAGTGCCTCTTGTTATTGTATTTTTATTGTTCAATAAAATGTTCATTTCAAGCTTGACTCAGGGAGCTGTGAAAAGCTAATTAATAGGGAATCAGATAAGAGGGATTTTAATGAGTTTAACGATACGTGATATAGCAAAAATGGCGGGAGTATCTCCTGCTACTGTTTCAAAAATAATAAATAACTATAACGGCGTAAATGAGCTTACGAGGAAAAAGGTATTAGATATTATTCAAGATACTGGCTATCAACCTACTTTTTCTGCAAAGGCTCTAGCGACTAAAAAGTCCAATCTAATTGGCTTAATTTATGCTGGGAAAATAAATGTAGATTTTAATCATCCATTTTTCAACGAGGTAGTTACTGCCTTTAAAAAAGCAGTAGGGTTACTGGGATACGATATTCTTATATTTTCTAATGAAAAATTTCAACAAGATAATGGTAGCTACTTAGCTAGATGCAGGCATTTTCATGTAGATGGCTGCTTAATTATCGCTGGTGAGGAGATTGAGTCTGCTGTCCACGAATTAGTGCAAAGTGACATCCCATGTGTTGGAGTAGACATTAAAACAGTTGGACCTAATTCTAGCTATGTTATGACGGATAATTCGAAGGTTTCTGCAAAAGTGGTGGAATATCTCTACTTACAATCGATTCGGGAAATTGCCTATATTGGTGGAAAGAAAGAGTCGATCATTGCGGAATTACGTCGGGAAGGCTTTGTTCATACCATGCAGCAGTTTGGATTGCCGATTAAGGAAGAGTGGATGGAATACGGAAACTTTTATGAAGCAAGTGGATACGAGGCGATGCGAAATATCTTACAAGTAGATTCGATTCCAAAAGCAGTGTTCGCAGCATCGGATATGATGGCTTTAGGGGCCTTACGCGCAATTAGAGAAGCGGGATTATCGGTACCTAATGATATAAGACTCATTGGTTGTGATGATATTGAAGCTTGCCGTTATAGTGATCCTCAATTATCGACGGTCAGACAGGATAAGGAAAAAATCGGAAAGCTCGCTGCATATATGCTTAATGATCTAATAAATGGACTTACAGAAATAAAATCGGTCTTAGTAGAGCCAGATTTAGTTGTTCGAAAGTCTTAACTAGGCATTTAACAAAAATAGGAGGGATGGACGATGATAGAAATAACACGAAACCATGTGTATCGAATGTTAGAAATATTTACGGCATTTCTCCTTTTAAATCTGGTCTGGGTGTTACTTTGTCTATTGATTATTCCTATCTTCCCTGCAACTACAGCATTGTTTGGCGTGGTTCGGAAATGGAAATCAGAAGGGGTTGATTATGGCATTATCAAACCCTTTTTTAAACTGTTTAAAGACAACTGGCAGAAAAGCTTTAAGATTGGTGCAATATGGAGCTTACTTGGTCTTGTTATAGCGATAGACTTTTATCTAATAAATGAACTGGAGTTCGTGGGGAAAATATGGCTGATCTCCTTACTTTTATTCTGTGGCATGATCTATTTGTTTACTACGATCTATTTATTTCCTACATTAGTAAACTATGAATTACCAATAAAATCAGTTTTGAAGAATGCTTTGTTCTATTCTCTCGGGAAAATTGGAACAACCCTTCTTTGTGTGCTAACGATAGCACTCATTTTCATTGGTATGTACTTCTTCCCGTTACTTTTGCTTGTGTGCGGTAGTCTTACTGCTTTTGCAATTTATTCAATTTGTAGCTTTTCCTTTGTAAGGACAACCGAAACTTTGTAAAGGAATATACTTTTTATAACGAACTAGCAATAAAAAGGAGCGTCAACAAATGTAAATCGGAGGTAATCTTTATGGCAATTATACAATTTCCACGTGATATGAAATGGGGTACAGCGACTGCTTCTTATCAAATAGAAGGTGCCTATAAAGAAGGAGGTAGAGGCGCGTCTATTTGGGATACCTTCTCGAAGACTCCTGGTAAAGTTGTTAATGGGGATAATGGGGATGTAGCTTGTGATAGCTATCATCGCTATAAAGAGGATATCCAAATTATGAAAGATCTCGGCATAAGTATGTATCGTTTTTCAATTGCTTGGCCAAGAATTTTTCCTAACGGAACAGGTGAAGTAAATCAAGAAGGACTTGATTTTTATCATCGTTTTGTAGATGAGCTTCTAGCTAATGGGATAGAACCGTTGTGTACACTTTACCATTGGGATTTGCCACAGGCTTTACAAGATCAAGGTGGATGGAATGAACGTGCTACCATCGATGCTTTTGAAGTCTATGCCAAAACAATGTTTAATGAATTTAAAGGGAAAATAAAGCATTGGATTACCTTTAATGAACCTTGGTGCGTTTCCTTTCTTTCCAACTATATTGGAGCGCATGCACCAGGCAACCAAGACCTACAACTTGCTGTAAATGTAGCGCATCATTTACATGTTGCTCATGGGGTAGCAGTGAAATGCTTTAGAACTTTAGGTATAGAGGGACAAATAGGTTATGCACCAAATGTGGAGTGGAATGAACCCTTCTCACAAAGGCAAGCGGATATTGAGGCATGCACTAGGGCGAATGCTTGGTTTATAGAATGGTTCTTTGACCCAGTTTTTAAAGGTTCTTATCCAGAATTTATGCTTAGTTGGTTTGAGAAAAAAGGGATAAGTATTCCGATTGAAGAAGGAGATTTAGAAACCATTCATCAACCAATCGATTTTTTAGGAATTAATTATTATACAGGCAGTGTTAGTCGTTATAAAGAAAATGAAGGTCTATTTGATCATGAAAGAGTAGATCAAGGCTATCAGAAAACTGATATTGGTTGGAATGTCTATCCGGAAGGCTTCTATAAAGTATTAACCTATATTACAGAAAATTATGGCCAGATACCGATTTATATAACGGAAAATGGATCTTGTTACAACGATGAGCCAGTGAACGGAAGAGTAAGTGATCATGGTAGATTAGAGTATTTAAAACAACATCTAGTTGCATTAAATAGAAGTATGGAGAACGGTGTTAACATTAAAGGATATTTGACGTGGTCGCTACTTGATAACTTTGAGTGGGCAGAGGGATATAGCATGCGCTTTGGGATTGTCCATGTGAACTATCGCACATTGGAAAGAACCAAAAAAGACAGTTTCTATTGGTATAAACAAACGATCGAAAATAACTGGTTTGAAGTCTAATAGCAGGATATAAAAGGCAGGAGAATAACAGAACTTCTGTCTTTTTCTATAAGTATTATTTAGTAGAGAGGTAGGGTGATTTAGTGAAAATATTATCAGGTAAAATTGCTTTGGTTACGGGCGGTTCAAGAGGAATTGGTAAAACTATAAGTAAAACACTTGCAGAAGCAGGAGCAACAGTTATTGTGAATTACGCAAATAATTCTAATCACGCTAACGAAACAGTCGCAGCTATTCAAGAGGCTGGGGGAAAAGCGTTCGCTATTCAAGCGGATATCACAAACGAAGTGATGGTAAAAGAGCTTATTCAAGATTCGGAAGAGCAATGCGGGGGTACCATTGATATTTTAGTGAATAATGCGACAGGCCCTCAACCTGAATTGTCGATAGAAGATAGTACATGGAAAGACTACCTCGATCAACTCGATTTTTTCGTTAAGGCCCCTTTGCTCCTTACAAAAGCAGTCTTGTCTGGAATGAAGCAAAAGCAAGAAGGGAGAATTATCAATATCGGTAGTGAAGTGATTCAATTAGGAAATTCCAATTTTTCTAGTTATGTCACGGCAAAATCTTCTCAACTAGGAATGACTCGCTCTTGGGCGAGTGAATTAGGTCCTTATGGAATTACAGTAAATCTAATTAACCCAGGTTTTGTTCCAGTCGAGAGGCATGCTGGTATAGACCCGAGTGGTTATGCTGAAACGGTTCCTTTGCGCAGAGTAGGAGTTCCGCAAGATATCGCTTCAGCCGTTTTATTTTTATCTTCAAGTGAATCTAGCTTTATTTCGGGTCAGTCGCTATCTGTTAATGGTGGAAATACATTTGGGATATAAAGCTCTATATCTTCATAGTTTTTCTTGTTAAGTTCTCAGATTCAAATAAATTCCTACTAGAAACCTGTTTCGTAGATTGGAAACAGGTTTTTTTGTATGCGATTAAACTTTTATCTATAATTTCAGAAAATTGTTGCATTTTACTTTTTTGGATGTATAAACTGGTAATACCAATTATAAATTTGGTATTACCAGTTTAGGGGTGTAATAGTGAGAGTAACAGATAAAATTGAAAAAGAGTTTATTCGTAAAGTTTTAAATGAAGAGTATGTACCAGGTACCAAAATGCCTTCTGAACGGGAATTAGCAACAGAATTTAGTGTGGGTAGACCGGTGATTCGGGAGGTATTACAGCGATTAGAAAGGGATGGTTGGTTAACAATCCGAAGTGGGCAAAGAGCTGTGGTCAATGATTACTGGAAGGATGGAAATTTAATGACCATCGTCCATTTGTTAGGGGAGGAAGAAAGTATTCCTAATGACTTTATCATTCACTTATTAGAATTAAGAAAAAGCTTGTCACCTGCTTATGTGAAGGATGCTGTGACACACAAACCACTTGCTGTAATTGCGTTGTTAAAAGAAAGCGAAAATGTTCCAGATGAGGCAAAGGCGTTTGCTCTATATGATTGGCGTCTTCAAAGGGGGCTCGCAGCGGCGTCACCTAACCCTATTTATCTATTAATCTTAAACAGTTTTCAGCAGTTGTATATAAAAATGGCGACCCACTACTTCTATCAAGATTCGTATCGTCAAGCATCACGTGAATACTATCGAGAGCTTATGTTAGCAAGTTTAACAGGGGATGGTAGTCAGGCGGAATATTTAGTAACTACGATGATGGAAAAAAGCATTCAGATGTGGATAGAACAAACTAAAATAAAATAGGAAAAGGAGAGTAGGCTGATGAGGAGATTTTATAAGGAGTTCTTTTTGTTTCCTGATATTACGATTTTAATAGGATTAATCGCATTGAATGTATCTGTCCAAGTATGGCGTGGTTTGACTTGGTGGAGTGTGATTTTATTTGTTGTTGGGTTACTTGTGTTTATGTTCAGTGAGTATCTGACACATCGTTTTTTGTTTCATTTAAAACCACCGAAGCACCCTTTCTTTTTAAAGATGCTAAAACGCTTACATTACGATCATCATACAGACCCGAATAATCTGCATCTCTTATTTTTACCCTTATGGTATAGCATTCCAAATTTATCTGTCTTAGTATTAGTATTTTATTTTATTGCCGGAAACCTTTGGCTGACATTAACGTTTGCTGCTGGCTTAAAGACGATGCTATTACTCTATGAATGGAAACATTATGTCGCGCATCGGCCAATTAAACCGAAATCGAAATTTGGGAAATGGGTCAAGAAGATGCATATTCTACATCATTTTAAAAATGAAAATTACTGGTATGGAGTCTCCACTCCATTTGTTGATGTATTATTTGGAACGCTGAAGGATGAAAAAGAAGTGGAGACAAGTAAAACGGCAAAGGATTTAGAGAAGAGAGTATAAGCAACAGAGAAGATTATTCAAATGCTTACTTCAGATGGTGGTTTTGGAAAATCTTTAAAAGTACTACTTTGAGTAGTGACAGTCATTGACTTTTTGTATATAATGGAAGCATCTGCTATACAAAGGAGTATGTTTTATGGAAGGTATCGTTCTTAACTAACGTAATTTAATACGTGCGTGTCGAAAAAACGAACATTCGGCTAAATGTCGAGGTTTATTTGGTTATGTTTTTTCACGCGAAATGTTAAGAACACGGGTTTGCGCCTACTCCATAATGTTAGTTAGTGAATAGATATTGTTTTATCTATCACCACATCAATTAAAAACTACCATTCAAACGCAAAGAACGAGTGTTGTTCTCTGCGTTTTTTTATATGGAAAGAAAAGCATGATTTTTGAGGTTAGCATATTTTCTAGCTTCAGCATCTACCTATAAATCTCTAGGGAAATAAAGCTTTTCTTCTTATCTGAAAATAGGGTGAAGACCTTGCTCTTGCATTTTCTCGCACGTATTGAATCACTTTCCAATTGGCGGATTGTATATTCTTAAATACTAGGAGGAAATCAAAATGAACAATGGCACCATTCAAGCTTTACAATTTACAGATTTGAAAAAAGAAATAGCATCCTATGCTCTTTCAGAGTTAGGAAAAGAAGAGATAATTTCACTTATGCCATCGACTAACAAAAAGCAAATTGATGCATGGCTGCGTGAGGTCACAGAGGGAAAAAAGATTTTAGAAATAAGTTCGAGTGTACCTATTCATGGGCTTCATGGGATTTCATACACGCTAAAAAGCCTTCATAAGGGTGTGGCATGTCGACCTGACCAACTAATAAGTCTATATGAGTTTCTTGTATGTATCGAGAAGTTGAAACGATTTATGAGGGATAAAGAATTTGTAGCTCCTACGATAACTTCGTATGTTCACTCAATTTTCGGGTTAGAGCATGTCGCAGATGAAATAGTACGCTGCATTCGTAACGGTAGAGTGGATGACTACGCAAGTAAAGAGTTATTGAAAATTCGAAAGCAGTTATCTACCTTAGAAGAACGTATAAAAAGTCGCATAGAACAATTCGTCAAGTCGAATAAAAATAGTAAATATCTTCAAGAGAGTATCGTAAGTATTAGAAACGGAAGATTTGTGATTCCGGTAAAAAAGGAATATAAAAACAACATAAAAGGTGCAGTATTGGATATTTCAGCTTCTGGATCAACCGTATATATGGAGCCAGAGGAAATAAGTCTTATCCAGGATTCGATTAACATGCTCAAAGTTCAGGAAGATGTAGAGGAAGAAAAGATTTTATTTGCTCTAACAGGGTTAGTTGAAGAGCATGAGCAGGAAATAAAAATAGCAGTAGATATGATGGTAAGCTATGATTTAATTTTTGCTAAGGCGAAGTACAGCATGGCGACAGGCGGGATTGCACCGCAAATAAATGAGCATCATCTCATTCGTTTAAAAGGAGCACGCCATCCACTTTTAGGGAAAAAGGCAGTGCCACTAGACGTTGTAATAGGAGAGGATTTTGATGCACTAGTTATCACAGGTCCAAACACCGGAGGAAAAACCGTTACGATCAAAACGGTCGGCCTTCTCACCATGATGGCTCAGTGTGGCATGCACATACCTGTAGATGTGGGAAGTGAGATTGCGATCTTCAAAAAAATTCTTGTCGACATAGGAGATGGCCAAAGCCTTGAGCAGTCATTAAGTACTTTTTCTTCAAGAATTAAAAACATTATAGAAATCTTGGCAGAGTCAACACCACAAACCTTGGTATTGTTGGATGAGTTGGGATCTGGTACTGATCCTGCAGAAGGGATGGGATTAGCTACTTCCATTTTAGAAGAATTATACAATAAAGGTACAACGATGCTTGCGACGACGCATTATAGTGAAATTAAAGAATTTGCTAATGTTCGCGAGGGTTTTACCAATGGATCAATGGAATTCGATGTGAAAACACTTCAGCCGACCTATCGATTGATTGTCGGAAAAGGTGGAGATAGCCAAGCATTCGCAATTGCGCTCAGGTTGGGAATGCACCCAAAGCTTATTGAACGAGCTCATGAAATTACCTATAAAGAGAACAAAGATTATACGACAGCTACAAGTAAATCGCTGCAGGAATTAAATAAGCAACTAGCCATGAACAAAAAGTATATTCATAAGCAAAAGCATGCTGTTCAAGAGAAATTCAACCATGAAATAGTATTCAAAATTGGAGATAATGTGAAGATTCCTTCGATTAATGAATTCGGGATCGTTTACAAACCAGCCGATGATCGAGGAAATGTGGAGGTCTTTGTTAAAGGGGAAAAGCAACTATTCAACCATAAGAGATTGAGTCTATATATTAAGGCAGAGGAACTCTACACCGATGACTATGATATGGATATTATTTTTGAATCAAAAGAAAACCGCAAACTAAGAAATCAAATGAAGAAGGGACATGTTGAAGGGGAAGTTATCGAGAAAAAAGAAGATTAGAGAAAGGAAGGAATCCCCTGATTATAGGGGATTCCTTCTACATAGAAAAACGGTATTCGTAGCCTGGTTACCGATAGATGAGAATGGAAAAAAGGCGGATAGTTGAAATACTCCCGATGGAGGTATTTAACAGAGCCTATAGTTTATTGTTATAAAATTCACTTAATTAGATAGAAAACCTGTGACGAAGTTCGACAAAATTCGATATTCGAGAGCGGAATTTTAAAGATTTTTCCCTGTTAAAAATCTTTTTTTAGGGTAATGGAATGTAAACGGTTTAATAACTTTCATTTATGATGTAATATAGTATATATAGTTATTATTCTGATATATTAGATAGCTGTAGTAGGCAATAGTAATGGAGGCATGACTGATGAGTAACCAAGAACGAGAACATATTTGGGAGCGCTTTTATGGTCCTAATATGGGTTATATCTACGAAGTATACGATAAATATAAGCAAGATCCAGAGTCTGTGGATGATACGATTCGAATATTGTTTGAAGAGATGGGTCCTCCACCAGAAATGGAGCAAAAGCAGACGCTTCAAATTCAAGCAAAAGAAGAGCAAACATCTACTGTTCCACCAACAGCAATTAAAAAGGTTATTTCAGCAACTAAACTTTTAAGAAACATTCGTACACTAGGCCATTTGGCTGCAAATATAAGCCCGATTCAATATGAAGAACAAGATAATGTCGGATTTCTCGATATTGAGACATATGGACTTAGTAAAGAGGATCTGTTACAAATTCCGGTTGACCTAATTTGGGAAAGTGCACCAGAAGCGATTTCGAATGGTTGGGAAGCTTACGAGCATCTAAAACGTATTTATACGCACACGATTGCTTATGAATTTGGTCACATTCATGATGAAGAGGAACAAACTTGGTTAAATGATTACATTGAGAAAAATAGGATACAAGGACCAATCTCTAAGGAACAGCGTATCGAGTTATACGAACGCTTGCTACATGTAGATGGTTTTGAGAAGTTTTTGCACAAAACCTTTGTAGGACAGAAACGTTTTTCTATTGAAGGTTTGGATATGTTAGTACCAATGCTCGACAAACTTGTTCAATCTGGTTTTGAGGATGGGACAGAAAATATTAGTATCGGAATGGCACATCGAGGTCGCTTAAATGTGCTTGCACACGTACTTGGAAAACCTTACGAGTTAATTTTTTCTGAGTTTCATCATTCACCAAATAAGGAACTTGTTCCATCAGAAGGTTCACGCGGAATCAACTTTGGTTGGTCCGGTGATGTAAAGTATCATATGGGTGCAGATCGTAGAATTGAAGGAGAAAAGGAGCAATTCATTCGAATTAATCTTGCTCATAATCCGAGTCATTTAGAGTTCGTTAACCCAGTAGTTCAAGGGATTGCACGCGCGTCACAAGAGGACCGCTCTGAAAAAGGGTATCCAAAGCAAGATAAAAAGTCTTCCTTTAGTGTTCTAATTCATGGAGATGCTGCTTTTCCTGGAGAAGGTGTCGTAGCAGAGACGTTGAACTTAACGAAGCTTAAGGGCTATGCGACCGGTGGTACGATTCATATTATTGCGAATAACTTACTTGGCTTCACAACAAACTATGGAGATTCTCGTTCAACCAAATATGCAAGTGATCTTGCAAAAGGGTATGAAATTCCGATTATTCATGTCAATGCAGATGATCCAGAGAGTTGTATTGCTGTGATGTATTTTGCTTATCAGTATCGTAATAGATTCAAAAAGGATATTGTGATTGATTTAGTGGGATATCGACGTTTTGGACATAATGAAATGGATGATCCGAATGTTACGCAACCTTTCTTATATGAGAAGATTAATAACCATCCAACAATTGCAGAGAAATATGCAAAAGAATTGGTATCTCGAGGTTTGATCTCAGAGAATGATGTAGTTAACAACAAGACAGAAATGATGAATAAATTCCAAGCAATCTTTGATAAATTACGAGAAAATGAAAATAAAGAAGAAATCGTGAAATATGTTCCAAATGAAATTATTGAGCAGGTTCCAGAGATGGATACTGCTGTTTCCAAAGATCTGTTACAAGCGATAAATAGCAATCTGGTAAAATGGCCAGAAACCTTTAATGTTTATCCGAAATTAGGACGAATTTTAAAGAAAAGAGAAAGCTTGTTAGCGAAAGAGAATAAGGTCGATTGGTCCTTAGCAGAAACGCTTGCTTTTGCTTCCATTTTAGCTGATGGAACGCCGATTCGACTCACTGGGCAAGACAGTGAACGTGGAACATTTGCACATCGTCATCTTGTTTTGCATGATAATAAAACGAGTGAACGATTCGTAGCCCTTCATAATCTTCCTGAAGCTCGAGCATCATTCTCGCTTTACAACAGTCCTTTATCAGAGACTGCTGTACTTGGGTTTGACTATGGTTATAGCGTTCAATCACCAGAATCACTTGTGATATGGGAAGCGCAGTTCGGTGATTTCGTAAACGTAGCCCAAGTTATTATCGATCAGTTCATTGCAGCTGGACGTGCTAAATGGGGTCAAAAATCAAGCCTTGTTATGTTATTACCACATGGGTATGAAGGACAAGGACCTGAGCACTCCAGTGGTAGAGTGGAACGCTTCTTAAATTCTGCTGCAGAAAATAACTGGATTGTAGCGAATGTTACGAGTGCAGCTCAGTATTTCCATCTTTTAAGAAGACAGGCACTTCTGACAACAACAGTGGATGCAAGACCACTTATTGTCATGACACCGAAGAGTTTGCTTCGTCACTCCTTAACGGTTTCTCCAAGTTCGGAGTTAAGCGAAGGGAAGTTTAATCTATTAGTAGAACAAGAAGGCACTGGACAAGAAAAGTCAAAAGTAACACGACTTATTTTATGTACTGGAAAAGTATCTATTGATTTAGCAACTAAATTAGCTGAATTACCAAATGATGCAGTGGAGAACCTACACATTGCCAGAGTAGAGCAGTTGTATCCATTCCCTAAAAAGGAAATAGAAGAGCTAGCGGCACAATATCCAAATCTAGAGGAAATAGTTTGGGTGCAAGAAGAGCCGAAAAACATGGGAGCTTGGCCGGTTGTAAAGGCACCTCTACATGAAATCGCTTCTGAGGGTCTAGCTGTCAAATATATCGGACGACCTAAACGTTCAAGTCCATCAACAGGGGAACCACATATTCATAAGCAAGAGCAGGCTGGAATTGTACAAAGTGCATTAGAAGTAGGAGTTAGCATAGGGCATGGAGGAGATAACCGATGATCGAGATTAAAGTACCTGAATTAGCGGAATCCATTACAGAGGGAACCATTGCAGAATGGACGAAAAAAGAAGGCGAGTCTATTGAAAAAGGCGAAACGATTGCGGAGTTAGAGACTGATAAAGTTAACGTAGAAATTAAAAGTGAGCACAGTGGCGTTATTCAAGAGTTTCTTTTTCAACCTGGTGACAATGTCGAAGTTGGCCAAGTTATTGCAATGCTAGGCGAGGCTGGTGCAGCAAGTGCACCAGTAGCAAAAGAGCCGGTGCAAGAAACAACAGCGCCAGTACAAGAGAAAGTAGCAGAACCAGCAAAAGCTGAAGTGACAGTAGTGGACAAAAATTCTACTTCTCGCAAAGCGGTAGCTTCTCCAGCTGCTCGTAAAAAAGCACGTGAATTAGGAATTGACCTTAATGAAGTTTCTTACCGTGATCCAATGGGGAGGGTGAGAGTAGAAGGTGTGGAAGCACATAAACAATCACTAGAAGCGAAGAAGGCTCAGTCGGTAGAATCGAAACCAGCTGCAGTGGCAAAAGCTCCCGTACAACAGGATGACCGAGTGGAAAGAATTAAAATGTCTAGACGTCGTCAAACTATTGCGAAACGACTAGTTGAAGCACAACACAACGCTGCAATGTTAACAACTTTTAATGAAGTAGACATGACAGCTGTTATGGACGTGCGTAACCGCCGTAAGGATGCCTTTTTCAAAAAGAATGGAGTGAAGCTTGGATTTATGTCCTTCTTCACAAAAGCTGTCATCGGAGCATTAAAATCATTCCCATTTGTAAATGCTGAAATTCAAGGGGATGAAATCCTTCTTAAGAAGTATTATGATATCGGAGTTGCAGTCTCTACAGATGACGGCTTAGTAGTACCGGTAGTGCGTAATGCTGACGGTTTAAGCTTTGCTGGAATAGAAAAAGAGATTGGGGCTCTTTCTGAGAAAGCTAGAACGAATAAGCTTTCCTTAAATGACTTACAAGGTGGAACATTTACCATTACTAATGGTGGGATTTTCGGTTCCCTATATTCCACACCAATTCTAAATTCTCCACAGGTTGGTATCCTTGGAATGCATACGATCCAAAGACGTCCAGTTGTTGTAGATAAAAACGATACTGTAGAAGTAAGACCAATGATGTACCTAGCACTTTCCTATGATCACAGAATTATTGACGGGAAAGACGCAGTTCAATTCTTGGTTAAGGTAAAACAATTATTAGAGGATCCAGAAGATTTATTACTAGAAGGATAAAAAAGAGATGCCACAGTGGTGAAGCTGTGGTATTTTTTTATGCAAAAAAAGGAATGGGTAGAAAATTGTCGGAATACTACCAATTTGGAGAAAATATAGAGTATAATCATTTTTATAGATATAGATACAATCAAGGGGGAACTGGAAATGAAGAAGCTAGTAGCATTATCCATGACTGCTTTATTAGCAGCAATGATGTCAGCATGTTCAGACGAAACTAACAATGCAACGGAAAATAAGGATCCAGTAGAGCAGAATGAGAAAAAGGAAGATGGACCAAGTGGGTCAACTAATCAAACGGATCCTGACTGGATTACACCAGTAGGCGAGACTATTTCAACAGAGGGTGGAGATTTCACATTCCATGCAAGAAACGACAAAGTAGAAGCGGTAGAAACAGGTTCCCTAACCGTTGATTTTGATCAAGTTGCTACAATTAGTGGTGCATTATCACCTGAATTTGCGGAGTATGTCGGAGTAGATGAACTAGAATATATTCAACTTGATATTCAAGTTGTAAATAATTCGCAAGAATCGATTACTTTTGATGCGTATCAAGCTACTGTCATCACAAATACGGGCGAAGAAATTACAATGCCAAATCCTAAACTTGGTCCTCCACCTGAAGGTAACTTTGAGGGAGAAGAGAAAAAACAAGCATCGATTTTTTATGTGCTTGAAAGCTCTAAAGCTGAGGAAGTTGAGTGGGTTCGCATTATAATGGAAGCTCCTCGTGACAAGAATGACGAGAAAGTTGGAGAAGATCTAGATATTAAAGTTGAACTAAAAGGGTGAAGCATTAAAGCTTGCCTTTTTAGTTTATCTAGATAAACTGGATGTTGAGATAGGTTTTTAGTAGTAAAATAGGAAACTTTGCAAGGAGTAGTTTAAGAAGTCTAGATACATAGGGGAGGAAGATTAGATGATTCGAGTAGCTCTATTAAGTAAATGGCATGTACATGCGGTAGATTATGCAGCACAGGCAAAAGAAAATGATCATATCGAAATCACTCATGTTTGGGATGAAGATGAAACAAGGGGACAAGAATGGGCAAATGAGTTAGGGGTAAAATTTGAAAAGGAGTTAGACGAAGTCTTTGCTAATCCTGAAATTGATGCAGTAATTGTCGACACACCTACGTTTATGCATCGAGATGTCATTATTAATGCAGCGAAGAGTAAGAAGCATATTTTTACTGAAAAAGTACTTGCTCTAACGGTTGCAGATTCTCAAGCCATTTTAGAGGCAGTTGCAGAAAATGAAGTCATGCTTATGGTCTCTTTGCCCCGCTTAGCAGCTAATTACTATTTGTATGCACAAGAAGTGTTAGATAAGGGACTACTTGGTAAGCTAACGACAATTCGTTGTAGGGTGGCACATAATGGTGCGGTTGCAACGGAGGAGAGGCCTCATGGTTGGCTACCGACACACTTTTTTAATTTCGAGGAATGTGGTGGAGGAGCGTTTATAGACCTTGGTGCGCATCCGATTTATTTAACAAATAGACTAGGTGGAGAGGTTACGGCAGTCACTGCAAGACTTAAACAAACGTTTGATTATGAAGTAGATGACAATGCAGTGGCAGTTGTTGAGTATGCCTCAGGAGCTCTCGGAATATTGGAAACGAGCTTTGTTTCCAATGGAAGTCCATTTCAGTTAGAGCTGTACGGGACAGAAGGGACACTCATGATAGAAGACAATAAAATTCGTTTAAAGAGTAATCTTTTAGAGAATGATTGGCATCAATCAGACCTTTCTGAACTGTCAGCCTCACTTCCCATGCCAATGGAACAATGGGTAAATCAGATTCTCACAGGCCAACCACCTAGCATCACACACCAGGATGGCCACAATCTAACCTTAATCAACCAAGCGGCACGCCTCTCCCACGATCAAAATCGTCGCGTAGAAACAAAAGAACTAGTGAAGTGAAGGGCTAGATGTTAAAAAAGACCAATTAGGGCCTGGCCCCAATTGGTCTTTTTTGTAAAAGGGTGACAGGCACCCTTTTACTTATTTTTCCTCTTCACTTGCTGTTTCATCTGTGTCTTCGTCTTTGTTAAACCATAGTGGGTCCATTTGGTCGACGTCACCGTTGTAGTTGATGAGGATTTCTTCACCAGCTTTGATGTCTTTGTATGCATAGAAGTCAAAGGTGTGTTCCTCAAAGTTGATTTCGTATCTTGCATTCGGCTCATAGGAATGGTTAAAAAGCATGCCGTATCCTAAAAGAATGGCAGAATGATTAATTCCATATTCGAACGTATAATCGGCAAGGATTGTTTTTTCAATATGTTGATGTTCTTCATTTAAGTAGGAGATTACGGGTGCTGCATGAAACATTACTCCTTTTGTAATATCTTGGGTAGCAAAAACCCCTCTATCAAATTCTCCATCACTAATTTGGGATTTTTTCACTTCGATCATTATAATCACCTTCGCCATTCTCTAAATTAAAATTCTCAACTTATTAAGCGTGCCATTTTATAAGAAAGAAAGCAACTGGTTATGTTTTACCATTTTAATGAAACGGACCATATTTCTAGACATTATCTGTTTGTGATAGTTTAAATTAAGAAATTTAGAGGGAGTATTTTGGCTTAAAAACACTATTTAAAAGCTTTAAACTATTTAAAGAAAAAATTCACTATTTAATCCTGAATGGTATAATTATCTATAGGTGAACCTAAACGGAGTGAACTGGTTTAGGTTTTTCGTAATAAAAAATCAGGAAATTGTCCCTTACATAAGAAATAAATAGATGACGGAGTGATGAAAACAAATGCTTATGCGTACGCGCTTGATTAAAAGTATTCCTAATATGTTTACATTAGGGAATTTATTTTGTGGATTTTTATCAGTTGGTTTCGCAGCGAATGGTCAATATAGCAATGCGGCAATCTTAATATTAATCGGAATGATGTTAGATAGTATGGATGGAAGATTAGCTAGAATGCTTAAAGCAGATAGCAATTTAGGGAAAGAGCTCGATTCACTTGCAGATGTTGTTACATTTGGTGTTGCACCTTCCTTCTTAGTTTATTACACGTATTTTTATCAATTTGGATTGTTAGGGCTTGCGATTGCAGGGTTATTCCCATTGTTTGGTGCATATCGTTTAGCACGTTTTAATATTAGTACAACGAAATCATCAGGAAATTATTTTACGGGAGTTCCTATAACAGCAGCTGGTGGGATTTTAGCCTTGCTCACTTTATTTGGAAACTACCTCCCACAAATAGTGACAACAGTGATCTTTACTGCACTCTGTTTCTTAATGGTTAGTCGACTTAGAATTCCAAGTTTTAAAGAAGTGCCACTACCAAAATACGGAACCATCGTAACGATTTTTCTAGGATGCTTGTTATTTGTCATTTATCAAGGCACCTATGTTAAATATCCTTACCTAATCTATATCGCAATTCCACTATACATTGCTTACCTAGCGTACCGTTTTGTAAAAGGGAAAAACAGGAAAGAGTTAGATTGATTTTTTAGGTGCCAGCACCATCTGGGGATTTTGCCCATTTGGTGCCTGGCACCTATTTTTATTGCTTGAACTTTACGTTAACGTTAATGGTAAAATAAAATTAAATATCTAAATATTCAAAAATAAGAAGGGTAAAATGGGATGCTTACTATTTCACAGTTAGCTAAGGAGTTTAATGTTTCTACAAGGACGATTCGGTATTATGAGGAGCTTGGATTGCTGAAACCAGACCGTACGGAAGGAAATCACCGGATTTATTCAAAGCGGGAACATGCTAGGTTGAAATTAATAGTTAGAGGAAAGCGTTATGGTTTTGAGCTAGAAGAAATAAAAGAGATGGTTGTGCTATTTGATAAAGACCGAAGTGGTCAAAAACAATTAGAACGAACCATTCAATATGGAACCCAAAAAGTAGAAGAGCTCAATAGCAGAATTAAGGAGCTAACGGAGCTGAAAGTAGAAATGGAAGAATTACTAGACGACTTCACAAATCGAATAAAAGCGATAAGGAGTGATGAAACAGATGAGTAAAACAGTAAATTTTTTTACAGATGATAGGCATTTGCAAAATGTTTTACAAAAGTATTTAACGCC
Source organism: Sutcliffiella halmapala (assembly GCF_002019665.1). Lineage (GTDB taxonomy): Bacteria > Bacillota > Bacilli > Bacillales > Bacillaceae_I > Sutcliffiella_A > Sutcliffiella_A halmapala. The sequence continues at coordinate 4,237,753 of NZ_KV917375.1, read as the reverse complement.
TTCCTTTTATCAGTGGGCAGATCTGGAGCTGACAGACTTTGGTGCAAGTTGTGCCGGAGAGATAGACGAACGTGCCAGCCATACCGACCGAGAAGGACAACCCAAATTAATCAAATACAACCGTCTTGGAGAAGATATTTCGGAGATTTGGGTTAATGAGGGGTATAAAAAGACGGTAGAAGAAACATATAACAGAGGAATTGTGGGGTATGTTCATAAGGAGATTCCGGAATTAGGTACTCCAGGAAATTACGTGTACTCCTATGCTCAAGGGTATTTATTATCCCAAACAGAGCCTGGATTTTACTGTCCGGTTACCTTAACTATGGCAACAGCCTATCTGTTGGAACATTATGCGGATGAGGATGTGAAAGCGAAATTTCTCCCACATGTCGTATCTACTGGAGAGATTGAGTTATATGAAGGAGCGACCTTCTTAACCGAACGTCAAGGCGGCTCTGATGTAGGTGCAAATGAGACAAAGGCAATCAAACAGGATGACGCTACTTACCTATTGTATGGAGAGAAATATTTTGCTTCAAATGCAGGACAGTGTGGCGTAGCGATGGTGCTGGCTAGAATGGAAGGCGCTCCAAGTGGAACAAAAGGACTTAGCTTATTCGCCGTTCCTTGGAGACATGAAGATGGGAGCCTAAATGGAATTCAAATAAGAAGGTTAAAGGATAAACTCGGGGTAAGAGCAGTTCCTTCTGGAGAGGTAGTTTTCGAAGGAGCAAAAGCTTATCTTGTTGGGGAACCATCAAAAGGTATCTACTATATGATGGAAGCCTTGAATCTTTCGAGAGTCTGTAATGCCGTTGCTTCGATTGGAATAATGAGAAGGGCCTACTACGAGGCGAGGGACTATGCTACTAACCGCGAGACATTCGGAGATCAACTGATAAACTTCCCAATGATTCGTGCAACGCTCGTCGAATTAGCAGTAAAACAAGAAGTAGAAACAAGTGCTATGTTTGAACTAATTGCGTTATTTGACCGTGTAATGAGAAAAGTAGGACCTATTTCTGAGAAAGATGCTGTGTTGAATCGACTATTGATTGCCCTTTTGAAAAAAGAAACAGCCGAACAAGCCGTTCATTTCACCCATGAAGCAATTGAGATGCATGGTGGTAACGGATATATTGAGGATTTTGTCACACCACGGTTACTACGGGATGCACAGGTACTTACCGTATGGGAGGGGACTGCCAATATATTGGGGTTAGAAGTGCTAAGACTAATGAAGAAGTATAAGGTGCACCGAATATTTATAGAGGAAATGAATGCAAGGTTAGCTAACATTTCAAGCGATGAACAAACCCTGAAAGAGCCAGTTGAAAGAGGTATCACTACTCTACTAGAGTTGTGTGAGTATGTGGAAAGCAGTAGTAATGAAATCCAAACCTTTCATTCAAAAAAGATAGCGAACCTTATGGTGAAGATATTTGAGAGTATCGTAGCATTAGAGGGAACAGTGAACGGTGATGAACGTGAAAAGGCAAAAGCAGAAATCTATATCGAAAAAACTTGGAATGACTTCACCTGGATTGATCGAGACAACAAAACGCTTACGTACTTTGATTTAATTGTAAGATGGGAGAAGACAGAGGTAACTTCATAATTTGAAAAACAAGCAAAAAGGCTGGGACAAAAGAATATTTGTTAAAGAAAAAATCCGAACTATTATGCGAAATTCTAAGTAGAGTTTTGCATTAGTTCGGATTTTTTTAGTTTGGCTCTGTTAAAAACCGCTGTTGATTTCCGCACTAGGCTTCGCTTATCCAGAGGGCGTTGGTGGAGCCTCCTCGGCTTTGCCTGCGGGGTCTCCACCAAACACTATCTCCCGCAGGAGTCTTCGCCTTGTGCTCCAATCAACAGCTAGGTACTCTAAAAATCAAAAGTGTACTTTAAAAGGGCATTTAGATTAAATCGTTCGTAAATAGAGATGGGGATTTAATTAATGTCCCAGCCTCTGCTTGTTTTTTATTTAAGCTAGAGTCTTTATTTATGCCGCACGAGTTGATGTGAGGTTCTTTCTTTCTTTACGAGCATGAATGATTTGATAAACATACCAGCAAAGAACGGTGGCTGCTAAGGAGAATCCTAATATCATCGCAAGCTGATAATTTAAGTTAAGTCCTTCAGGTGCGTAGAAAACGTATGTACATACCACACAAGTCATAAACATTGCGGGCACTCCGCATATCCAATGGAATTTTTGATTCCTTAATAAATATACTGTCCCGGTCCAAAGCATGACAGTAGCAACTAGTTGGTTTGTCCAACCGACATATCTCCATAAGAAGGTATAATCAATCGTTGCTAAGTATAATGCTGGAGCTGTTACGATAAAAGTCATCAGCAAGACCTTCATCTTTCCTTTCATAGTAAAGAACTTCGAGAAAATATCCGCTAAAATCATTCTTGAAGAACGAAGTGCAGTATCTCCAGTTGTTATTGGTAGCATGATTACCGTGATAATGGCAAGTATCCCACCTAATGTACCGAGTAGGGAAATTGAGATCTCATGAACCACTCCAGATGGTCCCCCAAGAGCAAGTGCTTCTTGTAAACCGTTTGTGCCATTATAGAACGTCATTCCAGCGGCTGCCCAAATGAGTGCAATCACACCTTCTGTAATCATTGCTCCATAGAAAATTTTCCTACCGTGGGATTCTTTTTTCATCGTGCAGGCAACAATCGGACTTTGCGTGCAGTGGAATCCAGAGATAGCTCCGCATGAAATCGTAACCATCAATAAAGGCCAAATAGGCAGCTCTTGCGGATGAAAATTGGATAGTGTCAGATTAGGTAATTGCTTATCCGTGAAAATTAAGGAAATGGCAATTGCTACAGCCATAAAAAGAAGAATTGCTCCTAATACAGGATATAGTCTTCCGATAATACGATTGACTGGTAACAGTGTAACTAATAAAAAATATCCAAAGATAATGATTAGGGCAGTCGTAAAGGTAATAGGTGTTAACTGAGCGATTAATTGGGCTGGTCCAGCTGTAAAGGCAGCTGCAACGAGAATCATTAAAATTAAGGAAACCACTGTAATAAATGCTTTCACGATATTGCCTAAATAATGGCCAACGATAGATGGAAATTGAGCTCCTTTATGTCGCATTGACAACATACCAGAAAAATAGTCATGAACCCCTCCAGCAAAAATAGTCCCAATGACAATCCAAAAGAACGCAACAGGTCCATATAATGCTCCGAGAATAGCCCCATAAATTGGGCCCAAACCAGCAATATTCAATAACTGGATTAGATTTCCTTTCCACCAATTCATCGGGATGAAATCGAAGTTATCTCTTTTTGAATAAGCAGGAGTTATATTTTGATCGTCAATACCAAAAATACGTTCGACAACCTTAGAATATACGACATAGCCTAAAATAAGAAAAACAATAGCTCCTAAAAAAGTTATCATGATGCTCTCCTCCTGTTGGGTAAATTTAGAATTATGAAACATTTTAACACGTTTAAGCGCAAAAACAACAGATTTTTCTGAAAAATATAAAATTTCTTGTAAAGTAATGGTGGTTTATAGGAGGGAGTGTTGGGTTTTGTTGTAAAATGGAGGGATATTCAAAATGGGAAATAAAGTGTAATTTTCTGATTATTATTAAGCTACCTATAGAACGCTTGTTGCCTAAAAGTGGGTTTTAATTTAAAATGAAATAGCTAAGAAGGGTAATAAACTTCTTAAGAGAATTGTTTGTGAGTGATTTACTTTGAAGATATTTTCCCTTTTAACAAATAGGTTTAATTTATTTGTATTGCTCACTATACTGTTGGGTTATAGTGTATTTGCTTTACAGATAGATTACACAATGAAACAAGTAACCGTTAATTTCCCTCTATTTCTATTACTCATTTGTGCACTAGTACTTTTGATACATTATACAATTCTACTCCCACTCAAAGGAAATTCTTTATGTTTGGATTCTTCCATATATCTTGCTACTATTTTTGTTTTCGGAATTGAAACAACATTGATTTTATTATTTTTCAGTAGTTTTATTTATGCTATATTTGATCGGAAAATTGCCCTTTGGAAGCATATTTTTAATTTTTCGATGTATGGGATCATGATAAGTGGAGCTCATTATGTGTTTCTACTCTCTGGAGGGAACATCGGAGTTTTTAATCTTGAGAGTTTAGTCCCATACATTATGGCATTAGTAAGTTATTACACTATAAATTTATTATTAATTGGTTGTTTTTTCTCTTTGAATTTATCAGAAAAGCTACTTCCAATAATAAAGGAAATAGGAAGAGAATCTATACTTAACTACTTAATCTCTTTAGTTTTGGCTTTCATATTAGCCATTCTCTTAGGTGAACACCCAGTCTTCGGAGTCATTATATATACATTTGTCATCGTGTTATTATCTGTCGCATTTAAAAAACACTTTAATCTATACGAAGAAATGTCTCAAGATAGAATATATCGTCAACAAATACTCGACTCACTCCCAGTAGGGATCATAACAGTAGATAATGAAGCTAGTAATTATTCGTTAAACACGGCTGCTATGTCACTATTAAACATGGAAAGTAATGATATTAAAGAACGGATTCATGTGTTTGGAGAGCGCTCTAACCAGCAGTTCTGGGATATTCTCAAGTCCAAGGAAATTTGTCAAAACGTTAAGATTCGGTATCAAAAAGAGGAAACCTGTCATCATTTGCTGGTTTCTCAATCAGAATTGTTAGATCAAGAGAAAGCATTAATCGGTCGGATTTTTTATTTTATTGATATAACTGACACCTACGAATTAGAAAAGCGAATGCATCATTCAGAAAAGCTTGCTGTTTTAGGCGAGCTTGCAGCAGGAGCGGCACATGAAATTCGTAATCCATTAACCGTTATTCATGGATTTTTATCATTGATGAAGCAATCCTTTACTGAATCGGATAAAAATAAATATCAAATTCCTTTATTGCTCAAGGAGTTTGATCGGATCAACTCTATTATTGAAGAGATGCTATTAATGGTTAAGCCAGGTGCACCTATCATACAAAAGGTATTTTTGGAGGATATCATTGCTGAAATTCCATTTAATAACGAACACGCTTCGGTTCATAAGGGGATAATCTTGAAGGTAGAATTGGAAAGAGTTCCGTTGATGCTCGATCCAAAGCAAATGAAACAGGTCTTATATAACTTAATTCGGAATAGTAGTGAAGCAATGAATGGCAAAGGGACAATCTCTATTTTTTCCAAGCAGTATAAGAACAACTACCAGATTTTTATTAAAGATACTGGTTCTGGAATCCATCCGGAAATAAAGAGTACCATTTTTAATCCTTTTTCTACGTCTAAGGAGACAGGGACTGGTTTAGGGTTAACCATTGTCCAGCGGATTATTGAAAATCATGATGGGAAAATAGAGGTTTTTGAGAGTACTGATGCAGGTACGACGTTTGTCATTACGCTTCCTTTACCCAAAAACAATTAGAGAGAGGAATGATAATGTGTATTTATCGATAAAAGAAACAGCGGAATATTTATCATGTACGACTGCGTATGTAGAAACACTTATTCAGCAAAAGAAAATTCGCGCCCTGTTTGATGGTGAAAATTATTTGATTAATAAGGATCAATTTACGACTCATTTGAAGCAAATGGAAAAATACAAAGAGCTTGTCGAAGAAATTCGAAATGAGCCAGTACCAGAAGATATTGATATAAAGGACGAGGATTAACGAAACTTTGTTAGAGGAGGAAGGGAAAATGAAGCCAATTTATAAAGTAATGACTTTTAATATACGCGTAATTGTACCATCTGACCCGTTTGTATGGGAGGATAGGAAACATTGGATTGCTCAAACTATTGACCAATATGAGCCCGATGTAATTGGAACTCAAGAAGCTAGTATCCCGATGCTACGTTGGCTTGAGGATAGATTTCAAGCAACCTATGACATATATGCGGTAAATCGTACCACTTCTACAGAGGTAGGGGAATTTAGTGCCATTTTTGTAAAAAAATCGACTTTCACCATTGGAGAAAAGGGTTCGTTTATGCTATCAAAAACTCCAGACTTGATAGGTAGTATGGGCTGGGATGCTCATTGTCCACGAATCTGTTCGTGGGTGGAGCTAACGTCAAAGGATGCAACAGAACCTGGTCTAAGATTTTTTAATACGCACCTAGATCACATGGGTCAAGTGGCGCGCAAAGAGGGATTGAAGCTAGTAGTAGATACAATACATAGCAAAAATGAGGAAAAGCCATTACCAGTTATGTTAACAGGGGATTTTAATGATTATCCAGAAAGCGAGCCTTTAGATGTGCTGAGCTCCATGAGAAGCTGTTATGACTTGTTTTCGGTAGAAGAGAAGAAAAACACCCTTACTTTTCATAATTTTGAAGGTGGAGTAACTGGAAGTCCGATTGATTATATTTTTAGCGATGATAGGGTCCAATTTGTCTCGACCACGATAATTAGAGACAGTTTTGATGGCGGCTATCCTTCCGATCATTATCCTATTTTGGCTACCATCGAACTGAAAAAATAAATAGAAGACTTAAAAAAGCTGAGAATTCTCGTATTGTGAAGACAGCTTTTTTTTGTTCATCTAGTAACTTGTCTGAATTGATCTATCTACTCATAGAATAGGTAATGCCACGCCTTTTACTTTAAAAGAAGATATAATGGAGAGTAAGATAGAATTTCCTTTTTATAAACAAAATTATTGGAAAAGGAGAAATGGATAATATGATTAGTTTAGATGAGGCAGTTGTACATAGATTAAAAGTGCATAAGGAATATTTTGAGACTGGTGAAACAAAGGATGTTGCCTTTCGGATTAAACAACTTGAGTTATTGAAGAAAGCGATTATTGAAAATGAAAAAGAACTAAATGAGGCGTTAGCAGCAGACCTTGGTAAATCAGCATTTGAGGCCTATGCATCCGAAATTGGCTATGTGCTTGATAGCATAAGCTTTTTTATAAAAAATGTGAAAAGCTGGGCAAAGATAAGAAAGGTGAAAACACCACTTGTTCATGTTGGTTCCAAGAGTTTTGTTTATCCAGAACCGTATGGAACAGTGTTGATTGTTGGGCCGTTCAACTACCCCTTTCAATTAGTAATAGAGCCGTTAATCGGAGCATTAGCAGCGGGGAATTGCGTGGTTCTCAAGCCTTCAGAGTTTACCCCCAATGTGTCACGTGTGATTGTAAAAATAATCAGTGAGAATTTCAAGGAGCGCTATATTAGTGTAGTGGAGGGTGGAAAAGAGGAAACATCAGCGCTTATCCACGCTCCGTTTGATTATATATTTTTTACAGGAAGTGTCGAAGTAGGAAAGATTGTCATGAAGGCGGCGGCCGAGAATCTTGTGCCAGTAACCTTGGAATTGGGTGGGAAAAGTCCTTGTATCGTAGATAAGGACGCCAATTTGGAAGTGGCGGCTAAGAGGATTGTTTGGGGCAAATTTATGAATGTCGGCCAAACATGTGTCGCCCCTGATTATATTCTTGTACACAGTGAAGTAAAGGAGAAATTCATCCAGAACTTAACAACCACCCTTTTCGAATTTTATGGAGCTGAGCCGCAAAAAAGTAAAGATTACGGAAGAGTGGTAAATAAGCGCCAATTGGACCGTTTAGTTTCATTATTAGATGAGGAAAAGGTAGTGGTTGGTGGAGATTTTGACCGGGAAGGGCTCTATATGGCTCCAACGTTGATGAAGGAGGTTAGATGGGAAGATAAGGTGATGCAAGAAGAGATTTTCGGCCCCATTTTACCAATACTGGAATATAACGAGTTACACGAAGCGATCGCAAGGATAAACAGCAATCCCAAACCTTTAGCTTTGTATTTATTTACGGAAAATAGTGATGTAGAGGGTAAGGTGATCCAGAACGTTTCTTATGGTGGAGGGTGTATCAATGACACAGTTACCCATCTTACTAATCCTTATCTGCCCTTTGGTGGCGTAGGATCTTCTGGAATTGGCTCCTATCACGGAAAGGATAGTTTTGAAACTTTTTCTCATAAGAAAAGTGTCTTGAAAAAGAGTACTAAGTTTAACTTAAGTTTTATTTATCCCCCATATTCTGATAAAAGTGTAAATCTATTAAGGAAAATTATGAAGTAAGGGGAAATATACCATGCTAATTCGGTTCCTTTTACATTCCTTTTTTTAGGCTAGTGTGTTAATATTTAGTAATACGAAATATAATGATGTAGTTGGTATTATTCTTTGAAATGGATCTTCTTCTGTGGAGATTCATTTTTCGTTTTTACTAGTCTAGGAAGGTGTATAAAATGAAACAGAAAAAAGTTAAGGAACCACTATGGACGAAATCCTTTGTTATGCTTATGGTAGGAAATCTATTTGTTTTCATGTCGTTTCAAATGTTGATCCCGACTTTGCCACCTTATATAAAGTCACTAGGAGCCTCTGGTTTGGAGATCGGTTTAGTAACAGCTTTGTTTTCAATAGGAGCTGTTTTGAGCAGACCTTTTATCGGATTTTTATTGGAGTATAAAGCACGGAAGCCATTAGTATTAATTGGAGCAGTAGCTTTACTAATGATTACCATCATTTATCCGCTTTCTCAAATCGTTGTGATTTTCCTGTTGTTCCGTTTTGTCCATGGTTTAGCATGGGGCTGGTCTACTACGGTTAATGGAACTGCTGCTGTGGATGTTATTCCGAAATCTCGGCTTGGGGAAGGGATGGGCTACTATGGGCTTTCTATTACTCTAGGGATGATTATAGCCCCTAGTTTAGGAATCTTTCTATACCAGGTTACTAGCTTTTCCAATTTAATTTATGTATCTAGTGTATTAGGTATTATTGCTTTGGGACTTCTTGCTATTGTGAGCTATCGTACACCAGACGTGGTTCGCGATACGAAAAGAGAGCAATTAAAGTTTTCTTATATAGGTTCTTTGGTAGAAAAAACGAGTTGGTATCCTTCTTTTATTACGTTAGTAGCTACATTTGGTTATGGTGCAATTGTAACGTTCATTGTTATTTTTGGAGAAGAAAGAGGACTCGATCAAATTTTTCTTTTCTATCTGTTTAATGCAATAATGGCCTCTATTTCACGACCATTGGCTGGAAAGTGGTTTGATCAGCGAGGACCAAAAGGGCTTGTATTAGGATGTATGTTCCTCTCCTTTATTGGAATGTGGGTGCTTTCATTTGCTCATTCCAATTTAATGCTAGCCATTGCGGGAGCGCTGTTTGGGGTTGGGTTTGGTTCCTTAATTCCGACGTTACAATCATGGACACTTTCTACTACACCTGATAATAGACGAGGTGTGGCAAATGGAATGTTCTTTTCATCTATTGACTTAGGAATTGGATTAAGTGGTTTAATATTTGGAGTGCTTGCTCAGTTTGTAGAAACAGCAACACTTTTCCAGATTTCTAGTTTCTTTCTTTTACTTGCGATGATATTTGCTTTTGCAGAAGGTCGTAAAAAACGTCTATTAATAGAAGAAAAACAGCGATTAACTTCATAAGAGAATTTAAAGAGGCTTGAGCCCTATGGACGTTACTTGGTAACGTCATAAGTGCTCAAGCCTTTTCTATTTCCTTCACACGTCCAACTTGTCCGTCTTGCAAGCGGACCTTAATCCCGTGAGGATGAAAACTCGATTTCGTTAAGATATCCTTTACAACACCTGCAGTTAACTTCCCGCTTCGCTGATCCTGCTTTAACACAATCTGTACATGTTGCCCTACGGTAATATCTGTTCTATTCTGTCCACTCATTTAATCATTCAGTCCATTTCGTTTGGGATATCGTTCCTTAAGTTTGTCTATTATAACATATCGAGGAAGATGAGGTCTGGTCCCGTTTGGAAAAAACTGTTTTTTGTTATATCTGAGTTTTGGCGCTTAATTTATTTTCTTATTAATAGCCCATTTCTTCTAGTAATTCCATCATTAAATCAGGACGATTGGTGATAATGCCGTCAGCACCTTTTTCGATAAGAGTGCGCATTGTTTCTTTGTCATCGATAGTCCAGTAGTGAATTTGTATTCCACGCCGCTGAGCGTCTTGGATAAATCGTTTATTCGTTAAATCAAAAATGCTTTCTTTTAAAGGAATTTGAAATGAATCAACTTCAGGGTAGTAGAGATTTCTAACAAAAAGCTTATGGAGTATCATATATTTCTTAATCTCCTGTCTACCACCTGCTATGGCGACGCGGTCGTTTGCGTAACGATCAAAGGTTCTAATGATTTCCTGATCAAAGGCAGCAACTAATAGTTTATCCTCCATCTTATACTGCTTCGTTAACTCCCAAAGCTTTTGAGCCATTTCTTCATATTGTTCTGGAGGATTACTGTCTTTAATCTCGATTTCAATACGCATGTTTCCAAACTCTTGAAATATTTCCTCCACGGTTGGAATGTAGACCCCTTGTCCTCGATAGCTAAAATTCCTTTCTAAGTCTTGAAAGTGAAACCCTGCGTCTAAAGCTTGAATTTCTTCTAACGTAAGATCAGCAACTGCGCCTGTTCCATCAGTGGTACGATCCACCGTTGCATCATGAATTGCGACTAAATGCCCATCCTTTGTAATATGTATATCTGTTTCAATGACATCGACGCCCATTTCAGCAGCTTGTTTGAAGGCGACCATTGTATTGGAAGGTGCTAGTAGCTCTCCACCTTGATGGGCAATAACTAAAGGCCGATCGTTTTCATAAAATGGTTTTTTATCCAATCTGCTAATAGGAGAAAACGTAAATACCAAACAGAGGGAAATCAAAATAGATACCAAGCCTCCAAAAACCAGCAAAACCTTCCCACCCCAACGACTCTTCTTCTTTAAAGGAACCTTAATCTCAGCCATCCTACTTAGTCCTCTCTATAGAAAATCAGATTATTCTACCATATATTATAGAATAATCTGAATAGAAAGTATATAGTTGGAAAACGGTGTCTGGCACTGTTTTCCACTATATCCCAAACTGTTTTTTCACGTCTTCTACTAGATGGTGGCGATTGTATTCGAAGTAGAGTGCTTGGTTGAGACGGTTTGGGCAGCCGAAGAAGAAGCGTTCGTAGAGTGTTTGCCTAGAACCAAAGGCGCTCATGCTGATGTCCCAGGCAAGCCTGAATAGTTTGATACGAGATTCCGCATCCGCGTTCGCCGCTTGAAGATACTGATCTAAATCGCCTTTGAGTGGCGATTGTAGATCTGCTTCGGTTGGGATCGTGACCAAGCCACTAGCCCCCAGAAGTTGAAGAATCTCTGTAAATCTCGGATACACTTTGGGAAATTGTACAACAGCAACAGAAAGTGGAGCAAGATCTGGTACCATTGTTCCCCATTTATCAAGTTTTGCGCCCATTTCAGAAGCGAGCAATAGTGCTTTATGATTTTCTAACGCAATAATGATTTCACATATTTTCTCTTTCACATGTGGGTATTCTCCGATTGCAATGGAATTCACTAACAGCTGAGCAACTCCGAGAATAAATTCCGCTTTCACAATTTGCCTCGATACAACTTGATGTAGAACTAGAGGCTTGAAACTACTTTGTGAATACAGATTATTGGCTACCTCTACATTCTCCACAACAAATACTCGGTCCCAAGGAACTAATACATCATCAAACACCATCACGGAATCCATTTCTTCAAAGCGTGAACCAAGAGGATGGTTAAATGTAGAAGAATCATAGGCAAAAGACTCCCTGCAGATAAACTTTAACCCTTCTGTATTACTAGGAATACTAAATGCATAAGCAAAAGGCTCCTCAAACATTTTCAAGCCTGAAGACGACACAATGATTTCATCTGTTATTCCACCTTGAGTTGCTAGAAGCCGCGCGCCTTTAATCACGATTCCATCAGGCGTCTTATCAACAATCCTTGCAGCAACAATATTATCATCAGATTCATAGTGCGTAGAAGAGCGGTTAACTTGAGGAGAGATAAAGGTATGGGTAAAAGAAAGATCCTTTTCTCTTGCAAACTCATAAAACCTTCGAAGATTCTCTGGAAATTGTGTGCCTTGTTCTGCCAAAATATCAGCTGACGCGGCTAATGCCATGATATTAGTATTTTTATAGTCAGGGGAGCGCCCCATCATACCATGTGAATACTTTGCCCAGACTTGAATCATTTTTCTGCGTTTTTCTAAATCCTCTTTTGTAGTAGGTCGTAAAAAAGAAGTTCCGACCCGCATACCTGTTGTATCGGACACATACGTCATAATGTCCTTAAGGTTTTCCTCATGCTGCAGGTCATATAAAGCCGCCTGACTTTTCATCACACCAGCAAATGCAGGGTGCTCTGAAATCTTACCTTTTACCTGTTCGCCATTATGCCATACATTCGCTTGTAGTCTATTGATACGATTGATATATTCTTGCCCAGTACTAGCAGCCATTCTAGTCACTCCTTGCCCCATTTTACCTATATACAATGTATGCGTACTACTTTGTCCAATTTCCAATTAGAGTGGAAAAGGGGCTCTGTAACAGTGTTTTCGAAGCCACAGGATTAAAATAAAATTCAACAAAACGTCCAGCATGTTATAGTGAAGGCAAGAACAATATAATAGGGTAAAGCTTATTACATATAGAAAGGGGAATTCGATGAGCGAAATTCATTCATCTATTAAACAATTAGACACACCATCCCTGCTTTTAGATTTAGACAAATTAAATGCTAATATCAAAAGAGTGAGTTCGTTTGCCAAGGAAAACCACTTACAATTGCGTCCGCATATTAAAACACATAAATCCATAAAAATTGCCAAGTTACAGCTAGAAAGCGGTGCAATAGGGATTACCACTGCGAAAATAGAAGAGGCAGAAGTAATGGCAAGTGCAGGTATTCAAGATATCCTCATTGCTTATCCGATATCCAGTCCGCAAAAAATCGAACGGATCGTTGGGTTGTTGAACAGAGGAGTCGACCTTAAAGTCGCCGTGGATAGTCTCGAACAATTGAAGCTTTTACAAAAAGGTTTAGAACATACGCCCCACTCTTTGGAGGTATGGATCAAAGTGAATTGTGGGCTGAACAGATGTGGAGTGGAGCCGGGAAAAGCCGCGTTGAAGCTAGCTCAAGCTATTCTATTTTTATCAAAACTTAGAGTCGGAGGAATTTTCACACATGCAGGTCATGCATACGGTGCTTCCTCCAAAGAAGTGATTAAGGAGATTAGTATAGCTGAGGCGAAAGCGGTAATTGACAGTGCGGATGAATGTGAAAAAGCTGGAATACCGATAAAAGTTAGAAGTGTCGGATCCACACCAACGTTCGAAATCGCTGGAAAAATAGAAGGAATAACCGAAGTTCGTCCTGGCAACGCAGTCTTTTATGATGCCATTCAAGTAGGACTAGGAGTCACCGACCATGAAACGTGTGCACTTACTATTTTAGCCTCAGTAGCAGGAGTTTACGAGGATAGAATCGTATTAGATTCCGGAAGTAAAACGCTTTGTCTAGATAAAGGGGCACATGGATTAGATTCAGTAAAAGGTTATGGTTATATCGTAGGCCATCCGGAGTTAACAATAGAGCGACTCTCGGAGGAGCATGGGGTTGTAGTATTTAAAGAAAAACCAAACTTAAAACTAAATGATAAGGTCCGGATTATCCCAAATCATGCGTGTACAGTAGCGAATCAATTTGAAAAATATACTGTTTGTGAGCAAGAACGAGTAGTGGATAGCTGGAAGGTAGATGCGAGAGGAAAATTGAAATAAAATAAACAGGAAACTTAGAGTGAAAACTGTTTGAACTCTAAGTTTCCTTGTTTGATTTAACGTAAAATAACAAGTTAATTCTTTTCGCAGGTGAGAGTGGAAAGACTTAAAAGGTTATTTTTTTCTACAACAGCGGTCGCCCCGGAGTTCATACATGCTTCTAGTTTCAGCATATTTGCCTCATGATGGTTCTCCATTTGAACAATTCTTCCAACACCAATGACTAAAATGGTGATAGTGGCTGAGATGAAAACCCGCTTGAGAATTTTATTAGAATGTAACGCGGACTTCTCCTGTTCATGATCAGAAGTTTTCTTATTAAACCGATAATCTCCGCTAAGATATTGACGGATTTCTCTATAAAATAAAGCATTTTGAAGGATTAATAACAGAAATATCCCGCATACAAATACATAACGATCAAAAGGAAAAAACATAAGGAGTACCAACATTGGCAGATAGCTGGAGTATAAAACATACACTTTTTTCGTAGCGTTACGCGTGACCTGGCTAAGCATTTCATCATCTTCTAAAATTTCATTTGGGCGAAAGGAAGTGAACGCATTTAGTCTATTTCTTGGATTCTCTTTATTATGCTGTTTAAGCTTCATAAAATAGGCAATGAAAAAAGCAATTAACAATCCGATTCCCGCAAAAAGGGAGAGAAGCGGCAGCATGCTCCAATTGATAATAACGTTATTCCCTACATTACTAAAAACACCTTCAAAACCATTGAATAGCATATCTGTAAAACGGACTACGCTATATGTCACAATCAATAAAATGATACATAAGGCAATATTCCATAATGGAAATTGTACTCGAAAATCCTTATTAGTCATCTAAATCCTCCCCCTCTAACCAAAATAACTCATCTACCGTTGTTTGCAGATACTTTGCTAAACGTAAAGACAAAGCAATCGATGGCGAAAACTCCCCTTTTTCAATAAAACCAATCGTCTGCCTTGTCACACCAACTCGTTTCCCAAGTTCCGACTGTGAAAATCCATGTCTAGCTCGAAGTTCCTTTACCCGATTCCGAAGCATAGTACCCTCCTTTATGTTAACTAATATACACAAATAGTAATGTATACTTAACATTTAGTCAATAATTATTAACATTAAATTTCCTGTTTTGGAAAGAGTAAAGGACTAACTAATAATCGATTATGAATCATGCTAAAACGGAAAGAAAACTTCAGTTTTTATCTAAAAAGAAGCTGTTTTTCCATAAAATAGTTCTTTTAGGTAACTAATTTGTTTATTTTTATCTTTTAAAAAGGTCCACTCATAAAAAAACTGCTCAGCTCAGCATTCACACACTGAGTTGAGCAGTTAAACCTTACCGCATTGGAAGTACCTTACATCAAGTAGAATTTATTAAAGTGTCTCCTCAAGCTCCACCCAATAATGGCACAATGTCAACAAACCTTTATCGAAGTTCTTTAGCTTGAAATTCTCATTTGGTGCATGGACATTATCTGTTGGTAAACCGAAGCCCATCAACACAATCGGAGCCTTCAACACTTCATCAAGAGTGGATACGATTGGCAAGGATCCTCCACCTCTTGTAAAGGAAGTTGGTACCTCATATACCTTTTCGAATGCACGGCTAGCTGTTTGGATGGCAGGGTGATCAAATGGTGTCACAAATGGTGCACCTTTATCAAATAAGGTAACGGTTACTTCTACACCTGGTGGGGTGTGGTCGTTGACATGCTTTTGTAAAAGCTCTAGTATTTCATCTGGATCTTGATCTGGAACAAGACGGCATGTGATTTTAGCATGTGCTTCGGCAGGTAAAACGGTTTTAATCCCTTCACCTTGGAAGCCGCCATAAATTCCATTTACCTCAAGAGTAGGACGGACCCATGTTCTTTCTAAAAAGCTATAGCCTTTTTCTCCGTATAGCTCTGTCACGCCGACTTCCTGTTTTACACTTTCTTCTGTGACATGTAGCGCGTTAAAGGCAGCTTTTTCAGCATCGGTTAAAGGAACTACTTTATCATAGAATCCGTCCACTGTTATGAAGCCATCCTTATTGTGAAAGGATTGAAGTAATTCTACTACGGCGTGTATTGGATTCTGAACAGCTCCACCATATAATCCAGAATGAAGATCGCGGCGTGGACCTTTAACGTCTAATTGAAAGCCGCACATTCCCCGAAGTCCGTAGCAGATTGTTGGTTTATCTTCTTCCAACATGGCAGTATCGGATATGACAACCACATCGGCAGCAAGAAGTTCTTTATTTTCCCCAATAAAAGCAGGTAAATTAGGGCTACCTACTTCTTCTTCGCCTTCAATACAAAACTTAAAGTTGAATGGCAGTGTGCCTGTTGTTTGTAAAAGGGCTTCAAGTGCCTTTAGGTGCATAAAGGTTTGTCCCTTGTCGTCACTTGCGCCGCGAGCGTAAATGGCATCGTCCCTAAGCGCTGGTTCAAACGGTGGCGTGTCCCATAAATGAAGAGGATCAACAGGTTGCACATCATAATGTCCATAAATTAAGATGGTTGGCTTTCCTGCTGCTTTTAACCATTCTCCATAAACAACTGGATGGCCTTTAGTAGGATAGAGTTCGACATTATCCATTCCCAAATTGCGTAATGCGTCTGCAAACCACTCGGCAGCACGTTGGGTATCCTTTTTGTGGTCACTTAGGGAACTAATACTCGGTATGGAAAGTAAATCAAGTAGTTCACCTAAATGTTTCTCACGTTGATTTTGTAAATAGGTTTGAAAAGTGTTCATGCTTGGACCTCCTTGATATTTCTTGCTCTTTTCACTTTCGTTTTGTAAAGTTAGGTTCAAAATACTAACTTTTGTACTTAATGATAATTCAAACTATTTAAAAAACATAGCAAAAAAGGTATGATATTACATATAAAATAAATAATTCAAGATATTCGTTTAGCTAAACGAAGTATTTATTCCACAAAAAATAGATTTACATAAATCAACATAGACTAAACAGAGCAAATAGTTTGGGGGATTAAGACAGATGGGGAAAGTGTTTTCATATTTAAAGCCATATAAAATTGCAGTAGGAATTGCACTAACGCTAATGCTTACGGAATTAGTGGTCGAGCTGTTACAGCCACTGCTAATGGCAAAAATAATTGATGATGGAATTTTGCAAGAAGATCTGGGAGTGGTCATGAAATGGGGCGGAATTATGGTTGCTCTGTCCTTTGTCGCATTTTTAGCTGGAGTAATTAATTCTTTTTTTGCGGCTCATGTATCTCAGGGGTTTGGGTATGACCTTCGGAAAGGGTTATTTGGAAAAATACAATCCTTCTCCTTCGCAAACTTTAATTTATTTCCAACTTCCTCCCTTATTACGAGGATGACGAACGATGTGACCCAAGTTCAAAATACTGTATTTATGAGCTTGCGTATTATGCTACGGGCGCCACTTTTGATTATTGGTGGAGTGGTGATGGCCTTAATTGTGAACTTCCAGCTTGCTTTATTTTTAGTAATAGGTGTTCCTATTCTTTTTATTTTCCTCGTATGGGTGATGAAAAGAGGAGGTGCGTTGTTTAAGACGGTTCAAGAAAAGTTAGATGGAGTAAATAATGTAATGCGAGAAAATCTAGGCGGTATTCGGTTAATAAAAGCCTTTCTTCGCAAAAATCATGAAATCAAACGCTTCGAACATGCAAGTGATGAGTTAAAGGATCAAACAGTCTTCGCTCTAAGATTAATGGAAGTAACAATGCCGATTCTTCTACTCATTATGAATGTAAGTATCTTAGCGGTTCTTTGGTTCGGGAGTGCCGGTGTGAATACAGGGAATGCGCAAGTAGGTGAAGTAGTAGCGATTGTTAATTATGCAACCAGAATTACAGGGGCATTATCAATCTTTTCTTTCATTATTATGGCCTTTGCACGAGCGAAAGCTTCTGCTCATCGGATATCGGATGTATTGGAAGAAGAAATTGATTTAGTAGATAAAGAAGGGATAGCAGAAAAGGCGACTATGTTTACTGGTGAAGTGAAGTTTTCCTCTGTTTCCTTCCACTATCCTAACACGCAGACACCTGTTTTAGAGGGGATTACTTTTCATGCTAATGCAGGTGCAACAGTGGCAATTATGGGTGCAACAGGAGCAGGGAAATCATCTTTATTTCAGCTAATACCACGGTTATATGACGTAAACGAAGGCACCATTTATATTGATCACACAGACATTACGGATCTATCATTAAAGAATTTGCGTGGCCAAATTGGCTATGTGCCACAAGAAGTGCTTCTTTTTTCAGGAACAGTCAAGGATAACATTGCCTGGGGGAAAGAAAATGCCACAATTGAAGAAATCATCCAAGCGGCAAAAGACGCACAAATTCATGAGACCATAGACCGGCTACCCAAAAAATATGAAACGATTTTAGGGCAAAAAGGAGTAAATTTATCTGGAGGGCAAAAGCAACGATTGTCGATTGCTCGCGCTTTGGTGAGAAGGCCGAAGATTCTCATGCTTGACGATAGTACAAGTGCATTAGATTTAAAAACGGAAGCTAAGCTGTTAACAGCGCTTAAGAAATATGAATGCACGACATTTATTATTACACAAAAAGTAAGTACGGCAATGGAAGCCGATAAGATTCTACTATTAGAAGATGGAAAGCTGCTTGAAGAGGGTAGTCATTCTCAGCTATTAAAGCATTCCACTCTGTATCAACATATCTATCAATCACAGTTTGGAGCGGAGGTGGCAGAGCATGTCGAAGCGTATAAGTAGTAGTGCTGCCATTGAAAAAAAAGCTAATCCAAAGGCAAAAGCTAAGGATTGGAAGGGAACTATTAGGCGGGTATGGATGTATCTTGGTGAAAGAAAAGGACTCTTATCATTAGTTTTATTAATGGTGTTAGCGAGCTCCGCACTCGGTTTATTAGGTCCGTTTATCGTAGGAATGGCGATTGATAATTATATTGTAGAACGTGATAGTGCAGGATTGATAAATGTATTAATTGGTTTAATTTTCATCTACATCTTTTATTCGTTATCGACTTGGCTCCAAAACTATTGGATGGTTGGGATTGCTCAAGATACCGTATTTAAAATGCGAACGCAACTATTTCAGCATTTGCATAAGCTGCCAATCCCTTATTTTGATAAAAGACAGCACGGAGAATTAATGAGTAGAGTAACGAATGATATGGAAAATGTCAGTTCTACCTTAAATAGCTCTGTGATTCAAATTTTCTCGAGTATCTTGACTCTTGTTGGAACTGTTTCAGTGATGCTTTATTTAAGTCCTATTTTAACGGGTATCACTTTAATCATTGTACCAATCATGTTCTTTGGGTTAAGGTGGATTACCAATCGTACTGGTCCACTTTTTAAGCAAACACAGCGCAATCTAGGGGAACTGAATGGTTATATCGAGGAAACAATCTCTGGCCAACGAATCGTTAAAACCTTTTCGCAAGAAGATAAAGTAATGAATGAATTTATGGAAAAGAGTGAGCGCTTAAAGAAAAGTGCTTATTGGGCTCAGACCTACTCTGGGTTTATTCCTAAGTTGATGAATATGTTAAACAATTTAAGTTTTGCTATTATCGCAGGAATCGGGGGCATAATGGCCCTAAATGGAATGGGAATTACCATTGGAGTAATTGTAATCTTTGCCGAGTATTCTCGCCAATTTACACGACCGTTAAATGATCTCGCAAACCAATTTAACACGTTACTTTCAGCGGTCGCTGGTGCAGAGCGTGTGTTTGATGTACTAGATGAAGAAGAAGAGGCAATTGATGAAAAAGACGCAATCGAGTTGGGAACAGTAAAAGGGGAAATTGAATTTCGAGACGCGACGTTTTCTTATGATGAGGATGATAACACGATTAAGAATATAAGCTTCCATGCATCAGTTGGGGAAACAGTCGCTTTTGTTGGACCAACAGGAGCTGGGAAAACAACGATCATTAACTTAATCTCACGTTTTTACGACTTGAATAGTGGCAGCATCTTGTTAGATGGACATCCTATCAATCAAATAAAGCGCTCTAATCTACGAAAACATATGGCTTTTGTGCTGCAGGATTCCTTTTTATTTGAAGGAACCATTCGCGAGAATATACGCTACGGAAGACTGAATGCAACAGATCAGGAAGTGGAGGAAGCAGCTAAACTTGCTAATGCACATTCTTTTATCCAAAAGCTACCTGGCCAATATGATTTCACATTGAAGCAGGACGGGAGTGGGATAAGTCAGGGACAAAAGCAACTGCTCTCCATTGCACGAGCAGTTCTAGCTAATCCGACCATCCTTATTTTAGATGAAGCAACAAGTAGTATTGATACGATTACGGAAATGAAAATTCAAGAGGCATTACACCGTTTGATGGAAGGTAGAACAAGCTTTGTTATTGCTCATCGATTAAATACCATTCAAAAAGCTGATCAAATCTTAGTCTTGAAAGAAGGCGAGATTATTGAAAAAGGCTCACATGACGAGCTTCTCGAAGAAAAAGGTTTTTATTATGAGTTGTTTACCAGTCAATTAAAAAAAGAAGTTGGGTAAAAAGAAGGATGCATCTTCGTCTTCATACGAGAGGATGCATCTTTTTATTGCAAGGAATTCCAAATGGAACTTTGGCAAGTGATTAAGTTTATAAGCCATTCCTTTTCCTTATTTATGATATCGAAGGCTCCAACAATCACTTTGAGGGCCTGGATTGTGTTTCTATCCAAATCGGTGACCTCAGACAGTCAAGCTGAGGACCTGGATTTCGTCTCTATCAAATCCTAGCACGGAAATCATCTGGGAGTTTAAAGGTGACACTCTTTTTCAGATATCCTTTTGTAAAAAAACCTAACAAACTAAATAATCATTTCGAAAATAAAAATATTGTCTAATTTGTGAACATACTATATAATCCTGACTTATAGTAGGAAAATTCTAAAAATTACGATTAAAGGGGGATTTTTATTTGGAAAATTTTCAAGAATGGTTAGAGGCTTCATTTGGATTACTCGTGAGTTATTTATGGAGCACACCTATGATTGTATTATGTTTAGGCGTAGGGTTACTATTTACCATTTTAACTCGATTTGTACAGGTACGACTTGTTAAAGATATGATTAAGCACATGTTCGAAGGAAAAAAATCAAGTGCTGGAGTTTCCTCTTTCCAAGCGCTGGCAATTTCATTGTCGGGTCGTGTTGGTACAGGTAATATCGTTGGAACGGCAACGGCAATTGCAATGGGGGGACCAGGAGCAGTATTTTGGATGTGGGCAATTGCGTTTATCGGTGCTTCTAGCGCGTTCATTGAGTCTACACTCGCACAAGTTTATAAAGTAAAGCAAGATGGCGAATATCGAGGAGGACCAGCTTATTACATAGAAAAAGGAATCGGTTGGAAATGGTATGGGATTTTGTTTGCTGTTTCTGCAATTTTAGCTATGAGTATATTGATGCCAGGTGTTCAAGCATTTGCGATTGGTGATGGTTTATATAATGCATTCGGTGCTAATAAACAAATTGTTGCCATCAGTCTTGTAGTAGTTATTGCTCTTATTATTTTTGGTGGTGTAAAACGTATTGCCACGGTTGCCCAATACGTGGTACCTTTTATGGCTATAGCATATATTATAATGGCTTTTATCATTATTGGACTCAATATCGGAGAGCTACCTGCCGTGTTTGGATTAATTTTCCGTAGTGCATTTGCTGTAGATTCTGCATTTGGCGGTATTATTGGAATGGCCATTGCATGGGGAGTTAAGCGTGGAATTTATTCCAATGAAGCTGGACAAGGTACTGGCCCACACGCAGCAGCAGCTGCTGAAGTATCACATCCTGCGAAACAAGGCTTAGTCCAAGCTTTCTCCATCTATATCGATACATTGCTTGTTTGTTCTGCAACTGCATTTATGATTCTTTTTACGGGAATGTACAATGTCGCTGATCCTGCAACTGAAGGTGGCTTTATTGTGAATAACTTAGGTGCTAACGTAGAAGCAGGAGCTAAGTATACACAAGCTGCGGTAGAATCAATTTTCCCTGGATTTGGAGCAGGATTTGTTGGGATTGCCTTACTTTTCTTCGCTTTCACAACTATTATGGCATACTATTATATTGCGGAAACAAACGTAGCCTACCTTATGCGTGGAAGAAGTAATAAAATACCGATGTTTATATTAAAGGTAGTACTTCTAGTTGCAACTTATTTAGGTGTAGTTAGAACCTCTCAAATTGCTTGGGATCTTGGGGATATCGGTTTAGGTCTGATGGTGTGGATAAACCTTATCGCTATTTTGATCTTAGCTAAACCAGCTCTTAAAGTATTAAAAGATTATGACGAACAAAAGAAACAAGGGTTGGATCCAGTATTTAATCCTGACAAGCTAGGAATTAAAAACGCAGAATTTTGGACGGAAGAATATAAGAAAAAAGATGATGAAAAAGCATCTTGACAAAGTAGATGAGGCTGGGACATTAATTAAATCCCCATCTCTATTTACGAACGATTTAATCTAAATGCCCTTTTAAAGTACACTTTTGATTTTTAGAGTACCTAGCTGTTGATTGGAGCACAAGGCGAAGACTCCTGCGGGAGATAGTGTTTGGTGGAGACCCCCGCAGGCAAAGCCAAGGAGGCTCCACCAACGTCCTCTGGATAAGCGAAGCCTAGTGCGGAAATCAACAGCGGTGTTTAACAGAGCCAAACTAAAAAATCCGAACTAATGCAAAATTCTACTTAGAATTTCGCATAATAGTTCGGATTTTTCTTTAACAAATATTCTTTTGTCCCAGCCTCATGAAAAGATACAGTTCTAGATTTCGAGTAAACACCTATGCAAAAAAATCGCAACATAGCTAATGAAAAAGTGGACTGCCCGCGGAAACTGAACGCCTGGCACTGAGTTCTACAGGGAATTTAATGTGGTACTCCTATTTTAAGGGTAGCGCTTTTTCATTGGATAATTCTTCCAATAACAAGTGGATGTGTATCGAAGTAAAAAAGAAATGTTGAAATATCTATCGAATTCAAAAGGAATTTTGTTTATCCTGTCGAAAATAAAAGCTAGTAGATATCTTTATTGATAAGATTGGGGATTCAACATGCTAGCTGAAAAATTACTTTTACATGTATTAATTATCCTTGCTCCGGTCTTAATTTACTATATGGTATCAGAGAATAAGAGGTTTCGAAGTTCTCCGTACTTTATAGGTTTATTACAAGGTGTTGCGGCAAGTTTATGTTTGTTATTTGCCTTTTACGATTATGGACTATATTGGGATCTGCGTTACATCCCACTTGTTTTAGCTATATTATATGGCGGACCAAAAGCAGGGGTTATGGTACTAGCGGCAATATTAGGTACAAGAACATATCTCGGAGGGGATGCTCTTCTCTTTGGATACTTTAGTGCGTTACTATCTGCCTTGTTCCCATTTTTAATGATAAAAAAATTCAATAAGCTACAGGAAAAGAAGAAACGGATTGGTCTCTCTGTATTAGTCGGACTCTGGCCGAACATAGTGATGCTAAGTATTCTTTTAACCTTTTTATTATTACAACCAGACTACTCTGGAGGGACTAGTCTCATGTTGTATATTCTTTCTTTTGGATTAATCCAAGTAATTGGGGTGGGCATTGCTTCCATGCTTCATGAGGCAGCTCTGGAACGGGAAATAATGAGACAGGAAATAGCCAGAGCGGAGAAATTAAATACACTAGGAGAATTAGCAGCTTCTATCGCACATGAAGTAAGAAACCCCTTAACGGTTGTAAAAGGATTCTTACAGCTCATGCAAAAAGAAGAAAAAGAAAAGAACTTTCCATACATCCCACTTGTCCTAAGTGAATTAGGACGAGCAGAGTCCATAATCAACGACTATTTAAATTTTGCAAAACCAGAATTTAAAAAAATTGAAAAGGTCAACCTCGGAGAACTGCTCAGTGACGTGATAATGCTGTTAAACCCCTTAGCATTGAAAAATGGGGTAGCATTGGATAGTTATCTAGAAAATAACGTTTATATGGAAACAGATAAAAACCAATTCAAACAAGCTCTCGTCAATATTATAAAAAATGCGATAGAGGCAACTCCTCAAGAGGGGCGAGTTTTTACAAAATTATTATTTAACGATAATCAAACAACGATAATTGTTAAAGATAATGGACACGGTATGACAAAGGAACAGCTCTCTCGAATAGGGACGTTATTTTATAGTACAAAAGACAAAGGAACGGGTCTCGGGACGACCGTTTCAATAAGAATTATTGAGACAATGAACGGCAAGGTAGAGTATGCCAGTAAGCTTGGAAAAGGTACGGAGGTAAAGCTTACATTTCAAGATGTGACAAGAATTTAGCAGAGTAAAAGGATGCACCTACGTATACAACCGTGGGTGCATTTCTTCGTCTTTCCTATAATTTCTCGAGCGGTTTATCTGCGGGTCCTTCTAAAACATCCCCATGGATGGAAAATCTTGAACCATGACATGGGCAATCCCAGCTTCTGTCCCCATGATTCCATTCTACTTCACATCCTAAGTGAGTACAGGTCGTATCTACACAATATATTTCCCCTTTATCATCTTTATAGGCGCCGGCACGTCGACCATCAATCGAAACGACACCACCTTCATCTAACCCTAGGTCTTCTGGTTTTTTAGTAGGACGGTCTAACTTCCCCTCGATTAAATGACCAGCAACATCCATATTGGCACTGATAAATTTCTTTAAGCTAGGATCTGCAACAAAGCGAGAAGGAGCGAATAAATCCATATACTTATTCTGTTTTCCATTAACAAGATCTTGTAACAGGAGTGCCGCTGCTGTTCCATTTGTCATGCCCCATTTTCGAAAACCAGTTGCAATGAAAATATTTGGATTATTAGAGGTAATACGCCCGATATATGGGACTTTATCCAATGTATAGAGATCTTGGGCTGACCAACGATAGGAAACTTCCTTTAGTCCGAGTGATTCCTCTCCAAAAGTTTTTAATGCTTCATAGTGTTTTAATGTATCTGTTCCTTGCCCAGTTTTATGACCTTCTCCACCAATAAGTACGAGCTTTTCTCCATTCACTGTGACGGAACGTAAGGATCTTGTTGGTTGTCCGGCACTGAGATACATTCCACCAGGAAATTCCTTATCTGTCTTGGCTGCCACTACATAGGAGCGTTCTGCATACATTCTCGTAAAAAAGAAGCCTTTTCCATCGTAAAATGGAAAATGGGAGCAAGCTAAAATAGAGTTACATTTTATTTTGGCGCCGGATCTTGTAATGACTTGAAGCTCAGGTGATTCTTCGACATCGATAGCAACTGTTTGCTCATAAATTCTTCCACCTTTTTCTAAAATCCCTTCCACTAAAACCTTTAAATAGTGAAGAGGATGGAACTGGGCTTGATCCTTCATAACCAACGCACTTTTTGTTGGAATGGAGAAGGGGATTTCATTGATAAGATCTTTCTTAATACCGAGCTTTTGATAAGCATCTAATTCTTGATAAATCTTTTGTTCCTCTTCATCTGTTGTTGCATAGATATAGGCATCTTGTTTGCTAAAATCACATTCTATTCTTTTGAGATTCACGATATCTTTTATGTAATGTAACGCGTCATTGTTTGCCTCATAATAGAGCTTCGCTTTTTCCTCGCCAATATGATTTATTAATTCATCATAAATTAACCCATGCTGGGCAGTTATTTTGGCAGTAGTATGACCGGTTGTGCCATTTAGGATTTGATCTGCATCAACCAATACAACACGATGACCATCCTGTGCTAGTTGATAGGCAGCTGTGATTCCTGTAATGCCGGCCCCCACAATACAGACATCTGCATTTGTATCCTCCTGTAAAGGGGAGAAGGAAGGCAGCGAAGTAGATTCTCTCCAATAGGGTTCTGGAGATTTAGGTAATTGATTAAACGAATTTGATTCCAACATAAAAATCCTCCTTGAAAAGAAACATGTTCATAATTTTTCCAAAACGAAGAAATTCATGTATGTATTCCTTTTTTTATGTCAAGTAAGGTAGAATGAGTGAAGAAACGTTTAAAACCCCATCAGAGGGTGATAAAGGAGAAAAATATGTCAACAACTGTTATCACTGCATTACAACCATTCCTCCAGGAAAACTGGACAAAGAGTGAATTCACCAATCCAACACCGGTACAAGAAAAAGCAATTCCTGCGATTTTAGAGGGAGCGGACGTGCTTGTAGAGTCACCTACTGGAACAGGGAAAACGCTAGCATACTTACTACCTATCATTGAGAAAATAGATCTCACAAAACAGCACCCACAAGCCGTTATTGTAGCACCGTCTAAGGAATTAGCGATGCAGATCCTTCAAGAAATTCAAAAATGGACAACTGGCAGTGACATTTCTGGTGCGTCATTTATCGGTGGTGCCAATGTTAAAAGGCAATTAGAGAAACTGAAAAAGCGTCCGCAAATTCTTGTTGGGACTCCTGGAAGATTACAGGAACTCATTCAAATGAAGAAAATTAAGATGCATGAAGTGACAACAATTGTCATGGATGAAGCCGATCAGCTATTTATTCCAGAACATAGTAAAACCATTCAGAACATTATTAAATCGACACTGCAAGAAAGACAATTACTGTTATTTTCCGCTACTTTGAAGGAAGAAACAGAGAAGCAGGCTTTGCAATTTATGAGAAACCCACTTGTAATGAAGGTTTCGAGAGATGAGTTGGCACCTTCTAAAGTAGATCATCTATATGTAGTGGTAGATCAACGTGAAAAGGCTAATGTATTAGCAAATATTTTACGCGAAAAAAATATCAAGGCACTTGGATTTGTCCGTGATATCGGTAACCTAGCCGTGTTAACGGAGAAATTATTATTTAAAAAGCTCAATGTTGGTTCTTTGCACTCTGAATCAACGAAACAAGATCGAGAAACTGCATTAAAGAATTTCCGCAAGGATGAGTATCCAGTCTTGCTTGCAACGGATGTAGCAGCAAGAGGACTAGATATAAAAGAGCTTAGTCATGTTATTCATTATGACTTGCCAGAAGAAGTGGAAAGCTATATACATCGCTCTGGGCGTACAGGAAGACAAGGAGCAGAAGGCACTGTTATTTCCATCTTGTCAGAAAGAGAAGAGCGCAAGCTAAAGCAATTCGCGAAAGAACTCAATATTCCTCTTCACAAAAGAGTTATGTTCGGTGGTAAACTTGTGCAAGAACATGAAATAAAACCAGTGAAAAAAGGTAGTTTCAAGAAGAAATCACCTAAAACTAAATCTGGAAGAAAATAAACTACCTCACCTGAGGTGGTTTTTTTGTCATATAAGCGGGAACTTGGGAAATTCACGCTAATTCACTGCAAATAATCTGAGTACATCTGACAATTTCCCGAGAAATTATGACAAAAAAGTCCAATAGGGGCCTGACATCAGTAGGGGGGGTATTACATTTAATTCATCGAGATTCACAAAAACCAAGCTCCTTCCAAAGTATATGCTACTTTGAAAGGAGCTTGGTTTATTTAAGAGTAAGTATCGTGTCTAGTTCGAAATATATTCCTGTTATTCTACAGTGGCTTTGAATTTCAGTGCTTCAAATCCTCGGAATATGATATTGGATCTTCTTGTAGGTTCCTCGATTAATTCTGGATGATGGAAATGTTTTAACAGCACTTCGAATGCAATTTGTGCTTCTAATCTTGCTAACGGAGCACCTAAACAAAAGTGCGGGCCAGAAGCGAAGGAGAGGTGCTTCACTTGTTTTCGCTCTATATCAAACACTTCGGGTTGTTCCATTATCGTCTCATCGCGGTTAGCAGCTCCCAATGCAATTAGAGCAACCTGACCCTCTTTTAAGCTTTGACCATTGAGCTCCATGTCACAAGCTATCCATCTCGTAGTCATTAATACCGGCGGATCATAGCGTAGCACTTCTTCTACCACATTGGATAAAAGGTTGGCGTCATTTTTTACCTTTTCCATGGCATCTGGATGTTGTAGAAGCAAATAATAGCCATTTGTAATAAGATTCACAGTCGTTTCATGGCCAGCAATTAAGAGCAACAAACATGTTGCTACGATCTCATCTTCACTAAGCGTATCCCCAGAATCTGAAACAGAGATTAAGCCACTTAATAAATCATTGCCGGGTTCTGCACGCTTAATCGCAATTAGTTCTCGCATATAGTTACCTGCATCTTTTAGATCAGGGGCAGCTTCCTCCCAATCCTTTTCCGTTGTATTAATATCAATAAACTTAAGGAAGGAATCTGACCATTTTCGAAAAAGGTCTCTATCTTCGTTAGGCACGCCAATCAATTCTGTGATCACCATCACAGGAAGTGAATACGCAAAGTCACGAATAAGCTCGTGTTCCTCTTGTCCTTTTCGCGCCTCAATTAAGTAGTTAGCCATCTCATAAATGGTAGGACGTAAACGGTCCACCATTCTAGGAGTAAATGCCTTTGTAACTAACCCTCTTAATCTAGTATGATTTGGAGCATCCCGAAATAGCATCATATTTCTTGTGAGGTTCACTGCAGGCATAAGGTTTTCCGAGATAGAATTTAACTGTTCAGAAGAAGCAACTTCACGAGCTTCCTTAATAAATCTAGAATCCTTTAAAACAGCCTCTACCTCCTTGTATCCCGTGATAAGCCATCCTTCTACATTGAAGAATTGATACCATTGAACAGGGGCCTTTTCCCGTGCAAGTTTGAAAAAAGGATAAGGGTTTTCGATAAATTGCTTAGCAAAATCGGTAGTTACACTCAAAATATTTCCTCCTTAATATGTATCTATCATACAAATTCGTGAAATTACTTGGAATTCCTTGTCGAAACTTAAAATGTAGAAAAATGTCCATCCCTTTATTTAACATTTTTCGCGAAATGACGTATGATGAGGGAAAGAAACACATTCAAGGAAAATGTTTCTTCCTTAATGGCAATAAGAAAGAAGTAGAGATTTCACACTTATTCTTAAAACTATTGTAAAATGGTGAAAGAATAGAAGTTATGGAGGCTAGTGCTGAATGTTTTGTCACAATTGTGGATTAAAAGTGACGTCTGATGCTAAGTATTGCTCTCATTGTGGAGTGAACTTAAAAAATGAAGACAATCTAATTAATGAAACTCCAATAGAAGAAGGCAGAGGATCGGAGCGAAATCGACAAAAAACTAAGAAACGTTATTTTCCTTTAATTCCTCCGGTTGTTAGTTTACTGCTCCTTTTTGGAAGTATAGGCTGGTACTATAGTCATGAACGAACTGTGAATGCACATGTATTAGCATTAAAAACGACCGCAGAGGAATCTGCACTTGAAGGGGATTATGGTAAAGCAAAAGAGGAATTAGCGTTAGCGATAGAATTAAGACCTCGTTATCATGTCCTTCGAAATAATCTAGATGTAGTAAACATTGCCGAAGAAGTAGAAGTAGAACTGGAAAATACTAATACTCTTATTAAAAGCAAAAAGTTTGATGAAGCAGAAAGCGAGCTTGTTAGACTAAGAGAAAAGGTTGCTAGATTAGATGGGCCATTGTTTCAGCCCATTAAAAAAGAGCTTTCTGAAAAAGATACTATGATTAAGGTTGGAAAAATAAATAATGAACTAGACCAGCTTACTAC
This sequence comes from Sutcliffiella halmapala, assembly GCF_002019665.1. Lineage (GTDB taxonomy): Bacteria > Bacillota > Bacilli > Bacillales > Bacillaceae_I > Sutcliffiella_A > Sutcliffiella_A halmapala. The sequence continues at coordinate 4,208,435 of NZ_KV917375.1, read as the reverse complement.
TGTAGAAGAGTTAGCAAGAAAACTCTCGGTTTTATCTGCTATCCCGTCTGAAGAAGGAAAAGCGGTAAAAGAGCAAATTCTTAATCGAATTGTTCAAATCACAACTGAAAATGCAGAAGCAGAGCTTGAACAAAAACAATTCACAAAGGCCGTTTCTATAACAGATAGAGGACTTCAATATGCTGTTAATGACAAGAGGTTGTTATCATTAAAAGAGAAGATTGAACAAACCAGGGATGAATTTGAACAAGCGGAGTATGAAAGAATTGAAAGGGCCATGGAGGCTGCGGCTAAAGAAGATTTAAAAAATCGAAATGCAGCGCTTGAAGTAGTGAAATTTAAGGTAGAAGAGGATGAGGTAGGAGGAATGACGTTAACAGGAGAAGTGAAAAATGTTGTTTCCACTACGGTTTCCTCAATCACGGTTTATTATAATATTTTAAGCAAAGACAAAACAGTATTAGATACAGGTTTCACAACCGTGTACCCTTATAAATTGGCCCCTGGAGATAAGGGGAAATTTGAAGACTATTATTATGGAGTTTTTGAAGATGTAACTGTTGAAATAGAGAATATGACATGGCTTGTAGAAGGATAAAGTAGGTGTGTGAATGAACAGAAGGTGGATCCTAAGTATCGTAGTGACCATTGCTTTAATAGGAGCAGGGATTTATGGATACTTTTTTATAAAACAAGCAATTCCAAAACAATTAACCGTATTGTCTAGTTTATATATCGAAATGGAAACGGAAGAAAAGGAACAAGTGCCACAAGTTTTAAAGGAAATAATCTTTGAATCTCAAAAGTTAGTAGTGAAGATCGAGTTACAGGATGGTTCATTCGGTTCCGGTTTCCTTTATAACAATAAGGGCGATGTGGTTACTAACGCACATGTGGTATCCAATGTGAAGGAAGTAAAGGTAATTACAGCCGATTCGAAGGAACTAACTGGAGAAGTAATTGGCATTAGTATGGATACGGATGTTGCGGTTGTCCGTGTACCAGATTTGGAAGGAACGGAACCGTTTCGGCTGGCGAAAACAAGGAAAGCGGAACTAGGCGATGACGTGATTGCCCTTGGAAGTCCGCTTGGGCTTCAAAATACAGTCACGACGGGAATCATTAGTGGTGTCGGAAGAAACTTTGATATTGATTCTTTTAAATATGAAGATGTTTTTCAAATTTCTGCTCCGATTGCACCTGGAAATAGTGGAGGGCCACTAATTGATTCAAAAACAGGAGAAGTAGTAGGAATTAACTCCGCAACAATGGATAAAGGGGTTATTGGATTCAGTATTCCTTTAAATAATGTCATTGCCTTATTGGAAGGATGGTCCGAATCCCCAATGCAGTCCCTCCCGCGTATTGGAGCAAACGCGCCAGGGAACAGTGAGGGAACAGCAACTACGAATGAAGATATCGCAACGTATCTAGTGAACTATTTCTATGAAAGCTTAAATTACCGTGATTATGTTACGGCCTATTCTCTCCTTGGGAGCACCTGGCAATCTGAGACATCCTATGAAGATTTTAGAGCAGGTTATTTAGATTTTCTTACGATTGAGACAGAGGATCTCCTAACGAAACAAGCTGGTAGGAATGTGGAGGTAGTTACAGTCATTACTGTTCAGCAGCGCTCCGATAGAGGCGTTTCCTATAAAAAGTATAAGGTGACGTTTGAATTAGGACTTGAAAATGATCAAATGAAAATTCTTTCTGAAAAAAGGAAAGCAATGGAGTAAGAACAAAAAAGACGAAAGCCATCGACTTAGCTTTCGTCTTTTTTATCTTTATTTATGAGATCACACGTCGAATACCAATTATTACTTTTTCCCAATAGGGTCTAAGGTTCGTGATGGTTACCCTCTTATCATTACGAGACGTGTGCAAAATAGTATGATTTCCAATATAGATTGCTACATGCCCGATTCGTTCAATCCCTTTTCGCTTTTTCCGCTTCGGCGTTGTGAAAAAAAGTAAATCTCCTTTTCTAATGGAGGATTTAGAAACTCGTCGTCCTATTTGATATTGCTGACGAGAGTTCCGGGGAAGTAGGATGCCACTTTGCCCATATACATATTGAACGAAGGAGCTACAGTCAAAAATATCTGTACGATCAGAAGGTGCGCCAAATACATACGGAGTACCAATGTGTTTTTTTCCAGTCTTAATAATTTGTTCTGCAGACATATAGTCCCTCCTTTCTGTTCCTTTACTACTATCTATTACATGAAAAAACAAGGGAATTGCTTGGACAAAAACATCTATTTAAAAAAAGAGGTAATCAACTAACTAGCGGAGTATTCTAGTAATAGGAGGCGAAAGGTATGACTAGCGTTGAAAAATTTCTGAACTATTTACAGATCGAACAGAAACAACCATCGTTGGAGTATTTAAATGAATTAGTGGTAGCACATCAGAAAAGAGTAAGGTGGGAGACACTTACGAAGTTCATTGATTTTGAAGACAATGAGAGGGAGAAACTCTACCTTCCTTCGATTGATACCTATATTGATAGAGTAGTAAATCAAGGGACAGGAGGGACTTGTTGGACCTTAGCCCGTGGTTTTCATTATTTACTTCATTCCCTAGGGTTTCAAGTAGATTATTTGTATATGGATCCGGGGCATTTATGTTTGCAAGTTCTTTTAGACCAACCATATTACGTAGACATTGGCTACTGCGCGCCGCTATATAAGGTGTATCCGTTGCACGAGTCATTTAAGGCGGAAAATGATGTGGAAACCTTCACTTACGAAGTACGTGAGGATGATATCCTAGTTTCTAGAGAACCTGGCCCAACGAAAATTCTAGGAAAGAAAACCGTCACAATGAATAAAATGAATCCACACATTCTACATTCTCATAACTGGCAGGATGGCTTTGCCTTTAAGGCTTTGAAAATATTTGGTTACATAGATAATAAACCTTACCAACTAAAAGATAACAAGATTATAAGATTTACTAACAAGAACTACCTGGAGGAAGAATTATCAGCAGAAGGAATACGTTACTGGGTTGAGCAGAAATTCGGCATGGATTATGCTATCTATAAACAGGCTAAGGAAATATATGATAAGAGGAAAATAAAGAGCTGAGGGTTTAAACATCCCTTAGCTCTTTTACGTATAGAAGAACATTGTCTATTTTTTCCCGCGAACAAATATGGTTATCAAAAAAATTACGGCAGCCAAACTATAGGCCACATAAGAAATTGTACTGTACGCTCCCATATTTTGAACGCCTATTCCGATGAATGCCCATACAAAAACGAAAGGATAAACACGGTCACGGTTAACTATGTTAAACCGAATTGCTAATATGGTTGCAATGATTAGCATGATAATAGTCCAGGTCACATCAGTTAAACCAAAGCCAATCCATTGCAGATGAACAAGTACATAACTTACATTTGCGATAGTGGCGACACTAATCCAACCAAGGTAAATGGAAAAAGGTAAGCGGTCAAAAAATCCAGGATCCGAAGTTTTAATTCTTCTATAAAGTGTTATAAGTGTGAGTAATAAACTTACCATTATGACAACAGTCGTAACGAAAAACTCATAATGCCAAAGAACAATCCACGCACTATTTAAAACACAACTAAGGATAAATAAAACATTCGTAGATTTGTAGATAGGAAGATTTCTACGTTCTTTAGGGAATTGGCGGACAATCCAAATTCCAATTAGCAGATAAATCACGCTCCAAATGGAAAATACATACCCGGCAGGAGTAAATAGGACATTCAGTTTATTAGAAATTTCGCCTGTAGTTTGACCGTTTAAAGGTAGGGCGTTCGCTAGAATATTGACAGTGATTACTAAAAGAAAAGCGAATACTTGAAGCCATAATCTCATCGATATTCCACTCCTTTCTACTCTTTCTTAATTAATATTCCTTTTTAACAGAAGAGATAACCCTCTTAATATTCTTAAAGGGTAGGAGGCTGAAAAAATTTTAACAGGTAAGATGGATGCGTTTACAGTAAAGATATTCTTTCAAGTGAAGGAGATTTTCCTACACTTGTTTTGGTAAAGGGTTGCAATATTTTATGAACTTGTCTCATATGATGGAAAATGGGTTATTACGGTTTGACCTTTTCCATTTAGAAAGGAGAACGTTCATGAATAAGTTTTTTAAAGGTACGCTATTACTGGCAATCGCTGCTTTCTTAGGAGAAAGCTTAGAATTTATAGTAAATATGATACTGGCAAAGCAGCTTGGGGAAGCCGGGATGGGACTTTATATGTCGGTTTTACCTGTGATTTTTCTCGTGGTGGTCATTGCTAGCTTAGAGTTACCTATCTCTATTTCTAAATTTGTAGCAGCAAAAGAAGAGAAATACCATAAAAGTATGCTCTCACACGCGACCAGGTTAACCGTTGTATTTACGATAACCGTCATCTGTTTAGCAGCAATCATATTGCCGTTCATACCGGTTTTTGAACATTATCACCCTTTAGTAAGATGGTTGATTATATTGATGATTCCGATTGTCTCTTTTTCTTCTATTGCAAGAGGGTATTTTATGGGACTCCAGCATATGGGGAAAATCGCAATTTCTAACTTTTTGAGAAAAGTGGTTCAGTTAATTTTACTTGTAGCAGTGTATCATTTTTTTCATTTTTCCATGGAACTGGCGATACTTATAGCAATTTGTACGTTAGTTCTTACGGAGTTAATTGTCTGTTTCTATCTCTTATATATGTACAGGCATCAATATAGAGAGCTGAAAAATCAGCCAAGCTCAAGTTTAAAAGCAAGAACAGTAAGAAAAAGCTTATTAGAGGTTTCCATCCCTACGACAGGTATGAGGATTTTCCATGCAGTTACTCATGCAATTCAACCGTTTTTGATTAAAATAGCGTTGCTGAAGGCAGGAGTGAGTGAAACAGTTGCGTTGGAAGAGTTTGGCCTATTAGCAGGTGTAGCCTTGACGATAGGTTTCTTCCCAGGCTTTATTGCACACTCCCTGTTAATTGTATTAATTCCTACTGTTTCAGCGGCTTATGAGAACGGGGATTTTGCGAAACTACAACAGCTATTAAAGCAAGTAATTGCGTTAACCTTTTTGTACGGCATACCGGTGGTAATGATTTTTTATCATTATGCTGTACCATTAACGAATATTTTCTATGAATACTCCAAGGCATCATCGTATTTACAGCTATTGTGGCCCTACTTTTTATTTCATTTATTCGTAATTCCACTACAAGCATATATGATTGGACTAGGACTAATAAAAGATGCCTTTTTACATTCTATTTGGGCTACAATTGTTACTTTTACCTTGATTTTTTTACTTGGATCATTGGAAACTTTTCAAATGTCAGGGGTTATATTGGGAATGAATGCTGGAGTTGTGCTCTTAACAATGATGCACTATTTAACTGTTTGCCAAAAAATTAAGGTTACATTGTGGTTGAGGCGAATCAGAGCACAAAATATCTAAAGTTTTTGTAGGAAAGGTTTTTTTAAACAAACGTTTGATTAAGGGAGAATCGAAATCCTATTAAATCAGGGATAGAAGGGGGTGGTGGAAAATTAACTTTTTTAAAAGGTATGGTAGAAAAATGTTGGATAACTGGAAAAGATAATGGAAATTAGCCAAAAACAACGGTAAACCTATTGTAGAAAAGGTTTTTTTAAACAAACGTTTGTTTAAGAGGAAAACGAAATCTAATAATAACAAGGATTATAGAGCTTTGTTGGAAATTAACTTTTTAAAAAAGTATCGTGCGAAAATATAATTGTGAATGAGAAAATCTTTCCACACCTCAAAAGTTTCTTTTACAAAACAAAACAGTATACAATAGAAGTAAGGAATATTAGTTGAGGTGGGCAATTTGTTAGAGAATCAGGAAAATCTCTTGTTGAAAGCAGAGGAATTTATTCGTCTTTGCTATATGGAATTGAATAAATCAGAGGAAGAATTATCGATTAGGTTGCAAGAAATTAAAGAAGCTATTGTGCAAGTTGGCACATACGAGCATACATATGAAGAATTAGAACATGGAGCAAAGATGGCCTGGCGGAATAGCAACCGCTGTATTGGCAGATTATTTTGGAATGCGCTACAGGTGATAGATAAAAGGCATTTAATGCGAGAGGATGATATTGCCAAAGCACTTCTGCATCATATAGAATTTGCGACTAATCGTGGGAAAATCAAACCTACGATTACGATTTTTCGCTCTGAGAAAGAAGCGAATAAACAAATACGTATTTGGAACCACCAGTTGATTCGGTATGCTGGCTATGAGACGGAGCATGGAATAATTGGTGACCCAGCATCCGTTGCTTTTACAAAAGTATGTAAAGAACTTGGCTGGGAGGGAGAGCAGACCCATTTTGACATCCTTCCCTTAGTTGTTCAGGTCGATGGAGCAAATCCAAAGTGGTATTCCATTCCGCAAGAAATTGTACTGGAAGTCCCATTAAAGCACCCGGAATTAAGTCTGTTCAATGACTTACAGTTAAAATGGTATTCGACACCATTAATATCTGATATGCGATTAGAAATTGGCGGTATTCAGTACACTGCAGCTCCTTTTAATGGCTGGTATATGGAAACGGAAATAGGTGCCCGTAATTTTGCAGATCAAGAAAGATATAACATGCTTCCCAAAGTGGCTTCTATCATGGGGCTTGATACAAGTACGAATGCAACACTTTGGAAGGACAAGGCCCTTATTGAATTAAATATTGCCGTTTTGCACTCTTTTAAAGAATTAGGTGTTAGTATTGTCGACCACCATACTGCAGCAATGCAATTTAAGCACTTTGAAGAAAGAGAAGGAGAGAGCTGCAGACATGTGACTGGTGAATGGGCATGGCTTATTCCACCAATATCCCCAGCAGCAACGCATATCTTTCATCATTCCTATGAAGATAAAATAAACACTCCTAATTATTTTTACCAGGATAGGTTGTATTAGAAGTGCACAACAGAATTTAATGATATTCATGTGATTCCTACTCGTATCAAGCTATAGAATTGATGTATAATGGTAACAGTTAAATATGTAATACTCGCATTTATTATTCGTTTACAAGATCCTATCTTGTGTAGATTTAAAGTCGGAAAGAGAGTGGAATATATGGGTCGTAAGTGGAACAACATTAAAGAAAAGAAAGCAGCAAAAGATACTAATACAAGTCGTGTATACTCCAAGTTTGCGCTAGAAATTTATGTAGCAGCAAAGTCTGGGGAACCAGATCCAGAATCAAACATGGCCTTGAAATTTGTACTGGAGCGTGCGAAAACATATAATGTGCCGAAGAATATTATTGATCGTGCGATTGATAAAGCTAAAGGCGGCGGAGAAGAAAGTTATGACGAACTTCGTTACGAAGGCTTTGGACCAAATGGCTCGATGATTATTGTCGATGCATTAACGAATAACGTTAATCGTACTGCATCAGAAGTACGTGCGGCATTCGGGAAAAATGGCGGAAACATGGGAGTAAGTGGTTCTGTTGCTTACATGTTTGATGCAACAGCTGTTTTTGGTTTAGAAGGTAAAACAGAAGACGAAGTACTAGAAATATTAATGGAAGCGGACCTTGATGCTCGTGATATTTTTGAAGAGGACGAGGTTGTCATTATTTATGCCGAGCCCGACCAATTCCATGCTGTACAAGCTGCTTTAAAGGATGCTGGCATTACAGAGTTTTCTGTAGCAGAGTTAACGATGCTTGCGCAGAACGAAGTAGAGCTACCAGAGGATGCTCAAACCCAATTCGAAAAGCTAATTGATGCTTTGGAAGATTTAGAGGATGTTCAACGAGTCTACCACAATGTTGATTTAGGGGAGTAAAATTCAGCGTTGCGGTAGTAGTAATTTCATAGCGACTGCGCGCTAATTATCATAATATGTCTTTTCATTAGTAAATTTATTTTTACAAATGAGGAGGCATATTTTTTATGGGGTTGTTTCCTTTAAATAATAGAAATATATACCAATGGGTGTGGTATTATATTATAATTTTAGAAATATTTAAAAAGGGGGATAGATTACAATGGAAGATTGCTTTATATGTAATAAACATGCTGGCACGATCCAAACGTCAGGAGTAACGATCTATGAAGATGAATATGTCTATATTGGCCATATTGATAAAAATGGTGAACCCAACTATTTAGGTCATATTATGATTGATTTGAAGAGACATGCCCCCACACTGGGAGACATGTCGATGGAGGAAGCAAAAGTGTTTGGTATGATGATGGCGAGGGTTAGTAAAGCGTTATTAGAAACGGAAAATGCGGAACACATTTATTCACTCGTTGCTGGAAATGCTGTTCCTCACCTTCATATGCATATAGTGCCTCGATACCCTAACACACCAAAAAATTATTGGGGACCAATGGCTGTATATGATTGGGAAGATGCTCCTTTTGGTGATGATAATGACGTAGTGAATCTTTGTATGCGAATAAAATCTTATCTAGAGAATAATTAATATGGATAAATCTAATAGAGAGTTTAGTTGGGTTGGTAGCCAAGAAAGTTTCGTTGATAGACCTATTATCAATCGATTCAATCATATGGTAGTCGGTCGTTACGGAGGCAATTCCAGTGCAGGGCAGTACAAAAACGAAGATGGCTGTTTAATATGGTTTGATGAGAAAGAAGACTGGGAGTTTGCTATTATTTTGGATGCACATAATACTGCAGAGAGTGCTGAAATAGTATTAGAAGAATTTATTAAGAAAAAAACTGAAGTCATTTATCTTTTTGCTCAACCAATAACTCAAGTTTTTGGAGAATTGGAAGAAATGGTATTGGATATATTTCAGGATGAAGAGTTCCTTACTGCTTGTCGTAAAATTAAGGGAGAAACAGCTTGTTTAATAGTTGCTAGAAAAGATAAGTATGTATGGTGGTTTTCAGTAGGAGATTGTATTTTATATTTATTTCATGAAGAACTTGCTGCACTTGGGCAGTACCAACTAAATCAAAGACATTTTTTCGAATGGATAGGCCAAGTCAATACGTTCGACCAATCAGTCCCTTGTTATAGTAGTGGAAGGAAGGAGTTAAGAAAAGGTATTAATCATCTTCTTCTTACAACTGATGGGTTAATTGAATGTCCTAACGAACCGTTTTCTAATCCACAAGATATTGCTAAAATATTTTCAAATTCCCAAGATGATAAAGCGATGATGTCATTATTGGAAAAAATACAAGAAAACAACGTAAGAGATAGCACTACTATGATTTCTTGGAAGGTAAATATAGAAAAAGAAGCGAGTAAGCCAAGCGACCTTTAAAATATAATAATGAACAAGAGGTGTGGAAGACAAACCTCTTGTTCATTAACGCTCCTTCATTTTCTAAAATAAAGGAGCACTTTCCACTTTTTACAAAGCAGCTTTTTGCAATTTGTGAATTACTGATAAGGATTTTCCAGTACCGATTGCTACGGATTCTAGTGGGTTTGGAGCAAGATAAACTGGTACAACGATTTCGTTGCTTAACCATTCCTGCATTCCGTTCAATAAGGCTCCACCGCCTGTAAGAACAACCCCTCTATCTACAATGTCCCCACTTAACTCTGGTGGGCAATCTTCTAGTGTTGCTCGGATTGCTTCTAGTATGTGTAAGAGAGATTCTTTAATGGATTTTTGAATTTCTGAAGAGTGCAATTCAATTGTTTTTGGTAGGCCAGATACAAGGTCTCTACCACGAATTTCCATTGTTAAATCCGTATGATCTACTAATGCATAACCAATCTCTATTTTGATTTGTTCCGCGGTACGTTCCCCGATAAGGAGGTTATAATTTTTACGTACATAGTGGATAATATCTTCGTCCAATTGGTCTCCACCAACTCGGATTGAATTACAGGAAACAACGCCACCATAAGAAATAATAGCAACCTCTGTTGTTCCTCCACCAATATCCACGACCACATTCGCTACAGGCTCTCCTACAGGAAGATCTGCTCCAATTGCAGCTGCTACTGGTTCTTCGATTAAATGCACCTGTTTTGCTCCACAATTTTTCACAGCATCTTGAATCGCTCTACGTTCAACCGATGTTGAACCAGAAGGAGTACAAACGACTACACTTGGTTTGCGGATTGAAAAGCCCATTGCCTTTCCTGCTTGCTTCATAATCTGTTTTAACATGCTAGTTGTAATGTCGAAATCTGCAATAACGCCATCTTTTAAAGGTCGAACAGCAACGATTCTACCTGGAGTTTTACCAATCATATTTTTTGCTTCTGTTCCTACAGCAAGTACAGCTTTTGTTTCTAAATCAATCGCTACAACGGACGGTTCATTAAACACAATCCCTTTTGTTTTACTGTATACCAGCGTATTCGCTGTACCTAAGTCAATTCCAATTTCAGTTGTTGAAAACATAGTTAACTCACCCAATCATTCTTTTAGTTTGGATCTTTTCTTAAAACCTTGTTGCTTTTACGCTAGAAAAAATCAGTTTTCGGATTTTTTCTTGTCTACTTCAACCATTTATTTATTTAGCAAAAATACGGATTTTTAGATAATATACGGAAAGCAACAATCTACGCGAAAACGACCTTTAGTTTAGGTCTCTTATATACGTTCTAAGAAATATGTCGTTTTGTGGGGGTGAAATCACTAGAATAAAATGGTAATCTACAAAAATTCTTTAATTTTAAAAGATGAAGGTGGGAAATTAAGTAATTTCATGATATATTTTAGGAAAGCCATTTCGTAAAAATTTGCTACTAGAAACTATTAATAATACTAAGGGGAAACGTGCCTATGTCTTCCAAAACAAAAAAAGAGGAAGAGCTATTAATCGAGCAAGAAGAATCGTTTTCCATAGATAAAATGATTACTTATTTTTTAATTGCTTGCGCTCTTATCATTGCGGTCTTAACTTTTTTTGTCTTTTCAGATGGATTTTCAGTAAGACAAGAGGAAAAAATCAGTACATATATCGCTAGTGCTGACGAGCTTTTAAAAGAAGCAGAACAACTTACAGAACCATTATCCATGTATGCAAGTGGGGAAAATAACACTATCGCAATCGAAGAAGAGCTCGTAACATTACGTCAATTAATTTCTGATGGAGAAGCATTGAATGCACCAAAAGAATTTAGTGCACATCACGAAATAGTAAAAGCCATAATTGTGGAAAGATACGCTGTTGTCTACACCTATTTTCTAGGAGAACGTTCTAGAAAAATAGCAGAAACGAAGTTTGCAGAAATAGAAAAATTGCTTGAGAAAGAAAATACCAGTTTACTAGCTGCTCTTGATGAAGCAGGCTTAAACTATGAAGTATTAGAAGACGGAAACATCCGTTTCTTTTATAAATCCTATTAAAATGCGCACACAACCCGTCATTGGTTATGTGCGTTTTTTTATAACTAGACCATTAGACCATGCTAAAGCTCCTTACTAAAAATGATACTGTGTAGATTGAAGTGGAAAGCGAACACCTGCAACGGAAATCTACAGGGTGTTCAATGTTGTAGCCCAATATTTAGGGGAGCCTTTGTTTTATTTCTGTGTAGTGAGGGTACATAGATAGTAAGAATATGAGGAGGCGATAGCGTGAGTAAGTTATTTAGGAGAGTATTTATAGCAGTATTGCCAATTTTAATAAGAGAAGGATATAAACATTTTAAAGAAAGAAAAAAAGTACCTAAGACAGAGTAGAAGGGGGCGCTATAGATGGAAAAACGCTTGTATTACGTCACATTGGAAACAGGGAAAATTCACCGTGAACCATTTGATGAACAAGTAAGATATTTCGAGGTAGAAGCTACCGAAGAAGAAATTACAGAGTTAGAAGGGCTGTTTGATGAACTAGATGATACGGAGTATTCTCCTGAACCTCACGTCCCTTTTCAAGATAAATTTGGAAGAGAGGTACGCAATGACCAACGACCTCTTTTAAATGAAATTTATACCTCTATCTATGAACTAGGAACAGAAACGACAAAGGAAGATATAAGAAAAATGAATGGATTAAACCAGCGTGTTTAAGTGACGCTGGTTTTTATTTGTTCGAAAGCAGGAATGCTGAGAAGATAATATATTCCGTGCTGTTTAGTAGTATCTAACTACTAAATGGGATGTTTTGGGATATTTGGTTGGAGGAAAGTCCTGTTTTGACTAGTTTTTAGGGGTTTCCATTGAAAGTCTCTAGGGAGCACGATAGACTATTGAAAAAACGTAGTGTTAGGAGTATTCCTATGAATCAGCAAAAAACAGTTAATATGTATCCTGCGGTAGCAGTTATCATTTTTGATAAACAAAAAAGAATTCTCTTACAAAAAAGAGCAGATGTTGGACTTTGGACGATTCCTGCAGGTCATGTTCGACCAGGTGAAACAGTAGAGCAAGCAGCTGTCCGCGAGGTTTATCAAGATACGGGTCTGCGTGTGGAAACTCGAAGACTTATTGGTATTTACTCTGATCCAGAATCACAAACCTTTGAATATCCAGATGGCCGATTAGTTCAGTTTGTGACCTCTTACTTTGAGGCGGAAATTATCGGGGGCTCCACAGCTACGAAGAACAAAGCTATGGTAGAACTAGAATACTTTGCACCAAATAGATTACCACACGACTTACTTCCTATGCACCCAAGATGGCTAGTCGATGCTTTCTCAGACCAAAGGGAAGCATTTGTGCGATAAGGATAGAAAGAGAAAGCCTCCTTTGCATTCGCAAAGGAGGCTTTGAGTTGAAAACTCGTAAACTAGTATATATTCGTCATGAAGAGGGAAATCTATGTTGGGGTCTGGCCCCAAACTGGCCCCTAATTCAAATAAATATCATTAATGTACATTGGTTAGGAAGGTTAGGAAGAATAGTGCCGCTATAATGTAGAGCGGTGCTGAGACTTCTTTTGCTTTGCCTAGTGCTAGTTTGACTAGCGGGTAGGCGATGAATCCGAATGCGATTCCGTCTGCTATGCTGTAAGAGAATGGGATCATTACAATTACAAGGAATGCAGGAAATCCTTCTGATAGGTCTTGAAAGTCGATTTGTTTAACACTTTGTAGCATCAATACCCCGATGATAATGAGGATTGGTGCAATCGCACTTCCAGGAATAATCTTAATGAAAGGAATCGCAAAGATGGAAAGCAAAAATAAGCTTCCTGTTACAATGGCTGTCACACCAGTTCGTCCTCCAGCAGCAATACCAGCAGCAGTTTCCACTGTAGCAACAGTGGGACTAGTGCCGAAAAGTCCACTCGTGAGATTGGAAATCCCGTTTGCTTGGAAGGATCGCTTGAACTTTTCTGGACGCTTGATCATACTTAGATGCCCATTTATCAGCCCGATGTTCTCAAACAACAAGACCATCGTTAAAGAGAAGACAGCTACTAAAAACGTAAACTCTCCAATCTTAGCAAATGAAACGGCACCAAATAAGGAAGCATAACTATCCAATGGCAAAGCATTTCCACCAATATTGGAAAAACTCACCACTCCTAAAGCTGCAGCGATACCTGTACCAACAATAATACTTATTAAAAAGTTTGCTGGCACATTTCGCATAAATAAAATAACTGTAAGAATAATAGACAAAATCGTTGCTATTACATAAGGACTAGATACGTCACCCAGTGCTAAAAGTGAGTTTTCACCCTTCGTCACAAGGCCACCTTTCTCTAACCCAATTAAGGTTAAAAATAGACCTAATCCAACAGTTATCGCATGCTTTAACGAGTTTGGAATTGCTTCTAGTAGTAATTGGGATAGCTTCGTAAACGAAATAATCGTTACGATTACACCCGATACTACCACGACGCCCAACGCTTCTTGCCAGGTTAACCCCATAGAATGAACTAACGTATAGGTAAACATCGCGTTAATTCCCATACCAGGAACAAGGATAATCGGGGCATTAGCCCAAAATCCCATTAACCAGCATCCTACAACACAAGTAAGAATTGTGGCAATAATCCCAGCTTCTATCGGAATGCCTGCTTCTGCAAGAATCGTTCCGTTGACAGCAATAATGTACACAATGGTAAAGAAAGATATCATACCAGCCATAAACTCACGCTTTAACGTCGTTTCATGACCTGGTAAATCAAAAGTAGACTTTATCCATTGAAGCATATAAAACACCTTATTCAGTTTCCCTCTCCCACCCGGCCTCGACGGACCCACAAACTAGTATTATAATCCTCAATGTGAAAAACAACAATAGGAAAATATCGTCTGGAGAAGAAATAAAGCATGTGATTTTTGTTCAGAATGTTCAGAAAATGTTCATAAACAATATAGAAACTATCGGGTATACTAATAGTAACGTAGAAGAAGTGGGTGAATAGCGATGGACTTTTTTCGATTAACGGATGAGAAAATACGCAAAGCTTATGAGGACGGGGAATTTGAGAACTTACCAGGCTATGGGAAACGGCTAGATCTAGAAGACTTATCAAGTGTCCCACCTGAAATGCGAATGGCTTACAAAATGATGAAAAACTCAGGAATGATGGAAGAGCAACAAGTTCGTAGTGAAATTGAGTATCTTGAGGACTTGATCAAGGGTGCTCATGATGAGTTGGAGGAGGAACGCTTAACTAGGCGGTTGAACGAAAAGCTCCTGCGGTTCAATCAGATCATGGAAAAGAAAAAGAAGGAAAACAACTCAGCAGTGTTTAAGAACTACCAAAATAAAATAGAGGATAAATGGAAGTGAAGAGTAGGGGCCAGGGGCTTTAATTGAAATAAGCCCTATAATATAGAAAAGCTCAGAGCTATACTGAGCTTTTTTTGTTGTGGTTTGGTTAAGGAACAGGACATGGCTTATAAAAAGCGCGGGGCGGCTCATAAACAAGAGGAACTGGCTCATAAACCGTGGTGATCGGCTCATAAATAGAAGGTCGTGGCTCATAAAAAGGTGGTCGGCTCATAAACAAGAGGAACTGGCTCATAAACCGTGATGATCGGCTCATAAATAGAAGGTCGTGGCTCATAAAAAGGTGGTCGGCTCATAAATAGAAGGTCGTGGCTCATAAAAAGGTGGTCGGCTCATAAACAAGAGGAACTGGCTCATAAATCGTGGTGATCGGCTCATAAACCGTGATAATCGGCTCATAAAAAGGTGGTCGGCTCATAAACAAGAGGAACTGGCTCATAAATCGTGGTGATCGGCTCATAAACCGTGATAATCGGCTCATAAAAAGGTGGTCGGCTCATAAACAAGAGGAACTGGCTCATAAACCGCGATAATCGGCTCATAAATAGAAGGGAGTGGCTCATAAACAAGAGGAACCGCCTCATAAATAATAGAAACACGAATCACATTTTTTTCACCACCATTACAAACATGTTACTTTTTCAATTCTCATCAAATTCTCATGCCATAACTCCTAATTATTAGGTACTATTAATATGTAAGGTTTTAGGATTGAGAATGGTGGAGAGAGTCAAAGCTATTAATAGTGTGCCACTTATACTAGGAGGTGGAGATATGTGTAAGGTGTTAATTATAGAAGATGAAAAAAATTTAGCTCGTTTTATTGAGTTGGAATTACAATATGAAGGCTTCACGATCGCCACTGCTTATGATGGTAGAGCTGGCCTTGATTTAGCAATAAATGAAGAGTGGGACGTTATTTTATTAGATTTAATGCTTCCTGGATTGAGTGGGATGGAAGTGTGCAGAAGGATTCGTGCGGCAAAGGATACGCCTATTATTATGTTAACTGCCAGGGATAGTGTGATGGACAAGGTGTCTGGCTTAGACAGTGGGGCGGACGATTATATGTCAAAGCCGTTTGCTATTGAAGAGCTTCTTGCAAGAATACGTGCTCTTTTGCGTAGGCTGGAGGGGAAAAAGTCTAGCACCTCTAGTAATATTCTCACCTTCCAAGAACTAAAGGTAGACCTTGATGCACGAACGGTTCATCGGGAAGAAGAACCCATTGAATTAACGAAACGAGAGTTCGATTTATTAGTGGTGTTTATGACGAATATAAATCGCGTTTTGACAAGGGAGCTCCTTTTGGAAAAGGTGTGGGAACTAGGGACATACGCGGAAACGAATGTAGTGGATGTGTATGTTCGATATTTAAGAAATAAAATTGATAAACCAGATGGAGAAAGCTATATTCAGACGGTTCGTGGGACTGGTTATGTGATGAGAAAATGATGAAAATCACGAATTTTTTTTCGCAGCTACCGATACGATGGAAGATTACTATTTGGTCGTCATTGGTTCTGTTTATTTTATTTGTTACCTATAATTCGATCCAGTACTATGTTATGAGAACTTGGATGATCGATCAAGAGGAACGAAATATCCAGGAAAAAATGAGAGAAATTCAAGCTTATTTAGCAGATAAGCCATTTATAGTGGATCGAACAGAAATTATATATAGTAGTGGCTTTTTAGAAAAAGTAAATGAAGCTAATGAGCTTATTCGCATCATGGATCGCGAGGGCAATTTGGTATTGGCAGTAGCGACTAATTTACCCCATGAGTTGCTTGTTACTCCAGTAGAAAGTGAGAATTTAGAACATGTAAAGGTGAACGGGAAGCATTACTTAATTCACCGAAGACCGGTTATAACAAATGGTTTTGTAGGATACATAGAAGTTATTAGGGATCTGAAAAATTATGAACGGCTTAGAGGACTGATTTTTCTCGTTACTTGGTCAGCAGGTGCTGGTGCTATTTTACTGAGTGGTGTTGGTGGGATGCTCATTGCGAGAAAGTTATTGGCCCCAATCTCTGCCTTAACCGATACAATGAAGCGCATTAAAAAGCGCGGCTTTAAGGAACGGGTACCTCAAGATAGTAATCAAAAAGATGAGATTGCGGATATTTCCAATGTGTTTAATGAAATGATGAATGATGTAGAAACCTCTTTTCAAAAGCAAAAGCAATTTGTGGAGGATGCTTCACACGAGCTGCGGACCCCTATTTCTATTTTGGAAGGTCATATCTCCTTGCTGAACAGGTGGGGAAAAAACGATCCTGAAGTATTGGAGGAGTCACTAAAAGCATCTCAACAAGAAGTAGAGCGTCTTAAAATGCTGGTATTAGAACTTTTAGAGCTTACAAGACTTGAGTCTGATCGCTTTGAAGTTGCAGATGAACAGATCAATCCTGTGCCAGTTATCGAAGAGTTGATCAAGAAGTTTACCTTATTACACCCGAATTTCACTTTTTCCTTTCATAATAAATTGAAGAAAGAAATGACCATCCAAATGGCGGATCGTCATTTAGAGCAGTTACTGATTATTTTATTAGATAATGCAGTGAAATACTCAAAGGATTCCACTAATGTTGAGGTTTCGGCAGGACAAGAAGAAGGGAAGTTCTTTTTTCTAATTAAGGATTATGGAATTGGCATACCGAAAGAGGATTTAGAAAAAATATTTGACCGTTTTTATCGTGTAGACAAAGCACGTAGTCGTGAAAAAGGTGGACAAGGATTAGGGTTATCTATTGCGCAAAGAATAGTTCATAACTATAACGGTTCCATTGTGGCTGAAAGTGTGGAAGGGGAATGGACAAGTATTCAAGTGATTTTTGACGAAGGGACATCATCTAACGCTTAATTTCTCATCAAATTCTCATTTATCTTTAAGATAGTTTTCATCACAATAAGGTTAAATATAAATATAGAGTATTATTTTACTTTTTTGCGGTAATCCTTTCGGAAAATAAATCATGAGGTGGAAGAATTATGGGATATTACGATGAACATGTGACCCAGACGCGGTCTAAAAAAGAAAAATCATTTGGGAAACTTATCGTTGCTTCTGTTTCTGGAGGAATCGTTGGTGCACTAGGTGTGGTCTCGATGTTACCGGTTCTTTTGGATTGGGGCTTTTACATAGATAACTCACAAAGTGATGAGCCTCCTGCGAGTCTAGAAACAACCTCTACGATTCAACCAGAACAAGTAGATTTTAAACAAATTCATACCGATGTTACTAATTCAGTGGAAAAAGTTTCTGAAGCGGTAGTTGGGGTAGTTAATATACAAGAAGGAAGAGGCTCCTTATTTGAACCTCGGACGGCTCAAGAGGCCACCGAAGCTGGGACTGGTTCCGGTGTTGTGTATAAAAAAGAAAACGGTAAAGCCTACATTGTGACAAACGCACATGTTATCGATGGCGCTTCAAAAGTAGAAGTGAGCTTAGCGGATGGCTCAAGAGTCGAGGCAACGGTGGTAGGTAGTGATGTTTTAACAGATTTAGCAGTGCTAACAGTTGATGGGTCAAGTGTTAATCAAATTGCAATTTTTGGAGATTCTGACACTATCACACTGGGAGAACCGGTAATTGCGATTGGGAATCCACTTGGGCTAGAATTCTTCGGCTCCGTTACACAGGGAATCATTAGTGGGAAAGAACGAATTATCCCAGTTGACATAAATCAAGACGGACAGCCTGATTGGGAAGCAGATGTTATTCAAACGGATGCTGCCATTAACCCAGGCAATAGCGGTGGAGCACTAATTAATCTTCGAGGAGAGGTCATCGGCATTAACTCCATGAAAATCGCGCAATCAAGAGTGGAAGGAATAGGTTTTGCCATTCCGATTACAGCAGTTATTCCAATTATTGAAGACTTAGAACAACATGCAGAAGTTCAGCGACCGTTCATGGGTGTTTCGCTCGCCTCTTTATCGGATGTGCCATTAGAACAACAAAGAGCAACATTAAAGCTTCCAGAAGAAGTGAAAAGAGGCATCGTAGTGACAGGAGTTGAAAAAACTTCACCAGCGGATAAAGCAGGATTAAAGGACTATGATGTAATCGTGAAACTAGATGGCCAAGAAATTAATAATGCATTAGGATTACGAAAGTTCTTATACAATGAAAAACAAATTGGAGACAAAATGAAAGTGTCATTCTATCGAAATGGACAATTACAGGAAGCTGAAATGACTTTAGTCAAGCAAATGTTTTAAATAGGCTCTTTTCGTAAAGATTGTGGCTTTAAGTTGGTAAAAAGTCGGCATTTGGACTTTTTACCGTCATGTTGCTTTGAAAATACCATGCAGCCCCTCACTTCGGGAAAAAAGCACGACAGCAACGATTATGACGATCAGATTATAATTTACTATAAGCAACACAGTATGCGAAAACAGCCTTAAAATAAGACGAATAGAGGCGATCCATATCATGCAAAAGAATAGTAGTAAAGAGAAAAAAGGTATCGATGTCCGTAAAATCGTGGAAAAATATAAGAAAAAAGGTATTAAAGTAGATGTATGTAAGCCAAGACTGGATCTAATAAAAGGATTAAGTCCACAATAATTTAGCTTCTCCCCCCTTTATATAAATAAAAAGCGACGAACCTTCTTCTCACCAATGAAGATAGGTTCGTCGCTTTTTTATTTTGTAATTAATTGATCTACCATGATTTTTTGATATATGTGAATAATTTCTTCGTCATCTAAATGGAGTATATCCTGACATTGGTGACCATTATCCATCAGCATTTGCTCTACATTCTCACGTTCTAAATCCGATAAGAAATACCTTTTTGCTACTAACATGATTTAGCACCTCGTTTTTTTTTGTATTTTCTATAGTAATTCCCAGTTTCATAGATTTATATACCTAAAAAAACTATTTTTCTAATAAAATTATTTTTTACTAGATTAAGTATTAGGGATCTGCTGCTGGAGCATTGAGATTAGGACGAAAGCGGGATATTTAATAGGTATTATATCCCAAGCATCGCATAATTTTTGCGAAAATACCATTATTTTGTTTGATTTTGGACGAAAACAAAAAAGCCATGTAATCTGTACAACTCTCGACAGATTACAAAGCTTAATGTGAGTTTGGACTATTCCGCTAGCTAACCTATTGCTTCTCTAAAAACTCAAACAAAAACGATTGACCATCCCGATAAAATCGTGGATCATAAATCCCGAGTCTTTCATCATCATCAACAATTACCACAAATGGAGCCCATTCATAAAGCGTTTTCGCCTCTGGAATTTCGCCAAATAACTCCTCTAAGTCAGCCTCATCTGCTGAGACAAGGGAATATTGTAGAGTAGGAGTAGTAAATAAGGAATCATCAAAGATCATAACCGTGTCATCGATTTTACCAATAACGGAATAATGCCATGGGATAAAGCTTGCTGATAATGCCACTTGATCATATTTATCTTCATAGCTTTTATATAATAGATAGCCTTGATATGTTTGTATTGTCACATGAAAAATAATCAAAAGCCACACAACTCGATATAGCTGATGACGTTCTTTTTTCCAAAAGCGCCTTGCCAAAAATCCAACCCCAATAATGAACCAAATCATGAAATCAACAATTGGAATGGTCCCAAATGTTATTCGCATTGACGAAAAAGGTTCAAGATAACCGGTGCCCCATGCATTAAATAAGTCACTTGTATTATGTATAAACGTCGCGATGAGTGGGACCCACAAAAAGCGCCAATCCTTCTTTTTTAGAATAACAATACTGATCAAAAAGAGTAAGAGGGCCCAAACAGGTACCATGAATAGGGAGTGGGTGATACCTCGATGCCACATTTGGTACATACCTTCAGTATCCCAAAGTTGTGAAATTATATCGCTATCAGGAATTTGGCTAGCCGTAATGGCGGATGCAAATAAAGCTATCTTCGTTTTCTTATCATCTTTTCTTTTATCCACAGCCCCATAAATCGTCATTCCAAACAGTGTGTGTGTAATTGTATCCATAAAAATCCCCCTAGTAAGACTAAAACATTCCATTCCATTTTACCTTAAATAGGGGGGAGTAACAAAAAGGTTGTCCTATTCAATCTTTAGTTTCATCTTCGTCCGTTGTTTCTAGAGGTATAGGGTCAATATTGATTGTATCTTTCTTGTTCAAGCCAGTTGAAACGAAATAAATAAACAAGCCCATTACTAAAAAGAGTAGTATAGCAAGACCAATGGTAGCACCATATAAACCAATCATAAAAATCCCTCCTCTGTACACATATATGCGCCCAGAGAAATGTTCATTACTTAAAGTAAGGAAATAGATGTCCGAGTTGTTATAATAAGGTTTTGGGAGGGAGTTAATCAGATGCCGGTAATTGAACATCAAACATATATTAAGGCACCGATTGAGTTGTGCTTTGACCTTGCAAGAAATGTCGAGATCCATACGAAAACCACTGCAAAGACGAAGGAACGAGCAATTGCTGGTGTGATGGAGGGATTACTAGAAAAAGGGGACGTAGTAACTTGGGAGGCGGTCCATTTTGGGATTAAACAAAAATTAACCGCCCAGATAACCGAGATGACTAAACCGTATCAATTCATCGATATCATGGTAGAAGGAGTATTTCACTCGTTTACACATACTCACAATTTTCAAGAGGTAGAGGGTGGAACAATCATGTTAGACAGATTTGAATATCAGTCTCCACTAGGACTTTTTGGGAAGATAGCAGATAGCTTATTTTTAGAAGCCTACATGGAAAATTTTATTATTACTCGCGCAAATGAGTTGAAAAAAATAGCAGAAACAGAACAAAATAAAAACAAAGCATTTAAGAAGCGCTCTTAAGTGCTTTGTTTCAGAGGTTACTGAATGCCTAGGCTTTATTTTTACGTAAGTTCCCAAGCTCTTCAGCTAAGGCTTGCATTTCATTTGGACTAAAAGATGGTTTTCTCATTACAAGGTCATAAATATCTTTTAATTCCTCATACATTTCTTCGTCAAAATGGGAGGGTTTGATCGCACCTAGATTTAATACTTTTAACTTTCCTTTTATTTCTTCAATCATGTATTCCACGTTTTCTGTTGATTTTTCGTTTAAGTTCATCGTCATCAATCCTTTCGAACAGGCTTTTTCTTATTTTATCATTAATTCCTAAAAAACAGTACCAAACTTCAATAAGAGGGTATAACACTTATATAGCAAAATTGAAAAATGCCCGTTTTAGATTATTCGAGGAAAATGGGAAAAATGTATATAATGAAACTAAGAAAGCAAAGAAAGGGGTTAACCTATTGGTACGTGTATTGTTTGTTTGTCTAGGAAATATATGCCGTTCTCCAATGGCAGAGGCGATTTTTAAACAATTAGTGAGAAAAGAAAATCTGTCAGACAAGATTGAAGTGGACTCCGCTGGCACTGGAGACTGGCATATTGGGCATCCGCCACATGAAGGAACAAGAAAGCTGCTGGATGATAAAAAGATAAGCTATGAAGGAATGGTGGCAAGGCAGGTAGTTAAGCAGGATTTAGCCGATTATGACTATATTATTGCAATGGACGCGGAAAACTTAGGAAACCTCCGGAAAATGGCTGGGTATCAAAAAACGGGTTTTATTGGACGATTATTGGATTTTGTACCGAAAAGTCAAATTAGTGATGTACCAGATCCTTATTTTACTGGAAACTTTGATGAGGTTTATGAGCTTGTAGCAGAAGGCTGTGACAACTTACTACAAAAAATAAAAGAAGAAAAACTACAATAGAGCAGGAGTGGGAGAGCATGGAGAAAAGAAATAAAATGTTTGAAGGAATGTTAATCGGTGCCTTAGTAGGAGCGGCAATTTCTTTATTAGACAAAGAAACTAGAACGAATTTCATACATAATGGGAAGCAGGTTGGTGGAAAAATAAAGTATGTCGTGCAGCATCCACAAGAAATTACAGATGCAGTTCGTCAACAAATTCAAAATGTTAAAACGACGGTAGACGATGTTTCACGAGATATGGACTATTTAAGAGTGAAGATTAATGAGTTAAGAGAAACTACTCCACAAGTGTTGGAAATTGTCCAAGATACAAAAGAAGTGATAACAAAACACTTAGAACCAAACAAAAATAAATAAAAACTTGTCCTAGAGCTGTGGTTTCGCCAATAGTAATAAGAGTAAATGATAAGTTTTGGAGGAAAACAGATGGGAATCATCATGTTTGTAAAACATCTATATCATCGATTTGAACGCGATGAGGTATTAGGAAGGGCAGCAGAATTAGCCTATTTTTTCTTACTGTCCTTATTTCCATTTCTTATTTTTTTACTCACCTTAATTGCCTATGTGCCAATCAAACAAGAGGATGTTCTAGGTGTTATCAGACAATATGCGCCTGGGGATACAATGCGGATCATTGAAACAAATGTATTAGCGATTCTTAGTGAACAACATGGCGGATTATTGTCTTTCGGTATTATCGCGACCATTTGGTTTGCCTCTAATGGAATTAATGCTATTGTGCGAGCATTTAACAGAGCCTATGATGTGAATGAAAATAGATCATTTTTTATGGCGCGAGGTGTAGCAATCTTACTTACCCTCGCGATGGTTTTCGTTATTATCATTGCCTTGCTTTTACCGGTATTTGGGAGGGAGATAGGTTTATTTATTTTCTCTTCTTACGGCATGTCTAAGGAATTTTTAAATGTTTGGAACACTTTTCGCTTTGGTGTAAGCTTTATTATTCTCTTCTTTGTGTTTAGCTGTCTATATTTAGCTGCACCGAACGTTCGCTTAAGGATAAGGGATATTCTCATTGGTTCATTATTTGCAACAGTGGGCTGGATAAGTGTCTCTACTTTATTTTCTTACTATGTCAGCAATTTCGGAAACTATTCGGCCATGTATGGAAGCTTAGGGGGAATCATTGTTCTGCTTATCTGGTTTTACCTTTCAGGTTTAATGATTATTATCGGTGGTGAAATTAACGCTATTATCCTTCAATGGAGAAAAAGCTACCTCACTTGATTTTTCCAGTAGAATTTTGCGAATTACAGGGGAGTCTATAAAGGTAAGGCATTTCAAAACACTCTGGAGGTAACTATAATGAGCAAACACTCAAAAAAAGATGGCGGCACAAAACAAAACTCCAAGCATAAACCAAAAAACAAAACATCTAGTAGTGCAAATGGGCAAAACGGATACCACTAACTAGAAAATAAATAGGGTCCTTTAATGCAAAGTCTATGTTAAATTTCCGCACTAGGCTTCGCTTTCCGCGGGGCGCTTGTAGAGCCTCCTCGGCTTTGCCTGTGGAGTCTCCACAAAACGCTACCTCCCGCAGGAGTCTTCGCCTTGTGCTCCAATCAACAGCTAGGGACATGAAAATTAACACTGTCTTTTAACAAGAGCCCATACAAAAAAGCAGTGGGAACTCAACCCACTGCTTTTTTCTTATCGTAATAATCGCAAGCCGTTTAATATAACCAAAATCGTGCTTCCTTCATGTCCAATTACACCAAAAGGTAAATCAATCACTTGAAAGAAGTTAGAGCAAATTAAAAGCATGATGACAGTAATGGAAAAGATAACATTTTGTTTGATAATCTTATTCATTCGTTTGGAAAGCTCGATGGCTTCTGAAATTTTTAATAAATCGTTTTTCATGAGAACGACATCGGCTGTTTCAAGTGCAACATCCGTTCCTTCTCCCATGGCAATTCCAACGTTGGCAGTAGCAAGTGCAGGAGCATCATTGATGCCGTCTCCAACCATCGCGACCACACCATATTCTTTCTTTAACTCTTTAACAGAATCTACTTTTTTCTCGGGTAGGCATTCTGCAATGAAATTTTGGATAGAGGCTTCACCAGCAATAGCTTCAGCAGTACTACGACTATCTCCTGTCAGCATGATAGATTGGACATTTAAAGTTTGTAATCGTTTAATGGCTTCTACCGTCTCTTTTCGTATAACATCCTTTAGAGCGATCATTCCAACAATGCCTTCCTCGTCCTTTACAAAGACGACGGTTTTCCCTTCACTAGCAAGCTTATTTGCAGCGCCCTCTGAGAATGCATGAGCTGCGTCGTTTCCAACAAAATCTGCTTTTCCGACATAGTATTTTTTCTGCTGAATAGTACCTGTGATGCCCCAACCGGCTTTATCATCTAGTTGTTCTGGTCGTTGCAGTGCCTTTTTACTATTTTTACGCGCATATGTCGTAATCGCATGTGCTAATGGATGGTTAGAGTAACTTTCAATAGATCCTACAGCAAATAGAAAGTCACTCTTATCAGTACCTTCTCTGACTAGAACATCCGTGACTTCTGGCTTCCCCCTAGTCAGTGTTCCTGTTTTATCAAATGCAATTGCTTGCAGATGGCTAAGGTTTTCTAAATGAACCCCACCCTTGAAGAGAATTCCTTTTCGTGCGCCGTTAGAAATGGCAGATAATGTTGCTGGCATAACGGAAGCAACGAGTGCACATGGTGATGCAACCACTAATAAAATCATAGCGCGGTAGAAAGTTTCGTTCCAGCCCCAGCCTAGTAAGAAATATGGAAGAAACATCATTAACGCTACTACAACGAGAACAATTTTTACATATGGTCCTTCAAAACGTTCCAAGTATTGCTGGGAAGGTGATTTTTCACTTTGTGCATTTTGAACAAGATTGATGATTTTTTGAAAAAGTGTTTCACTAGCTGGTTTTGTTACTTCGAGAACGATTGAGCCGTTGACATTCATCGTTCCAGCATATACCGTATCTCCCTTATGCTTCTCCAAAGGAATAGATTCTCCAGTGATAGCTGCCTCGTCAATGTTAGATTCTCCACTAACGATTTTTCCATCGGAAGGAACTCGTTCCCCTGGCTTTACTAGTAAATGATCGCCAATTTCTACCATGGAAATGTGAATACGCTCTTCCGAATCACCTTTAATTCGAACCGCTTCTTCCGGCTGAATGCCCATTAACGCAGAAATTTCCTTTTGGCTGCGATTCATCGTGTATGTTTCGAGTGCACCACTAAGAGCAAAGATGAAGATTAAGATTGCTCCTTCCATCCAATAGCCGATAATAGCGGCTCCAATTGCCGCAAGAATCATAAGCATTTCGACATTAAGTTCTTTTTCTTTTATCGTATCCTCTAGACCCTCTTTGGCTTTAAAATAACCGCCTATTAAGTAGGAGAGGACAAAAACGGGAACCGCGATGGTGGTTAAATCAAGCTTCAATAATAACCATCCTGCAAAGATAAATATTCCAGATATAATAGCGAATACCAATTCAATATGGGTCTTCAGTTTTTCTACTATGCCACTCTCATGTTGATCAGCTACGTTTTTTGGTTGCTTTTGTACTAGTTCAGTCATTCCACTTTACCCCCTAATTGAGAAAAATAATCAGAATCAATACCGCGATAAAAATACGAAAGCTGCCATCGGTGTGATAGCAGCAAGGTTTTACCCTGTTTAAAGCGGATATTTATAAATGTTTATTATTTATAATAATTATTATCTAGTTTTTATTATAGAATACTTTTTCTCATTTGGCTACTATTATTTACTTTGTGGAGTACAAAGTATGTAACTCAGGAGATTTCTGTGTATAATGTAGCTTGGAAAGAAGGTGAATGACTCCTTGACAGCAGAGAAATTCTTTACAAGTAAAATGGGTGTCATCTCAGCAGCTTTATTTGCCACATTCTTATGGGGGAGTGCTTTTCCAGCGATAAAGCTAAGCTATATAGAATTAAGTATTGGTGCGAATGAATACGATAAACAGCTTCTTTTTGCGGGTTATCGTTTTTTACTAGCTGGGGTTTTCATCTTTATCTTTTTTACCCTATTTAACCAATCATTAAAACTTCGAAGAGCAACACTGGTTCCTCTTATACAATTAGGCTTTGTGCAAACTTTTATACAGTATTTACTTTTTTATATTGGATTGAGCTATTCTACTGGTATGCAAGGAGCAGTCATTGCTGGTACTGCGTCGTTCTTTCAAATTATCTTTGCACACTTTTTGTACGCAGATGACGGATTATCACTGAGGAAGTGGATAGGGATAGCCCTCGGATTTGGCGGTGTGCTGGTGGTGAATTTGCCTAAGGTTGGAGCGGATTTTCAGTTTGGAATTGGAGAATTGTTATTACTTATTGCAATGATGGCCTCCGCCTATGGAAATATCATGGCCCGCGAACGCTCTAGCAAAATGGATATTTCCTACTTAACGGCGTATCAGATGTTATTTGGATCGATCGGTTTAATCATAGCAGGAGGGTGGAGTGCTGGATTTTTTCCGTTTACGTTTGATTGGTATACGGTCGGCTTAATTATGTACTTGGCGTTTTTATCAGCGGCAGGGTTTGTACTGTGGAACAATGTGATGAAGTACAATAAAGTAGGGAAAGTATCAATGTATTTGTTTTTAGTTCCAGTGTTTGGCGTTGTGTTATCGGCCGCTTTTCTTGATGAAGTGATGCACTACACCATTTTGATTGGCTTAGCGCTAGTAACGGTCGGGATTATTATTGTGAATAGGCAAAAGGTAAATAAAAAAGAAGAAAAACTGCAGCCTACCGGATAATGGTAATGGCTGCAGTTTTTTTGTTTTACAAGGTTGCTTGTCGGAACTGAACGAGCCGGTTTCACTTTTCTATTGTCTAGTTGCACCGGCTAGCTCCTCGAGTCATAAGCCATTTTCCATTAGAGGTCCAAGTGCATGACCTCTAATGGAATCTGTCTTATGCTTGTCGGAGCTGAACGAGCCGATTCCACTTTTCTAATTAAAGACTCTCATGTATCATCATTTGTTCGTAAACGTTGTTGTAGAGGTGCTCAATGTCCGCATCTGTCATATATAGTAGGGAGTCACGATCTACCTTTTTCATTACCTCAATAAACTTAATCATATTCTTCCGCTCTTGTCTGCTCATATTTAACTTCCTCCTTTTGTATTAGTACAGTTTATATTGTGTTTGTCTTATTATATAACAGAATATTTAAAATTGGAACAACTTTTTGAAAAGTTTTTGATAGAAAAATAAAAAACAGGCGAACTCATCATACGAGTCCTACCTGTTCTACAACAATCATTACTTAATGCTTCACCGCTACAGCCTTCTTGTCCCCATACGAATACGTTAACATGAAAATCACAAACAGTAAGAAGCTAATAATATGAAAAAAGCTTATTTCTTGAAAGAATTGAATGAATAAACCGCCGATGAATGGTCCACCTAAGCTACCTATGCTAAAGGCGATACCGCACATTAAATTTCCAGTCGGCAATAAATTTTTCGGCATTAAGTCAGTCATATAGCTAATCCCAAGGGAGAAAGTGGAACCGACAAGCATACCTGCGATGAAAATACATATTGCAAGGCCAATGATATGTCCCTCTAAGAAACTAGCTGTTATAAAACTCAAGCAACCGAATAAAAGAATCACAAGCAAAACGTTCCGCCGTCCCCATTTATCACTTAGAATTCCAAGCGGTATTTGAAACACGATCCCACCAATTGCGAAGGAGGCGAGTAGGATGGAAACACTACCTAAATCAAATCCTGTTCGTAATGCGTAAATAGGGAAGCTTCCATTTAGTGAGGATTCTAAAAAGCCATAGCCAAGTGGTGGTAGGAAAGCGATCCAGCCATACTTCCATGCTTTTCTAAAACGTTTTATTGTCTCCACAAAGGAATTTACCCCGATTTCCTGTTCAGGATGTTCATTTTTTAAGAAAAATAGGAATAACCAACCCACTAAACATAGTAACGAGGATACGATAAATGGGAGGGATTGATTGATATTTACAAGTGGTGTCATCAATGGTCCTGTTGCAAAGCCAATCCCAAAGAATACCCCATATAAGGAAATATTTCTTCCACGTTTATTTTCAGGTGAAAAAGAAGTAATCCAGGTTTGTGTCGCAAAATGTAGCGCATGATCTCCGATTCCAATTAATAAACGAAGAATAAACCAAAACCAAAAAGATTGCCATAACGGAAATAGTGCTAGGGACATAACAACCAAAAATCCACCGACAAGAATAACTGGCTTATACCCATATTTTCGTAAGGGCTGCTCCATAAAAGGTGAAGCAAGCAAAATCCCAATGTATAAGGCGGTAGCGTTCAATCCATTTAAGGAAGAGGAAAGACCACTATTTTCAAAAATAACTGCAATAAGTGGTAGGAGCATCCCTTGGCTAAATCCAGAGATAGCAACTATAGAAACTAAAATCCAAAAACGAAAACGATTCATATCGAAAACCTCAATTTATATTATTTTGCCATCCCCTATGATACATAATTTAAGTGGGGAAGGGAATCGGTAAAAATGAGGAAAGTCAATACTCAGTTATTAAAAACAACAAATTAACTCTTTTTTAGTAGCGCTACCCAGCGTTATTTTGCTAAGGTTACCTATAAAGGAGATGACTATTTAAATGGAGTTCAAAATGAAAGAAGTAGGGTTTTCTACAAATTTAGAGTTTGGAGAATTACAGGTTGCAGGGGATGAGCAATACGGATTCCGTCCATACCAACTGCTCGTTTCTTCTATTGCTGTTTGCAGTGGTGGTGTGCTCCGTACTATTTTAAAGAAAAGACGTATGGATGTGGAAGATATTACGATCCAAACAGATGTCACACGAAACGAGAAAGAAGCCAATCGTATAGAAAAAATACATATTCATTACGTCATCAAAGGAAAAGATCTAGCTGAAACGAAAATCGAGCAATCCATCGAGCTTGCGCGCAAAAATTGTCCGATGGTGCAATCTGTGAAGGATAGTATTGAAGTTACAGAGACGTTTGAGGTTAGCGAGTAACTAGAATAGAAGGAGGGGGCACTCAATAGTTGAGTGTCCCTTTTACTAGAGAAATCCGGGTTTGAGCAGTGGAAGCACTACACTCATCTGTCTATATAATAGTTTTATGACTAATTTGAAATTTAATTTCAGAAAATAATAAATATATTGACATTTAAAATCAGTGATTTTATACTTGTATTATTAAGAATATTTGAATAATTAAGGAGCGCAAGCAGTTGATTATTGGAATTGATGGCGGAGGCACGAAAACAACAGGAATTGTAGTAAATGAGCAAGGAAATATTTTAGCAAAAGAAATGGTTGGCCCTACTAACCCTAATAGTTCTAACTATGAGTTAGTTAAGAATGAACTGGAGACGCTTTTTTCTTCATTTCACCTAAAGAAAGCGCTTACATTCGATGATGTTGTCTTTGCTGGTATATCAGGAGTAGAAAGTGGTGGTAAGAAAGAGTGGTTCTCCGCTTTATTAAGAGAAATAATTGGTGATGAACCCGAAGTGATTATTGATAATGATGCTATTACTGCGCTCTACTCGGAAACAAAGGGAAAGCCTGGTATTGTCAGTATTTCAGGAACAGGCTCCATCAGCTTTGGAATAAATGAAGATAACGAAAGAGCAAGAGTGGGTGGCTGGGGATACCTTATTCAAGATGAAAGCAGTGGCTTTTCGATTGGAAAACGTGTGCTTGATCATGTATTCGAGCAGCATGATAAAGGAAAAGAACCTTGTGAGCTATCTAGTGCGGTGATGAAACATTTCATGGTAAAGGAAATACCTAATATTGTTCCACATGTGTATGAACTTGGAACAACAAGAGATCGCATTGCTTCTTTAGGAAGTGTGGCTGTTTCCTTTTCTAATAAAGGGGATAAGTTGTGCACGAGCATACTTGAAGAGGCTGCGAATGGCATGTTGAAAGAAATAGCAACTTTATATGAAAAGCTCAATCAAGGAAAAAGAAAAAACGATTCCGTCCCTATTGTACTTACTGGGGGAATTATTCAGCACGCAACAGTGATGCTAGCCTATTTAGAGCAAAAGGCGAAGCAGCGTGGATTGCCATTTCAATTTATCCTCCCATCTATGCCTCCAATTGCAGGAACAATCTATGCAGCAATAAAGAATAGTAAGAATGGTCTTAAGGTAACACCAACCTTTTCGAAAGTGTTGGAAGAGGAATTGCGGATACAAACTAGGATAAGTAAAGAGGATGGTTATACATGAATGGTGGATTGTTAAGACTACGTCAAGCGCTATCATCGATAAACCCAGCTGAACGAAATGCTGCGACATTTATCTTAGAGAATCCGAAAGAAGTAGTAAGGTTGTCGGTGAAGGAATTAGCGGATAAAAGTGATTCTAGTCAGGCGGCGATTATTCGCTTGTGTAAGAAGATAGGATTAGATGGATACAAAGAATTAAAGTTGCGAATTGCTGGTGACATGACTTCTTTTGAAAAGGCACAAGAGGAATACCACGAGTTTAAAGACAATGATGATATCCCTACTTTTATGAAAACAATCACGGAGAATAATGTGTTGTCATTAAGGGATACCTTACATTTGTTAGATAAATCGCAAGTGGAAAAAGCAGTTCAATATTTACATAACTCCAATCGGATTGACTTCTATGGAGTAGCGGCTTCTCAATTAATTGCCCAAGATGCCCAGCTCAAATTTATGAGAATTAATAAGATTTGTACAGCTTATGCGGACGCACATATTCAGTTAACCTCTGCCGCAACCCTTACTAATAGAGATGTAGCAGTTGGAATATCTTATTCTGGAGAAACAACTCAGACGATTGCTGCAATCACGCAAGCGAAGGAAGAAGGAGCAAAAACAATAGCCATTACCAAATATGGTTCTAATTCTTTGAAAGAGCTTGCTGATGTCACACTATGCATTTCTTCAATGGAATCTTCCATTAGAAGTGCAGCTACTTCATCAAGGATCTCGCAGTTAAATGTGATAGATATCCTTTTCACAGCAGTAGCAGCTAGAAATTTTGATCAATCTGTAGCATATTTGAAGCGTTCACGTGAAGCTGTAAAAAAAGTGTATCGACCAGAATAAAGACACATGGTAGCAGATTACAAGATTAATATAGAGGTCGGACCTGAAGTCATCACAGGGTCTACTAGAATGAAAGCCGGCACCACACAAAAACTGGTGTTGAATATGATTACTACCACCTCAATGGTGAAGATAGGAAAAGTGTTTCATAACTTAATGGTCGATGTATAACCCTTAAACAAAAAACTTGTAGATCGCGCAAAGCGTATTATTCAACAAGTAACAGGATGTTCCTCAGAAGAAGCAAGTACCTTATTCGACGCAGCAGAAGGAAACCCAAAAGTAGCGATTATTATGTATACGTGTCAAGTAGATTCCGTAAAAGCTACGGAGCTTCTGAAAGACGCAAAGGGGTTCGTTTATAAGGCTATAAATGCTTATAATAAATAAAAATTATCAAGGGGGAATTGGTGATGAAAAGGGGTTTAAGCTTAAGCATGGTGTTATTGCTCGTAGCATCTATTATTCTAGGTTGCTCGAACAATTCTTCATCCGGTTCAAAGGATGTAGTAAAAGTATGGACGTATCCAGTTCACGGTGAGTATGAAGCTGAACTAAAAGATTTAATTGCTTCTTTTGAAAAAGAAAATGAAAACATTAAAGTAGAATATGAAGTACTAAGCTGGGCAGAGGGCCCACAAAAGTTTGATATTGCCTTAAACTCAGGCAGTCCCCCAGATGTTTATTTTGGTAAACCTCAAGGTAAATATGTGGATACTGGCTTAGCGGTAGATTTAAAAGGAAAATTAAATGTTTCAGAAAGTGATTATAATGAAGTAGCGCTAGATTACATGAAAATTGAAGAGGGCCTTTACGGTCTACCAATCTATATGTTTTTACATGTATGGGGTGGAAATAAGCAGCTTTTAGAAGAAGCGGGTATCGACTATGAAAAGATTCAAAAAGAGGGCTGGACATGGAAAGAATTCCAAGACTTAGCTGCTAAAGGTGTGAAAAAGAAAGATTCTGGTGAAGATCAATACGGCTTTGTTTTCCAGGGAAACAATGAGGAGCTATTGGTTCACTTAGCAATGAATAACGGGTTACCGAACCGTTACACAGAAGACGGAATTACTTGGAATGATGACCGCATCCTAGAAACGATGAAATATATCCGTAGTTTAATTGATTCTGGGATTATGCCTCGTGAAACGGCGGCTATAGATCCAGCAAAACGTATGGAATTATTCTACAACCACCAAGCGTTATTCTTTGGGCGTGCAATTCCTTATTTTGACCCAGTTGTAGAAGCGCATAACGAAGAAATTAAAGCTGGAACAGTAGAAGGAGAAGAAGTAAACTTTGTCCTTTTACCAATCCCACACAATGAAGGTCAAGAGCAAGTTTCTTTCGGAGGTTCTGAGGGTTACATGCTATTCACTCAAAAGAATGCTAAAGAAGACCATTTAAATAACAGTATAAAAGTATTAGAGCATTTAACAAGTGCAGAAGCTGGAAAAGCAGCAGCAGCTCTAGCGCTACCACAGGTTCATAAAGATGCAGAAGGTAAGTTTGAGATGCCTTTAGCTCCTTACAATGAAGTAGCGGCTGACGTGTTAGCATCCAAAGTGTTGCCACCAGCTAATGCAGCAGCAGCCCTAGCTGCAAAAGACGATCGTTTCCGTACGGAGGTTGTTATTCCGACTTTCCAAGGCTTATTAAGTGGGGAGTTAACACCTGAAGCGGCTTTAGAGGAATTTAAGAAAAAGGGAGAAGCAATTTTCTCGCAGTAAGCTATAAGAAAGAGGAGGGGGCGCAACAGCTCTTCCTCTTTTATTTCAAAGTGGAGGTGTTAGAGTAAACAATGCCAAACCAATCAACGGTCTCCGAACCAAATAAGTTCAATTTCTCCCAATTTATAAAGGATTATGGTTGGTGCTATGCGTTTATTGCTGTTCCTATTATTTTATTTTTAATGTTTACGCTTTTCCCGGTTGGTTATGCGCTTATCATGAGCTTTCAAAAATATCATGTATTAGGTTCAACTTGGGTAGGGTTAGATAACTATAAAACAATGTTTAATGATGATATTTTCTGGAAGGCGATGTGGAATACGTTCGTTTTCACGGTAGGTACAGTGCCAGTAAATATCGCAATAACCTTATTCTTAGCAGTCTTGATTTTTCCGAGAGCGAAAAAGGCACAAACCTTCTTCAAAGCCTCTCTTTACTTACCAACAGTAGCATCAGGAGTAACAATTGCCTTAGTATGGTTCTGGATTTATGATCCGACTACAGCTGGTCTATTTAATATGTTTTTAGAACTATTAGGTTTTGACAATGTGATGTGGCTCGGACAAAGTAAAACAGCCTTATTTTCTATTATGCTAATGTCTTATTTAACAGGACATGGAGCAGGAGTTATTTTATATTTAGCAGCGATGGGTGGCATTCCAAAGTCTCTCTATGAAGCAGCTGATATTGACCATGCTTCTGAATGGTCGAAATTTCGTAATATTACATGGCCCTTATTAAAACCTACTACTCTTTATTTATTAGTTACCGGTATTATTATGAGTTTCCAAGTATTTATGAGTATTTACTTAATGACCAGGGGTGGTCCAAACTTTTCCACGACGACCATTGCCTATTTGATTTATACGCATGCTTTTGAGTACTACCAATTTGGATTAGCGGCAGCGGAATCCTTTGTGCTTGGTGCAGTAATCATTCTAGCATCTGTCATACAATTTAAAGTCATGTCTTCAGACGTGGAGTTTTAAGAAAGGAGGAGCATCAAATGGAACCAGTAACAAATACAAATAATGCTCAATATGCAGAAATAGCTATCAAAAAAGAAAAAGCAAGAAATCGTCGTAAAAAATTGTATAGCGTTGTTAGTTACAGTATTTTGTTTTTGTGGGTCGTTATTACGATTATCCCGCTATATTGGATGTTTATTTCCTCCTTTCGAGATACGACGGTATCGGTGTCTTTTCGTCCAGAATGGTTTCCTTCCAAATTAACATTAGCAACGTATATTCGTTTTTTAACAGAAACAGATGCAGTTCGCTGGTTGTTTAATAGTTTATTTGTTTCAAGTGTTCTAACCTTATCTAATGTTATCTTCTCCTCATTAGCGGGTTATGCATTTGCAAAATTACGCTTTCCAGGAAGAAATACGATCTTCTGGTTGTTGCTTGGTACGATGATGATACCGGCCCAAGTAACATTGATTCCAGTTTATATCATGGTTGTGAATGTCTTTGGACTTGTAGATACATATTTAGCTATTATGCTACCGATGTTTACGGTAGTGGGGAATATCTTCTTAATGAAGCAATACATGTCCACCTTACCAACGACCCTTATTCACGCAGCTAGAATTGATGGGTGTAGCGAATTTGGGATATTTAGGAAAGTGATTCTACCGATTTCGAAGCCAGGTATAGCGGTATTAGCCATTTTTACATTTGTCGCAACTTGGAATGAATTCTTCTGGCCGTTCCTTGTGACGCAATCTAGTTCGATGAGAACAATCCAAGTAGGACTCGCGAGCTTTAAGTTCCAGGATGCAACAGATTATGGAGCAATGATGGCGGGGTCAGTACTGGCTGCATTACCAATGTTTATTTTATTCTTTGCATTACAGCGTTACTTCTTGCAAGGTATTACAATCGGTGCAGTGAAAGGATAGGTGTGAAGGAATGGCAAGTATACTAATCGAAAATGTGACGAAAACGTTTGTAGACGATAAACGTGGCGGAACATTCACCGCTGTTAAAGATGCTAGTTTTGAAATAAAAGATAAAGAGTTTCTTGTATTCGTTGGGCCTTCAGGGTGTGGAAAAACAACATCGCTTCGTATGATTGCAGGACTCGAGCGGCAAACATCTGGAAATATCTATATTGGGGATAAAGTAGTTAACAATATGCACCCTAAGGATCGCGATATAGCAATGGTTTTCCAGGATTATGCCTTGTATCCACATATGACGATCGAGCAGAATCTAGCATTCGGTTTGAAGAATATGAAGGTATCTAAAGAAGAAATAAAAGAGAAAATTGACTATGCCTCCAAAATTCTAGGGCTAGATGAAATGCTAGACCGTAAACCAAAAGAATTAAGCGGTGGACAGCGTCAAAGGGTAGCTGTAGGTCGTGCAATTGTCCGTAATCCTAAAGTGTTCCTATTTGATGAACCACTTTCCAATTTAGATGCAAAGCTACGAGTACAGATGCGGATTGAATTGGCAGAGCTTCACCAACGTTTAGGCGCGACCATTGTATATGTAACGCATGATCAGGTAGAAGCGATGACATTAGGGGAAAGAATCGTAGTGATGAATAAAGGAGAGATTCAACAAATTGCTTCTCCGAGAGACCTTTATCGAAACCCTGCGAATATGTTTGTAGCAGGATTTATCGGGTCGCCTCCAATGAATTTCTTTGATGCGATACTAGAATCAGCAAACACGTTACGCTTAGGAGATCAACTCTTTACCATTCCAGAAGCGCTTGTAAGATTATATAAGGATTACGTTGGAAAAAAAGTCGTGTTAGGGCTAAGACCAGAAGATATATATGATGAAGAGTTTGCCTTTACCGTTCCTACCGAAAATAAAGCAAAGATTAAAGTAAAAGCGATTGAACACTTAGGTGGAGAAAATCTCGTTTACTTTACAATGGGCGAGCGAATGATCACAGCAAAAGTAAGCGGTGAAAGCTTTATTCGTCCATTAGAAGAAAAAAACTTTGTCTTCAATTTAGATAAAATGCACCTGTTTGACCCAACAACTGAGAAACGAATTTTCTAACATAAAGGAGAGAATACAGAATGGATGGATTAACACAGATTTTACGCGTAACTGGAAAAGAATATTATAGGCATATAGTAGCGATGGTGTTCATAAGCTTACTAGTCGTAACGGTGCTTAGTCCTTCCTTCTTTCTCATCCAATTACCATATGCACTTATTTATGTCATGTTAGTGAGCGGTCCTTTGCTAGTTGGAGCTGCTTGGGCAGTTCAACAATTACTTCTAGACAAAAGCCAGTCTGTATTCCTACAATTTTTTACTGGAGTGAGGAAGTATTTCCTTGCTAGTATCGGATATAGCCTATTCTTATCCTTCTTTGTCATTATCGTAGCAGCATCATGGTGGCATTATGTTCAAGTGGGAGGGACCTTTGGATTTGCCTTGGCGTGCTTTCAAACATACTTTTGCGGCATGGTCTTTTTAAGTCAGATCTATACGATTCCCCTTCTAGTGAAATTCCAATATTCATTAAAAGATAGTATTTTTACAAGTGTTAAATTATTAGTCAAGAACCCACTCTATACAATTCTTTCATTCTTGCAAATTGCATCTATCTTTTGCTTATTACTACTATCGGTTGTCGGATTATTTTTCTTATTCCCAAGCTTGTCTACCCTTTTTTGCAATATAGTTACAAGTAATGTGATTGTCACAGAGGAGCAGGAGGGATGGGATCCGCTAAGCGCGTAACAAAGTATTTTAACGAGGAGGAGGAACATGATAAAGATAGCATACGGCATCGACCACTTCTTACAATCTGGTGTGGATGCCTGGTCTGGTAAAAGTATTGCTTTAGTAACGAACCAAACTGGAAGGACTTCTCATTTTCAATCTACGATCGATGCATTAAATAAAATAGATTCTATCCAATTAAAAAAACTTTTCGCCTGTGAACACGGAATTAGAGGAGATGTACAGGCTGGTGTGCATGTTGAGCATGCTATTGATCCCAACTCATCTCTTCCCATTTTTAGTTTATATGGTCCAACGAAGAAGGTATCTACAGAATTGCTAGAAGATGTAGATGCCATTTTTTTTGATATTCAAGATGTCGGAGTTCGGTTTTATACATATCTCGCAACCGTGAAAAATGTGATGGAGGCATGTGTGGTGTCAGGGACAGCTTTTGTAGTATTAGACCGGCCAAATCCAATCGCATCACTCGTTTCTGGCAATATACTAGACTTACATTTTAGCTCCTTTGTTGGTCCATATAACATGCCAATCACCTCAGGGTTAACGATTGGAGAATATGCGAGGTTGCTACAAAAAGAGAGCTATCCATCTATCGAACTTCATGTCTATGAAGTGAAGAAATGGAAGCGTTCAATGTGGGGAGAGGACTGGCAGCAGCCATGGATTCCACCTTCACCAAACATTCCCCATGTTTCCACTACTTTATATTATCCAATCAGTTGTTTTATTGAAGGCACGAATTTGTCAGAAGGTCGCGGAACAACTAAACCATTTGAATGGATTGGAGCGCCTTGGTTCAAACAGGATGAAATGATCGCACATTTTTCAGCAAAAGAACTGCCAGGTATAAAGCTTATTCCAGCATTTTTTACTCCGAATATGAGCAAGCATGCTGGTGTTAACTGTAAGGGGATTCAGCTTTTGATGACAGCCAGAGAAGGCTTGAACGTTGCAAGGGCTGGGTTTGAGCTCTTACATAGTATTTTTGCCGTTCATGAAGAAGCTAAGTGGCTTGAGCCATTTAAGAAAGGGATGCACTCATTTATTGATTTATTATGGGGCACTGACTCAGTCCGCAAAGGAATCGACCAAGGTCTTTCCTATTCAGAGGTATCAAAAGAATGGCAGGTAGGGTTAGAAGAGTGGAAGGCACGAACAAAGTCGATTTTGCTTTATTCATAGATCAATAGACTTTTTGAAAAGGGAGAGAAGGGTGTATGAAAAAGGTTCATGAAATGACGCTTGAAGAAAAAGTAGGACAATTGTTTATGGCAGGATTCCATGGAACAGAGCCATCTGAGGAAATCACAAAGCTGATCCAAGACTACCATATCGGTGGCGTGATTTATTTTACCCGTAATGTAAAAGAGGTAAAGCAAGTATATGAGCTTTCCCGTAGCCTACAAAAGATAGCAAAGAATGCTGGTGAATTACCACTTTTCATCTCCATTGATCAGGAGGGTGGCATGGTTGCGCGCATCACAGAGGGAGTGACATTGAGTCCCGGAAATATGGCGCTCGGTGCCACAGGCGATAAGGAAGCAGTGTATCGCTTAGGGAAAATAGTTGGGAAAGAGCTTCGAACCCTTGGTGTGAATATGAATTTTGCACCTTGTGTGGATGTGAATAATAACCCATTGAATCCGGTGATCGGCGTTCGGTCTTACGGAGAGGATCCTCGCATTGTTGCAGAGTTTGGGGTAGAAGCAGTAAAGGGGTTGCAGGAGGAAAACGTCTCCGCAGTCAGCAAGCATTTCCCTGGTCACGGAGATACCAATGTCGACTCTCATCTTGATTTACCAGTTATTGCACACGGTCTTGAAAGATTGGAAAGTTTGGAGCTCATCCCATTTAAGGAGACATTTGATCAAGATGTGGACGGTGTAATGGTTGCACATATTAATTTTCCAGCGATTGAACCGGAGAATGTCCCTTCGACTCTTTCAAAGCGCATTGTAAACGGCTTATTGCGTGAAAAGCTAGGCTATGATGGAGTAGCGATGACAGACTGCATGGAAATGAAGGCGATTATTGACTATTACGGAATAGAGGAAGCTTCAATTATGGCAGTGGAGGCTGGCATAGATATTGTATTGATCAGCCACACATTTGAACGTCAGTATAGAGCGATGGAGGCAGTGAGGAAAGCGGTGGAGAGCGGACGCATTTCGACGGAACAAGTGGATCGCTCTGTTGAACGTATTCTGAAGCTGAAAGAAAAAAGAAAACTTGGAGAAGAAACTGTTTCCTGGGCAGAGGCAGCGGTGCTTGTCAGTAAGGAAGAGAATCTGGAGTATGCACGAGTCGTTAGTGAAAAGAGCATGACGCTTGTTAAGAATAGTGGAAAATGTTTCCCTCTAACAGTTGATGAAAGAGTATTGCTCGTTACCGTAGATCCGCAAGTGGCGACGGATGTAGATGAAACCTTGGCGACGAAGATAACACTCGGAACTTATTTAAAGAAACGCCTGCCGCATGTAGAAGAAGTGGTTATAACAGTTTCTCCTTCTGAGGAAGAGATTACGAAGATTGTTGCTGATGCTGCAAGCTTTGACAAGGTGATAGTGGCAACCTATCAGGCAGTAGCTAATCAGTTACAGGTGAAACTTGTTCAAAATCTTGTCGAAAATATAAAAGATAAGGTAGCGGTGGTTGCAATGCGTAGTCCCTATGATATTGGCAAGTTCCCAGAGGTTTCTACGTATCTGGTAACCTATGAAAGTAGAGCACTGGCGTTAGAGTCAGCAAGTAAGGTGCTTTTAGGAGAGCTGGAGGCATCAGGAAAACTACCAATTACATTACTTGATTCGAAGGTGAAAAAACTATGATCGAACTCTTACAACAACTCGCAAACAAAGAGGAAAGAATCGGAATCGGACTTATGTCAGGGACCTCTGTTGATGGGGTGGATGTAGCGATTGTATCAGTAAAAGGTGCTGGAGAAAGCATGGCATATCAGGAGCTGGCATTTGAAAATGTCCCTATTTCAGCCGAGTTGCGCGAGCGGATTTTTGAACAGTTCGAGCCTGCGAAAAGCTCGGTCGATACCTTGTGCAGCCTGAATTTTGAGCTAGGGGAAATGTTCAGTAACGCCGCGGAAACTGTAATCAAGAAGCATGGCTTCCAAAAGGAAGATATCGACTTTATCGGTTCACATGGTCAGACGCTTTATCATATTCCGGTTGAGATAGATGGTCTGGTGCGTTCCACTCTGCAACTGGGAGAAGCTTCTATCATTGCGGAAGCCTTCAACTGTCCGGTTATGTCTGATTTCCGCGTACGTGACATGGCCGCAGGTGGAGGAGGTGCTCCACTAGTCCCATATGTGGACTATCTACTGTTTCGCTCAGACTCAGAAAGTATCGCTTTGCAAAATATTGGCGGAATCGGAAATGTCACCTATCTTCCAAAAGGTGGAGCGCCAAGTGAAGTCATTGCGTTTGATACAGGTCCAGGGAATATGATTATGGATGAAGCAATAGTGATTTTGACTAATGGAAGAGCGCACTATGACGATGGTGGGGAAATGGCGGCGAAGGGTAAGGCGAATGAGGGAGTGCTGAGCGAGCTGCTACAGAATCCTTATTTTCATCTACCTATTCCAAAGAGTACTGGACGAGAGTTGTTTGGGACCATGTATACGAGGAAGCTCGTTGCAGGACTCATCGAGCAGGGGCTTTCAGCCGTGGATATTATGGCGACGGTGACCAAATTTACTGCTTTAACAATCATCGATCAATATGAACGCTTCTTAACTGGTCCGGTCGATACCTTGATTGTCAGTGGTGGTGGGGCCTATAATCCTACTTTGCTTAGCTATTTACGTGAAGAAGGCAACTTTGACGTGAAGACCCAAGAGGATTATGGTCTGTCCAGCGATTCGAAGGAAGCGGTGGCCTTTGCACTGTTAGCGAACGAGAGCCTGTTTGGCGTACCTAACAATCTGCCGTCTGCTACGGGGGCGAGGAAACCTGTAGTGCTGGGGAAGTTGACGGTTTAGAGAGAGATTGGCTGGTTCCCTAAAAATGGGTGATAAGTAAAACGAAGCCCTCAGACAATGGGTCTTATAAACGGTGACTAAGTAAATTTACAAAAATCTACTATAAATATTGAGTGGCACAAACGACTATGTTATAGTGAAAGCACTTATAATGAACGGAGGGTTCCTGATGATCGATAACCAATCTTTGAATCGTTAATTTCATACGTTCAATGGCTCTGCATATGTCAGAGTTACAGGATTGGTCTATCTATTTTTCAGTAACCTTATTTATAGAATGTACGCAAAAGGGGATGGGATTAGTCTATCCTCTTTTTTGTACAAAAAAAGAGTTAAGGCTAGTTTGTACACCATTTTTATACTAGGGAATCGTTTTATTTGATTCAGTAAAGGCTGTTTTTTAGATGGGGACTTTCCAATATTTTGACATAGGTAGTAGTCTGTATTTTACTAAAAAATTGTTTACTTTCATGAAAATAGGATGACAGCTTTGAACGCCATGTAGATTTCCGTGCCAGTGGAGGCAATTTTATCAATAAGGAGAAGTGATTATTTTGAATAAAGAGTTAGTAGTAGAAACAGCAAGGAAGTATGGGTTGGAGGTTAAGGAGGATTCTTTGGTATTTAATGAATCTGGTTTAGACTTTTTGGTTGCATATGCAGAAGACGAGAAAGGGGAGGAATGGGTGTTAAGGCTTCCGAGACGAGAGGATGTAATGCCAAGGACAGCAGATGAGAAAAAGGCATTAGATCTTGTTCATCAGTATGTCAGCTTTCAGACTCCCGTTTGGTCAATTTATGAGGCAGATCTGATTGCCTATAAAAAACTAACGGGTGTGCCGGCTGGTACGATTGATCATGCGATTCAAAACTATGTGTGGGAGATGGATGTAGAGAATGTACCTGAGCAATTTACTCAGTCATTAGCTAAGACCCTTGCATCACTGCATACTGTTCCACAAGAGGCTGCATTAAAAGCAGGTTTGTCTGTTCAGTCAGCAAAAGAGGTTCGTCAATCGATGGTCGAGCGAATGGAAAAGGTGAAAGCGAAATTCGGTGTCGGTGAAAATCTTTGGAGCCGTTGGCAAGAATGGATTAGTAATGACGCTCTATGGCCACAAGAAACAGGCTTGGTTCATGGAGATGTTCATGCTGGTCACACGATGATTGATAAAGATACTAACGTAACTGGTTTAATCGACTGGACGGAAGCAAAAGTAACAGATGTAGCAAATGACTTTGTCTTCCAATATCGTGCGTTCGGAGAAGAAGCCTTGGAGAAACTGATTTCTTATTACAAAGAAGCAGGTGGAATCTACTGGCCAGGAATGAAGGAGCACGTCATCGAACTCAATGCGGCATATCCGGTTGCGATAGCTGAGTTTGCAATCGTTTCGGGTGTGTTAGAATACGAGCAGATGGCAATCGAAACTTTAGAAGTGAATAAAGGGTAATAATTAGAAGACATGGATTAAGATAGTAAAAAACCTTGCATAGCTTTTATGCTATGCAAGGTTTTATTATGACTGAATAATTTACTATAAAGGCCAACGGATTATCTAGAAATTACTACTGGGAAGTCCTTCAATCATAAACTATTCTTGCCCTTCCAACGCCTCCAACAAAAAGTCAGCCAAATGTACAGCGCGTACAAATGTTGAAAGCCCTTCTCTTTCAATTCCGAGCTTCATTTGTAGTAGACATCCTGGGTTTGCGGTAACGATGGTTGTTGCTTGGCTTTCCATTGCTTTTTCCATTTTGTAATCTAAAATTTGCATCGACATTTCCGACTCGACGATATTGTAGATTCCAGCAGATCCACAGCAGCGATCGGCATCCTTCATCTCTTGGAAGGCAGCACCTTGAACAGCCTGCAGGAGTATCCTCGGTTGTAAAAAAGTTCCCTGAACATTGCGCAAGTGACAGGAATCCTGA
The DNA here is from genome assembly GCF_002019665.1 of Sutcliffiella halmapala. Lineage (GTDB taxonomy): Bacteria > Bacillota > Bacilli > Bacillales > Bacillaceae_I > Sutcliffiella_A > Sutcliffiella_A halmapala. Next base: position 4,165,472 of record NZ_KV917375.1, on the reverse strand, counting down.
TACGTCACTTTTTGAGGAATAACCTGTAATTTAAGCTTATTATGAAACTCTAACTCTACTAAAATGGCAGACATATCTTTAATTTTCGCTTTAAATGCAAGTGCCCGCGCATACCACTCCTCATCGTCCTTCAGCAGATGATCATAGTCTACGAGAAACGCACCACAGCCCCCGGCATTTGTAATTATATAATCGACACCGAGATCTTCAAAAGAGGCAATATTCCGTTTTGCCAATTCCTTTGCGCCATCCTTCTCACCACTATGTCCGTGAAGAGCACCACAACAGGCTTGCTTTTCGGGAATAACGATGTCACAGCCCGCATGCTGTAGGAGCTTCATTGTAGCATTGTTGGTTTCTAGGAACATCGTATCCATCAGACAGCCAGAGAAGAACGCCACTTTTTTCCGCTTCTCAACAACGGAAGGCAAAAAGGAGGGACGATCCTTCATTTTCTTCATGTTGGGAACTTGCGGCAGGACACGCTCCATTGTGGCCAGGTTTTCTGGGAAAAGCCTCATTAAGCCAGTTGTCTGTACAATTTTTTGAACGCCAGATCTTTGATAGATCCCCAGCATATTCGTCATCATACGCATCCGGTTCTGATGAGGAAATAGCCCCTCAAATACCGTTTTACGAAGCACTCTGACAGGTAGGGAATGCTTTTTATGCTGGTTAATGATGTCGCGTGCTTCTTCCAGCAGATGTCCGTATTTTACCCCAGAAGGACAAACAGGCTCACAGGCACGACAGCCAAGGCAAAGGTCCAAGGTACGCTCGACATCTTCATCAGGCTCAATTACTCCGTCAACCACTGCTTTCATTAGAGCAATCCTTCCACGTGGGGAATGGGATTCTTTAAAGCCAGACTCCACATAAGTTGGACAAGAGGGTAAGCAAAAACCACAACGCATACAGTTTAATAGTTCATCTTCATCCATTCTTTTTTTGAATTCAGACTGAATTACTTGTTTTTCTTTTGTGGTGGTCATCGTGAGATCACCACCCGTTTCCGGGACTCTTTGGCAAACACTTTTCCAGGATTCATAATGTTGTTCGGATCAAAAGCTTGCTTTACGAGTTTCATCGCGGCGATCCCTTCAGCACCAAGCTTCCACTCTAAATAAGGAGCCTTCATGACACCAACCCCATGTTCCCCGGTAATCGTTCCGCCAAGTTCGATGGCAGCAGCAAAAATCTCCTCAAATGCAGCTTCGACCCGTTCCATTTCCTCATGATCTCGCGCATCTGTAGGAACAGTTGGGTGGAGGTTACCATCACCTGCATGGCCAAATGTACAGATTTTTACGTTGTGGCGCACAGCTATTTCATTGATAGCATTCACCATTTTCGCAATTTCAGAGCGAGGGACAGTTGCATCTTCTAAAATGGTCGTCGGTTTTAAGCGGGCAAGTGCAGAAAGAGCCGAGCGACGAGCCGTACGAAGTGCTTCTGCTTCTATTTCTGTTTTAGCTAACTGAACAGAGACTGCCCGTTCCTGCAAACAAATCTGAGTCATTTTCTCCATATCTCGCTCAACTAGCTCTATTGGACCGTCTTGTTCAATGAGAAGGACTGCCTTCACATCAGTAGGTAATCCAATTTTCGCGAAATCCTCAACCACTTCTAACGTAGGCTGATCTAGGAATTCTAAAGTTGTAGGAATAATTTGATTCGAAATAATCTTAGATACTGTGTTAGCCGCTGCCTCCATATCTTGGTAGAGTGCAAGCATCGTTTTCTTCGTTTCTGGCATAGGAATGAGCTTTAGAGTCGCCTCTGTGATGATACAAAGAGTGCCCTCTGACCCGACAAAGAGACGAGTAAGGTCATACCCGGCTACATCCTTCGCTAATTTTCCACCAGTTCGAATAACGTCTCCATTTGGGAGCACTGTTTCTAAAGCTAACACATAATCACGCGTCACCCCGTACTTCAATCCACGAAGGCCACCAGAATTTTCGTTAATGTTGCCGCCGATTGTGGATATTTTCATTGAGCTCGGATCCGGCGGATAAAAAAGTCCCTTTGCTTCCACAGCATGAATCATATCCAAGGTAACAACTCCAGGTTGCACCGTTACAGTTAAGTTTTCTTCATCGATCTCCAGAATCTCATTCATATGAGTGAAAAGAAGTACGATTCCACCCTCTGTCGGACAGGTCCCTCCACAGAGGTTTGTGCCAGAGCCACGGGGGACTAATGGAACTTTATACTCATTACAGAGCTTCACAATTTGAGCAACTTCTTCGGTGTTTCGTGGTACGATTACCGCATCAGGCATCGATTGAAAGTTAGGAGTTGCATCGTAGGAATAAGAGAGCTTCTCCACCGCACTGTCTCGATAATTTTCCGCACCTACAATCTTTATTAATTGATCTTTTAAGTTGGTTGCTATCATTTGAAAAGACCTCCTCCATAATTACTACTTTCCCTAATCATAATGAAAAAAAGGATGGAGCTCTATGGATAATCATCTAAAGGAATAGGGGTATTATCGGTTATTTTTTGGATAATCATCTAAAAACAAAACGGAAAGATAGAGAGAGGTCAGATCTCGGACTTCCTTGAGATTTAATTTCGTCAAGTTCTCGATTTTTTTCAAGCGATAGTGCAAGGTGTTTATGTGAATATGTAATTCTGCTGCGGTTTCTTTTAAGGAAAGATTTTTTTCTAAATAGATTTTCAGCGTATCCATTAGTTCCCTTTCCTCTAATACATGAGCAAGTAATCTAAGAGAAAAGTCCTTTTTAATCGAAGCTGGGACCGTGTGGAGGATCATATCCAAACGTAGATCCTCTTCAAACATTATCGGAGATTCCGCGGTACAAACATCTAGCGCTCTTTCTGCTTCGAAATAAGATTCTTTTACAGTGGAGCTAGTGCCACCATTGCCAATCCCCATATAAACAGGTGTTCCAGCCAAGCCTTCTAAGTTTTGACGAAGTCTTTGCAAGAAGGATAAATGAGAGCTTTTAGAACGTTTTTCTCTGCTAACTTGTAAAAGAAGCATCCGATTATGCCCCCATTGCAGCAAGATGTCGTCTTTGTTCAGGTCGATATCTTGCTCGGTAAAGCTCCACTTTTTTGTTTTCAGAAACGAGCTGTCTCCTTGAAACTCGAGGAGTACCACCTGACGCTCTATTTCGATATCGATGCCAAGGAGCGTTGCTCGATTTTGGATAGCGGTTGACGGACCGTCCTTTAAAAGCCAATCAAAGACAAAGGTTTCAAGCGATCTTGCTTCCCATTCGAATTGATCTTGATAATAGCTTTCTTGAATCAAAAGCTCGGTCATTTTTTTTATTAATTCCCCGTAAGGCAAGACTTTTTCGGGAATACCAGTAATCCCAATCACTCCAACGACCTTTTGCTGATGGAACAAGGGTAAGGTAATCCCCGCCTTGACTCCAGCAAGGGTTACTTCATCTTCTTTGCTAATTACTTTCATCCTTTGTTCTTTTGCTGCAATAAAAGCACCCTCATGAAAGCTACCGATTCTTGTAGAGTCGGTGCTTGCAATAATAGTCCCCGCTGTATCTACCATAATAAGATTTTCTTCGATAAAATTTTTCACTTCTCTAATAATTTTTTTAGCAAGAGATGTTCGTAGCATAGTGATTCCTCCATATACAAAGAAAGAAAACAACCTAGATGTTTATTACCCAGAGTTGTTTTCCTGAACTTTATGCTCCTATTTTACGTTCTACAGAGATGGAGCCTTTTCCTTTATAAGTTACCATATAGTAGATAAAACTCATAACCATCACACCATAAATGAGGAACCAGAAATTGATACCTCCTGATATGATCGCCATCCCGAGAATTCCACCAGCGAGTAAATAGTAGCTGAGTGGGATAAATACTTTACGAATGAGAGTTCCTTCTTTTCCCACAAGTCCAACAGTAGCGGAGGCAGCGACGATGTTATGCACGCAAATCATATTACCAGCTGCACCTCCAATTGCTTGAAGGGCAACGACCATTCCCGCTTGATTGACGTTAAGACCGACACTTTCCGCCGTACCAAATTGAAACAGGGAGAACATCATATTACTAAAAGTATTACTACCGGCAATAAAAGCACCCAATGCTCCAACAGTTGGTGCAAATAGCGGCCAAAAATCACCTACGATATTAGCAATTCCCGAGGCAAGTACTAAAGGCATATTCATTCCAATTAACGCTTCAGAACCTGCTGACACTTTATCTGCACTCAGGGCGGTTAATAAGAAAATTTTAATCATCGGTATCGCAAAAATCAGTGCCATCCCTGCAGCAACGACAGTTTTAAAGGAATCCTTCCAGGCATTGAGATAGTTTGTTTTTTTCATAGAGTGAAGGAAGAAGGTTAGAACCGATACGACAATAAAAATAAATCCAGGTAAGAAAAGTGGAGTAGATATAGAATTTATTCCAGACCCGAAAACATTTTCTAATCTAACGGTCACTGTTGGATTCTTCAATAGACTGCCTAACCAATCTACTGTTCTCGTTAATACTAAAAGACCTGCAACTAATACATAAGGAAGCCAAGACATTGGAAGGCTGATGTTCTTTTTTACCTGTAGTACGTCAGGTGGTTGTTGATTTAGGGACCCTAACCATTCAGGCTCCCAGCGATTTTTTGCTTCAAAATCAAAACATTCTTCTTCCTTCGGAGTTAAGAAGCCTGCTTTAGCAGCTGGTACTACAATGAGTAAACCAATTAAGGCACCGAGAAGGGAAGGGAATTCAGGACCTAAGAATACGGCGATTAAGTAATAAGGAATCGTAAAGGCCGCTCCTGCAAAAAGTGCAAACTTCCATACCTTTAATCCTTCTAGGAAAGAACGTTTTTTTCCAAAATAGCGTGTTAGCATCGCCACCATAAATAACGGTATGAGCACGCCAATGGTCATATGGAAGAATCCGACGTTTGATGCTATTTGTAATAAGTATTGGTCAAAAGTTAATCCTGCTCCCTCTAAAGCATTAGTGACGGTTACTTGGTCTCGAAGTCCAGTATTTACACCAACTTGGATGGGTGTTCCAATAGCTCCAAAAGAAACCGGCGTACTCTGAATAATTAACGTAACCATAACAGCCGCTAAGGCAGGAAACCCAATTGCAACGAGTAGAGGTGCGGCAATTGCTGCAGGTGTTCCGAAACCAGCTGCTCCTTCGATAAATGCACCAAACAACCAAGCGATAATAATAGCCTGAATACGGCGGTCTGGTGAAATACTGATAAAGCCTTGCCTAATAGTATGAATGGCACCGCTTTCTTTTACCGTATTCAACAAGAGTACGGCTCCAAAAACAATAAATAACACTTCAAGTGCAGTAAAAACTCCATTAACTGCAGCTCCAGCAACAACATTTGCTTTTGTACCCCATAGAAAAATGGCGGAAAAAGTAGTGATGATAAGTGCAATAGGCATAGCTCGACTGGCAGGCCAGTTCAGGAAGACAAGAAAAATCATAATAGTGATCACTGGTAAGATTGCAATAAGGGATAATAATCCTAAACCCATTCAGGTACCTCCTAATTAATGTTTTTAAAAAAGCGTTTTCATTTTAATGTAAAAAATATAATAATTCTAATCATTCGGTCATCTGATGATTATATGTATATGTTAGTGTAAGCGCACACAATATTCAATCTATTTTTTTATTTTTGCGAATTTTAATTTGTGTGAATGGTACAGAATCTTTTATTTTATGCGGAATCATTGATACAATAGCATTAATGGAAGATAGACAAGAGGTGCAGGATGAAATACCGAAAAATTAAGCCCAAGAAGATATATGAAGAAGTAGCGGACAGTCTACTTGAAATGATAAAGCAAGGAGAGTTCCACCCTGGAGATAAGCTAAGCTCTGTGGAACAGCTATCCGAAAATTTCCAAGTTAGCCGCTCTGCCGTACGGGAAGCGTTATCTGCCTTAAGAGCGATGGGGATTTTGGATATACGTCAAGGAGAGGGTACGTTCATTAAAGAGTTTCATGCGGATATGCTTTCCCTTCCTGTTTCGACAGCCGTGCTCATGAGAAAGGACGATTTAGCTCATTTGCTAGAAATCAGAAGAATTTTGGAGGTCGGAGCTGCCGCGGCGGCTGCAGAACGTCGAACAGAGGCAGACCTACTCGCCATGAAAAAAGCCTTGGAGGAGATGAAAGAGGCGTTTGGTAACGAAGCACTCGGGGAGCAGGCAGACTTTGACTTCCATCTAGCAATCGCAGAAGCTTCCCAAAATCCTTTATTAGTAAGCTTAATGAACAGTGTCTCTGGAATTATGGTTGAAACGATGCGTGAAACAAGACGTCTATGGCTATATGGCAAGCAAGTCACGGTGGAAAGACTGTATCATGATCATGAAGGCATCTATCAAGCAATTGAAAAGCAAGATGTAACCTTAGCTCAGAAAAGGATACTAGAACACCTAGAAGCAGTAGAACAGGTATTGAGTAAATTTATTCATCCAACTGAATAACAGGAAATATAGAAAACAACCTTACTAGGAAGGAAGATGCTTCTAGAAAAGGTTGTTTTTTGTGAGCTGAATTAGGGATGCTTGATGAATTTCCTTATTAAATTAGTTTCTCTCACTCTTTTCATCGTTCTTTCCTCGATCTAGTGCCATTCTCTAACCCTATGTTTTGCTAAAAAGCGTTTTTGACAAATAAAATCTTTCAAAGCACGAGCTTTCAAGGTGTATTTTTAAAAAAGGATCCAAGTATAAAGGATTCGATAAAATAGTTGCTTTTTTGTTAATATAGAGCTCATTTTAGTGGGATTTCGGGGGGCATTCTGGGGACTACGCTTCTTGCTTCGTGGAGCTTTTGACATTTTTTATTTCCCAGAATCCAACATCCCTCTTTTTACCCGAGTGCGACCAGTAGAATCCAGTATCCTCTCTTAGTCATCAGATGACCAGTTGACTATTTTACCAGTTTGTAGGAATATAATATTAATAGTATAAGTAACCGCTTTCTATAATAGAGAGGAGTATTCAACATGAAGGTAAGCCTATTTGCAACATGTTTAGTAGATATGTTCCAGACGAATGTTGGAAAAGCGACGGTAGAAGTGTTAGAGAGAGTTGGCTGTGAAGTGGATTTTCCGGAAGGGCAGATTTGCTGTGGACAGCCTGCATATAATAGTGGGTATGTGAAAGAGTCGAAAGAAGCAATGAAACAGATGATTAAAACCTTTGAGAGGTCTGAATATGTCGTAACACCTTCTGGTTCTTGTGCCACGATGTTCAAGGAATATCCTCATGTGTTCAAAGATGATCCTGTTTGGAAAGATAAAGCAAATAAATTAGCAGCAAAAACATACGAATTAACGCAATTCATTGTCCAGGTGTTGAAGGTGGAGGATGTTGGTGCCAAGCTAACAGGACGTGCAACCTATCATACAAGCTGTCATATGACGAGATTATTAGGCGTTAAAGACGAACCGATGAAACTACTTGAAAAAGTCGAGGGCTTGGAGTTTACGCCACTTCCAAATGCGCACAATTGCTGTGGATTCGGTGGGACGTTTTCCGTGAAAATGGGTAATATCTCCGAACAAATGGTGGATGAAAAGGTTCATCATATTGAGGAAGTGCAAGCAGACTACCTCATCGGAGCAGACTGTGGTTGCCTGATGAATATTGGTGGACGTTCTAAGCGCTTAGAAAAGCCGGTAAAAGTGATGCATATTGCGGAAGTTTTAAATAGTCGCTAGACGATAGGGGGTGCAGATAAATGGCATTGAAAATAGGAAATGAATCGTTTAACAATAGAACGAAAAAGGGCATTGACGACCAGTTTATGAGGGGTGCTGTTGCAAGTGCACAAGAACGCCTTCGGACGAGAAAAATAGAGTCGACCGTTGAACTTGGAGATTGGGAAGAGTGGCGATCTCACGGCGAAGAGATTCGCCAGCATGTACTGGATAATTTAGACTATTACTTACATGAATTAAGTGAAAATGTCGCGAAACGCGGTGGGCATGTTTTTTTTGCAAAGACTGCAGAAGAGGCAAACCATTATATTCAGGACGTAGCGAAGCGGAAGAATGCCAAAAAGATCGTAAAATCAAAATCGATGGTGACAGAAGAAATATCGATGAACGAAGCATTGGAAGCGGTTGGTTGCGAAGTAATTGAAACGGACCTAGGGGAATACATCCTTCAAGTGGATGACCATGATCCGCCCTCCCATATTGTGGCGCCTGCTTTGCATAAAAACAAACATCAAATCAGAGATGTTTTTCGTGAAAAGCTAGCCTATAAGAAAACGGAGAAGCCGGAAGAGCTTGCCCTCCATGCCCGTGAAATGCTGCGAAAGGAATTTTTAACTGCAGACATTGGAATCACCGGCTGTAATTTTGCCGTAGCAGAGTCTGGTTCTATCAGTCTTGTAACCAATGAAGGTAACGCAAGACTAGTGACATCCCTACCGAAAACACAAATTACTGTCATGGGAATGGAAAGACTCGTACCTACTTACGAGGAGTTAGAAGTGTTGGTCAGTCTTTTGACTAGAAGTGCGGTCGGGCAGAAGCTGACGAGCTATGTAACCACTTTAACTGGTCCAAAAGAAGAAGGCGACGTCGATGGTCCCGAAGAGTTTCACTTAGTCATTATTGATAATGGCAGATCGAAAATTCTTGGTACAGAATTTCAGTCAGTCTTACAGTGCATTCGCTGTGCGGCCTGTATTAATGTATGTCCTGTATATCGTCATATCGGAGGACATTCATATGGTTCCATTTATCCTGGACCAATAGGAGCTGTTTTGACACCTTTATTAGACGGTTATGATGACCATAAAGAGTTGCCTTATGCGTCTACCTTATGTGCGGCCTGTACCGAAGCCTGCCCGGTAAAAATTCCACTCCACGATCTCTTGCATAAGCACCGGCAGAAAATAGTCGAGAAGGAAGGGAAAGCTCCAATCTCAGAAAAACTGGCAATGAAAGCTTTCGGATTAGGTGCAGCGTCTCCGTTAATGTATAAACTAGGCTCCAAACTTGCTCCCTCTGCCTTGAATCCTTTTACGGTCGATCAGTCGATATCTAAAGGACCTGGCCCTTTGAAAAGCTGGACGGCTATCCGAGAATTTCCTGCTCCTGACAAAAAGAGATTCCGAGATTGGTTCGATGAGCGAGACAAGGGAGGGAAGACAAATGAGCGTAACGATTCATAACAGAGATGCGTTTTTAACGACCATTTCTACAAGTCTGGGAAGACCAGTACGAAAAGAGGGAGTATCAAGACCGGTCTGGAAACATCAACCTCAATGGGAGGTATTAAAGGGTGCAACACAGGACGACCTGGTAGGGGTGCTGAAAAAGCAATGTGTCCATATACACACTGATATAGTAGAAACAACGGTTTCATGCTTGGAAGAAACGGTTAAGTCTGTTGTTATTGGATATGGCGCCGGACAGGTAATTACATGGGATGACCCACGTTTTGAACAGTACGGATTGAAACAAAAGATGCAAGAGGAATGGTTGGAAGATGGGATGGACGTTCATATTTGGGATCCAAGCATTGGCGAGGAAAATATCGTCATTGCAGAACGTTCTAATGTCGGGATAACTTTCAGTGATCAGACATTGGCTGAATCAGGAACCGTCGTTCTTTTCAGCGGAAATGGAAAAGGTAGATCAGTAAGTCTCTTACCGGCAACCTACATCGCCATCATTCAAAAAAGTACAATCGTCCCAAGGATTACACAAGCGGCGCACGAAATTCACAATAAGGTAAGCAACGGAGAGAAGATTCCAAGCTGTATCAACTTTATTAGTGGTCCGAGCAATTCGGCCGATATCGAGATGAATCTAGTAGTTGGAGTACATGGTCCGATTAAAGCGACTTATATTGTTGTTGATGATTTATAAAATATAAAGACTTACATTCCCTTAGATCATCTGGGAATTGTAAGTCTTTTTTTAGAGCTATTCCGACCAAACTTCCGCCTCGCTACCTGCTTTTTCGTAGTATCGAATCGCAGTGGGGCTTAGTTTAAGTAACAGGTATTCCGGATCGTCAGGGCTTTTGATCCACTCTGAAAGCTTGTCATCCCAGAATTTGTTTTTCAGCTCCTGGCTTTCCTCGATGGAAGCTTCTGCTTCAATTTCTGCATAAGGTTCATTCCAGCTCACATTCTCCATGCCTAACAAGATATGGACATGAGGGTTTTCTTTAATGTCTTCTGTTTTATGTGTGTGCTGATTTGTAGCCGTGTATAGGGTTAGATTCTCATTGAAAAATATCATAAAACGAGAGTATGGACGGTTGCCTTTTATTGTAGCAAGTGTTCCGATCTTATGATGATTGAACATATCGTTAATTTTCTTTTTTAATGATTCACTCATAGTAATCGCACCTTTCACTTTCATTTACTCTAGGTTAATGTGTCATCTTTTTTTATTTTTTAAACAGGAATGTCTTAGGATTTTTACAATAAAAGTGAGGAGATGGGTATATTAACATCATCTAACAATAAAGGAAGGCGAACATATGTATAAAATCTTTTTAATAATGATTGCTATTGGATTACCTTTGTCCGTGCTTGGCTCTTTGTTACATTGGCCGGTTGTGATGATGTTCATTGTTTATAGCTTAACTATTGTGGCATTAGCAGGTTATATGGGCCGCGCCACAGAAAGTATCGCAATCCATACAGGTCCTAGAATTGGTGGCTTGATTAATGCTACCTTTGGAAATGCAGTAGAATTAATCATTGCTTTCTTTGCTCTGAAATCTGGTTTAATTACGGTAGTTCTGGCTTCTTTAACGGGTTCTGTTTTAGGCAATCTCTTGCTCGTTATGGGACTATCATTTTTTGTAGGGGGGTTAAAATTTAAACGCCAAAAGTTTAATGTGTATGATGCAAGGCATAATTCAGGCTTACTTGTATTCGCAGTGCTTGTTGCCTTTGTCATACCAGAAATTTTCGCTATGGAAATGGGAGACGTAAAAACGTTTACTTTTAGCATCGGAATTTCAATTATTCTCATTCTCTTATACTTAGCGGCATTATTCTTTAAATTGGTAACCCATCGCGGCGTGTACCAAACCGGTGATGAAGGTGAACACGGCACAGAAACCGCTGAATGGAGCAGAAGGAAGGCAGTTTTTATCCTGTTGCTTGCCACTTTAGCTGTAGCCTATGTATCGGAAAGTTTGGTTCATACGTTTGAAGAAGTTGGAGAAGCATTCGGCTGGTCGGAATTATTCATTGGAGTCATTGTCGTCGCAATCGTGGGGAATGCAGCAGAGCATGCGTCCGCCATCATTATGGCTTATAAAAATAAAATGGACATAGCCGTAGAAATAGCAGTAGGCTCGACCTTACAGATTGCTATGTTCGTCGCACCAATTCTCGTCTTAACTTCGATGTTTTTCCAAGAAAAAATGCCATTAGTTTTCACCATCCCAGAACTAATCTCGATGGTAACCGCCGTATTATTAGCAATTGTCATCACAAACGACGGAGAAACAAACTGGTTCGAAGGCGCCACAATACTCGCCGCTTACTTTATCATGGGAATTGGATTTTTTCTCTTATAAAATTAGGAAGCCCAAGGCAAGTGAGATGTGTAAGAGGCAATCAATAACCAATATTAACAGAGCTACTCCTTTTGGTGACTAACTCTAGTGAGAGATGAAAAAACGGAACCTGTGATTAAAAGTTGCTCCCCCTGTTAATTGGAGTGCAAGGTGTGAGACTCCTGCGGGAGGAGAGGGACAGGGGAGACCCCACAGGCGCCAGCCGAGGAGGCTCCCGGACCGCCCGCGGAAAGCGAACACCTGGAACGGAAATTAACAGGGTGTTTAACAGGCCCTTCTTATTCTATTGTGTAAATTAGCATTTATATTTTCACCGTAGCCAACAAAAAAAGACTCCGTGCGAATATACCGCACAGAGTCCCAAACATGTAGGACGAAACAGAAACTAATTAAGTACCCGTTAGGAGGTAAAACTAATAACAAACTAAGGAATAAAAAGCTTTGTAAGTAGGGGGGGAATCCCTCCTTTAATCTAAGTTGTTGGCCTTTACTCCCTCCTTCATTATAGGCTTACTATACTATATAATCTAAATCTTATAAATATTCTGATTTGTTACATCTTTTTTTCTTTTTCATATTTCACGATTTGTTGCTTACAATGGTAAGGACAAGTATATTGTGAGGGAGTTCTCTGAATTGATTATACGGGCATTATTTTATTTAATAGGGTTATTCATATTATCCCTCGGTGTAAGTTTAACGATTAAATCAAATTTAGGTGCGGGGGCATGGGATGCGTTAAACGTTGGATTATCGCAAACGTTAGGCTTAACGGTTGGAAGCTGGGTATTTATTATTGGGGTCCTCCTTATTGCCATTAATTCATTAATCGGAAAAAAAAGACCGGATTATCTAGCAGTGATCACCATTTTCCTAGTAGGAACGTTCATCGATTTTTGGTTGATGATTGTTTTAAAACATTGGTTGCCAGTCAATATGGTTTTCAGATTTGTAACGTTAGTAGGTGGTATCGCCGGGCTTTCGTTTGGGGTTGCTACTTATCTCCAAGCAAAATTTCCACTTGTACCAATTGATAATCTAATGGTATCGCTTCAAGAACGTTTCAACATCAAATTAATGACAGCGAAAACAATTGGCGAAATACTAGCATTAATTTTTGCCCTAATCTTCAAAGGACCAATTGGTGTCGGAACCATCATTATTACCTTTGGAATAGGACCACTCATTCAAGTGTTCTTCCCCGGGATGGAAAAATTGTATAAACGTTTGCGAAACGAGAGCTAAGTTGGCTCTCGTTTTTTTGATGAGAAAGTGATCTTAGAGAAGCGTGAGAACCTTCATGAGTTAGGTGAGAACGTTGAAGAGAAACGTGAGAACCTCCGTGAGTTACATGAGAACGTTGAAGAGAAGCATGAGAACCCCCACTAGTTACGTGAGAACCCCCAAAAAATCTCCACTCTAAAACAGTGAAAATTAGCAAGTTCCTATTAGATAAGACGTAATTTTATTTAAATAATTAAATTATGGGGAGAAGGTGACAATTTTTCCGCTTGGAATCAAAATATAGAAAAAATAATTACCTCAGATGGATAATCTCAATTTAGTTCGAAAAAGATAACAGTACAAAGATTATTAAAGTGAGTGAAAGGAGTAGTACAACATGCGCATCCTTCGAATACTTTTTATACTTGTACTTTCTTTTGGGCTGAGTACTGGTGTTCAAGCTGAACAAGCGAAAGGTAAGGCGAAAGAAAAGAATATTGAGGTACCAAATTATGTGTTAGATATTTCCAAAGATAATACTTATCCAAACCCTACTCAAGATGTACCATATCTACAACCAAGTGAATTGACGCAAGAACTAATTGATTCTTCTAATGTGAATGTGGAAAATCCTAACTTGATAAAAATTTTAAATGAATCCAACATCTCTCCATCTCCAGTTGCGATTGGGTATCGAGCAACGATTTATTTAGGAGAATGGCCACTTTATTACGAGTCTGCTGAAACGAATGTAAATTGGGAGTATCAAAAGATCAATACGAATTACGCAGATAATCGCGGAGGAAAGGCACCTCATCAAATTTTTTACAGACAAGAGGCGCAAAGACATGTAAAGGGCGGTTTAACGTCTAAGGTAGAGAGCTCTGAAGAAGTGAAACAGATGATGATGCTCAAGGCAATGCAAAAAACAAAATTGCCACTTTCCTTCCAAACCATCGTTGGAGCAGGAACGAAAAAGGATCAAATTTATAATATCCCGATAAAAAGATTAGGTTATCTTTATGCCTATTCTCCAGCTGTAAATGAAAAAGGAAAAATCACATACGGCGAAGTGTATCTCGTATTAAAAGGGAAAGAGAAGAAAATCGTCGTGAAAAATGTTACGTCCCAAGGGATTGGAGCTTGGATTCCAGTTCAAGACCATGTTTCCTTTATTTTCGCAGCATCGGAAAGACCACGATAGGATGAGGAGTTAAAAGAGTGCCTGGTACTTTAAAATAAGTTATCAGGCACTTTAAGCTATTTAAGTAAATATGCCTATCTTATAAAATCAGCATGTTCCACTAAAAAGAAATTTTTCCAAAAAATACTATAAATAATAGTCAGAAAATAGTAAAATAGATGCATAAGATTCGTAAATAATACATTGGGGGTGTTAGTGGTATGGAAGGGAAACCGAACCACTATGACGGGAGTATTCAATGGAAAGACGAAGAAAAACACCTAGAGGTAGAGGATTTTGTCCTAACAGATGAAATGCGGAAGAATATAAGTGGGAATCCGTTTGTGTTGGAAAACCAACAGTAATCAGGAAGACCTGTCACTTTGTGATGGGTCTTTTGTTATAGGAATAAAGTGATTTTTTGGTGGCATATTATGAAAAGCAACATATAGCAACATAAAAAAAGTGTAAGCAGATAAGTTGCTAAGAGTAAAACTATATTATACTATTATCTCGAATTGATAATATATTCATTCGAGATAGTTGGTATTTATTTGTAAATAAATGCATACTAACAAAAAACAGATTAGAGTGAAGGGAAAGATAAAAGAATGGCAAAAGTTTTATACATTACCGCACATCCACATGATGACAAGGTATCATTCAGCATGGCTACTGGAAAGGCATTTATTGATACTTATAAGGAAGCAAATCCAAATGATGAGGTTATTCACCTTGATCTTTACCGCGAAGATATTCCACAGCTTGATGTAGATGTATTCAGTGGTTGGGGGAAACTTCAAACTGGCAAAGGCTTTGAAGAGTTGTCAGCTGAGGAAAAAGGGAAAGTAGGAAGACTTTCTGAGCTTTCTGAGCAATTCGTTGCAGCAGATAAATATGTTTTTGTGACACCGCTTTGGAACTTCTCCTTCCCACCTGTAATGAAGGCTTACATTGATTCTGTAGCGGTTGCTGGTAAAGCATTTAAATATACTGCAGAAGGTCCAGTGGGTCTTTTAACAGATAAGAAAGCATTACACATCCAAGCACGTGGTGGCATCTATTCTGAAGGTCCTGCGGCGTCAATGGAAATGGGACATCGCTATTTAACAGCTATCATGCAATTCTTCGGCGTTCCTTCCTTTGAAGGCCTATTTATAGAAGGGCATGCAGCAATGCCAGACAAAGCACAAGAAATCAAAGAAAATGCGATTGCGCGTGCGAAGGATTTAGCTCATACTTTTTAACAGAGAAAATGCTCCCCACAATTTATAGTGGAGGAGCATTTTTTTGTACCATTTTGACAAAAAAGCTTAGAGAAAGCAACTTTCTCTAAGCTCAGTCAGCAACTATTTTGTGATTTTAGTAGCTCTCATTGTAAAGTCCATCTTCGGATAATACGCATTTTTCACTAAGATATTCGGTCCTAAGCACGCAACCGCTGGACAATGACAGTCTAATTCTTTTGCAATGGATGTCTCTTTCCATCTAGCATACGCGGTTGGTAAATCAGTCGTTTGAATATTGCCAAGTGGCGGTGTATCACCAAAGTCCGTTACAATAATATCTCCATTAAAAATATTTACATTTAGACGGGAGCGACCATCTGGATCATTACGAACCGTTACATTTTTCGCGGCGTATACGCGTTGTAAAAGCTCCAAGTCTTCCGGGTTGTCACTGCATGGATAAAATGGCAATGTACCAAACAGCATCCACACATCTTCATGACGCATATCAAGCAAGCGGTGGATCGCAGAACGCATTTCTTCTAGTGTGAGCACTTCCATTGTACTAGCAAAATCGCTCGGGTACATCGGGTGCACCTCGTGCCTTTGACAGTTCATTTCCTCAACGATTTGCTTATGTATATGCTCAATGTGAGGAAGGGTACGTTTGTTTAACATCGTTTCAGCTGAGACGATGACACCAGCCTTTGTAATAGCCTTAGAGTTTTCGATCATTTTTTCAAAATACTTCGCACGCTGCGCATAAGTTGGTTTCCGATCCATCATCGCAAAGCCGCCTTCTACAAAATCATCCATCGTTCCCCAGTTATGCGAGATATGAAGCACATCTAAATAAGGAATGATTTTTTCATATCTTGCTAAATCTAAGGTTAAATTAGAGTTGATTTGCGTTCGAACGCCGCGCTCATGGGCATACTTAAGTAAAGGCACCACATATTCATTGACCGATTTTAACGAAAGCATTGGTTCCCCACCGGTAATACTAATCGAACGAAGACGCGGAATCTCTTCTAATCGACGCAGTAACAAGTCGAGCGGAAGTGCTTGCGGATCTTTCGGCTGAAGCGTGTAGCCAACTGCACAGTGTTCACAGCGCATATTGCATATTGTAGTGGTAGTAAACTCCACATTGGTTAAGTCCATTTGGCCATATTCTTTCACATCTAAATAAGCTTCCCAAGGATCATAGGAAGGCGTAATTGGTAACAGTGTCGTTGTTTTCATGTTTACTCCTCTTTCTGTTAGAACCTTACCCTTCATTGTAACATGGTTCAGAGTAGGATAGGCGTGTAAAATTATAATTGGTTGATACTATGCAGCTAGTACGGTACGATAGAAGCAAAACTTTGAGAAATAATAGAAAGGTGAGAAAATAATGGGTAAAGCAACCGAAGACAAAGATTCCCAAGTAAGCTACCTGAAAAACCGTTTTAATATGTTTATCGAGGTAGTCGACTCATTAGATCCGGAATCAACAGACTTAGAAGATATCGATCGCCTTATTGAAATGCTGGATGATTTAGAGGGAAAATATAATCAATTTAAGAAGGATTGGTAGGAGCATATTGGCTCGAAAAGAAACCAAGTGTCATAAATGATGCTTGGTTTCTGTTTGATTTATTGGGAGGTAAATTTAGATAACGATGAGTGTTGATCGTGCCCTGAAAATGCGAAAAACGAGAATAGAGGTAACGATGGAGAGCGGATCGTGCCCTGAAAATTTGAAAAACGAAAATAGAGGTAACGATGGAGAGCGGATCGTGCCCTGAAAATTTGAAAAACGAAAATAGAGGAAACGATGGAGGGCTGATCGTGCCCTGAAAACTTGAAAAACGAGAATAGAGGTAACGATGGAGAGTTGATCGTGCCCTGAAAACTTGAAAAACGAGAATAGAGGAAACGATGGAGAGCGGATCGTGCCCTGAAAACACGTAAAATGAAAATAGAGGAAACGATGGAGGGCTAATCGTGCCCTGAAAACTTGAAAAACGAGAATAGAGGAAACGATGAAGCGCTGATCGTGCCCTGAAAAAACGTAAAATGAAAATAGAGGAAACGATGGAGAGCGGATCGTGCCCTGAAAAAACGTAAAATGAAAATAGAGGAAACGATGGAGGGCTAATCGTGCCCTGAAAAAACGTAAAATGAAAATAGAGGAAACAATGAAGCGCTGATCGTGCCCTGAAAACGTGAAAAACGAAAATAGAGGAAACAATGAAGCGCTGATCGTGCCCTGAAAACGTGAAAAACGAGAATAGAGGAAACGATGGAGAGCGGATCGTGCCCCAAAATCAGAAAACCCACGAAATTAGGCCACAATAAACCAACCCCATTACTCCCCTAAGCTATCCTGATAATCACTTCCATCCTCCTACATCTCCTTTAAAGAATTATTAGTTTATTCTAATTTTAATGTAAAATAACAAAAGATAGAAAACCCGACAATACAGAACACCAATTGTCGGAGGTGTAAATTATATTCTTGATAACCTTAGTAGAGAAGGGAGGTCATTCCAATGAATATGCTGGATCTGTTGAATAACTCAATTAGCTATATCGAAGAAAACTTAATGGAGGAAATCGATTATCAGGAGCTAGCTAGAATTGCTTGCTGTTCTGAGCATCATTTTAAAAGAGTGTTTTCTTTTATCGCTGGAATCTCCGTGTCGGAATATATTCGTCGGCGTCGGTTGACACTTGCTGCCTTAGAAATAAAGAGGGGAAATGTAAGAGTCCTAGATATAGCAGTCAAATATGGCTATAACTCAGCGGATTCTTTTTCCCGAGCTTTCCAAGCACTTCATGGAGTAACGCCAACTTTGGCAAAAGAAAACGAGGTTCCGCTAAAAGCATTTCCACGAATGGCCTTCCAAATTGCAATAAAAGGAGATGTCGAGATGAATTATCGATTTGTAGAAAAAGAGGCATTTACGATTGTCGGAATGAAAGAAACCGTTCATTCAGCGGGCAATCATTTTCAACCAAAGCTTTGGGATGAGATCGATGGTCCAAGATATAAGCAGCTTGAGAAATTAGCTAACACTGAAGTTCCTGGAATATTACATGCGACAGTAAGCAAATCCCAAGATACGATAGATTATTATATTGCTGTAGTAACGAACGTGGAATGCCCAAAAGAATTTACGAAGCTTGAAATCCAGAAGCAGACATGGGCAGTGTTCGAAGCTGTCGGTCCAATGCCAGAAACGATGTTAACAACGTGGGAGCGTATCTACACAGAATGGTTTCCGAACTCAGGCTATGAACTTGCTGACGCACCTGAACTTGTTCGTGAGGCCGATAACGATGATTCGAAGCAAGAAATATGGATTCCTATTGTGAAAAAATAAAAAGTGAGGGTCTTCCACTAATTGGGAGACCCTCTAGCTTTAATACTGTCTGCGTAACACCAAAATAGATCCAGAGTATGATAGCACCACTAACGCAAATAAACATGTCAATGCAAAGGTATATTGCTGGCCATCAAGCTGAAGGATGGTATTTAATAAAAAAATGATGGAATACCCAAGTAAAAAGGCAAAAAAACCATTCATTCCAGCTTTCCCTAATATTTGATCGCCCCGTTCATCCTGTCCTTCACGCTTAATAAACCGCCAAACAAACACAAATCCAATAAGCGCCGAAAGCGATAAAATAGTTCCCAACACATAAAACATCACTACGCCTCCTATTCTCGAATCTTATATTGAAAAACTTCAAAAATCTCCTTCTCAAAAGCTACCGCAATTTCAAAAGCTAAAATTAACGAAGGATTATACCGATTCGATTCAATCGATGCGATTGTTTGCCTCGTAACCCCAACACGTTTAGCTAAATCTTGTTGCGTCCACTTCTTCTCCGCTCGTAAAACCATCAAATTATTATGTAACTCCCCATTTTTATGCATGATTGAATCACCACCTTATCTATTGAGTGTAATATATTTATAACATCATGTAAAATATTTTTAACATATAAAAGAAAAAAAGTTCCAATTAAAAGAAAAAAATTCTGATTATTATGGTAAAATTAGTTAAAAGAGATTCGGCTATAATAGAGGAGGGGTCAATTGAGCTGGTTAGTGAAACTCGCTATATTTTTTGTTGCATTGTATGTTTTGAATTTTATAGTGAAATTTTGCCTAAGAAAAGTATTCAAGATTCAGAACGAGGATTTTGGAGATGATGAAGATATTCACTATAGTGATACGCATCATAACATTAACCTTATTTTTAAAATCTTTGTGATTATCGCTATACTCCTTCTCCCCTATTTAACAAATAAAAATTTAATTTCACCAAACCTGTATGTAGCAGGAATTGTATTAATTTGTATCATTGGTCTTTCAATTAAAATTTACTATGAGTGGAAATATGAATATCCATCAAAAAATTTCATCTTATACATTTGGAATTTACTATTAGTAATAATTGTTGGTGGAGCAGTTATAAAGTTTGATTTAATTCATTATATTTTTGGGAGTACTTTTTAAGGGATGGTGATGTGAATAATGATAGATAAAATAAATAAAATACCTGAAAAAGTGGCATTTGCAATAGGCTTAACTCTTGTATTAACAAGTGGACTATTCCTCTTTTTAATGTCACTTTTATTTGAATTTAGTAATTTGACTATGATGATTGTACAAGCAATGATTTGGGGTATTGCAATAATCTTTGTTCTAAGTGCGTCAGATAAAAGGCATTCTCGCATTAATAAGCAAAAAAAATAATATAATCTTTTTCATGTATTTGCTTATTACATAAACTTCATTTCCTACTCATACCAGCAATCTCCTCCCATTTTTTAAAAAGTTATTGTAAATCCCTTTATTTTCAAACCATCTCTTGCAATCGATTACAAATCCCTTTAACAACTTCATTAGAAGCAGTATAATAATTATTGTGAAAAAGAATAGATAATGTTGTATTTTGATTATAGCTTTTCAACTTGGGGATAGGAGAGGGATTAAGATATGGAGAAATTATTTGAAAGCATGTATCAGCTGATTGTAGAAACTTCTACAAAGCTTCCAAAAGATGTGCGTCGTGCTATTGCGAAGGCGAAGTTAAGTGAGAGTGCGGGTACGAGATCAGCTATGTCACTTGCTACGATCACAGAAAACATTACAATGGCGGATGAAAATGTGTCACCGATTTGCCAGGATACAGGACTTCCGACGTTTAAAATTAAAACACCAGTTGGGGTTAACCAGCTTAAAATAAAAGATGCAATTTATGCTGCCATAGCGCAGGCAACAAAGGACGGCAAGCTTCGTCCAAACTCTGTTGACTCGTTAACGGGAGCAAACAGCGGCGATAATCTCGGGATGGGGACGCCGGTTATTAAATTCGAGCAGTGGGAAAAGGATTATATTGATGCCCGCCTTATTTTAAAGGGTGGTGGCTGTGAGAACAAAAACATTCAGTATAGCTTACCATGTGAATTAGAAGGGCTTGGCCGTGCAGGACGTGATTTAGACGGTATCCGTAAATGTGTGATGCACTCTGTGTATCAAGCACAAGGACAAGGCTGTAGTGCCGGAGTAATTGGGGTAGGAATTGGTGGGGACAGAACTTCTGGATATGAGCTTGCCAAGGAGCAATTATTCCGTAGCTTAGATGATGAAAACACGGTTCCAGAGCTAAAAGAATTAGAAGAATACGTAATGGAAAATGCCAATAAGCTTGGAATTGGGACGATGGGCTTTGGTGGAGAAACAACGTTGCTTGGCTGTAAAGTGGGAGTGGCAAACCGTATTCCGGCTAGCTTCTTCGTTTCCGTTGCCTATAACTGTTGGGCATACCGCCGCCTCGGTGTGAAAATCGATGCAGAGTCCGGTAACCTAATGGAATGGATGTACCAAGAAGGCGAAATGATCGATTTTTCAAAAGAACTGTCGGAACAAGCAGAGATAGCAGCTACTTCTGATTCGACTGAAATCGTGTTAGAAGCACCGATTACAGAAGAAAAAATTCGCTCATTGAAGGTTGGAGATGTTGTTCGTATTAACGGTCGTATGTTCACAGGCCGCGATGCAATCCATAAATACCTTTCTGAAAATGACTCTCCTGTCGACTTAGATGGTCAAGTTATCTACCACTGTGGACCAGTAATGCTAAAAGACGAAGCAGGAAACTGGGAAGTTAAAGCAGCAGGACCAACTACTTCCATTCGTGAGGAGCCTTACCAAGGTGACATCATGAAACGCTTCGGTATCCGTGCGGTAATGGGCAAAGGCGGAATGGGTGCGAAAACATTGAAAGCACTAGAAGAGCACGGCGGCGTTTACTTAAATGCAATCGGTGGAGCGGCGCAATACTATGCTGACTGTATCAAAGGCGTAGACGGTGTAGACTTGATGGAATTCGGTATCCCAGAAGCAATGTGGCATTTGAAAGTGGAAGGCTTTACAGCTGTCGTAACGATGGACTCCCACGGCAACAGCTTACATGCTGATGTCGAGAAGTCATCGTTGGAGAAGTTGTCGGAGTTTAAAGATAGAGTGTTTAATTAAAAATTATGATGGGAAAGCAGCCTGGCTTGATTGTTGGGTTGCTTTTTTTGTTTATTAGATAGGTAAAGCCTCAATTATTCAAAATCACGCCAAAAATTATTTGAATATTCGTAAAATAAATACCGGACAAATCATATAATAGATAACACACTACTTAATAAGGAGGGATCGCAATGGAACTGTGGTTGTCCAACGTTTTAATTTTTACGATATTGGCGATCGTATTGAAGCTCTTTATTGATAAAAATAAAACAAGTAACAAGTTAAAGTATTTCTTCACTGTAATTGGTACTTCGCTCGGACTAGGAATTGTCGTTGCTTCTATAATAACCTTAATCCTCATCGTTATCGGAGCCAATTAATTCGTGATTCTATCCTTCTTTCTCTGCTGCAAAGCGAATATTAATCCCGTAAATCCAGCAAAAAAGGATGGGATTATGCTAAAGGTGAGAAACCTCCACTCATTTGTCACCAAGGAAACCACCAAAAAAATGACCGGTAAACCGATTAGAACAGTTAAGGAAACGATTAAGCTAACCTTTGTATTTAAGCTCATGATAGGAACCACCTTTCTTTTTCTTAACAATTCCCTACACACCCAACTAATTCCTGCAGCTTAACTGGAAAACAATACAGAGTATCTTTCCTCCTCTCCCAACGAAACCTATAACTAGTAATGGAACCACTTGAAAGGAGGGAATTTACATGTTGAAAAAAGCAGTAGTTATTTTGACCACTTTCCTCATCGTTGTTGCACTATTTAACCTTCCGGAGGTGAGTTTGGCTTCTGGTTATTCCCATACAACCCATCATTGGGGCTTTAAAAAGAGTCGCGATCACTTGCCACCTGATGCAGGTAGAAATTACAATGAGCTTCTTGACAAGCATAATGCCTTTTATTTGGGTGATACGAATAAAAAAGAGATCTATCTTACCTTTGATAATGGTTATGAAAACGGGTTTACCCCACAGGTTCTTGATGTGCTAAAAGAGAAAAAGGTACCTGCAGCGTTCTTCGTGACAGGCTACTATTTAAAGGATCAACCAGATCTGATAAAACGAATGGTGGATGAAGGCCATATAGTTGGCAATCACTCCTGGCACCATCCAGATTTAACACAAGTAAACGACGTTCGCTTCAAAAAGGAATTAGAAATGATTCGCGAGGAATATAAACGAATCACCGGTTTAGACAACATGACTTACCTACGCCCACCAAGAGGAACGTTCAGTGAGCGAACCTTGGTGCTTGCAAATCAGCTTGGCTACCAGCATGTATTCTGGTCCCTAGCCTTTATCGATTGGAAAACCGATCAGCAAAAAGGCTGGAGATATTCGTACGATAATATTATGAGACAAATTCATCCAGGCGCCATTATCCTACTGCACTCCGTGTCAAAGGATAACGCTGAAGCACTAGCAAAAGTGATTGATGACCTCCATAAGGATGGCTATACATTCAAAAGCTTAGATCATGTTGCCGCCCAAAAGAATATTCCAGATCCGTTAATGCTTATCCAAGCAAATTAGCTCTTTGACAGTTGTCGAGGAGCTCTTTCCTTTTCACCCGTTTATTCTTTCCCAAATCTCCCAAGTCTTACTCGTTTGGCAAGCAACTAGAAAGCCGTTATAATTGAAGGATTGAAAGGAAAGGCGGGCGGAGATAATGGGTAAAATAAAGATAGAAGGTCCATATAATTTTGACAGAGTACTGCAACGGTTATCAATTGATCCAATTATAGCGCTTGATTTAAGTGAACGCTTCGTAAAGGTTCCTTTATATATTGAAGAAACACCAATCGTCATCAAGGTAAAAGCGATTGGAACAACGGACCAGCCAGAATTTGAGTTAACAAGCGAGTCTATTTTTACCGAAAAAGAAATAGCGAAAATAAAAGGTATCTTTCAGTGGGACAAGTCACTGTCACCAATTAACGAGCATTTTGCCAACACCGAGCTTGCAGCAATTTTCCAAGAACATAGTGGAACACCACTTGTGCTAGAATTTGACCTCTATCATTGCCTAATGAAATGCATAATTCATCAGCAGGTGAATATGAAATTTGCCCACACGTTAACGGAACGCTTCGTGCACGCTTTTGGCTTTCAGCATGATGGGGTATGGTTCTATCCAAAGCCAGCGGACGTTGCAAAGCTTGATTACGAAGACATCACTGCCTTAAAAATGAGTCGCCGAAAAGCGGAGTACATTATTGATACATCGAAATTAATTGCCGCGGGAGAGCTCCCTTTATATGAATTACCGGAAAAAATGGATGAAGAAATTTTAAAGCAACTAATCAAAATTCGTGGAATTGGACCATGGACCATCCAGAACCTATTATTATTCGGGCTTGGACGACCGAACCTTTTTCCACTCGCAGATATCGGCATCCAAAATGCCTTGAAAAAACTAAAAGGACTCGACGAAAAACCAACAATCCTCCAAATGCAACAATGGAGCAAGGACTGGGAGCCATACTTAAGCTACGCCTCCCTCTACCTATGGAGAAGCATCGAACCGCAACATGAGGAGTTAGTAAAATGAAAACGAAAAAACCAGTACCAACAAACGGCGTCACCATGACAGTCGGCCAAACCTTCCCCCTTACGATTAAACGTCTAGGCATAAATGGAGAAGGAGTCGGCTATTTCAAAAAACAAGTCGTCTTTGTGCAAGGTGCACTACCTGGCGAAGAAGTTGTTGCCGAAGTAACGAACATCAAACACAAATTCGCCGAAGCAAAAATTAAGAAAATCAGAATCAAATCACCACATCGCATCGCCCCACCATGCCCAATTTACGAGCAATGCGGCGGCTGCCAGCTTCAACATTTACAATACGAGCAACAGCTCCAACATAAACGCGACATCGTCATCCAAGCGTTAGAGCGCCACACGAAGCTCAATGTTGAAAAACTCAACATCAAGCCAACGATCGGTATGGAAGATCCATGGCATTACCGCAACAAAAGCCAATTCCAAGTCGGCAAACAAAAAGAAAAAGTCATCGCAGGTCTATATGGAGAAAACTCACACAAGCTGATCAACATATCCGACTGTCTTGTTCAGCACAGGTCGACAACCGAAGTCACGAACATCGTTAAAAGAATCCTTCAAGACTTCAACGTCTCCGTCTACAATGAAAAAGGCGGCCAAGGAATCGTCCGAACGATCATGACAAGAGTTGGATTCGCAAGTGGCGAAATCCAAGTGGTGCTTATCACGACCCAAGAAAAGCTGCCGAAAAAACAACAAATCGTGGAAGAAATCCATAAGCGTCTCCCACAAGTCAAAAGCATCCTCCAAAACATCAACGGCAAAAAAACGTCGCTCATCTTTGGAGAACAAACGATCCACCTATCCGGAGAACAAGTCATCCAAGAAACCCTAGGCGACCTTTCCTTCGAACTAAGCGCACGCGCCTTCTTCCAGCTCAACCCGGTCCAAACCGTCAAGCTGTATGACGAAGTGAAAAAGGCTGCTGCATTAACTGGAAAAGAGAAGGTTGTAGATGCGTACTGTGGAGTTGGAACAATTGGACTTTGGCTTGCGGATAAAGCAGGCGAGGTTCGTGGAATGGATACAATTCCAGAATCGATTGAAGATGCACAAATAAACGCGGAGAAGCACGGCTACTCGAACATGAAATACGTTACAGGCCAAGCTGAAAAATGGCTGCCAAAATGGGTAAAAGAAGGCTGGAAACCAGACACGATAGTAGTAGATCCGCCGCGAACTGGCTGTGATGAGAAGCTTTTGAAGACTGTTTTAGAAGTACAGCCACAGCGTTTTGTTTATGTTTCCTGTAATCCGTCTACTTTGGCGAAGGATATTGAGTTTGTGAGTAAGAAGTATAAGGTAGAGTGGATTCAGCCTGTGGATATGTTTCCTCATACAGCGCATGTGGAGAATGTTGCGTTGTTGGTGAAGAAAACGTAACTAAAAAATAGAGATTTTCCAGATAAAATAAACTTTTTCCACAATTCATCCACAGTTGGAATAAAGTTTGTCCAAAAAGTGTGAGAAAAGCCTGTTATCCCCGACTTATCAACATTCGTGGAAAAAGCGTGAGAAAAGCCCGGAAAATCGGGTTTTTTTCTTGCGGAAATGAGGGGAAAGCGGGAGAAAAGGAAAGACTTTATTTTAACAGAGAATAGAGGGAAATTGAGTGGAACATGAAAATGTTTAAAACGACTGCACAATAAGCGAAAGAGGCTGGGACATAACTAGATAATATAGTTATTCACAACTTGAACTGTCCAAATCTACTAGTGTTTGATAATAAGTTATGGAGCAAGATATAAGTGTATAAGAATTGGAACATTCGGCTTTATATTTTTTGACCGGGTGTTAGAAGTTGTATTTATTGCGAGAGGATTTGAGTTTGAAATGATAGATAATTTTTGGCGTGATTTACCAAGGCCATTTTTTGTATTAGCACCGATGGAAGATGTAACAGATGTAGTTTTTCGTCACGTAGTAAGTAAAGCAGGTCGACCGGATGTATTTTTTACAGAGTTTACAAACTCAGATAGCTATTGTCATCCAGAGGGCAAGGAAAGTGTGCGTGGCCGTTTGCTTTTTACAGAAGATGAACAGCCAATGGTGGCACACATTTGGGGAGATACTCCCGAGTATTTTCGTCAAATGAGTATCGGCATGGCTGAGATGGGATTTAAAGGTATTGATATTAACATGGGTTGCCCTGTACCAAATGTGGCATCGAGAGGGAAAGGTAGCGGCCTTATTCTTCACCCGGATGTTGCGGCAGAACTTATTCAAGCAGCAAAAGCGGGCGGACTGCCTGTCAGCGTGAAAACACGACTTGGCTTTACGGAAGTAAACGAGTGGGAGGAGTGGTTAACGCATATTTTAAAACAGGATATTGCGAACCTTTCTATTCATTTACGTACAAGAAAGGAAATGAGCGCAGTAGATGCGCATTGGGAGCTCATTCCGGAAATCAAAAAATTACGTGACCGTATCGCACCAAATACGCTACTAACCATTAATGGTGATATTCCTGACCGTCAAACTGGGCTGCAACTTGCTGAACAATATGGGATTGATGGCGTTATGATTGGACGAGGTATTTTTAAAAATCCTTTTGCTTTTGAAAAAGAGCCAAAAGAGCATAGCAGTAAAGAATACCTTGATCTCTTAAGACTGCAGTTGGATCTTCAGGATCATTATGCAGAACTAGTGCCACGTTCCATCACAAAGCTTCATCGCTTTTTCAAAATTTATGTTAAAGGGTTCCGTGGGGCTGGTGAATTAAGAAATCAACTGATGAACACGAAATCAACAGATGAAGTGCGTGCATTACTTGATAACTTTGAAAAAGAATGATGATGAGACGGGGGATGGTTCTTAACTGCTTCGGAAGCAAGAGAACCATCCCCGTGCTTTTAAAGTACATGATGTAAGGTGATAAAATGATACATACATATTCAGGAGAAACGATCTATTTTGAGATAAAGTACAAAAATCGTACATCCATGGCCATTCAAATGGACGCCTATGGAAATATCGAAGTCCAGGCTCCTAAAGGTACACCGAATGAAAAAGTGATTCAATTGTTAGAGGACAAGTGGGAACTGATTCAGGAAAAATCAAAGGAGATGAAGGATAGACTTCTTGGGCAGCAGGAGAAAAACTATAGTCATGATGAGAGGGTACTTTATTTAGGAAAAACATATCCTGTAAAGGTTTATCCAGATACTACTATTGAGCAAGATTATGTCGTGTTTGATGAAAAACATATAAATGTCTATGTGAAACAGGTTGAGGACAAAAACATAAAACAAGCTTTAAAGCGATTTTATTATCAACAATGCAAAGCTATCGTGGAGAAGAGTGTAAAATCCTATCAGAGTAACTTCAAAGTAAAACCACGTTCGATCCGTATATCTAATAGTAAAACTACATGGGGAACCTGTGATTCCCAATTACAGTTAACATTTAATTGGAGACTGGCGATGGCGCCAATTAAAGTAATCGATTACGTAGTAGTACACGAAATGTGTCATATGATTCATCTCAATCACGACCGTTCGTTCTGGCGACTTGTCGGAAAAATATCGCCCGATTATAAAGAGCAGGAAAATTGGTTAGCGCTGTCAAATTGGAAAATGACGATTTAGCCAGGCAAAGCAAAGGGTCGGGGCTGGTCGAGGCGCTTGCGCTTTTTTTTACAATATTTGCAATGAAACTGAATCTGTGTCGATTTTCACCAATATTTGTATTTACGTAAATTTCTCCCTAAATTATAATAGGTTTAGGGGGATTTTAGGGTTGCACTGTGTTCAAGCTGCTCATAGTCATTTAGCGGATTCAAAATGTCGCTGAAAGTAAGTGCTCAAAAGGTCTTTATACTTTTTGGATATATTTTTTCTGAAATGTTTTCAGACTTTTCGGTATTTCGACAATTTTTACATTAGATTAATACTAGATTCATATTAAGACAATACAATTTAATTCGGGAAGAGTTTGTTTGAATTTACAAAGTAAGAAAATGGTACTGGTATAACCGTTAATAGAAGGGTTTTTAAACTTATTTGAGATTACACCTTATGTTAACGCTTACATACCGTGTTGAAAATTATAGTTTTTCAGACAAAAAATAGAAGGAGATTAATTGGTAATATATATTTTCCTAGATGTATAAATCTGAATATTGCTACTTGCGAGAAGTTACGTGTCGCAAAATGCTACTACAGGCAAATTCCCCTGAAAAAAGAAACCCTAAACAAACACGATTCAACAAACGAATTATTAAATAAATAGGTGGAGGAGAAACATGAAAAGACGACATAAGAGAAGTATAAGTATTGTCACGTTGATTTTCTTGATCACAAGTTTATTTTCACCAGTGGCTAATACTAATGTAAAAGCTGAAACTGTTGTTGCTACTGATCTCATTATCTCAGAATATATTGAGGGATCGAGCTTCAATAAAGCTATTGAACTATTTAATGGAACAGGCGAAGAAATTGATCTGAGTGGCTATACTCTTGAACATTACAATAATAATGCAAGTGTCACTACAGGAACCACTACACCTAGTAGTTCGTTAACATTAGAGGGGAAGCTTGCAGAGGGTGATACATACGTTATTTCCCATTCAAGTGCAAATTCTGCCATTCTTGCTGTAGCTGATAAAACCAACAATCAAGTCATCAATTTTAATGGGAATGATCAAATTGTCCTGAAAAAAGATGGACAAGTCGTAGATTCAATTGGCCAAGTCGGCTCAGTTGAAAATGTTCTTATGGATGTTACCCTTGTAAGGAACAGCAATATTACCACAGGGGATACGATCATCAATGATGCGTTTAATATAGACACGGAATGGACTAATTTAGGGAACAATGTTTTTTCTGATCTTGGAAAGCATACCTTTGGAGTCACTATCCCTGAAGAGCCTACCGACCCAGAAGATCCAGAAGAACCTACCGATCCTGAACCAGTTGTTCCAACCGTTTCCATTGCACAAGCGCGCGAACTAGGTGAGAACAACACGGTAACGTTTGAAGGAATTGCAACAACAAATACAGGACTATGGGGTTATGATACCTTCTACATGCAAGACGAAACAGCAGGAATGCTCGTCTTTAATAGTCTTCATAACGTTAAACCGGGAGACAAAGTAAAAATTACCGGTGAATTGATTACTTATAATAATGAGTTGGAGATCAAACCAACCAAACAAGAAATTCTTTCATCTGGAAATGAACTTCCAGCAGCACAAGCTGTCACAAAAGTAGATGAGAGTACACAAGGTGAATGGTTAAAGCTTGAAAATGTCACGATTTCTGACATGACAAAAGACAATTTTGGAACTGCTACATTTGAAGCAGTCTTTGAAAGTGGAGAAAGCGTTACTGTCGTTCACGATAATCGTACAGGCTCCACCTATGATGACCTGATCAAGTACTACAAAGAAGGAGATCAAGTTCATCTTACAGGAGTTGGTTCTGTCAATAGAACTGGCTATCACTTAAAGACTATTGGTCTAGAAAGCTATGATTTAGTTAACAAGCCAGCCGTTTATACAACTCAGGCACAGGGGGTTGTAGCAGCAGGTACGAAAATTGAATTGAAATCCGATCTTGAAGGTGCTGAAATCTATTACACTAATGATGGTTCAGCCCCAAGTACAGAAAGTACAAAATATAGTGAAGCAATTGCTTTAGAAACCGGAGAAACTACCATCAAGGCGATTGCAGTTGCCGATGGAACGGAGAGCGAAGTATACAGCTTCACTTTCAAAATCCTGAATACAGAGGGTATCTTTATCCATGAGATTCAAGGAAAAGGACATGTCTCAGAATATAATGGTTCTTCTGTGAAAGATGTCACGGGTGTGGTAACGCATGTCTTTAATCGAAACGGCTTTGTCATGCAAGATCATGAGAATGCAGATGATGACGATGCAACATCCGAAGCAATTGAAGTAAACCTTAACGATCATGGGGTTTCTGTTGGGGATACAGTTTCTGTAGACGGAAGAGTGACAGAAACTGGTGGAGGCGCTAACCTTTCCAGAACTCAAATTACCGGATCTGCAGTAACAAAGACAGGAACAGCTGCTCTTCCTGCACCTCTTGTAGTTGGGAAAGATATCTTCCCTCCAAACAAGATCATTGATAACGACAAAATGGAGTCTTTTGATCCTGAAGAAGATGGCATTGATTTCTGGGAAGCTGTTGAATATATGCGTCTATCATTCCCGGATGCTCTTGTATTGGGACCACCATATTCCGGTGAGGTTCCAATCATCGTGGAAAGCACAACAAATAACGAATTGAATTTAAATGGTGGACTAAATATCGCAGCAGACGATTATAATCCTGAAAAAATCATGCTATCTGGTGTCGGCACTACTTATAATGCCGGAGATCGATTTGATGGAGATGTAGTTGGTATTCTTTCGTATTCAAGTTCAGGATACCGACTAGTGACAGATAGAAGCACATTGCCGGAAGTTATCAAATCAACCATCAAACCTGAAGTTACGCATATTGAACCTGCAGAGGATAAATTGACTGTAGCAAATTACAATATTGAAAACTTCTCAAACAACCCAGCAAATACACCAGATGCAAAAGTGGCAAGAATCGCAAAGTCATTTGTGGAGAATATGAAATCTCCTGATATCATTACGCTTGTAGAGGTTCAGGATAATGACGGACAGACTGATTCTGGTAATACAGATGCATCCGAGAGCTATGAGCGCTTGATTGATGCAATTAAAGTTGCCGGCGGTCCAACCTATGAATGGACGGACGTTGCACCTGTAAATAACACGAACGGTGGTGCGCCAGGCGCAAATATCCGTGTTGGTTATCTGTACAACCCTGAACGTGTTGATTTAGTTGATGCTACTAAAGGTACAGCAACTCAAGCAAATGATTGGACAGAACAAGGTACCTTAACGCTTAATCCGGGTGTAGTCAACCCTGCTGCATTCACTAACACACGTAAACCGATTGCTGCTGAATTCGAATTCCAAGGTGAGCGTGTCGTCGTTATCGGTACTCATCTGAATTCTAAAGGTGGAGACCAATCTCTTTGGGGAGCAAATCAACCACCGATATTGGGATCGGAAAGTCAGCGAATTCAATTAGCACAA
Organism: Sutcliffiella halmapala; assembly: GCF_002019665.1. Lineage (GTDB taxonomy): Bacteria > Bacillota > Bacilli > Bacillales > Bacillaceae_I > Sutcliffiella_A > Sutcliffiella_A halmapala. The sequence continues at coordinate 4,134,103 of NZ_KV917375.1, read as the reverse complement.
GAAATTAATAATTTCGTTAGTGCAGGTCTTGAAATAAATCCTGATTTGAATATCGTTGTTGCTGGAGACATGAATGATTTTGAATTCACCCCAGCACTAGAAACGCTTAAAGGCGATGTTTTAACAAATATGGTTGATCACGTTCCTGGAGAAGATCGTTTCTCTTATTTTTTCCAAGGAAACAACCAAGTATTAGATCATATCCTTGTTTCAAACAATCTGGTATCAAACACATCAGTCGATATGATCCATATCAATGCTAATTTTACGGAATTGCAAGGTCGGGCATCTGACCATGATCCTGTGTTGGTGCAAATCGATTTAGCAGCAGAACCAGCAGGTCCAGACTTGACACTTTTCCATACGAATGACACTCATTCAGCATTGGATTTGATGCCAAGAACAATCACAGCTTTAAAAGATTTAAGAGAAAATTCACCAGAAGCACTTCTTCTTCATGCAGGTGATGCATTCACTGGAACATTGTATTTCAATGAATTCCAAGGTAAAGCTGACCTTGCCATGATGAACTTGATGGGCTTTGACGCAATGACATTTGGTAACCATGAATTTGACTTAGGTGCTTCACCAGATGGCCATCAAGCATTGGTGGACTTTGTTAAGGGAGCGAACTTCCCATTTGTTAGTGCAAACGTTGATTTTTCGAAGGATGACAAATTCGATGGCCTATTCAATGACTCCATTGAATCAGCATATGACAATGGTCAGATTTATAATGGGATCATTAAAGAAGTAAATGGTGAAAAAGTTGGTATCTTCGGTTTAACAACGGAGGAAACAGCTGACATCTCCAGTCCAGGTTCCATAGAGTTCCAGAACTATCTTGACGAGGCTAAGAAAGCTGTTGAGTATTTAGAAGCTCAAGGTGTCAATAGAATTGTGGCTTTGACTCACATAGGGTATGACGACAATGCAGCAATCGATAATGACTTGATTCTTGCTGAAGAGGTAGAGGGCATTGACGTTATCGTAGGTGGACATAGCCATACAGCATTGTCCAAACCGGTATTGATCGATAATGGTGGAGCACCAACACTAATCGTACAAACTGGAAATGCAAACAACAATCTTGGTGTGTTGAATGTTAATTTTGACAATGACGGTGTGATTACAACATATGATGGTCGCTTATTAGCAATCAACAATAGTATTGCGGCAGATCCAGATGCAGTAGAAGTGCTTGCGCCATTCAAAGCACATGTTGATGCAGTATCACAAACAGAAATCGGCGTGTCTACACCTAAGGCTTTAGAAAACCCGCGTACAGATGGAGATAATACAAAGCCAAGTGTACGTAGGAACGAAACAATCCTTGGTAACCTGATTACCGACGGAATGCTTGCAAAGGCTAAAGATTTCACTGGTAAGGACGTTATCATGGCATTGCAAAACGGTGGTGGAATCCGTGCAGCAATCAATGAAGGTCCGATCACTGTTGGTGAAGTTATCGAAGTTCTTCCATTTGCCAATACTTTGGCAACGATGGATTTGACTGGTGCAGAACTAAAAGAAGCATTTGAAAAAAGTTTCAGTCAATACCCTGGAGAAAATGGCGGATTCTTACATGTAGCCGGGGGTAAAATAGAGTTCGATTCTACGAAACCAGTAAACGAACGTGTAGTATCAATAAAATATCTAGATGAAAATGGGAAATATGTTGAAATTCAAGATGGAAAAACATACACGATTGCAACGAATGCATTCACAGCAAAAGGCGGAGATGGATATGACGTCTTTGCGAAAGCATATGCAGAGGGCCGTGTAACGGATTTAGGTCTGTCTGATTGGGAAAACTTCAGCAATCACTTAGTGAGTATTGGCAGTGAGGGAATTCCAACTGAATTGGAAGGTCGAATTACTGATGTAAAAGGTCAATTTAATTTGACTGTTATGCATATGAATGATACTCATTCGGCCCTAGAAAGCATGCCGAAGACAGTTACTGCTATAAAAGAAATTAGAGGTGTAAAACCTGATGCACTACTTCTAGACGCAGGTGATGCATTTACTGGAACCTTATACTTCAATGAATTCAAAGGTGAAGCTGAACTGGCTATGATGAACTTAATGGGCATTGACGCAATGACGTTCGGTAACCATGAATTCGACTTAGGCGCTTCACCAGATGGCCATCAAGCATTGGTGAACTTTGTTAAGGGAGCGAACTTCCCATTTGTGAGTGCAAACGTTGATTTTTCAAAAGATGCGAAGTTTGATGGACTATTCCATGACTCCATTGAAGCAGCTTTTGAAAATGGTGAAATCTATAATGGTATCATCAAAGAAGTGAACGGGGAGAAAGTTGGTATCTTCGGTTTAACAACAGAGGAAACAACTGATATCTCAAGTCCAGGCTCCATTACTTTTAAAAATTATATAGAAGCAGCTGAAAAAGCAGTTGCGTCCTTAGAAGCACAAGGTGTAAATAAGATTATTGCATTAACTCATATTGGATATGACGACAATGCAGCAATCGATAATGACTTGGTCCTTGCAGAACAGGTAGAAGGCATTGACATTATCGTAGGTGGACATAGCCATACAGCATTGTCTAAACCGATAGTTGTCGCGAAAGATGCAACTCCAACTGTAATTGTGCAAGCTGGAAATTCCAATAACTATCTTGGTGTGCTCGACGTTAAATTCGATGAAAATGGTGTTGTAATCCAACATGATGGACACTTAGTTGTAATCAGCGAACAAGTAGCTGATCAAGAAGCAGTAGAAGTATTGGCACCATTTAAAGCACATGTTGATGCGGTTGCTAATGAAGAAATCGGCGTATCGACTCCAATTGCATTAGAAAATCCACGTACAGATGGCGACAATAGTAAGCCAAGTGTACGTAAGAACGAAACGATCTTAGGTAATATAATTACAGACGGAATGCTTGCGAAGGCAAAAGATTTCACAGGTAAGAATATCATCATGGCATTGCAAAACGGTGGCGGAATCCGTGCAGCAATCAACGCAGGTCCGATCACTGTTGGTGAAGTTATCGAAGTTCTTCCATTTGCCAATACTTTGGCAACGATGGATTTGACTGGTGCAGAACTAAAAGAAGCATTTGAAAAAAGTTTCAGTCAATACCCTGGAGAAAATGGGGGTTTCTTACATGTAGCCGGAGCTAAAGTAGAGTTCGATTCTACGAAACCAGTAAACGAACGTGTAGTATCAATAAAATATCTTGATGAAAATGGTCAATATGTTGAAATTCTAGATGGAGAAACTTACACGATCGCAACGAATGCATTCACGGCTAAAGGCGGAGATGGATATGACGTCTTTGCAAATGCATATGCAGAAGGCCGTGTGTCGGACTTAGGTCTATCTGATTGGGAAAACTTCCGCGATCATTTAGTAAGCATTGGAAGCGAAGGTATACCGACTGCAGTGGAAGGCAGAATTGTAGATGTAAGTTTAGAGCCAGGTGAAGAACCAGGCGAAGAGCCAGGTGAAGAACCAGGCGAAGAACCAGGTGAAGAGCCAGGCGAAGAACCAGGTGAAGAGCCAGGCGAAGAACCAGGCAAGAATCCAGGTAATAAACCAGGCGAGAATCCAGGTAATAAACCGGGCGAGAATCCAGGTAATAAACCGGGCGAGAAACCAGGTAATAAACCGGGTGACAAACCAGGTAATAAGCCGGGTGACAAACCAGGTAATAAACTTCCAAATACAGCAACAAATACTTACACGATTTTATTAACCGGATTCATTTTAGTTCTGACTGGTGGGGTTTTATTCTACCTTAATAAGAGAAGAAGAACTGTTTAATTATTGTAAAATTGGTTAATGAAGCAGTGGGGAAGGTTCTCAGTGCTTCCTATGGGAAGATGAACCTGTCCCCGCGTCCATTTAAACAAACCTTTAAAGCAAGAATAACTCTAGAACGTTTTTCCGAAAGAAATATGCAGCCGCAATTTTATTCTTTCTGAAAATACAAAAAAAAAAAGCCTTGTAGAGAATTTTTACTCTCTACAAGGCTTTTTAGCATAATCTATATGTCTAGTTTTCGACTATTTTGGGGAGCGACAGGCACCTCCTTGTCACAAAAATAACACTAGCGTCGTTATATAGTTGAGTGTACTAAATTGGAGGGAGTTGAGGTTAAAGGTAGAAAGAGTGCAGCAATGACGAATCCAGTAGTCCTAATAGAATGCATATTCATTAGGATAGATAGTGCTTGAAAACTATTAATCATAAAATAAGAAAAGAGGGACAACGGTCATGACACAACGTATTAATTATATGCAACAATCACCAGAATTTTTCAACAAGATGATTGAACTTAGCAATGCCGAGAAGGAAAGTGCAATTGAGGAGAAAATCCTCCATCTCGTTCACATCAGAGCTTCACAAATGAATGGGTGTGGGTTTTGCCTAGACATGCATATCAAACAAGCCAAGATCCATGGTGAGAGTGAGCTTCGCCTTTACCATATCTCGATTTGGCGCGAATCAACGCTATTTAGTCCGCGCGAACGAGCTTCATTGGCATGGACCGAGATATTGACTAAGATGCCTGAGCAAGGTGTACCTGACGACATTTATGACCGTGTTCGTGAGCAGTTGTCAGAAAAAGAAATATCAGACCTTACTTTTTCCATTATGGCAATCAATGCTTGGAACCGTATTAACGTAGCTTTCAAAACTGTACCGGGTTCTGCAGACACAGCGTTTGGATTGACGAAAGCCGGACTATCAGCACAATAAGCGCACCTTGCCACGTGCTCTTGAGGAAGATTATTGTTTTGCTCATTAATAATCGTCAACTCGATCTAATAGTTTGATTCAAAAAAAGACCCGAAAGATGGTAACTTTTTTAAAGTATCCATCTTTCGGGTCTCAATAGGAAAGCAATATAGGTATCATACTCCTACATGCTTCAGCTTGTCGGGGTTCCGGACAATATATATGTTGCGGATCAAATTTTTCTCCATATGAACCATCCCCACCGTATGAATTCCTTCACTTGAACGAAGAATAAAAGCGGGTTGTTCGTTAATTTGACTGATTTCTATATGTGAAATTCCGTCAATCATTGATGCTTGTCGTACCGGACCAAGCAGGAACTGTGCAACGAGATCTCGTGTTTCAATTGGATCGAAAGCGGCGGTTACTTTTCCACCACCATCTGAGACCATTACAACATTTTGATCAAGCATAGATACGACTTGATTCATGTTCCCCTGTTTGAGTGCTACCAGAAAATCCTGAACAAACTCTTTAGAAGCAGTTTCCGGTTGAATAAGTTCTTCAGAGGTAATCCCCATTTTTGCACTCGCACGACTGAACAGTTTGCGGCAATTTACCTCGCTTTTTTCAACAAGTTCTGCAATTTCATGATAGTCAAAGCCGAGAGCCTCACGAAGGACAAAAACGACTCGCTCCGTTGGTGTCAGCCGTTCAAGCAGTACCATCATCGCGTATGACAATAGATCATCACGCACGACCGATTCCATGGAATCATCATTCGAGAGGGGTTCTGGAAGCCATTCTCCATAATATTGTTCGCGTTTATTACGCGCTGATTTTTGTAAATCCCGACAACGATTCGTTACCATTTTACAAAGATAAGCTTTAGGTTCAGTTAGCTTCTCCAGTGGTACGTCATACAATTTTAGAAAAACGTCATGCACAACATCCTCCGCGTCCGAAACCGATCCTGTCAGTTGATAGGCGAGCTTAAATAGTAACCCTTTATATTGCTGGTACATTTCCTGCATATTTTCACTTCCATTCTCTTTCTATAAATTGCTTATTCTCATAACAAGGGCTACAAAAATAAAACGAGGTAACAAGTATTTTTGTGACTAATCAGTGCTTCTTCTAAAATTAGTACATAACATTTCCTGTTTAGGTCCAAATATGTATATTACCTTACAAAGAGTTTATAAGATTCATAAGCCTAAACACGAACTCATTTTGTTTTGATCATTTTTATGTGGGTTATGCAACTCTGACGATGCTCGGATGGTCTTTCGTATGCTTCCATTCCGATAATGCATAGATGCAAGCGGAATGGCTCATAATACCCAAGTGATAGGAATTTAATCATCCGGAGTGGTCAGTCATGAGTGCTATAAGCAAATCTATCGAAGTGAATGAAGCATACCTGAGAGAACAATTTCATCATTCCTCAGACGTTGTACTACGCTCATTGAAATTAAAGGATGAAACCATTCTTTTACTTATATATATTGAAGGTATGACTAAATTGCAAGGTGTAGAGGATAATATCCTTAAACCCCTAATTTTCAGCGGTTTGCCAAAGGGAATCGATTTAATAGAATCACTCTCTGAGATGTTCAGACGCGAATGGGTTCCACTAACGAATATTAAGACTGATAAATCATTGGAGGATTTAGTTCAAGATATCCTAAAAGGCAGCTTGGTTATTTTAGCGGATGGTGAAGACTCCGCTATCATCGCTCAGGTCCAAGACTACGAGAAGCGAGGTATTCAAGAGTCGCAGAAGGAATCGACCTTGCGAGGCTCCAAGGAGGGCTTCGTCGAGAATCTCCGCACGAATACTTCGATGATCAGACGAAGAATTATTCACCAGGATTTGAAAATGGAATCTTTTACGATAGGGAAATATACGCAAACCGAAGTTGTCCTTACATACATGGAAGGGAAGGCGGATGAGAATGTATTATCGGAAGTAAGAAGCAAGCTTGGAAAAATTGATACTGACGGAGTAATCGATTCTGCATATATTGAAGAATGGATAGAGAATAATTCCTTTTCTATGTTTTCACAAATCCAGAACACTGAACGTCCGGATATCGTGACCGCATGTTTATTAGAAGGAAAGGTCGCACTCATTACAAACGGAACACCATTTGCCCTCATTCTACCCTTTACCTTTTGGGAGGGGCTACAATCGGCGGACGACTATTTTGAGAGATTTGTATTTATTATTTTGACTCGGATGATTAGATATATTATGACCTTCGTATCTTTCGCCTTACCAGCAATCTACGTCGCGATAACCACTTTCCATCCGGAGATGGTCCCACGCTATCTGATGTTCAGCATCGCTGCCGCGAGAGAAAACTCACCATTCCCGACCTTTATCGAGGTATTGCTGATGATGATTATATTCGACGGATTGCAAGAGGCGGGCATTCATCTTCCTAATCGACTAGGACCGGTCATGAGCATTATTGGAGCACTGATCATCGGACAAGCAGCTGTAGAAGCCGGCATCATATCCACGCCAATTATTATCGTTATTTCATTAACAGGAGTTGCCGGTTACACCATTGCGAGATATAGTGCTAGCCTTCCTTTTCGTATCATTCGCTACCTCATGCTCTTTATCACCGGTGCTCTTGGCTTCTACGGTTTTGCATTCGGCATTATTATATTGTTAATCCATCTTGTGACACTGGAATCTTTCGGTACCCCATATTTTAGCCCTGTAGCCCCGTTTGACGGTAAACGGATAAAAGACCGAATAATCCGATATCCTTTCTGGATCAAGAACGGCCAGAATAAGAAAGAGAGTATAAAATGAACCGACGCGCCATTCTTGTCTGTATCACTTTAATCATTTTAATGCCAGTTTCTGGCTGCGAGAATTTTGTTGAACCAAACCAATTGGCTTTCATCATCGGTTCTGCAATCGATCATGTTGATAATGGCGGTATCGAAGTTAGCCATCAAATCGTAATTCCCTCTCAGATAAGTGGAAGTGTAATGGGAGCAAGCCCCAGCGATTCGGAAAGTTTCGTTGTCATATCAGCCGAAGGTAAAGATATTTTTGAAGCAAATCAAAAAATCCGGAGGAAAATGTCCCGCAAATTGATGGAGAATCATCGAATCCTAATTGCGATCAGTGAAGAGTATTTCGAAAAAAACGATGTAAGCAAGTTATTCGATAAACTGAACAGGGATCCTGCAAACAATTTAAGGGATATTTCGATCATGATAAAAGGAGGCCGTGCCAAGGATTTCCTCATGCAAGAACACCCTATGGAGCATCTATCTAGCATTGCAGCCGGTAAGGAGATGCGTATTAACGGGATGAGAAACTTCTCGTCGAAACAGCTTGTCATTGACATTCTTTCTGAAGGGAATAGACCTCTGGTTCCAGTTTTTAAAATAGAAGAAGAAAAAATAAACAGTAAAGAAACGATGCAGATTGCATTATTTTCAGGTTTCGCCATCTTGGATAAAGACCTTAAAGTCAAAGGGATTCTGGATGAAGAAGAAGGATCTGAAGTAGCTTGGATGGCGGGGAAAGAAACGTTTCAAGGTGTAACGATTCCATGGAAGGATGGCAATGGTACTTTATCATTTAGGTTTACTCGGCTTAAACGTCAGATTCGCTCCGTTAGCGGCGATAATCCCAATCGCATTGTATTATCCGTCAAAGCACAAGCGTATCTTCTTGAAAACACGACCACACTAGATATGTATGAAGTAGATAACATAGTCGAAGTCCAGAAATACCTTAACGAGCAAATACAAAAGGAATTACAGCAATCGGTGGATAAAGTCCAGGAGTTTGGGCCAGACGTATTCGGCATCGGCGAGCATCTTCATCGCGAATTTCCTTATTGGTGGAAATCACAAAAAGAAAATTGGGATGAAACATTCATGGAAACCGACGTTAACGTTAAGGCGAATATTCGACTAAGGTCACTCGGAACGAGCGGAAAAAGGTTCAAATAGTAAGGAGTAGGGGGAAGTGACGGATGAAGGTAACCGGTTATCAATTGTTTTGGCTGATTAGTATCTCTTCTATCATCATATTTTCCTATGTTCCCATAAAGCTTGCTGCTGAGCAATCGCTCCAGGATAGTTGGATTTCTATTCTACTTGGGGGCATAATCATGTTGGCCATCACTTGGCTCATGCTCCAGGTTTGTATGCAAAATAAGGATAAAACGTTAGTTGCTTTCATTAAAGACCTTCTAGGCACCGTGCTAGGGAAAATATTTGTCACGTTTTACTTCATCCTTTGGTTTATACAAATGTCTACAATCACAAGAGGCCTTGGGGAGTTCCAAAATTTAGTGTTGCTGCATGAGATGCCGGTGATTGTCATCTTCCTGTGTATGTTATTTCTCGTTGTTTATGTGGTGTTTAAAGGGGGGATTACGGATATTACCCATCTATGCGGACTCGGGGTGGCTGCAGATTCTGAAGGGCACTTTATATTCCTTCAACTATATGATAGATCCTTCGATTATTCTCATGCTCTTCTTTTTTGCCGAAAACAAACGTACGGCTTCGAAAGGAATTCTTTGGGGAACGACGATTGCTATGCTATGGGGAGTCTTAACCACCTTGGTACTTTTGTTTATGACCGGACCAAACATCACCGCTGAGATGGTAGTTCCCGTGTATTCTCTCACGAAGTTTGTTTCTATTCTAGAATTCATTCAGAACATCGATGCTTTTTACATTACCTTTTGGGTACTTGGTGCCTTTATTAAACTATCAGTATGCTTGTTCATCCTTAGCTATGGGATAGCGGAGTGGACCGGTTTCAAGAATTGGAAGCTTATCGCATGCATAACGACTTTCTTTTTACTGGCATTCGTGATCTATACCACATACGATATTCGGATTGGATATGAGTTTAAAAATATCCTTTTTATTGGCTTCCTTTATCCACTCGTCTACATAGTCATTCCTTTGATTTTATGGGTGATTGGTAGCATAAGAAATCATAGAAGCAACGGAAGCAACAGGGATAGTTCAAGTGCTTCTAACATCAACTAACCAGTTAACAAAAATGTAAAAAAACGCCCTTCCCATTATGAAATGAGAAGAACGATATATTTTGGTTAATATTATGGCAGTATTGTCGGTCTAATCACAATCTCATTGACCGCTACATCATTGGGTTCATTTATTGCATAAGAAATCGCTCTGGCGATGCTGTATGGAGAAATGGCCATACTGTTTACTTGACTTGCCATTGCTTTGACTTCCGGACTACTAATTGTATTTGTCAGTTCCGTATCGGTCATTCCCGGAGAGATAATGGTGGAACGGATACGGTTTGCTGGTGATTCTTCTTGTCGGAGTCCTTCTGAAATTGCTCTGACTGCAAATTTTGTTGCGCTATATACAGCAGAGGTTGGATGGACTTGATAGCCAGCAACTGAGGCGATATTGATGATATGGCCAGATTGCTGTTCCCGCATGGTCGGCAAAACCGCGGCGATGCCGTACAAAACTCCCTTGATGTTAACATCTATCATTTGATCCCATTCATGTATTTTTAGTTCATTTAGGTGTGATGCTGGCATGATACCAGCATTATTCACCAGAACATCGATACGACCAAACTGATTTTTGGCAAACTGCGCTAGCTTCTGCATGTCTTCAGAGGAAGCAACATCCGTCTGTAAATAGACGGAAACTCCTCCACTCTCTTCGATTTCATTTGCAATTGTTCTCAGACGATCTTCTCTCCTTGCAGCCAATACTACCTTTGCGCCGTTTTGAGCTAATAGCTTAGCCGTGGCCTCACCTATTCCACTAGATGCTCCTGTAACAATAACTACCTTCGATTTTAAGTCTTCCATCAGTTAGTCCTCCTTCAATATTTCAAACTATTTTAATCAACATGTGTTGAATAAGCGCCGCTTGTTAATTATTATAAAGGTAGGAGATTTGAATTCAATGGCTAATAAATGTCCATTTGTCTCATATTCAACATTTATAATCACTTTGTTTATTAACTATAGGAGGGAAATTAAGGATGGATATTGAAACCAAGACAGACAGGAGAATTCTGAAGACAAAAAAAGCTATTACCGAGGCTTTTCTAGAACTCTTTTCCGATAAAGAAATTGAACAAATCACCATAAATGAAATAGCTGAACGTGCAAATGTAAATCGGGGAACAGTATATCTTCATTACACGGATAAATATGACTTGCTTAATCAATGCATAAATGAGCATTTAAACAAAATGTTCATTTATTGTAAAGATAATGGAATGAATCCAGAGAACTCGAACATGTTCCATATGCTTGAGATAATATTTACTTATTTTCAAAAAAATTATATGTTTTTCTCTTCTATGCTTTCCAGTAAAACAACCATTGAATTTCGAGAGCGTATGCTGCAGTTTATTGTATCCAACATCAATGAAAAAATAAATGCACAGAAAACCAAACACGAGATGGATACGGAACTTCTTACACAGTTTTTGGCTTCCGCTTTCGTTGGTACTGTGGAGTGGTGGATTGTGAATAAAATGCCTCATTCCCCTCAATATATGGCAGAGAATCTAGGGAGATTATTTGAAAAGCAAGGGTATTTACCTTAAGTGATAAGCAGAAGGGGCATGTGGGAAACTAGATTGTCAATATGGGGTGAATACAGGAAAAGGTGAAGTCAAAATTACATTCATGCCATTAGCTTATTTATGAGTGAAATGGGTTTGAATAGAGTTTATGTAACTGCCTTGGAACAATGGTCTGACTGAGTGAAAAGTTAACATTACGGAATGCCATTTGGTGTAGCGATAGTAATCCTTTTAAGTGATGTTGTTTAAGTGTTTAATAAGTTCTTTTGTGTATTGTTTTACAATCTTTCTATGGAAGATGCACCTGCGTCCGCTTAAAACCATACTTTTCATAACATTTTATTGCATGTTCGTTATATTCAAGAATAATAAGCCAGGGGCTATGTCCCTGACCTGGTTATGGACTATTGCTTTTTCATAATACCTGCTGCTTGAAGTTTAGCTAATAGCTCGTTAAAGTCTGCTACTAACTCAGGTAGTGTAGCTGCAGTAGAGTCAGCTTGGTACTCTATCTGAAAACTAACCTCATCGGGTTGTATCTTAACTAAAGTGCCTAATCCTGGTATAAGCTTTTTCCCTTCGTGTGCCATGGTTATCACCGCCTTTCAAATGGAACCGATTTCCTAGCTACCTCCTTTGGAAACCCTATGAAGGAGGGTTTCCAAAGGGGAGCAATAACATCCCACAGGTGTTTCACATCTTCCGCCACAATCAACATTAGTAAAAATCAACACTATTTTTTTATCAAGTACCAAGTTTAATCCTCACCGTTTCTTTCAGGAGTTAATGCACTTATTAGCCCAATGGTGTTTGGTGGAATGCTAGCAATCAGAAACCACCAGTTGCCGGTAGTAATTGATAAGATTGTAAAGATAATAAGTGACACTGCCACAATGGAAATTCCGAATTTAACTCTAGAGGGTTTTAAAGGTTCGGTCATATTCATGTTGATAGACAATATCACACCAGTAATACCCCAGCTCGCCAAATGAACAGTCAAAATGACGCTCAGAACCATTGCGGCACTTATTTCAATTCCGAATATGACCAAAGAAAATAATACATAGCTAGAAGCAAGGGTGAAAAACCAAGAAATTGATCGAGACTTTTGCCAAATATGTTCATGTAGTTCATCTAAACCACGCTGCTTTTTGACTATCCGTCGTCCAAACCACCAGCCTAAAATACCTAATACAGCTCCTCCATATAATGCTAACAATCCAAGTAATTGTTGTCCTCCCATTATTCCTCTCCCCTTTCTTCCAATAAAAAGACCTCTTCGATTATGCAATCGAATGCCTTCGAAATGTTATATGCCAGTTCGAGTGATGGATTATATTTTCCAGATTCGATGGCAATGATTGATTGTCTCGAGACGCCTACTTGTATTGCTAGGTCCTCTTGCGTCATCTTCCTAGCTTTGCGCAGATCTTTGATTCGATTTCTCATCGTTTCCACACCTCCGATCACTTTTGTAAAGCTAGCTTTACAATCGGTTGTAAGTAAAGCTTACTTTACATTCCGATTAATGTCAAGGGTGCTTTACATTATTTTGTTATAGGGATCAGTTTATAGTCATGTGTTCGAAAGGATGTAAGAAATTACTAGTGATAAAAATGCTCCAAATCAAATTAATATGGAAACTGATTCGTGGGAATGTCGGTAATTAGAAAATGTTTAATATAACCATAGGTGGACGGAGGGACAGGTCATGTTACTCCGTCCATTAAAATTAGTTGGTCGACATTTGACGTAAAACCAAATGGTGTTGTATAATCAAAAAACGAAACCAAAAGGTGTTACTTAATCTACATATAAAGGAGAAATTAAGATGGAAACTTTACAAGATATAAAGCAAACGGTCGTATTTGAAGCATCTATACAAAAAGTTTGGGATACAGTATCAACTTCTGAAGGTATTGCAGCATGGTTCATGCCAAATGATTTTGAACCGATAGTAGGGCATGAATTTCATGTGCAATCTCCATTTGGTCCATCTCCATGCAAAGTATTAGAAGTGGATGAACCGAATAAAATTTCGTTTTCATGGGATACAGATGGTTGGGTCGTTTCTTTTTTATTAAAAGACTTAGGTGAAAAAACAGAGTTTACCCTTATACATGGCGGATGGAAAGCTCCAGATGCGGTTCTTCCAAAAGCAAACGAGAAAAGTTCTGTTATTCGTGAAAGAATGGATCATGGTTGGGTTAAAATTGTTAATGAAGGACTTCGAAAGGTTATTGAAGGATAAGTGTCAGCATTAAAGCATGATGTATTTCAAGCCATTGCCGACCCAACCAGAAGAGAGATCCTTCGATTGCTTTCCAACGATGAGTTAGCTATCTCAGAAATAACAGCTCAATTTCCAATTAGTCGTACAGCCATAGCCAAGCATCTCACTGTACTCTCCGAAGCGAGTTTAGTCAGTGGAAAAAAAGTAGGCAGAGAAAAAATCTATCAATTGAACCCAGAACCGTTAACAGAAGTAAGCCAGTGGCTTTCTTATTACGAGCAATTTTGGAATAATAAGTTGGCGATTCTTAAACATTTAGTTGAAAATGATAATGAAGTGAACGAAGGGGCAGTACCTCGTTCACGAATAGAAGGTAAAAGTAATCCTTTTAAGTGACGTTGTTTAAATGTCCAAAGGTTCTTTTGAAAAGGAGTGTTCCTTAATGACAAATAGTAGATTGAATCCTAAGGTTGAGGAATTTTTAAGTAAAGCTCAGAATTGGAAGGAAGAATTTGAGCAGTTGAGAAGTATCGTTCTTGACTGTGAGCTGACGGAAGATTTTAAGTGGATGCATCCTTGCTACACATTTGAGAAAAAGAATATCGTTTTAATACATGGATTTAAAGAATATTGTGCGCTTCTGTTTCATAAAGGTGCCTTGTTAAAGGATGCTAATGGGATTCTAGTCCAACAGACGGAGAATGTACAGGCGGCGCGCCAGATTCGCTTCACCAATGTTCAAGAAATCATTGAAATGGAACCTGTCTTGAAGGCTTATATTCATGAAGCTATTGAAGTGGAGAAAGCCGGATTGCAAGTGAAACCTAAAGAGCATAAAGAATTTAGCATTCCGGAAGAGCTTGACATTATATTCGCTGAAGTCCCGGAGTTGAAAACTGCTTTTGAAGCATTGACCCCGGGCCGCCAACGAGCATATATTCTTCATTTTTCTCAACCCAAGCAATCCAAAACTCGAGTGTCGAGGATTGAAAAATGTATACCGAAAATTCTCGATGGAAAGGGATTAAATGATTGCACTTGTGGACATTCTCAAAAGCCGCCTAACTGTGACGGCTCTCACAAGCACTTTCAATAAGAAAAAGGGAGAAGGGGCGTGATTTCAATCCTCTGCCCCTAACAGACAGGGAGTGTGTTACACTCCCTGTTTTTCTTATTTCATGAGATGGATGTATGGTAGAATGTAGGTTCGCAGACTCTGCGAAGTTGTTTGTAAATGGGGATCTTGGGATTTTTGTATATGAACTGATAGGTAAATTAATAAGAAAGAGTGGAACTTTTCATGCAACATTGGAATGAGACGTTATTTTATGATATTTATGCTTGGGGTCATACCTTTTCAGCAATAAATCCGGTTGTAGTTTTCTTTACGAAGTATGCGGTTGTGTTCCTAGCAATCTATCTTCTTTATGCCTGGGTAAAACAAACGGAGCATACTCGTTTAGTTGTGTTAGCTGGTAGCTTATCCTTTATTTTGGCTTATCTTACTGCTCGGCTTCTAGGTCAATTCCATCAGAATTTCCAACCATTTGTGGAGCTTCCTAACGTTCAAGCTCTCATAGAGAAAGAGATGAACAATTCATTTCCGAGTGATCATACAATTTTGTTCTTTTCTTTCTGTATAGCTTTTTGGTTAGCAAACCCGAGAAATGTCATTTGGCTTTTAATTGCAGGTGCGATGGGAATATCAAGAATATGGGTAGGAGTTCACTATCCACTTGATGTGCTGACTGGTGCGACAGTAGCAACCATCTACACAATTTTATTATATAAATATCTTCCACGCCAAACATGGGTACTAACAGGGCTGAAGAAAATAAAGAAATTAGAAGATCGGTATAGGTGAGGTACCTTTTGTGGTGCCTTGTCATCCTTTGAAGTTTGTCGAATACGGCGGAATAGTATACAATATTCTAAATTTTACTTCTTTTAATATTTGTTTGACAGAATTATAGTTATGATTTACCATTACTGTAGTTTGATAGTTCAGCTTACGAAATAGTTTTTATAACTACTACATTTATAATATTACGATAGATTTTTCTTATCCAGAGAGGTGGAGGGACCTGGCCCTATGATACCTCGGCAGCAGGCTTTTAATAGCACTGTGCCAATTCCACCAAGCTAATGCTTGGAAAGATAAGATGAGTGACGAGTTCCTAACTTCTCAACTTATCTTTGTTGAGAAGTTTTTTTATTGTCTAAAATGAGGTCTATGGTGATGTTGGTGGGATGAACTACGTATAAAACCGAGTAAACCAATAAGTTTACTCGATAAAATGAGTGAGGTGAGTAATATATGTTTTTTACCAAAAGGGTATTTTCCATGCTCGTTACCCTCTGGATTATAGTTACATTAACGTTTCTTATCATGCATTCTATTCCAGGGGATCCATTTTCAACGGATGCTAAAGCACTGCCAGAAGATGTATTGCAGAACATGCGGGAGAAATATAATCTCGACAAGCCGTTACCAGTTCAATACATACTCTATATGAAAAATCTATTGTTACTCGATTTTGGACCATCCATACAGTCTAACCGCGATGTGAATACGATTATCTCGAATGGTTTTGTTCCATCAGCGATCCTTGGGTTGCAATCCTTGATTCTTGCTATCGTAGTTGGCATTGCTTTAGGAATTATCGCGGCTTTACACCATAATCGATTTTTGGATTTCTTTTCAATGTGTATTGCGATAATAGGAATTTCTGTACCGAGTTTTATACTTGCGCCACTTTTTATTAAATATATTGCGGTGGAGTGGGGGCTTTTACCGGTAGCATCATGGGGAACTTGGCAACATACCATTCTCCCTACAGTTGCTTTAGCAGTTGGACCAGTAGCTATTATTGCTCGCTTTGTTCGAGTGAGCATGATTGAAGTGTTGAATCAGAATTATATTCGTACTGCGGAGGCAAAAGGATTGCCTGATTTTAAAGTGATTTGGAGACATGGATTACGTAATGGACTTATTCCAGTGATGACATTCATCGGTCCGCTTTTTGCCTCCCTCATTACAGGAACATTTGTCATAGAGAAAATCTTTGCGATTCCGGGGATTGGTCGATATTTTGTGGATAGTATCTTTAACCGCGATTATACAGTGATACTAGGGACGACTATTTTTTATAGCATTATTCTCATCATCACATTGTTCTTAATAGATCTGTCCTACCGTTTCATCGATCCGCGAATAAAAATAGCAAGTAGGGAGGATTAAGGATGGACAAGAATATTGCTCCTGCTGATGAGCTATTTCGCCCAATAGATCAAACTAGATTTATCAAAAAGCCGAAGCCGAGTTTGCCGCTTTGGAAAGAATCGATTATTAAAATTACTAAAAATAAATTAGCGTTAGTTGGTTTATTGCTGCTCATGATTATTATGGGATTGGCACTCGTTGGACCGCAACTTGTCCCGTTCACTCCGAATGAACAAACCCTAACAAATGCGAACCTTGCTCCATCAAGTACACACTGGTTTGGAACGGATGATCTTGGGCGAGATGTTTGGGCAAGAACCTGGTCAGGTGCAAGAATTTCCTTATTGATTGGATTTGCAGCAGCTGCGATTGATTTAGTAATTGGGGTAGTAGTTGGTGGAGTTTCCGGATACATGGCCGGAAGAGGGAAATTTGGTGACTTGATAGATAGATGGCTTATGAGATTAGTAGAGGTTTTATATGGAATTCCTTATCTATTAGTGGTTATTCTCCTACTTATCGTCATGAAGCCAGGGATATTAACCATGATTATTGCCTTGTCCATCACTGGTTGGGTAGGAATGGCCCGGATTGTTAGAGGGCAGCTTTTACAAATTAAACAACAGGAATTTGTCTTAGCTGCGCAAAAGCTGGGGACCTCTCATGTGAAAATTATTACGAAACATCTTTTGCCGAACGCGATGGGGATCATCATTGTGACGTTAACATTTACGATCCCACAGGCAATTTTTGCAGAATCCTTTCTAAGCTTCCTTGGTTTAGGAGTTCAATCACCTATTGCGAGCTGGGGCACGATGGCGAATGATGCTTTAGGTGTCATATTAAGTGGCCAATGGTGGAGGTTGTTTTTTCCTGCACTTATGATTTCACTTACAATGTTTGCGTTTAATGCTTTAGGAGATGGTTTACAAGATGCGTTAGATCCACGATCGAAAAAATAAAGAAAGGAGTGAAGGCTGAATATGGAGACATTGTTGGAAGTGAAGGAGCTCGAAGTGAATTTTCCCGTTTATGGCGGTAGTGTTCAAGCGGTAAGAGGGGCTACTTTTCATGTGAATAAAGGAGAAACCTTAGCTTTAGTTGGTGAGAGTGGCAGTGGGAAAAGTGTGACCGCTCAATCGATTATTGGCATGGTATCGCGAAAAGACGGAACGAAGCTTAATGGAGCGATTCATTTTAAAGGGAAAAATGTGCTTGAAATGGAAAAAAGAGAGCTTTATAAAATAAGAGGCTCAGAGATTGGCTTTGTATTTCAAGATCCTATGACCTCTCTTAATCCTACGATGGTTATTGGAAAGCAAATAGAAGAGGGAATTGCGTTCCATCAGAATTTATCTAAAAAAGAAGTAAAGGAACGGGCAATAGAGCTGATTCGTTTGGTTGGGATTCCAGATGCTGAGCAGCGATATAATCAATATCCTCATGAGTTTAGTGGAGGAATGAGGCAGCGTGTTATCATCGCTATTGCTTTAGCATGTAGACCAGAACTCATTATTGCTGATGAGCCAACAACTGCGTTAGATGTCACGATCCAAGCGCAAATTTTAGATTTATTAAGGGAAATACAGACGGAAAGAAATACTGCCATTCTATTAATTACGCATGATTTAGGTGTAGTAGCTGAAACCGCGCAACGAGTTGCTGTTATGTACGCAGGGATGATTGTGGAAACCGGTACCGTAGATGAAATATTTGATAACCCTAAGCACCCATATACATGGGGACTATTAAACTCAGTTCCTCGCCTCGGGCTAAATAGGCAAGAGCGATTAACACCAATTGAGGGTTCACCGCCTGATTTATTTAATCCGATTAGTGGCTGCCCTTTTGCAGAACGGTGTAAATACGCGATGGAAGTGTGTGCACAGCATCTTCCAGCTAGGACGGAAATTTCGGAGAATCATCAAGTTAGCTGTTGGCTTTTAGATGAGCGAGCAAAGGCAATGATCGGGGAAGGGAGGGAGCAGGTTGTCTGATGAGATTTTAATAATAAAGGATGTTAGGAAATATTTTTCCCATAGTTCAGGTGCCAGTGTGAAATCTGTGGATGGGATCAGTTTTTCGATAAAAAAAGGAGAAACGCTTGGACTAGTAGGAGAAAGTGGGAGCGGTAAATCGACGCTTGGTCGTACGATAGTTGGCTTATACGAGCAAACCGAGGGAGAAATTTTCTTTGAAGGGAGGAATGTGTCAACGTTATCAAACAAAGAAAAGCGAGAAGTTAATCGGAAAATGCAGGTGATTTTTCAGGATCCTCATGCTTCATTAAATCCAAGAATGCGGGTGGAGGATATCATTGCAGAAGGCATGGATGCATACGGGTTAGCTTCTCGAAAAGAAAGAAGCGAAAAAGTAGCAGAGTTGTTAGAAAAGGTAGGCTTGCATCGTGATCATGCAAGAAGATTTCCTCATGAATTTAGTGGAGGACAACGACAAAGAATTGGAATTGCTAGAGCATTGGCAGTAAAGCCTTCTTTTATTGTAGCGGATGAACCTATTTCCGCATTGGATGTTTCTATTCAAGCGCAGGTGGTAAATCTTCTGGAGGATTTACAAAAGGAAGAGGAGTTAACCTATTTATTTATCGCCCATGACCTTGCAATGGTGAAGCACATAAGCGATCGAATTGGAGTGATGTATTTAGGTAAGTTGATGGAGTTGGCAGAAAGTGAAACGATTTTCTCCAAACCATTACATCCTTACACACAAGCTTTACTCTCATCTGTTCCTGTCACCCATCCAAATCAAAAAGGGAAACGTGAAAAAACGATGTTAAAGGGGGACCCACCAAGTCCTTTGCATCCACCGAAAGGATGTCCTTTTAGCACAAGATGTCCAATGGCTACAACGGAGTGTGAGGAAACACCACCAAAATGGAAAGAAGTTACGAAGGATCACTGGGTAGCTTGTCATTTATACGCAATTTAAAAAAAGAGACGGAGGAATAATCATGAAAAAACTTCAACTTACGTTAATTGTAATTTTACTAATCGTATTGACTGCCTTGACTGGCTGCGCATCTGATAATGCCAAATCTTCATCTGAAAATGGGGAAGCTGTACCACAAGAAATCACTACTAATCTAGGTGGAGAACCATATACGTTAGACCCTGCCTTTGCATCTGATACTACTTCTTTCTGGGTTATTCAGCATTTATTTGAAGGAATACTAGATTACGATAAAGATGGACAGCTTGTAGAAGGTGCAGCAAGTGAAGTCGATCTATCCGAGGATGGAAAAACCTATACCATTACAATTAAAGAAGGATTAAAATGGTCAAACGGTGACGCGCTTACAGCGAAGGACTTTGAATATGCTTGGAAACGAGTATTAAACCCTGAAACTGCAGCTTACAGCCCTACTTCTTTTTACTATATTAAAGGTGCAGAAAACTACAACACTGGTAATGGACCAGTGGAGGAAGTTGGGATTACTGCTCCGGACGAGCATACATTAATCGTAGAATTAGAGTCTCCTACTGCCTTTTTCAAACAGCTATTAGTTCGTGCTGAGTTTTTACCAGTTAATCAGTCAGTAGTAGAAGCTAATGAAAATTGGTCTGGTGAAGCGGACTCAATCGTGACAAACGGAGCTTACACATTAGATAGCTGGAAGCATGATCAAGAGATTGTATTAGTGAAAAATGATCAATACTGGAATAACGCAGCTGTTTCAATGGAGAAAATCAACTTTGAGATGGTAGCAGATGCAACAACTTACTATCAAATGTTTAAAACAAAAGAATTAGATTTAATCCGTGCATTACCATTGGATTCTGTTGAGCAAGAAAAAAATAATCAAGAATATGTTTCTGAACCATCGTTTAGTGTTTATACCTTCTCTTTCAATGTAGAGGAAGCACCATTTACGAATAAAAAAATTAGACAAGCACTTTCTTATGCGATTGACCGTGAAGCAATTGTCAATAATATCACAAAAGCAGGAGAAGCAGCTGCATTTGGCTATGTACCATATGGTGTAATCACACCAGACGACAAGGATTTCCGTGATCAAAGTGAGAAGTATTATGGGTTTGATCCAGAGGAAGCGAAGCAATTACTTGAAGAAGGCTTGAAGGAAGAAGGCTGGAGCGAGTTGCCAGCGGTTACGTTTAAATACAATACTGCTGATAATCATAAGAAGATTGCAGAAGCAGTTCAAGAGATGTTAAAGCAAAACTTAGGTATTAGCGTTGCTTTAGAAAACCAAGAGTGGAAAACGTATATCGATACATTTAAACAAAAGAACTTCCAAGCGGCTCGAATGGGCTGGGGAGGCGAATTCCTTGATCCACTAGGAGTGTTAAGTCATTATACAACAACTAACTCTAGTAACTTTACGAACTGGAGTAACGCGGACTATGATCAATTGATTGAAGTTTCCAACTTAGAGCAAGACCCGGCAAAAAGAATCGAATTACTACATCAAGCAGAAGCTGTGCTCATGGAGGACCTACCAATCATCCCAATCCTCTTCTCCGCACAAAACGCACTAGTAAGTGAAAAAATAGAAGGCATTCGCTTTGACGTACTGCGAAACCCAGATCTTCGCTACGCAAAAAGAGTGGAGTAGTGAATAGTAAAGGTGCCCTGTCACCCCTCGAATTAATTTATTAATGAAGAAGATTAGGGCGAATTGTTATTGATAAATGCTTTAAAATCAAAAGACACCCGAGGTACTCCAAGAATTCCTCGGGTGTCTTTTAGTTATTTATTATTATAAACTAATCGCCTCAATACTATTTCCAATGGACCATTGAGATTATTTTTTTCCATTAAACTCGCGAAAACGACAGAAAGGGTCCAAATCCCCACTGCAATCATAGCAGCTATACCGTTACTCACACGTCCTCCTAAATCAAGTGCTACTGGTGATAGGAATAGAACGAGCAGGGCCTCATTCCAAACATAGAATGTTAAAGAGCGTTTCCCTAAAGCCATTATAGATTTGCTAATGCGCCCGACCTTTTTCAACTTTGCACCGATTATTCCAAAAATTGCTGCATAGGCTAATCCTCCAGCGATTCCTGTTAACATGTGGAGTCCACCAATTAAACCTGCTATAAAGAAACCAGGGTTCCATATGCTCCCTAAAAAGGATAAAGGTAAAGCTCCAAGTAAGGAGACAGTTAATCCTATAAGGGTTATGAAATAAAGTGTTTTTAAATGTTGTTCTGGTTTTGTTAAAAGCTGATATCTCGCAATCCACATTCCTAGTAAAACGGAAGGAAGGACAGGGAACATAAAATGAATCATGATCGGAATGATAGGGAAAATAATCAGGTTTAACAAGGTTGTGCTTAGATATGTGTCTGTGGCTGAAACGTCTGGAGCAAAACCATAGCTTCCGAGTTCTAGCATGTTGAAGCCCCATAATATAGGGGTGAAAAGACAATAGATTAAAGTGATAACCGTAAACGTTCGTATTAGTGCTTTGATTTCACGTTTTAATAGCCAACTAACGAGAAGCCCGGCAAAACCGTATGCCATTAGAATGTCTTGACCGCCAATGAAGACTGCTAACACGATCCCGAATAGAATCAAATACCAAGAGCGTCGTCGTATCATTTTTAAAGCATTTGTTTCGCTTTTTCCTTTAGAAATTTGACTTTGAAAAGCAAGTACGAAACCATACCCTAATAATACGGCAAACATCGCTCTTGCCCGATTATCAATAATGAATATGCCAAAAAGGTTCACGACTTGATCAAAGAAGTTGATGCTTTCTGCCCTTTGCATAATCCCGGGTTCAGAGGCGTACAAATACAGAGGGGCATGTGCGAGTGCAATGAGTAGTAGCATGGCACCTCTTGCTAGATCTAATGAAACGGCACGTTTTTTTCTTACTGTTGTTTTATTATTTAAGGGAACGGACATATTGATTTTCTCCTTAATCTTTTGGGTGGATGGAGGGACAGGCCCTCTTCCACGAAATAGAAAGCTTTAAGTGAAGTTTTTTTGTGTATTTATTTACATCTTTTTCCTTTGCGATGTACCTGTCCCCGTGTACACCCTATCGCATGTCCGAGAGGCCGCGGTTGATGTAGAGGTGGAGGAGGTCGGCCATTTCGCTTGGGCTTTTGTTCATGTCATTTTCGAGCCATCTTTTGATGGTGTAGATACTTCCACTGACGAAGAATACACTTAGGTATTCGTACGTTTCTGGGTCTATTTGCTTGTCTGTGAGCCAGTTCTTTAATATATATTGCTTGGCAATTTGCATGCCTTTTTTCTGAAATTGTACCTCGGTGTTTTCGCTGAGTAAAAGCTTACAAATCTCACTTTTGGCTGCAATATACTCAAAGATTTTCATGGTCATTTGGTATGCTTCGTCTTCTTTTAAGAAATTATATTGATTTAACGTTTTGACCATATCCTCGGTAAACTCATCATCTATGGAATTCAGCAAGTCGTATTGACTAGAGAAATGGGCATAGAAAGTCGATCGGTTGATGTCTGCTAGTTCACAGATCTCTTTTATGGTAATACTTCCAATTGATTTTTCTTTCAATAAAGACATAAGACTTTCTTTCAATACTTTACGTGTATATTTTTTTCTGCGGTCTAATTTTTCGCTCATGTTTTCAACGGTCCTTCCACAAAAAAATTTCCCTTTTAACCAACAATATAATTTTTAGTGTTGCCTATATAACGTTGGATGTGCAACTGTTTGTTGAGTATCCAACACCGTGTCTTATATAATGATAAGGTGAAAAGCCTAAAAGCACAAGAGAGGATGAAACATGATAAATATAGCATCACGTATCATTAAACATAAAAAGGCTGTTTTAATTGTGTTTACATTAGTAGCGATCCTTGCTACCGTTGCGCAGTTTTTTGTTTCAGTCAATTATAATATGGTGGATTATTTGCCAAAAGATGCCCAGTCTACTAGGGCGATGGAAATTATGGAAGAAGAGTTTACTGGCTCGGTTCCAGATACAAGGGTAATGATGATGGACATTTCCATCCAGGATGCACTTGCCTTCAAGGATAAACTGTCTTCTATTGACGGTGTGTCCGATGTGTTGTGGCTAGATGATGTCGTTGATTTGAAGACTCCTTTGGAAATGGCCGATGCCGAGATGGTGGAAACCTACTATAAAAATAACCATGCACTTTACTCTATTAGTGTCCAAGAGGGAGAGGAAGTAGCAACGACTGACGCCATCTATGAAGTGATTGGGGAGGAGGGCGCCATTGCAGGAGAGGCGATCAATACAGCCAGCTCACAAAAAATGGCTGGTAACGAGTCCTTGTATGCAGCGCTTTTATTAGTTCCCATTATTATTTTGATTCTGGTTGTCTCCACTAAATCATGGATAGAGCCGCTATTTTTCCTGACGGCTATTGGTGTTTCGGTCTTGATTAACCTTGGGACCAACATTTTTATTGGAGAGGTTTCCTTTGTCACACAATCAGTAGCACCAATCTTGCAGCTCGCCGTGTCGCTCGATTATGCGGTGTTTTTGCTTCATAGCTTTTCCGATTATTTAAAAAAGACGAATAATCCAGAAGAAGCAATGGAGCTTGCCATGAAAAAATCATTTCCAGCTATTGCAGTAAGTGCCGCAACTACATTCTTCGGTTTTATCGCACTTACATTTATGAAGTTTGAAATTGGATCAGATCTTGGACTAAATCTTGTAAAAGGGATTGTTCTAAGTTTTATCAGTGTCATGGTCTTCTTGCCAGCACTGACGTTGTATTTTTACAAATGGATGGAGAAAACGAAACATCGTAGCTTTATTCCTAGCTTTGATGGCATTGGAAAAAGGATTATTAAGCTAACCGTTCCTAGTATTTTACTTGTAGCCGCCCTTATTATTCCGGCATTTTTAGCACAAAGCAATACAACGTTTACGTATGGTCTTGGAGAACTGCCAGAAGATACTCGAGCTGGGAAGGACTACCAGTTGATTCAAGATAATTTTGGCGAAACAACTCCTATTGTTCTTTTAGTTCCAAAAGGTGATGTGCCAAAAGAAGAGGAACTAGTGGTAGACCTAGAAGAGCTTGATTATGTAACAAGTGTTATCTCCTATGTGAACATGGTCGATCCTGTTATTCCACCTGAGTATTTAGGTGAATCGATTACGAATCAATTTTACTCTGAAAATTACAGTAGAATCATCATTAATACGAACCAGGGGACAGAAGGAGACATACCTTTTTCAATCGTAGAAAGAGTACAGGATACGGCCTCCAACTATTATGGGAATGAGTCGCTTAGCTTAGGTGAAAGTGTGACATTAAATGATATCAAAGATACGGTCACAAAAGACAATACGCTCGTAAACGTGCTAACGATAGGAACGATTGCACTTGTGTTGTTACTAAGTTTCCGTTCCTTCAGTATTCCAGTCATATTGCTCATTACTATTCAATCTGCTGTATGGATTAATCTGTCCATTCCTTACTTTACGGAAACGCCATTAGTATTTGTAGGCTATTTAATCGTTAGTACCGTACAGCTTGCGGCAACCTTGGATTATGGCGTTTTATTTATCGAGGAATATAGTCATAAGCGCAAAGAAATGTCTGCAGTCAAAGCCATCGTTAAAACGTTGGATGAGAAAACATTCTCTATTTCGATATCGGCTGCAATATTATCGAGTGTTGGATTTATTTTATGGATTACATCTTCCAATCCTATTGTTGGATCTATCGGATTATTACTTGGAAGAGGTGCTTTACTAGCATTTGTGATGGTATTAATTCTTTTGCCAGCACTATTGTTAGTGTGCGACAAGCTTGTGAAGAAAACGACCTATAAAGCTAATTTCTATGAGGAGAAGTGATGATGAATAAAAGAAAAATACTATGTGTAGCGCTCGCAGGAATGATAGTCTTCCCTTCCTTTCTTAGTAATGCTGCAGGGGTAGAGGCAGATACAAAAGGCAATGTTAGAACAAAAGATGAAGTTATCTATGCAACATTAAAAGCAAATGGTGACTTGGGTTCAATCTATGTCGTTAATACGCTTGAGGTAGCACAAGCTGGAGAGATTCTCGATTATGGTTCCTACAGCAGCGTAAAAAATCTGACGGATTTAACAGAGCTTCAACAAGAGGATGAAAACGTTCGCTTTGATGCAGAGAAAGGTAAGTTCTACTATCAAGGTAATATGGAAGAAGGAACCGACTTGCCTTGGGATGTGAAGGTAACTTTTTTGCTGGATGGGCGTGAAATCGAACCAGCAGAATTGGCGGGAGAGTCCGGTCAACTAGAAATAATTATGGAGACTTCTGAAAATAAAGAGGTCGAATCTGTATTTTTTGAAAACTATTTATTACAGATTTCCTTGATGTTTCCAAATTCATATCAGAACTTGGAGGCGGCTGGTGCAATGCTTGCAAATGCAGGGAAAAACAAGCAAATCACGTTTACCGTCATGCCTGGCCAGGAGGAAAAGCTTGCTGTCAAAGCAGAAGTAAAGGACTTTGAATTTCAAGGGGTGGAAATAGCGGCTGTTCCATCGACCCTACCGATTGACACAAGCGGAACCGAAAATATGACAGAAGATATGGGGCAATTATCTGATGCCATCAAGCAATTAAACGAAGGTGTGGCGGAATTACAGGATGGAGTTGCTCAAATGAATAGTGGAGCAGCAAGCCT
The DNA here is from genome assembly GCF_002019665.1 of Sutcliffiella halmapala. Lineage (GTDB taxonomy): Bacteria > Bacillota > Bacilli > Bacillales > Bacillaceae_I > Sutcliffiella_A > Sutcliffiella_A halmapala. The sequence continues at coordinate 4,107,706 of NZ_KV917375.1, read as the reverse complement.
TCGAGACGGTTCTGCACAATATAATAATGGGATCAATAAGCTGAGTGGCTCCTCCCCAGAGATCGTCCATGCCTCAAGCTCTATACAAGACGCACTGAGAAAAATTAATGCAGGCCTTTCGGGAGATGCTGCGGAGATTGATTTATCAAGTCTAAATAAGTTGCCATCAGGCCTCCTTCAATTGGCAGAAGGTTTGACAGAGACGGCAAATGGTCTTAGTTCCTTGCAAAAGAACTATGCTCTTGCGTATGGGGCCTTAGACGGATCAATCAAAGAGATTCCAGCAAATCAACTTTCAGAAGAGGAAATTGCCGCACTTTATCAAAGTGGAGCTGATTCTGAATCACTAGATAAACTGGTTGCAACTTATGCTGCTGCCCAAAAGGTAAAAGGGACATATGCAAATGTAGAGCAGGCCTTTGCAGCTGTGGAACCAGCTTTACAACAGGTGGATGGGGCTGTGCGTGAGATGAGTGGCGCCTTAACGTCCATTGCTAATGAAATTTCCGCTTCTTTAAAAGAAACGGACCTCAGCGGACTTAGTGAATTACAAAAAGGCATCGAAGCATTGTCTTCTAACTACGGTGCTTTCCATTCCGGGTTAGTAAGCTATACAGGTGGCGTGAGCGAGTTATCTTCATCGTATGCACAGCTGCATTCCGGAATTGTTCAACTAACAGACGGAACAAGCGAATTGAATAAGGGCGTTGGAGAACTACAAGACGGTACAGAAGAGTTATATCAAGAAACAAAAGACTTACCGAACCAAATGCAAGAAGAAATCAACAAAATGATTCAGGAATACGACAAATCAGATTTCCAACCTGTTTCCTTCGTATCTCCCAAAAACGAAAACATCTCATCCGTCCAATTCGTCATCAAAACCGAAAGCATCAAAAAAACAGAAAAACAAACCAAGAAAGCTGAACCAGAAAAAAAGAAAAGCTTTTGGGAATTGTTGAAGGCATTGTTTTAGGATGTGTCCATAGGGACAGGTAGTGGTCACTGAAGAACCGGCAAAATAAGAGGAGAGATTCCGCTTATGCACAGCGGAATCTCTCCGTCTATTTATCAACTCTGGTGCTTAACCTGGTGAATGGAGGGACAGGCCACTCGTCCACTCCAGCTACAATTTAACAGAAACTCTCCTAGTCAATAAACGAATTAACCAAATAGAAATAATTACGAGAAGTAAAATCCCCACCAATGCAATTCCAGATGGCAGAAAGTCTAAATTAGAAAACCAACCAGGTACAGGTAAATCTAGTGAAATTCTGAGGAAAGTGTCTTTTAGCATTTTAATATTAATTGCAAGCAAAATAAATCCTAAACCAGCTACAACATTTAATCGGTAGAAACTTGAACTAATTAACCAACCAATTAAATAATTGATAAAGAGATTTAGACTTAGTACACCGATAGCCAACAGCCAATTTTGTTGAGGAGCAACGTAAGGCGTTATAATAATGGATTGTACAATATCGCCAATAATATTATCGTCAATGTCCACGTCATTAATGGTTTGTGCTCTTAAAGCTATATTCACCATATTTAGAATAAATTGTTCCAGGATAGATACTAAGAAGGCTATTACCGGGATAGTAATAGATAAGCCAATGGAAGCTAGAACTGTTCCGGTAAAGTAATCCTTTCTTGTCACGCCGTTTCCTACATAATGTGGAAGGAAATAGATAGCTAGAATTCCAACTACAAGCATAAAAATATTTCCTGCAACAAAAATGGAACTAAAAAATCCCTCAGCTTCATACCCGTAAATACTTGATAGCACTAATTTACCAATATTAACGATAAACAATACTCCTAAAAAACCACTTGCCCATTTTAATTGGGTGAAAAATATATCGGTTGCTACTTTAGGGAAAATTGCATGTTGTTTCATACTACATTTCCTCCTCTGTTAAATGAACAAACATCTCATGAAGGGAGACTGGTGCAACTTCAAGCCCTTTACCCAATGCCACTTGGCGCTCTTGCTCACTAAGTTCTCCGTAAACCATCACTGCTTTTGTATTTCCTAATTGTTGAACATTCATCTGTTTCTTCGTTCGTACAAAGTCATCGACTAATGCAGCATTTCCTGTAATAGTCGCTCCTTTTGTGATTAAGGAATCGTAATCTTCTTGAAGTAAAATGGTACCTTTATCTAAAATGATTACTTCATCAAATAAATAATCCATTTCTGATACAAGATGCGTTGATAAAATAATAATTCTTGGATGCCTCTCTTGATCTTCTAAAAGTTCCTTGTAAAAGATATCTCTTGAAGGAGCATCCAGACCAAGATATACCTCATCAAGGATGGTGATAGGTGCTCTACTTGCCAAACCAATAATGATACTCACGGCTGATTGCATTCCCTTTGAAAACTGTTTGATAGGCTTCTTTTTATCAAGTTTAAAGCGATCGACAAGATAACTAGCATAGTCTCTGTCAAAATGTGGGCGGTATCGTTGTACACCATCCAACATTGCGATGACATTATCAGATTCATCCTTATAGTCTTTGCTATACAGAAATGCAACCTGTTGCATAATGTCAGCATTTTCAAATGGTGTTTCGCCATTAATGGTAATGGATCCAGAGGTTGGTTCACGGAATGATGCCAACATGGATAGAAGAGAGGTTTTCCCCGCTCCATTTCTGCCGAGTAACCCGTATATTTTCTCACCGCTTAACTCAAAATTAATATCTTTAAGTGCCAATTGGTTCCCGTATTTTAATTGTAAATTTTCGGCTCTAACCTTCATCTATTTCACGACCTTTTACAGTTTTTATGAATCCAATGATTTCTTCTTCAGTGATTGCTAACTTATCAGCTTCGTGAACTAACTTGATTACATACTCTTCAATAAAAGATTCTTTACGTTTTTGAACGAGTTTCTCTTTCGCCCCCGCGGCTACAAACATACCAATTCCTCGCTTTTTAAAAAGAATTCCTTCTTCCACTAATTGATTAATCCCTTTGGCCACCGTGACATGGTTGATTTTGAAATAACTCACCAGCTGATTTGTCGAAGGTGCTTGCTCTCCCTCATTTAGTTGATTATTAATAATTTGGTCTTCAATTTTTTCGCGAACTTGCAAATAAATTGGCTTATCCTGATCAAATGTCTTTTTCATGTTAATCGCCCACTATTCTATATATGTGTGCTACACATATATGGTTATATAGTTATGTATATAACTATAATGGTGGACTGGCTATTAAGTCAATACTGTTTTGTTTATGTCACCAGAATTTTCTTTTAGTAATAGCTTTGAGTTTCTGTATGAATGTGATTAAAATAATAGTAATATATGTGGAATTAGTAGGAAGAAATGGAGACTAAGAGAGATTTGGGTATATGATGCTAGCGTGTAAAGAAGTAGGGGGTGTCCAAAGAATTGGGTAAACAGTTTCATTTGTGCATGCTTTCTCAGTTTGATTTTCATACAGCTGAAGAAGGGGAGAAAGGAATAGATTGCTTTAAATCCTTTGGGGATCTTACATGAATGTCTGTCTTCCTGCCAGAGTCAATGATCCAATACTAATAGCGTTTATTTTTATAGGAGGTCAAATTTGGAGAATGTGCTAACTTTTTTATGTATTATATTAGTGGCTTCTATCCTGCAAACAAGTACAGGTTTTGGATTTTCCATAATGGCAACACCTTTCTTACTGATGTTGTTTCTTCCGCAAGAAGCCATACAAATAAACATAATTTTATCATTACTTATTTCAATTTCATTAATATGGAAAATAAGCAAAGACATTGATTTTACACTTTTAAAGAGGTTTATTATCGGAAGTATAGTGGGTGTACCTTTTGGTATATTAATCTTTATTTCCATTAACATTAACGTTTTTAAAATAGGAGTTAGTGTACTGCTCTTAGTATTAACATTGTTATTAATAGTTAACTTTAGAGTAAAGTCAACTCGTAATAGGGATTTCATAGTTGGTGGGGTATCTGGTCTTTTAACAACAAGTATTGGTATGCCAGGTCCTCCGTTATTACTTTACTTTACAGGAACTGATACTGAAAAAGGGAAGTTAAGAGCAACTACTTTAGCGTTCTATCTGTTTATTTATTTTATCAGTCTAATTACTCAAATAATCTTTACAGGTACGAATAAATTAATATGGGAATCAAGTATTTATGCAATTCCAGTTGTATTTATAGGGTTGATTATAGGTCAAATTATTTTCCATTGGCTTAATCAACGGATTTTTAAGATATTTACATATATCCTTTTGAGTTTCACAGGTATTTATCTTCTTATTGCAAGTATGAGTTTATAAAAATCCTTATTAAACAAACGAGTGCGATTGTTTAAGCAGTCGTTTCTTGTGCTAAGAGTGGATGGACGGAAGGGTACCTGGTCCAAGTAACCGTGCAATAACATACTATATGCCATTTAATCTTAAGATGTATGATTACATGAGGATACTTTGAAAGGAGTTTTTCTCATGAATATTACATCTTTTTTACTATACTGTTTTATCATTACTATTACTCCAGGACCGACTAATATCGTCATCTTATCAACGGTGCATAATTTTGGCGCAAAAAAAGCAATGGAATACACGTATGGAGCAACGATTGCTTTTGGGTTATTACTTGTTATTTCTGCTATGTTGAATACGATGCTTGTAACGGTAATACCAAAAATATTAGTCGTATTGCAGATAGTTGGGAGCATTTATATGGTCTATCTAGCTTATCAAATTTACAAAATGGATTCATCCAAATCCACGGTAAACCAAACGGGCACCTTTATGAATGGATTCCTTATGCAGTTTTTAAATCCCAAAGTGGTTCTATTTACAATGACGGTAATTCCTAGCTTTATTTTGCCTCACTATCTCGCAATGTCAGCGGTGACAATAAGTGTTTTAGCCATAACTCTAATCGGATTTTTAGCATTTATAACATGGGTTCTTTTCGGTACACTCTTCAAGAAGTATTTACAGAAGTATAATAAGATGGTTAATGTAACGATGTCACTATTATTAGCTTATTCTGCAATAATGATATGGATGTAGGTAAGATAATGGAGAGGTGAATGATATGGACAAATTTATCTATAAAAAATCGGCCGGTATTACTGCATTGTCAGCAAGTATGACTGATTTTCGGTATAAAAACCACGCTCACCAGGAGTATGCAATCGGTGTAACATTGCGAGGTATTCAACAATATCATTTGGATGGAAGTTTACAATTATCCTATCAAAATGGTGTGATGCTTTTTAATCCAGAACAGGCACATGACGGGATGGCGCATGATGAAACAGGCCTTGATTATGTCATGTTATACATTGAGCCAGAAATGCTTTTAAAGGTTATGGAGAAAAAAGATATGGTCCGTTTTTCAACGCCGATTGTGTATGATGATCGACTGGAACAAAAAATATTAAATCTTGCCAGTGCTATTTTAAGTGAAAAAGATGAGGCATTATGCACGGAATTATTTTTATCCCTCACAGATAGCCTAAATCCAACTAATCTTTCTACAGAATATAAAAAAGATGACGGTCTAATTAGAAAAGCAAAGGAAATTCTTCATACCGACTTAGGTAGTGTTCTTAAACTTGATGTGATATGCAAAGAGCTTAATATATCAAAATATAAGTTTATCAGATTATTCAAGGCTCATACTGGAATTTCACCATACCAATACTTTCTTAACTACAAAGTGGAACGTGCAAAGCGTTTATTAGACAAAAATCGAGATATTTATTCAGCCGTAGCGGAATGTAATTTTGTTGATTTAACCCATTTAAATAAACACTTTAAAAGCGTATATGGAACAACCGCATTCGAATATATGTCCCATATAAATGGAGGAGTGGCTCTCCCAACTAAGCTGAATTAGAGAAATAGCTATTTTGTTCTGAGTATTCTGATTATAATATAGTTGAGTGAACGTTCGATCATCAACGTGTAGTCATGGAATTTAAGGAGGAAAAGCATATGCAGAACTCTACTATTATTTTCATGGAAAGAAAATACCCAAGCGCAAACATGATCCTGATTAAGGATAAGTTACCAATCCTTATTGATACTGGTTTTGGTAGTGATGTGAACGAGACTGAGCAGTTAATTAAGGAAGCAGGTGTTTCACCAGAGGAATTACATCTTATCGTAAACACGCATTATCATAGTGACCATGTAGGAGGAAATTTTCATTTTCAACAAAACTATGGGGTGAAAATTGCTGCGCATCATTGGGACGCTAGTTTAATAAATTCCTGTGATTATGAAGCCTGTAGTGCAGAATGGTTGGATCAACCTGTAGAACCTTATCTGGTTCAGACAAAGCTCTCAGATAATGACGAGATTAATACCGGAAGTAGAATCTTGAAGGTTTTACACACACCAGGTCATACGTTAGGTCATATCTCGTTATATGAACCGGAAGAAGAAATATTAATTTGCGGGGATCTCTTTCACAATAATGATATCGGATGGATTAATATCTTTCGTGAAGGTGTTGGATCTATTCAACGATCGATAGAAAGTTTGGATCGGATTTCTAAACTCCGAATTCAAAAGGCTTATTCAGGACATGGACCCCTAATAGAGAATCCCCAGACTGCCATTGATGCGGCTAGAACAAGGTATGAAAAGTTTCTAAAAACTCCAGAAAAAAATTCATGGCATGCCGTTAAGAGGATCTTTGCATACACATTAATCATTAAAAACGGACTAGCAAAAGAAGAAGTGGATAACTACCTACTAAGCTGTGGCTGGTTCCAAGATTTTGCACGCTACTCCTTCCAACTTCAACCAGAAGAATTTATTCAAGTTCTACTCACTGAAATGCTTCGGTCAGGAGCAGCTAGCTGGCACAATGGTGATTTAATGCCCACCACTCCATACCAAGCCCCACCAAAGAAATGGATCGATAAGAACATCAAGCCGAAAGATTGGAAACTTCAAGATTCACTTACATAATGAAAGAAAGGGGAGATGGATATGTCATTAAAAGTAGGAGATATTATTACGTTTGAACGAACCTTTACAGTAAGGGATGTGGAATTATTTACTGAAGTTTCAGGTGATGAAGGCATTCATCATATCACTCCAGATGAACAAGGAAGACTTGTCGTTCAAGGATTATTAACAGCAACCCTCCCAACTAAAGTAGGTGGGGATTATAACGTAATGGCTCGGAATATGAATTTTGAGTTTTTAAGACCTGTATTTACGGGAGATACCATCATTTGTGAAGTGACCATTGAAAAATACGAAAAGAATGAAAAAGATAGAACTGCTATTTTGGCGAACTTTTCATGCGAAAATCAGCATGAAAAAGAAGTGTTGAAAGGGGATTTTTCGGGGGTAATACTTTAAGCAGTGGGGACGGTTCTAAGTGCTTCCTTTTTGAATGAGTGCCTCGTTTATGATGGCTAAAGGTTCTTTGATGTGTGTTTTACAATTTTTGCATGGACGATGAACCTAGTCTACCAGAATTATATCTATCAAAAAGGAAAGATGAGGATTCAGTCTAACGAATTCCCATCTTTCGTACGTATGACAGCGCACTTATTTTTTGTAAAGTACAAGGTTCTATTTTACGGCAAGCCAAATTTCATTCAATGCATTTGGACTAAAGAGATCAGAATCGATGTAAGCTTCTATGGCTGGAAGCTCAGCTATTTCATATCCATTAGAAGGGATCCATTCTGAATAAATTAGTTTCCAAGCACTGACCATTGCCGTTGGAGCATGCCCATGTACTTCAAAAACGACCCATTTGGATGCGGGGAATTGAAAGCTAGATAATCCATCCGGCACGTCTCCAACATGCTCCGCAGCAACCCAATAATCAATCGTATTTTTATCAGGATTGTAATTGTCAGTCATTCCTAATAAACCCTTAATTTCTCCATTGATAAATTGCATCAGCTTGTTGACTGTTCCATTTGCACTGACTTCACCCCAAAACTCTGGGATACCCGGACCTTCTGTGTCAGTCCCACATGGACATTCACGTTTTACTCCAATTACTTGGAAAGCGTCTCTTTCAATAATTTTATATTTCATCGGTTCTGCTCCTTTCAAATTCACCTGTATCCTCAGGCGGTTATAAGATTGTAGCTTCCCAATCCCTTTTCGCGCTTCACTCGGAGTCATTCCATGCTGTTTACGAAAAGCTTTTGAGAAAGCTTCGGGAGTTTCGTAGCCATATTTAAAAGCAAGGTCGATAATTTTGCTAGCTGTGCTGGTTAACTCTTGGGCTGCCAAGGTTAAACGGCGTCGTCGAAGATAGTCTCCGACAGATAAATCGGTCAAGATCATAAACGTACGTTGAAAGTGAAAAGGAGATGCATTTGCATGTTTCGCTATCTCCTCAATCGTTAGAGGCTCTAGTAAATGTTCCTCCATGTAGTCTATTGCCTTTTGTAACGATTCTACCAATGCCATCTGCTTCAACTCCTACAAATATAATAAGTTTAATGTGGACAAAATGCCTGTTAATTTGTGCTCTGTTTGGACAGGATTTATAGCTGCACTTAGCTTCGTAATTTAAGTGAAATTCTTCAGAACATCTTTTATACTAGGACCTATTATAGCCAATTTTTGTTTAAAGAAGGAAGCAGTGGTGAAGGTTCTCTAAGTAGTTCGGTTGATGAGAAGTAGAAAAACCGAATTAATAAGGTCAATATCAAGCTAATTCGCATACTTTTAGACAACAATTTCACACAGAAAAACGCAGGGGTTTTAGCATCCGCTGCGTTTTTTATAATCTAATGACCAGTTCTTCAACTAACACAGCTTTAGTAGAAGAGGAGGTAAATCAATTTTTATTTAAGACTCCCTTGCTTGAAACTTCACTTGTTTGTGATATGGTGTTCACCATAATACATCAAAATGAGGTTCTCTTGGAAAACTCACTTTCTTTTAATATGATGTCTTGCCCTTGATCGGCGGTACCAACAAAAGTAAAATAAGCGGAGATTTTCCGGTTAAATATCGAATGGTGCTCGTTTTGGGGTAAATAAGGGGAGGTTTTCCGATTAAGCATCGCAAAATCCCTCATTTTCGCATTTTTCGAGTTAATAGGCGGAATCTCTCCGTTTATTTAAGCTTTTTTTTATAATAATGACGAATTAAGTGGAATTTTTCCGTCTATTTATCAGCTAGGATCTTTAACCTGATTCTTGATTCCCTAAAATAAACCTTCATTCCCGTAGATAAATCTACTAATTGATTTCAGCATTTGCAACGTTATAGCCAATGCTTTTAACACAAATTTTATAGTGTGACCAAGATAGCCCTTTTAAATGTTAAGGGTTCTTTTGTGTGTTTATTTTACAAATTTTGTATGGGTAATATACTTGTCCCTGTGTCCACCCACGATAGATCAAAAAGATTTAGACTTGAAATTTAATAGTAAGAATATACAATTAATTTAAACGCTAAATTAATTATTAGAAAGGGAAGGGTACCAATATGAAAATTTTATATATCGATATCGATTCTCTTCGTCCTGATCATTTAGGATGTTATGGTTATCACCGTGAAACTTCTCCCAATATTGATAAATTAGCAAAGCGAGGAGTGCGTTTTACAAATTATTATGCATCAGATGCGCCGTGCGCTCCTTCTCGTACCGCATTATTTAGTGCAAAATATGGCATTCATAATGGTGTAGTGAACCATGGGGGACGTCAAGCAGATATACGTCCAATTGGGGCAGAACGACCTTTTAACTATCATGGGACCGAACACCAGGCATGGGTCGACGTCTTAAGGTCTATTGGATTTCATACAGCAATGATTAGTCCGTTTCCAGGCCTTCATGCAGCTTGGCATGTGCTACAAGGCTTTGTGGAAACACATGATACAGGTAAGCATGCCGGGGAAAAAGCAGGAGATGTAGCGGAAGAAGCGTTACGTTGGATTGAGGAAAGAGGTACGGAGAAAGAGGATTGGTTTTTATATCTTAATTTCTGGGATGCACATACCCCTTACCGAACTCCTGAAGAATATGGAAATCCTTTCGAACATGATCCTGCTCCAGACTGGTTAACAGAGGAAATTATTGCAAAACAGAGAGAAGGTTATGGGCCAAGGAGTATTCGTGACCTCCCTGGTGGCCAGTGGCCAGGACTCCCGAGTGAGATAACGTGTCGGGAGGATTTTAAAAAGTGGATTGATGGGTATGATACAGCGATTCGTTATGTCGACGATCATATTGGAAAAATTGTTCAAGCATTGGATAAGAAGGGCATCTTAGAGGAAACCATCATCGTTATTTCAGCTGATCATGGGGAAAATCAAGGAGAACTTAATATATATGGTGATCATCATACAGCAGATTATATAACAAGTCGCATTCCTTGTATTATAGCTGGACCTGGAATAAAAGCTGGTCATGTCGAAGAGGATTTCCATTATCAAATCGATTTTGGACCAACTTTTGTCGAATATGCCGGAGGTCAGCCAAGAGGAAAATGGGATGGCCAAAGCTTCTTACCTGCTTTGACAGAAGGAAAGTCAATAGGTCGTCCATATCTCGTTGTGAGCCAAAACGCATGGAGTTGTCAGCGATCCGTTCGATTTGATAATTGGATCCTAATCAGAACCTATCATGATGGCTTCAAGGAATTACCTAAGCTCATGCTTTTTGATATAGAAAACGATCCACACGAGCTTCATAATCTTGTAGACAAACGCCAAGATATAGTAGCTCAAGGACTAATACTTCTGGATGAATGGGTAGCGGAACAGATGCTCATATCTGATTCTCCAGTTGACCCGATGTGGGTGGTCATGCACGAAGGTGGTCCCTTTCACACTCGAGGCAATACACTAGAGAACTATTTGGAAAAACTACGTAAAGAAGAGCGTTATGCTGCTGCAAATAGATTAGAGCGTCTGTATCGATGAAACAGTGGTGACGGTTCTGTGGATAATAGGTTTCTGGTCCGTCAATTTTGTTGTATAAGGTATTAAGCTAATTTTTCAAATAATGAAATCAAGAAAATTCTTGCATATGGTGTGCAAGGATTTTTTTGTTATTTTAATGAAGCTTGAACGTGATAATCTGTATAATCGATTTAAAAAGTCTGATAGTTTAGTTTTTTTGCAAAAAAACAGTTGATTTTTGAAAGGGTTTTCATTTATAATTCTACTAAACCGATTTACTAAACCGATTTACTAGTGAGGAAATTAAAAATGAAGAAAGTAACAATGCAAGATGTAGCAAAAAAAGCTAATGTATCAAAAAGTACAGTTTCACAATTCATAAATTGTCGTTATGAATATATGGCTGAGGACACAAAAAAACGTATTGAGCAAGCAATTTATGAACTTGGGTATATCCCAAATCAAATTGCAAAGAGCTTGAAGCAAAAGAAAACTTCAACGATTGGAGTTATAGTTGCAAATATTCTTCACATGTTTTCAACAGAAATAATACGTTCAATCGAAGATGTTTGTGAAAATAACGATTTTCATCTATTTGTGTGTAATGCAGATGATGATCCGAAAAAAGAGCGAAGTTATATTGAAATGTTAATGGCAAAGCAAGTGGATGGATTAATCATTTTTCCTACTAGCGGGAATGCTGATTTGTATGAAAAAATAAAAAAATCCAATTTTCCGATTGTCTTCTTAGACCGTAAAATGGACCCGCCTATTTACCCTATCTTGATGTTAGATAATGAAAAAGCAGCACAGCTTGCAGTTGACCCAATTATTCAAAGTGGAAAGACTAAAATTGGTTTAGTTAGTACATCAGTAACAAGAGGGATAACACCTAGAATGGAACGAATAGCTGGATTTGAAAAGGTATTAGTTAATAATGGATTACCTTTAAATAAGGATTGGATTATAACAGCAGATCGACATGAAATTGTTGATCGTTTAGAAAAAGTTTGGGAAGGTGAGGATCGTCCGAGTGCTTTTTTTGCTACAAATGATTTGTCGTTAATTGAACTGTTGAAATTTTTGAAGGCGAAGAACCTTCGTATCCCTGAAGATGTAAGCGTTACAGCAATCGATGATTCACCATTTTTAGATTTTTCAACCCCTCCAATAACCGTAGTAAAGCAACCAACCTTTGAAATGGGAAAAGATGCAGCAATAAAAATACTAGAGTTGATTGGTAATAAACAACTGGATGAAGAATATGAGATTAAAAGATATTTGCCATCGTTGATTAAGAGGGGATCAGTGTAGCAGCAAGGAGAATGTAGAATGTCATCACAATTTAATGTATTAACAATTGGCGACGCTATGATTACTATGAATCCTGTGACAACAGGCCCTTTACGTTATGTCACTCATTTTGAGCGCAAGATGGGTGGAGCAGAATTGAATTTTGCCATTGGCTGTGCACGGCTTGGCATTACTAGTAGATGGGTGAGTCGTCTTGGTAAAGATGAATTTGGTAGAGTTATATATAATTTTGCTCGTGGTGAGGGTGTCGATATGTCACAAGTGAACTTTGTTGATGGACACCCCACATCGTTAAATTTTAAAGAGATTCAAGCGGATGGTTCAGGAAAAACAAATTACTATCGCTATCAGTCTCCTATTCTAACTATTTCACCTGAGGACATAACAGACGAGATGTTTGATGGAATCAATCTAATTCATTTAACAGGTGTTTACTTAGCGATAGATGAAAAAAACAGACATATTGTTATGGAAATTATAAAAAGAGCAAAAGCGAAAAGCATTCCTATTTCGTTCGATCCAAACATCCGACTAAAACTATGGACAATGGAGGAAGCGCGAAAAGTTTATGAAATGATTTTTCCGAATGTAGACATTTTATTAACAGGTTTAGATGAAATTCGTTTGATTACAGGTAAAGATTCGAAGAAAGAACTAGCAGAACTTGCCCATCACTATAATATTCGTGATTTCGTTATTAAAGATGGTGGGAATGGATCCATGCTTTATCGCAATGGTGAATGGACAAAAGGAGAAGCCTTCAAAATTTCAGTCGTTGACACAGTAGGTGCTGGAGATGGTTTTGATGCTGGCTATATTTATGCGTACTTACACAATTATGAGCCGAAAGAAATCTTGCGCTTTGCCAATGGTGTAGGAGCACTTGTCACAAATGTATCCGGAGATAATGAAGGATTACCATATTTAGATGAAGTAATAGCTTTCATACAAAATGACCCAATAATTGAACGATGAAAGGAGGAGCATTGAATGAACACGATTTCTACTATTTTAGATGAATTGAGGACAGTTTGTAGCCAAGTTTCAGAGGAAGAATACAGTGCACTTGTTCAATTGCTTCAGGAAGATCGAACCTTTTATTTTGCAGGTGAAGGTCGTTCTGGCTTAGTTGCAAAAGCAATAGCTATGCGATTAATGCATGGTGGAAAACGAGTGTTTGTTATTGGAGAGACTACAACGCCAGCGATTGGGTCTTCAGATGTATTAATCGTTTTATCTGGATCTGGTAAAACAGCGCAAACTGTACACATTGGTGAAAGCGCTTTTAAAGTTGGTGCGCATGTATTTCTTGTTACAACGAATCGGGATGCTCTTAGTAGTACATGGTGTAGTGGTGGTCTCCTTATTCCAGCTGCTACTAAGCATCGCCTGCCTAGTGAACCATCTACCATACAGCCATTAGGAAATCAATTCGATCAATCTGCACATATTCTTTTAGATGCAGCAATTATTGATAGTTTACAATCATCCTCCTTGCAGGAAGAGATGAAGAAGATACATTTGAATTTAGAGTAGGGGGATCAAGATGTCAAAAGTAGTTATTCCACATGAAGAAGCAAAAGAATTAGTAGTAAAGAAATTAAAAGGAGCAGGGGTGAATAAAGAAAACGCTGAAAAAATAGCAGCGATTCTTGTTCATGCCGATTTGCGTAATGTTAATTCTCATGGCGTACTTCGAACAGAGCATTATGTTAGCCGAATTCAAGCGGGTGGAATTAATCCAAATGCTAACATTGAATTCAAAAAAACAGGTCCAGTTACTGGAATCGTTGATGGAGATGATGGTTTTGGCCATGTAATTAGTGATATTGCTATGCAACATGCAATGGATATGGCAAAAGAAAATGGTGTTGGAATGGTCACAGCAATAAATAGCAGCCATTGTGGAGCGTTAAGTTACTTTGTTCAAAAAGCTGCAGAACAAAATCTGATTGGGATTGCGATGACTCATACAGATAAAATTGTTGTTCCATTTGGTGGAAAAGAATCATTTTTAGGAACAAACCCAATAGCCTATGGTGTTCCTGCAAAAACAAAAAAGCCTATGATCCTAGACATGGCAACGTCAAATGTAGCATTTGGAAAAATCCTTCAGTATCAGGAAGAAGGAAAGGAAATACCTGCTGGTTGGGGTGTGGATGAAAATGGTGAAACAGTAACTGACCCAACAAAAGTGGCTTCTTTATCACCATTTGGTGGCCCTAAAGGGTATGGCCTATCTCTTATCGTTGATATCTTCTCTGGTTTATTAGCTGGAGCTGCTTTTGGCCCACATGTTGCTAAAATGTATGGTGATTTAGATAAAAAGCGTAAGCTTGGACATTATTTCTGTGCGATTAACCCTGGATTCTTTACAGATACTAATACATTTTTAGAACAAATGGATCAAATGATGGAAGAATTACGAAATGTTCCGCCAGCTCCTGGTTTTTCTCAAGTATTTGTACCTGGAGAAATCGAGCAATTAAATGAAGAAAAAAATCTAGAAGAAGGTATTTCAATTGCAACAACGGTTTATGAGTACTTAAAAAAATAATAGTTGAAATGGGTAACCAAAGGCTGCCTTTTTCAAGAAATATAATAAAACAATATATTACTAGGGGGAAAAACGAATGAAGAAATGGAGTTTAGTATCTGCAATTTTAGCTGTCATGCTAATGTTAACTGCGTGCGGTGGTGGTTCTACTAGTACAGAGGGGAAAGTAGTTAAATGGAAATTAGGACATTTATCGGATGAAAATCATATCTGGCACAAAACAGCTGTGAAGTTTGCTGATTCTGTGAAAGAAAAAACAGATGGTCAAATTGAAATTAATATATATCCGAATAATTCATTAGGTGGAGAAACAGATACAATTAATGCGATCCAAGCAGGAACAGCAGACATGGTTATATCTGGAGAAACATTACAAAACTGGGCTCCAAAAGCTGCGTTAATGGCAGTTCCTTATGCATTTAAAGATTTAGAACATGTGAAAACCGTTGTTGAAGGTGAATTGGGTGAAGAGATTGAAGCCGAAATTAAAGAAAAGGCCCAATTAACCACGTTATATTATCATACTCGTGCACCACGTAATTTAACATCTAACGATCCTATTAAAACTCCAGCTGACTTAAGTGGATTTAGCATGCGCGTTCCAAATGTTCCCTTATTCTTGAAAGCATGGGAAGCTGCGGGTGCGAAACCTCAAGTTATGGACTTTAATGAAGTATTTACTGGCGTACAGCAAGGAGTTATTGATGGTCAGGAAAACCCAGTAGACTTAATCAAAAGTGGCGCTTTATATGAAATTCAAAATTACGTAAATAGAACTGAGCATGTTTATTCTTGGATTTATATTTTAGTAGGAAATAAGCAATGGGATTCATTAACGGATGAACAACGCGAAGCTGTATTAGAAGCAGCTAAAGAAGCTCAAGCTTATGGTGACGAGCTATACGAACAAGAAATTGGAGCGATTGAAGAAGCTTTGAAAGCAGAAGGAATGGAATTCATTGATGTTGATCAAGAAGCTTTCCGTGAAGCAATGCTCCCAGCTATTCAATCCTCATTAACAGAAGAGCAATTGGATTTATATGAAAGAATTTTAGCGGCTGAATAAGATGTCGTTTGAAAGGCACCGTTGAGAGAACTACGTTCAACAGTGCCTTTCCTCTAGAAAGGAGAGTAATGCTAAATGATGAATATTTTAAAATGGATAACTCGAATTCTAGCCTTTTTAACAATTGTCTGTTTTTCGGGGGTTATTGTTATAGTAATGGTTCAAATATTATCCCGTTACTTTCCTTACTCGTATGTTTGGACAGAGGAGTTAACGCGATATTTATTCTTGTATGGAATTTGTTTCGGAGCACCACTTGCATTACTTCGAAATGAATATATCAACGTAGATGTTATTATAGGTAGATTTTCTGAAAAAGTGAGAAGATATTACGACGTAGGTATAAATTTTACGATTCTTATATTAAGTGCAATTATGGTAAAAGAAGGATATGCATTTATTCAATTAGGAAAGAGTCAAGCTTCTGCGACGATGCCTTTTCAAATGTCAGTTATACATGCAGGCATTTTTATTATGAGTTTATTCTTATTCCTGTTTTCTTTAGTCAGAATTGGATTTTTACTGAGTAACAAAAAGAATGATTATGAAGTCGAAGGAGGTGGGGAAATATGATGGCCCTAATATTATTCATTTCTTTTCTCATTTTAATTTTTCTAGGTGTCCCAGTGGCATTTAGCTTAGGTCTCTCATCCCTTATTTATTTAATATTCGCTGATATCCCGTTAGCAATTATTCCACAAAAAATGTTCACAGGGTTAAATTCATTTGTACTACTTTGTATTCCCGGATTTATTCTGGCAGGAAATTTAATGAACGCAGGTGGTATTACAGACAGGATTATTGCATTTGCAAATAGCATTCTTGGTCGTATCCGTGGTGGTTTAGGGTTAGCAAATGTTGGTGCTTCAATGGGTTTTGCTGGAATTTCAGGTACTGCACTTGCGGATACAGCTAGTATTGGAGGAATACTTATCCCAGCGATGAAGAAGGAGGGCTATGGAGCAGGGTTTTCTGCAGCGGTTACAGCATCTTCTTCAGTGGTAGGACCAATTATCCCACCGTCACTTCCGATGATAATCGTTGGTACATTAGCTTCCCTTTCAATTGGTGATTTATTTTTGGCTGGTGCAGTACCAGGAATTTTAATTGGTTTAGGGTTAATGATTCCAACTTATTTAATTTCGGTCAAAAGGAATTATCCAAAAGGGGAAAAGAAATCATTAAAAGAAGTTTGGAAAAGTTTCACAGGCGCATTTTGGGCGCTATTAATGACCCTTATTATTTTATACGGAATTTTAGGTGGCTATTTCACACCAACTGAGGCATCGATTGTTGCTGTTATCTATGCTCTAATTGTAGGAATATTTATTTGTAAGGAATTACCAATTAGAAAAATTCCAGCAATAATGGTTCAGACAATGTCTTCAACTGCTTCGATTATGTTACTTGTAGGATTTGCTAACCTTTTTGGCTGGATTTTGGTAAGTGAACGTATTCCACAAATGGTTGCTGATCTTATTTTAGGGATATCAACTAATTCTGTGATTGTTATTTTACTGATTATTTTATTAGTCCTTTTTGTTGGTACTTTCATGGAAACGATTGCTGGATTAGTTATTCTTTTCCCAGTGTTACTACCTGTTGCTTCAACGATTGGTATGGACCCTATCCAATTTGGGGTTACGATGGTGTTAGCAATGGTAATTGGTCTTGTTACTCCACCAGTCGGTGTTTGCTTATTCGTAGCCTCGCAAATAGGTAGGGTTTCGATGGGAAAGGTTACGCTAGAATTAATTCCATTTATTGGTGTGATGCTTATCGTGCTGCTCCTGGTAGCTTTTGTACCTCAAATAACATTATTCTTACCAAGTCTATTTAATTAAGAGGTGAAAAAATGAAAGCAGTACAAATTAAAAATGCAATGGAAATGGTATTAATGGATATTGACCAACCTGTTATTACAAAAGTAGATGAAGTACTTGTAAAAGTGAAACGTGTTGGTATTTGTGGCTCAGATATGCATATCTATCATGGAACAAACCCACTTGCAACATATCCACGTGTGGTAGGTCATGAAGTAACTGGGGAAGTTGTGGCTATCGGTGAAGGGGTATCCCAATTGAAGGTTGGCGATCATGTCATTGTTGAACCTATCCGCTATTGTGGTGAATGTTATGCATGTCGTAAGGGGCGTCCAAATGTTTGTGAAAAGTTATCGGTGTTTGGTGTACACGAAGATGGGGGAATGCGAGAATATTTCGTACTCCCTGAAAAACAACTACATGCTGTTGACCCAACCCTTGATTGGGATGAGATTGTGCTCGCTGAACCGTATACAATTGGTGCACAAGCGGTTTGGCGCGGAAATGTTGAAGAAGGGGATACCGTGCTAGTCCAAGGTTGTGGACCAATTGGAATATGTATTTTAAAAATGGCGAAGCATGTAGGGGCTCGTGTCATGATGACGGATCTAAAAGAAGAGAGATTAGCATTTGCGAAAGAAAATGGTGCTGATTGGGTAATTCATGCTGGAACTGAATCGGTTGAAGAGAAGGTAATGGAGTATACGAATGGGGAGGGGGCTAATGTCGTCATAGACGCAGTGTGCCTACCGCAAACATTTGAATTAAGTATACGGGTCGCATCTATTGCAGGAACTGTTGTATGCCTTGGATTTGATGAACGCCCTTCAGCGGTTGCCCAATTGCCAATCACGAAAAAAGAAATAACAATTGTAGGTTCGCGCTTGCAAACGGATCAATTTAAGAAAGTCGTTAGTTTATTAAATGAAGAAAGATTACAGTCCAATGGCTTAATTACTCATAAATTTCCTTTGAAAGATGTTCAGCAGGCATTCACATTTGTTGAAGAGAATCCTGATCTTGTTAGAAAAGCACTTATTGTTTTTGAATAGGAGGTATAAGTGTGATTCAGAAATTCGAAGTATTGCAATCTTTATCTAAAATGAAATTAGTTGCTGTTATTCGAGGAAAAGACGCAGAAGAAGCAATTTCCATTTCAAAGGCAGCCATTAAAGGTGGAGTTAATGCCATTGAAGTTACTTATACAACACCAAATATTGAACGAGTATTTGATGCATTAGCAGATGAACAAGCCGTAGTTGGTGCAGGAACCGTGTTGGATGCAGAAACGGCTCGACATGCATTACTTCATAGCGCAAAATTTATTGTTAGTCCACATTTCAGCAAGGAGATAAGTGAACTATGTAATCGCTATTCAGTTCCCTACCTGCCAGGCTGCTTAACCATTTCTGAGATTGTACGTGCCTTAGAAAGTGGTTGTGATATTGTAAAGCTATTTCCAGCAAACAATATGGATCCATCCTTCATTAAGTCTGTAAATGGGCCGATTCCACAAGTCAGAATGATGCCAACTGGAGGAATTCATACTGGGAATATTACCGAGTGGTTAGATGCAGGAGCTTTCGCAGTTGGAATTGGAAGTGATTTAACAAAGGCGTATCACAAAGGTGGAGAAGCAGCAGTAATTGACCTTTGTCAAAAATATTTAGATGTAATTAATAAGAAGTAGGTGTCCAACATGAACATGACATTCCGTTGGTATGGTAAAGGTAATGACACAGTTACTCTTGAACAAATAAAGCAGATTCCAAATGTAAAGGGAATTGTCTGGGCACTCCATGAAAAGCCAGTTGGAGAGATCTGGACGAAGGCTGAAATTAAAAAAGAAGTGTCGTATATTGAATCCTACGGTTTCCACGCAGAAGTAGTTGAAAGTGTAAATATTCATGAATCGATAAAGCTTGGAAATGAACAACGTGACGAATATATAGAAAACTACAAACAAACAATCCGTAATCTTGGCGAGTTTAATGTAAAAGTAATTTGTTATAATTTCATGCCTGTTTTTGATTGGATACGAACTGATTTATTTCATCCACTACCAGATGGTTCTACAGCATTATTTTATGACAAACAAAAGTTGGATTCAATTGGACCGAAAGAATTGGTTGAGTTGTTTTCATCTGCATCATCAATGACCTTGCCAGGCTGGGAACCAGAAAAATTAGGTCGAATTCAAGAGTTATTTGAGGCATATAAAGGGATAGATGAAGAACAACTCTGGGAAAACTTGCGTTATTTCTTACAAGAGATTTTGCCAGTTTGTGAAGAGTGCGGGATTAAAATGGCGATTCATCCTGATGATCCACCATGGTCACTTTTCGGATTGCCACGCATCATGACAGGTGGAGCAAGCTTGAAGAAATTATTAGCCATCTCAAATTCCCCAGCCAACGGAATTACGTTCTGTACAGGTTCTTTAGGTTCGAATCCGGAGAATGACATGGTTGCTCTTGCCAGTAAATATATTAATCGTTCGCCTTTTGCACATATTCGTAATGTGAAAATTTATGATAATGGTAGCTTTATAGAAACATCTCATCTTACTGAGGATGGTTCCATAAATATCTCAGGTGTCATGAAAGAACTTGCTGAACAAAATTACGATGGATATGTAAGACCTGACCACGGCCGCCATATTTGGGATGAAGATTGCCGCCCAGGCTATGGATTATATGATCGTGCTTTAGGAATTATGTATTTAAATGGTTTATGGGACGCTTTTAATTTGAAAGAAATGGAGGAATAGTAATGATTCCAGTACATGGTAATATACAAGGACGAGTTGCTGTCGTTACAGGTGGCAGTGGTGTCCTATGTTCGGAGATGTGTCGTGAGCTTGCCAGACATGGCGTAAAAGTAGCTATTCTAAACCGGACTGTCGAAAAAGGTGAAGTGGTAGCTGAGGAGATTCGTTCCAATGGTGGAAAAGCTATAGCAATAGCTGCCAATGTATTAGATCGTTCATCATTAGAGAATGCGAGAGAAGTGATACTTTCGCAGTTTGGAAGATTAGATATTTTAATTAATGGTGCAGGAGGAAATCATCCAGATGCAATCACAGCTATGGAAACTTATGGCGAGGCAGTGGAAGGGAAATCTTTCTTTGATTTAGAAGGAGATGGCTTCTCACAAGTATTTGCAAGCAATTTTACAGGGACGTTTTTAACAAGCCAAGTATTTGGCGAAATGCTACTGGAACAAGAAACACCTGTCATCATTAATATATCATCGATGAGTGCATACTCACCAATGACAAAGGTTCCTGCTTATAGTGCAGCAAAATCAGCGATTAATAATTTTACAATGTGGATGGCTACCCATTTTGCAGAAACTGGTTTGAGGGTAAATGCGATAGCACCAGGTTTCTTTTTAACAAAGCAAAATCGTAATCTATTAATGACTGAAGATGGTTCTTTAACAGAAAGATCGAATAAAATTATGACACATACACCGATGAGACGTTTTGGAAAACCAGAAGATTTGTTAGGTACATTGTTATGGCTAGTTGATGAGTCCTATTCT
Organism: Sutcliffiella halmapala; assembly: GCF_002019665.1. Lineage (GTDB taxonomy): Bacteria > Bacillota > Bacilli > Bacillales > Bacillaceae_I > Sutcliffiella_A > Sutcliffiella_A halmapala. Next base: position 4,086,518 of record NZ_KV917375.1, on the reverse strand, counting down.
GGATTTGTGACAGGCATTACTGTGCCAGTTGATGGTGGGTTCATGGCCTATTCTGGGGTTTAGGAGGGCTATTGATGAAAATTCAACTTGCATTAGACCGATTAACTGCACAAGAATGTTTCCGTATTGTGGATGCCACTGTGGGAACGATTGATTGGATTGAGATCGGCACAGGCGTTATTAAAGAGTATGGAATGGCAATTATTCGAGAAATGAAAGAAAAATACCCCAATGCCACAATAGTAGCAGATATGAAAACTTGTGATGCGGGTAAGCATGAAGCGACGCAAGCCTTTAATTCAGGAGCAGACATAATGACTGTTATGGCTTTTGCCTCCGACCAAACGATTCGTGAAACATTAGCAATAGCTCGTGATTATGGAAAACGAGTAATGATTGATTTATTAGGTGTTGATTCGCCTAAGCGAGTAGAGGAGCTTGTAGCTATAGGCGTGGATTTAGTCTGCCTACATAAAGGAAAAGACATGCAACAAGAAGGAGAATTTGCGTCAAAGGATCTTTTTCAGCTTGTTGAAGGAGTTAGAGGAATGGAAGTTGCCATTGCTGGTGGTATTAACATTGAATCTGCATCAGCTCTGAAAGGTTCATTGGTTGATATACTTATCGTAGGTAGTGCGATTACGGCAAGTGATAATCCAGAAGCTACATGTAAAGAAATTAGACAATCAATTACTTAAGTGTAGTAGTCAAAAAGAGTAGAGTCATTTTATCATTGACTCTACTCTTTTTTATATGCAAGGAGATAATAGGGACAGGTTAATTTTTACAAGATGGTTGACGAATCTTTCCCCGTATTCATTTTTGCCGCACTCTTTCGTAAGCTACGGTATGTTAACGTACGCCACACCCATTCTAAAGGACCATAGCGGAAATATTTTAACCATAGGTAACTTCCTAGTATTTGTAAAGGGAAAACGATCAAGCTTATCATAATCCCTATTCGTAAGTTAATTTCCCCATACGGACCTATACCAACAAACAGTCCAACACCAATCAATGTTTGAAAGATGTAATTCGTTAAAGCCATTCTTCCGATATAACGAAGCGGATGTAGGAGCCTTTTCCAAATCGCCTTTTGTAATAACAATAGAATAGTAGAAACATAAACAAAAGAAAGACTTAACCCACTTATCATCAACAGGGATTCAATCATTTGAGAATTTAACACCCCGAAATCTAGTATTCTCAAATGTAATAAGATAATACCAGTACTAATTGGGATGCTAATAAAAAAACTGTAGAACCATACACGTTTTACAAAGTTTTTATGTACAGGGAAGTTGTGAAATACTCCTCGCTTCGCAACATACAACCCGATTAAAAACATATATAAGGAAGTAATAATATTAAATGGGACATTTAGCAAAACGGGAATGACTTCGCTTGAAAATCGAAAGGATAACCATTCTACGTAGCTACCGTTTTGATACACTTCAATTGCTTCCTCAACTTTCATGACTCCTTCAGTTTGCAAACTAGTTATTTGTTGGTCGACAGAGTCAGCTGAACTAAAAAAGCTTAACGAAAGGAGAATAATCATGACGATGGTAAAGGACAATAACCAAATGAGTATTGTTTTCTCTTTCCTTTTGTAAAAGAAAATTAGTAGAAATCCAGCTAATGCATATCGTAAAAGGATATCTCCATACCAAAATAAGACAAGGTGGAGGAATCCGAATAATGCTAATACTAGTAATCTACGTGAAAACAATCGATAAAAGCGTCCCGTTTTCTCCTCAGCACGGTTCATAAAAATGTAAAAGCCTACTCCAAATAATAAAGAAAAGATCGTGAAAAATTTTGTTTCCACAAACACGTCTAACAGCATCCGCAAAAATTGGTCTGTTTTACTTAGTTCCGGCGAAATCAGATACAAATCGTGAATTAATCCTGGCGACTGAAATAGCGGTATATTCACTAACAAAATTCCAAATAAAGCAAAACCTCTAATAATATCTAGCGAAACAATACGGTCCTTCGTAGATATGGGAGATGTTTCGGTACCATTATTCAAGTAATTACCTCCTTTTAGGGTAGAGGGGACAGGTATTATCGACTTTAGGCTCTGTTATGGTTCATTGTTGATTTTCGTGTAGGTATGAGAATTCATAGGCGGAGAATTTCCGGCTAATGTATATAGATGGAGCTTAAGTAGCAGATATAAACGGAGATATTCCGTTTAACTGCTCTAAATTAGAAAAAAACCTAAGATTTGGGTACTATAAGCGGAAAAAACCCCCTTATTTTTAAAGAAACATGGGTATTTCTCAATTTAAGCGGAATTTATCCGTTTACTTTTCAAACACAATAAATTTAAAAGGTTCTATCTAATGAAGCAAGCACCTCCATTTTTCGGTGGTGTTTTAAGTGTTCTTTTTAGAAAATTATACCAAATTAACGGAGGTTATATTATAATTTTATAAATATTTTAAAAATAGAGGTTGATTCTGTGAACGATTGATTTATAAGTAAAAAACACAAAGAAGATATTCAAACTTCAGGAGCAAAGATATATGAGGATGGATAAAGAAATCCTTTTAAGTGATGTAAATATTATTATTAAGTATTGTGGAAAAAATAGGAAACTATGAAGTGGTTAAATTCAGGAAATCTGACATATTTGGAAAAGAGATAATAGGATCTTTGCACATTTTTACAGAACAGAGGGGATATTCATATGGATAGTAGAATACAAGAATTAATTGATTTTACAAGGACAAAATTTGGATTAGAGAACTACTACTTAGAACAACATAGCCTTTCTCGAAACGTCGATATCTTTAGTGATACAATCTATAAACTTTGTATGGAATGGTTTCCGAATCATGTAACTGAACAACAGGAGGATGGTTCGAATCCAGAAGGTACAGCTATTATTGAGATCAATTTAGCTACTCGTAAGTTTGAGAGTGCTATTTTTGTAATGGGTAAGACATATGCAAAAGATGGGGTTACTTTTGCCAATCTGGAAATAAAGACAATAATAAAATGGGTTGAACGTGAAACTGTACTGACATATGGGAAGCAATTTCAATTAGATAAAGAAAATGAAGGGGAACTTCAATTTAAAGAATGCTTTGAAGGTGTAGCGGTATCTCCTTCTGGATTTATTGACGTTAAATTTAATCAGGAAGGGAAACTTACCTCGTTCTCTGTGCATGGACAATTTCCTTCTAAAGAAAAGGTTAAAGAAGAAACTTATACCCTTTCTCTTGAAATGGTGGAACATTTGGCAAAAGAACAATTGAAGTTGATTGAATACCCTTCCTATGAACAGAATAAATTATTTCCTGTTTATGCGGTTGAGGAGATTTATGTTACGAATGATGCAACATTAACGATTCCATTCGAAGTCATAGCGGATGTATGGTCGTATTTGAAAATAGATAAAACAATTTCTTGGAATAATCCAATCTATAAACCGTTTGATAGGAAAGAAATTTGTTGGACTGAGGATGTATCAGCAGAACAAGCATTTTCATGTGAACCATCTCCTATTTCTTTCCCAATCACAAAGGAAGAGATAGAAAAATGTATGATGGAAGTCGAGGAATTCTTACGTCAGGAATATCCGAATGACACTGGAAAATGGATACTTAAAACTCTTCATCGTGACAAAGGCTATATTCATGCAATATTAAGAGCCGATAACAAGGATAATCGTGTTTTTCAAAGAAAACTGATGATTATGATTGATGCAAGGAGCTTGCAAGCAGTAAATTACATGGATAATAAACCGATGTTGGAGATTTATAATCAATTTCAAGCACCTGATAAATTAACGATTACGAAAGAAGAAGCGTATGGGAAAATCAAAGAATTGTTTGAACTAAAGCCTATCTATGTCTATGATTTTGAGGAAAAACAATATGTCTTATGCGGGAAATTAGATTGTCAATATGGAGTGCATGCAGGAAGCGGTGAAGTCATTTTATTAGATGATTTAGTTTAGTGGGGCAGGAGAGATTGGCGTAGTATTCTTGGAGAATAACAAAATATCATTCATTAAATAGGGTTGCTGAGGAGAGTTATCTGAATGATGAAGAATGGACTTGCTTTTCAGAGGTAGGAACAAGGGAGTTAAGTGAGGATGAAAGTGGTTATATTTTTTTATATTCACCTCTGGTTACCGATAGTGTCCATAAATCCCTGTATTTCAAGGATTTGTGGACTCTTTTAAATAGAAAGTGTTCTTCAGTATTCAATAGTTTCGAATTGTATAAAATACTTTATATAATCTCGTAGCTAAAAATCCTGCAATGACTGAAATAACGATATCACCGGCTATACTATATACAAAGCCAATCATTAATATATGTGCCCAACTGCTTGGCACACCTAACCATGTATTAAGCGCCATATATAAGTATGGAACGCCAATTAAGTAAACGACTAGCAGCCCCGCAAAATTGGCTAATATAAAATGATAAGTCTTTGGATTGGATATTCGTTCCATCATCCATCCCACTACAAATGCTCCAGCAATAAAGCCAATTAAATAGCCAAAGGTAGGTTGTAGAACATAGCCAATACCGGCTCCTTGTGTAAAAACAGGGACTCCAGCTAGGCCAATACAGACATACAGAAGTTGACTTTGCATCCCTCTTTTACTTCCTAATAAACTCCCTGCTAAAAAGACAAATAGAACTTGCAGCGTAAACGGAACATATGGTAATGGGATTTTTATAAATGCTCCAACTGTTGTTAAAGATGCAAATAAAGAAATAGCTGTTAATGAAATAGTAGAGTTTTTATTCATATGTAGGCACCTTAGTACTTTCAAAATACTGCTGTACTGCTTCATTTGTTATAGAAATCATTTTATTAATTTCCTCTTTTGTAATCACATATGGCGGCATAAAATAAAGGACGTTTCCTAACGGTCTTAAGAGCAAGCCTTTCTCTAAAGCGATTTGATAAATCTTATAGCCAATTCTTTCTTCACTAGGGAAAGATTCTTTTGTCACTTTGTCTTTTACTAATTCAATAGCACCAACCATACCCGTTTGTCTGTATTCCCCAAGATATGGTTGGTGATTGAATACTTTGGAAGCTAACTCATTCATGTAAGCACCTTTTTCTTGAATCTCATCCAAGTAATTGTCATCTTCAAATATTTGTAATACTTCAAGTGCCACTCTACATGCCAATGGATTACCTGTGTAACTATGAGAATGTAAGAAAGCTTTCATACTTTCATAATCATCATAGAATGCATCGTAAACATCCTCTGTAGTTAAGACGGCTGAGAGTGGTAAATAACCACCTGTTAATCCTTTTGCTAAACACATGAAATCGGGTGTAATGTCTGCTTGTTCACACGCAAACATCGTTCCCGTTCGACCAAATCCTACCGCCACTTCATCTGCTATAAGGTGTACATCATATCGTAAACATAGCTCCTTTAACTTCTTTAAATAAGTAGGAGGATACATTTTCATACCTGCCGCAGCTTGTATTAAAGGTTCAATAATAATAGCAGCTAGTTCTGCTTGATGTACCTTTAATTTTTCTTCAACAGATGATATACAAGGTGTGCGGCAGCTATCGGGACTCTCGTTGTATGGACATCTATAGCAATCGGGTCCTTGTGCTCGAATCGTATCTAGTAATAGTGGTTGATATACCTCGTTATAAAGATCAACTCCTCCTACAGACAGAGCACCAAGTGTTTCGCCGTGATAGGCATCTGTTAATGCTAAAAAACGTTTTTTATTTGGTTTGTTTTTTTGCATATGATATTGAAAGCTCATTTTTAAAGCAACTTCTATCGCAGATGACCCGTTATCTGCAAAGAATACTTTAGTTAAACCATCCGGAGTGATTTTTGCTAGTTTTTCTGCTAGAAGAACGGCTGGTTCGTGAGTAAAGTTTGCAAATATCACATGCTCTAATTGAAAAGCTTGATTTGCTAAGGCAGTGCTAATTCGCTCATTCGCATGTCCGAATAAATTCACCCACCAAGAAGAAACAGCATCTAAATACTGCTTCCCATTTTCATCATACAAATAAATGCCTTTCCCGCTTTTAATCACAATGGGAGGAAAATCCTCATAATCCTTCATCTGTGAACAAGGGTGCCAAACATGATTTAAATCTCTTCTTTGTAAATTTGAAATGGTAGGAATCATATATGCAACAACCTTTCGAAGAATTCCGTATCTTCTAGCCTGATATTTTTAAAGTCTGATAGATTTTTTAACTTAGGGAAGACAAGAGAAGGTAAGTCTGTGATTTGCCCAATTGTCCTTATGTTATTACTCTCAAGTTCCGTACCTTCAAATGCATTAAATACAACACCAGCGATCGGGATATCATTCATTTTAAGGACTTCGATCGATAGTAATGTATGGTTGATCGTGCCTAATTTTGTACGAGCAACTAATACTACAGGTAACTGTGATTGTTTAATCAGGTGAAGAAAGTGATAGTTTCGTTGTTCATTTAATGGAACATACAAGCCTCCTGCACCTTCACAAATCACCCAGTCATATAAAGACTTTAATTGTTTAATATGTTGTAAAATGACCTCTTCTTCAATTACTATACCTTCTAACATGGCAGCATAATGGGGGGAAGCAGGCTCTTTAAAAGAATAACTATTCAAATGCTCTTCTACTAAGACTTCTTCACTGAATGATTGATAAAATTCTGTATCGCCATAATATTTCTTCGAATTTTCTACAATGATTCCTGTTTGAACTGGTTTATAAGGTATTACGTTTTCTCCTTTTGCTTGAAAATATCGCATGAAGTATGTAGTTACCAATGTTTTTCCAACATCAGTATCTGTGCCCGCTATCCAAAAATGTTGTGTCATAAGACCACTCTTTCTATATGTAAACTAAATCAATAAAAAGGTTAACATATAATAGGTGATCTTGTAAATATATAATCTAGCAGGATGGTTAGTATGGCCAGCCTGGCTAGTAAAACAACTGCTTCAGCCTTTTGTAGACATAAATCTCTTAACACTTATTTATGTCTACATGTACACAATGATAAGAAGATGCATACTATTATTTTACAATTTTTGTATGAATAAACCTGTCCCTGTGTCCACCTAATGTTATAATATAAAAAAGGCAATTCATTTAGAGCGGAGGTAAAAAAATGAAATGGTCTGAAGTACGTCAGCATTTTCCAGAGCGGTGTGTCTTAGTAGAAGCATTAAAATCAGAAACAAAAGGTAAGGAAAGAGTCATTGAAGAAATGTCAGTTATTGATGATTTTGAGAACGGAAATGCAGCATGGAAAGTATATAAAAAACTACATGCAGAAAATCAAGATCGAGAATTATATATCTTTCACACAAATAACGAAGAAACAAAGGTAATTGAGCAGCCATATATAGGAGTACGAAGAAGAGTATGAAATTTGAGATGGATGACCATTTGCCTTTAGTCGCTGTTCAGGTTGAATACAACGGAGAGAAAAAGACTTTTAGTAATGTACTGCTTGACACTGGCTGTTCTTCAACCATTTTAGATACAGATTTATGTGAAGAAATCGGGCTGATGCTCGATTTAGAAAATGCCATAACTCGAAAGATGTAAGGAATTGGTGGTACGGAAATCTGTATAGAACAAAAAGTGAATGGAATGACAATAGATAAGTTTCAGCTTAATGATTTTACTATACAGCTCGGTGATGTTAGAGAAATGCATGGATTTGACGGAATCATAGGAAGTGATTTTTTTCTTGTGAATAAATTAATCATCGACTTTGAGAATATGGCTGTTCGAAAAAATTAAGTTAAGGTAAATACTTAGTGTATAAAAGTGTGAATGGGTCGTGGTGCCTGTGTCCAAATCTCGTAACTTATTTAAAAGAATCATAGTAATAATAAAAAGGCGCTTTCTGTAAAAAGGAAGTGCCTTTGCTGTAGCAAGTAATATTTAAGCAAATGTCTGTTTAAATAATTTGTCGTAAGGCTTGTTGTGACTAATCTCTCTTATGGAAAACTAACATATTGAATTATTTTCTGAGGGGAAATGTTAAAGGAAAGTGGTAGTGGAGTAATTGGCTATAATACTAGATATATTATTAAATATTGAGGGATTAATATGAAAGAGTATGAACAGCTCCAAAGAGAAAATGATTATCTGAAGCAATTATTGGTGAAGATGATGCATAATCAAACCTCCACTGAGCCTAGTAAAATAGTAACTAAAAAATATTCATTTGATTCAAATGAATATGCAGGAAGAGTGAAGCATCTCGTTTGAGGTGATTTTCTATGTTCAAAACATGTGTCCACAGGGACAAGCCTAGTCTAGGAATAGATGAATACGCTGTCCCCGTCTCCAATTTTCAACTTAGTATTATATTATCAAAGACTAATAGAGGAAACAAAATATTGATAGCCCAATTATTAATTTTGCATTACAATATAATTAGTAAATTTATCCTGTTTGCAGGAGGTTCATTATGACAAATAAGGAATTAACAGAGAGTAAAGTAGGTAAATTGTTGGACTGGGCATATGAAAAATCTATAAATGGATTACCAGGAACAGATACGGCATATGAAATATCTGAAAACTATATGTCTAAACACGATTCATTAGATAAAGCGATAGACAGTTTAGTTCGATGGCAAAATACTAAATCCGCAACAAGTGGATTTTTAACTGGATTAGGTGGACTAATTACCTTACCTGTAGCCATTCCAGCCAACATTGCATCAGTCACTTATGTACAAATAAGGATGATTGCAGCAATTGCACATATGAGAGGATATGATTTAAAAGATGACCAAGTAAAATCATTTGTTTTCGTATGCTTAACTGGCCGTTCAGCTTCGGATATATTAAAACAAGCTGGAATTAAAGCAGGAACTGCATTTACAAAGCATGCTATAAAAAGATTACCAGGAGAAATTATTAAATCGATAAATAAAGCAGTTGGATTTAGGCTGGTTACTAAATTTGGAGAAAAAGGTGTAGTTAATTTAGGGAAGGCTGTACCTCTGGTAGGAGGGTTTATTGGAGGAACAGTAGATGGTATCGGTACAAATATTATAGGGAAAACAGCTAAACGACTTTTTGTTTAATTGATTGTAGAGAAGAAAATATAAGATGCGAAAACTAGATTCCTGGTGTATAAAATGTAAAGTAAAAGGGTTTTGCTGTTTAATAAATAGAATTAAACCAAACCAATATTTTTTGAGCATAGTTTTTTGTGTAAAGGGGTGGTTTGCTGGCCTCAATTTAGGTGGAACTTCAATATGAAATGGTTTAGTGACTTACATAGTAGTAAGTCTTTTTTTATCAAGTTGAGTTAAGTTCGGAATTTTCTGTTGAATAGATTTTGATAGAATATCCATTTGGATAATGCCAGATAAGGAAAGGAATAAACTAGAAAAATTAATATTCATTCAGCAGAAAGATAAATATGAAATTGACGAATCGAAAATGATAGAACTTATTCAAAGTTATATGCCATTAATAAAAGTAAGTTGATGAAAGAAGGAGAATATACAACAATTCTTCGTCAACAATGTGGAAAACGTAGGCTTGAAGTAGTTGATCAAGGATTAATTAAAATTATGTCAGTTAGGAAAGTTGGATGAATGAGATGCATCATGGAATATTCAGCTGGATTTACAAAAGAAAAATGGTCGGAAAATGAGATCTCTATTATTCTTGAACTCATGTTACAAGGGAAATCTAAGAATGATATTTTGGAGGAAGTCACGGAGAAAAATTATATATTTCAATTATGAAGTCCAGTGAGTATTAAAAATCGCTTTAATAAGGTCTATAATCGTGCAGCAGCTTTTGATGATGAAATGAAGAAGTACTTTGTAAATTCTAATGACAATGATCATAAGGCGATGAAATTGTAGCTTTTAAAGATTACTAGCTAACTATAAGATACCGGTTGGGTAAGTAAGGGGAGTGATGCAAATGAATAAAAAGCTTGATGATCTGCTTTCTCATATTAATAATAATTTTCGTTTCGGTAGTAAAATAGTGCAGAATAATGTTGAACAGTGGTTTAAAGAATACACACTTGACATTGAAGAAAAGTTTGCGGTTTATGATGAACTAGATTCTTTGCAAATAAAAATCATTGATCATCCCAAAACTTTATTAAAGTCAAAATTATTGAAGTTGTTTAAGTGTATTGAGCTAGAAAAGGAAATTAATAGAAGTATTCTTACTAAATGGTTCAATCAAAATAATATAGATGAAAGTATACAAGAGAATATTCTAAGTAATCTAACGAGAAGAGACTATATCATTATTGACGATACAGCCCAAGAGAAAAATGAAATTGATTTTGATATACCTGATGATTTATTAGAAAATGATTTAGATTCTTTATTGGATGACGACAGCTTCATTAATCATGTTGATTCACTTGAGGATGTTATTGATAAGTCATGGAATATTGAATATTTAAATCAAATACATTCAGGAGATGAATCAAAACGAAATAAGTCACTTAGCAATCTAGTTGAAGCGAATAGAAAGTTAGTTTGGAAGATAGTAAAGCAGTATTCGGGCTTAACAACAGTGGGATTCGATGTGAATGATATGTATCAAGTAGGGGTTATTGGATTACTAAAGGCTGCAGAAAAATTCGATGTTTCCTTGGGATATCAGTTTTCAACTTATGCAACTTGGTGGATAAGACAAGCGATTACTAGGGGGATAGCGGATTATTCAACATTAATACGAATTCCAGTTTATTATCGAGAAAAAATGAATAAATTCATACAAATCGAGAATGAATTGTGGAATGAATTGGCTAGACCTGCTACAATCTTTGAAATTTCTAAAAAAATGGAAGAACCAATTAATGTTGTAGAAGAATTACTCTTTTATATTTCACAAAGTAATTTGGATAGTCTTAATCGGCTTGTTGGAAAAGATGAAAACACATCATTAGGCGAACTTGTGTTAGATGAAAATTTAAATATGCCTGATGAGGAATATAATAATTTTGAATTAAGAAATACAATTGGTGAGATCTTTCAATCGAATTTGACTGAGAGAGAAATGCAAGTTTTATATTATCGTTTTGGATTTAAAAACGGTGAAACAAAGACATTGGAGGATATTGGACAAATATTTAATGTGACAAGAGAAAGAATTAGACAGATAGAAGCAAAAGCACTTAGTAAGCTTCGAAAACCAAAAACGACTACAATATTAAAGGAGTATTTGTATGAATATTGAAAAAAGAATTGAGGGAATCGTGGAACAAAATGGACCATCTATTGTTGTTTTAAAAGGTTTTGACACAAGAGAATTAAAAAGAGAGAAAAAGTACTTTTCGTTTAGTATAGACTACTTCGATACAGTGGATTTATCAACGTTACAAGAACAGGTAATAGAAGATATTATCAAACATCGTACTTTTACAGATGCTTATTTATGGATGACGATTGAAGAATATCAATTATTTAAAGGTCAAGAAGCTATTAATAAAATGCCCGTATTGGTAATCGAAAATAATCTGTTTAATAAACAGTATCCATATAGAGGTTCACTGTCAAATGTTGAGAGCATTTATCATAATTTATACTACCAAGAAGATATTGAATTAGAAAATAATCAGTTAAAAATATTAGAAAACGTCTCGAAATTTTATGGACAAATAGATTATTCAAAGCACAGCGGAAATTATTATGTGACATATCCAGAATTTGATGAAAAACCAATAACATACAAATATTATGATGAGAAGGATTATAACTTTAAATTTAGCGAAGATTATCCTACCGAAAATATTACACAAATAGAGTTATCTGATGATGAACTTCCATTTTTAGATCTTATTATGAACATTATATTAAAAAAAGATACCACTAATGTTTTATTTGTTTTATCAGGAGCAAATGAGCTACTACCTAATAACTATTTAGCACGTATTAATACTCTCGCTAATATTTCTGATATAAATATGTATTTTACAACATTATCAATAAGAAGAAAGGTAATAGAGAATGAAGATGCCTATGTAAAAATATTGAATGACGTTTATGGGTACGATGATTTCAAAGAAATTGAGTTTTATAAAAATATAGAGAATCAGTCTAAAGAAACAATAAATATTTCGCAAGCTCAAATTATCGATGATATAGTCATTCAGGCAGAAAAAGCAATGCATGGTGAAGATTTTCGAGATATATATATAACTGCAGCAACTGGAGCAGGAAAATCAGTGATGTTCCAAATCCCAGCGTTATATTTAGCAGATAAATATGCAGATGATAAGCCTTTAACTTTAGTTATATCACCATTAATTGGTCTAATGAATGATCAAGTTGACAGTATGCAAAGAAAAGGGATTAAAAATTCAGCAACAATAAATGGAAATACTCCACCTTATGAAAAAGAACGTATACTTGATGAAATTCAAAATCAGCAAGTTGACATACTATACTTATCTCCTGAAACGCTTCAAGCTCGATCCGATATTAAAATGCTGATTGGTAATAGAAATATTGGTGTTGTGATTATTGATGAGGCTCATATTGTAACTACTTGGGGAAAATCGTTTCGCTCTGACTATTGGTATTTAGGTATTTATCTAGCTAAATTAAGAAAGGAGTATAAATTCCCTATCGTTACTTTCACTGCCACGGCTATATACAGTGGGCGAGAAGATATGTATTTAGATACGAGAAATAGTCTTAATATGCTAAGTCCTATTTCATACTTCGGAAAAGTTCGTCGTGATGAGTTAATTATGGTTGTTCAAAGTAGTGAAAAAGATTTAGAGAAAGAAGGAAGGGATTATCGAAAAACGAAGCACTCGTTAGCGTTGAAACATTTAAAAATAGCTCATAAAAACAAACAAAAATCATTAGTTTATTTCCCAACAGTAAAATTGTTGACAGATTTCAATAACTTTTTAACGCAAAATGCACCGGATCTTGCTAAAGCTACAGGTAAATATCATGGAAGCCTTAAAAAAGAGGAAAAAGATGAGGTTTTATATCAATATGTAAGTGGAGATTTACAATTTGTTTTGGCAACGAAAGCCTTTGGAATGGGTATCGATATTCCTGATATTACAAATGTTTATCATTATGCTCCTACTGGTAATGTTGTTGATTATATTCAAGAAATCGGAAGGGCAGCTCGAGATAAGAATAAAGTTGCTAATGGATTTGGTTTAATTGATTTTTTAAATCGTGACTTGAACGAGGTTAAACAGCTATATGGTATGTCGGCGATTAGAAAGAGTCAAATTATAGAGGTTATGAAAAAGGTTTTATCGGTATATAAAGAAAAGAATAATAACCGTAATTTAATTATTAGTCCAGAGGATTTTAAATATATCTTTGTTCAAAACAAGCGCGATGAGGATTCATTAGACAATAAAGTGAAAACAGTTTTATTAATGATTGAGAAAGATTTTTCTTCACCAAATAAGCTAGGATATTCTCCATTTGTCGCAAGACCAAGAAGCATATTTGGGAATGATTTAATATTCGTAACTCCTGATTTAGAAAGAACATTTATTCATTCCAATTTAGGAAGGTATTTTAGCAAACTATACGAAATACAGAGTGATAGTTATTCTGCTGTATATCAGGTGAACTTGAGTGGAATATGGGAGAAATATTATAGAAGTATGTCTTTTCCTAGTTTTAAATTTGCATTGTTTTCATCAGAAGAAAGAGGGAAACTGAAGCATAAATCTATTTTTGAAAAATTTATTTATGTATCAGGAGTAGAAGTAGGATTAAATAATAATGAATCAGTTGAGTCAATTGTTTCCGAATATAACTTAATCTTACAGGCTTTTGAAATATTCGTAAATAATTATAGAATGTCTGGAAAACAATTTTCGGTTGATGATCTTGGATACCATTTTATGAAAGCATTAAAAATCTCTGATAGGTTCGAAGCGATGACGTTTGCACAAACAGTCATTAACGTAGCATTTGAATATTCAAAGATAAAAGAGATTAAATTCATATCCGAGCGTCCAAGTAGTGGGGATTCTAAACCGAAGTATATCATTCATAACGATGGAGATTTATTCACGACATTCATTAAGAGGGGTTTGTTAGCAACATTGAAGCCTCGTGATAATTTTGTTGAGAATGGTAGCGATATACTTACATTTTACATGAGAGCAAATAGTGTTGAATTAGATGCGAAATTAGCAGCACTTGGAATAGGGGAGAGTCGAAAGTTATTAAGTTATCAAGTGGTAGGTGGAAACAACCCACAAATATATTTAAGAATGAACTCAATTTATCCATTAGAAAAAGCTATTAAACAAGGTGATTTTTATCAAAATAGCATATTAAAAGATGTTCAAGATAAACATTATACAAGCGTTGAAATGTTGAAGTATCTTTTTATAAAAAAACAAGAAGGGAATTCACCAAAAGAGAAAATTCTAAATTACTCAAAATGGTTTTGGGATAATATAGAAGACTACTTTATGGGAATTCTACCAAGCGAAGTAAAGAATGCTTTAAATAAACCGAAAAAGTAAAATCTATCATCTTTAAAAAGTAAGCGGCAATCCATAGACACTCTCTAAATCATTATTTAATAGATTTATCTGATTCAATTATTTCGCTTAAAGATAAGACAATTAGGGATATTAAAATACCTGAGTGAAAACCATTACTTTTTTCCTGTCCCTTCAGGCCAGATTACAGAAGAACTTTGGAAATAGTGTCATAGAATAAATAAGTATAAAAAACATCGACCAAGATTGGGAACAAGAAGGGTATTATGGTACTTTTATGACATTTTTTACTGACTTAGAAGAAACCAAAAATGATAAGATGCTACAGCATTGATTAAACCATCTATTCGGTAAAAATCAATAACAAAAGAGAGTTCTCGGAGAGAGTGGAAATAGACGGTTTATTACTAATAGTAAGTAATTGTAATCTTATAATTAGGTTTCTCTCTTTTTTAAATATAATGTTTGTCATTCATTTGAAGAAAAAAGATCCATTTTCTGAGCAGTACAACGCTACTATTCATTAGAAATTAATATTCCACAATTGGAGCAATTGCGGAAAATCAAAGCCTAATTCCTCGTTAAAGATAAAGAGGGTTAGGCTTTTTCACTCAAAATCGTTGACGTTCTTCTATTGGTAAACAAGTTGTCATCAAGTGGTAAATTTCGTGGCAAGTGCTGGTGAAAAACATGGCAGAGATGGTACATTCTTGTGGCTGTAATCAATTGACGATTATTCCACTCCACTTTCCAGAATGGTGAAATTCCTCTTATCACAATTAATTTCTGCCATTGCGCCATATGGCAAGATAAATTTTGGTTCGGTATGACCAAAATTCATGTTATAAAGAATCGGCAAATCCTCTAAATCAAATTCCTTCATTACTTTTTGAATTTCTACTTTATACTCGTCGTAATACTTCTCATCTAGTGGTTTACCAAAAATGATTCCATTAGCCTTTTGTAGAATACCTTGTACAGCATAATTTCGTAACCAATATCTTATAAGACTCGGGTCTGGCTTTTCTTCAGAGGTTTCAAAGAAAAGGATGCTGTTCTCCCAGTATTTTTTCTCAGGCCAAAGTTCAGTTCCTTTTGCAAACTCAAGTACCTCCATACAACCACCAATCAAATGTCCTTGTACGATACCTGACCCTTGAAGTACTTCGTTACCTAAATTTCTCCTCCTTGTTCGTCGTCGGTTCTTATTCTCTTCGATCCACTCTAAACGCTCACTCGTCCATTCGTTAGCTGGTCGAATTTCACCAATAATCTCATTGGAAAAGAGCGTTCGATTCACCATTTCAATGGTATAGGAATCCATCTCCACGTTTTCAGCAAAATCGGTTAAAATGGCTGGACCATAAAAAGAAGAAATTCCTGCTTTATGGCAAAATAAATGGGAAACGGTCACATCAGAGTAACCCATAAATATTTTCGGGTTTTCACGTATCACATCAAAATCGATATAGGGAAGTAAGCGAATACTATCTTCTCCACCAATATTGGCAATGATTCCTTTTATACGATCATCCTTAAATGCCGTTATCAAATCCTCTGCACGAGCCTGTGGATTTTGATAAAGATAGTCTTCCCCTTTCAAACTATTCGGCATTGGGATAACATTCAGTCCAAAGATTTCCTCTAGTCTCTTTACCCCTTGTTCATATCGCCATCTAAGTTCTGGCTCGCCTGCTCCTCCCCAAGAAGGACTTGCTGTTGCAACACAATCTCCCGGCTGCAATTTTTTTGGCTTTATTAACATATTAACACCCACCTTTATATAATCCGGTTGTCTATCTATGGAATTAATTCTATTTAATTATTAAAATACCTGTTTTATTCAAGGATATGGTCGGTTTTGGAAGACCCTAGTGTTTTTTGCTAAAATGAGCTTATAATTTCACTAATCTTATGTAGTTAATTTTTGTGTATTTTCTACCTGAAATTTCCTATAATAGAAAGTACAAATAGAAGGAATAGTGGATTAACATGCAGTCTACAACAACCTAGTCCGCGATAACATACCAAAAATAAGGGAAAAACTTCACAACCACCATTTTATCTAACGAGGAATACATAAAGGAACTCAAGAAAAAGAGCTTTGAAGAACTGGAAGAGTATATGAATGCTGAAAATAAGGAAGAAGCATTAGAAGAACTAGCCGATCTGCTAGAAATAATCCATGCACTTGCAGCCTATCACGGCTCTTCAATGGAAGAGGTAGAAAATATCCGCAAAGAGAAAGTGAAAAAGCGTGGTGGATTTGAACAGAAAATATTTTTAGTAGAAGTAGAGGATGATTAATGCCTGGCACTGTAATCGGAAGTGGGAGGAAGCTTGAGTCATAAACTAAAAGTCGGTGAGCTACAGGAGTACTACTTAACAGACGAAGAGATTTGGCGGATTTTTACGATGGTGTTGTCCACGAAATCTGTAAAGTCTTCTACTTATAAGTTTGCTTTAATAAAGGCACTTATCGAAAATTTGTATCAAGTTAATGATGATTATGAGTTAACATATGACCAACTCGCCTACTCCATTACGAAAATTTATTGGAATTTGGTGGTTCACCATAATCTTATCCAGCAAAATAGTAATCTGCAGAAAAATGCTAAGGTTGTTACACTCATTCAAGAGGCACAACAACTGTATTCGATCCCCTCTGAATTTAATTGGGATAAAATTGATCATACGGTTTAGATTAAACTGGTTGGCAAAGTGAAGACAACGATGAAAGCGAATGTATTCGGTGCACTTTATGGGGATACGAAGGGAAAGTTTTATGCTTTTAATCATAAGCGTGAATATTTCAAACTCAATCCTGCTGTTCACACCTTCATGTTAAATTATCAGGGGCTACTTGTGAACCTAACCAATTATCATATGGCTGCCATGATTGAAGAGCTGAATGAAGTACCTAGCATTAATTATTTGTTAGGGAAGGTAGAAAGTATTGCAAGACGCACTTCCTTAAGGCCATTTGAAAAAGTACTACTTTACTATTTCGAAGCGAATTGTTTCTATTGCGGGAAAACATTATCAGGAATGAAGCGTGAAACACATATAGACCATTTTATTCCATGGTCGTTTGTTCAATCAGATAACATTTGGAATCTCGTATTAGCTTGTAATTGATGCAATATCTCCAAAAGCGATAAGTTGCCATTTATCAAAACACTGATCAATAGGAACTGGCGTTAAATGGGGAACAATTCCTTTACTCAATTGTGCTTCTATTTCTGCAGCAGTAATTGTTGCCTCTTTTTTGGTACGGAACCCTCCTTTCCTAATTGAATAGGTAAGGGTGGCCGGTAGGTTGATATAGGTCACCCTTATCTTAACCATTATTAAATGGTTATGTAATAGTTGAATTAAATAGAAATTTTTTAATAAGAAGTGATAGCAGAAGAACTACTTTATGTTACTTTGAAATATACGGTGGAAATTTTTATCTAAAACTCTGCCGTTTTCAAGGCATGAAAAGACCACGTTTGACCTTTCACTTTTGGATAGAATACAAATCCACCTGAATCCACATCAAGCAGTTTTCGGATTTAGGAGGATAAAGAATATTTTCTTTGATTCATTCACTTTTGCGGTTCACTTTCTTTTCAAGGTCTTTCATTGACCACTATGCACCTGATAACTGTGTCTTGTTCAATTCCTGTAACTCTACTTTGGAAATAATTATACTATCAGAGGGAACGGGAATACTTAATTTTACTGATAGTTGTTGCATTTTATCTCCCCCAGTCTAGATCAAAAAGATAGTTTTATGGATTTGTTGTTTTATTAATTGATTTTTTGATTGACTAGCTTAGCTACATGCTTATAAAAAATAATCCATAAACTTAATAATTTTTCGTTTTTGTTCAGGTGAAAGAAATTCACCTTTGTATTTAATATAAAATCCATCGGACAACAGGTCTTCAAAATTAAATACTTTTCCTGCTAATGCCTTATCTTGTTCATCCTGCATTCGTTTAATATCCTCAGGTGTGGCTTGTTTCCATTTTCCTTTACTTATCTCCCGCATTGTTTCGACATCGTGAATTATTTCTTCAGCTTTCTTAATTTTTGGTAAATATCCCGCAGTTTCAAGTAGTTGCATATAATCGACATCCAAACCTATTGATAATTTATTTATTATTTCAGGTTTTGGTGTGCTCCGTTTCCCATTTTCAATTTGAGAAATATAAGGATGCGATAAACCACCTTTTTTTGCAACTTCCTTTAATGACAATCCCCTATCCTTTCTTAATTGTTTAATAAATTTCCCGAAATCAGAAATAATAATCACCTCCTAAGTGGTAACTTTGTTTAAAGTATATGTAACTAATATAACATTTGCAATATTTTTCGTGGAAAAGTGTTGCAAAAGATAACCCTTTTGTTTTATACTAAGGTCAAACATTATAAGTGAGGTGCTTTAAGTGATTAACATTTTGATTAAAAATAGTATCATTTATATGCTTGACATAACCTTATCTCCCTCATGAAACTGATAGCATTTCCTTGTCTCTATTCGTCAATAAATATTACTATTTTGTTAATTTAGAGCGGAAATTTTGATAACGATGAACTATACTAATATTTAAAGAATAGTAGTATTTACTAGCACAAATCGACAGAGTTCTATGATACAATAACAAATACAATTTGTGAAAAATATGGACAACCCTTATACTATAAATAAGAACATACGTTCGTTTTTTGAAGGGAGGACTATTCAAAATGGAAATTAAGATTGAGAATTTACAAAACTTAATTAATGAAACAGATTTTGGGAAAAATATAGATTGGGCCGAAAAGTTAGGTATTACTAAAGATAAATTAGACCATATTGTAAAAACTGGAAAAGTGGAGTCTCAAGAAGAGCTTTATGACTTATGCAGCTTTTTCGGGGTTACTCCTACTGATTTAGATACTAGAGAACGGCCACAAATTGATTATAAAGATCGAGAAGCAGGCAAAAATTTTTTAGATGTAGTTAACAACGATATTACACCAGATCGTCCTTATAGAGTCTTGGAAGTATTTGCTGGTGCCGGTGGTTTAATGCTTGGCTTAGAGGAAGCTGGTTTTGAAACTGCTGCTGCTCTTGAAATCGATAAGCATGCTTGTTCAACACTTAGAACAAATCGTCCAGATTTAAGAGTAATTGAAGGTGATATTGCCGATATTGTTAAAGAAGGAATTAGAAATTATATTGGAGATGAAGAAATAGACGTATTATCAGGTGGTTATCCTTGTCAAGCTTTTAGTTTTGCCGGCAAGAAACTTGGACTTAAAGATGCAAGAGGAACCATGTTCTATTGGTATGCTCAATTATTAAATGAGCTAAGACCAAAAATGTTTCTGGCGGAAAATGTTAGAGGGCTAGTGAGTCATGAAAAAGGTAAGACACTTCAAGGGATGATGGATGTATTTGATGAAATTGGCTATAACGTGACTTACAAGGTACTAAAGGCAACTAATTATAATGTTGCACAAAAAAGAGAACGGATTTTCATTATTGGTACTAGGAAAGATTGTGAGGCTAATTTTAGATTTCCGGCTCCACGAGATTATATCCCTGTTCTTCGTGACGTGCTACAAGATGTTCCTGATTCTCCCGGCCGTCAATATCCAGAACGTAAACGTGAAATAATGGAAATGGTACCGCCTGGTGGTTATTGGAGAGATTTACCTATCGAAATCCAAAAGGAATACATGAAAGGGTCATTTTATTTGGGTGGAGGAAAGACTGGGATTGCAAGAAGAATCTCGTGGGACGAGCCGTGTTTAACCCTTACAACTGCACCAGATATGAAACAAACCGAACGTTGTCACCCGGATGAAACAAGACCATTTACCGTTAGAGAATATGCTAGAATCCAAAGCTTTCCTGATAATTGGATATTTGAAGGCTCAATGACACAACAGTATAAACAGATTGGAAATGCTGTACCTACCGAATTGGCCCGTCATGTTGGCTTATCAATGATTCATACTTTAAATCAAATTGTTGCACCAAATATTATTAACTATAGTATTAATGAAGATAATCAAAAAGTAGTAGTGGAACAAATGAATTTATTTAGTGTTACAAATTAATATACTTAAAAATACCTACTCATTACCTAGAGTAGGTATTTTTTATTGGATAAGTTTTAAAATTAATTACTATTGCTACAAAATCGCTACATATATATAATTAAAGATGAGTAATAGGTATTATTTGGTATTGAAAAGCCATTTCCATTATTAAAAATATGAGGATGTGAAATATGAGAAATTTTTATATAGGGCATTTGAAGCTCATCATGGAAGAAATCCTGATAGTATAAATGACCTATTGTACTATCTAGCATGTGGGAACCAATTATAAATACACATATTCCAGGAATTCTAAGCGAAAAAACAGATAACACTGCACAAATTTTAACTATCTTAAATACATTTCAATCAAACTATATTGCAAAAATACCGGCTCTTAAAGCTAGAGCATTAGCTGGTGCAACTAACTTATTTACAAAGCATAATGCTTGAGGAGCAGAGAATTCGATTACTAGAAGTTTATCAGCAAGAATGAGTAATTTGTGGGAAAGGACAGCGATGTTATCAAGTAATGTCATTTCCCCAGAATATGAATTAGGCTTTAAATTAAAAGGTATCGACGTAATCTTGGTTGATAAAAATACTGGTGTTCTTTATTATACTCAATTAAAAACAAAAAAAGATACTTTAACAGGATCACAATCTCATAGGTCGACGCAAGAATTATCCGCATTTTCAAATGCTTATTTCGTCGTATGTATAGATTGTTCTTGTAGTTGGATCTATAGTGGCTCTATTCAAAAACTGATTGGTAGTCAATTTTGGAACAAAACAGATATTAATTATGTTTCATTAGACAGTCAAATAGGTAGAGTAATACGTTCCATTGATAGTCATATTTAAGGTTGGAGGATTGTTATGAATAAGTTTGTTGATTTTATTGATGATCAGAGCTTTTTAGATTGTATAAAATCTATTTATATTGAATATGAAAAACAAAAGAATGAATATACAATAAAAAAGTTTTATAATAATCAAATTGACCCGATAAAGCTTACTTTTGATATGATCTTTTCGGGAGTCTCAGAGAAAGAATTAATTGAACGTGAAGTGCAACGTCAAATGGATAAAAATATCAGTAATTTCATCGGCCACTTTCATGAAAAGCTACTCGGAGAAATTGAAGGATTTATTCAAAAAGGTAATGCCGGTTATGACATTAAGAGAGAAGATAATACTTTATTTGCAGAGATTAAAAATAAAAGAAATACGGTAAACAGTAGTTCTCAAGAAAGTACATATCAAAAATTGGAAAGATTTGCTGAGGAGTATCCTGATGCCAAGTGTTACTGGGTTTCATTAATTGCTCCAACTAGTTATTGTACCCAATGGAATCAAACTTTTGATAAGACAAAAGGTCCTGATAAAATGAGAGTCTATAATCATCCAAGAGTTTATAAAGTTTCAGGTGATTATTTTTATGAAATAGTTACTGGCGATTCCCATGCGTTTGCAAAAGTATGTAAAGCTTTACCTAGAGCAATTGAGGATCTTTTACAAACACAAATAAAGTACACCACCGAAATTATTGATTCAGAAGATCATTCCCATCTATTTAGTGAATTATTTAACCGTTCTCAAAAAAACGGTACAAACATATTGACGCAATTATTTAATGATAATTTTGGACATTACAAAGGTTTCCCAATTTGAATTTTAGCTTACTTTTAGGAGAAGGTCTTTTTTAAGTCTACCTTCTCTTTTTTTATTTCAATTTTGTTGACTAAAATATTCTTTGGTGAAGTGTCATATTTGGTATAGTATTAATATCGATTATTCTTTAAACGGAGGAATGCTCAATGAAACAATTACAAGAATATATGAAACAGTACCATGAAGAAATGAATTGGGAAATTAATACAGATAACTATGAAAAAACAAAATCTTCTCTTTTAAATAATTACATGCTTTTGACAACAGAAGTTGCAGAAATAGCGGAAGAATTAAGGGAAGCGTTCAATAAGACTAATTCATTAATAAACGAAGGTATGGATGAACAGCAGGCCTTTAATATAGCCAAAGAGTCTATTAAAGAAAACTTGGGTAAGGAGTTTGCTGATTGCTTAGCCTATATTACTAAATTTGCAAATTACTTTGAAGTAGATATAGAGGATAGTTTCTATTCAAAAATGGAAGAAGTAAAAAACAGAAAGAACAAGGATATTCCGGTAAAAAATATACGTGTATATCAAGAAAGCACTCATAATCATCAATTTTGAGTGTTTTTTATTGCATGTTTAGTGAATTCATCCCTATTAACAGTTGTTAGTACTATTTAACCATATAAAAAACATCACATTAAATAATTGGTATAATTATAGTTGTCTTACATAATTTTGTAATTTTTAAAAGAGAGGGAATAGTATGGATCAACAATTAAAAGAAAGAATCAAAGCTAATATTGAAAGTTCAATTAGAAATTTCTTTGTTAATCGAGACGTTAGAACAACACATGTTTTGGATTACATTTTTCCAAAAGAAAGAAGAATCCGATCTTTAGTTGGTGGATTAGAAACAAGTCTTGGTACAACGTTATGGGAGCCAATTGCAAGAACAATAGCGGAATCAAATGGGTTTACTGTAATACCTGACCGACTTGAGATGCCTTATCCGTTACCAAAAGAGGTATCAGAAGTAGTAGATAAGTGGAGAAGAGAGAGAGAAAATAGAAGTAATAGTGTTACTTTACAAGAGTACGTTTACGAACTTAGAACCGTTATAAGTGGGCTAAACTTAAGCAAGCTACAATTTATAAACGTTACAGCTGGTGAAGGAGTAGATTTATGGGTAAAAAAAGATGGTGTTGAATATTTGTTTGACATAAAGACTAACCAAATTAATCAAAGTAGCGGATTAAAGTTTAATAGTACATTGATGAATTGGTATGCTTACAGATTGTGTAAAGAACCCCAAGCTCAGTTGAAAGCTCACATTGCTTTTCCATTTAATCCTTATGAAACTTCTTGGTGGTCTAAAAATGGTTCTAGAGCTTATCCACTTAATCAAGGAATAGATGCTTTGATAGAAAACAATTTTTGGGGTTTCTTATCTGGTGAAACAGGAACTTGGGAGGAAATACGGTCGTTATTTATTGAACTAGGTAATGAAGGATTTGGTTCCCAGTTTAGTGAGATATTTAATCCATAAGACAGCTTTCCAATAAAAACTCAACAATAAAATAACATTAACTAGCACGTTATTCCCTTCTAGTTCAGAAACTTGAAGGGATTTTTTATAAACTTATGTATAAATATCTTTTAGGTGTAACAACAATTACTTATAAAGTAGAAACGAAAAAAGGATTACATACCTAGTTAAAGACAAAAAAGATCAGAGTGTAATAGTAATTACTTATTAAGTAGAGGCGAAAATGGAGGAACTACCCATCTAGGAATAACAACAAAAAAAAATAGGTGTAACAATTATTACTACCTTAGTAGAAGAACCAAAAAACTGATACGGAGGTGACATGAGGTGTGGATGATCTTTGGAATAAGATTAGAGAAGCAGTTGAATCCTTAAATCCCAAAAAAATGGTTGGTCTTCTTTATAAAAGCGGTTATTTAGATGGCTTAGAGAATACAATACGGAAAAATGGTCTAAAATTCCACCAGAAGCTAGCGATAACTATGTAATAGGTGTTGCAGTAGATGAGCTTTATGGAAAAATTTTGAAGGGAGAATTTGTATCTAATCCAGGCGGTTATATTTATAAAGTGGCTTATTATAGAGCAGTTGCATACACCGAAGAGCAGAAAAAGCTTTGGTTCCTATCTAATAGTAATATCACTTCCTTTTCTCCGGTTAATGCAAGAAATTCAGAGTAATCTATCGTTCCGCTTGATGCATAATTAGGATGGAAAACAAGCTGAGCACTATTAATAGCATCCTAAATCATTTGCGGTTCATCATCTTCTAAAAATAAACTCATGTACTTACTCCCTTCTTTTAGTGCTATTATTTTTTAAATAGTTAGTATGAATATTTATAGAATACATATTAATAGTTTTAAAGTTGTCTGATATTCAATATGTAGTGGCAACATATAACTAATTATTAAATAAGGCTCTGAAAAATAAATCAAATATTTTTGACTATTTTGTCGATAAAATGGTAAAATTAGCATAGTTAGCGCCTCATAAAAATAGTTATGAGGGAAATTGGTGAATTTCTGTCAAGCTTTATCTCAATTGTAATCACTTGGTTAACCAAGCTAATTATTATCGATAACGCTGCTGAATAACTTGGCATTTGGATACCTCCAATCGTCATAATCAACCAAATCAATATACTAATTATAGTAGAATCTATTAGTAAATTTAGTAGCCTCTTTATAGGCTAGCAATGGTCTATAATTCGAAAGGAGAGTATGCTTGCAAGGGTTTCTTTAATAGAGTAATAGGCTACGATTACATACCCTTGCTAGCTCTGCCAAATATGAACAAGAAAAAGTATCGTGTAAAAGGTTATAAGCATCTTGATAATAAAAAATCAATTGAAAAAGTTAAGGTTAAAATCCTGAACCCCCAATGGGTGGCTGAGCATGGATTTTACCCATTTATGCATTTTGAGATTAAATTTCAAAAGTATAGTAGGAAAAAAAAACAACCAAAAGAAAAAGTTCGTAAAATTTTTTATGCTTCTCACATTGATAGCTTTATATATAAATACTATGGTGACAAGCTTAATAACCATTACAATTCTGTTGTAGATGAACTAGATATTAAGGAAGTTGCAACTGCTTATAGAAATAACTTATCTGGAAAAAGTAATATTAACTTTGCTAAAGAAGTTATTGATTTTTTAAAAGTACAGAAGAATGCATATGTTTTTGTAGCTGACTTTACTAATTTTTTTGATACATTGGACCATAGGTATCTTAAAGAGAAAATCCGATATGTTCTAAAAAAGGCTACATTACCTGACGATTACTTTAACATCTTCAAGAATATAACAAGATTTAGTTACTTTATTAAAGATACTATAGAAGCAGAATTAAAGACTAAGTACACTGAAAGTGAAATTAAAAATAGTCATAAATATTTCACAGAAGAGGAATTCAGAGCCTTTAAGCATAAAAACATTTACAAGAATTCTAAGAGCTATGGAATTCCTCAAGGTGCAGGTATCAGTTCAGTTTGCTCTAATATATATTTACTAGATTTTGATAAAAAAATGGAGAAGTATGTAAAGGAACAAAAAGGACTATATAGAAGATATTGTGATGATTTAATTATAGTAATTCCTATTGAAGGAGAAGTCCAGGACTATAACTATCAAGTTCATCAAAAATTTGTGGATGATATAAAAGATCAGATTCCAAATTTAGAAATTCATCCTGAAAAGACAGGGAATTATTTTTATTCTGAAAATCAGATTACCGATTTAGAATTTAATGAAACAAAATTAGACTATTTAGGATTCAGTTTTAATGGTAAAGAAGTTCGAATTAGAGAAAAAAGTCTATTTAAATATTATACGAGAACATATCGAAAAGTAAGGATATGCTATCGTAAATCAAAAGAATTCGGTCGTAAATCATATAGGAGAGAATTATATAAGAACTACTCGCACTTGGGAAAAAGTAAGAAAGGGCATGGGAATTTTATTAGTTATGCTGAAAGAGCGCAGAAGATATTTGATGAAGATTCAAATACTATAAATCTTATGGAAACACAAGTGAAGAAACACTGGAAAAACATTCAATCACGATTAGATAAACCAGAATAATATAGACAAGCCCATTTTTTCTTTAATTAAAATTTGGCTTGTCTTTTTTATGGTTTTTACAATTTTAATCAGAAACAAATGGAGCTGGAGTGATAAAGATTGAAAAAGTACAATTTTATTAAAGCTCAATTAGCAAAGACAAATAAAAAGAAGGATGAAAATTATGTAGTAACTAGAATTTGGCATAAATTAGACAATCTTGATGTAAAGTTTGTTACACAACAATACGTTGTAAGGGACGACGGAAGATATGCGTTGACTGATATGTATTTTCCACAATTAGGAGTCCATATAGAGGTTGACGAACATCACCATATTCATCAAATCATACAGGATGAAATAAGGGAAAAAGATATTGTGTCTATTACAAATCATGAGATTCTTAGAGTAGATGTGAGTGAAGATTTGGATGCTATAAATAGTCAAATTGATTTTATTATACAATGTTTAAATAAAAAAATTAGTGAATTGGGAAGGGAATTTGAACCATGGGATATTGAGAGAGAAAATGACCCAAAGACATATATCAATAAAGGCTATATAGAATTAAAAGAAAATGTAGCATTTGAAAAATGTGTCGATGTTTGCAATTGTTTTGGACATAATTATAAAAGTTGGTTTAAAGGAGGAGCAAAGCACCCTTATCTAGATGATACCAGACTTTGGTTTCCAAAATTGTATCCTAATGATGAATGGGACAACTCTATTACTTCAGATGAGCTAATTATTAGAGAAAAAAGTACGGATAAAAGTAAAGTAAAAGCTCATATGGAGGAGCATATTGAAAGCAACATACATAATAGAATTGTCTTTGCCAAAGTAAAAGGTCCTCTTGGGGATGTAATGTATAGATTTAAAGGTGAGTATAAGTTAAATATAGAGCAATCTTATAGTGAAAATTGTTTGGTTTGGGAGAGAAGTGCATCTAGAGTAAAAACCTATAAGCCGAAAATAAGATAAGTATGGATGGAAGGAGAAATTTGTGAAGTATGGGGATACATGACCGACTATTTGATAGGCAAAGTGTGTATGGGTTTACTACTTTTGGTGATAAATATGTTTGTGGAGATTGTATTAATGAGAGCTTTCTACAAAAATTTATAGAAGAAAATGCTGATTCAAATTACTGTAGCTACTGTGGGGCTACAAATGAGGAGGGATTTTCAATAGCAGCTGATATAGATGATGTAATGGAGTTTATAATTGACCATCTAAAGTATGAATGGGGAAACCCTAATGATGAAGGAGTAGGTTATGATTCAAGAGAGG
Organism: Sutcliffiella halmapala; assembly: GCF_002019665.1. Taxonomy (GTDB): domain Bacteria; phylum Bacillota; class Bacilli; order Bacillales; family Bacillaceae_I; genus Sutcliffiella_A; species Sutcliffiella_A halmapala. The sequence continues at coordinate 4,058,947 of NZ_KV917375.1, read as the reverse complement.
GTGGCTATTTAGGTGTATCCATCTATGATGGATGGGACTTTGTGGAGGAAATTTTATGTCCCGAAGCAGAGATTGAAAATGAATATTTAATGAAAGGTATAAAAAAACAGTTGATAGACACTATGTGGTGTGAAATTGACCCTTATGGAACCTCAGAGGAAGAAGAACTATATTTCTCTTGGAGAACCTTTTCAAATTTAGTTAAACATGAGACAAGGTATGTTTTTTATAAAACAGCTGCTTCTGTTAATATTGATGGCTCCCTTAATCCTTATGAAATTATTGATTTTATAGGTTCTATGGTAGAAGAGATGGGATTAATAAAAGTGTTACCTCCACAAAAGTTTTATCGAGTACGTGTTTCAAATAAGGGAGAATATTTTACTTCTTCTAAAGAACTAGGAACGCCTCCTAGAGAATATGCTCTTAATTCTAATAGAATGAGTCCAGCAGGCATCCCTATGTTTTATGGTGCTTGCGATATGGATACTGCAATATTAGAGGTTGATTATAAGCAAGGTGAAAATGTTGTCGCTAGTGTAGGTAAGTTTGAAAATACTAAAGAGTTAACTGTCCTGGATTTAACAGAGCTTCCTAAAATTCCAAGTATATTTAATGTAGAAGAAAGAGAAAAAAGGCAGGTAATAATCTTTTTCTATAAATTCCTTGAGGATTTTTCCAAACCTATTAGTAAAGATGGTAAAGAGCATATAGACTATGTGCCAACACAAATTGTTACGGAATACTTTAGGCATATTTTTAAAACTATTGATGGAAAAACTTTAGATGGAATTGCTTATAGAAGTTCTAGGAATAGAAAAAAATCCTATGTCCTTTTCTTAGAAAACAAAGAATTCGGTGAATCTGGAGCTGAAGGGTCTTCATATGAGATGATTCTGACTAAAGTTTCTCATATTTCTAATGAAGCCTAAGAAAAAACCTCACATAGATACACCACAGAGAACCGTATCATAAGTAACTACAAACCTAAGTAAGTAAAAGGTAATACAAGTAACGTAAATGCTTTTTTGCTTTATATTTGTTAGTTATGTAGAGAGAGTATATCTATTAAAAGATAAATGCCTACAATTGATCTAATAAACGAATTAGGTTTAGCGAACTTCTAAAAAATAAAAACCTCCCGCTATTCCACAATAGCGGGAACAACTCCATATAAACCTACTACCCCCTAACCCCCACAACCTCCTCATACAACCCCAAAGCTTCCTTCACCGACTGCCCTTCCTTCACAATCCCATGAATCGCCCGAATCATCGCCTCAGGATGCTCCGACTGCCAAATATTCCTCCCCATATCAACACCCGCAGCTCCTTGATTCATTGCATTATACGTTATTTCTAATGCTTCTTTAATGGTCTCGAATTTCGGACCACCAGCAATCACAATAGGAACAGGACATGTTCTCGTTACTTTTTCGAAGTCTTCACAATAGTAGGTTTTGACAATGTCAGCACCCATTTCTGCTACTACTCTGGAGGCCAATGCTAGGAATCTAGCATCTCGTTTTTCAAGTTCTTTTCCAACTGCTGTGATGCCAAGAACAGGTAGGCCGTAGTCATGTGCTTCTGTCACGACGTGTGCGAGATTGGTGACGGTTTGGGTTTCATATTTGGATCCGACGAACACGGATACTCCAACTCCCACGACATTATGGCGCACGGCTTCTTTTATGGAGGTGACGATGGTTTCGTTGGAGAGGTCATTTAATACGGTTGGTCCACCGGATACACGAAGGACCATCGGTTTTTCAGTATCCTCAGGAATGCAGGCGTCCAGTGTACCACGAGTTAAATAAAGCGAGTCTGTATAAGGTAACAAATCCTTCACTGTTTCTCCCGGTCTTTCTAATCCAGTAATCGGACCTAGAAAATACCCATGATCAATGGCGAGCATGACTGCACGGCCGTTCGGTAATATTTTGTTTAATCGATTTTTAAAACCCCATGTCATAATCCTTCACTCCTTAAATTTTAATTACGATAAAACTGGTGCATCAATGACTACAGAATCATTCCTACCGATATGCGGGGACTTTACAAAAACAGCTTTAAAACGCTTATCGGATTGATTCGTTAAGTAATGGGAGTCTCCTGGTCGGCATTGAATCATGTCGCCTGGCTTGGCTTCGACTTTTTCGCCGTTAATGTAAAAATCAATTTCGCCTTCTAAGATATAGAAAATTTCTTCACATTCTGTATGGTAGTGGTTGGGGAAATGCTGACCGGGTTTTAGTACCACCACACCTACGTCCACATTTGGTCCCTTGGTTAAGTATTTTGGGCCATTATCGCCAAAGCGGTATTCAAAATCTCGTTCATTTACTTTTTTCATCTACTTCACCTCTTTGCTAGGATTCATAAGCCTGGGGCTTTCCACATGTGAGTTGTCACTCCTAGATCAGCAAGCTTTAATTGCTCCGCATATACCTTCCGCCAAGTTTCATAGATTTCGAGGTATTGATGGTGATGATCTGGATCTGGTAAATAAGTATTCTCCCATTTTACGACTAGCTCGACGGCATCATTAATGGAAGAGTAGAGACAAGCTCCTACTCCTGCATATAAGGCTGTGCCTAATGCAGCCGCTTCCTTTACCACCGGTACTTTTACGGGAATACCGAGCACATCTGCAAGCGTTTGGCTCCAAAGCTTTCCTTTGGCGGCACCTCCGACGAAAATGACCTCCTTTGGGAAGAAACCTGTAGCTTCTTCAATGAGACGAAGGTTACCGAGCGTCACGAGTGCAGCATTTTCCTGAAGTGCTTTAAACATTTCCGGCTTCCCAGTCCCCTTCGCATCCAAGCTCAAATTGATGAAGGAGGGAGCGGCATGTCTCCAAGAAATGTAGTTCATCGTATCGGAAAAGATAGGAAGGATACCGTTAGATCCAACTGGAACATCTCGAGCTTTTTCTTCTAAAATCTCGTATGCATCTCGCCCTGACGCAAGTGCTTCTTGCTTTTCTTGCTCACAAAAAGCGTCGCGAAACCATCTCATCACGAGTCCCGGGAAGAAGCCAATCGCCTCGATCTGCCAAACTCCTTCGACTGCATGGCAATTCACTCGAACTCTTCCTTCCATATCCACTAGCGGTTCTTCAATATTTACCTCCTGCTGCCAGAAGGAGCCGCCAGAAACTACAGTTTGTTGTGTCTTAATTGCTCCAACACCAACGGTAGCCATTTGTGCATCGCCGCCACCAGAAATAACTAGGGTTTCCGTTGATAAACCAGTGAGGGAGGCTGCTGTCTCCGTTACTTTTCCAATGATGCTTCCTGCTTCATGGACGGGTGGGAAGATGTCGCTTTTTATATCACAACGTTTGGCTATCTCTTTTTTCCATTCTCTATTTTTTAAATCAAACAATCCGGTGGTGCAGCCATTCGAGGGATCGACCTGTAACACGCCGGATAGCTTGAAGAGAATCCAGTCATTGATCATCGTCAACTTTTTCGTAGCTTGATAGATGGTAGGCTCATGCTTTTTTAACCATAATAACCGCGGAATAGCCCCTAACGCATAGGTCTGCCCGGAAGTGGAGTAGAGTTCAAGCTCCATTTTCGCATCGATTGCCTTTAATTCTTTTACCTCCTCACCAGCACGGGCATCCACGTTTGCACATGCCCAAATTTCCTTATCCTCTTCGTCATATAGCACCAAGCCTTCACGCATACTCGTAGCGCTTAACGCTTTAATGGAAGCTGGTGGCACTTTCGTTTGCTTCATAACGGCTTGAATACAACAGACGACTTTGTTCCAGTTCGCTTCCCAGTCGAAATTCATCGATCCGGGATAGCGGGGATCTTCTAGGTGAGTCCATTCCTCTTGGGAAACGCCGACCTGATTGCCCAGCGTGTCAAACAACACGGCACGGATGCTTCCAGTCCCAGCATCTAGGGATAAAATATGTTCCATCTTACGCCTGCACCTCCATCCTGAGTAATGAAAGAGCGGTTTCTTCATCGGTAATCAAGGAATGGATATAGCCGCCCTTTAACGCGCCATAGATTGCTTCTGTCTTCTTTTCTCCACCAGCCACCGCAATCACATTCTTCCTTGAAGTAAGGGTAGCAAGTGGCATCCCAATTAATCGCTTGTGATGAGGAAGCGGAATCACGTTGCCATTGCGATCAAAAAACTGTCCGAGAATGTCGCCAACTGCTTCCTGCTGTTTAATAAAGGTAAGCTCGTTCAGGGTCATTTTTTCCTCTTGAATGATCGTTGCTTCTGGACAGACACCTCCGATTCCAACAAGGATGTATTTGGATAAACAACCTAATGCTAAAATCTCCTTGATGGAGGGCTCGGTTAGAAAGATCGTTGCCATTTCCTCTGTGGAAGCGAGGAAAGGAGCGGGAATAACGTGAATATGACGGAATTTCTCCATTCCACGATCCTGGGATGGACGATTATGAAGGTAGTAGTTCACGCCACCTGTTAAGGTAACCACCGAGACACTGCTTGTCGGTTCCATCGATAAGTAATCAACTGTACGGGAAACAGCCTTGCCCCATCCAAGGCCAAGAAGGTCGTCTGGCTGGAGCTTATGGTTGAGATATTGGGAGGCTGCTCTTGCAAGACTATCGCTTACATCTTGAGAAGGTGGGGGAGTAGGGATAATAAAGACATCTAGAAGCGAAAAGGCGTCTTTAAATTCCTTTTCAACGGAAAGACAATTCGTCTCTACTCCCTTTATTTGGAATTGGACGATTTCCTCTAAACGGGCACGTTCGAGAAGCCTCACCACCTTTGTACGAGAAATTTCTAGTAAGGAGGCGATTTCATTCTGTGTTAGATTTTCCTTATAGTAATACCAAGCAACTTTTATCAGTAGGTTCTCCGTATATTGATCCTGTGCCATCTCCTGTACACTCCTCAACAAATGTGCGCGCCTGTTATAAATGTGCACGCTTAATCCCATGTATATCTGTTTGGTTTGTAGAAAAGAACTAAAATCTTTTTTGAAAAGTTACTATGAAAATAGAGTTAAATGGATTGAACGCCACTCATGATTTCTATTGCGGAATCCAAAGGTGATCCAGCTCGTATGCTCTGCTTAAGCGCTGTGGGAGTTGCCCGAATGACTTGTAAATCTCCCTCTTTGTACCTAATTACAAGAGGGGAACGAACGTAATTTGAGATTTAGCTGTAAATAAATCACAAGCTTTTCTGGAGTAGTGAACATATTTCAGGTACTTTGTCATATGTTTATTTTGAAAGCGCTTCAAAAAATGTAGGCAAGGTGGTGATAGAAGCAATGGACTCAGAACAACTACCACTTCTTCAGATGGAAGAGATGTTCAAGCAGTTCTCAGGGAACAAAGTCCTAAATGGGGTCAGCTTGACGCTAAATAGCAAGGAAGTGCATGCAATTGTAGGAGGAAATGGGGCTGGAAAGTCGACTCTTATGAAAATAATTACAGGACTTTATCCATCAGATGGAGGGAAGATGATCGTGAAGGGCAAGCAGGTCCGCTTTCGCTCAACAAGTGAAGCACATCAGCATGGCATCTATCTAGTTCCACAAGAACCCCTCATCTTTTCACATATGACAGTAGAGGAAAATATGACGATAGGACTGCCAGGTAGTAGAGCGGAATTGAAAGAAAAGGTCAGGAAGCTAGTGAAGAAGCTTGGTTGGAAATTAAAGCTGAACCAAACAGCCATGTCGTTATCAATTGCAGAGCAGCAGCTAGTAGAAATCATTCGCGGTTTGGCAAGAGAGGCAGAAATATTAATTCTTGACGAACCAACCTCTACCTTGACCTTTGGTGAAATAGATAGTCTATTTGAGACGATTCAACAGCTGAAAGAATCCGGCATTGGTATTCTGTACATTACTCATCGTTTCACGGAAATTTTCCGACTGGCCGATAAGGTTTCGGTGTTGCGTGACGGGGTAATTTCTGCACAGGGACCAACGAAGGAGTTCACGTATGACCGACTTTTAGAAAGCTTGATGCCAGAAGGAGAGACGAAAGCTACCGAATCAGGAAATAGTAACGCAAAGAAGGATGCTTCTCCAAACAGGAACCAACCAAAACCTATCCTGCAGGTAGAGCAGCTTTTTGGAGAAAGATTTCAAGATATTAATCTTGCCATTTGTCCAGGTGAAATTCTCGGAGTAGCTGGGGTGGTCGGGGCAGGAAGAACAGAACTGGCGGAATCAATCGCTGGTATTCGTAAAGTAACAAATGGAGTGGTATGGCTCGATGGGAAGGAAATTCAATCCTTAACTGTTCGTGAGCGCATTGACCATGGCCTGATTTATGTTCCAGAGGATCGTCACAAGCATGGAGTTTTCTCCATCACTTCTATTCAATCCAATATCTCTTCCACTATCCTACATCGATTATCCAAATTCTTTTTACCTTTTACGAAAGAGGGAGATCTAGCCTCTAGCTATGTGAAACAACTAAGGATCAAGGGCACTTCTACTAAGCAACAATTGCAGGAGCTCTCTGGTGGTAATCAACAAAAGGTCGTTTTAGCCAAATGCTTGGCGGCTTCTCCAAAAATCATCATTCTTGACGAACCAACAAGAGGGATTGATGCCAATGCAAGACAGGATATTTACCATATCATCCAGGCATTAAAACAAGAAGGGCTTGCTGTTCTGTTAATTTCCTCTGACATAGAGGAGGTCGTTAGCTTAAGCGATAAAGTAGTCGTTTTATATGAAGGAAAAATAGTGAAGAGATGTGATGGCCGAGATGAACTTACTCCAGACACAATTGCCTCCTTTGCTTTTGGGATAAATCGGGAGGTGCCACTCAAATGAACTTTGTTATGAAGTTGATGAAGGTGAGAGAATGGTCGATTGTGCTTCTGTTTTTCGCCTATCTCCTTCTAGTCACTGCCATCAACTCTTCGTTCTTTTCAGCTGCCTCTTTTTCGTTACTAATCAAGGCAAGTGTCATCCTTCTTTTAATGGCGGTTGGGCAATCCTTCGTGTTGCTTACCGCGAATATCGACGTATCAGTTGGTTCTATTATGGGCTTATCGGCGGCTGTTTGTGGCGTGTTATTGGTCGGTGGCTATAGTCTTTGGGTAGTTATTCCGGTTGTGCTAATAGTAGGTGCAACTGTAGGTTGTTTAAATGGTGTCGGGGTGTCGTATCTGCGAGTTCCTTCTATTATAATGACGCTCGGGATGCTTGGTATTATTCGTGGCCTTATGCTTATTTTTACAAAAGGAATGTGGATCGAAAATATCCCGAATTATTATAAGAAACTTTCTGGTGTCACGTTTATGGGAATCAATCTTCCTGTGTGGATTGCGCTCGTTCTATTGGTTATCGCACACCTCTGGCTGACGAGAAGCCGATTTGGTCGCTATTTTTTTGCGGTAGGAGACAACAGAGAAGGGGCTTGGCTAGTCGGGCTTCCTGTAAAAGGAGTAACGGTCCTTGCCTTTATTTTATCAGGTGTATCCGCAGCACTGGCAGGGATGGTCTTTGTCATGAATATTGGGTTTGTACCAAATCAAACAGGTACGGGAATGGAACTCCAAGTTATTGCCGCTGCTGTATTAGGTGGGGTTAGTCTTACAGGTGGGCTTGGAACCGTTATTGGAGCAGGGCTTGGGGCCATTTTCCTCACAACCATCACTAATTCCTTGGTTTATTTGAAAATCCCCGCCTACTACAATAATGCGATTTTTGGGATGCTTCTCCTTCTAATCGTAGTGGGAGACTCGAAATTTCAACGGTTGATTAAAAAAGAAAGCATCAGAAAAAGAGGTCGACCAGCTAGGGGAGATTTGTTGGTTTCTACGAGGAAGGGAGGCGAGGCAGATGGCAAGCAAATGGACGATCTTACGTAGCTGGGAAGCGATTCTTGTTCTCTTAGTAATACTAGAATGCTTGCTATTTGGCCTACTTTCCTCAAGGTTTCTTCAGCTTGATAATTTGCTGTATAGTATGAACGATTTTGCCTTCATTGTCCTTGCAGCGATCCCCCTGACGTTTGTCATTATCACAGGTGGAATCGATGTGTCTGTTGGTTCGATTATGGGGCTGACTTCCATCGTGCTTGGTGTTCTTTGGATGAATGGAATGTCTGTATGGCTCGCCCTATTAATAGGACTCATCGTAGCTATAGCGGCAGGGGGAATAAATGGAGGGTTGGTAGCGTATACGAATGTTCAGCCTTTAGTTGTCACACTTGGTACGATGTTCTTGTTTTCTGGTATCGCACTCATCATATCTGGTGGCGCAAGTGCTTCTGGCTATGAGGGAATCAGCGGTTTTCCAAGTTCTTTCGTGGAACTCGCAAATGGAAAACTTCTTTCGATACCGAACCCAATCTGGCTTATTCTTCTGAGTGTTATCCTTTTCGGGATCTTACTCCATTACACACGGTACGGACGTCACGTGTTCCTGGTGGGGATCAATATAAAAGCATCCGCCTATAGTGGTATCAATACAAAGTGGACCGTCATGAGTACGTACATGTTATCCGGTCTTGGAGGTGGTATCGGGGGAATCGTGCTGACATCCTATTTCAGCTCCGCACGTTCTGATCTTGGAGCAGAAGCAGTTCTGCCAGTCATTACAGCCGTGGTGCTAGGTGGAACAAGTATCTTTGGCGGAAAAGGCAGTATTTTGGGTACCGCAATCGCTTGTATATTCATTGGCATCATGCAATATGGTCTTCAAATGATTGGATTATCGAGCCCACACATTAGCGTCGTGACTGGAAGTATCTTAGTGTTAGCGGTTGTCTTAAAGTATGCCAAATGGGAAAAAGTGCACCATCTATTTCATAAGGGGGATCTTACAGATGAGAAAAACTAGATTGGTAGTCTTGATGATTTTCGTATTGGTACTTGGAGTGTTTTTGGCAGCATGTAATGGTGGAGATAAAGCGAAAGACAAAGAAGATGTGAAGCTTGCCTTCATTCCAAAGTTGACTGGAGTGGGCTTCTTCACTTCTGGTGGCCAAGGAGCAAAGGAAATGGCGGACTCATTAGGAGTGGAGCTCAGATATGATGGCCCAACCGAAGCAACGGTAGCTGGCCAAGTCCAATATATTAACAACTTTGTCAATCAAGGCTACGATGCCTTAATGATTTCCTCTGTATCTGTCGATGGATTGAGCCAGGCACTAAAACGTGCAAAAGATAAAGACGTGAAAATCATTACGTGGGATTCCGATGTAAATCCACAGGACCGTTCCTTCTATATCAATCAAGGTACTCCAGAACAATTGGCAGAGCTATTAATTAAAATGACCTCAGATCAAATTGGTGACACAGGCAAAGTAGCATTCTTCTACTCAAGCCCAACCGTAACCGATCAAAACCAATGGGTAACCAAGGCAAAGGAAATCATTGAAGCCGACTATCCAGGCTGGGAAATCGTCACCACCCAATTCGGGGAAAATGATGCCCAAAAATCCTTATCAGTAGGCGAAAGCATTCTCCAAACCTATGAAGATATCGACGCGATTATCTGTCCAGATGCCACTGCTTTACCTGCCATGGCGCAAGCGGCTGAAAACCTTGGTAAAGATGGCGACGTTGTCATCACTGGATTCTCCACACCAAATGTCATGCGTGATTATGTTAAACGAGGTACTGTTGAACAATTCGGTCTCTGGGATGTTAAACAGCAAGGTGCACTAGCTGCCTACGTTGCCTACCTCATGACAGTAGAAGGAAAGGACCTAAAAGTTGGAGATGAATTCGAAGTGCCAGAGATAGGAACGGTGAAAATAGAGCCGAATACGATTCAAGGATACGATTATACGGCGGATGATAGTGGGATTATTTTATTGCCGGAGAGGGTTGTTTTTACGGAGAATAATATTGATGAGTATGATTTTTAGAGAGGAGAGAGGTCCAAGTTAAAGAAGAACGTTTCTACGACTTTCAATTGGAAGTCGTAGAAACGTTTTTTCATTTATAAAGAACATTTTAAATGAAGAAATAAGGTGGTGTTATAGGTGCGGTTTTGGCAGGGATGGAGTAGCAGGACTTTATTCTTACTGAACAGTAGTAGTAAGAGCTACATTGTCGATGGGGAAATTATTAAGTTGTATGCGCTTGAATCTTTAGATTGGCCAAGGGCATAAATTTTATCAAGAAAATGATCTATCACGTGATACTTTATATCCCAAGCAGGAAAAAGGTCACAGAAAGTCGAACTATGTTACTAATTTCAGTTATTTTAAAAAAGAAACGAGGGAAAAGTATGTTTTCTGATGCAGAGCAACCATCAATCTATGTTGACTATAACTTGACTAAAGATGATATTGTCGATGCAAAAAAAATTGAACCATATTATAAAATCTTCGGAGTATTCAATCTGAAAGATCCTAAAATGACGACATTAGCCTTAGCCTCAGCCAGAACTATCTCGCGATATGGGGGAATAATAACTCGTATTGAACTTGATGAAATTCTTAACTATATGCAGAAAAGCACTCGAAATAAAGTGATTAAGCACTTAATTAAATATGAGTGGATCATTTTTAATGGTATCGACTATCAAATGCCTGGACGTATTGTCTCATTGCTTACCCACGGACTATTTGGGTCTGTAATTCGCGGAGAAATGGATTTTGCTCAAGAAATTTTACTTGTAGGAAACGAAGTTGAAATATCTAATTTTTATAATTTGGACCAAGATACGGTAGAAAAAAACTTTGATATCCATATGAGCCAATTAAAAGATATTCGCGACAAGATAGAGCGAATGATTCTAAGTCGTTCAAAAAAAGAGATAAGGGAAATCATGCAGACAAGTCCCACAATATTGAATGCAATTAATGAGTTAAGAAAGAAAATAAGGAAAAGAAATGACTTCTCAAGTAGTTTCCATAAAAGGAATGAATTCTATGAAGTCAGTGGACAAATAACCGCATTAATAACTCAAACATTAGAAAATGCAAGAGAAAATCTCCTGCAAGATGTCAGTGCTATAGGGAAATATTTTGATCCTGAAAAAATGGATGAGTTTCTTAAGGGCGCTTCTTTTGACTATCTCACCAATCTAGCAATAAAATACTTTTCTGCACCTAAGCAAACCACACAACTAAGAGAAGAGACAGTAGTATATAAAACGAAATCATTTTTTTTACAAGAACATAATGAAATGGCAGAAGTGCCCCCTCCCCCAATCATTGATTTTGAAGAAGAAGAAATCATCTATGAACGTAAAGATAATCCACTTCAATTACTGTATCATGAACTGATTCATAAAATTCAAGATAGACAAAATGCTCCTTTAGACGAAGTTTTATTTTCAGAAATTGACAGCTTTGGATTTGCCATGTATCGAACCGGGCAAACTGTGAAACTTATATCCAATCTTCAAGCACAAGAACCAATCAAAGAGGAGATTTTGGATCTCGATGTAAAAGATAACATTAAATCATTGAATACGGGTTCTATAAAAGAAATGACAGAAGCCTATCTAAGGAGGGGGAATTATGGGGGAGATAACTATTAATCCCGAAGTACAACGAATTTGTTCACTTTTCCATTATGGGTGGATTTCGAAAGAATCAGTAGGGACTTTAGAAAAAAATTTAACTTTATATAGAGAAGTGCAACAAACATTTGGCATGATGGGGTATGAACTGATCAATTTTCCTTATTGTGAATGGTATGTGATACGACTAAAAAAGGAGTTTGATGATGAAGCTTTTGATAAGTTTCATCGGAAAAATAGTGATTTCAACAAAAGGCATATGGCTTTAATAACCGTACTCTTTATTAAGCTTATTGTGCCCCGGTTGACAGAAAGCCACAGGGATCAAGAAGTGTATACAACCTTAGACGAGTTGATACTAAATTATGGTGAAAAGTTTCTTTTTAGAAGAAGAAGCCCTCGAAGTTCAATTGAGTCTTTAATTAAAATGTTGAAGAAACATTGGTACGTTATTGAAAAAGGAAATCGCTATTATGCTGGACCAGCAATGTATATGCTTCATTATAATGAATATCTTCAAAATATTACACAGGATATGCTTCAGGAAATGATGGATCTGACTCAACAATTTGCAAAAGATTTGTCTGAAGATCAGAAGAGTACTGAGGTGGAAATGAATTTTAATGGAGAGGAGGAGGATGGGAATAAATGATTAAAGACTTTTCAACTGCGTATTGGGGGTTATTGCCTACCACTTCCAAGCCATATCCGGCACACACCAAAGTTAATGCTTTTATAGGAGGATCAGGTCATGGTAAAACCACCATTATGGATGGACTCAGATTACTTCTAGGCGACGCTAAATTCGAAAATAACCGTGATGCTCTCCATTACTTGCATGAGAAAAGTAAATGGGCCGTTGTCCGAGCTTCTTTTTACAATGACCCAATAAATGGAGTGAGACCATTTGAAAACGTCGGCTGTCAGAACGATGAAGTTACTTGTTGCTGCTTAATAAAAGTTAGTTCGAACGGGCGTCCGGAAAAAGAGTATTATGTGTTTGACGGTACATTTACTGAAATTATTGATTTGGGAACAAATCCTAAGGCTTATAGTCAAAGTCAGAGAACACAAAAACAATATAAGCAGATTCTAGAGGATTGTTTAGGAGTAACGCCTGCTTTTCGAAACCTTATGTCGATGAACCCAACAACCGTTAAGAATCTTGTACATTTGGATGCAAACGATCTTTTTCTAAAGATCTTTGAATTAAAAGGGATAAAAAAAATTCATGATAACTTTAGATCGGCCAAAGATGAGTTAGGCAGACAGGAAGTCAATCTGCATCAAGCGCAGAAAGCACTTGATGAGGGATTGGATTTATTTAGAAAGCTAGAATTAAAATCTATAAAGTTTAAAGAATACCAATCAAGTAAGTTAGAATTAAATTCTGTCAAGCAAAAAGTGTTAAAAATAGAGTTTTGGGAAAATAATGAGTTGATTCTGGCTACTGAAGAAAAAAGATCAAATTTTCATAATGAGATTAGTATGCAACAAGATGAAAAAAATGGTTTAGAAGTACAGAGAACTAATATAGAGTCGGAAATTTTGGAAATGGAAGCAGAAAAGGATCAGAGTAAGACTACCTTATTAGGTTTGCAAAAAAACATTAATGAACTAGCAGGAAAATTAGGTGAGATCTTATCAGATAGAAAAAAAATCAATTACGAAGTATTAAGGCTTAAAGAAATTAAACCATTAAATAAAGAAAAATTTATTCAGAGTCATATAGATGCTAAGGAGAATATGGAAAAAGCCAAGATTGATTGGCATAAGGAGAAAGATAAACTCGAAATTCTTGAGAAGAGAAAAAAAGATTTAGATCAGGATAAGCCTTACCCAGAACACGTGTATGGTTTTACATCAAAACTAAACGAAAACAAGATAGAATACATTCTTCTAGCTGATGCCATATCGCTTAAACCTGAATATGAAAAATGGCAGATAGCAGTTGAGGCCTTTCTTGGTAATGAGCGTTTTAGGATAATTGTTAATAAAAATCAAGAAATTGAAGCAAAAAAACTTCAGGAAAAATACAGATACACATCAAGAGTAAGTGTTTCGAAATCCCATGTGGAGAACCATAATAAAAGGAACATATCCTATCCAACGATTAGATCAGTAATCGATGTGGCGTTTCCAGAACAAGTAGGTGGTTATTTAACTCGTTTGAATGATATCTATTTAGTCGAAACAGTTGAAGAAGGTCATCGACTTCAAACAAAAGGGTTAACAAGTATCACCCTCAAGGGTTTGCTGCAGGATCATGATGGCTCTATTTTTAAGAAGCATCATCGCTTATTTTGTGGAAGGGTGGCACTAGAAAAAGAAAAAACAATGACAGAAATTGAAATAGAAGAGCAAAAGAAGGTTGTTAAAGAAAAAGAAGCACTGATTAGAGATTATGAGAATGAAGTTAAAAAATATCAAGATATCATAAATGAACAGGATGCTCTTGAAAAATTACCGATAAAAGAAAAAGAGTTAAATGGCTTGAATGATAGATACCAAAACCTTTTTGAAGAAAAACAAAATAAAGAAACACAACGTGATAGAGTAATTCATCAGCAGGAAGAAACTACAGGTCTTCTCACAAATTTGAAGGTTACTAGTGCAGTGTTCGAGGTAAAGCTACAACAATGCCAGCAAGAAATCAAAAGATTAGCTCAAGAAATCAAAGTTGTAGCACAGGAATTGAGAAATATAAGAAAGGATTTAGAAGAGATAAAACAAAGACTTATTGCAATTGGCTGTTCGGAGGAGGATATAGAATTTATACCTGAAGATATAAATTCTCCAAGGTACAAAAACGAAAATGGTGAAATATATTCTTCGAAAGAGCTAAGAAAAGAAAGTGAGCGGATCTTTGAAAATATTAACAAATTCATCCGCGAAAATCCAGATATTGATGAAACTGTAGTGGAGATTGTGAAAACACAAGAGGCATTAGTTAGTCAGTTACAAAATAGATTTAACCATATACAAGAAGAAAGAGATAGTTGGGAACAAGAGTGTAATATTAGTCTTGTAGCACTTCAAATTCATATTAAAGAAACGATGAAAGACTTTATAGAAGAATTCCACATGATGGCTGATTTAATCGGAACCAATGCGACTGGCCGACTTGAGTCACGAGGAGAAGACCCTGAGTTATGGGAGTTATACCTATCAATTGGATTCGACGGGAAGAAACCAGTCCATATTAATAGTCCTAGTCTCTCTTCTGGACAAAGGGCTCGAACAAGTCTATTAGTGTTACTGGCTGCGGTAAGCAGTAAGAGAAGAGGAGAAAAACTTTCCATCATGTTCTTAGATGAGCCTAACGCCGAGGTGGATGATTATAGTGGAAATGATATCGGTCAAGTATTTCAAGTAACCGATATTCAATATTTTATCACACATCAAATTGGTGAATCCCTTAAATCAATCCAGTGGATTAACCATTCGTTTCATTGTAGCCAGTGTCCGTCAAATTCGGATTTTGCAAGGCCATTAATAGTCAAAAAAATGAGGGAGGACTAGATTGGTTGAAATTTGGTAGCTGAAAAATTATTAATAGGGGAAGGAATCAATGTGGCTATAGATCATATGTTTACAATTAACGAACACAACACTGGCTTAGAGATAAGTAAGATATATAGGGGTGAGTATCGCTTTCCCATGGAAATGTCTGTGAGTGGACGAAAATATAGTGGAGTAGAAACAACTCTATATAAACAGCATGGTAAAAAGGTACTCATGGAATTTATCTTGAAATTACTTTCAAATGGTCCCAAACAATATAAACCATTTATTAATAAATTGCTTCAAAGATTCAACTGGATTGATTTAAACGATTCTTTAGAGATTCTTTTAATAGATGGTGTGATACAAATTGATTTTAAGAATTTAAAGCCTCGGAAATCAGTACAGTGGATACCGAAAATTGTCAAGCTAGATCCTAGAGCATTGGATTCTTTGATGGCAGGAAAATCAGATATCAACCTTGAGCTTGAAAAATTAAAAAATTCAGTAGTTGATATGACAACAGGGGTCAGAAGCACCCTAAAGCAACAGATGCTACAGTGGATTGAAGAAAAAGTAATTATAGATCGAGCAGGTAATATAATTTCTGATTGTAAATCATTTCGAAAATTCAAGTCAATAATTCTTACAGTTGGACATTACATCCGTTTGAAAGAGCGAGGAGAAAAGATACCATTACGTCACTTATCTAATCAAATTTGGAATCAACCCAAATTGTTAAGTACTTATAAAAGTGAAATAATTATTGCAGCAAACATAACTTTGGATGAACTTGATTCGGTACTTCTAGCGGATATAAATAGTACATTACATACTCCTTTAATATCCATTTCACCGGTAGAAGAATTACAAAAATTAGTGATGAGACTTTCAGATTTAAAAGTGTCATTGGAAAGTAAAAAGTTATTACTTAATGAAATGAATGATTACATACAAAAAATAATCGAAGTTGTTGGAGATATTGAGTATAAAGCTTTAAATGCTCTATTGTTAGACTATTATGATTTGCAATCTAAGTTTGTAGAGATTGGCTCAATAGAGACTATATCGTCAAATCTAGTCGAATTCATTAAATCTATTACTGCTCTAAAAAAAGAGATGTTAAAAATAAATCATGTTAGGCATCGGTTTGAGATGATAGTCTTGGAGGACTTAGGAAATGGTTCTTTTGCCAGAGTCTATAAGGTTTTTGATCCTGAATTAAACAAAATTGTAGCTTGCAAAGTTCTTTTCCCAAAAAGCTACTTTAAACAGATTTATGGGAATGATGGTGATGAATATTTACTTCGCTTTAAACGGGAGGTCAGACTGCTTACTAAGGAGTTACAGCATAAGAACATTATTGAAGTCGAGAAAATACAACTTGAAGGTTCCCCTTTTTGGTTTACTATGCCACTAGCGAGTTTCACTTTAGAGAAATGGATGAAAGATAATAGGAGTGCGCATATAGACCAGCGTTTGAAGATCTTTAAACAGATAATTTCTGGTGTTAAGTACTTACATGAGAGTGATAAATACCATCGAGACATAGCCCCAAATAATATTTTGTTATTTGAAACAAACAGTGGCTTAAAAGTAAAAGTTGCAGATTTCGGACTAGCGAAAGACCCTAAATCAATCTCATTTTTTACAGGTTTATCCAAGAGAGGGTATGGTCAAGAAGATTTTACTGATCCTCAACAACTAAATAATTTAGCAAACTCATCTCATTTATCTGATATTTACTCTCTAGGGGCGATACTGTTCTATTTATTAAGTAACAAACTTCCTAAAAAAAGATTTTATGTTTCAGTTGCCTGTCAAAGTATTGTTATGAAAGCAATGGATAAACGTGATAAGCGTTATCAAACTGTTAATGATCTTGAGGATGCTTTAAATGAGTTTCTGATTTAGGAAAAACTTAAAAAAGAGCTATCAAAACAGTTTCAATAACAACATTATTAAATTAATGTTGAGTATCATCAAGCAGATTTCAAAATTGAAGTAACCACTCAATTTATAACACAGCTTTTATAAAATAAAAATCCCCGCTATTCCATAAAATAGCGGGAACATTTTCATATGTTAAACTAGCCCTTAACCCCCAAAATCTCTTCATAAAACCCCAATGCTTCCTTCCCCGATTTCCCTCCTTCACAATCTTATGAATCGCTTGAATCATCACCTCAGGATGCTCCGACTGGCAAATATTCTTTCCCATATCAAAACCCGCAGCTCCTTAATTCATTGCATTATAGGTTAATTCTAATGCTTCTTTAACGGTTTTAAATTTCGGTCCGCCAGCAATTCCAATAGGAATAGGGCGTGTTTTTGTTATTTTTTCTAAGTAAAAGCAGTAGTAGGTTTTGACGATGTCGGCACCAATTTCTGCTTCTACTTTAGAGGCCATTGCTAGGAATCATCATCTCGTATTTCGAGTTTGTTTCCAAATGCTTTGATGCCAAGGATGGGTTGGCTATCATTATGTGCTTCTGTCACGACGTGAGCAAGATTGGTGACGGTTTGGGTTTACAAATACGGATACTCCAACTACCACCTCATTATGGCGCACGGAGTCCTTTATGTAGGGGACAATAGTTTCATAAGAGAGCATATATATAGTTGGTCCACCGGAAACCCGAAGTACCATCGGCTTTTCAGTATCCTCAGGAATGCAGACAACAAGTGTGCTTTTTAAGCGAATCTGTGTAAGGTAACAGGTCAATTATGGTTGTTTTCTGGTCATTCTTAAATACCACTACGAGCGAGGAGAAGATAAATAATAGCTAACAATCCTTTTTACTAAACTTATAGAGTAATAGCTTTATAGATTATTAGTTATAGGACAAATTTACCATCTCATATTAATTAGTGAGGTGATAAATTTGTTAAAACTAATTCGTCCAGAGGGTATAAGTACTTATTTTATTGATGAGATTACTCATGATAAAAAGGCTCATAGAATTATTCATGCTGTTAGAATAAGAGATATAGAATCCATTGCCGTTGAGAAACTAACTAATGGAGAGAGTGTACTCGTAGCAGGCTTTAGCACGTTTGCAGCTTACCTTAGACTATACCCAAGTTTATATATTCCAGTAGTTGAATTAGCTTTAACAAATGAGAGAGAAAGAATAATTAGAATTTTAACAACTGCTATTACATTAGAAAAAGACACTACATGGCATTTTAAAAACTTTCATATTATGAGACTCATTAATGAACATGGAATGAATATAGAACAAATAGCTAGGGCTACTAATCAAAAGAGAGAAACAATACGCAGATATATTTTGGACGGGAGGATTCCTACGCATATTCTTGAAGTCATGGATATACAAAGGGCAAAATCTGTTGTTGAATCTATTTGTACTTCAAGAGTTCTTACTGTATTACTGAAAATAATCTTATATGAAAAAGCAGTGCTACCAGTAGGTGATCCTCTTAGATGTGATGGAAGAAAGTACAGACTTATAATTGAATTCTTTTCTACTGTAATTCATCGAATTCCTTTATCTATTTTGAATGACGAAATGTTATTAGAACAACTAGTAGATACCTTAATATACAATAATTTTAGATTGTCAGAGCATTGGAATGAATTACTAAATCAATATCTAGAGAGCGTGCTTATAAAAAATTAAGCTCTCCATTAGTAGATTAGACTATATAGATATTTTTTCATCATGTAAAAATAAATGGAGGATTGTTTTTCTTAATTGTAGTTTGGCAAAGTGAGAACTATTTTTACCATCTAGAAGTTCAGTTAGATGAAGGATTACGATTCAATAAGCAAATTTCCATCTTAGATGAGATGGAAATTATTTTTTTATTGGGTGAATGGAAGGTGAATTGTCTAATTGTGGATAATTTTGTATGTGGCATTAATATTTGAAAAATATTTAACAAGAAAAGGAACTATTAATTGTATTTATAGACTACAATTTGGAAGAGTGATTTAGGTGATTGATTTAGTATGGGAAAGAATATGTGAAAATGAAGGTCAAGTTTTTAAGCAAATTAGAGGTGGAGAATTTACCTATAAAGTATTCGGTAATACAATTAAGCTTAGCAGGACAAATCGTAATGTTTAAAAAGGTACATTTGCTGTTGCGTTAAAATATGTTCCATTAGAAAGTACCGTAACACTGCAAAAACTTCAAGCTCCGTCTTATTTATTTGCAATACTTATGGACGATAGAATTAGGCAAAATGATTGGTGAAAATAGATTGAAATTGAAGAAAAGGAGAAATTAACATTGATTTGGATGAATGTAGATTTTCCCGATAAATGTTGCACGGTACATCAGTAATCTTGTACATATGTTTTACCAAATGAAACTACTACTAAAGAAATAGAAAGGAATTTAAAAGATGGTGGCTGGTATTTATTTGATTCATTAAGTGATGCCTAAACTAACCATTTAAAATTATATAGACAATATAAATATAAACAATGTAAAAAGTGTTTCTGATTTATTAGAAGGATATAAAGAAAGAGATAGTAGGAAGGAATACAATGATTAAATGAAGAAACTACCAAAGATTTTCTATTGTAATGTTACTTTAGTGTTGCTCTTTCTATTGCTTGTTGCTTGCACTGGCGGTACGAACGAAGCATCAAAAACAGATACCACAGAGAATAAGTCTACCTCCCAATCAGAAAAAAAATTCGACGATACAGAAGAGAGTAGCCAGGTGGACAAAGAGGAAGAAGTAACGGATTCCACTCCTGAAACAGAAGAAGTCGTAACTGAAAGCAAAGAAGAGAATCCATTGTCCAAATATTCTTCCAAGGAAATCGAATACGCTCGAATATGGTTACAACTTGGATCGAATCAAGAGATCGCTGATTTATATGTTCGACATATCTCAACTGGTACACCACTTAATTCTGAAGATGACACGAGCGCTAATTACCTGGAAGATGTTATCCAGTTATCAGGTACTCGATTAGTGGATGGCTCCGTAACATATAGTGGTAATGGGGATGGTACAATTAATTTGTACAACGTCCCTTTACGTTGGGATGGCAAGTATCCTGCTGGTGAAAAGTTTTACAACGATATTATCGAAAATACAAATCTAGTAAATGTGGACATAGGTAACGATGCAAAAATCATAGAGCTCATTAACAAGATGAATATTGAGTAATAAGACTGGAATCGCAAAACTGGTTAGTAAACTGATGACCCGAACATTCAAAAAGATTTGTGCCAAGGATTTGGATGCATTGAAGAATTATTTGGAGAAATAAAGCGTATTGTTTAGTTATCTTTACTTTACTAACGGCCAATGGAGTTCAAAATACAAAATGATAAACAAACATTTAAAAAGGAGGAGATTAATTGATTTTAGAAGCTGTTATGCTACAAGTTAAAAAAGGTATGGAAGTGGAATATGAGGAAACATTTCGAGAAGCATCAAAAATCATATCATCAATGAGGGGCTACATATCTCACGAATTACAACGATGTTTGGAAGTTAAGGGGAAATATTTATTGTTGGTGAAGTGGGAAACATTAGAAGATCATACAGTTGGATTTAGACAATCGACAGAGTATCAAGAATGGAAAAAACAACTACATCATTTTTATGACCCATTTCCAACAGTGGAACACTTCGAAAGGGTTGAGGGTCGAGTGGAGAGGTAAGTCGACCCGTCTACACTTTAAAGTGTAGACGGGTCGTGGTGCCTGTTCCTGTGGACACCGGGTTATTTAAATAACCTTTCAGCGGGAGGAATTACGATTGAGGTAAAGTGTGAAAGCGCTGATTATAGATGAATCATTTAATGAAGCATAGGGTCGGGTACTGCTGTATCCAAAAAGGTAATAAAAGAATCGTCCTACCTTTGCTTCATAATAGACAGAAAGATATTAAGTTCGTTAGCTGAATTTAAGTAAGTAATAATTTTCAAACGCTCGCTTCATTATATGTGGCAATATGCCACTCATTGTGCATTGGATTGTTCCCTGTTTAGACGGTTTATTCATAATAAACATAGCACCTTCTTTTCCAAGCTCCATAAAATAAATGGTATCTTGCTGGAATGATTGAAGTGGTTCATGATGCATTTGTTTGACAATGTTATCAGCTGCGAGTACGCCCTGAAGCTCAGCGGCACGCCCTGATTTTATTCCTTTGATATTATTTGCATCCCCAACTACATAAATATTTTCCCACTGTATGGATTGGAGACTTTCATGAACGGGCAGGATGCCATTTTTATGCTCAAAATCTTTCGATGTAAGAATACATTTCTTTCCTTTATAAGGAGGTAAAACGAATAAAAAGGAATAAGGCAGTCGTTCTCCGTTATTCAAATAGATCTTTCCATCATCAACCTGTTCAATAGAAACATTACAGTAGTACTGTATTTGTTTTTCCGCCATTAATTCTTCGAGCTTTTCTGTGGGCTCTTTTCCAGTTCCGTCAAAAAGTTCTTTTTCATATGTGAAAAACGTTATGGGGCATTTGATGAGATGCTCATTCAGATATGCATCCAACTCAAATAAAAACTCATAAGCAATGCCATGGTTCGGATTCTCCTGTGCAACTCCTATTACAATTGGTTCACCTTCTTCTAACTCTTCAAGCCTTTTTCTTGTTTTAAGAGCAGATGATATATCATAGATGGATGCACTTTTTCCTTCTAATCCTTTTATTCTTGCCCAGTCAGGAGAGGCGCCTGACGCAATTATTAAATAATCGTATGTAATCATTTCATCATCATGGCATATCACATAATTTTGTTTTGGCATTAGTGATTGGACACTTTTTTCAATAAACCTAACACCGATTTTTTCAAATGTTGGACGTAGTGGGAAGGTAATCTTTTCAATACTATGCTTGTGAAATGGAAGCCAAATTAGGGATGGACGAAAAATAAATTGTTCTTGATCAGAAATCACGGTGATTTCATGTTGTGAATGTTTAAATTTTTTACGAAGCTCAACCGCAGCATTTAACCCTCCAAATCCACTTCCAATAACAACAATATGCATTGCAATCACTTCATTTCCTCTTTTTTCATTTGTTTGTCTTCCCAAGCTTCAAAAGAAAATGGAACTCCAACCATTTTAGCGGTCAGTTCATCATAGGATACTAAATCTGTTTTGGATAACTCTTTTAAAGAGCGTTTGCCCATTGCTCTTAATGCCATTTTCATTTCTTCTATGCTTGCTGTTAAGAACTTCTCTGCTGATTTTACGCCATCTTCAATATTAAATTGATCCGAAAATTTCCCTTCATTCCAAACAACTTGTGTAGGTGGTTCAAAAGGCAGTGCATTGAGAGCTTGACTATGTGAAACTGCAAAAAGAATAGCTGAACCTACACTTACCACATCAGCACCTAGCGCAATCACTTTTAAGAAGTGCCCTGGTACTAGAAGCCCGCCTGAGACAATTAAACTAATTCTCCCCTTCATTTTTCTCTTTTCTAGATGATTAACAGCCCGGACAACTGCATGTAAGGTGGGAATTCCCATATCATCAGATAAAATAGGCGCCGCACCGTGTGTGGCTGCTTGACCGCCGTCAATTGTAATAAAATCTACACCTAGGTATAGTAAATGATCTATATCTTCTTCGATCTTTCCACCTGCTCCTATTTTTACACCAATAGGAACACCACCAGTAAATCTTCGGAGTTTTTCAACAATCTCCTTTATATCTTCTAATGTTTCATTTTCAGTGAAATTATCATAGATTATGGCTTCCTCATTTTCCTTAAGTCCCATCAGCTCCCGTGCACGACCTGTTAAATTATTAGGTGAAATTCTCCCGCCAGTCCCGAATAGTGCACCTTGTCCCAATTTAATTTCAATCATGTTGGCACGTTTAATGAGCTCTTCTTCCTTTGACCATTCTGTTTTAGCAAACTGTAAAATATATTTTCCTGCTTTGTTTAATTCTTCAGGTAAAACGGCCCCTTCCCCAGAGTTAATAGCCGTTCCAACATTATTGGCTGCTTCCGCCAAAGAAAGTCTCACTTCCTCGCTTAGGGCGATTCCATAGGCCATCCCGCTGATTATAATGGGAATCTTTATTGTCATTGGCTTTTTTGCTTCTGGTCCAATCGTTACGCGCATATCGATATCCACATCACCATCAATGGGAAACGGACTTGTTTGGGCTGGGATAAAGGTAAGCGGATCCAAGTGAGGCCATTTTTTGGATGAGCCAAGCGGGCGATGGAGGACATCACCTGTTTCTGCGCGCAAGCTATTTTCAAGCATATTTTGAACACCCATATGCCGAAGTCCTGGCATCAATTCCAATATATTTTCTTGATAACTGTCAGTTAAAATGATTTTTCCCATGTGCTTCACGGTTCGTTTGATAATCCAACGCCAACCAAAAAGAATGAATACAAAAGAGACAAATATAATGGCCAGCATAGTAAAGGTCAAATAATAAAAAATGTTCGACATAATTATGTCTCCAACTTCAGCATATTTTTAGGTAAGGTAGTCCACGACTCATATTATATCCAAAAATGGGAAATCATATAAATACCAAAGGAATGCTTTAAAATAGTTAAGCTTTTTTGTATTCCTCATCGTATTAAATTGTCATTTTCCACCAGACTATGGACATATGAAAACTAGGGGGACCATTTCATGAATATAATGGATGATATTGTTCATCGTCCTTATCCATTACCTTCAAAAAAGTGGATTATGCGGCAAACTTGGAGTAATCTGTTGTTTTTGCATTGGCCTATTCCACTTGAAAAACTACGACCATATATTCCTTCTTCCTTACAAATTGACACCTTTAATGGTTCCGCATGGCTAGGCATCATTGTATTCGTCTTAGAGGGAATTTATCCGCTTGGAATACGGAATGTTTCCCTTACACCTAAATTTCCAGAAATCAATGTAAGGACATATGTTACATGCAATGGAAAACCCGGTATTTATTTTATGTCTATTGATGTTGAGAACTGGGCATCTTTAAAGATAGCAAAAAAATGGTATCGTTTACCATATTATTCGGCGCAAATTTCTTTTCGAAAAGAAGGACAAACCTTTCATTGCCAAAGTACTCGTAAAGGAAACACGAATACGCCTATAGCATTTAAGGGCAATTACGTTCCAATATCGGAAGTTTTTTTTCCAAAAGAAGGGACGCTAGACCATTGGCTCACTGAGCGATATTGTCTATATAGTTCGACTAACGGAGTCAACCTCTATTGCGGTGAAATACACCATCGGCCATGGCCATTACAAAAAGTAGAGTTCGAAATAGTCAGGAATACCCTTATTACACCATTTCATTTTGATCTTTCTAACGTAAAACCAATCGCTCATTTCTCCACAGGTATGGATTCGCTAATATGGAATATTAAAAATGAACGGATTGAATGAAGTGACTAAGTCGGAATGTTTTATGCTGCAAATGTACATACGGTGTGAACGGGCAAACTTTAGCCCTTATATATTTGTATAAAAAAACCATACTCTTAGAAAAATGGAAGAATATCAAATAAAGGAGGAGAGGAGCTTAATGGTTAAGATTAATTATAGAATTGCATTCTCTTTAGCAACATTAATATTGCCTTGGCTAACCGTTCCGTTTATGGGGAAAAGAAATTTTATAAGGTTTTTACCTGTTGCCAGCTTTGTCAATTTAATTTTAAGTGTGTTTAGTCTCATCTCTCATAGGAGAAAATGGTGGATTACTAATAATCCTTTATCTCCTGGTCCAATCGATTTTACATTTTTATTAGGTCCTTATTTTGTCGCAACACTATGGATATTTAGATTAACATACGGGAATTTTCCTAAATACTTAATTACAAATATGGTTTTGGATTTAATTAATGCATATCCGTTACCTGTCATTGGAAATTTTTTTGATATTGTCAAATTTAAGAAGATGAAACACTCTGTTTGGTATTTGATAAATATATCCCTAGCCGTAATTATCTATGGCTTTCAGTACCTTGTGGAAAAATCAATAAAGAAAGCAGCTAATTAAAAGAACAACGAGTTATCAAGATTGAAAGTCTTCCACTACCCTTATTAAGGAATTGAAACATCGATGCTATTTGCAAAAAAAGCTCTGGTTGCTTGTGTAGCCAAAGCTTTTTTAATCGGTTTTGTTGTTCTCTCTTTAATAAAAAGAATTGTTGAAAGTAAGAAAAGTACTACTCAATTTACCATCTGGTGGATAGTGGGAACCACAGCTTGGGGGATAACGACTATCATGCTTTTGGTGTGGTGGTTTAATAAAACTTGAAGAATTTTTTGAGAGTGGTTTAGAGGAAGGGAAACAGAAAATAAATATCTAGTGGGTCGAAGTGTCTGTCCCTTCGACCCACTTCTTTCAATTTCGTTCTAACACTTTAACAAGCATGCGGTGGACAACCTCGTGGTCACGCAAATCGTGCAGACGGTAGTCTTCCCCAGGGAGGGTGTACCACTCTTCGGCGCCGACATAGGTGATAGCAAGTGAGAGGACCCCGTCTTCATCGCAGGTGGTGTTTAGTTCGAGCTCTCCGCTAATGACACCAACCTCAGCTGTCATGACTCCGTGGCTTGCGGTAAAGATAGATGATTTCCTTTCCATACGAATGACTCCTTTCTATGGTTGAATGAAGCAACAGGTACTAGCATCTGTGCTTGTAGACAAATATACGAATTTAGTAAGCGCAGCCGTTTAGCATAGTTTGCAAAGATGATTTTTCCGATGACTGAAGATGTAGGTCCCAACGATACTTCGTGTTAATCCACCATTTTGCATAAGCGCATCGTGCACCTGCACGTGGTGGTTGCCATGTGGAAGGATCCTGGTCTCCTTTGGAGCGATTAACGCTGGCTGTTACAGCTATCAGCTGTGGGCCACTTAAATCATTGGCGAAACTGCGACGCTTTTCTGTTGTCCAACTGCTGGCACCGGAACGCCAAGCCTCAGCCAAGGGAACAATGTGATCAATATCAATTTCGGATGGTGAGTACACAATGACGCCATCAAAGTAACTGTACCACTTTCCGCTAGTGGTAGGGCAGTTTCCAGTATAGTAGTCGGCATCGCGTTGAAGTACAATCTGGCGGGTGTCGCAGCCGCCTCCTTGGGTAATCCAGTGTGGGAAGTGATCCCGAGAGTAGCCGGTCATGGGATCTTCGGCTTTCACAGTCAGTGAGTTCAATTGAGATTGGGCTTCGGCCTTGGAAGGTGTTCCAGGGGGAAGTGCCGAGGCTGATTGTAAGTCAAAATGAAAAACAGAAAACGATAACACCAACGTAAAAAAAACCAACAATGCTTTCTTCTTCAGCATAGAAAAATGCCTCCTACTATAATTTTTTTATATCAAACTCTCATCGCTTGGAATGAGAGTTTAATAGTTTCAAAAGTCAAAAGGGCATGGAAATGCAGTTTTCGTCGTCGAAGTAATAATGGAAATATGTATCTACTTGAAATGATAGTACATATAATTTTTTTCACAAGTTAAAATTTTGTAAAAATTAATAAATGAACCTATCTTCCTGCTTCCTTCGAACTGTGGGGGGGGAATAAGCAGAGGGGGCAGTTCTCACTGCTTCCTAAGTTTGTTATCATCCATTTCTTTGAAAGTATTTCTGGAGCTGGAACAAGCGTGACCTTAGAATTTGAGTAACTATGCTAAAGCAATTTTGAATAACAAATAAAAAAAGTCATTATGTATATTTTCCCTTACAATTTTCATACTAAAATTGAAAAGGAGTGATAACCATGGCTAAAAGAAATGGCAAAACTGGTCCAGATCAAAAGAACAAAAAAGGATTTGACTCAAGTAAGACTGATACAGAATTTTCTAAGGAATTAGGCAGTGCAGCTGCTAATCAAGCGCATAAAGAGAAGGCAAAAGAAGAAAAAGCATCCAAGAACCAAGGAGAATGGGGAGGGATGAATTGATTTTGCTTTCGGATTCTCTATAAGAAAAAGCTTTCGTTCCCAATTACATGTGGGAATGAGGGCTTTTTTAATGAGCCCCTTTTCATCGATTATTTTCTACATTATAATATAAATGAAGGAGGTGAATCGATAATGGAAGAGCGATTTAATAAATTAGAGGGCATGATATCACAATTAATTCAAATGGTAGGTAACATGAAGGCTGATCAAGATGAAATGAAAAGAGATCAAATGGAAATGAAGAGAGATCTAGGAGAAATGAAAAAAGATCAAATGGAAATGAAGCGTGATAACGAGCATGCACATAAGGAAATGGCAGAAACGCTAAAGTCTTTAGAGAGTGACCAAGATTTTATATGGCAAAAAGCTGTAAAGAATGAACGAGACATTGCAAGGTATGTAAAGTAGCAAAACTAAGGAAGGGTCTACAGCTGTTACCGAGACCTAGAAATTTTCAGACGAAAGTAAATTCTTTTACTTCAAGAATTAATCCTCGAACTAGATGGACAAGCGACTTTTGTTTCATCATATAAATGGTGGAGCTATCTGTAACAGATCTTATACTTGTCCTACATTCACCCAATTATTTTCCACCTAGTTTTTTCATTCCGTTTGTTCAAATTTTTTTAGGGACAAGTCCCGAGAATCATTTGGCTTCACTTCTGGTTCATTTTTTTCGATGCTTCGTGCCTCATTTTAACTATCTTCATGGTACTTTCATTTTTGAGATGGTGTAAAAAAGGCATATGACAATAGAATATAACTTTAGACATGTGAAAATATAAGTTATTTCTATTTATAAACCAACTGGATAATTATAATTAATTAATTATCTCTAGATTAGTGCTTTTTTCAAAAAAATAGAGATTTTATACGTTTCTTGGTTTTTGGAAAAAAGAAAGAGACTGGAGTATAAATAAAATAGACCCAAATGTATTTTCCTTTTTCTATAGAAAAAAAGATTTAGGACCATTTATTTATAAGGTCTATCTTTCTGATTCAAGTCCAGTCTCTATGTACATATTAGGAATTCAAACAAGGGACAGAAGAAGTAATCAATTCCCCCACGATCCTCCTATAATTACATGTTAATAGTATCTGACTTATCATTTATGAAAGGTTGATACTCAATAGTTTTGACGATAGGACTCTTATGGTTAATCCACATTTCAACTAAATCCATTCCATTAATTAAATCAATGTCTAAGCCTTCAGCATAGGAGCGAGCATTTTCGTTGAATCCAGCAGTTGAAACGACATAGCCCTTAGATACATTTTGTTTGACCATATTGGAATGAAGAATTGCAATTGTTTCATAGCCCATATCTTCTCGATAACACTTCACTTGACCTAACACCTTGTCTTCCCCAATGCCATGTTCAATATCTACTCCAAAGTCACCAGAACTCTTGGTTACAAATGCTTCAAGTCCGTACTTATGTTTAAATACATCAGCTATGAAATGTTCAAATTCTAAGGGATTATTTTTTAAAAACGTGGAAGAATATTTTTTCTCTTCAACTTCTTTGCAAAATCTCTGATAGAGCCCCAAAGCAATCGTTCTTTTAAACTCATCTTTAACAATAATCTGTCTATAGTACTCCTCTTCTCTTAAACTACGTCGATTTTTCAATAGAAAAATTAGTAGTCCAAGTAGTATTACAATAATAAAATATTCCATTTAATATATCACCTCAAATTTAAGGATTATCAGTTCAATCGAAAAATATACAGAATATGAAAAAACTCTTTTTTTATTCTTCATTACGAACTTTTTGGTATTAAACATTCCCTCTAGCTAGAATGCTTTTCAATATTTAAATAGAGAACTTGCTAAGGGGACTTCAAAAAAACAAGAAGATATGTAAAAAAGAAAAAGGTACATTTAGAATATTTATTTATGAAATAAAGGATATGGAAGTTATAAAAAAAATAGGTGTTTATGATCAGATATATAAGTTTATTGAGAAAATCGAGTTGCTATATGTCAGGTTCTTAAAAAGAGATTTTTCAGTAATAAAATAAAATGGTACAAATAGATTATTGGGGATTATAAATTCTAGTTTTTTTTAGTTATATTGAAATAGAGAGTGCGATAGCCTAGATAAAGACTATCGCACTTTTTCTATCGAAGTACAGAAACTAGGATGTTCTAATGGAGGTCTCTTCATGAAACAAGAAGGATATTAATGGATCATGTGAGAAAAGATAATCGATACGAAGATCTGGTATATTACGGAATTATTAATTCAGTAGACTTATAGATTTCCCAAAAAACAACAATAATAGTTGGATTATTTTACTAAGAGGTGGTGTTATTCTATAAAGGATTAACGCTTTTTATGTTGAAGTTAATACTAATGAGCAAATAATCAATATTAAGAAGGCAATAGAATTGGTTTAAAAGAGGGGATAAAAATGGTGAAAACCAATAGTTTTTATGAAATAAATACGCACCAGTATGGTGAGGTATTACACCTTATCGAGGGTTTAGAAGGTATACATAATGTTTTTGTATATGCTGTTATTGAACAAAAACAACAAGGAAAAATATTCGTCAATAATTTAACTAGTCCAACTGCCGGCTTAGTGGTAAATAAGGGCGGCTGTTACTATGTTTTTGGAGAAATCTCAGATACACAATTTAATCAACCACTAATTTCCTATTTAAAAGAGCAATCCAATCATGCGAATTTCTTTGACTTATATATGTCTTCCAAAGAGTGGGTGAGTATCTTAAAACCAGCGCTTGAGGGAAATGTCGTAGAATTAAAAAGAAATCATTACATTTTAGAAGAAAACCGAATTGTTCACACGGAAAAGATTCCTGATGGATTTGTACTTAAGAATATAGATGAGTATTTGTTTAATAAATATATGGAACAAGTTGATCATTCGTATTCTAATCTATGGGACAGTGCTGAGAATTATCTAAATAAAGCATTTGGAATTTGTTTAGTCAATAATGATGAGTTTGCCAGTGTATGTAATACTTTTTATATCGGTAATGGTTATATCGCTCCAGATATAATTACAATGGATGAATACCGAGAATTAGGTTTAGCTACAATAGTTTGTTCTACGTTTATTAGGAAAAGTAGAGAATTAGATCTAATACCATATTGGGATTGTGATGCAGGGAATGATGCTTCTAATGCCCTTGCTCAAAAGTTGGGCTTTACAAAATTAGGTGAGGTTCCTATTCTTTGGTGGCACCAGAACCAAGACGTGATTCGAAATTATTTAAAGAAAAATAATTATTGAGAGTAAATGAACACTATTTAACTTTTACAATATGTAAAGGCTGCTTGAAACTTAATTCTTTGTACAGCTTTTTTAATATAAAGATACAGTTAAACAACACAAAATGTGGACGGAAGGTACCTCGTCCACGAATATATGACCAAAAAAATCGGTTTTAGTAATTTTGTTATCGTTCAAATTTTTTGAATTATCGTACTATTTTCGTATGGAATATGAACTTAGTGCCCTCCACACCTTGTGTATAAAAGTTATAAATGAAAAAAAGAAGAGTGGAATTATGAGCCGCTCTTCTTTTGTGAGCTTGTCTTCAAATTAACGGTCACGATAATTTGTATTGTCCATCAAATTATTCCATTTGCTGGTCCATAGTAAGCCTGAGAGCGTTAAAAATACCAAAAAGGCATATTGAAATATTCTACAGAGGAGCACATAATTAAATGTTCAAACTACCATTAATAAGATACTCTATTTTAAGTTTACTGCTTTTATCTGCATTATTTTTAAACTTTTTCACTGTAGGGCTATTTTTCTTTCTAGGAATAACTTTTTCTGCAATAGAAAAATTCTTAAGCTATAAAAAATATGATAAACAAACGAATAATATATTTATAGACTTTGGATGGGTCCCGATATTATTAGTCACATTTATAATTATCTATATTTATAGAGATCTTATTATTTAACTAAAGAAGGGGAGGAGAAACAAAAATGAAAGATTTCGTTGCTTTTGATTTTGAGACTGCAAATGCGCAGCGTTATAGTATTTGTTCGGTTGGTTTCGTTTTTGTGGAAAATGGTAGAATTACAGATACGATTTATCAGCTGATTAATCCGGAGGTTGAGTTTGATCCGCGTAATGTTGCTATTCATGGAATTACAGAAGCAGATATCATTCATTCTCCTACCTTTGATATGTTTTATGATGAAGTCAAAAGTAAGTTGGAACATAAATTACTGGTGGCGCACTATCTTCCATTTGATGGCTATGCCTTAAAAGATAATTTAAAGCGGTATGGCCTTACGCCGGTGGCTAAACAACTTTTATGTTCTTACCAGTTATCCAAAAAATTACTCCCTGAGCTATCGTCTCACACACTAAAATCTATGTGTCAGTACTTTCAGATCCGGCTTGATGATCATCACCATGCATTAGCGGATGCAAAAGCCTGTGCGGATATCTTTAGTAATTTGGTGAACGAATACAAGATACCGGATCAACAGACGTTGTTGGAAAAGACAAGAATTAGCGTAGGACAACTAACTAACACGACGTTCAAAACCTCTCGAATCAGTAACAAAAGGGGCGTATCCCTAGATCTAAATGAAATTGCAGTCAATAACCATGCAGAAACACATCATGTTTTCTATGGAAAAAGAGTAGTGTTCACCGGGAAACTGGAGGTATTGTCACGAAAACAGGCTGCGGAAATGATTGCAGCAAAAGGTGCGATCCCCCAAAACGGCATAAACGATGAAACCAACTACATCATTTTAGGTGATTTTGATCATGCCATAATTGCTCGCAACAAGTCCAGTAAATTAAAAAAGGCAGAATCTATGATACGAGAAGGATATAAGATAGAGATTATTAGTGAGCTAGACTTTTTGAAAATGCTGGGCTGATAGCTGGAGAATGCTGAGAAAATTCAGTTGTGAGCGGTTCTTTTGCTTCCTGCATGTAGGGAGCAAAAGAACCGTTTCTCTCATAACCAAGAGAGAAGAATTTCTCTAATGATCTCGTTGGTGTCCTTGTCTTGATAAATACCTTTAACGTCGTAATTGTCTAATGGTGGATGGCCAAAGGGGATTTTTACCAGATATCGAATTGTTACATTAAAACCAAAAGTAAGTTAAAAATTTTACAAATAGATAGATACCAATTATAGTTCTAAAAAGTATGATGTCTTTACTTGAAACTTAAACAATAGCTTCAAACAACATAACATCCCAATTTAAAAAACATAAAGGAGATAGAGCTATAGTGGAATTCTGGGAATCAAGTTTTATAGAAAAACAAACGATGTGGGGATTTGAGCCTACAGACTCCGCAATCCTGACAAAGGACTTTTTCCTTGAAAGGAATATGAAGGACATACTGGTACCAGGTATTGGATATGGTAGAAATGCAAAGGTTTTTATGGACAATGGAATAAATGTTACAGGTATTGAGATTTCAAAAACTGCGATTGGTTTGGCGAGGCAAAATGGGCTTGATATTAATATTTTTCATGGTTCAGTTACTGACATGCCTTTTGATAATAAACTCTATGACGGGATATTTTGCCATGCGCTTATTCACTTATTGAATAATAGTGAGAGAGAGAAGCTTATTAAAGATTGTTATAATCAGTTAAAGCCAAATGGATATATGATTTTTACAACTGTTTCAAAAGAAGCCCCAATGTTTGGTAAGGGTAAACAATTGGATAAAGACTATTTCGAGATAATGGAAGGCGTAAAAATGTTTTTTTATGATTCAAACTCCATAAAACAAGAGTTTGGAAAATATGGACTGGTAGAGTTTTCAGAAATTGAAGAGCAAAGTAAGAACATGAAAAATAAACCTCCAATAAAATTTACACTTGTAAAATGTAAGAAAGAATTATAAAGATAATCATACGAAAATTTAGGCTTTGTTGGGACACTAGGTTTCTTGACCATCCACTTTTTTGGAATTAGAAAATAAATCGAACAAAGTGAAATTTAATTCTGAAGCTTGCTGAGTCACTTAGGTAAAAGAAGAGAAAATATATATACATTAACTGAGCTATAACTGTAAAAAGAATAGTCGATATAATCGTCGGCTATTCTTTTTCGTGTTGGCATCAATCCAAATTGGATTCTTTTCTGTCCCCGTGTCCACCTCTGCGCTTCCCTCTTCAAGGTCGATAGAGAAGGAAATGTACCTTCCTTTCCTCGCACATTCTGAATATATTTTCATAGAATGATAGAGAAAAGAGAGGAGGTGAACTGATAGAATGAAATACTATTACTATATGAATGAGGATTATGAGCCGATGCATCAGACTTCCAAGAAGGGTGACAAGGATATCAATATTATTGTTAACTGTAGAGATGGAAATGGTGAGCAGGGGCTTGCCGCATTCAGAGCGGTAAATAATACACCTCAACGGGTAGATGAGGCGGATACTTTCTATAAAGTCCTGTTTCAGGACGAGCAATTTGATATAGGGGGCATCTATAACGCGAATACCTCTACGTTTGTTCCTCGTGAAGACGGCATCTATTATGTAGCAGGAACGGTTACTTTCTTTCCGGATAACACGATAGATCCGTACCGTGTGCGTGTCGAAATCCGTGTGAATGGGGTAAGTGTTGCAGCGGACAATGATTATTGGGGGGAAGGTGTCTTGGTGAACGTTATTAATGTTGCAACCATCCTCCAGTTGGAAGCAGGCGACCTCGTTGAAATCTTTCTGACAAGTACCACGCCAGGAGAAATCCTGCTAAACTCCGATACCCAGCCTATCTATAGTACTCGTTTTGAGGCTTCAAGGTTCTGATTGAAATATCAAATCATCACAAGATAGTCTAACGGTAGTCGTATACGGCATGCTGTTGGACTATTTTATTAAGAATGCTAGAGTCAAAAATGTACATTCAACCCTCTCTATCCACCCAAACAATTCCTCTAATTAAACATAGAATAATAGAGAAAATAGAGGACAAGATGTCTCCCTGATACAAGCTAAAATACCTTCCTATTAGTAAAACACCTTTAGATATGAAAGGAGGTGAAAAAGTATGGCATGTAATTATCAATACAGCCTATACCCACAAGTAAATCAAATTCAAAAGTGTAAGACAGATATTAACATTAAGGTGAAATGTAATGATGAGAATGGCAATGGTACCAGTGAAACAGACGCATTCCGAGCAGTCAATAATACACCTCAGGTAATTGATGAAGCCGATGTCTTTTACAAAGTACTGTTCCAGGAAGAACAATTTGATATTGGCGATGTCTACAACGCTAACAACTCCACATTTATCCCTCGCAGATCTGGTGTCTATTATGTAGCTGGAACCGTTACATTCAGTGCAAATGATAGCACGATTCCGTACCGTGTTCGTGTCGAAATCCGTGTGAATGGGGTAAGTGTAGCAGCGGATAACGATTTCTGGGATGAAATTGACGATCTGTTTGTGTATGTGAATGCTATCAATGTTGCTACTATTCTTCAATTAGAAGCAGGCGACCTTGTTGAGGTGTTCTTGACTAGTACGTCTTCAGGTGCAATTAATGTCAATGAGCCAGACTTCAGTACCCGTTTTGAAGCGGCGAAGTTCAGGTAATATAAGTTGTGTAGAACAGAGGGGGATCCTCTCTGTTTTTTGCTTTGTGGTGCTAGACTCTTAGGTGCAAAAAAGAGTCAACAACAAATCTGGTTGAATATATTTAACTAAGAATTGGCGTTATTCTGTGAAGGATTAACGCTTTTTATGTTGAAGTTATTTAGCTTAGGGGATAATAATAAACAAAAGAAGTTTACATAAATGATGTTGAGGAGGATAAAAATGTCAAAAACAAATCAAAAAATCGTTACGCATTTATGGTATGACAAGGAGGCAAAAGAAGCAGCTGAGTTTTACACATCCATCTTTCCGGAATCAAAAGTTACGAATGTAACAACCATTCACGATACACCGTCTGGTGACTGTGATCAGGTCTCTTTTGAGATTTGGGGGCAGAAGTTCATGGCAATCAGCGCAGGGCCATTGTTCCAGTTCAATCCGTCGGTGTCTTTCATGGTGAATTTTGACCCATCACGAGAAAAAGACGCGAGTGAAAAAATAAATGAGGTTTGGAATAAATTGTTAGAGGGTGGTAAAGTGCTAATGCCATTTGATAAGTATCCGTTCAGTGAGAAGTATGGATGGATTCAAGATAAGTATGGTTTGAGCTGGCAGTTAATCCTTACAGACCCCGATGGTGAAGAGCGACCTGAAATAGTGCCATCACTTTTGTTTGTTGGTGATCAATGTGGCAACGCGGAAGAGGCGAGGAGTTTTTATTTATCTGTATTTAAGAACTCAAATGAGGGTCTTATAGCAAGATACCCGAAAGGCATGGAACCTGAAGAAGAAGGAACCATTATGTTCTCTGATTTTATGCTTGAAAATCAGTGGTTTACCGCAATGGATAGCGCAGAAAATCATAGATTTAATTTTAATGAGGCCATCTCATTTATGGTGTACTGCGATTCACAAGAAGAGATTGATTATTACTGGGAAAAGCTCTCGGCGGTTCCAGAAGCAGAACAATGCGGTTGGCTGAAGGATAAGTACGGTGTATCCTGGCAGATTGTCCCAAGTCAGATGGGCGAGCTGATGAGCAATTGCACACCGGAGCAACTTGCACGCGTAACGAAAGCATTTCTTAAAATGAAGAAATTTGATTTGGTGGAATTACAGAAAGCATACAAGGGGTAAGGTGGATACTGCCTAATGATGCTGCCACGTAAGTTATATATGAGGTGGCTCAGTTAAGAACGATGAAAACAGGTAACTTCAAACTACTTTTCAAGGTAGGATGGAGTTATCTGTTTTTAGTGATGGATGGTTCCCACTGTCCCTTTTGATTTTCTTAAACTTGTACTTCACTCATCAATGCATGAGTATTATCTTCAGTATCTTTAAAAAATACCATCCATGTTTCTGTTTGGCCCACTTTTGCCACAACATGTGGTTTGTCGATTAAAGTAACTTCTTTATCTATTAAGTGCTCATAAGTATCTTGAATATTATTTACTTGAAAATAAATTACTGAACTTGAATTGGCGAATTCCTCTTTTTCTGGAAGTGTTAGCATAAGTCGTAAACCGTTGCATTCAAAAAATGCCATATTATCTGTGTTAAATAATAGAGAAAGACCTAGTTTCTCTTTATAAAAATCTAGTGCTCTATTTAAGTCCTTAACTGGTATACCAATTTGTCCAACATTTTGAATCAGTTCAGCTTTCATAAACCATTTCTCCCTTCAAATATCTTTACTTTATAAGTGTAATTAATTTTGCCTAAAATTTCTTATCCAATATCACCTTTTTCCGATATTCTTTAGGAGATATACCAACATATTGCTTAAACATTTTGCTAAAGGATGGAGAACTTTGAAATCCAAGTTCAAAGGTTATATCGGTCATAGTATTATCTAATTCTGCTAATAGCTGCTTTGCTTTTTGTATTCTGAATTCTGAAATATGCTGATGGGGAGTTTTACCGTATAGTTGAGAGTAAGTTCTTAAAAAATGGTTAGGTGATAAACAAGCAATCCGAGCAACGTCATTTAATTTTATTGGTGTATCGAAATATGACCTAATATAATCATGTGCTACACTAATTCTTCTATATAGCTCTTCACGTGTAGAATTACGAATTGCTTTTAGTGATTCAATTTCCTTATATGTATTAAACTGAGCGTTCAAAATAGACTGCATTATCTTATGAAATTGTTCCTCATAGCCAACGGAATTCACTTCAAGACTAGGTAGGTCTTTTTTAAAGGTTTCTAGTTGAGAATATAAAATAGTATCTATAGGATATGTTTTTTCAAAGAACCCAATTGGTCTTTTATCCATGAAAGGTTCACTTAGTAAATTATAGTTTGTTTCTTTTAATGAATGAAAAACGTCCGTTGCAAACCCATCATTAAAGAAAACGCAAAAAGACTCCACATCCTTCGTTTCATCAATAGAAATGGTGTACGGACCTTCATTGAGGAGTAGGTATCTACTCTCTTCAACCGCAAAAAATCCTTGATTAGTCTTATAATGAGCTTTGCCATTTGAAAAAGTTTTAATCGCTAGTTGGCCAATTCCTTCCCAGTAAAACTGGTCACTTTTTTCATGTAAAACGAAATTGGTAGATTCATTTTTTGCCATACTACAATCTCCAATATAGACAGATTTTATTTTATATACTTAATTATACATAATTATGGAATTTAAGTATCTTATTCAAATTGAAATAAAGGATATTATCTTTTTATAAAGAATACTTCTATTGAATTAAGAAACTATGAACTAATTTGGAGGGATATAATCATGGGAAGACTAATCCATTTTGAAGTCCATGTTGATAACATGGAGCGTGCAATGAAGTTTTATGGTGAGGTGTTTGGTTGGAAATTTGAAGATTGGAGTGACTATGCCGGAACGCCTTACTTTGGTGCAGTAACGGGTGATGAGAGTGAACTGGGAATCAATGGTGCACTGATGCAGCGGAGAGGTGCTCCACCTGCAGCCAACCAGCCTATGAATGGATACTCTTGTACGATGGGAGTGGAGGATTACGACTTAACAGAAAAACTAATTCTCGAAAATGGCGGCAAAGTGGCGTTACCGAAGCATGCCTT
This sequence comes from Sutcliffiella halmapala, assembly GCF_002019665.1. GTDB lineage: Bacteria > Bacillota > Bacilli > Bacillales > Bacillaceae_I > Sutcliffiella_A > Sutcliffiella_A halmapala. The sequence goes on along the minus strand of NZ_KV917375.1, from coordinate 4,021,441 downwards.
GCCTGGTATGGCGTGGCAAGGGTATTATGTGGATACGGAAGGGAATGTGTTTGGGGTTCATCAACCCGATGAGAACGCGAAATAGGTTAGAGTAAAAAAGGTTTCTGCCACCAGTTTGGTGGAGGAACCTTTTTTTGCTGAATAAGAAAAATGTCTTATGCTTCCCAACAGATACCGGAATTTACCTAACAGATGCTTAATTTTATCTAACAAATCCTCAAATCAACCAAACAAATCCAAAACTACTTCAAGGAAACAGAAGGCCAAAGTTCATCTTTAGCCTTCCCTTCAAACTAGCCAACTTCTCTTAAGCTCTAATTAGATAGTAGAAATCCCTTAAAAATAAGTAGTAAAATTAAAAATGTTGGATCTTCATTTTTTCTATAATTACTCTAATTACTTCTATTATATTGGGGATGAAAGGGGATAGGAAAAATGAAAACGAAGATCCGAGGTAAATATGTCGTAGGTTATGATGGAGAGGATCAAGTTCTTTTAGAAGATGCTGAAGTCGTTTATGAAGATGATACGATTCTTTTTGTTGGTAAAAGTTACACGGAACATGTTGATGAGGTGATCGATGCTGGTAACTCCGTCATTTCGCCTGGTTTTATTGATTTAAATGCCCTTGGTGATATTGATCATGATATATTGCATTTTGAAGCTGGGAGTAAAAGAGCTAAAAATTTACTTTGGTCAGAGGAGTATGTAAAAAAAGGTTCTCGTGAAGTGATGACTCCTGAGGATGAAGCATTTAAATCTCTCTATGCCTATTCTCAACTCATTCTCCATGGTGTGACTACAGCAATGCCGATTACTTCAGTATTTTATAAAAAGTGGGCAGAAACATACGAAGAACTAGCTGCAGCTGCTCATCACGCTGGAAGTCTAGGTTTAAGAATATATCTTGGACCAAGTTATCAAGCCGGGATAAGAGTCGTTCAACCAAACGGTGAAATAAAACTATATTGGGATGAAGAAGCAGGAAGAAAAGGGTTGCAGCGTGCGGTTCAGTTTGTAAAAGATTTTGATGGAGCCTATAATGGTTTAATTAGAGGGATGCTTGCACCTGAAAGAATTGAGTGTCAAACGGAGGAAACCTTAAGGCAAACAAAACACTTTAGTGATGAATTAAATATTCCGATTAAGCTGCATGCAGCACAAGGTAAATTTGAGTTTGACACGATTGTGGAAAAGCATGGGATGACCCCGATTAACTATTTGTATGATTTAGAATTTCTCGGGCCTAAAACTGGAATTCCTCATGCTCATTTAATAGCGGGCCATAGTGAAACGAAGATAGATGCAGGGAACGATTTAGAAAAACTGTGTGAAACAAATACGACTGTTATTCATTGTCCTTTAATTATTGGTAGGCATATGTCTGCATTAGAATCCTTTGCTAAGTATAAGAAGGCTGGGATCAATTTAGCGTTAGGAACGGATACTTTTCCGCCAGATATTTTCCAAAATGTTCGGACAGGCAGTATGTTTTCGCGGTATATAGAAAAGGTAATAGAAGGTTCTACATTTGCTGATTTTTATCGGGCAGCAACTCTTGGAGGAGCCAATTTCCTTGGTAGGCCAGATCTTGGTCGGTTAGCAAAAGGGGCCAAAGCGGATATTATTGTAATTGATTTACAAGGATTCCATATGGGTATAGTGGATGATCCGATTCGTACTATGTTCTTATGTGGATCAGGCAAGGACGTGAAGTTGTCTATCATTAACGGACAAATAGTGATGAAGGATCAACAACTACCAGGTGTAGATTTAGAAGACTTAAAGCAAAAGGGTCAGCAATACTTTTCCAAGATGAAAAAAGGATATGAAGAAAGAGATTATCAGCATTTACCGGAAAATGAACGGTTCCGAACCTCCTTTAAAGTAGTGGATTCTATTTAGCTTTTGTCTATGTTATTTAACTAACCCTAGCTGAAGACTTACGCGGAAATCAACAGCGGCGTTTAACGGGCCAACTTTTTATAAAAAAGGTAAAGAATTTGATAATAAAAGTAAATATATTAAAAACAAATTATCTGAATCTTTTTTATAATTAGACAAAGTATTGTTTCAAATATTATTAGGGGGTTGGAAGATGAGAGGAAAAGAGAGTTTGAAGAAGCTAATATCGATCTTTTTAATCTTGATTGTGATTACTGGATGTTCGACAACAAGTAGTGAAAAGCAAGAAGGAAATGGAGAACGTAAAGCTTCTAATAATGGTGGAACGCTAGTCATTACTAGGCAGTCAGATGCTGAAAACCTTGATCATCAATTCATGTCAACCATAAATGCAGCATCTGTTACTCATAACAAAGTGTATGAAGGATTAGTAGGAAGAGATAAAAATGCTAACATTGTGCCATTGCTTGCAGAAAAATGGGAACAACTAGAGGAGAACATATGGGAGTTTAAACTAAGAGAAAATGTAAAGTTTCATGATGGAACAGACTTTACAGCGGAAGCGGTAAAAGTAACGTTTGATAGGTTATTAGATCCCGATGTAGGTTCCCCTAGAGCAGTTGTATTAAAAATGGTAGAAGAGGTTAAAGTGATTGATGATTATACAGTGCAGTTTATCCTAACAGAGCCATTCTCTCCGCTACTTTCTATTCTAGCAAGTCATGAAGGTGGCATAATAAACCCTAACACCATCGAACAATACGGCAAGGAAATTATTCAAGAACCTAATGGAACTGGGCCATTTACCTTTGAATCATGGACTCCTGGTCAAGAAATAGTATTGAACAAAAATGAACAATATTGGGGAACAAAAGCTAATGTGGATAAAGTAATCTTTAAAATAGTACCTGAAGAAACGACAAGGGTATCTATGCTTCAAACCGGAGAAGCCCATATAGCAGAACCGTTGTCTGTTGCGATGATTAACACGGTGGAAGCCTCTTCGAATGTTGGTGTTTACCGGAGTGAAGGTTTTGGTACAGAATATATAGGGTTTAACGTTCAGCAGGAACCATTTGATGATGTTCGCGTACGAAAAGCAATTGCTTATGCGATTGAAATGGATTCCATTATTCAAGGTGTCTATAATAATGTCGGTAGAAAAGCAAACTCCCTACTCGGATCGAAAGTATTTGGGTATCATGAGGGGCTAACTCCTTACGAATATAATTTAAATGAAGCGAAAAAATTATTGGCAGAAGCGGGTTTCCCAAATGGATTTGAAGTGACATTAAAGACGATGGATAATAAGGAACGAATTAATTTAGCGGAAGTAGTGCAATCACAATTAAAAGGAATCGGAATTAAAATTAACATCGAAGTCCTTGAGTATGGTACGTTCGTAGATCAGGTGAATAAGGGCGATTCAGAGATGTTTTTACTAAGCTGGAGAAATGCAACTGGTGATGCCGATTACAACCAATACAATTTGATCCATTCTAACTCTCATGGGCCTTCAGGTAATACGTTCTTCTATAGTAATGAGAAGGTTGATAAATTAATTGAAGATGCTCGTCGTGAAATGGATCAAGACAAACGGATTGATTTATATGCACAAGCTCAGGAAATACAAATGGAAGATGCATTATATATCCCGGTAAGAGTGATAGAGAACATGGCTGCAACATCGAAAGATATAACAGGCTTCTATATCAACCCATCTGGATATTTAGAAGTTAATGAGGTTTCTATTAGATAAAGGGTCTAGGTACATCTTAGAAGGATGCATGGAATAACAAGAGGCAGGGACAAAAGAATATTTGATAAAGAAAAATCCGAACTATTATGCGAAATTCTAAGTAGAGTTTTGCAGTAGTTCGTATTTTTTTAGTTTGATTCTGTTAAATACCGCTGTTGATTTCCGCCCAAGGCTTCGCTTATCCAGAGGGCGCTTGTGGAGCCTCCTCGGCTTCGCCTGTGGGGTCTCCACAAAACGCTACCTCTAAGCAAGGAGTCTTCGCCTTGTGCTCCAATCAACAGCTAGGTACTCTAAAAATCAAAAGTGTACTTTAACAGGGCATTTAGATTAAATCGTTTGTAAATAGAGATGGAGATTTAATTAATGTCTTAGTATGTTTTTTGTTATTCATATTATAATGCTTTTTTCTACGCTATTTCTTTTCTATCGATTTTCTTCTCCTTAGACTCATAAACAAAGAACAATAAAAGATAGCAAATGGAAGCGATAATTATGCCAGAAAACCATGAAATGCTATAAAGTGGATGCAGAGCGTCGATAAATGCTCCAGAGAGACAAAGCACTCCAGCAATTAAAGTTGCATAAATAGCAGGTGCACTAACGGCATTAATCGAATCTGCGCCTTCTGAATAATACAAGCTATCTACATTAATCTTCCTTTTACAAATGATATAGTAATTCGTTAGCATCACACCGATAACGGGACTTAATAAACCTCCGATTAGATTCAAAAAGGTAAAGATACTAGTAGAGTCCTCCATTAGCTTCCACGGCATGATGAGGATACCACATATGGTAGCAATAAATGCACTCGTACGAAAGGTTAGTTTCGTAGGAAAAAGCGAGGACAGTTGGTAGCCAGCAGGGATAATATTACCAACAATATTTACTGATAACGTTGATAGGCAAACGGTAAATAAAGCTAGGGCAATAGCGAATTTATCATCAAACTTTTCTACTACGTCTAATACGTTCCAGATAGGTGTCCCAAAGGCAATTTCGGATCCAATAATGATGGTTATACTAGCTAAAGAGAATAATAAATAGGTAGAGAGTAAGCCAAATATTTGCCCAATAGATTGTTCTCTATTCGAACGGGAAAAGCGTGTTATATCCGAAACGCTAAGAATAGGTGCGACCCAAGTTGATAGGATAACGGAGATACAGACGATGAAAACAAAAAAAGTATTTCCTTCTATCCCTTTTGCTGTGTAGTTTAGAATAGGTGAGATCCCTCCAGCTAAATTTATAGCCCACCATGACATTCCTCCAAATACAAGAAAAATAAGAGGGGTTATTGCTTTTGAGAGAGCTCCTATTGTTTTAATTCCACCAAAAATAAATAGGACATTCAGCAACCAAAATAGTAGAAAGGATAGGAGGCTAGGAAGGCTAAGACCTAGAAAAGTCCAGGTACCTCCAAGTAATAAATAGTCTGGCCAAAACTTTCCTATTAATATGGTTAATGCAATACTTCCCGCATAAGTTTGTAATCCAAACCACATAATGGCGGCAATTACCCCTCTAAGAATACCGGGTAAAATGGCACCTTTTCTCCCATAGCTTTTACGAAGTAGGATCGAAAAAGGAATTCCATACTTGCTTCCAGCGTGTCCATTCAGTATTAGCATGCACGATAAGATAATAGAAGATATCGTGATAATAGAAAAGACTTGCCAAATGGACAAGCCAATCGCAAAGAAACCGCCAATCGTAACGTAAGATGGGATATTATGAACAGAGCCCATCCACACGGAGAAAAAGTGCCCGAATTTCCAGGTTCTTTCGGAAGGACTTGTAGGTAAGATATCTGGCTTGTATACCGTCTCGTTATTCAATGAGATGCTTTTTTCCCCCAATTAGTCTCTCCTCCAACTTTCCTTAAATGAATATTGTTTGATTTTCCTAACTAATAAAACGGTTAAGCATATAAAAGCTGAAACGAAAAAACTGACCCAAATAGACTGTAAAGTACCAACAAATGAGGAGGTAATATATCCTGCGAAGGCACTTATTATAGATGAAAAAGGGATGATAGTAGGTACTGAACGTTTACTTAAAATAATGTATAACATTGGAAGCAGTAAGGCTGCATACATGTTTCCGAACAAATAAAATAGAGCAATAGAATGAGGTAAAATAGCTATTACAATAAGCAATAAAATACAGATGAAAATAGCCGAAATACTACTGTATCTCCAGCGCTCTTGATCTGTTAATGGAGAGAAAGTTTCTATCACATTTTTAACTAGTAATGTTGTTAAGGCATTCAACTCATTACTCATAGCCGTTAAAATGGCAAATATACAAAACAGAGCAAAAAGGATTAATAGGATGGTGGTTTGTAGATCAAAAACGAGCGAAAGGATTTGATCAAAACCTCTTCCAGAGATAGCAACCATAATCAGGGAAGTTAAGGCTAAAGGAATTGTTGCCCATATTAAACCTAGCATCGTGAAGGTGATTTTTATTTTTTCTTTTTTTAAATTGAAAATATGTTGCCAAGTGGGCCTATCAGTTAGTGTTAGACCGAGAGCTACTAGTATAAGTGTACAGATGTATAAAATGGTATCCGTATTTTTAAAGAATAGTATATAAGGATGATAAAGCCGGATCCCTTTATAAACAGGGTGTACGCCTTCTTGGATATAAGAATAAACAGGAATAATAATAATGGCGCTAAAGATAATTATGATAGTCAAAATCGAAAACTGATGGATTCGATACATTCCACCTATTCCGCCAAGCAGTAAACAGGCAACTAGGAACACGGAAGTTCCAACTAGAACGTGAACGTGTAAAAAGGTATGTGTTAGAATTCCTGCTCCCAAAGCTTGAAAGAGTAGGGAGGCGGTGCCTAATAAGATAAGGAGAATTACCATAAACCAATATCCAGCCGGATGGAGTTTTTGTTTTAACGCATCCCCAATTGTCTCCCCACTCGGAAACCGCTCTCGAATAATCTTGGCGAAAAAGCCTAGTGTAATAAATACTAATGCTCCAACGATCGAATAGCCTATTCCACCTAAAATTCCATATTTAACTAATACTTCTGGGGAAAATAAGAAAGAATTGCCCGTTGCCCATCTAGCTAATAAGCTGACAATCCCAAAACCTATTCCGAGTCCAATAGAACCTCGCATAAAAATATGATAAGGATGTTTCTTCTTCAAAGTATTTTCTCCTTTGAACGAAAATCACGTGGTGAAAACCCCGTTACTTTACGGAAAATTTGACTGAAATAGTGTTGGCTATTAAAGCCACATTTTTCAGAGATGACATTGATGCTAAGGTTAGGGAAATCTACTAATAGCTTTTGGGCTTCTTTCAATCGATAGTCATTTAAATATTCCGAAAATCCTAAGCCGACTTCTTCCTGGAATTTTCTACTTAAATAAGCAGAATTGATATGAATCTTTGAAGCTAAATAATCAAGCGTTAATTTCTTACTATATTCTTGATGAATAATTTGGAGGGCACTCATTACTTGATCGGAATATCGCCCAAGCTGCGAGTACTTTTTTAAGATGGAAGTAAGTTCTTCTTCAATGACTGGTTTAGTTATATAATCAATGACACCAAGTTTAATAGAGGTTTTAGCATATTCAAAATTTTGGAATGCTGTAACCATGACAATATCTATCGAAGGATAGGTAAGTGTAAGTTCCTTAGCTAGCTCCAATCCTGGTTTGCCAGGTAGTTGAATATCTAAAAATGCTAGAAAAATATCGTGTTGTTTTACGATTTGCATTGCTTGTGATGCATCCTGTGCTTTAAAAATGTTCACATGGGGGATTTCTTTTGTGATTAAATAGTCTAGTTGTTCTAGTTCAAGCAATTCGTCGTCTACTAGTAGTATATTCAATCTAACACCCTCCTAACTGTTGGTATGAAGTTCGTATGGGAAAATAGCAATTACACTTGTTCCGGCTTTATCATTTACAATTTGCACCGTTTTACGATTTGTGGGAAAGAGTAAATCAAGTCTTCTATTAATATTTTCTAACCCAATGCCCACTTCTGTCGTAGACATAGGGATAGAATCCTGCGTGCTATTCCAAACTGTCACATAAACTTCTGTTTCCTTTTTTTCAATGGTTATCCGTAACGTTGCCTCGCCAAGGTACTTTTCAAATGAATGTTTAAAGGCATTTTCCACAAATGTTTGGACTAAATATGGGATGATGATGGCTTCTTTAACTTCTGGGTCCACGTAGATCGTGGATTGGAGTTTGTCGCGAAATCGTACCTTTTGTAAATCTAAATAATGTTGTACATAGTTTAGTTCTTCTTCGATTGTGACAAGCGATTGATTCGTTTGGTATTTAAATTTTAATAGCTTTGATAAAGTTTCGATGGAATGGACTAATTCTTCTTTTCGCTCCAACCTTGCTAAGCTTAAAATAGAATTTAACGTATTAAAAAAGAAATGAGGCTGTATTTCCTGTGTCAATTGATTGTAACGGGCTGTTTGCAGTTCTCGTTCTAATGCTATTTCCCGTTTTTGTTTCTCTAGAAGATCAATTCTTTCTTCGAATATAAATAAAAATAATAAGGTAAACACACCTATTAAAGGTGCTAGAACACTAATCATGATGTAAATGGAGAAACCTTCAATCGAAATCATGAGATACAATTCTCCTTCAATTGTGCTTAAAAGGGGAAGGCTAGTGCCTTACCCTTATTAAATATTGTTTCTATTATAGTATAAAAAAATCATTGTTGGTCAAAATCTTCTGCAAAGTGACAGCTTACAAAATGGTTAGGTTTCATCTCTCTTAAAGCTGGTTCTACTGCTCTACATTTTTCTACAGCGAATGGGCAACGTGTATGGAAACGGCACCCAGTAGGAGGGTTAATTGGAGAAGGGACATCTCCTTTTAATAAGACTCTTTCCCGTTTTATTTTGGGATCTGGTATCGGAATGGAAGAGATTAGCGCCTTCGTGTATGGATGTGAAGGTTGTTCAAATAAGTCTTTTTTATCTGCAATCTCTACGACTTTTCCTAAATACATTACCATCACTCTGTCAGAAATATGTCTTACCACACTTAAATCGTGTGAAATAAAGAGAAAGGTTAGCTGAAACTGTTTTTGTAGCTTTTTTAAGAGATTTAGAATTTGTGCTTGGATGGAAACATCTAGTGCAGAAACGGCTTCATCACAAATGATTAGCTTAGGATTAACAGCAAGTGCCCTTGCGATACCGAGCCTTTGTCTTTGTCCACCACTAAATTCATGCGGATAGCGGTCAAGTGCTTCTGTCGGTAGTCCTACAATCTGTAGCAACTCTTCCATTCTAGCTAGTCGATTTTGTTTTTCAACGACTTTCTGAATCGCCATTGCCTCGTTTAGCATTTGTTTGACCGTTCTTCTAGGATTTAAAGAGGAAAATGGATCCTGAAAAATAATCTGTAGATCCTTCCTAAGTTTTCTCAGCTCTTTCTTATTGAGGTTTAATATATTATGACCAGAATAGTAGATTTCTCCATCAGTCGGTTCATCTAGTCTTAAAATGGCACGACCAGTTGTGGATTTCCCACACCCAGATTCGCCAACGATGCTCAATGTTTCTCCTTCCTTTAGAAAAAAGGAGACATCATCGACTGCCTTTACATAGGATTTTGGTTGAAAGATGGAATCTCGTTTTACAGGGAAGTATTGCTTTAAGTTCTTTACTTCTAACAATGAATGATTCGCTACAGTCGTTTCCATTAATTAAGAACCCCCCTATGCATGGCTTGATCTACCCATTGATCGGTATACTTCCAACAACTTACTTTAGATCCATCGCTACTTTCTACTAGTGTTGGCGGTTGTTCATGACAAAGTGAGCGTTGATATGGACATCTTGAAGCGAAGCGACAGCCTTGTGGCATATTATAAGGACTCGGTACGCTTCCTTCGATGGTTCTTAACTCTTCTTGGTCTTCGTTAATCTTTGGTAGAGATTCTAACAATCCTTGTGTATATGGATGTTTTGGATTTTCATATAATTGTTCAGTCGTGGCGTATTCGACAATATTGCCTGCATACATTACTGCAACCGTATCACATGTTTCCGCGACAACTCCTAAATCATGTGTAATTAGGATAACACTCATCCCAAGCTTCGTTTGAAGGTCTTTAATTAGCTCTAGTATTTGGGCTTGAATCGTTACATCTAAGGCTGTCGTTGGTTCGTCTGCTATTAACACCTCAGGGTTACAGGAAAGGGCCATGGCGATCATTACTCGTTGGCGCATCCCACCGCTTAATTGAAAAGGCTCTTGCTTCGCACGTTTTTCTGGGGAGGGAATTCCGACAAGCCTTAGCATTTCAACTGCCTTTTTCCATGCATCCTTCTTTTTTACTTTTTGGTGAAGGGAAATAGCTTCAGCGATTTGATTTCCAACTGGGATTACAGGATTTAGAGAGGTCATTGGCTCTTGAAAAATCATTGAGATTTCATTTCCGCGAATCTTTCTCATTTCATCTTCAGGTAAGGCTAATATGTCTTTTCCTTTAAATATAATTTCTCCATCCGTAATCTTTCCTGGAGGAGAAGGAATTAAGCGGAGAATGGAAAGGGAAGTCATACTTTTACCACATCCGGATTCTCCAACAATGCCAAGCGTTTCTCCTTTATTTACGGTGAAATCAATGCCGTCTACTGCTTTGCTTACCCCACGTTTTGTAAAAAAGTGTGTCTTTAATCCTTTCACTTGTAAAATTGCTTCTTTATTTGCTACCATCATTTGTCCTCCTTAGTTAAGTTCAATTCGCTTATTAAAGAAACGGTAGAGGATATCTACGAATAAATTCACGATAACAAACACCATCGATGCAACTAACACTCCACCTTGAACCATCGGTAAATCTCTCATTCTAATTGCATCCACAATCATTCTTCCGAGTCCGTTAATGGCAAAGATGGATTCTACAAGTACGGTTCCTCCAAGTAGTGCACCAAATTGTAAACCGATGACTGTGATAACAGGAATTAATGCATTTCGTAGTGCGTGGCGATAGATAATGACTCTTTCGCGAACTCCTTTGGCACGAGCAGTTCGAATATAGTCTTGTCTAACAACTTCGAGCATACTAGACCTTGTCATTCGTGCGACAATGGCTGCACCAGCTGCTCCTAATGTTAAAGCAGGAAGAATGGTATGAACCAAACTATCCCAGCCAGCAACAGGGAAGATCTGTAGCTTCACAGAAAAGAAAAACATTAGTAGAAGACCTAACCAGAAACTAGGCATGGAAATACCGATTAATGCTACAAGCATAACGAGTGTATCTGTAAGGGAATAAGGTTTAATCGCAGAAACAATACCAGCTATCATTCCTAGAAAAATCGTGATAATGATGCTGAAAATAGCGAGTTCAATCGTAATAGGTAACCGAACAAGGATTTCGTCTAAGACTGGTTGGCTATTTTTTAAAGAAACACCAAAATCGCCTCGTAAAAGGTTAGATAGATAGTCAAAATATTGAGCGTATAATGGTTTGTTAAGTCCTAGCTGCTCTCTAACGGCTGCGATTGTTTCCTTTGATGCACCTTCGCCAGCAAGTAATACTGCAGGATCACCAGGAACTAGTTGCATGATGAAGAAAACAACGAACGTAACGCCAATGACTACTGGAATGGTTTGAGCAATACGTCTTAAAATAAACATCGTCATTTCTTTTCCCTCCTCTATTTACGATTTCATACGTGGATCAAGCGCATCACGTAGTCCATCTCCAAAAATATTAAATCCTAAAACTAGAATGGCGATTGCTAGTCCAGGGAATATCGCAATATAAGGTGCCGAGAATAAGAAATCTCTCCCACTACTTAACATCGTTCCCCATTCTGGTGAAGGTGGCTGTGCGCCTAAACCGAGAAAAGATAACCCAGCTGCAGATAGAATAGCAGTTGCAAGACGTAATGTACCTTGAACTATTATTGGTGAAAGGATATTAGGAAGAATGTGAACAAAGATAATCGTCGCATCATTTGCACCAAGAGAGCGAACAGCATCAATATATTCAAGTCGTTTCACTTCTAAAGTGGAACCTCGAACAATTCGTGCAAATAATGGAACCGAAAATGCCCCAACGGCAATGGTAACGTTAATCATGCTTGGACCGAGAGCGCTAATAATAGCTAGTGCTAATAAAATTCCTGGGAAAGCTAGTAGTATATCCATCATTCTCATAATGATAGAATCGGTCCATTTGCCATAGTAGCCTGCAATTAGACCAAAAGTAATTCCAAAGAATGCTCCGAATAAAACCGAGGCAAACCCTACACCCATCGAAATTCGTGATCCATAAATGATTCGACTTAAAATATCCCTCCCTTTATCATCTGTCCCCATCCAATGATCGAATGATGGTGGTAGTAATTTGTTTTCTAAATTGATTTCATATGGATCGTATGGAGCAAGAAGTGGTGCAAATAAAGCGATTAAAATATAAACAATAATGATGATTGCTCCGGCTGCAGCCGCTTTATTTATTAGTAAGTTAGATACAAAGTCTTTAAATTTAGAGTGATTAACGGGAGCAAGTACTTGTCCACCAATAGCTATCGTTTCATTTTTTACTTCCATCGAATTGACCTCCTTATAATCGATAAGTGATTCTTTCCTTACAGTTTATGGATTATTAGCACCCTCCTTTTAAGTAACTGATTTATTAAAAATTATCAAAAATATCTTGAAAGTAAATATGTTTTAAATCTTTAGTCTAAATAGTGTAAATTTTCGTAAAAATACTGCAAATAAATATCGCTATTTTTTTCTATAATACAGATATCCATTCGTAAGGAGGTTTTGAAGGGGCGTTTCATTTCGAATCAATAAATTAATAAATAAGGAGAGTTGAAGGAGAATGAAAAAGCATCGTAACAAACAAGTATTGTTGTCTCTTATTTTAGGAATCGTTTTACTTTTTACCCAAGCTTGTTCTACTCAATCTACAAATTCTAGCCAGTCAAATGGAGACAGTGATTCAGTAAAAACTGGTGGGTCATTAATCGTAGCCAGACTATCGGATGCAACAAAGCTTGATCCACATTTTATTACAGATATTCCTTCAGCAAATATTGTGTATCAAAAGGTGTATGAGGGTTTAGTTAAGCCGGATAAGGATTTTAAAATAGAGCCACTTTTAGCGAAGGAGTGGAATGTCGTTAATGACACAACGTGGGAATTTACCTTAAACGAAGGAATCGAATTTCATGATGGCGCTGTTTTTAACGCAGAAGCAGTGAAAGCAACGTTTGATCGATTGCTAGATCCAGAGACGGGATCACCACAACGAGAAAAATTTTCTATGATTAATGAAGTAAAGATAGTAGATGAATATACAGTACAGTTCGTATTAGATTACCCATATGCACCTTTATTATCGATTTTAGCGAGTAGTGAGGGGAGTATTTTAAGTCCGAAAGCTTTAATAGAGGATCCTAATAAATTATTGGAACATCCGATTGGAACGGGACCATTTGTATTTGAAACGTGGAAATCGGGACAAGAAATTACATTATCAAAAAACGATGGATACTGGGGCAAAAAGGCAAATATTGACCAAGTAGTATTTAAGGTAGTTCCTGAAGACGCTACTCGTCTAGCTTTAATTGAAACGGGAGAAGCACATATTAATGACCAAGTACCAGTAACCGAGCTAGATAGAATTGAAGCTTCCGATAATATGGGGCTTTATCGAACTGAAGGCTTAGCTGTAGAGTACGTTGGGTTTAATACGCAAAAGAAACCACTCGATGATGTAAGAGTCCGCAAGGCGATCAGTCATGCTGTGGAAAGAGAAGCGATTATCGAAGGAGTCTACAATAATGTCGGTACACTTGCAAATGCCGCAATGAGTCCGAAAGTGTTTGGTCATAGTGAAGAGGTTAAACCGTTAGATTACGATCTTAATGAAGCAAAGAAATTATTAAAAGAGGCAGGCTATGAGGGTGGTCTAAATCTTAAGCTACTCACTAGTGATCGGAAAGAGCGGATTAATATGGCAGAGGTGATTCAATCTCAGTTAAAAGGGATTGGAATAGACGTTGAAATTCAAGTAATGGAGTATGGTACTTATATTGAAATGATCAATAATTCAGAGCACGATATGTTCATTGGTGGTTGGGGGAACGCAACTGGTGATGGGGATTACAACCAGTATAATTTATTCCATACGGCATCTCAAGGTCCTGCTGGGAACCATTTCTATTATAGTAACCCTAAGGTGGATGAAATGATTGAGGCGGCACGACAAGAAACGGATGAAGCCACTCGTCTTCAATTATATGAAGAAGTGATGCAAATAGAGTTAGATGATGCCGTATATATTCCAATTCGTAACTATGAGCATATGGCGGTTCACAGTAATAACGTAAGTGGATTTTGGATCAATGCATCTAATTATTTAATGATAGAAGATGTAGTAATTAAGTAATCTCTTTTGCAAAGTGAGTTGTTTATTTAACACATAAGGGAGGAAGATTAAATGACTAGTTATTGGTTAACGAATGTTCGATTAGAGAAGGGGTTTAAGTACGAGAACGAACGTGTAATTGGTACGGAAACAGAAATCGCACACATAAAAATTGAACAAGGAAAAGTGGCGGACATTAGCCACACGTTTCCAAGTGATGGTGAAGCACAGTACGATGCAAGTGGAAAATTACTACTGCCTACTTTAAGAGATATGCATATTCATATTGATAAAACGTATTATGGTGGTCAATGGAAGGCGTGTATGCCTCCTACGAAAGGAATTTTTACGAGAATAGAAGAAGAACAGGAATTACTTCCTAAACTGTTACCAACAGCGCAAGAACGTGCAGAAAAGATTATCGAGTTACTGTTGAAAAATGGCCACACACATATTAGAACGCATTGTAATGTGGACCCTGTTATCGGTCTGAAAAATCTCGAGGCTACCGTAAATGCCTTGAAGAAATATGAAGATGTCCTGACGTATGAGATTGTAGCCTTTCCTCAACATGGATTACTTCGAAGTGATTCTGTCCAGCTTGTTCGGGATGCGATGAAGAATGGTGCTACATTAGTTGGTGGTGTTGATCCAGCCACCGTTGATCGAGACATCGAGAAGTCTCTTTATACCATTTTTGATATAGCAACTGAAAGTAATAAAGGGGTAGACATTCATTTACACGATCCGAACACGTTAGGCGCCTTTACTTTCAAAAGAATGGCTCATTACACAGAAGAAGCAAAGTTAAAAGGGAAAGCTACCATTAGTCACGGAATTGCACTAGGGGATCTACAAGGCCAAGAACTACATGAAATGATAGCCATTTTAAAGGAACAAGAAATGGATATTACCACAACCATTCCAATAAACCGACCTACTATTCCTGTTCCGACATTGGATCAATCAGGCTTAATGCTTTCGCTAGGTCACGATACGATTACCGATCATTGGTCTCCATTTGGTACAGGAAATACAATTCAAAAGCTAGGTGTGCTTGCGGAGAGATTTCGCATGATTGACGAATTCTCCTTATCAAGAGCATTAAAATATGGAACTGGTGGAGTGACACCTTTAAATGAAAAAGGGGAGCAAGTTTGGCCGAAAGTAGGAGACGATGCCACGATGATGTTAGTAAATGCTACTTGTTCTGCAGAAGCGGTAGCGAGAAGGGGAACGGTAGAATCCTTATTCTTTAAAGGTAAAAAAGTTGAATCGAAAGAGTACGTTCATAAATAAGATTGCTGTATTTCTATCTAAATAATAGCCTTGATAATAGTTTGTAAGGAGGATGCAACCATGACGTCAGCTTACTGGTTGAAAAATGTTAAGTTAGATACTGGATTTACGCAAGATGAAAGTGGTAGATATGAAACAAAAACGGAACTTTTTCATCTTAAAATTTCTAATGGGAAAATAGTAGAGAAAAAGCTTT
The DNA here is from genome assembly GCF_002019665.1 of Sutcliffiella halmapala. Classification (GTDB taxonomy): domain Bacteria; phylum Bacillota; class Bacilli; order Bacillales; family Bacillaceae_I; genus Sutcliffiella_A; species Sutcliffiella_A halmapala. The sequence continues at coordinate 4,005,869 of NZ_KV917375.1, read as the reverse complement.
CTAGTTATACCATTCCAGCAGCAGAAAAAGTGGTAGATGGGAAGGGAATGCTAGCTATTCCAACGATGAAAGAGATGCACAATCATTTAGATAAAACATATCTTTCCTTAGATTGGAAAGCTTGTAAACCTGTCAAAAATTTAAAAGAGCGTCTCCGTTATGAAGCGATGGAATTAAAAGAGTTAGCTCCGACGACAAAACAACGTGCTAGTAAAATGATCGATTTATTACTTTCAAATGGCTCCACTCATATAAGAACGCATGTTAATATTGACCCGTACATTGGCTTAAAAAATTTAGAAGGGGTCAAAGCAGCTCTAGAAGATTATGCAGACAAGTTGACTTATGAAATAGTAGCCTTTCCGCAGCATGGATTATTAAAAGGGGACGTCCTTCCTTTAATGAGGGAGGCGATGAGATCAGGAGCAGATCTCGTTGGAGGATTAGATCCAGCAGGAATAGATGAAAATATAGAAAAGTCACTAGATGAAGTGATGAACTTAGCGACGGAATATAATGCAGATGTAGATATCCATTTACATGACGGTGGTCACCTAGGTTACTATACTGTTGATAAATTGGCCGAAATGGTAGAAGAGGCAAAATGGAATAATCGGGTCTCTGTAAGTCATGCGTTCAGTTTAGGAGATGTCCCTGTTGGCCAACAAGAAGAAATCGCGCAAAAATTAAGTGCTTTAGGTATGTCTATCATGTCAACTATTCCAATATCTCGAACCCTTCCACCGATTGAAATATTAGATCACCATGGAGTAAATGTATTTCTAGGTTGCGACGGCTTTTATGATTCGTGGGGACCATATGGAACAGGCGATGTATTAGAAAAAGTAACAAGATATTGTGAAGTGTATCGGAAAAGTGACGAACGTACGTTAGCGAACGTTCTAAAATATGGAACAGGCGGACCTACTCCATTAAATAAAGCAGGAGAGGTAACATGGCCACTTGTAGGTGACGATGCAGACTTACTATTAGTAAACGCCGCTTGCTCCGCAGAAGCTGTTGCAAGAACACCAAAGCGTGAAGCAGTTATTTATAAAGGGAAAGTAGTAGTAGGGCAAGTTTAAGGTTAGTTGAGGGTTGAACAAGTTAGAAATTGAAAAGGTTACATTTATAGAGCATTTCTCTGTAATGAGGAATGCTTTTAACTTTGTCCAAAATTAATAAGTTATTTAATAACAATAATAAAAGGATAAAACGCAATAATAATTTATTGTAAAACGATAAATATATGTTATAATCAATTTGAAAATAAATATGTGAGGTGCTTTTTATGAAACAAGGAACAACTCTCTTTTTAAAGACGGCTGTTATTCTTATCGGAATTCCAGTTCTTGCTATGTGCATATTTTTGGTGCCTGAGATTGGGAATTTTGCAGTAGATTTATATCCAGATAAAGCTTATCTAAAATATCTTGTTTTTATTCTTTTGTATGGTTCGGCGATACCTTTTTACTTTGCTCTGTATCAAGCTGTTAAACTTTTAAGCTATATCGACAAGAACAAAGCGTTCTCGGAATTATCTGTTAAGGCTTTAAAGAATATCAAAAAATGTGCCGTTATAATCAGTATCTTCTATGTAGTAGGCATGCCACTCTTTTATCTCATAGCGGAGAGAGACGACGCCCCAGGTGTCATCATCATCGGATTGGTCATTATTTTTGCTTCATTAGTTATCGCAGTCTTTGCTGCTGTTCTCGAAAGACTCCTGCAAGAAGCTATCGATATAAAATCTGAAAATGAATTAACGGTCTGAGGTGAAAACAATGGCAATTATAATCAATATTGATGTGATGCTAGCAAAAAGGAAAATGAGTGTCACAGAACTATCGGAACGAGTCGGAATCACGATGGCGAATCTTTCTATATTGAAAAATGGAAAGGCAAAAGCGGTTCGCTTGTCCACTTTAGAGGCGATTTGTAAGGCTTTAGACTGTCAGCCTGGCGATGTTTTAGAATACAGACCTGACGATGACATGGATGGATAAAATGTAGAGTTAGTTAATGGAGGTAAACCTTTGTGTTTCGCTCTAAACTATTAGCGCTAACTTATTACTAGGACGTAGTTATATTTCGAAAAACTTTTGGAGGCATAAAGCATGAGAGCATTAGAACAACTCATACGTTTTGGCTGGGAGCAGGCCATATCTTGTTTGTTTCCTGTTGTTATTTTTGCTTCTTTAGCATTAACCAAAATCTTACCACTTCCTTTTTTACCACGGTATGATTGGCTACTCATCATCTGCCTTCTAATGCAGTGGTGGATGGTGCGATCTGGACTTGAAACACGGGATGAACTTAAGGTTATTACATTGTTCCACATTATTGGGCTTGCGCTTGAACTGTTCAAAGTGCATATGGGGTCCTGGTCATATCCGGAGGAAGGATATTCGAAAATTTTCGGAGTCCCTTTGTATAGTGGCTTCATGTACGCAAGTGTTGCGAGCTATCTTTGCCAAGCGTGGAGAAGGCTAGATGTTGAACTTGTGAAGTGGCCTCCATTTCTAGTAGTTGTACCACTTGCAGCTGCGATATATTTGAACTTTTTCACCCACCATTATTGGATTGACATTCGTTGGTGGTTATCGGGACTTGTCATTATCGTCTTTTGGAAATCATGGGTCACCTACGAGGTTGGTGGATCTCGTTACCGGATGCCACTCGCATTTTCTTTTGTGCTCATCGGATTTTTTATCTGGATAGCCGAAAATATCGCCACCTTCTTTGGCGCTTGGGAATATCCTAACCAAACCAATGCGTGGAGTCTCGTTCATCTAGGAAAGGTAAGTTCATGGCTCTTATTAGTGATTGTTAGCTTTCTTATTGTAGCGACGTTAAAGCTGGTTAAGGGGAAAAGTTCTACTAGGGTTGATACTGGTCAAGTTTTATAAAACAGGATTTAGAGACAAATAGCATTACTGATGGTTATCAGTGCTGCTATTTGTTTTTTTTGGATAATTGTTCCTCAGAGAATCAAGATTCTGAAGTTGTAGAAACCGGCGAGAAAATTGTTACAATCGTACTTGAAGCGCTGATGGACTATAGCCTTCCAGAGCAGGACTCCATACACGCAGTAAGAACACTAAGAAGTATTCTTCACGGCTTTGCATCATTAGAACAAAATAATGAATTTAAACTACCTATCGATTTAGATGAAAGTCTTATTTATGCTATAAATATATTTTTACTCGGAATCAAAAAAAATCAGAAATAAGCGGTTGAGCAGGTCGGGGATTCTATTCACCGAATCGGAAAAGCAACGTTTGAATAGTTGCTTTTTTTTGTGCTAATAGAGGTATCAGCTCATAAAACCGATTTAATTAATTTTAGATTTTTAAACATTAATTTAATGGTTTGTTTACATAAAAGGTGTGTCCACTTAACAAAACCGGTTTAATATCTAACGTGTAAGGAGGCAATTTGGATGACGACTATTAGTGATGTTGCAAAAGTAGCTGGGGTTTCAAAAAGTACGGTTTCAAGTGTATTCAGTAAAAAAAGACCAATAAGTAAGGAGGTTTCTGAAAGAGTATTGCAGGCAGCAAAGGAACTTGGGTACAAACCTAATTATTGGGCCAGGACATTGGCTACGAAGGAAACAAGAATTTTGGGGTTAAACATGAAGGCAGAGAACGTGAAGTTTAGTCATTTTCATTTATCTTTAATAAATGGAGTTCTTCATGAGTGCAATTCTACAGGGTATCAATTATTAATAAATACCTTGTCGCAACAGTTTCAAGAAGAATTACAGAATCAAGTTTCCAGCCCAGTTGACGGGGAAATTCTGATGGATCCTATGGAAAGGGATAACAGGTTGAAACCTGAAATTATTAAAGAGAAGCCGATAGTTGTTATCGGGAAACCACCAAAACGGTATGAAAATGCTGTTTCTTACGTGGATAATGACAATATTGGAATAGCGTATGAGGTGACAAAGCATTTACTTGAAAAAGGTCATGAAGACATATTATTCCTTAATGCACCTGAAAATCGAACGGTTGCGAAAGACAGAGAAATGGGCTATCGAAATGCTTGTGAGGATTATGGAATAAAATCTTTCAAACATATCGTTGAGTTTAAGAATGAACTAACATCTATCGAGTTCGCTTATTCTACTACCTTGAAATTGCTTAAAGAGAATTCGTCTGTAACAGCAGTTATAACAGATACAGACAAAATGGCATTTGGGGTCTTTAAGGCAGCCGCTGAATTACGGGTTGAAATTCCAAACGATCTATCGGTTATCTCTTTCAGTGATAATGGAGGTCTAACGCACGAGTTTTCTCCACCATTATCTAGTGCAAATCTGAATTCAGAGCTGTTAGGTCGGGAAGCTACTCGGTTATTGACAGAATTAATAGTAGCAAAAAGCAATTTAGTTAAACGTGTAGTAATTCCTGCAACTATCATAGAACGAGGATCTACATCTCGGTGCAAGGTGTTTTTTGAGCAGAATAAACAAAATTTTTAAATAATGGAGGGTATATCATGACTTATAAAAAGTTGCTACCATATAAAAGTTTTATTCTTGTACTTATACTTACTATTTTTGTTTCTGGTTGTTCATCATCCAACGGAACGAGTGACACAGTAGCTGCAGATGAAAAAAACAGTGATCAAACACTTAGGATATTAACAAATGTAGTTGGTGGTAAAAATCCGGAAGAGCATGCAATGTTCGAAAAAGAAATTGAGCGTTTGACTGGTATTAAAGTGAAGATGGACAAGCCACCGGCAGATTATGACCAAAAACTTTTGGCAACTATTTCTTCAGGTGAGAAATACGATTTAGTTTATTTAACGAAGCCGATGCTAGATATTTTGGTAGATCAGGGAGTATTGACTGATTTAACAGAAGAAGTTATAGGTTCTAAGATATTATCAGATCCAACAGTTGTTCCTACTGAAGAATGGGAACTTGTAAAAACAGAGGATGAAAAAATTTACGGGATATTTAATAAGTTTGAGGGAGGAACGCTTCCAACGGTCCGCAAAGATTGGATGGAAAAATTAAATTTAGAAGAACCAAAGACTTTAGAGGACTTTTATCAAGTATTAAAAGCATTTAAAGAAGAAGACCCGGATGGAAACGGGAAAGATGATACGTATGGATTATCTACCGCAGGTTTGTATGATATCCAAGGATTTATGAGTGCTGCTGGAGTGAAATATCGATATGTGGTAGATGAAAGTGGCAACAGAACGATTCCATATGCTACTGAAGACGCTGTACCTGTGTATGAGTGGTTTGCAAAGCTTTATAAAGAAGGAATATTAGATCCTAACTTTGCGACAAATGATACAGGAAAAATGCGGGAGTTATTTTTAACAGATCGTGTGGGGATGGTGACGTATTGGGACGCATGGGTAGGATTGTTTAACAATATTGCGCAAACAGAGAATCCTGAAACTGAATTTGAAGCAAAGGGAATACCAGGTGCAGTTGGTGAAGATGGAAAAATTATGCTTCGTCGCGGAGATCCAAGTCTTTGGGCAATCCCTGTAAATGCGGAAAATCCAGGTTTGGCAATGGATTTTTTAGAATTCTGGCATTCCGAGGAAGGTAATATCTTAGGGACATTAGGTATCAAAGATCATGACTTTACGGTTAGTGAAGCAGGAGAATATCAATTAACGGATATAGGTAAAGAGCATGGTATGGACCATGGTGCCCCTTTTCCCAACAATACAAACTTCCAAAATCCAATGGGAGAGATGAAGGGTGTAAAAGAAGCTCAACAAATCATCTTAGATAATCATGCAACGGTTGAGGTTTCTACTGCTGATTGGCCTAACGCTGAAAAAATTGTAACAAAGTATGCTTTCCAAGCTATGATGGGTGAAATTCCGGCTAAAGATGCAGTAGAAATGATGCATAAGGAGTTACTCAATGCTAGTTTAATTGACAAATAAATAGTAGGAGAGGGGAATCCTCTCCTTTCTGTATTTATCTAACAAAATACTTAGCAGAAGGTGTAAATATGAACACATTAAAAAGGAATAGTTCCCTTTATTTCATGTTAATACCCATTTTTATTTATTTTATCTTATTTGCTTATTATCCCTTGGTAAGGGGGCTAATCATCAGTTTTCAAGAATTCCGGTTAATAGGGGATAGGCCGTTCGTTGGTTTTGAAAACTACTTATTTGTTTTGAAAGACCCTGAATTTTTAAAGGTAACCATTAATACGTTTGCCATTAGTGGTGGGATATTAATAATCGGCTTTATTTTTCCTATTATCATTGCTATTTCATTAAATGAGGCAATAAGTTCGATTTTCCAACGTTTCACACAGACAGTTATTTATTTACCGCATCTATTCTCGTGGGTAGTGGTAGGTGGAATCTGGATCTTCTTGCTTTCTCCTGATGGTGGTCTCGTTAATGAACTGTTGAAGTGGTTTGGCAAAGAGAATCCTGTTCACTTTCTAGTAAAAAGCGATTATGCCAAGCCAATCATGATTCTTACGGCAATATGGAAGGACATGGGTTACACCTGTATCCTCTATATGGCGGCTATTGTAGGCATTAACCCGAGCTTATATGAAGCAGCTAGTATCGATGGAGCAAACAGATTCCAGAAAATAAAACATGTCACACTACCTCAATTAATACCGACTATGAAAATTGTTTTGTTATTGAATGTCATGGGTGTTTTGAGAATTTTTGATCAAATTTTCATATTGAGCAACCCCGCTATCGCAAGTGAAGTGAATGTATTTATGACCTATACGTATGAAAAGGGAATTTTACAGTTTCAGATGGGGATAGCATCCGCCGCAGCATTTTTAGTACTAATCATGACCTTGATTTTAACGATTGTTACAAGAAAAGTAATCAGGTATGACGAGGAGATGTAATATGAAGAATTTTTTTCTATCTAAGAAGGAATATAGACAACCATTTCATCTTTTTAATACGCTCTTTCTTTTTTCACTTGTACTAGTAATGATTATTCCTCTGATTAACACTTGGGCGGTTTCATTCTCTTCCAATGTTGCATCGATGCAGCCAGGCATTAAATTGTGGCCGTCTCAATTTAGTCTAGAAGGGTATCAGACCATTTGGAGCAGGCTTGAGCTATGGCGGCCAGTTATGAATAATATCATTGTTACTATCTTTGGAACAGTTGGACATGTCATATTGGCCTCGATGGCTGGTTATGTTCTGATTCAAAAAGAACTTCCGGGAAAGAAGATGATTATTAGTTTTATCATGATCACGATGATGATTCCTGCAGAAGCTATCATGATTCCTCTTTATATTGTAAATAAGGATTTAGGTTTATTGAATACGCTCACTTCCTTAGTGATATCAGGATTGGTGTCTGGCTTCAGTATTCTATTAATGCGTAATTATTTCTTTTCCGTGCCCTATAGTCTTGCAGAATCAGCGAAAATGGATGGAGCATCGGATTTTACCATCTTCCGTAAAATATACATGCCAATGGCACTGCCGGGATTGGCGACGATAACCCTGTTTGAGTTTGTAAGTCGTTGGAATCACTTTACGTCCGCTTTGTTGTATATCAATGATCCAGAAAAATATACGCTTCAGTTAGCATTACGTTCTTTAATTATTACTTCTGATGCTACGTCAAGTGCAGATTTCTTTACGAACAATGTTCGAATGGCAGGGATTATGATTGCGCTTATCCCGCTACTATTCATTTATCCATTTGTACAAAAGTTCTTTGTAAAAGGAATTATGCTCGGTTCAACTAAGGAATAACGGAGGGATAGGGATGAACGGAAACAATGTGGAATGTATTACCATAGAAAAAAACTTTTACCCTGATCAACAAGGAGAATACGTAGAAATACCATTTCACATGAAAAACAACATTAAAAGGTTAGAAGTTAGTTATGAAATATTGACCGCGGGCTCTGTGGTGGATTTAGGTTTAAAGGATCAAAATCGCATAAGAGGCTGGAGTGGTGGGGCAAGAAAATCCTTTGTGGTGGAAGAAGACTATGCCACGCCAGGTTACTTACCCGGTGCATTTGAAAGTGGAGAATGGGCAGTCCTTTTGGGTCTATATAAAATTAGTGAAACAGAATGTTCGGTTAGAGTCACCATCCGCATGTTCAGCAAGCAGTATCAATGGTATAAAGGGGATTTGCATACCCATACTGTTCACAGTGATGGAACATATTCAATCGAACAAGTTATTAGTATTGCAAAGGAACAGAACCTAGATTTTATTGCATTGACGGATCATAACACAATAAGCCAGAATTATGATGTTTCTCCGCATTCAAGCGTTCATTTTATCCCTGGTTTTGAGTTAACAACAAGCTGGGGGCATGCGAATCTTCTAGGCTTAAAAGATCCGGGGATTGATTTCCGTCTCAAAAAGACAGATAAAATAGAACCGATTTTTCAACAAGTTCAGAGTCAGGGTGGAAGGGTAGTAGTTAATCATCCCCACTGTACTCACTGCCCTTGGATGTGGGATTTACAGGCTCCCTTCAATTGGCTAGAGGTTTGGAATGGTCCATGGAGGAAGGATAATGAAACAACACTAAATTGGTGGCATCAGCAATTAGTTACAGGGAAAAGAATAGTGGCTGTTGGAGGAAGTGATGTTCATCGGCCTCATCCCTTTGTGAAACATGGTGCGCCGACTAATTGGGTGTATGCAGAAGGGAAGAATACCGAATCTATTTTTAGTGCGATTGATCAGGGCCACCTATTTTTGACCTATTCCCCTGAGGGTCCTACTGTAGAAATGAATTTCGCAGGCTATACGATGGGAGATAAGGTTACCTCTTCTTTAGTGGATAGGGAAGTATTAATAAAGGTAGCCAAGCTAAATGACAGGGATACAATCAAGATTATTACAAATAGGGGCATAGAGAAGTGCTTCATTCTAGCTAATAAAGAAGAATTCCTAGAATATAAGATATCTGTAGAAGACCAGAAGTTTATTAGAGTAGAAGTCTGGAGGTATTTCGAAGAGATAGAAGATTACTCTCTTGCACTTTTAAGTAATCCCATCTATTTCGAATGATAAATTATTGTGTTCACACGATCGGAGAAAAAAATGGAGCAATCAGTAGCAATAGAGTTAAATCAACCAACACTTTCTCAAAAAACAAAGGTATTATTAACCATCTCTTGTTTTAATACCTTAGCAAATAGTTTAGCCAATGTTTTTGTGAATGTATTTTTATTCAGAGTAACGGAACAGTTTGAGAAGGTTGTCTTATTTAATTTAGTGATGTATCTTGCTTGGCTTCCAGCTTTTGTACTTGCAGGTTGGATTAGCAAAAAGGGTTCGAAAAGAAATGGCTTAATTACAGGAGGTCTACTTCAATTACTATTCTATCTTTTCATCCTCTATCTGGGGGAATCCGCTAGCAACTCAATCATACTCTTAGGGATTATATTCGGTATAGGATCAGGATTTTATTGGATGGCAGTAAATACCTTGTCCATTGATTATACGAAGGAACATAACAGGGATTGGTTTAATGGAGTCAACGGCATATTTAATTCCTTTTCCCAGATGCTAGGTCCACTTTTTGCAGGCTGGATTATCGTAACTTATACCAATCTTAAAGGTTACTATCTGTTATTTTCAGCAGCAGCACTAATCTTTTTATTTACTTTTATACTTAGCTTGCTGTTGCCTAAGAATAAGGAAAGTGAACCTTTTTATTGGAAGGAAATAATTATAGTCCATAAAAGTAGAGAATGGCGGGCTTTGACTTATGCTTTCACCGCTAACTCATTTCGTGCAGGTGTCTTATCTTTCGCTATCATTCTATGGGTGTTTATGCTGACAGAAAAGGAATCTATCATTGGTGGCTTTGCTTTTATAACGACGGTCCTTTCCGTATTTACCTACTATTTAATAGGTAAATATGGGAGGGGAGAATACAGAATGAAGATGATGTTGATAGGGAATTTATTTCTAAGCCTTTCTTTATTCGGCTTAGTATTAGAAGTTAACTGGACGACGTTACTGGTGTACGGGATTATTTCCGGAATTTGTTTGCCTTTATTTGAACTGCCATTTCATACATTAGCATTAAATAATATTTCTATGTATGATCTGCATGGAAAAATAAGAACAGAACTAGTGGTAGTCAGAGAGGTAGCATTAAGTGTAGGTAGGACTCTGAGTGTATTGCTTTTGTTTATTTTATATTTCTATTTTGAAGACAATGTCTGGATGTTTCGAGGCTTCATTATGATGCTTATTCTAATTGGATTATTACCGCATTACTTCTTAAAACGCGTAAACAAAGCATTTATTCAAAGGTGAAATCATCTAACTTCAAGGAGGTCTACAGAATGGCGGAAATTCAGCTTAAGCACATCCATAAAAGCTACGATAAAGATACAAATGCAGTAAAAGACTTTAATCTTCACATAAAAGATAGAGAATTTATCGTATTTGTCGGTCCGTCTGGTTGCGGAAAATCGACCACTTTACGAATGATTGCTGGTCTAGAAAAGATCTCTGAAGGCGACCTTCTGATTAATAGTAAGCGGGTGAACGATGTGGAGCCTAAAGACAGGGATATTGCTATGGTTTTTCAGAACTATGCTCTCTATCCGCATATGACAGTATTTCAAAACATGGCATTTGGCCTTCATTTAAGAAAGGTGCCTAAAGAAACAATCAAAAAAAGAGTGTTAGAGGCAGCTGGAATATTAGGTTTAGAACCTTACTTAAATCGCAAACCAAAAGCTCTCTCAGGTGGTCAAAGGCAACGAGTGGCTTTAGGACGTGCAATCGTTAGGGATGCACAAGTATTTCTAATGGACGAACCACTTTCAAACCTAGATGCAAAGCTAAGGGTTCAAATGAGAGCAGAAATAATAAAGCTTCATCAACGAATACAAAACACGACGATTTACGTTACACATGATCAAACCGAAGCGATGACAATGGCAACTCGAATAGTTGTCATGAAGGATGGCGTTATTCAACAGGTAGGTGCACCAAAGGAAGTCTACGAAAAACCGAATAATATCTTTGTTGGAGGGTTTATCGGATCCCCTGCTATGAATTTCATTCCTGCAGAAGTAACGGAAAGTGGAGTGAAAATAGGTAATAGTTTAATTAAATTGCCAGAAGAAAAGTATAGAAAACTAAAGAAACAGTTAAACGGTAAAAAAGAAATGACTTTTGGTATTCGCCCCGAGCATTTATCCCCTTTTGATCACTTAAAGGATACAGGCTCCCTGGAAGTAGCTGTGGAAGTATCTGAACTATTGGGAGCAGAAAGAATACTATACTGCCAATTAAATAGAACTAGTATTATATCACGGGTTTCTCCTGATATTAATGTAGCCGCTGGGGAGAAATTAAAATTAGGTTTAAATGTAAGTAAAGGCCACTTTTTTGATAATATTACAGAAGAGAGAATTATTCTATAGAAACTAGGAAAGAGGAATGTGAAACGCATAGCACATGCCTCTTTCCTATTTATATTTCAATACTAACGGCAAAATCATCGGATTCCTTCTTGATTGACTGAAGTAATGTGGGACACTAAGAATAAGTTAGGAAAGCAAAAAGTTCTACTCCGTCAGTCAAATAGCATCCCTGTTGGTTATTAGTAGAGCTATTTATTTTTTCCGCACATTTGTTGAAGGAATTTACATGTCCTAGTCGAACATTACATATTAGTTATTTAGGTTCAAGATACGACCATATCACACCATTCAATGACAAGATTTGTCGATTATTTATAGCAAGACCGTTCATAAAGTATGTACCTAACTTTAAAGATGGGTACGAAAATCAAAAAATCATGGAGAGTGTAATAAAGTCAGCTGCGACAGGGAAATTAGTAGTTTTGGAGGAGGTTTAATCCCTTGGGAAAAGTGAAGGTGGGTGTTGTTGGTGCCAGTTGGTTTGCAGACTTATGGTATTTACCTGTACTTCAAATGCATCAAGATGTGACAATCGCTGCTATTTGTAGTAAGACAGGGGAAAGTGCAGAGAAAATGGCGAGGAAATATGGTGTGGAGCAAGTATATACGGATTATCGCGAGATGCTAGAAAAAGAGAATTTAGATGGTATTTGTATTGTTACGCCGAATGATACACATAAAGATATAACATTAGCCGCCATCCGAAATGGCCTTCATGTTATATGTGAAAAGCCAATGGCAATGAACGTGAAGGAAGCTTTGGAGATGGAAGAAGTCGCAAAAGAGGGTTCGGTCGTTCATGCTATTAATTTTACGTATCGGGAGCATCCAGGTATCCAAAAGTTGAAAGAGATTCTAGAAGAAGGTTTGATTGGTGAGGTGCATAATTCGTATTTTGAATATTCAGGTGATTATGGATTGAATGGTCCTCCTGGTTGGCGTGGAACTATTTCAAAAGGTGGCATTGGTGGTGTTCTTCAAGATTTAGGGTCCCACATTATTGACGTGGCACAGTATATTTTGCAGGACGAAATTATAAAAGTGAATGGCTCATTATTTTTCTTGGAAAATGGAAATTTAGTAGACTTTGCTAATAAAAAGACAGAGGACCAAGCAGCAGATTCCGTATCATTCTTAGCCCAGTTTAATAAAGGTGTGAGGGCATCATTTTCTACTAGCTGGGTGACGCCTCAAGCGAATAAGCATCAGACAATTGAGATAAAGCTTCATGGTCGAAACGGTAGCCTTCATTTATTAACCTGCGAGCTTGGTACTTCCCTTCAATATGCAAAAGTTGGAGAGAAGTGGCAAGAGATTGAGTTACAAGGACTAGCAGCCCTTCAATGGGATCAACCACCAAGTGAAGAAAAATTCCGTCCGTGGCGACTAACGAATAAAAACGAAGTATGGAAATGGATTGACCATATCACAGGTAAAAAGGAAAGTCAGCTTGCAACCTTTGCGAGCGGCCTGAGTGTTCAGCATGTGATTGATGAAGTAGTGAATAGTCGTAAAAAATAGTTATCTTTTACCTTAAGAATAGGTGAACGACAAATAATTAATATGTAAAAAAGCTTGGGAGGTTCCAAGCTTTTATTTATGGTAAAATTCATATTATTTCAGAATGTTTTTAATAAAATGAAAATTAATCACTAAACGCAAGCTAATAAATTACTACATACATTTTTTCCATTAAATAGTGAGGAAATGTGCCTAGACCCACGGTACCCTTTTGAGTGGTTTACATTTTCTTACATTGACACAGAGTTAACTATATTAGAAAATTATGTCCATATAACGAAATAGGGGGATGTTATGAAACTAACAAAACATATAATCATTGCATTAATTTTAGGTTTAATAACTGGTTTAGGGTTTAATATTTTTGCACCTGAAGCCTTTAAATTTGCGGATAATTATATCCTAGTTCCTGTCGGTTCCGTGTTCCTAAACTCGATCACGATGCTAGTCGTCCCGCTTGTGTTTTTTTCCATCATTTTAGGAACTGCTGGGCTTAGTGATCCTAAAAAGCTTGGGAGAATTGGTGGGAAAACAGTTGGCTATTTCTTAATTACTACTACCCTTGCGCTTGCTATTGGGCTTTCAGTAGCTTATATCATTCAACCTGGTGCAGGTGGATCCTTTGAAACGGAAGCAGCCAATATTGAAGTAGGGGACCCACCTCCAGTAATGGAAACGTTATTGAACATTATTCCAAAGAACCCTATTGATTCGATGGCTAATGGTGATATGCTTCCGATTATTACGTTCGCGGTTCTTATTGGATTTGCGATGGCAAGACTAGGGGATAAAACTAAAGGAGTTTTAAAATTAGTAGAACAAGGTAATGAGATTATGATGTACCTTGTAGGACTCGTTATGCGTATAGCTCCATATGGAGCATTCGCATTAATTGCATCGGCAATAGGAAAGCTTGGTTTTTCAGCTTTACAAGCCATGTTCTTATATATGATTTCTATTTTTGTAGCCTTATTTTTACACACTGTTCTCGTTTATGGATCAACCGTTGCGATTTTGGGGAAACGTAATCCAATTGAGTTTTTCAAACAGTTTTCACCAGCGATGTTCGTTGCCTTTAGTACGTCAAGTAGTAATGCAACTTTACCAGTAGCGATGCAGACTGCTCAAGAGAATTTAAAGATCTCTAAGTCGGTTAGTAGTTTTGTCCAACCACTAGGTGCGACGATTAACATGGACGGAACAGCAATTATGCAAGCTGTTGCAACTATATTTATCGCTCAAGTGTATATGATAGATCTTACATTTACAGATTTACTCATTGTTATCTTAACGGCTACTTTAGCAAGTATTGGTACAGCAGGAGTTCCTGGTGTCGGGATTATCATGCTAACAATGGTTTTAACATCTGTTGGTTTACCAGTAGAAGGGATTGCCTTAGTCCTAGCTGTTGACCGTATACTAGACATGACACGTACAGCTGTTAATATTACAGGTGATGCTGCATGTGCGGTTATGGTTCAGAAGTCAGAGGATAAACACTACGAAAATCAAGAGACAAACAAAATGTAAGCGTAAAACGTAAGTAAAAAGTTAGAAGAGAAACATCAAATGAAAATTGTGAAAAAACGCTTGGATTATTTCCAAGCGTTTTTATTTACGCTCAAAAACTACTTTACAATTAAAGCCATGTTTGTTTTTATTGAATTGAATTAAAGCCTTCTACTGTTCCAAGAAGCCCATATACATAAGAGTAAAAACTAACAGGAGTAGAAATCAGTGGACAAACAAAATAGTAGGTTTAGATGGGTTGTTTTTGCTTCTGTCTTGTTTACATATTTATTAATGGCTAGCCAGCGGACTGCTCCGGGTTTAATTACAGATCAAGTGATGAGAGATTTCAGTGTAACGGCTTCAACCATTGGGTTACTGACAAGTGTTCAATTTTTTGTATACACGGGATTGCAAATTCCGATGGGGATTTTGGCTGATCGTTATGGGCCAAATTTTTTTCTCATTATGGGTGCTATCTTTACAGGTATTGGTACTATTATTTACAGCCTTGGTACACATGAATTTGTTCTGTTTTTTGCTCGGATTCTAACGGGAGTAGGGGACGCGACTATCTGGGTCAATATGGTGTTGATTTTGGGACAATGGTTTAAGGGCAAGGAATTTATTCGATTAATCGGTTGGGCAGGAATGTTCGGAAGTCTAGGATTCCTTTTAGCGACGGTTCCTTTCTCAGCCTGGATAGACTTACTTGGTTGGAGGGGAGCGTTTTTTACGGCTGGAGTATTGCTGTGTCTATGCGGCATTCTTCTGTATTTTGTACTTATAACAAAGCCAAAACAATTGGAATACACATCTGAAAAAAATGAGGAACAACGTGAAAAAATGTTGGATCTACTAAAAAGGATCTTTTCAACGCGACAAGCGTGGGCTTTGTTTTTTTGTCACTTTGGGGTGGTCGGGGCTTATATCGGATTTATCGGATCATGGGCAGTACCATTTGGCATGAATGTGTATGGAATGTCACGATCAGAGGCGAGTCAGCTGATTATGATCGGTCTTACCGGAGCCATTATTGGTGCTCCTCTAGCAAGTTGGATGACAAGTCGCTTGGGAGCGATTAAACGCTCTTACGTTGTGGTTCATTTCACTATTTTATTGTGTTGGGCATGCTTCCTTTTATTTAAAGGAAGTCCGCCATACTATCTGCTCATTGCGCTTTTCTTTATTATTGGCTTTGGATTTGGGGCAAGTGCCTTAACCTTTGCGGTCGTTCGTCAAACCTTTCCTATAAGTGAAGCGGGAATTGTTTCTGGATTTGCCAATACGGGTGGATTTCTAAGCGCTGTTTTGTTACCAAGTATTTTTGGAGTCGTATTGGATCATTTTCAGACTGCTACAGGGAGTATAGGGGATGGATACTACATTGGTTTTATTACTCCAGTTGTCTTTTCTATGATTGGTCTGCTGGGAGTGATGTCTATTAAAGAAGTGCGTCAGGAAACGGGACGTAAAACCAAGTTTCATTCATCTGCAAAGTCAGTTCACAGTTAACGTCAAACCTAAAAAAGAAGAGTCGATTTAATTGTCGACTCTTCTTTTTAATCAGCACTTCAAACTGCAAGTTAAGTCCCAATCATGATAAAGGTTTTTTATAAAAGTTAGATATGATGATAGTGATTAAAATAGGTGTTCTTATAGTGGAGGGGAAAGGGTGTTGTTTAGAGGGTAGAAAGAAACATTTATGACGTTCGAGACATAAAAAAAACGCTCCATGCCTTGAAAAACAGGAGAATCTATGGTAAATTTATATAGTTAAACATCGTATAATCAAGTTTAGATATATTATCCCTATCTTAATTATACGATTAATTTATTCGTTCGTCAACCCCTAGATTTATTTTATTAAGGAGTGTTTGCTATGAATTCAGAGTATAAGCAGGAGCAAAAACGAGTGGACAGTGTAATGGAGATTATTTCGGAGCAAATTAGCAGATTAGAGGCAGAAAAATCTCAGCACCGGAACGAAGTGGTAAATATCCGCAAACACTTTTGGGATGAAATTAAAGTAAATACGGATACATTCGACGATTACCTTGAGACCATCATTGGATTGAGACAAGAGGCACAAGCTCTGTCTGTAAGCCAAAGCGCCCATCGGCATGCATCCAAGAGATTGTCCACGCTGCGTCGTATGCAGGATATTCCTTATTTCGGCCGTATTGATTTTATCGAAGAAGGTGATTCAACCCAGGAAAAAGTTTATATTGGAATCTCCTCGCTTACGGATGAAAGTGGCGATAATTTCCTTATCTACGACTGGAGAGCACCAATCTCTAATGTCTACTACGATTACCAGCCAGGTCCGGCTAAGTATGTAACACCAGGAGGAGTAATTGAAGGGATATTGGAGAAAAAGTGGCAATATTTGATTCGCGGCGGTGAGCTTCAATCCATGTTCGATACAAGTCTCACTATTGGAGACGAGATTTTACAGCAGGTATTGGGCAAAGGTACGGAAAAACATATGCACAGTATTGTCGCGACCATTCAACATGAACAAAACCGAATCATTCGTCATGATCACGGAAGGCTGCTCATTGTTCACGGAGCAGCTGGGAGTGGGAAGACCTCTGCTGCGATGCAACGGATTGCCTATTTGCTCTACAAATATCGGGATACCTTAAATGCTGATCAAATTATTCTATTTTCACCTAATACAATGTTTAACAGCTACGTGTCCAACGTGCTGCCGGAACTAGGCGAAGAGAATATGCAGCAGGTCACCTTTCAAGAATATTTAGACCATCGACTGAGTAAAGAGTTCCAAGTTGAAAATCCCTACGATCAATTAGAATATGTGCTAACTGCAGCGAACTCGCCGGCGCACAAGACAAGGGTTGCAAGTATCCAATTCAAAGCATCCACACAATTTTTTGAGGCGATCCATGCATACAGGAAGTCATTAGAGTTAGCGGGAATGTTATTTAAGGGGCTTCATTTCAGAGGGCAACCGTTTGTTACTACCAAAGAATTGGTAGATAGGTTTTATAGTAGTGACACCTCGCTCCGTTTCCACAATAGACTTGAAAAGCTGAAGGATTGGTTATTGAAGAAAATAAAGGAAGCCGAGAAGGTAGAACGGAATAAGCTGTGGGTACAAGAGGAAATCGAGCTGCTTAGCAATGAGGAGTACCATAAGGTGCATCGCTACTTAGCGAAAAAACGCGGCTTTAAAAGAGAAGAGCTTGCGGATTATGAGATGGAACCAAAAGCACTTGCCGGGTTGATTGTCCGCCAGAAGCTGAAGCCATTGCGAAAACAAATTCGGGAGTTTCATTTTGTCGACATTACTGGGCTGTATAAGCAGCTTTTTGCGGATCCACAAATGATTCAACAGTGGATAGAGGGGGAAGCACCAGTGGAATGGGCGGATATTTGTCAAGAGACACAAGAGAAGCTAGATGCCGGGAAGATATTTTACGAGGATGCTACTCCGCTGTTATTGATGAAAGAGCTGATTCTAGGTTTTCAGTCGAATAGTGCAATAAAGCAGGTAATTATTGACGAAGCACAGGATTATTCCCCATTTCAATTTGAGTTTCTAAAGCGGTTGTTCCCATCTGCGAGGATGACGGTGCTAGGTGACTTTAATCAAGCGATTTTCGCCCATGCTAGCGAAATGGTTGATTTTCAAGCATTAATTGGCTTATACGGACAGGACGCAACAGAAGTGATCAACATGACACGGAGCTACCGATCTACAAAGCCGATCATTGAATTTACACGCAGACTAGTGCCTAATGGCGAAAAGATTATCCCTTTCGAGCGCGATGGCGAACGACCTGTACTGACTAAATTAATGGATCACACAGAACTACACAAATGCATTGCATCCAAAGTCGCAGAATTACGCAATCTTCAATACAATAGTATTGCCATCATCTGCAAATCAGCAGAGGAAAGTAAACATGCATACGAGGCCTTGTCTACTATTGAGGGTATTAAGCACTTAAAGGTCGGCTCCCTAGAATATGAACAAGGTGTTGTTGTCATCCCGTCGTATTTGGCCAAGGGGATCGAATTTGACGCTGTCATTATCTATAACGCATCAGAGCAAGTATACGGCGATGAGAGTCTGCGAAGAACTTTCTATACCTCCTGCACAAGAGCGATGCATTTCTTGCAGCTTTATAGCGTAGGTGAACCGAGCCCATTTTTGCAAGGGGGTTCTGAAGAGGGCCTTATTCTAATTGAAACACCGAACACAAGAAGAGATCTCTCCAGTGGAGTTGAACGGAGCCAATAAGGATCATTAAATGAGTACGGTTAGTTCACTTTAGAGATTCAAAAATTAAAAGCACATACAAACGGGGATGTTAACCTGTAATAGGTTTTTCATCCCTCGTTTTAAATTTATATAAATTCTCTGTCTTGAGTTTTTATATTTTCTAATCTAAAACTGAACTACTTAGAAACTAGTAGAGGTGCTTTTTTGCTCATTCAAATTCTTTACTGTAATAAGGTGTTAATGGGTTGTGGTGCCTGTCCCTGTGACCCACATATCCTAGATATTAAGTATAATAGTAGTATGTCTTCCAAAAGGAGAATGTAAAATATGATGAATAGTAAAAAGAGCCTGTTTATCCTCAGCTTACTGGTGACAATTGGCTTCGCTCTTATTCCTGGGATTGGAATAAGAAATGAAGAAGGAAATCATATTTTTGGGTTTCCAGCTGATTTGCTCGGCTATTATGGGGATGGAGCATTTAGTTTCATGTATTTAGGGTTGGCTTTTAATTTGGTTTTTTTCTATTTCCTGTTCGTCATTTTAAACAACCTATGGGTAAAGATAGCAAGAAGAAGTTCATAGCCGGTTGGAATGTTTGTCCGGATATCGAAAACACTTTCTTAACCTATTGATGCACTAAAAGGGATCTCCTCCAACGTTAACTCGCAAGAAGCACACGGATTTTGAAGATTGTGATACAGTAAATCTTGAAGGTTTGGGTGGGAGAAGTCCCTTTGTTTCCAATTCTTTATTCTCTTTCTCTTGCTGATTGAGTATCTCGAATATTTTTTTGAATGGTGATAGCTGAAAATAAGCTAAGTATAAATGCCATACCATAAAAGCCTTTTTCACTTAAAATAATACTTTCGGCATTATATAAGCCGATTGCCATTAAAGAGATAGATACAATAAGTGCTAACCAACTAATACCATAACTGGTTACTGCTATCCCTTCTTCTTTATCTCTTACTGCTTTTTGTAAGGATACTGCTGCATAGAGTCCAAATACTAGTACAGCGAAATAATACCCTTTTTCATTGAGTTCCATTGTGGCGTTAAACAGACCAATTAGGTATGCAGAAACACCTACTGCAAATGCTGCCCAACTGGCGCCTTTAAAAGCTGCAGTTGGCTCACCCTCTTTTCTTTCTGCCTTCACCTTCGCTACATTTTCATTACTTTTCACTAATGGGTATTCTTGGTTATCAGACATATTCGTCTCCCCCTTTATGGCCATTTCCCTACAAAAACCATTGATGAATTGGATGCATCTATTAAAGCTTATTCAAACGTAATCCAATCAATCTCTCTTTTTAACATACTTTGTGTAAGTTGTTCTTCACTACCATCTTCAGTCTGAAAGTTATAAAGCCAGTTGACTTGTGGGGGGAGGCTCATAAAGATTGATTCAATTCTACCGTTTGTATCAAGTCCGAATTTTGTGCCTCTGTCATAGATAAGGTTGAATTCCACATAACGCCCTCTGCGGATAAGCTGCCATTGTTTTTGTTTTTCGCCATATGGTAAATCCTTATTATTGTTAATTAGCTTTAAGTAGATGGGAGAAAAAGTAAGGCCAATGTCTTTCACAAACGCGAAAAGATTTTCAATGGAAAGTTCAGTAGACGGCTTGAGTTTATCGAAAAATACTCCTCCAATTCCGCGGGTTTCTTTACGATGCTTTATATAAAAGTATTCGTCTGCAATTTTCTTGAAATCGGGATAATAGGATGGGTTATGCCAATCGCATACAGTTTTTAATGATTGATGAAAATATACGGCGTCGTCCTTATTGATGTATACGGGAGTCAGGTCGATTCCACCACCAAACCATTTGGCACCGTTCGATAATTCAAAGTAGCGCACGTTCATATGAATGATTGGAATCATGGGGCTTATTGGATGTAAGATGACGGACACACCAGAAGCGAAAAATTCCTGGTTCTTCTCTACCTTTAGCGCTTCGGCTGCTGCATGGGGCAAGATGCCAAACACCTCTGAAAAATTGACGCCACCTTTTTCGATGATATTGCCATCTACCATCACTCTCGTTCTCCCACCACCACCGCCGTTGCGGTACCACAATTCCTCTTTAAAGACTGCTTTGCCATCGCAATTTTCGATATCTTGAGTGATAGAATCTTGTAAACTTTTAAAAAATGAAGTAATGGTGTTTTTGTCGACCTTTTCTAAAACTGCTTTCATAATTAGCTGGTAGGAAACCTTGCCATGATTTACTGCAAGAATTTTCTAACCAGATTCCCCTCCTTTATTTGGAATTTATTACTATATGTATAATGTATTTCGACATTTTTCTTAAAATCCTTTTTTAAATAGTAAATTTTACATGTTTATTTATGGAGGGGATGGATCGATTAGTAGTCAAGTAAGAAAAGTGACACATTTTTTACGGAAACATGGGCATAGTAATAGGTAAATTCCGCTCACTTTTTACCTATCTATCAATATTCAAGGTAAGAGTGTTACATATTATATGAGGTGCTTGGATGGGACGACAATACGAATTGGAACCACTAACAAATAAAATAATGGAAGCGCTACACCATACTTCTGATTTGGTCATAAGTAGATTGAAAATAGATAAATGGAATAAGAAAGAAGTTAATATTCTATTTCTTAAAGATATTGTTGATACAGAAAACCTGCATGATTGTGTTATCCAACCATTATTAAACTTAAATAATCACCTAAAAGATAATAAAGACTTGCTGGACAGTCTAAGGGAGCTAGTATTGGAAACATCAGAGGTGGAAAAAGCAGCTACTATAGGGGAGATGGTTGAAGGGATAATACAAGGGAATGCCCTCCTGCTATGTAATGGTCACCAAGAGGGACTGATCATTTCGGCATCCAAGTGGGCAGAGAGAAGTTTAGAGGAAGCTATTAGCGAACGATCTTCACGGGGACCAATTGTAGGGTTTACGGAAAATATGGGGACGAATATTAACTTGATTAGAGGTGCATTAAGAACATCGGATTTATGTATTGAGACACAAGGATATGGATCTATTGCCAAAAAGCAAGTTGCAGTATTGCATGTAGAAGGCATAGCGGATCATGGGATTTTAAAAGAAGTAAAAAATAGATTAAAGCACGTAAACGTAAAGTATTTAGCTTCATCGAAAATAATACAACAGACACTAGAAGGGAAACAGAAGTCTTTTTTTTTACTAGTAAGAGAATCAGATAGAGTGGACAGTGTAGTATCCTCCCTAATGGAGGGAAGAATAGTAGTGTTGGTAGATGGATTCCCTTATGCTATTATTGCTCCTGCTCTATTTGTTGAATTTATGCAAGGAGCAGATGAATATCACCAAAGTTATGGAAGGTTATCTAATCGACTATTACGCTTTTCAGGCTATGTAATTGGTCTTTTCTTGCCTGCGGTATATGTTGCGGTAGAAAAATTTCATAAATCGGATCTTCCCAAGAAAGTTAGTGAAACGTTACTTTCAAAAGAAGAACTTCTTCCAACCTTTTGGGAAATGATCATCTTACTAACCCTTTTAAGAGTGTTAATTGATGTTTCTTTCCATATTCCTAAAAGTACTATCATAGTTGTCTCGCTTTTAGGAACCATACTTATTGGAGAAACAGCAGTTACTGCAAAATTGATACATCCAGTAAGTTTAATTGTTACAGGAGTTACTGCCGTATCCAATTTCTTAACCCTTAATAGGGGATTAGGTGCTGCACAAAGAGTAGTGCAGTTGACATTTCTTATTGTAGGATATTTCTTTGGATTTAAAGGTTTGATTATCGGAACGACCACTTTGATTATTTATATGGTAAGTTTAAAATCAATCGGGGTACCATTCTTATCCCCGATTATACCTTTTAAATTACAAGAGTTAAGTGATGTTTTTTATAGAGGGGATTTGCAAAAATTAAATAATAGTCCACATCATTACACTCAAGACAAAGGTTAAAGAGATTTAGTGTTGTTGTGTTAACGGGAAAATCTACATAATAATTCAACCATTCATGCTGGTATTTGAATTATATTAAACGCTCCCAACTTGGAAGCTGGACTTTCTATAGGAATGTTGGGGGATTGGATTGAGTATTATGGACTGGTATTTTTGTCACGCTTTACTGTTTCTGATGCTATAAATAACCTTCTTTTCCCTTTAAGTAACATTTTACAGGCTTTATTGCCTGTTTTTTTTGTGGTTTTTTTTTCGCTATAACCCCCAATACACTATTGTTTAAAACTATGAAATACTATGGGTATAAATCAGAATTTTTACTAGATTCTGATTAAATGTTGTTTTTTATATTTAACAGGAATAGAGGGTGAGAAGTGGAACAAGTTACACTATTCGTTAAAAAAACGGTGCCTATTACAATAATAGTATTTGTCGTAATAATCATATTTTCTATTTTTATGAGTCTTAGCAATAATAAACCATTATCAATTTTCGGGTTTAAACCACTCACCGTCTTATCTAATAGTATGGTGCCGGCTTTTAAAGCGGGGGATGTCATTATTATTAGAGAGATTGAAGCAGATCTTCTTGAGCAGGGTGATATCATTTCTTTTTTTAACGAAGAGCAAACCTTGATTACTCATAGAATAACGTCAATTGCGGAAGAAAATGGAGAGAGATATTTTTATACGAAGGGTGATAACAACAACACTGTGGATGAAGATGTCACAGTAGCAAGTATGATATTAGGAAAAGAGATGTTTAATATTCCTAATATCGGCTTTCTTTCTAACTATACAAAAGGACCGATGGGATTCTTGGTTTTTATTGTTCTTCCTTTGACAGGCTATATATGCATCACAGTTTATGAAAAAATGAAATTGGATAAGCAACAATCGGTATCTAAAAAATTATTATGAATATGGGGGATAAGTGGACATGTTTAAGATAAAAAATGCTTTATTAGGAAGTGCATTGGTAGGAGCAATTGTTGTATCAGGGAGCTTTGGTACATATTCTTGGTTTACGTCTGAGACGAATGCTACAGGTGAGATTACTAATGGCATATTAGAAATTAACAATGGACAAGACATGGATACTAAAATCATTGAAGCCGCTGGATTTGCCCCTTCTCAATTAAAATATGGTGAGTGGTTGAAAATTGAAAATACTGGAGATATGGATGCATACCTTAAAGCTACTTATCATCAGTCCTTAAACGCAGATGTTCCTTTAAATGCCTATAAAATTGGATATATTGCATATAAGTTCTCAGAAGGAGAAGTAATGACAGAAGATATTTTGGAAGACTCTAGGATCTATCTTGATGAACTTTTCAATGGTACGACCAATCCAGCCATGCAGGCATCTAAGAAAATTGCTCCTGGTGTTGAAATGGTAGTTGGATTTGTAGAGGAAGAAGAAATCGAACCTGCTGCAAAAGGTATTTCTGGAAAAGCGAAGTTGGTGTTAGGGGATGGATCAAAAGATGGAGAGAAGCATGAATTCTGGCAACTTAACGCTGACCAATACATCGATCTTTCTTTTGCTATTAAACTAGATGAAAAAGCAGGAAATGAATATCAGGGAGTAACATATAGTTCAACCTTAAACGTAATGGCAAAACAAATGGAAAATGGATCGAAATATTAATCTAAAGAGAGGTGTCCTTTTGGGCATCTCTTTTTTTTGCTAGATACGTCTATATAGTAGGTTATTTTTCATTAGGCTTTGTTATAGCAGTATTGTGTTTGAAAAATAAGCGGATAAATTCCGCTTATATTGGGAGATACCCATATTTCTTTAAAAATAAGGGAGTTTTTTCCGCTTATAGTACCCAAATCTTAGGTGTTTTTCTAATTTAGAGAAATTAAACGGAATATCTCCGCTTATATCTGCTACTTAAGCTCCATCTATATACTTTAGCCGGAAATTCTCCGCCTATTAATTCTCATACCTACACGAAAATCAACAATGAACAATAACAGAGTCTATCATTAAATTAATTGTAATTTATCTTCTATCCCAATGTATTTTTTACATAAGGTTATAGAATTGGGGGATTTTTAAATAGGACTTTTGTCTTTCAATCTGATTTTTTGTTCATGAAAAGTATTAATAATAGTTGGATAATGGGATAAAGTCTGTTTATTTAAGGTTTTTATTTCATCACTATAGTACAAATATCACGAAAAAGTTTAATTTATCATACTCTATTTTTAAAAATAATAATGCGAATGATCTGATAAATCCCCCTATTGCTGATAGTCAGAATATTCATTAATATCCAAACTAGGGTACCCAATCTTTTTTTAAAAAAATAATAGAGAACTATCAGGGGGAACGATATGAAGTTAGGTAGACTAAGACAGATTATTACAGGAATGTTAATTGCTTGTTTGTTATTTTCCACAGGGGCTTCCTATAAAGCCGTTGCAGAGGATAATGACGTAAGGCAGATGTTGATGAATTTAACGGATCAGCAAAGAAAAGCACTGAACGAGCTTGAAATCACACCTATGTTTGTTATTTCACCAGATATTAACCAAATGAGTCCAGAATTAGTCAACATTATTGTGGAATTTAATCACGATCCTGCAGAGGTGGAAGTTGCAAAGGATGCTGCAAAAGGAAAAAGAATGTCTCTTTCTTCCGCAAAAAATAAAGTAAAAAATGATCACGATACGTTTCGAAAAGAATGGAAAACTATAAAAAGCCTGAATAGACTAAATGAAGATAAAATGGAAGACTCTACTATCACGAGAGAATACCATGAGGCATTCAATGGAGTAGCGATGACATTACCTGGCACAGCGGTGCAAGAGCTGTTAAGTACAGGAGTTGTCAAACGTATTTGGAGAGATCATGAAGTGAAGCTTGACCTACCAGAAGAAGCAAGTGAAATGAAAGCATCTACTCCATCAAAGGTAGATGATAGCGTTGTACAGATTGGTGCGGACAAGCTACACGAAGAGAACATCACAGGAAAAGGTGTAAAGGTAGGGGTTATTGATTCTGGTATTGACTACAATCATCCAGATTTAAAAGAGGCTTTTAAAGGCGGATACGATTTTGTCGATGAAGACGATGATCCGATGGAGGCAACTTATCAAGAGTGGAAGGATTCCGGAAGAGCTGAATTTGAGGGTGGTTCCAGTTACTATACATTACATGGAACGCACGTAGCTGGATCCATCGCAGCACAAAAGAAAAACAGCTCAGCATCTGCAGTAAAGGGGGTAGCCCCTGATGTTGATCTTTATGCTTACCGAGTATTAGGTCCATATGGGAGAGGGTCAACTGGATCGGTGATGGCAGGTATTGACAAAGCAGTAAAGGATGGAATGGATGTCATCAATTTATCATTAGGAACGAGTGTCAATGATCCTCTCAGTCCGACATCTATTGCGGTTAATAATGCGATGCTCTCAGGGATTGTTACGGTAGTTGCGGCAGGAAATTCAGGTCCTGGTGAAAAAACGCTAGGAT
Organism: Sutcliffiella halmapala; assembly: GCF_002019665.1. Taxonomy (GTDB): domain Bacteria; phylum Bacillota; class Bacilli; order Bacillales; family Bacillaceae_I; genus Sutcliffiella_A; species Sutcliffiella_A halmapala. Next base: position 3,979,736 of record NZ_KV917375.1, on the reverse strand, counting down.
CTCCAGGCGCAGCTGCGTTAGTGATTTCAGTTGGTGCGAGCGATATGTCGTTAACCATACCAACGATTACTGTAAGTGCAGGGGATGCCACCATCACAAACATGAAGCTGCTGGCGCGAAGTTTTACAGATAATTTAGTAGATCTTGAAAATAAAACCTTGCCAATTATTGATGTTGGGATTGGAACTAAAGCCGATTTTACTAATAAAGATGTAGCTGGTAAGGTAGCAGTTATTCAACGCGGTATCATTTCATTCGATGAAAAAGTACAAAATGCCAAAGCGGCAGGTGCTAAAGCTGTAATTGTTTACAATAATGTGGATGGCGAAATAGAAGCTTATCTAGGTGAAGGGACTAATTATATTCCTTCTTTCCGAATAGCACAAACTGACGGGGAGCATTTGCTATCTCAATCAGAAATTACCTTTGGATCTTTAGATAGCATTCAGACAGAAGGTGATCGCCTAGCTGAATTCAGTTCAAGAGGTCCTGCTGTCGGAAATGATGACATTAAACCAGATGTCGTAGCACCAGGTGTGGCGATTTTCTCAACCATTCCTGAATATATACATGATCCACAAGATGGGAAAAATTATGATATAGCATATACCCGACTTCAAGGAACATCCATGGCAGCTCCTCATGTAGCTGGAACAGCAGCACTCATCTTACAAGCACATCCTGAATATACACCTTTTGATGTTAAAGCAGCTTTAATGAATACAGCAGATGAAATGAATGGCGAATACTCCGTCAATGAAATCGGATCAGGCCGAATTAATGCGTATGAGGCGGTCCATACAGAAACACTAGTAAAGGTTATGGACAAAACATTGCATGAACAAGACGGAAATTTGATAGAAATTGATGAAGAAACGGGTTCCATTGCTTTCGGCAGTCATTTTATAACAGAAGATGGACCGATAGAGGACAGCAGAAAAGTCGTTATTCAAAACCTTAATGAACAAGAATTAAAAGAATATAACATAAGTGTGGCGTTTTTACCTGCTAAGGGTCAAGTTCAAGATGCCGAAGAAAATGGCGTTGAAGTAGTAATACCTAATACGGTTTCTGTAGAAGCTGGAAAATCTGTAGAAATCAACCCTACTATTCGTGTTTCAGAACATGCGAAGTTCGGGAGGTATGAAGGATACATTTATATTGTAAATACAAACAACGAAGAAGCGTATCAATTACCTTTTTCAATCAGAGTGGGAGAAAAAGGACTAGAGTATATGCGATTGAGCAGACCAATGATCTCGAATGATGCATCCAATCTGCACCCGTATTCTACGTTATACGCACATGTATACCTTAAATTGACAAGTCCATTAGAGATGATGGATGTATTAGTGAGAGATGGGGAAACTGGAGACGCGATTGGATTTATCGGAACCTTTAATTCTAGAAATGTAATGACAGGCATTGATTACTTCATTGAAAGATTTTTTACTGGTGAGGTCTACCCATTCACGAATAGTCCGACCCAGCCAATTTCTGATAAAAAAGTGAAACTTCCAGAAGGGTATTACACGTTCGAAATGATTGGCTATGATAGTGAGGGGAAATCTTACAGTAAAGAAGATATTGTGATGATTGATAATACTCCTCCGGTAGTAGAGGTATCCATGGAACCTGGTATTTATGAAGTGAATGATTCAATGTATACGATAGAAGCAGGCTACGACGGTCCTGCAGTATGGGTACATGGAAACGTATATGATTCGACAGTTGATGTACTTAAGGAGAAAGGGAAGAATATTGATCAATCTGTGAATGGAGTTCTTTGGTGGGAGTATAACTACTATCTCCATTATTTCCTTGCGGTTAATAGCGAAGGTAACTTTAGATTTCCTGCAATGAAGTCCACAATAGACAATATGACTTATATAGACTCCAATTTATTCGTTTTCGATAACGCAACAGCTTCTGTAGGTTATCCACAGGGCATAAAACGTTACCAATTCATAAAAGAAGGTACGGAGTATGCGGTACCGAGTTATGACAAAGAAAAGGTACGACTTGGGGAAGAAATTACCATGACATTGAATTTGAACAATATTAAGCAACTCTCCTCTGGGGAATTCACTATACCTTTTTATACAAAGTATTTTGAATTCCAAAATGTCAAAGTTAATGAGGCATTTAAAAAATATGCTGAGGAAAATGGAGTTAACGTTAAGCTAGATGAACCAACATTGAATAATGGAAATGTCAAAGTAGGAGCATCGATGGAGGATAGTGATTTAATTATCAGTCAGGGTATACCGTTCTTGGATATCACATTCAAAGTCATAAACGATGAATATTACTCTTTAGAAGAGGGATTATCATTTGCTATTACCGCATTTAGATATAAGAAGACTTCCGATTCTAACGTTACTTCTATTCGAGTGTTTAGAGATAAGTCATTTACTATACTAGCAGCACACTCTTTAGTGAATGGAAATTATAGACCAGAAGCATTCTTGAAAGATAATGGGCAATTGGATAACACTGTCGATTATTCTAAGCTTGGAGCGAAGGTATATGCGAAAAATATGAATGGAAAAACCTATGAAGCATCGATTATTCATAATAATGGACACTTTGTCATTGATAATCTACCAATTACTGAACAAGAGTATGATATTTATGTGCAAGTACCAGGACATCTTACGAGCAAAACGACTGAGACCTTAGGAAGATACGTTGATGGAGAGCTAGTAGGGTCACGAGTTATAACGCTTGTGGACAATAGCGTTGCTGGTGACGTGAATGGCGACAAGATGATTGACATTAACGATGCGATTCTTGCTGTCTTCTCTTATGGAAAGAAAAATGTAGGGGTAAATAAGGGTGACATTAATCAAGATGGCATTGTTGATGAAAAAGATCTTCGCTACATTGAGAAAAATTTCTTGAAAATTGGACCTGATGCTAAAGATGGAGTACAACCAAAAGAGAAACAGGGGAATGTTACGCTGGAACAATTATTCAAGTCTATTGGTCTTGAACTGAACAACTAGTAAACATCCAAAAATGCCAGGTGGTATACCTGGCATTTTTGGGAAAAATATTATTCTAGCTTCTTGCTAGTCCGATTTGCTTAGCTATTATTAATCAGTACGTCTGCCAGTTCTAGGGCCATATCACTTTGACCGATACGTAAATAATAGTTAAATAGTTCCTTTTCATACCGTTGTACTAAAGTTACATATCCACACTTTTTAAAATACGGCAATGCAGTAGTACTCAAGTAGCGATAATATTCATTATTTTTATTGGTGATTAGATAAAGGAGAAGCTTGAAACTGACCTTATTTAAGCTTTGGTTAATCTCTCTTGAAATAGATAGCCCTTCATGGCAAAGATTCTCTAATTCATCTTTTGATAATAAATCTCCTTTATAGCAACTAAGGATATAACCTTCCAATGAGGTTAAATATGCTACTGATTTCTTTTCTTTAAGAGCGATAGAATGTTGATAATAATCGCTGGCATGTATATATTCTTGTCTACTATAGTGTTCAAATGCTAAGTTATGCAATAGCCTTGCCTTCTTATCAGGTGCATGGCATAGCTCGCATGTATGAATTAAATCTTTATATTGATCGATTGCGCTTTGAAAATCGCTGTTCCTGTCCTTGTCGCGTGTCATTAACATAATCATTTCTGCGTCAATTACTTTAAAGAAATTATTGGTTTTATTGAAAAATTGTAGTGATTTTTCTGCATAGTAGTATGCCTTTATCTTTGAGTTTATAGCAAGATAGGAGGTAGCTAAAGTTAGATAATACTCTGGGTTATTGTATTCTTCACTATTAATGGTTGTAAGTATATTTACTGCTTTTAACATATTTTTCTCTGATAGGTAGTAAATTCCTAATAGATGTTTTAGTAAATTACTTTCATATGGAGGTAATTTTTTATGTTTCCTTTGTATGGACTTAATGATAATGTTGGCTTGTTTTAGATTATTATAGAGAAGGTGGTATCTCGCCTTAAGCAAATAATGAAGAATTTGGAATTCAATCATTTGTAATAATTGTTCTTTCTCTAGGTCATTTTTAATCATCTCTACTTCTTCATATCGTTGCTTTATGATTGCATTATGCCAACGATCAAGAAGCTTCTTTATATTTTTATATCTCTTTACCTCCTCATTAATATTAATTCCTAATCGTATTGAAAATAGCATAATGATTTCTTGAGAATAATCTGTCCCACCACGCTCTATCTTACAAACATGTGTATCAGAACAAATTTCATTGCCGAGTTGCTGTTGTGTTAAATTAGCCTTTTCACGATAAAATTTAATAATTCTTCCTTCATGCATGTTATATTCCTCCAACGGACGATAAAAATATGGAAAATAACAATCTTCATATTACAGAAATGCTACTAATTTACCAAGTTGAAATACTTCTTCTGGTCTCTTTTATCTAATTATCTCTTTTATTATAATTAGATTTGATGGAATTTTATTTTTGAAAAATTCTATCAAATAAAAAAATACGCTTTTGTCCGGGGGTAAATCCTACAACGATGCTGAAAGGATCAGGGAATAAAAATGAATGTTGCTCTATTTCAAGAGATTCAAAGATATATTCAATTATATAAATGGAATAAAACAGATCTTTCGAAGAAATCTGGCATTCATATAAGTGAAATCAGTCGTATTCTGAATCACAGACAAACACTTTCATTGCAACATCTTGATGCGATTACAAAGGCTTTCGGACTTACTGAAGGTACACTTTATCCGTATTATGTAGAAGAATGTTTAAATGAAGGAAATCATGTGGACAAGCGTAGAGGCATTCAGTTTTTATATAAGTGTGCAGCCGAAGGACATGAAAAGCATTGCAATGATTTGATAACTTTAATGTTGGAAGAAAATTCAATGACAATTAGAAAGAAAAACCTTTCGTATATCTTTTCTGTGGCAGAACAGCTTTTTCTATCAGGAAAAGAACAACAGGCACTACCGCTGTATGAGATATTTATAGATAGTGAACTTAATCGCTTTTCTGAAAAAGTTGCGGTTAGTTATTTTCGGAAATTTTATATCGTAAGATTGACTGATAGAGGTCAGCATGCATTGACTCATTTATTAGATCAGTTGGCATATATGCCAACTGATATTAGAAAAGAAGCATACATGTGGATCATGGCAGATTATTATCGGCGAGAAGATTGGAGACAAGTGCTGAATTATGCTGAAAAATTAATAAGATTGGCAACGGAAGGAGAGTATTATGGAAGGGCTCTAATGTATAAGGGATTTGCTCTGACAAGATTAGGTGCATCTCTTGAGGAAGTATTAGACCTTATCGAGCAATACGCACAAGTAAACGAGTTTTTTGCTGATACAGCAATTGGAAATCGCTATGTTGCCCTATTGGAATATGGGCAGTTAGAACATGTGGATGAATATCTCTTTTGGCTAGAAGATAGGAAAGACATGTATGTTGGCTTGCCGAGAATTTTGGATTCATATGTTCGGTTGGAACGCTTGGATGATGCTAAAAGGTTAATAGAGAGATACAAACATGTAATCGACGATATTTCTGTTAGTAAAGGACCATGGCTAAAAGGGAAAATGTATTTGGATTTTCGCTGCGCATATGCGCTACTTCTATGTAAATGCCACCAATTTGATGAGGGTTTACTAGAACTAGTAGAAGTCGCGGAGTTATCAAATAGAATAGGGAATATGGAAAGGTTCAAAAAATGCCTGTTAACCTTTTGGCAATATAGATTATATGCCTCCTCTCAGCATGAGGAGAAATATACTCAATTATTAAGTGCAGGAATAAGTAAATTAAATATGGTTGATTAAAGGGGAGAGCTGAAAATAGGCTCTCTTTTTGAATTGTCTAGAAAGTAAACTTGTACTACTTCGGAACCGGTGTAGCTGGTACATGTTCGCTTTAGTTTAATTTGACGGAATTTTTCAAAAACGAAATTCCGTCAAATCTAAATATAATAACTAAAGAGAGATAAAAGATATGAGAGGAAGAGAAAAATGAAAAATAAATTTACCAGAAGTTTGACTATTTTTACGTTAAGTACAGGGCTTTTATTTAGTTCTTTTGTACAATCTCCCAGTACTCAGGTTGCTGCGGCAAATACAACCTCACAAATTGAGCACGTATTGTCCAAGTTGACTCCAAAGCAGAGGCAGGCATTAAATCAATTGCACTTAAGTGACGAAAGTGGTCTTCAACTATCTCAAACTATTAATCTTGAAAGCGATGAGGATATTTCTGTCATCGTTGAATTTAAGGACAAGCCTGCAAAATCAGCAGTAGTAGAAGCTGCTGCACAAGGGAAGAAGCTATCAATAAACGAAGCGAAACGAAAAGTAGAGGAAGCGCATCAAACTTTCCAATCAGATTTGCAGGAAATTTATCAAGAAGATGTAAAAAAGAAAAAGAATACCCATAAAATAAAAAGATTGTACAAAAATGCGATGAACGGTGTTTCGATGGAACTACCAGCAAACAAAGTAGAAGAATTGCTTCAATCCGATGTGGTAAAAGCAGTTTGGAGTAATGATGAGGTCCATGTAATGCCTCCTGTTCCTCAAGAAAAAGCTACAAACGAGGGGAAAGAGACAGGAATACTAACATTTCCAGGCGTAGATCAATTACATGCAGAAGGAATTACTGGAAAAGGAGTTAAGGTAGGAGTTATAGATACAGGCATTGATTACCTTCATCCAGATTTAAAGGATGTTTATAAGGGTGGCTATGACTTTGTTGACAATGATAATGATCCAATGGAAACAACGTACGAGGATTGGAAAAACTCTGGATCCTCAGAAAGAAATCCACTCACTGGTTCATTTTATTATACCCAACACGGTACACATGTTTCGGGGATTGTTGCAGGAACGGGAAATAACAACAATGATTATGCGGTAACAGGTGTGGCCCCTGATGCTGAACTTTACGCCTATCGTGTATTGGGACCGTATGGCTCTGGTTATACGGAGAATATTATAGCTGCCATTGATAAAGCTGTTGTGGATGGTATGGATGTTATCAATCTTTCACTTGGAGCAAATTATAACAATCCGATGTATGCAACAAGTATTGCAGTAAATAATGCTGTGCTTGCAGGAGTCACAGCGGTCGTATCAGCTGGAAACAGTGGGAATGGTATGTATACCCTCGGTTCTCCAGGCACTGCAGAACTAGCAATAACGGTAGGGGCAAGTGATACTTCAGAAAAAATTGTCACGGCAAAAGGGACATTGCATGCTGACCATACAATTTCTACCGATTTAAAATTGTTAGCAAAAGGGTATGAAGACAATTTGGCGGAACTAGAGGGCGAAAACCTTCCAGTTGTAGATGTCGGACCAGGATATGAATCGTCTTACACAAATAAGGATGTAAATGGAAAAATCGTACTCGTACAAAGGGGCCTTATCGAGTTTCCAGATAAAATTACAAATGCTTATAAAAATGGTGCGAAAGCTGTCTTACTCTATAACAATGTTCCAGAAGAGGGATTCATTCCAGTTTATTTAGGGAAAGGCTATCAATTTGTCCCAACCTTCAGTTTATCTTACGAACAAGGAATCAAGCTGAGAGAGAATGTCTTAGAAAAAGAGGTGGCTTTCTCCTTCGATGAAATGGGTCAGGAAACGACTGAAGGAAACAAATTAGCAAATTTCAGTTCCCGTGGTCCAGCCCGAACAACGTATGATATTAAACCGGAAGTAATCGCTCCTGGTGTCTCGGTCTTCTCAACTGTTCCTTCTTATATGAATGGTGAGGACCAAATAGGTAAGTATGAATACGCATATGAACGATTATCAGGAACATCGATGGCAAGCCCTAATACAGCTGGGGTCGCAGCGTTATTATTACAAGTAAATCCAGACCTATCTCCCTCACAGATAAAGCAGATTCTTATGAATACAGCAGACCCTTTATCTGGTGAATATAGTGTGTATGAAGTAGGGGCAGGTGTTGTCGATCCTTATGAAGCCGTTCATTCCGATGTGAGAATTGAAGTGCAAGATACATTGAAAAATCCAGTTGGTGGAAATGAAAACCGGAAAAGTATAGAAAATAAAACGGCAGCTTTTAGCTTTGGAACATATGCGCCGAGTGGTCAACATCTTACAGACAATCGTTCCGTTGTTCTTTTTAACAATAGTAAAGAATCCAAAACATTTGATGTAGAGGTGAAGTTCCAAAAGGATCGCAGAAACTCGAAGGATGCCCAAGCAAACGGAGTAAAGCTTTCAACAGTAACGGAAGTGAAAGTTAACGGAAATGCCCAGAAAAAAATGAATGTATTCATAACGATTCCAAAATCAGCTGAGCTTGGCACATATGAAGGATATGTCGTGTATACGAATCGGAACAATCAAGAAGAAACCTACCAAGTTCCTTTTGCGTTTCAAACAGTAGATGAAGGAATCAATTCTTTGAGGATTACTCCAGAAGCATTTACTCATAGTTTTGACTATGCTTACGCAGGTATGTTGACGGCAGGACATGCAATTTTCAATTTAAAGTCACATATGAAAACACTCGACCTCTTCTTAGTAGATGGGAATACCAATAAAGAAATTGGATTTATTGGAACAATTGATGGATTTAGCTCGAGCGCGACCAATATAGAGTTAGGGATTAATCGTGCTTTTGAAGGGACTTTCTATCCTCTGACAGGAAGCCCAGACAATCCGATTGCCTATCAAAAGGAACTGGCCAATCCTGGCTATTACAAGGTGAAGCTTGTTGGGACAAATGATAAAGGCAAGACCTTTTCCAAAGAGGCACCAGTATACTTTGAACATACGGCACCAACGATTTCTCTAGACATTAAATCAGATGTATATGAATACAAACCAGATGAAAAAACAGTCAATATTTCAGGTTCAGTATTTGATAAAGAAATTGAATCTATGAAAGAAGTGGGGCTATCCTTTACTCAAGGAGATAATAACGTGTTCTATCGGGATCTTCTTGGTCGTCAAACCGGACAGCTGCCAGTGAATGAAGATGGTTCGTTTTCACTTGACATTCCGATGAACGAAACAAGTCCAATGCACCTTTGGTTTTATGCCCGAGACGTAGCTTCTAACCAAACCTTTAGAGAAAGCAGAGAGATTTTCTTTATAAGGGAAGGGGAGCCATATGCATTTGGACAGCCGGAAAGTGCGGCAACTTATATGGGAGATACAATGGATGTAACGTTATCTCTGAATAATGTAGAAGATGTAAAGGAAGCGGTTTATACATTTGATTATAAAAGTAATCTAGTTGAAATTGTCGATGTGAAACCGCATCAGAGCCTAAAAGATAAGGTTACGGTGAAAACAGAAGATCTCCATGATCCTTACCTTTTAAAGAAGCAGGTTACGATAACGGTGAAGGATGGAGAAAAGCCTTTATCAGGGGATCTCTCTTTAGTAGATGTCACATATAAGGTGAAGGATGAGTATTCAGCTGGACCGATTTCTCCTCAACAGTTGAAAACTTCTTACACTGTTTCTGATGGGAATACACATGATATGCTGTTTAGCGTAAGTTCTTCATTCTATATGATTCCGACTTATTCATTAGCTAGAGCTTCCATCAAGGCTGAGTCAATGATGATCTACTATGGTACAAGTAATGAACAGCCTTTGGGGCTAATTGATTACTCGACAATCGGAGCAGTAGCGCAAGTAACAGGTGAAGATGGAAAAGTATACGAAGGGATTTTTAATCAAAATCCTCAGGTTCATTTCAAACTACCATTAACAGATGAAACTTTTGAGATGGAATTAAATATTCCAGGACATTTCAATCTTTATAGAACATTTAACATCGGTTTTCATGAAGATGGTAAAACCATTAACCAAAATAAACTCCTATTGGCAAATGCACTAGCAGCTGGCGATGTGAATAATGATAATGTCATAGACGTGATGGATGCTGTTTACATTCAAGAAAAATGGGGGACATCTGATCGTAATGCAGATATCAATTTCGATGGCAAAGTTGATGCTCTAGACATAGGATTCGTGAAGAAAAATTACTTCATGCAAAACCCAACAGTAGAGAAGGCACCAGAAGCGAAGAAGAATTTTAAAGGTAAAACTTTAGAGAAAATTCTGCAAGAGCTTGGTATTTAAATAACTCTTTTTTATCCATAATTGCTCTATTAAGAGAGGTTAGGGTGTTGAAGGATTCGTTCCTTCAACACCCTTTTTGCTGATTTTACATAAATTGTTGCTTTTCGTACTCTGGCTATAAAGAATGTATTAGAATTAAATATAACAGTGAAAATGAAATTTGCCGCAATAAGTGTGGGAAATTAAATATGTCTCATAAACAGCTTAAGTTCTTCGTGAATATGAATTATACTAATGGTGGAAATTAGCGTCACTAAGATTTTTAAAGATAATAGTCCAAAATGAAAGGAACGAACCATGAAACTAGAAGTCATTGTCCAAAATGAACAAGAAGCAATAGCGGCAGAGAAATTAGGGGCCGATCGTCTTGAATTAGTCTCGGCGATAAGCGAAGGAGGGTTGACTCCTAGCTACGGGACGATTAAGAGAGTGTTAGCGAGTGTATCAATCCCTGTTCAGGTGATGATTCGTCCGCATAGTCATCATTTTTTTTATGATGATTCAGACATGGAGATTATAGTTGAAGATATTCGCAATTTGTTAAATCAGGGGCATCATCGCATTGTATTTGGTGCATTGAATAGAGATTACTCCATTAATGAGCAAATTTTACAATCTGTTCTATTGATTTCTAACGAGCTTGATATTACCTTTCATCGTGCTTTTGATGAGGTAGCTTCACAAACAGAGGCTTATCAAGTGTTAACGAAGTATAAAAAGAATGTTAAGCGGATTTTAACTTCTGGAGGAGAACAGACATGTGGGGAAGGTCAAGAGCAATTAAGAAAATTAGTCTCACTCGAAAAAAAGCTTCATGGTCCAGTTATTCTTCCTGGAAGTGGGTTGAACCTAGACAATATTGAAAAGTTAAATCAGTTAGTAGGAGCAAGTGAATATCATTTTGGAAGCGGTGTTCGTATGAAGCAATCGTTTCTAGAGGGATTTAATCAGCTAACATTTAATAAGCTTACAGAATGGAAGATGAATTCTAAGGGGGGATTTTTGTAAAACAATATTTCAAGAAATCAATGAAGTAGCCATTACTAACCACGGTCTTGGGTGAAATAATGCATGTGCCTATGTAAAAAGATATAAAAAGAGTTGGTGAAAACAGCTGTGATTATCGCATTTTTAATCGCTATAATAGGGATTATTCCTGTTGTACTAGCGATTGGTGTTATTAAAATATACAAAGGTTCCGATTTAGCTTTTGCTTTATTGCTTTATATGATTTGCATCAGCCTTTGGCAGCTAGACATTGGTGTTTTGTATTTGAAGGGGCTATTGCCAGAAGAGTTAATCTTATGGCTTTTTAAGTTGTTTAGAATTGGACCTACATTTATGGTTCCAATTGTCTTTTACTTATCGTATATACTATTAAACAAGCATATTTCTAATATTAAGAATCAATGGCCATATCGATTCTTATATACTATTTTTAATCGTAAAGCATTAATTATTTTCTTAATATGGAGTTCTATAGTCTTTGTGCTAAATTTAACAAATCTCGGAATAATTGGATTGAAAGAAGTACAGATTTTTAACACAACAACCTCTTTTTACTTTCCAGAATATGGACCATTTCATTATATTTATATGATACATTCAACTAGTTTTGTCATATTTGTAGGTTTTCCCTATATTATCTCAAGACAAATTCATAATATTTATTTGAAAGATTTTTTGAGAATTTTCTCCTTGTGTTCTTTTTTAATGTTCTTGTCTGGGTATCTAAATTTCATTCCTGTTACAGGCGCTTTATTTAGTAGTTTAGGTGTTATCATTTTTTCTGTTATTATTGTTTTTTCTTTTAGCCTGTTTTCGTAAATATTGTGGATATTATTCTACTCTCATATAATACTATAAAGAACGTATGTACGGGAGGTAGTTCCGATGTGGAAAAAGGTATATCAAACTTTTAATCATTTGCCTGACGTAGAAAAGGATAAGTTTATTCGTGCTTTGGAACGGGATAAAACTTCCATCAAATCCGATATTGCCAAGTTTATCTCCAACATTCGCGAAACTCGTTTCAGCGAGGGACTTGGGTGTGTTCATTGTGGATCAACTGCGGTAGTTCGACACGGAAAATATCGTGGTCGCCAACGCTATAAATGTAAGGATTGCTTTAAGACTTTCAACGATATGACCAATACTCCCATAGGAGGCACACATAAACCTCATCTGTGGCTTCAGTACATCGAGTTGATGGTGGAAGGATACACCCTTCCCAAAATTGTAAAGCGTCTGAATATCCATATATCTACGGCATTCTACTGGAGGCATAAAGTGTTAAATGCTGTCCGTTCCATTGGTGACAGTGTTCTTCAAGGTGTCATTGAAAGCGATGAAACTTACCTCCTAGAAAGTATGAAGGGAAGCAAGCATATCTCTCACAGGAAGTCTCGTAAACGTGGTGGAGTGGCTCCTGAGCGTGGGATCAGTAAAAGTCAGGTAAGCATCCTGGTGGCAATGGATAGAAACGGCAATATCATCAGTCGTAAAAATGGCTATGGGAGAACAACTGCCTCTGAAATCGAGAGTGTGTTGGGGGATTTTATCGATTCATCCAGTATCTTGTGTACCGATACGGCGACAAATTACAAGAAATTCGCCAAGTTGAAGAAACTACCGCACGAAACCATCAATGCAAGAAAAGGGATTTATGTACGAAAGCATATCTACCATATTCAACACGTAAACAGCTACCATAACCAATTAAAGCGGTGGCTGGATAGATTTCAAGGGGTTTCGACCCGATGGTTAGACAATTACCTGTATTGGTTCCGTTTTCTCCAACTAAATAAAAAATTACCTTTTGAGGAGCAGATTAATTCGTTATTATTGGGGTGTTGCAGGGGATCCAATTACGCAACGATTGAGGAACTAAGAGCTGCTTAAATTGATTTGCAAGATGGTGAGCAAGATGATTTTTGCATATAAAAACAGTTTCGTTATATGAAAACGAAACTGTAATTAAGATTTTCTTTAGCTTCTATTCCGATACAAATTACTAAGTGAATGAACTATTTGCGAATTTTAAGAAGAAATGAACCTGTTTTTAGTTAACCAACCATAAACAATACATAAATGATTTGAACCGAAGATATAACAAGAGGAACAATAGAAATTATTTTCAACCATAATTTTTTTGTTGCAAACCCTATTACTAAGATTACTATACCTAAAATCAACACACCAATCATAGATAAAAACGTCATTAAAATTCACACCCCTTCCAATTTCTGCATAGTGTAATTTTACACTAATGGGGTATTTTTATCAATATAATCTGAATATTAATACTTATCGTTGTCACGAATAATTACCTTTTGCTGAAAAAACCACAATATTTTAGAAAACAGGCTTCTTTTATAAGAATGAATACCATGCTGACAGTTAACTACAATCGTATATTAGAACGCCAGAAGAAATTAGATGATGCTTGGAAAATTACAGCGAGTTTAGTTCATGAAGTCAAAAATTCATTACAAGTTATTAATGGATATTCTACCTTATTAAATGAGATACCCGCTTTACCTGATGAAGGAAAAAGAATGAATAGTATGATTCGTAATACAGGCACGCATTTAGACGAGTTGATTATTAATTATACGGAATTATTAAAACATAAATCATTCCAATATAAAATGGCAGATTTAAATAAAATAATTGAGGGATCCATCGGAATCTCTGAGGACTTCTTAAGAAAAAATTCTGTAGACGTTGTATTTGATAAGAATTATAGAACATTAAAAACCTACATCAATCCACCCTTACTTAAACAAGTATTTGTTAATTTGATTAAAAATAGTTCAGAATCGTTCCCAATAGATAGATATTATCGAAAAATAATAATCTCTACAGAAATTCAAGGAGATAGAATCTATATAAATATTAAGGATACTGGAAGAGGCATCTTTGAAGAGAATTGGGAAAGTATATTTAATCCTTTTACAACTTCAAATAAAGATGGACTAGGATTGGGATTGCCATTTGTCAAATATATTATATTTGAACATCGTGGGGATATAAAAGTGATTAATAGCAGTCCTAATGGAACTCATATTCAAATTGAGATTCCTCAGTTTTCTTTTAGTGATTTGAACATTGGAAGGGATTCATCTGATTAAATTGAAGAACCTACATGAGGATTGGTTTTTGTCAAACTAAACTCATTGAAGGAGAGTATGAAAATGACTCTTATGCTATCTAAATAGAGTAAAGGCGCATTTCAAACATACTAAGACAAAAGAATATTTGTTAAAGAAAAATCCGAACTATTATGCGAAATTCTAAGTAGAGTTTTGCATTAGTTCGGATTTTTTTTGGGACTCTGTTAAACACCGCTGTTGATTTCCGCCCAAGGCTTCGCTTATCCAGAGGGCGCTTGTGGAGCCTCCTCGGCTTCGCCTGTGGGATCTCCACAAAACGCTACCTCTAAGCAAGGAGTCTTCGCCTTGTGCTCCAATCAACAGCTAGGTACTCTAAAAATCAAAAGTGTACTTTAAAAGGGCATTTAGATTAAATCGTTCGTAAATAGAGATGGGGATTTAATTAATCCCAGCCTCTTTGTCTTTATTAGCACTTAATCATCAATCCCGATTAAGCCAACTAAGGTGCGTGACTTATATGGAATTTTTTAATAGTTTTTTTCTTTTACGTTGAACAAAAAATATAATTCCGCCCAAGGCTAGAAATAGTAGACCAATGACAACGAGATTAAAACTGTTTGTCGCTGTGATTGGAAGCTTATGAGGGGTAGGTTTACCTCCAGAATTATTTGGAGGATTTTCGATATTAGGTTCCTTTGAATCTTTTGGTACATTTGGTGAAGAAGCTTCTTCAAATACTCCATAAGTACTAAAATGAGCTGCTTCTATCCATACATAACCTTTAGCAGAATCCGATTTAGTCGGAACGATTTTCTCAAGCTTCTTTCCATGTGCATCTATAAAATAAACGATGATATTTTTCCAATCCTTGACCTTTGAAAAGTCGACTTTAAATTTTAATGTGATTTTATGATTTCCAAATGTTTTAATTAATGTTCCATCTTCCTTTTGGATCATAAAGTCATATACTGGACCAATGGCCCCATTAAACGATTTAGGAACTATTTTGAGTGTCACATTTTGACCGATATCTTCCAGTATGGCTAAAGGCAATTCAACTTCAACATCGCCTTTTTTAATTATTACTTTAGCATTTGGATGAGTTTTTACCAGTTCTTTCACTTTATCAGTTGTTAATTCCAAACTTAATTGTGGGTAAGAAGGATAATCAAAAACGATGTTTCCTAACTCATTCATTAGATTATAGTTTAAATCCTGATAATCACTGTATGGCTCTGGCTTTGGTTCCGTTACAGGTGGAGTTGGTGTCGTGACGGTAATATCAGCCTTGGCTTCATGTGTCCCATTTTTGGTTTGGACAGTAATCGTTGCCTTTCCATCAGAGATAGCAGTTACAAGTCCATCCTTCGTTACGGCTGCAACGGCTTTATTCGAGCTTGTCCAGATTAGGCCCTTGTTTTCTGTGGTATCATCTGGATAAATGCTAGCATGTAATTTTACGGTTTCTCCAACTTTTAGATTAATCTGGGTTTGGTCGAGTGTAATTCCTTCAATCGGTTTAATCAAATCAACTTGTATCTCATTTACCGAAACTGTCCCACTAACCTCGTTTGCTACTAGCACAAGGGGACGTCCTGTTGGACTTATGTCAGAGGGAATAAAATCAAGTCCTTCTGGTCCTACATCACCCGCAATTGCTTGTGAGAATTCCCTACTATTTATATAGTTTGCAAACTTAGCATCTTTTGGATTAGTGATGTTATAGGTCATAAAGCCACCAATTCTCTCTAGTCCTACAAAGGCATATATTTGATCCCCAATCACCCCGACTTTTACATCTTCCGGCTCAGGCCCTTTCTTGGTACTGCGTTTTTCAAATACATCATCATCGTTTGACCAGTTAAACACTTCTGGTAATCGTTGTGCTGTGATGGTTTCGAAATCACTTCCACTATCGTAGACAAGTTCCATTGTATCTGCCTTCCAGATAGAGAAAGACCGTCCCCCTAAAGTATAGATGGCGTCATTTCCTCGATCAGTCAATACTTCAAGTTTATTAAAATCAGCGGAATTTTTCATTCTTTCAAAGGCTGCTAGTGCTTCGTCAGCCGTCATTCCTTTTAAAAGCTCTGTATTAAGTGAAATAGTTTCTTTTACATCTTTAAATTCAGCCACATTAACAAAGTCTGGTTTTTCCACAGGCCATTCCGTTGCATCCCCTTCATTAGCCGTAAGAAGGTAATCAACACCACTAATGTTTACATATGCAACAGAATCGGGCATATACGAACCTAAAATTGGGAGTCTTTCGATTTCGATCTTTCCGTTCCTAGCAGCATCGAGTTCATTACCTGGTAATGAATGGTCTTTATATCCCAGAGACTTAACAGATAGTACCTTCCCTGCTAGGATATCAATCGTAGCAATGGCATTATTCTCTTGAAGGGTGACGAATGCTTTTTTACCATCGTTTGAAACGGCAATATATTCAGGCTCCAAATCCCGTACAGCATCGGCCTTTGTCCCGTTTTGGCGAATATGAACATCGTCATCAATTACGCTTTCATCATTAAATTTAACGTGGGTGACTTTCCCAGATTCGACCTCAACAATGGATACCGACCCTTCTGGATCAACACCTTCAAGACCTCCTCTTGCCTCTGCTTCATCAGCAGATAATATGAACTTACCATCAGATGTTATTGTCACCATGTCAGGCTGTACGCCTGCTTCAAATGTTTTTTTGATTTCTCCATCATAATTCATAACGATAATTTTTCCGTTTTTTGTATAATCAATATCTTGAACGGCTGCCACGATAATCTTTTCAGAAATATGAATATCGAGACTTGTTAAGTCACCATATGTGAAAGTATCTGTGTTTACCGCATCTGCAATATTGATCGATTTTTCTTTTTGAAGCTGTTGCACAGTGTCTGAAGATGTTAGTCCTTTCAGACTAACAATATCAATCGTTTGTCCATAACCATTAATCACATAAAATTTTTCGTTGTCCGAATTGTATTTAACAATTTCGGCAACACCGCCATCTTTATTGGTTAAACCAATACTGTACCCTGCAATCTTTTTTACATCAATCGTATCGGGAGCTATTATTTCTGCACTTACATGATTCGAATTTATTGGAATGCAAGAAAGAAGAAGTGCACTGGCTAGAACTATTCTAGTGAATATGTTGAAAATTTTATTCCTCTTCATTTAATTTCCCTCCTCGTTTCAAAAATTAAACTGCCAGAATTAGAGTAGAAGAGAAATGTTTAGACTATGTTGAATTTTTGTAAAATTATTATAAATATTTTGTTTATTAGAGTGAAATACTTTAAATGAGTATGTACTATGTGACCATTTTATTTTTTTGAAGCCAAATGGAGAAATTCCACGTCTAATAAAATGAGGGCTTGGAGGTGACTGAAAATTAACCAGTTAGTGAAGGAAGCTCAAAAAGGAAATGAAAAAGCCTTTTTAGAGCTGTTTCAGAAATATGAAAATGATATTTATCGTACGGCTTTCGTCTATGTAAAAAATCAAGAGGATGCGCTTGATGTCGTTCAAGAAACTGCGTATCGCGCTTTTAAATCAATTAAAGACTTGAAAGAGCCAAATTATATAAAAACATGGATTATTAAAATTACCATGAGTTGTTCCATCGATATTCTCAGAAAACAAAAAAAGGTCGTTGAATGGAAGTCTGAAATTGAAAGTGCACTAGTAAATGATTATGAAAAGGATATATCACTTTCCATTACATTAGAACAACTAATCAACTTATTAAATGAAAATGAGAAGCAGGTTATTGTTTTAAGATATTATTTTGATTTTACAATTAAAGAAGTATCTGTAACGTTAAAAATTCCTTTGGGTACGGCAAAGACATTATTATATCGGGGGCTTAGTAAACTCCGAAAAGGTTTGAAGTGGGAGGAATTTTATGAAAAATAAAATTAAACAAGAAATGAATCGAATTGAAATCCCGAGTAACATTCATCAAAGAGCAGTTTTGGGCGTAAAGAAAGCTAAAACTGAAAGGAAAAAAAATAAAAGCATAATTAAAATAATCACTGTTGCAGCTAGTCTAGTTTTTCTTAGTGTTGGAGGTTTTAGTTACCATCATTATCGAAATACAACTAACAGCCCTCCCCAAACTTCCCCAAGTATTGATGGTCAATCGTTTGATGACCAATCAATTAATGGCCAATCAGATAAAGACGAATCAAATAATGATCAATCAATTGGTGGCCAATCATTTGACGACCAAACAATTAATTCGGGGGTAGTAATTCCTGAGATTGAATTGCCAGAACAGGGTACAGCAAAGATGATGCCGTTAATTGTTTATAACGAAAAAATATATACTCAATCAGCAACAACCATCCATAATAATAGAGCTTCTGAGATAAAGGGTGAAAAGCTAGGTATGACAAAAGCTGGTATTGATGAATGGAGTAAACAAGATAAATATGCAGAAGAATTTGCTTCGACAATTGGGGAAATTGATGTTTACTCAGTAAAAGGGTATCAAAAGGACTTTCGGATTATGACTTATTACGAATTAAATGGAGAAGTTTTTGCGGATTTTTATGAGAGTTTATCTGGGATTACTATAAATGATGGAAGTGATATTTTCGGTAAGTTGCATTTGATGAATAATCTTGAAGAAGCAAAATTTAGATCATACGAGGATGCGTTAAACCATACAAATAATTTCAAAAAAATTGAGAATATAGAAGTAGTTCACACCTTTTTAGAGGAATTAAATAAAGCTAAGCCATACTCAGTTCAAGATGTAGAAGCAAAGTTAGGTGATTTTCGTAACAATGATCAATATAAAGAATTAAATTTGCATCTAACTGATGGAACGAATGTTACATTAGGTGTAATCAAGGAAGGATATATTAGTTACGGTCAATCCTTATATTTTAAAATAAATGAAGAAGTATTTGTGGAACTTTGGAATCTATAATTTCATTGTGTTCGTCATATTTGAGAGTGGTGAAACTTTTCGGAATAAAGATGAAAATGAAAAGATGGTGAATAACATGGAGTTGAAACAATTAGAATATTTTATGGCAATTTGTGAAGAAATGCACTTTACAAAGACTGCAGATAAATTAGGAATTGGACAACCTACTTTAAGTTACCAAATCAAAGCCTTAGAAGATGAGCTTGGCGTTCGACTTTTTGACAGATTGGGTAGAAGAATAGCGCTGACTGAGGCGGGGGAAATTCTACTTGAACACTGCCATAAAATTTTTGACAATATCAAAAGCGCTACTGATCATTTACAGGAACTGCAAACGCTTAATAGAGGCAGGTTAACAATTGGGGCACTTTCTGGTGATTTAAGCCAAATTGCTTCAAGGGCATTAGTCGAGTTTCATTCCATGTATCCACATATACACTTACAATTTTATGCATTAGATGATGTCCTTAAAAAAGTAAAACAAAATGAATTGGACTTAGCATTAACTATTTTGCCACCAGAAGATGAGCAATTAAAAATTATACCTTTATATGAAGAAGAATTTTATTTGGTCGTTCATGCTGAGCATGTATTAGCGAACCAAAACGAAGCAGAATTAAAAGACATACAAAATATACCGTTAATATTAAATCCAAAAGACCATTACTTTAGACATTGGTTTGATATAGTGTGCGCTAAACAGGGGATACTTCTCGATCCTATTATTGAATCGACCGATACAAAAGCAATTATCTGCCTAGTAAAGGAAGGGAAAGGTGCTACTATTTTATCTAGTACATTATTTAACTTAGAAAATAATGGTCAATTAAGAGCAATTCGAATCAAACCATCTCTTATTAGAACAATAGCACTTGTCCATCATAAGCAAAAACATATTGGAACTTCAGCAAATATATTTAAAAATTTATTGTATTCATGTTTAGAAACATATAGCCGTGGAAAGAGTGACTGTACTACCACCTCAAAAGAAAAAGTTCCCACCGTAATCTGAAAAAAATTCTTCTATTATTTGATCGGTTAGTGACTCATTAAATCCTACAGTCTGGAATGGTGTTAATAAAGGCTTGACCACATATTCTAGAATAAGGTAGGAGTGTATCATGAATAAGCGTGGAGCTATCACAAATGCAATTGCAGCTGTTGGCCAACGATCTATTAACATTTTACCTTTTCCAATCTGTCGTATTGGTAGCTGTCTTCGCACCTTATGCTGGAGGAGACTTTAATCTTAAGCGAGAAATCTATATCTATAAAAAGAAGAGTCGATATAATGTTCGGCTCTTCTTTTGTATGCTAAAAACTGGAACAGATGTGAAGTGTGTCTCAAATTGTTAAAATACCATTTTTGAGGAATTCTACATTTAAGGGTCCATTTAAAGCAGATGTTGTTTTTAAAAACAAGTGTAAATAGAGCGGTACGATGTTTATAATGTAAATGGAGTATTTATTATTATTAGAAATGAGTGGTAGGCTGTGAGTACAGTAAAGAACAATATCGAGGAGAATTGGTTAAGGAATATTATTCTCTTTCTTAGTAGTCAGACGATTTCCCTTTTTGGCTCGTCCTTGGTTCAATATGCCATTATGTGGCATGTAACGCTGACGACGGGATCTGGCTTGATGATGACGTTATACATCATTTGTGGTTTTATTCCGACCTTTATTTTATCACCTGTTGCAGGGGTTTGGGCAGATCGTTATAACCGAAAAATGCTAATTATTATTGCGGACGGGCTCATTGCCATTTCGACACTTATTCTTGCTATTCTCTTTTTAATGGGCTTTGAATCGATTTGGCTGCTTTTTGTGATGGCTGCTATTCGTGCCTTTGGGACAGGAATTCAGACGCCGGCTGTCGGTGCTATTTTACCGCAAATTGTTCCAAAGGATAAACTAACAAAGGTAAATGGAATTAATGGTAGTATTCAGGCTATTATTATGTTCCTATCGCCAATGGTCAGTGCAGCACTTTTGGCATTAACCTCGCTTGAAATTATCTTCTTTATTGATGTCATCACGGCAGCAATTGCAATTATTACACTATTTGGTTTTCTGAAAATCGCTGTACATGAGAAGGCAACGGAAAAACAAACAACGAGCTACTTTAGTGATTTCAAACAAGGATTACAATATGTGAACAATAATGCGTTTCTAAAGAAATTCTTCCTCTTCTTTGCAGTATTTTTTGTTTTAATGGCTCCAGCAGCCTTTTTGACACCACTGCAAGTAACACGTAGCTTTGGTGAAGATGTGTGGCGACTTACTGCAATTGAAATAGCTTTCTCCATTGGGATGATGATTGGTGGAGCAGTTATCGCTTCTTGGGGTGGATTTTCAAATAAAGTTAAAACGATGGGATTTGCAAGTATTATTATGGGTGCCTGTACGTTTGCACTTGGTATCGTTCCACTATTTTGGGTTTATTTAGTTTTCATGGCTTTATTCGGCCTCGCTATGCCAATTTTTAATACACCTGCTACCGTTTTATTGCAGGAGAAAATAGAAGAAGATTATTTAGGTAGGGTTTTTGGTGTAATGGGGATGATCTCCACCTCGATGATGCCACTTGGAATGCTGATATTTGGTCCAATAGCAGATTTTATCGAAATCGAATGGTTGCTAATTGGAACTGGAGTATTGATCATTATACTGGCTATTGTTTTAGGTCGAAACAAAGTATTGATTGAAGCTGGAAAGCCTGCATTGAAGGAATCACAGCTGAAAGAAAAGGCGATACAATAGTAATATGGGTCGAGGGGACAGGAACCTCGACCCGTTTGTGTTTTAATAAAAACTCGGTCTTTGTATAGATAATCCACTTTATTAATTTTGAGGGACAATGTGCTTAGTATTGAAAGAAATCAATGAAGCATTATATTAACAGTAATGTCTCATTTTCTGATACGTTAATAGTATTAAATTATTGCGAGGTGCTATGAATGAACTTAAATGATTGGTTTGCAAAAGGACTTACATATGAACAATATAAACAGGGCATGACCGTAAATAAAGAAGAAATGGAAACTATTTTTAACAGTTTTGTTTTTAATGAAGAAGCTACTTTATTACTTGAGGATTTAAAAAGTAGAAAGCTTAGAGTAATTGTATTAACAGAAGACTGGTGTGGCGATGCTCTTTTAAACAATCCTATTTTAATGAATATTGCTAACGAGGCTCATATAGATGTCCGTTTTATCCTCCGCGATCAAAACTTAGAACTTATGGATCAATACTTAACGAATGGAACAGCTCGAGCGATTCCGATTTTTATTTTTATCAATCAAGAGGGAGAAGAGGTAGTTGTTTGGGGACCTAGAGCCGCTGAACTCCAAGAAAAGGTGGAAAAAGCGAAAGCTACATTGCCACCTACTGATACCCCTGATTTCAAAGAAAAGCAAGCTGCACTTTTTAAACAACTAAAAGAATCGTATGTAACTGATGCCTCTTTATGGAACATTGTTGCAGAAAGTATTTTAGGCAAACTGAAAGTAAGTTAAGGGAGTGGAAGGTTCCAGCAGGTGGTATGAGTGCAGGAACCTTTTTTAATGATTTGGGAAATATGGGAATTTCTTTTTTTTTTGCAAAACCCATAAAATTAACAAAAAATAATAAAGGTAATTGAAGAAAAATGTCGAACCCTTTAACCTGTAAGAGAATTTCCAAATGGAAGGGTGAAGGTATGAAGAAGAAAAATACTATTGAGAATGTCGTGAATTTTGTCCAGTCCGAATCAAAAGTAAAGGAATTTCGGCATGATTTACCGATTTCGCATGAGTTAAAGGAAGTGTTGTTAACGAAGGTCTTTGGTGAGTGTGCCAAGGGTATCGTATCGGAGTATTTTGACCAATGTCAGGAGACACTTGGAGAATTTATTGATGACCATCATCCTAGCGAGGAAAAACGAAGTTCGCTAGAACATAATTTGTTTTGGTGGAGAATATTATATGAGGTTAGCCAAGGCATGGAGATGACCTTCGTCGAAAGCTATATTGCAAAAAATTATACTGACTTAAAAGATAAACCACTTATCATTTCTTGGCTAATGGAATGGGAAAAGGCTGTAACGAAATTTTACTACGTTGGGCATACCTTCAATGATCAAGTACTTATCCTTGTGGATACACTGACAGGTGAGCCAGTGGACGTTATCATCTATGACAGGTTCGCTACCCCACCAAAGCAAGGGGAAATTGTCATGGGGACTTTGCTTCCCATCGGAGACAGTTTGTACTTCCCAATTATTGATTTTTACCATTTCGATTACGAAGCAAGAGAACCTATCGCGAAGCATATAAAGCACTATTATGACAAACACCTGAAAGTATCCACGTTGCAGGAAGCTTTTATCCACGTATTATCCGCTGTTTTACAGATTGAACACATTATCGCCACAGAACAAGAAGCACTTGCATCAACACAAACACCTTCAGAATTATAATATTCCTTCAAAGAAAAATCCCTAGCCTGAAATGGTCTGAAGTTCGTCTATATTTTTCCGATAGCTCTGTGTCTTGGTACAAGCTTTAATTTCATAAACAAGAGAAACGTCATAGTATGAAATTATATACATGGGACGAGGGGACACTAAGACCACGTCCCGGTTTCAGGATATTTCGTATTAAATAAAATCATGTAACAATTGAACCACCTTTAACGAAAATGATCTGTCCTGATATGTACGAGGCA
This sequence comes from Sutcliffiella halmapala, assembly GCF_002019665.1. Taxonomy (GTDB): domain Bacteria; phylum Bacillota; class Bacilli; order Bacillales; family Bacillaceae_I; genus Sutcliffiella_A; species Sutcliffiella_A halmapala. Next base: position 3,955,846 of record NZ_KV917375.1, on the reverse strand, counting down.
TCGTCTGAAGCCAGTAGCACATAGGTAGGCGCCAACTTTATTCCAGGTAAATGAAAAAAATTCCTTATATGAAATTTAGCCCTTTTGTATAAGGAATTTTTTTTCAGTAGACGATATTATAAAAATAGCTAGGGTAGACTTTCCTTATCTGCATACTGGGTAATGATGGATTCTATAGGAAACCGCCATTAACACGAAGGGTTTGACCTGTAATCCAAGACGATTCATCCCTCAATAATAGGCTAATAGAATCTGCAATATCATCGGGCGTACCAAGTCGGCGAAAAGCATTCATATTTTTAAATGCCTCTATTTGTTGTTCTGATTTCCCCTGAAAAAATAGTTCAGTAGCAACTGGACCCGGTGCAATAGCATTAATTGTAATATTCCTTGGACCGAACTCTTTAGCTAATTGACGTGTAAACTGTTCAACTGCACTTTTCGTTCCTGCATAAACACTGTATGCGGGTACCATATTTCCAATCACTGAAGTGGAAATATTAATAATACGACCTCCTTCTTCTAGATAGTGATAAGCTTCTTTTATAGAAAAATAAGTCCCTTTAACATTTGTTGAAAATTGAACATCGAAATCCTCTTCCGTGATTTGGTCGATTGGTTTCGTAATCATGACACCAGCATTGTTAATAAGGATATCAATTTTTCCAAATGTCTTGATTGTTATGCTGAATAATTTTTTTATATCTTCTATTTTAGAAATATCCCCTTGTACAGCTAAAGCTCCACCACCTTCGGAAATAATATGTTCAGCAAGTTTTTCTGACCGATTTGCACTATTGGCATAATTTATGACGACAATTGCGCCTTCAGAGGCTAATTTCAGGACGATTTTCTCACCAATCCCTCTGGAACCTCCTGTAACAATCGCTACTTTCCCTTCTAAAGCTCTCATTAACGAACACCATCCTTTTATAATAGTAACTTCTGTTCACCATATCGCTAATTATCGATGTTACCTTTTGTTCCTAGTCCTTTTTGTTTTTCAGAATAAATATCCAATTTATGATTAATCATGGACATATAAATTTCTAACTGTTCTATTTTTAAGTTCAGTCTCGTTTTTTGTTTCTTAAGCAATTGTTCGCGCTCGCTAATTGTGTCATCTCCCTGAAAAGTAAGACGAGCGTATTCTTTCATTTCTTTGATGGTCATACCAGTTTCTCTGAGGCAGGTGATCATTTTAAGCCAGTTGATTTCTTCTTGACCATATATTCGTAAACCACTTTTATTTCGTTTTAATCGTGGTAAAATCCCCTCTTTTTCGTAGTATCGTAAAGTATACACAGACAATCCCGTTTCTTTAGAAACTTGGCCAATTGTAAAATACATCTTATGCTCCACACTCCTCGGTATCAATCTCCATACTTTTTCTAAATGTTCCTTTTTTTTTACTTATGTGTAGCTTCTCCAATTCTCGTTAAAGTGTAATTATTAGCCTCCAAATTTTATAAAAAGCATTTCTTTATTTCTGACACTATTAGCATACAATCTAGAGTGAACTCTAGGTCAATAACAAAATAAATTACCTCTCCCGGAATAATGTTGAGACAATAGAATTACTTCTATATCGAACGTGTTGCCAGAGAAAGTAAAAAAAAATCACTCCTAACCCTGCTCCTCTATCTCATTCAGAATATCCAATCATATCCAAACATAATATTTATCAAAAAGGGAGGCTTGAATCATGAAGGATGAGCGCAAGGTAAATGAGAAGAGCAAGGATAAGCAGTTGGAGTTTTTTCGGGTAGACGATAAGGGGAAAAAACTGACGACGAATCAAGGGCTGAAGATGGCGGAGGATGAGTTTTCTTTAAAAGCTGGTGAGCGTGGTCCAACGTTAATGGAGGATTTTCATTTTCGGGAAAAGATGACACATTTTGATCATGAACGAATTCCTGAGCGGGTGGTTCATGCGAGAGGATTTGCGGCTCATGGGGAGTTTCAAGTATATGAGAGTATGAGACCGTATACGAGAGCAAAATTTTTACAGGATCCTTCAGCGAAAACTCCAGTTTTTGTTCGATTTTCAACAGTGGCGGGTTCACGTGGTTCGGCTGAAACGGTTCGTGATGTGCGGGGGTTTGCGACTAAGTTCTATACCGAGGAAGGAAACTATGATCTTGTTGGCAATAATATGCCGGTGTTTTTTATTCAAGATGCGATTAAATTTCCAGATGTGATACACGCAGTGAAGCCAGAGCCTCATAATGAGATTCCACAAGCAGCATCTGCTCATGATACGTTTTGGGATTTTGTAGCGAACAACCAGGAATCGGCTCATATGATTATGTGGCTTATGTCAGACCGCGCGATTCCAAGGAGTTTCCGGATGATGGAGGGATTTGGTGTTCATACTTTCCGATTTGTGAATGAGTCTGGAACGGCTCATTTTGTGAAGTTCCATTGGAAACCTAAGCTAGGGATACATTCGCTTGTATGGGATGAGGCGCAAAAGATATCTGGAAAGGATCCTGACTTTCATCGGCGTGACTTATGGGAGAATATCGAAAAGGGAAATTTCCCAGAGTTTGAGCTAGGGGTACAGATTATTAAGGAAGATGAGGAATTTGCTTTTGGATTTGACATATTAGACGCGACAAAGTTATGGCCAGAGGAAGTAGTGCCGGTGAAAATTATTGGGAAGATGACCCTGACTCGAAATGTGGATAATGTATTCGCGGAAACTGAGCAGGTCGCTTTTCATCCAGGTCATGTTGTCCCAGGGATTGATTTTACAAATGATCCGTTGCTACAAGGACGTTTATTTTCCTATACAGATACACAGTTAATTAGGCTTGGTGGACCCAATTTTCATGAAATACCAATTAATCGCCCAGTATGTCCTTTTCACAATAATCAGCGCGACGGCTACCATCGCCAAACCATTAATGTCGGAAAAGTGAGCTATCATCGGAACTCATTGGCTGGAAATACCCCTTCGCCTGCTAGTGAAGCAGAAGGTGGCTATGTCCATTATCAAGAAAAAGTGGAGGGAAGAAAGGTTCGGGCTAGAAGTGAAAGCTTTAAGGATCATTTCTCCCAAGCAACGCTTTTCTGGAATAGTATGAGCAAACCAGAAAAAAAGCATATTATCGATGCTTTTCGGTTTGAACTCGGAAAAGTAATGAGTAATTCGGTCAGGCAGCAAGTAGTTGACATGTATGCAAATGTTAATCATGATTTAGCGGATGCAATTGCAGAATACATCGGAGTAAAAGCTCCAAAAGGTTTGGGTTTTGGGGAGAACATCCAACAAACCTCTCCTGCACTGAGCCAGGAAAATACAGCGCATCGTCCTGAGACAAGAAAAGTTTCCATCATTCTTACTGAAGGGTTTAACGGAAAGGATTTAAAGCTTGTCCTGAATAAACTAAAGGCAACTGGCATCCAGCCGGAAGTCATTAGTGAAAAGCTCGGAAAGGTTAAAGGTACTGATGGAGTAGAACTTGAGGCAGGTCATACTTTTTTAACGGCGGATTCGGTATTGTTTGATGCTGTGTATATGGTGCGAGGCAGTAGAAAAAGTAAGAAATTTAACAAGGATGCAACCTTCTTTATTCATGAAGCCTTTTCACACTATAAGCCAATCGGCGCCACCCATGAAGGAAAGCAATGGCTGGAAGTCAATGGGATTGGTGACGCCGCTGGGGTGGTCATGGCAGATGATATGGAGTGGTTTGCGAACGAATTTATTAAGCTGATAGCAGCTCATCGTCAGTGGGGTCGTAAGGTAGTTTAAGAGAATGATAATAGGTGAAACTAATAACAGTAACTAACAATCCGTATTTTGTTATATACGGGTTTTTTCTTTTTGGGCTTTATCGTGTACAGTGATAATTTTGAAACAGGGATTAATTGGTGGTACCTCTTTTAAAAAATTGCACAAATATGAGAAACCTCGCGATTTACGTTAGAACCTCTGTAACTTATATGAGAACCACCGAGAGTTTCATGAGAACCTTGGTGATTGATGTGAGAATCTCTACAAGTTAAGGAGGAAAAACTCGAGATCTAACCTCTAGTAGCTTCAAAATAGGACATCATTTTTTGACAAAGCCTACTTTCAGGGTAGCCCCAAATAGACACATCTACATTACCAAAAGAATACTAACAAAATCTTAATCTAATCTTTTTATTCCCCAACATATACATATAAAAAAGTCTATCAGATAAAGGAGACGAAAATGTCTAAGCTGACTAGGAGGAAGGAGAGATTCTACTTGAAAGACTAGTGCCCAATGAAACTAGGAGAGACCGTGTTGTTCTCTTAGAAAATGGGCAAGAGTCATTGGGGATAAGATTGGATTTAATAGACAATGCGGAGGAAAGAATAGATATTACGTATCATTCTATCCAAGATGGTGTAGCAGCTTCTTTATTTTTTACTAGTCTATTAGAAGCGGCATGCCGAGGTGTGCAGGTTCGGGTAATTTTAGACGGGATGTTTCATCATGTAAGAGGGGCGTTGAAAATCGTATCTTCCTTAGGTTCATCACGGCAAATTGCCAAAGAAATGAATGTAACTTATCATCTTGAGAAGGTAGAAGTTTCAACAAAAAACAGGCATTAGATAGAGTGACTTAAGAGGCTATGGAAAGCCGAGATCAAAAGGGAGTTTAACAAGCAATCTACCTATATTTTCAGGGTAGTAATCATAGTAAGTGTTTTTTTGCTTCATTCTTAATGAGTAAATATACCGAAATATCAATATTTTATTATAAGAAATTAATATCATTTTTTTTACAATATAATCAAATTAATGCACATAAAATATATTTTTAGTTAAATAGTCGCGTTACTTAAGTGGTTTATATCCTTTTTCTAAATATTAATTTCTCCTCCATCTAAATTTTAAATCGATATCATCATATATTCTGTATTGTTTATTTTTCTAAATACTTATAATATTTTGTCTAGTGTCAATTCCAACTGAATAGGAGGGAACAAGCATTAGTATAATAGTTTTTATGTGATGGGATTTTTGGTAAATAAGATTAAAGTAATGGAGGAGTTTGTAATTTGAAAACATTTGTCAAAAAAGGAAAGTTGGCTTTATGTATAATATTGATTTTATCTTTAGTAACTAATTTTTTTATTCCGAATATCGCTTGGGCAACGGAAAAATCCAATGGCCCCATATCAGTTAGTGACAACGAAATACAAATTAATAAAGCGGATGCTAAACTTTTTGAACAATTTAAAGACCAGAAGGAAGTTACATTCTTAGTTAAATTTAAAGAACAAGTAGATACGAATAAAGTTGCATTAGAAGCAGCAGAAAAAGCAAAAAAGCAAAAAACAGCAGTAAGTACTGAGATTTATGTTCGTTCATCTATCGTTTCTACACTTCGGAACACAGCAATAGAAACTCAATATAAAGTGGTGGATTACCTCGAAAGTGCCAAAAAAGAGGGCAAGGTAAAAAACATTGAATCATTCTACGTTGTCAATGCTATTGCAGTTACTGGAACAAAAGAGGTAATGGAAAAGCTTGCGACATATTCGGAGGTTGAAAAAATTCTTCCAAATGAAACCCGACAATTAATTGCTCCAGCATCTAATCCGGACACTACAGCAGTTAGTACTCAATCAACAATTGAGTGGGGAGTGGGCCAGGTTGGTGCACCTCAAGTTTGGGATATGGGAATCGATGGATCAGGTATTGTTGTAGCAAGTATTGATACAGGTGTTCAATGGGATCATCCTGCTTTGATTGAAAAATACAGAGGGTATAATCCTACTAAACCAAATAATCCTAATCATACCTTTAACTGGTACGATGCAGTGGGAGGAAAAGAAATCCCATATGATGATTTAAAGCATGGTACTCATACAGTAGGAACGATGGTTGGTTCAGAGTCTGATGGAAGCAATCAAATAGGTGTTGCTCCTGGTGCAAAATGGATAGCTGTTAAAGCATTCTCAGATAGGGGGGGTACTGATGTTGACCTCTTAAAAGCTGGTGAGTGGGTATTAGCACCAAAAGATTCAGAAGGGAATCCTCATCCTGAAATGGCTCCTGATGTTGTGAACAACTCATGGGGGGGTGGGCCAGGTTTGGATGAATGGTATCGACCAATGGTAGAAAACTGGCGGGCAGCTGGGATTTTCCCAGTATTTGCTGCAGGAAATGACGGTTATGGAGGGGAAGGGTGGATTGCTTCACCAGCGAACTATCCAGAATCTTTTGCAGTAGCGGCAACAGATAATAACAACGAATTAGCTTGGTTCTCATCCCGTGGACCTGGTCCATATAATGAGACGAAACCGGATGTTTCCGGACCTGGGGTTAATGTTCGTTCAGCTGTTCCAACTAATGATTATGAGCTGATGAGTGGGACATCCATGGCAACACCCCATATATCAGGAGTTATTGCGTTAATCATGCAAGCAAATGCATCATTGACTATCGAGCAAATTGAGGAATTATTGATTGATACAGCAATTCCATTGACAGATTCAGAGTTTTCGACTACTCCAAATTATGGGTATGGATACGGTTTTGTTAACGCTTACAATGCTATAAAATCATTCCAACAAGGGAATGGATTGATTCAAGGGCTTGTTGTACAAAATGGGAAGGATACTTCAGAACCTACTTTCCAACACACATCTCCTGACTTTGTATACGATAGAGTGGTACTGCCTTTAACGGTGGAAGTACAAGATAATATCAGTGTTGATACCGTTGAACTTCAGTATTTAGTAGATAATGAGTGGAAGACAATTAAAGCAACTAGAACAGCGGGTGACTTTAGAAATGGGACCTATCAAGCTATTGTACCAGGTGAGAATGTAAAGAGTACCAGATTTTCATATAAATGGATGATTGAAGATTACGGGAAAAATAATGTAACTTCACCAACGTATAAAGTAGAAGTGAAGTCTGCAATCTCAATTGGTTATTTTAATAATTTGGAAAAAGCTCCAGAAGGTTGGTATTCAGAAGGAGTGTATAATGATTGGCAATGGGGGAGCCCTCAAACAGGACCTGAACAGGCTTTTTCAGGGGAAAAAGTCTACGGGACAACCCTTAATGGTCCACATGCTCCTAATACTGAATCTTATCTCAATATGCCACCTATCGACATTCCGGAAAACGGAAGTGCATATTTGCAGTTTAAGCAATGGTATGACTTCAGTCCAGATGGAATAGGTGGTTCAACAGATTACGGAGCGATCCTAGTTTCAACGGATCGAGAAAACTGGGAAATGTTAGCTAGAACAGAAGCGACTAAATTCGAGGATAACGGATTACCAATAGAATATTCAACGAACGGTTGGATAGATGGCGAGGTAGATCTTTCCGCTTACGCTGGAAATCGAATTTATATTAGTTTCTATGTGTTTGCCGTTCAGACAGGATTTGAAATACGTTCGTATGATGGTTGGTATTTAGATGACATAGAATTAACTGATACACCATTAGAAGAAGTTGAGGAAACGAAAAGAGGAGAGTCAACAGGAATTATTCATACAAAAGAACTCTCTCAAGATAGTATTCTGGCTCCAACAGCTACAAATGTTAAAGCTATTACTAATCAACCAAATGTAATGCCAATAGGTGCGAAGGTAACTTTACTAGATTCTGGATTCTCTAGTACATCAAGCCCGGAAAATGGTAGGTTTTCTATCAATCATAAAGCTGGGGAGTTCACTCTTCGTGCTGAAGCTTATGGATTTCACTCCAAAGACCAGCAGGTTTCAATTCCAAAAGATGGGGTTGTCGAATCAAACTTTACTCTTAAGCCTTTAGGGAAGGGAACGGTAGAAGGTGCAATACAGGATGAAACGACAGGAAAGCCAATAGCCGATGCTACCATTTCTTTAATAGAGGATGCAACTATTACCCCAGTAAAAACTGATAGTAACGGAAGATTTACACTTACAGCATATGAAGGTACCTATACACTACATGTGTTTAAGAAAGATTATGTATTTAATGAATACTCGATAACTCTTCATTCGGACAAGAATATCACCCAGAACGCTGAATTGAAAAGGTTTATCGGGTTCCCAGGAGAGATTGGTTATGATGATGGGACATCAGAAAATTCGTGGTTTTGGCGCGGAAGTCCTAACAACGGCTTTGCTATCAGAATGTCATTGGAAGAAGGCGTTACGAAATCTTGGTTGACAGGTGGACTCTTTAAAGTTAATACAGAATTCCCTACTCCGGGCGCCACTCGATTTCAGGTAGCGGTTTATGATTCCACAGGTAAAAACGGTACCCCAGGGAAAAAAATTGCAGGTCCATTTGATGCTAACGCGCGTACAGATGGGGAGTGGACGCATGTTGATTTAACTGATAAAAACATTTTTGTTACAGGAGATTTCTATTTAGTATATGTACAACCTGATAATTCTGCTGCCGGTACATCACCAAGTATCTTTAGTGATAATGATGGTGCTTTTCATGACCGAAATTGGTGGTTATATAATGGAATATGGGAGCATGTTGAGGATTCAGGATATGGAAACTTGATGATTCGTGCAGTTGTGAACAATTCTATTCCAGCTCCAGTCATCGAAAAGCCAGATAATAACACCAAAACAACGAAAACTGAGATTGAAATAAAAGGAAAAACAATAACAAAAAGCAAAATTATCATTCAAAATAACGGGAAGGATGTAGCTACTGAAACTAGTAAAGAAGATGGTTCTTTCAGTATTCCAATTAAATTGAACCATGGTGTAAATACGATAACTGCAATAGCAGAGACTAAGGATGGGAGAACAGAGCCTTCTTCACCAATAAATATTGAAAGGGTAAATCCTGAAATTGTTGATTTAAAACCATCTGTAGATACGTATGTAAATCCAGGTGAAAAAGTAGAAGTTTCGTTTAGAAGTGAATCAAAAGGTGGTAAGGCAAGCTACTCCATTAAGCTACCTGGACAATTAACTGCTAAATCTTCTTCAAGCAATGTAATGGAAGAAGTAAAACCAGGTGTTTACACAGGAATATGGACTGTTCCAGCAAATGTCAACCTTCAAGGGGCTATTATTGAAGTGGAATTTACAGATGTGGAAGGAAACAGAGTTGTTCAAGAAGCAAAAGGTAAACTGTTTATCAATCATGATCAGTTAAATCGAATTTCTGGAGCAGATAGATACAAAACTGCAATAGAAGTAAGCCGTAACGGTTGGGCAACTGCTAATACTGTTGTATTAGCTCGTGGTAATGATTATGCAGATGCACTAGCTGGTGTGCCTTTAGCGTATAAACTAGGAGCACCAATTTTACTAACTAGAAGTGATCAACTACCAGAAGAAACAATGAAAGAGATCAAAAGGTTAGGAGCTAAGAAGGTTGTAATTTTAGGTGGAAAAGGTGCAGTTAGTCAAGTCATCTCAGATAAATTAAAAAGCAAAGGATTAGAAGTGGAGCGTATAGGCGGTTCTGATCGTTATCATACAGCAGCGCTTATTGCAGAGCAAGTAGCACCAAATGGTGTGGATAAAGTTGTTGTAGCAAGCGGTCAAAACTTTCCTGATGCATTGTCTGTAGCATCATTTGCTGCAAGAGAAGGAATGCCGATTTTATTAACATCAGCTAAATATCTACCTCAATATACTATTGATGCAATCGAAGCGGTTGGTGCAAAAGAGAGTATTATAGTTGGTGGAACTTCCGTAGTTTCCAAAGAAATTGAAAAACAACTTCCAGCTGCTAATCGTTTAAGTGGTAGCGATCGTTATGAAACGAATGTGGAAGTGGCAAAGGCTTTCGGAGTAGATAATAAACATATGTATGTTGCAACTGGAAGAGGATATGCTGATGCATTATCGGGAGCCGTTTTAGCAGCTAAAAATAACAGTGCAATATTACTGGTTGGAGAAAACGTACCAGGAGTTGTTTCGAATTATATTAAAAAACAAGGAATCAAGCAGATAACAATTTTTGGTGGCAAAGCAGCTGTTAGTGAGAAGACGGCAGCTAATCTACAAAAAATAATCAAATAAATATATTGAATTAAGAAGGGGTGTCACCAAAAGCTATGCTTTAGGGACACCCTCTCTTAATTTTCCTAGGGATTTGGATTACTGGAGTTGTTGAATTTCTACAAAAAATTGGGAGTGACTGGCACCATCACATCCGGGTATATGGTTATGAGTATTACTCTTTAACCTTTATTAGACTTTCACCCGAAAGCGAGATTTAATTCTCGTAGCAAGAACTTCAAGTAAGATGGCTACAATTAAAATAAAATACGTTATCGTCCCAATTTCACGAATATCATAATAGAAGGCACTTGCCATGAACATGTCAAAACCGATACCACCAGCACCAGCTGCAGCCCCCATTGCAATAGCAACACCGAAGTTGATTTCAAAACGTAAGAACGTCCAAGAGATTAGGTAAGTAATCGAGGACGGAATCACTGCTTGGAAGACAATTTGCCACCAGTTAGCCCCGCTACCTTTTAGCGCTTCGATAACTCCTTGATCTAATTCTTCAAACGATTCGGAGTAGGCTTTTACTAAGTAACTAACAGAGTGAAAGGTCATTCCGATAACAGCAGCAACACTACCAAGCCCAGCTGCAATGGCAAATATTAATACCCAAAGAACAGTTGGAACAGCCCGAACAATGGCAACAAATCCTTTAATCGCATTTGAAATGTACTTATTCGATAAATTTTGAGCTGCTAATAGGGCAAGGAATAAAGCAATGATTGCTCCAAAAATCGTTGTTAAAATAGCGAGACTAAGTGTGATGGATACTGCTTTTAAAGCTTCACCAAATGTAAAGTGATTAAAATGCGGTTCAGTAAACATTGTTTTAAAGTTAACGAGTGTTGAAACGATTGCTTCAAATACATTGAGGTTTTTATAATCAAAGCTGAAAAATCCATATATAGTTAAAAAAAGTAAACTATACAGTGTACATTGAATGACAATTCTTGTTTTGTTGATTGGTTTAACTTTAATTGGTTTATCAAGATATTCTTGAATTACATTGCTATGATTAGGTTTTGGATTTAATCTTTCGATTCCCATTTACAGAATCACCCTCCTGACGTAGTTGGAAATGAATTCAATAAGAAGGATGGTCACTACAATCACAAGAACGACTAAGCTTGCCGCATTGTAATTCATGCTTTTGTAATATAGGTCAAAAGCAAAACCAATACCAGTGCCGGTTAGTATTCCGATTAAAGTCGCACTCCGTATATTTGTTTCGACGACGAACAGCACCCAACTAATCATCTGGGCAATACTTGAGGGAACAACAGATTGAAAAATAATTGTTAAATAAGTTGCACCAGTTGCTTGAAGAGCTTCAACCGAGCTATTACTTGCTTCATCAATCACTTCAATAAAAGCACGAGTTAGAAAACCAAACGATACAAAGAAGAGGGCAAAAAAGCCGGTTAATGAGCTTTGGCCGAATGAGAATAACAAAATCAATGACCAAGCAGCAATATCAATATTACGGAATAAAGTAGCGAATCCACGCGCAATTGTCGACATGAAATTATTTATTTTTGTCGTGTTAGATCCCATAATGGCAAACATGAGCGCACAAATTGCAGCGATGGTCGTGGCGGCAATAGAAACAAGCACCGTTTCTACTAATTTATCTAGTATACTCGGGAGACGCTCTAATGATTGGACATTCGGTAGAAAGTTTGTAAACGCCCATTCAATAGCTTTTGGAATAGACGAAAATCCTTTCATAAAACTGAACTCTGTTAAGAGAATCGCTCCATAAGTGATAGCTACAATGATAAAAAGGATAATAGATGATCGAAAGCGTTTTTTAGCAAAATATTTATCCTGCATTTCTTCCTCCAATGTCAAGGATTAAGTCACCAGCTTCAGAACCGTAAATGTGATGGATTTCTTCATTTGTAATATCCTTAGGTGACCCGTTATAGACAATACTTCCCTTACTAACTCCGATAATCCGATCTGAGTAATTAAGAGCGACATCGACTTGGTGTAAATTGACGATGACCGTAATTCCCATTGAAGTAGAGATTTCTTTTAAGTAATCCATAATAACCTTCGATGCATTTGGATCAAGAGAGGCGATTGGTTCATCACATAATAGCATTTTGGGGTTTTGAACGAGTGCCCTTGCAATACCAACCCGTTGTTTTTGCCCACCACTTAATTGATCGCATCGTTTATACACCTGTTCTTCTAGGCCGAGTAGTCCAAGCATTTGGATCGTTTGCCGTTTTTCTTCTTCACTATATAAACCTAAAACACCAGCAAAGGTAGATTTATATCCAAGACGACCGTGAAGAACGTTTTCGATAACACTTAAGCGAGTAACTAAATTATAGTGTTGGAAAACCATCCCTATACTCGTTCGTAGCTTGCGAAGTTCTCTTTTGTTGAATTTCATAATATCCACATTATCAAAGATGATTTCTCCGTCACTTGCATCAATCATGCGATTAATGCAACGAAGAAGAGTTGATTTCCCAGCCCCAGATGGTCCGATTACGGAAACAAACTCTCCTTCTTTAACAGAGAAGTTAACATCTGATAACGCTAGAGTATCTTTTCCATAATGCTTCGATACGCTTTTTAATTCTAGTAACGTTGTCATATGAGTTAACTCCTTTTTATAAAAGGCTGTTTTTGTATACTTTGTGGCTTTTTCGCGAGATAAGAAAAGAAAGATTGTCCGTTCCTTTCCTTTCCGCTACAGGTACTCGCTTTCCGCAGGGAGGGTACGAGCCTCCCTCGGCTTTGCCTGCGGGGTCTCGCACTTCCCTCTATGTCCTGCAGGAGTCGAGTACCTTTCGCTCCAATCCACTCAGCGGTATAAATATCTTCAAATAGTTACAATTTTTACGAAAAGAGCCTTATAGTATTATCCTTTTGTTATCGAGATAGTTCACGAATTGGATTGAACCAAGCATCTTCTACTTCTACGAAACGCTCGTCAGCACTTTTGGTGAATAAACCTTTGTATTCAGAATCTGCTGGAACGAATAATTTCTCGTTATGAGCCATCTCGTCTGAAGTGAAAGCAGTACGGATTTTGTCGATTAATTCCGTACTCATAGTATCTTGATTAACAACGAAAGGAGCATTTAATACCGGTGTTACGGAAATTAAGACAAACTCTTCTCCAGGCATTGTGTTAAATGGCTCAGCAGCACCCTCTGCCACTTTATATACCGCACCAGGACGATTTTCTTCCCCACTTACAAATTCAATATAGTTATTTACACAAGTGTCACAGAAGGAAGCAACATCTGCTCTGTCTGTTAAGAGGTTTACCGCTGTACCTTGGTGTGATCCACCATAAAGCACATCACTAAAGAATTGGTTACTACCACCTTCTAGTAAATCATCAGCTGTTAAATCTTTGTATTCAGCAATATTGTTAAAATGAGTAACAATCCCGTTAGATGGAACTTTAAATCCTGACGTGGAACTGTTGGATACAAATGAGAATCTTTTGCCAGCAATGTTATCAATCGAAAACTCAGAACCGTTCATATATTCGTCTTCATTACCTTTTTTAACTGCTAACCAAGAATAGTAGACTGCATCATCTAATGTGCCAGAGACTCCACTTGGTACGACTAGAGGCTGGATGTTATTGTTTTTGGCATTTGCTTCTATGTAACCTTGAGCTCCCATAAAAGCTAAATCAGCATTACCGTTAACAAGTGTCTCAATTGCAATAAGGTAGTCAGTTGTTGTTTGATGCTCAACTTTTGCCCCTGTTGCTTTTTCGATTTCTCGTCCAATTTCGTCACGAGCATCCTTTAAATCTGCACCTGATTCATTTGGGTACCAAACAATTGTTAATGTATCTTTAGATTCCTCTTGTGATGCGATTTTTGTACCTGGATCTTCAGTAGTAGAACTGTTATTACTAGAAGAACTTGAGTTACTTGAAGAGTTACATGCAGCTAGAATGGTAACAAGCGTAATTGTGAAAAATAAGACTAATGCTTTCTTCATTTAAATACTCCTCTCCTTTTTAGAAAATCTTTGTAGGTTTCGATAGTCAAAGGCATAAACAAACATAATGACCGATTCTACTAAACTCTTAAGGACGCTTCGAATGATCCGTATGATTTATGCTAAAACCTCCTAATGAAGTAACTTGACCAACGAGTCTCATTATAGCCAAGCTCTTTTAACATAGTCTTAAGTGAAAACGATAATTGTGTAAAAATTTGTTAAAGAAAATCGGAATTATGAATAAGACATTTACTAACTTGCTAGATAATAAAAGGCTAATGCAATTAAGAAATGTGTGCTTACAGCATTAAGTATAAGAATTTTCGAAAAATATTATTAAGAGTGTAAAGTTGTTCGGGGATTTTTAAAGGATTAATTAATTGAAAATTTACTTTTTTACAATTTTTATAACTATATTTACACGGCCTTAACCACCTGTACTTGTTGATAAGTTAGATTTTTAGTATCACAGTTTTTAAAAGGAGATGTTTTATGAAACGTTCTCGTGATGAATCTTTGCGCCACTTGGAAATTGCAGATTATTTAATAAGAAACATTCGTTCTGATCAATTTGCTGTAAATCAGAAAATCCCATCTGAAAATGAGCTGTGCAGTCAGTTTACTGTCAATCGGAATATCGTAAGGCAAGCAATTGCTAGACTGACTAATTTAGGGTGGATCACACCCATTCATGGGAAAGGATGTTTTGTTAATCCAATTCCTGCGCCTATTGTTTATGTTCTATCCAATAAGACGAGATTTACTGACAACATGAAAAAACAAGGATTGGAATACAGTAGTAAACTTCTTCATTGGGAGAAGGGAGCGGCGAAAAAAGAGGAACAGGAAAAATTAGGATTACGTGAGACGGATCTCGTTTATCGCTTGGAAATTTTGCGATCCATTGATCAGAAGCCATTTTCCATCACAACAACGATCATGCCAGAACAAGATGTTCCTTTGTTAGAAAACTATTTGAATCAGTTTGTTAGTTTATATGAAATTTTAATGGATCACTATCAATTACAACCGTTTCGTTCGAAATCTATTTTTCAAGCGAGTTTACCTTCTTTAAACGATGCAGATTTATTAGAGTTACCAGAGAATATTCCCATTCTGCATATTGAAAGCTTAATGAATCATCCATCTGGGCTTCCTTTGGAATACAGTATTGCTCGAGTTAGAGGAGATATGCATAAGTGTTTAATAGAGTTTTAAGAAATGGAGCGTTTCCGATTTTATATTAGGAGGTTGATAAGGAATGAAAAAATCGAGATTAACAAAAATTCTTGTTGAAGGTGAACCTAGCGTACTCCAATACCTAGCTTCTGAGGTAGAGAAAGTTGCAACGGTTCAAATAGAACGAAAGCCAACGACTGGCTTAGTGATGGTCCAAGCTCGTGATTCCGTATCGGAGCAACCCTTTTATATGGGAGAAATTCTCGTGACGGAATGTACTGTATCCATCGAAGGAAAATTTGGAATGGGAGTAGTTAAAGGGGAGGAGCCAGAACGTTCCTATTATATAGCTGTTGTAGATGCAGCCTTTAATGCTGGGTTATCCGTAATTACTGAATTAATTCCTACGATGGAGTATGAGGAACAAGCTATTCGCAACAAGCATTTGAAGGAAGCAGCCTTAGTCGCTCAGTCCCAAGTACATTTCGATACGATGGAGGATTACAATGACAAAAGCTAATGTAGATTCGTTTGATATCGTAAAAGAAACACAAGTAATCTATCGGAAATTGCTTGATTGTATGGCGCGACCTGGTAAAATCGAAAACATTTCTTCTTCTGTAGAGGACTTAACTAAACATAAGCTCTTTTCACCCGTTCTTGAAGGAATTGTCCTTGCATTAGTTGACCAAGAAGTATCGTTTAAAGTGGTTGGTCCTCAAAGTGAGGAAGTCATGCAATATTTGAAATGGAAAACGTTTGGGGTAGAGGCGCCTATCTCTATGGCAGACTTCATTTTTATCCCAGAAGAATTAATGGATGCTGAAATCTCTCCATTGATGAAGCAAGTGAAAATTGGCACTCTAGAGGATCCACATTTGAGTGCAACTATTATTATTCTCGTAAAAAATCTTTCTACTATTACGAATGATAACGGAAATTCACTGACGTTCCAAGGACCAGGTATTGCGGAAAAAATGACAATAAATATAGAAGGAATGTCAAATGCATGGCTTAGTGAGCGGAAAAAAATCAATAAGGAATTTCCACTAGGTGTTGATTTCATTTTCGTAACAGAAGCAGGGGATATCATGGCAATTCCAAGAACGACTTTAATAGAAAGTGAGTGATATTAATGGGTTATGTAGCGGTTACTGGTGGTGAGCAGGCCATTGAAAAAGCAAATGAACTTGTTCAATGGTATCGATTAAAAGGATCTTCAGAAGAGCTCCACATAGAGCAAATAAAAAGGCAAATGCGTTTATTAATTGATCGGGTCATGGGAGAAGGTGGGCTTTATGCTCCAGATTATGCTGCTTTAGCTTTAAAACAATCAGAAGGAGATCCAGCAGAAGCAGCATTCTTACTTCGAGCATATCGGTCCACATTACCAAGAAATTATTACTCAACGGTAGTGGAGCCTAGTGAGATGCGTGTCATAAGAAGGATCTCCTCTTCTTTTAAAGATATCCCTAATGGGCAAATACTAGGTCCCACTTATGATTATACACATCGATTACTACGCTTTGATCTAAAAGAAGAAGGTAGCGAAGCCATTGCTAGATTCCTAGAAGAATTTGAACTGGAAATAGAAGTGGATGAAAGAGAATTGATCTTTCCAAAAGTCGCGGAGCTTTTGAAGGAGCAGGGGTTACTCGCAAATGGTTCAGAAGAAGAAGTAGAACCTGTGGATATTACACGTGATAAGCTGATTTTCCCAGCTTCACGTTCTGCTAGATTGCAAGTTCTAGCAAGAGGAGAAACCGGAGTGATGACATCACTCGCTTATAGTAGTATGCGGGGTTACGGGGCCGTTCACCCCACGATCGGAGAACTACGTGTAGGATACAGCGATGTTTATATATCCTATCCTTTTGCTGGTGATGATGAGGACACAATTTATATCGGAGAAATCATGCTAACGGAAGTAGAAACAATTAATTCCTTTACGCAAAATAATGAAGGCGAAGCTAAGTTCACACTCGGGTATGGACTGACCTTTGGACAAAACGAAGTCAAAGCCATTTCTATGTCCATCTTAGAGAGAAGCTTAGAAACGGAAGGAATGGCACCAACTCAAGATGAAGAATTCGTATTATTGCACATTGACAGTGTGGAAGCACATGGCTTCGTCTCTCATTTGAAATTACCACACTACATTACCTTCCAATCTATGTTAGACCGGATTCGAAAAACACAAGAAGAAGCAAAACAGGAAAAACAAACAGGGCCAAGGACAGCTACTACTTTTAGTTATGTCTAATCAATGAACAGAAAGGGTTGATGTATGTGCTTTCGATCGAATATCCATATAATTATGCTTTCTTAGATGAGGGTTCTAAAAGAGAAATACGTCGTTCTACTTTGAAGGCAGTTGCTATTCCAGGGTATCAAGTGCCATTTGCTTCACGGGAAATGCCAATCGGAAGAGGCTGGGGAACAGGTGGATTGCAAGTAACGCTATCTCTCATTGGTGAAACGGACTGCTTAAAGGTTATTGATCAAGGTTACGATGACAGTGTCAATGCGGTGAGTATCAAGAAGTTAGTTCAAAACTGTACAGGAATTGAAACAACCAATGACTCAGAAGAGGCGACGATTATCCAGACTCGTCACCGAATTCCTGAAACCCCTTTAAGAAAAGATCAAATTCTCGTGCTTCAAGTTCCATTACCTGAGCCACTTCGGAGAGTAGAGGCCATGGAAAAGCAGACGAAGCGCCTGCACGCAGAAATGGATTATAGCAGCATTTGGTTACGGCTTTATGAGGACATTGTTCACTGGGGAAAAATCACCATTGGGGCAGACTATCCAAGTCAAGTAAACGGTAGATATATCTTTAACCCAAGTCCTGTTCCCCGCTATGATTTATCAAAGCTTCATCAAGCAGAGGGCTTGTATCTTTTTGGAGCTGGAAGAGAAAAGAAAATCTATGCAATTCCACCTTATACAGATGTCGTTCCTTTACAATTTGAGGATTACCCTTTTGAAGTGGAAAGTTTTGAAGGATTGTCTTGTCGTTTATGTGGTAGTGATGATACGTATTTGGATGAAATCTATGATAGTGAAACAGGAACAAAATTTCATCAATGTTCGGATACCGGCTATTGTGAAAAAAGTCAACGGGAAAGGGGGAGCTTAGTATGAATATGGTATGTCACGATCAAGAACTCGAGCCGATTTTAAAGGTTCAAAACTTAAATAAGCGTTATGGTGAGGGATGTTCGCAGTGTGAAACTCCTGAAAGTCTAGCAGGAGAGGATAATCGTTGTCCTAATTGTGGCAGTGTTTGGGCGTGCATTAACGTCAATATGGAGCTTTATAAAGGAGAAATTATAGGGATCGTTGGGGAAAGTGGGTCAGGTAAAAGTTCACTTATGAAGAGCTTATATTTTGATGACGAGATTACATCTGGCTCAGCAATGATTTCTGTTTATAAAAACGGCGATGTTAATATTTTTACAGAATCAGCTCAGCAGAAACGATATATTCGCAATCACTTACTTGGCATGGTGTATCAAAATCCGTTACTCGGTTTAAGGATGTCTTTTTCAAGCGGAGGAAACATTGCTGAAAAATTAATTGCTTCTGGATCATTGCATGTCGGAAGTATTCGTATGCGTGCTGGTGAGCTTCTTGATCATGTAGAAATCCCACTAACACGGATGGACGAATTACCGAAAAATTTCAGTGGTGGAATGCAGCAACGAGTACAAATCTCCAAAGCCTTAGCGAATAACCCACCATTACTATTACTAGACGAAGTAACTACAGGACTCGACTTATCCGTACAAGCGCGAGTACTCGATTTAATTAGAAAAATCCAACGTGAATTGAATGTCGCAATGATTGTTGTCTCCCACGATTTAGGCGTCATTCGAATGCTAGCAGACCGAACAATGGTAATGAGATACGGAAAGGTTGTGGAGCACGGATTAACAGATCAAATACTAGAAGACCCACAACACCCATATACCCAACAGCTAGTGCATTCTTTATTATAAGCCTATCTTAAAACTTTTGACTCTCAAAAGTTTCCTTAATTCTCTAAGGAGAAGCGACGCTCCGTACAAACAAAATTCGCACCATGGATGATGAATAAGTGGAGCGTCAAGTATCCCCGACTCCCCTGTAGATTGTAGTGCAAGGCGTGAGACTCCCGAGGCCGCCCGCGGAAAGCGGACGCCTGGCACGGAAATCTACAGGGCGTTTAAAGGAGTCATCTTATATTTTCAGAGTAGCCTTATAAAAAATAGGAAGAGGTGGAGAAAGTGATGAAACGTAGAAAGCTTTTTAATGGGAAGATTGTCAAGCCAGACCGTGTAATTACAAACGGAACGGTAACTATTGAGGACGATTGCATCGTAAAAATTGAAGATTTTACCCCACATGATATCGGCCCAGATGATATCGATGCTTCAGGAAAATGGATTATCCCAGGGTTTGTTGACTCTCACAGTGATGCGATTGAAATGGAATTAGAACCGCGACCAAGCAGTACCTTTCCGATTGAAGTATCGTTTTATGAATTGGAAAAAAAGTTGGTGGGAGAAGGAATTACAACAATCTATCATTCTTTGTCTCTATTGGAAGAAAACGCTAATAAGTGGACCAGAAGAAATGCTAATGTCTTAACTGCCATCAAAAATATAAAAAAATTATCAAAGGGACAGCATCTCATTCGTCACAAAACTCATCTTCGTTATGAGATTACTAACTTGAGTGCCATAACGGATGTACACCAGCTCCTTTCATCCAAGGATATTGACCAGCTTTCTTTTATGGATCACACACCAGGTCAAGGACAGTTTCGTGATATGGAGGTCCATAAAAAGCTCCTCATGCAACACCGACATTACACAGAAGACCAAGCTGTATCGTTTATTGAAGAGAGTAAAACATTAACGAAATTAGGAGAATCCGATATTCGAGCACTAGCGCAACAAGCATTTGAACTCAATGTTCCAATTGCTTCCCACGACGATGATACTGTTGAAAAGCTACAAGTTGTAAAAGAGTGGAATACGACGATTAGTGAATTTCCAATTAATCTAGAGGTTGCTCAAAAAGCAAAAGAAATGGGCTTGTTCGTTGTCATGGGAGCACCGAATGCGCTACTAGGAAAATCTCATAGCAATAATTTATCAGCAATGGAAGCAATAGAACACGGTCTAGTTGATATATTGTGTTCAGATTATTATCCATCGTCCTTATTGTATACAGTGTTTAAATTATACAACCATGGAATGGCGATGAACGAAGCGATTAACATGGTTACCATCAATCCGGCTAAAGCGTTAAAAATTGAAGGTGAGGTAGGCTCCATTGAGGTAGGGAAGAGGGCAGATTTATTAATTATATCTGAAGAAGAGAAGCGTCCAATTCTTGAAACCGTCTTTGTAAATGGTCAACAGGTTTGCCAGATGAACTATCAACAGACATCAATTTTTAGTGAAGTTTATTAGGAGAGGTGAAAAAAATGAATGAACTTCTTATGGTGGAAAATCTAGAAAAATCATTTATGATGCATCACTTTAATGAAAAACAAATCGTAGGTTGTAAGGGGATTAGCTTTTCATTAAATCCAGGAGAATTTATCGGAATTACTGGGAAGAGTGGCGCTGGTAAGTCAACAATCTTAAAAAGCATTTACCGAACCTATTTGCCAACAGGTGGGAAAATGATGTATCACTCTGAGCAATTCGGGCTGATTGATTTAATTCAAGCAACGGAGAGAGAAATGCTTGCCATTCGGAATAAAGAGATTGGGTATGTCTCGCAATTTTTAAATGTGATGCCACGAGTAACTGCTATTGATGTAGTTGCGGAAGCATTATTTGAAATGGGTGTTGAAGATCAAGAAGCAGTTGAACAAGCTAAAAAGATCTTGCATCATTTTAAGCTGCCAGAAAAACTTTGGACATCCTTTCCGAGGACATTTAGTGGTGGAGAAAAGCTTCGTTTAAATTTAGCGCAAGCGATGATTAAACGCCCTAAGCTACTTTTGCTCGATGAACCGACAGCTTCACTTGATCATTCATCTAAGGAAGCGGTAAAAGAGATGATTGTAGAATTAAAAGAAAATGGTACGAGTATGATTGGAATCTTCCATGATATCGACTTTATGGAGACAGTGGTTGACCGTGAGTACCATTTACAGGATGGAAATTTATATGAGAAAGCAAATCTTTCTATTTAAGGAGAAAATATGTTCATTCGGGAGTTAAGGAAACAAGAGCTAACGATTTATTTAGAGCTTCTTAAAGAGCTTGATCGTGAAATGGTGTTTTCAATAAACGAAGCCGAGCAATTATTCGAACAAATTAAAGTCTATCCTTTTTATAAAATATTTGTACTAGAAGTGGACAAGCAAATCGCAGCGACGTTTACTTTAATCATTTGTGATAATTTTGGACACGGTGGATTGAAATTTGCTATTGTCGAAAATGTAGTTGTCCATCCTAGCTTTAAAAGGATGGGAATCGGAAAACAAATGATGGATATGGCAGCTGAAATAGCGACAGAAAATAACTGCTACAAGCTAATGTTATCAAGTAATGAAAAAAGAGAAGATGCTCATGCTTTTTATGATGCATTAGATTTTAAAAGGCATGGAGTCAGTTTCATGATGGAGTTGATAAAAAAATGATTGATTTACATTGTCATACGAAGATATCCGATAATTCTTTTACAATCGAAGAAGTCATTACTTTAGCAAAAGTGAATGGTGTTACACACTTAGCAATCACGGATCATGATACGACGCTTGGGTTAGATTATGCTATGTTACTGGGGAAGAAGCTGGGGATAGAAATCATCCCAGGAATTGAAATCTCTGCTTATGATTACAAGAGACAAACGCGTGCCCATATATTAGGCTATTTTGTGACACCTGGGCATCAAGCCATTTACCAACTATGTCAACCAATGATTGAGCGAAGGCAGCAAGCTTCCATCAATATGGTCATAAAAATCATGTCAGCCGGCTACGAGATTACGTGGGATGAAGTGGAACAATTTGCTCAAGGCGGAACAGGAGTCTACAAGCAGCATATTATGCACGCTCTTTTGGAAAAAGGCTACACCGACCGAATTTATGGCGATTTGTACAAAAAGCTGTTTTCAAGAGGAAGTGAGACAGAGCCAAAAGGTATCGCGTTTGAAGCGATTGAATATATCGATGTCTTTGATGCAATAAAAGCGATTCGAGCAGCTGGGGGAGTCCCAGTATTAGCTCATCCAGGTCAATTTAATAATTTTGAAGCAGTCCAAGACTGGGTGGAAGTAGGCTTAGAAGGAATTGAAGTAAAACATCCACTACACCAAGAGGCAGAAGAAAGAAAAGCGAGCAATCTCGCAAAAAAATACAACCTTGTCCAAACCGGTGGCTCCGATTTCCACGGCTTTTACGGGGAAAGAGAAACGAGGCTTGGGTCGAAAAGTATGGGGGAGGGGTGTTTAGAGATGTTGAAGAAACGAGTAATTCGTAATCGTACCCTCCAAACGTCTAAAGAGAAAATAGAGGGAACGATCAAGGCGTAATCGTACCCTCTAAACGCTAAAAAAGAAAATAGAGGGAACGATCGAGGCGTAATCGTGCCCTCTAAACGCTAAAAAAGAAAAAAGAGGGAACGATCGAGAGGTAATCGTGCCCTCTAAACGCCAAAAAAGAAAAAAGAGGGAACGATCGAGAGGTAATCGTGCCCTCTAAACGCAAAAAAAGAGTCAAGTCCATATTATTGTGTAAAAGTGTCAACAATGAGTTTCGACAAGACAATAAATAAGATTAGGTGAGCGATACGTATTTCGAATTTACATCGAGAGGTCAATTTGAAATTAGGCTTAACCACTATCTTTTAGGGTTAATTAGGCTTGATATCTTTTAGATAGGGGATGTTATGCTTATTCCAGTCTGCTTCTATATTCATTAAAACGGCTCCAATGATTCGATTGGCAGATTGTTCATTAGGGAAAATCTGAATGACTCGTTCTCTTCTACGTATTTCTCTGTTAACACGTTCTAACATGTTAGTGGTACGTAGGTTCTTATGGTGTTGAACTGGTTGTGAATGAAATTGAATAGCGTCCTCAAACCCATCCTCTAGTTTATTAATAGCTTTACTGAAGCCCTTTGTGTCTTGGTACTTTTCCACAAAACGGGCTTTCATCTCTCTTACAAGTTTGATATCCGAGTTCTGAAACATGTCTTTAAGCTCTTGTCGAGCTTCTGTTGTCTTTTTAGGGAGGGTGTCCATGATGTTCCTTAAGAAATGGACCACACATCTCTGCCAAGAGGTTCCTAAGAATGATGTTTGAATGGAAGAAACCAAACCAGCATGGGCATCAGAGATCACCATTTTAGGAGATTGAAGTCCTCTAGATTTTAGGTACTCAAAGAAATTAGACCAGCTTTCAGTGGATTCCGAGTGATTAACTTTCAAGCCAATGATTTCTCTATGCCCGTTTTGGTTCACCCCACAAGCAATATGAACACTTTTAGACACCACCTTTTGGTTTTCCCGAACCTTGATATATAGAGCGTCCACGTAAACATAAGGGTAGTAAAACGTGTTTAATGGACGGTTTCTCCATTCGTTGATGATAGGATCAAGTGTTTTGGTTAAATTGGAAACGAGAGATTTAGACACACTTTTCCCACACAGCTCTTCTACAATTTTCGTTACCTTTCGTGTAGAAACCCCATTTACCACCATTTCAATCATGGAAAGAATAAGAGCCTGTTCGCAGCGTGCATATTTTTGAAAGACAGTGGTAGAAAATTCCCCATCTCGTGTACGAGGAACTCTAAGTTTTAGAGAACCAGCTCCCGTAATCAACTCACGCTCATAATACCCATTCCGATAGGATCGGCGTTCTTCAGTTCTCTCATGAGAGAGTGCGTTGATGTACTCATCTCTTTCTTTTTCCATCAAAGAATTTAAAATAAGGGAAAGGGATGCTTTTACAGGTGATTCTAAAGCGCTTTTTTCGATTTTCTCTTTGAGATCTTCTAAATTTATAGTAATATTGATTTGGGTCATCATCATGTCCTCCGTGCGTGTAGTTTTCTTGGTCGAAAACATTGTAACACCACGGGTCATGATGGTGACCTTTCTATTTACACAATTATATGGACTTTATCCAAAAAAGAAAAAAGAGGGAACGATCGAGAGGTAATCGTGCCCTCTAAACGCCAAAAAATAAAAAAGAGGGAACGATGAAGAGGTAATCGTGCCCTCTAAACGCCAAAAAATAAAAAAGAGGGAACGATGAAGAGGTAATCGTGCCCTCTAAACGCTAAAAAAGAAAATAGAGGGAACAATCAAGGTGTAGTCTGTATAGGGACCATCTAAAGAGAGAAAGAAAATCCCAAGTAAATAATTTTTACTTGGGACGTAAAGGTAATGAAGTTGTGTTTGCGATTTTGTTCTTCAATATTAGTTTACTTGAAACGGGAAATCTTGGACATTTTTTATATAATGCTCAATATTTTTAAAGGTGACCGTAGAACCACCTCTAGTCACAAAGAATCCTTCTTTAGAGATAACTAGGCCTTCAAAAGATTCGCCATGGAAGGTGACCTTTCCATTAGGAGCAAATAGGACTCCTGTCATTCTTAAGTCACCACCTTCTACTTTTATATCTCCTTTACTTACTAGTGTTACATTATTAAAGGTATTTACATATTGTCCATTAATTGATGGACCAACATTTATGGTATTTCCATATAGTTTCATATTATTTTGTTTGAGTGTCTGAGAGTAACCATTTGCAGTAAACCATTGATCTGATTTTAATGGCGGTATTTCAAAATTCAACTTTTTTTCATTTGGAACTGTAGGTACATTGCTATCTTTAATCATTTTTTCTATGATTCCTCTATCAAAAGAAGATGGATAATTTAACGAACCTTTATAAAATACCCTTGAATTATTACTTAGGTTTGGAGTCCAATTTAAAGTAACGTCTCCTTGAACGTAAATATTCCCTCTTATATTTGCATCCTTAAGAAAGGTGTTCCTAGCTACATAAACATCCCCATATATATCTCGTGTACCACTTTTAAGGAGAAAATCACCATTTACATAAATAAAACCAGGGTTAGTATTAGACCCTAATCCTGCTGATCCATGCTCCAAATCAATATTACCATCTATGAATATATTAGAAACTTTACTAAACGCTCCTCCATTCAGTTGATTGGTAGAAAGATTCCCTAGAATAACCATCGTTGCATTAGGTCCAATCATATTCCCTCCTGCAAACTCTAGTTGCTTTCCATAAACAAACACATTCTCTGCTATCAAAAAATCATAAAAATTACCGGGTCCATCATCAATACTCGGCAACGTTACATTAATATCCTTACTAGCCATATTCAATTTTCCACCCGAGATTACCGTATCCACATCAAAACTATTATTTTGTTTATCGGTTAAAGTGAATTGCACGTTCAAATCGTCTGAGGACTTAAAGTCTGCACAGGGGTTCTCTTTTGAAATGGTAGCACTAGTGTCAGTGATAGTAAGCTCTTTAAATGAAATTTGGTCGTTAGTTAATAAGTTTTCGGAGCAAAAAGCATAATTAGGTTGCTGGTGTTGGTTTCTCAAGGTACTGACGATTAAATTTGCTTCTTGTCTTAAATTAACGTGGGACTGCGTTTTGTCCTTGTATTTTACTGTGGTGGTTAAGACACCAAAGGTTAAGCTTGTTAGAAAAGTAAGAATGGCCATTGTTACTAGTACTTCTAATAAAGTAACACCAGACTCATCCAACCATTTCTTTTTAATCATACTTGTTCACCTGCTTTAATATAGTTCCGAGGCGGGAGTGATAAAGTGATTCAATTTTTATGAACTGCTACTAGTAATATTGAAGTTCATCGGTGGCATCGGTAACTTTTCTTTCGTCGTTACTGTATCTCCACCATCAATCTTCGTGTAAATATCAAGTTCAAAGATTACTTGTCCGCCACTTTTATTAACGCGATAGGAAAGGGTGAATTGAGTGCCATTCGCACGAAATGGTGGTGGATTTGCTTGAAAGTTTCGTTTTCCAAGCTCCGTTTCAATATATTGAATAATCATTGTGTTGAAATAGCTTTCTTTTTGTGCTTCCGTCCAAGTATCCCAATTAGTTGGAGGTACCCAATCTTCTGGGAGCTTCCACATCTCTAATAGATCAGTAACTGTCCGTTCAAAGTAGTTTACACTCATCCCTACTAGGTTTTGATGTTGAACCTTCTCTTCCGATTTATTGAATTGTGTTGCACTTGATAGAATACTAGACATAATGGGAGGTATAAACAAACCAATAATCACAATGGTTAATAGAACAATTAACAGAGCGTATCCGCGTTCATTTTTCCAAAAGAACAATTTCATTCACCCTCCATATAACCATATATTTGTGTCGCCATTGAGGTTGAGTTATAGCTATTATCGGTATAAATTTCTACCCGTATTGGGAGGAGGTCTAGGTATCTTTGGTCAGGTAGTTCAATCACTTTAGAGTAATAAATCTTTCCATTTAGCTCGTGTTCTGTAAATTCTTCCTGAACTAATTTATATTCATTTAGTACTTTTTCCGCCAAATTTATCGTTGTTAGCTTGTCCTCTACTTTCAAGGAGTGTGACATCAGTTGGGAGAAGAATGTTAAGAGGCCTAGTATTACGATACTTAAAATAACAATGGAAGCGAGTAACTCTATTAATGTAACACCTTTTTCATTTGAAATTAGCTTCATTTTTCGCAACATTGACACCTCATCTATTCATTAAGCAGTGAATTATTCACTCCTACTTTATTCCTACAATGATATTATACTAGATATACGAGTAGTTCATATATTGATTTTTATTGGGAGAGAAAAACTTTTCGTACAAAAATAGATTTAAGCCTCGGATTGTTACAGTTACATATCTTTACAGGCAGGTATTTCTCAATCGATAGAGAATATGCTTAGTGGAGTAAAATGTCGAAATTCGGAATTACATGTTTTTATCCACTTTAAAGAAAAAGGAGTAAAACGATGAAAATAAAAGTCGGTATTATTGGAACAGGTTTTGGTGCGAAGGTTCATGCACCTATAATGAATAGTCACCCTGGGTTTGAAGTCGTTTCTATTGCGAGTGTTTCTAGAGGTAGAATGGACACGATTAAACAAGAGACGGGAATTGCAAACGTTTATGATAACTGGCAGGATATGCTGGAGAAGGAAGAGCTAGATTTAGTTTCCATAGTATCTGCTCCTAAGCTGCATCATGAAATGGTAGTGAAGGCATATGAAAGTGGAGTTCATGTATTGTGTGAAAAGCCAATGTCCTTTGACGCAGAGGAAGCAAAAGAGATGATAGCCGCTCGAGACAACGCGAAAAAGCTTGGTTGGATTAATTTTGAATTTAGGTTTTTGCCAGCTCGCCAAAAGATAAAGGAAATCATTTCTAGTGGTGTGTTAGGGGAAATCATGCATGTTTCCTACTCAACAAGTATGGCAGGTTATGAGCGGTCGATCTCGAGTAAGCGGGGCTGGCTTGGACAAAAGGAACAAGCGGGTGGAATGCTTGGAGCGATTGGTTCTCATATGTTCGATTCCCTACTTTGGTGGACGGAAGGTGAGGTTGAGTCTGTATCTGGGCAATTAACTACCCAAGTTCCAGAATTTATCGATGAAAATGGAGAGAAGGAAATTCGAACAGCGGATGATGCCTTCCAAGTAATGGGGACATTTGTGGGAGGTGGAACCTTCTCGGTTAGCTTTACAAGTGCGGTGCGTCATGCTGAGGGTTGGAAGTTGGAAATCCATGGGACAGAAGGAACATTAGTAATGTCACACGACAATAAAGTGCTGGTTGGAATAGGAAGTAATCCGTTGGAGCCGGTTGAGCTAATATCGGACCTTGAAACACCTGAAGAAATAAGTTCAATAGCAGCAAGTTATTATAATGCTTTCTACCGTTCGATTGACCAAATGTATAAGGAAATAGCAACCAATGAAATCAATCTTTCTTTACCTCTCTTTGAAGATGGACAACAAGTGCAAATAATACTTGATGCCATCAGACAGTCTCATGAAGAGGGAAGAAGAGTGAAAATCGGTTAGTTAGATAAATATGTAAAATAAGAGTGTGGTAATGCTTATTTGGACATGAAATACCGACTTTTTCAAGATCTCTAACAGGTTCTGTGCCCCAACTATGACGAATTAAAGTTGGGGTATAGGTCTGTCCTTTATTTTTCTTCCTTGTAAAACAATGTGATAAAGAAAAATACGACAAAGCTTAAAAGTAATGTTACCCCGCCACCGATATAAAAGATTAGTGAGATTCCCTCTGGAAGATTAAATGGGTTAA
The DNA here is from genome assembly GCF_002019665.1 of Sutcliffiella halmapala. GTDB lineage: Bacteria > Bacillota > Bacilli > Bacillales > Bacillaceae_I > Sutcliffiella_A > Sutcliffiella_A halmapala. The sequence continues at coordinate 3,927,350 of NZ_KV917375.1, read as the reverse complement.
CCATGTATAACCACATACCTGCTGATAAGCCAACAGACCCTATTATTGCACTCCAAACATGAATTCTAGTTAAAAGTGTTTGGGATGTTTGAAAAACCTTATAGAAAACTGCCCATGCAAAAAGGGTTAGCCAACCAACGACAAGAATATGTGCATGAACTGGACGAAATGCATAGGATCCGGCACCTGCCATATGTGCCCCCAAAATTGCTCCAATCACTCCAAAAGCACCTGCAAAGCGAAGCAGTATTTGACTATTTTTATTCATGCTGAAAATCCCCCTTCAATTATTAAGCATTTATTTATCGTATATTCCTCTATAATGTACATTCTGAATATGAACGGAAGATGAACTAATAATTACAAAAAAAGTTCCAAGTATTACTAATGGAAGTCCCCCATTTATTAATATATATGCTAAATTAAAGTAAAAAAGGTTATCCAAAAAGAGGGATAAAATGTGAATACGGAATTGACTGCTTATATTACTCTTGCTTGTACCTCAGGCGTAATTAATTTGTATTTATGCTTATACGTGTTTGTGAAGCGCTATAACTATACGAATATCGCAAATATTTTTATTGTTTATACGGCGTCCATTGCCATGTATTGTTTTGCTTCTGCTTTTGGTTTAATGGCTACGAATCTTGAGCAAGTGAAGTTATGGACGATCATTCAATATATTGGTTTACCGTTTTCTCCACCTTTGGGACTTTTATTTATCATGAAATATTTGGGGATAAAAATAACGAAAAAAACGTGGATTGCCTTTCTTACCATCCCCTTCATTAGTATGGTGATGGTTGCCACGAATGATTTGCATCACTTTCATTATCGAGTGTTTGAAGTCGATTCAGTTTTGGGAGCCCCTTACATACAGCAGGAGATTGGTATTTGGTATGTGATTCATGGCATTTTTACATTTTCCTGCATGTTTGTAGCATTTTTTCTAGTACTTTCTCGTTGGAGAGAAACAACAAAGATTTATCGAACTCAATTAATCTCATTAATGTTCGGTCAACTACTTCCGATGATTACAGCTTTCCTTTATTTAATCGGATACACCCCTCCAGGTGTCGATCCTGTACCTATGGTTCTCTGCTTTTCATCTCTTTTATACTTATGGGCCATTAGTTCATCACGTTTGTTTACGATTACGCCGATTGCGAAGGACTCAATATTTAATAGTATAAACGATGGTGTAATTGTGTTAGATGAATCCAATAGATTAATTGAATTTAACCAAGCGAGTAAGGGGATGTTCCCACCATTAACTAAATCCATGTTTGGGATGGACTTTGATAAGGTTTGGTTTGAACTATCAGGAGAATCATTTCCATCTAAATTAGAGATTGCTTTTCATCGGGAAATTAAACTTGAAACCAATAATTCAAAGCGTATTTATCAGGTACGTACTTCTTCGTTGCAGCAGGCTAATAATAGTAAAGGTTTATTAATTATTTTTACCGATATTACAGAGCTAAAGAGACTACAGGTAAAATTAGAGCATCAAGCCTATTATGATGAACTTACACAAATATTTAATCGTCGGGCATTTTTTCAGAAATGCGAGCAAGAATTAGCTGAGGCAAAAAAGTATTCATTACCGTTTACAGTCATTTTAATAGATATTGATTATTTCAAAAAAGTAAATGATACCTTTGGTCACGATGTTGGCGATCAGTTGCTTGTCCATGTAGTAAAGACTTGTCAAACACAGTTAAACGAGGAGATGCTATTTGCTCGATATGGTGGTGAAGAGTTTGTGCTTGCATGGAAGGGAAGCCCACTATCAGAGAGCGAATTATTAGCTAATCAGCTATGTAGGCATATAGAGACACAGCCTCTCATCACTACTGAGGGAGTTATCACTGTAACTATAAGCAGTGGAGTAGCGGTGGCAACAGAAGATTCGGAGGAAACACTCCATCAGCTATTGAATAAAGCTGATAAAGCTTTATATTCTGCAAAACGAGAAGGACGTAATCAAGTGCGAGTTTATGTAGGGGTGTAAGGAAGGGAATTGGGGGCATGAACCAGCTCCTTTTTTCCTATTTTGATTTATGGAGGTTTTTTATGAAAAGACACTATTTAATTTATACGATTTTAGGATTAAGTTTGTTGACTTTCCTAGTTTTATTTTCTATTTCTGAAAAGCAAAAACGGTCCTATGAAGAATATCTTTCTAGTGAACTCTCTAGTCAAATAGCAGATATTTCCCAAGCCACATTATATAACCTAGGGACCTTAAAAGATGTAATAGAAGAAGGAAGATTAACCGAAGCATCAGCTGGAGAACTTGAATACTGTTTCCATGATATAGCATATGTAACCCAAGATGTGAGTGGTATGGGGTTACAATTAGGCATATTAAAAGAAAGTCTTGATGAAGTAGTAAGTATTAATGCTGACTACGCAGAATTCTTTATGAAACTAAAATTTGATGGTGATGAGATAGTGTTAACGGAGGAACAAATCTCCACTTTGAAAATGATGGAAAAATTGATGCAAGAGTATGTGAAAGTAGTGAAGGAAACATTATTATATACGGGTGAAATCGGGGAGAATTATGTGTTGAGTGGGTTTTCAGACTACTACACCGCTGAAAAAGGAATTACCGATGATTACTGGATAAAATTACTTAAAGGATTTCAACGTGTTACTAATAGTAGTTATAGTCTCTACTAAATAGTTAGCTTCTACCTATGTTGATAGAAGCTACTAAAATGACAACCTCTCCATATTGAGCTATAATAATTAGCGTTGCAATACACCTTTCAATTAATAGAGAGGGTTTTTTTTATGATTAAATTACGGAACGTTAGTAAATATTTTTCACAGTTTCAGGCTATTAAGTCTGTATCTTTAACGACCAATAAGGGCGAGATTCATGGAATTATTGGTGCAAGCGGGGCCGGTAAATCAACATTGCTGCGGCTCATGAATTTGTTGGAAGTGCCAGATGAAGGGGAAGTGGAGGTAAATGGTCAACGGTTAACGAGCTTGAGTAGCAAAGAGCTTCGTCAGGCACGTAAATCGATTGGGATGATCTTTCAGCATTTTAATTTGGTATCGAATAAAACGGTTTATGATAATGTTGCGGTTTCCTTAGAATTGGCCAGCTATCCAAGGAAAAAACGGCACAGCCGCGTAGTAGAGTGTCTTCAATTTGTTGGGCTAGAGAGTTTGATGGAAAAATATCCAGCACAATTAAGTGGAGGGCAAAAGCAGCGTGTTGCGATTGCTAGGGCTTTAGCGAATAGTCCGCAAGTTTTATTATGCGATGAGCCAACCTCTTCACTTGATCCAAATACAGCTGGTGAAATACTAGGGGTATTAAAAAATATTAATCAACAACTCGGTGTGACCATTGTTTTTGTTAGTCATGAGATGGAAGTGATTAAAAGTATCTGTAATCGCGTAACGGTCATGGCAGATGGAGAAATCTATGAAACGGTGTCCATTGAACCAAAAGGGATTCAACATTTAGATAATAATCCAAAATGGTTTGTGGAGCAGCTAACAAAGGATGGTGAGACGGACCATGCCTGAGATTTTAGTTCAATATGAAGCAGAAATTTTGCGGGCTATTGGCGAGACTTTTGCTATGGTGGGTGTTTCTATTTTAGCTGCGATTCTAGTAGGGCTTCCAGTTGGGACGTTGCTTTTTCTTTGCAGGAAGGGCAAAATGCTAGAGAACCGATTTGTTTTTTCGACATTGAACTTATTGGTTAATATTACTCGTTCTTTTCCGTTTTTATTATTGGTTGTATTTTTAATCCCATTTACAAGGTTCATTATTGGAACCGCCATTGGTACAGCAGCAGCAACTGTTCCGTTATCGATTATCGCAATTGCGCATTATTCGCGATTAGTCGAACAATCTTTATTGGATGTACCAAAAGGCGTGATGGAAGCGGCTATTTCGATGGGGGCCTCTGTTAGGGAAGTAGTCTTTAAATTTCTTTATGTGGAAGCTCGTTCTGGGCTTGTTCTAGGTTTAACCACATCGATTATTAGTTTTATATCCTATTCTACGATAATGGGAGTGGTCGGTGGAGGAGGTATCGGAGACTTTGCGATTCGGTATGGTTATCAACAATTTAAAACAGATTTGATGATCTATATGATTATTATAATGGTCATATTGGTACAGCTCATCCAATTTATTGGAACAACTGTATCAAGAATGATTGATAAAAGGTAAATAACAGGAGGAAAACAACATGAAAAAAATACTCTTTTTAATAACGGCGGCTATCTTTATTTTAGCTGGTTGTGGTCAAGGTAATGAAGCGAACGAAAGTGGAGATGTACAAAATAAAGATAGGGAAGAAGTAACATTGAAGGTAGCTTCGCTAATTCCTCCAATGACAGAAATCTTGGATCTTGTGAAACCAAAGCTAGCTGAGGATGGTATTACTCTAGAAGTGGTTGTGTTAGGTGATAATGTTCAGCCTAACAGTGCACTTGCTGCAGAAGAAGTAGATGCAAACTTCTTCCAACATGTTCCTTACATGGAAGAGTTCAATCGAAATAATGATTCAGAGTTAGTTCCAGTAACACCTATCTATTTTGCAAATTACGGTGTGTATGCGAAAGAATACAACTCTATGGATGATTTACCTGAGGGTGCAGTCATTGCCATTGCGAATGACATTTCCAATATCGATCGTTCATTGGCTTTGTTAGCTCAACATGAAGTGATTACGTTAGGTGAAAAAACAGGAAACTACTATACACAAGCGGATATTGTGGACAACCCGAAAAACTATGACTTTAAAGAAGTAGATTTATTAATGTTAGCAAGAATGTATGATGATGCAGATGCAGTAGTCATGACACCTGCCTACGCTTCGCCACTTGGATTAACACCAAAAAGTGATGCGCTACTTACCGAAGGAGTAGACAACGACTTTGCCATTACACTAGTAGCACGAGAAGATAACAAGGACTCAGAAGCAATTCAAAAGCTAGCCGAAGCGATGACGAGTCAAGAAGTACGCGAGTTTTTAGAAGAAAATTATGATGAGACGGCTATTCCAGCATTTTAAATAAGATAAGAGACCAAAGAGACCACGGGGACTGTCCCCGTGGTCTCGGTAGTGAAGTAAAAAGAGGTTGGGGATTACATTCTCCCAACCTCTTTTCCATTGAACCAGATAATTATTTCGTTTTGTAACTCTTTCAGTTTACCTCTCTTGGTCAAAAATAGATGGATAAAGTGGATAGAAAGAAAATAAGTGACTGCTACTCCATTAAGTGACAAGCGAAGCTGCAAGAGTCTTAAGGGTTCGATTAAACTGCTGAATAGAAAGCTGATGATCCAAAGCGCCACTAATACGAGGAAGCCGATCCAGTACCATTTTATCTTAATGGATTCGGGTTGATTGCCTTGATATAGTTTCTCCATGATGCACGCTCCCTGGTTGTGCCTTAAAGAAATCAACTGTATACTTTTATGTTAGTATTTTGGTGAAAAGAACGGTGAGCATGGTCCAGTTTGTTGCCGAATAAAGGTTTTCTGAGATTTTTGCAGAAATGGTTATTGTCGAAAAAGATAATCTTAGTTTATTGTCCGGTGAGGAAGTTATTTTTGACAGTAATGATTACTAATCTGATATAGGAAAAAAGTTATAAAAGGAGATTCCAAATGCTCAATCAAAAAAGAATACGAGATTACGGAGTTAAAATAGGACATCTGGAGCCAGGGTATCATAACGCAATTACAGATGTAGCAGGAGTAACAGTCGGCCATGTGACGCTTAGTGATAAAATGATGCAAACAGGTGTCACTGCTATTTTGCCGCATCAAGGAAATGTTTTTAAAGAGAAGCTGATTGCCTCTAGTCATGTGATTAATGGATTCGGAAAAACGATGGGAACCATTCAACTGGCAGAGTTAGGCACCTTGGAAACACCGATTCTTTTAACGAATACTTTAAATGTTGGGACTGTGGCAGATGCCTTAATTGACTATATGTTAGAACGAAATCCTGAAATTGGTCGAACTACTGGAACCGTTAATCCTATCGTTGGAGAATGCAATGATATGTTCTTAAATGATATAAGAGCAAAGTTCGTGAAGTCGGAGCATGTGCTTCAAGCAGTAGAAAATACTTCGACTGAATTTGAAGAAGGAGCGGTTGGTGCAGGAACCGGCATGCTTTGTTATTCCTTAAAAGGTGGAATCGGCTCTGCTTCTCGAATAATGGAATTGAACCATGGAAAGTACACAATAGGTGTTTTGGTCTTATCGAATTTTGGAATTTTAAGTGATCTTAGGATAAATGGTAAGGCGGTTGGCCAAGAGCTGAAGGAAGCAATGGACGAATCGTATAAGGAAGAGGATAAGGGGTCCATCATGATTATTGTTGCAACTGATCTACCTGTATCAGAAAGACAATTGAATCGAATTATAAAGCGTTCTGTCACTGGATTATCAAGAACTGGTTCTATTATTACAAACGGAAGTGGCGAGATTGTCATTGGTTTTTCAACTGCAACTAAAATACCACATGAGAAACCAGAATATTGTCTATCGTTGCCGATGATTCATGAAGAGGAAATCGACTTGGCATTTAGGGCAGTTGGAGAAGCGACGGAGGAGGCTATTTTGAATTCTTTAATTACGGCTGAGGCTATAGTGGGTCGGGAAGGAAATAAGAGACCTGCATTAAAAGATTTAATAGAAGAGTTTAAGATTTCTTTATTCTAGTAAAACTTATAGTTATAATAATCCTTTTTTCGTACTACTGGATAGGAGCGGTTTAAAAGATGAAACTAATATCAATTTTAATTGCTGATGATGAAGAGGAGATTGCGGATTTGGTGGCAATTCATTTAGAACAAGAAGGTTATCGTGTCATTAAGGTAACAGATGGCCAGGAAGCTATTCATGTAATCCAATCTCAGTCTATTGATTTGGTGATTTTAGATATTATGATGCCAAAAATAGATGGTTATGAAGTAACACGTCACGTTCGTGAACAATATAATATGCCTATTATTTTTTTGAGCGCTAAAACATCTGATTTTGATAAAGTGCATGGACTAGTAATCGGAGCAGATGACTATATCACTAAACCATTCACCCCTATTGAATTGGTTGCACGAGTAAATGCTCAATTAAGACGCTCTATGAAATTGAATCAACCAATAATTAATAGTAAATCTGTCTTGGAATATGGGGGACTAATGATTTCCTCTGAACAAAGGTCAGTTTCACTTTATGGTGAAAACATCGAACTTACACCTAAAGAGTTTGATATTTTATATTTATTAGTCAGTCATCCGAAAAAAGTCTATAATGTAGAAACTATTTTTCAACAGGTATGGGGGGAAGCCTATTTTGAAGGAGCTAATACTGTCATGGTCCATATCCGTACCTTGAGAAAAAAGCTTGAAGATGATAAAAGAAAAAACAAATTAATTAAAACCATATGGGGAGTTGGGTATACGTTTAATGGCTAATAACTTTTTACACAGCTTTCGCTCTAGGATGCTTTTAGTATTTGGATTAAGTATGTGTTTGTCTGGAATCATTACATATTTATTTTTTAAAGTACTGCAATTCTACTACCATACTTCCGTCCGTTATGAAGATCCCCTAGCACGTTTTCGTCTATTTGTAAACAATATTGGAGATATTAACTTCTTTTTATTGATTTTTATCCCCTTAGCTATTTTGTTTTTCTTTTTGCTAACGAAGTCCTATTCTATCTATTTCAACGAGATATCAAAAGGGATTAACAAGCTTGCTCGTGGTGACTTCAGTCATAGAGTAGAAATATCATCTAATGATGAGTTTAGCGAAATCGCCAAAGGTATTAATATAGCAAGTGAGAAATTAAAAGAAGCTGTGGAAAGAGGAGATTTCTCAGAAAGCAGTAAGGATCAATTGGTCGTGAATTTGGCGCATGATTTACGTACACCACTTACTTCTGTTTTGGGCTATTTAGATTTAATTCTAAAGGATGAAAATTTGACAGAAGAACAACGCAGGCATTTTTTAACGATTGCTTTTACTAAGTCTCAGCGGTTAGAAAGACTTATTGATGAATTGTTCGAAATAACAAGAATGAATTATGGTATGTTATCCGTGAAGAAAATGGAGATTAATTTACATGATCTTTTATATCAATTAACGGAAGAACTGTACCCTGTCTTCGAAAAGAATGAATTAAAAGTTAGAATGAATGTCACCAGTCATTTAACGATTTTGGGTGACGGAGAGTTGTTAGCACGTGTGTTTGAAAATCTTATGACTAATGCCATTCGTTATGGAAATGAAGGTCAATTTGTAGACCTTAATGGTTATATTGATTCTGGGGAGGTGGTTGTTCAGGTCGTGAATTATGGAGATTGTATTCCTCCTAATGAATTGCCGCATCTTTTTGATATATTTTTTACTGGCGATCAGGCACGAACACACCAAGAAGGGGGTACTGGTCTAGGTTTATTCATTGCAAAAAATATCGTGGAACAACATCATGGCACCATTACGGCTACAAGTGATCTAATACGTACAGTATTTGAGGTGCGTTTGCCACTGGGAAGTGGAGCAATAGAATATGAATAAATTTAAGAAAAACTTAAACAATACCCTACTATTTATTTAAAAAGTTTATCCTATTCTATTTATATGTTGTACATGGAATGAAGGAGGAAACGAAAGATGAAGAAGTGGGGATTTTTATTTTTAATGGTATGTTGCTTGTGTATCGTAGTCATAAAAATGAACGAAGATAAAGTAGAAATTCAAAGATTTAATCAAGAATTCTCGAATGAATATAGTGAGAAAACAGAGATTTCAAGAGAACAAATCTACCAGGGAAACCTGCTCCTAGTCAATAATGAATTTCCGATTCACAGAGATAGCATTAAAACGGATATTGTTAATCTATTTGGAAATGAAGATTTGACAAAAGGGTTTCAGGTGCTCAAAACTGATATCAGTTTATCAGAGGATGTCGCCCGAAAGTTTTCTGAAATGGTTTTAACCGCAAAAAAAGAAGGAGTTCGAAACTTTTCTATAAGTAGTGGCTTTCGAAATTTCGAGGAGCAACATGCACTATATGAAGAAATGGGTGCGGACTATGCTTTGCCAGCAGGTTATAGTGAACATAATCTAGGTCTATCGCTTGATGTCGGATCAACACAAATGACGATGGATAAAGCACTAGAAGGGAAATGGATTGAAAATAATGCTTGGAAGTATGGCTTTATTTTACGCTATCCAAAAGATAAAACGGAAGTGACTGGGATTCAATATGAACCTTGGCATATTCGCTACGTTGGCTTACCGCATAGTGCCATTATGAAAGAGAAAAATTTTGCCCTCGAAGAATATCTAGACTATCTAAAGAGAGAAAAGAACATTTCTGCTAGTGTTAATGGGAAAAAATATACGATTTCTTATTATCCTATTAATCAAAGTGTGACAATTGATGTACCAGTCGATCAACAGTATGAAATTTCTGGAGACAATATGGGTGGCGTCATTGTGACCGTTCAACATTAGTAAGTGACTTTTATAAATATCTTAGTTATTAAATGGAGAGGTGAATTCTCTTGGACAAACTATTATTCATCCATAGCGCAGGACCACAAGAAAGGCAGGAAGGTAGTAGTGGATTAATTACCTATGTAAAGCAGCATTTAGGTAAGGAATATGAGGTTATCCATCCAAACATGCCAACTCCTGAGGCTCCAAGGTATCAGGAATGGAAAAAGGTATTCGAGGCCAACATTAGAAGTATCCATGGGGAAGTCGTGTTGGTCGGTCATTCAATGGGAGGTGCGTTTTTAGTCAAGTATCTTTCCGAAGAATCAATAACTATTCCTATTAGTGGATTGTATATCATCGCGTCTCCTTTTTGGGGATTGGATGAGGAGTGGCAAAGTTGCGATGATTTTTTCCTTCAGAAAGGTTTTGAGAACAAGCTTCCAGAAATGAAAGAGTTAGTTTTCTATCATAGTCGTAATGAGGAAATTGTTCCGTATTCCCATCTTGAACATTATACAAAGAAGATTCACAGGACTGAGATCCGTGATTTGAACGGCAGTGAGCACCTTTTTCAAAATGGTTTGCCAGAACTTGTACAGGATATAAAAAATGCGTTTTTAAAAAGCTAGGTATCTTGGTATAGAGCACGAGATATAGTCCTTTTTGCTTTTTTCTCTAAAATGAAAACGGTTGGAAAACCTGTCCCAATAACCCTAAAGCAAGCAAGCTACTGAATATAGCTTGCTTGTTTTTACATATTTAATTCTGGATTTGGTGTTAATGGTTTAATATATTTAGTTAATAGTTTACGTGAAATTGGTCCAACAACAAGTAACTGAGCTGGAAGTGCCACAATAAAGTTTAGACCAACTGTTTTAAGGTAAGCAGTGAAAATGGAACCTTCAATACCTGTCAGTAATGCTGTTAACATCAGCCCGTATACTGACATAATTAGCACCATTGCAGGGACCATACAAAAAGAAAGCACGATAATAAAGTTCATTTCTTTCGATTTATCGTAAGGCAGGGATAATGCGAGTTTCCGCGCTTTCGGTTCCACTAATGACTCTACGATAAAAGCGACGATAAATGTTACGACAAATTGAATTACTGCGTTCCATACTGTAAACGATGAAAATCCGTGTAAAGCTGTGTTATAAACTGACATGATTAATACCATTCCAAAACACATAAACATTCCGAAAATAATTCCTTCTTTTTTAGTACTAGGCAATTAAAACATCCTTCCTTTTAGAGAATAAATGTAATTATATATGTTTAAATTTTTTTACATAAGTGACATTTTTGTGAACGTTTATTATCTAAGGGTCAGTGGTAGGAGTCAACGTTGTTAAAAAGGAATTCAACAGAAATAATTGTTAGTTTAGATTTTTTGGTTGGAAAAAGTTACAGATAAACTTCTATGTAATATCTATAAAACTAAGAAAAATCTTTTAACCGTTATTACAGGGGGATCCATACAGAAACTAGAATAGAAGGGTCAGGTCTTGGAATGAGCATTGCGATGCAGATAGCCAAACTCCACAAAGAATCGGTTTCTGTTGAATCGGAAGTTGGTATTGGAACAGTCGTATTTATAACTCTAGCACTTGGAGGAAAGTTGTTAAGAGGTTTGTTTGATTAACCCATCAAGATGTTTAAAAAATAATTCTTCACCTTTTAAGTAAAACCAGCACTTTTCCGCAATAAGGGAGAGTGCTGGTTTTTGTAGAATGATCGATGTACATAAAACAGAAAAATGAAAGGATTTGTAAATAATTATTCAATCCTGATGTAGCTGAACAGGGAATTTTCTACACATTTTTAATGAGTAAATAAATAAAGTAAGGTGCACCCAAAATAGAGACGACGATTCCGACTGGTAGTTCTACTGGCGCCATAATGACTCGCCCGATGGTGTCGGCTGATAGAAGAAGTAAGGCACCAAGAACTGCTGTTAGCGGAAGTACTTTTGCATGATTAGCTCCTATTAATCTTCTGGTAATATGCGGCGCAATTAAGCCAAGAAACGTGATGCCTCCACCAACAGAAACACAGGCACCTGCAAGCGCGACGGAAATAAGAAGGAGTAATCTCCGTTCTCTTTCGATTCGTACACCTACGCCAATCGCGATTGGATCGCTGAGTCGCAAGATATCTAATACTCTTGATTTATAGATTGCTATGGGAATTAATAGGATGAGCCAAGGAAGTAATGCCCAAACAAATGTCCAATTGGTTCCCCAGATTGTACCTGATAGCCAGATAATCGCCTTCATGAAATTCAATGGTTCCATTTTCATTTGGAAAATAATCAAACCAGAACCGAATGCTGCATTAATTCCAATTCCGACTAATAAAAGTCTAACAGGTGTCACCCGGCCGTTTTTCCAAGATAAAACATAGATTAAAAATGCTGCAAAGAAAGCACCTACTAACGCAGTAAACGGCATGATAAATATCGCTATCGAGCCATTGAAAAAGCTAGTTCCTTGAAAAAAGAACATATAGAGGACGACAGCAAGGCCAGCTCCTGAATTGATGCCCAAAATACCAGGATCAGCTAATGGATTTTGAGAGATACCCTGAAGAATCGCCCCTGAAACCGCGACCCCAGCACCAACAAGAATTGCGAGGATGATGCGAGGTAACCGAAATTGAAAGATTGTTAATTCATTTTGAGCGGTACCATTTCCAAATAAGGTAGCAAATACATCCATAAAAGGAATCTTAATTTGGCCGGCATTGATGCTGATGACTCCCATAATAACGATCAGAATTAATGTTGAAATTAGCAAGGTGTTAAATTTTTTCATTATAATCCCCTTCCTTCCTTACGAGCTAAATATAGGAAAAAGGGTACACCGATGATGCTTGTAATTGCTCCGACAGGGGTTTCAAACGGTGCGTTCACCATCCGGCCGACTATATCGGCTGTAAGTAATAGAACTCCGCCTAATACGGCTGAAGTAGGGATGATCCATCGATAATCTGTTCCTACTAAAAATCTTGTAATATGTGGAATAACTAACCCGACAAATCCTATCATTCCGGCAATCGACACCGCCGCTCCTGTTAACAATAATACAACAATCATTCCTGAGAATTTGACGGCAGTGGTACTTTGGCCCAAACCTTTTGCCACTTCTTCACCTAAGCTAAGAATTGAAATCGAGCGAGAAAGGATTAAGGCAAAAACGAGACCTGCAACGATGAAAGGTAGAGCAAAGAAAATATGCTGCGGCTGGACGCTTGAGACGCCACCAGCAAACCAATAGCTAATATCCTTTGAAATGTTAAACTTAAGTCCAATCGCTGTTGAGAGCGAGCTAAGCAATGCTGTAATTGCTGAACCAGCTAACGCCAACTTAACGGGAGTTATTCCCCCCCTAGAAAACGATGTAATCCCAAAGACTAATAAGGAACCTACTCCAGCTCCAATAAATGAAAATGTCATTAATCCGAGGTAGGTAATCCCTGGGATGATGGCAAGGGCAAGCGCAATGAAAAAGGCAGAGCCGCTTGTCACTCCCATTATGGAGGGGGAGGCCAGCGGATTCCGTGTCATTCCTTGCATAATAGCCCCTGATACAGCTAACGCAGCTCCTACAGAAACCGCGGCAATAGCACGAGGAAATCGTAACTCGCGAATAATAATATGGGCAGAATTATCTGGGTCAAAATCAAATAAAGCATTTAATACATCACGGTAGCCTAAAGATGCAGCCCCAAAATTGATAGAAATAACAATGGATATAAACAAACCAATGACACCACTAATTAATAAGCTTATCCGAAGAACTCTCTGTTTTGGGGTAGATGAATTGATTCCGGTATTTTCCTTCATAGTTATGTACGCTCCAAAAAATAATGATTGACAATAATAGAATAATATATTTTAATGAAAACGATAATCGTTATCACTGATAAATATTATTCTATCATACTTGTAGGGGGATTCGTAATGCTTAACGGAGTAAAAATGAAAAAATTTATACAGATTATTGGAGCTGGAGTATTAACACTATCTTTAGCAGCCTGTGGAGAAGAAACTTCTAAACAAGAAGCTTCTGATCAAGAAGAAACAAACCAATCAGAAGAGACATCACAGGAAGCAACAACAAGAACATTAACTGATGCAATGGGAAATGAGATTGAGGTTCCCATTAACCCGGAACGTGTTATTGCAACTTATCTAGAGGATAATCTTGTGGCGCTTGGCATTAAGCCTGTGGCACAGTGGAGTGTCAATGATGGAGCAAGCATCCAGGGGTATTTACAAAATGATCTGAATGGAATTCCAACGATTCCACATGATCTTCCATTTGAAGCTGTACAAGAAATGAACCCTGACTTAATCATTATGGATTCTGCTAGTATGGTAGAAGGCGGGAAGTATGAGCAATATAGTAAAATTGCGCCAACCTATGTAATTGGTACTGAGGTAAATAACGACTGGCGTGATGAATTAATTCGCGTTGGACAAGTATTTGGTAAGGAAAAAGAAGCGCAACAGGCGTTAGATCAATATGATGAGAAAGCGGCACAGGCTAAGGAAACCATTAGCTCAGAAGTAGGAAATCCTTCTGTTGCAGCGGTTTGGTTAGTAGGTGGCAAATTCTTTATGGTTAGTGAAAACTTATCAAGTGGTGCCGTAATGTACGGTGATTTAGGTTTGGAAGTTCCTGCGGTAGTAAAAGAAATTTCTGCTAGCGCTACTGGAAATTGGAGTGAAATTTCATTAGAGAAACTTGTTGAACTAGACGCGGAACATTTATTCTTAATTAATAGTGAAGCTTCTAGCTCTGCAACATTAAGTGAGGCACTATGGAAAAGCATCCCGGCTGTAAAAGCTGGAAATGTTCATGAATTTTCTCCTGATGAAAGCTGGTTATACACTGGTACGATTGCTAACGAGCAAATTATTGAAAATATTTTAAAAAGCATTGTGAAATAGTTAGGAAAGAAGCCGATTTCCTTTTTAGGAGATCGGCTTTTTATATTTCTAGCAAATTTATCATGCAATAAATCATCGGTTTATTATCTGAGTAGTGAACTTTGTTTCCTCGTCTTTCTTAGAAAATTAGGGACAAACTCAAAGAGTAAAGCATAAGAACAAAGAAAATGGAGTAGCAAAAGTGGTGAAAGTGTAGCATATCAGAAGCAGTATTATAGGCTTCTGATAATGCTATTTAATCCACAAATGACTTATTTTCGTAAGGTTTTTAATGCACCGCTCCAAGCATTCACTTGGGCGAGCATTTCATTCACATTTTTTTGATGTAGTTCAGCTGGCTTGAACGTAGTATAGTTTTCAAAGTCAGTGAATAAGGAAAATGTAGGATGTACGCGAACGTCCGCAATCATTAATTCACCCATAATTCCACGTAAATGCTCAGCCGCACGAGCTCCACCAGTTGATCCATAACTTACGATCCCTGCTGCTTTGTTATTCCAAGCTTCGCGAGCAAAATCAAGTGCATTTTTTAATGCTCCTGTAATACTGTGATTGTATTCCTGCACGATGAATACGAATCCATCTAAGCTAGCAAGCTTCTCATTCCATGCTCCAATTCCAGGTTCTGTGCCGTCTGTCGTTCCTAAAAATGGTAATTGAAAGTCAGCGATATCTACGATTTCATAGTTTGCATCTTCTCGTTTTTCCGCTATTCCTTTTACCCACTCTCCAACTTGAGGACTTACTCGACCATCGCGTGTACTTCCTAAAATAATTCCGATATTTAAATTTCCATTTGACATTGTTTCTTCCTCCTTAGTTTGTGCTCCAAATATTTTCTTTAAAATGCTCATTTGTTATACCACCATTCATTCTCAGCTGGTATCTCCCTTTAAAAATCGAACAATAAGTGTTTCAACTAATACTTTTGATTAATTTTTTTGAATTCAAATAGTTTATATATTTGTAATCACTCCTTCTTGTTCTCATTTAGTTTCTATGGTTATAATAATCCCTAAGAATAGTTGTTGGAAGTAGGCACATTAATGTGTCATAGTATACAAAAGGATACCTTAAGAGGAGTGGCGAGATGACGGAAGATTGTAATGGTACGGTTGAGGCAGCGCTTGTTATTCTTGTTGGAAAATGGAAGCCTGTGATTCTTTATCATATACTTCACAAAGAAACTCTACGGTTTAGTGAACTGCAACGTCTAATCCCTGGGATAACGAAGAAAATGCTTACGAGTCAATTAAGGGAACTAGAATATCACGATATTATTAATCGTAAGGTCTATGCACAAATTCCGCCAAAGGTTGAATATTCGATAACTGATTATGGAAAGAGCTTAATGCCATTATTAGAAACGATGCATGAGTGGGGAGTAACCCATCTACAGCATCTTGACGAGCTTTATGGAGAGAAGGAGATGCAGCAAGGAAAATAAAACAGAGCTGATTAGCTCTGTTTTATTTTTATGGGAGTTAGAGGATGCCTTGTTTCAATTAAGCCTGTTAGTCTGATTCCTCTGGGTCAATCATATTGTTGTGCGATTTTTTCTAGATATTGTTCAATGGGGATGGAGTTACGAAGCGCCAATAACTCATTCCCCGCTTGGCCAATCACGGTACGGAATTGCTTGCTCTTTCCTGTTGCAAGACCTGCGATGGCATTTACGATTGTCTGTGGATCGTCTAATTGAGCATCTGGGGTGTTCGCCATCAGAGTTTCCACTTTGTTCATCAGTGTATCATAAGCCGATATCGTTTCATTGTTATTCCAAATGATGTTATTTTTGAAATTGTTTCCGGATGAACCTCCTTGTTCTATTAACCTAAGCTCAATATTCAACGGTTTTAATTCGTAGTAAAGTCCTTCTGTTAAGCCCTCCAAAGCAAACTTGGACATATTATAGAGTGAACCAAGCGGTACGGCAGTTGTAACACCCATAAATGAGCTAATATTAATGAACATGCCTCCGTCGTTAGCTCTAAAATGCGGCAAGAATTTACGAATCACATTGATTGGACCTCGAGTGTTAACGGCAAACTGCCAGTCAATCGTTTCTTCTGTAGCTAATTCCAATGGCCCGTAAGAACCTAGTCCGGCATTATTGACAACCACATCGATTCGGCCAAAGGTGGTAATGGCTTGATCAACGGCCGATTGAACCTGCTCCAGATTTGTAACGTCTAGCTTGAAAATTTTTATGTTAGGATATTTGATCAACTCTAATTCATTTTCTGGTGTCCGCATTGTTGCGGCTACGTTCCATCCCATTTTGGCAAAATGAATTGCTGTTAATTTTCCTAACCCAGAACTTGTTCCCGTAATAAAAATGGTTTTGCTCATACAATCCTCTCCTATCACTAATAGTGTATTAATAATTTTTTTCTTTATTTGGAAGAATAACTGACGATAATTATAGCGAAAAGCTCAAAATTCTCAGGGGAAAGTGGAAAAAGAATATGACCTTATCTGCGAATCTTTGCTGTAGGTGCCTCCATATTCCTCATCCCCTTCAAGCAGCTGTTTTTATTTCTTGTGTCGAGTCTAACATTGACCAAGTTTGGCGTCTAATTTATTATTTTAATGAGACTAATAACAAATAATTATGAATTAGAATAGGGCGATGATATGGAACTCACTCAACTAGATTACTTTCTTACTGTAGCGCGACTTCAACACATGACAAAAGCTTCTGAAGTTCTTTCCATTACACAACCAGCCCTTAGTCAGGCAATCTCGAAACTGGAAAGTGAGTTAGGTGTTCCATTATTCGAGCGTAAAGGTCGGAATGTTCAATTGAACCGTTTTGGTCGGTTATTCTCCGAAAAAGTCGAGCGAGCATTGCAAGAGCTTGAAAATGGAAAACAAGCAATTGAGGAATGGTCAAATCCAGAAACAGGACTAATTAGCATTGTATTTCTTAACATTTTGGGAGCTGACTTAGTTCCTATGTTGGTAAGGAATTATCTTAAAATGTATCCAAAAATCAAATTTGAGTTAGAGCAAGGGAACCATGCCTTCATAAGTACCGCGCTAGATCAAGGAAAAAGTGATCTTATTATCACTTCATCAAAACCAATTTCAAAGGATTATGAATGGCTATCACTGATTACCGATTCGCTCTATATTATTGTTCCGAATGACCACAAGTTTGCGACTAAATCATCACTTAGCATTCATGAGTTGGCGAATGAGAACTATATTGGATTGAAAAAAAGCTGTGGTTTAAAAGCTACCCTGGAATCCTGTTTCCAGCAGTCAGGAACAGAACTTTCTGCTTCTTATGAAGTGGAAGATTTAACTACTGTAGCAGGATTCGTCGCGGCTGGACTGGGTGTTTCGATGTTACCAAAGACGCCAGGCTTGACCTTGGATGGGCTAGTTTGGCTGCCTATACAAGAAGAGGGCTGGAACTGGGAAGTTGGGCTGCAATGGAGAAAAGATCAATATTTATCACCAGCTGTCAAAAAATTTGTTGACTTTGTAGAAAATTTTTTTTGAATCTAAAGTCTTATAAAAGGAGTATTGGCTAGCATGCGATTCAATTGAAGTAGCCTTGTGCCATTTATTACAAGTTAACTTGCTTGCTAGATTTATACATGTTACAATCGCGGTAATAAAAACGAAAGGGATGATGGGTGGACGATGGATAACTAACCTAAATTTTTAAATTTGAAATAGCATATTTCAGATAATAAAAAACTTAGGATTAGTCTGCCCATTTCTCTAAATACGGTTTTAGCGTTCACGCTAAATGGCTTATTTAAGTATGGTTATATTGAACATACGTCAAGTATGCGACTAATCCTTCCAAAATTATTTGGGAGGATTTTTTTATCCTCTCAAGCATAGGGGGTAGGTATGTATGAAAGAATTATTGTTATTACAGAATGTAAGTGTAGAGATAAATGAAAACGTCCTTTTTGAGAAAGTTAACTCAAATGTGCAGCAAGGAGATGTAATCGGAATTATTGGTAAAAACGGAGCAGGGAAATCAACGCTGCTGAAGCTATTGACCGGTGACTTATTACCATCAGAAGGACAATTAACATGGCTCCATAGTGGAATGGATATCACGATGGTAGTACAAGAAATAGAATCTTATTCTTTTGAGGATATTTCTTCTAAGGAAGCGAACCTTTTAGAGCAGTGGAATGTTCCGACTCATGACTTCTCTAGTTTAAGTGGTGGAGAAAGATTAAAGGCTCGACTAGCAAAAGGATTTTCTCAAGATACAGATCTTTTACTACTGGATGAACCGACAAACCATCTTGATGATCAAAGCTTACAGTACCTGACGAAATTGATTAAAAGTCATCGAGGTACGATTATTCTAGTATCTCATGACCGATTTTTCTTAGATGAAGTAGCAACGAAAATATGGTCTATCGAAAATAAATCGGTAGTAAGTCACAAGGGTAACTACTCGAGTTACATGAAATTTCGTGATCAAAAAAGACTTACACAACAGCGCGAATATGAGAAAAAACAGAAAATGGCCGAACGAATTGAAGGACAGATGAAGGAGCTAACTTCATGGTCACATAAGGCGCATGCGCAATCGACGAAGCAAGAAGGAGTGAAAGAATATTATCGTGTAAAAGCAAAACGTATGGATGCCCAAGTGAAATCAAAGCAAAAACGTCTTGAAAAAGAACTCGAGAAAATGAATGTTGAGGCAGTCGAGCCAGATTATCAAGTACGTTTCTCCATGAAAGCAAATAATAAAGTAGGTAAACGCTTTTTAGAAGTAAAAAATTTGGCCAAATCATTTGGTGAAAGAATTTTATTTAAAGATACTAATTTTACGATACAGCATGGTGAAAAGGTTGCAATCACAGGTCCAAATGGTAGCGGTAAAACCACATTATTAAAGGTATTCCTTGGACAAGAAAGTGCTAATGGAGAGGTGTGGATTTCACCTTCCGCCAATATTGGTTATTTAACACAAGAGGTCTTTGATTTACCGCTTGAACAAACTCCAGCAGAGCTTTTTTATCGAGAAACGTTTCATGAAAGAGGGCGGGTTCAAAATTTAATGAAGCATTTAGGATTTATGGCTTCACAATGGACAGAACCAATTCTAAATATGAGTATGGGTGAGCGTGTAAAGTGCAAGCTAATGAAGTATATTTTAGAAGATAAAGATGTGCTTATTTTAGATGAACCAACCAACCATCTAGACCTACCCTCACGCGAACAACTGGAAGAAACGTTAGCACAATATAAGGGTACGCTATTAGTGGTATCGCATGACCGGTATTTCTTAGAAAAGACGACTAATCAAAACCTTATTATTTCGAACTATACTGTTCATAAACAATTAGATGTAGTTAAGGTTGATAAAGATAAAGGTACAAAAAATATGGAAGAAACTCGCTTACAAATCGAAACAGAGATGCAAGAAGTTTTAGGGAAGCTTAGTTTCATGTCTCCTCAAAACAAAGAATACAAGGAACTTGATCAAAGATTTAAAGAGCTTACGAAATTAATGAAAGAGTTAAAATAAAGAAATGGATTTTAATTCACCTAATATAGTGCCATCAGGTGAAAAAAGTATGTTACAAAAGCTTGGAGAAGAAGTGCACGCCTTCTCCAAGCTTTTTTTGTAAAAAAATATGGTAGTTAGGCTGCGAAATCTTTTTTTACTTGTAGCAAGTTCGCTTGCACTAATCGTTGTCTCACAGTAATTCCAATCCAACTGGCTAAAAAGGCCTTAATAAGTCCAACAGCAATGAATGGATAGACTCCTACTGCTAATGCTTGAGACCATGTGAAATCTAGTACGAGTTTTAATTGAATCGTCCCCATCAATAAGGTGATAATCATTCCGACTGTGTTAGCAATCATCGCCATTTTAAGTGTAAAGGATGTTTTCTCCAAAATGAGTCCAGTTATAAATGCAGTTAAAATAAAGCCAAATATGTATCCTCCTGTAGGACCGACAAGTATCGAAAACCCAGCCTTCATTTCGGCAAACACTGGTAATCCGACTGCTCCAAGTGCCACGTAGCAAACCATCGAGGTAGCCCCATATCTACTACCCAGAATCGTTGCGGCCAGACCTACTGCAAGTGTTTGTCCACTAATTGGTACAATAGGTAATGGGATCTCTACTTGAGCTAATACAGCGGTAATGGCAGCAAACATCGAACATAATATTAACATTCTTAATTTTTCATTTCTTCCAACCATCTCGAATTCTCCTTTTATGTTAACCTTTTATTAAAATAAGTTAACATAAATACGATGGAAATGGGAAGCTTTTTTTTAACAACAAGAAACTTCTCCTAAGAACCGACTTGATACATTCAAAGCACAGAAGAGGCTGGGACAAAAGAATATTTGTTAAAGAAAAATCCGAACTATTATGCGAAATTCTAAGTAGAGTTTTGCATTAGTTCGGATTATTTTAGTTTGGCTCTGTTAAACACCGCTGTTGATTTCCGCCCAAGGCTTCGCTTATCCAGAGGGCGCTTGTGGAGCCTCCTCGGCTTTGCCTGTGGGGTCTCCACAAAACGCTACCTCTAAGCAAGGAGTCTTCGCCTTGTGCTCCAATCAACAGCTAGGTACTCTAAAAATCAAAAGTGTACTTTAAAAGGGCATTTAGATTAAATCGTTCGTAAATAGAGATGGGGATTTAATTAATGTCCCAGCCTCTATCTTTTTCTTCATAAAACGTGTAGTGCTTTTCTCTTAACACCAAACAATAACTTTATAAGGCATAGTCTGAGCTGGAATACTTTTGGTGGCAGGACCATAGATCACAATCAGGTTTCGGTTGGCAAGGTTTCCTGTAAATGGCTGTCCATTAGCTATTAGGATTTGAGTATAAAGGGAGATGTTCAGCTTCAATTGTCCATCTCTGCTCACGAGCTGTTCATTGAAATAGTCCACCTTTACATTTTGGCTGTTGTTTTCTTTTACGATAATTAGCGCGTTATATCGAGGGGGATAAATCAGAGGGACTGGTGCATTTGCGTCATGATAGCCTGTAATTCTATCTCCTATTGAGACTCTTGCATGATCGATAAAGTAAGTGGTGGGTGACACGATAAAATTGACCATTGACCCTGCGCCGTTTTCAACAGAAAACTGTTTATAACAGCCTTCAGCTTCTCCATTCGGACTCATTACAAAATCACTGATCATGGTAACAACTCCACTGAAAAAAGCAAAATTTATCATAAGAATTCCTCCAAGAGTACAAAGTTTTTCCAATTCATTCATATTCATCTATGACTAATATAAGAACAGTGTAGCAGCAAGACACTGAAAAACCAGCCAACTATTTCTCATAGTGAAAGAATATTAACAATTTATTTTTATTTTTATATTATGTTGAAAAGAACGGAGGGAATGGTCCAGATTGAGAGGATTAGAGAAGTAGGTATATTGACCTGTACAGAAATGTGTAAAGAGGATTTTCATTTGGAGGGTTTTGGGAGATTAGACAAGAATAAAAAATTCTCTCATTAATTTTTTCAGTACAACATGAAAAAAAATATATTCATATAGAAAATAAGGTGGGTGAAAATCAGACAAAAAGAAAACAATGAGAGAATAATTATTTCTTTTTGTTGGAAATTATAATATAATACTTTTAGTTTTGTATAAATGGGGAGGGTTGGTATATGGATAATATTGATAAAAATATACTACAATTACTCATAGAAAATGGCCGGTTATCTTATGTGGAAATTGGGAAACATTTAGGATTATCACGAGTAGCTGTTAGAGAAAGAGTAAATAAATTAGTAGAAGATGGAATAATAGAGCAATATACAGTTGTTGTAAATAGTGAAAAAGTAGGAAAAAATGTCTCTGCATTTTTCGAAATAGATTGTGAACCTAGTTCGCTTGTAAAAGTAGCGGAAACATTAGCAGATAATCCCAGCGTTGCAAGTTGTTATCAAATGACAGGGCCATCTACCTTACATATGCATGTATTAGTAGATAACTTTAATGCACTAGAAAGATTTATTAATGAAGAACTGTATTCGTTAGACGGAATAACTCGTGTTGAAAGTCATATTTTGCTTCGACGCTTTAAAAGCAGAAGAGGACTAAAGCTATAATCTTTACAAAATGTATGAAATAGCAAAAATACTATATTAATAAAAAAACTCATCATTTATGATGGGTTTTTTTGTTTGAGAATCGAAATGATTTGTAACCGCTAACAACAATTTGTTTCTTCATGGGTTTTATTTTTTATTATAGATTACGATTTGTTTTGTTTTTCGTGTAAATGTTTAACAAAAGGAAATAAATTCAGCTTTTTTATTAAAAAACTAAATTTTCTATAGATTTATACTTTTTCGTAATATATAATCATTTTTAAATATTTATAAACAAAAAGTAATCATATTAGA
Organism: Sutcliffiella halmapala; assembly: GCF_002019665.1. Classification (GTDB taxonomy): domain Bacteria; phylum Bacillota; class Bacilli; order Bacillales; family Bacillaceae_I; genus Sutcliffiella_A; species Sutcliffiella_A halmapala. The sequence goes on along the minus strand of NZ_KV917375.1, from coordinate 3,904,501 downwards.
GTATATGGTTAACAAATGATTTATGAGGAGGGATATTTTGGTTGCGATGATTGTCAGAAGATTTATCCAACTAGTGTTTCTATTAATTGGTATTTCTTTTTTGGTGTTTTCTTCTATGTATATTGCCCCTGGCGATCCTGCGGCGATGATTGGGGGACCAACTGCAACAGAATCGGATTTAGAAGCAATAAGAGAAAACTTAGGTTTGAATGATCCTTTTATAACTCAGTATGTAAGTTACATTTCAAATGTAGTTCAGGGTGATTTTGGTTATTCTTATCAAACTCGCCAACCAGTTTTTGAAGCTATAAGTGTAAGGTTTCCCAATACTATAAAACTAGCAATTGCTAGTATGGTAGTAGCTATTGTAATTGGAATAGTAGCTGGACTTATTTCTGCATTAAAGCACAATTCTTGGTTAGATGTTACTTCTACAACAATTGCGCTTGCTGGAATTTCAATACCTAATTTTTGGCTTGGTGCATTGTTAATATTGGTATTTGCAGTGAATCTACAATGGTTACCAGTCGGCGGATTGTCAGAGCCATTTTACACAGCGGAGGGCTTTAAGCAATTGATTTTACCAGCAATTACTTTAGGGACAGGATCCGCAGCGATGATTGCTAGAATGGCAAGGTCTTCTATTTTAGAAGTAGTAAAAGCGGATTATGTTCGTACAGCAAGAGCCAAAGGGATAAAAGAACGAAATGTAATTTGGATACACACCTTAAAAAACGCCATGATCCCTGTCATAACTGTAATTGGTTTGAACTTTGGTTTCCTATTAGGTGGAACAATTATTACCGAAAAAGTATTTGCAATAAATGGAGTGGGAAGGTTGATGGTTGATGCAATTGCATCTCGAGATTTTCCAATGGTTCAAGGGTCTGTGTTATTGGTGGCAACTTTGTTTGTATTAGTGAACTTAATTGTTGATATTACTTATACATATGTCGACCCAAGAATCAAATATCAGTAGAAAGGAGGGTTAACATGGACCCATCTATTAGTTTACCAACTACACAGACAGTAAAGGTCAAGAAAAAAGAAAGAATCCTTACGGTAACAATTAAGAGATTATTAAAAAATAAACTAGCTGTTATCGGAGTAATAATCATCTTAATTCAAGTTGCAATGGCAATTTTTGCTCCACTCATTACTATCCATGATCCTGTAAAACAAAACCTAGGTTCAAGTGAATTACCGGTTTTTAGTGAGAGTCATTGGTTAGGGACAGATAATTATGGAAGAGATGTATGGAGTAGGATAGTATTTGGAGCAAGAATATCACTTGTTGTGGGGTTTGTTGCTGTAAGTTTAGGTTTACTTGGAGGAGTTACGCTTGGACTACTTGCGGGATATTACAAAAGGTTAGATGGAATTATCATGAGAATAGTAGACTTACTATTTTCTTTTCCAGGAATATTGCTTGCCATGCTTATTATTGCGATTTTAGGAACAAGCCTAATTAATGTAGCTATAGCAATTAGTATTTGGTCCATCCCATCATGTGCAAGAATTGTAAGAGGGTCTGTGCTTTCTATAAAAGGGAAAGAACACATCATGGCAATGAGATCACTAGGTGCATCGGATGCAAGGATTATGCTGAAGCACATTTTACCAAATGCTATAGCACCAATTATCGTGTTTGCTACAATGCGAATGGCAACTGCTATCTTATCGACTGCATCTTTAAGCTATTTAGGCTTAGGGGCTCAGCCACCAACTCCAGAATGGGGAGCGATGATTGCTCAAGGACAAGCCTTCATGTGGACATCCCCACATCTAACAGTTGTACCGGGGATTGCAATTATGCTAACAGTGTTTGCTTTTAATATAGTTGGGGACGGCTTAAGAGATGCATTAGATCCAAATATGGATATTAAATAATAGAATGGAGAGGAATAGCGATGAAAAAAAATTGGATGCTTTTCACGACTTTATTGGCAATACTTCTACTTGCTGCATGTTCTGGAGGAGAAACTACAAGTAGTTCGACCGGTGGGGATTCAAAATCTAAGGGGGATCAGGCGCTAACTTATGCTACTATTTCGGATGCAGCTGGTTTATCCCCCATTTTAATGAATGATTCTGCGTCAGCTAATATTACGGAACATATCTATGAGACGTTGTTTAAGAGGAATATAGATACAATGGAAATCGAGCCTCAATTAGCAGAATCTTTCGAGAATCCAGATGCGACTACATGGGTATTTAAGTTAAAACAAGGTGTAAAATTCCATGATGGAACAGCATTTAATGCAGAAGCAGTTAAATATACATTTGATAAATTACGCGATCCAGCAACAGCTGCCCCACGTGCTTCTCTGTTAGAGCCAGTTGATACTATTACAGTAATAGACGAGTATACAGTAGAAATAAAAACAAAATATCCATATGGTCCATTTTTAACTGCATTAACGCACACCAATGCTGCGATTGTAAGTCCTGAGGCGGATCAAAAGCAGGATTTAATGAATGAGCCAGTCGGTACGGGTCCATTTAAATTTGTAAGCTGGGTACCAGGAGATCAAATTGTTATTGAATCTAACCCTGAGTATAGAAATGGAGAACCGGCATTAAAGAAAGTAGTATTTAAAGTTGTTCCAGAGGTATCTACTGCCATTTCGATGCTACAAACAGGAGAAATACAATTTCTAGATCAGCTTCCTACTGAACAAATTAATAGAATAGAAGGCATGCAAAACGTAAGTGTTGAAAAAGTAGAGGGTACTTCAGTGAACTACTTAACCTTCAATTTTTCAAGACCTGATAATCAAGACCCAGAATTCAGAAGAGCGGTTGCAAGTGCGATTGATCGAGATGCATATGTTACGAAATTAAATGGATTAGGAGTAAGAAGTGATAGTTTACTAGGACCAAAAGTATTTGGTTATAACGAGTCTAGGGATAATGCAGGAACTCCATATGACGTAGAAGCAGCAAAAGCTTTAGTAAAAGAAAACGGCTATGATCAACGACCAATTAAGTTATTGACTGCAAACAGAGGGAACTTCCAGTTAATGGCGGAGATTGTTCAAGCGCAATTAAGTGAAGTAGGTTTTAAGGTGAACATTGAAACATTGGAATGGGCAGCGTTTTTAGATGCAGCTAGAGTAGGAGAATATGACATTACATTCTTGAGTTGGTCAAATGTAACTGCAGATGGTTCTGAATTTTACTATCCGAATTTCCATAGCGACAACGTAGGTTCATCAAATAGAGCTCAATACAGTAATCCTGAATTCGATAAATTAGTAGAATCCTCAAGAACGTCAGTTGACCCAGAAGAGCGTTTAAAATATTTAGATCAAGCAAATGAACTAATGCTTAAAGAAAACGTAGCGATTGTAATGAATCACGGAATTGTTACGGCGGCGTTGGAAAGCTCATACAGTGGATTAGAATTAGATCCGAATGGTAAATGGTCTGTAACAAACGTAATAAGAGAGTAGGGTGAACCATGGGAGAGACATTACTAGAAGTCAAAAACATTGTGACTGAATTTCGAACAGCAGACGGGCTAGTGCCTGCTGTTCGTGATGTCTCCTTTTCTCTTCAAAAAGGAGAGACATTATGTATTGTAGGGGAATCTGGCTGTGGAAAAAGTATCACTTCATTATCAGTTATTGGCTTATTGCCAAGCAACGGAATGATCACAAATGGAGAAATTCTTTATGAAGGAGAAAAAATTCATCAGCTTTCTCCTGAAAAAATGAGGCAGTTACGTGGTACGAAAATATCGATGATTTTTCAAGAGCCGATGACAGCATTAAACCCTGTATTGACAGTTGGTTTTCAATTAAGAGAACCATTAATGCTCCATCATAAATTATCAAAAAAAGAAGCAACGAAACAAGGAATCGAATTATTAAAACAGGTTGGTATCCCTTATCCAGAAAAAAGAATGAATCAGTACCCACATGAACTAAGTGGTGGGATGAGGCAAAGGGTGATGATTGCTATTGCCTTATCATGTAACCCTGGGTTGTTAATTGCGGATGAACCTACAACGGCGCTTGATGTTACCATTCAAGCTCAAATACTAGATTTAATAAATGACCTAAAAGAACAATATAACATGGGTGTCATGATGATCACTCATGATATGGGAGTAGTAGCTGAGGTTGCGGATCGTGTAATGGTAATGTATGCGGGGAAAAAGGTAGAAGAAGGATTGGTAGAAGAAATATTTGATAATCCAAAGCATCCATACACAAATGGATTATTAAAATCTGTTCCGAACGTAGATGATCCGGATTTTGAACTAGAACCGATAAAAGGCTCATTACCGAGTTTAACAGAAGAAATAACTGGGTGTAGATTTCATCCAAGGTGTGAGTTTGCGATGGATGTCTGTAGGTCCTCAGAGCCTCCATTAGTTAGTCTTTCCAATTCCCATCATATTAATTGCTGGTTAGAAAGTGGGTGCACTAATGGTCATGTTAAATGAACAACAAAGTGAAGAACTACAAACTCAGCACAAGGTGCTCCTAGAATTAAGAGGGGTAAAGAAATATTTCCCCATAACTGGAGGGGTGCTGAAGCGTAAACAGGGTGACGTGAAAGCTGTAGAGAATGTTTCCTTACAATTATTTGAGGGAGAAAGTCTTGGGGTAGTGGGAGAATCTGGCTGTGGGAAATCAACGTTAGGGAAAGTAATTTTAGGATTGGAAGAGTTAACAGAAGGACAAATATTCTTCCAGGATACAGAAATTCAGCATTTAAAAAGAAAAGCAAAATTGAAATTTGTCAAACAGATGCAAATGATTTTCCAAGACCCTTTTGCGTCGTTAAATCCGAAACAACGTATAGGACATGCCTTAGAAGAAGTATTTACGATGCATACTAATATGTCTGCAAAAGAGAAAAAAGAAACTGTCTTACAGCTATTGCAGGAAGTTGGATTAAAGGAAGAGCATTATGATAAATATCCACATGAATTTAGTGGAGGGCAAAGGCAGCGTATTGGAATAGCTCGAGCAATTGCTTTAAATCCATCCTTTGTTATATGTGATGAGGCGGTATCTGCACTGGATGTTTCGGTACAAGCGCAGGTCTTAAAGCTGCTAAAGACGCTACAGGAAAAGTACAATCTTTCTTACTTATTTATTTCTCATGATTTAGGTGTAGTGCGCTATTTCTGTGATCGTGTGTTGGTAATGTACTTGGGAAATACAGTCGAGCTTGGATCGGTAAAATCATTATTCGCTAAGCCGTTACACCCATATACACAGGCATTGTTATCGGCTATACCAAGACCAACCGTTCACTCAAATCGGAAGCGGATTCGTCTAAAAGGAGATCTACCGAATCCAGCAAACCCACCAAGTGGATGCCCATTTCATACTAGATGTCCGATTGTATCGGATATTTGTAGAGCAAAAAAGCCAGAGTGGGTTGAATACGAAACGAATCATTATGCTGCCTGTCACTTTGCGGGACAACCAATAACTTAAATCAATCCTTCTACCTTGTAGAAGGAATCTTTTTTACTCTTTGTTTAGTTAATACAGCTAGAATTAGAAAAGTAAAATATAGGAGGAATACATATGGATTATTTATTTCACCCTTTTAGTTCAAAGAGACATACTGTTTTTGCGAAAAAGGGAATGGTGGCCACATCACAACCATTAGCAGCACAAGCAGGATTAGAAATTCTTCAAAAGGGTGGGAATGCTATTGATGCAGCAATTGCAACTGCAGCTGCCCTAACAGTTGTGGAACCTACTTCCAATGGTATTGGTGGGGATGCTTTTGCATTGGTTTGGGTCAAAGATCAAATACATGGTTTAAATGCATCAGGACCTGCACCAGAATCAATTACTGCAGATGCGGTTAGAAGCTTAGGGCATTCCAAAATGCCTGTCCACGGAACAGCGCCTATCACAGTTCCTGGGGTTCCAGCCGCTTGGGCTGAATTATCTCAGAAATTTGGTCGTTTATCTTTAGGCGAAGCTTTGGAACCTGCTATTCGATATGCAGAAGAAGGTTATCCGCTAACACCAATTCTAGGGAGATTTTGGAAAAGGGCGTACGATAAGTTTAAAGAAGATTTTAAAACAGCAGAGTTTGATGCTTGGTTCGAGACATTTGCACCTAAAGAAAGAGCTCCAGAAATTGGGGAGGTTTGGAAATCGCCGGGACATGCAGCTACTTTAAGGTCTATTGGAAAAACTAAGGCAAGATCCTTTTATGAAGGTGAACTCGCAGATAAAATAGATGAATTTATGAAAAAACATAACGGATTTTTATCCAAAAGTGATTTAAGCTCCTATCAACCTGAATGGGTACAACCAATTTCTACGAACTACAGAGGGTATGATGTTTGGGAAATTCCACCGAATGGTCAAGGGATGGTAGCTTTAATGGCTTTAAATATCTTTAAACAATTGGCTCCTCCGGCATGGCAAAGCGTTGAAACACTTCATCAGCAAATTGAATCTATGAAATTAGCATTTACTGATGGGCAAAGCTTTATTACTGAACCAGAATCCATGCCGGTTTCAGTGGAAGAGCTGCTATCTGAAAAATATGCACAAGAAAGAAGTAAAGTAATTTCTGATGAAGCAGGAAAGCCTTCGCCATATGAATTACCAAAAGGTGGAACAGTTTATTTAGCAGCTGCAGATGAAGAAGGCAATATGATTTCCTATATCCAAAGTAATTATATGGGATTTGGTTCTGGTATTGTCATTCCAGGAACGGGTATTAGTCTCCAAAATAGAGGACATGATTTCTCATTAGATGAGTCCCATCCTAATGTCTTAAAACCTGGAAAAAGGACTTACCATACTATTATTCCAGGATTTTTATCGAAAGAGGGAAAAGCTGTTGGACCATTTGGTGTAATGGGTGGTTATATGCAACCACAGGGACATTTTCAGGTGGTTACTAATACGGTAGATTATTTATTGAATCCTCAAGCTGCTTTGGATATGCCTAGATGGCAATGGATGAAAGGGAAATCCGTCCATGTAGAACCGGAATTTCCGAATTATTTAATTCAAGCTCTTGCTAGAAAAGGGCATGATGTACATGTTACTCCAGATGGTGGAAGTTTTGGACGTGGACAAATCATTTGGAGAAATAATGATACGGGGGTATTAACTGGTGGAACAGAATCTCGTACAGATGGAGCGATAGCGGCTTGGTAAAAGCGTTAGCAAAAGAAAAACCTTATATTTCCCCATCACCACGTCCAGTTTGGAAATCATATGTAGATATAAGTGTAGCTTTCTTTCGAGTGGGAATTCTAGGATTCGGAGGAGGACCGTCAGCTATTCCACTTGTCTATCAAGAAACGGTAAAAAAATATAAATGGATGAGCGAAGAAGAGTTTTCTGATACGTTAGCAATAGCCAATGCAATGCCTGGTCCGATTGCAACGAAACTTGCAGGTTATATTGGATATCGAGTTAGTGGTGTCATTGGAGCATTAGTTGCTTTGTTTGTAAGTGTTGCTCCAACTGCTTTTTTAATGATTTTTTTACTACAGCTATTACAAGCATATAAAAACGTACCATGGGTTCAGCATATGTCTGCATCAGTAGTGCCTGTTGTAGCAGTAATGCTTGCAACTCTAACATGGGATTTTGTCAAGAAATCGGGAGATACACTCGGTTGGCGTAAAGCTCTAATTGTCCTATTAGGAAGTCTATTACTTATAGAATTAATGAACATCCACCCAGCAATCATAATCTTACTTTTGCTTATTCTAGTATTTCTTCCGTTTAAAAAAGGGAGGGGATGACATGATTTATTGGCAACTTTTCTTAGCATTCTTTATTCCTGGTATTCTTGGATATGGGGGTGGCCCAGCGTCGATTCCTTTAATAGAAAAAGAAGTAGTTGATAATTATGACTGGATGAATAGACAGGAATTCAGTGAGGTGCTAGCCGTAGGGAATTCCTTGCCAGGACCAATTGCTACTAAAATGGCTGCTTACATTGGCTATACCGAAGCAGGCTTTCTAGGCAGCTTTATTGCCTTATTTGCTACTGTAGCACCATCGATCATTTTAATGTTAGGACTAATGGCTGTATTGCTTAAGCATAAAGAAAATCCAAAGGTTAAAAATATTTCTATTATTGTCCGTCCAGTCATAGCGGTTTTATTAGGGGGGATGACATTTCACTTTGCAAAAGATGCTATTTTTAGCTTAGGTGTAACCTATACGATCCTACTAATATTAGGAAGTTATTTACTGTTAGAAAAGATAAAGTTACATCCGGCATTTGTTATAGCTCTCGCCCTTATTGTAGGTGCTACTACTGGCTTGTATTATTATTAACTTCATTAGGTTATGAAAGAGGCTGGGACAAAAGTGTTTTTTTATGTGTTCAAAATATACGTTTAATTTTTAGGCTACTCCAGCGGTTGAATGGAGTGCAAGACGAAGACTCCTGCTTAGAGAAGTGGCGAATGTGAGACCCCGCAGGCGAAGCCGAGGAGGCTTACGAGTCACCCGCGGAAAGCGAAGTCTTGCACGGAAATCAATAGCGGTTTTTAGAGCCGGTACTTAAATTGTTCGTCTTTTGTAAGAGTTTTTTTAGTTTTGTCCCATCCTTTTTTTATTTTGTAGTTTTATAGGGTCATTTTACACATAAACAATAATTCTGTTTCGAATCGTTACTATTAATATAGAAAGAAAAATCCCAATCAGTAACCCTGATAAAACACCAATGAAGAGTGAAGCTAAAAAGGTACACGTAAATAATATTCCATACAAAGGCTTGCTCCCAAGCTCAAAGATGGGCTTTAGATTTACTAGACTAGCGACAGCGACAATGACAATCGCTGCCAAGGAAGATTTTGGTAAATAGAATAATAGATCGGTGAAAAAAAGTAGTGTAATCAAAATTAAGAATACCGTTATCATCGAGGAGAGATTTGTTTTGGCTCCAGATTTGTAATTAACCGCTGTTCTTGAAAATGCGCCAGCCACTGGTATTGCTCCTATAAATGAGCTTGTTACATTGGCTAGTCCTAACCCTCTCAATTCTTGCTTCACATTAAGGGAGTTTTCTTCCCGGTCAGCTAGCGATTTTGCTATGGCATATGATTCAAGAAATGAGATGAAGGCAACAGCAAGTGCAAGTGGAAGCAATGATTTTAGGTAAGAAAGGGATAAGGTTGGGAATGTAAATGAAGGCATTCCCTCTGGAATATTGCCAATAATTGAAACCCCATTTTGATGTAACTGAAAAAGGAAAACCATGAAAGTAGATACCACAACTATTAAAAATGGTGCAATAGATAGAGAGAAAATCCTATTCATAATAAGAATTGCCAGTATACTACCTACCCCAATTGCTAGTGTATAGGAATTTATTCCTGAAACATTTTTTATAATCTCAAGGAAAAAATAATATAGGTTAGTATAAGGGGCTAATTCTACCCCCATTATCGCTTCTAGCTGATTTAATCCAATAATAATTGCTACAGCGGAAGTAAAGCCACTGATGACCGCTGGTGAAATAATATTAAACAGAGGTTCTATATGAATCATGCTAAATAGCAGTTGAATAATCCCAATAAGTAAGCCAAGAAGTAGTACCAATGAAATATAATCAGATGTTTCTTGAGGAGTTAAAGCAGAAACACCAGTGAAAACCATCAGAGAAACGATCGATACTGGTCCTACCGATAAATATTTAGAACTCGCAAATAAGGAATATATTAATAGAGGGAAGGTAGCTGCATACAAACCTAATAGTGGTGGAACTCCTGCGATAGCAGCGTAGGCAATACATTGTGGAATGAATAATATAGTCACAATGATTCCACTTGTAAGGTCTCCTGTGAAGTAGGTAGATTTATAATGGAATAATCTATGTACACCTGGTAATATCTTTTCTAGCATTTCAACATCTCCTTTGTAGATGGCTGTTTTCGCATACTTTGTTGCTTTTCGTAAATAGAATCAATCCGTCATAATAGTTTCAATCGCGCTCTTTTCCATCTTGTATTCGAGAATCTTTCTTCTATTTTCCATGCAAAATGACGATAAAAAGTCCAAATTCCGACTTTTTACCAGCTTAAAGCAATAATCTATACGAAAAGAGCCTTGTAGATTTATATTTTTGTTGTGTCTGATTTATGTATGAGGTTTTGTGGGGTTGACCCCTTCTGACGTTCCTGCTTTTGTAGGAGCGTTTTTTTTTCTGAAATCGTTCACATTAAAAAAGTCCAGATGAAACTAAAAGAGTGCTATTGATAGCGCTTACACTATCGATCTATCAACAATATAATTAGGTTGTAATCATATGGATGACAATTTAAAGGGGGATATTCAAATGAAGAGAACGTGGAAATCTATTTCTTTTTTATTTGTTGTAATGCTGTTGATGGCATTAATGGCAGCATGCAGTAACAGTAGTGGGGGAAGCAGCAAGGTAAGTGTTGGTATCGTATTACCGACAAAGGACGAGCCTAGATGGGTTCAGGATGAGCAGCGTTTTAAGGATGCTTTATCTGATTCCGAATACACGACTGAAATTTTGTTCAGTCAAGGTTCTTCTGCTAAGGAAAAAGAAAACGTGGAAACGTTGCTTAATAAAGGGATTGAGGTACTGATTATCACTCCTCATGATGGTGCTGCGGCAGCTTCTGCTGTGGAAGCGGCGAAGAAGGAAGGCGTAACAGTTATTTCTTATGACCGTCTGATCACCAATACAGATGCAGTGGATTATTATGTGACGTTTGACAGTGTAGCAGTTGGTGCGGCACAAGGGCAATACTTGATTGATAATGCACAAGGAAAAGATGTTCCATTATATCTATATGCTGGTGCAGCTTCAGATAACAACGCATTTCTATTCTTTGAAGGAGCATGGAGTGTGCTTCAACCGAAAATTGCGGATGGTACATTCAAAATTGCCAACTCTGTTGAAGCAGAGAAGTTAAAGGATAAAGTAGAGCTTACTCGTGATGAAATGAGTAAAATTTTGGGCCAGGTTACAACAAACTGGGATGCAAATGATGCGAAAAATAAAGCGCAGACTCATTTGACAGCTGCTGGTGCAGACCTTAAAGGAGATGTGGCTGTGCTTGCTCCAAACGATGGTACTGCTCGTTCCATTGCGGATGTTTTCGGTTCTGATGGAGACATCACGAGCTACCTGGTAACTGGTCAGGATGCAGAAAAAGCTTCCATTCAATATGTGATTGATGGGAAGCAATCTATGACAGTATTCAAAGATGTTCGTACGCTTGTAAAGGATGCAATGGGTATTGCAGTGGAGATTCTAGATGGCAAGACTCCTGATACGACTGGTTCTTACGATAACGGAAATAAAGAAGTAAAAGCGAAGCAAACAGATGTTATCGTGGTGGATGAAGAGAACGTGAAGAAGGAATTGATCGATTCCGAATACTACGAAGCTAGCGAGTTTACTGGATTATAAATACTAAGCGGGATAGTGGTAGAGTCTATCGCTATCCCGTCATTGTCAGTGCTTTTGTTAAGGGGGGATAAGCATGAGTGAATTTATTTTGGAGATGAATCAGATCTCGAAGGAATTTACTGGGGTGAAGGCGCTTAGCGATGTGAATTTTAAGGTGAAAAAAGGTGAGATTCATTGCTTGATAGGGGAGAATGGAGCGGGAAAGTCCACGCTGATGAAAGTGCTGAGCGGGGTGTATCCATATGGAACCTATGATGGCGATATCGTGTATGAGGGCAATGTACAGCAGTTTAACAAAATCAGTGACAGTGTGAAGACAGGCATTGCAATCATCTATCAGGAATTGGCATTATTTCCGGACCTGACGGTGTATGAAAACATTTTTGCTGGAAATGAAGTGAAGCAGGGTGGATTTATTGACTGGAATCGTACGATTGTCGAAGCGAAAAAACTGCTCGGAAAAGTGAAGCTAAACATCACACCGGATACGCTCGTGAAGGACTTGAGTGTTGGGAAGCGCCAGTTGGTTGAGATTGCCAAGGCATTGAGCAAGGAAGTAAAGCTCTTGATCCTAGATGAGCCAACAGCTGCACTTAATGAAGACGACAGCGAAAATCTGCTCGAGCTACTGCGGGACCTGAAAAAGCAAGGCATTACCTGCATCATGATTTCCCATAAGCTGAAGGAGGTAATTTCGATTGCTGACAAAGCGACGGTTATCCGTGACGGTAGGACGATTTGTACACTCGATGCTGCTAAAGGGGAGATTTCGGAAAGTGTCATCATCAAGAATATGGTTGGCCGTGAGATTGCCGATATTTATCCGAAACGTCCTGATCAAGTGATTGGTGAAAAAATTCTCGAACTACACAACTGGTCAGCGTATGATCCACAGTTGGGGAGAGAGGTTGTAAAAGACGTCAATTTACACGTCAAGAAAGGCGAGATTGTCGGCATCGCAGGCTTGATGGGCTCAGGAAGAACAGAGCTTGCCTTAAGTATTTTCGGAAATGCAAAGTCCTATAAAGTACAGGGGGACCTCGTGTGGGATGGGAACTCGACGATAATGAAACATACGAGTGATGCCATAAAAGCTGGGATCGCCTATGTAACCGAGGATCGGAAAGGCGATGGGTTGTTTCTTTTACAGGATATTAAAAGCAATATTACTGCCGCTAATTTAAAGGGTATTGCAGCAGGCGGTGTTATCAATGATAACGAGGAAATTAAGGTGGCTGATGGCTATAAGGAATCGCTTCACATCAAAGCATCTTCTCTGGAGCAGCTTGTTGGAAATTTGAGCGGAGGGAACCAACAGAAAGTTTCGATTGGAAAATGGTTATTTGTTGGACCAAAGCTCTTGATTCTTGATGAGCCAACTCGTGGAATCGATGTTGGTGCCAAGTTTGAAATTTACACGGTGATGAACAAGTTGATTGACGCTGGGCTTAGCATTATCATGATTTCCTCAGAGCTTGGGGAAGTACTCGGAATGAGTGACCGCGTGTATGTCATGGCACAGGGAGAAATTAAAGGGGAGCTTGCGATTGAGAATGCTGATCAGGAAAAAATCATGCAGCTCGCGACGCTTTAGGAGGTTAAACCAATGAATGTGGTTCAGGAAGCAAGAACGTTGATTCATCAAAATATTCGCGATTATGGGATGTACATCGCATTATTCGTTATTATTCTTACTTTTTCCATTATGACAGACGGACTATTTATGAGTTCTCGTAATATTAGTAATCTATTGGATTCCGCCGGATATATTGCCGTGCTTGCTGTCGGGATGACGCTTGTTATCGTCATTCGTCATATCGATTTATCTGTCGGCTATGCAGCAGGGTTTCTTGGCGCTATTGCAGCGATTCTTCTCACACAATCGGGAGTGCCGGTATATGTGACGATTCCTATTATTCTCGTATTAGGTGTGGCAATCGGACTTTTCAATGGTGTTTTAGTTGCGAAAATCGGAATTCCTTCCTTTGTCGCAACGTTAGCAGGAATGCTCATCTTCCGTGGAGCGCTATTGCAAGTGACGGAAAAGACTGGAACTATCATTATTCAAGACGACCACTTCAACGCGATTGGGAACGGCTTTATCCCTTCCCTTGTCCAGGTGAACGGATTGCACTTGTTATCCTTACTAGTCGGAGTTGTCGGAATACTTTTATACATCTATAGCGAATTCTCCAATCGTAAAAATAAGATTAAGTACGACTTTGAAGTCGTTTCTAAACCTATTTTTGCATTAAAATTGGTGTTCGTTTCTGCAATCATCGGATATATTACATGGATTTTGGCTGGCTATAACGGCTTCTCATGGACCGTTATTATCATGCTATTAGTGGTTATCGTCTATCATTTCTTGACGACGAAAACGGTGCTTGGTCGACATATTTATGCAGTCGGAAGCAACCCCGAAGCCGCGCATCTCAGCGGAATCAACGTGAAAAAGATTACTTATATTGTATTTGGTTCCATGGGGATGCTTGCAGCGCTTTCCGGTATTTTGTTCACAGCGCGTCTGCAATCGGCTACAACTACTGCCGGTACCCTTTTTGAGCTTGACGCCATTGCAGCTGCGTATGTAGGGGGCGTTTCCTCTGCAGGAGGTGTAGGGAAAGTGACAGGTGCCATCATTGGTGCCATTGTTATGGCTTCGCTATCAAGCGGGATGAACCTGCTTGGTGTTGGTATCTCGTATCAGTATATGATTCGTGGTGGAGTTTTGGCTGGAGCGGTTATTTTTGATGTTATGACTCGTAAAAAGCGTTAACAATAGGAGGGGTGACACTTAGTCCCTCTCCTTTTACAATCTTCGAATTCCTCTTAACACTTATTCAATTAAACTCCCAATCTACCACTCTCACACCAAGTATTGTGCAATTCGGAATAGATGATATGATGAAAATAGCATCATGGAGGGAGGGAAGATTCCCTTGCGAAAAACAAGTATTATCGTATTATGTATTGTCATTGCCATTCTCTGTAATCTTACAATTGTATCGGCCAATAAAGTATTTCGATCCGATTCGAAGCTGCCACCAAAGATAACCCAAAGCGAAGAACAGCAACGTCTCGTGCTGATAACGCAAGAAATGGAGACACCATTTTGGGACGAGGTCGCAAGCGGTGCGATGAGGCAGGCACAGATGGAAGGGGCGAGCCTTGAGGTTTGGGGAAGCTATGGCAACAACAAGGAAGAATTTTTGAAAAGCATGGAGATAGCCATTCAGTCGAAGGTGGATGGCATTATTATACAGGGGATGGACACAGAAGAGTTCAAAGACCTCACGAAAATTAAGGCCTCCTTTTACGGCATTCCCATCATCACGGTGGCGAATGATGTCCCAATGAACGAGAGTCTCCGAAGAACGTATGTCGGATCAGATCAATATATGGCTGGAAAAATGATTGCACGCCAGCTTTTGGCTGACATGGGCGTGGAAGGCAATGTTGTGCTCATGTATGACAGCAAACAGGAATTTTATCAAAAACAGCGCTTGAAGGGCATCAAGGAAGTGCTGCAGTATTATCCGAAAATCGAATTGGTACATGCGGAAACAGCTGATACTCGGGAGCAAATCATCGCATCCACCCAAGATGTACTAAATAGAGTACCTAATGCGGATGCTTTTATCGCTGTTAATGCAAATGTGCTAGGGGCCATGATTAAGGAGATTGGAAAGCGCTCTCAAGTTGAACCTTATTATATCTATTCCTTTGACGATGGGCCGGAGTCATTGTCCTTGCTGAAGCAGGGGAAGATTGACGGAATGCTTGCACAATCGCCGGAAATGATTGGCCGAATCAGTGTGCAACTGATGATGGAGTGGCTAAATGACGTAACCGTACCTCTTAATAAGAACGGTTATTTAACGGAGATTACGATTTTGAAAGCGACGGATGTGCAATGACCAGTATTCAAAAGAAAATATTAACGCTCACCTCCGTTATATTGGTGATTATGTCGGTCATTTGGTTAGCGCTTACATACCACAACCATAAAACCCAGCAACAATACAATGAGATACTGCAGCGATATCTCAGCATGAATGAAGTGACAACAGCGAGCCAGCAAGTCATAACGGATCTAAATAACTATATGATTCAGCCATCCAATTCTAATCGGACCAAGTTGGATGAGAGCAAGGAAAAAATCCAGAAAGCAAAGAATGATGTTTCCAAGTTACGGAATGCAGAGAATAATTTCACCTTGACCAATTACATCAACTTGATTGATAGCTTCATCGAAACGACCGACCGCCTGCTCCTGTTCCATATGGAAAACGATAGTGAAGCGTCGGTAAATGAATTCACGGAAGCGACGAAGATTTCTACGTATATGTCCGAAATGTCTCTCAGCTTACTTGATACAGAGCTCAAGACTTACAACCGTTTTTACCGGGGGATCATTGAGCAGTCGGGCGAGGTTATGAAACTGGGAATATGGGTACTATTACTGATTGCGTGTGTGTTGTTGCTTGTGACTTATTGGTTTTCACTTAGCATTACTAGACCGGTGTTCAAGCTCACACAAGCAGCGAATGAACTATCCAAAGGGAATTTCGACCGACAGGTTAAGGTCGACACGAATGATGAAATCGCTTTTTTGGCCAAAACCTTTGACAGGATGCGGATCAATATCAACAATTTAATATTAGAAATGAAGCATAAGGCACAACTTGAGCGGGAACTTCAGGAGAGCAAGTTGCTCCTGCAAGAAAGCCAGTTTCGTAGCCTCCAAAGCCAGATTAATCCGCACTTTCTTTTTAACACACTAAATACCCTTTCAAAAAAAGCGTATTTAGAAGGTTCGGAGGAAACGAGCGATCTTCTAGTTAGCGTCGCGGGGATTCTTCGTTACAACCTTAAACAGCTAGATCGTTCTGTTACCCTTCATGAGGAAGTGAACGTGTTGCAACAATACATGGATATTCAAAAAGCAAGGTTCACCGAACGACTCCAATTACATATGGAGGTGGATGAAACATGTCTGGATAGGAAGATTCCCGCACTCACCTTGCAGCCAATCATTGAAAATGCCGTTATTCATGCTGTAGAGCCGAAAGAGGATGGGGGAGAGATTTGGTTCCGCGTTATTGACGACAATGAGAGGGTTATCATTGAAATAGAAGACGATGGGATGGGAATGCCAGTGGAAAAGATTGATCAGATTCTGAACGAGACACCCGTACAAACGGAGGGTCATTCTACAGGGATTGGATTCAGCAATGTTGTCAAGCGCTTGCGTCTTTTCTACGGCTATGAGGACGTGATTGATATAAAGAGCAAAGAAGGCTGCGGTACGAAGGTAATTATAAAAATAAAAAAACAAGGAGTCGATAAGATATGCTAAAACTCCTAATTGTAGATGACGAACAAATTGAACGTGAAGGCATGCAGGCTATTTTGGAAAAAGGGTTTCCAGGAATTGTGATTAAGCAGGCTAAAAACGGCATGATGGCGATGGAAGTAACTGAAGAGTTTCAACCGGATTTGATTCTCATGGATATCAAAATGCCTGGTATAACTGGGTTGGAGACGATGGAACAAATAATTGCGTATCATCCCGCTGTTAAATTCATCATGGTGACTGCTTATGATACGTTTGAATATGTACGCCAGGCTATTCAGCTTGGGGCAAAGGACTATGTGCTGAAACCGAGTAAGGCAAGTGAAATTGTGGTGACAGTCGGAAAAGTGCTGGAGCAGATTGAAGAGGAACGAAGGCAGCAGGTACGACGCAAGGTTCAACAGGAAGCTCTGCAGAAAACCTTATCGCTTGTGGAAACAGATGTAGTGACGCAACTTTTGTTCGAACATGTCCACGAGGTCCATTTGGATATGTTGGTGGAAATGTTGGAGACGCCTTCGAGGGATGAAATGTTTGTAATGCTGGTCATGCTTCCAAAGGGATCTGAGCATTTATATTCTGCTATAAAGAAAAAGATCAGGGGGACTAGGAGTGGATGGATTGGAGCTTTGTATGGATCGCAACTTCCGATAATTGTGTTCCGCGATTCTGATAAATCCTATCGCTCCCAAGCGACTTCTCTTGCACGTGAGATTCTTACTATAGCAAATTCAAAAGCTGATAAAGGTTGGTTTATTGGTATCGGTAGCGTATGTAGTTCTCTGGATTTAATCCGACAATCCTATCATGACGCGCTTATTGCGACGATGGATACTGGACTACCTGTGAAGTACCGCTTTTATTCGGATGTGCCTGTCGTAGGGGAAGTTTGTAATGGAGATCTGAATAAACATCAGAAAAAAGAGTTCGCGGATCAGATTCGACTTGGGCAGTGGGAGCAGGTGCGTCAGTATATGATGAACATGATTCAATGCTACGAGAACGAGCGAGCCGAGCTTCTGCACACACAGCAACGGGTACAGGAAGTGCTGTGGGTCTCCTCTCGTGTTTTGAGTGAAATGGGTGTGGAAATTGAGACGCCAATGTATTCTTTTTCGATTCTTGACTATCGACAGCTGCGAGTAGAGACAGATTTGTTACACGAACGCATGAAGCAATCCTATTTCAAGCATTATGACCGGAAAGAAGCAGACACGATTCATCAGCTCAAACGTTATATTATAGAGCACTCCCACGAGGATATCACCTTGGATGGCTTGGCCAAAAAGGTGGGTTTGAGCCCAATTTATATTAGCAAAATGTTTAAGGAAAAGCAGGGAGTCAACTATATAGACTTTCTAACGGAATGTAGGATTGAAAAGGCGAAGAAGCTGATGGCTAATCCTGAAAAAAGCATCAAAGAGATCACTTTTGAAGTCGGGTATCATGATCCAAACTATTTCAGCAAAGTGTTTAAGAAGATGACAAATGTGTCTCCGAAGGAATACCGAAAAACACTGCTAGGAAATAAAGTTTACTAGAGTTAATAAGGAGGAGAGGCATATGATTCGGGGGATCAGACAAGTTATACGCATTATTTTCATATTGGCTCTGATCTGTGCTGGAATGGCTTGTGAAAAGGAAAACCGGACGCTTGAGCCTACGGTACCCTCCAAAATTTTGCCAAAAGAACTGGATGCTGATGACAAGATTAAAATCGGTTTTTCCATGGATACCTTGGAGGAAGAGCGCTGGCGAAGAGACAGGGATCTCTTCAAGGAAGCGGTGGAAGCCTTGGGAGCCGAAGTGCATATCAAGGCGGCAAATGGAGACGATGCGGAGCAAATCCTACAAGCTGAAAAGTTGATCAGTGAAGGGGTCGATCTACTTGTTGTCGTCCCTCATAATGCAGAAGCAACGGCCGCCATCGTTAACAAAGCCCATTTGGCTGGTATTAAGGTAGTTTCCTACGATCGCCTCGTTAAAAATTCGGATATAGACTTGTATGTTTCTTTTGACAATGAACGAGTTGGAGAACTCCAAGCTGAGGCAATGACAAAGTTGGTTCCAAAAGGCAAATACGTCTATATTGGTGGCGCTGATACAGACAATAATGCCCATTTATTTAAAAAAGGTGTATTCAATGTGCTGCAGCCGTTGATTGATAAAGGTGACATTATCATCGTGTATGATCAGTGGACCAAAAACTGGCTTCCTGAAAATGCTTTTGCGAATATGGAAGCGGCGCTTGTAGCCAACCAAAACGAGATCGATGCCGTTATCGCCGCAAACGATGCCACGGCTGGTAAAGCCATAGAAGCACTGGAAAAACAGGGACTCGCCGGCAAAATTCCGGTCGCAGGACAGGACGCTGAGCTCCTAGCCGCACAACGCATCGTCCAAGATACCCAAACGATGACTGTCTATAAGCCTATCAAAACACTCGCACAGAAGGTTGCCGAGCTTGCGGTAATGCTCGCAAAAGGCGAATACATCGACACCGATAGAAAAGTTAACAACGGTAAAATCGAAGTCCCATCCATACTGCTTGAACCGATTGCCGTTGATAAGAAGAACATGGACGAAACCATCATTCGAGATGGGTTTCATTCTAGAGAAGATGTGTATGGAGGACAGGTTCCATGACCCAATTTGAGGGGCGAGGGACCTGTCCTCAAAGTCTTTCTAATAGACCATGTGCCAGACTTTTTGTATGATAGATGAAAAGTAAATATGGTAAAGGGAGGGGAAAGTAGTGGATTTTATTGCCATTGATTTCGAAATTGCAAACAGTCATTTTAGCAGTGCGTGCTCTTTAGGAATGGTGTTTGTCGAAAATAATAGGATTGTAGATGAAAAGTATTTTTTGATACAGCCTCCAAATTTGGAAGTGGACAAGGCATTTACTAAGATCCATGGATTGACGATAGATGATTTGAAGGATGCCCCCAAGTTCGACAAGGTGTGGGAGGAGATTCAAGGGTATTTTTCAGACAGTTTGGTAGTGGCACACAATGCTCAATTTGACCTTAGTGTATTGAACAGTTGTTTGGTCCACTATTCTTTGGATATGCCTGAATTCGAATATGTGTGTAGCATCCCAATTAGCACCCGAGCTTGTAGAGGAGAGGGAGTAGGGAACTCGCTGAAGGCTAGAATTGAACATTTTGGAATCCAACTTGATCAGCATCACCATGCTTTGGCAGATGCAAAAGCATGTGCGGAGCTTGTCTTGAAATGCATCGGTATGAAGAAACGGAAATCTATCAGATCCTACTGCAGTACTTTTTCCACCATACCTGTCCGAAAGTTTTCAGAGTTGAAGCCTCAGACGAGTTTTTATAAAAAGCAAAGTAACTTCAAAAGGAATGTCAAAAAGGAATTCAAACCAAAAGTAGTCATAAGTGAAATTACTTCAGTCCATAATGAGTTTGATTCGAAGCACCCCCTTTTTGAAAAGAACCTTGTCTTCACTGGAGAGTTAAGCACAGTGGATAGAGCAGAAGCGATGCAGAGAGTGGTGGATAAAGGGGCGATTATAAAAAGTGGTGTGAGTGGCAAAACAGATTATCTAATCGTAGGTAAACAGGACCCGACGATTGTAGGGGCGGATGGACTTAGCACAAAAGAACGCAAAGCCCATGAGCTGATGAAAAAGGATGGAAAGATTAAGATATTACAAGAGGATGAGTTTCTTCAGTTGTTGGAGGGAAGCACACTGGGTTCGTGTTGAAAAATGTCAGCCACTTTAAAAGATTCAGTGAAGGAAATGTTTGGTTCGGGGAGAATTGATATGATTTAGAGGATTTCGTTTCAACTATACGATAGAAAAGGAATAGACCCGACTTTTCTATCGTTCAATAATCTAATAATTGATGAAGAAAAAATATACAATTCTATTTTTGTTTGATTTCTTACAAAAAACTTTTACATCCATAATGAAAACAAACAGAGCCCCGTTCGTGTCATGAACAAGGCAAATTTAATAACACATAATAAAGTTCAATAATTTAACCGTCAGTAGGGAAGAGAAAAAAGACAAGGAACTTTTGGTTGCCTTTTCGTTAACTTAATACTGCAAAAGAGCAGAACATGACAGTAACAAGTAATATTTGTTAGTAGTTTTCATGTTTTGAATAGGTCAATCTCCGGAAATCTACTGGAGTATAATTCGTTTCTTTTTTAAATAGTTTTGTAAAGTATGAATAATTTCCGTAACCTACTTTATCAGAAATAGTATGAACAGGGAGATCTGTCGTGCTTAATAAGTCTTTCGCAATAGCAATTCTTTTTTTTATGATGTAATTTACAAGTGATATTCCAGTTTCCTTTTTGAAAAATCGCGCAATGTAGTCTGGACTAAGGTAGACAATTTTAGCTAAGCTAGCTCTTGTAATGTTTTCTTGATAATTTTGATCAATATAATCACGTATGGTTTTGACAACAGATTTTTGAGAGTCAGTAAATTCCATGTAATCTAGAGAAACATCTACTAAATATGTGATATAAATCATTAAATCCTCTACGGACCTTGAAGATTGCTCTAGTAGAAAATCACCAGTTTTTCCTTGAAATAATTTATTTGCAAGAATTTCTTTTTTCTTAAGATGTGTGTATATTAACTGTGTAATGTCTAGTCTAAAACTACAAAGCACATTAGGAGTTAACGCATTTTTTTCTAGTAAGTTTGTAAGATATTGAGAGCATTTATTAATAAAACTTAATTTGTTGTTAATGTGAAGATAATGTTCTAAAAGTTGAAGATTTGGTTCAACATATTTTTGGACATTTTTTTTGTGCCCTTCAAACATGAAGGTTTTGTTCCTATATTTAATCGTTTCTTTACTAGAAAATTGAAGTGTTTTTATAGAAGGCTTTACTTTATCTAACGTGGAGATAACTCCCACCTCACATTGAACATCGCATTTTATCAGGTCGTTAATGTTAGTAATTAACTGATTAAAGGAAGCAATTACATCCTTTGATGACATTTCGAAAGAAGTGTCTTGTAATTTGAAAATTGCTAGATACTCTTCTTTATTTTTGTTTAAGTCTAGAAATCCATCTAAACGAAGAGAACTATTTTTAAAAGTTTTAACAATAATAGTTTTTAACTTATGTTGATAATCATTTTCTTCAAATACAGAAGTTATTTCCTTATTATCTACTAATGAATAAGGGAAAAAAGCTAGTAATAGTGGCAAAAAAATATCGTTCATAGAATAATCTATTTGTTTAATTTTTAACTGTTTTTGAAGCATTTCATATGAATTCGAGTCGGTGGTTCTTAGATAAGAGTGCCAAAAATGCTCCACTAGTTCCTCTTTGTTTTGCTGCCAATAATGTCCGACCTTTATTGCATCCTCATATTTTTGACTATCTTTAACTTTATTTACTGCTTTTAATATGATTAATTTAAGTTTTTCAAATTCAATTGGTTTTAAATAATATTCGAAGCTTTGGAGCTCAATTGCTTTTTGTGCGTAATTAAAGTCAGCAAAATTAGTTAAATAGATTGCTTGTACATTTAGACCTTCAGATCTTATCCATGCCAATAATTCAAGACCACTCCCTTGTGGCATTTCTATATCGGAAATAAGAATGTGAATGGTATCTTTTTCAAATATTTTTTTCGCCTGACGAATATTGTAAGCGGTGTATATTTGCTGAATTCCTAAAGAAGCCCAGTCAATCTTTTGTTCTAATGCAGATACGACAAATCGATCATCATCAACAATCAACACATTCATGCTAATCCTCCTCATAAATATGATAGGGTATTATGAGAGTAATAACAGCGCCACCCTCAAAATCATCATTGGAAAATTCTATCGAAAATTCTTCACCGTACATTAGTTTAAGCCTTTGAACTACATTATTTATCCCAATATGTTTTCCTGCTTTAGTGGTTAAAGGAATATTGTTCCTAAGTTTAGTTATTACATTAGGTGAGAATCCTGGCCCATTGTCTTTTATAGTTATGTTAATAAATCTTTTCTGGTCATTTATATAATCTATTTTTAAGGAGATTTTGATTTGTTCATCTAAAGAAACGGAATGTTTAATCGTATTTTCAATAAATGTTTGCAATACTAAAGGTGGAATTTTAGTATTGCTTATATCTTGTTCTATAGACAAATCGAATAGGAAGGAGTCTCCATATACTAATTTTTGTATAGCTAGATAGTCGTTTATATGCATTAATTCATTTTCAAGTTTTACAAAATTTTGGTTCGTTTGAAATAAGTATCGAAAATATTTTGATGTAGATAATGACATTTCTTGAATTTCTTTATTCATTTCCATTTGCGCCATGCTATAAATAGTGGTTAAACAATTTAGATAAAAGTGTGGTTTAATTTGTAGTTTCATAAAATCCATTTGAATTTGTTTCTTCTCAATTTCATGTTCGTATATGTTCACTTTTAGATTTTTTATTTCATAAATTAAATCTTTGAATTGTGTGTTAGCTTTTTCAAGTTCAATTATACTGCTACTTTCAAAATCAATTTTTTCATTATTTTTATTAAGATCTGAAAGATTTTGAGAAAATTTTTGAATGGGTGATATTACTTTGTTTTTTATATAAAGCAGTATTAGGAATAAAATCAAACTAATAATGATTGTTGCAAATATAAGGACAAACTGCGCTAAAACGACTCTTTCAAATGCACTAAAATGATCAATAGTGACATGGATGGAAAAAGGTAAAGTAGTCTCTGTATTTTTAAAAGTTAGGTGACTACTAAAAAAGTTATTCGATTTTTCCCTTTTGAACAACTCTACTTGATCGATGTCAGAAAGAAAAACTTGGCTATCATTTTCCATAATAATTGTTCCGTTATTACCTAAATTGATATCTTGTAAGGGTAGTAGAATATCCTCTACTGCAATCAATGAAATAAATATCCTATTTTCATATTCTAAAAAATGATACAAATAGAATTTATCGTTGATCTTAAAGGAATGCCATTTGGATAATCTTTCATTGTTAGTTAACATTTTATTTTTTGATAAGAAGAAATCTTTCATTTGTAGATATTCGGAATATGTTATTTGAATGGGAGAACTATTAAAAAAGTAGTTCTCTTTTTTTAGTGCTAAAAAAAATTGATATTCTTTTCCGGTAGAGTATTGAAAATCATTCACTCTTAATCTGAAATCATTAATACTTTTAGGTAACTCTGACATATCTTTTGAATTTTCGATATTTTTAATTAATGGCTCATGCTTAACGGTCCAAATCATAAAATGATCGATTGCATTAAATTTTTGTTTGGCGTCATTCAAGTAGAGGTTAACAGTATTGGTAATATAATCGATACTTTGTTGTCTAGTACTTGAAATCGTAAAGAAACAAACAAAGATGTTGATAAATAATATTGAAATCAAAATGATAAAAAGGACTTTAGAGTAATAATTAACAGAACGTGAGGGGTTCTTTCCAAATTGCAGATTCAAATTTATTTCATCTCCCATCCTTTCCTTACTCTAAATTATATAGAAACAATTTGTATTTTCTAGCACAAAAACGTTAAGAAAGCGGTTAAATAGATAGGAAAAGCCTGAATAGTGCTATTTTATAATATTGGATTTTTAAAATGGCAAATTTAGTACTGAATAGTAGAAAGGACTTAACCATTTATTACTATTTTTAAATGAATGCGCTACCATATAATGATTTATATAAAGTGGAGGAGGAGAAAAATACTGTTAATTGCACTCGTAAATAGTAAATAAATTAGTCAAAGGGGGCAGAGAGTTGGAAGGAAAAGTAGTAACTGAAGGTATCAATAATGTATCTACTATCTCAAGTGAAAGCAAAACATCTAAAATGAAGAAGCAGATGAAGAAAAGCGGGCCATTATATGTATTATTACTTCCCTCGATCATATTATTGGTTTGTTTTTCCTACCTACCTATGTATGGACTTATCATTGCATTTAAAGATTTTTCGCCAGCTTTAGGAATTTTGGGTAGCCCATGGGTCGGGTTTAAGCACTTTATTCAGTTTTTTAATTCGTACCAATTTGCTCTAACAATAAAAAATACGTTAAACATCAGCTTATACAGTATATTAGTCGGATTTCCATTACCTATTGCATTAGCAATACTATGTAATCAAATACGTATTAGTATGTTTAAAAAGGTATTCCAGGTAACAACTTATTTACCACATTTCATTTCTACGATGGTTATGTGTGGAATGATTTTAATTTTTTTGTCACCTAGCAGTGGATTGATCTCGAATATATTAGGGTTAATCGGTGTAGAAATGCCAAACGTTTTATCCAAGGCATCTTTTTTTAGCAGTATCTATGTATGGAGTGATATATGGCAGCACATTGGCTGGGATAGTATCATATATTTAGCAGCCTTATCTGCAATCAATCCAACATATTATGAAGCAGCAACCATGGATGGCGCGAGTAAAATGCAAAAAATTCTTCATATTGACTTACCATTACTCTTGCCTACTGCAATGATTTTATTGATACTACGAGCAGGAAGTCTTTTGAGTGTAGGATTTGAAAAAGTCCTTTTACTTCAAAATCCCTTAAACTTAGCAGGTAGTGAAGTTATTTCTACATATGTTTATAAAGTAGGATTACAACATTTTCAATACAGCTTGTCAACAGCAATTGGGTTGTTCAATACAGTAGTCAATGTCGTTGTTCTACTATTAGTAAATTATATGTCTAAGAAACTAACGAAAACGAGTTTGTTATAGATGGGGGGAGAAGGTTTTGGAACTTACTATAAAAAAGAAGTATTTAAAAAAAACAAAAGTTGAAAAGAGCTGGAAAGATCGAATTTTTGATTTCTCCGTGTATGGAATCGCGATTTTGATGATGATTCTAATTATCTATCCTCTTTGGTTTATTATAATCGCTTCATTTAGTAATCCTGTTGACATTGCAAATGGAAATGTGTGGTTTTGGCCAAAAGAGTGGAAAATAGATGGATACATTGAATTGCTGAAACAGGAAATGATTTGGATTGGATATCGAAATACGATTATCTACACCATAGTGGGAACGATCATTGCATTATTTGTGAATATACCAGCTGGTTATGCTCTATCAAGGCAAGATTTGTTTGGGCGAAAATGGATATCTATCTTTTATATTACTCCCATGTTCATTGGTGGTGGACTAATTCCAACATATTTAGTAGTGAAAAACTTTGGCTTAATAGATACATTTTGGGTATTGGTGTTACCTTTTTCTGTTTCCGCCTTCAACATTATAATCGCAAGAACATTCTTTAAAAATAGTATTCCCGAAACCCTTTGGGAAGCCGCACAAATTGATGGTTGTGGTACTATCAGATACTTCTTTACGATGGTGTTACCATTGTCAAAGGCTATTCTTGCCGTCATTGGGTTATGGACAGCAGTAGGGATATGGAACTCTTGGTTTGATGCTATGATTTATATTTCAAATGAGAATTTACAGCCGCTTCAACTGGTGCTGCGGAGAATTTTAATTATGAATGAGTCGCTACTTGGAACAGCTTCTGGAGAACTAGCATCAGAATTAAGAAGGTTATCAGAGATGATGAAGTATGCAGCAATAGTCGTTTCTACTCTTCCAATTATGTGTTTATATCCATTTTTACAGAAGTATTTTAATCAAGGAATTATGGTTGGCTCAATAAAAGAATAGTATTAGGGGGAGAAAAGATGTTAAAAAATAAAATGAAATCATTATTAAGTGTCACTTTAGCAGCTAGTATAATAGTAGGCTGTAGTAATAACTCATCTAATTCAACATCTAAAGAAGATGGTACCTACAAAATTGCAACAGTTCGCTGGGCCGATTGGGGAGATGACTTTTTAAAAGGATTTGTTGAGGAAACCGAAAAAGAGGCAGAAATCTCTATTGATTGGGATATCTATTTAAATAGTGAATGGGCAGACAAAAAATCTATATTAATGGCTGGAGGAGAATTACCAGATGCATTTTGGGGATCCCTATCTTTAAGTGATTCAGATATAGCGAAGAACGCTGGTGCATTTATCCCTTTAGAAGAATTAATCGAGGAAAATATGCCTAATCTAAAAGCTGCATTTGATGCGGATCCCGCATTACGTGCAATGGTTACATCTCCTGATGGCCATATTTATAGTTTGCCAAAGAAGCTACCATTAAGACCAATTGCAGGAAATTCGTTGTACATCAATCAAAAATGGTTGGATAACTTGAATCTCTCAATGCCTGAAACTTATGAAGAATTTTATCAAGTTTTAAAAGCATTTAAAGAGCAAGATGCAAATGGAAATGGAGATCTTCATGATGAAATTCCTTATCAAGGGGATGTTATGGGCTATATTTTACCCTTTGGATTGCCTAAAGGTTCATATTCAACCTCTATGACTGTTAAGGATGGAAAGCCAGTCTTTATTCCCACTGCGGAAGCATATAGAGAAGGAATTGAGTGGATGCATAAAGCCTATTCAGAAGGGTTAATTGATCAAGAGACTTTTACACAAGATACTTCTATGGCTGAAGCAAAACGTAAAAATGATGAAATTTCCTTGGTTGGAGTATCTTCTGGTTGGACAGCGGATGCCACTTTTGGACCAAATGCAAATGAGTATGTTCAATTATCTGCTCTTAAAGGGCCGGATGGTGAAAAGTATGTAATGACTGATGCAATTGTTTATGAAAGAAGAGAGTTTATGATCACAACAAAAGCAGAGAATCCAGAAAAATTATTGCAATGGGTAGATAAATTTTACACGGAGGATGCGAGTATTCAAACCTTCTATGGTTCCTTCGGTGTTGGAGTCGAAAAAGTTGAAGATGGAACATACAAAGTCTTAGATGCTCCTGAAGGTGAATCAGCAGATATATTTGCTTGGGTTAATTCATTCCGTGACTTTGGTCCTAAATTTGTTGGGGAAGGATTTAATGAAAAAGTAACACTTCCAACTGATGGTGGGGATGGATTAAAACTTGAATTAGATAAACAAATAAACACGTATGTTAAGGAACAATTTCCAAATGTTGTTTATACAGTAGATGAAATGAATCGTTTAAGTGCTTTAAGTACAGACATTGATTCTTTCGTAAGTTCTATGCAATCTAAATGGGTAGTTGATGGTGGAGCTACAAAAGAATGGGATTCGTATATTGCTCAATTAGAACAAATGGGATATGAAGAATATATCAAAATTCAGAACGATGCCTTTGAAAGATATATCAATTCCTTTGAATAAATAATGTTATTACACTGAAAAAACAGTCGGCTTATAATATTTTATAAGAGCCGGCTGTTATTCTTGTAAAAGTAAAAAATTAATCAGAACTCTACGAATCAGTGCATTAATATGTTGTTGAAAGGGGACATCAAAAATGAGTCAACTATTTAATTTGGATAGTTCCTTATTTAAAGTTCTAACAAGAACTGTCGATTTAGCGATCTTAAACTTTTTATTCTTACTTTTTTGTATTCCTATTATAACTATCGGCTCATCATTGACGGCTTTATACTATGTCTTAGGTAAAATGGTAAGAGATGAAGATAAGAATATAGGCAAGAGTTTTGTATTAGCGTTCAAAAAGAATTTCATCCAAAGCACGATTGTTTGGTTCATTATGTTAGCCGCTGGAATTTTAGTACTTGTGAATTTCTTACTCTTGGGAACCCTTAATGGATTACTTAAGATATTTTTTATAAGTTTGGTAATTATTTTTGGGTTTATGTATCTTTCCATCCTCCTTTTTATATTTCCTTATATGGCTAGATATAAAGACACAATTAAAAATTCATTATTAAATTCGTTATTGATAGGTCTTTCTAACTTCCCTTATCTCCTGTTATTGTTAATTCTCTTTCTCTTTCCAATTATTTTTGTTTTTTCTTCAACAGTTGGATTCCTATCAGGTTTATACTTTATAACATTTGGTGGATTTTCCTTACTTGCATTTTTATATTCTTATATATTTAGAAAAGCTTTTTCAAAATATGAGGTTTGAGTTTAGCAAGTGATTTATTTTTTCCTGAATGATAAGAAATAGTTAGTCAAGGTTCTGTCCGCGCAATTCTTCGTTTATAATAAAAGCGGAGGTGATGATATGGCGCGCGACCGCAAGTTTACGGATGCTGAATTATTTGATGCAACCAAGCTCCTTCTTCTCCAGCATGGCTATGAGGGATTTACTTTTAGTATTCTTGCCGACCACTTGGAGGTTTCGAGGGGGGCTTTATATAAGTATTATGTAAATAAAGAGGAACTGATCACTGAGTTTATGCTATATGAGATGAATCAATTTCTAGATGAGTTGAAGGGAATTGATTCAGTTACAGGATTTGAGGCTCAATTTGATTTTTTGATAAATTTAATCTTCAGGCATACGACAATTTATAAGATTATAGAAATTGTCCAGCATGTTCCGACAGATAGTAACGAAAAGGTAAGATCCAACAGAGATAAGCTGGATAAGCTGCATTTGGCTATGTATCATAATCTGCAGGACTTCATCCGCTTGGGCAAGGAAGAGCAAAGGTTGAAACGAGATCTTCCGGATGGTTTGTTGCTCGGCTTTATTTTTCAGTCCATTGCCATTCCGAATCATTTTGGGGTACCACGTGAGGAATGGGTTAGTGCAATCAAGGAGATTATCAGTCACGGAATGTTCAAAAACATTTAATTGACACCTTTGTCACTTTGAGAGAAAATCATAGTGACAAAGGTGTCAATTATTTTTTGACCAAAGTGACAGGTGTGTCATTTATCTATTTTAAAACTGAATAAAAATAAGGTAAAAGGGGACTGAATAAAGATGAAATCCTTTCTTCAAGGAATTACCGATAAGGTTTCTACTAAAAGAGGAATGTGGATTACGATAATAACTTGGTTGGTGATCACTTTGGTGTTGGCCGTGTTTGCACCGGGAGCCAAGGACTATCAAGTAACAAGCGTTGATTCACTGTCTGATGATGCGAAATCTGTCATTGCACAGAAGAAGGTTGACGAATATTTTAAGGATAGCGAAGGAATACCAGCGATTTTGGTTTTCCAATCAGATAGTGGAGCAATAGAAATTGCTGATCTTGCTGGATTGTTAGCTGGAATGAAAAATGCACAGATTAGCGGGGTGGATGAGGTTATTCCATTTTCCTCCTTGCCTCCTCAGGCAGTAGCCAGTTTTTTCTCAGAGGATAAAACAACGGCAGTTATCCCATTAAATTTGGAGCCCGGGTTGGATAGTAAAGAAATCAAAGTGGCCAAGGAGCAAATCGAGGAGTACGTAAAAGCATCATCCGATTTAACTTTGTATATCACGGGACCGGCTGGAATAGCGTCCGATTCTCTAGATCTTTTCTCAAGAGCGGATGTAGTCCTGATCTTATCAACGGTAGGGCTTATCCTTATCTTGTTGATTGTCATTTACCGTTCACCATTACTGGCATTAATTCCGTTATTAGCGGCAATTTTTGTCCATGAGGTGGTGATGAAACTGCTTGGTTTGATGGGAATGGGCGATCTCGAAATTGGCACCCAGACATTATCAATCATGTCGATTCTGTTATTTGCTGCGGTAATTGATTACTCTCTCTTTGTCTTCTCTCGTTATCAGGAAGAGCTAAAGGATCACCAGGACAAATTTGTCGCTATGAAAGAAGCAATGAGGGTAACGGGCATGCCAGTCTTCTTTTCAGGAGGAACAGTCTTGGCGGCGATGCTTGTATTATTCTTTGCTGAGTTTGGCGACTATCGAAACTTTGCGCCAACTTTTGCCTTGGCGATGGGGGTTATCATGCTTGCATCAATCACGCTGGTACCAGCCCTTTTTACCCTCTTCGGACGGAAAGCATTCTGGCCGAAAGTACCGCGTGTCGGAGATGAAAAGGTCAAGAACAATTCAGCGTGGAGTAAGATTGGACGTTTTGTCACGGCTAAACCGGGTCTTTCTGTTGTCTTAGTCAGTTTGTTTCTTATTCTGGCTGCAAGCAATATATTCAATCTGAAATATGACTTTAATACCCTGAACTCTTTTCCGGAAGATATGCCATCTCGCCAAGGTTATGAAATTCTGGAAGAGAAGTTCGAAAAGGGTAATCTTGCACCGACCACTGTTCTGTTTGAAGGTACGGACTCACTAACAGATGAACAGCAGGAGGCATTGACAAAAGAACTGCAAAATCAGAAACTTGTCAGCACGGTCCGTCTAACGGGTAATGCGGAAGATGGCAAGGTGCTCAATTATAGCCTTATGTTTGTAGAAAGTCCTTATTCAGTGGATTCTATTGATGCGATGGAGGTAATCATCAATAAAGCAGATCAGATAGTAGCGGACAGCAAGTTAGAAGGAAGTCTTTATTTTGCCGGGGAAACGGCTCGACTTGTGGATGATCGATCCGTTAATAACAGGGACGTCATCGTTATTGTTATCCTGGAAACAATTCTGATCTTCGCGTTGTTGATAGTGCTGACAAAATCAATCAGAATGCCGATCTACATGATGGGGACGATTTTAGTTTCATTCCTTGCTGCATTAGGTCTCGGAATCTTTTTATCCAATCTTTTCTTTGATATTGATACCATCAGCAACCGAGTTCCGCTCTATTCCTTCGTTTTTCTCGTAGCACTTGGAATTGACTATAACATTATGCTGATCTCTCGTTTCCAAGAGGAAAGAAAGAAGCATTCCGTCAAAAAAGCGGTGCAAATCGCCGTTGCCAACACAGGGGGAGTTATTTCCTCAGCTGGAATTATCCTTGCAGCAACCTTTGCTGTTCTGATGACTCAGCCAATTCAATTGCTCTTTATATTCGGCTTCATTGTAGCGGTGGGAATCTTGTTAGATACATTCCTAATTAGAGGGATACTCCTGCCTGGTTTAATTATGTTATTTGAAAAAGACAAAGCAACAAGTGAGAATCGATAGACTTGTTTTCAGCTAGATAAAATATCGAAAGGGTACTACTCTCCATCATTTTTATAAATGATGGGAAGAAGCACCCTTTTTTCATTTTTGGGGATTATTTAATCAAACTATTTAAGCTGCTTGTAATATATCCAAAGTAATCTTTTGGAGAAACTTCTTCATCAACCCAATGTAATCTATATAATCTAAAATAAGAGCTATTATGTTGTAAGGAAGCTACTTTAATTTAAGGAGATGTATAACTGATGAAGCAAAACAAGTACGATGAAGTGAATTTCTTTTCTGTGTATGAAAAAATGCCACGTTCCTTAAAGGGACTTGAAGGTGCAGGGGAGTGGCATGTATTACAAAAACTTATACCTGACTTACGAAATAAAAGTGTACTTGATTTAGGCTGCGGTTTCGGATGGCATTGCCGATATGCGCGTGAGCAACAGGCTAGTTCTGTGATTGGGGTAGATATTTCTGGAAAAATGCTTCAGAAAGCACGTGAAAAAACGGATGATCCTTTCATTTCCTATCTAAAAATGCCAATAGAGGACATCGATTTTTCTGTTTCTCAATTTAATGTGGTTATTAGTTCTTTGGCTTTTCACTATATTGAGTCTTTTGAAACAATCTGTCAAAAGGTCTATGATTACTTAAAGCCTGGAGGATCATTTGTATTTTCCGTAGAGCACCCAATTTTTACTTCCCGTAATGAACAAGACTGGTATTATGATGAACAAGGGAACCGGCTACATTGGGCTGTTGATGATTATCAATTGGAAGGAACACGTGAAACAGCATTTCTAACAGAGAACGTTATAAAATATCATCGGACGTTTTCAACTTATCTGAATAACTTAATGGACGCTGGATTTAGAATAAGAGAAGTCAAGGAACCCATTCCTTCAGAAGAAATGTTAAAAAGTGTTCCAGAAATGAAAGATGAACTCCGAAGGCCAATGTTTTTAATTATTTCTGCAGAAAAGTAAAAATACTTCCAATCAATGAGTGCGAGGTCTTACGGCCAAAAAGGTTGATGAAAAAACTATAGTATTTGGTATGTAAGGAAGATGAGAGGGAGGAGAATGAAATGGTAATGTTAAGAGCAGGATATGGTCTAGACTCTAATGGATTTATTGTAAGCGATGTTAGTATAGATAAAATTGATTATGTCTATAGGCCTTGCATTCAAGAATCTATCGAGAGTCTTAAAAATGTGTTTCATCCACAATTGCATAGTGTTTATGTGTACGGTAGCGTAGCTAGAGGTGAAGCGATTGCTGTGAAGTCAGATTTAGACCTTATCGCGATGTTTGATGGCAAACTGAGTTCCATTCAGTTGGCTGAATTAAAGAAACTTGCTGGAGAACTGTCTCAAAAGTATCGTTCTTTAGTTCGTGATGTTGGTATAGCTGTTGCCTATTACGACTATACGGTTGACCCCTCCAATTATTACGAAAATGCATTTCTTAAGGAAATCTCAGTTTGTGTGTATGGTGAGGATTTAGGAGAACAATTTGGTCCGTACAAACTTACATCAGAGATAGCCATTCGCTTCAATGGTGATATTGGGGAGGCTCTTACTCGGACGTTAAAGAGGTTAGAAACAGCTTCTAACGAGGACTTTAAAACATTTTCACAAAACTTCGCTCGTAAACTCATTCGTACATACTATTCCATGGTAATGGTGCGTTCGCAGATTTGGTCAACAAGACTTCACGAGCAATCGGAAGTCTTTATCCAATACTTCCCGGATAAAGAATCTATTGTTCGTACCCTGCTAGATTGGATAGATGATCCGCCGACTGATCGTGAGGCTGTGTTTAAGTTGTTTAAAAGCGAGGGGGAGTGGGCTAGTGCAAACTTTGCACATGAAGCCAATATTTCTTCTTAAATTAATACGAGCCTTAGTTGTACAGATAAAGAAAAAATCTTAGAAAACGCATGTATCCAAGCTTTTTTACATCTATTTGTCCAGTATAGAAAAAGCGCTATATACCAATAAAATAGCCATCATTATATTAAACTGTTTTCTGTATTGTACTAAGTATTTTTGAAAAATTGATCCAAATAAACTCCAACTAAATGTACTCGTGAGACCAATCATTCCTAAAAATAAAGAGAATAGTAGATAGCTGAAATAGGAATCGTAATAAGGGAGAATGAAAGTTGCGACAACTGTTATTCCAAATATAATAGCTTTTGGATTTACAAATTGTAAGAAGATACCTATAAAGAAGAAGTTTCGTTTAACGTCATCATTAACATCATTATTGTTTTTACTTGTAAGTATTTTAAAAGCCAAATATAACATATATCCTACACCAAAAATGGTCAAAGGAAACTCAATTATTGGGATAACACTTATAAGAATCCTGTTAAAAAAGCTACAGAAAAGTATGATGACAAAAAATCCAATACCTACCCCTAAACAAAAGGTTATTGTTTTTCTTAATCCATGATTATTTGCAAATGTCATGGCCATGATATTGTTGGGACCAGGTGTAAAACTAGTAATAATAACGAATAGCAAGAATGAAAATAAAGACATATGTAAACCTCCTTAATAAGATGTACGTTATGACGACTGAAAAACACACTATAACGTTGTACTTTTTATTATACAAATCAGTCGTTATAATGTAAATAAGAAAGGGGCGAGATTATGGAGGAAATTCATCTTGTTCTTGCAAGAAATTTAAAAGCGATTAGAGAAAAGGAAAAATTAAGTTTGGAAAAGGTTTCACAATTAAGTGGAGTAAGCAAAACGATGATAGGGCAAATCGAAAGAGGAGAGTCAAGCCCAACTCTTACAACGATTTGGAAAATAGCTAATGGTTTAAAAATTTCATTTACAGCCTTAATAAATAATCCACAGCCTGATACGACAGTGGTTTTGAGAAATGACATTCAAGTATTAACGGAAGATAATGGAAGATATAGAGTGTATCCCTACTTCCCATTCCAAGAAGATAGACGCTTTGAAGTTTACTCTGTTGAAATTGAAAAAGGTGGGAAATTAAGTGCGGACTCCCATAAAGATGGTACGGAGGAAATTATCACGGTATACGATGGAGAACTAACGATTCAAGTTGGTGAAAGTACTCATACATTAAAAAATGGAGATTCCATCAGATTTAGGGCTGATAGACCTCACACCTATCAAAATACGGGAGAAAAATTAACCCGATTAAGCATGACGATACATTATCCTAACTAATAAATCACCTCCTCTACTAAAGGGAGCGTTTGGGTTTGGTGGGGGAAATTCAACATAACTTTACGAAACAGAGCAAAATCAAAAAGTATACCCAAAGGACAGTGTTGATTTTCAGGTCCCTAGCTGTTGATTGGAGCACAAGGCGAAGACTCCTGCGGGAGATAGCGTTTTGTGGAGACCCCACCACAGGCGCAAAGCCGAGGAGGCTCCACAAGCGCCCTCTGGATAAGCGAAGCCTAGTGCGGAAATCAACAGCGGTGTTTAAAAGAGCCTTATGAATAAAATCTTGCACTCATTATTTCTTAGGAAACACCGTATACGACCATGAATAAATCGTATCTACGACAAAGATGATAGCCCATACCTTAGCGATATTGTAGATGGTTTCACTTGAATAAGGACTATTCTCAAAGGTTCCCTCTTGAAACCAAGACCAATCCCTCATGTAAGAAAGAGCCTCCGATACACTGTCTGTTCCGAGCGAAATAAAGATTGCTTGTGCTGTGAAAAATAGCACAATATGAGCAATGGACCATTGACGATACCTCCGTGCTACATACGAAGGATCTTTTTGCAGGACCATCAGATGTTTGTCTTTCTCCGTTAATAAATCAATCCCTTTCCAATCCCCAATCTTCTTGCGCATCCAACGATCAAATTTTTTAAAATCTTGAATCCCAAAAGTGACAGCATAGATTACGAAGATAGAAATGATGATTTGCAGGGTAGATATTTCACCAGTGACACTATAAAGCATCCAAGCAAATAATGCTTCTACTGCTGTAATGCCGATAAATAAAGAGATGAATAGAATGCTTATTTTTTGTAAGTTAAAATAATAGCGTGTTAAGCAAAATAAAAATAGACACACAAGTGATAGAACTTCCATCGTAATAAATAACTCTACTTGATGGTCTAGTAAAAATGTGTTCATTCGCTTCCTCCTATAATAACGAGTTAGTGTTAAATCCAGCCTTCTCCCTCTATATAATAAGGTGATCCTTGAATTTTATCGATCTTCCTGCCTTACATAGGTATTCAGACTTATTTTGGACAATCCCACGCAAAATAGAGGAAGTTATGATGATGACAAGGATGGAGGTCAGGTAACTATGAGTATAACACCACCTGATCGCGCCCCTTTTCCTTCGCTTGATACAAAGCTTCGTCTGCATATTGGATCATTTCTTGTAAACTCAAATTTTTTTGTTGATTGCTGCAAACACCTATACTTATTGTTAGCCATAATGGTTTTCCACTATTTAGTATGAAGGGGTGAAAGTGATGTGCTTCTATTAATTTATTGGCTATTAGGGATGCCTGTGTATATGTTGTGTTAGGTAGAATAACGATGAATTCTTCTCCGCCAAAACGCCCTACTATTCCTTTTTCATTACAGACGGTACTTATTTTTTGGGCTACAAAAGTGAGTGCTTGATCCCCTACAGTATGTCCGTATGTGTCATTAACTCGCTTGAAATGGTCAATATCAATAAGTAATAAGGAAGAAGGGTGATTAGATTTAGCTGTTTGTGAAAGTATTTCAGTGGCTTCTTCCATAAAGTATTTTCTGTTGCATACTCTAGTTAAATGATCGTACATGGCAGATTCCTTTAAGCTTTGATAGTTGAATAGATTATTAATTAATAATGTTAGTTGTTCGGTAAAAGTAGGTATTATAATATTTGCTTCAAAGGTTGGTAATTCATTCTTTTCTTCGCTATAGATAACGAACATTCCGGTATGTTGTGCAGTCAAAATTGGGATAGAAAAGAAAGATTGTGATTTACTTTGGATTCCAAATATTGTAGGGTCTATATCTTTTATAGTTAAGGTTTTTTCTAGAAATTTCTCATGGATGGATATTGGTTGATTAATAGTAATTTGTTCATCAGTTTTCGTAATCAGTTCCCACCGCTCATTTTCATAGGTTAAGTAGAATCCTTTTTCATATTTTGTCATGGAAATTAAACTTTCTAGCGCACATTTTACTAATGAGTCCCAAGTATTTACCTTAGCCAGTTGATTAAACGAGCTTTGAAGAAGTGTTTGAATATAATATTTTCTAGATTCTTGTTCTTTTTCTAAAGTAATCCGTTTAATTCTGTCGGCTAGCCCCAGTGATAAGACGAGTACTACTACTAAAGCACCTATTTTTGGAGCGTATAATGAAAGCGGAGTTAATGGAATAAGCTTATAGCCAGCTAATAAATTTAAGATAACTCCGATTAAAAGAAGGGACCAAGCAATAATAAAGAACTTGGCTTCTCTAGTGTATAACCTTACTTTCAGGGCAATTGCAATTATTAATATAATGAACAAACTAGCAACAAGCATACTAATCATTGTTGCCGTTTTAATGCTAAGAATGAAAGGCATCGCCAGTAAAAGTGAACTTGTTACTATGAATACATTGGTTAGTTTATGTAAAATAGGTGCACAGTTTTTAAGCTGAAGAAAATGATTAGCAAACTGTAAGGAAAATAGAGAACTCCAAATTATGAAGAATGAATTGGATCTCAGGGCAAACCAAGGAAAATCGCCCCAAAGCCATTGAAAGGCAAATCCATCCCAAATAAACTGAAGCACAGTAAATCCTACAATGAATAAAATATAATATAAGTAGGTCTTTTCTTTAAGTGACAAAAATAAAAAGCTATTGTATATAATCATGGCGATCATAATACCGTAAAACAAACCAAAAAATGTTTGAGCGGTGTAATTTGCGGATGCAAAAGCGATAGGTTCCCAAATAGAAATGGGGGCTTGAAAAAAGCTATCTGTTTTTATTTTCAGGTAAAAAATCTCGGTTTGTTCCGGTAATAGTTGAAGCGGAAAAACCATATTACGGTGTTCAATCATTCTCACTTTAAATGGATAGCGATAGCCTATGGTTTCTTCTAAATGTAAAGCATCATTCTTTACTGAATACAATTCAACGGAACTTAAATGAGGTTTTTTTAGCTCAAGTAGTACTTCTCTATCGAAAGTTGCCGAATTCACGAGGGGCAATTTGATCCAATAAGTCACATCAGATAAATCCCCAGAAACGTTTGCTTCCTGGAGTGGTAGAAAATTCTCCCGGTTACTTAGAATTTCATCATTAGAAATATTACTATTTTTGTCAATATATATTTCTAATTGATTTGTTACTGATAGTTCAGCGAATTCTTTAGGTAGTACGATATGATTTGTTGATGCACTAGTAGATGGCGGTGCGGTTAGAAATAAAACTAGAAAAAAGAAAAAGAGTATCAAAAAATTGTGGGAAGTTACTTTCATTCCAATATACCTCTTGTATTTTTAATTTTTAGATTAGTATAATTATAGCATGAGTTTTAGCGAAAATATTGTTTATGGGGGTAAATAGAATTGAAAACTAGCACGTATTCGTCTCTTCTTTCCCAATTTAAAACAGGGGATTTAATCTTATTTAGTGGAAAATATCCTATTAGTAAATTAGTAGAAACATTAGAAAATAGTATGTGGTCTCATGTTGGAATGGTTGTTCGTCCAGATCCTACTGGGGAAGTTTATTTTTTTGAATCAACATCATTGACGAACTTGGAGGATATCCATTTTCATGACAATAAGACGGGACCAAAAGTAGTGAAGTTAATCGATCGTTTAAAAACGTACGGACATGATTTGGAACCTTATACTCCGCCCCAGTATGCTTTACGTTCTTTAAGTTTGCTTGAAGGAAGTATAGACGAAGAGAAGTTATATGAATATATGAAAAAAGTGCACGGTGTACCTAACCCATCACAATGGAAGATGATTGAAGAAGTTATTGAGGGAAGAGTCTTTTCCATCACTTCAAAAAGCAATGATTACACGTGTAGTAAGTTGATTGGAGAAACGTATCAAATGCTAGGGTTATTCGAACCGAAAATGCCACTAAATGGATACATGCCAAAGGACTTTTCATCAACGGGGAACTTACAGCTCAAAGATGTAACATTAGGAGAAGAAATATTAATTGACTTGGAAGAAACTGTAGTGGGTGCCTGACCTCACTGCGGTAATCTAGTATAAAATAGAGGTGTATCCCTCTTGGTATTTTATTAGAATAAAAGGAAAAGCGAGGCTTAGCTACACTTTTCCTTTAGCATTTTTATCACACTGGGAGACAGACACCTTTATTGCTCCCACTTCGTCACCTTTTCCAACACAATCGAAAGCAGCACACCCATTATCAAGCCATTGGTCAAGAACGGTTGCATGAGCACTGGCAGTGGGCTAAAGACAGCTGGCGAGGTGTTCATTAAGCAAACGCCTAACAGGACTGGAGCGGCTAGTCGGAATATTGTATCCGAGTTGAATGTTGCTCCATGCAAGCTGCTATATGCGGTGCCAAACAGCTGTAAGTATGCTACAAATAATACTGCATTTCCGACGGTCATTGGCATTGTCACCAAAAATGAGGTTAATGGTGGCAATAGTCCGATTCCTGCCAATAGAATCCCTCCGATAAAGAACGGCTTTTTATCTAATATTCGAGTGCTTTGAAGAAAACCGATCGTGGAGGTGAAAGGTGTATACGGGACAAGGCCAAAAAGGGAGGCAACGACCGAAAACACTCCAGTAAAGAAGAAGGAGTTTCGGAATTGTTTCGGCTTCGCTTTTTCGCCATAAAGTTCTGCCGCAGCTTGGACCGAGGCAATGGTGTTGCTCATATTAAGCATACCAGCAAAAAACGCTACAGCGATGATGCCGTACTCCAGGTTTGGTGCACCTAATGGAAATAACTCAAATGAAAAGGCTGCTTCGGGTACTTGCTGTCCTTTCTCTGGAAAGAGAATGACATAGAAAATCCACCCCACCACAATCCCAATAAGTATTGCAAAATTCCCGATTGCCTTTGGTGCCTTTATTTTTAACACACTGACAAAAATGACGATAGCGAGCGATAAGATACTGACAGGAACATTCATCTCGCCAGTCTCCGTAATTCCGAGCATCCCTTGGAAGAACACCATCATCAGCTGGAAGGTCAATAGGAATAAATAGACCGTCATCACCATCGGGGTGAATATTTTAGGCAAGACGGAGGTCCAGCCGAATAAGGCCATTACCATCGTGACGCCACCAGCTAATAGAAGGCCAGTTGCCAATCCACCGCCAATTTCCATGAAGCTCATTCCAAGTGAAGACGCGGTCAGTCCAAGATTTAGCATCACTCCCCATAGCAGACCTGAGTGCCCCTCCATTAAGGGATAACGGTGACCCATCCATCCTTGGAAAATACAGGCCAATCCTGTGAATAACAGCGATGCACTTAGCATCATTCTGCTCACATCTGGTGAAACGTCAAAAGCCGCCCCAATCGACAGAGGAACGACCACTGTATTAGCAAAAATAAAGAACAGCCATTGTATCGATGAGAAGACTGTAAAGGATGACTGGAAATTTTTCATAGTAAACCTCCTCTTTTGTCTGCTCCAACTAAAACTTCAATTTTCTGTGGTGGGGACACGCGTCGTTCAGTCCCATTTGCATCCATTATATTAACCATCATAAGTATAAAAGTTAGTATGATAAGTATTAAAATAGCTTTCATAAAACAACCTACCTTTCCCCTAAGATATGGTACCATAAGTACAACTATATGAATGATATTTGTTTTGTAGAGAAATCATAGGAAAAACATATGATCAAGGAGAGATAGCATGGATATTCGCCAGCTGCGGTATTTTACTGTTATTGCGGAAGAAAAGAATATTTCACAGGCAGCTAGAAAGCTGCATATGTCCCAACCGCCGCTGAGCCAGCAGTTGAAGCAGATGGAAGAAGAGCTTGGCGTAAATCTCATATACCGGGAAGGAAAAAAGCTTCACCTGACAGAGGCTGGGGAACGTCTTTATCAGCATGCGGTGCAAGTAACAAAGCTTATGGAAGAGGGCATGGAGGAAGTGAAGGAAGTGGGAAATGGACTAAAGGGGACCTTGAAGCTAGGTGTGAATACGCTGTCCGAAACTTCGCTTTCCACCCGTTTATTTGCATTTAGGGAGCACTATCCATCTGTTACGTATGAGATTCATCAAAACGAATCAGTCCAGCTTTTTCAGCTTCTAAGGGATAGAACAATTGATCTGGCCATCATTCGATTTCCTGTTCAAGATGATGAATTTTCCAGCCTGATGTTGAAAAAGGAAGCCTTTTATTTTGTAAGCAGTGTAGAGTGGACCGAGGAGGTATCGCTATCTGCCATAGCAGCCGTTCCATTAATTTTGCCAAGTACGAAAGGACAGGGGCTTTACGAATTCACCCTGCAATCTTTCGCCAAAAACAAGCTTACCCCGAATATCGTTTGTGGCTGTTCGGACATGACGCTCCTTTCGAGTCTCGTCCAAGATGGTTTCGGGGCAACATTAATACCGGAAAGCGCCCTGCATATTTTCTCAAATGCAAGCGTACATAAATATATAATAGAAGATTCTAGATTGGTATCACAATATGGAATCGCTTGGATGAAGAAGTACTATCTGTCCCATGTGGCAGAGCGTTTTTTGGATATGTACCGTTTGAATTGTACCTTTTAATAGTGCATGACCCTCGCTGCTATAAAGGGGCAAAGATAGTTGGTGACAGTTCCCTAGTACTTTTTGATACATAAGGGTGTCATGTACTGCAAGAAGACATCGCAAAAAAATGAAACTTTTCTCAAAGCAATCCCGTATAAACTAGTAAGAGTTTTTCTTCAATAAATGATTTACACCTGCATATGTATGATTTGTTGGGTGTTTTGTTTAGATGAAGAGGTTAGAAAACGATATCAGGTAGGAAAAATAAAGGAGGAATTGTAAACTATGAGTATCATTGCAAGGTTTAAAGATATTATGTCCAGTAATATTAACGCGCTATTAGATGAGGCAGAGAATCCGGAGAAAATGATTGATCAGTATTTACGAAACCTTAATAGGGATTTAGGCAAGGTGAAATCGGAAACGGCGTCGGTGATGGCAGAAGAACAGCGATCTAAACGATTATTAAATGAGTGTCAGGAAGATATAGAGAAAATGGAACGCTATGCAATCAAGGCATTAGAAGCTGGAGACGAAGGGGATGCAAGGAAGTTTCTCGAGAGAAAAGGGTCTCTAGAAACGAAGCTTTCTGAGCTGCAAGCTTCCTATCAATTGGCTTCCACGAACTCTCTGCAAATGAAACAAATGCATGATAAGCTTGTTGCAGATATCGGTGAATTGGAATCCCGTAGAAGTGCATTAAAAGCAAAATGGTCGGTTGCTAAGACACAAGAAAGAATAAATAAACTTGGTGCATCTGGGGCTAATTCAGGTAATTCTATTTCAGCATTTGGAAGAATGGAAGATAAGGTGAATCGTGCATTAGATGAAGCGAATGCAATGGCGGAGCTAAATGCTGGTCCGAAAGATGATATAGAAGACTTAACCGCTAAATATGATCAAAAGAGCAGTAATGTAGATAACGAGCTTGCTGCATTAAAAGAGAGATTAAAGAATAATAATTAGTCATATAATTTAAAGCTGTAGCTAGCAGGCTGCAGCTTTCCCCCTTTTTAACCCTTTGCTTGAAACGAAAGAGGTGAGTAGCATATGATACTTCATTATAAATGCCCAAGCTGTGGTAGTGATATGAGCTTTGATGCCGATTCTGGCAAATTATCTTGTCAAAGCTGCGGTAAGCAGGAAAATATCGAGGAACATTCCGAGAAATTGATTACGGCGACATTTGCAGAGGATGAGGTGAAGGAATACCATTGTGATAATTGTGGAGCTGATTTAATCACTGAAGCAGAGACTTCTGCAACAAGCTGTAGTTTTTGTGGGGCTGGTGTGGTAATTGCAGATCGATTATCAGGCAATCTTGCTCCGGCAAAGGTGATTCCTTTTACCATTAGCAAGGAAGAAGCTACAAAGGCTTTTCAAAAATGGTGCAGAAATGGTCTGCTTACTCCGAAAGGCTTTATGAATGCTGACCGAATTAAGAGTATTACTGGGATGTATGTTCCTTTTTGGTTGTTCGATTTAAATAGTAAAGTACAAGTAGATGCTATTTGTACAAAGGTCAGAACGTACTCAAGTGGAGAGTATATTTACACGGAAACAAAGTATTATGATGCTTTTCGAGATTTGAATCTGGATTATGTAAAGATCCCTGTTGATGCATCAGAAAAAATGAATGATGCGTTAATGGATAAATTAGAACCCTATCCATATGATCAATTAAAAGAATTTAAAACGCCCTATTTGGTAGGGTATATTGCAGAGAAATATAACTATACAGATAAAGAACTACTTCCCAGAGCGAAGGATAAAATAAGTGACTACATTGAATCCTATATTCGTTCTACTTTAACAGGCTATCATTCCGTTAATTATAAGAATAAGAAAATTGATACGAGAAGTGTGACAAGTAAGTATGTTTTACTGCCTGTATGGATGGTCAGCTATGATTATAAGCAATCAGAGCATACTTTTGCCATGAATGGACAGACAGGAAAAGTAGTGGGAAAACCACCTATCAGTGGCGGGAAGGTGGCTATGTGGTTTGGTGGCATAGCTGCTGGAAGCTTGCTTGCCTTAAAAACGGTCTCCTTCATGATGGGAGGTGGCTTTTGGTGAGTGGGAAAAGGATGAAAAAACGTAGTCTGATTTTCTTTTTGTCAGCGCTACTACTATTACTTCCATTGGGAATGACTGTTCATGCAGAAGCTCCTCATCAGAAGCAGTTTGTTTATGATTATGCTCAGCTGTTAACAGATAATGAGGTGGCTGAATTAGAAGCTTTAGCAAGTGAATTAGGTGCTGAACGAGAGACGGCCTTTATTATCATCACTGCAAATGGAACGGATGGGAAGGATATTGATCAATATGTAGGGGATTTTTATGATGAGCAAGCTCCTGGCTATAACCAGCCCCATGGAAATACAGCGATTTTAACGATTGATCTGCAAGAAAGAGATGTCAAATTGGCTGGTTTTAAAAAAGCAGAGGATTATTTGGATGACCAACGAATGAATCAGATTCGTAATAAAATTACCCCTGCTCTATCAGACGGCCAATATTTTGAAGCATTCTCTTCCTTCATCCATACGTCTCATGACTATATGGGGTATAAACCAGGCGTCAATCCAGAGAATGTTTTATTTAAATGGTGGTTCCAGTTGTTAGTTTCCATCATTGTAGCTGGTGTCATCGT
Source organism: Sutcliffiella halmapala (assembly GCF_002019665.1). Taxonomy (GTDB): domain Bacteria; phylum Bacillota; class Bacilli; order Bacillales; family Bacillaceae_I; genus Sutcliffiella_A; species Sutcliffiella_A halmapala. The sequence goes on along the minus strand of NZ_KV917375.1, from coordinate 3,860,442 downwards.
AACACTCATGGCTTATCGCTCAGGTGGTAGAGTTACCGTAAGTGCGAGAACTTATATGGATAGCAACAATTCACGCATAATTAGTAAGCATGATAGATATGTAAGAAAAACCGTGACGAAGCGGAAAAAGCCGACCAACAACAATAAAAGTGGTGGCGGCGGTGGCGGAATCACGGGCGGTGGTCATTCACATAGTGGCAGTAGAGGGAAGTTTTGATTACTGCTTTTACTGAGAAAGTTGAAAGGAGCAGATGAAGGATGTCTTTTTTTAGAAATCAATTTGCAAATGTAGTAGAGTGGGAAGAATTTAGAGATGATATGATCTTTTATAAATGGAAAAATAAAGAGATCAAAAAGGGAAGTAGATTAATTATTCGTCCTGGGCAAGATGCGATCTTTTTTAACAATGGGAAAATTGAGGGTGTCTTCCATGATGAGGGAGAGTACGATATCGAATCACAAATTATTCCTTTCTTGTCCACTTTAAAGGGCTTTAGATTTGGCTTCAATAGTGGGATGCGAGTAGAGGTGCTATTCGTAAACACCAAAATTTTCAATGTGAAATGGGGTACGAGAAATGCGATTAATATCCCGGCACCTGGACTCCCCGGTGGTATGCCCATTAGAGCCAATGGAACATTCGATTTTAAAGTAAATGACTATATTGCCTTAATTGATAAAATTGCTGGAGTTCGAAATCAATATTTAGTCGAGGATGTCCGAATCCGTATTACCTCTGTTCTTGATCAGTTGCTGATGAAATGGATTACAAGGGAAGGAAAGGATATGTTCAACCTTCAGTCCAACTCCTTTGAAATTTCAAAGGGGATTAAAGATGATTTAGACATGCAGATTATGGACAATGGGCTCTCCATTACTGGATTTAATGTCATGAGCTTCAACTATCCAAAAGAAATTCAAGACATGATTAATAAAGTAGCCTCACATGGTATGGTTAGTAGTGTCGATAAATACCAGCAAATCTCGCTGGTAGATGGCATGGCCACTGGAAAAATGAATGGAGGCGGGACTGCATCTGATATGGCTGGCATGGTGATGGGTATGAATATGGCGAATCAAATGATGGATAAGATGAATCAGCAGAATCAGAATCAAAATCAACAGCCAAATCAACCAGTAGCTCCGCCAAATGCACAACCAGCTCCACAACCACCAGAACCGAAGACAGAAAATCAGCAGAAGCCGAATTTTTGTCCTAATTGCGGAACGAAAACTGGTGGGGGGAATTTTTGTAGTAATTGTGGGCATAAACTAGTAGGGGCATGACCCTCACTAGTGTGAAGGGCTAAAGAAATTAGGGAGGCCCCATGTTTCCTTCCATTAATAGGCCTGACCCCCATCGTTGTAAAGCGATGAGGGTCAGGCTTTTTTTCTCATTTTACCACTCTGACCGTTTTAGCATCCTTACTTTCCACACCGGTATTGGATATGGAAGTAACGCCGTACGTATATACCTTCCCCTTTTTAATTGTGCTATCTACAAACGTAGTAACTCCGTTGGATGCATAGATGACGTCCACGATATTCGCAGGATTTTTATAATCTCCTTCCTTATTTCCTTCAAAGCGATAAATGACATACTTTCTTGCATCTGAGTGCTTTTTGTTATCAATCGTCAACTTGATGCTATCTTTCGCTTTATTGGCTTTAACTGTCTTCGGTTTTTTCGGTAACTTGTTTCCATTCCAAGAAGTAGCTGGCACCAATGCTGGAGTTGTGTAGATTTCGTTGGATAAAATATCTGCATAGCCGAGGTTATTTTTAATAATCTGTCTTAAAGAGAAGTGCATTTGCCCTAGTGCATTTTTATTCTGGCGATTGTCCAGGATTTGACCAGGAAGTTCGTAAGGGTCATACCAATTCTGATCGAAATTGTCACCGACCTTATAATCTGCTGTTCCGATATAGAGATTTACAGGGTGATTCCATGCATACTCCTCAACTTCATTGCTCCACCAGTCTAGTAGAATAGTATAGTCGGCTACTGCAAGTCCTCTTGACCAATAGATTTGCGGAGTAATATAATCGATGCTTCCATCTTTGATCCACTGTCTTGTATCAGCATATAAGTCATCATAGTTGGTTTGGCCAGCCTGTGTATTGCTACCAGTTGGGTCGTCGGCAATATTTCTCCATACACCGAACGGAGAAATTCCAAATTGCACCCAATTTTTTATGTCTTTGATAGAGTTATTGATATCAGCGACGAGCTCATTAACATTGTTTCTTCTCCAGTCTTCAATATTATGGAATTCGCTGCCATACTGGGCAAAGGTTTCTTGGTCAGGGAACTCCTGTCCGGCAATACGGTATGGATAAAAATAGTCATCCATATGAACTGCTTCGATATCATAATTGGTGACGAGTTCTTCAACTGTAGCAATCAAATGATCCTGTACTTCAGGAATACCTGGATTTAAGTAGTATTGTGTACCATATCTAACCACCCATTCCGGATGAAGATTGGCCACATTGTTTTCAGCTAAAGTTTCCAATCCTTCATTTGGCATTGTCACACGGTAAGGATTGACCCATGCATGAACCTCAATGCCTCGCTTATGAGATTCTTCCACCATAATCGCGAGTGGATCATAGCCTGGATCAGAACCTTGTTCTCTTCCAGTAATATACTTGGACCAAGGCTCTAATTCAGATGGATAAAAAGCATCAGAGGTAGGCTTTACCTGATAGATAATTGTGTTGAAGTTCTTTCCTTTTAGAAAATCAATTGTCTCTTCCACCCAAACTTTATATGCTTCCTTGTTCATGCCAGCCCTCATGTCAATGTTCTGTACGGTTGCAATCCAGGCTGCCCGCATTTCATACTTTGGACCATAATTTACTTCCGCGTTCCCTTTTGATGGGTAAAGGGGAATGGTCATAGTGAAAAGTAAAAGCGTAATCATTATGTACTTACATGGTTGTCCCAATTTCATCTGTGAATCCCTCGCCTTCCTAATGGTTTTCGTGAGCGCTTTCAATTGTTGAAATAATATTTCAGTAAATGTTTAAAAATTTGAAATATTGTTTCTGTTTTTATTATAAAAGTAAATATTTTAATGGTATATAGAACCAACGGATTAAAAATTGAATATTCTAAAATTTTATTATGGATTTTGATTTAGAGGGGATAGATATATAGTGCTAAGTGGAAGCTGAATTTTTTTTGTAGGATCTTTAAGCTGTAGCAAGCTTATAATGAAATTTTAGGAAGTGAGTAAGGAGGATACTCTTTACAGATGTGAGAATAGATGAGAAAAGAATTTATTAAGTACATCAAAAAAGAGCCTGACCCTTCATTGCTTTATCGCGATGAGGATCGGGCCCTTTTTAATTTGATATGGTTTGGTTAATTTTACGAAAAGCTTCACGGTTAAATTGTTTAAAGGGTGTTTCTAGTAGTGGTTCGAAATTTTGAACTGCTTTTTTTATTGTTGTTTGAGCATCTATGGTCTGTCCAAGCTCAAGCTGAATTAGTGCTTTATAGCTATCCATTACATAAAACATCGATAGGTCGAATGGATGGTGAATATTTTCTGGGATTACTACTTTATTAAATGTGAGTAGGGCCTCTTCATAGTACTTAAGGTAGTAGAGAGCTTTCCCTTTTTCTAAGTAAAACCATGGTTCATGGAAGTGGATTTTATCTGCATTAGAAAGGTATTGCTCGATCCTAGTTAGAGCTTCGTTATATAGTTGCTTTTCCATAATCATGGTGATGATTTCGATGAGCTCGCAAAAATGGAGCGATGATAAATGATCAGCAAATTCTCCATATTGCCTCAGTTTTGTTAAATAGTATTGTTTTTTTGCATGGTCTTGTTCTGTCATTGCTTGTGCGGCAGCGAGACGATATAGGTCATCGATTAGATAAAAAATTCTTTTTTCCTTGGAGAGGGTGAGTGCCTTTTCTATTGTCTCTGTTGCTGATTGGGAATCGCCAACTGCAAAGTATAAAATAGCTTCGTGATAATCAAGACTTAGTCTTGCTAGTGGATCAATATAGGCATGGGTAGCTTCAATCTCTTTTCGCTCATTTAAGATTATTTCAAGGGACTTAGAGTAGTCATGTTCTTTAAATTTAATGGTTGAACGGAAAATACCGATGAACGCGCGATTTGATGAGATATTCATTTGATCGTATATTTTCGCAGCTCGGTTTAAGGGCTCTTGCCAGTCTTGCTTCTTTTCGTAATAAAGGGAATAGCTATAGATTTCCAATAATCGAGCAGTCTCATAACCTTGAGAAAGACTCGAAACGTAGGGATCAATAATTTTAATTAGTTGTTTATATTTATCCGTTAAACCAATTGTATTGTAAATTTTTTCAGCCTGCTCTAAGATTCCTCTTAACTCTCCTGAGTCAATTTCCTCTAATAAATCAGAGAGGTCCACTTCCAGCCGTTCTGCAATATATGAGAGGCTCTCCATTGAAGGTTTCGCTTTATTATTTTCGATGAGGCTGAGCATGCCCTTTGTTAGTTCCGTACCTGCAAGTGCTTCAAGCGTCATCTTTTTTTGTTTTCTTCGTTTACGGATGCGTTCGCCTAGCATGTAAAACACTCCTTGTTATTCTTTTGTTTAATTATATTAAACTTTTTCTTGAAAGGGAAGAGCTGTGCGTGTTATAATTTGTTTAATTAAATTAAACTTTCAGAATAATGAGGTGTTTTTATGGAAGAGAGCTTGAAGCTGAAAAAGGCGACGTATCATCTGTACACGTTTATGATTAGTAAGTTGGTTTCTTCTTTTGGTGCGCAGGTTTATACGTTTGCGATAAGCTTTTACATTTTACAAATGACAGGTTCAGCAACGAGTTTTGCAACGAACTTACTATGCAATATTTTACCGCGGACGCTTGCTGCACCCTTTGCAGGAGTGATCACCGATCGATATTCCAAAAAAATGATCGTTATAACTTCACAAATTGCAACCACTTTGACAATCGGTGGACTTCTTCTTGTTACGTTAACTTCTGGACTTTCTCTAGTTTCTATTTATATCACTACATGTATTTTGTCGTTGACCTCGATGTTTTCGGGAATCGCATTTTCTTCATCCATTACTAGTCTTATCGATAAAGACAGAATCCAAAAAGCGATGTCTTTGAATCAAATGTCAATCTCTTTTGCTGCCATTGGTAGCCCAGCAGTAGGGGGTCTATTGTATGGCACCGTGTCCATTCCAGTTTTCCTTGTTATGTATATGGTTGCTTCAAGCATAGCTGTGATCCTTGAATCGACGATGGATTTCAAGCTATTCGCGAAAGAGAAACAAGTGGTGGAGGGCGAACAGAAAGAGACGATGTGGCAAAGTATAAAAGCGGGAATAGGGTATTTGAAATTACAATCCATTATTATCGTTGTGATGTGGATGGGGCTATTAGTAAATTTTTTATTTGGGGCTTATGAGGTTGGCTATTCCTATATTCTCATTGAAAAATTAAATATGCAACCACAGCATTTTGGCTTTACACAAGGTGCATTTTCCATTGGAATGCTATTAATGTCCATCTATTTTTCAGTAAGGAAAGAAGTTCAATTTCCACTACTTGTTTCAAAAAGAGGTATTTTGGCGATGGGAGTATTCATGGGAGGGGTTGGAATGCCACTCTTGTTTCCGATGTCATATGGTCTAATGTTTACCTATTATATGGTTATTATGTTCTGCTTTGGATCGATGCTAATGGTTGTGAATACTCCGTTGCAGGTTATGCTGCAAAAAACAGTGGAAGATGAATACAAAGGCCGTGTCTTTTCTGTATTCGAATCGATGTTAATGGCATTGACCCCACTAGGCATGGTTTTGTACGGATTTTTGTACGACTTTTTCCCAGCACAATGGGTTTTAATCTTATCTGCTACTATGCTTATCGTATCGGTTCTTATCGTTGTAAGACCATCTATTATTCGAAAGGTATATCCTCAGATGGAGGTAGACAAAGCATTAAATGAAGTGGCGGTAGAAATGTCGAGAGCGAAAGATTAGGCGTCATCCATGTGCGAAAAGGGTATAATACATTAATAACGTAATCACATGAACTAGCCTGTGTTGATAAATAGCATAGGGTGAAAAGGAGATCCAATGACACATAAAAAAGAAACGCATGAACCAGGTTGGAACTTTGACAATAGTTATTCACGTCTGCCAAACGTACTTTTTTCTACTGTTAATCTCAATCTAGTTTCAGCGCCAAAGTTAATTGTTCTCAATGATTCTTTAGCAGCATCTCTAGGATTAGAGGCTGCGGCGCTACAAGGTGAAGAATGTGTAGCAGTATTAGCTGGTAATCAGGTGCCTGCTGGTGCTCTGCCACTCGCTCAAGCATATGCAGGTCATCAATTCGGGAATTTTACGAGGCTTGGAGACGGACGGGCGATGTTGATCAGTGAACACATTACCCCTGCAGGTGAACGATTTGATATTCAACTGAAGGGATCAGGGCGTACACCATATTCTCGTGGAGGTGATGGTCGAGCATCACTTGGTCCAATGCTGCGCGAATACATCATAAGTGAGGCAATGCATGCGCTTGGAATTCCGACGACGCGAAGCTTAGCTGTAGTAACGACTGGTGAGTCTATTATCAGAGAAGCTGAGTTGCCTGGTGCAATTTTGACTCGAGTGGCTGCCAGTCACCTTCGCTTTGGAACCTTTCAATATGTTGCGAACTGGGGCACAGTGGAGGAGCTTCGTGCTTTGGCTGAATATGCTATAGAGCGTCATTATCCAGAGGTGGAAAAGGATGAGCAGCGTTATCTTTCCTTTTTTAAGGGAGTAATGAAACGACATGCCTCGCTGATTGCGAAATGGCAGCTGGTTGGGTTTATTCATGGGGTGATGAATACTGACAATATGACGATTAGCGGAGAAACGATTGATTATGGTCCATGTGCTTTTATGGATGTGTACGATCCAACAACGGTATTCAGCTCAATTGACAGACAAGGGCGCTATTCCTATGAAAATCAACTGCGTATTGGAGGTTGGAATCTTGCGCGTTTTGCCGAAGCTTTATTGCCATTATTCCATGAGAATCAGGAGAAGGCAGTAGAAATAGCTCAGGAGGCACTTTATGAATATTCAAGGCTTTATAAGCAAAATTGGCTTGCTGGCATGAGGGAGAAACTTGGGTTGTTTAAGGAAGAGGCTGAGGATGAATCGCTTATTGAAGGGCTTCTTAGTGTCATGCAAAAGTATCGGGCGGATTTTACGAATACATTCCGTGCGTTAACCTTTGATAAGATAGGCGAGAATGTCTTGGATGGAAAACCGGAATTTGTAGAGTGGCAAAAGCGTTGGCAGGAGAGGTTAGGTAGGCAGTCGGAATCAAAGGAAGCCTCGCATGAGTTAATGAGGAATAGTAATCCTGCAGTTATTCCACGTAACCATCGAGTAGAATCTGCACTAGAGGCGGCGGTGGAATTTGGGGATTATAAGGTGATGGAGAATTTGGTTGCGATGCTATCGAAACCTTATGCGCATTTATCTGAGCAGGAAGCATTCTGCACAATACCAGGGCCGGGGAGTAAGCCTTATCAGACTTATTGTGGGACTTGATGGTGGAGTTGGAGTTAGTAATAGGTAGAAAAAGAAAATAACTAAAAAACAGAGACCGCTAAGTGTCTCTGTTTTTTTATTTGTCATAAAATTTCTGTATAGTAGGATGAATTACTAGGATTGTGTTTCATTTGCTCAACGGTTATGAAGAGAACTGTAATTTAAAACGTTAAAACGATTGGGTTTATGTTTGTTTTGTGTAAATCTTCAGAAAATTATTTGATTCTTAAATCAATCACCATTATAATAATGTTAAAATTCATAACATTTAATGTAAGGAAAGCTAACATTAAATAATTTGGTTTCAGTAACTTAGTATCCATCATTAGAAAGCTAAGAAAGGGGGGCACAAGGTGAAGCTTACATCAAGGGAGCAAGAGAAGCTTATGATAGTGGTCGCTGCTGATTTAGCACGAAGACGTCAGCACCGAGGTCTAAAGTTGAATTATCCCGAAGCAATTGCCATTATCACCTATGAAGTGCTTGAAGGAGCAAGAGATGGGAAAACTGTGTCCGAGTTAATGCAGGATGCAAAACAGATTTTGACCCGTGAGGACTGTATGGAGGGAATTCCCGAAATGATTCACGATATCCAAGTGGAAGCTACCTTTGTGGACGGAACGAAATTAGTGACTGTGCATGATCCCATTAGATAATAGGGGGAAATATTGCATTAGCAGTCTATAAAGAAAGAGGTGGAAAGATGGTACCGGGAGAATATAGGCTGAAAAGTGAAATGGTCACATGCAATGTAGGGAAAACTCCAATAAAAATAGAGGTTATAAATAAAGGAGATCGTCCTGTTCAGGTGGGATCACATTTTCATTTCTTTGAGATTAATAGCAAGCTAGCATTTGATCGGGAAAAGGCATTTGGAAAGAGGTTGAATATTCCAGCTGGTACAGCGGTGCGTTTTGAACCAGGTGATGAGAGGGAAGTTGAGCTAATCCCGTTTTCTGGAGAGAGGAGAGTATATGGATTAAATAATTTAACGAATGATGCACTGGATAAAGGGGTGTAGGAATGAGTTTTGAGATGTCGAGACGCCAATATGCGGATATGTTTGGTCCGACGGTAGGTGATCAAGTAAGGCTTGGAGATACGGAACTGTTTATTGAAGTCGAAAAAGATTATACCGTATACGGAGAGGAGGTAAAGTTTGGAGGGGGGAAGGTCATTAGAGACGGAATGGGGCAACATCCTTTAGCTACGAGAGAAGCGTGTGTCGATCTTGTGGTGACGAACGCATTGATCGTTGATTATACAGGTATTTATAAGGCTGATTTAGGTGTGAAGGATGGTGAAATTTCAGCAATAGGAAAGGCTGGAAATCCATTGTTAATGGATAAGGTAGATATCATTATTGGTGCTTCTACTGAAGTAATTGCAGGAGAAGGAATGATTTTAACGGCAGGTGGTGTGGATACGCATATTCATTTTATTTGCCCGCAATTGATTCAAACCGCTATTGAATCTGGAATTACGACGATGCTTGGTGGTGGGACTGGTCCTGCAGCTGGTACGAATGCGACAACCTGTACCCCAGGTGAATGGAATATCTTTAATATGCTAAAAGCAGCAGAGGAATTCCCGGTGAATTTAGGGTTTTTAGGGAAAGGTAATGCCTCGAATGAAGAAGCACTGAAGGAGCAGATTGAAGCGGGTGCTGTCGGTTTGAAGCTACATGAGGATTGGGGAACTACTACAGCGAATATCGATGTTGCCTTAAAGGTTGCTGATCAATATGATGTCCAAATTGCAATTCATACGGATACCTTGAATGAAGGGGGATTTGTTGAAGATACGCTTCGTGCCATTGATGGACGTGTCATACATACGTATCATACGGAAGGAGCTGGAGGTGGGCATGCTCCTGACATTATTAAAGCGGCGGCATTCTCAAATATACTTCCTTCTTCTACTAATCCTACAAGACCATTTACCATTAACACGATAGCTGAGCATTTAGACATGCTCATGGTTTGTCATCATTTAGACCCTTCTGTCCCGGAGGATTTGGCATTTGCGGACTCGCGTATACGGAAGGAAACGATAGCAGCAGAAGACATTCTTCATGATCTTGGTGTATTTAGTATGATTAGCTCTGATTCGCAAGCGATGGGAAGAGTAGGTGAGGTTATTTCACGAACGTGGCAAACGGCTGACAAAATGAAGCGGCAACGTGGTGAACTCCTAAAAGGAGAAACGAATGATAATAGCCGAGTGAAGCGATACGTTGCAAAATACACCATTAATCCAGCGATCGCTCATGGAGTTTCTGAATATATTGGCTCGATTGAAATCGGAAAAATGGCGGATTTTGTGTTGTGGAAACCAGCCTTTTTTGGAGCTAAGCCAGAACTGATTGTAAAAGGGGGAATGATTGCCTGGAGTGTGATGGGTGATCCGAATGCATCGATTCCAACTCCGCAGCCTGTACTATATCGACCGATGTTTGGCAGCATGGGGAAGGCAAAGTATGATACCTCCTATACCTTTCTTTCTAAAGTTGCGTTTGATAGAGGTGTTCATGAGAAACTAGGTTTACAGAAACGTATTGCAGTTGTGAAAGATATACGGAAATTAACAAAAAAAGATATGGTATTCAATGGGGAAACGCCAGAAATAGACGTTGATCCACAAACATATGAGGTTAAGGTTAATGGCGAGTTAATTACGTGTGAGCCAGATAAAAAGGTTCCTTTGGCTCAACGATACTTTTTATTTTGAGGTGACCAAAATGATTATTGAAGAAATTATTGGAAACGTAAAAAATTCGGGAGCACCAACCACACATGTCGAACGTGTTTACTTAAGAAGCGATGAATTAGTAAAAAAAGTGCAACGCGTAAAAACAGATCATGGTAAGGAGCTAGGTATCCGCCTTAAAAGTGGAAAGGAATTATTGGACGGAGATATTCTTTATCAGGATGAAAAGAACGCGATTGTTATTAGCGTTATAGAAGATGATGTACTAGTCATTCAACCTACTAATTTATTACAGATGGGAGATATTGCCCATCAACTTGGGAATCGGCATCTGCCAGCACAATTTGAGAATGAAGAAATGATTGTGCAGTATGATTATTTAGTAGAAAAGCTGCTACAAGATTTAGACATCCCTTTCGTTCGGGAAAATAGAAAAATGAAGGAAGCATTCAAGCATATCGGGCACTCCCATGACTAGTAAACTCTTACACTTGCTACAAATTTGCGATTCTAATTTCCCTTCAGGGGCATTTTCGCATTCCTTTGGGCTGGAAACCTATATACAAGAGGGGAAAATAAGTGACCGGCAGTCTTTTTTTCATGCTATTCAACTATATCTATCCTCACAATGTGTATATACAGACGGTTTAGCCTGCCGGTTAGCCTATGAAGCAATAAAAAGAAACGATTTAGACAGGGTATGGCAACTCGATCAGGAATTATTTGCCCTCGGAAACGCAAAGGAAACACGAGAAGGAAATAGAAAAATTGGCCGACAGTTAACAAAAGTAATGAATGAATTATATGATTTGGAAATTCTAAAAATCTATGAAACGAGGGTGAAAGCGAAAGAATGCCATGGACATAATTCCATTGTTTTTTCCATTCTTTGTGAAGGCTTACATGTTGACCTGACCACCACTTTATCTGTTTACTTATTTGCCAATACCTCTTCACTCATTCAAAACGGGGTAAGAGGTATTCCTTTAGGGCAAACAGATGGTCAAAAAATGCTTCATGAGATACAGCCGTTTCTATCGGAGCGAGTCGAGAAAATTATGGAGCTTGCAGAGGATAACTTTGGTGGGTGTCCACCTGGATTAGAAATTGCTCAAATGATCCATGAGCAGCTATCTGTACGGCTTTTTATGTCCTAAAAGCAAGCGAATAAATGAGGTAGGGAGAGGATGAATAAAATGGGAGAACCTATTCGAATTGGAGTTGGAGGTCCTGTAGGAGCAGGGAAAACATTATTAGTAGATAAATTAACGCGTGAATTAATAAAAGACTTGGAAATAGCGGTCATTACCAACGATATTTATACGAAAGAAGATGCGTTATTTTTAATCAAAAATGGAGTATTACCACAGGATCGAATTATAGGTGTAGAGACAGGCGGTTGTCCACACACTGCTATACGGGAAGATGCATCGATGAACTTTGCTGCGATTGATGAATTAAATGAACGTCACCCCAATCTAGATTTAATCTTTGTAGAAAGTGGTGGGGATAATCTGGCTGCAACCTTTTCGCCAGAGCTTGTGGACTTTTCCATTTATATAATCGATGTTGCACAAGGAGAAAAAATACCGCGTAAAGGTGGGCAAGGAATGATCAAATCCGATTTATTTATTATAAATAAAACCGACCTTGCCCCTTATGTCGGCGCCAATCTAGAAGTGATGAAGCGAGACACCTTGACTACTCGTGGTGACAGACCATTTATTTTTACTAATCTAAAAGATGGAACAGGTGTTGCAGATGTGGTGGAGTGGATTAAACGCGAGGCATTCCTTGTAGGATTGGAAACGTGACGTGACCCACACAGGTTATCTTCTGGTAGAAGTAGGAAAAAAGGGAAATAAGTCGATCGTGACCAATAGTTTTTTTGATGGGGTACTAAAAATAACGAGGCCCATTTATATAGCAGAAGATATGCCCTTACTCACACTCATGCATGTTGGAGGAGGGTATGTAGATGGGGATTCCTATCACACAGAAGTGATAGTCCATGATTCTGCGAAACTCGCACTAACGACACAGGCTTCTACCAAAGTATATAAATCGCGGCGTTTTGGAGTTACCCAAACAACGAATTATTTATTGAAGGACAGTAGTGAATTGTTTATAAAGCAAGATTCCTTAATTCCATATAAAGACGCGAATTTCATCCAACAGATAAATGTATGCATGAGTTCATCTGCTGTTTTTTTCTATACGGATATTATTTCACCTGGATGGTCGGAAGATGGGGCGCCTTTTTCCTATCATAAAGTTGTATCTAAAATGAAAATAATGGTGGATGGCTCATTGGCGGTCTTCGATCATCTCCTCTTAGAATCAAAGGAAAAGCTGGAAAGCATAATGTATCTAGAAGGATATACCTACATTGGAACGCTGTTTTTCCTTCATGAAAAAATGGATGAAGCATGTGTAGAAGCATTAAGAACAAAGCTTTTGTCACTTTCCGAAAATATTCGTTTCGGTGCTAGTATATTAAGTGTGAAAGGGATGGTCGTTAAAATATTGGCACATCGTATAACGGGTATCGAACATGTATTTACCGAATGCGAGAATTTCATTAGAGAGCGTTTATATAATGGTGAAAGATTGGAATGGAGAAAAGGCTAGTTTTTGTGATTAACAGTTACAGACCTATTGGAATATGGAAATAAATAAGTAAAAGGCATAGGTAGCTATGCCTTTATTATCTTTTATAGAGAGAGAACTCCGACATTGTGTAAATCTGTATTCTCTGTTAGTGCGTCAGTTTCTTTAACTCGACCCGTATTTACTCTAATTAAATTTTGGAGGGTACCTTTTAATTTTTGCTCGCTTACCATTACTTCTCCTAGTATATCTAATGTAGAAATTTTCTCTTGTATTACTGCCTCTTGCACATCTTTATCTAAGGATAGCTGCCCATTCACGATAAAATTAACGGGTTGCTCTAATGCAAGTAATTGATCATTGGACCATACTTCATTTTCTTCAATCCAGACAAAACTGTTTTCATAGGATAATATTTCTGTTTCCATGACACTAGAAAGCTCATAGAGAAGATCCTCTGTTGTTTCATGGCAAATAATAATAGAAGTAGAGTAAATATTGGTAAATGCATTGGCAAGCATTTCACGTGTTACATCGGCTTCGATAATGATTGGTTTTCTTGTATAGATTTTCTTCTGCTGAAAACGTCGGATGGAGCGACTATTTAATCGAAGAGATTTTTTTAAAACCTCAAAACCTGTTGGGATAATAACAAGTTTACAAGATGTAAGAGTTTCTACCTTTTTATAAAATTCGGTTTCTTGGTCTTGAAAAATAGTAGCTACCCCGTTAACTTGTAGTTTATTTATTTTTTCCTTGAATTTTTCCATATCCACATCGTGTGAAATATTAAGTACGCCATTTACCACTAGGTATTGTGGTTCATCTAGTGCAGCAAGGAACGAATTCGTTAAGTTAAGTACGCCATTTTCAAATCGTGGAGGAGTAATTTCATATACATCTATCTTTGCTCCGCCTACTGAAAAAAGCGAGGAAGCCGTTCCGGAGAGGTGAGGTGGACAATAGACATTACCATTTATAATCAATTTTAATGGTGCATTATCTAATTGTTCAGCAAGGACATCCCTAGCGATAATAACAGCCCCGTTTACCACGGCATGTACTGGTGTGGTGATTGATTGTAAATAGGCAAGGTCTACATTCAGGATTCCGTTTATAAAGCTATATCCCACAGGCACCTCAACACTTTTTCCAATGTTCCCGATATTCAACGAAGATATAAAGGGAGCAGTCTGTTTTCGGTAGAGAACCATCCCTACATTTTCAATACTTTCGACTCTCTTTACACTTTCTTCTGTTGCATTTAATAAATCTAACACTCCAACATTTCCAATACATTGCTTCATCTAATTATTCCTCCTCGATAATTTTTCTTAATCGTTTGATTGCTAAGTGAAGCTTATAGCGAACAGTTGAAGCAGGGAGACTTAATCGCTCCCCGATTTCCTGACTTGTAAGCCCCAACCAATATTTTTTAAAAACAAGATCGCTTAATTCCTGGGGTAAATGGGAAAGTAGCTCAGTAATTTCTACGTGATTATGATCACCCGTGAGGGCTCCAAATGGAAGTTCGAAATCCTCTTCCCATACGGTCAGTCGTTTTTCCTTCCTCCGATCATCTATAAGGCGATTTTTCATCACCCGATAAAACCAAGCCTTTTGCTTATAAACTGGTAAACTTAAAAGCTGTTCTTCCTTTAACGACTTAACTAAAGCATCTTGGACAAGGTCATCGGCTTCTTGCTCATGCCTAGTGATGGAATTAGCAAATCGATGCAGGTCATACTTGAGCGTTTCATAGAGATCACATACTTCCAAATTGTTCAACTCGCTTTAATTAGGTTATTTTCCTCCTAAATGTTACTTGTTTCATATAGATAACGTTCGAAGAGCAGCTAGTGTTGGAGAAAAATAAAATAATTTAAAATATTTGTTTTGTTCAGTATCATACACTAATTATACATGTAACCTAACGTTGAAAAATTAGAATAAGGGACTTCCATTTAAATAAAAAGACCTTATTTTTTGTGGTTTGTTGACTTGCTACAAAATAATTTAATCTAGAGTCTTCAATCATCCTGCTGATTTTTTCTTTTACTAAATACTCTTCAGTCGGAAACATTTTTTTGACTTCCTTTCTGTTTCTAGGATTTTGTTCAGGTACTACTTGTTACATTTTTTATATTTAAGAAATAAGTGAAATTTTTGATTGATTCATGTAGATAACGATTGAGGAAAGGGAAGTGTTGGAAGATTTAAATATTTTTCTCGAATTTCAAGAAAAATTTTACTTGAGATTTAAAAAATCCTAATATCAAATCTGAAGTCGAAGATACAGTTGATAATTGATAAAACAGACAGGTTCCTGACACCTGTCTGTTTTTGTTTCAGTGATTCTATGATGTTATGCTAAAATTTACCTAGAAATATACGACTTACCATATGGAATGATCTAAGGAGGGAAAATAAGGTGAATAAATATGGGACAATACATGAAATTGAGGGGCGTTATGCTTTAAAGTTTGTACGTTTGTTTTCGCAAAAATCGGAAAGTGTTTTTAAATCAATGACTTCTCCAGCGCAGTTTGTACAGTGGTACCCGTTTGCGACGGAGGAAATGGATCTAAAAACAGGTGGGGTGTTAAGGTTTGATGACGGTGAAGGATCGAAGTATGAAGGGATTATTACGGAATATAATCCTTCTAAGATCTTTGCTTTTCGAGAGATTAATGACTTACTACATATGGAATTGCAGACTGAGGCAGAAGGATGTCGCTTAATATTTACTCATACTTTCGATGATCTTTCAATGACGGTTAATATGGCAGCTGGATGGCACAGATGTCTTGATGTATTGGATATGCTGGTAAATGGGAGACAAGTTGAGTGGCCAGATAATTCGGCTGAGCTAAGAAAAGTATACAAAGATGCATTTGAATCTTTTGTAAAATAAATTTAAATGTCTCATATGCGAGGAGAATTACCAGATGAATGGAACCAGTTCTATTTTTCTTGAACAAAGTCCAGAAATAGTATGGGGTGCCATTACGAATGACGAGCATTTTTCCATATGGTATGCCCCTGGATCGAAATGGTCCATTTCTAAGTTAGAAGTAGGAGGACAGGCTGTCTTTACTCTGATGCCAACTAAGTACAATAATCTGAAAGAAGATGAAAGCATAGAAATGAAGTTTAAGCTTATTGAGATCACGTATCCTTATGTGTTTTCTTATCAAACTGAAAATGGGGATATGCTCTTCATTTTTAAATTGACACCACAAAACGCCGGGACACAAGTAACCATTAATATGGAAGGTTTCAACCAGTCCTTAGAAAACTTAAAAGCTTATTTAGGAGGAAACGAACTACCACATAAATAAAACAAAGTCGACAGATGCCTGTCGCTTGTCGATTAATGTTGATTGGGAAAAGGGGGGATGGATGGTGAATCATTCGGAACGTTTTACTGGTAAGGCAGATGCTTATTCTAGGTATCGTCCTAGTTATCCAAATGAATATATAGATTATTTATTATCGGCTAATTTACTAAAGGAAGCGAGTAGTGTTGCGGATATTGGCTCTGGTACAGGTATTTTAAGTAAACAATTACTAGGGAGAGGATTACAGGTAATAGGTGTTGAACCAAATGATGATATGCGTTCACTTGCAGAACACGAGTTGAACCAGATTCCAAGGTTCACTTCTATTAATGCGACTGCGGAGGATACTGGATTGTCGACCAACACAATCGATTTAGTAACAGTAGCCCAAGCTTTTCATTGGTTTAATACCGAAAGATTCAAGGGTGAATGTCAAAGAATTTTAAAGAATGATGCGAACGTAGCACTTGTGTGGAATAGTAAAGACTTATCAAGTCCGATATATTTGGAAATGCAGGAGCTTTTTCATCAAATGTGCCCTAGTTTTAAAGGGTTTAGCGGCGGAATAGAGGAAAGTCCACAAATTTATGACAAATTTTTTAATAAAGGAAAATTTGAGTTTCGAAGCTATATTAATGAATGGATCTTAGATTATGAGAGTTTTATTGGAAGGAACCTCTCCTCATCCTATTCTCTACAACAGACAGAAAAGGGATATGGTCAATTTATTACTGCATTATCGGATTTATTTGAGAAATACAGCACTAATGGAGAAATAAGATTACCGAAAATTACTAAAAGTTATTTAGGGAAAGTGTAAGTAGATTTAAATTTTTAAGAAAAGATGTGTTTGGAAAATTACCTTAATAAAAATAGATGTTTATTAGGTGGCTTTTAGTTTTAAAAGCCACCAGTGTATATATGTTAATAACTTTTCTAAAAAGAAAGAATATCTCCTATTCATCCCTCTTTCCAACAATCCCATAAAAGAAAATATTCGTAAGTTCATCGGTTAATGGCAGGACATCAGCATGGAAGTCTTTTTTTTGAAAATAGTGGGAAATCATTTGAATGTAGAAAAGGATCGCTTCCATGGAGAGATTCGGGTTGATATAGCCTTGTTCCTTTCCTTGTTGGAAAAAATCTGTAAAATGGGGGAGCGCTTTTTCTAAATATTTATTTTCCATGTAGTTTCCTGCTGCTGAAAAATCCTGCATGATATATTCATAAAATTCTTCATTTATTTGTTGCGCTGTTTCTTTTTTTCGAAAGATAATCTGTTTTATTTTATCGGGGAAGGGAATGGTATCGTGAATGATCTCTTCAAAATCCCTTACTGATTTGTCTATATAATAATTAAAAACCTCAAGAATTAAGTTTTGCTTGCTTTCAAAATAGTTATAAATGGTTACTTGGGATACATTTGCCTCTTTCGCTATTTCGGAAATGGAGACATTTTGGATGCCATCTGCCATGAATAAATTGGTAGCCGCCTCTAATATATCCTCTTTCTTTTTTTCCCTTCTTCGTTGAAAACCGTCCATTCCGTTCACCTCTTTCATAGTTTAGTATAAATTTTGTAATCAAACAAATGAAATAGTTCATAAATACTTGATGAAGGAGTATATATTTTATATTATGAACTATATAGATAATAATATTTCATAATATTAATGATTCGGCTAGAGTTTTCCGTTATTTGGATAATTCGGGTTAGTTAGACAAGAGGAGGAGGATCTGGCATGACGATTTTAAAAACAACGAATGTGACGAAAAAATTCGGGAAGTTTACAGCATTAAATGGAGTCAACTTGGAAGTGAATAAGGGTGAAGTATTTGGTTTTATTGGTCCCAATGGAGCTGGGAAGTCCACGACTATTCGCGTACTGCTGGGTATATTGAAAGCAACGGAAGGGGAAGCAAAAATTTTCGGTTTGGATGCTTGGAAGGATGCAGTTGAAATTCATAAACGGATTGCTTATGTACCGGGAGATGTGAATCTTTGGCCCAATTTAACCGGTGGAGAAGTCATTGATATTTTTATGAAAATGCGGGGCTCTACGGATGGAAATCGCCGTGAAGAGTTAATTCGAAAATTTAACTTAGACCCGTCGAAAAAGTGTCGAACTTATTCAAAAGGTAATCGTCAAAAGGTTGCGTTAGTAGCGGCGTTTGCCTCTGAAGCTGATTTATATATATTGGATGAGCCAACCTCTGGACTCGATCCCTTAATGGAAAAAGTCTTCCACGATTGTGTATTGGAGGCAAAGCTTGCAGGAAAAAGTGTGTTACTATCCAGTCATATTTTATCGGAAGTAGAAAAGTTATGTGATCGAGTCGGAATCATTCGCCAAGGAAAGATTATTGAATCTGGGACATTAAACGAGTTACGTCATTTAACAAGAACGAATCTACTAGTAGAGACGAAGCAACCACTAACAGCTTTAAACGAGTTAAAAGGCGTACATGAAATAGAAGACAATGATGGTGTAGTATCCTTTCAAGTGGATAGTGGGGATTTGGATGCTATCATCAAGTATGTGAGTCAATTTGGAGTTGTGAGATTAGAAAGTTCGCCGCCAAAATTAGAGGATCTATTTATGCGCCATTATGAAGGCGATCGTTCACATCCGGGAGCAGGAGGTGTTTCCTAATGTGGAAACAGCAATTTAATCAGACTGGAAGGATGTCTCGATTTATTCTTCGACGTGATCGACTTCGCCTTCCAATTTGGTTAATCTCCTTATCGGTCACAACGATTATCATTGCATTTTACTTTACTGGCCTGTATCAATCAGCGGAAGAACGACAGGCAATTGCAGAAACGATGAGGAATCCAGCGATGACTGCCATGATTGGTCCCGGATATGGGCTCGATTACTATACAGAAGGTGCGATGATGGCCCACCAAATGTTGCTTTTCACTGCTATTGTAGTCGCAATTATGAGTATTTTGCTTGTAACCCGCCATACTCGAGGCGATGAAGAGGAGGGTCGAATTGAACTGATTCGCTCTTTTCCAGTGGGAAGATTATCTAATCTTACTTCAACAGTTCTCGTATTGTTTGGAGTAAATGTGTTGTTAGCACTAATTAGTGGATTTGGCCTGTACTCTTTAGGTATTGAAAGCATGGATTTAAATGGCTCCCTATTATATGGAGCAGGCCTTGGCGCAACCGGTATTTTCTTTACGGCAATCACTGCTTTATTTGCGCAGCTTTCCGAGAATACGAGAGGAACGATCGGTTATTCCTTTACCGTATTAGTAGGTGCCTATCTTCTTCGGGCGGTAGGAGATGTGAGCAATGAGACACTTTCATGGTTTTCTCCACTAGGATGGATTGTTGGAACAGAAGTTTATGTTAATAACTATTGGTGGCCGATTTTCCTTACACTTGCTGTCTCTATGTTCATAGTAGGGCTCGCTCTTTATTTTAATGCAATCCGTGATTTAGAATCAGGGTTGATTCCATCGAGACCAGGTAGAAGTAATGCATCAAAATTCCTCCAAACGCAATTAGGTTTATCATTTAGGCTACAACGAACAGGAATGATTGCATGGGCAATTGGGGCATATATTTTAGGAATCTCTTATGGTTCTGTGTTAGGTGATTTGGAAGCATTTTTTGAAAGTAATGATATGATGGCAGAGCTCCTAGCTTCAGCTGGAGGAGCCACGTTAACAGAACAATTTTTAACGATGCTTATGTCAATTATTGCGATGATTTGCACGATTCCCACTTTAATGGTGATGTTAAAGCTTAAAGGTGAAGAGAAGAAGAATCATCTAGAACATTTACTTTCTCGTGCAGTATCCCGTATGAAAGTTATGGGAAGCTATTTTACTTTATCTATGATTATAGGATTCATTACTTTAATTCTTGCCGTTATTGGACTGTGGTCTGGAGGGGTAGCGGTGATGGATGACCCAATTTCCTTTACAACCGTTTTTCAAGGGGCAATGGTTTATTTACCAGCAATTTGGGTGATGGTTGGTTTAACGGTGTTACTTGTTGGCCTTTTCCCTAAATTTACAGGTGTTATCTGGTTGTATTTAGCTTATTCCTTTGTTGTCGTTTATTTGGGCGGATTGTTTCAATTCCCTGAGTGGATGAACAAACTATCACCATTTGGGCATATTCCAAAGCTTCCAGTAGAAGAAATAGATTATATGAAAGTCACTACACTAATTATTATATCAATAGTACTCTTATTAGCAGGTTTTATAGGATATAGAAAACGTGATATTGAAGGGTAATTGAAAAATGAAAATCGGTGCCTGGCCCCAAAGATTAATGAGTTAAGGATTTAACTCACTGAGGGTCAGGCATCTTTTGTTATTTTTGTTGACGTAGACTAAAACCATGTTATTATAAAAGTGAGTAATCACTCACTAAAAGTGATCAGGGAGGTTTTATTAATGTCTGTCACCATTGAAATAGAAAATGTAACGAAGAGTTTTGGTAAAAAAGTAGTGTTAAATGAGATAAATTTATCGATTGAAGAAGGGAGAATTTACGGATTTATCGGTCCTTCGGGTGCAGGGAAAACAACCTTAGTTAAAATGATCGTTGGGATGGATACGCCTGCTAAAGGTAGCATCCATGTATTAAAGAAAAAAATGCCTAATCTTGAACTGCTCCAAGATATTGGGTATATGGCGCAATCAGATGCTTTGTATATAGAACTGACAGGAAAAGAAAACCTTCAATTTTTTGCTTCTCTGTACAAACTAACTAAAACAGAAATGAAGGAAAGAATCGCTTACGCCGCCGATTTAGTAAACCTCACAAAGGAATTAAGCAAAAAAGTTTCAACTTACTCTGGTGGAATGAAGCGAAGATTATCGTTAGCAATTGCGTTAATTCAAAATCCAAAAATCCTTATTTTAGATGAACCGACAGTTGGAATAGATCCAGAATTAAGACTAAGTATTTGGAATGAATTATTACGTTTAAAAGAGGAAGAGGGCAAGACAATCATCGTGACGACCCATGTCATGGATGAAGCAGAAAGATGTGATTTTATCGCGATGATTAGGGACGGACATATTTTAGCAAATGGGACGCCAAAGGAATTAAAAGAGCTATACAATGCGGCAAACTTTGATGAGGTATTCCTAAACGCTGGGAGGAGAGGTCAATGAGAATAGTCGCGTTAATTAAACGAATATGTCAACAGATGCTTCGAGATAAACGAACCTTAGCATTGCTGTTTGTGGCACCATTATTAATTTTATCCTTGATGTATGCTTTATTTAGCGGGGAGGGAGCGGACCTTAAACTAGGTGTTTCTAATATTGATGCTGAGCTAGTTCAAGTACTTGAGGATGCAAATATCATAATCGAAGTATATGAGAATGAGACTGGCTTAAATGAAACCGAAGCGATAGTGGTTGAAGGTGACCTGGATGGCTTCCTACGAATGGAACAGGAAGAATATGCATTAACCATTCAAAATACCGATCCAGCATCTGCAAAAAGATTAGAAATGATCGTCAACCAAGCAGTTGCTGCACAGGCTCAGTTAAAGTTAATAGAACAACTTCCTGTCACTATAGAGATGATGCAAGAGGGAATTGCTACAAGCTATGTGTATGGGAGCAGTGATACGGAATTCTTTGATGTATTAAGTCCTATTTTAGTTGGATTCTTT
Organism: Sutcliffiella halmapala; assembly: GCF_002019665.1. Classification (GTDB taxonomy): domain Bacteria; phylum Bacillota; class Bacilli; order Bacillales; family Bacillaceae_I; genus Sutcliffiella_A; species Sutcliffiella_A halmapala. Next base: position 3,838,546 of record NZ_KV917375.1, on the reverse strand, counting down.
GTTTTCTTTTTCGTATTTTTGATCTCAGGTATTGGTTTATTAAAAGAGCGAACTTCTGGAACATTGGATCGCTTAATGGCAACACCAATTCGGAGAGGAGAAATCGTTACAGCTTACCTCATAGGTTTTGGAATATTTGCCGTTATTCAAACGATTATCGTCGTGTTTTTTTCAGTAACGCTGTTAGATATGGTACTAGTAGGCTCAATTTGGAATGTTATTTTAATAAACTTATTACTCGCATTAGTCGCACTGTCCTTAGGAACACTCCTTTCTACTTTTGCGGCATCGGAATTCCAAATGGTTCAATTCATTCCAGTAGCCGTAATTCCTCAAGTGTTCTTTTCGGGCATTATTCCGATTGATGGAATGGTCGATTGGCTACAAGCACTCGGGAAAATCATGCCATTGTATTATGGAGCAAATGCATTAAAGGGTGTCATGTACCAAGGTCTTACGTTGAGCGATATTAGTGGAGAGATTTTGGCATTAGTAGTATTTGCTGTGTTGTTTATAACGCTTAATGTGTTCGCATTGAAGAGGTATCGTAAGTTATAATGAAGGCCATAAGCAAGAAGGAAGTGGTTTTATATGTCTAAGCATAATTTGTTAGATGAAATGATTGCCCAAACAAAACTATCTAAAAAAACAACCGATAAGCAACAGAAAATAGTGGAGACAGCTATCAAAATGTTTGCAGAAAAAGGGTATTCCAATACATCGACAAGTGAAATTGCAAAGGCCGCTGGAGTGGCGGAAGGAACTATCTTTCGCCATTATGGAACGAAGGATAATCTATTGCTGTCGGTAATACTTCCGTTTATAAAAGAAGCGTTGCCTACTATGGCAGAGAATGTTTTTAATGAAATTATGCAAGTACACATCCTTTCGTTTGAAGACTTTTTACGTGCTCTTCTTAAAAATCGCATTGAATTTGTAAATGGTAATAAAGAAATATTTCAAATATTAGTCAAAGAGGTTCTATATAAAGAAGAACTAAGAAAAGAAATTGCTCCCTACTTTACGGAAAATGTATTAAGTAGGATCATTATTGTGATAGAAAAATATAAGGAAAGTGGAGAACTTGTTGAGCTTCCTAGCAATACTATTTTAAGAATGCTGTTTACGCTAATTGGGGGCTACTTAGTGTCACGCTTTGTCTTACAAACGGATCGTTCTAACATTAATGAAGAGGAAGAAGTGGAGAATATTATTACGTTTATAATGAATGGCATACGAAAGTAGTTATATGGGTGGCTGCTCTCGGTACTTAATTTCTATACAGTACTGGGGGCAGGCACCCTTTATTCTTCCTATCTACTCCACAAAAAGCACCCGTCGACTCTCAACTTCCAAACAATTAAGCCTTTTTCCATATGCACAGCCACCGTCAATTCCAATAATATTATTATCTCCAAAGTAGACATCTGGGCTTTCGTGTAAGTATTTCACTGGCGTGTGTCCAAAAACAATGGTCTTTTCTCCGGTATATCCTTTATGAAATTCTTCACGAATCCACACTAATGTATAAGGTTCTGTGGAATGAATGGGTGTTTCGGGATGAACACCTGCATGGACAAAGATGTGGGTGTCTGTTTCATAGTAATAGGGGAGTTCTTTAAGAAACTCAATGTGAGCACGAATTTCTTCATTCATTTGTATTGGATCCGGGTATTCATCTGTGGTGTACCAATAGTTCGCATCGTCTTTTTCGATTTCGTAGCCGTAATTTTGAAGGGTTTTGATTCCACCGTTGTAATACCATCTTTTCAGGTTTATTGGATCATCTTGAAATGCATCAATCATCATTTGATCGTGATTGCCCATTAAGGCGATAGCTCCTTCTGCTTTTAACTTAATTACTTTATCTAGAACGGCTCTAGAATTTCGTCCCCGATCTACATAGTCTCCTAATAGAAGTAACTGATCTTGTTCTTTGTTATATTCCACAAGCTTTAAGAGTTTCTCAAACTTTTCTATATCCCCATGGATATCACTTATGGCTAGTATGCGTTTCAATGTGTCCACTTCCTATCATTAACGTTTGTCCTTTTATTTTAACATAATTTTCAGAATATAACTTTATTAATAATAAAATGATGAACATAAAAATGAAAACCCTTTATTTATAAGGTTTTTTCAACTATATATGACATTTGTCATACTCTGCATATGACACCTGCTACTAACACGTTATTTTCTATTCCTCTATAATGTGAATTAACGACATAACGAAGAAGGGAAATAAAAAATATGACCTCACAAAATAATACGAAAACGCTTAAAAAGCAGGTTGCTCCTTTTGAACAATCACAAACAGCAAAAAGTGTATGGCAAATTATCAACACATTAGGTCCATTTTTTCTCTTATGGTACCTTGCATATATTAGTCTTCCGGTTTCTTATTGGTTAGCATTAGTTCCAATGGTGATTGCCGCTGGATTTTTGACAAGAACTTTCATTATTTTTCATGATTGTACGCATCATTCATTTTTCAAGAACCGTCGTTTGAATCGAATCGTTGGGACAGTTACTGGAGTATTAACGTTATTTCCTTATGATCAATGGGGACATGAGCATTCTGTTCACCATGCAACAAGTGGAAACCTGGACAAACGTGGAACAGGGGATATTTGGACGTTAACAGTCGATGAGTATTTAGCTGCACCACTTAAGACTCGTTTAGCTTATCGTATTTATCGCAATCCATTCGTTATGTTTGGAATTGGACCGATCTATGTGTTCCTTCTGAAAAATCGTTTCAACCGTAAAGGTGCTAGAAAGAAAGAACGTAACAACACGTACTTGACGAATGTTCTTATCGTGGCCTTGATTGCATTACTATGTTGGGCTATCGGATGGCAGACGTTTCTAATTGTACAAGGTTCTATTTTCATGATTTCAGGATCTATTGGTATTTGGTTGTTCTATGTACAGCATACATTTGAGGATTCTTATTTTGAAGAAGATAAAAAATGGGAATACGTGCTAGCAGCTGTGGAAGGTAGTTCTTTTTATAAACTTCCGAAACTTCTGCAATTCCTAACAGGTAATATTGGTTATCACCATGTTCACCATTTAAGCCCAAGAGTACCAAACTACAAGCTAGAAGAGGCACACAAAAACACGCCTCCTTTAGAGAACGTACCAACAATTACACTTGCAACAAGCTTGCGTTCCATTCATTTCCGTTTATGGGATGAGCAGAAAAAGAACTTTGTAACGTTCAGAGAAGCAAAAAAACAAGTAAAAGAAAACATGGCTGTACGAATGAAAGCAGAACATTAATCTTCGTGCATATTGACAGGCTCCCCTTTAATTGAGGGGAGTCTCTCTATAATCAAAGCTACCCAGGAGGGAACGTACATGATTCGAATAGTTGTTGCAGAGGATCAAGAATTGCTATTAGGTGCAATTGGTTCCCTACTCAATTTGGAAGAAGATATGGAAGTAGTCGGGCTGGCGAGCAATGGGGAAGAGGCACTAAGGCTTGTGCAAGAGCTAGAGCCAGATATATGTATCATGGACATCGAGATGCCGAAAAAGAGTGGGCTGGAAGCAGCAGAGGCTTTGAAGGAATCTGGATGTAAAGTGATGATTCTAACTACTTTTGCAAGGACAGGTTACTTTCAGCGCGCATTAAACGCTGGGGTTCAAGGGTATTTGCTAAAGGATACTCCAAGTGAGGATTTAGTTTGGGCTGTCCACCGCATTATGGATGGAGAAGAAATGTACGCTCCTGATTTGATGGATGAAGATTCCATTGATACGGAACGGGACGTCGAAATCTTGGATTTTTTAAATGATGGAACTTCCAACAATGACCTTTCTAATCCGCAACGTAAAACAATGGGAAGTGTGAGGAAATACTTCTCTACTATTATGGATAATATGAAATTGCCAACTGGCTAAGATACTATCTATTACCACTTTTTGAAACTCTTTTTCTTTTAGGGAAAGAGTTTTTTGTTATTTTAAGATACAAATAGTTACGTTCAGAAAAAAGATGCTTTTTTATAATGTTCTCTTAATAATATATACATACAACGCTTTTACTGTTTTTAATTGGAATAAAACCACCTATAGTATGGTTTTAAAGATTATGCTAAATTATATAGAATAGTGTCATAGTGATTGATATAAATATCTTCGCGTGACAATGTTCTGCTAAAATGAAAACACATTTTTTTGGAGGCTATATGTTTTTTTCGTTACGAAATCGGATTTTTATTATTTTCACATTATTGTTAACGGTTCCATTTCTGGTATTATCGTTTATTGTACCGAGCTGGTTTACGTCTATTATGGAAAATCAAACAAAGAATGCTACTCAAGACATGATGGAGCAATATTCTCTTTATATTAACTCAATTACAATGCAAGCTGAAGATTTGGGGAAGCAAGTACTCGTTGATCAAACAACTCAGCAGTGGTTGAAGTTGGAAAAGGAGGGTGCTGAATCCTCACAAACCGAACGTTTGTTGAAGAAAAATGAATTGAAAGCTCAGCTAGCTTCCATGGTCTTAAATAATTCAAATATGATGTCTTTTTCGGTTTTTCTAAATGATGGAACAGGAATTTGGGTGAATAATCCTTTATTAGAGGAGATGGAATGGTATAAAGATTTTCCGGATAATCATCAACGTTGGGTGAAAGCGCATACAGATAATTTCCAGCAACACCGTGAAATGAGCGAAGTGAAAATAAGTAGTTATCTTCTTCCTTTGTTTGATATAAACACACTTGAGCTAGCCGGTGTAATAAAGGTTAATTTCCCTTCATCACTGCTCGAAACAGCGTTAAGTAAGATTCAGCTTGGAGAAAATGGACGTGTTTATTTATTAAATAGCTTAGGGGAAAATGTTTTACCTGGTTCAGTAAAAACCCCGCAATATGTACTAGAGAAAAGCTTAGATCATATTACAAGTGGTAAACCTACTAAAGGGTTGTTTGAAACGAAACATGAAGGTGAAGAATACCTTGTATTCTATCAAAAGCTTTCAATTGGAGATTGGGTTTTATTTAGTGAAATTACTAAATCTGAACTGTTTTTTAAGATTAATCAATTGCAAAATAAATTACTTCTAACAAGTGCGATTATTTTTATCCTTACCATGATCGCTTCCTTTTTACTTTCTTCCAATATCGTTAGTCCTTTAGGAAAGCTTGCCAAAGCAATGAAATATATGGAACGAGGAGACTTTTCTGGAGCGAAGAAAATGATGCCGACTATTAAATCAGATAATCATGAAGTAGGCTATCTTGTAAAAGTATTTGATCAAACCATCTACCGCCTAGATCAATTAATAAAAATAGAATATGAAGCAAATATTCGTAGAAAAGATGCGGAGTATAAAGCCTTGTTACTACAGATTAATCCTCATTTTATGAATAACACGCTAGAAATTATCGGGGGACTGGCAGCACAGGGGAAAAATAAAGAGGTAATGAATGTCAGCGTCTACTTGGGACGCATGATGAGGTATTCCTTGAACACACATAGTGATGTTGTGGAATTAGGGGAAGAGATGAATTACATTCGAAATTTTACCGATATTTTAAAAGTACGGTATGAAGATACGATTTCCGTTGTAATGGAGGAGGATCCGGAAACAAGAACTCTCCCAATCATCAAATTTGTAATACAGCCACTCGTAGAGAATGCTGTAAAATACAGTTTTATAGAGAACACACATGCTGCAATTAGAATAAAAACGAAAAAGACGGAAGATCAAATCATTATTACCGTAGAAGATAACGGAGTGGGAATGTCAGAAGAGGTTATCGCAAATTTATTGGATGCTAATAAAAATAACGAGTTAAATAATGTACTAGCAAGTAAAGGTACGAGCATTGGATTAAAGAATGTCCTTGGTAGACTAAAGCTATATTATGGGGCGAATTTTTCCTTTAACATCCATTCTGAAAAGAGTAAAGGCACAAGGGTGATATTGTATATAACAACGAGGGGGGATATACATGATGAGGGTGTTAATCGCCGATGATGAGATTCAAATTCGCAAAGGTTTAAGAATGAAAGTGGAGTGGGAAGAAGAAGGGTTTCGCATCGTGGGGGAAGCATCTAATGGTCAAGAAGCCCTCGAGAAACTAGAGGAAATGGAAGTGGATATTGTTCTTACAGATGTGAGAATGCCCATAATGGATGGAATTGAATTCGTGAAACGCTGTCATCTGGAGCACCCTCATGTTAAAGTAATCGTTCTATCTGGTTATTCCGATTTTGAATATGTTAGAACTTCAATGATAGAAGGGGTAAAAGATTACTTATTAAAACCAGTTGCGCCGGATGAATTAATGGATGCTTTACAAAGAATACGTATAGAAATAGAAGGCGAAAAGAAAAAAGAAGTGGAATCAGAGAGAATGCTTCGACTAGTTCATAATCAGTTTGAAGAGATGAGAGAACAGTATTTGCTCTACTTAGTTAAAGAAGAATGGTCAGAACTAAATGTCGCGCTGGAGAGATTGCGGCAATTACAGCTAGACGAATTTGCTAATGAAAACGTAAGCGTACAGATTATAACAGTGGAGATGAGAGAATCAGCTACTACCCCGAATAACTTAAAAGAATTATGGCTTCCCTTTAGAATGATTTGTAAGGAAATCGCAGAAGAGAACAAAGGAACATATTCGTTCTATGATGCTAGTTATGCAAATATGATTCACTTTATTCGTCGCGTAGACATAAACCAATTAACACATAAATCGAGCTTTATTATCAAGCTACAAAAAATGATGAAGAGCTTTTTACAACTAGAAACTGTTGTTGGCATTGGGAAAGTGGTCACTGGTCAAGCTGAATTTAAAACCGGATATATTTCAGCTTTGCTTTCTTGGAGTCAAAGTCAGTTGGGAACACACTCTCAGGTTATCGATGGGGCTGTTAATCATGAGATGTTTGAATTTTCCACTGAGTTTGAAAAACGCTTAATCAATGCGATAGAAAATGTAAATCACGATGCCTTTGTCCATAATATGAAAGAGATTTTAGGAGAATCAACCAATCAATCTGTCATGACATTTTCTTTTATTGCAAATCGAGTTTTGTTTTTGTTAGGATCCCATGCCAGAAAATATGATATTGATTCAAACGAGATTAATAATATGATTTGGAATTGCCAACAAAGTATATGGGAGCTTAATTCTCAATCTAGGGTCATTGAAAGCCTCGTTCGATTAGCGTATTCGATTATCCAAAAGGTACAAGTAATCCGTAGCTCGTCTAATGGAACGGTAATTGTTGAAAAGGTTCGTCATTATTTAGAGCAGCATTATGCCAGTGAAATTTCACTTTCGAGTCTTTCAGAACAATTTCATATTAATAGCGCCTATTTATCTGAAATCTTCAAAGCACATGTCGGTCAAAATTTTAGCGACTATCTTATTAACTTGCGAATGGAAAATGCTAAGCGGTTTTTGGAAAATCCCCAATTGAAAATAATTGACGTTTCGAATCTCGTTGGGTTCTCTAATTCGGGTTATTTCAGTACGGTATTTAAAAGGCATGTTGGACAAACACCAGTAGAGTACCGAAAAGCATTTAAGTTGAATGCCTAACAAAAGAAAGGGAATAGATATGAAAAAGAAGATAGGAATCCTGATGGCCTCCATTGTTGTACTAAGTATGGTTGGATTTTCTTTGGTTTTCTTGCTCTTCCCTAGAGATCAACATGAATCAGGGATGGAGCAAATAGAGGATAAGCCATCCATCGAATTAATGTTTTGGAGAAATAGTGGGACGAAATTGGAGAATACGGCATACAAAGAGTTAATTACAGCATTTGAAGCTGCACACCCTACCATTAAAGTTAACTTAGTTGCCATTCCATACGGTGATTATGAATTAAGATTACGAACGGAAATTGCCGCAGGAAACCCTCCTGATATTATGGCAATCGACAGTCCTAACCTTGCAGTCTATGCTAACTCAGGATCGCTTTTATCCATAGATGAACAGATGCGATCAGAAGGAAATATAGCTGATTTTCCAACTACTACAATGAATGGCTTAATATATCAAAATGAAATCTATTTAGCCCCTATTGTCGAGTCTGGTGTTGCTCTTTTTTATAATAAGCATTTATTCAAAAAAGCTGGCATCCCATTTCCAGCAAAAGATAAACCAATGAGCTGGGATGAAGTGGTAGACATTGCACAACAATTAAATGATCCTTCTAACAATGTGTATGGGATTGATCCAGCACAAGGCTTTAGTGACGGAGAATCTCCTGCTTATTTTAAACTACCAATTCTCTGGCAATTTGGTGCAGAGGTTTTAAGCCCAGATGGTACTACAGCAGATGGTTATATAAATTCAGAGCAAGCATTAGAAGCATTGCAGTTTTATCAAGATCTTTATCACAAACATGAGATAGCTATGGTGGAACTTCCACAGGATCCGTTTGTCGAAGGGAATCTTGCAATGACGGTGATGGGATCTTGGACATTAGCAGACTATGAAAAGAACGATTCTGCGTTTAAATTAGGAATAGATTATGGAATAGCCCCATTACCTATGGCAAAAAAACAGGTGGTTCCAAATGGGGGCTGGTCCCTCGGAATCTCAACAAAGTCCAACTATCCCGCAGAAGCCTGGGAGTTCATTGAGTATGTTACGAGTTATGAAGGATCTAAGAAATATGTAGAAATAACCGGTGATATACCAGCGAGATATTCCGTCGCCGAGGAGTTTCCAGAACTACAAGAATATCCGAAAAATATCTTTGTTCACCAGGCACAAAATCATTCGAAAAATCGACCGGTTACGCCAGCTTACCCTGTAGTAAGTGTAGCGATAAAGGAACTATTTGAAGATGTGGGTATCGGTGGAAAAGACGTGGAAGAATCAGTATTAAAGGCAGTTGAGAAAATAAATAATGGCCTCAGAGTAATTCCAAAATAACCAATATCGTTCTTCCTTGAGGCTGGGATAAAAGAATATTTGTTAAAGAAAAATCCGAATTATTATGCGAAATTCTAAGTAGAGTTTTGCATAAGTTCGGATTTTTTAGGTTAGCTATATTAAAGTACAGTATTGATTTTTAGGACGCTAGCTGTTGATTGGAGCACAAGGCGAAGACTCCTACGGGAGATAGCGTTTTGTGGAGACCCCACAGGCGTAGCCGAGGAGGCTCCACAAGCGCCCCGTGGAAAGCGAAGCCTGGTGCGGAAATCAACAGCGGTGTTTAACAGAACCTTTACATTAAGGCATTCTTTAGTATAAATCGTTCGTAAATAAAGCTGGGAAGTTAATTTATGTCCCATCCTCTTTTTTTGTCTGAAAAATCAAAACCCGAAAATATTAAAGATCGAGACCCAAAAATATTGAAATATTACGTGTAATGATTTTGTTATATTTTAAATCAGATAATGAAATGAAGAAGGGAGAAAACAGCAAAGCTAAGACTTATCCGATTTTTTTGCTTTATAATGAAAACGCTTTTTTGTTGGAACCCGATGATAAAAAGATAATAATTTCACAAAAGGAGGTTACTAGCTTGCCAGAATTAGTAAAGGTGGAGAAAGAAACAGTTATACAGATTAAACCTGAAAAGAAAATAAAACGGCAACTAAATTATATAAAGAAAAACTATATTCTTTATTTGCTTATCGCTCCAGCGGTTATTCTTACTATCATTTTTAAATATATCCCGATGTACGGGGCGACGATCGCGTTTAAGGATTTCAGTCCAATGAAGGGGATATGGGGAAGCGAATGGGTTGGACTTAAACACTTTACCAGCTTTTTAACATCCCCCAATTTTTTAGATATTTTTATGAATACGCTTAAATTAAGTTCATTTGAGCTCTTAATTGGGTTCCCAATCCCTATCATATTGGCTCTCATGTTAAATCAGTTGAGAAGGGCTAAGGTTAAAAAGAATGTTCAATTGGCTCTATACGCCCCACATTTTATCTCGATAGTGGTTGTTTCGGGAATGGTCTTCCTTTTTCTTTCTCCAACAGGGCCTATTAATGCCATTCTATCTCTTTTCATAGATAATCCTATTTCGTTTATGTCTGATCCAGATTCATTTAGGTCGATTTACATTTGGTCTGGTGTATGGCAAGGGGCTGGCTGGGCATCTATTATCTATGTTGCAGCACTAGCTAACGTGGACCCGCAACTGCATGACGCAGCTACGATGGACGGAGCGTCGCTTATCCAACGAATCATTCATATTGATCTTCCAACACTTAAGCCGGTGATGGCGGTACTATTCATTTTAGCTGCTGGGGGGATTATGGCGATTGGTTTTGAAAAAGCTTATTTATTGCAAACCTCGATGAATTTACCTGCTTCTGAGATACTACCAACCTATGTTTATAAAAGAGGGTTATTGGCAGGGAACTTTTCATTTGCTACAGCAGTTGGCTTATTTAATGCCATTATCAATGTGATTTTACTAGTGTTTGTTAATCAAGTGGTCAAAAAATTAAATGAAGGCGAAGGTCTTCTATAAGAAAGGAGGAGGAAAGAGTGAATAACTCAAAAAACGATCGCCTACTGCTATTCATTAATAAAATACTGTTGTCTATCATTGTCATAATTGTTGTGTTTCCACTTCTCTATGTATTACTTGCTTCTTTTTTAGAACCGAACGTCCTGCTGTCTAAAGGATTCTCCATTAGCGCATCTGATTGGACAATAGAAGGGTACAAACGAATATTGATGGATGGGACAATCATGAGAGGTTTTTTTAACTCTATCCTATATTCGGCTGGATTTACGATAGTCACTGTTTCAGTTTGTGTCCTTGCTGGCTATACATTATCTGCAGAAGGTTTAGTCGGAAAGAAAGCACTGATGATCTTCTTCCTCATCACAATGTTTTTTAATGGGGGCTTGATTCCAACGTATTTAGTTGTTCGTGATTTAGGAATGCTCAATACAATATGGGCGATTATTTTACCAAACGCATTATCAGTTTGGTTCATTATTCTAGCGAGAACGTATTTTAAAGCAATTCCAAATGAGCTGAAAGAAGCTGCAAGAATCGATGGTGCCTCTGAATTTAAGATATTCTTGAAGATTGTATTGCCATTATCGAAGCCAATTATTTTTGTTCTAGCTTTATATGCATTTATCGGCCAATGGAATGCCTACTTTGATGCATTAATTTATCTCGACGATCGTGAGCTTTATCCACTTCAGCTAGTCCTTCGTTCGATTCTTATTCAAAACGAAGTACAGCCTGGAATGATAGGGGACCAGCTTGCGATGGCTGAGTTGCAGCGAATTTCTGAGATTATTAAATACTCATCTATTGTTCTAGCAAGTTTACCTTTATTGATTATGTACCCATTCTTCCAGAAGTACTTTGAAAAAGGTGTCATGGTAGGTTCATTAAAATAATATAAAAAGTGAGGGATTTCTATGAAAAAAATGTTTAAAACAATGTCAGCATTATGTATTTCAGGTATGTTGATTGCGACAGGATGCAGTAATAAATCGAGTCAAAGTGCTTCATCAGAGGATTATGAACTTTCCAATGTATCGTTTCCACTGGAAGAGAAAGTAACTTTGAACTTTATGACACAAAGCTCTCCAATCGCACCGTCTGATCCAAACGACAAATTAATATATCAGCGTTTAGAGGAAGAAACAGGAGTTCATATTAAGTGGAAAAACTTTGCATGGGATACTTTTGCAGAAAGAAGGAATTTAGCTTTTGCTAGTGGTGAGCTTCCGGATGCTATATTAGATGCCGGGTTATCTGACTATGAATTATTAAGACTAGCAAAAGATGAAGCGATTATTCCAGTTGAAGAATTAATAGACGAGCATATGCCAAATCTACAAAAAGTGCTAGAGGAAGCACCTGAGTATCGTGCAATGATGACAGCCCCAGATGGACACATTTACTCTTTTCCATGGATTGAAGAATTAGGTGCTGGGAAGGAGAGTATTCACTCAGTAGATGCTTTTCCTTGGATTAATGTGGAATGGTTAAACAAACTAGGATTAGATATGCCAACGACAACGGATGAATTAAAAGAAGTATTAATTGCTTTTAAAGAAAATGATCCAGCAGGAGATGGTAAAACGATTCCAATGTCCTTTATCATTAACCATGGTGGAGAAGACTTATCCTTTTTATTCGGCTCCTTTGGTCTTGGTGATAACTGGGATCATACTGTCGTAAGTGATGATGGAGAAGTAATATACACGGTTAAGGATGATGGATATAAAGAAGGAATCAAGTTTTTCCAAGAATTATATCAAGAAGGATTAATCGATGTGGAAGCGTTTGAACAGGATTGGAACACGTACCTCTCCAAAGGAAAAGACAATCGTTATGGATTGTACTTTACATGGGATAAAGGAAATATTACAGGGATGAATGACACCTATGAACTGATGTCTGCTCTAGCTGGTCCGAATGGTCATAAAAATGTTGCTCGAACAAATGGCATGGGCTTTGATAGAAATAAAATGGTCATCACAAGTGCTAATAAAAACTTAGAATTAACAGCAAAATGGATTGATCAATTATATGACCCACTACAATCCGTACAAAACAACTGGGGGACTCATGGAGACGATACGCAACAAAATATTTTTGAATTGGATGAAACAGCAAGAATGTTAAAGCATTTACCGTTAGACGGAACTTCACCATGGGAATTAAGACAAAAAACCTTTATTGCTGGCCCTTTAGCCATTTTGGATAGCTATTATGGAAATGTGACCACAAAGCCGGATGATGCTGCTTGGAGATTAGGTCTAATGAAAGAAGTGATGGTACCTGATATGACTGCAGAGAATATTTATCCAAAAGTATTTTTCTCCATTGAAGAATTAGATAAACTTGCTACAATCGAAGCAGATTTGGTTCCATATGTAGAAAGAAAACGTGCAGAATGGATTACAAATGGAAAAGTCGAAGAGGAATGGCCAGATTACTTAACAGAATTAGATAGACTTGGGCTACAAGAGTGGTTGGAAATTAAGCAAGTTGGATACGACAGAAATACACAATAATCGCTATATAAAATGTCTCTGTTAAAGTACAGTGTTGATTTTTAAGTACCTAGCTGTTGATTGGAGCACGAGGCGTAGACTCCTGCGGGAGGTAGCGTTTTGTGGAGACCCCCGCAGGCAATGCCGAGGAGGCTCCACAAGCGCCCAGCGGAAAGCGAAGCCTCGTGCGGAAATCAACAGCGGTGTTTAACAGAGACTATAAATAAGAATTAGAAGGAAGGCTGTACAGAAAGCTGGTTAAAGTACAGTCTTATCCTTTCTTGTTTATTTTAAAAGAAAAGGGGATTTTAAATATGACTAATGAAGTGTATAAAGAAAAACACCGTCCACAATTTCATTTTTCACCAGAACAAAAGTGGATGAATGATCCGAACGGCATGGTATATTTTAACGAAGAATACCATCTCTTTTATCAACACCATCCATTTGGTACAACATGGGGACCGATGCACTGGGGACACGCAGTCAGTAAAGATCTGATTCATTGGGAGCACCTTCCTATTGCCTTATTCCCTGATGAATATGGAGATATTTTCTCCGGAAGTGCCGTGGTGGATTGGAATAATACATCCGGCTTTTTTGAGGAAGCACCGGGTCTGGTAGCCATTTATACAAGTGCTGGGACTTATCCTGATTCTGATAGACCTTGCCAGCGTCAAAGCATCGCCTATAGTAAGGATGCTGGAAGAACGTGGATTAAATATGAAGGGAATCCAGTGCTTTCCGATATAAATATTACTGATTACCGCGACCCAAAGGTTTTCTGGCATAGTGAAACGAATAAATGGGTGATGATATTAGCTACAGGACAAACTGTGATGCTTTATACATCTCCTAACCTCCTTGAGTGGGAGTTTGCCAGTGAATTTGGGAACCGAGCTGGATCACATGCAGGGGTGTGGGAATGTCCTGATCTCTTCAAACTTCCTGTTGACGGGGAAGATAATAATGAAAAATGGGTGATGCTCGTAAGTATTGGAGATAATCCTGAGTTTAAAGAGGGATCAAGAACCCAATATTTTATCGGACAATTTGACGGAACGACTTTTGTAAATGATAACACGGATGAAACGATTCTTTGGTTAGATTATGGTAGAGATAATTATGCGGGAGTCAGCTGGTCAGATATTCCATCAGAAGACGGACGAAGAATGTATATTGGCTGGATGAGTAACTGGCGTTATGCAAATTTACTGCCAACAGATGGCTGGCGTAGCGCGATGACATTGCCAAGAGAGCTAACATTAACTGCTAGTGATGAAGGAGCTCGCTTAGTTCAAAAGCCAGTAGTAGGAATCGAGGCGATTCGAAAAGGGGCATCGATCTCCGAGAATTTTACGATTGATTCAAACGATGTTTCCTATGAAATGGTTAGTGATAGAATGGAAGTGAATCTCGAATGGGAAGCACAAAATGCCGATTCTTTCGGTCTCGTTGTTCAGAGTACGGCAGATGAAAAAATTATCATTCAATATGATGTGGCTAAGGGATTATTATCAGTGGATCGAACAAATGCGGGAGACAACAGCTTTTCTGAATCTTTTGCTGCTGTACAAGAAGCTCCATTGAAGTTGAAGAATAACAAACTCGAGCTTCAACTATTTATCGATACTTCATCCCTTGAGGTATTTGCAAATGATGGTGAAGCGGCTTTTACTAGTCTAGTATTCCCAAGTAAACCCTACAACCAACTTAACTTATTTTCTAAAGAGGGAACAACAAAGCTTAACTACTTGAAATTAACAGAACTAGATTCGATATGGAGTAAGTAACTTCATTTATCGAGAGGGCGGTGTCATGAAAGTGAGTACATCAATATTTTGTATCGGAGAATTACTAATTGACTTTTTCTGTACAGATGTCGACATCGACTTAGTCGAAGGTCATCATTTTGAAAAACAGGCAGGAGGAGCACCAGCCAATGTATGTGCAACGGTGGTGAAGTTAGGTGGAAATGCCCTTTTCTGTGGCAAAGTAGGGAATGATCCATTTGGTGAATTTTTAATAAATACATTAGCGGAAACAAAAGTTGATACTTCTATGATCGTGCGAGATACACAACATCCAACCACATTAGCTTTTGTATCCTTAAAGGCAGATGGAGAGAGAGACTTTACTTTCAACCGAGGCGCAGATGCTTATTTACAGGAAGTAGATATCGATAAAGCGAAACTAAAAAAATGCTCAATTTTACATTTCGGTTCCGCAACCGCTCTATTACAGAATCCATTCCAGGAAACTTACTTAAATACAATGAAATCAGAGAAGGACATAGGAAAATTCATTTCTTTTGATCCGAATTTCAGAAAAGATCTTTGGGTCGGGAGAGTACAAGTCTTTGTTGATTTAGCGAAAGAAGGAATTGCTCTAGCAGACTTTGTAAAAGTAAGTGAGGAAGAATTAGAGGTTATATCTGGCAAGAAGGATGTCTTAAAAGGAGCTAAGGTATTTCATGATTTAGGTGCAAAAATAGTAGCGGTAACATTAGGAAAAGAAGGAACATTTATCTCAAATGGTCAGCGTTTCGAAATTGTTCCAAGTATTGCAGTTAAATCAATTGATTCCACTGGTGCAGGAGATGCCTTCGTTGGAGCTACGCTTTACCAACTAGCAAAAGAAGTGGATATTAAGAGTGCTTCCGAAGACTTTAATCAACTTAAACAAATTATTTCCTTCAGCAATAAAGTGGGAGCTTTAGTGTGTACGAAGGTAGGTGCGATTTCTGCACTACCGAGTGTTGCGGATGTTGAGAATATAGAAGAAATATCCGTTACTTAATTATAGAGAAGGGAGGCTGGAAGTAAAGCCTCCTTTTTTTCTGCTGTAAACACCTTCCTCTGGCTTTAAATGTGAAAGATAATCAAATTTTTCTAATTGCTCTTTCCAAACTACCATAAAAAATATATAGTTAAAATTGCCTAGAAATATTTATAGGCTTTTTTTTTGTGTACGCCCGCTAGAAGTATTATTGAGGTGGTTATTATCGATCTTTTATCTGATCTATTTATTAATTTATGTATATTAATTTCCCTCTTGTTTATCTATTTACAAATTAGATGGAATACCAAGTTGGAAAACTTGTCTCCTAGAAAATTGGGCCTAGTAGACGGAATCGCTGGTGGGGTATTGGGAAATATGCTCATGTATTTTTCCATACAGCTTACAGATGAGACGATCTTAGACCTACGATATTTGCCTGTTATGCTGACTATGCTATTCATAGGGGTGTTTCCTGGCTTCATCAGTACTCTATTAATCATCGTAGGTCGATTTATGATAGGGAGTAACATTTCATCCATTGCTGCACTAATTTTGATGATTTCGCTCTTTTTAGGGTTTTATCTAATCGTAAAAAAAATGGATTCCTCTAAAGGAATTATAAAGAAATCGCTCACAATGATTGGGCTTGCAAATATTGAATTTACCTTCATGCTTTTTATACTCGTCCATAATAAAGAGCTGTTATTTGTCTTAATTCCGATTTTTTGGGTTATCTCTACTATCGGAGGACTTATTTCTATTTATGTGTATCATTACTTAAAACGATCACATACCTTGTTAAAAAAATATGAAAAACAATCCTCCACGGATTTTCTAACCGGCCTAAATAATGTGCGACAATTTGATGATGTCTGGAATCAACTAGTAGTACGGGCAAAAGAAAAAAACGAACGTCTATCACTATTGCTTTTAGATATAGATTTTTTTAAAAAGGTCAATGACAAATACGGGCATCCAGTTGGAGATATCATCTTAAAAGAATTAGGGGAAGTTCTCCTGAACTCTACTCGATCCTTTGACACAGTTTCAAGAAATGGCGGCGAAGAATTCTCCGTTATTTTACCAGATTGTCCAAATCACCAAGCAATTGAAATAGCTGAAAGAATTCGTCGTGCAGTAGAAAAACATCCCTTTCCTATTTCTCAACAAGACCATATCAACATAACGGTTTCTATTGGTGTAGCGACATTCCCAGAGACCATAAAGAACACGGAACAAATAATAAAATATGCCGATGAATGCCTATATAAAGCTAAACGCATGGGGCGTAACCAAGTTTGTCATTAGAATCTATCCTGCCTTTAATGAAGTGGAGGTCTATTCGTTACATGTAAGAGCAACTTCAGGTAGTTTTAAAATGAATTTATATGATGCAAAGACTCTTTCTCTTTTAAGGAAGAGTCTTTGTTGTTTTTAATCAATTGGCTCTGATAAAGTACAGCGGTGTTTAACAAAGCCAATAATCAAAGAAAACATTTCAATATAATTTTATTGTTATTGGATTGTAAAGAAGAAAGGATTAATTACTAAGTAAAACAAAATGAAAACGATTACATGAAAATTAAAAATAATTTAAATTGACTGAAAAGTATAACTATACTATTATTTTACTATCATAAAATATTTCGTATATCGTACGAAATAGAATTCAAAACAGAAAAGGGGCGGAACACTTATGTCACAGATGCTAGCGTTAGTAATAATTGTACTCATTTTATTTCTCGGGGATTTAGTTGCCGTTCGAACGAAAGCATGGATTCCATCTATGTTCGTATGCGCGGTTTTGTTCCTTCTTGGATATTGGACTTTCTTTCCACAAGACATTGTGGCATTGGCAGGAGTACCGCCAGTTGTAGCTACCATGATGATGTATTTATTGATTACCAATATGGGAACTTTGCTATCGATTCAAGAGTTGAAAAAACAATGGAAGACAATAGTGATTGCACTCTCAGGTATTTTAGGAATAATCGCGATTTTGTTTAGTATAGGAACACTGCTTTTTGGCTATCAGACAGTTGTCGTAGCAATTCCGCCTTTAGTGGGTGGGGTAGTGTCAGCTTTAATCATGTCAGAAGGTGCAAAAGAAGCGGGGTTAGCAACCTTATCCGTGTTTGCCATTGTCATCTATGTTATGCAAGGGTTTGCGGGATATCCGATCACCTCAATCGTGTTGAAAAAAGAAGGGAAAAGACTTCTTACACAATATCGAAGTGGGAAATTAAAGGAAAGCAAACAAGAACTAGCTACATCTGGAGTATCTGAAACGCCGAAAGTGGAATTAAAATTATTTAAAAACCTACCTGAAAAATATAATACAGATTTCTTTAAGTTTTTTAGACTGGCACTTGTATCGTATTTTGCCTATCTTGTATCTACTCTATTGGCGCCAGTTTTAACTGTTAGTCCGTTCGTTCTTTGTTTATTGTTCGGTGTAATAGCAACAAGTGCTGGATTCCTTGAAAGGCAGGTATTACAAAAAGCGAATGGTTTTGGGTTCGCCATAATGGCACTTATGCTCTTTATTTTTGACGGCTTAAAGCAAGCAACACCGAGTATGATGCTTGAGATTATCTACCCGCTTATTGGAACAATCATCATAGGAGTTATCGGTATGTATATTTTTTCCTTCATTGCAGGAAAGATTTTAAAAGTAAGCAAAGAAATGGCGTTTGCTGTTTCATTGACAGCGTTATATGGATTCCCGGCAGATTATATTATCACGAATGAGGTAATTAACTCATTAACGGAAGATGAAAAAGAAAGAGAAATATTAACGAGCCACATGCTGCCACCTATGCTAGTCGGAGGATTTATCACTGTTACGATAGTGTCCGTTGTTTTAGCAGGTATATTTGTAGGGTTAT
This sequence comes from Sutcliffiella halmapala, assembly GCF_002019665.1. GTDB lineage: Bacteria > Bacillota > Bacilli > Bacillales > Bacillaceae_I > Sutcliffiella_A > Sutcliffiella_A halmapala. The sequence goes on along the minus strand of NZ_KV917375.1, from coordinate 3,819,892 downwards.
TGTAGGAGAAAGGATGGATGACCAGTATGAACAACGTCCAAAAAAGAATCGAAGAACATATTAATACATTGAGTACATTCACTGCTACACCTGATAAAGGAACTACTCGACTAACTTATAGTGAAGAACATCTACGTGCACGAAACTATTTGAAAAGAATTATGAAAGAATACGGTTTGGTCGTTCACGAAGACGGTTTTGGTAATATTTTTGGAAAGATTGAAGGGATGTTGAAAGATGCCCCTAGCGTCCTTATCGGTTCCCATTTTGATTCTGTACCAAACGGAGGTGCTTATGACGGACCAGCCGGAGTTGTAGCTGGTCTTGAAGTGGCTGCTCTATTTGCGGAAAATAAGCTAAAACCGAAATACCCATTAGAAGTTGTTGCGCTGGTCGAAGAAGAAGGTTCAAGATTTGGTGGTGGCCTAATGGGATCAAGAGGAATGGTTGGCTTACTAAGTGAAGAGGACTTCAGTAATCTAACAGATAAAAATGGAATCTCCACTGTAGAGGCAATGAAGCTTATCGGCTTAGATACATCTTTAACGAAGAAAAGAGATTCCAACACTATTAAGTCCTATCTTGAATTGCATATTGAACAAGGACCAATTCTAGAAGAAAAAAACACTCCGATTGGTGTTGTAGAAGCAATTGTTGGTTTAACACAATTGGAAGTTACAGTAAAGGGTAGAGCGGGGCATGCAGGAACTACCCCGATGGATCGACGTGCAGATGCTCTAGTCGTCGCATCTAGTATGATTTCCCAATTACCAGAACTAGCAATTCAAGAAGGGGAAGGAACAGTAATAACAACTGGTCGCCTTCATGTATTTCCGAATGGAGCCAACGTTATTCCAGATACTGTCGTATTTACAGTGGATATCCGTTCAGGTAGAGAAGAAAATGTCCGAAATGTTATCGAACAAGTAAGTAGAATAGTAGAAACTTATAATGCTAATGGGATTACCACATCCGTGGAGGAGCTTTTATATATTCAACCAAAAGCAATGAATCAAGAGATTATTTCTTTATTAAAACAAAAGAGTAATAAATTAGAAGTTCCGTACTGTTCTATCAACAGTGGAGCGGGACACGACGCCATGGTCTTTTCTGATTTTACTGAAGTTGGCATGCTATTCGTTCCTAGCAAAGATGGGCTAAGCCATTGTCCGGAAGAGTGGTCAGACTCTAGAGATTTAGCAAAAGCTGTTCATATTCTCTATGAAGCAGCCAAAACCTTAACGGAGGCAGAGTAGAATGATTCATCCAATAATCAAAAAAGCCATTCAGAACAACAGCGAAGAATTAATCCAAATACGGAGAAAGTTACACAGTGAGCCTGAATTGCCTTGGGAGGAAGAAAGAACCACTGCTTTTATTTGTTCCTATCTAGAAAAATTACAAATTCCTTTTCAGAAGCTTGACCCTACTGGCGTCATTGCCACAATCGAAGGTGGACAACCTGGGAAAACCGTAGCCCTAAGAGCCGACATGGATGCATTACCGGTTGAAGAGCTGAATAAGAATCTACCGTATATGTCAAAAGAAAGAGGAAAAATGCATGCTTGTGGCCACGATGCCCACACGGCGATGCTATTAGTAGCGGCAAAAGCATTAATTAAAATAAAAGACGATTTACCAGGAAACGTCCGCTTATTGTTTCAGCCTGCAGAAGAGATAGCGGAAGGTGCTAAAGCAATGGTAAAGCAAGGAGCAATGGACGGAGTAGATAATGTTTTCGGTATTCACATATGGTCACAGATGCCGACCCATAAAGTCTCCTGCAATCCTGGGCCAAGTTTTGCCTCAGCGGATTTATTTAAAGTAACGTTTAAAGGTAAAGGCGGTCATGGAGCTATGCCACAGGATTGTATTGATACCGCAATTGTTGCCTCGTCCTTCGTCATGAATGTACAGACAGTAGTCTCTAGAACCATCGATGCTAAAAGTCCTGCAGTCCTCACTGTAGGAAAAATGGTGGTCGGAACACGGTTTAATGTGATTGCCGAAAATGCCGTCATTGAAGGAACGGTCCGTTGTTTCCATCCTGAAACTAGAGATCATATTGAAAAACAGCTACAGCATTATGCGGAACATGTTGCAGCTGTATATGGTGCTACAGCAAAGTTAGAATACATTCGTGGTACTCAAGCAGTCTTAAACGATGAATCCAGTGCTAAACTAGTCCAAGCAGTTGCTTTAGAAGCATTTGGCGAAGATGTGATTTATCATGAAGAGCCAACCATGGGCGGAGAAGATTTCAGCTTCTATTTGGACCATGCACCAGGTAGCTTTGCTCTCGTTGGAAGCGGCAACCTTCAAAAAGATACACAGTGGGCACATCACCATGGGAAATTTAACATTGACGAAGATGCACTAGCAACAGGTGCGGAGTTGTATGCTCAGTATGCTTGGGGGTACTTAAATGGTGCCTGACCCACACTGTGATAAAGAGGGAAAGTGCGAACTTATAGAATTGTTGCTAAAGCTAAGTTTTTCATACGAATGAAAGAATAAAGACCTGCCCGCCCAGGGCATTATAGCGCTGGGGGGCAGGCCACACTAAAATTACTAAACCCCCTAAACCCCACTAAAACATTAATGACAACAGAAACGTCCAAACACATACAAAGGCAAGTAAACCAAAGCTATATTTTAACGTCATTTTTGTTAAAAGTGCTTCTTTTCCTGTTTGACCAACAGCCGCGGTTGCAATGGCGATTGATTGTGGAGAAATGAGTTTTGCCATTACCCCACCTGCTGTATTTGCTGAAACTAGTAGTGCTGGATCTGTTCCGATAATGTTTGCGGCAGTTGCTTGAATCGGTGCAAATAAAGTGTTGTTATTAACAACAGATCCGGTCATAAATACTCCAATCCATCCTAATATTGGGGATACTAATGGGAAGATGCTTCCGGTTGTAGCAACCGCTTCTCCTAATACAGTTGTTAAACCAGCATGTGTCATTAGCTTCGCGATACCTAAGATAGCGCTGATCATCATAATTGGAATCCAAAACTCTAATACGGTTTTTTTCAATAATTTGAATCCTGCTGGGAAGCCAATCGATTTAGTTGTTAAAATAGTTGTGATTCCAGCCAATAATATTGCAGTTCCTGTTGCACTTACTAAGTTGAAGCTAGAGAATAGAGAAGAACCTGGTATTGCTAATTTTACAATCGTAAAGTTTAGTGCTCCACCTTCTAGGAATAAAGCTTTAAATGCGGGGATGCTCCAAACTAATACAAAGATACTTAGTAAATAGAAGGGAGACCATGCTCGGATAATCTCACCGACAGAATGCTTTTCAATTTTAACCTCTTGATTGTTTAGTAAAAAGATATTTTTTGGTTGCCATTTTCTTAAGAATAATGCCAAGACACCCATTGTTAGTAAAGAAGGAATAATATCAGCTAGCTCTGGACCTAAAAAGATGGTAATAAGAGCTTGCGTTACTGTATAAGTACTAGCGACTACTAAGATGGCAGGTAGAATTTCCTTCACACCTTTTAATCCGTTTAGCAAAAAGATAAGTAAAAATGGAATCGAAAAATTGATAATCGGTAATGTTAGTGCGGTCATCATGGAAACGTCCATAGAAGTAACATTACCTTCTAAATTTAGCGTGCCTGTAATGGCAACAGGAATACCAATTGCCCCGAACGCCCCAGATGCACCATTTGCAATTAGACAAAGCATTGCTGCTTGCAGTGGTTTAAATCCTAGTGAAACTAATAGAACGGCACAGATTGCGATGGGAACCCCGAAGCCTGCAGCTCCTTCAAGAAATGCATTAAAACAAAAACCAATCAATAGAAGTTGTAGTCGCTGATCCTGTGAGATGCCTGCAATACTTGCTCGTAGGATGTCAAATTTTCCTGATTCAACGGAAATTTTATATAACCAAACGGCCATTACGATGATATAACCGATTGGCCACATTCCTTGAAGGGCACCTTGGATTACACTTCCAACGGATTCTCCAAATGGTAAATCAAAGATAAGCATCGCGATGAGAAAGGTAACACCAAGATTTAACAGCGCCGCATATAGTCCTTTCATTTTAAAAATGGTCAAGCATAAGAGAAATAAGATAATCGGAATCGCTGCTACTAGTGATGAAATTAATATATTATTAAATGGATTAAAGGTTTCTACTAACATTTCATGAATCTCCCTTTTGTGAGAATGGCTTATTATTAAGAAGAACTACTTCCAAAATGGAGTTTGTATATCTTTTAATGTCTTAACAGAGTGTGCCAGCTTTTCCTTCTCTATAGTATTTAATGAAAGTTCAATAATATTCTTTCTACCAGAGCGATTAATTACTGTAGGTACTCCGACATAGACATCCTCGTGACCATATTCACCTTCTAGTAAAGACCCAACTGGTAAGACAACCTCTTCATTGTTAAGAATTGCTTTAGTGATTCTCGCTAGTCCAGTAGCTATTCCATAGTAAGTAGCGCCTTTTGACTCGATAATTTTATAGGCTGCATCCCGAACTTCCACAAAGATTTCTTCTTTTCTTTCCTCTGTTAATTCAGCTGCAATTTGATTACCAGAAATATTGGCTGTACTCCATACTGGTAACTCTGAATCACCATGTTCACCAATGATATAAGCGTGAACACTAGTTGGTGCTACACCGAATTCCTGACTTAATAAGTAGCGGAATCTTGCTGAGTCCAAAATGGTACCAGAACCAATGACCCTCTCTTTCGGAAGACCAGAGAATTTCCATGTTGCATAAGCCAAGATATCGACAGGATTTGTTGCTACTAAAAAGATTCCATTGAAGCCTGTATCCATAATGCTAGTAACAATTGATTTGAAAATTTTTAGGTTCTTGCTGACGAGATCAAGTCTTGTTTCTCCAGGCTTTTGAGCAGCCCCTGCGCAAATAACAACAATGGCAGCATCCTTACAATCCTCATAAGTACCGTATCTAATTTTCATCGTGGATGGAGCATATACAACCCCATGATTTAAGTCCATTACATCTCCTTGAGCCTTTGCTTCATTTAAATCAACAAGTACTAGTTCATCACAAATACTTTGATTCATTACCGCATATGCATAGCTTGCTCCTACAGCACCAGTTCCTACTAAAACTACTTTATCGCCTAATGTAATGTTCATTCTAATTTCCTCCAGTTATATAATATGAGAATAACAGACAACAACTTTGTGAAATATTTCACATGATGGGTTAAAAAAAGAGAGTGAGTGTTTTTATATATAATTTTATTTTTCGGAAATAACTTTGTGAAATACTTCACATAATATAATTTACTACATTTTATAAAAAATGCAATAGAAGAGTATAATAAATAATTTTTAAAATTGCCCATTAGTCATGGAGTTGTCACAACTGCGTAAAAGAGCTTTGGTATCAATTAGTTTAAAAATTACCGAGGGAGAGGGGATTTTCAGTATACTTTTTTCAGGTAAAGACAAAGATTATTAGTGATTGTCCATTTCCGGTTGACTCTTTACAAGAAGATGAAAGTGTTCATTTAGCTTTGTCGGCCGAAGAACCTTCAAAGGCAGGTGTCGATTAATTGCTTGTTTACCAAAGTGACTTGGAGGAATGCTCCATAAAAGGAAGAGAGACCTACCTTTTTTTACGTCAAAGCTTTCGACATTCTAAGCTTGCAGCCAAAATTTCCAAGCTGGGAGTTCCGGTGACGGTGCGGAATTGGAAAACAGTGAAGAAGTTGGAAACCATGGTTGATAAGATGGTTGATTGATGATATTCCTACCACCTTCAGCGATTGAGGGTGGTTTTCTAGTTTGTAAAGTTAGAGGAATAAAACTGTGAAATCGCTCGATTGAGTAATCGGTGGGCTCAAAGAGTGAGGGTTGAGGTAATGGAAAGGGGCGAAGCTGAAAATGGTGTTTGGAAAAGCGGGGAAGAGGTAATGGAAAGGGGCGAAGCCGAAAAGGGTGATTGCAAAATCGGGGAAGAGGTAATGGAAAGGGGCGAAGCTGAAAAGGGTGATCGCAAAAGGGGGGATAGAGGTAATAGAATTGCATCTAGCCGAAAACGGTAATCGCAAAAGCAGGATAGAGGTAATAGAATTGCATCTAGCCGAAAACGGTGTTCGGAAAAGCGTGATAGAGGTAATAGAATTGCATCTAGCCGAAAAGGGTGATCGCAAAAGCAGGATAGAGGTAATAGAAAAGCCCGAAGCTGAAAAGGGTGATCGCAAAAGCGTGATAGAGGTAATAGAAAAGCCCGAAGCCAAAAACGGTGATCGCAAAAAAGCAGGATAGAGGTAATAGAAAAGCCCGAAGCCAAAAACGGTGATCGCAAAAGAGAGAGAGAGGAGCTAGAGAAACGCCCGAAGCTGAAAAGGGTGATCGCAAAAGCGAGATAGAGGTAATAGAATTGCATCTAGCCGAAAACGGTGATCGCAAAAGCAGGAGAGAGGTAATAGAAAAGCCCGAAGCTGAAAAGGGTGATCGCAAAAGCGTGATAGAGGTAATAGAAAAGCCCGAAGCCAAAAACGGTGATCGCAAAAAAGCAGGATAGAGGTAATAGAAAAGCCCGAAGCTGAAAAGGGTGATCGCAAAAGCGTGATAGAGGTAATAGAATTGCATCTAGCCGAAAACGGTGATCGCAAAAGCAGGATAGAGGTAATAGAAAAGCCCGAAGCTGAAAAGGGTGATCGCAAAAGCGAGATAGAGGTAATAGAATTGCATCTAGCCGAAAACGGTGATCGCAAAAGCAGGATAGAGGTAATAGAAAAGCCCGAAGCCGAAAAGGGTGATCGCAAAAGCAGGATAGAGGTAATAGAAAAGCCCGAAGCCAAAAAAGGGTGATCGCAAAAGCAGGATAGAGGTAATAGAAAAGCCCGAAGCTGAAAAGGGTGATCGCAAAAGCGTGATAGAGGTAATAGAAAAGCCCGAAGCCAAAAACGGTGATCGCAAAAAAGCAGGATAGAGGTAATAGAAAAGCCCGAAGCCGAAAAGGGTGATCGCAAAAGCCGTGATAGAGGTAATAGAATTGCATCTAGCCGAAAACGGTGATTGCAAAAGCAGGATAGAGGTAATAGAAAAGCCCGAAGCCAAAAACGGTGATCGCAAAAGCAGGATAGAGGTAATAGAAAAGCCCGAAGCTGAAAAGGGTGATCGCAAAAGCGTGATAGAGGTAATAGAAAAGCCCGAAGCCGAAAAAAGTGCTCTCAAAAAAGAAAGAAGCCTCCGGATAAAGTGGAGGCCAAGTGTCTAATAGTATGAATGAAATTTGAGCCTAAAAAATTACTCGTGATTCACAAAATAAGAAGCTTTACTGTACCCCACTAACTTGAATTTTTTTTTGAGAGTTTTACGAATGGTACTTTTGGATTTAATAATTTTACACCAGTCATAGATTAGGCTTGTAGTAATTTTTTTATCAGGAAACAAAGTTTGGAGTTCTTCTATAGCTCTTAATACAGCAGTAGGGTATCTTTCTTTTTCACCACAACTATTACAAACTAAAATGGGTTTAAAAGTAGTATACATCGAGTGACAAAGTGGACAAATCAGACCTTTTTCTAATTCATCATATTGATATTCAGGTAATCGATTGTAAGGTGTTTCGTCTTTATGAATAGATAGTAATTCCTTCGCTAATTTCTTGTGTGAATCTTTTAATTTAGAGTGCTTGTTTTTCAGCTTCTCCATAAAGCGTGTAAGTTGTGTCGGAAAAACAATCGGTAGATTTAGAGGTGCTTGATAAAGGTGAAATTTAGGGTTTACGAAGATAAGATAAGATTCAATAGTGTGATTAAATCTTTTTTTTACTAGTAATTGTCTTAATAAGGATTCCGTTCTTTTTAATTGAAGTAAGGGGTTCTTGATTTCTTTTCCTGTCAATGCATACCATCTGTCAGCTTCGATGTAAAAATCGCCTTCATAATTCTTCACTTCGAAATGGTAAATTTTATCTGAGTAAAATAATAATGTATCAATTTGAAAGACCGTACCGTTATATTCCAGTAATAAATCGTTTAGAATGAGATGTGCATTGGTGAGGGTTTCTAACCATTTGTCAAATAATCTTTCACCATCGTAGCCTTTTTTGAGGTACATGTAGTTGCTTTGTTCGTTTATTTTTAAATTCATACGAATATTTAGGGATCTCAGCACCTTTAATTCGAATGATTCGAGGCGAGGTTTTAACGTCACAACGTGTCTCCTTTATTCTTTATAAGTATCTTAACTGTTTCATTTTGCTAAATTAAACGCGAAACGAAGTGCTATTATACAGGTAGGTTTTAGCGGTTTCCATGTGAAGAGGTAAATACAATTTAGATTGCTGAGGATATACACCCGAAGTGAAAATCCAGTCCCAAGAACTTCCACTGGAGTGTCGACCGATGGTGCCATGTAATAAAGCTCAGGTTTAACGAGGTTAGTAGGTAATCCAGCTATAGAAAAATATTCTTTAGTTTTTAGTAATTGAACAACAACATGCTTATTCTTACATTCAGTGATTTCAAACAAGCCATCTTGAATGGAGGAGTAGTTATTTAATATGTTTTCCTCCTCATCCAATGCCTGCAGGTAATTCCAATTTTGTGTAATATATTCGGCCAATGTTTTTGGTAAAGAAAATTTATTAACTTCTCACATAGTAGCAACTCAGATTTGTAGGCTGTTATAAATAGATCAATGAAATGGAGTAGTGATACAGTTTGCTGCTTTTCAAACCAGGTTGCGAATGTGGTTAGTTGATAGAGGAACTCATCTACTTCCTTTTCATGAGCTGAGAGGTAAATGATATGAGGGCAATAGGTGGAAATAAATTCATCCCAGAAGCTGGTTTGACATTCATTCCAAGAGTGTATTTGATCTACTTCATGCTTTGCGCACAGATAGTAAGAAAAGGATTCGAGGAAGTTGTAAGTGTTATCATCGTTTGTAACATCTTTTACGTAATGTATTAGTTCTTTTCTGTAAAAATGGAGATATCCTCGTATGGGCATATTGAACTTAGAGGCAATTTTGATATTATCAATGTGTTCTTGTTGTATGAAGGGACTTGGGTTTGAATTAATGAAGGTTTTGATTTCAGGAAGAAGATCGCAACATATATTCCGAGGGATTCCGCTGTTACATGGGCATAAAACGAGGACATTCATTATAATTACCAACTCACTTTCTAGTAATTTTTATAACTTAGCAATAGGGGGGATCTTGGAGGAATAGTTAGAGTATATATGAATGGTTGAAATTTGTCACTAATTATCTAAATAATTAAAAAATATAACAGGAAGGAAGTTTTCATAGGATAAAGGGGGATTCTTAATTAGTAAACCTTATTTTCTAATCGGCATTGGTATAAATCTATCCAAGAACATCACACATCGTGTAAGAACTAGCACGTTGCCCCCTATTATTCTTCACCATTGACAAAAATCATGTATACTAGGAAGACTACTTATTGTATTTGAAAGGAGTTATCATCCATTGAAGTTTATGAAGTCTCAAATGAAACAGCTTATAAAAGATAATAATGAACTGCAACAACGCCTTAGAGAGCTGATGGAACAACACGGCCTTGAAAAGAACTTTGCACTTAAGGCGCTATACCATTCCGAAGTTGCAGAAGGCGGAAAATATCAATTAGATTACCAGGCACTTGACGCACCGAAAGATTAAGTGAAATCAAATTCAATCTATTCCACTAACATTTTTAGATGGTTCCAATACTTCTATTAGAATAACCTCACTCATCCAAATAGAAGAGTGGGGTTATTCCTATTGCCTTATTGTCGTACAATTCCCCAAGGGCGACTTTGTTCTTGCTCCTTACCCACTTATAAAGAAGAGAGCCCTTATTGTTTAGTGAAGATTTTCTACATGTAAAATGCTTCATATTTTACTTTCGGTGTATGGAGTATCCGTCTTGTAAACTTGACTCTATTTCTATCCTAGCGTACTTTAATATATATTGCAGTTTTTAGCACGGAGGAATGCCCATGCAAGTCAAAAAAGTACTAAACAACAATGTTCTTATCGCCGAACATCCAGAATACGATGAAGTTATTCTTACGGGTAAAGGAATCGGCTTTGGGAAGAAAGCGGGAGAGGATGTAACAGTCGATCGCGCGGAGAAGTTTTTTGTGTTAAAAGACCAAGGTGAACAACAGCAATATAAGCAGCTACTTAACTATGTAGACGAGTCGTTTATTGGTCTTATGAATGAGTGTATTGAGCGAATTGAGCGGCGGTTTCAGGTTCGGTTGAATGAGCATATTCATGTCGGACTGACAGACCATCTTTATTTTGCTGTGAAGCGGATTCAACAGGGGCTTGATATTAAAAATCCTTTTCTGACGGAAACGGAGCTCGCCTATCCAAAGGAGTACGCAGTTGCACTGGAGATTGTGGAGTGGTTGAATGGGCAGCTTAATCTCGCTATTCCTGAGGGGGAAATTGGCTTTATTACGCTACATATTCATAGTGCGTTGACGAATCGTGATTTGTCGGAGGTTAACCGGCATACGCAGTTGATTAGTGAGATGGTGGAAGTGATTGAATCTTATTTGAAAATTTCAATTGATCGTTCGGATGTGAATTATTTACGTTTGATTCGGCATTTTCATGCTTCCATTGAGAGAGTTAAGACTGGACAAAATAAACCGGAAAATCAAGAAATTCTTGCAAAAGTATTGCAGACTGAATATCCAGTGTGCTACAATCTAGCTTGGAAATTGATTAAAATAATGCAGCAGAAATTACATAAGTCTGTCCCAGATGCTGAGGCCGTGTATTTGACCTTACATTTGCAAAGGCTTTCAAAACAATAGAATATTCACGACACTTTTTTCACGTGTTACTGGTGATGCAGGCATGAGAGGAAGAAAGATGGTCACGCAATGGAAGGTAGATATACATACATCTACTTTTACTTTGTGTACCCTTTCTTGATTCTCATGTCTTTTTTGTTGTTTTTGATAGATTGAGAGCGTTTCTGACATGCATGTACAATATTTAGGAGGAAAAAGCTATGTTTAAGAAATCTTTTGGGGTCTTGCAGCGTATCGGACGCGCGTTAATGCTTCCAGTTGCATTATTGCCAGCTGCAGGTATTTTGCTTGCTTTTGGTAATGCGATGCAAAATCCGAACCTTGTAAGCCGTCTTTCATTTTTAGAGGCAGATTGGATTATTTTACTTGCTCAGATTATGGAGCAAGCAGGAAGTATTGTCTTCTCGAATCTACCGCTTCTCTTTGCGGTGGGGGTAGCGATTGGACTTGCAGGCGGTGATGGTGTTGCCGGACTTGCAGCGATGATTGGTTATTTAATTATGAATGTCACGATGAGTGTTATTAGTGGGGTGACGGCAGAACAGGTCGCAACTGATCCGGCTCTTGCCAATGTACTTGGAATTCCGACCCTACAAACCGGGGTGTTTGGTGGTATTATAGCCGGAGTTCTCGGAGCTTATATGTATAATAAATTCTACAATATTGAGCTTCCATCTTATCTTGGTTTCTTTGCAGGAAAGCGTTTTGTACCGATCGTTACAGCTGCTTCTGCACTTGTTTTAGGAATAATTATGAACTTTATTTGGCCTTTTGCACAAGAAGGATTAAATACGTTCTCCTACTTCATGACAGAATCTAACCGCACTTTAGCGGCATTTATTTTCGGTGTCATTGAACGTGGATTAATTCCATTTGGCTTACATCATATTTTCTATTCGCCGTTCTGGTTTGAATTTGGCTCTTATACGAACGCAGCAGGCCAAATTGTTCGTGGGGATCAAACGATTTTCATGGCACAAGTAAGAGATGGAGTAGAGTTGACAGCAGGTACGTTCATGACTGGTAAATTCCCATTCATGATGTTCGGTCTACCAGCAGCAGCTTTAGCAATCTATCATTGTGCACGCCCTGAACAAAAGAAGTATGTAGCAGGAATTATGGGTTCTGCGGCTTTAACATCCTTCTTAACAGGTATCACAGAACCACTTGAATTCAGTTTCTTATTTGTAGCACCGGTGCTTTTTGGAATTCACGCATTGTTTGCTGGATTATCTTTTATGGTGATGCATATTTTAAATGTAAAAATCGGGATGACATTCTCGGGTGGTGTCATTGACTATATCTTATTCGGTATCTTACCAAATCAGACGGCTTGGTGGTTAGTCATTCCAGTAGGTCTGGCATTCTCGGTAATCTATTACTTTGGTTTCCGCTTTGCGATTAAGAAGTTCAATCTAATGACACCTGGTCGTGAGGAAAAAGTGGAAGAAGAAGCAAATGGTACGAGCTCTGCGGCAACGGATCTTCCATATGGCGTGTTGCAAGCACTTGGAGGAAAAGAAAATTTAGCTGATTTAGATGCTTGTATCACTCGTCTTCGTGTCAGTGTGCGCGATGTAGAGAAGGTAGATAAAGAGCAATTGAAAAAGCTTGGTGCTTCAGGAGTAATGCAGATTGATAAAAACATCCAAGCAATCTTTGGACCACGTTCTGAAATAATTAAAGGGCAAATCCAAGATATTCTTAGTGGGAAAACACCAGTAAACAGTGAAGTAGCAGCAACGAAGGAATCTGTAGCTGTTTCATCGACTGGATTTGAAGTTGCAATGCCAATGACTGGTAAACTCTTACCAATCAGTGAAGTACCAGACAAAATCTTCTCCCAAAAAATGATGGGCGACGGCTTTGCAATCGAGCCAACAGACGGAACAGTCGTATCACCCGTCGATGGTAAAATTGTCAACTTGTTCCCAACAAAACATGCAATCGGAATTGAAACTCCAGAAGGCAGGGAAGTTCTGGTACATGTTGGGATTGATACGGTTAACTTAAAAGGAAAAGGTTTCGAGAGCTTAATTGAGCAAGGAGACACAGTTAAGCAAGGCCAGCCACTATTAAAAGTAGACCTAAGAATCATTCAAGAAGAAGCAACATCCACCATTACACCAATCATCTTTACCAATCTAGCTACTAGGGAAGTGGTTGAGATTAAGGATGGAACGGTTAGATTTGGAGAGACCGGTCGTATTGAGGTAGTGAAGAAGTAAGAGTTAAATAATGGTCCACATTGGACATAGGAAAACGCTTGGGGATGACCAAGCGTTTTTTTTGATCTATAAAAAGTAGTATAGTAAGAATGCTATCTGGATCCTGAAAACACCATAAATCAATAAAAAGGACTTGTTTATAGATATTATTGTGTGTTATTTACTACATATGCATATTTATAATCAAAAGAATATAGATCTTTTATCCGTTTTGTTGTATTAAATGAATGTAGATGTTATGTTAGTTATAATAAGTATAACAACTAACTAAAAGGTGATAAGATGCTATGAATACTCCTCTATATGAAAAAATATATAATTATATGCTTGAACAGATTAAAGAAGGACTTTTAAAGCGCGGTGATCGAGTTCCATCTGAAAAAGAGTTGGCTGAAGATTTTAATGTCAGTAGAATTACTTCCAAAAAAGCGCTAGATTTACTTGCACAAAACAATTTTATTGAGCGGATAAGAGGGAAGGGGTCTTTCGTTTCTAAGGAGCATCCAACAGTAAATCAAGCGGATCTTTCTAAGTTCGATAATGCCTCAGATAGTAAATTAATTGCTCTAATTATTCCTGGGTTTTCAGATGCCTTCGGAACAAACCTTGTTATGGCAATCGAGGAAGAGTGTTTGCAAAATAATTGTCATTTAATAATCCGTCGCACACATGGAGAGATTAAAGAAGAAGAGAATGCGATAAAAAGTCTAGTAAACTACGGAGTAGATGGACTGATTATTTTTCCGGTTAATGGTGAGCACTATAATGTAGAACTCTTAAAGTTAGTATTAAATAATTTTCCTCTAGTCTTAATTGATCGATATTTGAAAGGTATACCAGCAAGTTCAATTTGCACGGATAATCAAACGGCAAGCGAAATGTTAACTGATTATTTGTTCTCTTTAGGACATAGAGATATTGCATTCTTATCCTCTTCACCCACTGGAACATCTACAATTGAAGAGAGATTAAAAGGGTTTAACCTTTCATATTCAAAGAAGGGGTTAATTTTAAATCCGAAATTCCATCTCAATCATCTTTATTCCAACTTACCGCAAGATTACTCTAAGGATGAAACTGAAAACAATAAAGATTATCAAGCAATTAAACGGTTTATCTATGAAAATCCTACTGTTACCGGCTTTAATGTTTGTGAATATGATTTGGCCCTCATACTTGAAAAGGTTATAACTGACTTAGGAAAAAAAGTTCCTGAAGATTATTCAATAGTATGTTTCGACTCACCCGAAAATTGTTTGAATCAAGCTACATTTACACATATACGTCAACACGAACGTGAAATGGGAAGTGTAGCAGTTAATTTTTTAATGAAGCACATAAAAGGTGAAAAAATCCCGAAGTACACGGCCATTGGATTCTCTTTAATAGAGGGGAAGTCTACAATGGTACAAAATTCGATTTGTGTTAATCGTGAAAAAAGTAAAACAGCCCTTAATGATAAATAAGGGCTGTTTTTTATTTTATTAAAAATTCAGAAAAATAAAAAAACCATGTTGACATATATTATTTACGTTGGTAATCTATTAACATACCATTAATAATAACAAGTTATGGTTAGTATAACATATTTGTTTTTGTTCTATTTTTTTCTTTTAGAATGAAAGCGCTTTATTAATGGGTCATCATGAAGTTACATAATAACAAACGGAAAGTTAAACCAGCATTTAATAAAAATGGCAGGGGGATTAAAATGAGTCAACTTAAAAAGAGGATTGGATTGTTATCATTTGCATTCGTTTTCACTGTATCCATGTTTCTCACTGGATGTTCTTCTGATTCGAGCTCATCGGAAGGTCAAACTACTGTTACTTTTTGGCATTCTTTGACAGATTCTACAGAGGAAGCTGCTAATGCCGTCATTAAAGCCTTTGAAGAACAAAATCCCGAAATTAAAATAAAAGCCGTTTATACTGCTAATCAGGGAGAAGGACAAAATGAAAAACTACTGACCGCTATTTCAGGAGGCAACCCGCCAGATGTTGCTTATTTTGACCGTTTTGAGATTGGAGCTTGGGCTGCACAAGGTTCGTTATTGAACTTAACAGATTTAGCGGAGGCAAGCGGAGTTGTTAAGGAGTCCTATTATCCGTTTGCTTGGGATGAAGCGAGTTATGAGGGTAATTTATACGGGGTACCAATATCCACTGATTCACGTCTTGTTTATTTTAATAAAGATCATTTCGAAGAAGTAGGGCTGGATACTGACAACCTACCAAAAACAATAGCTGAATTAGAAGCCGCATCAGAAAAGTTAACTATCAAAGACGGTAAGAGGTTCCAGAGAATTGGCTTTATTCCTTGGTTTGGCCAAGGCTGGTTATACGGCTGGGGATGGGCATTTGGAGGAGAGTTCTTTGATCCTGAAACAAATACTGTTACAGCAAACGATCCAAAGGTCATAGATGCACTACAATGGATGACGGATTTTGCGAAAAAATATAATGTTGAGGACATTGCTGGATTTACTGATTCGCAAGGTACAGGCGCTATGGACCCTTTCTTAACGGGGCAACTTAGTATGAAAGTGAGTGGTCCTTGGGAAGTTTCCGCTATTAAGAAATTTAATCCGGATTTAAATTATGGTGTTTTCCCAATGCCAACACCGACTGGTGAGAATCATACAACATGGTCAGGTGGTTGGTCAGTTGTAATACCTAAAGGGGCAAAAAATGAAGAAGCTGCATGGGAATTTATGAAGTTCTATGGCGGTGAAGAAGGCCAAAAAATATTTAGTGAAATTGCTAGAGACTTTTCAGTTATAGATTCTGTAAATGAAGAACTGGGTTATAAAGAAGACCCCATCTTAAAAGAATTTGTTGAAATATTACCTGTTTCTAACCATAGACCTGTTATGACACAAGGGTCATTATATTGGAACGAACTAGCAAGTGCCGTAGAAAATGCTACTCGAGGAAATGGTACACCAGAAGAACTTCTAAACAAGGTCAATGAAAAAGTGAATAAAGAGCTTAATAAGTAAAAATTGCGGGAGGGGTTTTTACTCTCCCTATTTTTCTAGAGTAAGGGGAGGATTAAAGTGGAAGGGAATGCACAAAAAGTAGATCCAATAAAGTCTTTTGAAACAGGGCAAGGAAGTCAATTGCATTATGCCCCCAAGAAAAAGTTACCTAATTGGGGGAAATACAAACACGGACTATTATTTGCTTCACCATGGATTATCGGTTTGGTTATTTTTTATGCTATACCGTTATTCTCTTCCATCTATTTTAGTTTTACTTCATACAGTATCCTTCAGCCAGGAGAATTTATCGGATTACAAAATTATAAGGACTTATTACATGATACATTATTTTGGAAATCAGTGTATAACACAGTTTACTTTGCTGTTTATTTTGTACCATTGAGTATTATTTTTGGTGTTGCGCTTGCAATGATGTTGAACATGAAAGTGAAAGGGATGGCGGTTTACAGAACGATTTTTTTCTTACCAACACTTGTTCCACATGTAGCTCTTGCTGTTTTGTGGATGTGGCTATTGAATCCAGGGTTTGGTCTAGTCAACGGATTTTTGAACACAATTGGGATTGAAGGTCCAGCTTGGCTCGGAAGTGTGACATGGTCAAAGCCTTCTCTTATTATAATGTCATTATGGGGAATTGGTCAGGCGGTTATTATTTATCTTGCTGGTCTTAGTGATATACCAGAGGACTATTATGACGCTGCAGAAGTGGATGGAGCAAATTGGTTTCAAAAGACATTACATATCACGCTCCCTCTATTAACACCAGTAATCTTTTTTAATCTCGTAATGGGTATTATCGGTGCTTTCCAACAATTTACTTTACCTTATACATTAACACAAGGACAGGGAACACCAGCTAATTCCTTAACCTTCTATGTAATGTATTTGTATGACAATGGATTTAAGTTCTTTAAGATGGGTTATGCCTCTGCTATGGCTTGGATTTTGTTTGTGATTATTATGGGACTAACTGCATTCGTATTTATTACATCTAAGCGTTGGGTCCATTATCAAGGGAAATAAGGAGGGTAAAACCATGGATGGCACGATGAAAAAGAAGGTATCCCGATATTCAGCTCATATTGTTTTAATTGTTGCCTCATTTTTTTTTATAATCCCATTTATTTGGATGGTATCGACATCATTAAAGCCGATGACGCAAATTTTCACATTTCCACCAGAATGGGTTCCAAAACCGGTAATGTGGAGCAATTACCTTGATGCAATGACTTATATACCCTTTTTTACTTATTTAAAAAATACAATTATCATTACTATTTTTAGTACCTTGGGAGCTGTCATTTCATGTCCACTTGTTGCATATAGCTTCGCAAAGCTAAAATGGCCCGGCAGAAATATTCTATTTATCATTACCATTGGAGTGATGATGATTCCTGGCCAAGTAACCATGATCCCGTTATTTTTGTTGTTTGAAAAATTAGGAATGGTTGGAACAGCATATCCATTGATTATACCAGCTTTTTTTGGAGTACCCTTTTACATCTTTTTACTAAGACAATTTTTTATGGGGTTACCTGATAGTTTAAGAGAGGCTGCAAAAATTGATGGAGCTGGAGAGTTTAGAATTTATTGGCAAATTATGCTACCTCTAGCAAAACCGGCTGTTCTAGCGGTTGGATTGTTTCAATTTATGGCAAGCTGGACAGATTTTATTGGACCGTTATTATATTTAACCGATTCTGTTCAATATACAATATCACTAGGTTTACAACAATTTCAAAGTCAAAAAGGCTCTGAATGGGGTCTTATGATGGCAGTCTCAACAATGATGACAATTCCGGTTATTATTCTATTTTTCTTTTTACAAAAAACATTTATTAGAGGTATTACATTCAGTGGAATTAAATAAATTGATAGATACCTATTCTGAAGGAGGTTTTTAAGATGGTCAAAAAAATAGGGATGAGAATACCGCCGAATATTGGTGCCGAGGGAATAGAATCTGTGGCAAATTGGGCTTCTAGTATTAGTTTAGATGTACTAGATGTGCCCTTTTATAACGAAGAGGTGAAAACTGTTTTAGAAAAAGCGGGACTTGAAGTCGGATCGATAGATGGAATAGGGGCGGTGGGGCATACAAAGCTGCTCAGTATTGATGAAAAGAGTAGAGCAGAGGCAGTAGATGCCATAAAAAATCAAATAACGGAAGTCTCACAACTTGGTGGCAAAGTGATATTTATGTGTCTAGTTCCTGAAGATATTACAATGTCTCGTAAGGAAGCTTTTGATATTTGGAAAGATACATTTCCTAATATTGTAAAGCATGCCGAGAATCAGAATATTTATATCGCACTTGAAGGCTGGCCCGGCCCTGCACCTTATTATCCTACCCTAGGCTGTACACCGGAAATGCTCAGAGCGATGTTTCATGTCATTCCATCTAAACATTTCGGAATTAATTATGACCCGTCTCATTTAGTTAGACTAGGTATAGATCATTTAAGATTCTTAACCGAATTTGGAGAAAAAGTAACTTACTGCCACGGAAAAGATACTGAAATTTTACATGATGAATTATATGAATGTGGTGTGATTCCGGCTACATTTGGATCCAAATATGATTTTTCCGAAGGGTCATGGCGTTACACGATTCCAGGACAAGGTGATGTGGACTGGGCAAAAATTGCAGTACGATTAGAAAAGATTGGTTACAATGGTCCCATCAGTATTGAATTAGAAGACCATCGCTATTGGGGTTCTATTGAGGATGAACGTAAGGGAATTGTAAAGGCAAAAGAACATCTTGAAATTTATTTCAAATAATAAAGCGTTATAGGAGGAGAAATTATATGTCTAGACTAGTAAAAGTAGCTATTATCGGTTGTGGCGGTATTGCCAATGGAAAGCATATGCCCAGTTTATCGAAGCTTAAATCAGTGGAACTTGTTGCATTTTGTGATGTACTGATTGAAAGAGCTGAAAAAGCTGCAATAGAATACGGGATTAAGAATGCGAAAGTTTATGAGGATTATAGAGAGCTACTTGAGGATGAGTCAATTGAAGTAGTTCATGTACTGACCCCGAATGATTCCCATGCTGAAATAGCAGTTGCAGCTCTTGATTCAGGGAAACATGTCATGTGTGAAAAACCAATGGCGAAAACTTCAGAGGAAGCTCGTCTTATGATAGAAGCTTCTAAACGTTCTGGTAAAAAACTAACCATTGGGTATAATAATCGCTTTCGTCCAGACAGCCAGTATTTACATAAAGTATGCGAACGTGGTGATCTTGGGGAAGTATATTTTGCTAAAGCTCATGCTATTCGCCGTCGTGCTGTTCCAACTTGGGGTGTATTTCTTGATGAAGAAAAGCAAGGTGGAGGTCCATTAATCGATATTGGTACACATGCCATTGATTTAACTTTGTGGATGATGAACAACTATAAGCCAAAGACTGTTATGGGTTCTACTTATCATAAATTGGGTCAGAAGGAAGATGCGGCTAATGCATGGGGGCCTTGGGATCCGGAGAAGTTTACAGTCGAAGATTCTGCATTTGGATTTATCACGATGGAAAATGGCGCAACCATTGTTTTAGAAGCAAGTTGGGCCCTCAATTCTTTAGATATTGATGAGGCAAAATGTTCCCTAAGTGGAACAGAGGGTGGAGCTGATATGAAAGATGGTCTTAGAATAAACGGTGAAAACTTTGGGAAACTTTACACGACAAAAGTGGATCTTGGTGCAGGAGGCGTAGCATTCTACGATGGAAATTCTGAAACCGATGCTGATTTAGAAGCCCGCCTATGGATAGATAATATACTTCATGACACAGAACCAGTCGTAAGACCAGAACAAGCATATGTTGTCACGCGAATTATAGAAGCTATCTATGAGTCTGCAAAAACGGGTAAAGCAGTTTCTTTTGACGAACAACCTATTTTCGTTCCAAATAAGTAAAGCTTAAGAATCAAAAAAGATTTGCTATGAGACATGGAGACTACAAATTTTTTTAATCTTTTTGAGGGAAGGGATAGAATGAAAATTGTCAAAGTAGGACTTATTGGTACAGGTGGCATTTCTCATTTACATGTTAAACAGTTAAAAGAATTAAAAAGCGTTACAATTGTAGCGGTTGCAGACCCTAATAGAAATAATCGAGATACCTTAATTAATCGTTTTAAGCTTAACGGTGTTGCACAGTTCAATGATCATCATGATATGTTAGAACAAATTCCAATGGATGCGGTGATTATATGTTCTCCGCATACCCTTCATTTTGAACATGTGATGGATGCAATGAGCCATAATTGTCATGTTTTGATTGAAAAACCGATGGCTTGTTCACTAGAAGAAGCGGAGCAACTAATTAAATTTGCAAAAAACGCGAATAGAGTACTTCAAGTATCTTATCAAAGACATTTTGAACCAGCGTTTCTATATATTCGTGAGGCAATCTCGAACAATATTATTGGAAATCTCACCTCAATTACCGCCTGTCTTTATCAAGAATGGAAGCAGCTCTCCGCTGAAACATGGCGCCAAAATCCTGACCTTTCAGGGGGAGGGATGCTCATGGATTCGGGCAGTCATATAATTGATGTACTTCTGTGGACTACAGGATTAAAACCAATGGAAGTAGAGTCAAAACTAGAATTACGTGATTCTCCAGTAGAGATTGATTCTTTTACAACTATTCGTTTTGAGAATAATGTTGTCGCAGGCCTTAATATTGTGGGGAATGCCCCGTGCTGGCATGAAACCTATGTTTTTTGTGGGGAAGATGGAGCTATTTTTTACGATAATGGAAACATAACGGTTCGTAAGATTGGAAACCCTCCGATAAAACCTGAGATTCCTCAGCAAACAATGAATTCGGATAAAAGTTTTATAGATTCGATCTTAGGACATCATGAAGTAATGGTGCCAGGAAATTTCGCAAAAGAAGTAGTTAAGCTAACAGAGTTGATTTATCAGTCGGATGGCTATATACCGAACGTAACCCCTTATAATTAAAATAGTGATGCTGGCTGCCGGTGAAGCTGTTGAGATTAAAGATGGTAAGGTGAGTTTTGGTGTAAAGGGTTGTATTGAGATAGTGTAGAAGTAGCATATAAATGAAATGAAGGTGCCAGACCCCCAACATTGCTATAAAGCGATGTTGGGGGTCTGGCACCTTATTTTATGAGGTCTGCTTATAACTCTCCATCCAATCTATAGTCGTTTGAATTAATTGGTTATAAGTGGAATGAGAGGAATAGGTGTGATCTGCTCCTGAGATGATATGTTTCTTCATCGCTCCCGTTTGTCTGGAATGAAAAGCTAGTTCATATTGTGTAGAATAATGAACACTAATTTCCTCATCTTCATCTCCATGAATCACCAGGACATCGCCGGTGTAATTAAAGCTCCATTTTAAAGGTTCGTATTCTTTTAATGAGAGGAGAAAATCCTTTTTTAGAAGAAAACCTTGGTAATCGAAAGTATCATGATAATCGAGATCAGTTACGCGTTTCTTAATAATATTCATGATATCCAGAAAAGGGTTTCCTACTGCTGACCATAATATTAACTTTTTAACGGATTGCTCTTTAATGGCGGTAAGGAGGGCGACTGCTCCACCCAAACTATGACCGATAAGTGTAAGGTTGGTTGAATCCGTTCTTTCTAATTTTTTCACCAAACTAATGACTTGTTTCGTTTGATGAATCATGTCATGCATTGTATTGTTTCCATATTCCCCTTCGCTTTCGCCACATCCAAGATAGTCAAATCTGACAATTATATAATTCTTTAAAGTTAACTCTTTAGAAGCTTTCACGAACAGTCGGTTGACTCCCACCTTCGATCCAATGAAGCCATGGCAAATTATGATGACAGGAAATAATGCATTCTTCATGTCATTATCGAAGTAAGATGTTGGATATTCAATGGATACAGAAAGATTTATCCCTTGCCAATCAATAGCTAAAGTGCTTTTCATTCTGTCCCTCCTAAAAGAATCTAATTAAAAAGGGCTCTAAACCATTCTTCCTACATGGTTTAGAGTCGTGGAGAATTATTTACATGACCTCATATTTAGAAGGCATGGCGACCCAATGACCTTTGGTGACCTCCACGAGCTCTGAGTACTGCAGGTTATACTTATCGACCTCGGAGTTCTCTTGAAATAGTACTCTCTTTTTCTGTGATTCTACTTTCGGATCTGGAATAGGTATTGCAGAAAGCAGCGACTTTGTATATTCATGCTGTGGATTGGAATAGAGCTCTTCACTTTCGGCTAGTTCTACAATTTTTCCTCGATACATTACTGCAACTCTATCACTAATATGTTTTACCATGGATAGATCGTGCGCAATAAATAAATAGGTTAGACCCAGTTTTTGCTGAAGATCATCTAGTAAGCTAACAATTTGCGATTGAATAGATACATCTAGTGCAGAAAGCGGTTCATCACAAACAATAAAGCTTGGCTCTACTGCAAGGGCGCGAGCTATTCCGATACGTTGGCGTTGACCTCCGGAAAACTCATGTGGATATCGTTCTGCATGAAAAGCATCCAGTCCCACCATCTCGAGAAGTTCTTCGACTTTTTTCTTTCTTTCCTGATTGCTTCTTGCCATCCCGTGTAAATCTAGAGCATGACCGATGATATCCACCACTTTATTACGTGGATTGAGAGAAGAGTAGGGGTCTTGAAAAATCATCTGCATGTGACGGCGCATAATTTTCAGTTCTGTCTTTGTTAATCGGTTAATTGGTATTCCTTTGTAGAGGACTTCACCATCTGTAGGTTCATGTAGTCGTAGTAGCGCGCGACCTGTCGTGGATTTCCCTGAACCAGATTCTCCAACAAGACCTAATGTTTCTCCAGGATTAATGTGAAAGCTGATGTTATCAACAGCCTTTAATATCTTTCCTTTTCCTAATGGAAAGTGTTGCTTTAAAGAAGTGACCTGTAATAGTGGCTCTGTTACATCAGCACCTCTGAGAATCAGGGGAGTTCTTTTTTTCTTCTTCGTTTCGTCAAGCCGCGGCAGAGCGTTTAATAGTTTCTTCGTATAGGGATGCTGAGGGCTTTCGAATATCGCTTCCGTTGTTCCTGTTTCCACTATTTCCCCTTTTTTCATGACGGCCACTCGATCGCACATTCTAGCTACTACTCCAAAATCATGTGTGATCAATATAATGGCAGTGCCGAATTTCTCCTGCATTTCTTTCATAAGGTTCAGGATTTGTGCTTGGATGGTTACATCTAATGCCGTGGTCGGTTCATCAGCAATAAGTAGACTAGGTCTACAAGCAAGCGCAATGGCGATCATGACCCTCTGTCTCATTCCGCCAGAAAATTCATGCGGATATTGGCTGTATCTTAATTCACTATTAGGTATCCCCACTAATTGCAGTAATTCCAATGCCTTTTTTTTTGCTTCTTTTTTAGGAAGGTCTTGATGCTTAATCAAGCTTTCTATAATTTGTTTTCCAACCTGCATGGTAGGATTTAAAGAGGACATTGGATCCTGGAATATCATGCTGATATGACGTCCTCTAATAGCTTCCATTTCTTTTTCACTCTTTGAAATAAGATCTTCTGTTTGGTAAGTGATTTCTCCACTTTTCATAAAGGAAGGAGGTGAAGGGAGAAGGCGCATAATTGACCTAGCAGTAACGCTTTTCCCACTTCCTGACTCCCCAACGATTCCTAAGGTTTCGCCTTTCTTTATTTCAAAACTAACCCCTTTAACGGCTTCAAACTCGGTGTCACCGGTTTGAAAGGATATTTTTAAGTCTTTTACCTGTAGCAATGTTTCCATAGCTCTTCCACCTACTAACAATCTGAATTTTTATGTAATAAAGGAATTTTTTATATTGTAATCTGATTTTTTTAAAGTATACTATACCTATCGGAATTATACAATTTAAAATAAGGCAGGTGATACAAAGCAAATGGAGGTAGTAAAGGAAATAAAGAATGGTAAAAATTTTTACCCTCTAGCGATATCTGAAACAATCAATCATCATTACAAAAAAATGCAACATCAAACGACATACAAGTGGCTGCTACTTTTGTTGGGATTGCCTGTCCATCTGATTGTTGCCTTACTCTATTTTTTGAGGGGAAAAACTAATCATTCATTAGAAGTTCAACACCAAGTGCAACGTCAGCTTCTTGAAAATGGTTATAAAGAAAAGCTTAGAGAACGTTTTAAAGAGCAGTTAAGTAGAAAGCATGCCTTTTTCCAACAAGAAGTATCTCACGCTACAACGGAAAAGATAGTGGAAGCATGGTCAGAAGAGTCGTACCGTAAAATCTTGCTCGAACGGACGAACGAACTGCTGGAGCAGCGCGGCAAAAGGAAAACAACCTATGTGGAGTTTTTTTCTTCGCAAATTAATAATCCCTTTTTCTTAGCTGTAACCTTGATTCCTGGTCTACTTATGTATGTGTTGATCTTCTTATACAGCAATGCTTATATGAAATATATTGCAGAGAGATTAGTCATGAGTTTTTTTGTCATTATTGGTGTGGCATTTTTTGTTTTTACGATTATGTATTTATCCCCGTTTAATCCTGCGGCTAACATTTTGGGGGAGGCTGCAACAAGAGAGCAGATTGCATCTTTTAACCAGCTTTATGGCTTGGATCAATCGTATTTTGTACAGCTTTGGAATGCGATTCAAGGAATTGTTACCTTTGATTTAGGGAGATCTTTCACAGGAAATGAAGATGTGGCATCGAGTATTATAAGAAGGTTTCCAGTAACGATGATTCTTGCGGTTATCTCCTTGCTTATGGCTATTATGATTGCGATACCGATTGGAATTATATCCGCAACCAGACCAAATTCTTTTTTCGATTATACATTTATGTTCATTGCATTAATCGGGTTGTCTATTCCAAATTTCTGGCAAGGACTCATTTTCATTCTAAACTTTTCTATTAAATTACAATGGTTACCAGCAACATTCAGTCCACACAATTGGCTATCTATCATAATGCCTGCTGTTGTTTTGGGAACCGCATTGACAGCATCGATCGCGCGAATGACAAGATCTTCAACATTGGAAATTATTAATGAGGATTACATGATAACGGCTAAAGCCAAGGGATTGAATAAACATCAAGTATTGTGGAAGCACGGAGTTGGAAATGCGATGATTCCTATCATCACAGTAATCGGACTGTTGTTTGGAGGGATGCTTGGTGGCGCTGCAGTAACAGAGAAAGTGTTCAATATTAACGGAATAGGAAGTTACATAGTAGATA
The DNA here is from genome assembly GCF_002019665.1 of Sutcliffiella halmapala. GTDB lineage: Bacteria > Bacillota > Bacilli > Bacillales > Bacillaceae_I > Sutcliffiella_A > Sutcliffiella_A halmapala. Next base: position 3,794,626 of record NZ_KV917375.1, on the reverse strand, counting down.
AACAGTTTATTCCTGATATTCCAAGTGTCATGGGCGGCGTCGTATATATCGCAATCACGATTTCTTTAGTGAATTTATTGATTGATATTTTATATGCGTTTTTTGATCCGCGCATCCGTTCCAAAATGAAACAATATTAAAGCAGGTGTAGCGATGTCTAATAAATTAATAAAAGTTCCAGATTATATGAAAAAGCATTCCTTGCAATTATCCACTGAATATAAACAAGCTGGATTTGCAACGGTTATGTCACTAGTTTTAACTATTATTCTACTATGGAGCAGTGTCGATTTTGGCGAAAAAGTGATAAAGCCCTACCTGTTTTATGGATTTGTCGTCTATGGACTTTTTACGATTATTCAAGGCTTGCTTACCTTAAAAATAAAGTTAGATTTGAATAACATTGGTTATATCCAGGCTTCTACTCGAAAAATAGGTTTCATTCAACTATTAAGCTTGCTGACGGGTAATATCTTTATTTTTAGTGCAGCGGCTCAATTAATAAAAATAAAGAAGACACCAGAGTACATTTACGCGCTCTATATGTTGCTTAATCAGCTCTTTATCATTGCTGTTTCAGCGTTAAATTTATATAAACCATATGTCGCAGATACCTTCCCGTTAGCTATGTTATTGCTGTTGGTTATACTCATCTTTCAAGTTCTTGTTTTATTGTTGATTGCTTTTGATAAAATCGAGAAACAGCCTAAGCTGATGTTTATCTTTTCCATTCTTCTTTTATTAACAGCAATTACAGGAAATATCTTTGCAATATTGATTTCCTATTTATTATTAATAAAACATCGGAACAAAGCAGTAGCGCTTAAAAAAACTGCCTATATAGTTTGGGAGAAAATATCGAAAAATACTACTTCGATGGTGGGTTTGTTCTTTATTACCTTTGCTTTCTCCATTTCTATTTGCAGCTATTATACATTCGATTATAGCTTGGCAGTGGAAAATAATTACGCAGCGATCTTACAATCGCCAAGCCTAGAATATCCGTTAGGAACAGATAATTTTGGTAGGGATTTATTTTCAAGGATTGTATTTGGAGCTAGAATTTCCCTTATAGTAGGAGTGCTTTCAACCATAATCCCATTCGTAATAGGTGGGGTGCTTGGAGCCTTGTCCGGTTATTATGGCAAGCGAACAGACAATATCATTATGAGATTGTTAGATATTCTTTATGCGATACCTGGCATTCTTTTAGCTATTGTTATCATCGCGGCATTTGGGTCTAACACGATTACATTAATTATCGCATTGAGTGTTGGAGCGATCCCAACCTATGCAAGGACAATGCGTGCTAATGTGCTGATGGTGTCCAACTTGGAATATGTAGAATCTGCAAGAGCACTAGGGGCGAGTAATCTGTCCATTATATTTCGAGAGATTGTTCCGAATTCGCTAGCTCCTATGATTGTCAAATCTACGTTAACAGTCGGGGGAGCAGTCATAGCAACGAGTAGTTTAAGTTACTTAGGGCTAGGGATTGAACCACATATCCCTGAATGGGGGAACATCTTAAAGATTGGCAGTACTTATCTAGAATCCCATTCCTATCTAGCGATTTATCCTGGAGTTGCAATTATCGCACTCGTCTTATCCTTTAACTTTTTAGGAGATGGATTAAGAGATGCACTAGATCCAAGAGTAGAATAAAGCTTTAATGCTTTTTTATAAAATAATATTATCTAGGGGGAATACATGTTGAAGAAATCATGGTTGGCACTATTATTAGTAATGGTAGTAATGTTATCGGGCTGCATCAATACGAAATCAAGTGTTAAAGAAGAAGAAAATGAAACTGCTAATGATGGAGTAACAGAGAACGAATCCCAAGTTGAGATAGAAATCCTCGGACAGTCTAGTTCAGAAGATGATATTAATATTGTACGAGATCAGTTGGTCAAAAATGGTTTTAAAGTAAAACTGAACTTGCAGCCAGACTATGGTAGCTTTACTGCACAGAAGGATGCGGGAAATTATGATATTGCGCTTTCTAGCTGGACGACTGTTACAGGAAATCCAGACTATGCCGTTCGCGCACTATTTAAATCTGATGGTGCTAATAGCATTATGAAGGATGAAGAGGTCGATCGCCTCATTGATAAAGCAAGTACAGAAACCCCTGAAGAGTTCGCAAACACTTATAAAGAATTGGAACAGCGTCTTGTTTTTGACAAAGCATTTATTGCCCCGCTTTATAATTCATTTAAAGCACAAGGTGTTAACACAGAGGTGCTAAATATAGATACTGTTCGTCTTGCTAAATCTCGTGCAGTAGCATGGGAAACGATCGATTATAATGATTCTTCAAAGAGAGACACGACTCCTTTAGTAGTTCAGCAAGCGATTGGAACATTGACTTCACTAGATCCAATAAAAGGGAACGATGGATCCATCAATACATTAAATACGAATATGTATGTTCGTCTAGTTAACTTAACAGATGATGATGTCGTTACTTCTGAAGGTTCCCTATCTCTTAACCACAGTATTGCGGAAGGAAATTCAGAGTATTACTTCCTATTAAGAGATGATATCAATTTTGCAAAGGTTACGGATAAAAAAGCAGAAGACACAGGAGAACGTGTAGGTGCGGATGATGTAATCTTCTCCTTAAAACGAGCAAGTGATGCGAATTCTGTACCAGATCATCGCACATATAGTCTACATGAGCATATTCAAGATGCAGAGCTTATTACAGATCTAAGTGTCCTTGATGCAACGAAACAATCAAGTGGCACTGGAACAATTAGAGAAGCACTTGAGCAAGAATTAGATGTGAAAATTAATGAACTTGTTTCTGATAAAAATGATGCAAATAACCAAGATGGAAAGTATCAGGTAGTAAAGGTGACAACGTCTAAACCGTTTCCACAAGTATTAAACTACTTAGCACACCAATCTGCCGGGATTGTATCTAAGAAACAAGTGGAAAGCATCAATACTTATGAAGTGGAATCCTTTGACGCAACAAAAGACATTCCTTATGGAGATCAGAATACGGTAACAGAAGGTGACCAATACAATAATCACTTATATGCTAGTGGTCCTTACATTCTTTCAAGCAAAAATGATTACGAAGCAACATTCCTGAAAAATCCAGCTTATCTGCCTGGCACAGATTTTGAAGCAAAAATATCTACGGTAACTGTCCGTTTCATTCAAGATCCAGATAGTTCGCTTTCTGCATTACGTAATGGCGAAATTCATCTATTCAACGGAGTACCTGAAACGAAATACGATTTAGTGGAAAATGACGAAAAGTTATTCTTACAAAAAAATGAAAGTAATGCTGTCATTTACATGCTGTTCAATACTGCCAACCGTGAAGTATCAGATAGCGAAGATTTAAGAAAAGCTGTATTATATTCCATTAACCAAGACGAATTCTTAAATTTCTACCAAAATAACAAGCTTAAGGCTGTCTCGACAGTTAGTCCGTTGGTGAATACAGGCAATGAACTAATAGCTGATCCTGAGAAGGTGAAGGAATTTTTGAAGAATTATAGAGGAAACTAAAAAGGTGCCTGACCCTCACTGCTATAAAGCGGTAAAGGGTCAGGCATTTTTTTATAGATAATAGAATAATAGCGCTATTCCAAGATTAGGTAACCCAAGTAAAAGAAACATGGTTGTCATGTTTCTGCGATCATGCCTATCTTCTTTTGTTTCGGTGGCAAAATTAGCCCGCATACTATCTCCATTCACTAAAGCACCAGAAGTCAGCATCGATAATCCAATAAATATAGCTGCAAGCCCTCCGCTAATAAGGTATGCCTGATCCATCCCCCATATCACGATAGATAATAGAACACCAATAATGGAAAGAATAATGCCCGCATAAAGAAATTTCAAAGGAACCGACCTCCTAAAGTAACTAATAGTATACATACGTCTTTGCTTGAAAGAAGTTTCATTTTTTTCCAAACGGGGTCAGGCACCAATTAGCAAATATCGCCAAAAATAAACAAATTTCTTAAAAATTAATATCCTCTTCATATTGCATTAACAAACTTACCTTAACATTAATATTGTTCAGAAAAATACAAAGATATGAGGAGTGCGGGGATGAATTCTAGAATGAGGAAGAGGTTAAGGAAGGTACTTATTGCTTTAATGATAGTTGCTATTGTTATGCCGAGCTTTCACACTTTAGTTCCAAGTAAAGTTGTTCATGCGGAAGAGGATCATGAAGTACCAACTATCCAAGTGGAGGTAGTACCAAATCCAGACGATAGTGTGGAGGATATGGAAGAACCGACATCCAATGAGTCAGTAATACCTCATGAAGAAAAAGTAGAAGAATCTGAAATCATTCTAGATAAGGAAGAGGAGCCAGAAAGTACTCCTGAGAAAGAAGAAGTAAAAGAGGAAAAAGAGTTGGAAACTAGCTCAGAGGAGGAAAGTCCTAGCTCTTTAAATGAGGAAAAGTCTACTGATAGCACAGAAGTAGAAGAAGCACCAACAGCTGAAGTAGATTTCAATAGTTATCCTACCTTGCTTATTACGGAAATCTCACCTAACTCAGCTGGTGCTGGAACAGATTATTTTGAGTATTTCGAGCTATACAATAACTCGAATCAACAGATAAATACATCTAATCTTTCTTTCTACTATACATATACGGATAGTGGAAATGAACTTTTATTCCAAGTTCCAGAGGTTGTATTGGAATCACAAGAGACCATGGTGTTTTGGTTTAATAATGGGGATAAAGAATTAGAAGAATTTAATAGTAATTTTGGATTGAGCTTAAATGTTGATCAAGTTGTAGATTTTAAAGATGTATTCCCGGGATTTGCTAACGGTGGTAACCGTGCCCTTGTGATTAAGAATAAACAAGCTAGAGTTCTTGTTTCTGCAAGCTATTTAGGAAATGAAACGGATAACACGGGTGCTGGAATAGAGTACAAGTATCCGGAAATAGGTACGGATATGGAGAAGCATAAAGTCCTTGCCCTTCCAACTCCAGGAACACTTGATCCAGTTCAGGTTCCAAAAGAGCCGGTGAAAGTAGAGGAAATAGAAGTTCCTGAGATGGACGAGCTAGCTCCAGTTATTTCTCATACTCCTGTTTCTGAAAGTACTAGATTATCCCCAGTTTCAATAGAAGCTACCATTACAGATAATGTTCAGGTTGTGGGAGCAAATCTTTATTATAAAAATGAACCAGATGCTGCGTACTCTTCTATTCCGATGAGCGGGAATGGAGAGAATTATTCTGCTGTTATACCAGGAACAGCTGTATTATCTACTATTACTTATTATATTGAAGCGACAGATGGAGTAAATAATGCTACAACAGAAACTTTTTCGATAGAGGTGGAGGTACCTGAGGAAACGTATAGTGAACTACCTTTATTAATAACAGAGTTATCCCCAAATTCAGTGGGGGCAGGTACGGATTATTATGAGTTTTTCGAGATTTATAATAATACGAACCAAGCTCTGAATCTAGCTAACTATTCATTTATCTATAAATATACAGATACAGGAAATGAGTTACCATTCCGCGTTCCTGCTGTTGTGGTGGAACCGCAAGAAACTTTAGTGTTTTGGTTTAATAATGGAAATCGAACCTTAGTGGAATTTAACGAGAATTTCCAATTAGACTTATCACGTGAACAGGTAGTAGAGTATACAGATGTATTTCCTGGTTTTGCGAATGGTGGAAACCGGGCGCTTGTGATAAAGGATGGCCAAGGAGAAGAAGTTGTATCGGCAAGTTATCTGGTGAACGAAAGTGATAATAATGGACTTGGTATTGACTATATATTTCCAGCATCAGGTACCGAAATGGATAAGCTTCAAGTGTTAGCAGCTCCAACTCCAGGTACAGTAGAAGAAATTCAAGTACCAACCAATCCAGTGTTATTAGATGAAATTCCAGAAGATAATGAAGCACCGGTTATCGAACATACACCTGTGACAGCTAGTCAGTCATATAGTCCTATTTTAATAGAAGCAACGATTACCGATAATATGGCTGCTCCTTTTGCTACTTTATTTTATAAAAAAATAGGCGATGAAACGTTCACCTCTTTAGCTATGAGTCAACGTTCTAATGGTTCCTCAAGCTATGTCGCTGAAATCCCAGGTGTAAAAGTAGATGCAACACTCGTTTACTACTTGGAAGCTTCGGATGGCCATAATGTGACTAAAACAAATGAGTACACAATTGAGGTAGAGCAAACAGAAGTAGACTACCAAGCTTTGCCACCATTTCTTGTGACAGAAGTAGTCCCTGATTCCACAAATGTTGGAACAGCAGATGGGTATGAATTTATCGAAATTTATAATAATACGAATCAGGCTATTAATTTTAAAGATTATAAAATTCAATATCGCTATGGATCAGATCGTGCAACAGATGTAATTTGGGCATCAGTTCCAGATGATGTTGTGATACCTTCAAAGGGCACACTTGTATTTTGGATTATTAATTCTCAAAATGGTGCTCAAACAGTTGCTGATTTTAATGCAAATTATGGAACAAATCTAGTAGAAAATAAGGACATTGTTCGTATATATAGTGATGGAATGGCCAATGCTGCAATGCGTGGTTTAGTAGTTGCGACAAATTCAAAGAAAGAACTTGCAGTTGCCTACTACAATGATGTTCCGAGTGTGATAGATGCAGCACCAGATAAGGCTATCTTATATAAGTATCCTTTAGATGGCTCGACTCAAATGCTGAAGATTAGTGCAAAGGAAAAAGCAGCTACGCCAGGAACAGTAGAGCCTGACCAAGTTCCTCTAGAGACGGTACAGCTTCCGGTGGATAACATCCCACCAACTTATGAGAATTTAACAGCAATTTCAGAGGTAGATCAAAATGAAAATATTCATATTGTGTTAGATGCAGAGGATGATAAAGAAGTTAAAACAGTAAGACTTTTATACCGCACAAATGATCAAACAGATTTTACACAAGCAATTTTAGCGAAAGATTATAATGATTTACTTTACCACCATACTATCTATTCACCAGACATTATCGCAAAAGAGTATGTGGAATATTATTTTCAAATTTCTGATGGAACTAATGAAGTAACTAGTGAAACGTATCAAATTCAAGTTACTTCAGAGTTAGATTTCTCGAGTTTACGCTTAAATGTAAAAGAGGGAGAGATTCTAACTGGAGAAACCATTATTAAAGGAACGTCAAAAGAGGATAATCCTGATGATGTGAAACTGTTTATTGATAATCAAGAAGTGTTAGGAGAAGTGTTCTCTTCCGTTGAACACACAGCTTACTTTGCATTTGAGGTGAGTGGGATAAATACCTTTTTCCAAAATGGGGTCACAATGGGAGATAATATTCTTCACATTTTCGATGATTGGATTGCTGAATGGCAGACGATTACTGTGCCAATCGATCCAGATCGCTTAGAGCTTGGAGATAATATCATTACGATTCGTTCAGGTAACAAAGCATCACCATTTGATTTAGATTCACCAGATAACCGTGATGATTATAATTTACGAAATGTCCGTTTAGTGTTAGCTGATGGTACAGTCTTGCGTGATCCAGTTAAAAATAATCCTTCCCAAGTATTTGATATGGGAGACGATGGGACATATCGTATTTTTGAAGATTTTACATTTACAATCGAAAATGAGCATGCCCCTTCGAAATCATACAAATGGGACACCACAACGGTCAATGATGGAGATCATGTAATTAAGGTGCAGGATTCAGACGAAGAGATTCAAGTAAATGTACAGGTAGATAATACGATTCCGGTCATTACAACTTCATTAGTTGAAGGAAAAGAATACAAGGGATCCTTCACAATCGATGCAAATGCAACAGATGAAATCGCAGGTATAAAAAATATTCAGATTCACCTAGATGAAAAGGAAATTTCCGTACCATATGCTACTTCTTCCTCTAAATTAGCTGCAGGAGAACATCAGCTAAAGGTAGTAGCTATCGACCAGGTTGGAAATGAAGCAGTAGAAATTGTTCATTTCTCAGTTGTGAATGAAAATCCATATAAACCAGAGTTAATTTCTCCAGCAGATGATTTGAATAATGCTGTAGATGGTGATCCTAACTTACAGGTAAGAGTCACGGATCCAACAGAGGATGAGTTGGATGTTACTTTTTATGGTGGCTTCCAATATGATGCTAGTCAAACAGATAAAGTGAATGGTTATAAAAATGCTAATGATGTAGAACCTCCTCAAACAATGGTACCAGAGGGAGAAACAGCTTTTACAGAAGAAGAAATTGACCTTGTATCAAAAGAGGATGGTCAATACTTAGTTACCGACGCTACGACCCAATTTCCATACCACCGTTTTGATGTAACAGTAGATTCGTCAATTGCAGAAAATGATCTTGTCGAGCTAGTATGGAAAGGAAATTCACTAGAAGGTCGTAAAGTAACCATGTATGCTTGGAATCATACTACAAGTAAATGGGCGATTGTTGATTATCGTATAGCTGGAACAGAAGATTTTGAATTAAAAGGTAATGTAGAAGTAAAGGATTTTATTAAAGATGAATCTATAAATGTACTCGTCCAAGATGAGATTCCTAGTTCCTCGGAGGAGTATGACTATACCTTTGTTTGGATGTCAGACACGCAGTATTATGCAGAAAGTTATCCATATATATTTGATCGTCAAACACAGTGGATTGCTGAAATGCAAGAAGAGATGAAAATTAAATATGTCTTCCACACAGGTGATATTGTCAATGTCGCAAATCAAGAATATCAATGGATTAATGCTGATCGGTCTATGAGAGTATTGGACGAGAAAAATATTCCATATGGTGTATTAGCAGGGAACCACGATGTGGATCATAAAACAAATGATTATACGGAGTATTATAAATACTTTGGAGAAGATCGTTTTAGTGATAAACCTTATTATGGCGGCTCCTATGAGAATAATCGTGGACATTATGATCTTATATCAGCAAATGGAAACGATTATATTATGGTCTACCTTGGATGGGGTGTAGAGGAGGAAGGTATTGCCTGGATGAATGAAGTGTTAGCTGCACATCCAGATCGAATGGCAATCCTAAGTTTTCATGAGTATTTACAAGCGACAGGTGTTAGGCATCCATTAGGAGATAAGCTTTATAATGAAGTCGTATTACCAAATAAAAATGTCGTTGCGGTACTTAGCGGACACTACCATGAAAGTCAGCTTTTAGTAGATGAAATTGATGATGATGGAGATGGTATTCCTGACCGTCAAGTTTTCCAAATGCTAGCTGACTATCAGGCAGGACCAGAGGGTGGCCAAGGCTATATGCGCTTACTCCACTTTGATACGGCAAACAATAGAATCTTAGTTAATACGTACTCACCATATTTAGATAAGTACAACTACTATGATTCGGGTACGTACCCTGAAAAAGATGAGTTTATCATTAATCTAGATTTAGAACCTAAAGTAAAACGAGTTGCAACAGACTATTTCACAGTCAACGTATATACTGAGATGGAAATAGGAAAAGTTGAAAATGTCTTAAGCGGAGATATTGTGGATTATACGTGGGAAGGACTAGTGGAAGGTAACTCATATTGGTGGTATGTGGTGGCAGAAGATCAACACACTGGACGCACTGTCTCGGATATTTGGTCATTTAGAAAAGGTGCAAATCCGGAGATACCAAACATTCCAGATCCAGAGAACCCAACTGATCCAACCGATCCAACTAATCCGATTGATCCAGACGAACCGGAACAACCTACTAATCCTGTAGACCCAAGTAATCCGGAGCAGCCAGATCCATCTATACCAGATTCAGAGGATCAAACACCAGTGATACCGGATAAACCAGAAAAAGAAGATAATAAACAACCAACCGATCAGGAGCCTGGAGGAAAGCTTCCAAATACGGGGACAAATGTGTACAACCTGTTTGTAATAGGTATAACACTCTTGATTTTAGGAACTGCATATTTTTATTACCATAGAAGGAAATTGCAATTTAATTAAAAGGTGTCTATCCCCCGCTACTTTAAAGTAGTGGGGGATACTTGTTTTTTATGAAATTAATGGGTAATTAAATGATTAATGATTTATTTGATTAAGCTTCCATAGTAAATTTTTATCTGAAATATGATATTATAATGAAAATTAAGATAATTACTAACAGAGAGAGGGAAGAAAATGAAACCAATTATCGGGATAACTTCTCATGTCGAGCTTGATTATAAGCATAGTCTTTCGAATGATTATGTGCAGGCTATTATTCTAGCAGGTGGAATTCCGGTTATTTTACCAATAGGGGTTGACCCGGATGTAGCTCAGCTGGTGGATAAGATTGATGGGCTAGTGGTGACAGGTGGAGGGGATATTGATCCGACTTTGTTCGGAGAAGAACCGCATCCTAATTTAGGGATGATTTCGCCAGGAAGAGATAGCTTTGAAATCGCGATGATTGAAAAAATGCTTGCTGCCAATAAGCCTATACTAGCGATTTGTCGAGGTATTCAAATTTTGAACATTGCCGTTGGTGGCGATATGTATCAGGATATTTATAGTCAAATTGATGAACCTTTGCTGCAACACGCTCAAAAAGCGAACAGAACGCATCTGTCCCATTATGTTACAACTACTGAAAATAGTTTATTGGAGCGAATTACAGGAAAGTCAAAATTCAAAATTAATTCTTTCCACCATCAAGCGGTTCGAAATGTCCCTAAACCTTTGGTAGTTTCTGCGCATGCTTCTGATGGAATAATCGAGGCGATTGAAAGTGTTGAGCATACATTTGTGTTAGGGGTGCAATGGCATCCAGAGCCTTTAGCTGTTGATGGTGATGCGATTTCTAAACAAATTTTCAGTAGATTTCTACAAAGTTGTTAAATAAGAAAATAAGGTGGGAAAAGGAGTATGAAGATTATTGATTTGCACTGTGACGCTTTATTAAAGTTGTGGGAGTCAAAAGGAAGCCTGAGTTATGCTAATTCAGAGGAATTGGATACAAACATGGAACGGTTGAAAAAGGGAAAGGTATGGGTTCAATGCTATGCAGTTTTTGTTTATCCTGATGTAAAAGTCGAACAAAAGTTTCAAGCTGCATTGGATCAAATAGATTATTTTTATAATGAAATTCTTGCTAAGAACCAAGAAATGAAACAAATTAAGCAATGGGAAGATATAGCTCTTCTTAAAGATGGGGAAATTGGAGCAATCCTAACTCTCGAAGGTGTAGACGCAATCGGAAACGACCTGGAAAAACTAAAACTGCTTTATCAATTAGGGGTTCGCTCTGTGGGTTTAACCTGGAATAATGCGAATTTAGCGGCAGACGGTGTTGGAGAGAAGCGTGGTGCGGGACTAACTTCGTTCGGGAAGGAAATTGTTCAATTTAATAATAAAAATCGAATACTTACAGATGTTTCACATTTAAGTGAGAAAGCTTTTTGGGATGTGATTGCTTTAGCAGAATACCCCATTGCCAGTCATTCGAATGCAAAAGCAATCTGTAATCATCCTCGAAACTTGAATGACGATCAAGCCAAGGCAATATTCGCTAAAGGTGGAAGAATCCACGTCGTTTATTGCCCACCATTTGTTAAAGAAGATGGTAATGCAAAGATATCTGATTTAATCAAGCACATTGACCACTTCTGTTCGTTAGGTGGAAAGAAGCAAATTGGTCTTGGCTCTGATTTTGATGGAATTAGCACGTATATTAGCGATCTTGAAGATGCCTCCAAATATCAGAATTTGATAAATGAACTACTGAACCATTTCACCGAAGAAGAAGTAAAAGGATTTGCCTATCAAAACTTTTTAGACTACTGTCCAAAGTAAAAACAGGCTAGTTACCCTTCCATCTATTATTCTAACCGCTATGTCTTAACTCATTCTTAACATTGATACGATGTTGATTGGCACGGAAATCTACAGGGTGTTCAAAGAGGCCACCGTATTTTCAAGGTAACCTTTCTATAAAATAATTAATAAAACAGAAAAAAACAAACTTACTAAACAATAACATAATCCAATATTAACTAGTATTTTGGAGGAGAGGTAGTCTTTACGGAAGCTGTTTTTTTCCCGTACTACATCTCCTTCAATCTCCTTAATTATTTGTGCTTTTCTACTAATGGAAGTGAAGAACACCTTGCAACTATAGATAAAAGAGCTAAAAAAACCTCCAGAAATAACAAACAACATGCCTCCTGTTAAAACTAAACCCAAACCAAGCAGAAAAAGGAAATTAGCCCAGTTCAGTAAATATGAGGACTGATAGAAAAGTGAGATTGCGAAGTAAGAGACTGGTAAAGTAAGTATCCATAAAAAAATTAGCTTCATTCCATAACACCTCCTTAAAGACTAGAAACAGTATAGTAATATATTCATTTATTGGAAATTTAAGTTGTATGTAAATAAATATTGAAGTAAACTACTAAATACAGAATATTATATTCTGTCAATTATGAAAAGGGGGAATATTATGAAAAGTAAACCGAGATTTTTATCAGTTATGATTCTAGTTTTAATGCTTTCTTCTATTCTAGCAGGATGTAATTTTGGTTCTTCGAATGAAGCGGGGGCGGATAAGGATAAAGGTGGAGAGAAGACTAGTGATAGTAAGCAGGTGCTAAATATTAGTGCAACGGCGGATATTCCTACACTTGATTCTACACAGGCACACGATGCTATTGCGTTTGATGTATTGAATAATAACAACGAAGGTCTATATAGACAAGATGAAAATCATCAACCACAGTATGGAATGGCTGAGAAACACGATGTAAGTGAAGATGGAGTTGTACATACCTTCACCCTACGTGATGCAAAATGGAGTAACGGTGAAACTGTTACGGCAAATGATTTTGAATTCGCATGGAAAAGAGTATTCGAAACAGCGGGACCATACAACTTTATGTTTGTAACGGCAAGTGTGAAAAACTCGGAAGCAATCATGAATGAAGAAATGGCTGCTAGTGAATTGGGGGTAAAAGCTCTTGACGAGAAAACCCTAGAAGTAACGCTTGAAAATCCAAATCCTCTATTTGAAATTTTATTGACGTTTCCAACATTCCTACCTCAAAACCAAAAATTTGTGGAGGAGCTAGGGGACCAATATGCTTTAGAAGCTGAAAATATTCTTTCAAATGGACCTTTCAAGCTAGTAGATTGGCAGCAAGAGCAAAGCTGGAAGTTTGAAAAGAACCCGGATTACTATGATGCTGATTCTGTTAAGCTTGATAACATCAATGTTTATGTCGTCAAGGATTCTACAACTGCGGCAAACCTCTATGAAAGTAATACAATCGATCGAGTGAAACTCTCCACCTCTTTTGTTGATCAATATAAGGATAGCGAGGAATTTCAGATTACAAAGCAAGCAGGACTTGTGTTCCTACGTTTCAATCATAATCACGAAATCTTGAAAAATAAAAATATCCGTAAGGCAGTTAGTATGGCAATTGACCGCCAAGGGCTAACGGATGTGATTTTAAAAGACGGCTCAACTCCATTATACGGTGTTGTTCCTGAGGGATTCTACTTCTCTCCTGATAAAAAGGATTATCGAGAGTTAAACGGTGATTTTAATACAGGCACTATTGAAGAAGCGCAAGAGCTGTTTAAACAAGGTCTTAAGGAAGCTGGTGTAGACAAGTTAACAGTATCCATTAATATCGCTGATTCAGAAGAAATGAAGAAAACTGCGGAGTATATCCAGGCTCAACTTCAGGATAATCTTCCAGGCTTCACATTAGAATTAAAAGCTGTACCTTTTGCTCAGCGTTTAGAAATTGAAAAAGCAGTGGAGTACGATTTATCTTTATCCACATGGGGGCCAGACTACAGTGATCCAATGACTTACTTAGATATGTGGGTAAAAGGAAGCTCTGCTAATCGTATGGATTATCATAATCCTAATTTAGACCAATTGGTGAGTAAAGCAAGATTAGAAACAGATTTGAGTGCACGATATGAGATGCTACTAGAGATAGAGCAATTGTTACTGGGAGAAGATGCTGCACTTGTTCCTTTATATCAACGCGGTGAAGCAGTCTTACAACGTAGTAGTATTAAAGGGCTTGTTAAACATCCAAGTGGTCCTGACTTCTCATACAAATGGGCATATATTGAATAGTCAACGCGTGTAATGCAGGTTAGGGGTAGGATGTATCTTCTTATGCATCCTACCCTTTTTTATAGAATAAGAAGGATTATTATCTAATGCAAGCCGTAAGCTGAACGAGGTGCTTACGCTTTTGTTCTAGGTGAGAGTAATTCTTTCGATTTTTACAAGTATGTATAGAAATGAGATGTTATAATGAAAAAATTTCTCCTTCAACGAGTTATATATATGCTTATCACATTATTTATTGTTGTCACGGCAACATTTTTCCTTGTGAAATTTCTTCCCGGAACACCTTATAGTAATCCGGAAAAGTTAACAGAGCACCAACTCGCTGTCCTGAATGCGAAATATGGCTTAGATCAGCCGGTTGCTCTCCAGTATATTCGCTATATGGGTAATTTAATTCAGGGTGATTTGGGGATGTCCTTTCAATATCAAGGAAGAACAGTATACAGCATGATCAGTGATAGAATTGGTCCTTCTGCACTAATTGGATTCCAAGCTCTTATTTTTGGAACGATAGTAGGATTAATACTCGGAATTGTCTCTGCATTAAAGCATAATTCTATACTGGATTATGGTTCCGTAACTATCGCTGTATTAGGTATGTCGATTCCATCATTTGTTTTTGCAGCATTACTTCAATATTATATTGGAGTTAAACTTGGCTGGCTGCCTCCTGCATTATGGGAAAGCTATGAACATACTTTTTTACCCTCATTAGCCCTCTCGGTGACAGTTATAGCTACTGTAGCAAGATTTATCAGAAGTGAAATGCTAGAAGTGCTTGGAAAAGACTATGTCATTACTGCTAGGGCAAAAGGGATTAGTGAAGTTGCTATTGTTACAAAGCATGTAGTTCGCAATGCGTTAATTCCTGTTGTGACAATGCTTGGACCACTTGCTGTTAGTATCATGACTGGTACCCTCGTAATCGAAAAAATATTTGCAGTTCCTGGCCTTGGGGAGCAATTTACCTTATCAATCTTAGTATTAGATTATAGTGTTATCATGGGAATTACGCTTTTCTATAGTGCTTTATTTATTTTTATTGTATTCATAGTAGATATTTTATATGGATTACTTGATCCTCGAATTAATTTTGGAATGGGGGAACAGGCATGAAAGTAGAAAAAAACACAAACTCACCAACCCCTATTTTACAAAATAAAAATACGCCACATCATTTTGAGGTTGTTCCCAAGGAAATTACAGACGATTTATTTGTTCGTGCCCCTTTTGATAGTAGTAAACAGGAAGAGATTTCTGCACCTTCTATATCATTCTGGCGGGAAGCGTTTAATAGATTAGTAAAGAATAAGGGGGCAATAATTTCTATTATTATTCTTTTTATTCTTTCAGTTATGGCAATTATTGGACCGTCTATGAATGAATTTACCTATCGGAGTCAAAACATAGCTCACACAAATCTTCCACCAAAAATTTCCGGTCTAGAATGGATGGGCTTTAACGGAAAGGACACGAATGGTGTCAATCAATATGAAGTTAGAGATATTACTACAAATTATTGGTTTGGCACAGATGAATTTGGACGTGATCTTTGGACAAGGGTATGGAAAGGAACACAAATATCTCTTTATATTGCATTAGTTGCGGCATTTTTAGATTTAGTGATTGGTGTTTTATATGGGGGATTGTCAGCTTTTTACGGTGGTCGAGTTGATACGGCTATGCAACGGATTATTGAAGTGTTAGTGGGAATCCCAAATTTAGTTGTCATCATCTTGTTCATACTTATCTTAGATCCAGGAATAACCTCGATTATTTTGGCTATGGTAGTAACCGGTTGGGTAGGTATGGCTCGTGTTGTTCGAGGGCAAATCTTCCAGCTTAAGAGTCAGGAATTCGTGCTTGCCTCGCGTACATTAGGGGCATCGAACAATAGATTAATCTGGAAACATCTACTTCCAAATGTCATGGGGCCAATAATCGTTACGATTATGTTTACCATTCCGACAGCGATTTTCTTTGAGGCGTTTTTAAGCTTTATCGGTCTTGGTTTACAGGCACCTCAAGCATCATTGGGAGTTCTAATCGAGGACGGCTATAAAGCGATGCGCTTTTTTACTTATAAATTATTTTTCCCAGCGATTATCATTAGCGCTACGATGATTTGTTTTAACCTACTAGGGGATGGACTTAGGGATGCACTTGATCCGAAAATGAGAAAATAGGGAGGACAATATGACAAAGCCAATCTTAACAGTAAGCAACTTACAAGTATCCTTTCATACACATAAAAGTGAGGTACAGGCTGTCAGAGGTGTTGGGTTCTCCCTATATAAAGGAGAGACTCTAGCCATTGTAGGGGAATCAGGTTCTGGGAAATCTGTTACAGCTAAAACGATTATGCGCCTATTACCAAAGCATAATACAAAGATAACTCAAGGTGAAATTCTCTATGAAGATAAGAATCTATTAAATTTATCGGTTCGAGAGATGCAAGCGATTCGTGGTTCTGAAATTTCCATGGTGTTTCAGGATCCAATGACTTCTCTGAATCCGACGATGAAAATTGGAAAACAGATAATGGAAGGGTTAAAGAAGCATCATAATATAACAAAAAAGGAAGCAAAGCAGAGAGCCATTGAAATGCTTAGATTAGTTGGAATTCCTAATCCAGAGGGTCGGATAGATGCTTATCCTCACCAGTTTTCTGGAGGGATGAGGCAGCGTGTTGTGATTGCCATGGCATTAGCATGTAACCCAAAAGTACTAATAGCAGACGAACCTACAACAGCTCTTGATGTGACGATTCAGGCACAAATATTGGATTTAATGAGAGACCTACAACAAAAGACTGGAACGGCTATAATCTTGATTACCCATGACTTGGGGGTTGTAGCAAATATGGCAGACCGTGTAGCGGTAATGTACGCGGGAGAAATAGTAGAAATGGGTACAGTTGATGAGATTTTTTATCACTCGCAACATCCATACACATTAGGATTGATAAAATCAATGCCAAAGCTTCATGCTGCTAAAACTGACGCGTTAATTCCGATACCGGGTACTCCTCCTGATTTGGCTCATCTTGGAACTGGATGTCCTTTTGCTGCAAGATGCCCATACACAATGAAAGTATGTCATTATTTTTCACCTAAACAAACTACCTTATCTGATAATCATACAGTAGCATGTTGGCTCCAAGATCAAAGAACACCTGAAAATATGGCCCTTGAACTTGTAGGAGGGAAAAGTTAATGAGTAACCAAGAGGTTTTAATTGAAGTGAAAGATCTAGAGAAGCATTTTAAAGTTGGAAAAAGCAGTGTATTACGGGCGATTGATGGATTGAATTTTTCTATCTATAAAGGTGAGACACTTGGTCTTGTTGGTGAATCAGGCTGTGGTAAATCGACTGTTGGTCGTACCATGGTTCAACTCTATTCTCCCACTAAAGGTCAAATTCTCTATGAAAATGAAAATCTCCATGCTAAGATGTCGAAAGCTAATGTGAAACAAAATAGAAAAAAGATGCAAATGATCTTTCAAGATCCTTACTCTTCTTTAAACCCAAGGCTAACAGTAGAGGAGATTATCTCAGAAGGATTGTTGATACATCAACCAGATATGGGGAAAGAAGATCGAAGAAAACGAGTAACAGACCTACTAGAGCAAGTTGGCTTAAGTCATAAACATGCGGATCGTTATCCACATGAATTTAGTGGGGGACAAAGACAGCGTATTGGGATAGCGCGCGCACTATCTGTTAATCCGCAGTTTATTGTTGCAGACGAACCAATTGCTGCACTTGATGTATCCATTCAGGCGCAAATTGTCAATCTATTAAAGCAACTTCAAGAAGAGAAAGGGTTAACCTATTTATTCATAGCTCATGATCTATCCATGGTAAAGCATATTAGCGACAGAATCGCAGTTATGTATTTAGGCAAAATGGTGGAATTGGCTGAAAGCGAAAGCTTATATGAAAGACCACTTCATCCCTATACCGAAGCACTTTTATCAGCAATCCCTCTACCAGACCCAAACCTAGAACGTCTACGGGAAAGAATCATTTTAAAGGGAGATGTTCCTAGTCCAACAAACATACCAGTTGGCTGTAGATTTTCTTCACGATGCCCAAAGGCCATGGACATCTGTACACAAGAGGAACCATCATGGAAAGAAGTTGAAAGGAATCACTATGTTGCCTGTCATTTATATTGAAATAGGTGCCTGACCCCCACTGCGGTAATAGAGTAAAACGGTGGGGGCAAGCTCCTCGCTATTTAATTTTAACTTTGAAGGGCTCTGCAATTCGGTGTGGATAGTCAGTGATTTTTAGTTTGAGCTCTTTCATATTTGTTGGATATTTTATTGTATAGAATATCCTAATGATGGGTGTCTCTTCATCCGAACGAGCCATTCCAACTTGAGCTCGATTTTCATCCTGATTTAAGTTGACAGGGTCGGTATCGAAGATTTCATAAAGATGATCTCTATCTCGTTCTGCCATCTGGATTAAAAAATCAAATTGTATATTGTCACCTTCGCGGAGCACTTGTTCTAATTGAATTCTTCCATCATTTGGAGCCTTAGTTAATTGGTCTTTTTGTAGGTCGATTACAACTTCTTGTTCATTTTTGTGAATCGCTCGGACAGAATTACCCACTAAGTAAAGTTCTTTAGGCTTGCGGAAATAATTACTCTGGAAGAAAAGAGTGTAATCATCACCTGAACCCATACTAATTGTGCCACTTTGGATAGGTTCCCACACATCGCCTCGATCATCTACTAGCTTTAAGTCGCTGCATCTCATTTTCTGCAGAAAACTTGATATCTAGCGCGATGAGTGTTGGGTCGATAACGACTTTTTCCACATAGAACTTTTGATTTTTTATTTCCACTGTCTCATCAATATTAATAATCTCACGTGTTTTTTCATACCATTCTTTTTTGATTGGTATTTCAAGATTCCACTTTGAATCAAGTAATCTACCTTCGTCGTAGGAAGCTGTTTCAGAATCATTAAGCTCAAGCTGTGTTTGTAAGATTAATTTCTCAGGAACCTCTTCATCATCGCCAAAGGTGACAACTATTTTCCCGTTCATTTTGTCTACCTCTTGAAGATTGACATTTTCATTAGGATCAGAGTATTCAATAACCGCTTTAATTTGATTATCATTATGGTTAAGCAAGTTCAGATTGGTTAAACGTAAATACTTTTGTTTACCTGTTGTTTTAAGAGAGTAGAAAATGATCATCCTTGCTTGATCGACAATGATTTGATCAACTGAGAAAGTGATGCCCTCAAGCGTCTCTTCTACATGCACCTCATGAATAAAGTCATTTGAAAGAGCATCCTCTAATCCTTGGTCTCCTTGAATCATGTCTACAATTGCCTCCATTCCAGGCAGCGTTTTTACTGTGTTGGCGAAGGCAGGTGAGACGCGAACGCTTGTTATAAATAAAAAGATTAGAGCGATGGAACTTAGAATGCTCACAATCGATCTCTTTTTTATCTTTTTGATGCGCTTTCCTTTATGAATCCCTTGTTGAATATACTGGTCAATTGATTCAGGTATCTGAATTTTCTTATCGTCCATCAGCAATACCTTCTCTCTCCATTTGTAGGCGTAATTGTTTTAAGGCTTTGTATATCCAAGTTTTAATGGTACTTTCGGGTTTATCTAGGATTTCAGCAATTTCTTTTGTGGTGAATCCCTGGAAATATTTTAGAAAAATAACTTGCTGTAGATTTTTCTTCAATTTCATAATTGTTTCTTTTAAGAAAATGCTATCACTGAGATCGATTTTTTCGAAAAGTGGCTCCTCTAGTTGTAAAGGCAAGCCGCCTTGTACAAACCGCTTCTTTTTTCGAAGCTCATTCAAACAATAATTCGATAAAATTCTTAACAGCCACGACTTGGCTGCAGCAGGATCCTTGAGTTTTCTTATGGAACTGTAAGCTCGATAAGTAGTCTCTTGAATTGCCTCTAGTGCATCATGTTCATTGTGAAAATAGGTAAAGGCAACATGATACATTAGGTTTTTATACGTATAAATAATTTCAGTAAAGGCATCTTCATCGCCTCTTTGGGCTTTTTTAATAAGCTCCTCCATCTCCATGTCTTTCCCCCTGCTCAAAAATCTCTCTTTAGTATAAGACAAAATAGTTGGTGAAATAGTTTTAACAATTTTTTTTTTGAAATACGACATGAAAAATAGTGCCTTTCCTTGCTCCTTTCACTATTAACGCAGCGGGGACAGGCACCATCATTGGTACAATTATTCATTTAATTCATTCAAATAAGAATCAATCCGCAACCCACTTCGTCTAATTTTGATTGTTGCATCCACTTCGACTTGGGCTTCTGAAAATACTTCATTCCAGTTGTCTTTTACTTTATTGAATTCAGAGGGTGTGCTTTTGTATAGGGTTTCTCCAAAGCCAAAAATGTCACTTCCGTATTTTTTTTGGGCAAGGTTGATGGTTTGGAAGACCTCATCTGCAATTAGTTTTGCAGATTTCTTCTCATATTCGTCGGTTACTTTAAAGGAAGCAATCGAGTCGCGACATTGTGAACCTTCAAGGGTACCTTCTCCACTTATGTTTATTTGAATCTTAGGAACACCACCGATCATTTTAACTGTTGTATTGGCTTTCATTCGTTTAATACGGATGTCCACTGTCTTGTTTTCACTACAAGTTATTGCGATAGAAGTTCGATTTAGATTATTTTGCGTTAGTAAGTAACTCCGCGTATTTACTAAGGACATTTTTCCTATTAATTTATTGTCTTTAAATACACTGTTTCCGACCATTTCGATATAGGTAAGAGGTGTTGTAGCTTGGTTATTCTCAACAGTAGACCCCTGTTGAACTCCTCCAATAATTTTTATGACAGAAGTTGTTGGTTCTCTACCAGGTGAGACAATGGCGTCGACTAAATCCATTAATCTTATTCCAGGATCGCCACCCCACTCATTTTGGAAGGTTTCTGCTTGGGAATTGATTTTTTGTGTAGATACTTTTTGTAATGGATAGGTGATTCTTAATGCATCTGCTGCAAGATTTGGGGCTTCCACAACAAGAATATTAAAATCATTCCGAATTTCTCTATGGCGGTCCATAATGTCGAATATTTCTTCAATTCCCGCTTGTGCTATTTCTTCGCTAATGATAACGGTCTTCATGTGAGAATAAATTGGTTTTCTTGAAATGACCGTGTTAATTTTATGAGTCAATTCTCCAAGGGAGTCCCCTTCAATACCTAATACGATACTTGCGGTATGTCCCGAAGCATTTTCTGAGCCCATTTCACTTGGATTAAACAATTCTACTGTCAGTCTATATCTAGATTCACTTCCTTTATCGATTGCTAAACCAGATACAATAGAAATCTCATTTACTTCTTGCAAGTCCCAGCAGCCAGTAAGTAAAGTTAGCAGAAGGAATAGATGAGTTACTTTTACTATATTCATATTAATCATCCTCTGAAGTTGGAGGTGTTGGTGAATTATCTGCCTCTTGCTTTATTGGTTTCTTTGTCTTCAGATAGCTAGGTCTTGATTTCATCATGTAATAAGGAAGTCTTACAAAAATATCTTCTTGATCACTCCACTTAAAAGGTGACACTGGTGTAACATAAGGTGCCCCAAAGGATCTAAGGCTGTTCAAATGTCCAATCATCATGATAAGACCTATCATTACTCCGAAAAATCCTAAAGAACCTCCGAGAATTATAAAGATAAACCTAAGAAGCCTTGTGGAAATAGCAAAGTTATAAACTGGTGAAACAAAACTAGCTATTGCTGTTAAGGCTACAATGATGACCATAAAATTAGAAACAACTCCTGCTTCAACTGCTGCTTGGCCAATAACAAGACCACCCACAATGGAAACGGTTTGTCCAACAGCTCTTGGCATGCGGATACCTGCTTCCCTTAATATTTCAAACGTGATTTCCATAATGAGCGCCTCAACCACAGCGGGAAATGGAATGCCTTCTCTTTGCGAGATAATCGTAGTGATAAGAGTTGTTGGAATCATCTCATGGTGGTATGTAATAATCGCTACATAGAAAGACGGAAGTAGCAAAGATATGATAAATGAAAAGTAACGGATTATCCGTAAGAAGCTTCCCATAATAAATGGCTGATAATAATCTTCTGAGACTGCAAAAAAGTCATTGAAAGTTGCAGGAGCTGTTAAAACAAAGGGAGTCCCATCTACAAAAATGGCTATTTTCCCAGTAACTAAATGAGAAGCGACGGAATCAGGTCGCTCAGAATTATAAATCAGAGGGAAAGGTGTATAGGTTTTATCTTCAATCATTTCTTCAATATTGGCTGACTCAAAGATTGCAAAGGTTTGAATCTTTTCAATCCTTTCTGTCACTTCTTTTATTAACTTATCGTTCACAATATTACTTATATATCCAACAGCTATTCTTGTTTGCGTGTCTTCCCCTATATAATAATCTCGAAAACATAAATTAGGGTTCGTAATTCGATTCCTTATTATTCCTAAATTAATGGAAATATCTTCAACGAATCCGTCCTTAGGTCCTCTTATGATGGTTTGAGTGGTAGGTTCATTAATGCTTCTGGTAGATACTCCTTTTACATGGATTAAACAAAGGTTAGAGGCTTCTTTAATAACTAAAAGGGCATATCCTTTTACCAGTTTTCTACTTGCTTCTAGCCATTCCTCTGAAAAGGAAAGCTTAGATCCTGAGAAAAGTTTCGTTAGTTCTCTTTTACTATCTGTTATGAAACCTTCTTCCTTATCTGGAGAAAGGTTTAAAAGGGGTTCTTGTATTTGATCGACAATCATTTGTGTGTCGCAGATTGTTTCTAAATAAAAGAGTTTTGCTTGTAAGTTACCAATAAATATATCTTCTACTATTAGGTCACTCGAATGATTTAACAGTTCTATTATCTTGTCACTATTTGCATAAAAATTAATTGCCTCATCTTTACTTGTCGGGAGTTTGTCCGGCTTGTTCTTTTTTTCTAATAAGTTCTTAAGTGTTGTAGTTTTTCTTCTCAAGATTCGATGTAGCTCCTTTCTTCGATTTGATTAGCAAGATTATGAAAACTAAGAAAGGTAGGATGTATTGGAACGGAATATGAAGATATAGTGGTACAATCTCTAATCCCTCAATAATGTGCTCATTAAAGCTGTATGCGATGACAACTGAAAACGTAGCTGTCAGCATACCCATTGGAAAGGCAAAATAGCGATAGGGTAGCTTGTAAATAGATTCAAGTCCCTTGAGTGCACAATAAAAATAAATGGAAACCTTCACAAACACTCCTAACATCACAATAAATACGACTAAGGCATCAAGTCTTTCGAGAAAGTTTGCGATTGATATTTCCCGTGCAGTGCTTAATAATGGAAAAGTTGTTCTTGCATAGCTTGTTGGACCTATGACAGAAATATTAAGAATTAAATAGAAGAGGATGATGATTCCAGAGATTAAGATCGCTAGTAAGAGTGGTTTAATACTTTTACTAATGTTCTTTACTTGTGGAAAAATCACTGTAAACACAATTAGTTCGCCAAATGGGAAGGTTAGCAACTCTGGAAAAAGCGAACGATAAACCGGTCCCATTCCATCAGCTAGAACAGGCTTTAAATGGGATAAATCAATACTTCCATTAACCCAAAGAAAAAGCGTTATTGTAGCAAGAAACAAAAACATATACGGTGCAAAAATGGTTGTTGTTCTTGAAAAGACCTCTAATCCAAAGTAGATAATATAAACTACAACTGCCATAAATAAAAAAGAAGTAAACTCTATTGGTGTATTCGGTAGAACCGCTGAAACTAAGAGTTCATTGAAATCACGCAAGACACGGCAGGAGCAGTACAAAAAATAAACGATATAGGCATATTTCAATAGTTTAGAGAGGTGCCTACCGAAACTATGAGAAAGTAACTCATATAGAGTACCTTGTTTTAGCTTGAATGATTTATAGTATATACACATTAAAACTAACCCAACTACTGTGGCAATAATGACAGCAATCCAAGCATCTTGTTTTGCTTCTGTTGCAATCGCTATAACAATGGATGTCCCAATTTCAAAAAATATAAATAGTAAAATGAACTGTTGTAAAGAAATTTGTTCTAATTTAATTTTCATTGTTTTACCCTTTTTTTAAATAGGTGTCTTTTTTTAATTCGCAAATCTGCTATTACAGAATAAATTAGGGCAATTATTAACATTAAATAACAATATAGGACACCCGGATTGTTTCTAAAATCAAATAATTCACGAATTACAGCCTGATAATTAAGACTCCTTAACAATAAATCAATCCCTACAATTAATAAGAAGGTAAAAATAAATAAAATAATTGTTGCACGAGTAATCATCCTACGAATTCGCCACCTTACCTAAACTAAAAAAATCCCGCTTCCTCAATTACTCCTTATCCTCCCATTTAGCGTATTGTAATATGTAAAAAAATTCAAAAAGGTGCCTGCTCCCAAAAGTGGGGCCAGGCACCAAATGTAAAAAATTACTAAAAAATCCACAATCCAATAATGGTTGCTATTATGAGCCCAACGACGACGGGGATAAAGCTTCGTCGGACGAGTTCCATAACTGGGACCTTTGCAAAACCAGCTACTGCTACTAGGGAAGACCAGGCGATTAGTGTTCCTCCACCAACCCAGATAGCTCCCATTTGTCCAATTGCTCCAAGTGTTGCAGGATCTACACCGACGCTTTGACCCAGAGCACCAGATAATGCTCCAACTAAAGGAAGGCCGGAAAAACCAGATCCATCTAGCCCAGTGATCATTCCAATTAACAGAATTCCAAACCCTGCAATAAACGAACTCTCTGGAATATAAGATTGACCAGCGAGAATCAAATCAAATAAGAAAGATGGTGTTTCTTCCACACTAGTGCTGCCTAGTATACTCGCCGCTAATTCTCCACTGCCGATAAAGAAGAATCCGGCAATTGGAATAACTGGTCCCATCGCTTTAAAGGCAAATACAAATCCTTTGACAAGATGGTTGCTAACATTTGTAAGAGAGGAGCGGGCCTCTTTAAAAAACGTAGCTGCAATCAAAAGGATAACAGAGGCTCCTCCAATCAAAGCTGCTCCAGAGCCACCTTCAAAGGAAGGGAGTACATCTGAAAATTTTGCGAGAATCATATAGACGATAATGATAAGAAAGGTTCCTGGTACAAGGAGTGCAAATAGAGTGCTGTATTTACTTCTTTGAGTAGGGATTGATTCCGTCTCCTCTTTCGCACCATTGGGCGAACTCTCGATTTTATTCCAACTAAGAAGATGTTCACTTGAGGGGCGTAAGATTAATTTGCGTATGGATAGGTAGGCAAGTATCAGTGCAGTTATCCCTGTGATAATCGATAAGATAAATGCGCGATCTGCCAAGGTCCCAACGTCTACTGAAGCTGCTGTCGCAGTTAAGGATGGTGCAATTTGAATGATGTAATCGGATGACAGTGCCATACCTTGACCAGCTAGTGAAATTGCAATCGCTGCCCCAATTGGAGGAAGGCCAGCTCTAATTGCAACTGGGATTAATAATGCACCAACTAGTGGAACGGCTGGTGTTGGCCAAAAGAATAGGGAGATAGAGTAAGTGACAAATACAATCACCCAAAAGGATATATACCCATTCTTCATCACTCGCTGAAATGGTGTAATCATCTGTTCATCCGTACCTAATGACTTCAATGAATGAAGCAAGGCCGTCATAATAGAAATGATCAAAAAGATATTAAAAAGTTCCCCAGCCGCAGTTAAACTCGCATTAAATATCGTCTGCAACCCAAATGAGAAAGATCCGCTATAAATCCATCCAACAAGAAACGTCACCAAGATTGCAGGTACCACCACATTTTGCCGAAACAACATCGTAAAAATAATCACGCACGTACCAATCAAATACATCCAATGTCCTGCAGTTAGTTCCATCTATACAAACTCCTTTCTAGGCTGTAAGTATGAAAGCTAATAAAAAGAAACTTTGTATAGTAGGCTATGTTGGGCGAAAGGCTTTGGTGTAGGAGAGGAAGAAAGACATCTGCTCTAAGTAGAGAAATACCTTTAAGAAGAGGGTAGCGGCAACTGTTTTTCCCCACAAAATAAACTTCATTAGAAAATTATCATATTTTATGTAATAAATATGGTTTTTTATGGCAACCTTACTAAGGAATAATGCAGATAGAGACGTCTCACGGTGAGTAGTGATTCAGGAAGGTGGGTATATTGGGGCAGACAAATAAATCGACGACGATGAAAATAGTAAAAACAATGAAGAGCTTAGTTTTGATTACACTAGGAGCCTTATTATTAGCAATAGGCATTGAGAAATTTCTAATCCCCAATCAGATGATTGATGGTGGAATTGTAGGGATCTCGATTATGTTAGCGCAAATCACTAAATTGAAGTTAGCTGTCTTTTTAGTGTTATTAAATATACCTTTTATTATTTTAGGTTATAAGCAAGTAGGTAAAACTTTTGCCCTTCAGAGTGCCTATGGCATAGTAGTGGCATCTATATTCACTGTTTTTTTACACCATTCAGAAGGGGCAACGAATGACCCGTTATTAGCAGCAGTTTTTGGAGGCATAATTGTTGGCTTAGGAGTGGGAGTTGTATTACGTAACTCAGGAAGCTTAGATGGTACGGAAATTCTTGCGTTATTAATTAGTACAAAAACACCTTTTTCGGTTGGGAATATTGTGATGTTTTTCAACCTCTTTATCTTATCGAGTGCGGGTTTTATTTTTGGTTGGACCGCAGCGATGTATTCGCTCATTACATACTATATTGCTTCCAAAACGATTGATGTTGTTGTACAGGGAATGAGTGAAACGAAATCTGTGCTCATTATTAGCGAACGTTATGATGAAATCGGGCAAGCGATTAAGGAGCGCTTAAGGCGCTCTGTGACTTATGTAGATGGTCAGGGAGTTAATCCTCAGCAGAAAAAAAGGTTGATGTTTTCCATCATAACTAGGTTAGAGGAAGCCAAATTGAAAAGTATTGTAGACGATATTGACAAGAATGCATTCCTAGCTATTGGACCAGTTAATGATGTAAAGGGGAGTCAATATCGAAAAACGTCGGAATTCCATTAGATTAAGGGGCCAGACCCTCGTTCTGTAATGTGTAAAAGAGAAGTATTTAATTATAGTATTAGTAATTTAGTTAAAGTTGACTTCGGTTAGTTCCTGGTGCTTGCGCTTTTCTAATAGGTCTTGAGACCCTAAACAGAACAAATGTTTTGGTGTAAAATAAGTCATGGTCACAAAAAGTGGACCATGACTTATTTTATAAGGGGCAATGAAAAGTGAATGGTACAGCACATGCAACATTTGGAGCGGCAACTGGTTTTATCGTAGCGAATACGATTCACTCGACACCTACCGAGACATGTGTGTTGATTGGATTAGGGAGCGTTTGTGCACTGGTTCCAGATCTTGACATTGATGGAAAGCTTCGAGGCAAAATAACCTTATCTCATAAAGTAACGAGAACCATTGCTCAAGTAATTGGAATGCTGATGATTTTATATAGCTTGTATGAGGGAGGGACTGCAGAGAAGTGGCGTGGAATTGGAATAGGTATAGGGATGTTAGTAGTTGCATCTTTAATTAAGCAAAAACATATGCTCACAATCTCTGGTATCGGTGTGCTACTAGGGGGGCTTTCCTTACAAGAAAGCTGGTTAATGCTATTTGGTATTTATATCATATTAGCGTCTTTCGTGTCCCATCGTAGTTATACACATTCGTTATTGGGAGTAATTTTCTTTGCAATTATCGCTTCAAAATTAGAAATGTCCTTACGGATTGACGGTGTTTTCTACACATGTCTTGCTGCATACATCAGTCATTTGATAGCAGATATGAAACTACTACCCTTCAATAAGCGAGGAATTAAGCTATTTTTACCTGTTTCATCGAAAGAATTGTAAGAGCTAGCAAAAAGGCGTTTCTACTGTTTGTATAGAAACGCTACTCTTATATATAGAACACAGTAAGACTTTTTCATTACACTCAACTTGAGACCTCCGCCAATGAACCTGAGCAGTCGAGGGAACCTTCAAAGTGTTTACTTATTCCTTCTCTTTTTTACAAAATAGATACAAAAAGCTATGACTAACAGTATAGTGACACCATTCTTTGCTATCCCTAGGTAATCATATCTTCCTCCCATATACTCGCCACTTCTAATTGCCTTTTTATATTTGCCGTTCTTCTCCCGAATTGCTATTGCTTCATCAGTATGGATGTCTTCAATCGAATAATACTTTGTCCCTTTTGGATAAGAGTTTGAAAAGTTCCCCCTATAAGAATCCATATCTGAATACTTCGTGACATGACCAATTTTCTTATCAATGTTGGTTACGTATTCGTCACTAATCTCATAAATAAATCCTTTCCAAACTACAAAAGGATATGCCCACGATGTTGCAAATCCTTGAGTTGGATGTGAGAAAGTTAATAATAAGATAAAAAGTAAGATAAAAGAAACTAATTGCTTTATCCTCATATACAGTCCTCCTTTTTTAAAGTGGACGTTTTCTGTGTTTGGTAAGTTACAAGTAAGGAGTGGGATTTAACAAACAAAGATAAATGAGCGGAATCTTTCCTTATGGTACAATCTTGATAATAGAGTAGCGGTTGTCGTAGGTAATAACAAATAATTTTACAAATAATGGAAATATAACTTCGAAAAATTTCTAATTAGAGTATACAAGTAGTGCATAATAGCCAGAACATAAACAATATGAGATACCTCTGGAAGGAGCAGACAATTGAACATTAAATTAAATCAAAAAATCATCAAAGAATTGTGTGGGACAGTCTCCTTCAAAAGAGGGGACTCTTTTTATCGAGCTAATAAAGTAAGGATGGAACAATATGATGCTGATTGTTGTGAAGCTACAGTTATAGGAAGTGAGGATTTTCAAGTTGTTATTGTAAAGGATAGTGACGAAGGTTTTCGTACGCAGTGCAGTTGCCCTAAGCTTGCATCCATTAAGCAGGAATGTCAGCATATTGCAGCAGTTTTGCTGACAATTTATGAGCATCAGCAACAAGGAACAGTTTCTTATGGTACAAGCGTTTCTCTGTCTGCCACCTCGACCAATCAAGAACTTACTGAGGGGTTGTTTACTCTTTTTAAGGATCAACCTAGAGCAAAATCTAGTGTTCAACAGCTTCATTTTGAGAAAAGAGAAGTATTACATACGGAATTTATTTGTACACCTGTTTCCATCGATAAGGAAGAAAACCTGTTTGGAATAGAAGTGAAAATAAACCAAATCAATGTTCAGCATATTCGAGAATTTCTCGAGCAAGTGAATGAAGGAAAGTCTAGTATGCTTTCTCAGTTTTTTAAATATGACCCAACCATACATTGTTTTAGCCATGAAGCAAATGCAGTGATCCAACAACTCCTTCATGTAATCCATGATGAAAAGCTATACGTGAATGAACAGTGGAGAAGTACAGATTACGATAACAATTTATTGCTCATACCTCCATCTTCTTGGGAGCGGCTTTTTCCTATTCTTGCGAGAACATCCTCTATAAAACTGGTGTATAACGGTAATAGATATGAGGGGCTTCGCGTCGCGAAAGAACCACTTTCGCTTGTGTTTGATTTTATAGAAGCAGATAGAAAAGGTTATCAACTGAATATAAAAGGGCTTCAACAAATGGTTTTGATGACAGCTTATAATACGGTGTTAACTGAAGGGAAACTAGTAAACCTGAAAAAGGATGACTGTATCAGGCTTTTTGAGCTAAAACAAATGCTAGAGCAATCAGGAACCAATCAAATTTCGATTCCTCAAGAACAATTAGATTATTTTTTAGGAAAAGTAGTTCCAGAGTTAAGAAAATTAGGTGAGGTTCATTTACCTAGTGCTATCTCTAAGGAGTTTGCCAATACAGCTTTGACTGCCAAACTTTATTTGGATCGTGTTAAGAATCGTTTGCTAGCAGGGTTAGAGTTTCATTATGAAAATATCATGATTAATCCGTTAGAAGACAGAGAATATCTTGGACGTGTTCCTCTTATTAGAGATATGGAGAAGGAGGGGGAGATTCTCCAGTTGATCGAGGAAAGCGGATTTGCCACGACAGATGAAGGATATTATTTGCATAATGAAGAGTTGGAATATGATTTCTTGTACCATATCGTTCCAAAGCTGCAAAAACTCCTTCAAATTTATGCGACAACCGCTGTGAGGAACCGAATTTTCAAAGAGAAAGCTCGTCCCCAGATTAGGGTAAGGGTCAAAAAAGAACGGACCAATTGGCTGGAATTTAAATTTGAAATGGATGGAATACCAGATAAACAGATACAAGGAATATTATTGGCTTTAGAGGAAAAACGGAAATTTTATCGCTTGAAAAACGGCTCACTTCTATCATTGGAAACAAGGGAATTTGAAGAAATTAATCGTTTCTTACACGCGTTACCAGTCCAAAATGAAGACTTGGAAAGCGGTTTAAATGTCCCGATTGTTCAAGGTTTGGCGCTCCTGGATTCTGTTCGGGATCAAGAAGTGTTTACGATAGAAGAGTCTTTTCGTCAGTTTTTAGAAGAAATCCGCAATCCAAGCAGTCTAGAATATGAAGTGCCGATACAACTAGCACATATTTTACGAGACTATCAAATACAGGGCTTTAAATGGCTTAAAACGCTTGCAAGTTATGGATTTGGTGGAATACTAGCAGATGACATGGGACTGGGGAAAACGCTGCAAAGCATTACATATATCCAATCGGAACTGACTACAATTCGGAAAAAGAAATTACCAATCCTTATTGTTTGTCCATCGTCTGTGACTTATAACTGGCTAAGCGAACTCATGAAATTCACGCCTGAAATAGAAGCTGTTGTAATGGATGGAAATAAATCTGAAAGGGGCAAGCTGCAAAAGGTTATAACAGACATGGATGTAATAATTACCTCCTATCCTTTGCTGAGAAAAGACATTAAGTGGTTCGAAACTGAAACTTTTCACACCGTGTTTTTTGATGAGGCCCAGGCGTTTAAAAATCCTGTAACCCAGACAGCACGAGCAGTCAAAAGAATTCAAGCAGACTTCCGATTCGCCCTAACAGGTACCCCAGTAGAGAATTCATTAGAGGAGTTATGGTCTATTTTTCACGTGGTTTTTCCAGAATTATTCAAAGGGATAAAGGAATATAGTAATCTTTCAAGGAAAGCTATTGCAAGGCGAATCCGACCATTTTTGCTGCGTAGATTGAAAGAGGATGTCCTTTTGGAGCTACCTGAAAAAAATGAAACAATGGAGTATGTGGAGCTACTTCCAGAGCAAAAGCAGCTCTATGCTGCCTATTTGGCGAAACTACGACACGATACGTTAAAGCATTTAGATAAAGATACGCTAAGAAAAAATCGTATCAAAATTCTTGCAGGCTTAACGCGGTTGCGACAAATTTGTTGCCATCCAACCTTGTTTGTTGACGGTTATAAAGGTAGCTCAGCGAAATTTGATATGCTGTTGCAGATTGTGAAGGAATCCACGCTATCGGGTAGAAGGGTGCTGATTTTTTCGCAATTCACCAAAATGTTAGCGCTCATAGGGAGAGAATTAGCTTTTCAAGGGCTGCCTTTCTTCTATTTGGATGGACAAACTCCATCGGAAGAAAGAGTGGAAAGCTGCCATCGATTTAATGCAGGTGAACGTGATTTCTTTCTCATTTCCTTAAAAGCAGGTGGTACGGGCCTTAATCTAACGGGTGCTGATACCGTTATTTTATATGATATATGGTGGAATCCGGCTGTTGAAGAGCAAGCGGCAGATCGTGCCCATCGCATTGGACAAACAAATGAAGTACAAGTTATCAAGCTAGTTGCTAAAGGAACCATTGAAGAAAAAATGAATGAACTACAAGAGAAAAAGAGACGCCTGATTGAAGAAATTATCGATGCGGAGGAAAAACCCACTTCTACGCTTACCGAAGAGGATATTCGAGAAATATTGATGATTTAGCTAGCTAGATGGAGAATAGTATAGGTTGGTGTAATATATATGGAAGACAAAAAGAAAATATATGAAGTCGATTTATATAGACCGATTCATTCCTTTTTTATAAAAGAAGGATATGAAGTGTACGGGGAAGTGAACGACTGCGATGTGGCAATGATTAGAGAGGACGAGTTAGTCATTATTGAATTAAAACTGACCTTAAATGTCCATTTGCTCATTCAGGCAACGAAACGACAGCGTTTAACGGATAGTGTGTACATCGCCATCCCGAAGCCAACATATAGTTTAAGATCGAAACGTTGGACAGATCTTTGTCATTTGATTCGAAGGTTAGAACTCGGTTTAATTCTTGTCTCTTTCACTGGAAAACGTAAAAAAGCAGAAATTATATTCGAACCAGCATCCTTTGATCGGGGCAAGAGCTTGCGGCAAAATAAACGAAAAAGAGAAGCTCTCCTGAAAGAAATAAATGGTCGAAGCTCTGATTCTAACGTTGGTGGAAGTAATCGAACAAAAATAATGACCGCTTATAAAGAAAATTGTATCCAAATCGCCTGCTACCTCGAACAATTTGGTCCTCTATCTCCGAAAGCTTTAGGTGAGATGGGAACGGGTAAAAAAACCTCCTCCATTCTTACGAAAAACTATTATAAGTGGTTTGAGAGAATAAAAAGAGGAACTTATATAATTAGCGAGAAAGGGAAAGAGGAGTTAAAGGAGTATTTAGAGCTAGTGGATTATTATTTGGCGAGGGTGGTGCGGAAGGATAACGAACGTTGAAAATAAATAAAGACAAAGGCTCATTCCAAACACTCGATGGAATGAGCCTTTGCTTATTGTGTTAGAAAACGAATGTCACAGAATTTGTGTTTTGTATAAATGCAAAAGCTCTTCCACAGCAAGTTTCGCACTAGCCATTGCGTTATCTGCTAATCGACCTTCCGCTCCGACCCAGTCACCCGTAACGAATAATCCATAAACCTCTGGAACGATTGGGCTTGGAGCGGGACCTCCTCCATAATGATGGATCGTTCTTGAATCATGAGCTATTAGGACATTGTGTGAAAATCGAGTGGCTACCACTTCCTTTTCCCAGCCTGGTTGTAATAAATCAAGGAGTTGGAGTAACCTTTTTTCATCTTCTGTTGCATCTGTATGACGGTTGCTATCGTTATATTTCATTGTATGAAGAATATGTGAACCATTATCGCTCAATTTAACAGATACGGAATGATTGGAATAATAGAGTGGCTCATCTAAACCAAGAACAAAGATAGCTGATGGATTTGGCAACTGTTTAAGTGCGACATCTAAACAGGAACCGTACAGTGGCCGAGCGTTTCTTTGCCATTTTCCAAGTGACATGTGCTCTGAATCTTGAACAAGCTCGCAAACCTCACGAGGTCCTATAGCTGTAATAACTGCATTTACTTCAAGTGATTTTCCATCTGATAAAATAACCCCGTGTACTTTACCATCTCGTAAGGTAATTTGCTTTGCACTGACTCCTGTTACGATGGTCGCGCCGAATTTCTCCGCTTCATTTCTTAAGGAATCCACAACCGTTTGCCAACCGTGTTCTACGTATCTAACACCTTTTCCAGCAAGTTGCCCTTGTTTAATCACATAACCACAGCTTAATTCGCTTAGGTTATTACAGTAAGCCCATTGTCGACACATTGCGTAAAATAAGAGGCGAACTCTGTCATGATAGATGTTGGTTTCTGCCCATAAAGTAATACTGATTGAATAAAGGGACTCGGTTTGAACCTCACTTAAAGTGCTCATAATCTTACTCCACTCCTGGCTTTCTTCTGGAGTTAGATCGGTCGGTACATTAACAATTTTTCCTTCATAGATCCCAGCCATCCCACTTTTAGATGCATAGCCGCCTTTAGGTAGGAGATTCCATTCTCTTAAAATACGCAAAGCAGCCCCACCTTCATACATGGCATGAGGGCCTAAATTAAATAAAGCTCCATTTACATTAGTTGTTTGAGCTAATCCTCCAAGCTGATGTTCCTTTTCGAGTAAAAGTACAGATTGTCCTGCTTTTGCTAAATATACGGCTGCCGTAAGTCCTGTAAGACCTCCGCCAATTACCACACAATCGTATCTATTTTTTTCTGCTTTCATTCTCCTCATCCTTTATGTTGAATTTTTTTCATTTCAAAAGTGCAATGTACATCAAGCTGACAAGTAACGCTTTTTATGTTAGTGTGTAACTAATTAGTTACTTTTATCATATGTTACTATTTGGTTACGTGTCAAGTGGAATAGATGATTTTATATTTATGAATTTTGCAGAGAAGGAGGTGCTTTCGATGGATAATGATATCTTCAAGTCCATCGCTGATCCAAGTCGTCGAACGTTGTTAGATGTATTGTATGAGTCAGACGGGCGGACATTAAATGAACTGTGTAAGCACTTAGACATGTCAAGGATTGGTGTAATGAAGCACCTGAAAATATTGGAGGGATCTGGCCTAATTTCAACTAGAAAGATCGGCAGAGAAAAACTGCATTATTTAAACTCGGTGCCGCTCCGCCAGATTTATGAAAGATGGGTTAGTAAATATACAGAACCTTGGACGATTGGTTTAACTCAATTAAAATCCGATTTGGAGAGTGAAACTGCGATGATACAAAAACCTCAGATGGTGAATCGAATTCTGATAAAAGCAACACCTGAAGAAATTTGGTATGCGTTAACAGAACCATCGATGACATCCAAGTATTGGTACAACGGTTCTATTCAATCAGACTGGAAAAAAGGATCGCCTTATATTATTTATAATCAAGAAGGGGGCGTACAGGCAAAAGGTGAGCTTTTGCAGGTAGAGCCTCCACATAAATTGGTAATGACTTGGCAATTGCTTTCCTTAGTAGAAACGGCGGAGGAAAAAGCATCATGCCTTACATGGGAAATTGAGCCGAATTCAGAAATAGCAGGAGTCACGTTAGTCACTGTTATCCACGATAATACGGAAGCATCACCGAATACTGCTCAAGTGTTAGAGAACGGGTTGCCAGTTGTCCTATCTGGTATGAAGACATTGCTCGAAACAGGGAGAATGTTGAAAGAGGAGTAGGGGGTGGTTACCGATGAATAGCGGAAGTTAACCGACGAATGGGGAGAGTTAACCAACGAATGGAGTGGTATATCGACGAATGGAGTGGTATATCGACGAATGGCGTGGTATATCGACGAATGGCGTGGTATATCGACGAATGGGGAGAGTTTACCGACGAATGGGAAGAGTTAACCAACGAATGGGGAGAGTTAACCAACGAATGGTGTGGTATATCGACGAATAGCAGTGGTTAACCGACGAATAGTAGTGGTTAACCGACGAATAGCAGTGGTTAATCGACGAATAGCAGTGGTTAACCGACGAATAGCAGTGGTTAACCGACGAATAGCAGTGGTTAATCGACGAATAGCAGTGGTTAACCGACGAATAGCAGTGGTTAACCGACGAATAGCAGTGGTTAACCGACGAATAGCAGTGGTTAATCGACGAATAGCAGTGGTTTACCAACGAATATCGAGAGAATACCAACGAATAGCGAGTTTTACAAACGAATAACCCCAACAAAAAAACGAAGGGAAGTCCCTCCGTTTTTTTTATAATACTTTACCTAAAAATGCTTTCGTTCTTTCGTGTTGTGTATTATCAAACAGTTCCGATGGGATGTTTTCTTCGACAATGTAGCCTCCATCCATGAAGATAACACGGTCGCCGACTTCACGTGCAAAGCCCATTTCATGAGTTACTACTACCATCGTCATGCCTTCTTCAGCTAATTGCTTCATGACTGCTAAAACGTCCCCAACCACTTCTGGGTCTAGTGCGGAGGTTGGCTCATCAAACAGCATGATTTTTGGGTTCATGGCTAAAGCACGAGCGATTGCAACACGTTGCTTTTGGCCACCTGACAATTGACCTGGATAGGTATTGGCTTTTTCACGTAGCCCAACTTTATCAAGCAGCTCAAGAGCGCGTTTGTTTGCTTCTTCTTTACCGACTCCATGTATTTTGATTGGAGCAAGTGTAATATTTTGTAGTACTGTTTTATGAGGGAAGAGGTTAAACTGTTGGAAAACCATTCCAACCTCTTGTCTGATTTTATTGATATCAAGTTTTTTGTCCGTTATGTCTTTGCCGTTTACGATAACATTGCCACCTGTAATATCTTCAAGGCGATTTAAGCAACGAAGAAAGGTACTTTTGCCAGATCCGGAAGGACCGATGACACAAACTACTTCTTTTTCTTGGATTTCGGCATTAATATCTTTTAGAACTTCTAGCTTGCCAAAGGATTTCTTTAAATTCTTTACTTGTATAATACTCATCGTAGCTCAAATCTCCTTTCGACGAAGGTTGCTAATCTAGATAATAGATAGATGATAACGAAATAAATAATCCCTACTGTTAGCCAAATAGTAAATGCTTCATACGTTGCACTTGCCTGGACTTGCCCTCTTTGTGTTAAGTCGGCAATTCCAATGATAGATAGTAAGGAAGTGTCCTTTAAACTAATGATGGATTGGTTTGTAATGGTCGGTAACATTCTTCGAAAAGCTTGAGGAAGAATAATGAATCTCATGGTTTGAACACTATTAAGTCCAAGTGATCTAGCAGCTTCTGTTTGACCACGATCAATAGACTGAATACCTGCGCGGATAATTTCAGAGAAATAAGCACCCGCATTGATTGCTACTGTCACAATCCCGGCTGTCGTATTATCCATAGAGATAAATGTTAATGAATTTAAACCGAAGTAGATAAAGAACAACTGAACGATAAACGGGGTTCCTCGGATTGCATCAACAAAAATTACCGCAATCCAGTTTAGGATCTTTAAAGGTGCTAAGCGCATTAAAGCTACAACTAAACCGATGATAAAACCTAAAATAATTGCAATGAAAAAGATATAAAGTGTAACTTGTAAGCCATCCATTAAGTAAGGAAAGGCAGCTCTCATTATATCCATGCATACATCTCCTTTCAATAAAAATATAGCGCGCTAAGCACGCTATATTTGTTAAAAATTATTTATTCTGCAAGGTATTTGTTCAGGATTTCGTCGTATTTTCCACTTTCGCGAAGATTTGCTAATCCTGCATTAATTTTTTCAAGTAATTCGTCATTTTGTCCTTTTAATACAGCAATCCCATATTGAGCACCAGTCAAACGCTCTCCAACTACTTTAAGTCCTAAGTCATTTTGAGCGATTGCATAAGCAATAACTGGATAATCTTCAATTAGAGCTTGCGCATTTCCGTTTGATACCTCTTGGAACATTGCTGGGCTATCATTAAATTGAACTAGACGGTCAAATCCATGTTCTTTTTCTTGCTCTTGGGCAAATGTCGCTCCAGTAGTACCGTTTTTAACCGCTACTCTTTTCCCTGCTAGATCTTCAATCTTTTCGATGTCATCTGTATCATTAGCAACAACTAATGATAAACCTGCATCAAAGTATGGATCAGAAAAATCTACCACTTTTTTGCGATCTTCCGTAATACTCATACCAGCAATCGCTACTTCTAATTGACCAGCTTGTAAGGAAGGAATAATTCCACCGAAGTCCATTGGTTTTAATTCAATTTCAAATCCTTGATCCTCTGCAATAGCATTAATAATATCAATATCAATTCCAGTGTATTCCCCATCTTTTTCAAATTCAAATGGTGGATATGTTGTGTCAATTCCTACTCGATAAACTTTCCCTTCACTGCCACTTTCATTAGCAGTGTCGTCCTTATCGGTACCGCAAGCAGCAATAAGAAGAGTAAGGATTGAAAGTATTGCAAATAACTTAAATTTCTTCATACAATTCCCTCCAAAACGAAATTATTATATAACACAAATAATAATATAACATATTTAAAAAAAATTTGCCTAAATGGATGAGTAATTAGTATTGAATACTCCCTAATATAGGTGCTAGAGAAGGGGTAAATCTTTAGCTATACTTTTAAACAATTGTCTCCTCTTCCCCGGTATTTTTGGGCTTTTCTTTGGATAAGAACCAACCCCCAACACCAATTAATAATAGGACAGACCAGAAAATTATCTTCCAAGTCGTTCCTTTCCCAAATTCTTCTGATACGATGGCGAGCTCTGGGTGGGACATTGCATACACAGCAAGTTTTACACCGACCCAAGCAACTACTAAGAATGCAGCTGTTTCTAGGCCTGGTCTACGATCGAGTAATGTAACGAAGTAACCTGCTGCAAATCTCATTATGACAAGACCGATTATTCCTCCGGTAAGGATAATGGCAAAATGACCGCCATCTAATCCACCAATTGTTGGAAGGTTTGTCGTAGGGAGGGTAACAGCTAAAGCTACTGCTGCTAAAATGGAATCAACAGCAAATGCAATATCTGCAAGCTCTACCTTAATAACGGTTGCCCAAAAACCAGAGCCTCGATTGATATCCGTAGCTTTCTTTTTCCTAGGTTTCAGAACATGTTTTCTCATTATGTGATAGATAGCGATTCCAAACAGATATAGGGCACCAATCGCTTGAATCTGCCAAATATGAACAAGATAGGAAATAACAAATAATGACCCAAACCTGAAGACAAATGCTCCAGCTAACCCATAGAATAGGGCTTTTTTTCTTTTGTTTTCGGGAAGATGTTTGACCATCGTGGCAATAACAAGTGCGTTATCAGCAGCTAAAATTCCTTCTAAGGCAATAAGAATGAGCAAAACCCATCCATATTCCAACAATAAAGCAACATCCATTATATTTCCTCCTTGAAAATTTAGGTGAATTGAATCCTTGTAGGCTTTTTATTTCAGAATAACAAAGTATAAAAACGCACGGTGGATGGTTTGTAAAGTAAGGGTAGTGACGTCCAGCTCCAGCGCCTAGACCCTCAAGGTCATAAGTCATTTTTCTGCAGAGGTCAAAGAGCAACCTCCTCTAAAAAACTGCCTTATGCTTGTCGGGTCTGAACGAGGCGCTTACGCTTTTCTTCTACCCTCATTCTTATACTTCATATCATTTGTAAAAATGGGCTTTGTATTCAAACTGAATAACAAGGTGATAACCTAATTATTTTTCTAAATCGTTCAAAATACTTACAGTTTCCTTCATCATTCTAGGTGAAAAGTTTAAGCATAAATGGTTAAAAATACAAAATGACTTTCTCATTTCTGTTATGATATTAAATAAGAATATGCGAATCTATAGTAGGAGGTGGCTCTTAAAAAATGAATGCTTCGGTGAGACTAAATATGTTCCTTGAAGAAAACACAGATGAGTTTATTTATAATTGGAGAAGCAAAATTGTCATTTCCGAGGATGATTTGTACAAAGAAGAGGTTATTCATAACGGTATACAAATGTATGAATTGGTAAAGCGCGCCATCCAACGTCCTTTTAAAGAAGAAGAGTTGGAAAGACTTGCCTTTAAAACTGCAAATGAACGTGTTGATGCAAATGTGAATATCAGTGATTTTGTTTACAACGTGAACATTGGTAGGAGCCAAATAATAAAATGGATAGGGAACTCTGGACTAGAAGTTCGCGAATTACAGCCCTTTATCGAGCAAATTAATGCATTGTTCGACCAATTTTCCTATTTAGCTGTTAAAAAATACACGGAAATTAAAGAAAAAAAGCTGCAAGAAAAGGATCTGTATATTAATCAAACCCATAAAGAACGACTTACCATACTTGGACAGATGAGCTCAAGTTTTGTTCATGAATTTAGAAATCCATTAACCTCAATAATAGGATTTACAAAGCTTTTACAGAATGAATATCCAGAATTACCTTATTTGGAAATCATCCAACATGAATTGGATCAATTAAATTATCGGATTTCTCAATTTCTACATGTATCTAGAAAAGAACTGATTGAAAGCAAAAAGGAAGAAGTTAATCTGTCCTATTTGCTTCAAGAGTTAATTGAGTTTTTATATCCAAGTTTATTGGATGGAGATGTATCGCTACAGCTTGACGCAAATCCTGCGATAAACATAATCGGAAATAAAGATGAGTTAAGACAGGTTTTGCTAAACCTTATTATGAATTCTATTGATGCTCTTCAGCAGAAAGAAACCCCTAGACTTATAGAAATTGTTTGTAAGGACTCGGAAAATTTCACAGAGCTAACTATTTCTAACAATGGGCCAAAAATAAACGAAGAAGTTATTCATGCTATCTTTGAACCTTTCTTTACTACCAAGGATTTAGGAACAGGCATTGGACTTTATATATGTAAGAAGCTTATTGAAAAGCACGGTGGAGAGATTTATTGTCGATCAAATGACGATAAGACGAGTTTTGTTATTAAGATTCCCTCATTAACTCAAAATCATTTGGAAGCATTGGAATTGTAGATTATTATCTTAGAAAACCCTTGTTAGGTTATATTTAACTAGGGCAAGGGTTTTTTAGTATAGAAGAAAGAAACTCCTATGTTTAATTTTAGCAGTTGACATTTCCTCGGAAGTGTATTATTTTTAATACTATACTTTAACGCCTAAAAGCGTTTAAGCGTTTAAGTGTGTTAGCGAAGTGGATTCAGTAGATTAGATGAGCCGAGATGAGCATTAGAATATATGTTGATAGCTTTTGTATTTAGTAGTCTATTCCTTTTGCAGCAATCAGAGACTAGATGGATGGTGTAAATCTAGGCATGGTATAGATGAATTACGGTACATAGATATTTATAGCTATCTTTTTATGAGTGAGCAAAAGCTTTTTGCTAATTAGGGTGGTACCGCGGAGTTTCTTCGTCCCTTATTTGACAGGGATGGAGGGGCTTTTTTTCATTTATTAAAAGGTTTTTAGTGAATTTATAAATAGAGAACATATTATTATTACACACAACAGGAGGATTCACCATGGATCAACATGACCAACTAAATATTAGTCGTATCGAGGCATTAAGTATTATCGGCTTAATATTTATTATTATTTTTATTTCTTTATTTAAATTTGAAGCATCACCTCATATTCCAATCTTTACTGCGATTGTGGTATTGATGGGATTTGCACTTGTAAAAAAACAATCATGGTCTTTTATTGAAAATGCATTAAAAAGGGGCTTAAAGGAAGGACTTATTCCAATTTTCTTGTTTATATTAATCGGAATATTGATTGGAGTGTGGATGCTCTCAGGAACGATTCCGACATTTATCTTCTACGGTAGTCAAATTATTTCTGCAAAATTCTTTTTGCCTAGTGCCTTTATCGTTACAGCGGTTATTGGTACCTGTATTGGAAGCGCCTTTACCACGGCTTCCACAATAGGGGTTGCTTTCATTGCTTTAGGTACTGCGATGGGCTTTAATCCAGCGATTGTAGCAGGCGCTATTATATCAGGTGCATTTTTGGGTGATAAGATGTCACCAGTTTCTGATACAACGAATATAGCATCTGCTATCGGTAAAGTAGATTTGTTCGAACATATCCGGGACATGCTTTGGACGACGATTCCTGCATTTGTGTTATGTCTCATTTTATTTACCGTTATGGGTAAACCAGGAGAGAACAGTTCGCTAGAAGAGCTTTCCCTACTTCCCCAAACGTTAGAAAATGCAGGTTTAACTCATCCATTTGCATTGCTACCTGCTGTCATAATGTTTGGCTTAGCAGTGAAACGTGTGCCGGCTATTTTTGTAATGATGGTTGGGATTATTGCAGGTATTGTAGTTGCTTTCAGCTTGCAACCATCCATCTCGATAAATCAGCTCATGGATGTCATGCAAAATGGGTATGCAAGCCAAACTGGTGAGGAGAGCATTGACTCTATTCTTAGCCGAGGTGGAATACAGAGCATGATGTGGTCGGTTTCCTTAGTATTATTGACCCTAATTATGGGTGGGCTTATTCAAAAGCTTGGAATTATTGCAAGTCTAATGTCAATGCTACAATCGTTCATCACATCTACTGGAAAGCTCATATTGTCAACAGTTGCAACAGCAATTGGAGTGAATATCACAATTGGGGAACAATACATGTCGATCATTTTAACTGGACATGCCTATGAAAAAGAGTTCGTAAAGAATGACATCTCTAGTAAGAACCTAGCTCGAATCTTGGAAGATGCAGGAACGGTTATTAACCCTCTGATTCCTTATGGTGTGAGCGGTGTATTTATGACAAGTGTTCTTGGAGTTGAAGTATTAGATTACCTGCCATACGCGTTCTTTTGTCTCTTATGCCCATTACTTAGTATCTTTTATGGGTTTACGGGAATTAGTATCTACAAACGTGAAAAACCAGAAGTATCATGAGTTATTAATAAGGCTCTGTTAAATACTGCAGTTGATTTCCGCACGAGGCTGCGCTTTCCGCGGGGCGCTTGTGGAGCCTCCTCGGCTTCGCCTGTGGGGTCTCCACAAAACGCTACCTCCCGCAGGAGTCTTCGCCGCGTGCTCCAATCAACAGCTAAGTACCTAAAATAAACACTGTACTTTACTGAGCCATTAATAAAAAAGTTCATAATGTTAAAGACGCTTCAACATGTTTTATGTTCAAGCGTCTTTTCTTATTAGTTTTGCAGCCAATCGATATCTGAGAAGAGCGGTTTGTTTTTTGTATAAAGCTCTTTATAAACGTGATAAACCTCTTCGTAGTGTGAAATATTTTTTGCAGAAGGGAAGACTTCCTTTTTAATAGGGATGCACGACTTTATTGTCTCAATCGAGTCTACTTTTCCGAGGGCATAAAGTCCTAACCAGGCAGCACCCCAGGCAGTTGCTTGATGACTTTTAGGTAAAGTAACGATTTTATCGAAAACATCGGCTGTAATCTGCACCCAAAGTGGGGAGCTTACAAATTCACCACTGACCGTCAATTTATTAGTGGGACCAGTTGTTTCAAGAAGTGCTTCGTGAATTTCATACATGTTAAAAATAACACTTTCCATCACACTGCGAATCATGTCGGCGCTATTATGAGAAAGGGTAAGTCCGATCCAACCACCTTTTGCTTTTGCATTCCATTTTGGTGCACGTTCACCAGCTAAATATGGCATAAAGAAAAGACCGTTTGCTCCGGCGCTAGAGGTAGAGGCTAAGGATTCTAAATCCCTCGCGGTAATCGTTTCTCTTTTCGTTAAGGTTGAGAACTGTCTGGCTAACCATTGTAGTACGATCACACCATTGTTTGATGCTCCGCCGATAATACTAAGCTCTTTGGTAAATGCATATTGAAAGGTTCGTTGTTGCAAATCAGTCGTACACTTTGTTGTAAATCTTCTTATTGCACCACTCGTTCCAATCGATAAGGCAGCTTCCCCATCAAGTATTGCTCCAACTCCAATATTAGCAAGCACGCCATCACTAGAGCCAATAATTATTGGA
The DNA here is from genome assembly GCF_002019665.1 of Sutcliffiella halmapala. Lineage (GTDB taxonomy): Bacteria > Bacillota > Bacilli > Bacillales > Bacillaceae_I > Sutcliffiella_A > Sutcliffiella_A halmapala. Next base: position 3,751,184 of record NZ_KV917375.1, on the reverse strand, counting down.
ATAGATGTGTTCAGTAAAAGATCATCAGCAATGTGAGCGCTTAACGGCCCTATTTGCTCGGTACAAGGAACAACAGTGGATAGCTGGTTATACTGAACTCCAGCTATCTTCATGGCTTCAGTGTCCCATTGCAAGGTATGTAAATTAAATAAGCCGGTAGCAGAAGCGATGGAATAATCTACCTTCCATTGGCCGCACCATTTGTATATAATATATTCTTTGATGGAAACAAACCTACTTGCTTCATAATATGGCTGATATTGTGTTTCCTTCATCCAAATTAATTTAACAAATGGCGACATAGGATGAATAGGCGTCCCGGTTTTTTCATAAATGCTTCTACCATAAGTCTCGTTCATTATGGCAGCTTGCGGATAGCTTCGTCCATCCGCCCATATAATTACTGGAGAAATCGGTTCGTTGTGCTCGTTTATACATAGTAAAGAATGCATCGCACACGATATACTCAACCCGATAATGTCGGTAGCAATAAGCTTTTTTTGACTCAGTGAATTTGCAATTGCCACTCGAGCCGCTTGTTCCACTTCTTTTGGATTTTGCTCGGCCCAGTTCGGTTTAGGGTGATAGGTTGAATAAGCATATTCAAACTCTGAAATAATCTCGCCTTGTGGGGTGAAAACTACTGATTTTGTTGTGGATGTTCCGATATCAAGTCCGATCATGAATTTGCTCATAGGTACACTCCGTTTGTAAGTTCTCATTGGGTCATTTATCTTATTTTATCTTAAATGGAGATTTTTCTTTCATTATTATCTAATTTTAGTCCAGCTAAAAAATATAAAGAATTGTTATTTGAGCTGCCTACCCAAAGTTATTATGATATAGGTAAAAAGTAATGTGTTCTAATAAAGAAATAAAGTAGTATTTACGATCAAAAATAAGTTATTAACAAGTGAAATCCTTGGGAAATAAGATATGCACACACTTATCCACATTATCAACAGGCGATGTGGCGCTTTTCCACAAAATATTATTCACATTCCTACTATTAATATATATTGATATAACAGGAATCATACGATTTACTAACATTGTCCACAGCTTTGCGGACAATAATTGTTAACAAAAATAAATATTTTGAACTATTTGTGAACTCTATTGTAAAACTTTGTAGAATGAATTATAGTAAAGATAGAAAGTAAGTGAAATACTTCACAAACTTTCTGAAAGAAAATACAGCTAGCCGGCTAATAACTAATTGAATATTTTTTTATAAACATTTGTGAAATACTTCACAAATAATTAGGAGGAATATATCATGAAATGGTTAAGAGGACCAAAGATGGCAATCCTATGGACAGTACTGAGAATATGGTTAGGTATACAATGGTTACAAGCAGGACTACCAAAAATAGGAAACTTTGATGCAGCTGGATTTTTACACGGTGCCATAGCTAAGGCTGGTGGGGAAAACCCAGCAGTGAAAGGGTGGTACGCAGGATTTCTAGAAAATGTCGCATTACCAAACGTAGAATTGATTAATATTCTTATTCCTTGGGGAGAAGTGTTAGTGGGAATTGGTTTAATAGTAGGATTAGCAACAGTGCCAGCATTAATCGCAGCAGCATTCATGAACTTAAACTTTTTACTAGCTGGTACGCTGAGCACGAATCCAATTCTTTACACAGTGGCAATACTTTTACTAGCAGCTGGTACAGCGGCTCACATCTACGGACTTGATCGATTTGCCATTCGTTTTATAAAAGAAAAAATGAACCAACGACGTCAGGATAAAAAAGATACGATGAATCATAAGGAAGTAACAGCTCATTAATTATAAACAGGCACCACCTAACAACGGGTGGTGCCTGTTCTGTCTTACTATTTAAACGTATCCGTTTTACTGTTTCTCTTAATCCCAGCTGCTGAAGCAAGCGCTTGGGCTTCTAATATTTCACTGTCTGCACCATATTCCTTCGCAAATTCAGCATCATGATTAAATGTCTTAGCGTTTTTAGGTACTTGTGGAAGAGACGATTTATTCTTACCTCTTGATTTATGCCCACGTGATCGGCCCATTAGAAGCCCTCCTAAACTGTGATAGACAAAAGCATGCTAAAAAGATGTCTTCGTATGTATGGTCACCAAAAATCCATCAAGTAATGAGAGGGAGTTCCTACCTTCGACTATTTTCGAAAAGTGCCTGGCACCTAAAACTACCGTCTTTTCCCTAAAAAGCCTCCAACACGATCGGCCATTTTGAATTCCCTTGAATAGGTTACTTCCTGGGAGCTACTTAATGTTCTTTTTGTTTTTTCTCTTCGCTTTTTCTCACTCATCTTGAAAACCTCCTTGGAATATGTACTCCCAATTAGTATCAGCGAAGTAGTGGAAAAATATACAAAAAAGGCACCTGCCCAAATCGCGCTAATTTTGTTAACGTGACAAGGACAAGTACCATTATTAAGCTTCCTTCAACTGCTCCTCATGCAATAATTCATGCTGAGTACGTAGTTTGTAAAGGGTATATTGGTCTTTAGAGATTTCGTATAAATTGTAGATATCTTCGCCGCCGTTGATCTCGTCGAGCAGGCTTTTGCGGGTTTCGTTTGCAAGGACTACATAAGGGAGTTTTTCAGCAGCTTTCATGGAGCGAATATTAACTTTACGAATGCGCATGAAAATGGATTGAATATCTAGTTCGTAGAACAATTCATCGAAAAACTGGTCCTTTGCAATTTGGTTATAGCCTTTACCATGGTATGGTTTACCTAACCATGTACCGAGAAAACCTGCTCCATCTTGCACGTCGAATAAATTGATAGTCCCAATTGGAGCGCCCCACTCATCAAGAATGGTACGTGAAATCAATTCTCCGCGCTCTTCTGCTTCGATAGTTTGTTTTGTTAAGAACACAAACTCATCATAGCAAAAGGCTTTTTGACGCACAAAAGGGAAGACTTCAGGGTGCACCATTAGCTCATAAAGAGCAAGCGATTCGTGAAAATCACGTTTTTTGAGCATGTCTTATCCCTCCAATTGAGGGCAGAACTGTCACGTGACCCACCCTCGAAATTTTTTAAATTACAAAAAATTTCGGGGTGGGAATCGAACCCACTAGAACCAGTAAAACTGGTGGCGCACCATTTGCCTTCCCTAACATTTTAGAAACAAAGTGTTAGTTGATTTAATTTTGTTTACTTTCGTATCATACTCGATTTTATTTAAAAAAGAAACAACTTTTTTATTAATTTTTTTGGTAAATTATTTCACCTTCAACCATTGTCATGACAGGCTTTGCAAGGAATTGAAAAGGATGATGAGACCATAGAACTAAATCTGCATCTTTGCCGACTTCGATACTCCCAACTCGCTCATCTACGTCGATATTTCTAGCAGCTAAAATAGTAATTCCCTCAAGCGCTTTTTGTTCATCGAGTCCTTCGCGAACTGCTAAGGCTGCGCACACATTTAAGTATTGGACAGGTGTATAAGGGTGATCTGTAGTAATCGAAACTTCCACACCATTTTCAGCTAAGCTCTGATAAGTTTTCCAACTCTTATTTTTCAATTCGATTTTGGATTTCCTTGTCAAAGTTGGACCAACACAAACCTTGAGGTTCTTATCCTTTAATTCATTGACAATTAAGTGACCCTCTGTACAATGTTCTATCGTGTAGCGAAGGTCAAATTCTTCTGCAAAACGAATTCCCGAGATAATATCATCTGCTCGATGTGCATGTATTTTGACAGGTATTTTTTGCTCTAGCGCCATCACAATAGGTTTCACACGTAAATTGTCTGGGTTATCGCAGTGCTTAGCTTGATGAAATGCTTCCCTAAGCATACCCATAATCCCCATTCTCGTGATGGAATCTTTATTTCCATGGCTATGAATTCTTTTAGGATTTTCTCCAAAAGCAATTTTTAAACCAGCCGTTTCCTTCACTAGCATCTTTTGAATGTTTACACCTCTTGTTTTAACGACAGAGGTTGTGCCCCCAATGACATTTGCGCTCCCAGGCATAATGTGAACAGTGGTGACACCTGCAAGAATCGCATCTTGAAATCCTTGGTCTAATGGATGAACTCCATCTAAGGCCCGGATATGAGGGGTAAGTGGGTCAATGGTTTCGTTCGCATCATTCCCAGCCCAACCGGTTCCTTCGTCATATAAACCGAGATGAGTATGCACATCAATAAAACCAGGAAACAAATATTTACCTTTACAATCGATAACCATCTCTACCAGCGGGTGATTTAAATTTTCCCCAACTTCCTTGATTTTTCCGTTTTCAACCATGATATCCGCATTATTTAAAGGGGGGGAGGTAATAGGATAAACAATCGCATTTTTAAAATGGATTATGCTCATAGGTAACTCCTAAATTTCTGTCGTTATTTTGATTGTAATATGTTGGACAAAGCGTCTTCAAGCTGATTATAAAAGAAATTATAGCCGCTTTCTTCTAACTTTACAGGTAATACCTTCTGGCCCTTTAAGACAAGTTCGCTCATTTCTCCTAAAGCCAATTTTAACGCAAATCCTGGTGTTGGAAACCAATGTGGTCTACTAATGACACTTCCTAGTATTTTTCCGAAATCCTTCATCGGCAGAGGGGTAGGGGCTGTTACATTAACCGGACCCTCTATCTCTTTATTGTCGATACAAAATGCAATAGCACAAACGACATCCTTAATATGGACCCATGACATCCACTGGTCTCCAGAACCAATTTTTCCCCCAACAAACATTTTATATGGGAGAACCATCTTCGGGAGTGCCCCTTCATTTTTATCAAGAACTATTCCAAATCGAGTAAAAACAGTTCGGACACCTAGTTCTTTAATTTGTTCCGCTTCTTTCTCCCAAGAAAAAACAGTGGAGGCGAGAAAATCTGAACCTGGTGTGGTTTTTTTTTCCGTAAAGGTTTCATTAAGGGATGTTCCATAGTACCCAATCGCACTGGCGTTAACGAATACCTCAGGTTTTTTCTGCATCGTATTAACTATTCTATGCATTTCTTTCGTAGCAGAGAGACGGCTCTCAATAATTTTTCTTTTTTGTTGCTTAGTCCAGCGACTACTATTGATTGATTCACCTGCTAAGTTAATAATTGCATCTATTCCTTCGAGGGAATTTTCAGGCACTGAACCTGTTTGGAGCCATTCAACATACATGATTTGAGGTTTTTCCTTTTTATTCGAGCTGTTTCGCGTTAAGATGTATATATGATGTCCTTTATCTACTAAATAGTCAGTAAGAGCTGAACCAACAAGTCCAGTTCCCCCTGCAATGGCTATCTTCATGTTCGACCATCCTCTCTTAGAAAATATCTTACTTATAGTATTAGTTCTTTTCCCTAAATATCCTTTAATTAACTCAAGGTGATTGGCTACTAAAACATATGAGGTGAATGTAAATGCGCAAAATAACTAAAATTACGGCTCAACAAAAAAATAAAGAACGCTTTAATATCTTTCTTGATGAAGAGTATGCTTTTGCTGTATATGAAGGCACTTTAATTAAATTTCAACTTGTAAAAGGGAAGGAATTAGATGAACTTGATATAGAAGAAATTCTTTATAGTGATCAAATAAATAAGGCATATCTATCTGCTATTCATTATTTGTCCTATCGAATGAGAACGGAAAAAGAAATCGAACGATATTTAAAGGAAAAGGAAATGGAGGGTTATGTTATTAAAGAAATTATAATTAAACTCAAAGAGCAGAGTTATTTAAATGATGCAGAATTCGCGATAGCTTATGTACGGACACAAGTGCAAACGACCTTAAAAGGCAGGGACGTTATCAAGCAGGAACTTTTGGAAAAAGGGGTGGACAAGAATACGATTGAAGATGCCCTTGTAGAATATAGTTATGAAACGGAACTAGAACATGCAATAAAACTTGTGCATAAAAATCATTCGAAATATAAAAAAGATGCTTTTAAAATTATGATTCAGAAAGTGGAGCAAGCGTTAAAAAGAAAGGGCTATTCATTCTCTATTATTAAAGATGCTGTGAGTGAGGCAGACCTTGAAAAGGATACTTCAGAAGAATGGGACGCCATTGTGAAACAGGCAGAAAAATATCACCGTAAATATGCTTCACTAGAAGGATATGAATATAAAATGAAAATGAAAGGAGCCCTATATCGCAAGGGCTTTTCCATGGATTTAATTGATAGGTGGCTAGAGGGGGAAGAGTAGAGCCCCCACTAAACATGAATTTCAGGTAATACATCTTGGCTAGTAATAATCTCTGCAACTTCTTTAGGAGATTTTAATCTTGATTTATCTTTAATATGATCGGTTCCATTCCAAAAAGGAGTGTCCATGCCGCCCATATAAGTCGCTGTTACCATGACTTTTCCTTCTAATTCTTTCTGTAAGCTTTCAGTAAACCCACGTACTGCAAATTTACTTGCAACATATACACTTTCATTAACTTTTCCTTTTTGTCCAGCTGTCGAAATGATATTCATAATTTTCGGCTGCTGCTGCTTTAAGAGATGAGGCAGAAGTTCTTTCGTTAAGTAAATCGTACCAAGGACATTTGTTTGAATGGCTAATTCAATTTCTTCACTAGCAAGTTCTGTTAATGATCCAAAGCAACCGACACCAGCATTGTTGATTAAATAAGTTACTGTATGTTCCTCTGTAATAGCTGCAACTTTTCTTTGTACGTCTGCTAATTGTGTTAAATCCAAGGTATGAGAGAAAGCGCGTCCCCCATCTGCAACAATCATAGCTTTAACCTCTTGAAGTGGGGCGTTTTTTCTCCCCGTGAGAATAATGGTATGTCCTTTTTTGGCATAAACTAGGGCCAACTCTTTTCCAAGGCCAGTTCCAGCACCAGTAATTAGTATAGTATGCATGTAAAGTACGCTCCTAATAGTAGTATTCATCACTTTGTCATAAAGTTTGTGAAATATTGAGCAAACTTTATATTATAATAAAAGTGAAGTTAAAAGAAAGTGGTGATCCCCTATGACATCCATGCAGATACTCACTGCACTAACCCCCATTCTAACGGTTTTTTTATTTTTAGTCATACTCCGGCTTCCCGCGACAATCGCGATGCCGATTAGTTTAGGTATTACGACATTGCTAGCTTTCATTTTTTGGAAAGTCCCAGGAATAATTATAGCTGCTTCCATGATAGAGGGAATTCTCATTGCGCTTTCTATTCTTTGGATAATATTTGGTGCCATTCTCTTGTTAAATACGCTAAAAGATAGTGGAGCATTAGAAGCTATAAGAACAGGATTTACAGTGATTACAAAGGATATGCGAGTGCAACTCATTATTGTCGCTTGGTTGTTTGGAGCGTTTATTGAAGGAGCTGCGGGCTTTGGAACATCCGCTGCAATTGGTGCTCCCATCCTAGTAGCATTAGGCTTTCCACCGCTTGCCGCTATCGTGTTAATGCTTATTGCGATAAGCTCTCCTGTTTCCTATGGAGCGGTAGGTACTCCCATTATTGTAGGGGTAGACCAAGGTTTAAGACAAGGAGAGTCTGTAGCCATAGAAGTGGCTAATGTACTTGGACAACAAGATTTGGCTACATTTCTACAACAAGTTGCAATAAAAATTTCACTCATCGAGTTTTTCATCGGAACATTTATTCCGCTAATTTTAGTAATAATGCTCACCCGATTTTTCAGTCCGAAAAAATCGTGGAAAGACGGGTTTGCCGTTTGGAAATTTGCATTGCTAGCAGGGTTCACTTTCACTTTCTGTGCCTTTATCGTAGCAAGTCTCTTAGGTCCAGAGTTTCCTTCCATGATTGGAGGTCTCCTTGGATTAGCGATTATAATACCGGTTGCGAAAAGAAAATGGTTACTCCCGAAAGAGGATTGGACTTTGCAGACTGAAAAAGAAAACGGCGGTAGTAAAAAAGATCACGTTTCTTCTATGACATTAAAGAAGGCATGGGTTCCATATATAATAGTAGCAATTCTATTAGTGCTAACAAGGGTAGACTTATTCCCATTTAAAGCATGGTTAAAGGCTGTCAAAATTCGCTGGGACGGTATATTAGGGACTAACATAGGGTTAATGCTAGAGCCCTTATATTTACCTGGAACAATATTTGTGATAGTGGTACTTCTGGCACATCTTTTTTACAAGATGCCACATGCTCAAGTAAGAAAAGTATGGCAGCAATCACTCATGACAATGGGAGGTAGTTTGATTGCCTTAGGAGCTGCCGTTCCAATGGTTCGAATATTTATCAACTCTTCCACTAATAATGCTGAATTACTGAGTATGCCACTCGAGCTTGCTAATATAGCGAGTAGCACGTTTGGCTTAGCCTGGCCTTTGGTTGCTCCAATAATAGGGAGTCTTGGTTCCTTTATTGCTGGGAGTTCAACTTTTAGTAATATGATGTTTACCCTCTTCCAATTTTCCATTGCAGATCAATTAGGTTTTGATCCAAGCACTATCGTAGCCCTACAGGTTCTTGGAGCAAATGCTGGAAATATGATTTGTGTCCTCAATGTAGTGGCAGCAGCGTCGGTTGTTGGCTTGTTAGGGAAAGAGGGAACGATTATTCGTTATACAGTGATTCCGATGTTATTTTACGCTCTTATGGCCGGTTTAGTGGGGATGGGTGTGTTGTTCTTATTTTTTTAGCCTAGTCTGAAAATAAAAGGACATCTTTGAAGACCCTGATGATTTCCGTGCCAGGCGTTCGCTTTCCGCGGGCGGTTTTGGGAGCCTCCTCGGCGCTATGCGCCTGCGGGGTCTCCCTTCGACTCGCATTACCGCAGGAGTCTCACGCCTTGCACTACAATCATCAGGGGGGACGGGGGATACTCAGCGGTCCACTTTTTTATTATCCATGGTGCGATTTTTCTTTTCATTGCATGGTGTCTACCTTAAAAATTGGGTGGCCAGTTAAACATCCTGTTGATTTCTGTTTTAGTCTCGAACTAATGAGGAGCTTTGATAGAGGAGGTTTTTAAGATTTGTTTTTCTTTTAAAGCATGCTATTCTTGAGTTATGTAAATGTAGTAGGGGGAAGGTAAGTGGAAAAACGTTATAGTCAGATGACTGCACATGAATTACATCAAGAGATAGCAACACTCAAAGAAAAAGCAAGAAAAGCTGAGCAACTAGGAATCGTCAATGAGTTTGCCGTATTGGAAAGAAAAATAACGATGGCAAAGGCTTATATGTTAAATCCTGATGATTATAAACCAGGTGATATATATGAACTAGAAGGAGACCCAGGTGTTTTCTTTAAAATTGATTATATGAACGGAGTTTTCGCTTGGGGAAATAGAGTGTACGGTGAAGAGATAAGTAAGGAAGAAGAAGGCTTACCTATTTCGATGTTAATGAAGAATGAATAAGCAAAAAGCAAAGAGGAGTAACCCTCTTTGCTTTTTACGTTAAGATCTCTTTCTGGTCATTACTTCCAAAATCTGAGTGTTCTGAGCTTGTGATGTTTGCCCGTTTACTTGATGGTAGGCGTGTTTAGCGCTAGCAAACGGTTGTGGAAAAGGATTCTCTTTCGTGACAAAACGGTTGTTATAAAAAGCTCTGCCTGATTGTTTGCCCAATGTAAGACCCTCCTATAGTAGAAAAAATTTAATAGGTGATATCTTCCTTTGCGCCAGAGGCACGCATACGCTCTTGGGGATGCGTGTTAATCGTTCCATTTGCGCGTTTCGATGCATAATCCGCTTTTTCCATGTTTTCCCCTTGATCAAACTTGTTGTCATTTGGATATGGAAAGCCCTTAGCTTTATTCCTCAAACGAATCGCCTCCTACAATCATTGCATTGCTGTGGTGCCTGACTCCTACTGCTTTAAAGCAGTAGGAGTCAGGCACCTATATATATTATTGGATTTATCACCCCAAATTATGTGATGATAAGAAAAGTGAAAACAAACCATATGAGGTGAACAAAATGGATAAATATTTTGAACGATTAACTGATCAACTCCTAGAGAAAAACCCTGCTCTCTCTTATGAAAAAGCGAGAACCTGGGTAGAGCATTTATGGGAGGATTTTGAAAGTACTTATGCGAGAGCAGGGTATAAATATAAAGGGAAGGAAATGACTGAACGTATGGTATCAGGGATTATTGAACGCCATGGCGAATCACTTCATCAATTCCTTTCTAACAATCCGAAGTACAAGCATTTATTAGATGGAGATGATTTTTTTTCTCACTAATGAAATGAAAATACCCGATCTTTTTATTAAAAGGATCGGGTAATGTATTTTGGGGAGACTTCTCTGTGTTGGTTATTGTCTAGTCACGTAGGCTAGTTCCTCTTTTTTTTAATTTGGAATGATATCTAATTTTTGTCTTAACTTTTCCTCGCTAAATATCCAGCCGGTATAAGAGCTTAGGATATGGAGATCTAAATCTAGCTGTACGACCGCAACAAATGGGTAGTATTCTTCTTTGCTTCGATAACGAAGGTCGATGAATCGGACCTCATAGTGGTCATCATATTCTTCCATTTCCCATCGATATACAGGCGAAAACGATAAAAAGGCGGAAACATTATCATCAAGTTTTGCTGCTTCGATCATTGCATTTTCAGGTAGTGGTACCTTTTCAAATGTATCATGAATGATAATTTGATTCTTCACAGATCTTGCAACATAAAAACTTCCTTCAGCAGTAATGGCCAGATGCCACTGATTAAAGTGAATAGTTGGAGAGATTATGGTATTGGTAACGTTAGGAACCACTGTTCTCACTTGGCGTAGCACTTTTTGCTGCATTTGGTATCGTAGAATGTAATAGCCAATAAGAACGACATATATCGCTAAAAAAGTATATCCAGCATGTAGCCCAAATCCCCATAGGACGAGGCCGACTATATGCAAACCAAATATTATGGGATCAAAGGTATTAATAATTCCAAGAGCAATCCATTTTTTTGTAAAGGGACGAAGGGCTTGTGTCCCATAAGCGTTAAAAATGTCGACAAAAACATGCAGGACTACGGCCAAAAATGTCCAAATCCATAGATGGAGTAAATTTGCATCCGGAATAAAGGCGTAAATTGCTGCGACAATTCCTAGTGGCCATAGACATATTGCAGGTATAGAGTGCGTAATTCCCCGATGGTTTCGGATATATTTAGCATTATTTTTTAACTTCAAGATGGTATCTAAGTCAGGAGCCTGCGATCCAATTATTGCTCCAATCATGATAGCAGTAGCTGTTTCGGGGCTACTAGCAACATAAGGATCGATGGTCGCCATCGATCCGATAGCTAGACCCATCACCACATGTGTTCCAGTATCCAATGGTCTCCCTCCTTTTTGTTTTGGATGTATTTAATTCTACCGAGCCACATCCGCTTTTCTTATTGTCTAGCTCCAGTGGCTAGCTCCTCGAGTCATAAGTCATCTTTCCTTCAGAGGTAAAAGTCGACCTCTTACGGAAACCTGTCTTATGCTTGTCGGAGCTGACCAAGCCACATCCGCTTTTCTTATTAGTTTGTTCAAAAGGGGTGTTTTCAAACATGATAACAAAACGGTTGCATATTTTCATTGAATATCCTATAAAAGATAATGTCATACAAAAGTATGAGCAAACGATGAAACATGTTCTTAATATCATGAAAGAAATAGGTGCTAAAGAAATTAAGTGGACCAAAACGTCCTATAAGAAAGGTATCACTTATTATACTGAGTCCTTTTTCTTACCTAGTGAATCTCATTACTTTGCTTTAAAAAAGTTAAGGAGTTCTTCCAGACATCAAGTATTTCAAGAACTTTCTGAGTGTATGGATCTAAAAGTTGGTAAAATTCAATATATCGGTTTAAAAATTACAAGTTAATCCCGGAGGTTTATTTTGAATAAAAATATTACACAGCATGAGTTGCTTAAGAATTTCAAGGTAGATGGATTTTGCAACGATTTAATAAATTGGTTCATCCAAGAGCAAAGAGATTTACCATGGAGAAAAGATCAGGATCCATATAAAGTTTGGGTTTCTGAGATTATGCTCCAACAAACAAAGGTTGATACGGTTATACCTTATTTTAATTCCTTTATCGAGCAGTTCCCAAACATTGAAAGTTTAGCGAATGCAAACGAGGATAGAGTACTAAAGGCGTGGGAGGGGTTAGGATACTATTCTCGAGCACGAAATTTACAAAGTGCTGTACGGGAAGTTCACGAGCGTTACGAAGGTATTGTTCCAAATAATGTAGAAGAAATTTCCTCGTTGAAAGGTGTCGGACCTTACACAACGGGCGCGATTTTAAGTATTGCATATGGAGTCCCAGAGCCAGCTGTAGATGGAAATGTTATGCGTGTACTATCTAGGGTGTTACTAATACGAGAAGATATCGCAAAACCAAAAACAAGAAAGCTTTTTGAAGCAGTAATACGTGATTTAATCTCAAAAGATAATCCATCATTTTTTAACCAAGGCCTAATGGAGCTTGGGGCTATTGTCTGTACTCCCACTTCACCATCCTGTATGCTGTGTCCAGTTCAGGAGCATTGCCGGGCTTTTCAAGAGGGAGTTCAACGTGAACTTCCTGTGAAAACAAAAAAGAAAGCCACCAAACAAGTTTCCTTGGTTGCCGGTATTTTTTTGGATGAAAATAACAATTATTTAATTCGAAAAAGACCAAGTGAAGGTCTACTTGCGAATTTATGGGAATTCCCTAATTTTTCTAAAGTGGAGGAGCTAGGTACCCCAAAGCAACAATTACAAAGCTTCATGAAAACGGAATATGGTCTTGAAGTTGAGATGCATGAGTATCTTTGTGATATTCGTCATGTATTCTCCCATCTTGTCTGGGATATTAATGTATATGTAGGGAAATTTAAAGGACAATCCATTAATCGTAATGACGTTGTAGTAGTTTCCGAAGAAGAGTTAAAGGAATTTGCTTTCCCTGTATCTCATCAGAATATGTGGAAGAAATATAAAAAAGAAGAATAATAACGGAAAGGATCTACCATAATGGTGGATCCTTTTTATTCGTGGAAATCAGTCGTAGCTCATTCTTGTTCCATGGGTATAATCAGCCTCACTGCGTTTTAGACCACCCCTTGCTTCAATTTCTTCGACTATTTCTCTATGGATGCTTTGTCCCTCTACATTTAGATAGGGAACCATTTGCTGTAGCGAGTGGTGGAAATAGGCTAATTCACTGTCTTGCCAGTCTTTTTTCGTCATCATGGATAATTCGGTCATATCTCTACCGACGTACATATCTATCCCTCCTCCTTTTCATGAACTCTGTCTCTCTTTACTAAAAATCTACCCAATTATTGTTCGATGAAACAAATAAGACTATACTGATATATATTAAATTAGTTTTTATACATAAAGGAGTGCTTTTAGAATGGCAAATAAAGTAGCTTTAGTAACGGGAAGCAGCAGAGGGATTGGCAAAAAAATCGCGCTACAATTAGCAAGTCAAGGATATGACATAGTAATTAACTACAATCGTAGTAAAGCGGCAGCCCAAGAAACAGCAGCAGAAATTGAGCAACTTGGTGTAAAAGCTTTGATTATCAAAGCGAATGTAGGGCAACCAGAAAAAATTCAAGAAATGTTTCTAAAAATTGATGAGGAATTCGGACGTTTAGATTTATTGGTAAGCAATGCAGCTTCAGGTGTTCTGCGACATGTAATGGACTTAGAAGAGTCACATTGGGATTGGACAATGAATATAAACGCAAAGGCTTTATTATTTTTAGCACAAGAGGCGGCAAAAAGGATGGAAAAAGTAGGTGGCGGGAAAATTGTTAGTATCAGTTCCCTAGGGTCTATTCGCTATTTAAAGAATTACACGACAGTAGGAGTTTCAAAAGCTGCGATTGAGGCATTAACACGCTATCTGGCAGTCGAACTGGCGGATAAAAATATCGTGGTCAATGCGGTTTCAGGAGGAGCAGTAGATACCGACGCACTGAAACATTTTCCGAATCGTGAAGAATTATTAGAAGATGCAAAGAAAAATACTCCAGCAGGCAGAATGGTAGAGCCAAACGACCTAGTAAATACAGTAATGTTCCTTTTATCTGAAGAAGCAAGCATGATTAGAGGTCAAACAATCATTGTCGACGGAGGACGTTCACTACTCGTCTAAATTTATACAAAAAGAAATTTTTATTTTTTTGTCATAGTTTTATTACCTCTTGGTTATCTTAATTTCGTGGAGGTGATAAACGATGGCAAACAACAACCAACAAAATCAAGCAGGTAAAACTGCTTCTGGTACAAATATCCAAGAAGTGAAACAACAAAACGCTCAAAACCACCAACAACAATATGGTGCTGAGTTCGGAAGTGAAACAAACGCACAAGAAGTAAAACAACAAAACGCTCAATCTCAAGCGCAAAAAAACCAACAAAATCAACAAAACTAATAAGCTTCACAACAAAGCACTCCTTATCCTACCGATAGGGAGTGCTTTTCTATTATCTATCGACAGTTCTCCCATCAAAACCTCTAAGTACTCACCAACAATCCAGTCCCTAACCATCCAATGAAACATCTCTTACAAAATCAATCGACAAAAGTTCTAATAGGTCTACAGATGTTGTCAAAGGGATTGTAGGTTAAGAAAAGAATGATATATAGAAGAAGGTTTAGTTAGGTAAGGAGGAAGAAGTATGGATAAATTCGATATGGCAGTAGCGGAGCAGTTAAAGACAATGGACAGACTATTGTTTTTACAGTCTGAAATAGAAAGATGCCAGCAAGCTGAGCAGCAGCTCAAGCAATTACAAGAGGAGGCTGCAAAACTTCAGGATCTAAAGAAGGATATTCAAATCATGAAAAAAGAATTAAATGATATTCAGTTAGTTTTCGAATCACAAACAGTGGAAGCAATACGTTCCTATAATACTCAGGGAACGTTATAATATTTAAAAAAGAGCGGTCTTCTGAAGAGAAAGATGGCTCTTTTGTTTTAAAATCTACCAGATACCGTTATAATGATTAAAAAGGTTGCTTTTTTTGAGACGAGGCGGCAAAAAATGAAAGAAGGGGAGAAGGATGGGTTGTCCCAAAGAAGGAGAAACAATACAAATACATAGTTATAAACACAATGGCCTAATCCACAGAGTATGGGATGAAACTACTGTGTTAAAAGGGACGCAAAACCTTGTTATTGGTGGAAACGATAAAACAATTGTAACCGAATCGGATGGAAGAACTTGGATTACGAGGGAGCCTGCAATTTGTTATTTCCATGCTAGACATTGGTTTAATATAATTGGCATGATTAGGGAAGACGGTGTTTATTATTATTGCAATATAAGCTCCCCATTCATTGCTGATGACGAAGCAGTAAAATATATTGATTATGATTTAGATATAAAAGTATTCCCAGATATGACATTTATTTTATTAGATGAAGATGAGTATGAGAAGCATCGAAATGAAATGAAGTATCCGGATGTGATCGATAAAATACTTAGAAGTAACGTAAACACGTTAATTTCATGGATTAGACAAAGAAAAGGTCCTTTTGCACCAGACTTTATCGACTTATGGTATGAACGTTATTTAACTTACCAAGGATAATAATTATGGCGTATAAAAAAGGTGACTGGTACAAATTTACTTGCCAGGCCTTTTTTTGTGTTGTATATAAAATTACTACATGTTTCAATCGGAAAAGAAAAAACTATTAATAGCTTTTAGAAAATTACATATTGTCGAGTTAAAGGCGTCGGCACTTTTCTTTAGAGGGAGGAATATTTTTGAGTAGTGTTAAAAGGTACATGAAATTTGTCAAACCGTATCGGTGGCAAATAATAGGTACCATTGCAATTGGAATGTTAAAGTTTGGTCTGCCTTTATTAATTCCTTTATTATTGAAGTATATTGTGGATGATATTTTACTTATAGATGGTCGATCAGCGACAGAAAAAACCAATGAATTACTTCTAATTATGGGAACTATTTTTGCAGTTTTCTTAATTGTTAGACCACCGATTGAGTATTATAGACAATACTTCGCTCAATGGACAGCAAGTAAAATTCTTTATGATCTGCGGGACAAGTTATTTGACCACATTCAACGATTAAGCTTGAGGTATTATTCCAATAACCGAGCTGGAGAAATTATCTCAAGAGTAATACACGATGTGGAACAAACAAAGAATTTTGTCATTACAGGCTTAATGAATTTTTGGTTAGACCTTGCAACGATACTTATTGTTATAGTTATCATGTTCCAAGTGGATTTTACACTAACACTTGTGTCTATCATGCTTTTCCCTCTATATGGTTTCTCAATCAAATATTTTTATAGTCGTCTAAGACATTTAACTCGAGTGCGCTCCCAAGCATTAGCAGAAGTTCAAGGTCATTTACATGAAAGAGTCCAAGGGATGCCTGTCATTCAAAGTATGGCGATTGAGGACTATGAACAGGAGCAATTCCAGAAACAAAATAAAAATTTCTTAACAAAAGCACTTGTGCATACAAGTTGGAATGCCAAAACATTCGCAGTGGTTAATACGATAACCGATATCGCACCCCTCTTAGTAATAGGATATGCTGGCTACCAAGTAATTAATGGTGGCTTAACAGTTGGAGAGATGGTTATGTTTGTTGCATATATCGATAGACTCTACAATCCATTGAGACGTTTGATTAATTCTTCCACCACCTTAACGCAATCCCTTGCATCTATGGATCGTGTGTTTGAATTTGCAGATGAAGAGTACGATATCACGGATAAACCGAATGCAAAAAACAGTAAAACAGCACGTGGAGATGTTTATTTTGATAACGTTTCTTTTAAATATGAAGAAAACGAACCGTATGTGTTGAAAAATATTACGTTGCAAGTCAAGCAGGGAGAAACGATTGCCCTTGTTGGAATGAGTGGGGGGGGAAAATCAACTTTAGTTAGCTTGCTTCCAAGATTTTTTGATGTAACGAGTGGTAGCATTAAGTTAGATGGGGTAGATATTCGTGATGTAACTGTACAGTCCCTTCGTAAACAAATCGGAATTGTACTGCAGGATAATATTTTGTTCAGTGATTCCGTTCGAGAAAATATTGCTCTTGGGAAACCAGAAGCAACCATGGAAGAAATAATCGAAGCGGCCAAAGCAGCAAATGCTCATGAGTTTATTTCCAGCCTACCAGAAGGCTATGATACGAAAGTCGGAGAGCGGGGTGTCAAGCTTTCAGGTGGTCAAAAGCAGCGTGTGGCCATTGCTCGTGTGTTCTTGAAAAATCCGCCCATCCTTGTGATGGATGAAGCCACATCCGCGCTAGACCTTGAGAGCGAGCATCTCATACAAGAATCATTGGAACTCTTAGCTGCCAATCGAACAACCTTTGTTGTGGCCCACCGATTATCTACGATTACACATGCAAGTAGAATTGTTTTAGTGGAGCATGGAGAAATTGTGGAAGTAGGAAGTCATGATGAATTAATGAAAAAGCAAGGTAATTATTATCATTTATTTACGATTCAAGAGATTGTGTAAGTTAACCGGTCTGTAGCAACTATGCTATAGACCGGTTTTTAGTTTGCTGGCTCCCTTGAAAATAGATAGGTTATCCTCTGTTCGGACTCCTCGCCGATCTCCGTTGTAGGTGTTTGTGAGTGTCTATCGCACTAAAAATAGATAGATAAGGAAAAATAAAAACACTTCCCAAAGAATCAGGGAAGTGTTTAGATTATTTATTCTTCTTCACGTTGCTCAATGTCAAATTCATTTTCTGATTTATGGTAGTTTTGAAAGCTATCTATTAGCTTATCTAAATGTACTAGTTGTTCGTTATAATCAATGATTTTTGAAACTAGTGGGAATAAGTGATACCAAACGTCAGCGTTTTCCTCAGAATCGAGGAAATCTGCTTTATGAATCATAAATGCATCAATAAATTGTGATTTGTCAAACTGTTCTTCTGCGTACATTTCCGACGTATTATGTTGTTTTATTTTGCCAACAAACTTCAAAAGTACTTGTTCATGCAGGTTTACTAAGTGATCTAACTCGGCTTTTAAATAATGTTGATATTCACTCGGCATTTGGTGTAGCTCATTTTCTAGTCGGTGCAACGTTTTTAATGTATGAAGTGCTCGATTACTTGTTAAAATTAACTGACGAAATATAACGAGCTTACGTGCTTTTGTACTGGAACTTTTTCTAGTAGGAAAATAAGTGCGTTCTTCCTTATATAACATAAATAATTGCTCTAATTTCAGTAACCGTTGGCGAAGATTTTCAATATCTGTTTTAAGTAAATTGTGCTCAGATGCATGACGCATATTGATTCTAATCCACTTTAAAATGTCCTCTGTTGTTACTTTTACTTTATAATAGAGTCTCGTTTCGTATTTAGGTGGAATAAAGAATAGATTCACTAGAAACGCACATAAAATACCAATCATCACAGTTGAAAAGCGGATTAATGAAAACTCTAAAAAGTTTTCACCTGGACTCTCCATGATCGCGATGACCGTAACTAAGGCTAAGGGAATCGTATTCTCTATTTTTAGCTTTAAATTAATTCCAATAACAAAAATGGCAGTTAATCCAATAATGAATGGATCATGTCCAAAAATTAAAGAAAAGATGATCGCTAAAATAGCTCCAATTAAGTTTGCTTGAATATGTTCAATAATGGACTGATAAGACCTATAGATGGATGGTTGGATAGCAAAGATCGCCGCAATTCCCGCAAAAAACGGGGAGGGTAAGTCTAGCCATTGAGCTACAAATAATGCTAGCGTAATAGCTATTCCTGTCTTAACTATTCTGGCACCAAGTTTCATGGTAATGTAATTCCTTTCCTGTTCTTCCGAATAATATAACCTACTTTTGTTCTATTCAAACTTTATGTAAAAAATTCGGGAAAATTTATCGTGACGCTTAAACACTAATTTACTACTATACACCGTTTCAAAACTTCCTGCAATAAAAATGAGGGGAATAAAAAACAGAACTATTATAAGAAATTCAATAGTTCTGTCTTTATAACTAAGCTTTGATATATCTCCCCTGTTGATTTGAAGTGTAAGAAGTGAGGCTCTCCAGGCCGCCCGCGATCGCTGCCACTCGGAACGGAAATTTACAGGGAGTTTAAAGAGGTCACCGTATTTTTAGAGTAGCCCAGAACTAAAATATAACTTCCTTAACTTAGTCTTGATACTGAACGGCCATGCAACTATTGTTGGAGGAATCTTTATCAACTTTTTTTATTAACCCAACTAACCCTCTGATCATAAATAAAGTAAAGTTAACACTTGCAAACGTATGAAAAATCGACCAATTTTTCCATTCGAATAACTTCGTGTTTTTTTCCATAAACCATTGAAGTATACTCATTGGGACACTATAGGTCAGACTCTTAAGTACAATTTTCGAGAGTGTATCATCATGATACGAATGTCGAACCCAAAGAATACTTAATAAAGGAAAGAACAATAGATCGTAGAGAATATTTGTACTGAAAATTTTCGGGAATGGTCGAATCGGATATTTTACTCGATTCGTATTAACCACGTATGTATCGAGTAAGATAGAAAGCACTCCTTTAGAAAAAAAGACAATAAGCATCTCTTTATACTTTGAAGTTTTTAGTGCTAAGGGGAAGAAAAGTATACATAAAAAGAACAGGCCTTTAATCATTAGTCTTTCCAATTTTAATCACCCAACCTTATTAATTTAATCATTTATACTATCCCTACCAAAGAGGTAATTTATCCTTGTGAAAATTATAATAAGTTGTTCGTAAGACAAGAAAGGACAGTGCCAAATTCGGCACTGTCCTAAATTTTGTTGTTATTCTGTTGAAACAGCTGGATCTGCTTGCTCCTTCACAGGGTTGATTTGTAGGAAATAGCTGCTAGGATCTTCTAGCATTTGTTTCACTTCATTAGCTTCTTCAACCTGTTGTTGCTTGAGTAAAGAATCATGGTAGAGAGAAAGAAGTTCGACGACATCTTTTTTCCCGACAGCATTTAATGATTCTAGGCTAACTTTTGCACCTTTTGCAATTCTGCGCTGAAGTGCTTCTTTCGTTAAGCCCATTTCAGGCTGATGACGAAGATACACTGCGCCACCAGTCATACCGGCACAAATCCATGGACCTGGATCACCAAGTACGAGACCGCGACCATTTGTCATATATTCAAACGCAAAGCCTTTAATGTTAGCATTCACTCCTAGGTTTCCATGTTCTTTCTCTGGAATTGGAGTCGTTACTTTTCCGCCGATAATCATATCCGCACCAGATAGACGAATACCGGCTCTGGCATCTGCGTTTCCTTGAACAACTAATGCACCTTTTTGAGCACCATAGCCGAAGCCTTTTCCGACGGAACCGTTATAAAGTGTACCGTTTTTCCCTTTATACTTGAAGACAAAAATGCTTCCGCCAAAAGCTGTTTTCCCGATGCCATCTTGGACACCGCCTTCAACTACAATATTGATACCACTGGAGTTATAGGCACCAAGTCCGTTACCAGGAATTGAGCCCTTTGTATAGCTTAAGTTGACATCAGGAAGCTGTAAGTAAGAGCCGTCAAGTCTTCCGCGAACGCGGTGACAGGAAACGCGGCTTCCTAATACACGTTGTTCCGCTGTAATTGCGTCGAATTGTCTAGATTGATGCAATTGATCCTCTTGATAGTCAAGATATTCTGCACCGGCAGCAACTAATAGTTTTTCTTTTTCCATACTTGCAGCCACTTCTTTTTGCGCCATTTGTGGTACTTCAAGTGTATGAAGGAGATTGGATAAATCCAATGCTTCCAATCCACGTGCTTGTTCTAGTAGATCAGAACGTCCAACGATATCCTGCAAGTTATCATATCCTAATGAAGCTGTTAACACTTTTAACTCATCACCAAAAGCAGAGAATAAATTCACTAATCCTTGAACCGCTAAATCAGATTGACGAGGAACAAAGCGGCGTAAGCCATGATCTTTTGCCTGTGCTTCGGTTTCTATTTGGGTCGCGATCCCAACATGACACGTATCTAAGTGACAGCCACGACATGTTGTACAACCAATAGCTACCATAGAAAGGGTACCGAAGCCGATCCGGTTAGCTCCTAGAAGCATGACCTTCATCACATCAAGTGCACTCTTAATTCCACCATCTGCCCAAATTTCCACTTTATTTCGGAGGCCAGATTCAATTAATGCATTATGTGCAGCTTTAACACCAATTTCTACAGGAAGTCCAACATACTGTAGGGCATGAATTCTTGCCGCACCAGTACCACCATCAAATCCGCTTATTGTAATAATGTCTGCTCCAGCTTTAGCAATACCTACTGCAATCGTACCGATATTTGGTACAACAGGAACTTTAACTGCTACTTTTGCTTGATCGTTTGCTGTTTTTAATTCAGCGATCATTTGTGCTAAATCTTCAATGGAATAGATATCATGGTTATTAGATGGCGAGATTAAGTCAGAACCAATCGTTGCATTACGAGCTTCTGCAATTTTCGCTGTTACTTTAGATCCTGGTAAGTGACCGCCTTCTCCTGGCTTTGCCCCTTGCCCAATTTTAATTTCTAAAAGGTTGGATGAGTTTAAGAGCTCAGCATTGACGCCGAAACGACCGGATGCCACTTGTTGGCCACGAGTTTTCGGATACTTACCTAACATATCCTTAATCTCTCCACCTTCACCGTTTAAACTAACCATATTAAGCTTATCGGCAGCTTCTGCATATGCTCTAAAAGCAACCTCGTTCTGCGAGCCAAATGACATGGAAGCAATCACGAATGGTAGGCTATGTCCGCCCACTCCGATATTTACGATTTCTTTCGGTACTTTTTTATTTGAAACCTTTAAATCGGTTAAGTGTCTAATCGTAATAGGATTATTTGTTTCTTGTTCGTTTAGTTTTTCACGATAGTCATCGTACGTACCATTCTTCGCTACATCACCGATAGCCTTCCAAATACGAGGAAAGAGGTGGAACGACTTTCCTGGACGAGCTTTTTCGTCTTCGAAATCCTTCGCTCGCTGTAAGGCATCTTCTTTTAAGTTAATAAAATTATAGCCTAATTGGTCAGAGCCTAAGAAGTTAACGATTCCCAATGCTTTTTCTAGATCTACGTGCAATCCAATGCTTGAGAATAAACGACCATATCCTCTTAACTCATGGATTCCAATTGTAGAAATAACCTTTTCCATTCCTTTTGTTAGCGCCTGGAATAAGTTTTTAACAGGTGTAGCCGTTTCATCACTAACTGTTCCAAATAAAAGATAAGGGCTAATCGCGTTTGCTCCAAGGCCAAGTGCGACCATTACGTCATGTAGAGAACGGATTGCACCAGAACGAAGGAGTAATGCACATTGACGACGGTATTGTTGTTTTACTAGTTCCTCATTAATTACAGCTGTTACAAGATGTGGATCTAACCAAAGTTGGCCGTCCTTATGGGCCTGTGCATCATCTATGATAAGAAGTGTTTTACCATCCTTGACAGCATCAACGGCTTCTACTTTTAACCTATCTAGAGCTGTAGCAATATCCTCTTGTTCTAGAAAAGTGGCATTAATATAGTAGGTTAATTTTCTAGTTTGGAACTGATGCACAATCTGATCATAAGAAGGCTGTTCCAGAACTCCCGAACAATCAGCACCAATCTGTCCTTCTATTAATAAAGGGGAAAGTAATTCTAGTGTGTAATCACTAGTTACAGACTCTGTACATCGTATAGCAGGTCTTGCTCCAAGAACAGTTCTAGTAGAGAAGTGTTCTGTTTCGCGATCACGATCAATGGCAGGGTTTGTAACAACTGCCACACTTTCTTTAATGAAATCTGCTATATTGTTTCTACCAGGATTCATTGCTGCCAATGGAACATCGTGGCCGAGAGAACGAATTGGCTCTGCCCCTTTTTCTGCCATTTGTTCGACCAGCTGAATATGCTCACGGTCCCAGCCAAATGCAGCATACTGCCCGTTATGGACTTTCGGTAGTGGAGAAGCAGATACGAATGATTCCAATTGAGGAATGTTTAAGCGATTGGCAAAAGCTTCGATTGCGAATTTTTTGCCAAAACGGTTGTAAACTTCCTCTTGATAAGCATGGTAGTCAAACACTTGAATATCCTCACCTTGCCACTTCATCCCGACCTTTTCACCAGGAGAGAAAGGTTTAGGCTCTGCCATATACTCACTTGTAGGAATAATTCCAGGCTCAGATGAAAAATAAAACGATGACTCGGTTTCCAACATCCAAAGTGGACGTAAACCTAATGCATCTAAACTAAATACTGCTTCATCCTTGTAGCGGGAGATAATCCCTGCTGGGCCTTGGGCAAAATGTCCCCAAGTTTCACGAATGTAAGCATATAAATCCTGTAAATGGGATGGATAACTTTTAATTTCATTTACAATTGGTGGAAATACAATATCTAGTGCTTCAAATAAAGTGAAGCCTTCACGTGCAATTAGTGTTTCAATTGTTCTATTTAAGTCTTGTGAATCACTGCCACCTTTTGTAAGTGGTACATTTAGCATTGTCGCTTCGTCACGAAGTTTTGCAATTGTATTTATTTCCCCATTATGACCAAGTACACTAAATGGTTGCACACGAAAGAAGTTTGAAAGTGTATTGGTAGAATAACGGTTATGGCCTAATGTCATAGTAGACGCAACAAGTGGGTTAGCTAGATCATGATAAAATTTCGGCAAAATATCCCCAGCACCCATTACTTTGTATACGGCATGGTAATTTGATAAGGAAGCCACATGGACATCATCATTTTTCTCAATATCAATTGCACACTGAAAAAGTTGTGCTTGTGTACAGGCTTGTTTTTCTGAAATAGCAGCAATTTGCCAAAAAACAGGATCTTGAATAATAGCAATCGGGCCTAAAGCTTCAGAAGAGGTAACAGTATCAGAAGAAAAAATAAGTTTAATAGACTCTTTTTCAAGTAGACTCGTAATCTCTTCTTTTACTGCTGGAACATCGACATGATGGTTAATGAAAAAATGACCGACAATAAAATCTTCTCTGTCAACAATTGAAGGGTCTTCCCCAATTGCTTCTAACTTTTGTTTCCATAAATCACGTGGGATATCAATGTGAATGCCTACACCATCACCTTCCCCGTTAATAAAACCTGCGCGGTGATTCATTTTTACTAGTGCATCTATGCAATCATCAATATTTTTCTTCGTAGGGATTTTTTTCTTTTCAATAGCGGATACGATTCCACAAGCATCATGCTCAGCATTGTGAAAATCTTTGAATGTACTTGGACTCCAATTTGTCATATCGATTGGCTTTAAACTAGGGATATAAGAGGGGACCCTAACTAGCCATTCACCTCCTGTAGTTTTAGTAGAAATGCGGGAGCACTTTCATCGTGCTTTATAGGTTGCGGTCGTCTAATATTCCGAATGGTTTTATATTTGTGTTTAAAAGGAATTTTCAGACTTTAATCTGTATATTAACACTTTACTAAGATAAAATCAATTTTTTATACAGAGTAACTGAAATGAAGAAAAACTGTGGGTGAGGGAAAGTGGTTGTCTGTAAGCGTTTTCAATAAATTTCATATAAAAGCGAAGTGAACAAATACACTTCGCTTTGTATAATTATGCATTATTTAATTCTTTAAATGCGTGCTCAACAGCCCCTAAAGTAATAGAAACGTCTTCTTTCGTATGAGCAGTTGTGACAAACCACGCTTCATACTTAGAAGGTGCCAAGTTAATTCCTTGATGTAACATCAGCTTAAAGAATTTAGCGAATTTCTCTCCATCTGTATTTTCGGCCTGCTCATAGTTAACAACCTTTTCGTCCGTAAAATAGATAGTAAGAGCACCTTTTAAACGATTAATCGTGATGGTAATCCCATATTTTTTTGCTCGTGCTAAAATGCCCTCTTCTAGTAGGCTACCTAAATAATCTAGATGCTCATATACTCCTTCATGTTGTAGAACCTCTAAGCAAGCAATACCAGAAAGAATAGATGCCGGATTTCCAGCCATCGTTCCTGCTTGATAAGCAGGTCCAAGTGGAGCCACTTTTTCCATAATATCTTTACGTCCGCCATACGCACCTATCGGTAATCCTCCACCAATAATCTTTCCAAGGGCCGTTAAGTCCGGCTTCACGCCTAGCATATCCTGTGCTCCCCCATACATGAAACGAAATGCTGTAATGACTTCATCATAGATAACAAGCGCTCCAGCTTCATGAGTAAGATCATTTACCTGCTGTAAGAATCCAGGCTTAGGCTCTACAATCCCGAAATTACCGACGATTGGTTCTACTAGAACTGCTGCGATTTGATCTCCCCATTTTTTTAGAGCTTCTTTATATGGTTCAATATCATTAAATGGAACCGTAATCACTTCGTTGGCAATACTTTTTGGTACTCCAGCAGAATCAGGTATTCCTAGGGTAGAAGGGCCAGA
This sequence comes from Sutcliffiella halmapala, assembly GCF_002019665.1. Classification (GTDB taxonomy): domain Bacteria; phylum Bacillota; class Bacilli; order Bacillales; family Bacillaceae_I; genus Sutcliffiella_A; species Sutcliffiella_A halmapala. The sequence goes on along the minus strand of NZ_KV917375.1, from coordinate 3,725,831 downwards.
TCCTGCGGCCACTAGCACTAAGTCAGAATGTCCATGGTAGCAACCAGCAAATTTAATGATTTTGTCACGACCAGTATAAGCACGAGCAACACGAATGGTCGTCATCACCGCTTCTGTCCCGGAATTTACGAAACGAACTTTCTCCATAGCAGGCATCGCTTCTTTAAGCATTTTGGCAAATTTCACTTCATGTGGGGTAGGCGTACCAAAGAGTACTCCGTTTTTTGCAGCATGCTCGATAGCTTTTGTAATATGAGGATGCGCATGTCCAGTAATAATTGGGCCATATGCAGCTAAATAATCAATATACTTATTGCCATCTACATCCCAGAAGTATGCTCCTTCTCCACGTTCCATTACTACTGGCGAACCGCCTCCTACTGCTTTATAGGATCGAGATGGGCTATTTACCCCGCCAACTATATGTTCAAGAGCCTCTTGATGTATTTGTTCAGATTTAGTGAAATTCATATGTATCCTCCTAGGTTTCTTCTATATATATGGATCTTGGTGCATGATAAGTTATTTTATCACGAATAGAAGCCGCGATAAAACCATGATCACTATGACCTCATTTAAAAATAGAAGGATAGTATCTATATTACATAGTGATGTTGCAAAAATTTTATAGAGAGGAAGCATGTAAAATAAAAGCATACCTACATAACACGAGCGTATATTGTATTAATAGCATGTCCGCAAATTGGGGGAGTAGGATGCTTTATTTAATTTTTATATTTTTTATTATACTTGCTATATTTATAAGCTTTTCGCATGTGTTTGCATCTGAAAGTCGGAGCATGCCATATGTTTCAAAAGAAACACTTATCCTGTTACTACTCATTTATTTGACCTTATTAATTGCATTTGGCCTATTATATACGGTATTTCATATCGAAGGCATACCAGTTTTAGTGGAAAATGGAGAAGAGATATCGGGGGGCTACTTTTCTGTATTTACCCATTCGGTTTATTTTAGTGCAATTACTATCTTAACTGTAGGATACGGAGATATTACCCCAATTGGGATAGGGCGAGTCATTGCTATGACAGAAGCTCTAATTGGTTTTGTAATGCCCGCAGCTTTTGTAGTTAGAGTAGTCCTCCACATGGATAGTAGAGATACGAAGAAAAAGTAAGTACTTCTATGTAAGGAAGAATGTAAATGCTCTGTTCTGTATCAGATAAGTTGAAAAAGCTGGATTAATTCGATAGGCTAAGAGAACAAGTTATTAATTGAAGGAGGATGAATAGTAATGACGATTGAATTAGGAAAACAAGCTCCTGACTTTTCTCTTCTAGCTAACTCGGGAGAAACGGTAAAGCTATCTGATTATAAAGGAAAAAATGTTGTGCTCTATTTTTATCCAAAAGACATGACACCAGGGTGTACAACGCAAGCATGTGATTTTCGGGATAAACATGAGGATTTTTCTAACTTGAATACGGTCATTCTTGGAGTGAGTCCAGATCCACAAGCCAAGCATGAAAAATTCATCGAAAAACACGGTCTCCCTTTTTTATTGCTAGTGGATGAAGATCACGCAGTAGCAGAATTGTATGAGGTTTGGAAGTTGAAAAAAAACTTTGGGAAAGAATACATGGGAATTGAACGCTCCACATTTATCATTGACAAAGAGGGACAAATCGCAAAAGAGTGGAGAAAAGTGAAAGTAAAAGGTCATGTGGAAGAAGCCCTTCAATACATTAAAGAAAACCTAAACTGACCAAGCCTATTTTTCAATAAATAAGGCAAACGTCTAATTCCAAATAAGGCTCCTATGAGTACTTTATAGTGTAGGGCATACCTCCTCAAAAGTTGACGTGTATAGAGAGTGTGAGCATCATACGGTGCTTACGCTCCTTTTTTGTATGGGTAAGAAAACGCACGGTGGATGGTGTAGTTAGTAAGGGTAGTGACGTCCAGCTCCAGCGCCTAGCATTTCTGAGGTCATAAGGCAGGTAAGCTTAACTTTTTCATGAAAATGAATGTACGGAGCTGTGTATTGGTAGTTCTATGTAAGAGGTTGATAATTTATAATATTGATTATTTTTCGTGTTTTCCTAGAACACTTCCATCTTCCTTTGATATTTATTATACTGAAATCTGGTTTTTACCCAGTTTTTTTGAAAATTTAATAGATTGAAAGGAGTATGACACAATGGAAAAAACAACTAAGAGACGTGGCTTTGTTATGCGTTCATTAGATTTTATTGAACGTGTTGGAAATAAACTTCCACACCCAGTAACGTTATTCGCTATTTTTTCATTACTAATAATTGTGGTATCAGGTGTGTTTTCTAGCCTCGGTGTTCAAGTAGATGATCCTATTAATGAGGGGGAGGTTCTTCAGGTAAAGAACTTACTAAGCTCTGAAGGAATAGCATATATCTTTCAAAGTGCAGTTAGTAACTTTACGGGATTTGCTCCACTTGGAACTGTCCTTGTTACAATGCTCGGTATCGGATTAGCCGAGAGGTCAGGTCTTATTAGCGCAGGGCTACGTGGACTTGTAACATCTGTACCAAGGCAGTTAATGACAGCTGCGCTTGTTTTTGGTGGTATTATGTCTTCTATGGCTGCAGATGCAGGATATGTTGTATTAACTCCTTTAGGAGCAGTATTATTTGCGGGATTAGGACGTCATCCTTTAGCCGGTTTAGCTGCTGCGTTTGCAGGAGTCTCTGCTGGTTTTAGTGCAAATCTCTTATTAACCTCTTTAGATCCATTATTAGGTTCTTTAACACAAGAAGCGGCTGCTTCGGTAAATCCTGAATATGCAGCTGGTATGAACTATATGATGAACTATTACTTTATGTTTGCGTCTGTATTCGTTTTAACAATTGTAGGTACATTCGTTACCGAGAAAATTGTAGAACCACGTCTTGGGGAATATAAAGGAGCATACAAAGGTGATGTAGATTACCTTAAACCTGAAGAGAAAAAAGGTTTATGGGCTGCATTATTTTCTTTTATTGCAACTATTGCTTTAGTAGCTTTATTAGTCGTTCCGTCTTGGGGGCCACTACGCGGAGATGGTGACATTCTTGAAGCGCCATTTTTCCATACACTAGTGCCTGTTATTTTAATCATGTTCTTCATTCCTGGTATTGTTTATGGAATTATTACGAAATCCATTAAAAATGACAAAGACGTTGCAAATCAAATGTCAGATACAATGGCAACGATGGGTGCTTACATTGTACTTGCCTTTGTAGCTGGGCAATTTGTTGCATATTTTAATGAAACAAAGTTAGGTATCGTGTTAGCAGTTAATGGTGCAGAGCTTATTCAAAACCTTGGATTTGATAGCGATAATAGAATGATGGGGATTTTATTAATTCTTGCATTTATTATTGTTACGGGATTTATTAACTTATTCATTGGTAGTGCGTCTGCAAAATGGGCAATCATGGCACCTGTATTTGTACCGATGATGATGGGACTAGGTTATTCTCCTGAACTTACTCAGTTAGCCTATCGTATCGCTGATTCCACGACCAATATTATTTCACCGTTAATGCCTTACTTTGCTATCGTTATCGCTTTCGCTCAGAAATACGATAAGAAGGTTGGGATTGGAACCTTAATATCTACAATGATTCCATATTCCATCTTCTTCACAATTGTTTGGGTTGCTATGTTAATTATCTGGATGTTAACAGGTCAACCATTAGGGCCAAATGCACCAATAGAATATATGGGTTAAAAAATGAAATGTCTCTAAGGTTCTGACAACCTTTTTTACACTAATTAAAAAAACACCTGTTTGTCTTTGGACAAGCAGGTGTTTTTTTGATTAGATTAAGTAAAAGAACTTGTTACATAACGGAGGCGGAAGACATGCAAGTCGTTTCAACTTTTGTACCAACAGAAAAGGAATTAATAGAAGACTTAGAGAATACCTTTCCGACGATTACGTTTTCTTTTTATGAAAAAATAGATCTTGTTCCTGAAGAGGAATGGTCCGAAGCGGAAATTATCGTAACTTATGGAGAAGACTTAACAGCTGCTCATATCGAATCAGCATTACACTTAAAGTGGATTATGGTTACCTCAGCAGGAATGGAACTAATGCCGTTATCCGCAATTAAGCAACGAAACATTTTAGTGACAAACGCAAAAGGCATTCATAAAATTCCGATGGCAGAGTATACCATTTCCATGATGCTACAGGTTGCTCGTAATACGAAAATACTTATTGAGAACGAAAAGGCAGGGACATGGAACCGCGCCGTACCGATTGCTGAACTACATGGGCAAGCAATTGCAATTATAGGTGCAGGTTCCATTGGAGGAGAAATTGCCCGGTTAGCAAAAGCCTTTCAAATGAAAACGCTTGGAGTAAATCGAAATGGAGGAAAAGTTACCTTTGTTGACGAAATTTACTCCATGAATGATTTAGATATTGTACTGCCAAAAGCGGATTTTATCGTAAACGTTCTGCCTAGTACATCCGAAACAAAACATATTTTACAGGCAAAGCATTTCTCTTTAATGAAGAAGAGTGCTGTCTTTTTGAATGTCGGCCGGGGAGACGTTGTGGATGAAACGACGTTAATCCATGCATTAGAGAATGGAGAAATTGCCCATGTAGTATTGGATGTTTTCGAACAAGAACCATTGCAGGACAGACATGTTTTCTGGAAAATGCCGAACGTAACGGTTACACCACATTTATCAAGTAGAACGAAATACTATCAGCCTCGTGCGCTAAAAATATTCAAACATAATTTACACGTTTATTTGGAAAAGGAAAACGAATTTCAAAACATAATTAATGTTGAGAGGGGATACTAAATATGAAGATTTATACGAAAACAGGAGACAAAGGACAAACATCATTAGTATATGGACAACGAGTCGATAAAAACCACGCGCGTGTAGAAGCGTATGGCACATGTGATGAAGCAAACTCGATGATCGGCTTAGCGCTATCTTATTTAAAAGATGAGGATTTTGTAAAAAAAGATGAGTTGTTACAATCCTTCCATTCCATTCAAACTGTCCTCTTTCATGTTGGTGCGGAACTTGCAACGCCACCTGGAAAAGAAGTGAAATGGAAGTTAACAGAAAAACATATAGTTAACCTTGAAGAGGAAATGGATATGCTTGATGCTAAACTCCCACCTCTGAAGAACTTTGTTTTACCTGGCGGATCACAAGCTGGAGCCGCTCTGCATTGTGCACGAACAATTGTAAGAAGAGCTGAGCGATCAGCGGTCAGCTTAAGTGAAGAACTTTCACAAAACGTACTCGCCTATCTTAACCGTCTCTCTGATTATTTATTTGTCGTTGCTAGATACGTAAATGCGCAATTAAAACAGGAAGAACCTATACTAAATCCAGAGGTTTCTTAATATCTATATTATAAAGATCAAGATTGACAAAAAGATAAAATTCAAGGTACACTATTTATAAATATTATAAAGTAATAATCTTTATGAAAAGAGAGGTGCATGACTGTGGCAACCGAACAATTAAAAGAAGCGCTCGAAACACTGAAGCAAACTGGAGTTCGTATCACTCCACAGCGTCATGCGATTTTAGAGTATCTTATTCAATCTATGTCTCACCCAACAGCTGATGATATATATAAAGCGCTTGAAGGGAAATTCCCTAATATGAGTGTTGCTACTGTTTATAACAATTTACGCGTGTTTCGTGAGGTTGGTTTAGTAAAAGAACTAACGTACGGAGATAACTCTAGTCGTTTCGATTATGTAACAACAGATCATTATCATTTAATATGTGATGAGTGTGGCAAAATTGTTGACTTTCATTATCCTGGATTAGATGAAGTAGAAGCTCTTGCAGCGCATGTAACGGGATTTAAAGTAACACGTCACCGTATGGAGATTTACGGAGTCTGCCCTGAGTGTAATAAAGGTGCTCATTAAAAGTATTTAAAAAAAGAAAGCTGATAGGGCTCCCTATCAGCTTTCTTTTTTGCGATTATAGTTTTCGTTAAACTCTTTACCTTCTAAATTAGGATCCATGGTTAAAGGCTCATTGCAATACATACACATATCTACACGACCAAGCACTTTAGTAACCTTCTCGCAATTTGGACAAACTACTTGTATAGCTTTTGTCGAAAGCATTCCAATCCAGAAATATACCACAGTAGAACCTACGATACACAATAACCCTAATAGCATGAACAAGGTCATTACAATCATACTACTTTGAAAGAAGATACCTATATACATGACAAAAAAGCCGATAAAAACAAGGCTCAGTGCAAAGGTACGTATTTTATTAATCTTACTCGAATATTTACCTGCCATAATTCAAACCTCCTAAATCACTATAATATCACAAATCATGATAAAAAGTAGGTAGTAAAACCTTCTATAAAACATTATAGAAATTGAAGCATTTATACCATTAGTTGACGGAATGTTCTGGATTACAATGCGATAGAAGGTTTTTTATAAAAAGTGTCGAATAGTAGGGGGAAACTCTTTTAATATGGAGGTCTTAATGATGGAAGATTTACTTCGTCCGATATATCAAGAACGTGCAAGTCAATCTAATACACAGGGTATCTTAATGATAGAAAAAAGAAATCCTATCAGCCCAAACACAGATAAGTTTGATGTGATTTTATTTATGGTGGTCCGGGAACTTGAAGAGTCACTTTTTATTAAACATTATGAGATGCAAGATAAAAAGGCGGCACTTTACATCGCAAGTGAAGAAAAAGTAGAGGAATGGATTACCCTTGGAACCAACAGGAGAGTAATTGATTGGATTATTAACGGAAAGGTTTTATTTGATCGTAATGAATATATCTATAATCTAAAAGACAAACTTTTAGACTTTCCTTTAGAAGATAGGAAACTAAAAATCGGAATTGAATTCTCAAAACTAATAAGAAGATACTTAGAAGGAAAAGACTTTTTTGATTCTAAACATTATCTAGACGCCTACAATCATATTGTTCACTCTTTACATCACTTAGCAAGATTAGCGGTAATCGATCACGGATTCCACCCAGAATTGACCGTTTGGAATCAAGTGAAAAAAATCGAGCCAGAAATCTATAAACTTTATGAAGAGTTAATAGAAGGAGATGAACCAATTGATAAGAGACTAGAGCTTCTTTTCTTGGCTAGTGAGTTTTTGATTTACTCGCGAACTAAAACAGGGGCGAAACATCTGTTGGAGGTAATGAGTGAAAAAGAAGAGTCCTGGTCTTACCATGAAATGCTTCATCATGCTCAGTTATCTAAATACTCGGTAGACCTTAGTGTGCTAGTAGGTTATTTAGTTGAAAAAGGATATATTGACGTTCTACAAGTGGAAACAAAAGGTAAGGGAGTTTTTCATAGGAAGTATAGCGTTGTAAAAGAATAAACAACTCCTTTTTATCAAACTCATAAAGGGAATAACTCTCTAAGTTTTCGCTATAATTAGAGAAGGTTATTCCCGGATTGGGTAGAGAGGATAAGTAAGTATTAAATTATTTTAAAAAAGTTTAAAAGTAGTGTTGACGTAACTGATTCAATCATGGTATATTATTATTCGTCGCCGCAGTAAGAAACAAATTGCGAGACAAACAAGAAACAAAAAATAAAAAAACATGTTGACTTAAAACACTGAAACATGTTATATTAATAAAGTCGCTTCTGAGCGATTGGCTGATTGAAATGATCTTTGAAAACTAAACAAAACAACAGCGTCCACGTTAATCTATTGTGATTAACAAAGAACGAAAAAGCAACACAAGCTAGTCAAATTTTGAGCAAATGCTCAAACTCTTTATTGGAGAGTTTGATCCTGGCTCAGGACGAACGCTGGCGGCGTGCCTAATACATGCAAGTCGAGCGGACTTACAAAAGCTTGCTTTTGTAAGTTAGCGGCGGACGGGTGAGTAACACGTGGGCAACCTGCCCTTAAGACTGGGATAACTTCGGGAAACCGGAGCTAATACCGGATAATATAAAGAACCTCCTGGTTCTTTATTGAAAGATGGTTTCGGCTATCGCTTATGGATGGGCCCGCGGCGCATTAGCTAGTTGGTGAGGTAACGGCTCACCAAGGCAACGATGCGTAGCCGACCTGAGAGGGTGATCGGCCACACTGGGACTGAGACACGGCCCAGACTCCTACGGGAGGCAGCAGTAGGGAATCTTCCACAATGGACGAAAGTCTGATGGAGCAACGCCGCGTGAGTGATGAAGGCCTTCGGGTCGTAAAGCTCTGTTGTTAGGGAAGAACAAGTGCGAGAGTAACTGCTCGCACCTTGACGGTACCTAACCAGAAAGCCACGGCTAACTACGTGCCAGCAGCCGCGGTAATACGTAGGTGGCAAGCGTTGTCCGGAATTATTGGGCGTAAAGCGCGCGCAGGTGGTTTCTTAAGTCTGATGTGAAAGCCCACGGCTCAACCGTGGAGGGTCATTGGAAACTGGGGAACTTGAGTGCAGAAGAGGAAAGTGGAATTCCAAGTGTAGCGGTGAAATGCGTAGAGATTTGGAGGAACACCAGTGGCGAAGGCGACTTTCTGGTCTGTAACTGACACTGAGGCGCGAAAGCGTGGGGAGCAAACAGGATTAGATACCCTGGTAGTCCACGCCGTAAACGATGAGTGCTAAGTGTTAGAGGGTTTCCGCCCTTTAGTGCTGCAGCTAACGCATTAAGCACTCCGCCTGGGGAGTACGGTCGCAAGACTGAAACTCAAAGGAATTGACGGGGGCCCGCACAAGCGGTGGAGCATGTGGTTTAATTCGAAGCAACGCGAAGAACCTTACCAGGTCTTGACATCCTCTGCCAACCCTAGAGATAGGGCGTTCCCCTTCGGGGGACAGAGTGACAGGTGGTGCATGGTTGTCGTCAGCTCGTGTCGTGAGATGTTGGGTTAAGTCCCGCAACGAGCGCAACCCTTGATCTTAGTTGCCAGCATTCAGTTGGGCACTCTAAGGTGACTGCCGGTGACAAACCGGAGGAAGGTGGGGATGACGTCAAATCATCATGCCCCTTATGACCTGGGCTACACACGTGCTACAATGGACGGTACAAAGGGCAGCAAAACCGCGAGGTCGAGCCAATCCCAGAAAACCGTTCTCAGTTCGGATTGCAGGCTGCAACTCGCCTGCATGAAGCCGGAATCGCTAGTAATCGCGGATCAGCATGCCGCGGTGAATACGTTCCCGGGCCTTGTACACACCGCCCGTCACACCACGAGAGTTTGTAACACCCGAAGTCGGTGGGGTAACCTTTTGGAGCCAGCCGCCTAAGGTGGGACAGATGATTGGGGTGAAGTCGTAACAAGGTAGCCGTATCGGAAGGTGCGGCTGGATCACCTCCTTTCTAAGGAAAAAGACGCTGTTTGTTTTGTTTAGTTTTGAGAGAGCATTCTCTCAAATGATTATATACGCACTGAAATTCCTCCTTAATATGATGGAAATCAGTCGCTATGTATGTTCTTTGAAAACTAGATAACGTAAGTAATATCAAGATACATTCACAAGTATCGTTCATCTTAGTAATTTTCTTTTAGATAACATCGCTGTTATCGAAAAACACGACAATTAAGTTTGTCAACGGTTAAGTTATTAAGGGCGCACGGTGGATGCCTTGGCACTAGGAGCCGATGAAGGACGGGACTAACACCGATATGCTTCGGGGAGCTGTAAGTAAGCTTTGATCCGGAGATTTCCGAATGGGGAAACCCACTACTCGTAATGGAGTAGTATCTTTACCTGAATACATAGGGTACTGAAGGCAGACCCGGGGAACTGAAACATCTTAGTACCCGGAGGAAGAGAAAGCAAATGCGATTTCCTGAGTAGCGGCGAGCGAAACGGAATTAGCCCAAACCAAGAGGCTTGCCTCTTGGGGTTGTAGGACACTCAACATGGAGTTACAAAGGAACGGGGTAAATGAAGCGACCTGGAAAGGTCCGTCGTAGAAGGTAAAAACCCTGTAGTTGAAACTTCGTTCCCTCCTGAGTGGATCCTGAGTACGGCGGGACACGAGAAATCCCGTCGGAAGCAGGGAGGACCATCTCCCAAGGCTAAATACTCCCTAGTGACCGATAGTGAACCAGTACCGTGAGGGAAAGGTGAAAAGCACCCCGGAAGGGGAGTGAAATAGATCCTGAAACCGTGTGCCTACAAGTAGTTAGAGCCCGTTAATGGGTGATAGCGTGCCTTTTGTAGAATGAACCGGCGAGTTACGATCCCGTGCAAGGTTAAGTCGATGAGACGGAGCCGTAGCGAAAGCGAGTCTGAATAGGGCGAATGAGTACGTGGTCGTAGACCCGAAACCAGGTGATCTACCCATGTCCAGGGTGAAGTTCAGGTAACACTGAATGGAGGCCCGAACCGACTCACGTTGAAAAGTGAGCGGATGAGGTGTGGGTAGGGGTGAAATGCCAATCGAACCTGGAGATAGCTGGTTCTCTCCGAAATAGCTTTAGGGCTAGCCTCATATGTTAGAGTCTTGGAGGTAGAGCACTGATTGGACTAGGGGTCCTCATCGGATTACCGAATTCAGTCAAACTCCGAATGCCAAAGACTTATCTATGGGAGTCAGACTGCGAGTGATAAGATCCGTAGTCAAGAGGGAAACAGCCCAGACCGCCAGCTAAGGTCCCAAAGTATACGTTAAGTGGAAAAGGATGTGGAGTTGCTTAGACAACCAGGATGTTGGCTTAGAAGCAGCCACCATTTAAAGAGTGCGTAATAGCTCACTGGTCGAGTGACTCTGCGCCGAAAATGTACCGGGGCTAAACGTATCACCGAAGCTGCGGACTGTTCTTTGAACAGTGGTAGGAGAGCGTTCTAAGGGCGTTGAAGCTAGACCGGAAGGACTGGTGGAGCGCTTAGAAGTGAGAATGCCGGTATGAGTAGCGAAAGAAGGGTGAGAATCCCTTCCACCGAATGCCTAAGGTTTCCTGAGGAAGGCTCGTCCGCTCAGGGTTAGTCGGGACCTAAGCCGAGGCCGAAAGGCGTAGGCGATGGATAACAGGTTGATATTCCTGTACCACCTCCACTCCGTTTGAGCAATGGGGGGACGCAGAAGGATAGGGTAAGCGCGCTGTTGGATATGCGCGTCCAAGCAGCAAGGCTGAGAAGTAGGCAAATCCGCTTCTCATATAAGGCTGAGCTGTGATGGCGAGGGAAATATAGTACCGAAGTTCCTGATTTCACACTGCCAAGAAAAGCCTCTAGCGAGGAGTATGGTGCCCGTACCGCAAACCGACACAGGTAGGCGAGGAGAGAATCCTAAGGTGAGCGAGAGAACTCTGGTTAAGGAACTCGGCAAAATGACCCCGTAACTTCGGGAGAAGGGGTGCTCTGTTAGGGTGTTAAAGCCCGAGAGAGCCGCAGTGAATAGGCCCAGGCGACTGTTTAGCAAAAACACAGGTCTCTGCGAAGCCGTAAGGCGAAGTATAGGGGCTGACGCCTGCCCGGTGCTGGAAGGTTAAGGGGAGAGGTTAGCGCAAGCGAAGCTTTGAACCGAAGCCCCAGTAAACGGCGGCCGTAACTATAACGGTCCTAAGGTAGCGAAATTCCTTGTCGGGTAAGTTCCGACCCGCACGAAAGGCGTAACGATCTGGGCACTGTCTCAACCAGAGACTCGGTGAAATTATAGTACCTGTGAAGATGCAGGTTACCCGCGACAGGACGGAAAGACCCCGTGGAGCTTTACTGTAGCCTGATATTGAATTTTGGTACAGCTTGTACAGGATAGGTAGGAGCCTGAGAAGCCGGAGCGCTAGCTTCGGTGGAGGCGTCGGTGGGATACTACCCTGGCTGTATTGAAATTCTAACCCGCAGCCCTTATCGGGCTGGGAGACAGTGTCAGGTGGGCAGTTTGACTGGGGCGGTCGCCTCCTAAAGAGTAACGGAGGCGCCCAAAGGTTCCCTCAGAATGGTTGGAAATCATTCGTAGAGTGTAAAGGCACAAGGGAGCTTGACTGCGAGACCTACAAGTCGAGCAGGGACGAAAGTCGGGCTTAGTGATCCGGTGGTTCCGCATGGAAGGGCCATCGCTCAACGGATAAAAGCTACCCCGGGGATAACAGGCTTATCTCCCCCAAGAGTCCACATCGACGGGGAGGTTTGGCACCTCGATGTCGGCTCATCGCATCCTGGGGCTGTAGTCGGTCCCAAGGGTTGGGCTGTTCGCCCATTAAAGCGGTACGCGAGCTGGGTTCAGAACGTCGTGAGACAGTTCGGTCCCTATCCGTCGTGGGCGCAGGAAATTTGAGAGGAGCTGTCCTTAGTACGAGAGGACCGGGATGGACGCACCTCTGGTGTACCAGTTGTCTTGCCAAAGGCATAGCTGGGTAGCTACGTGCGGACGGGATAAGTGCTGAAAGCATCTAAGCATGAAGCCCCCCTCAAGATGAGATTTCCTTTAGCTTCGGCTAGTAAGATCCCTGAAAGATGATCAGGTAGATAGGTTCGAGGTGGAAGCGTGGCGACATGTGCAGCTGACGAATACTAATCGATCGAGGACTTAACCCAAAAACAATGAACGATACTTAGTGAATCTTGATATGAAAATACGTTATCTAGTTTTGAAAGAATATAAAAAGAGGAATATTCTCTTGTTTTCTTTCTGAAAAACATATAATATTATTTGTCTGGTGGCGATAGCGAAGAGGTCACACCCGTTCCCATACCGAACACGGAAGTTAAGCTCTTCAGCGCCGATGGTAGTTGGGGGCTGTCCCCCTGTGAGAGTAGGACGTTGCCAGGCTTGTATTGATCCACCATAGCTCAGCGGTAGAGCATTCGGCTGTTAACCGAAGGGTCGTAGGTTCGAATCCTACTGGTGGAGCCAATATGGAGAGCTGTCCGAGTGGCCGAAGGAGCACGATTGGAAATCGTGTAGACGGTCAACGCCGTCTCAAGGGTTCAAATCCCTTGCTCTCCGCCATTATATACTGGCCCGTTGGTCAAGCGGTTAAGACACCGCCCTTTCACGGCGGTAACACGGGTTCGAATCCCGTACGGGTCACCAACATCTGGAGGATTAGCTCAGCTGGGAGAGCACCTGCCTTACAAGCAGGGGGTCGGCGGTTCGATCCCGTCATCCTCCACCATTTTTTGAAAAGCATTACTTATATTATCGCGGGGTGGAGCAACGAGCATATGCTTCTTGCAAAAACTTCGAGTTGTACCGATTGACATACATCTCTAATTAAGCTTTTAGAGGTCGGGACAGTTGGTATGAAAAGAGCATCAGAAACAATTATTTCTTAATATTATCGCGGGGTGGAGCAGTTCGGTAGCTCGTCGGGCTCATAACCCGAAGGTCGCAGGTTCAAATCCTGTCCCCGCAACCAAAATGGTCCCGTGGTGTAGCGGTTAACATGCCTGCCTGTCACGCAGGAGATCGCCGGTTCGATCCCGGTCGGGACCGCCATTTTTCTTAGATAATTAAATTAGGCTCGGTAGCTCAGTTGGTAGAGCAATGGACTGAAAATCCATGTGTCGGCGGTTCGATTCCGTCCCGAGCCACCATTTTTCAAATGCCGGTGTAGCTCAGTTGGTAGAGCAACTGACTTGTAATCAGTAGGTCGTGGGTTCGACTCCTATCGCCGGCACCAGAAACATGGAGGGGTAGCGAAGTGGCTAAACGCGGCGGACTGTAAATCCGCTCCTTCGGGTTCGGCAGTTCGAATCTGCCCCCCTCCACCATTTTTAAAAATAGTAACACTTTTAACTCTAGGGGCATAGTTTAACGGTAGAACAGAGGTCTCCAAAACCTCCGGTGTGGGTTCGATTCCTACTGCCCCTGCCAATTTAAATTTTATATTATGGCGGGTGTGGCGAAGTGGTTAACGCACCTGATTGTGGTTCAGGCATTCGTGGGTTCGATTCCCATCATTCGCCCCATATAATATTAAATTGATTTAAGATTAATATAATTGTTATTATAAAATAATTAAAGAATAAGTTACATTATAGATTCATGGAAGAGATTTATAATGTTTCATCAGTGGGCTATAGCCAAGCGGTAAGGCATCGCACTTTGACTGCGACATGCGTTGGTTCGAATCCAGCTAGCCCAGCCATTTTGCGGAAGTAGTTCAGTGGTAGAACACCACCTTGCCAAGGTGGGGGTCGCGGGTTCGAATCCCGTCTTCCGCTCCATATAATTTTTAGGCGGCATAGCCAAGTGGTAAGGCCAAGGTCTGCAAAACCTTTATCACCGGTTCAAATCCGGTTGCCGCCTCCACTATTTTAATATTAAGCTATTTATAATAAGCCGGGGTGGCGGAACTGGCAGACGCACAGGACTTAAAATCCTGCGGTAGGTGACTACCGTACCGGTTCGATTCCGGTCCTCGGCACCATTTTAATATTTGTTTCATTACGCCGGTGTGGCGGAATTGGCAGACGCGCACGACTCAAAATCGTGTTCCTTCTGGAGTGTCGGTTCGACCCCGACCACCGGTATCAGTTACACAGGAAATAAAAAAGAAACGAATGGAATATGCGGGTGTAGTTTAATGGTAAAACCTCAGCCTTCCAAGCTGATGTCGTGGGTTCGATTCCCATCACCCGCTCCATACATAATATTTAACGCAGTGTCTCGTTTATCAAAACGATACATTGCGTTTTTTGTTTGTAAAAATTTTTAGATTATTTAATGGAAGAAAGATACCGTAAGATGTAAAAGAGAAGAAGCAGATTAGTATTTTCTTATCAGAAGTAAGTGATTTCTATAAAAGCAAAACAAAGTGCAGGAGTGACTTAAGCTCCTGCACAAGAACTTTCATTAATATAACCTAGAAATTATTATAAAGAATCTTCTATTAGATTTATACAGATTATATTATTTTTTGCTACTTTAGTACTTGGTTTTATCGTTTGGTCATTAATTAAAATAGAGCCATTTCGAATTTTGTTTGTAATGGTTATTCTGCTCCAGTCTGGAATTTGATTGGAGAGAAGGCTATCAATTCGATAAGTACCGGAAACATGTTTAAGGGTAATATATACTGCTGATATTCCTGTAGCAGTATAGGAAGTAACAGGGATTTCTGTTAAGGAATTTTCCTGTTGCGTTATTTGTTTTCCATATACTTTTGCATGGTCATGGTGTGTTTTGTAGATAGCTAACTTTTTATTCCAAGTATGATTCTGTTCACATTTATAGATGGCAAATCGATATATATGTTTACCGTTCGAATTGTGCCTACGAATATTTGTATCGGTAAATCTTGAGTTTTTGCCGCACATCTTGCAGTGTTTTACTTCTCTTTGAACTGTGTTTTTTTGAAAAAGTTCCCATGTATGAGTAATTACTGACATGTCCTTCACCTCGTATTAAGATTAAGGAACAATAGCATCCGTTTGGATGTTGGCAGTATTCATAATTATTTAGAAAAAGGCTGTTTACAGATAGATTGTTGCTTCTTGAACGAATTAGGTATTAACCAGTAAATCAATGTCCACATGATTTTTTTACTAGGCTCTGTTAAACAATATATTTGGCACGGAAATCATCAGAGAGTTTAACAGCTAACCTTACGATAATCAGGGTAGCCTTTTTACTAAATGATCTTTGGAAATAACAAAAAGAGGCCCCATAATAGGACCTCTGAAAGCATACGAAACTGCTGGTTTGCTTTTGTTCCTTTGTAATGGAAATGGGCGCACTTCTCCCTTGGTTAAAAACGTTTGTTTTTTTGGGAGATAGCTATCCAGTTGGATGGTCCATTACAAAGTAAATGATGGCATACTAGTTTCCTGTATCCTTTCTTCCAAACAGATTTGTTTACACTTTACCATAAAATCCATAATTTTGAAATATTTCTTTTAAAAAACATACTTTTTGCTCACTATTATTAAAATACTACTTTATGATTGCTTGTTCCCCCATGTACTTGAATAAACATTTCGCTAATAGCATTTAGCATTTCTTTACACTCGTTAATGTCCATGGATGGTTTAAAATAGATGATGTGTATTGCATCCTTAGTGGATTCTGAGACAGCGGTTCTTTTACTGTCTACAAAAGGACTACCAAATGGGCCAATGTGATCCGCAGTATGTAGCATGTTCTTCAGGCTTATTTCTCGACCGTTTAGCCCTTCAAATGTATCATGATCCCCTCCAATTCGGAAGTCGATGTCTTCTCTTACATGGGAAGCATCGTAGATACCAAGTGGGATCTCATACTTTAGTGAAAAGAAATTATTTAAATCGACTGCAGAGTTAAAGGGGTTAAGAAAATCTCCCTTTTTTATACGACGATATAAGGCTTCAACAGAGGGACGATATCTGGATGGATCGGTACCTGTCTTTTTGAAAATGGAACGCCATTCTCTGATTCCTATGATGTCTTTCATATCTTTATCTTCTAAGTCTAATAAAAGTGATTCTTGAAAGAGTCTGATTCTTCCCTTGAGCATTTGTGGAGAGTGACTAATCGTGATATCTTCATAATGTATGATTCCATATTTAGAGGAAGGAACATAATCCTTCACATATTGATTTATCGTTACTAGCAAACTTTTCATTCCTTTCCATTGTTTGATTATGGTAAGTGTATCATAAATTCATTAGGATATAGGAAGATTGAAATTTTTTATGATTAAGGAGGTGTTCACCTTGAATAGGGACAACCAGCAGTTGAAAAATGACATTATTGCGTACAGTAAAGAAATTGGTATAGATAAGATTGGATTTGCAAGTGCAGATGTTTTTACTACGCTTAAAGAGAGATTAGAGGTTCAGCAGGAGCTTGGGTATCAGTCAGGGTTTGAGGAGCCTGATATTGAAAAGCGAACGAATCCGTTATTATTGCTACCACAGGCTAGATCCATTATTGCAATTGCACTGGCTTATCCATCTAAAATGAAGGATGCACCGAGAAGTACGCGGGAGGATCGAAGAGGGATTTTCTGTCGTGCATCTTGGGGAGTCGACTATCATGTAGTTTTGAGAGAGAAGTTGCAAAAGCTTGAAGCCTTTATTTTGGAGAAAAGGCCAGATGCTCTCACTAGATCGATGGTTGATACAGGAGAGCTTAGTGATCGAGCTGTGGCTGAGCGTGCGGGTATCGGCTGGAGTGGTAAGAACTGTATGATTATAACGCCTGAGTTTGGTTCGTATGTGTATTTAGGAGAAATGATAACGACGATAGCTTTGGAGCCAGATAGACCTATTGAGGACCAATGTGGGTCATGCAACAAGTGTGTGGAAGGTTGTCCGACTGGTGCATTAGTTCAGGGCGGACAGCTTGATTCAAATAAATGCATTGCTTTTTTAACGCAAACAAAAGGTTTTTTGCCAGAACAGTATCGTACGAAAATCGGTAACAGGATATACGGCTGTGATACTTGTCAAACAATTTGTCCGAAAAATAAAGGGATGGATTTTCATTTGCATCCTGAAATGGAGCCTGATCCAGAGATTGTTAAGCCGAAGCTGAAGCCACTTTTAACTATCTCGAATCGAGAGTTTCGTGAGAAGTTCGGGAAAATTTCTGGTTCATGGCGTGGAAAGAAGCCGATTCAACGTAATGCGATTTTAGCTTTGGCACACTTTAAAGATAAGACGGCGATCCCTGATTTGATGGATCTGATGATAAAGGATAGCCGTCCTGTTATTCGTGGTACTGCTGCATGGGCTATTGGGAAAATTGGAGACCAAAGTGCCCATGAGTTCTTGATAAGTAGTAAAGAAAAAGAGCAGGATGAGGAAGTGCTCAAAGAAATAGAAAAAGGGATTAAGTTTTTAGAAGATGCAAGGCGGGAGGTAACTTAACTTCTCGTCTTTTTCCTATTCTCAACTTTCCTTAATGTTTATCAGTTTCCCATCATATTATGATAATAAGGATAATATAATGGGGGTTTTTTGATGAGAGAAAAGCTAAAGCTACATATACAGAGTCGATTAGATAAATATGTCTATAGAAGTAAGCATTCTGGTAGAGTAATCATCAATTCAGATACGATTAGTCAAAAGCAAGAAATGCATGAACGCCGAGGGGCAGATATTGTAAAATGTTCTGCAACGGGGAGAATTCTATCGATGATGAAAGAGGGAAGAGACGAGGCGGCTATTTATGAAATTCATATCCGTTATTTAGTGAGGCAAAAAGAAGAATTGTATGTTGAAGAGGAAGTGAACGATCGGTATGTACTTTGGTCAGGTGATGAGGTAGTACAGGATTATTCTATAAATGAGGAAGGAACGTCGGAATATGGATGTTCGATTCCCCCAATCGAAGAGGAAGTAGAACCGAATAGGAACTATCGTTTTACTTACAATAGGATGGAAGCAGTTCGTTATGCTGAGCAATGGTGGAATACTTTTAATCCGAAATATAAAAAGTTTGATGTGGATTGTACGAATTATATTTCGCAGTGCTTGCATGCTGGTGGAGCCCCAATGGTAGGGTACCCTAATAAAAGTAGCGGTTGGTGGATGAGAAATAATTCCTGGAGCTATACGTGGACAGTAGCTCATGCTTTGCGTTGGTATTTACCGAGTGCGAAGTCTGGGATCAAAGGGAAAGAAGTTTCTCGTGCTGAACAGTTAAAGCCAGGGGACGTAATTTGCTATGATTTTCAAGGAGATGGGCGATTTGACCATAATACGATTGTTGTAGCGAAAGACCCAAATGGTGAACCCCTCGTAAATGCACATACTTATAATAGTAGAATGAGGTATTGGAAGTATGAGGATTCAACTGCATATACTCCAAATATAAAATATAAGTTTTTTCATATTCTTGATAGGAAATAGAGGTTGATTCTTGTTTCATAAAAAGGTATTGTTGTATAGGATATATTTTCGGTGAAAATAGAGGTGAATATTGTGGGATTACATGTTGTTTTATATCAACCAGAGATTCCAGCTAATACAGGAAACATTGCACGTACTTGTGCAGCGACGAATACGACGTTACATTTAATCAGACC
The DNA here is from genome assembly GCF_002019665.1 of Sutcliffiella halmapala. Classification (GTDB taxonomy): domain Bacteria; phylum Bacillota; class Bacilli; order Bacillales; family Bacillaceae_I; genus Sutcliffiella_A; species Sutcliffiella_A halmapala. The sequence goes on along the minus strand of NZ_KV917375.1, from coordinate 3,706,927 downwards.
TTTAGGGTTTTCAACAGATGATAAAATGTTAAAACGTGCTGGTCTCGATTATTGGGAATTTGTGAATGTTGTATATTATGACTCATTAGATGAACTATTCGAGAAAAATAAAAATGCGGAATTTTTCTATATTACTAAGTTCGGTACGAAGCCGCATAGCTCGTTTGATTATAGTAGTATGGAAAAAGATTATTTCTTCGTGTTTGGCAGAGAGACAACAGGCTTACCGAAAGATTTAATACAGAATAATTTAGAGCAGTGTTTGCGTTTACCAATGACGACGAATGTTCGATCTTTAAACTTATCAAATACAGCAGCAATATTAATTTATGAAGCATTACGTCAGCAGGATTATCCTAATCTTTCGTTAGAGTTTCCAGAAGAATAGCACAAACTAAAGACCTCCTATAAAAGGAGGTCTTTTTGTGTGAAGCTTATGAAATTATTTTTTACGTACACCCGGTTTTCCATCATAACCAGCTGTGAAAATTGCAGTTAAGAAAGCTAAGCACACGCCTAAAATTAAATAAGTTCCTATTCCCATGTCTCATTTCCTCCTTATGTAAGGTAAAGTTCATGTAAGCATACTATCTATATTATATCCCAAAGGACAAGTAATGTGAATGGAATGTGTGGATAATTTTTGACAGTCCAGAGGTTAAGCTGATGGAAATTCATCATTTGCTTGTCGGAGGAACGAGTCGCTTCCGCTTTTCGAAATATAAAGCATGTTTCACTTTCCATGTGCATAGAGTATATTAAACACGCTCTTGAAGATGTAATAAAGGGGAGGTCCTTATGGATATTTTACGAAAAATTGAAGAGTATCGAGAAGAAGAACATAGGCTGAAGTGGGAAGGAACCTTCGGAGAGTATTTGGAAACAATTAAACGGGAACCATGGGTAGCGCAATCCGCTCATTCAAGGGTTTACAATATGATTAAAGACGCCGGGGTGGAAGAAGTAAATGGGCAACGGAAGTATAACTTCTTTAGTAGTGCTTTGTTTGGTTTAGAAGAAGCATTAGAACGCCTGGTAGAGGAATATTTTCATCCTGCAGCCAAACGATTGGATGTTAGAAAAAGAATTCTGCTTTTAATGGGACCGGTAAGCGGAGGTAAATCGACGTTAGTAACCATTCTAAAACGAGGTTTAGAACAGTATTCACTTACAGAGCGTGGAGCTGTTTTTGCGATAAAGGGATGCCCTATGCACGAGGATCCCTTGCATCTTATTCCACATCATTTAAGAAGTGACTTTTATCAAGAATATGGGATTAGAATTGAAGGGAATTTATCCCCTCTAAATATGATGAGATTAAAGAATGAATACGGTGGTCGCATTGAGGATGTAATAGTAGAGCGGATTTTCTTATCAGAGAATCAGCGTGTCGGAATTGGAACCTTTAGTCCGTCAGATCCTAAGTCACAGGATATTGCAGATTTAACGGGAAGTATTGACTTCTCAACCATTGCAGAATTTGGTTCAGAGTCAGACCCTCGAGCATATCGCTTTGATGGAGAATTAAACAAGGCTAACCGTGGAATGATGGAGTTCCAAGAGATGTTAAAGTGCGATGAAAAGTTTCTTTGGCACTTATTGTCCTTAACGCAGGAAGGGAATTTCAAGGCAGGACGTTTTGCTCTCATTAGCGCAGATGAATTAATCGTTGCGCATACAAATGAAACGGAGTATCGTTCTTTCATTTCTAATAAGAAGAATGAGGCATTACATTCGCGTATTATTGTTATGCCTATTCCATATAACTTGAAACTAACGGAAGAAGAACGGATTTACGAAAAAATGATTAATGAAAGTGATGTCGCAAATGTTCATATTGCTCCACACACCTTAAGAGTTGCAGCAATGTTTACCATCTTAACTCGTTTGAAAGAAGCCAAACGTGGCGATATCGACTTGGTGAAGAAGATGCGTTTGTATGATGGAGAATCAGTGGAGGGCTTTAATTCTGTAGACGTACAAGAGCTTAAAAAGGAGTATGCTGATGAAGGAATGAGTGGAATAGATCCTCGTTATGTGATTAACCGTATTTCTTCCACTATCATCCGTAAAGAGATTCCTTCGATTAATGCACTCGATGTTTTAAGGTCATTAAAAGAAGGATTGGATCAGCATGCATCTATTTCTAATGAAGATCGTGAACGTTTCCTAAACTTCATTTCTGTTGCTCGAAAAGAATATGATAATATCGCAAAGAAGGAAGTTCAAAAAGCATTTGTCTATTCTTATGAGGAATCTGCTAAGACATTGATGGACAATTATTTAGATAATGTAGAAGCATACTGCAATAAAGCTAAACTTCGAGATCCATTAACTGGAGAAGAAATGAGTGCGGACGAAAAGCTAATGCGTTCGATTGAAGAGCAAATTGGTATTTCGGAAAACGCGAAGAAAGCATTCCGAGAAGAAATTCTGATTCGTATTTCAGCTTATGCCCGTAAAGGCAAGAGATTTGATTACAATTCGCATGAGCGTTTAAGAGAAGCCATCCAGAAAAAATTATTTGCAGACTTAAAGGATGTAGTGAAAATTACCACGTCCTCGAAAACACCTGATGAAACACAATTGAAGAAAATAAACGAGGTTGTAGCACGTTTAGTGGATGAGCACGGCTATAACTCTAGCTCTGCGAACGATCTTCTGAGATATGTAGGAAGCTTGTTAAATAGGTAGATTCCAGAAAACAGCGGCATATGTGGTCGCTGTTTTCTGCCTCTGAAAATATCCCTCATTGCAAGGATTCAATAAATGGTTTGACTTTAGACAAACCAGGGAATCTAGTGAATAGGGGTGATAATGATGAAAAAAGAAAACACTATTGAAATTGTAAATTCAATGGCACCTAATGAGAAAGAAATGGAAAAGTTAGCAAAAGAAATGGAACAATTAAAACAAAACAAAACAAATCTAGAACGTGATCCTAAACAACATGAAAATAACGAAGAAAATGAGAGAGAATAATAATACCTTCCAGATTTATGGGAGGCTTTTTTATTTTCGAAATTCAGTATAATACAAGCTAGTTAGTGCATAAAACTAGTAATACTAAGAAACCGATGACGCTTGTCTATTCTTGTAAGTTGAGAGCCTAATTATCTTAATAATCTGTCAATTATTTCGAATGCTTGCATAGGATAGAGTAACCAACCTTCTTTTGCTAAAAGGTTGGTCTCTTTAAAATTTCACCAAGATATTGTATGTGAGTGTTAATGAAATGGTTCCAATTACCCCAAAAGTTTTTTTAACCAAATAAAGGGAGGGATATTGATGACGATGTCAGATGAGACGAATTTTGTAGTGTCCAAAGAGGATTGGTCCCTCCATCGAAAAGGCCACGACGACCAAAAACGCCATCAGGAGAAGGTCCAGGAGGCTATTAAAAATAATTTGCCAGATCTTATTACTGAAGAAAATATTGTAATGTCTAATGGCAAAGAGGTCGTGAAGATCCCAATCAGGTCTTTAGATGAGTACAGAATTCGTTATAATTATGACAAAAACAAACATGTTGGCCAGGGAGATGGAGAAAGCCAGGTTGGAGATGTTGTTGCAAGAGATGGATCGGGTCAGCAGAAGGGGCCAGGAAAGGGTCAAGGTGCAGGAGATCAAGCTGGTGAGGACTACTACGAAGCTGAGGTATCTTTAATGGATTTGGAGGCAGCATTATTTAATCAATTAGAACTGCCAAACCTGCAACAAAAAGAACGGGATGAAAACATTGTTGAGAATTATGAGTTCAACGATATAAGACGTACTGGGTTAATGGGTAATATCGATAAGAAACGGACGATGATTTCCGCCTATAAACGAAATGCTATGACTGGTACCGCAAGCTTTCATCCAATCTATCAAGAAGATTTAAAATTTAAAGCATGGAATGAAGTAGTGAAGCCGGATTCCAAAGCTGTAGTACTCATGATGATGGATACGAGTGGTTCAATGGGAATGTGGGAAAAATATATGGCGAGAAGTTTCTTCTTTTGGATGACACGCTTTTTGAGATCAAAATATGAAACAGTAGACATTGAATTTATCGCACATCATACAGAGGCAAAAGTTGTGAGTGAAGAAGACTTTTTCTCTAAAGGTGAAAGTGGAGGAACGATCTGTTCTTCCGCCTATAGAAAGGCATTAGAGCTTATTGACACGAAATATTCCCCAACTCGATTTAACATCTATCCATTCCATTTTTCCGATGGTGATAACCTAACCTCTGACAATCAACGTTGTGTGAAGCTAGTAGCTGAGCTGATGAAGGTATCGAATATGTTCGGGTATGGTGAGGTAAACCAGTATAACAGGCATTCCACACTAATGTCAGCCTATAAAAATGTCAATGATGAGAAATTCCGTCATTTTATTTTAAAGCAAAAGCCAGATGTGTTTCATGCAATGAGAGAGTTTTTTAAGAAGGATCAAAAGAAAATATATGCGTAAAATAGGCCAGCTGAAAAGCTGGTCTTCTTTGTCTCAAGCAGCTTAGGATATGATACGACAGAGATAGATGATTACACATAAGTAAAAAAAACAGCCAAATGGAGGTTAAATGGTTTACAAAATTAGTAGATAGGGATGATAGAGTTGGAGTCCTTGATAAAATGGGAATATAAAAAAACAGGTATTAAGATTACTGTTGCAAATATAGTAGAATTGGTTGAAGATGCAAACGGAAAAAATAGTACAGCTATTATCATGCTTTAATTTAGGAATGTTACCTGGTCACAAGTTAAAGAGATGGAAAATCGTTTGAAAAGTAATGGATTCTCTACTTTATCTAGCATTCCGATTAATCGATGTATTCCCAAATTGAGAAGACAACAAATCAGTAGATCAAGTTCAACAATCACTACCCGAGGTTTACTATAGAATAATCTAATGAAGAATAGAAAATGAAGTAAGTATAATCTAAACCAACCAGAGGGTTGGTTTTTCTTTTACACATTAGAGGAAAAGAACATGCCAAAAGCGAACTATATCTTAAACAAATGTTTAAATCAGGAAGTATAGCGTATTTAAATTTGTTTACTCTTTATAACGTAGGAGCGATGGTATGTTTAACAATATAGGTCACGTTTTGTATCATGTGTTGATTATCCTATTTCCCATCCTTTTTTACCATCAGTTTTTAAATAAAGGGATGACAAACGTTACAAAAAAAGTAGATTATCGATTTTTATTGGTTTTATTAATTATGTTGTTACTTACTATGTCTTTTCCAATAGAAGTAACAAATGGTTCTTACTATGACCAGAAAATTATCCCAATCATTCTTGCCTTTACTTATGGAGGACTTGTAACAGGTTTTGCTATTTTAATATCCATGCTTGTCTATTTATTTATACTAGGTGAAAATGGGTTTATGATGATGGTGATCAATTATATGATCATAGCGGTAATCCTTTGTTTATGTGTAAAAAAGTTTAACTCCCTAGCACTAAAAAATAAGGTGCTCATCATCTCTGGTCTATTCTTTATGATTACTATTACAAGAACTATGCGATTATTAACCTTAAACCATCAAGATCAAATTGTAGTAACGATTATTGTTTCATTGATTACTTGGATATCATTGATTACAGTTGTACTAATTATTGAAAACTTAAATATGCAAATGCATTTACAGCATGAGCTGCAGCGTTCAGAAAAATTAAAGGTTGTTAGTGAACTCGCGGCATCTGTTGCACATGAGGTTAGAAATCCAATGACATCTACACGCGGCTTTTTACAACTAATGAGTAGAGATGGTAATCTTAATAGTTCGCAGCAAAAGTATATTGAGATATCCATTAGTGAATTAGATCGAGCGCAAACGATTATTCAGGATTATCTTTCTTTGGCTAAACCCAATAAACAAGAATTTGATAGGATAGATTTATCTTTAGAAGTCGAAAATGTCATACAGCTTATGAATACATATACGAACATCCAAAATATTACGTTACGTCACGCCGTTGAACAAACCTTATATCTCAAAGCTAATAAAGATGAAATAAAGCAAGTTCTTATCAATATTATTAAAAATGGAATTGAAGCAGTTGGAAAAGAAGGGGTCATTACGGTTAATGTCTACCGAAAAGAGGAAGAAATTTTTATTGAAATAGCTGATAATGGAGTGGGGATGTCAGCGGCTCAGATGAAGAAAATAGGAACTCCATTTTATTCTACTAAAGATATGGGGACAGGAATTGGGCTAACGATTTCTTTTCAAATCATTGAGTTATTAAAGGGGAAAATTGATGTTAAAAGTGAAGTAGGGAAAGGGACAACGTTTACCATTAGTTTACCGATTTTGGAGTGATACGTCATAATGATTAGATAAGAAAATCAGTTGCCCCTGATTTTCTTTTTTTTCAGTTTAGTTATTGTTTGAATAATAAAAATATATTGACACTTACGTGCTTGTTTATTAGACTTAATTTATGAAAACGTTTGCACAACCCTCTGTAAATTGAGAAGATAGGTGGGAGTGTATTACCCTTTCATGTTGGAGAGAAGTTTCGTAACACAAAGAGAGTGGGGAGTAATTTATGGGGAGAAAACGGTTGAAAAAAGCAATAGCTATCTTGTTAATGGTTCTTTTGGTATTTTCATTGGGGAATTTTCCAACAATTAATTCTGGAGTTGCTGAGGAACTTACAAAGAATGTGGAAGTAACATCAGTTCCAGAAAATACGCTTAGAATTCATTATCAACGAACAGATAATAATTTTGAAAATCTGGGGTTATGGCTATGGGGAGAAGCAATTACCCCTTCTGAACATTGGCCACACGGCGCTACTCCATTTAATCCTGAACAAACCGATAGCTATGGTGCTTATATCGATGTGCAGCTAAATGAAGCGGGTGAGGAAGTTGGTTTCTTAGTATTGAACATGGAAACTGAGGAGAAAGATGGTGGGGACAAGTCCTTTACTATCACTACTCCTGAAAAAAATGAAATTTGGATTAAACAAGGTTCAGATATCGTTTATACATATGAACCTATCGATCTAGCAGAAAATATGGTAAGAATTCATTATGTAAGAGGTGATAATCAGTTTGAAAATCTGGGGTTATGGCTTTGGGATGATGTGGCGAATCCTTCAAGTGCCTGGCCGACAGATGCCACTCCATTTACTCCTGATCAGAGAGACCGCTATGGAGCATATGTGGATGTGGAAATAGCAGATGATGCCGATAAAATTGGTTTCTTAGTCGTGAATAAAGTAACACAAGATAAAGATGGTGGCGACAAATCATTTTCTGCACTTACCGATTATAATCGATTATGGATTAAAGAAGGCGATGATACAGTCTATATTTCTCCGTACTGGGAAACTGCTACAGTTCTGGTATCTGGTGAGATAGTTTCGGAAAGTAAGCTTGTCCTTAACTTCTCAAGTACGAAAGGATTGGATGCTGAATCTTTAGTGGATCAAATTGAAATTACAGATAAAGAGAATCAAGAAGTTCCGGTAAATAGAGTAAAAATAGTAGATGATAAAAAAGTAGAGGTTGAGGCTTCACTAGATCGCAGTAAGGCTCCCTATTCCATTACTTTTTTAGGCAAAACGGTAAAAGCAGATGCTGGGTGGAAAATGATTGATGAGCTTTATGGATACGAAGGGAACGACTTAGGAGCCACGTTACACAAGGATGGAAAAGCTACGTTGAAAGTATGGTCACCACTCGCGAATTCTGTTTCGGTGATTCTTTATGATAAAAGTAATCAAGAAAATATTATCAACGGGGATATCCCGATGACGCTTGGAGAAAGCGGTGTGTGGGAAGTTCTTTTAAACAAAGAAAACACTGGAGTTGCTGACTTATCTGGGTATTATTATCATTATAAAATTGAACATAATGGTGAATCTAAAATTGCTTTAGATCCTTATGCAAAATCAATGGCTACATTTAATAACCTAGCTGGCGATGACCCAATAGGAAAGGCGGCAATTGTAGATCCATCACGTGTAGGACCAGAGCTTGAATTTGCTAATATTGCCGGCTTCGAAAAAAGAGAAGATGCGATTATTTGGGAAGTTCATGTTCGCGATTTTACTTCAGATCCATCTATCGAGTCAGATTTAAATGCGCAGTTTGGTACGTTTAAAGCATTTATAGACAAACTGGATTATATTGCAGAACTAGGCGTAACACATATTCAGTTATTACCTATAATGAGTTATTTCTGGGGCAATGAATTTGAAAATGATGTGAGAGAAATGCATTACTCAGCACAAGGTAATAACTATAATTGGGGCTATGATCCACATAGTTACTTCTCTCCTTCTGGCATGTACTCGGAAAATCCGGATGATGCAGCATTAAGAATTGCTGAATTAAAAGAGCTTATCCATGAAATTCATAAAAGAGACATGGGTGTTGTATTGGATGTGGTGTACAACCACACTGCAAAAGTAAGTCTTTTTGAAGATTTAGTGCCTAATTATTATCACTTTATGGATGCTAATGGTGAGGCTAAAACGAGTTTTGGTGGGGGAAGATTAGGGACTACCCACGAAATGGCGCGTAAAGTTTTAGTTGATTCTATTACGTATTGGGTGGATGAGTATAAAGTTGATGGTTTTCGTTTTGATATGATGGGTGATCATGATGCAGAAAGTATTCAAATTGCTTATGACAAGGCCAAAGCGTTAAACCCTAACATCATCATGATTGGAGAAGGCTGGAGAACCTTTGCAGGGGATGATGGGGAAACAGGCATTATGGCTGCTGATCAAGATTGGATGCAGTATACAGAAAGTGTCGGTGTTTTCTCAGATGAATTTAGAAATGAATTAAAGTCTGGATTCGGAAGCGAAGGGGAGCCGAGGTTTATAACTGGTGGAGCAAGAAACATTCAACAAATCTTTGATAATATTAAGGCACAGCCACATAACTTTGTAGCAGATGACCCTGGTGATGTGGTGCCATATATCGAGGCCCATGACAACTTAACGTTACATGATGTAATTGCACAGTCTATTAAGAAGGATCCTGATAAACATGCGGAGGAAATTCATCAACGCATTCGTATAGGAAACGCAATGGTTTTAACTTCTCAAGGAACAGCTTTCCTTCATGCTGGGCAAGAGCATGGTAGAACAAAGCAATGGAGAGCAGATGGGAAACCAGAGCAAAAGGAAACTTATATGGTAGATATGGAAGGCAACCCATTTGAGTATCCGTATTTCATTCATGATTCTTATGATTCGACGGATGCGATTAATAGATTTGATTGGGAAAAAGCAACGAATGAAGAGCTTTATCCGCTTAATAATGTCACGAGAGAATATACATCAGGATTGATTAAATTAAGAAGATCAACCGACGCATTTACGCTTGGAACAAAGGAATTAGTAGATACTAATATAACCTTTGTCGATGCGCCAGAAATCGAGGAGCAAGACTTAGTAATAGGGTACCGTAACGAGGCAACAGATGGTACAGAATATTTTGTGTTCGTGAATGCGGATTCTGAGGAAAGAACGCTAACACTTAATCAAGATTTAACAGAAGGTGTAACTGTGGTAGATAGTGATGAAGCTGGGGTGTTGGAAGTTGCAGAGATTAGTGGCTTTGATCTATCCAGTACTAGTATTACAATAGAACCGTTGACGACAGTTGTAATTCGGGTAGGTGGAGAAGAGCCGGTTGGCCCAGTTGATCCTGAAAACCCGAAAGATCCAGTGGATAAGGATAAAGAAAACGATAAAGAAAAGGATAAAGATAAAGGTACGAATACTGGAAAAGATAAAGAAGTAAAAGATAAAGTAGCGGACGAAAAAACAAATAATAAGCTACCAAAAACCGCAACGGATATGTACACATATATTTTAGTAGGTATCCTGTTAATAGTTTTAGGTAGTGGACTATATCTTTATATAAGAAAAAGGAATGCTATTATAGAAAAATAGCGCACTTTCAGGGAAGTCTCATGTTATGGAGGCTTCCTTATTTCTATATCAAGGTGGTAATTTAATATGAATAGCAGGTTAGTATTAGTTATTGCAACGAGATTAACGAGGAAAAGCTCAATTCATTAAAAATAGCCACCCCTTCAAAAGAGAAGAGGTGGCTATTTTAATGAAAAGCTTATTTTAACTTAACATCTTTGAAGAATGGAGTTCCACTGAAGTTTACGAATAAACCAGAAGCAACACCGTTAGTACCGTAGATGAAGTCCGGATGTTGTAAGTAAACCATTGGAGCCTCTTCTACTAGGATTTCAGAAATTTCTTTGTAAGCTGCGTCACGAGCTGCTTGATCAGATTGAGTACGTCCTAGGTCAAGTAATTCGTCAACTCTTTCGTTTTTGTAGAAAGAACGGTTACCAGGTGAACCGAATTGAGAAGAATGGAATAATGCATATAATCCATAATCTGCGTCAGCTGTTACAGTAGTCCATCCAAGGATGAATAACTCATGCTCTCCAGCAGCAGTTTTCTCTAAGAATGCACCCCACTCAACAGTTTCGATATTAACTGTGATACCAATATCAGCTAATTGAGCTTGAACTAAAAGAGCGATATCAGCACGTTCTTTGCTTCCTTCGTTTACAAATAGAGTTGTTTCAAAGCCATCAGCAAAACCAGCTTCTTCTAATAATTTTTTCGCTGCATCTACATCATAACCTAATGGTTGTAAACCTTGGTAGTTACCAACAACTGTTGGAGCAAGCGGTCCTACAGCAGGAACACCTTGACCATCTAGAATACCATCTACAACATCAGATTTGTTGATAGCCATAGAAATTGCTTGACGAACTTTTAAATTGTCATAAGGAGCTTTGTTCATGTTGAATCCAACATAGTCCATACGAGTACTTGCTTCTTTAGATAATGTTACATCAGCCATGCCTTCTACACGAGTTACGTCAGAAGCACCAACTTGTGTTACGTGAGCTTCACCAGTCTCAAGCATTGCTACACGAGTAGCTTGCTCAGGAACTACTACGAATTTCAATGTATCTACAGAAGCTTTTTCACCCCAGAAATCTTCGTTCTTTTCTAATAGTAATTCAGAACCACGGTTCCAAGAAACATATTTGAAAGGACCAGATCCAATTGGGTTCTCGTCAACTTTTTTACCGCCATTGTTTTCTTCTTCAATTGCTGAAGGAGCAATGATAGATCCAGCGTTATGCGCTAAGTGAGCTGGAAGTGGAGCGAATGGGTTTTCCGTTTTGAATTGAACTGTGTAATCATCTACCACTACTACTTCTTTAATCATGTTTAATACTACAGCACGAGGAGAAGCAAATTCTGGATCAATGATACGTTCGATTGTTAATTTTACTGCTTCAGCAGTGAAATCAGTACCATCGTGGAATTTTACGTCTTGGCGTAATTTGAATTCCCAAGTAGTTTCATCTACTGCTTCGTAAGATTCTGCAAGAGCTGGAACTACGCTTCCATCAGCTGCATATTCCGTTAAACGATCGAAAATTTGAGTTGTTGCATTTGTTGTTGCAGTGTCATTCATACCATGAGGATCAAGAGTTGGTGCATCTTGGTTAATAACGAATACTAATTCTCCACCATCTTGACCTGCTACTTCTTCATCAGTATTACCATTTTCGTTGTCAGAAGGTTTTCCTTCTGTTTTGTTACTGCTGTTTCCACCACTACATGCTGATAATACTAGCATTAGAGATAGAAGAAGCATTAGAAATACATTCTTTTTTGACTTCATGTACGTTTTACCCCCCTGGTATTTGTCTGTGCAAAGTTAATCAATGGATAAGCCACGATTGACTTTTATAATAATCGAAAAATTATAAATTCACAAGAGGAATTTTAAAAATTTTAATAATTTTGTAATAATAATAGAATGATAACTATAATAATATTACATTTGTGTAAAAAAAGTCCTCTTAATTAAGAAGGGATATTAAATTTGTATATCATTTACTTTTGTATTTTTATTCAAATGGAAGTAATATCACTATTGTAATATTGTGACTTTATAGCTATTATAGTATCTAGTTGCAAAATTGTATGAAAAATTTTAATGTTACAAACTCGTGAAGGGGAGAAATGAATATGGATCAACCACAGCTTCAATCTACACCAGGGATTCCTATTAATGGACAAAATTCAAAATCGCTTCGTTGGAAGGCTTTATACAAAAAGCTTGCGAAAAATAAAGCGGCAATGGTAGGTGGGTATATAGTAGTATTTTTTGTACTATTAGCAATATTTGCTCCATTACTAGCTACGCATAATCCTAATGATATGGTTGTAATGAATAAGCTACAGTCACCATCAGCCGAGCATTGGCTTGGGACAGATGATGTAGGAAGAGATATTTACAGCCGATTATTATATGGTGCAAGAGTTTCCTTAACAGTTGGATTTCTATCTACTTTAATAGGAGCTATTGCCGGAGTTACGTTAGGAATCGTCGCAGGTTATTACGGTAGATGGATAGATTCATTTATTATGAGACTTTGTGATGTATTGCTTGCCTTCCCAGGAATATTGTTAGCGCTAGCAATTGTCAGTATTTTAGGTGCTAGTACAATAAATGTTATTTTTGCCGTAGCCTTTTTTGCAATACCAACATTTGCAAGGATCGTTCGGGGTTCTACATTGAGTATTAAAAAGTTAGAGTTTATTGATGCAATAAGAGCAATGGGTTCTAGTGATTTTAGAATCATCTTCAAACATATTTTACCGAATATTCTCTCACCAATTATTGTACAAGCTACTTTGTATATAGCTTCTGCAATCATTACGGCGAGTGCACTTTCGTTTTTAGGATTAGGGACAAAACCACCGACAGCAGAATGGGGAGCAATGCTGAGTGCAGGACGTCATTATATTTCTCAAGCTCCACATATTACGTTGTTCCCAGGTATAGCAATATTGCTTGTTGTAGTTGGATTTAACTTATTTGGTGACGGACTACGTGATGCGTTAGATCCGAAAACGAAAAAATAATTTAGTGAGAAGGTGAATTTAGCATGTTTATTTATATCATAAGAAGACTGTTGCAAACTATACCGGTTATGATCGGTGTGACATTAGCTGTATTTTTAATGATGCATTTAATACCTGGTGACCCAGCTCAAATTATGGCAGGAGAGCAAGCGAATCCAGAACAGGTAGAAGTAATGCGTGAAAAGTTAGGATTAAATGATCCGTATCATGTTCAATATTTCCGTTACGTTGCTAATGCAGTTCAAGGGGATTTAGGTACTTCTATTCGTACCAATAGATCTGTAACTAGTGAAATTTTTGATTCTAGATTTTGGATTACAGTAGAACTTGCATTATGGGGAACTTTATTGGCAGTTATTTTTGGACTTATCGCAGGTATTATCTCTGCTACTAAAAAATATTCGTTCGCAGATACTTCTATCATGGTTATAGCTTTGTTTGGACTTTCGATGCCGAACTTTTGGCTTGGAATTATGTTAATCTATTTCTTTTCTGTTCATCTTGGAGTCTTACCAGTTGCCGGTTGGGGAAATGATTGGAAACAAATGGTACTTCCGGTTATTACACTTGCAACGGGTGGAGCAGCGATTATCGCTCGTATGACACGCTCAAGTATGCTTGAAGTAATCAACCAGGATTATATACGTACAGCATATGCAAAAGGGGTAAGTGATAAATTTGTTATTTATAAGCATGCCCTGCGTAATGCTCTTATCCCAGTAGTTACAGTAGTAGGTTTACAGTTTGGTGGTTTACTAGGGGGAGCAGTAATCACAGAGACAGTATTTGCTGTTAATGGTTTAGGGCGTCATATCGTCGCTTCTATTTCTGCTCGTGATTTTCCAATGGTACAAGGAGCAATTCTCGTGTGTGCGGTAGTGTTCGTAGCAGTAAACTTTTTAGTAGATATCACATACCGTTTAATAAACAAACGTATAGACTTGAACTAGGACGGTGAAAAAAATGGCGGTAGCAAAGAATGAAAAAATATTAGAAGTGAAAAATTTACGCACTTCCTTTTTTACGGATGAGGGAGAAGTAAAGGCCGTTGACGGTGTAGACTTTTCGATTGAAAAAGGTAAAACAATAGGAATCGTAGGAGAGTCAGGGTCTGGTAAAAGTATTACATCATTATCTATTATGCGTCTTTTACAAGAACCAGCAGGAAAAGTAGTTGGTGGAGAAATTATTTTTAAAGGCGAAAACCTTTTGGATAAATCGAAAAAGCAAATGATGCAAATTCGTGGAAACAATGTTTCAATGATTTTCCAAGAGCCAATGACATCATTAAATCCTACTTTAACCTGTGGGGAGCAAATCGCGGAATCGATTCGAATTCACCAAAAGCTAGGTCGTAAGAATGCTTGGGTAAAAGCGATTGATATGCTTCGTTTAGTAGGTATTCCATCGCCGGAAAAGCGTGCGAAACAATATCCATTTGAATTGTCTGGTGGTATGCGTCAGCGTGTAATGATCGCGATTGCCTTAGCATGTAATCCTGAGCTATTAATCGCAGATGAGCCGACAACGGCTTTGGATGTGACAATCCAGGCACAGATTCTTGATTTAATGAAAAAATTACAAGAAGAGCTCGGAACATCCTTAATGTTAATTACGCATGATCTTGGTGTAGTGGCGGAAATGTGTGATAAAGTTGCCGTTATGTACTGTGGTAAGGTTGTTGAATATGCAGATGTAAAGACAATATTTACAGATCCAAAGCACCCTTATACAGTTGGTTTATTAAACTCAGTGCCTAAGCATGATCAAGATGTCGAGGGAGACTTAGCGGTCATTCATGGTTCAGTGCCTAGTCCTTTTGCCTTGCCTCAAGGATGTCGCTTTGCTCCACGCTGTCCACATGCGAAAGCAATCTGTTTAACAGATTTGCCTGACCTTGAAACAGCAGAAGATGGTGACCAAGTACGTTGCTGGATGTACACAGATAAATGGGAGAATCAAGAGGAGGTTGCTGCTAGCCATGAGTAATCAAACATTATTAGAAGTAAAAAACCTTAAACAGTACTTTCCTATTAAAGGTGGGATCTTCGGCAGAACGGTCAATCACGTTAAAGCAGTGGATGATATTAGCTTCACGGTAAAAGAAGGAGAAACAGTTAGTATTGTTGGCGAATCTGGCTGTGGAAAATCTACAACTGGTAGAGCGATTCTGCGCCTTGATAATCCTTATGCTGGAGAGGTTAACTTCCAAGGAGAGGATTTACTAGCATTAAATAAGTCGCAAATGAGAAAAAAGCGTAAGGATCTACAAATTATTTTCCAAGATCCTTATGCATCTCTAAATCCTCGCCAAACTGTTAGTCAAATACTAGAGGAAGCACTTGAAATTCAAAATGTAGTGCCGAAAAAAGATCGTCGTAAAAAAATTGTTGAATTATTAGAAACAGTTGGAATTGGCGCGCATCAAATCGATCGTCATCCGCATGAATTTAGTGGTGGTCAGCGCCAACGTGTAGGAATTGCACGAGCGCTTTCAGTGGACCCTAAGCTTATCATCTGTGATGAGGCTGTTTCGGCACTCGATGTTTCTATTCAAGCACAAGTGTTGAATCTATTAAAAGATCTACAACGTGAATTTAAACTAACATACTTGTTTATCTCTCATGATCTCGGCGTAGTTCGTCACATTTCTGATCGAATTATTGTTATGTATCTTGGGAAAATTGTAGAGATTGCTGATAAAAAATCTCTTTTCACTAACCCACAGCACCCATATACAAAAGCATTGCTCTCTGCGATACCGAGTACTGATTTATCTCAGAAAAAAGAACGCATTATCTTAAAAGGGGATGTACCTTCTCCAATTGATCCTCCTGCAGGATGTCGTTTTCATACACGCTGTCCATATGCGTTTGACCGTTGTCGTACAGAAGAACCTCAGCTGCATCATATTCCAGGACAAGTACAGCAATCTGCTTGCCATTTAGTTGAGGATGGAGCGGTAGATTTCTCACAATTAAAAACGAATTATTAATTGAATGTATAATCACTCCCGATGAAAGTTGGGAGTGATTTTTTTTGACGAATAAGAAAGTATCAAAAAAAGCGTATATACCTTTTCAAAAGGTGTGTACGCTTTAATATGGTGAGGATTAGACTCCCATTTTTCTTCTTGTATTACTTGGCTTTTTAGTTTGTTGGCTTTTCATTTTTTGAGATGATTTTGAACCATTTAGATTTGTTTTGCTGTTGCCGGCTTGATTTTTCTTTTGCTCTAGTTGCTTTTTAATTGCATCTTGTAGGCTGATTTTCTTTTTTGGCTCTTCATTTTGATTTGTTTGATTTGTTTCAGTCATTTATTGTTCCTCCTAAGCGGGTATAATCGTACATATAGTATAAACTATTTTCGGTATGAAAGATAACTGGAAAGAAAGGTTTTTTTAAAAGGATATATTGTCAGAATATAGGGATGGTTCTAAAAAAACATTCGTGATCCCATTCTCCATTCATTAAACTAATAAGATAATAATACTAGAGATAAAAGGATTTGTATAATTTTGTATCGAGGGTGTTGAGATGAATTATCACATAAAAAAACCTATTAAGCTTTTGCAACCTTGGATAGAGTGCTATTGGCAAGTCCAATTGAACACAGGGGATTTTGCAAAGAAAGAAACAATTCTTCCGAATGGCAAAATAGAGATGATCTTTGCCTTGGAAGGGAATTATCAAGTGGGGAATCGGAAGACCTATAGGATGAAGCAGGCTTGGCTTTCTGGCATTCAGCGAGAGCCATTACATATAGCATACAAAGGTGTATCAAACTTAATTGGGGTTCGCTTCTATCCAAATGGTCTATTCCCATTTTTACCAATACCTATTAGCGAAACCATTAACGAAGTGGAGCCACTTTCCTTACTATGGGGGAGTTTCGCTGATGAAGTATTTGAAAGCCTTTGTAGCACAGATAATATAGAAGAGATATTCACTAAATTAGATTATTATCTTCTATATAAGTTAAGTCCAAGGAAGGAAGCAAATCATCAACTTGTCAAAACTATTATTAGAGAACAACAAATACAACCAAGCATCATGATCTCCGAATTAGCTTCAAAATTTGGTTATTCAGAAAGACAGTTAAATAGAATTTTTAAAGATCAAACAGGTATTTCTCCAAAAATTATTGCCCAGATTTATCGGTTTGAAAAATCAAGTATGTTTCTTTTTAAACATGCGATTAATGAAGATTCAAACGATCTATTAGATTTAGGGTATTATGATCAATCGCACTTTATTAAGGAATTTAAACGTTTTTCTGGGATGACACCAGAAGAATATAAAAGAAAAGCAATAGTATCCAATAATTTTTTGTAAACATGTCCGATTTTTACAATCTTATTGCTCACTTGTTTTATATAATCATGCTGAAAAGTAATTATTGGTAGGAGGATAACTATGGGGTTTGGAGAAGTAATAGGAGAAATAAATTTTATTGCCGTAATTGTAGCTGCGATATCCGCATTTTTTATAGGTGGGATATGGTATTCCTTGCTATTTGGTAAGCTCTGGATGAAACTACATGGTTTTACAGAAGAGCAACTTAAAAAAACAGCAGGGAAGGTATTTGGTGGATCCTTTGTCTTGGCAATTATTATTTCCTTTGTATTAGCTATGTTTATTGGACCAAATAGTACTGGTGTATTTGGGCTAATTGCTGGTTTTATGGCAGGGGCATTTTTTGTTGCAACTGCATTTGGGATTACGTATTTATTTGAACGTCGTCCAATTGTGCTTTTTCTCATTGATGGTGGATATCATATTGTGACATTTTCTGTAATGGGCCTTATTCTTGGGCTATGGTCATGATAAAAAAGAGGGAGCGAGATATAAGTGACAGAAGAACTGTTATTTAAACAAATGGATTTTATTAGAAAAAGGACAATCTTTGCTTTAGATGCAACGAATGAGCAGCTAGCAGATGAAATGCCTCAAGGGTTCCGTAATACGATAAGATGGAATTTCGGGCACATTTTTCTTACACAGGACACTTTAATGTCCTCTTTTATAGGGGAAGAGCCTCATGTTCCAGACGATTATTACGCTTTATTTGAAAGGGATACTAGTCCTTTAAATTGGAATGTTCAGCCTCCAAGCTTAGGCGTGCTCCGGGAACAGTTGATTAATCAGTCAGAGCGTATTCGAATGAACTATTCAAGACGATTAGAAGAGAATATTGTGAGACCTTTTCAAATAGGTGATTATCAGTTAATCACACTTGGTGAAATCTTAGCGTTTGCTAATTGGCATGAAGGTTTACATCAAGGGGCGATAAACAGTATTAAAAGAGCTGCCGGGATCGAGGAATTGTGGAAGCTATAGAAAATTAGAAAACCATCCAACTAATCGGATGGTTTTCTTTTCGTCATTTATGGAAAGGTACACGACATTTTGGCATTATCTACTTTAGTGATTTTCTTCTTCAAGCCAGGCTTTAGACCAAACTTCTATTTCGCGTAATATAGGTTCTAAGGCAATGCCTTTTATTGTTAAGGAATATTCTATTCGAACAGGAGTTTCAGGAAATACCTCTCGTCTAACAATACCTTGATTTTCTAAATCCTTCAATCTTTCTGATAACACTCTTCCACTAATCCCAATGCTAGCTTCAATTGTACAGAAGCGTTGGGGACCGGAAAGTAACTGGAAAATAATTAATCCCGTCCATCGTTGACTTAGCATAGTAATTGCTTTTTCAAATCTAGGGCAAATTTGCGATTTGTTCATCATCAATCACTCCTATAATAATAGTATACCATAAAATCCTTAAATATAAGTTAGTAGTGAAATATAAAATAGTTACTTGACATAAGTTTGTTATAAAAATATAATTACTTACATAAAGTAAGTTACTTTCTAATTGACATTAAAGTAAGAAGGAGTGTAAGTTCATGTTGTTACGTAAACACGATATAGGGTCCACGATATTAAGAATAACATTAGGTGTTACATTTTTTATTCATGGTATGGCGAAGTTTCAAGGTGGCATAGATAATACAGTAGGATTCTTTGAAAGCTTAGGACTTCCTGGTTTTTCAGCATATATTGTGGCATTCGTAGAATTAGTTGGTGGTCTTGCGATGATTGTAGGTTTTGGAACGAGAGTAGTTGCGATTTCTTTTGGAGTAATCATGCTTGTAGCAATTATCAAGGTGAAATTAGCTGCTGGTTTTATGGGGAATGGTCAAATGGCAGGGTATGAATTTGATTTAGCGTTATTAGCTATTTCTGTTTATTTAGCCTTAGTAAATAAATCAATTTTTGCATTAGATAATGTGGTCTTTCCAATAAATAAAGAACACTCCGCAAAGAGAGGGAATAAATAATGGGAGAATTTCATCAGGAACCAAATGTATTTGTTGGAGAAGTCGTGTTAAAAGTAGAAGACTTGATACGATCCATAACGTTTTATCAAGAAATGATTGGGTTTAGTATTTTAGAGCAAACAGGGCGAAAAGCGACGTTAACTGCAGATGGAAAAACGCCGCTTTTAACGATTGAGCAACCAACAGAAGTGATACAGAAACAACCTAGGACAACCGGTCTTTATCACTTTGCTTTGTTGTTACCAAGCCAAGCTGATTTAGGTAGAGTTATTCAACATCTCATTGATAAAAGGTATCCAATCCAAGGGGCCTCTGACCATCTTGTGAGTGAAGCGTTATATTTAGCAGATCCCGATGGAAATGGAATTGAAATATATGCAGATCGCCCATCAACTACATGGGATTGGAACAATAAAGAAGTAGTGATGTCATCTGAGCCATTGGATATTCAAAACCTTCTTGTAAAAGCGCAAGGTGTGGCTTTTGATGGCCTCCCAAAAGCGACGTTGATGGGGCATATTCATTTGCATGTGTCAGAATTAGAGAAAACCGAAGAATTCTATTGTAAAGGCCTTGGATTTAATCTCGTCAATCGATACGGTAGGCAGGCTCTTTTTATCTCAACTGGTAACTATCATCATCATATTGGATTAAACACATGGAATGGCCAAGGTGCGCCTAGACCAGCCAAGGATAGTGTTGGTTTAAAATCTTTTACACTTATTTTCCCGAACGAAGAAGCGAGAAAAATAAGAATAAAGCAATTGGAAAGTTTGAAAGCAATTATTGTGGAGGAAAATGGATTTATATTTACGGAAGATCCATCAGGTAATCGCATTAGACTTCATATAGTGATATAGTTGGCAGATTCCTTTATTGGGGTCTGTATTTTTTTTGCTATCGAGATCGTTGAAGCCTGTGAATAAAAGGTAGGGGAATTTCAAAAGATAGGACAAATTATATGCATGTTAGGAGAACCAGATGAGAGAGCATAATATCCAACTGACAACACCAGAAATTGCGGCATTATGGACATCTTATATCCAAAATAGCGCAACGATGTGTTTTTACAAGCATTTTTTACAACAATTAGAGGATTCTGAAATTAAAAATGTTGTAAAAGATGCTTTGTATTTGGAGGAAATATACAATAAAGAGATTAAGAAGATTTTTGAAAAGGAGGGATTTCCCACTCCAGACGGTTTTACTGATAAAGATGTGGATTTATCGGCACCTCCATTATACACAGATCTATTTGCATTAAGCTTTGTTTATCGTGTTGGTCAGATGCTTGTTCCATTTTACGCGACCATTCTGACAAAGGTGGCAAGAAAGGATATTGTGGAGTATTTTGATGAGTGCATGAGAACATCAACCAAGCTCTACAAGAAATCACTGCAATTAATGTTAAGTAAAGGAATCTATGATCGCCCGCCGAAAATACCATACCCTAAAGAAGTAGAATATTTAGTAGTTCCCCCTACACTACTAGAGGGATGGTTTGGAGATAAAAGGCCATTGAATGTGTTAGAGCTTGGTGAAATCTTTTATGTAATTGAAAGAAACTATATAGGATTAGTTATGCTAATGGGTTTAATCCAAGTAACGAAAGATAAAGAAATAAAGGGTTTTTTCTTAAAAGGGAAAAAATTAGCAGAAAAACAGGTCGAGCTTTTTAATAAAGTATTAAAGGAAGAAGAGCATTTTGGAAATATCCCTGTAAGTATTGAGGTCACCAATTCCACTGTATCGCCATTTTCCGAAAAATTGCTTATGTTCCTCATTACTACCACAACTTCGGCTGGTATCTACTTACTTTCCTATGCGATGTCTATTTCAATAAGAAAAGATATAGCAGCTCATTATTCTATTCTGATGGCTGAAATTGCTAAGTATGGTGGAGAAGGCCTGGAAATAATGATTAATAGAGGGTGGATGGAACAACCTCCACAATCAATTGATAGGAGTAACTTATATAAATGATAGTGGTTTTGCTTAAAGATGAAATGAAATCTAGGATAAATCGTGAAAAACGGGTGGAGTTCAACCACCCGTCTAGAAAGTTTAACGATTTATTAGAAAATAGTTTAATTGGTATTTCTTTTTAAAACCAATTTTTTGATAGAGGGAAATTGCCTTTTTATTGCTTGATTCTACACACAGAGTGACGTCTTGGATTTCTTTAAATGTAAAAATCCAGCCTAATGCCATTTGTAAAAGTGCAGCTCCCATGCCTTTTTTTCGTTCGGAGGGTTCTACTGCAAAGAATTCAATATTTGCATCTCCAAAGTTTGGCTCAACTTCTACATAGATGTATCCAATTAACTTCTTTTCCTTCGTATGTATCAAAACTTTTCTTTGGGGATTAATCCTTTCAATTATTTGCGCTCCATTATAATAGGTATCAGGAAACGTTTGATCGTGGAGTTTTTTCATTTGGTCATAATATTCAGGAGTCAATTCATGGAAAGACCAAATTTCTTCTTGTTGAAGATGTTGAGTAACCTGCAAGATGGTTTGTGCGCTTGTTTTTAAAATAGGGTTACGAAGAGTAAATTCATTAATAAGGTCGTTTTTTTGGTTCGGAAACAAGCCAAGCGTTGTAATTTCTAATGGCAGTATTTCAAGCATTTTATTCCAAAGTGCTGGGAGGTATTCTGCGTTTTCCCTATGGATGAATGGTCCCCATATTTCAGCGGATTTATTTTCGACGTCTGCATCAAACCCTATTATTCCTATGATACTTTTGTTTATCGTGGCGATGAGGAAGCTAGCTTCAAATGGAACATCTGATAAATCTCCTATTAATGCATCTTTAATCTCCTGCTTATCAGTACCACAATATCCAATGTGATGCTCTTCCCTTTGATTCATGTTTTCGATGAACTCTGCAACAGTCTCCAGCTCATCAATGGTAGCGAGTGAAATTGTTAAATTAGTAATGACATTGACCTCCATTTCCATTTCCATTTCCATTTTAAAACCCGAGCGGTCGTAGTGCTTAAGACCGCTCGGGAATGGTAGACTACTACTTATTATTATACCGTAAAAATAGGAAAAGCTATTTCTTTATTAATGACCGTACACCGTAATAGATTAAGGCAAGTGAGAATACTAATATGGTTATTACTCCAACGATGGTAGCGATTGGATCTAATGCTTCAAACGCTCCTGTTAGCGGTACATTTATTAACGCAAAGCCAGCAAAAATACTAGCTAAAAACAAAATAATTCTCTCCATGAAAACACCCTCCCTTCCTATCCTTTCCTTAACACTATATGCAAACATAGGATGTTGGTTGCGCTTTCATGAGAGGTTTCCCAAAAAAAAGAATGGTAGAAGGATAAAAAAAGCAGAAAGCATGGTTGCTTCCTGCTCAAGCTATCGTTTAGTTAATTTCAAGTGGTCTCAGCTTTGCTTCAATTTCTGCTCGTTTTGGTTCTAAAAATGGGGGAAGTGCTAGTTTTTCTCCCAGCGTTTCAAGTGGTTCATCCGCACCAAAGCCAGGTGTGTCGGTGGATAGTTCAAATAAGATGCCGTTAGGTTCTCTAAAGTAAAGTGCCTTAAAATAATATCTTTCTACTTCACCTGAGTTTGGTAAGCGAGTTTCACGTAACCGATTTACCCAGTTGTTAAATTCTTCTTTGTTTGGGACACGAAATGCTACATGATGGACCCCGCCACGCCCAATCCGTTCTTTGGGCAAATCGTTTCTCGTTTCGATGTGTACCTCTGCTCCAGCGCCACCCTCACCTGTTGTATACACCTCGATAGCAGGGAAGTTACCTTTTAAGGATGGGTAAGAGCCAACATAGTGAAAACCTAATACTTTTGTTAGTACTTCACTAGTAGGTTTGGCATCAGATACCGTTAAAGTAACGGGACCTAAACCTAGGATTGCATGATCTTGCGGGATATCCTCTTTCTGCCATGGTTCACCAGCAGGAACACCTTGTTCGCCATTGTCTGCAACGAGAATTAGCTTTGTTCCCTCATAATCCTCAAAAGCAAGAGTGTCCCGATTTGCTCGTTTTTCAATCTCCGAATATTTGACCCCTAATGATTCAAAACGGGACTTCCAAAATTGTAAGGATTCAGTATTTTTTACCCGTAAGGAGGTGGAAGAAATACTGGATACCCCCTCATGTGTCCTTCCTAATCCAGGGATATCAAAAAATGTAATTTCTGTTCCTGGATTTCCCTTCGCATCGCCGTAGAATAAATGATACGAGGTAGTGTTGTCCTGATTAACCGTCTTTTTTACTAAACGCATGCCTAAAATCTCTGTGAAAAAATGAAAGTTTTTTTCTGCTTTTCCCGTTAATATAGATACATGATGCAGTCCTAATAGGTTCATATTCATTCTCCTCGTTTTTATTTTTTTGGTTATTGTTAAAGACGCTAAGATATTTCAATAAATCTCGAATTCGAGATAATTATAGCATGAAACAATGAAGTAAGGGAATAGAGGAACGTATAAAGAGAAAATTTGGAAGTTGAAGATACTTGTAGGGACCTTTTGCTTGTTAATATACAGTGATTTTTTGTATTATTAGATAGAAAATTAAAAAAATTCATTATTTTTTTGCATATTTATTGCTAAAACCGTCAATTCAAAATATATTAATAATAACAATAAGTAGGAGAGTGATGGAAACTTGGATAGTATACCCTATGACTCGATAATTTTATTAGGGGCATTGTTGATATTAATGGGATATTTTTCTGCATCTGAAGTAGCGATAGCGAATGTTAATAAAGTGAGACTTCGTAACCAAGCTGACAACAACAATGCAAAAGCAAAACGTGTATTAAGCATGGCAGTAAACTTTGATCGGAGCATGTCTACTATAGTAATCGGCAAAAATTTGGTGAAGATTGCAGTAGCAACGATTGCCACGAACCTTGCCATTCAAATGTATGGTAGTCAAATCAGTACGCTCGCTCTAACAGCTGCTATTATCACTGTTTTAGTACTTGTCTTTGGTGAGCTTTTACCTAAATCTTTTGCCGAACAGTATGCCGAGAATTATCTTAAATTTATATCAGCTTCTTTAATGACAGTCATGAAAATCTTTCTCCCGATTGCATGGTTGTTCGTCCAATTCAAGTTAAGTATCAAGAGGCTTCTAGGAGTAAATAAAAAAGAGCCGACCATAACAGAAGAGGACGTAAAAGCAATGGTGGAAATCGGTGAAGAAGAAGGGATTTTTCTCACTCAAGAAAGAGAGTTACTACACAACGCTATTGGCTTTGATGATATCATTGTAAAAGATATTTTAACGCCAAGACCTGATGTTGTAGCAATTTGTAATGAAACACCAATCGAAGAAATTAAGGATATTTTTATTAACGAAAAATATTCGCGCTTACCTTTATATGAGGGATCCATTGATAACATCATTGGTGTTATATCCTATCGTGATTTCTTTGCACAATACGTGCAGAATCCTTCGTTTTCCTTGAAAGATATAAGCCGCAGTCCTTTTTATGTAATTGGATCGGCTAAAATATCTAATCTGTTAAAGGAACTACAAAGCTCTCAAAACCATCTAGCCATCGTGTTAGATGAATACGGAGGAACCGCTGGAATAATTTCGATTGAGGATATTATTGAAGAAATCTTTGGTGAAATATGGGATGAACATGATGAAAATGAAGATTTTATTGAAGTGATAGATGATCGGAAATTCAGGATGGACGGTAGACTCCCTGTCGAGGAGTTTTCCGAACTCTTACAATTAAAAGTAGAAGAATCCTCCGCAAACACCTTGAGTGGCTGGATATCCAACACCTTAGGATATTTACCAACAAAAGGTGAAAAAGTGGAATGTGATCATTTTACTATCCACATTGAAGAAGTAAAAAAACACCGCATTCAGAAAGTAGTCGTGGTAAGAAATCTAGACATCGTTTACTCTGCATAACCTACAAGTAAGATAAAGCTTTAGCCATTATTAATTGGCTGAGGCTTTTTTGGGGTTATTGTTGATTTTGGCAATATGTTGATAAGAGCGGAAATCAACAGGGTGTTCAAAAGTGTTCCTTTATATTTTCAGGGTAGCATTTTATTTTAGATATATCGTAAGAAATTGTACAAGTCTGTTCCATCTTATATAATACGAGGATATGGATATATAAATAGGAAGTGAAGCAGAAAATGGAGAAAAAGATTGGCTTTATCGGTTGTGGAAAAATGGCTCAAGCAATAATTGGTGGATTAGTTCAAGCTAATTTAGTGAGATCCAGTAATATCTTAGCAAGTGCACGGACAGAAGAAACGATACAAAAGGTAGCTGAAAAATATGGAATACAGGTAGGATTACACAATAGGGAAGTAGCAAAAAAAGCAGATTTTCTACTATTAGCAGTGAAGCCAGACTTGCACGCGAAAGTTATTGAAGAAATGAGGGAATCGGTAAAAGAAGGCGCCGTCATTATTACTATTGCTGCAGGGATTACCTTAGATTTTCTAGAGCGTTCATTCGGTAAACCAATAAAAGCGGTACGTGTCATGCCGAACACTCCATCGTTAGTGGGAGAAGGCATGAGTGTAATTTGTGCCAATGATTTAGTGAGTAATAGTGAATTACTGACGGTTATCCAATTATTTGAAAGCTTTGGAAGAGTTGAAGTAATGGCAGAAAATTTGATGGATGCGATTCCGGCTGTTAGCGGATCTTCTCCAGCATATGTCTATATGTTTATTGAAGCATTGGCGGATGGAGCGGTTCAACAAGGAATTGCTCGAGAGCAAGCTTATAAACTAGCTGCACAAGCTGTACTGGGTGCTGCTAAAATGGTGTTAGAGACGGGAAGGCATCCAGGTGAATTGAAGGATGATGTTTGTACTCCGGGTGGCGCAACGATTGAAGCAGTCATAGCTCTTGAAAAGTATGGACTCCGACCAGCCGTACTATCTGCAATGGAGGCTTGCACGAAGAAATCAAGGGAATTAGCTGCCTTAAAGCAGAAATAATTTGTTAGACATGGAGCATTTTCCTTATTTTAGAAGGAAAGGTGCTCTTTTACTATGTTTACCTTATATTTGACATGTCTTTTTCTTAACACAAGCCCCCATTCTGTTAGCTTTTCGTGTATGATAAAAAGGCATGTATTTTTGCAACACATGCTTGACCCTCAAATTTCAATATTTTCCATGTTTTGATTTAAGGAGGATTCTATATTAAGATTATAGTAGAATTGATTGCAAATCATGTTTTACCGATGGAGGAGCTTTTATGAATATTTTCTTAACTGGTGCCACTGGATTTCTAGGGGGTAGGTTAATTCGTAACTTACTAGAAGATGGTCACACTGTTTATATACTTGCACGGAACTTAGACAAGGCTAATACATTAAAAGAAAACCTTCCCTTCTCATTACAAGGGAGCGTGAATATTTTACAAGGGGATATCGTTCAACCTAATTTTGGCTTCCCTAAACGCATCGTGGAACAATTAATGAATAAGATAGATATTTTCTACCATCTAGCTGCGCTTGTGAAATTTGATCATGATTTACGTGATACGTTAATGGAAATGAATTATCAAGGTACTAAAGAAGCATTAAAGGTAGCGGAAAATATCGGAGCTGATAAATTCATACATGTGAGTACTGCATATACCGTGGGAGTTTCTAATCAAGGGGAAGAGAAGCTCTATGACCTGAATCAAGGCTTTAATAATCCTTATGAAGAGAGTAAAGCATTAGCAGAACACGAGGTTTTTCGTTATCAAGACAAAATGGATGTTTCTATTTTTAGACCGGCCATTATTGTAGGAGATTCTAAAACTGGGGAAGCGGATTCTGCGTTCACTTTATATGGATTTATGAGAGGACTAGAGTTGTTCAAACGTCGCTTGGAACGAAAAGCGAGCATGGAGAAGGTGCATTTAGTAGGTTCTAAAAATGGGACATCTAATTTAGTACCTGTAGATTATGTAGCAGACATTTTAACTATAGCTGCTACTGAGGCAAAGAAAAATACGATTTATAATGTTATTAATCCAGCTCCACCAACGAACAGAGAGATTTTGAATACGATAAAACACCATTTAAAATTCGATGATTTAGGTATATACGAAAAAGGAACAAGCTTTTTATTATCGCCAGTGGAAGAACAGTTAAATGGAATGTTAAATGTATTTGAGCCTTATTTGGATCGTAGTATTTCTTTTGCCGATACCAATACTCAAGAACTTCTTGCGGAAAGCCCAGTAGCGCATTTGAACATGACAGATGAAGTATTAAATATAATTGTAAGGGCTTATTTTGAGCCTAATATGGGAAAAGTGCATGTATAAAAAAGAAGTTGTCTCCTTTAGTGGATGGCAACTTCTTTTTTGGGATTTTGTGCCAAATGCTTGTTAAGCTTCTTCGTAATGTTCCTCTTCATTTGATAAATTTGAGAGTTTTTTTCGATTTAACGCGATTCTACGTTGAGAAAGTGCTTGTTTTAACGAGGTTGGATATTTATCAGAAAGTTCCTGACGAATAATAGATAAGTGTTGTTGCATTTTTTCATGGAGTAATGGGTTTGGTTCATTTTCAAAATTAACTTCCTTTGCAATTGCATCGGTGATTAACAGTCTCCTGTCTTGGTGTTCCATAATAGAAAACTCCCCTTAAGCTATAATTAGTCTACTCTATATTATTCCCAACACCCTTTAACAAATACCGTTCACTAATAAAAAATACCACTTCCGAAATACAGAAAGTGGCATTTGCTAGCTAATCAACTTTTTCATGAAGAAACAACCTTAGGGTTTACAGGACTACGTTTTTTTACATAGGCTGGCAACGTGATAATGACGCGGTTTCCTTTAAAGAGTTTACGTTTTATGAAGAGATTCCCATTATGGGCAAACAGAATCGAAAAGGCAGTTTGTATTCGTTCATTTTGCAAACTTTCCATATGAAAATAATAATTTTTAAGTAATTCAAGGGCTTCAGAATTTGTTTTTCGATTCACATCTATTATTTCAAAAATTACGTTGTTTCCTTTTAAGTAATTCTTGATAAGAACCTTTCCGTTTGAGGAATGAGTAGCATCGATGAAGTACTTAATGATACTTGTGAAGCTTTCTGATAAGAGCTCCATATTTCCACGAAGGCGTAGATTACGAACCTGAAGCTCTTCTAAAGAAACTTGATTATTCTTTGCGTATGTTTTTAGCCCGTCCATCACATTTTCTACCAGTTCTTTGGAAGAAAGGGATCTAGCTGGAAAATGGTCTGGCTTGGCTAAATTAATATAAGAATCAATAATTGCTTCAGCGCGATCTAGCTCAGAAAGTATAATAGGCACATACTCTTTATTGACTTTATTATGTTCAGCGCCTAGTAATTGGGTAAAGCCCTTAATCATCGTTAATGGTTTATGTACTTCTTCTGACACCTCTTTTGCAAGATTACTTACATGCTGTAACCTTCTCATGCGTTTCATTTGCTTTTGTAATTCGTCTAAGTCAAAATAATATTCGATTAGATAAACGAGTAAAAGTATTGCCAAAATAGGGGCGATGATACTTAAAGTAATGGGAACAATGTTTCCTATGAAATCATGTGACGGGTTCCCTATTACATTCTGAAAAATAAAAAAAACATAAAGTAACGGGAGTTTTAAAGACATCATTAGAAAGGCAAAGAAATATTTACTCTTTCTAGGAAGTTCTTTCCACTTAGGTTGTAAGATAGCTGGTAGGAGAACGAGGATTGGCAGTGCAAGATATGTAGGTAGATAGCTAGTTGCTCCTCCAAAAGAGATATAATTAGTGAGATAGACGATAATGCTTAAAAAGCCAGAAAGATACCCACCGTATAATATGGCTATAATAACTGGTATAATGCTTAAGTCATAGGAAAGACCTTCCGGATATTCGATGGGAAATTGCATACAAAGAATAACCGAGGAAGAACAATACAAAAAAACGATAATCTGTCTCTTAAATTCAGATAAGGTATGTTGATCCCTATTCTTTAAATGATAGTAAATTACAGTCGGTAAAAACAAAAAGAATAATTGAAGTAGAATATCTTTCAGTAAATTCATCACGAGACCCCTTAACCAGATGCAATATGTACTATTATTCATTAACAAAATACCATAAATTGAAAGAAAATTCTATATGTTTGACGAATTTGTAAGAAGAAAGGAGAAAAAAACTTGGAGGATTCGACAAAATTATTAATAGCTTACCAACAACTTTGGAGTAACAGGTCTTTAAAAATAGAAGGAGTTTCAGAAACGGAGCTACTAAAAGAAGCCATTAAAGTAGAGTTAAAGGATGAACTAACCCATCCTAGAACAAGAAAACAACCAATTGAAAAATATTTTCTTGCTATAAAAAGAATTACTAATTCTAACCTTGAAGATTCAGACCAGCTTTTATTGATCAAACAATTTAATCATGCTCTAGATAGTTTACAAGCAGAGAACAAAAAAAGAAGCTAACTATATAAGAAAGTTAACTTCCCTACAGTCCAAATATAGAACGGAATACACCACGACGCTTGGGTTTTATCGGCTGATCAAAAATGAGAGGAGGTTCATATTTTTTGATAGGGGGTTCTTGTAGCGTTAAGATGACATTTTCTAATTTCTCTATTCTGCGATTCAAGTCTTCAATTTCTTTTCGTTGCTGAAGCAGTTGATAAGATACGACTTCATCAGCTTTTTGATCTAATAGCTGCTCAGCACGATTCATTCTTTCTATTAATTTTTCCATTTGATGCTCCTTAGAATCCGTGGAATGAGTATTGTTTAAGGCAGCTTCTTTATTTTTGAGGACATGCTCGTAAACCTCAAGTGTCCCAGCAACTTCCGAGCTTGCTTTTAAGGTTTCTAATAAAGTGATGGCCTTTTGATCGTACACATAGTGTCCATAGTCATTTCTGCTACAAGGAATTTTGTATTTTTTTACCCATTTTCGAATTGTTCTTGGAGCCATCCCTAACTCTCTTGCTACTTCATGCGTTTTTAATTCCATGCTATAATCCCTCCCTTACACATCAATATTAAACATTTCCTCTCAAAATCCTTTTAGGTAGACAAAACTAGTTACTGTTCGTCAAATAAAGTGAAAAAATAACAAATTATAATTCTATGAAACAGAGTGGGGAAATATTCCTATGAAAAATATGCCTAGAAAACTATAAGAAAATGGTTACTAAATACATTTATCCATTTTATAATAAAGAGAAGGAAGATTTAGTCACATAGACTTATAGTTGCGTGATTATTAATCTGAATTTTCGGAATAAAAATGATTGCGGAGGAATGATCCATATGATAAAAGTCGATCAACATTCTGCCAAGACAACCAAAATGGATATTGGAAGTAAATTGAAATTTTTTCGCATACAACGCAATTTAAAACAAGAAGATTTAGCTCGGGGTATCATCTCTGTTTCCTATCTTTCTAAAATAGAAAATAACCTAACATCACCTAGTGAGGAAGTACTGCAACTGTTGTGTGAAAGACTTGGTGTAAGCTTGATAGAACAGCAGGACGATACCATCTTAAGTGAACTTATAGCATGGTATAAACTAATGATGACTAGTAATGGTGATGAGATAAGGCACAGCTATGAAGAACTAGGTAGAAAAATACAGACAGCGAATACAAAAACATATATGTACTTTGTCTTGTTTGAATTAAGATACCACCTTTATTTACAAGACTTAGAACAGGCAAAACTCTTAATACATAAGCTCCAGCAATTTAACGATATTTTTGATTTGCAAATGCACTATTATTTTGAAAAATTTTACGCTATATTTTCCTATCGCTTAAATAATTATGCTGATGCGTTGAAGCATTTAAAAGTTGCTGAAAAGCTATTACAAAGAAATACGAACTTTGACAGTTCGGAAGAAGCGGACCTATTCTATTTATTTGGCTTAACTTATAGTCAAACAACTAAAGTTCCTCTAAGTATTACATATACAACAAAGGCCCTACATATCTTCCAGGCTATCTATGATTTAAAAAGAAGTGCTGAATGTCAGGTTCTCCTCGGAATTTGCTATCGCCGTATTGGAGAATATGATCGTTCAGAAGAAAGCTATTTATTAGCGCAAAAACTTTCTGAGTCCTTAAATAATAAGTATCTGCAAGCTCTGATTTTTCACAACTTAGGCAAGCTTTACTCTATACAGAGATTACATCCTCAAGCCATTGAAGAATTCGAAAAAAGTTATTATTTAAAAGAGGATAGGGGGTTAGACAGTAAATTAAATTCGATTTATTGTCTTTTGATGGAATACGATAACATGGAAGATTCTACTCAATGTAGAAAATGGTTAGAAATTGGGAAATCTTTGCTAACTAGTCCAGACGAATTGGTAGAATATCATTATTATTTCACCATTTTTGACTATGTCCTAGCAGACAATATGGATGAGCTTGATGTCTATTTCCAAGAAGTCGTTTTACCTTTTTTTCAACAACAAGATTTAAAAGAACCAATTATTAAATATGCAGAGAGGCTCGCCATCTATTTTGAATCTTGTTATAAATACAAAAAAGCAAGCTACTACTATTCGTTATGCTACCAAGAATTAAAGAAGCAAACTTTTTTATACTAAGGGGAGGGTAATATGAAAAAAAAACTGTTGCTTGTAGTTTTAGTTGGAATTCTTTTTTTAGTAGGTACTTTGGAAAAATCTATTCAAGAGCCTCAAGTAATTGCACATGGCGAGGTTACTGCTTTAAAAGATGAACATCCTGAGCCGCTTCCAAATGGTTAAAAACAATAAAGAACTTTCTCTACTGGAGAGGGTTCTTTTTTTCTTTCATTTTTTTAGAAAATATTGAATGGTCGCTGTAGTCTGGCTTGACAGTAATTTTCCATTGGGAAAGTATGAGCCCAAAAAGCGAATTATGAAGCTATTTTAATCTGAATTTTCCCAATATAAAGTTTTTGTTTCCTGTGATAAATTAATGATGTGTTATAAATTGAGAGGAGTTGAGCTATAGAATGAGAAAGAAAGGATCGAAGAGGGTTTTTTTATCCGTTTTATCAGTTGCTGCACTATTGTCTTCTGTTGCTTTAAGCAGTCCTTCTACTATTGGGGCGAACAATTTTGAATTGGACTTTAAGGGGATAGAGACACTTACGCTAGAGAAGGCTGCCACCAAGCAAGGAAAAACGGGAAAGGCATCTTTTCTTGTAAACTCTGAAAATGTGAAAATCCCAAAGAGTATTCAAAAGAAACTAGAAGTAGTTCCAGCGGATAACAAGCTATATATCGTTCAATTTGACGGACCTATTTTAGAGGAAACGCAACTTCAACTAGAGAAGACGGGAGCGAAAATTCTCGATTACATACCAGATTACGCTTATATTGTCGAATATGATGGGGATGTAAAGGCCGTAACTAACGCAATTGCGCATTTGGAATCGGTTGAACCATATTTACCTTTATATAAAATAGACCCGCAATTATTTTCCAGAGGAGCTTCTGAATTAGTAGAAACAGTAGCTTTAGATAAAAAGCAAAGAAGTAAAGAAGTACGTTTAAGAGGATTGGAACAAATTGCCCAATACGCGACAAATAATGATGTATTATACGTAACCCCAAAGCCTGAATACGAAGTTTTGAATGACGTGGCCCGTGGCATTGTGAAAGCAGACGTCGCACAAAATAACTTTGGCTTATATGGACAAGGACAGATTGTAGCAGTTGCTGATACTGGGCTTGATACAGGAAGAAATGACAGTTCGATGCATGAAGCATTCCGCGGTAAGATTACCGCACTATATGCACTGGGCAGAACGAATAACGCCAATGATCCAAATGGACATGGAACCCATGTTGCTGGATCTGTGTTAGGAAATGCTACAAATAAAGGGATGGCACCGCAAGCCAATCTAGTCTTTCAATCTATTATGGATAGTGGTGGAGGGCTGGGAGGACTACCTGCTAATCTACAAACATTATTCAGTCAAGCATATAGTGCTGGAGCGAGAATTCATACGAATTCATGGGGGGCTCCAGTAAACGGTGCCTATACGACAGACTCTCGAAATGTTGATGATTATGTGAGAAAAAATGATATGACGATTCTTTTTGCGGCCGGAAATGAGGGACCAGGTAGCGGTACAATCAGTGCACCAGGAACAGCAAAAAATGCGATTACAGTTGGGGCAACCGAAAACCTACGTCCAAGCTTCGGATCTTATGCGGATAATATTAACCATGTTGCTCAATTCTCTTCACGAGGTCCTACTAGAGATGGACGTATTAAGCCGGACGTCATGGCACCAGGTACGTATATTCTCTCTGCTAGATCATCATTAGCTCCAGATTCCTCATTCTGGGCAAACCATGATAGTAAATATGCCTACATGGGTGGTACTTCTATGGCTACTCCAATTGTAGCAGGTAATGTTGCACAATTAAGGGAGCATTTTGTGAAAAATAGAGGGGTAACTCCTAAGCCTTCCCTTTTAAAAGCTGCTTTAATTGCAGGTGCTGCGGATGTTGGACTTGGCTTTCCAAATGGTAACCAAGGATGGGGAAGAGTAACGTTAGATAAATCCCTAAATGTCGCATTTGTGAATGAAACGAGCCCTTTATCAACAAGTCAAAAAGCAACATATTCGTTTACGGCTCAAGCTGGTAAACCCTTAAAAATATCACTTGTTTGGTCAGATGCACCAGGTAGCACGACGGCATCACTAACTTTAGTGAATGATTTAGACTTAGTAATCACTGCACCAAATGGAACTAAATACGTCGGAAATGACTTTACAGCACCGTATGATAACAATTGGGATGGCAGAAACAACGTGGAAAATGTGTTTATCAATGCTCCTCAAAGCGGAACGTATACAGTCGAAGTGCAGGCTTACAATGTACCAGTAGGTCCGCAAACCTTTTCTTTAGCGATTGTACATTAAAATATTGGAAGGAAGAGTTGTTGATGAATATATCAGCAGCTCTTTTTTTGATTAGGCTCTTTTCGTAAAGGTTGTTGCTTTAAGTCGGTAAAAAGTCGGTATTTGGACTTTTTACCAGTCATTTTGCTTGGGAAATTGATGAGAGTACTTTCATTACTGATGGAAAAGAGCACGATTGCAACGTTTATGACGGGGTGATTTCTATTTACGAAAAGCAACAAAGTATGCGAAAACAGCCTTTGATTAAAAGGTCAATTATTTGCTTTCTAATAAAAGCATTACGGTTTTGATTTATGAACATAGAGCCTAACAATCCTTGCGAAAAAAATAGGTTGACACACACTATATATCTCGAATATAATTATCTCGAAATCAAGATATTAATTTTCAATGGTTTCAAAATAAAACTTCTTAAGGAGAGAAAATAAAATGTTAAGTATAGGTCTTTTATTAATAAGAATAGTGGTTGGATTAACCTTTATGGCACACGGTGCGCAAAAGTTGTTTGGGTGGTTTGGAGGACACGGTATCCAGGGGACTGGAGGATTCTTTGAATCAATCGGCATTAAGCCGGGGAAACCAATGGCAGCGGCCGCAGGGCTTTCTGAATTTATAGGTGGACTTTTATTAGTAGTAGGCTTGTTTACTCCGTTTGCTGGAATCATTCTAGCGGGAACAATGATTGTAGCAATTTTCAAGGTCCATGCTGCTAACGGATTTTGGGCAACTTCGGGTGGGTATGAATACAACTTAATATTATTAGTGGTTGCGATTGCTTTCGCTTTTATGGGTGCAGGTAACTATGCGATCGATGCTCTTTTCTTTTAAATATATAGTTTGAATTCGAGATAAAAGGGTACTGAGTTAATTAGTAAGATGAATTCTTGTATAAATATGCTAGGAAATGGAATGATAATATTTGGATTTAAAAGGAAAAGGAGAGAGTGAAATGTCAAATGTAAAATTAGCGATCATTTATTACAGTTCAACAGGAACCAATTATAAGCTTGCCAAAGCAGCTGAAGAAGCAGCAATTGAGGCAGGAGCAGAAGTGAAAGTTATCAAGGTTCCTGAGTTAGCACCAGAACAAGTAATTGAAGGAAATCCTGCATGGAAGGCTCATGTAGAAGATACGAAGGATGTCCCAACAGCCACCTTAGGTGATTTAGAATGGGCAGACGCGATTATATTCAGTATCCCTACTCGCTTTGGGAATGTGCCTTCTCAAATGAAACAATATCTTGATACAACAGGGGGACTTTGGTTTCAAGGGAAGCTAACGAATAAGGTGGTAAGTGCCATGGCATCTGCAAGTAATCCTAATGGTGGCCAAGAGCAAACTATCCTTTCACTTTATACAACGATGTACCACTGGGGTGCTATAGTTGTTGCCCCAGGTTACACGGACAACTCAGCTTATGCAGCTGGGGGTAATCCATACGGAACTAGTGTTACCGTTGATCAAGAGGGTAACTGGAAGGAAGATGTAACAGCAGCAGTGAAGCACCAAGCAAGACGTACGATTCAAGTTGCAAGTGCAGTGAAGAATGGAATGCAATAAATAATTAATACTCCTCATCCTCCAAAAATAAGGGGGTGAGGAGTATTTTTAATTACTCTTTGATTTATAGTGTCTCAATAATAAAGGGCGCCTTACGATCAAATAAGCAATCAACACGGTGATACATAATAACATAACAATCATATGGAAAAGCATGCCGCTTATATAAAGAAGCTCATCAACATGAAAAGTAATGAAATACCAGATGGTCGTAGTAATAAACCATGTAATTACAACAAATGAGAGACTAATCATTGTATGAAACATGAAAGCTCCCTTCCTCAGAACCATCTGTGAGACATAGAAATAACTGATTATCACAGAAGAAACAATAACTAGCACATTTATGAGCATCATGTAGTCATACATCTCCATTGTAAAACTCCTTTTTGTTATATATATCCCAGGACAAAAGAATGTGTGAGTGGAATATTATGATGATTCAGTTGGATTTTAATATAAAATAACGTTGTTTGTTCCAAAAAAGCGGTCTTTAAGAAAAATTTCCACATATATAAATGAAAACTTCCACTCTCCCATAATATTCAGCCCCAAAAAAACCTCCAAAAATAAGAAGAAGTGTAACCAACCTAGAAAACTTCCGTCTAACATTAATGTAAACCAAAAATATTCAACTAATAGGAGGACATCATGAAAAGATTTAGTAGTTTAGTAATGTTAAGTTTATTGGTATTTATTTTTGCAGGTTGCGGTTCTAACGCGGAGAACAAGGAGAAGGATGTGAATATCTCCACCGAGGAAATGTTGAATGAAATAAAAGAACAGTTAGCAGAAGATATGAAAGCAAATGGTGCGGGCGACGATGTGTATGTGGATGGGAATTTACAAGGATATATAGAAGCAGATTTAGTGAAAGCAGATGAAACGGATCCAATGGTCGCGATTTATTTTGAAAAAATGCAACTAAACAAGGAAGAGCTTGCGAGTGGACATGTAGTAGCTGCAATGATGAATGTTAATTCAGATGAAATCTTTCTTTTTGAAGCGAAGGAAAAGGAACATGTGGATTCACTGAAAGCAGCCTTGGAAAGAGAAAAGGAAGCACAAATTCAAACATGGGAACAATATTTACCTGATCAATATGAAAAAGTAAAAAATAATGTGATTAAAACGAATGGAAAATACTTATTGTATGTGACTGCTCAAAATCCTGATGAAATTGAGGCTATTTTTGATAGTTATTTCGAGTAAGGATGGTCGTTTCTACTTAAAAAAATGGAAGTGGTCATGTGGTTTTCAGTAGCTTAACCTTTTTGTTTTTTTTCTTGCCACTCAGTCTTTTGCTCTATTATGTGAGTCCGAAGAAAATGAGGAATATCGTATTATTGTGTGTTAGTCTCGTCTTTTATGCTTGGGGAGAGCCAGTTTATATATTACTTATGCTTTTTTCCGCTTTTACGGATTATATTCATGGACTAGTCATTTATAAATATCGTAATAAGCAACCGTTGAAAGCGAAGGTAGCACTCATTTCTTCTATCGTTATTAATATTGGGATATTGATGTTTTTTAAATATGCAGATTTTCTGGTTATAAATTTAAATCAATTCTTTGGAACAGAAATTGCACTACTTTCTTTGCCGCTTCCAATAGGATTATCCTTTTATACGTTCCAAACGATGTCCTATTCTATTGATGTGTATCGTGGACAAGTACTTCCACAAAAAAGCCCGATTGCATTGGCTATGTATGTTTGTTTATTTCCCCAGCTTATTGCTGGTCCGATAGTCCGGTACAAATCGATTGCCAATGAGCTTCATCATCGAACATGGAATTCGGCGCAGTTTGTAGAAGGAATTAACTATTTTTCAATTGGATTAGGAAAGAAGGTTCTGTTAGCTAATAATATTGGTCTACTTTGGAGTAATATTCAAAGCCAACAAACTAGTGAGTTGACGGTATTTGCTGCCTGGCTGGGTATCATTGCTTTTGCTTTTCAAATTTATTTTGATTTTAGTGGATATTCAGACATGGCAATGGGATTAGGGAAGATGTTCGGTTTTAATTTTCCGAGAAATTTTCATTATCCTTATATAGCAAGAAGTGTGACAGAGTTTTGGCGGAGATGGCATATCTCACTTGGAACTTGGTTTCGAGACTATCTTTATATCCCGCTAGGTGGTAGTAAGAGTGGAAAGTATATCACCATTAGAAATTTATTTATCGTATGGGGATTAACAGGCTTATGGCATGGTGCGAGCTGGAATTTTATCATCTGGGGTTTATACTTCGGACTAATTATTGCTATTGAAAAAGCTGGATGGTTAAAAATAATGGAGAGATGGAATCCAATTCTGCAACATATGTATTTAATACTTATTATTCTGGTCGGTTGGGTTTTATTTGTATTTGAAGATTATATGCAGGGGATAGCATATCTGAAAATTATGTTTGGATTTACAAGCAATCATCTAATGGACGCTCAGTTTCTATATGACTTGTATACTCATTCTATCTTATTAGTCATTCTTATTATTGCAGCTACTCCCGTAATGATAACGATACGGAAATCTAGTGAAAAATGGATCAATAAAAGAGCTTTTAATTTTACAATCACGGCTATCTTGTTAGTATATTATCAGTTGATATTATTATTATCCATTGCCTATTTAGTGGATGAATCCTTTAATCCATTTCTCTATTTTCGATTCTAATGAGGTGCTTTTCAATGTCTGTAGGACACAGAGTGCAAATTGTATTATTTATATGCATAGTTGGTGGCATTGGTTTAATGAACCTATTAGCAGAGGATAGAACTTTTTCTGAACATGAAAATCGTGTACTTACTCAAATGCCGGAATTTTCTATTCAACGCTTTGTAACGGGAAGATATATGAGTGATTTTGAGGAGTATGTAAGTGATCAATTTATCTGGAAGGATTTTTGGACGGGAATAAAGGCAGAGGTTCAAAAAGCCACCTTAAAACAAGAAAATAACGGTGTGTTTTTTGGGAAAAATGAATTTCTGTTTGAAGGTTATGATAAACCGAAAGAAAAATTGTATCAAAATATAGAGTCGCTAAACTATTTTGCAAATAAAGCGGAGGGAAAAAAAGTTTATTTAATGCTTGCTCCAACTTCAGTAGAAATTTACTCTGAAAATCTCCCTTTCCTTGCAACCTCCTTTAGTCAAAAAGAGGTATTGGAAGAAGCTACTAGTAAACTTACGGATTCAATAAAATTAATAGATGTGTTGGAATCGTTTCGACACCATAAAGAAGAAAATCTCTATTTTCGAACGGACCACCACTGGACGATGAGGGGTGCCTATTATGCATATGCAGAAGCTGCTAAGATAATAGGTTTTAAACCAAATGAGATAAGTGATTTTACCACTAGTAATGTATCGAAGGAATTTTATGGAACCTTTCATTCAAAAGCCAATTTACGCAATGTTAAACCCGATGTCATGGAGATTTTTCAACCCGAATTTACGGTTTCCTATGAAGTAGAATATAAAGATAATCAGAGAACTACTCCAAGTTTATATGAATGGAAGCATCTAAACACGAAGGATAAGTATGCGTTTTTTTTAGATGGAAACCATAGTTTGTTAACAATCACTTCTACTATAAAAAATGGTCGTAAACTTGCAGTGATTAAAGATTCATATGCACATGCACTCATACCGTTTTTAGTGAATCATTATGAAGAAGTACATGTCATCGATTTACGCTATAACCATAGTAATATATACGATTATTTAGCAGAACAAGGAATCTCAGAAGTGTTGTTTCTATATAACATTGCTAATTTCTCGACTGATTCAAATATGATTTGGTTAAAACAGTAAAAGGCAGCTGGATGGCTGCCTTTTACTGTGTGAACGAGTTATTCTACTTCAAGTACTTCTAATTGATGCTCATGAAGTTTATCCTTTTTTACATGTATTTGGATATTGTGATGCCCAGCTGTTTGGAAAGTTGTTTTTGCTTCGTATACGCCAGCGCTAACTTCCACTGCATCGATGTATTCATGCTTATCAGAGTCCTCATGCCAAACCTCAAAGCTGACAAGTGCATCTGTTAATGGCTTATTTTCTTGTTTTATTTCCGTAGTAAGAGTGGTTTCTTGATTTACTTTTTTTGTCTCTTTGTTATTTAGCGTCATCATTAGTGTAGATTCATGCTCGTGTTCATGTGCATCGTGATCTTCATTATGGGAATCATGGCCATGATGATCAGGATTTCCTACTGTAACCTCTACACGGGGCATGACGTGCATTTCTCTTGCTGTAGTATGGGCAACAACATAATACAATCCTTCTTCTTCAAAGCTCTTCGTGAAGGAGTAGATGCCGGAACCATCATTTTTTCCTTCTATCATTTCATGATCTGCTTCTTGTCCTTGTTTCCATACTTCAAAAGTTACCTCGTTTGCATCCGCTACTTTTTCTCCGCCCTGTGTAACAAGTGCTTCAATTTTCACTTCTTGATTAGGTTCGATCGATTCAGGCAACAAAACTTCAACCTCGATTATTGTAGGGACTTCATCCGTGTTTCCTGTACTTTCCTTGTTCGAATTATTCCCGCATGCCGCTAATATAAGGATAGTAATAATAATACTTATTAAAAATGTGTATTTTTTCATGGTTAGCACTCCTTTTTCTCAATGAATTCATTATATCTATAAATGTAGAGTAGATTTTTAAAAAATAGCTCAATCTTGTGAATTTTTTAGTACTATAAAGTTAATTACCAAAAAAGTGTTTAAATATACCTAAGGGAGGAAGAAGGCAAATGATTAAACAGCTTCAAACAAAAGAAGAATTACATGATGGATATCTTGTGTTAAAAGAATTGAGAACACATTTAACAGAAGAAACCTTTTTAGAAATGTATGAAAAAATGACAGAAGAAGGCTATGAGATGTATGGATGCTACGAAGGAAATGAAGTAGTGGCAGTGGCAGGGATTATCACATTAACCAACCTTTATGACGGCTATCATATATATGTCTATGATTTAGTAACAGCAAGTAGTGGACGATCTAAGGGGTATGGAGAAAAACTATTATCGTATGTTGAAAATCTTGCAAAAGAAAAAGGCTGTCAAAGTGTAACACTCTCATCAGGATTACAACGAAAAGATGCACACCGCTTTTATGAAGTGAAAATGCAGTATGATAAAACAAGTTATGTGTTTAAGAAAAAGCTGTAGAAGTTTGCTACAGCTTTTCAATGTTAAGAGATAGAAGTGGTGGTCCGAAATTAAGAGGAATCGGAGCTGTTACGAAAATTCCTTCTTGCTTAAACGGTTGGGGAACCTCCAGTTTCCATGCATGAAGGCTATGACGGGTATGTTTACTTTTCGCACCATACAACGTATCTCCAAATAACGGATGACCTAGACTACTCATATGCACACGAATTTGATGCGTTCTGCCGGTATCTAAGTTCAATTCTACTAAAGTCAGTTTTTCTTTAGGAAATTTCTTGACTACTTTAAAATGAGTGATGGCTATTTGCCCATTAGGAGAGATTCGTCGTCTTGAAGCATGATGCCGGTCCTTTCCTATTGGTTTATTAATGGTTCCTTGAGAAGTTTCTACAAGTCCTTCCACTAGTGCAAGATACGTCCTTTTTATTTTTCTTGCTTCCAATTCACGGTCTAAAATTGCGCCGCTTAAAGCATGCTTGGCAAAGAGGATTGCCCCACTTGTCTCTTTATCTAAGCGATGAATATGACGGACTTTGGAATGAATGCTTTGCTGAATAAAATAATAGGCGACACCATTTGTAAGGGAATGGTAATCGTTTTCTGACGCGGGGTGTGTGTCTATGCCAGCGTCTTTATTGAGAATTAATAGATGCTCATCTTCATAAAGAATTGATAAATCTATATTAGTGGGTGTTGGGCTCACCTCTTCTTGAAATAGAGGAAGAGAGATTATGTCGCCTTTGCGAAGGGAATGAGTCCAGACCGGTTCTTCGTGGTTTACTTTTACTTCCTTTGACATGCGTAACTCGTGTAGAAGACCTTTAGGAACGCCAACCAAATTCCTTAAGTAATCTTGTAAGGAAGGTGGTTTTTCTACTGTAACGTGTAATTCAATTACCATCTATTAAAACTCCTTTATGGTGAAAAATTATCTGAAATTTTTGTCGGATATACTCATATGATTCCATTAACTACCTACGCCATTAAACAGCTATTTGTGTTACTCTTCTCTTATAGAGAAGTTACAAAGGTGGGTTTAATTCGTGAAAGTTGTATATGCATCTACTCCAGAGCAAGAGGACCATATTGGAGAATTGGTCCAACACCTCTTAACGAATATTCTTCCTTATTATTTCACAGATAAAGAGATTGAAAACCTTGAAAATCAGTTATCGCTTCACACTGGTGCAGTTCACGACACATTTACCGATTATAATGGAACATTGAAAGAAGCATTTCATATTATTTCATGTCTTCAATCAATTATTGCCGTAATTGAAGTAACCCAGGATGAGGAAATCAAACATGAGCATCGTGAAATATTTACAAGGAATGTAAATATGTTAAGAGACTTTGGCTTTTCCTTTCCATTTGCCATTGATCAATTTAAGCAAAAAACGCAGAATCATTTAGTGATAAGTAGATACATGCGACCAAGTAATCAATACTTAGTGTAACAAAGAAAGAACTCCAAGCGAATTATTCGCTTGGAGTTTCTTTTATATCTTCAAACCAGTTTGAATATACAGAGTGATCTTGATAATATTTTTCTAAACGTTTTATTTCTTTTCCGTTTTCAAAATGAATGATAGTTGGAGTAGAGTGTATGTTATAATCTGCCCAACCTTGCTCAAATTCTAAAATGTTATACAGTTCTAAATTAATATCCATTTCTTCGGCCATCGGTACGATTACTGGGCTAGTCTGTTGGCAATATACGCATTCCGGACTATAGAAATAAACAGTAGTCGTTTCACCGTTTTCAAGTTTTTCCTCTAATTGATCAGGCAAAATAAGATTTTGATACAAAGGGTCATTCAATTGTTGTTGTGTAGATGGTTTGATTTTATCTTTTCCATACGGGTTACCTTCTGAACTTTTCTTCTGCTGATAATTCGTTATGACTGCTAAAGCAACAAATATTGCAACGATTATAGAGACAATGACGATAATTTTTTTCAAGGTTATTTTCCTTCCTTTGCGGACAATTTTTTTACGAAAATTAAAATAATGGTGATGGAAGTAAATCCGATAAGTGCTAAAAATGGAATGGTGATAAATCCTAACCAATTAATATATTGGCCATTACATGGTACGATTCCACATGCGAAAGAATTTTGTCCAACGAATTCTACCTTTTGAACAAGATAATGGTAGAAAGAAATGGAGCTGCCAATGATGGAAAGCGGAAGTACATAAGTTGCAATTGCTGCATCCTTTTTAACTGCTGCTATACCGAGTAAAACAACGAGAGGATACATCAGAATACGCTGATACCAACATAAATCACATGGTATGTATAACAAAATTTCTGAAAAGTACAAGCTTCCTAGTGTAGCAACTAGGGCAATGACGGAAGCTAATAACAATAGATTCTCTATTTTTTTTGAATGGTCCACTAAGTACTCGCCTCATTTTTTTCTGTATTCTTGTTTAAAATTATAGTACGTACTTGGGTGCATTGCAAAGCTATTACACTTAATATCCTGTGAACATTTCATGACAGACATTAGGAACTGAAATTTTGGTAGGCAGAAAAGTCATTAAGAGCATCAACTACGAAAAATGTTTACTCTTTCATTATCAAGGATATTGTATGGTATAACGGATTAAAGAAGGGATGAGCGGAAATGGCTAAATATACGGTCGGAATACAAATTATGCCTAATGGAAGAGATGTTGATACAGACGGAGTTATACCAAGCATCGTAAGTGTATTAAAGGATTCTGGTCTCCCATGTCATGTTGGTCCTATGGAAACTGTAGTAGAAGGGCCTCTAGATGAAGTCTTCAGTTTAATCAAGACAGCACAACAAGTAGGAATTGATGCGGGAGCAACAGAGGTTGTAACCAATGTGAAAATTCATTATAAGCAAAGTGGCGTGTCTTTAGAGGAAAAACTTACTCATGTGTAAAAGTTTATTAGGTACATTAACCTGAATCGTTTATTAATAGATGTTCATAGTACGACGAAAACTGCTTGAATATGACAAATTTCTCAGGAAATAATGAGAGATTTGAACAACTTAATCTAATAAGTGTGTAGACCAGGAGATAAAATTATTTCCTGGTCTACCCTATATTACGCATTCGTAGTTCTTCTTTTATATACTCCGCTGTGCGCAAGGCTAAAGCATAGATGGTTAAAGTTGGATTTGCTGATGGACCAGTCACAAATGTTGGGGAGCCGGCAATGAATAAATTCTGTACATCATGTGTTTGTCCAAAGCTATTACATACAGATCTGGTAGGGTCGATGCCCATCCGACACCCACCCATTAAATGGGCATGAGATTTTAAATAATATGCTGGCACTCCGTCAGATGCTTGTCCGATTTGTTCCAAAAGCTTACGGGCTTCTTTACGGATTTTTTTATCATTATTACTTAAGGAGAATTCCACTACTGGTACGGGTAATCCATTGGAATCGATTTGAGTGCCAAGTGATAGTTGATTGGACTCTTGTGGTAAGGTTTCACTTAGCATTGCGAAAGATCCATAAAAATTATAATCGAGCATTCTACTTCTTAATTCCTCCCCAACACAAGTTGGATCATTCTCGATAAATAAGCTGGCAAGTCTTACAGGTCTTAAGCCATAGGAATTCATAATAAAACCACGAGCAAA
Organism: Sutcliffiella halmapala; assembly: GCF_002019665.1. Lineage (GTDB taxonomy): Bacteria > Bacillota > Bacilli > Bacillales > Bacillaceae_I > Sutcliffiella_A > Sutcliffiella_A halmapala. The sequence goes on along the minus strand of NZ_KV917375.1, from coordinate 3,662,357 downwards.
TCCTGAAGCTTTACCCATTTCATAGGGATCCATCGTTAAGGCTTGTACAGGGTTGCCACGATACATCCGAATTTCTTCCTCATATTTAACTAGCAGATGATCATTTAAGTTAGTCATTAGATATTTGCCAACAATGCCGCTCGAATTGGCGAGTCCTTCTGGAAAAATAGAGCTCTTACTATGTAATAATAATCTTGGTGTTTCTATGGCGTGAGCGGCTATTATAACCACCCGGGCTTTTTGAAAATAGGTTTCGTTTTCGTGAATATATTCCACACCGGTAACATTACCTTTGTTATCTAATCCAACTGAAGTAGCCATTGCTTCAGTGTAAATAATAGTACCGTGTTTAACTGCTTCAGGAATAAAGGTGTTAAGCGGTGTAGTTTTTGCATCTGGTATGCATCCCTCCTCACAGAATCCGCGATTTGTACAAGGGTGCCGATTTTCATATGGTGCAGAGAGAATAGCAAGTGGTGAAACAGCATGTCGTAAACCAGCATTTTCACAGCCTTCACGAAATTTAAGGGTATTATTACTTAAATCGTGATGAGGAGGATAAGGGTAATTCCCTCCATAGGGCTCCCACGGAAAATCAATTGGACCAGATAAAAGCAAACGCTTTTCTATCTTTTCATAGTAACTTACTAATGTTTCATAATTTATTGGCCAATCCTCTCCAACACCTTCAAATGAATTTGTCCGGAAGTCAGAGTGATGAAAACGCAAAAGCTGTCCTGTATAATGAACGGCGCTACCGCCAACTCCTTTTCCTGATGTGCTTCTTGCAAGATCGAGCGGATCAGAGCCAAGACTAATTCTTGGGTCATTCCAAAATAATTTCTCCATTTCAAGCTCATCACTTGCAAAGTCAAGCTGTGGAATTCTGTTAGGGCCAGCCTCCAAGCAAACAACAGACAGTCCGCTTTTACTAAGCTCACTTGCTAAGAGACTCCCACTTGCCCCTGTACCGATAATACAAATATCAACCATCTCGCTTCTTTTCATATAAGGGGGCCTCCCAAGAATCAAACTGTTTAAATCCAAACGCATAGTAGCCTCTTGGATAGGAAGGGCCACCATAACCTATCTTTGACCATACAGAAGGATCTGAATATATTATTTTGATCATTTCACAAGAGAATGTTTTAACAAATAAAGCTGGACTAAAATCTTGCCACATATCCTTTGTACTAATATTTTGCTTAATAGAGTCTATATAGGAATGCTGAAGCTTGTTTTCTAGCTTTGAAAAGGGCTGATGAAATTGAGTGAAACATTCGAGATGTATCGCCTTTAAGCCTTTACGAATGACGTCCTTTGTTAAAAGACTCGTACCTCTAGCATAGGTTTGAATTTTTTCTTGTCGACAACGCTCGTCTAAAATAGATAGACAATTGATTCCAATGTCTCCAAGGTGAGAGGGAAAGAATATTGGAAACAAGGCTACTAGTAACTCTTGTTCTTCTGGGGTGAAAAACTCGACATGAAAAGCTGCTAGTCGAGTCTTTACTACGTGTTGTGTCACTTTATCCCATTCATGAAATTGGTCTACTACATTATATTCAGGATAGTAAGAATTTTTAGGGTGTTGCAACTACTCCACCTCCCATTATTAGAACCAAACAAGTAGTAATGCAATGAATCCAAGAGAAGAAATGATAGACGGAAGAGTGATAGGGGGACCAGACATCAGATTCTCCTTTTTAATTCCACCTGTTCTTTTGCTAATTGCTTTCCAGTGAAGAAGACTTCCATATGAACCTGTCACGATAACTAGTAAGGAAATAAAGCTATGGAGCCAGATTAACCAAGTTACGGGAAAGATGGCTAGAAGGATTGCGACTATCCCTGCTATAGGTAATGCAACGACAGGTATCCACATTTGCCAAACATGAAACTTTCCTCTTTTATGCCATAAATAGATTTGTATCCAAAATGAGAAGTAACCAAAACCAAGAAATAAAGTGAGTACACGGGCTAAGCTCCAAGAATCCCAGCCAATAATCATATAATAGCCTCCAATTGAAGGGGATTTTGTTCATTGTTATACATATTATTTTAAAAGGAGGCTAGAAGTATGCAAAACTAGAGGCGAAAGATACAGAGGAGGTTTTGTTCTAGTGAATTTGGGGAATAAGTAATATTGGGTAATTCTCTTTTTTTATATAAAAAACTCAAAAGAATGAATGTTTCATTTTGCAAAAGAGTAGGAGATGGATGTTGTGTCGAAAATTGATTTGTCTAAATTCGAGAAAAAAATGATGATAAGAAATATAGAAATGAAAGATATAGATGATATTATTGCCCTTCAACATTTATGCTTTCCAGGGATGCAGCCTTGGACGAGAGAACATTTAGAAAGTCACTTGACGATGTTTTCAGAAGGGCAGTTATGTGCGGAATACGATGGGGAGATTATAGGTTCATGTTCAAGTCTTTTAATTAACTTCGATGAGTACGATGATCGACATACTTGGGACGATATTACCGAAGAAGGTTACATAACCAATCATAATCCAGATGGTTATAATCTGTATGGTATTGAAGTAATGGTACATCCTGGCTTTCGTCGAATGAAAGTAGGACATCGATTATATGAAGCAAGAAAGGATTTAGCACGTAGATTAAATTTGAAAAGTATTATTATAGGTGGGAGGATTCCAAACTATCATAAATTCGCTGATGAAATGGCACCTCGAGAATATGTGAAACAAGTAATGAGGCACAAAATTTATGATCCAGTCTTATCCTTCCAATTATTAAATGAGTTTACTCTCATGCGTATTAATCCTGGATATCTTCCGGATGATCTGGCTTCTAATAAATATGCAACCTTAATGGAATGGAACAATGTTGAGTACATTCCGCAAACGAAGCGGCATTATAAAACATCGTTTCCAGTTCGGATTTGTGTAGTACAATACATGATGAAATCGATCAGTTCGTTTGAAGAATTTGCGACACAGGTAGAATATTATACAGATGTAGCATCTGATGCTGGTGCTGATTTTGCGGTATTTCCAGAGATATTTACTACTCAGTTAATGTCCTTCTTAAATGAAAGATCGCCAAGTAAGGCGGTGCAACGTTTAACCGAATATACCGAAGATTATATTCAACTATTCACTGATTTAGCGGTTAAGTACAATGTAAATATCATTGGTGGCTCTCATTTTGTAGAGGAAGATGATAAAGTTTTTAATATTGCTTATTTGTTCCGAAGAGATGGAACGATTGAAAAGCAGTATAAGATACACATCACTCCAAACGAACGAAAATGGTGGGGGATTAGCCGAGGGGATACAGTTAAAGTATTTGATACAGATTGTGGGAAAATTGCGATTCAAATTTGTTACGATATTGAGTTTCCAGAATTAGCTCGAATTGCTACCGATAAGGGTGCGAATATTATTTTCTGTCCGTTCAATACGGAGGACCGTCAAGGGTACTTACGTGTTCGTTATTGTGCGCAAGCTCGTGCAGTAGAAAATCAAATATATACGGTTATCGCAGGGACATGTGGAAATCTCCCTCAAGTAGAAAACATGGATATTCAATATTCGCAATCGGCCATTTTTGCACCATCTGATTTTGAGTTTGCTCGTGATGGCATAGTAGGGGAGTGTAATCCAAATATCGAGATGGTAATAAATGGAGATGTTGATTTGGAAATTTTAAGAAGACAACGTCAATCAGGAACCGTTCGTCAGTTAAAGGATCGCAGACGAGATGTGTATGAAATCAACTATAAAAAATAATGAAAAAAGCGAAGATGACTCGTGTGTGAAGTCATCTTCGCTTTTTTATTTTGTCGAACGACGATATTGGTATTGTTGCCACTGGAATCGGATAAAACAGCCGACACAAAATCCGAGTAGTGCGACACCAGATGCAAGGCCAACCATGATAGAAAAGGCAAAACCGATAATTGTGTAACCTGTGTAAAAACCTATCAGTGATAGTGCTAAGCAGCTCACAGCAATCGTTTGATTAAACTGTAGCTGTGCTTTATCTTCTTGAATATAGGAAGAAGGTGGTTTAGCTAAAAATTTGCTAGCAATCTTTAAGACTGGATTGTAACCAGTTAGCAAGCCACTTAACCCTGCCAATAAAGGAAGCAATAATAGAAAATAAAAGCCAGTTAAAAGTGAAATGGCCACAGTAAGTAAGATAAACCATTGATTAACGGTAACGAGAGGTTTAGGTATCATTGTTTATTAATCCCACCTATTTAATCGGAATACTTCTAGTCTACTCGATAAAGAGGAGATTGTGCAAGGGAAGAAATTAGGATAAAGTGTTGAAATTATTCAGTAACTCGAAATAATTTCAACTTTTCCTTCAGAAATTTGGTAATATAGTAGGAAAACCGCGTGACGGTATTGTAGAAGATTGAGAGGAATCCCATGATTTTTTTAGATGTACTTTTACCAGTTTTTCTGATATTTGCCATTGGTTTTATTGGACAAAAGACGCTTGGCTTCGATACGAAGGCTCTCTCCAAGATGGCACTCTATTTATTATCACCAGTCTTGGTGTTTCGGACATTTTACACGAATCAATTTACGAGTGAACATCTCTATATTGTCCTCTACACGGTAATACTTTGTTTTTCACTTATTCTATTTGTCTATCTCCTTTCATGGCTAAAGAAGTATTCTCGCGCTGAAACATGTGGGTTAATTCTTTCAGCTAGTTTCATGAATAACGGAAATTATGGGACGCCACTAGCGTTATTACTGTTTGGTGTTGTTGGATTTGAGTATGCGGTAGTTTTGATGGTTGCTCAGCAGATGCTTATGGCAACAGTAGGGGTGTATTATGCAGCAAAAGGTAGTCCGGAAAGTGACGGATTTCGCTCAGCAGTTAGAGCGGTGGTTAAAATGCCAATTATGTATGGTGCGGCATTAGGGTTACTATTTCAATATCTAGCTGTTCCAGTATCAGTATCTATTATGGAAGCAGTTCATTTGGTAGCGGATGCAACAATTCCTGTCATTATGGTGATTCTGGGGATGCAGCTCGCAAAAATCTCCATTAGAACGACTAAAAAAGAAAAATTATTCTATGCTGTTTCTACTAAACTAGTAATATCGCCAATTATTGCTTTTCTTATCACATTGGTTTTACCTGTTGATCTTATGATAAAACAGCTAATGATTGTAATGGCTGCGATGCCTGCAGCGGCGAATACTACGATGTATGCGGTAGAATTTAATACAGAACCAGAGTTTGTGTCTAGTGCAACATTAGTGAGCACACTTTTGACGCTAGTAACATTGCCGGTGTTGTTTTGGTTGATTCTGTGATGTGGGTTTCTAAATGAAGATACTTTGGTGTTGAATTTAGTTTCTTTTTTGTCCTTTGGCTAATATCTAACTTCTCTGATAGAGGAGAGCTTCTAATTAAAAGTAGAAAAGAGGGATCCATAATGACCTTTCAACAACAAATCATCCTTCCAGCAGTCAAAAACGGGAAAAGTCTGGAGCTTTTTTTGCAATCAAGCTATGAGTATGGGGTGATTCTTGACAGTCAACTTTCACAGATTCCTAGTTTTATTCAAACTGCGAAGAGGGAGAACAAGAAACTTTTTGTTCATGTGGATCTCATACAAGGGATAAAAAATGATGAACATGCTGGGGAATTTCTCTGTCAGTTTTTAAAGCCAGCTGGACTTATTTCGACGAGGGCTGCTGTTATAGCAAAGGCGAAGCAACGAGGAATTTATGCCATTCAACGATTGTTTTTACTAGATTCAAATGCGGTAGAGAAAAGCTTGCAAGTGATTAAGAAAGTAAAACCAGATTTTATCGAGGTGTTACCTGGAGTAGTGCCTCATATGATAAAAGAAGTAAAGGAGAAGACGGGAATTCCAGTATTCGCAGGAGGATTGATTCGTTCCGTGGAGGATGTGGATAGAGCAATTGCCGCAGGTGCTACTGCAGTTACCACTTCAAAGCAGGAATTGTGGAGACATTACGCGAAAACAGATGAAAAAGAAACGTGAGGGAGTGGAGAAATCGTGGAAAAGTATATTCTTTCTTTAGACCAAGGTACAACGAGCTCGCGAGCAATTTTATTTAATCAAAAGGGGGAAGTAGTCTATACTGCGCAAAAGGAATTTCAGCAATACTTCCCAAAGTCAGGTTGGGTGGAGCACAATGCGAATGAAATATGGAGCTCTATTTTGGCTGTTATTGCTTCTTGCCTGTCTGAATCAGGAATTAAACCTGGACAGGTTGTAGGGATTGGAATCACGAACCAACGGGAAACGACAGTGGTTTGGGATAAACGTACAGGACAGCCGATACATAACGCGATTGTTTGGCAATCGAGACAAACTGCGACCATTTGTGAAGAACTGAAAGCACAAGGTCATGAACAGCTATTTCGTGATAAAACTGGTCTCTTGATTGATGCGTATTTTTCAGGAACGAAAGTGAAGTGGCTACTGGACAATGTAGCTGGGGCAAGAGAAAAGGCGGAAAAGGGTGAATTGTTATTCGGAACAATTGATACCTGGTTAATTTGGAAGCTTTCTGGGGGAAAGGCGCATGTAACCGATTACTCGAATGCCTCCCGAACTTTACTGTATAACATTCATGAGCTTAAGTGGGACGAAGAGCTTTTATCGATTTTAGATGTTCCATCAAGCATGTTGCCAGAGGTAAAGTCATCTTCTGAAGTATATACTAAAACGATCGATTATCACTTTTTTGGAGAGGAAATTCCGATTGCTGGGGTTGCTGGAGATCAACAAGCTGCGTTATTCGGGCAAGCCTGCTTTGAAGAAGGGATGGCGAAAAACACCTATGGTACTGGGTGTTTTATGTTGATGAATACCGGAGAAAAGGCGATTAAATCAGAGAATGGGCTCTTAACAACGATTGCCTGGGGATTAGACGGTAAAGTAACCTACGCATTAGAAGGTAGTATTTTTGTAGCAGGCTCGGCAATTCAATGGCTACGTGATGGGTTGCGAATGCTAAAAGATGCCAAGGACAGTGAGGAGTATGCAACTAGAGTGGAATCAAGTGAAGGTGTCTATGTGGTGCCAGCATTTGTCGGTCTTGGTACTCCATATTGGGATAGCGATGTCCGCGGAGCCATCTTTGGATTAACGCGCGGAACATCCAAGGAGCACTTTGTCCGAGCTACATTGGAGTCTCTAGCTTATCAAACAAAGGATGTATTAACAGCAATGGAGCAGGATTCCGCTATAAAATTAAAAGCACTCCGAGTGGATGGAGGCGCAGTGAAAAATAATTTCCTACTACAATTTCAAAGTGACTTGCTTCGAGTGGACGTTGGGCGAGCGACAATTAATGAAACAACGGCATTAGGTGCCGCCTACTTAGCTGGATTAGCTGTAGGATTTTGGGGAAATAAAGAAGACATAGTTACCCAGTGGAGCATAGAGAAAAGCTTTGAACCGAAGATGAAAGTAACCGAGCAGGAAAAACTTTATGATGGCTGGAAAAAAGCAATTAACGCAACTATGGCTTTTAAGTAATTAATCCATATGTTATAATGAAAATAAGTTAATATTTCGGTTGGAGATTAGGAGAGACCACAGAACATAATCAGAGCAAGAGCTTTGTCTATGTTTCCTGTGGTCTTTTTTTGTATATATTTTACACAAAATATACATAAAAATGGAGGCTCGCTCAATGAAAAGACTAACTTTCTCAAGTACCAATCGCACCATGCTTTTGGAAAAAATGAAAGAAGAAACGTATGATGTCCTCGTGATAGGTGGAGGGATTACCGGCAGTGGAATTGCTTTAGATTCAACTACTAGAGGGATGAAAACAGCGGTGGTAGAGATGCAGGATTTTGCAGCAGGAACATCTAGTCGCTCGACAAAGCTAGTCCATGGTGGTTTGCGCTATTTGAAACAGTTAGAGGTGAGAATGGTTGCAGAAGTTGGTAAGGAAAGAGCGGTTGTCTATGAAAATGGTCCACATGTAACGACACCGGAATGGATGCTCTTGCCTATTCAAAAAGGTGGAACTTTCGGGAAGTTTTCCACGTCTGTTGGCTTAAGACTTTATGATTTTTTAGCAAATGTGAAAAGAAGTGAACGGCGCAAAATGTTAAATGCAACAGAGACGATGAAGTTAGAGCCTTTGCTTTCTTGGGATAAGCTAAAAGGCGGAGGCGTATATGTAGAATATCGTACAGATGATGCTCGCCTTACGATTGAGGTTATGAAAGAAGCGGTAAAACAAGGCGTGGATGCTGTAAATTATGCAAAAGTGGAGAGATTATTATACGAAAATGGGAAGGTTTCAGGAGCGTTGGTTGTGGATCAAATTAGCAACAAGGCGTATCAGATACGAGCGAAGAAGGTCGTCAATGCAGCTGGTCCTTGGGTAGATTCCTTGCGTGAAATGGACGGCTCCAAAACAGGGAAGTACTTACAATTAACGAAAGGAATTCACCTTGTATTTGACCAAAAGACGTTTCCATTAAAGCAAGCCATCTATTTTGATACAGAAGATAAGCGAATGATTTTTGCTATTCCTAGAGATGGAAAAACATATGTCGGAACAACAGATACCGTGTATAAAGAGGACATGGTCCATCCACGTATGACGAGACAAGATAAAGACTACGTATTGCAGGCTATCAATTATTTATTTCCAAGCTTAAGCATCAGCGAGACTGATATTGAGTCCAGTTGGACAGGATTACGTCCGCTAATTTATGAAGAAGGAAAATCCGCATCTGAAATTTCAAGAAAAGATGAGGTGTGGATTTCCAATTCAGGTTTAATCACGATTGCTGGTGGAAAGTTAACAGGATATCGAAAAATGGCGGAAATGGTTGTCAATCAAATTAATAAGCAATTTTCCAAAGAATTAGGAGTGAACTTTGGCCCTAGTAAAACTAAAAAGTTACCGATCTCAGGTGGAGATGTCGGTGGATCTAAAAACCTTCAACACTTTATTGATAAAAAGACAAAAGAAGGAACAGACTTCGGATTGACAGAGGAACAATCAAGAAAACTTTCAGCGATGTATGGGTCTAATGTCGATAAACTATTTTCTATTGCTGGTTCTTCTGATAAAAAAGCGAAGCAGCTTGGGGTGCCATTAGATGTATACAGCCAGTTAATCTATGCTATTCATGAGGAAATGACGGTTACACCATTGGATTTCTTTATCCGACGAACGGGCGCCCTTTTCTTTCAGATTGCTTGGGTTCAAAAGTGGAAAGGGAAAGTAATAGAAATCATGGCAAAAGAACTGATATGGACAAAAGAGCAATTACAACAATATCAAAAAACGCTTGAACAGCACTTGAAAGATGCGGTAGTGGTAGTAGATGATGAAGAACCTGACGCTGCAAAAAAAATTGGTTAAGGAATTGCCTATGCGATTCCTTTTTTTTTTGGCTAGCTTGAGAATAGGGTGTTACCTTTGATCCCCCGGATGATTTCCGTTGCAGTTGTGCCGAGTGTCTGAGGTTATGGATTTGAATTGTAAGGAAAAATAAGACCTCAGAGTAGCCCGGTTTAGATGTAACTAACATTTAACAAATACATTTTCATCCTTCATAGTGCAAATTTGGTTTGTATGGGCTACGACTTTCGTTCCAATCACCAGCAAGAGTTAGGCAAGTATTAATAATTAGCTTTAACATAGCCTTATTTTTTTAGTATAATAAAGGATGGAAGCGTTCACTCGTGCATATTTTGTCATAATTCGACGGATTTTTTTTGCAGGAAGGTGTACGTGTAAAAGAGAAATGTACAGTATCCTGATAATTGCAAGGAGGAAGAGACAGATGAACTGGATGGATAAATACGAACTTTGGGAAAGTAACACGAATCTTGACGAGGAAATGGTCAAGCTTATTGAGGAAATGAAAGACGATGAAACAGTAAAAGAGGATAGCTTTTATAAAGAATTAGAGTTTGGTACAGGTGGTATGCGAGGAGAAATCGGCGCTGGTACAAATAGAATGAATGTTTATACGGTCCGAAAAGCTTCGGAAGGTCTTGCGCGTTACATAGAATCCTTTGGGGAGAATGCAAAAAGAGGTGGCGTAGCGATTGCGTATGATTGCCGTCATAAGTCTCCTGAATTTGCGATGGAAGCAGCTAAAACTTTAGCTAGTCATGGTATTCAAACCTATGTATTTGAAAGTCTGCGTCCAACGCCCGTGTTATCATTTGCGGTACGTGAATTAAACGCCTTTTCTGGAATTGTAGTGACCGCAAGTCATAACCCTCCGGAATATAATGGATATAAAGTATATGGTCCAGACGGAGGACAGCTTCCTTTATTCGAAGCAGATCAAGTGATTGCAAAAGTACAGGAAGTAGAAAATGAGTTGGAAATTAAGGTGGAATCAGAAGAAGTCCTAAAAGAAAAAGGACTCATTAAAATGATTGGGGAAGAATTGGATCAAGCTTATCAAGAAAAGCTTAAAACAATCTCTGTTCATCCTGAATTAGGAGCAGAAATGGGTGACAAAGTGAAGGTTGTTTTTACTCCCCTTCACGGAACAGCAAATTTACCAGTTCGCGCAGGATTAGAAGCTTTAGGCTATAAGAATGTAAAGATTGTAGCAGAGCAAGAACTGCCAGATCCGAATTTCTCAACGGTTGCTTCTCCTAACCCAGAAGAGCATGCCGCATTTGAGCTTGCGATTCGTGATGGAAAAGAAATAGATGCGGACATTTTAATCGCAACAGACCCTGACGCTGATAGACTTGGAGTGGCTGTGAAGAATGAAGCGGGCGAGTATGTGGTGCTAACTGGGAATCAAACGGGAGCGTTATTCCTTCACTATCTACTGTCTGAAAAGAAAGCAACGGGTACCCTTCCTGAAAATGGAGTAATGTTAAAAACAATTGTTACTTCTGAATTTGGTCGAGTGATTGCTGATAGTTATAAGGTTGCGACAGTGGACACCTTGACTGGCTTTAAATTCATCGGAGAAAAAATGAAGCAATATGAAGCAACTGGTGAATATTCCTTCTTATTTGGATACGAAGAGAGCTATGGTTCATTAATTGGTGATTTTGCACGTGATAAAGATGCCGTTCAAGCAGCTTTAATGGCAGTTGAAATTTGTGCATTTTACAAAAAACAGGGCAAGACGATGTATGAGGGCTTGATTGATTTATATGAACAGTATGGCTACTATTTAGAAGGTATGAAGTCTCTAACATTAAAAGGTAAGGAAGGCGCCGAGCAAATTGGCAACCTATTGACCGCTTTCCGAGAGTCTGCACCAGCGGAAATTAATGGCTACAAAGTGGTCGCTATGGAAGATTACGCGAGTCAAGAAAGAACTGTTATTGCTTCAGGAAAACGTGAAAAGATAGAATTACCAAAATCCAATGTATTGAAATACTTTTTAGAGGACGGATCATGGGTATGTGTACGTCCATCTGGAACAGAGCCGAAGATTAAATTCTATTTTGGCATTCAATCCGAGACTTTTACCCAAAGTAAAGAAAAGCTAGAAGAAATTTCTAACGCATTTATGGTAAAAGTAGAGGAGTTCTTAACTAATATGAACTCTGTAGGAAAAGCGTAAATAAGTAAGTAATCGAAGGAAAGGCTTCTGCCTTTCCTTTTATTACGTTCTAATCGTATGATCCAGTTTATTAAAAAAGGGGTTAGTCCCATAAATTTAACAATAGATAAACTTCCTGAGACTAAAGTTGTAGAGAATCCGAGACTTTTTTCTAAGGTGAATGTGTGAGGGGCTTGGTAAAATAGAGGAATAATGATACGGATTAGAAGTGTGTAGTGGGAGGGGATTTTTTGGGTGAGGATCAGAGGGTGCAGGAGTTACGTGCTTTAAAGATAATTGCGGAGGCATTAAACCAGGCTAATGATCAAAAGACAATGTTAAATGGAGTACTCGAGGAATTACTTCGAGTGACAGGTCTACAAGCAGGCTGGATTTACCTAATAGATGAGAATGGATCATATACGTTAGCGGCGGACCATCATCTTCCAGAAGCGCTTGTTGGTAATAATAAAAAGCCAATGTGTAAAGGGGGATGTTGGTGTTTAGATCAGTATAAAGATGGTCGGCTAAAGCGTGCCTCCAATATTATTGAATGTAAAAGGCTAGAAGATGCCATTAAATTTAAATGGGGAAATACAGATGATATCACCCACCACGCGACGGTACCATTACGGGCAGGAGAGGAGAAGTTTGGCTTGTTAAATGTAGCTTCCCCAAACAAAACCTATTTTTCTGATACAGAGCTAGCTTTATTAGAATCGGTTGCCTTTCAAATTGGAACAACGCTAAAACGGATTAGGCTTGCCGAAAATGAGCAGCATTTATTAGTTATTGCTGAACGTAACCGGTTAGCAAGAGACCTTCATGATTCCGTCAACCAGCTGTTATTTTCGCTGATGTTAACGGCAAGAGGGACAAAGGAATTAACAGAAGATCCGCAAATTAAAGAGATGCTGAGTTATATGCAAGAGCTTTCACAAGAGGCGTTGAGTGAAATGCGTGCCCTTATTTGGCAACTTCGACCACAGGGGCTTGAAAATGGTTTAGTAAGTGCGCTAATGAATTACGGGAAAGTCCTAGGTGTGGAAATTGATTGTGAAGTAAAAGGGGTAGTTGATCTACCTTCCCACATCGAAGAATGTCTATGGAGAATAGGACAAGAGGCATTCAATAATTGTAAAAAACATGCTGGGACACGTGAAGCGATGCTGCGAATCGAGATAGAAAACAAAAGCGTAGTATTTGAAATTGAAGACTTTGGCGCAGGTTTTTCCGTTGATCCAAGTGAATTCATTCCTTCTCTTGGATTATCAAGTATGAAGGAACGAACAGAAGCATTTGGAGGAATCTTCACCATTGATAGTCGATTGGGACAGGGTACGAAGATTCGAATAGAAATGCCTGTTAAAAAGGAGGAGAAACAATGATACGAGTGCTAATTGCGGATGATCATCACGTTGTACGGCGGGGGTTACTATTTTTTCTAAAGACTCAAAAGGATATTGAAATAGTCGGGGAAGCGAAAAATGGAGAAGAAGCGGTAGAATTAGCTATTACTTTACAACCAGATGTTATTCTTATGGACCTAGTAATGCCTGGTGTTGATGGGATTGAAGCAACTAGAAGAATTATGGAAAAGAGACTTCCTTGTAGGGTATTAATTTTGACTAGCTTTTCTGATCAAGATCATGTTATCCCGGCAATCCGCGCTGGTGCAGCAGGCTATCAACTTAAGGACGTGGAGCCAGATCAATTAATTGCAGCGATTCATGCTGTTCATCGTGGCGAAAGTCAGCTGCATCCTAAAGTAACCTCTCATGTGATGTCACATTTTACACATGGTCGTGGCTCCAATAAAATCCTACATGAAGATTTAACAAAAAGAGAACTGGAAGTATTAGGTGAAATTTCTAAAGGTAAAAGTAATAAAGAAATAGCCTCGTCTTTATTTATAACGGAAAAAACAGTAAAAACACATGTTTCAAATATATTGGCGAAATTAGAATTAGCAGATCGTACACAAGCTGCCCTGTACGCAGTGAAGCATGGATTAGGTTAATTTTCTACGACTAAAGTAGGAGGTTTGCGTATGAATCTCCGTCTAAATTAGTAGGTATACTTAGCCATATTTTCCGATTTTACGTAAGTGTACTTACAGGTATACTAAGAATACAAATAGTAAGAGAGGAGTCATTACAATGAATATTTTAGTTATTAGCGGTGGCCCAAGAAAAAGTGGAAGAACTGGAATAGTTGCAAGATTCATTCAACGAACATATCAAACAGAACTCATTGACTTAAGCGAAGGAGATATTCCTTTATACAATGGAGAAGCGTATCAAAATGAATTAGAGAATATAGTGGCATTACGAGATAAAGTAAAAAAAGCAGATGCAGTAATTCTACTTTCACCAGAATATCACAGTGGAATGAGTGGAGCTTTGAAAAATGCGTTGGATTTTCTAGGAAACGAGCAATTTCATAGCAAGCCAGTTGGACTTTTAGCAGTTGCAGGCGGCGGCAAAGGCGGAATTAACGCACTGAACAATATGCGCGTAGTGGGACGTGGTGTCTATGCAAATGTTATTCCAAAACAACTAGTGCTTGATCCACATTGCTTTGATTATCAAAATGATGGTGTTAACGAAGAGAGCGCAAAGTTAGTGGACGCTCTATATAAAGAATTAACGATGTACGTAGAAATGCGTCAATATATGCTAACGAAGGAAGAGGCCTAGAGATGGGGCTCTTTTTTTATTGAGAACTGCTCGACTGAGAGGGAGGTGAGGACTTTGCCGAGAAGCGTGGAGAACCTCACCGAGAAGCGTGAGAACCTTGCTGAGAAGCGTGAGAACCTTGCCGAGAAGCGTGAGAACCTTGCTGAGAAGCGTGAAAACCTTGCTGAGAAGCGTGAGAACCTTGCTGAGAAGCGTGAGAACCTTGCTGAGAAGCGTGAGAACCTCACCGAGAAGCGTGAGAACCTCGCCGAGAAGCGTGAGAACCTCGCTGAGAAACGTGAGAACCCTGTCGGAAATCTGGTAAATCAATGTGAAATTTGTGTGTAAAGTTACCTTTTTTTGAAAAAAATTAAAAAAGGTAATAAAAAATCACTTTCCAGGCAAGCAAAAATTTAAAAAGCAGCAAATAAGGTATACATTTCCCCTTATTTGCTGCTAGTACAGGACCCTCACTACAATTTTACACCAAATACCCATGACTTACTTCTGATAGGTCGTGATCGGCTATGCTTCTATTGACAGCATGATCAATATAACGCAATAACTGATTCAAATGTCGCTCAATGACTCGATAGTCCTTTGAGAAATTGTAGGAATGTAAAAAGTGTTCAATATTTTTCGATAAAAAATCGTCCTTCGTTCTCACCATTAGTATGAGCAGATTATCCCACTCCGATCGGTGAGTGTAATACAATGCTCGGTCATAATCAACTGTATTCATCTTTTCCTTCCTCCTCTTGGTAAGGAGTGTTATTATTTTGTGTCTTTTTTAGGATAAACCCTCATTGTAAATGTTGGTCGTATCTCCAACTGAATACTAAGGCAAAATAAGTGAAACAGTTTTTTGAGGTGACCAAGTATGCAAATGAAAACAGTAATAATACTGATAATTTTAATAAATATCCTTCCGTACCAAAGCTATGCGAATTTTGTAAATGCACAGGAATGGTATACCTATGAAAGAATGGTGGAAGACCTAAAAGGGTTAAAAAGAAAATATCGTAACGATATGCAAATAGATTCAATTGGCAAAAGTGAATTCGGAAAAAATATTTGGGCGATAAAGGTGGGAACGGGAGAACCAAGTATCATTATTTTAGCAGGTCATCATGGGAGGGAGTGGCTGACAACGAGTCTTGTGATGACAAAGCTGGAACATTATTTAGATGCCTATTCAAAAAAAGAATCTAAGTTTGGTTATGATTCCGCGATCCTTGATGAGGTCGCCATTTGGTTCGTTCCAATGGTAAATCCGGATGGCATTCGAATTCAACAGGAAGGTATTAGTTTTTTACCAAAATATATGCAAAATAAACTTATCCAAATGAATGAAAACAGCAAAAATTTCGAAAGATGGAAAGCTAATGGAAAAGGTCTAGATTTAAATCGTCAATATCCAACTGGCTGGTCGACTATAAAAGAGCAAACGTCAGTACCTTCATATCAGTTTTATAAAGGTAAATTTCCTTTACAAGCAAAGGAAACGAGAGCAATTGTAAGGTTTACTCGACAGACCAAGCCTTTAATGGCAGTTACTTATCACTCTTCTGGTAGGGTCCTTTATTGGAATTTCAATAATGATAAAGCGGTTGTAAAACGGGATTTAGCGATAGCGAAAGAGCTATCAAATATGACTGGGTATCAGTTAGATTATCCTCAAGAACATGCTGTAGGTGGAGGCTTTTCAGACTGGTTTGTCTCTGAATTTAAAAGGCCGTCATTTACACCAGAAATATCTTATCCCGTTCAAGAAACTAACCCGCCACTAGCAGTTTTTTATGAGGAGTGGAACCGAAATAAAAAGGTTGGATTCTATTTAGCAACAAAATCAAAGAAATTATTTTTATCAAGTAATGAAACAAATGTAAATGAGGAAGAATAATGTTATAGTAGGGGTTTTTGTAAATTGGAAAAAGGGTATTTAGTTTGTTAAGTGTCTTTATTTAATCATCGGGTTATATAGTAATGATTTATTTTTAATAAAAAAATGTATCGCTAGAAGTTGACGGGGTGCAATAAAAAAAGGTTGACACTTTCCGTTTTTTCCTTGTAGAGTATTATTTGAAGCACACTTGAACCTTCGTTAGGTGAGGCTCCTGTGTTGGAGAGACGCTGCTGCCCAGAAACGTCCAAAGACGCCAATGGGTCAACAGATACCATCGATATAAGGTGGTATTTAATGTAGCTGGAGTAATCCTATGCCACACAGTGCTAAAGCTCTACGAATGGGGGGAATAAATGGCTTATTTAGGCATTTATGCACCTTCATTCGATTTGAATGAAAGGTGCTTTTTTTAATGAAAATGGAAATTATTTGTTAGGATTTAGCTTCAAAACCTAACGTACACATTTAAACGGAGGTGGTAACAAAAATGGATAGTAGTCCAAGTCCGAGGACGAAGATAAATGAAGTGCAAGGGCCATATTTATTTTTTGATTGCCGCCTGTTGGTTGAAAAATAGAGTGAATCCTTGTCCTTCCTAGTTGGCAGAGGAGGTAGTGAGCATGAGCCTAGTGCATAACATGACAGAGGATCAAATTATTTTAAATATTATTAACTACTTAAAAGATGGAAAACGTAAAGCTTTTCAAGATATCATTCAAGAATTACAGCCCTATGATACGGGAATTATTTATCAACAGCTTCCAGAAAAGCATAAAGTGCGCTTTTTAACTTACTTAACGATTGAACAATTAACCGCACTTATACAAGAGCTGAATCAGGAATTACAATTAGAAGTGCTCAAAAAAATTGGAGTAGATAAATCAGCAAAAGTTATGGATCGTATGGACAACGATGATCTTGCAGCATTGTTTAATGAAATGGATCCAGAGATTAAAGGTGCATTTTTATCTAAAATGAATAAAGAGGAATCGACGGCTGTTCAGGATTTAATGAAGTACGAACCTGAAACAGCTGGACGATTAATGACAAACCGTTATGTATGGATACCACAGGAATATACGGTGCGTGAAGTAGTGGATAAATTAAAATCCTACGCAGAACTAGCGGAAACCATTAACTACTTATACGTTATTGATGAAGAAAAGCGATTAGTAGGGGTTGTTTCCTACCGAGATTTAATTTTAGCAGATGCCTATGAAAAAATTATGGATATTATGTTTTCCCGAGTCATTTCCGTGCATGTTGATACTGATCAAGAAGAAGTAGCACATGTAATTGAACGTTATGATTTCTTAGCAGTTCCGGTAGTAGATGATAATAGAATGCTTATCGGGATTATAACCGTCGATGATGTCATCGATGTAGTGATTCAAGAAGCAAACGAGGATATTGAAAAGCTATCTGCATCAGGTAAGGATATTGATTTTGATACACCAGCGCTTGTGGCGTCTGCAAGAAGACTACCTTGGTTGATCTTATTATTATTTATTGGACTTATTTCTGGTAGTATTATTAGTGGTTTTGAGGAAACTTTAGATAAAGCAGTCGCATTGGCTTTTTTCATGCCAATGATTGCTGGGATGACAGGGAATACTGGAACACAATCATTAGCAGTCGTTGTTCGTGGTCTTATTTCCCGTGAGATAGATAAAAAAATCGTGACAAGGGTTATTTTACGAGAGTTTGGTGTTGGTGTAACGATTGGAATTACATGTGCGATTCTTATAACTATTATTGCTTACGTATGGCGTGGAGATTTAGTGCTTGGTTTAGTAGTAGGCTCTTCCCTTTTTATTACGCTTATCATTGGTACTTTAGCTGGAACAGTCATTCCGTTAATTTTGTATAAGTTAAATATTGACCCTGCTATTGCATCAGGGCCACTTATTACAACGGTAAATGATATTTTATCGCTACTCATTTATTTTGGAATTGCAACTGCATTTTTATCTTATATTACTTCAACTTGAAAAAAGCTATCCTATTCTGTCAGTGATTACTGACTGTAGGATAGCTTTTTTATAAAAAAATAGTTAGCAAAATTTAATATGATGGCAATACTTTGCGCCTAATTAGGTGCATAGCCAGGTAAATGTTCACAAACAATGTATAACAGATTAAAGTTACGAGTCCAATAATTGTTTGATCGTACATCTTCAGAATTAAACCAGTTATAGTTACGATATAAAGAAAGCCTAACAAACGCGGGATACTTTCATTTTTGACAAAAATAGTGGCTCGTGCGCCTAGCTGAGTTCCGACAATTGCCCCGACGATTAATAATAAACCTGTTTCATAGTGGATTTTTGGTAAGTTCATTGCATAAGTGATAAATCCCGCCGATACAATAAGAATCACACTTGCTAAACTTGTTGCTACTGCTTGTCGAGAAGTTACCGAGTAGAAAGTAATAAGAAGTGGTACAATGATAAATCCTCCACCAACTCCTAAAGTAGTGGATAAGAATCCCGCTATTAATCCAATCGTTATAAGTATAATGAATGAAGGTGGCCCAGATTTTTTTCTGGATGTAGATACCTTAGAGAGCATTTTAAAAGCCAAAAAAGACAGAAGTGAAAGGTACATGAACGGTATTGCTATTTCGGAATAATTATTTACTTCTAACCAACTCACAAAAGGAAAGGCAATTTGGGTTGCCACAACGCCACTCAAACCAATGATTAGCGCTTCCTTCCATAAGATATTTTTCATTTTATAATGAGCATACACTCCAGCTATGGAAGTACCAATCGTATACAAAAGACTAGTTGAAATAGCTTCAAGCGGACTATAACCTAACAATAATAGTATGGGGGTTAAGACAAATCCTCCACCAATCCCAAAAAATCCAGATAACATGCTAATAGAAAAACCTAAAATAATTAATAGTATAAATTCCATCGTAACATCTCCCCATGAGAATTATACCATGACAAACTTGCATTTTTTTTC
Source organism: Sutcliffiella halmapala (assembly GCF_002019665.1). Taxonomy (GTDB): domain Bacteria; phylum Bacillota; class Bacilli; order Bacillales; family Bacillaceae_I; genus Sutcliffiella_A; species Sutcliffiella_A halmapala. The sequence continues at coordinate 3,643,262 of NZ_KV917375.1, read as the reverse complement.
TTAATGCCAAAATTAATGCTGGAAAAAACAATCGACTTTCATGATATTGCAAACTTGTTCATACATTGTGATAAGAGGAAAAGGGAGGTTGTAATATGAGGGCAGATGACGAAAAAGCGTTATTTCGAGCCATTGATGAAATTACCGAGATTGCAAAAGGCTTTGGGCTAGATTTTTATCCGATGCGTTATGAAATATGTCCAGCAGACATCATCTATACATTTGGTGCTTATGGAATGCCAACACGTTTTTCCCACTGGAGCTTTGGAAAGCAATTTCACAAAATGAAGCTTCATTATGATCTAGGTCTTAGTAAAATTTATGAGCTAGTGATTAACTCGAACCCTTGCTACGCCTTTTTACTAGATACCAATTCTTTGATTCAAAACAAATTAATTGTTGCGCATGTTTTGGCACATTGTGATTTTTTCAAGAATAACTGCCGTTTTCAAAATACAAATCGCGATATGGTAGAAAGCATGGCTGCAACAGCTGAAAGAATTAAACAGTATGAGCAAGACCATGGAAAAAAAGAAGTAGAGGATTTTCTAAATGCTGTGCTAGCCATTCAAGAGCATATCGATCCATCGTTGGTACGTTCTAAACTTGCCTGGAGTATCGAGGATATGGAAGAAGAAGAAGAGGTAAAGAAAAAAGCCAGCGTATACGATGACTTATGGAACTTAGATGAGCGAAACAAACCGAAGTCAGTACCTAAAAGAAAGAAAAAGAAATTCCCACCGCAGCCTGAAAAGGATATTCTTCTTTTTATTGAACATTACAGTAGTGAACTTGAGGACTGGCAGCGTGATATCTTAACGATGATGCGCGAAGAGATGCTCTACTTCTGGCCACAAATGGAAACAAAAATAATGAACGAAGGCTGGGCATCGTACTGGCATCAACGTATTCTAAGGGAAATGGACTTAACAAGTGGGGATGCATTAGAGTATGCAAAACTGAATGCTGGAGTCGTGCAGCCTTCCCGAACAAGTATTAATCCTTACTACCTTGGAATCAAAATCTTTGAGGACATCGAAGAACGCTACAACAACCCAACTGAGGACATGAAGCGAGATGGAGTTGTACCTGGATCTGGTCGAGAGAAAATGTTTGAAGTTCGAGAAGTAGAATCTGACATCTCATTTTTACGAAACTACCTTAACAAAGACTTAGTCATGCGCGAAGATATGTATCTTTTCCAAAAACAAGGAAAAGACTACAAAATCGTTGACAAAGCATGGGAAGGGGTACGAGAGCAACTAGTAAATATGCGTGTAAATGGCGGTTTCCCATACATCACTGTAAATGACGGAGATTATTTGAGAACTGGAGAGTTATACTTGAAGCACTGGTACGAAGGAATCGAACTGGACCTCAAGTACCTAGAGAAAGTGTTGCCCTACATTCATCAAATCTGGGGCAGACCGGTTCATATGGAGTCGGTTATCGAGACAAAAAATGTGTTGTTTACCTATGATGGGAAGAGTGTGCATCGGAAGTATATTTGATTTAGGTAACATTTCAGGTAGCTAGCAATAGATTTAGAGGCATCGGTTTAGGTCGATGCCTTTTTTTGCTGTGGGTGAGCGGACACTTAGGACACTTATCAACGAATGCAGGGATTTACCGATGGATAGGGACGAAATACCAACGAATGCAGGGATTTACCGACGGGTAGGGACGAAATACCAACGAATGCAGGGATTTACCGACGGATAGGGACGAACTACGATAAAGTCCATATAATTGTGTAAATAGAAAGGTCACCATCATGACCCGTGGTGTTACAATGTTTTCGACCAAGAAAACTACACGCACGGAGGACATGATGATGACCCAAATCAATATTACTATAAATTTAGAAGATCTCAAAGAGAAAATCGAAAAAAGCGCTTTAGAATCACCTGTAAAAGCATCCCTTTCCCTTATTTTAAATTCTTTGATGGAAAAAGAAAGAGATGAGTACATCAACGCACTCTCTCATGAGAGAACTGAAGAACGCCGATCCTATCGGAATGGGTATTATGAGCGTGAGTTGATTACGGGAGCTGGTTCTCTAAAACTTAGAGTTCCTCGTACACGAGATGGGGAATTTTCTACCACTGTCTTTCAAAAATATGCACGCTGCGAACAGGCTCTTATTCTTTCCATGATTGAAATGGTGGTAAATGGGGTTTCTACACGAAAGGTAACGAAAATTGTAGAAGAGCTGTGTGGGAAAAGTGTGTCTAAATCTCTCGTTTCCAATTTAACCAAAACACTTGATCCTATCATCAACGAATGGAGAAACCGTCCATTAAACACGTTTTACTACCCTTATGTTTACGTGGACGCTCTATATATCAAGGTTCGGGAAAACCAAAAGGTGGTGTCTAAAAGTGTTCATATTGCTTGTGGGGTGAACCAAAACGGGCATAGAGAAATCATTGGCTTGAAAGTTAATCACTCGGAATCCACTGAAAGCTGGTCTAATTTCTTTGAGTACCTAAAATCTAGAGGACTTCAATCTCCTAAAATGGTGATCTCTGATGCCCATGCTGGTTTGGTTTCTTCCATTCAAACATCATTCTTAGGAACCTCTTGGCAGAGATGTGTGGTCCATTTCTTAAGGAACATCATGGACACCCTCCCTAAAAAGACAACAGAAGCTCGACAAGAGCTTAAAGACATGTTTCAGAACTCGGATATCAAACTTGTAAGAGAGATGAAAGCCCGTTTTGTGGAAAAGTACCAAGACACAAAGGGCTTCAGTAAAGCTATTAATAAACTAGAGGATGGGTTTGAGGACGCTATTCAATTTCATTCACAACCAGTTCAACACCATAAGAACCTACGTACCACTAACATGTTAGAACGTGTTAACAGAGAAATACGTAGAAGAGAACGAGTCATTCAGATTTTCCCTAATGAACAATCTGCCAATCGAATCATTGGAGCCGTTTTAATGAATATAGAAGCAGACTGGAATAAGCATAACATCCCCTATCTAAAAGATATCAAGCCTAATTAACCCTAAAAGATAGTGGTTAAGCCTAATTTCAAATTGACATCGAGCCTCTGTGGGCATGATGAAAAGCCAGGAAGCCAGGTTTCTTAAACCTGGCCTGCCCACGCAGGCTATCATGCCCACCTCTCGATGTAAATTCGAAATACGTATCGCTCACCTAATCTTATTTATTGTCTTGTCGAAACTCATTGTTGACACTTTTACACAATAATATGGACTTGACTCGAACTACCAACGAATGAAGGGATTTACCGACGGATAGGGACGAACTATCAACGAATGAAGGAATTTACCGACGGATAGGGACGAACTACCAACGAATGAAGGGATTTACCAACGGATAGGGACGAACTACCAACGAATGAAGCGATTACCGACGGATAGGGACGAACTACCAACGAATGAAGGGATTTACCGACGGATAGGGACGAACTACCAACGAATGAAGGGATTTACCGACGGATAGGGACGAACTACCAACGAATGAAGGGATTTACCGACGGGTAGGGACGAAATAGCAACGAATGAAGGGATTTACCAACGGATAGGGACGAACTACCAACGAATGCAGGGATTTACCGACGGATAGGGACGAAATAGCAACGAATGAAGGGATTTACCGACGGATAGGGACGAAATACCAACGAGTGAAGCAATTTACCGACGGATAGGGACGTATACCAACGAATGAAGGGATTTACCGACGAATAGGGACGAAATACCAACGAGTGAAGCAATTTACCGACGGATAGGGACGAACTACCAACGAATGCAGGGATTTACCGACGAATAGGGACGAAATACCAACGAATGCAGGGATTTACCGACGGATAGGGACGAAATAGCAACGAATGCAGGGATTTACCAACGGATAGGGACGAACTACCAACGAATGAAGCGATTACCGACGGATAGCAACACTTTGCTTAGCGGATCTCTACGTATACCAATTAATATAAATATCGCTATATTTTTTTGTTGAAATCCATATAATAGATACGTTTTTTAAAAACTCCAATACCTTGAAGCTTCATACTCTGTAAGAGACGGTATGCTGTAGGTGGATCATCTACCCTCAAAAACTCACGACAATCACTGTTCGTCATCTTTCTCCCAATTAGTAAAAACCAAACTCTAATGTCTTTTTGATGTGCGAGTCGATCTGTTTCTTTACAGCTAGGACACTGCCATGATTTCTTTATTTTCGTCATTCCGAATTTGCCGCAAAATGTGCATAGTACCCCAGTTTGAAAAACGGTTTTGGGAATATTGTAAGTTTGGCATATAGGATTTGGAATAAAAGGTTGATGTGCTTGGATAAGTTTAGCTGTGATGGTGTCTAAAGTTTTACTATCGAATTTTTTTGGAAGTGGATAAAATTTCTTGATGTAGGTTGGGATTAACTTTGGGAATAAAACTTTGGTTTTCTTAGGGGCAACATCGACAATCTGCTTCGGGTATGCCAAGACGACTACTCCAAAGACAGGAATATTTATTCCGCGCTGTTGGAGCCATTCTTGAAATAATTCGACGTTCCGCTCTACTTGTGCAGCTGGACTATCGAATCCATCAATCTGGGCATTCTCTTTAACTCGGATTAGTTGTGGTGGATCTTCCTTAAATGTTAATTTTCCCGAGATATTTTTCACTTCGAAAATAAGGGAGAAAGCTTGTGTTATAAGCAAGGAGTCGATTTGGAAAGTTTCGCTTGCTTTAAGGGTCAGGTCGTGGAAAATGCGGTGTTCCATTGGAAAAGAAATTTGGCGGAGTATCTCTGCCACTCTATCTTCTCCAGCTATACCAGCCTCTAGAGATAATTGCTTTGCTGAGATAAGTGGATAAAGTGGATCATTCTTAGAAAGTCGAGTACAGGCAGCAGTTAAAGCCTCTAGATTAAATGATTCTTCTCTAATTTTTCCTATAATTTGATAACACCTCCTTGAAGATCTTGCCAATATGTTAGCATAAGAGACAGGAATAGACAATTGAAAAAACTTCAATTATTATTACTTGAAAAATGAAAGTGAACGATCGGTATTAATTTTCAAAAAAAGAGAACTTCTTATTTGCCTATTCGTATATAGTAAGAGAGTGAAAATATTCCATTATTGAGGAGTCGAGGGGGTTAGAAGATGAAACGATTTTTACAATATTTCATATGGACAGTTATAATCGGGATTGTTTTGTACGTGGGAAATCGGATTCAATTGAGTTTGGAAGTGCTTTCGCAAACGACGTATGAGATCAGGCCATTTTTGTTTTTTATGATATTTTTCCCTATTTTTGTCGGAATGCTACTGCGATTACCAATGTTAATAAAAGAAATGAAAGCAGAGAAAAAATGGAAGATAAACTGGCCGAAGCTAATCGCAATCGGGTTCCCACTTCTTTATATTACTGTCAGTCAACTTCTGATTTTCACTAGTTTCGGAAATTTCCTTCCATTTTCAAGGGGAGTAAGCCTATTATTAGGCTCCAATATAACAGTAATGACCGGCTTGGTTTTTGGTTATATTTTACTGGATAGCATAAAAGAAAAGTGAGTGTTACTGTGCATGGTTCGCATTATGATCATGTTATGCACCATCTATTATCGTATGTGGGAAAAGAACGATTTCTATATCATGTTCTACTTTATCGTGATTTATTAATTGTAATTTCAAGGCTTCTTCTTTGATGAGAGTAACATGAGAAGGGGAGTAGTTTAAGCCAGAAGTAACTATTTCAACTTTTTTCGTTTCTTTTTTTATTCAAATGAGAAGAATGATCCTGGTTTGCTTCATTAGACGAAACCTTGATTTGATCAATACCGATAAATAAGAGAAGGAGAATGCAAAAGGTGGAAACTGGCCATAAAAACCACTTAAAGCTAGGGGGCTTCTCCTCTTTTTTTATTGGGATAAAAAGAAGTATACAAATAATGGAGATACTAATCGTTATACTTAATAAAATTTTTACTAATAAAATCGTATCATTGGTAGAAAGCATCACACCTAACATCGCCCACATCATACCAGTCATCTGTGGTTAATGTTACCTATTCTTTTATGAAAACCACCATGGGGAGAGATATAAAACAAAACGCAGAGAAAAATTACGTTTTGTAGTGTTACTAACCTTTATGATCATTGGGACAAGTTGTCCGCTTCTGCCTGAAATGTGACCCCTTTATTTGAAGTAAACACTAAGCTACACATCCTATTAACAACTTACTTACTATTTCGCAAAACAGTTATAAAACCATCCAATATATCATGACTAACAGTAAATCCTTTACGTTGATAGAACTTCAAGGCGTCATGATTGCCATTGGAAACAAAGATAAAATAATCCTCTACATTGTCAAAGTGCTTCAACCAATCCATAGACATATTGAAAAGTTTTGAGCCAACCCCGTATTGTCTGTACCCTTCTCTAATATAAAATTGAGATAAACAACCTACATTATTTTTACTAACAGAAGAAAGGTCAAAAAAAGTGGCGAATTCATTGGAATAAGTTTCCTTAGGTGAAATATTAGAATACACATAACCTACGATTTTATCATCATCTTTCACTACCACTATAAAATTGGATAAAGCTTTTTTAATAGAAGGAACCATCCGGGTGTCGAAATTCATATTGTCAAACAGTTCTGGTGTTATGGATGATTTTGCTTTTTGGTAGGCCATGAGCTCATTGCACACTTCTCTACAGCATTCAATTTTATCATCAGATATAACTTCATAATGTAAGTTCATTGTTTTACTCCTTTTTTATTTGGTATCTTTGATGTAGCTTAAAACTATCTTATTGTACAGAAAATGGCTTAAACTTTTAATTTATAGACATCCTAGCAAATTTCCCTTACGATACTTGAAAAAAGGGACATTCGTATAATAATTATACTCTTTTAACTTCTATTAGGGTGCAGCATAATAAGTATTAAGTTGAATAAAGTATATATACAGAGAGGACGATTTTTGATGGAGAAAAAATGGGAAGAAGTCGATCAATATATTGAAGAGAAACTATTAAAATATGATTCCATATTAAATAACGTATTAGAAAATAACTCGAATGCAGGTTTGCCACCTATAGATGTCGCACCTAATCAAGCTATGTTTCTACATATCCTTGCCAAAATGAAAGGGGCAAAAAGAATTCTTGAAATTGGGACTTTAGGGGGCTATAGCACGATCTGGCTTGCAAGAGCTTTACCGGTGGGTGGTAAATTAATAACGTTAGAATTCGAACAGAGACACGCGGAAGTTGCTACATCTAATATAGAAAAAGCTGGTTTATTAGATTTAGTAGAAATAAGAATAGGGGCTGCGCTTGATACATTGGCAAAATTAGAAGTAGAGGGTGTGGAGCCTTTTGACTTTATTTTTATAGATGCTGATAAAGAAAATAATGCTAAGTATTTAGAATGGTCGCTTAAATTAGCGAAAGTGGGTACAGTCATTATTGGGGATAATGTTGTTCGGGCAGGAGAAGTAACTAATAGTGCCAATACAGATTCTAGAATAGAAGGTGTTCGTCACTTTTTTGATGCTTTATCTAAAGAAGATAGAATCTTAACTACTGCAATTCAAACAGTAGGAAGTAAGGGGTACGATGGATTTTCCATAAGTATTGTACAAGATAAAAACAAGGGCTAAAAGGTTTCTTCTTAAATACGAGCTATTAGTTGACATTATTTTCGTAACTATTAGCTCTTTTTTTTGAATGTATCTTAGTTCGTCATCTAGACAAACTAAGTGATCGTTGCTATCTTAAAAGTATAAATCAATCTAGGTAACTCTGACCAGAATTCATCCATATATTTGTAGCTCTTCTTAACGGTGTTGGCTTTGTTAAAGTACAGAGGTGTTTAAGAGAACCTAATTGTTATAGTAAAAATTCCATTCCTAGCGTAAAATTTATTTCAAGAGCTTTTTTGAGGGTGGGAGATAGGTGAAAGCATTATTTGGAAAAAGTAAAACTTTGCGTAATCAAATCCTCATCGTCTATTTGTTTACGATGTTAGTAGTTTTGTTGTTTGTGGGAGTCATGACGTATATCATTGTTTTGAATTTAATTACAGATAAGGCTGAAAAGCAAATGCAACAAACGGCGATAGAGGCAACTGGAAGAATTGAGTCATTATATCAGCAAATAAATAATATAAGCATACAAGTTTCTACTAATTCTAGTGTCCAGCATTTATTGTTGAAAAATGTAATGGGAGAAGAGCTTAGCTTTACAGAGCGCCAATTGCTCATGGGAACGATCAATAAATTGCAAACGTATTCAAACGGCATTTCATCCTTTGAATTATATACGCAAAATTATAAAAAGCTTATTCCCCTAGATGATGTTGGTTTATCTAGTAGGCTACAAATAGAATGGATTGAGAAGGCAAAACAGGAAGAAGGAGGACTGGTCTGGATTGGACGTGACCCGAAGCAACCAGATCATTTCTTGGCAATTAGGCAAGTTAGTCTAATGGAAGACTCTTTTGCCACTGGAGGTTACTTGCTGATTCAAATTACTCCTAACTATTTTGAATTGATGAATGCAGAGAGACCTATTCCTCAAGGAGATTATATGCTTTTACTAGATAATTATAATGAGCCAATCACTACTAATTATCCTGGGGAAATAGAGGATCTTACTAAGAGTAAAGATGGAATCGTCCCAATCCAAGCGAGCGACTTTATGATCGTTAAGCAGAAATCGAAAGTAACAGGGTGGCAGCTTGTTACTTTAACTCCGGTTGAAAAATTGATGGAAGGTGTATCTGTTTTACGAACGGCGATCGTTCTATCCGGTATACTTGGATTCTTTTTGTTTACTATTTTGTCTTATATTCTTTCTACTATGATTACTCGCCCGATTTTTAAACTAACAAAAGCGATGAAACAGAGAAGTGAAGGGGAGTTAACTTTTAATACTGAGGTATCCTCCACAGTTGAAATTAATGAGTTGAATACAACATATAATCAATTGGTCGAAGAAATTAACCATTTAATCCAAGTTGTTTACGAAAAAGAATTGGTACGTAGCAGAACAGAATTAAAGGCGTTACAGTCACAAATTAATCCACATTTTCTTTTTAATACACTAAATGCTATTTATTGGTCCCTCGAGGAAAGTGGAGAAGAAGAGTTAGCAGAGCTAATAGTAGCAATGTCAGACCTATTCCGTTATACGATTGATAATGGTAATAAAGATGAATGGGTCACTATTAAAGAGGAGCTAAATCATATTGATAAATATATGCTTGTGATGAAATTTAGATTAAAGCAATTTAATTGGATGATAGAAGTTCCAGAAGAATATGAACACATTAAGATACCAAAATTGCTGATTCAACCACTGGTGGAGAATGCAATCATTCATGGAATTAGTAATAAAATTGGTGATGGTATTGTAAAAATTAAGATTGGAAAAAGTAACTCATTCAACGGTCTTAACGTAGAAGTCGCGGATAATGGTCAAGGAATGGATCCGGAAAAAGTAAATAGAATGAATAATTTAACTAACACTGAAAGCGCATTCAACACAAAAGGTAAAGGAATAGGAATTGCAAATGTAAATAAGAGATTAAAGCTTTATTACGAAAATTATGATTTAAATGGAATTTATTTTAAGAGTGAACGAAACAAAGGAACTAGTTGTAGCTTTAAAATACCACTTATTGGAGGTATGGATGATGCAGAAGACCATATTAATCGTGGAAGATGAGCCAATTACACTTCAAGGATTAAGAAAAACGCTGGTGACTTGGGCTAATGGGAAATATGAGGTTATTACTACTTCTAATGCGCATTCTGCAATGGAGGTTTTAAAGCAACAAAAAGTTCACTTACTTATTACCGATATAGCAATGCCGGAAATTACAGGTCTTGATATGCTAAAAACACTAAATGAAAATAGCAATTTTCCGGTGGTCATAATTATATCTGCTTATTCTGATTTTAAATATGCGCAAGAAGCTATTGAATTGGGGGTAGTGAGTTACCTACTCAAGCCAATTAATAAACAGAAGCTAATAGAAGAAGTAGCAAAAGCATTAAAAGTAGAAGAAAAACGTCATCGAGTAGATATAATAGAAAAAGTAGTTGATGATAGATTAGTAAATTTAAAAGCAGTGGATCATGTGGAGGGAGCCATAAAAAAGGCGATTACCTATGTCGATGCTCATATACAACAGCAGTTAAGCCTGAAGGAAGTGGCGAGTCACGTCCACCTAAATCCTAGTTACTTTAGTGTGTTATTTAAAGAGCAGACAACTATTACCTTTAGTGAGTATCTCACAAGAAGCAGAGTTCAAAAAGCGAAAAATCTTCTATTAACAACGGAGTTTTCAGTAGATCAAATTGCTGAATTAGTCGGATATAATACATCGAAATACTTCATAAAAATCTTCAAGGAAGCGGAAGGGGTTACACCAAGTAAATATAAAAAGAAAATATTTTCATAAAAATCTAAATATTTTAGAGTTTTACCCAATCATTGTTACCTTACCTGCTCTAAATTGTGATGCTAAAATAAACATGTATTACACATGATACATCACAAAAATAGAGGGGGTTGTTTTTTTGTTGAAAAAGAAAGCGTTTCCATTATTTATTGCTCTTTCCCTAGTATTGGTACTAGCCTTGTCCGGTTGCTCTAGTTCTGAAGAGAGTAATAGTGATGGCGATAAGTCTACTGTAAAATTCATGCATCTTTGGCCAGCAGGTAGCTCGAAACAGCACAACTTAATTGTTCAGGATATTATTGAAGAGTTTGAGAAGGATAATCCGAATGTGAAAATTGAAACAGAAATTCTCTCAAATGAACAATATAAGGAGAAACTAAAAGTGTTAGCAGCTTCTAATGAATTACCTGATGTTGGGATGACATGGGCGGCAGGTTTCTTAGAGCCGTATGTAAATGGAAATAAATTTGCAACACTAGATGATGTGCTAGCGGGTGAATTAGGAGAATCCTTTATTGCTGGGACGACAGAAGCATATGCAGTTGATGGGAAAACATATGGCTTTCCACTTGAATTAAATATTGCCCCTATCTATTATAATAAAAATATTTTTGCAGAATATGGTCTTGAAGTGCCAGAAACATATGACGAATTTAAAAACATTGTAAAAACACTTTCAGACAACGGTGTTACACCAATTACATTAGGAAATAAAGATCGCTGGACTGGGTCTATGTGGTATATGTATCTTGCTGACCGTTTAGGTGGTCCAGAAACATTAACGAATGCTATTAATCGAACAGGTAGCTTTGAAGACCCGGCACTAGTTGAAGCGGCGAAAGAGATTCAAAGCTTAGTAGACATGAATGCTTTCGTTAAGGGCTTTAATGGATTATCCAATGATGAAGCAAAAGGTCCATTTATGAATGATCAAGCTGCGATGTATTTAATGGGATCTTGGGAGTTACCAAACTATACGACAAACGAAGATGTTCCACAAGACTTCAGAGATTCAATCGGTTTCTTTAAATTTCCAACTGTAACAGGAGGAAAAGGAGATATTAATAGCTTTGTCGGTGGACCAGGAGTAGGTTTATTCGTTTCTGAAAAATCAACTGTTAAGGAAGAAGCAAAAGATTTTGTTAAGTTCTTCGTAGAGAAATGGGGAGAGAGATCGGTTACAGATGCAGGAGTAATTCCAGCAACGAAGGTTGATACTTCTGCTATTGATTTACCACCATTGTACATTGATGTGTTAAATGAATTAAGTAATGCAAGTAATATTACATTGTATGCAGATGTACAAATGAGTCCATCTGTAGCGCAAGAGCATTTAAATATGATTCAAGCGTTATTTGGGAAGCAAACGACACCAGAAGATTTTGCAAAACAGCATGAAGCTGCCTTAGCAAACGAAGAATAAGAAAAGAATGAAAAAGGGCATATCCACACTAAGTGATATGTCCTTCTTAAATAAGGGGCTGAAAAAAATGAATAAGGTTATGTCTAACAAATTCATCATCGGTTTATATATTCTCCCCGCGCTTCTGTTAATCACTGTGTTAATTTATATTCCGATTATTTTAACTGGATATTATGGATTAATGAAGTGGGATGGAATTGGTGAGATGTCTTTTATTGGGCTAGATAACTACATCAAGCTGATACAAGACAAGCTTTTTTGGAATAGTGCTGGTCATTCGTTTTTACTGGCAATATTCTCTGCGTTAAGTTTAGTCGGATACTTAGCAATCTCTTTATTATTGGCAGGTAAAATAAAAGGGGCAAATCTATTAAGAAAAATTTATTTAATTCCGATGCTATTATCCTCTGTTGCAATTGCACAGCTATGGTTGAAAATCTATCATCCATCGAACGGATTATTGAACAGCCTAATAATGTCGCTTGGTATTGATAATCCTCCGGCATGGCTCTCGGAACCTAAGTTAGTGTTAGGCGCTATATTTGTTGCGATTATTTGGCAGTATGCAGGATTTTACATTTTAATCTATTATGCAGCATTGAAAAATATCCCGGACTCCATCGTAGAAGCAGCTAAAATTGATGGTGCTTCGCCAATCCAAATTGCTTATCGAATCAAACTCCCATTAATAGCTGGAGTAATCAAAGTGACGATCGTATTAGCCATTGTTGGATCGCTAAAGTATTTTGATTTAATTTATGTAATGACTGGTGGCGGTCCGAATGGTGCAAGTGAGGTTATCGCCTCGTACATGTACCAAAAAGCCTTTAAAGCTGATGATTTTGGTTATGGAAGTGCTATTGGTTTCTTCTTACTATTAATCTGCTTAGTAATTACCTGGATGATTCGTAAATTAACCGTTTCGAATGAAGAGGTTCAATACTAAAGGGAGGGAAAAATATGAATGCTATACCGAAACAACAAGGGAATACAGGAATCCCTGCAACGCCACTTCATAGCCAGAAGTCGACGAACCCTATCATCCGAAAAATTGGATTCGGAGTAATGTATCTCATTCTTGGAATTATTGCATTTTTACAAATTTATCCATTGGTTTGGTTAGTGTTCTTCTCGCTGAAGGATAATCAGGAAGTGTTTAATGCTTCTCCATTTGCATTGCCATCCAACCCGAAATGGGAGAATTATGTGACGGTTTGGACAGAAGGAAATATTAGTGTCTATTTTTTTAATAGTGTTTGGATCACACTTGTTGCGGTAGTGTTGACTGTTCTTTCAGCAAGCCTTGTGACCTTTGCCATTACAAGAATGAATTGGAAATATAGTAAGTTTGTACTTGGGTTATTTATGATTGGGATTATGATTCCAGTCCACTCTGCATTAATTCCTTTGTTTAAGATGTTCATAAATATTAATTTAATAGATCATCCATTATCGATTATTTTAACGTACACTGCCTTTAATTTACCGTTGACGATTATGATCTTATTAGGGTTTTATTATACATTACCACGCGAAATTGAAGAGGCAGCAGTAATGGACGGCTGCTCTGTCCATCGAATCTTTTTTCAAATTACGTTGCCGCTAACGATGCCGGTAATTTCAACTACTGTCATTATTAATATGATATATAACTGGAATGAATTTGTTTTTATCAATACATTTATCAGCTCTGATAAATATAAAACCTTGACAGTCGGAATCCAAAATTTCATTGGGCAATATATGACCGAATGGGGAGCAATCGGCGCTACTTTAGTAATAAGTATTTTGCCAATTTTGATTGTCTTCTTCTTCTTAAGCAATAAGATTGTCGAAGGGATTGCCTCCGGTGCAGTGAAAGGATAAATAGAGTAGTGAAAACAGAAGAAAGTAGGGAGTTTAATTTGGTGAAAAATAAATTCTTTAATGCTCATCATTCGCCAATCGGTGCTTTTTCAAGTTTTACCCTTGGGTTTCCAGGTAGTGGTGGTGGCTTAGATTTAGAATTAGGTCGTTCTCCACGAAAGAATGTGTATATCGGTGTGGAATCTAGAGGTAAAGAGGGAATTTACGAAGCATTACCTTTTTTTGATACAGGGGAGGATGAAAGTAAGCGATATGATATCGAAAATCCAGATCCTAATCCTGATAAACCAAAAATCATTCATCCATTTGCAAAAGAAGTGGTAGAGCGTGATTTCCAATTAGGAACGGATACTTGGAAGGCTGGGGATATAACCTTTACCATTTATACACAGGCCACGCCGGTTCCAGAGCCTGGCACTGGTTCAGATGAAGAGTTGAAATTAACGATAATGCCTGCTGTGATGGCAGAATTAACAGTAGATAATACAAAGGGAACCAGTCCAAGAAGAGCATTTTTTGCCTATGAAGGAAATGATCCGTACAGCTCGATGAGGCGTTTAGATGATACATGTGAAAATATTGCTGGAGTAGGGCAGGGACGCATAACAGCGATCGCTTCTGCAAACTCAGAAGTGAAATCGGCGATGCATTTCAGTTTAGAGAATATCTTGACTACACCACTCCAAGAAAACTGGACATTTGGGCTAGGACCTATTGGTGCATTAGTGATGGACGTTCCAGCGGGTGAGAGCAAAACCTATGAATTTGCCATTTGTTTTCATCGTGATGGATATGTAACGGCTGGATTAGATGCTTCTTATTACTACACCCACTTTTTTAAAAACATTGAAGAGGTAGCTACATATGCGTTATCCAAGTGTGACATTGTAAAAGACAAAGCTCACCAAGCAGATCAGCTCATACAGGGTGCAGAACATTTATCAGATGATCAAAAGTTTATGTTAGCTCATTCAATAAGAAGTTATTATGGATGCACGCAATTACTTGATCACGAGGGGGAGCCGTTCTGGATTGTAAATGAGGGCGAATATCGCATGATGAACACCTTTGATCTGACAGTCGATCAATTGTTCTTTGAGCTAAAAATGAATCCTTGGACTGTAAAAAATGAATTAGATATGTTTGTTAAAAGATTTAGTTATGAAGATGAGGTTCGTTTTCCTGGTGAGGAGCAGGTGTATCCAGGTGGAATCAGTTTTACACATGATATGGGGGTCGCTAACACGATATCGCGACCGCAATATTCTTCGTATGAGTTATATGGATTGGATGGTTGCTTTTCGCATATGACCCATGAGCAGCTAGTCAACTGGGTGCTATGTGCTGCCGCATATGTGGAGCATACTCAAGATAGAGAATGGTTAAACCAAAATATGAATATAGTTGAAAAGTGTTTTACTAGTTTATTAAATAGAGATCATCCGGATGCCAAAAAGCGAAATGGAGTTATGGGATTAGATTCAAGTCGTGTCATGGGTGGGGCTGAAATTACAACCTATGATAGTTTAGATGTTTCATTAGGACAGGCGAGAAACAACATTTATTTAGCAGGAAAGTGCTGGGCCTCTTATATCGCACTGGAAAGACTTTTCGCGGAAACCGAAAAACTTGAATTAAGTAAAATGGCAGGAGAGCAAGCGGAAAAGTGTGCAAATACAATCATCAGCCATGTAACGGAGGATGGCTATATCCCAGCAGTAGTTGGAGAAGGAAATGATTCGAAAATTATTCCTGCTATTGAAGGATTAGTTTTTCCATACTTTACAAACGCCAAGGAAGCATTAGATCCAAACGGTCGTTTTTCTGATTATATTAAAGCCTTAAAAAAACATCTAGAAACAGTCTTAGTTGATGAGGTCTGCTTATTTGACAATGGTGGATGGAAAATATCCTCGACTAGCAATAATTCTTGGTTAAGTAAAATCTATTTATCTCAATTTATCGCACGCCAAATTCTCGGCTTGAAATGGGATGAAAAAGGACTGAAGGCAGATGCCGCCCATGTGGATTGGCTGACACACCCAACGCTATCTGTCTGGAGCTGGAGTGACCAAATCATTTCAGGTGAAATAAGTGGAAGTAAGTATTATCCAAGGGGTGTAACGAGTATTTTATGGCTTAATGAGGATGCGGACAATTTTATGAAATAGGCTACCCTGAAAATAGGTAAGTTATCTGTTAAACTCTCTTTTTGGTAGTAGTGTTATGAGGTGAAAAGGGAATAATGAAAAGGAAGAATAAACGAATGAGGGTTTATTCTTCTTTTTTTATGGTTGCTAAAGCATCTTTCTTGCGTTCAATATGCTTAAAGCTTTGGATGCAGGTCCACATAATGATAAATGCGCTCACACTGCCACCAAATAGGATAGGGAGGGCCGGTAGAATTTGTCCAATGTAATAAACAAGAACTAAGCCAAGTATCATTACGATATTGTTTAAGGGATTAATTAGCATAATAAGAACGGAATTCTTGAATACTTGCAGTATCGTAATGTTGTAATGCACATAAACAGGAATACTATATAACAGTAGAAAAGTAAAAAGAATTACTAATAGAAAAAAAGGATATTTGCTTAACTGCAAAAAGGAGTGGGTGCTATTGTTAATAACGGTATATTCCAAATAAATAATGGAACTAGCTGCGAGTAAAAGCACCCCTAGTAGATTGCTTTTCAGCCATTCCTTCTTATATGTAGTCCAAAAGGTGTGTAAGACCGGGAGATCTGAATGTCCGATTATCCATTTTCTAATGATAGTAAACATCGCGATAGTGGATGGAAAAAAACCTCCAATAATAAATCCAAGTAATGTAAAAACGATCCAAAGAAGATTTAAAAACGCAAATCTCATAATCCATTCGCAACTTCTATATAAAAATCCTGTCACAGTATGCAATGTTGCCAACTCCTTTAAAAACCTAAGTCTATTATAACTTATAAAATAGTGAAAAAATAAGAGAAAAGTCTCAAAATAAACTTTGTTCATTCGATAGACAAACAAAGTCTCTGGTGGTATACTTTTATCAATAAGATTGAAAAGTCAGAAAAAACATATTTAAGCTTAGGTGAATGATTTCAGTTATATACAAAATGAATTGGAAAGGAATGCATCTTATACGTGTTAAAAACCAAAATGAAGGCAGCAGTTTTAACAAGCTCAAAAAAGATAGAGATTCAAGAGGTGCTAAGGCCAGAACCTAAGGATGATGAAGTATTGATCAGAGTGAAGGCTGTGGGACTTTGTGGATCAGATATCCATTATTACGAGCATGGAAAAATAGGGAACTTTGTAGTAGAAAAGCCAATAATCTTAGGGCATGAACTGTCTGGAGAAATTGTAAAGCTAGGAATCGAAGTGAAAAAGCTTATTGTCGGGCAACGTGTTTCAATTGAGCCAGGGAAAACTTGTAAAACGTGTCGCAATTGTTTGGATGGTCGTTACAATTTATGCTCGCAAGTTGAATTTTTAGCTACCCCTCCATATGATGGGGCCTTTTGTGAATATATCACGATAAGGGCTGACTTGGTTTTCCCAATACCTGATACTATGAGCTATGAAACAGCTGCGTTAATAGAGCCATTTTCCGTCGGCTTACATACAGTCCAAAGAGGAAATTTGTCTACAGGAGAGACAGTTGTTATTTTTGGAATGGGACCAATAGGTTTAATGACAGTAACTGCAGCGAGATTAAAAGGGGCGGCCAATATTATTGTGGTAGACCTTCAACAAAATCGCTTAGATGTAGCACTGGAGTTGGGAGCGACTCACGCTATTCATGTCATTCACGATAATTTAGAAGAGAGAATAAATGAGTACACGAATGGAGCTGGAGTAGATTTAGCTATTGAAACAGCAGGAAGTGAAGTGGCAGTAAAGGGCTGCATCTCTTCTGTAAGAAGGGGAGGTAGGGTAGCGATTGTTGGAATGTCTTCAAAGGACGAAGCCTTCATCAATCTTGCTCAAGTAATAGAAAAAGAACTTGATGTGATGGGAATTTTTAGATATCACCATACGTACCCAATAGCAATTAAATTGTTATCTAGTAGTGAAAATAAAATAGAAAAGATGATTACAGATAAATACAGCTTAGCTAAAACGCAAGATGCATTCGAAAAAGCGATAAAGGATAAGAACACAACTCTTAAGGTTTTTGTTTATCCAAAGGAGTGAATCGGCCCTGAAATGTAAGGGTTTTCATTTTTTATCAAACTACCATACTACTATTACTAGTATAGGAGCTTCAAACTGATACATTTCTAAAATAATTTGAAAGCGTTTTTATAAGGAGGAATTTTATATGATTCAAAATCCAATCTTAAAGGGCTTTAATCCAGATCCAAGTATTTGTCGAGTGGGAGATGATTATTATATTGCGGTATCCACTTTCGAATGGTTCCCAGGTGTTCAGATACACCATTCAAAAGATTTAAAGAATTGGCGATTAATTAGCAGACCGTTAAATCGAGTGAGTCAATTAAACATGATTGGAAATCCAGATTCTGGTGGGGTATGGGCGCCATGTTTAAGTTATGCAGATGGGCAGTTTTGGTTAATCTATTCGGATATTAAGGTAGTAGACGGAAATGTGTGGAAGGATGGGCATAACTATCTTGTCACAGCTGAGCAAATTGACGGAGAGTGGAGCGAACCCATTTATTTAAACAGTTCAGGATTCGATCCTTCATTATTTCATGACGATAACGGAAAAAAATACTTAACAAATATGGTTTGGGATCATCGAGTAGACAACCATCATTTCTATGGAATTAATCTTCAAGAGTATTGTACGGAAACGAAACAATTAATTGGGGCACCTTTAAATATTTTTAAAGGAACAGATCTTGGTTTAACAGAGGCTCCTCATATTTACAAAATTAATGGTTATTATTATTTACTCACAGCAGAGGGTGGTACGAAATATGAGCATGCCGCAACAATTGCGCGCTCTAAAAGCCTTACAGGACCATATGAAGTACATCCTGAAAACCCATTAATCACTACTTGGCATGATCCAGGAAATTCCCTTCAAAAGGCAGGGCATGCCTCCATTGTGGAAACGCAAAATGGTGAGTGGTATATGGTTCATTTAACTGGTAGACCTTTGAAGCGAAAAGGAAGAAAAATCCTAGAAGAGCGTGGTTATTGTCCATTAGGGAGGGAAACGGCGATTCAAAAGTTAGAGTGGAAAGATGGCTGGCCATACGTAGTAGGTGGGAACACACCATCTTGGCAGGTAGAAGGTCCCGATTTACCAGAAGTGGTATGGGAAAAGGATTTTGACACTCAAGATGAATTCGAATCAGAAGTTCTTAATCATCATTTTCAAACTTTACGAATTCCTTTTTCTAAGGAAATTGGCTCTCTAACAAATCGAACAGGCTATTTAAGATTGTACGGCAGAGAATCGTTACACTCTTTATTCACGCAAGCCCATGTAGCAAGACGCTGGCAAAGCTTCTATTTTGATGCGGAGACGAAGGTAGAGTTTAATCCAACTTCGTTCCAACAAATGGCTGGATTAACCTGCTATTACAATACGAAGAACTGGGTTTATCTTCATGTAACAAAGCATGAGGAAAAGGGACGTATTATCGATATTATGGCATGCGATCGTTACCAAACGTCTGCACCAATTAAAGGCAAAGAAATTACAGTTCCAGATGAAGTGAAAGCGGTGCATTTAAAAGTGAAGGTACGGAAGGATTACTTCCTATTTGAATATTCCTTTGATGGTACTAATTGGAATGATATTCCTGTCGCATTTGAGTCTTATAAGCTTTCTGATGACTATATTGACCAAGGTGGTTTCTTTACAGGAGCATTTGTTGGGATGCATTGTCAGGATACCTCTGGCAGAAGACATTTTGCCGATTTTGATTACTTTAGATATGAAGAATTGGAATCAGGCGAAAATTAAGTATCAGCATGTTAGGAATCCTTTTTGTATAGAGATGGGGGGATAAGATGGAAGTAGGAATAGAGAAAAAGCCTATGCAGGAATTAAAGCCTTACAAAAAGAAACGGTTTGCAAAAATGGCTGCAATTATCCGAAAGGATTGGCAGCTTTACTCACTATTAATCTTACCTATTATTTATTTAGTTATTTTTAAATATGGCCCTATGCTTGGGAATGTTATTGCCTTTAGAAGGTTCGTACCTGGAGGAAATATTTATGGAGAAAGCTGGGTTGGGTTCCACTATTTTAGAATGTTTATTAATGACCCTACTTTTTGGAAGGTTTTTACTAACACATTAGTTCTAGGAAGTCTTACGTTAATTATTGCTTTTCCAATACCGATTATATTTGCCCTACTATTAAATGAAGTAAAAGCAAGAAAGTTTAAAAGATTCGTTCAAACGGCATCATATTTGCCACATTTTCTCTCCATTGTAATTGTTGCAGGTATGGTCCTACAGCTAACTGCAGTGAATGGATCTATCAATGCAATAGTTGAATTTTTCACCGGCGAGCGCCTTAATTTTATGCAGCAAGCAGAATGGTTTAGGACCATTTATATTACCTCAGAAATATGGCAAGGGATGGGATGGGGAGCTATTTTATACTTAGCTGCGTTAACGACGATTGATGAATCTTTATATGAGGCGGCAAAAATAGATGGTGCAAATAGGTGGAAACAAACCTTACATATAACGATTCCAGGGATCTTACCTACCATTGTAGTTTTACTAATCTTAAATATTGGTAGTTTCTTATCAGTAGGCTTTGAGAAAATATTACTCCTATACAATCCATTAATTTATGATACTTCAGATGTTATTTCTACTTATTTATATCGAGTTGGTTTAGAATCTAGTAACTTCAGCTATGCTACAGCGATTGGATTATTTGAGTCAATCATTGGATTAGTATTAGTGCTTTCAGCCAACAAGATATCAAGAAAATTAACAGAGAGAAGCTTGTGGTAGGAGGGGAAAATAATGCAAGAGTCACTGTCTTATAAGATTTTTAAAGTGTTTAATGGCTTCATCTTGATATTAGTAATTTTCTGTACGCTGTATCCATTTCTCAATGTGGTTGCGCAATCATTCAGTAGTGAAGCATATATCAATGCAGGAAAAGTAAACTTGCTACCAAAAGGCTTTAATATCGACACGTATAAAACGGTAGTAGCAGATAAAATGTTTTGGATTAACTATAAAAACACGGTTGTTTACACCGTAGTTGGAACTGTCATCTCGATGTTTCTAACGACGATATTTGCTTATGCCCTATCGAAAAAACGACTTGTGGGGCGAAAGTACTTAACTCTATTTGCTGTATTTACTATGTTCTTTAATGGTGGATTAATTCCAAACTATGTATTGATTAATGCTCTAGGTTTTGGCAATACGATGTGGGCAATTGTTATTCCAGGAGCAATTAGTATCTATAACATGCTTATCATGAAATCATTTTTTGAGAATATGCCGGAAGAGCTAGAAGAAGCAGCTTCCATCGATGGATTAAATACGTATGGGATTTTAATGAAAATCATCTTGCCTTTAAGTAAAGCAGTAATTGCTACGATGATCCTTTTTTATTCTGTTGCACATTGGAACTCTTGGTTTCCAGCATTCTTATATTTAGATCAAAAAGAGCTATTTCCCGTTACGATTTATTTGAGGAACATGATCGCAGGGGTAACAGGTGGTGTTTCTGCAGGAGCTACATCAGCTGATAATTTAACGCAAATTGCTGCGAATATTAAATCTGTAACGATGGTATTAACAATTTTACCGATTTTAACTATTTATCCTTTTGTACAAAAATATTTCGTATCAGGTGTAATGTTAGGATCGGTAAAGTAATGAGGGGTTTTACATTTTTACCATATATTATTTTTTAGGGGGAAAAGGGAATGGAGAAATTTTTTTCAAAGCGCATGAGGATGTTGGTGTTATTAACTATCTTTACAATTGTTTTTGCAGGGTGTTCGGACAAGTCGAGCACTGATGTAGAAAAAGAGCAAAAAGGGGCAATGGATTCCTATGGAGTCGGAGAAACATTTAAATCAGCTGAAGAGCTAGAATTTACAATTATGTACAGTGATCATCCAAACTACCCATACAAAAAAGATTGGTTGCTATGGGAAGAGATTGCTGATAGAACAAATGTTTCATTAAAACCTACTATTATACCGATGAGTGACTATAGTCAAAAGCGTAGCCTATTAATCAGCTCAGGTGATTCACCACTTATTATTCCGAAAACATATGGTGGAGAAGAATCTGCCTTCGTTTCCTCTGGTGCAATTTTACCAGTTAGTGACTATGTAGATAAAATGCCACATTTTATGGATAAAGTAACGAAATGGGGCTTAGAGGATGAGTTAGAAGGTTTAAGACAAAACGATGGAAAGTATTATTTGCTTCCGGGGTTGCATGAAGCAGTATGGCCTGACTACACCTTAATCGTTCGTACAGATATTTTTGAAGAGAATAATATTCCTCTACCTACAACGTGGGATGAAGTATATGAGGCAATGAGAACCTTGAAAGCAAAGTATCCAGACAACATTCCTTTCTCTGATCGCTATCAATTTAACAGTACGTTAAACATTAGCTCAGTAGGATTTGGAACAAAAGCAGGTTGGGGTTTTGTCAATGGTCTAACGTATAAAAAAGATGCGGATGAGTTTATCTACACATCCACTACGGATGAGTATAAGGAATTACTTACTTATTTCAATAAATTAGTTAATGATGGATTGTTAGACAAAGAGAGCTTCACACAAGATGACGAGCAAGCAATTCAAAAGTTTGTATCTGGTAAATCCTTCATCATAAATGGAAACTCTCAAGATGTTGTCTCTTACCGCAATAGTATGAATCAATTATTAGGTGAAGGAAACTATTCCATTTCTAAAATTACGGTACCAGGTGGACCAGCTGGACAGCTAATGGCCGGAACTCGTCTTGAAAACGGTGTCATGATTTCTTCTAAAGCAAAACAAAGTGAGAATTTTGAAGCTTTATTACAATTTGTAGATTGGCTTTACTACAGTGATGAAGCTCAAGAGTTTGTGAAGTGGGGAGTAGAAGGTACGACCTTTACAAAAGAAAATGGGGAAAGAAAATTAACAGCTGATTGGAATTATAACGGATTAAACCCAGCAGGCTCGAAAGATTTAAGGATAGAAAATGGCTTCTCTGGCGGTGTATTCACATATGGTGGTAATACAGAATTATTACATTCCATGATGCTAGAGGAAGAAATCAAATTCCAAGAGAACATGAAAAATGTAAAAACAGTAGTTCCAGCAGAACCAGCGATTCCATACACAATTGAAGATCGAGAAAGAGTAACACTATTAAGTACACCATTAAAAGATTACTCAGATCAAAACACCTTAAAATTTATTCTAGGAACACGTGATCTAAGCGAATTCGATGCTTTCGTCAATGAACTAAAAAACCAAGGACTTGATCAATATTTAGAACTTGCTAACAAAACATACCAAGACTACAACAAGAAAAACAACTAATAAAAAAGGTTGCCACTCCTTCAAAAGGAGAGGCAACCTAATTGTCTAACTAACCAAATTGCAACATGAGCAATGAAAAATGGGAGGATTTAGACAGAAAACCTTCCTATTTATCCGTTTCCCCTGTAGATTGCAGCGGATGGTACTTGACTACTGCTGGAGAAGCGCGTTTCGGGAGACCCCGCAGGAGCTGTGCTCCGAGGAGGCTCCCGAAACGCCCCGCGGAAAGCAAGTGACAGGAGCGGAAATTGGAAGGGAGTTTGACAGACAACCTACTTATTTTCAGGGTAGCCTAAAACAACTTAAATAAAACTACAAGCTAGAATAAAGGATGATGGAAAATGGAACAAAGAAAAGAATTCGGACAAGGAATACTATTTACTTTTACTAACTATGTATACTGGATATCTTTAACCAACATTTACTTTATTCTAGCAAATATCGTTTTTCTCTTTTTCTTTATGACATTAACTCCAACATTTTCGAATATCATTTTATACTTTTTAGCACTTATCCCATCTGGACCAGCTATTTCAGGAATATTATATTCCATGGGCAAGCTCATTCACGAGAAAGAGCTATCGCCTACCAAAGATTTTCTGTATGGGTATAAGACAAAAGTGAAATCTACCTTATTTTTATGGAGTCAAATTCTCTTAATCTATTTCATTTTACTTGTTGATCTCCAATATCTTCGCCAGTCTGCATCAGATACTAATCAAGTCCTATCTATCGTTATCTTTATTTTGATGATAGTAGGAGTAATGGTTTGTATCAATGCGTTAACAATTAATTCTCATTTCAATTTTAGATTACGAGATATATGGAAATTATCCATGTACTACTGTTTTAACAAGGTAAAATGCACATTGGGAAATTTTTTTATTTTGTTCCTTGTTGGAGTAGCCACTGTCATCACTACTAATTTTTTGATTCTTTTTGTTTCTAGTATCGTAGCGTATCTAATTCTCCTTAATCAACAAGAAATGTTAGAAGATGTTAAAAAGAATTTTGTAAAACAGGGATAGGAAAAGTGGAGGTAGGAATATGAAGAAAGTACTTTTTGGAGGAGACTATAATCCTGAACAATGGCCTGAAGAAGTATGGTCAGAAGATATGAATCTTTTTGGTGAGGCTCATATTGAAACGTTAACGGTTGGTGTATTTAGCTGGTCTATTATTCAAAAAGATGAGAATACGTATGATTTTTCCGTTTTAGATAAAATAATGGAATTCTTGCAGGCGAATAACAAAAATGTTTGTCTTGCAACAGGCACTGCAGCACATCCACCATGGATGGCGAATAAATACCCTGAGGTGACACGAGTAGATTTTGAAGGAAGAAAAAGAAAATTTGGTCAACGACATAACTCGTGTCCCAATAGTCCTGTTTATCAAAAGTACTCTAAGTTATTAGCTGAAAAAATTGCAACTAGATATCATCATTATAACAATATTATTGCTTGGCATGTGAACAATGAGTACGGGGGCACTTGTTACTGTGAAAATTGCGAAAAGGCTTTTCGCTCATGGTTACAGAAAAAATACGGTACGTTAGAAAAGTTGAATGATGCATGGAATACTACTTTTTGGTCGCATTATTTTTATGATTGGGAGGAAATAGTAGTCCCTAATGCATTAAGTGAACATTATAACAAAGAAAATGTAACAGCCTTTCAAGGGATTACGCTAGATTATATGCGCTTTAATTCTGACAGCATGTTAGCTAATTTCATCGCAGAAAAAGAAATAGTAAAGGATATTACTCCAGGCATTCCAGTAACGACAAACTTTATGGGAATGTATCGACCTCTCGATTACTTTAAGTGGGCGAAGCATTTAGATTTCATATCGTGGGATAATTATCCGCCTGATATGCATTCAGAAGCAAGAATGGCGTTAACGCATAGTTTGATGCGGGGGTTAAAGAAAGGTCAGCCATTTTGGTTAATGGAGCAAACTCCTAGTACAACTGCATGCAGAGATATAAATCCAGTGAAAAGGCCAGGTGTTATGAGGCTATGGAGTTATCAGGCTCTTGCGCATGGGGCGGACGCTATTTTATTTTTCCAAATGAGAAAATCGAAAGGGGCATCTGAAAAGTATCACGGAGCCGTTATTGACCATTCAGGTCGGAATGATACGAGAGTATTTAAGGAAATAACAGGACTCGGTGAGGAATTGCTTTTGCTTGAAAATGAGGTAATTGGCGCTGTCACGAAGGCCAAGGTTGCCCTCGTATTTGATTGGGATTGCTGGTGGGCTGTTGAAATTTCTGATGGACCAAGTAGATATATCAGTTATCAGCAGACGATGATCCATTACTATCAAGCATTATACAAATTGAATGTTGATATTGATGTTATTGGTCTTGATCAAAGCCTTGAGGACTATGAAATCGTTATCGCACCTCTATTGCATATGATGAAAGATAATTACTATCAAAAATTAGAAGAGTTTGTGGAGAAGGGCGGAATATTTGTCACTACGTATTTAAGCGGAATTGTGGATGAGTATGATAATGCAATATTAGATGTGAGTCCAGGATTATTGAAGAATCTACTTGGCATTAGAATTGACGAAACGGACACATTGCACCCGGCAGATCATAATCTCATATGCCTAGATCATGGTAAGCTACAAGGCTCGTACACATGTAACCTAATTTTTGACTTAGTTCAAACAGAAAATGCAGAGATAATTGCTACATATGGAAAGGATTTCTATGCTGGGTTACCGGTTATTACGAAAAATCATTATGGAGCTGGAGAAGCTTGGTATATTGGGAGTCAGCCAGAAGCGGCATTATTAGAAGTATTATTTAGTCAGTTAACGGAACAAAAAGGAATTGCTTCAGATATTGAAGCAGACCAAGGCTTAGAAATTGTAAGACGTCATAAAGAGGATAAAGTCTTTACCTTTATTTTAAATCATTCGGATGAAACAAAAAATATTGTATTACCAAATCACTGCTTTTGTGTATTGGAACAAAATTATTATGAGAAGGGGGAACAAATAACTCTCCCTGCTAAAGAAGTCAGGATTCTAAGAGAGACCAAGTACATTTAAAGAAACGAAGGAGCTGATCGTCATGCGTGGAATTGCCATTGTTGGGACCGGGGCGATTGCCTCTGAACATATAAAGGCATACTTAACCTTCCCTGAAAAGTGTAAAATCGTCGCCTTATGTGATATTTATCCGGAAAAAGCAGAGAAGTTAGTAAAATCGTATAAACTTGAAGCCCAAATTTATCAAGACATTCATGAAATGCTTAAAAGGGAAGATATTGATTTAGTTTCTATATGTACTCCTCCATTTACACATGCGGAAGCGGCAATTTCTTCGTTAAATGCCGGAAAGCATGTACTTGTTGAAAAACCAATGGCTTCTTCACTAGAAGAGTGCGACAAAATGATTGAAGCTGCCAAGAGAAATCAAAAGTTATTATCTGTGGTAGCTCAAAATCGTTTTCGAAATTCGGTAATGAAGCTTAAGCAAGTTCTTGATTCACAATTAATTGGTCCGATTGTTCATACTCAAGTAGATTCTTATTGGTGGAGAGGTTTGAGCTATTATGATTTGTGGTGGAGAGGAACCTGGGAGAAGGAAGGTGGGGGATGTACGTTAAATCATGCTGTCCATCACATCGACATTTATCAATGGTTAGCAGGTGCACCCTCTGAAATTATGGCTTCTATGAGTAATACCTCTCATGAAAATGCCGAGGTAGAGGATTTATCAATTGCAATAGGTAGATATCCGAATGGAAGCATGGCTCAAATTACAAGTTCGGTCGTACACCATGGTGAAGAACAGCAGTTGATTTTCCAAGGGAAGGATGCAAGAGTATCCGTTCCATGGAAGGTGAGAGCATCAAAGGCTTCGGAAAATGGCTTCCCTGTAGAGAATAAGGAATTAGAAATAAAGCTTCAAGAAATATATGATCAATTTCCAACTCTTTCTTATGAAGGACACACAGGACAGATAGATGATGTGCTAAATGCGATTGAAGAAGGAAGAAATCCTTTAGTAGATGGAGAGCAGGGCAGAAAAACATTAGAAATTATTACGTCAATTTTCCAATCAGCAAGCTTAAAGCAAACAGTAGTGCTTCCAATTACAAAGGACAGTCCATTTTATACACGAGATGGCATGATGAAGAATGCTATACGATTCTATGAAAAGAAAAAAGAAATAGTTAACTTCAATGAGAACACGATTACAACAGGTGGAAACTATTAACTCTGCAATGGAATGAAGAGGAAAATAGGAAAGGGGTTAATTCAATGAATAAAGCGGATGGGATGAATTACGCACCTGTAGGAAATAAGGAGAAGCCAGTTGTGCAAGAAGGTGAGTTTTTGTTTGCTGCAATTGGACTCGACCATGGGCATATTTATGGAATGTGTAACGGTTTAATAGAGGCTGGAGGTATGTTAGCAGTAGTATATGACGCTGACAGTAACAAAGTATCGAAGTTTCAGGAAATCTATTCCGGTGTAAAGATTGCACAAACAGAAGAGGAAATTTTAAATGATCCATCGATTAAGCTAATTGCGTGTGCAAGTATTCCTTCTAACCGTTACCAAGTAGGTCTCAAGGCGTTGGACAATGGAAAACATTTTTTTGCGGATAAACCTGCTTTTACGAAAAAGGAACAAATCGAACAAGCTCGGCAAAAAGTAACTGAGACCGGTTTAAAATGGGGAATTTATTACAGTGAACGTCTACATGTGGAAGGTGCGGTATATGCTGGACAACTAATAGATGA
Source organism: Sutcliffiella halmapala (assembly GCF_002019665.1). Lineage (GTDB taxonomy): Bacteria > Bacillota > Bacilli > Bacillales > Bacillaceae_I > Sutcliffiella_A > Sutcliffiella_A halmapala. The sequence goes on along the minus strand of NZ_KV917375.1, from coordinate 3,615,235 downwards.
AGGGGCAATCGGAAGAGTTGTTCAAGTTATTGGTACAGGGCCGCATCGTGCGAATGCAAATAGTCGTCCAGAATGGTTTTTTAATCCAGAGTATTATGGAGGAATTCTATGCGATATTGGGAGCCATCAAATCGAACAATTTCTATTTTATAGTGGGGCAAAGGATGCGAAGGTGCTACATAGTAAGGTAGCAAATTATAGCTTTAAGAATTACCCGAAGTTTGAGGATTTTGGAGATGCTACATTAGTTGCTGACAATGGTGCCACTTTTTATTTCCGAGTAGATTGGCTGACACCTGATGGACTCGGAACATGGGGAGATGGTCGCGTTATCATTCTTGGAACAGAAGGATATATCGAAGTTCGGAAATATATTGATATCGGAAGAGAAAACACTTCTAACCACTTATATTTAGTCAATCATCACGGAGAAACGCATATTGATTGTTCTGGAAAGGTTGGGTTTCCTTTCTTTGGTGCCTTCATTTTGGACTGCCTAAATGGAACAGAGACGGCGATGACTCAAGAGCATGCTTTTAAAGCAGCGGAGTTGTGCATAGAAGCCCAAGAAAAAGCGCTGAAAATTGAGACAGCAGAAGCATCGTACAGCATATAAGAAAAGCGAGAGAATGCAAGGCTAACAGTTTGGAAGAAACTTTTGAAACGGTTACGTGATTCTCTAATGACATTCATAAAGGAGGAACAGTATTGCTTGTTCAACACACTATTAGAGGGTCCACTAGGGATTTTTCCTATAACCTGTTAAAACACAAAATATTAAATTTTGAGCTCGAACCTGGAACTAAAATTTCTGAGAAGGAAATTGCAGAAACGCTGAAAGTAAGCAGGACTCCGATACGAGAGGCTTTTATTCGGCTCTCTCAAGAAGAGCTCTTAGACATCATTCCTCAAAGTGGGACCATTGTTTCTCGGATAAATATGAATTATGTGGAGGAAGGCAGATTCATCAGGGAAAAAGTAGAAAGAGAAATTGTCGGCTTACTTATCAATCACTTATCAGAGGATTACCGCTTTAAACTCGAAAGTAATTTAGCTATGCAGGATCTATGTGTCGAGAATAAAAATTATTTAAAGCTTTTTGAATTGGATGAAGAATTCCATCAAATTTTATTTTATTCATGTGGTAAAGCACGTACTTGGAAAATGATTCAGCAGCTGAATATACATTTTAATAGATTACGAGTTTTGCGATTATCTCATCACTCTAATTGGGAACATATTATCTCCCAGCATAAAGAAATTTATCGTTTGATTGTAAATAAAGATGTGGAAGGTGCAAAAAATGCGATGGAGGAGCATTTATGCTTAGTTGATCTTGAAAAGGATATGTTCCTTGAACGATTTCCACATTTTTTTATTTAACCGTTTTCTCTGGGCGGCATCACTGTTGCTCAGTTTTAATTACATATTATTTAATAATAATTGATAGGGGACTTTCATGTGATAACTTCATTTAGATGGTTTGGGAAAGAAGAAGATAGCGTGCAATTAGAGCATATTAAGCAAATTCCTGGCATCAATGGGATAGTAGGAGCTCTGTTTCATATACCAGTAGGCGAAGTTTGGCCACTTGAGGATATTCTTCAATTAAAGAAAGAAGTCAATCAGCATAGACTTAAGCTTGAAGTAATTGAAAGTGTTAACATCCATGAAGATATAAAGCTTGGCCTTCCAAGTAGAGATGTATATATAGAGAATTACATTCAAACGATTCGACATTTGTCAAAGGTCGGAGTGAAGGTGATTTGTTATAATTTCATGCCCGTATTTGATTGGACAAGATCAGACCTAGCAAAAGAGCTACCAGATGGTTCAACGGTTCTTGCTTATGAAAAGGAAAAAGTGGAAGGTCTCAATCCATTAGATCTTGTTCAAAATATGGAGGAGCTTTCCAACGGTTATTCTTTGCCGGGTTGGGAGCCTGAACGCTTGAAATCATTAAAGCGACTTTTTGAATTATACAAAGATGTAAATGAGGAAGAGCTATTTCAGCATCTGCAGTATTTCTTAGAAAGGGTTATACCAGTCGCGGAAGAGTGCGACATAAAATTAGCGATTCATCCGGATGATCCACCATGGTCTGTTTACGGCCTACCAAGAATTGTCACGAACAAAGAAAATCTCGAAAGAATTGTGAAACTTGTGGATAGTCCATCGAATGGTCTTACATTGTGCTCTGGTTCGCTTGGTGCTAATCCCGCCAATAATATTCCAGAGATAATGAGACATTTTCTAGAAATGGACCGTGTTCCGTTTGTACATCTGCGAAATATAAAAATCTATGAAAATGGTGATTTTGAGGAATCCTCACATAGGAGTGTTGATGGCTCATTAGATATGTTTGAAATCATCAAAGCACTTCATGATCATGAATTCCAAGGTTATTTCCGCCCTGATCATGGAAGAATGATCTGGGGAGAAGAAGCTCGACCTGGCTATGGTCTTTATGATAGGGGCATGGGAATTATGTATATTCAGGGGATATGGGAAGCGCTTGAGAAAAGTAAAAAAGAATCAGTATTGGAAGGGAGAACAATCGATGCTGCCATTAAATGAGAGCCTAATTGGTAAGGTTGCCGTCATTACAGGTGGAGGCGGAGTGTTATGTGGCTGCATGGCGAAGGAATTAGGAAGACAAGGTATAAAAGTAGCCATTCTTAACCGTACGTTTGATAAAGCTGAATTAGTAGCTAAGGAGATAAGAGAGCAGGGAGGCATTGCATTAGCAGTAGCGTGTGATGTAACGGATATAGAGAGTGTGAAGCAAGCGGAAGAAACTGTATTTCAGAAATTTGGTCCAGCTGATGTATTGATAAATGGAGCAGGAGGTAATCATCCAAAAGGAGTAACGACGAAAGAAAAGTTTGATTTGGCTGATTTTCAAAATGGAGAGCTTACGACATTTTTTGATTTAACACTAGAAGGCTTCTCTTTTGTATTTAATTTAAACTTAATTGGTACTTTACTTCCAACGCAAATTTTCTCCAAAAGAATGATTGGAAACAAAGGAACCATCATTAATATTTCATCGATGAGTGCACCAAGCCCAATGACGAAGGTACCAGCCTATAGTGCTGCAAAAGCTGGTGTTGAGAATTTTACAAAATGGCTGGCGGTCCACATGGCAGAGGCGGGGATAAGAGTAAATGCGATTGCTCCTGGATTTTTCCTAACAAAGCAAAATGAAGCACTTCTTAAGAACCCTGATGGAAGCTATACCGAGAGAACCGAAAAAATATTAGCTAATACTCCAATGAGGCGCTTAGGAAACCCGGAAGATTTACTTGGGGCATTATTATGGTTAGTGAATGAAGAAGCAAGTGGATTTGTAACCGGAATAAGTGTCCCGGTAGATGGCGGTTTTATGGCATATTCAGGGGTTTAATGGCGCCTCTTCATGAAGTTTATTCAGGTGTTGGGAACTACTTTGGACGAATATCTATGCAAATCGGATGAATGTCAAGTGATTTTGGACGAATATCTATGCAAATCGGACGAATGTTAAGTGATTTTGGACGGATAGACATGTAAATCGGATGAATAGATGTGATTACAACAGAATACTACCTCAACTTGAACTGATTTTAGCAACAGATTTCAACTTTTAGATGAAAGAAGGTAACAAAATGATGGAAAATCAAGAATATGATACGTGTTGGTTAGACTATAAGCAAGATAGCTCTCGTAATTACCCAGTTTTTTTCTCCAATTTAGTCATTCAGGAGGAAGAATCACCGATAATTTTAGCTGCTAAAGAGGAATTAGTTAATGGAATCACAGCGATAACAGGGATGGAACCGAGATTTTCTACAGTAGAGGTACTGGAACCTTCTATTATTCTAACAACTTTAAATAATAGAGGTATTTCTAATGAGGTTGATTGGGATCAGTGCGAGGGAGCATTAAATGATGAAGGATACGCGCTTACTGCAGCAACTGTAAATAATCAAAATTGTCTACTTCTAATTGGTAAAACGGATAAAGGGTTACTTTATGCCACTTTCCATTTACTTAGACTTCTGCAAACAAAATCTGATTTGGAGAATGTTTCAATTGTAGAGAATCCTGTAAATCAACTGCGTATGCTAAATCATTGGGATAACATGGATGGAAGTATAGAGCGAGGGTATGCTGGAAATTCCATCTTCTATAAAGATTATCAGTTTACGAAAAATTTTAAGAGAATCAAAGATTACGCACGTTTAATGGCTTCTATTGGGATAAACGGGATTGCAATAAATAATGTGAATGTTCATGAAATAGAATCGAAGCTTATAACGAGTGAGTATTTACCTGATGTAGCGGAAATAGCAGGGATTTTTCGTTCTTATGGAATAAAGACCTTTTTAAGTATTAACTATGCTAGCACGATTCAGCTTGGGGGGCTTGATACAGCGGATCCCCTTGACTCTCGAGTTCGGGAATGGTGGAAGGAGAAAACAGCAGAAGTATATAACTATATTCCTGATTTTGGTGGTTATGTTGTAAAAGCCGATTCTGAACATCGCCCTGGTCCATTTACATATAACAGAAATCACGCTGATGGATCCAATATGTTAGCAGAAGCTTTACTTCCATTTAACGGTGTTGTCATCTGGCGTTGTTTTGTTTATAACTGTCTGCAAGATTGGCGTGATCGCGAGACAGATCGAGCACGAGCGGCCTATGATCATTTTAAACCTTTAGATGGACAGTTTATGGATAATGTTATTTTGCAAATAAAAAATGGACCGATGGATTTCCAAGTAAGGGAACCGGTTTCTCCATTATTTGGAGCGATGCCAACGACGAATCAGATCATTGAATTCCAAATTACCCAGGAGTATACAGGGCAGCAGAAGCATCTATGTTATTTAATCCCTCAATGGAAAGAAGTATTAGATTTTGATACGTATGCAAAAGGTGAAGGTTCTCCTGTTAAACGAATTGTGGATGGGTCACTTTATTCTTATAAGTTCAGTGGAGTTTCTGCTGTCATCAATGTAGGGGATGACTCCAATTGGACTGGTCATACACTTGCACAGGCCAATTTATATGGATATGGCAGACTAACATGGAATCCTGAATTGTCAGCAGAAGATATAACAAATGAGTGGATTATCCGAACATTTGGGGCAGATGAGGAAGTGTTAGAGCAAGTAAATAGAATGTTAGCAGATTCTTGGAGAATCTATGAAAATTATACAGCCCCTCTTGGTGTTGGTTGGATGGTGAATCCGAACCACCATTACGGACCAAATGTAGATGGCTATGAATACTCGGTATGGGGAACTTATCATTATGCTGATTTTCAGGGGATTGGTGTTAATAGAACCGTAACAAGTGGTACGGGTTATACCACTCAATATTTTCCGGAAAATACTAGTCTTTATGAATCGTTGGAGACTTGCCCTGATAATCTAGTATTATTCTTCCATCATGTTCCGTATACCCATCAGCTTAAATCAGGCGAAACGGTTATCCAGCATATTTACAACACCCATTTTGTAGGGGTGGAGCAAGTTACCGTATTGAAAGAAAGATGGGAAAAGTTGAATGGAAGGGTGGACAAACAAAAATATAAAGAGGTCTTAGAGAGACTTGAGATTCAGCTTGCGCATTCAAAGGAATGGAGAGATATTATTAATACGTACTTTTATCGAAAGTCTGGAATAGCAGACGAATTAGGTAGAAAAATTTATTGATTTATTATTCTTAATGAAGATAAGGAGATTATCATGAAATCTATTAAGGTTCAAGAAGAGACCGGTACAATTCTTAATACGAACTGGAATTTCTGCGTTGGAACTGGCCGCCTAGGACTTGCCTTGCAAAAGGAATACTTAGATCATTTGAAAATCGTTAAGGAAAAAATCGGGTTCAAATATATACGCGGTCATGGTCTACTTTCGGACGATGTGGGAATTTATCGAGAAATCAAGGTTGGCGAAGAAACGAAAGTCTTTTATAACTTTACGTATATCGACCGAATTTTTGATTCTTTTCTGGAAATAGGAATTCGTCCATTTATTGAGTTTGGTTTCATGCCATCTCAACTTGCTTCAGGAGATCAAACGATATTTTATTGGAAGGGGAATGTAACTCCTCCAAAGGATTATGGAAAGTGGAAGGATTTAATTGTAGCGGTAGTTTCTCATTTTATCGAACGATATGGAATAGACGAAGTGAAAACCTGGCCCTTTGAAGTGTGGAATGAACCAAATCTAACTAATTTTTGGGAAGGAGCGAATAAAGAGGAGTATTTCAAGCTCTATAAAGTGACGGCTAACGCGGTAAAAGAAGTGAATTCTGAGCTACAAGTAGGTGGTCCTGCAATTTGTGGGGGAGCCGATCAGTGGATTGTGGATTTTCTTCAATTCTGCCATACGGAAAATGTCCCAGTAGATTTTGTTAGTAGACATGCTTACACATCAGAAAGTCCAAATAAAGTGACACCAGACTATTATTATCAAAACTTAGTAGACAATACAGACATGTTACATCAATTTAAGGTCGTAAAGGGACTAATCAAGGAATCTCCATTCCCGGAATTGCCGTTTCATATAACAGAATACAATACTTCTTATAGTCCAATTAATCCAGTGCATGATACACCATTAAATGCAGCGTACTTAGCAAGAATACTAAGTGAGGGTGGAGATTATGTAGATTCTTTCTCTTACTGGACATTTAGTGATGTTTTCGAGGAAGCGGATGTTCCAAAAGCTCAATTCCATGGTGGCTTTGGATTGATGGCTTTAAATGAAATTCCAAAGCCAACCTTTCATTTGTTTGCCTTTTTTCATCAATTAGGAGAAACTCAAGTTTATCGTGATGAGCAAGTTCTTGTCACAAAAAGAAAAGATGGCACTGTCGTATTAGTTGCATGGAATGAAGTACTGGAAAAAGGAGAAGGCTTTGAAAGAGAGCTCCGTTTAGAACTCCCGGTTGCTTCAGGGAATGTATTTATAAAGCGCCAAACAGTAGATGAGCAGCATGCAAATCCGTGGAGGGTCTGGCAGGAAATGGGCAGACCAAGATTTCCTGATAAAAACTCTGTAGAAACATTAAAACAGGCAGCCAAGCCGAAGTTAAGTACGTGGAAAGATACAGCAGAAAATGGAATCATCGATCTAACTATCACACTTACAAAGAATGAAATAACACTTATTGAGATAATTCCAGTAAAAGATGAAACGAACACTTACTTTGGATTAGATGATAGTTTAATAAATTCTTACTAAATATAGAAAGAAAACGGGTACCAGGTTAAGTGCTGGTACCCGTTTTTTATACTGTTTGGATGGACTTAAAAAAGTTTTCAATAGAAAAAGCTGCTACCCCTAAAGCGGAGACAGGAGTGGATAAGTCTGAGAAGGATAGTTTAATATCCGTTTGATGAAATGGTAAGGTATATTGTCTCACTACGTCTTCAACAGAAGGTTCTATCCATTTTCTAGCCTCTACTAGACGATTTCCGACAATTATTTGCTTCGGATTAAATGTGTGAATAATATTAATTAGACCAACACCGATGGAACGACCAATTTCTTCAAAAAGGTCAATAGCTTGTCGCACGTCCTGATCTGCAAGGTTAATGAGGGTTTCTAATTGAATAGGACTACTATCACTAAGTTCCCACTCTAGACTATTGGCTTTTGATAAAAGAGCTTGCTCTGATGCATATAACTCCCAACAGCCTTTATTCCCACATCTACACTGTATGCCCTCGCGATCAATTGTCATATGACCGAGCTCTCCAGAGTAACCGTTTATCCCTTTATATAGCTCATTATTAATAATAATTCCGGCCCCTATTCCAATTCCTGCGCTCACATATATAAGATTTTCCGATTCCTGACCAACTCCAAATTGCTTTTCGCCATATGCACCAGCATTTGCTTCATTTTCAACTATTACCGGAATGTTAAAGGTTTTCTCCATTTCTTCCTTAAGAGAGACGTTTTTCCAGCCTAGATTAGGGGCTAATAATACATCTCCTTCGTTATTAACAATACCCGGTGCTCCAATCCCGATACCGATAACACCATAATGAGAAGGAGGAGCAGCTTTGATTAAATAGGAAATTACCTGAGTTAATCGCTCGAGTGTATCTTCAAGAGAGATATTTTGATAAAATTCCTGCTTTTTTTGAACAATATTTCCGTTTAAATCAGAAAGCACACCTAAAATATAGTTAACTCCTAAATCGATTCCGATAGAAAAGCCTGCTCCTTGATTAAACAAAAGCATGACGGGACGTCTTCCTCCACTAGATTCACCAGGTCCCGATTCATAAATTAATTTTTCTTCCAATAGCTCTGAAACAAGGGATGAGACAGTTCCCTTATTTAGTCCCGAAACTTGTGAGGTATGAGCTCGAGAAATAGGGGAGTTTTGCTTAATTAAATGTAACACTAACGATTTATTTTCCTTCTTTACCAACTGTTGATTCCAATTGCCCTGCATAATCATGCGCTTCCCTTCCTTTTGTACTTAGTTATATTATAACGAATAATTTTCATAATTTAATTATAAACTTAGTTTATCCAATAGACAAACTAAGTTTCTGGTGCTATAATGAAATCAAGTTAAGCAATAACAACTAAGTAAGATTGAAATTATATAATGATAATATTGAAAAATGAAAACGTTTTATATTGAATAATAGGAGGAAACTAATTATGGCATATTTTGAGAATATTAACCAAATAAAGTTTGAAGGACCAACATCCAACAATCCCTTTTCATTTAAGTACTACAATCCAGAGGAGCAGGTAAATGGTCAATCCATGCAAGATCTTTTACGTTTTTCTGTTGCTTATTGGCATACCTTTACAGCTGACGGAAGCGATCCTTTCGGAGCAGGCACAATGCAACGCTCTTGGAACCATTTAAATGGAATGGATTTAGCGAAAGCACGTGTAGAAGCATCCTTTGAATTTTTTGAAAAGCTAAATGCTCCGTACTTCTGTTTCCACGACGTGGATGTTGCTCCTGAGGCAGATACTTTAAGTGAAACTAATAAAAACCTTGATATTATTGTAGATTTAATTAAAGAAAACTTAAAATCGAGTAAGACGAAATTACTTTGGAATACTGCAAATATGTTTACCCACCCTCGCTATGTACATGGCGCTGCAACTTCAAATAATGCAGATGTATTTGCTTATGCAGCTGCAAAGGTTAAAAAAGGCCTAGAAGTTGCTAAAGAGCTTGGATCTGAAAACTACGTATTCTGGGGTGGCCGCGAAGGCTATGAAACGTTATTAAATACGAATATGAAATTAGAGCAGGATAATTTAGCGCGTTTCTTCCATATGGCAGTTGATTATGCGAAGGAAATTGGGTATGATGGACAATTTTTAATTGAGCCTAAGCCAAAAGAACCGACAAAACATCAATATGATTTTGATGTAGCAACTGGTCTAGCATTTTTACAAAAATACAATCTACAAGATTACTTTAAATTTAATATTGAAGCAAACCATGCGACATTAGCTGGTCATACTTTTGAACATGAGCTTAGAGTAGCAAGAATTAATGGGATGTTAGGTTCTGTAGATGCTAACCAAGGAGACACTCTTTTAGGTTGGGATACAGATGAATTCCCAACAGATTTATATTCTACGACATTAGCTATGTATGAAATCTTAAAGAATGGTGGACTAGGTAAAGGCGGTCTTAATTTCGATGCGAAAGTAAGAAGAGGCTCCTTTGAGGCCGATGACCTGTTCCATTCTCATATTGCTGGAATGGATGCCTTTGCTATTGGTTTAAAGGTAGCTAATAGATTGCTAGAGGACAAAGTCTTGGAAGATTTCATTGATAACAGATATGCAAGCTTCACGAAAGGTATTGGTCTTGAAATTATTGAAGGAAAAACAGACTTCAAAAAGCTGGAGGAATACGCTTTAGGTCTTGCTCCAATTAAAAATCAATCTGGTCGTCAAGAACGCTTAAAAGCGATCGTAAATCAATACTTAATTGAAACATTAACTAAAGTAACGGTGTAAATTGAATAGCTGTTTATGAAGTGCTGGAAGCTTTTTGTTCCAGCCTTTTTTTAAAGAGTAAAGTAAGAACGGAGGATAAATATGAAATATGTAATTGGAATTGACTTAGGAACTAGTGCAGTGAAGATATTATTAATCAATCAAGCTGGGGAAGTATGCCTGGAAGTATCAAAAGCGTATCCATTGATTCAGCCTCAATTTGGTTACAGTGAGCAAGATCCTAATGAGTGGGTCGCGAAAACAGAAGAGGGGCTAAGGGAACTTGTTCAAGCGTTTTCAGGGAATCCAGAGGACATAGAAGGTATCAGCTTTTCCGGACAGATGCACGGGCTTGTTCTGCTAGATAAAAATAATCAAGTTTTGCGCAATGCGATTCTGTGGAACGATACGAGGACGACGGAGCAATGCCAGCAAATATATGAAGCCATTGGAAAAGAACGTTTATTAAAGGTTGCGAAAAACCCTGCATTAGAAGGATTTACATTACCAAAAATTCTATGGGTCAAACAAAATGAACCGGAAATCTTTGCTGAAGCTCATGTTTTTATGATGCCAAAAGATTATTTAAGATATCGTATGACAGGACAGATTCATACGGAATATTCCGATGCGGCAGGAACTTTACTACTTAATATAGAAGAAAAAGAGTGGAGTAAAGAATTATGTGAAAAGCTAGGACTTCCTTTTGACATGTGTCCGTCATTGGTAGATTCCGATTATTTTGTAGGGACGATTACCTCTGACTTTGCCAAGACAACTGGTTTAGCAGAATCAGTTAAAGTTTTTGCAGGTGGTGCTGATAATGCATGTGGGGCTATTGGAGCGGGGATTTTAACAGAAGGAAATACACTTTGTAGTATAGGAACTTCTGGTGTCGTTCTCTCACATGAAGAACGGAACGATCAGGATTATCAAGGAAAGGTTCACTATTTCAATCACGGAAAATCCAATGCTTTTTATAGTATGGGGGTTACTTTAGCGGCTGGTTACAGCTTAAGCTGGTTTAAAGAAACCTTTGCTGAGGCAGAAGATTTTGAACAGCTGTTAAATGGAATAGAAAATGTTTCGATCGGAGCAAACGGTCTGCTGTTTACTCCATATTTAGTTGGGGAAAGGACACCGCATGCTGATTCCAAAATTCGCGGAAGCTTTATTGGAATGGACGCATCCCATAAGCGACTTGATTTTGTAAGAGCTGTGCTTGAAGGAATTACTTTTTCGCTTCATGAATCTATTGAAATCTTTAGAGAGAATGGCAAAGTCATTGAAAACATCATCTCCATTGGTGGAGGTGCTAAAAATGAAGTGTGGTTACAAATGCAAGCAGATATTTTCAATGCGACTATTATAAAATTATCAAGTGAACAAGGGCCTGCCATGGGAGCAGCGATGCTTGCAGCTTATGGTTGTAACTGGTATACGACATTAGAAGATTGTGCGAATGATTATATTAAGCCGAGTAAAACGTATTATCCAATTGCAGAAAATGTAGAAAAGTATCAAAACTTGTTTATCCTTTATAAAAAAGTATATGAACAAACGAGAGCACTTAATGAGGAACTTCATACATTTCGAAATATAACAAATTAGAAGAGGTAATGGGGATGAAAGTAGAGCAAAGAAAAATTGGCATGATCAACAATCAGTCTGTATATGCATTCACTCTCATTAATAACCATGGAATAGAAGTTGAATGTATCAACTATGGATGCATTATTACGAAAATCCTGATGCCAGATCAATTTGGGGCTTTAGAAAATATTGTGTTAGGATACGAAACACTGGATGAATATATAAAGGATGAATGCTTTTTTGGCTGTATAGTAGGTAGAACTGCTGGCAGAATTGGAGGAGCATCGTTTGAATTAGACGGCAAGACCTATTCATTAGAAAAGAATGAAGCGAATAATAATCTTCACGGTGGGAGCAAAAGCTTTAATCGAGTTGTATGGGATGCTTCTTCTATTCAAAATGAAAGGGAAGTAGGAGTGCAGTTTAGCTATCATAGTCCCGATGGTGAAGGTGGATATCCGGGTAATCTTTTAATGAAGGTTACTTATTTGTTAACTAATAATAATGAGCTGACTATTCAATACGAGGGTGTATCCGATAAAACGACGTTATTAAATGTGACGAATCATTCTTACTTTAATTTAAGTGGAAATGCAAAACGGGATATTTTAGATCATTCCTTAACGATGAAAAGTAGTAGTTTTCTACAACTTAATTCGGAGCTTTTACCAACCGGAGAAATTTTAAATGTGGATGGGACTGCTTTTGATTTTCAACTAGGGAAGTCTATTAAAGCCGGGGTTGTTTCTAACCATCCACAAAATGTAATGGTGGGAAATGGGTTTGATCATCCGTTTTTATTAGACACCAATCATGATAGTGAAATTGTTTTATATGACGAGATGAATGGCCGAAGACTAACAGTGGAGACGGATGAACCCGGGGTGGTCGTGTACACTAGTAATATGCTATCTGAGGGGATAGAGATTAACGGAGTTCCTTCGCGGCAGTACTTAGGGATTTGTTTGGAAACACAAGGGTTACCAGATGCTATCCACCATCCGAACTTTTCAAGTTGGATATTAGATAAGGATCAGAAATATTCATCTATGACGAAATTTAGATTTGGGATTGTAGGGACTAGCGATAAAGCGAATTGAATGTATGATGCAAGGGTTTATATTTTATAGTTAGATGAACACCTCTGAATGTTGGAGGTGTTTTTTCTTTTGGCTCTGTTAAAGTACAATGTTGATTTTTTTAGGACGATAGCAGTTGATTGGAGCAATAGGCGAAGACTCCTGCGGGAGATAGCGTTTTGTGGAGACCCCGCAGGCAAGCCGAGGAGGCTCCACAAGCGCCCTCTGGATAAGCGAAGCCTAGTGCTAGTGCGGAAATCAACAGCGGTGTTTAACAGATCCTTTCTTTTAAGAGGAATGAAGAGATTGCTAGAACAAACTAGATGATTGAATGTTTAATTGTTCCTTTTTGACTGTTTGTGATGAATTTGCGAATGGTTATGATTGATATTGATTCATTTTGATTGTTTTTGATTGATTTTTGAAAGGGCTTGCATTAGAATAAGGGTACATACAAAAGTACTACAAAAAGGTGATGTCATGTTAACTCCAGAAAGACAACAGAAAATAATAGACTTAGTTTTACAAAATGATGTAGTTAAATTGCAAGAATTAGTGGATATAACAGGTGCTTCAGAATCCACTATCCGACGAGATTTAAGTCAGTTGGAAGAGGAAAATAAGCTAAAACGGGTTCATGGTGGAGCGGCAAGGCTCCATCAGAAAGGCGAAGAACCGAGTATTCTTGAAAAATCCTCGATTAATCTAGAAGCTAAAAATCTAATTGCAAAAGCAGCAGCAGAACTTGTGCAAGAAGGGGATTGTATCTTTTTAGATGCTGGTACGACTACCTTTCAAATGATTCAGCACTTGGCTGCAAATAGAATTACTGTTGTGACAAATGGATTTGCTCATATACATGCATTAATGGAAAAAGGGATTTCCACTTATATTATTGGTGGTTTTATGAAAAATAAAACTGGGGCAATTATCGGTGGAAAGGCAACACAAAGCTTAAAAGAATATAACTTCGATAAAGCGTTCATCGGTGCTAATGGTGTGCATGTGAAGCGTGGATATACGACACCAGATCCGGAAGAGGCGTACATTAAAAGTTTGGCAATCAAACAGGCTCAGCAAGCCTATGTCCTAGCAGATGAGTCGAAAATTAACGAAGTAACATTCGCTAATGTAGCAAGTATTCAAGAAGCAACTTTAATTACAAACCACGTAGACAAGGAATTTAGAGCAACCTTTGAAGATAAAACATCCGTTATGGTGGTGAGCATATGATTTATACAATTACGTTAAACCCCTCCATTGATTACATTATGCAGGTAGATTCCTTTCATGTAGGGGAAGTTAACCGGGCTGAAACGACCATGTATTATCCAGGAGGTAAGGGGATCAATGTTTCGAGAGTGCTTAAGCGTTTAGGTGCTGATACAACAGCGTTAGGATATACAGCAGGGTTTACAGGGAATTTTATCAAAGAAAAATTAATTGGAGAACAAGTTGCTGTCCGTCTTATAGAGGTAGAAGGTAATTCTCGAATAAATGTAAAGCTTAAAGCTAATCAGGAAACAGAGATAAATGGGACTGGTCCTATTATCGACGAGAATGCAGTAGCAAGCCTATTAGCGCAACTAGATACATTAACAACAACAGATATCGTTGTTTTAGCTGGGAATATTCCTAACACGATGCCTGAGACGATTTATGAGACGCTTATACAAAAGTGTACGGTCAAAGGGGCAAAAGTTGTCCTCGATACAGGAGGCTCCACTTTAAAAGCTCTTTTACGATACAAGCCATTCTTAATTAAACCAAATCATCACGAACTAGGTGATTTATTCGATGTATCGATTTCAACAATAGAAGAGGCGATTCATTTTGCTGGTAAGATCCATGCACAAGGGGTAGAAAATATCGTTGTATCGATGGCAGGAGAAGGGGCCCTCCTATACGCAAATGAAGGTGTTTATATAGCGAAGGCACCTAAAGGAGTAGTGAAAAATTCAGTCGGTGCAGGGGATTCGCTTGTAGCTGGATTTTTAGCAGGATATGTTAAGCATAATGATATAAAAGAAGCGCTTTGTCTAGGTATTGCTTCCGGGAGTGCGACAGCCTTTTCCGATGATTTATGTCAAAAGGAAGAAGTAGAAAAACTATTAAATCAAGTTACCATAGAGAAAATATAGAGGAGGAGCAGCGATGAAGATTACAGATTTGTTAACGATAGAAACTGTCACACTTCGTTTACAAGCTAACTCGAAAAGCAGTGTTATCCGTGAATTAGTCGATACACTCGATCGAGCAGGAAAGCTTGCAGATAAAAAAGGCTATGAAGAAGCAATCCTTGCAAGAGAAGCACAAAGCACTACTGGAATTGGGGAAGGTATTGCGATACCACACGCCAAAACAAATGCGGTAAAAACGCCAGCGATTGCCTTTGGTGTTTCAAAGCAAGGTCTGGATTATCAAGCATTGGACGGTCAGCCAAGTCATCTTTTCTTTATGATTGCGGCTAGTGAAGGAGCAAATAATGCGCATTTAGAAACATTATCTCGTTTATCCTCTATGCTAATGGACACGGGTTTTCGAGTAGGCTTAGTAAATGCTGCAACTAAAGAAGAGATTATTAGTTTAATAGATAGAAAAGAAAAAGAACTATTCCAAGAGGAAGCAAGGGAAATAGTAGCAGATGAAAAGGGAATGATTTTAGCGGTTACTGCTTGTCCAACTGGTATTGCACATACGTATATGGCAGCGGATGCGTTAAAACAAAAGGCAAAAGAGCTTGGTTTTACTGTAAAAGTAGAAACGAATGGATCGAGCGGAGTAAAAAATGAATTAACGAAGGCAGATATTGATTCAGCTGCGGGAATTATCGTCGCAGCAGATAAACATGTGGATATGGAGCGTTTTAATGGGAAGAAAATAATCCAAGTTCCAGTTGCGCAAGCGATTCGCAAACCGGAAGAGCTCCTAACTAAAGCGAGTAAAGGGGAAGGAACAACCTATACAAGTTCTGGGAAAGCCTCTTCTGAATCTGAAGAGAAAAAAGGTCGTTCTGGATTTTATAAGCATTTAATGAGCGGTGTATCCAATATGCTTCCATTCGTTGTTGGAGGCGGAATCTTAATTGCTTTATCATTTATGTTTGGTATCAATGCATCAGATCCGAATGACCCGAGCTATCATTGGTTTGCAGAAGCTTTAATGACCATTGGTGGTGGAAATGCCTTTGGATTAATGATTCCAGTACTCGCTGGATTTATCGCGATGAGTATTGCAGATCGTCCAGGTTTAGCTGCTGGTATGGTTGGGGGATTAATGGCGTCTACTGGCGGAGCGGGGTTTTTAGGTGGTATTATTGCTGGATTCCTTGCAGGATATATCATCATTGGCTTAAAGAAACTATTGAGTGGACTACCTGCATCCTTGGAAGGAATCAAACCGGTGTTATTATATCCTTTATTGGGTATCTTTATCACGGGAATGATTATGCTTCAAGTTGTAACTCCATTAAAAGCATTTAATGAAGCATTAACAGCTTGGTTAAGCGGGTTAGGCTCTGGTAATCTAGTGTTCTTAGGATTATTACTTGGTGCGATGATGGCGATTGATATGGGTGGTCCGATCAATAAGGCTGCTTTCACCTTTGGAATTGCGATGATTGATGCTGGAAACTATGCACCACATGCTGCGATAATGGCAGCTGGAATGGTTCCACCACTGGGATTAGCACTTGCTACAACCTTATTTAAAAATAAATTTAACAAGCAAGAACGAGAAGCAGGAAAGACATGTTATGTCATGGGGGCAACTTTTATTACTGAAGGGGCAATCCCATTTGCAGCAGCAGATCCGATGCGCGTTATCCCTTCAGCGGTAGTGGGCGCAGCAGTTGCAGGAGCCTTAACCATGTTTTTTGGAATCGGCTTGCCTGCTCCACATGGTGGAATATTTGTTATTCCAATCGTTACTGGTAGTATTTTATTATATATTTTAGCAATCTTGATTGGTGCTTTTGTGACGGCATTAATGGTAGGCTTATTAAAGAAACGAACGACAGCATAGTGTAGCATTAAAGACTTAGAAGGCCACTCAACTACTAGTGATACTAACAGTTGAGTGGTCTTTACGTATTTAGACAATGTACCACCTGATTCCTTCCTTCATACTTATAAAAGAAGGCTTTATAGACAAAGAAATTCTATTGAAAAAGGAATGAGGAGGCAATCATGGATCAGCTACAAAATTATTATCACGGTCAAAATATTAATATGCCAATCATAGATGCAAATGATCAAAGAATTATAGGTAGACCAGGATATGGGAGAAGACCATATGGTTATGGTTATGGTTATGGACGCCCGTATGGAAGAAGACCTTACTATGGAGCACCCTTTGTTGGTGGGTTATTAGGAGGTTTACTTGGCGGTGCATTACTCAGCCCATATGGATATGGCTATCCGCCACCATATTATCCGTACTATCCTTATTATTAGGTTTAATTTGAAAAAAGACAGCATTAAACCCACGTTTACTCACGTGGGTTGTTTTAATTGTAGAAAAGTCATCTGTGTGCTACCAAGCGCTCTGCCTTCTGACTTGCGGGGCTATATTTGACGACTTTCCCCTCTTAAGTTATGATAATACCATCAATTAAATTTAATATCCTTTCCCAAAGGGGAGTAGCTATACAGCAAAGTCGTCATTACGGGATTTTTATCCTCGGCTTTGTTGGCAACGATATGTTGTTTGCGAGACCTTTGTCAGTAAGTGTTATCTGGCAAAGGTCTTTTGTATTTTAAGAGGTCCTTTTCCATAATCCGGAGAAGGGCCTTTTTCTATTTGGGAACAAGAAAAATGAAAAGGAGGGAACTAAAGACGATGATAAAAAAATTAGTGAAGGCTTTTATTCTTAAAAAAGGTGTAGATATAGCAAGAAAAAAAGTAATGCCAGTAGTGATGAAAGAAGTCAAAAAGAGAATGAAGAAAAAGTAAAGGATTTGGAGTGATAGTAAATGAAAAAAGCAATAATTGTGTTAGCTATATTTTCATCTCTACTATTAAGTGGCTGTTCCTTATTAGAAGAAGTAAACAGTTCATTAGAGTATGCAAATAAGGCTACTGAGCATATAAATACATGGCAAGATTTTGGACAGGAAGCGCCACAATTAATTCAAGAGGCAGCGACAAATCTAGATTCAAAAGAAGAACTTGAGAAAGAATTACATGTCCTGTTAGATGAAATCGAAGAATTTAACGAGGCAGATCCCCCGGCAATAGCAGAGGATCTCCATCAACAAATAGTAGAAAAGAATGAAGAATTACAAAAAGTTATCGACAGTGCCATGGTAAATGGGGAATTAGCATTAGAGAAATTACAAAACTCCGAGCTTTTCCAATTAATAAATGAAGTAACTACTTTGATGAATGTAGTGGAAGATTTAGGCCTCTAATAACAGATAATATAGATTGCCTCTTTTTAGAGTATAGGTGAGAGTGAGAGGTTGTAAATGACACAAGAAACACAAGGGTTTACACAGTATAACAAATTGGCCCAAAGTATCGTATTTCAACAAGGTAAGCACAGGACTGAAGTGGTAAGCAAAGATGCCTCCTTAACTATTATAGGTTCAGGGAGGAGTGCTTATGTATTTAGGCTTCCATCAAGCAAACTCGCTTTAAAGGTATTTTACCCACCTTTTGAAAAGATAGCGAGGAAGGAAGCAGAAATATATCAGAAACTAAAAGGAGTATCTGGTTTTCCAAATTTGATTTGTAGTGGTGAAAACTTTATTGTTATAGATTACTTGGAAGGCGATACGCTATTTGAGTGTTTAGTGAAAGGTGTTAGAATATCATCAGACCAGATAGCGCAAATAGATCAGACCCTTTTGTATGCTAGAAAAAGAGGACTAAATCCATCAGATATTCATTTGCATAATATTATTGTATTAAAAAATGAAAAAGCAAAAATTATCGATGTAGCACGTTTTCAACAAATGAAGCAATGTTCTCAATGGGACGATATGAAGTATGTTTTTTATAAATTCTATATTCATCGATTTTTTCCTAAGAAAATACCTAGAGCACTGCTGAATTTAATCGCTATTCTATATAAAAGAAAGCTACTAACAAAATTAATTAGATAAAAATGAAGCACTTTTCCTTAGCTAGAGAAGTGCTTTCTTTTGGTTGATTTGTTGTATTTGAATCCAATAAAAACATATACTACAAATGTTGGTTGTAAGCGTTCTGTAGCAGCGAAAAAATGGTAAAATCCCTTTATACTACTTTTTTCCTTTTTAGCATGTTAAAATTAAATAATATTTACTAACAAGACTAAATTCGATTCCTTTAGCTCTATTGTTATAATCAATAATAATAGTAAAAATGATTTTACTTTAAATCAAATATACGGATGATAGTGTGATAAAAGTTTCCTGTATTCAATCATTGGAAGCATCCACATAAGTTAATTGGTCTAACAGGAGGAAACAAATTGTTTGAAGAATTAATCATGACCTTATTAGAAGCATTTAAAAGTCTTTCCTATTTTGGGATTGTTTTAGCATTAACATTTGAGTTTATCCCAGCTGAGCTGGTATTGCCTTTAGTGGGCTATTGGGTTTATCAAGGAGATATGTTCTTGTTTTGGGCAATACTTGCTGGAAGTATCGGCGGGGTGACTGGTCCTTTAACACTTTACGCGCTTGGATATTATGGTGGTAGACCTCTCATTGAAAAATATGGGAAATATTTCTTGATAAGAGAAAAAGAAATCAATGCAGCAGAACGTTTCTTTAATAAGTATGGACCGGGTATTGCGTTTTTGGGGAGATTCATTCCAGGGATTAGAACAGCCATTTCGATTCCATGTGGAATGGCGAGAATGAATATTTGGGTATTCTCCATTTACACGTTCATCGCAATGATCCCTATTACAGCGGGTTATGTATATTTAGGGTACAAGCTCGGACCCCATTGGGCGGATGCCGCAGCCACAATTTCTATATATATGAAGCCTTTAGGATTCTTATTAATCGGTATATTGCTTGTTATTGCAATAGTGAAAATAAGAAAGAAAAGGAAAGTCATTAATGGCTAAACCTTCTCTTTTAAATTTAGAATAGGGTAAAGAAATAATGCAATAATTTTGTGGTTATTACATGGCTATTTTGCAAAGAAATTGACTTATGAGCTATAATTTAATATTATTAACTTAGTAGTTTAAGAGTAAAACTGCTGTTCCAAGTAAGCTTATAATACTCCAAAGGGGAGTAGCTAACAGTTATGTCGTCAATCCGTGATGTTTATGCATCGCCGGCCTAACTGGCAACATTCATTGTTGTTTGCGAGACCTTTGCCTATAAGGTAAAGGTGTTATATAAATTAAAAACCTTTACCAATTAGTTTGGTGAAGGTTTTTTAGTTTTTTATAGGGGGAGAAAGCATATATAAAAAATAGAAATATTTCCATTGAATCGGTATAATTAATAAGAATAAAATCTAAAACTATTA
The DNA here is from genome assembly GCF_002019665.1 of Sutcliffiella halmapala. GTDB lineage: Bacteria > Bacillota > Bacilli > Bacillales > Bacillaceae_I > Sutcliffiella_A > Sutcliffiella_A halmapala. The sequence goes on along the minus strand of NZ_KV917375.1, from coordinate 3,595,092 downwards.
TTTTTCGGAGGTGAATCCCTCATTATAGAGGGAACCAATTGGACAGTATAACGATTATTAACTTGCTTTTAGTGGCTTTATTAATTGCGCTAACAGCCTTCTTCGTAGGTTCAGAGTTTGCAGTAGTAAAAGTGCGTATGTCTCGTATTGATCAATTAATAGCAGAAGGAAATAAAAAAGCAATTATAGCAAAGAAATTAATTAACGATTTGGATTATTACTTATCTGCCTGTCAGCTAGGTATTACAGTAACAGCATTAGGTCTTGGTATGTTAGGAAAGCCAACTGTAGAAGCCATTTTAAATCCTTTCCTCCATAATATTGGAGTCTCGGCTTCCATGACAAGTGCCATATCTTATGTAGTTGCGTTTTCGTTAGTAACTTTCTTGCATGTAGTTGTAGGGGAACTTGCACCTAAAACCTTAGCTATTCAGTTCGCTGAGAAAATGACATTGTTTTTTGCCACTCCTTTATATTGGTTTGGTAAAGCGATGTATCCTCTCATCTGGACATTAAACGGATCAGCACGTATACTTCTTCGTGTTTTTGGAGTTCAACCTGCTAGTCATGAACAAGCTCACTCTGAAGAAGAATTAAAAATAATAATGGCGCAGAGTTTTGAAAGCGGGGAAATTAATCAAACAGAACTATCCTATATGGAGAACATCTTTACTTTCGATGAGAGAGTTGCGAAAGATATAATGGTTCCGAGGGTACAAATAGTAACACTTGCACAAACGTTCTCACGTGCTGAGATTATAGCTACACTTGATGAGCATCAATATACTCGTTATCCTGTTACAGATGATGGAGACAAGGATAATATAATTGGTTTTGTAAACGTGAAGGAAATGTTAACGAGTATTGCAGTAGGGCGTGAAGGTCAATTAAAAGACTTCCTTCATGAACTTCCTCTGATTCATGAGTTCACTTCTTTACAAGATGCCTTACTAAAAATGCAAGAAGATCAAGTGCATATTGCTCTTGTCATAGATGAGTATGGTGGAACAGCAGGGATTATTACGATGGAAGATATTTTAGAAGAAATCGTAGGAGAAATCCGTGATGAATTTGATTCAGATGAAGTACCTGAAATTCAACAACATGCTGAAGGAATTTATCACATTAATGGTCGTGTTCTACTAACAGAGATTGAGCATCAGTTTGGTATTACTTTTGATGAAAGTGTAGATATCGATACGATCGGTGGCTGGATTCAAGTTCAAATTCAAAATGCTGATGATGATTCAATTGAAACGTTTGAGCAAAATAAACATAGTTGGACTATCCTAGAAATGGAAAATCACCAAGTGAAACAGGTAGCCTTACAGCTAGGAGCATTAACTGAAAATAGATAACTGGAAAAGCATTGCTTCCTAAAGAAGCGATGCTTTTTCTGTTTCTAATATAATCGGTTGTTAACTACTAATCCTCTGAATATATATTCAATCTTCTAATAAAAATAATTGACTGTACAGAAATACTCGCATATGATTTATTCGTTAAGATAACAATACAAACAATGCATTACATGATTGTAGTCTTCTAATAAAGTAAGCTTGGTCCACCAAAGCTTTTATAAATCGAGGTAGAAGTATGTATGGAGTATAATGATAAACAGCAATTAGATATAACGTTAATCTTTCTGATGCTCATGATGGTACTTGCTAGTTTATTTGCAATAGACAGCATAGAGCCGACTTTACCATCTAACTTGCAAGGAATTAATTTTATGGAAAAACAATTGTTATGGTTTCTAATTGGCGCTTTTGGTATAGGGGCTTCATTATTAATTCATTTTGATTATTTGAGAAATCTTGCATGGATCACATATGGAATCGGTGTTATTTTCTTATTAGGACTTGAATTTAATTTTCCAGCTCCATTAGTAATGAATATAAAAGGGGCAACAAGTTGGTATTACATTCCAGGAATTGGGAATTTTCAGCCCTCAGAATTGATGAAAATTTCGATAATCTTAGTACTTAGTAAGGTTATTGCAGATCATCGTGCAAAATTTGAAGATTCAAGTGTAAGAGAAAGCTTTCTTCTACTATTTAAAATAATGGGAGCGTCACTTGTACCTATTCTATTAGTTGCTAAACAGCCTGACATGGGTACCACGTTAGTATACCTTTCTATTATTGCTGCTCTAATAGTAGTATCAGGGATACGGTGGAGAATTATTATTGGTATTGTGTCGATTTGTATTGCAGCGGCTGCCTTGTTTCTCTATATCTTCATTCAGTTTCCTGAGTTTTTTCATACGTATTTTATTCCTGAATATCAGCTGAATCGATTTTATGGCTGGTTAAATCCGTACGAATACCAAGATGCCCAAGGGTTTCAGTTAGTTCGATCATTGTTAGCGATAGGGTCTGGAGAATACACTGGTGCTGGGTATGGATCCATGAATGTATATCTTCCTGAATCTCATACTGATTTTATTTTTTCGGCAATAGCGAATCAATTCGGGTTCTTGGGGGCTACAGTTGTTCTTTCTTTGTTCTTTTTACTTCTTCATAAAATAACAATTATTGCTCTACAATGTCATGATCCGTATGGTTCTTATTTATGTACTGGTATCATTGGAATGATTACCTTCCAGGTTTTTCAAAATGTTGGGATGACAGTTGGTTTATTGCCAATTACGGGAATACCACTTCCGTTCTTCAGCTATGGAGGTAGTTCCTTGTTGACCTATATGATAGCGATTGGAATCGTTATGAATGTGCAATTACGAACGAGAAAATATGTTTTTAACTAAAATGTTTTGTATAGAATAGCAAATAGGGTAACGGTCTTACTAAATGCTTTTGGAGATATTTTTTTCTAATGTTATAATGTAGAAATGATCAAATATATTTTTTTGGAGGCACTATGTTAACTTTTGAACAAAAACTTGCAATTATCGAATCCTTTCCAGAACTAGAGCGAAAGGATGTTTCCTTAAAGCGTGTGAACTTCCAGTATAACGAAAGTCGTAGTGATAAAAAGAACGTTGTCTTTCATTTACATCCAAATGGAAATGGCTATGTATATGCGAAAGGTATAAAGGGATACCGAGTAGACGAAAAAGGAATGGTAAACATTCGAGAATTTTCGGAAGAAGAATTACGTACTGTAATTGAAAAAGCTTTGGTATCTATGAGCTATGAGGAGTCAGAAGTATCTTCTGAAACGGTTGAGTTTGAGGAAGAACGATGGGCGAATGAAGATCAGCAAAGCCTGATTCTTATAAATGAAGATGATATGTGGAATGTCTATGCCGGTAAAAATTTAGACGGAACATTCCTATCCTATAATGAAGCGAAGCAGTATTTAATTGAAGAAGGATTTAAAAAGCGATTCTATTAGAGGATCGCTTTTTTTTGTAAAATAAAGGGCTGTGAATCTATGTGTTTTAATGAAAATCATGATTTGTATGCTCGGGTATATAAATTTATCGTTTTTTCTTATCAATTACATTTAATGGCTTTTTTACTACTTTTTCAAAGACAATATGAACTTGAATATGGTTTGCTTCATTCTGCTTTACTATCTCCACTTTTCCTTTACGTCCCTTAATTGTGATAATATCACCTTCAGCGGGAACATTTTTTTTAAACTGAGTTAATACAATTGCGTTATCTGTTAAATAATGAACGACAAACATCCCTGGTCCCCCTTAATGATTAAAATTTTTTCTAGGATCTTCTTTTTCTAAAATATTGAATAAAACTGAAGTTTAGACCGGATACAAGCTTTTATTTTTAATAGTTAAATATGTTCATATGATTGGATAAAATGGCAAAAACAGAGTATTGTAGAATTAGAAAGGAGATTAAATTAGAAATGTATTAATACTGAAAGATGATGAAAACAAAAATGAATGTTTAATGCTTTATATAGAAATTTCAAACATATAATTTTGAATCGAGTAACTTGATAAATTCTGCATTTGTTCATATTAACTTATTAAATTGTATACCGTAGAAAGATAATTTAAATGTTAAAATAATCATTATTCTTGAGGAATATGAGAAAGGGGGGGCTCCTATATCTAGTAAGAGGATAATAAAAACCTTATCTTTGCTTGTAATAGTTATTTTATTAATTTGGGTTTTTAATTCGGAATGGTTTTCTATTATTAAAAGTGGAGATATTGATGTTATCCTAAATTTTTTAGAGCAGGAATTATATATAACTCTTTTTATTATGTTGCTATTAATGTTAATCCAAAATTTATTTACGCTTATTCCCATTATTATCATCATAATGGTAAACATAATGCTCTTTGGGTTTGTCAATGGATACCTATGGAGTGTTGCGACAAGTGTAGTCGGTGCGCTATTATCCTTCCTATTATATAGATACTGGTTTCAATCAATACTTCTGAGAAAAGCTAATGCTTCGCTTATCAAGAAAATGGAGCAAAATGGATTTTTATTTGTATTTAATTTAAGAGTAATCCCTTTTATCCCTTCAAGTATTATTAATACAGTCTCTGGGGTTAGTTCTATAAAGTTATCTCAATTTCTTTTAGCTACAACAGTAGGGAATATGTTGTATTTGTTTTTGCTCAGCGCTATTGCAAATGGATTATTAACTGAAGAGATACAAGGATATATCATAATTGGACTATTATTTGCTTCGATTCCTTGTTATTATCTATACCGAAAATTAAAATTGAAATTTAGCTTTGGGGTAAATAAGAAGAAATGGAAGGTAGGAAGGCAGTAGCTTTTTAGTTTAATGCCATGTTAAAGATAAAGCCCCTCCAAGAGTTGGGATTTTGGGAGGCTTTATTTTATTTGTCGAGAGTTTTATACGCGTTAAGTTCTTATTCTTGATTATTCCTTATCTTACGTTGGTAAAAGATAAAGATAGGCAAAGGAATGACTATCCAGCCAAAGCCTTTGATGAGGGTATTCCAAGCTCTTTCTTTATTTCTCTCTTTATCTTGAGCAACTACGAGATTGTATTCCTCTCGTAGTTCTTCTTCATTAATTTCAGGAGTTGAGATAGCCTCACCTTGATCATTGTATTTCGTTTTATTGGCTATTTTCATTTCCTGATACTCGATGTAACTGTGATAATAGCTTGGAGGTGACACAATATCAGCAATTGCCATAAATGCTGCCACACTACCTCCAATCGTCATCATTAATGTCATGAATAAAATTAAGTAATAATATACAACTCTAATCATGCTTGCCCCTCTTTTCCAGTCGAATGTAGTAGCGGATTTGGCTGTTAGGAACCCTAGCAGACAAATAACAAAAAGAAAGAAAATTATTAATGGAATAAACAACGCAAGAGCACTCATCTTACTTTTGTGTCCTCCTTTCTTGCTACTATTAAGATATGCCATTAAATAATTAGACATGAGAAATACGATGAAACTTGCAAAAATAAAGGAAAATAGCATAAACTTTTTAGGAAGAGTAATTCGAGAAAAGGGGGAGAGAGAATGTGGTTATTGTTTTTTATTCAACTTTCGGTGGTCCTTACATTCCTAATTTTAGGGTGGGCAATCTTAAAAAAAGAGGCATACGGCCTTATTTCTAACTTCAAATCGCGACCAGAGGCGGAACAAGCAGAGTTAATCCAAAACGGATATCCACAAAGAATCGGAAAATTATTGATTGGTACTGCACTTGGAATGTTAATATTGTTTCCATTAATATTTACTCCTTTTACATATGCTCTCGAGGTACAATTTAGTTTTATGCTTGTATTCTTACTTGGTGGGTTTATTTACTTATCGAAATATGAAGTGATAAATAAACGTAAGAGAAGTTATATCATTAGTATGGTGCTTTTTATTGTGGTAATCGGGTTTGTTGCGGGCTTATCCGTTTTAGGATATCAAGAGTTTGAGTTGGTAATTCAAGAGGATACGTTCGAAGTAACTGGCTTATATGGTGATGAATGGAAGTACGAGGAGATCCGACGTGTAGAACTATTTGAAGTAATGCCTGAGGTCACCTATAGAACCAATGGATTTGGATTGCCAACTATGTCGAAAGGACATTTTAAAGTTAAAGATTTTGGAAATAGCTTATTATATCTGTATAAGGGAGATGCACCCTATTTGTATATTGAGCTAGAAGATCAGCAAATTTTTATTAATTCCAAGTCAGCTATTCAAACGGAAAACTGGTATAATCACCTTAGTCAAGAAATAGAAAATACTAATTAAACGGAAGGGCATTGCTATTTTTAACGCTACTTTTTCGCCTATATAAAATCCTAAAACTTTATAGTGAATATAGAAGGGTATCCTTGTAAGCTTATATATGTTATATTAAATTTTATTATTAAATGAAATTGAGGTTTTATTATTTATGGAAGATTTAATTAATTTACTAAAATACTTGTTATTAGGGATATTTCAAGGTGTAACTGAACCAATACCAGTTTCTTCGAGTGGTCATGTTCTGATATTGCAAAAATTGTTAGGAATTGAACTAGAAGGGTTAACATTCGAAATTATTGTAAATTTCGCTTCACTCTTAGCAGTTCTTTTTATTTTTAGAGAGTCAATCTCTCAACTTTTCTTTGGAGCTACTAGATATATAGTTAAACGTAACAGTGAGGATAAGTCAGATTTTCGCTTTGTCCTATTTTTAATCATTGGAACTATACCAGCAGGAGTTATTGGCTTTTTATTTGGGGACGATATTGCCGGTCAACTCGACGGTAATGTAAAAGTAGTAGGGGTAACCCTGCTTATCACGGGTGTGGCACTATTCCTTATCCGTAACTTAAGAGGACGGAAAAACGACACAGATCTGAAATTAAGAGATGCTATAATTGTTGGTTTTGCTCAAGCTATCGCGCTTGTCCCTGGAATTAGCAGATCAGGTGCTACGATTGTAGCAGCAATGGGAATGGGAATGAGACAAGATACGGCTTTGAAGTTTTCCTTTTTAATGTACATTCCTATCAGTTTTGGAGTAACATTATTAGGGATATCGGACCTTATCAGCATGCCTAATCTAAATGAGATGATTCTACCTTATACTGTAGCTTTCCTTGGTTCACTTGTTGCTTCTTATTTTGCGTTAAAATGGTTTATGAACATTATGGCTAAAGGAAATCTTGTTTATTTTGCAATCTACTGCTTTATTGTAGGTCCTTTAGTAATTATATTTTTATAGAAAAGATTGCCGAAAGGAAACTCCGATAGTGTGGGGTTTCTTTTTTTTAGTGACATTCGAGTTTAAATACAGAGAAATCACTGAAATAAATAAGTGGAGTTAAAGAGGATAAGTTAACGTTCACTTGCACATAAAAATAGAAATTGGACCCCCTAAGTTACTTGTAAATTAAAGAGTCCGCATTTCTTTTCAATATTATTTATCTCTGGTTTGTTATAAAATCAAGTTTTTCAATTGAACCCTGGTCCACCACCGAACCCTGGTCCACCACCGAACCCTGGTCCACCACCGAACCCTGGTCCACCACCGAACCCTGGTCCACCACCGAACCCTGGTCCACCACCGAACCCTGGTCCACCACCGAACCCTGGTCCACCACCGAACCCTGGTCCACCACCGAACCCTGGTCCACCACCGAACCCTGGTCCACCACCGAACCCTGGTCCACCACCGAACCCTGGTCCACCACCGAACCCTGGTCCACCACCGAACCCTGGTCCACCACCGAACCCTGGTCCACCACCGAACCCTGGTCCACCACCGAACCCTGGTCCACCACTGAACCCTGGTCCACCGCCGAACCCTGGTCCACCGCCGAATCCTGGTCTACCACCGAATCCTGGTCTACCACCGAATCCTGGTCTACCGCCGAATCCTGGACCTGCACCATAACCAGGAAATCCTCCGTATCCGCCGCCAAAGCCGCCTCCACCAAAGACACCTCCGTATGGGTTAAATAGAGCACTACCAACGAGCCCCCCTACTAATCCGCCGAGTAATGGAAATCCGAGGCCGCCAAAACCACCATAACCCCCACCGAATCCTCCTGGACCTCCAAAACCTCCAAAACCTCTAATATTAGGGGGACCGTTCCACCGCTGAGATAACATAATTAGCCTCCTTCAATATAGGATTACTTTGTATTGTATGTGCAAATGTCCAATCGGTGCCGAGCAGCGGTCGTGGTGGGGTATTGTTTTTCTATGCAAAAATGAGCTCTTTTCTATTTTTAAGAAAAGAGCTCATTTTTAATCAATTTTATTTAGGAAGCTTTGTTGTGTTGCTTTGCTATAAATTCTTTTTCAGTTTTTCCAGTGTTTTTAGCGTGTTGATATGTGCAGTAAACGAAGAATACTGCGATTAATATATATCCGATTGCAAAATCAGGAGCTGCGTTTATCGCTAATTTAGGTGCATGCATTAATCCTACGAAGGAGAGGGCAGCACCGATTAATGAGAAGTAGGCGGCTTTTACATAATTTTGATCGATTACATATACGGTGACTGCACCTAGGATAATAGCGGTAAACATTGCACCTTGACCGAGTGGTACAATTCCTTCTGAAATACCAGCTACTACTTCACCTGCATTGTTGTTAAAGCGTGTCATTACATAGTTTGCGAAGTATGGAAGCATCGCAATTGCAACAGCTGGGAAATATTTTTTTTCATTTGATTGAAAGGCTGTTGCAACCATAGAAATTCCAACAAACACTAAAATAGGAGCAACTGCTGCCAAAGGAATGATAGCAGCAAGGGTAGCAATTACGCCGGTTACTGCGGTAATACCAAAGACAATCGCATTTAATATACTATACCCACGTCCTGCACCCATCCACTTAGAACCGACTGTAGCAATATATACAGTCGTAGGGAATGGTCCACCAAATGCTGCACCAATCATAGCGCCGACCCCATCTACTGCTTGACATTCACGAATATCGTAAGAGTCGCCAGCTGCTGCCATTGCGTCAACATTATTCATTGTCTCAATGGCGTTATAAAGTGAAATTGGTAGAAGGATAGCTAGTAAGCCAATAAGTGATCCGAATAAATATGTCATTCCATCAAATGCTGCTAGTGATGGTAGTAATGGATAAAAACCAATATGTGCTAAGCCTTCACTAATTTTAGTAGGAGATTGATAGCCTAATGTGAAAGCTAAAATGGTTCCGATAATAACTGCAAATAACGAAGAGGGGATGTTGAATGGCATTGCCATCTTTCCAACCATTCCAACGATGATAATTGCAAGTGCTACTAAGCCAACGACTGGAATCGAGAAGGTGTTAAATAACATTTCACCGGCAATAAAAGTTAGTGCAACCCCAGCAACTGCACCGAGCATCGCAGCTCTCGGTAACTGCTTACGAACCCAATTTCCTGTAAAGCTCACTAATACTTCGATAAAACCGCTTAAAAATGCTGCAGCAACTGCAATTTTCCATGCCAACTCAGGGTCACCAGTTATTGTTTTTGCTGGTACTAATACACCAAACAAGAATACAAACATTACGGGAGTACTAATACCATAGGAGAGAGCAGTAACATCAGTTCTGCCTTCTTTTTGGGCCAAACGATTTGCCATATAGGCATAGTATATATTTCCAAACATAACGGCAACTGCGGCACCAGGTATGACTTTCCCGAACACGATACTTGCTGGAAAGCCCATTCCAAGCATTGTAACAGCAATGATAACGAAGTTTGCTAGATTATTTTGAAATAATGCGAAAAAAGCGTCCGTATCTTCTTTTTTATACCAAGGATAGTTTACAGTTTTTGATGACATAGTCATACCTCCAAAATTCAATCATGTTAGATTTGAACAGCTTCTTTCAAAAAAGTAACCTCGCCATTATCAAGAGATTGAATTCTAGCTAGCGACTCAATACGAAATCCAGCTTCTTCAAGTTTTTCTCTACCTGGTTGGAAGGATTTTTCGATGACAATCCCGATTCCTGCAACTGTTGCACCAGCTTGTTTTACAACATCAATTAATCCTAATGCAGCTTGGCCATTTGCGAGAAAATCGTCAATGATTAATACTTTATCGTTAGAGTTAAGGAATTCTTTCGCTATCGTTATTTCGCTTGTTTCTTGCTTTGTGAAGGAATAAACACTACTTGTATATACATTATCTTGTAGGGTAAGTGATTTTTTCTTCCGCGCAAACAAAAGTGGTGCTTTAAGCTCGTGTGCAGCAAAAAAGCTAGGCGCGATTCCAGAAGACTCAATTGTAACGACTTTTGTGATGGAAGAGTCTTTGAATCTATTGGCAAACTCTTTCCCAATCTCAATCATTAATTCTGTATCTATTTGATGGTTTAAGAATGTATTTACTTTTAGCACACCGTTTGGTAGAACAGTTCCTTTTTCTACAATGGCTTTTTGCAATAATTCCATGATTGTGCCTCCTAAGAATATAAAAACCCGAAAGTCGAAATGACACTATAGCATAATACTACAAGTGACCACTTCGACTTTCGGGTTTCATGAAAAAATAACATACAAATAATAGCATGAAAACTATGCTATTATCTGTAAACCTTTTGTCTAGTTATCACCCGTAGTCAAGCCATTTAAGGTAGCTTGGTAGATACTTGTAGGCCGTATTCCCACTATTATACGAGTTTGGATATATTAAATTGTTTGGATTATGATGTGATTATATATGAAAAAAACGGAATTGAAAACCCCTAAAGAGTAAAAAACGAATATTTTTGAATAATTAAGAGGATAAATTCGTGTTTAAAGGAAAAGCTATCCAGTTTATTCGGTAAATGAGGATGGGGCAAAACTAAAAAAACTCTTACAAAAGACGTACAATTTAAGTACCGGCTCTAAAAACCGCTATTGATTTTCGTGCAAGACTTCGCTTTCCGCGGGTGACCCGTGAGCCTCCTCGGCTTCGCATGCGGGGTCTCACATTGGCCACTTCTCTAAGCAGGAGTCTTCGTCTTACACTCCAATCAACCGCAGGAATAGCCTGAAAATTAAACGTATAGTTGAACACATAAAAAAACCGAACTAATTTGATCTTAAAACTCAAATTAGTTCGGCTTTTTCTTAGACTAAAACACTTTTGTCCCAGCTTCTGTTTTCTATTCTTCAATAGCTTGTTTGAGTTTTTTCATTTCTTTGAACATGTCTGCTTTTTCTATTTTGTATTCTTCTGCGATCTCACGAAAAGTTTGACCGTTTTCTGATTTCGCAAGTATCTCTTTTATTTCTATTCCGGCCAATTTTGAAAGAATAGATGCTTTTACAAGAGTATGTAATTTAGCACCTTCCTCTAGGTAGTTAGTAAGCTCTGCTTCATCTTTGTTTAAGTATGAAGCTAAGTATGGCAATACTTTGTCTTTATTTTCTTCGAGATACTTTTTGTGTTTTTTCCAATTGTGGTGATGGTTAACCTTTGCTTTATCTACCCCAAAATGTGCGGCTGTCTCTTCCCAAGATTTATTTTCCTTATAATAGGCTAATATTTTTTCCACCTCTACATTGGCTAGTTGGGAAAGCTTTAAAGCATGAAAGATATCATGTTTGTCATATCCGAGTTTTATTAATTCGGCTGCTTTTTCTTTATCGGCTTCCTCCCATTCCATTGGATGTTCATGCTTGTCGCCATGATAAGTATGGTGAGAGGTTGCTTCAACAGGGGATACTGAAGCTACCCCTATTAAGAAAGCGAAGCATACCATAAATAATACTATTTTTTTCAATCGATTCCCTCCTTAATGTATATTCCTTACATAACTTACCCCATAGTTCAAAAAAAATGTAATAATTTCCTTATTTGTGGTATTAATTTACTGGTGGAGGAAAATAGATAGTGAAAATAAAGAATTAAATCGTAAATGAAGAATGTACTTTCCCAATAGCCACTTAAGTTAAACTGTTCTAAGATAGAAGGTGAGGCTATCGGACTAATAAATAGTAAATTATTTCAATTTATATAAAACCTTAATAATACTGGTGGGAGGTAATGACTTGAAAAGAATATTATCTTTAATTGCCATTGCAAGTCTAGTGGTGTTTCTAAGTGTGATAGTAAACCATTATAAAAATTACTCCATAAGCAATTCAGAAAGGGATATATTGAGCTTTCTTCAAAATTGGTATGAAGAAAACGAAGGCGTTCAAGAAGCCCCATTTATTTTAGAATTAATTACAGTTGATAATTCGGATATGTTGATTGCTACATTTTTACATAAGGAAGAACAGATTGGTATTATGCTATTAAAAAAAGGCCTAAATCAAAAGCTGAAATTAGTGAAAATATTAGATGAACAAAGTTTTTATTCGGAATTACTAGAGACGAATAAAGGAAAATATGTATTATTTGCTGGGGAAAATCAGAAGCTGGCTATTAAAACCATTTACACTGATATAGTAGATGAGAGTGGACCCAAAAGTATCGACATTCCTCCTCAAAGGTATTTTACACAAATTAAAAAAGCAGAAAACCTATTAAAAAGTAGTGCTTCGCCAATCTTTCATTATCGAACATTACGAGATGCCTTAGATGCTGAAGCCGCAGATTATCGAGATATGGAAATTATGTTTGTGGATGAAGATAATCAGACTTTCATGTTGCATTCGCTTATCGATAGCAATTTAAACACTGTATTGGGGAGCTTTGAACTAAGTGAAGAAGGATATACACTACATACTATAGAAGATTCTGATACGTATTCGATGGTAGGGGATAAAGCTTTTTGTTTTGAAGAGAAGAAAATTAAGAATGCTGATAAAGAGATTACCTTTTTGCATGGCTTAATTCCAGATAAAGATAAAGTTAAAAGAGTAGTTTTGGTGATAGAAATAGAAGACGAAATGATTTATCAAACCGCTAGCGAGGTGAAAAATCAACAATTTCTATTACATGTTCAAATTCCAGAAAGATTAATAGATGGAGAAAAAACGAAAAAGAAATTTTTGTTATATGATGAAAAAGGCAAATACCTTGGAACAGAGATGAAATTATAATTAGGAAGCTAGCATGCTAGCTTCCTAATATTTTTGAAACTTTTTTGAGGAAATTCTCGTCTAACCTTGAAAGTGGTGATAGGAATGTTTTTTATAAAATCAATAATTTAATCAAAAAAAAACCGATAACATAAAGGGGCAGTAAGATATATGAAGAAAATTACCATTCTAGGATCAACAGGGTCGATTGGAACTTCCACTTTAGATGTGGTGCGGCAGCATCCAGATAAGTTTAAAGTGGTGGGGTTAACAGCATTAAATAATATTGATTTGATGATTCAACAAATCAATGAATTTCGACCAATGAAAGTTAGTATTGGGAACAAGGATTTAGCTGAACAGCTACGGTTACAGATTCCTTCTGAAACGGAGATTTACTACGGGGTAGAAGGAGTTATAGAAGTTGCAGCAAACACTACTGCTGAAATTGTAATGAGTTCAGTTGTTGGAGCTGCAGGTATTCTGCCAACAATAGAGGCGCTAAAGTCTGGGAAAGATATTGCCATTGCTAATAAAGAAACATTAGTTGCAGCTGGTCAACTAGTTACAGAGATTGCTAGAGAAAATAATTGCAAGTTAATTCCGGTAGACAGTGAGCATTCCGCTATTTATCAATGCTTAAACGGTGAGAATGAGAAAGATATCGAACGTTTAATTGTAACCGCATCTGGTGGAGCATTTAGAGATAGAGCAAGAGATGAAATGCGCCACTTGAAAGCCTACGACGCTCTTAAACATCCAAACTGGAACATGGGTGCAAAGTTAACTATTGACTGTGCGACTCTCATGAATAAAGGGTTTGAAGTAATAGAAGCCCATTGGTTATTTGATATTCCGTATGAAAAAATCGATGTGCTCGTACATAAAGAAAGTATTATTCATTCTATGGTGGAATTTATTGACGGCTCTGTGATGGCTCAACTTGGGGCTCCTGATATGAGAGTTCCTATTCAATACGCATTAGAGCATCCAAGAAGATTAAAAGGTTCTTACCAACGATTAAATTTTGCTGAGCTTACCACTCTTCATTTTGAAATGCCTGATCTTGAAAGATTTCCATGCTTACAATATGCTTTTAATGCGGGGAAAGCTGGTGGAACAATGCCGGCTGTGTTAAATGCGGCGAATGAAGTGGCAAATCGTCTATTTTTAGAGGGGAAAATTGGGTTCCTTGATATAGAGAAGCTACTTTATGAAACAATGTCATCTCATCAACTGCAAATGGACCCGAGCTTAGATGATATTTTCGAGGCGGATCAGTGGGCAAGAAAAGCCGTGAAAAATTATGTGAAAATATTACATTAAACAGGCAAAAGACCGCACTTTTATTAGTAAAGGGTGCGGTCTAACTTTTTGCAGGTTCTTCGCTTGTATAGATATGTTTATATACTGAAATATTTTGCAATATACTGACAACCATTAAAGCAAACATCATCCAAAAATACCAGATATCATGAATAACAAATGCTATAACAGATGCCACTAACATTAAGAAGCTTGCCATAATGCTAATAACAAATATGATTTTACTTAACCTCAACAGTCCATCCCCCCATAAGTGTTTATGATTAAATAAGAAATCGGAAAAATGTAATGTATTTTATTGGTATTTATATACCCTTATGAAATTATCGTATGTCTGCTATTATACACGATTTTAACCTGTCTCTTCATTACATTTATGTAAAAACAAAGATTAAAGATTATATCTTAATCTTAAACGAATGTATGGAGTAAAAGGTTCTGAAATATTGGTATAAAATTGGTTTTTTTTCAAAGAGAGTTCATGCTTGGGAGAAGAACGATACGAGAATGTTGGCAGTTTAGTAAGTAGAGGAATGCTTGCATTTAGCAATTCGCCAAACTTTAAGAAATCAAAGTGAATAGTAGAGAGAGATCCAATCAGAACAAAGAGAACTGCAACAAATAGTTAGCAGTTAACTATACATTGATTAATGTCACTCGTTTATTTTCACTAATTCATGAACATCCATCAAGTATTCATCCGTTGATTCATGACGTACCCAACCAATTTGAGGAGCAAATGTGGAGGAGCCTGTTCGTAGAATTGTTCCATCCTTATCTTTTTCTTCAAAATCAATTACAACTGCATCGTTAAATGTTTTCGCAGGTGTCTCTACACTGGTATTAATTGAACGAATATGATAAGTAATATCCACATCGAGATCTGATAATTTTTCGGTCCACTCATTTCCAACTTCTAAGGGGTAACCAATAATTTTTGTTTTTGGAAATGCTTTTATATCTTTTGCTGACCAGTCCTTCGGGAAATCCTCTGATAATACTATATATCCATAAATTCCATCTTCTAACTCCTCATAAAAATTATTAGATTCTGCTATATCTGTAGTATCCAATTCTTGAACTAATTTCACTTGTACAAGCTTACTCTCCGGTACTTGGCTATAAAGCACTCTATATTCAGTATGCTCCTTGTCTTCAATATAACGTTGAAAGGTATAGTCGCCAGATACAGGAAGAAGAGATGGTGGTGTGGCGGCTTTTCCTGGTATTGATTCTTTTGTATTACAACCAATTATGGCAGTTACACTAACAAAAATAGCCAAAAGGAGTACAAAGCGTATCTTCATTTCAAGCTCCTCCAATTATTTAGATGTTGTTAGTGTAACCATTTTTTCAGAAATCCATCATAGAGTTATACCTAAATCCTTAAGGAAACCTGAGGAATCTTCAGAGAAATAGTAAAATAATGGGTGATCCTTCTTTTCATTAAATATAAGCATATAGGGTCTCTCTTCTTCTGGAAAGATAAAGATAACCTCTATTATTGGATCATTAAGAAGCTCATGATCGATACGCACCTTAGGATCAAGGGGTACCTTTATCATTATTCCATTTTTCGGTGTTGGATTAAGCTTTGGATAAAGAGATTCTACACTTTGTACAAGCGTTATTGCTGTATCTCTTTTGTTTTCATCCAATGGGATCGTCTTAACAACTTCACTTTTTGTTACATCAAAAACCTCTATTTGGAGGTTAGGCGTAGCTAAGGCTGAATGTGAAAAGTATAAGCAAACCAGTAAAAGAAGGAGTGAAATCTTTTTCATTTTGTTTCACCTCGACTTTAGTATGCGACGTACACATACTTTTAACACTGGGTTTAATCTTCATGGCCAAGAAACCGATAACCGATATATAAAATAATGAAGCAAATAATTGTAATTGCTAGCAAGTCATATCCTATACAATATGATCCAAAGCAAAGTTTCCCCATATTAACCCTCCTGAGTAAAGAAAGTATTTAGTTTAAGTCTATTTTTATTTTGGATTACAAAGTACTTTTAACAGTAAGCTACACTGAAAATACGGTGGCCTCTTTGAACATCCTGTAGATTTCCGTGCCTCAGCTCAGGTGGCAGCGATCGCGGGCAGTCTTGGGAGTCGCCCTCAGAGTGCCAGTCTGAGTCGCAAGCCGTGCACCCAAATCTAATAGAGGAGGACGAGTTAACTTGAAGTAACCGCTTTCATTTTGAGCCGCATAATAATTTAATGTAAAAAGTCGAGCCGCAGAAAACGAAAAGTATACGTTTCGTTCTGCGGCCGACTTTATTTATTCCTCTTTTTCTTTTTGCTGTTGTATTAACTGTTCAAGGTGTGTGATGGCTTCTTCTTGTTCATAGGTAAACAAAATCATATCATCTGTCAGGTAACCAGTGTATTCAAAAATGACATAAGCAGGGGTTTGTTCAAAATTGTATCGAGAATATGCTTCGTTTGCATTTTCAAGCCCTACAATTACTTCACCTGATCTTAGTATTAGGTCAATATCTTCAATTTCTGACAGAGATGCATCTTCTTGATGATCCACTACTTCCAAATAGGAGAATCGTTCCTGGATTTCTGGAGCTTGGCCACAGGCAGTAAGAAAAAGGAGGAATATGGATAGAAAGAATAATTTCTTCATAACCATTCACCTCACAAATTTATTAGACAATCCTCAATAGTATTCGACAATTTACTTCATATTCCTTTATTTTCACTCGAAAAAATTAGGGGATTTTAGTGAAACATATTTCCCTAATTTTCTTCCTTTTTTTCTGTGCTTTTCATGGACTTGCTCTCATACATTGGTAGGGACAACATTCCAAAAAGAGGCGATATAGATGGAGCAATTTTTTCTTACTGTTTTTGAACTATTTACTGGATTAGGTGTGCTAGGGATTGCACTCGGATTAATGATAGAGATTATTCCAAGTGAAATTGTCCTTGGCTATGGTGGGTATTTAATAGCTCGAGGAGAAGTGGGCTTCTTCAGTGCTGCTTTAGCGGGAGTAGTTGGTGGAACGCTAGCTCAGCTTTTTTTGTATTGGGCAGGTAGCTATGGAGGAAGACCTTTTTTAGAAAAGTATGGGAAGTATATCTTCATTCACCCAAAGCATCTTGATTTATCGGAGAAGTGGTTTCAGAATTACGGACCAATTGTGATTTTCACAGCACGTTTTATTCCAGTTGTGCGTCATGCGATTTCCATTCCTGCTGGTATTGCTAAGATGCGATTCTTGCCGTTTTTACTATACACGATTGCAGCAGTGATTCCATGGACTATTTTATTCTTATTTATAGGCTTTCAGCTTGGAGAAAATTGGCGTGAAATCAAACAAGTGGCACAGCCTTTAATTGTTCCTATGATGATTTTACTTATTTTAGGAGCTATAACGTATTTTGTGTTTGATCGTAAACGTGGATAGAAAGGAGGAAGAATTAAATTGTCAAAGTTAGAAGCCTTTATACTAGGGATTATCCAAGGGTTAACAGAGTTTTTGCCTATATCGAGTACGGGCCATTTATACTTAGGTAGAAATTTATTTGGCTTGGAAGAGGCAGGTCTATTACTAGATACCATGTTGCATTTTGGTACTTTAATTGCTGTCTTGTACTTTTATAGGGAAGAATTCGCAAAAATCATTCGTAATCCTTTTCATAAACTCACTTTTCTTTTAATTATTGGAACAATTCCAGCCGTTGTAATTGGTCTAACCTTTAAGGACTATTTTGAAGAAATTTCGAAATCCGGAGTAACAATTGGCTGGGAATTTTTAATCACTGGTGCTTTTCTGTGGTTCGCTGACTCTATTAAACAAGGTGCTAAGAAAATGGAGGACATTTCTTGGAAAGATGCACTTTTTATTGGTTCTTTTCAAGCGGCAGCAATATTTCCAGCAATTTCTCGGTCCGGACTTACCATAGTTGCTGGTTTGTTTCGAAAATTGGACCGGGAAACGGCAGCGTACTTTTCCTTTCTTTTATCCACTCCAGCAATTGCAGGGGCAGTGTTTTTGCAAACAGTCGAGGTTGCTCAAGTAGGGCGCGAGGATATCTCACTATTTGCATTAGTAATTGGAATATTATCTTCCTGCCTATTCGGATATTTCGCGGTAAAATGGATGATTAATTATTTGAAAAAACATTCGCTACGCACCTTTGCAGTCTATGTTTGGATATTAGGTATAGCTATCATCGTCCTACAACATTTTGATTTATTCTAATTGTTGACAGGTGAATTTCTCATAGTAAGATGAATGTATGGTGTTATTTACCAAAACGGGTGCAATTGTCTTGAAAATGGGGTGAGGATATTGGAGCAGAATCAAAAAATCAAAGCGTTGGAAGAGAGAATGCATCAACTAGAAGAAGAAGTTTCTACATTACGAGCAAAAGTACAGAATTTAGAAGCTACACCTAACGTTAGAAAAGCATCCACGCAACAATCTTTCGCTTCCAAGGAAAAATTAATTGTTAATGATGTTGCACAACAAGAAAGCGTGGAACCAAGGGATTGGGAAAAGATTCTCTTGCAAACATGGCTGCCACGTGTCTTTATTTTTGTTTTCATAATAGGAGTAATTTGGGGCTTCAAAGCAGCATCTGACTATGGTTGGTTAAACGACTTTGTGAAAATTGGACTGGGGTATCTTACTTCAATGGGTTTCCTCTTAATTGGTTACAAACAAATGAATCAGAAACGAGAAGTATTAGGACAGGTGTTATTAGGCGGAGGAATCGCGATTCTCATTTTAGCAACCTTTGCGATGCATAGTTTGTATGGGATGGTGGGACCTACCATAGCCTTTGTCCTTCAGATTCTTTGGGTTGTAGGCGGAGCATGGCTAACTGTTCGCTTTAAATCTCAAGCTTTAGCAATGATAAGTGTAGTTGGAGGCTTTCTTGTTCCATTCTTAATTGAGAGTAGCAATCCCTCTATCTATGTTTTTGTCGGGTATGAAACAATCTTGTTTCTTGTATTTTTATATTTAGCAATTCAACAGCGATTTATCTACTTGTATGTCACATCATTTGTGCTATTAAATAGTACATTGATTCTGTATTATGGGTTTTCGCCTAATATCGATCAAGCGTTTTTACTTGCAACATCGATTATCATACAGCATGCAGTCATTTTATATTTTTTCCTAACTACCAAGCTGTTTAGGAAAGTACAGGCTGTGACGGTATTCAGTAGTGCTCTTATCACCTACTGGTGGGTGGATAGTGTTTATCTGAGTCTTTCAGTCACCTTATTTCTATTGTTGGGGCTTGCCACATATGGAGTACTATCCTATTTATGGAAGTACGATAAGAGGAAAATAGATGTCCTCGCGACAAGTGGATTATTATATTTATTCCTTTTCATCTTCCATTTTGTTCATGAGGATATCATCGCAGTGTTATTGTTAATACAAGGGGTGGCTTCCTTCTTTATTGCGGTAAAATATGATAGCATCTTTAATAAAGTTTTTGCTGGATTTATCTATTTTGTAGGAATGTCTATGGTTTTCTTCTCATCCATACAAGATCCTTGGTCAATCGAATCACTACAGTGGTTGGTCCTACTTGCCACATTTATAGTTGGCATCTGGATAGTATGGCAAGGTAGTAAGGAGAACAAGTTTAAAGCTTTAACGATAGGAGGCTTAATTTTCACCTTCCTATCTTTAGTCTTTGTCTCCCAGTTTACAATGGCCGCTACAGATGGATTACCATATGAAACGCAAACTATATGGCTAAGCTTTGCCTGGATTACACAAGCAGTTATAACGATTGTAATTGGAATGTGGAAGAGATTTAACTTGGCAAAATATATTGGAGTAGGTTTACTTGTGCTAACGCTTGTGAAGCTGATTCTACTTGATCTCCCATTTATTCCGATTCAATTTAGAGCTTTATTATTTATCGTTCTTGGTGTGATTGGTTTAGTTGCATCACGGGTGTTTTATCGGAAAAAGTAAAGGAAAGGTTATTCCCTGCGGCATGGAGTGATGTGCTGTGGGGGTTTTTTAGTTATTCATGAAGTGAGGGGTTCTCTCCCATTCTCTAAAAATTCTGCTAAAATAAAGATAGGATTTAAGGGGGAATAGTGGATGTTTAAAGATATTAAATCTCGAAATAAACCATTTGTTATCTTGCAATTTATGTTATTCTTCTCAGGTCTAGTTCTAGGGGGAGTGGGTGTATATACTGAAAACACTCACTTCTTAGGCTGGATGTTTTGGTTAGTGAGTGGTGCATTTTTGCTACGGGGATTTGAAGTATGGTTAACACGTAAGCAGCGATACATAGGTTATTTAGTTTTAGGTTTTCTTTATCTTTGTGTGTCTCTTTTCTTTTATCCAGTTTGGTAGTCTTAGTTTAAATGGAAAAAGCCGTGAAGAAATTTGTCTCTTCACGGCTTACTGTATGTTTTTATAGTTCGTCAAATCCGTTATCCACGACATTAACCTTCGTATATTGACGTGATTTTTGCTCGAAAAAGTCTGATTTTCCTAAGTCAACTTCTTCGTAAGCCTTAATCCATTTTAAAGGATTGGTTCGATATCCTTCAAAAGGTCGGTCAAATCCTAGTTGATTACTTCTAACATTTGCATAAAATTTAATATAGCTTTCTACGTCCTCTATATCAATCCCAGTTATTTTGTCCCCTAGGATATGTCGAGCCCACTCAATTTCGAGTTCAGCTGCATGAACAATTGTTTCTTCTACGAAAGATTTCAATTCAGCTGTATTGTATTCCGGATATTCTACAAGCACTTCTTTGAAAATTTTCACGAATAAATCTACATGAATTTGTTCATCTCGATTGATGTAATTAATCATGGTACTAGAAGCAACCATTTTTTGATTACGTGCTAAGTGGTAGAAAAATGCGAAGCCGGAATAGAAGAACAAACCTTCTAGAATGACGTCGTAAACAATTGATTTAAGGAAACTTTCTACATTAGGATCTTCTGCAAAGGCTGCGTATCCGTTAGTAATAAAGTCATTTCTCTTTCTTAAGGTCGGCTCTGTTCGCCAGTACTCAAATACTTCTTCTTGCTTAGAGCGAGAGACAAGACTAGATAATACATAAGAATAGGAATGGTTATGAATCACTTCCTGTTGTGCAAGCATAATCATAAGCGCATTTAAGCTGGAATCTGTTAAGTAATCAGCTACCTTTCCAGCGTAATCTGTTTGAATGCTATCTAATAATGCAAGTAAGCCAATAATTTTTAAAAAGGCTTCTTGTTCATTTTCTGAAAGATTTGGAAATTGTTTCGTATCCTGTGCCATATTTATTTCAAATGGCGACCAGAAGTTTGACAACATTTTTTTGTATTTTGGGTATGCCCATGAAAAGGCAACATCATCCCAATTTAATACATTGGAGCTTTGCCCATTAATAATCTTTGTAGAGCGGTTAGGGGCAGTTGCATCCATTATTAAACGAGAAGTAAGGGTCTTGGTCATGATATTCCTCCTAATAGCTTAGCTTGCACATGAATCACATTCTTCTACTTCTTTTGAGGTAGATCGAACATAATACGTCGTTTTTAGGCCTTGTTTCCAAGCATCTAAATGTAATTCTAGTAACGCCTTTGCTTTTATGGCATTTGTTACATACAAATTAAAAGAGATTGCTTGATCAATATGCTTTTGTCTTGCTGCGTTTTGGGCAATACTCCAATGCTGATCGATATGATAAGCAGATTTATATAGCCATGTTGTCGTAGCATTTAAGTCTGGAGCTGTAACAGGTATCTTGTAATCTTTCTTTTCTTCGGAGTAAACCTTTAAAAAGATAGGATCAATACTAGCAGTGCTGCCCGCAATGATAGAAGTAGTAGCATTTGGAGCAACTGCCATTAGATAACCATTTCTAATTCCGGTGCTAGCAATATCAGCCATTAAAGTATCCCAATCGAAAAGTTCGTCTGATTGATAGCCTCTTTTCCTAAAGTATTCTCCAGTTTGCCAATCGGAGCCCTCACACACTGGATAGGCGCCCTTTTCTTTTGCCAAATCGACACTAGAAGCAATCGTATAATAAGCAATTTCTTTGTAAAGTGAATCAGCATAGCGTACAGCTTCCTCACTCTCCCATTTAATACCTTGTAAAGCTAAAAGATGATGCCATCCAAATGTACCTAAGCCAATAGCACGATATTTCTCGTTAGACAATTTTGCTTGTAGTACAGGAATTGTATTTAAGTCAATTACATTGTCGAGCATTCGAACTTGGATTTTAATCAATCGTTGTAAAACTTTGGCTGTCACAGCACGAGCAAGATTAATGGAAGAGAGATTACACACGACAAAGTCTCCGGGTGTTTTCACGGTAATGATGGAGCCATCTTCCACAAATTGTTCTTTAGTTGTAGTGGGACTCTGATTTTGTGTGATTTCTGTACATAAGTTTGTGCAGTAAATCATGCCTTTATGATGATTTGGATTCATTCGGTTTACTTCATCACGATAAAACATAAATGGACTACCTGTTTCAAGCTGTCCGCGCATAATTCCTTTCATTACATCAATTGCGGCAATTTTTTCCTTGTGTAACGAAGGATGGTTCACACATTCCCAATATTTCTCTCGGAAAGTTCCAGCTCCTTTTTCTTCATCAAAAAAGTCCTCTAATGAATATCCCATCACATTTCTAATTTCATGAGGGTCAAATAGATACCAGTCACCACGACTTTCCACTTGTTCCATGAATAAATCAGGAATACATACGCCATTAAATAAATCATGTGTGCGCATTCTCTCATCGCCATTATTCAGCTTGCTATCGAGAAAAGAAAAGATGTCCTTGTGCCATACATCTAAATAAACGGAAATAGCGCCTTTTCTTTGTCCGAGCTGATCGACGCTTACAGCAGTATTGTTTAATTGCTTCATCCAAGGTATTACACCACTAGATACTCCCTTAAATCCACGAATATCACTACCTCTGCTTCGGATTTTTCCTAAGTATACACCGATTCCTCCACCAGATTTTGAAAGGTTAGCGATATCTGTGTTGCTGTCATAAATACCTTGTAAACTATCATCGACCGTATCAATAAAACAACTTGAAAGTTGTCCATAGTTTTTCCCAGCGTTAGAAAATGTAGGAGTAGCAACCGTCATATATAAATTGCTAAGCGCCCAATATGCTTCTTTGACAAGCTCAAGGCGATTTTCTTTTTCTTTTGACATTAAAGTCATTGCAATTATCATAAATCGTTCCTGTGGAAGTTCCCAGAGCTTCTTCGCATAATCTCTTGTAAGGTAGCGGTCTGCTAATGTTTTCAGCCCTATGTATGTGAAGAGCTTGTCTTTATCAGGGTCGATAGCAGCTTCTAGTTCAAGGATATCCTCCTTGCTGTAAGAATCGATTAAGGTCGTGTTAAAAATGCCTTCTTCCACTAAAGAAGATAAGAGGAAAGAAAGATTACTATACGGATTCTGTGTTCCTCTTGTAGCACATGCTTCTTGATAGAGTTGCTTCAGTAGAAATCTCTCTGCAACAAAGGTCCAATCAGGTTCTTCTTCTGTTAATCTACTAAGCGCTTCTAGAATTAACTGTGGGAAGATTTCTGTTATGTGATAATTTTCTTGTTTTTCAATTATTCTTATTGCTTTCTCTTTGAAATCATTTGTTTGTAAATGAGGAAATTCTTTTAATATTTCAGTGGTCCAAAGAAGACATACTTGTTTATATTTATTTTCGTTGACTATTGAAGTGGTCATCTCATTCAACTCCGTTTCCTTGTAAAAATAAAAAAATCCACTCGAAATTGAGTGGATCAAACGATAGTAGAAGAGAATGGGACTCTTAATTCCTACATACAGACCATAGGAAAGAAAAATTCACTGTTCTAAAATCGTTTCATCATCTCAACTCCCGAAGAAAAAGAAACATCTCGCTAAAGGCAGGTCTCCTGACTTGTGCTTCTTCCTACATTGAACCTTCCCATATAAGAGCCGTTAAGCCTTCGTATACAGTGGTGAATCAATTCGTCTGCACTTACAGTTGCGGGGACAGTTCTGGATTTAAACCAGATTCCCTATTAAGTCTTTGTTTAGACACCTTTTTTGCATTAATACTATATATAGTTATTTTATTTGTTGTGTGTACTGTATTTTGTGTTTGTTGATAGTATTATCATACTTTATAACATCTGAAATTACAATATGCATTTCAAAAATAAAAGGCTTTGTTATATTTGACTATCAATAGTGGCGTTTAACAGATCCAAATAAAAAGAGCTGCGATTACCGCAACTCATTATATACTAATTTGTCCTTCTTGTAGAATTTGTTCAATTGTTCCTGTAATTTGTATATCTGTTAAGCTTACACCAGTAGAGATAAACTGAAGACTTAATTCAGGTCGTAAGCCAGTGATTACTGGGGTGATACCAATTAGTTTTAATGAGCGGATAAGCAAGTCCAATGTATGTACAACGGATTCATCTAATTTATAGACACCTGAGAAGTCAATAATTAACTTATTGATGGATAAGTTTTTACTTTTTTGTAAGGTTTCTTCAATCAAAATACTTGCTCTTAATTCATCAATATCACCAACTAGAGGTAAGATACCCATGCCCTTAAATAAAGGAACGATAGGAATCGAAAGTCTGATAAAAGAAGTACGTGTTTCTAATAATTTTTGTTCAGTTGCTACCGTATAGGCGTGACTAAACCCATAGACAATTATATTGAATATTTCATCAATACAAATGAAAATTTCAGTTAAATTTTTAGAATGAATACCAGATTTAGATCCCTCTTCTTGGATAAATATCCAAAGGGATTTTTTATACAATGTCATGTTTGATAAAGTATCTTCTAAAGATCCGCCAGCCTGAACTGACATGAAACCGACAGATTCTCCCCAGTTTTTAGCTTCATCTAGTAAACTTTTTTCCGATTCTTTTACATAATTTCCAATAAACTTAATAAGGGTATGGAAAACTTCTTTTATCATCTCTTTATTTACAGGATCACGATATTGAGGGTTTTCTGGATATGTTAATTGAATTTCATTTAGCATACGTTCAGAAATATCAAGATATGATTCTATCAATTTATTGCCAATTATTTGGTTATGTACCTCATTAGTCATAATCGAGTCCTCACTTTGTTCCTTTTTTTGTCTATCTAGTTTATTTTAATCAATAAATAGGCATATGTATATCTTTAGAGAAAGCAGATAGGAGAATAGTTTTATATTAAGTTTTTCAAAAGAACTTAAAAATAGAAATAAATAAGAGAACCTAGTATAATCCTCGTTGAGATAGTAGAAGGAGTGGATGGAAAATTGGAAAGAATTCGATTATCAGAGGATCTTGATATTTCCCGTATTGTTCATGGAATGTGGAGATTAAATGAATGGAAATACGAAAACGAACAAGCAATTTCATTTATCGAGCAGTGCTTGGAATTAGGCGTTACTACTTTTGATCATGCGGATATCTATGGGAATTATTCTGTGGAAGAAAAGTTTGGACAGGCTCTATCAATCAAGCCATCCCTTCGAGAAAAAATGGAGATTGTGACAAAGTGTGGAATCAAACTAATATCCTCCAATAGGCCTGATCATAAAATAAAATATTACGATACTAGCAAAGAGCATATTATTTGGTCCGTAGAAAATTCATTAAAGAATTTTCAAACCGATTACATTGATGTGCTTCTAATTCATAGACCAGATCCTTTCATGGACCCAGCGGAAGTTGCTGAAGCTTTTTCGTTACTAAAAGAACAAGGAAAGGTAAAACAATTTGGGGTCTCCAATTTTAAACCAACGTCGTACAGTATGCTTAATTCTTACTTACCTTTCCCGCTAGTAACAAATCAAATTGAGATCTCCGCTACTCATCTAGAACATTTTGAAGAGGGAACGCTAGAACTTTGCCAGCAAGAAAGAATCTCACCTATGGCATGGTCACCTCTAGGCGGAGGATCTATTTTTACTAGTGAGGATGAAAAGGTTGTTAGGGTAAGAAAGGTGCTAGAACAAATAAAAGAAGAACTAGGAGCTACATCTGTCGATCAGGTTCTCTATGCATGGCTCTTATCGCATCCAGCAAAAATAGTTCCAATCGTAGGCTCAGGGAAAATAGCAAGAGTGAAAACCGCGGTGGAATCCACAAGCTATACTTTATCAAGAGAACAGTGGTTTAACATCTATCAAGCCTATCGAGGTAGGGAAGTAGATTGAGTTTATGCAAAGAAAAAAGCAGGTCAATTTTTGCCTGCTTTTTTCGCTAACACCCATATTAAAATTTAAACTGGTTATTTCGTTTATTCATAAATTTTTTAAAGATATCGGAAAACAGCATAAGCCCGATAAAGCCAAAAATTAAGTATGATAGGTTAAAGTATAATGCTGGATCAATTCGAACGTGTTCGGCGCCAGCTGCAATCTTAATAATTTGATAGGAATCAATAGCAACTTTTGCAGCTATTAAAATAAATATTGCTACCAAAACTCTCCAAAGTAATTTCAACGAAAACCCCTCCAATATTCTGCATGAAAATTTTTCTATTTGTGATTGCTATTATAGTTAAAAGAAAAGTAGAAAATCGTTGTTTACTATATCAAAAAATCGGGAATAAGACAACCCGTCTTTCGTACCTGAAGTCTGTATTATAACACAAGGTGTGTATACGTATCTATCGTAAATCACTATGCAAATTATTGTATTAAAAATAAATGAAAAAGTCGACCTTTGTGAAGATACCAGAAAAACCAATGATTTGATTTGTTTGTACAAGAAAAAGCCACTCTGTCGGAGTGGCTTTCATTTAAAAGGCTATGATAAAGCCAATTTTTGATATATGACCAACCCTAGGGGTCGAAAAATTTTGCTAAATAGCTCTAATTAGGCCCTGTTATAGGGGGAATTTAACAGGATTTCGAACTTTATCTAAACAGGAAAACTCTAGAGATGGATTCTAGGAGGTGATCTTCAACCCAACCACTCCAATAATGATGAATGATAGCAATAACATTCGAATGACACTTTTTGATTCTTTAAATAGAAGCATGCCTAGTAGGACACTGCCTGCTGAACCTATACCAGTCCATATCGCATAAGCGGTTCCCATTGGTATTTCGGTTAACGCTAAGGAAAGAAAGTAAAAGCTCATCATTCCAACGATGATAAATGATATAGAAGGGACAAGCCGTTTAAATCCTTCTGCCTTCTTCAGTGCCAGTACAGCTCCTATCTCACAAAAACCAGCGATTGTTAGAAAAATCCACGCCATATTATCCTTCCTCCCCATGTTGCTCTGCAGGGGTTGTTAATTTAAGCCCCACAATTCCTGCTAGCATTAATCCAATAAAGAAGAGCTTTGACATACTAGCTGATTCTTGAAAAATGAATATTCCCACTAGTGCCGTACCAGCCGCACCAAAGCCTGTGAAGATGGCATAAGCAGTTCCAATTGGTATAAACTTTAGTGATTTAGAAAATAAATAAAAGCTGATAGAAAGTGTAGCAATTGTAATGAGGCTCGGTACTAAGACGGTAAACCCGTTCGAAAAGCGTAAACCGAGCACCCAAACTATTTCAAATAAGCCAGCTATAAAAATATAAATCCACTGCATTACTTCGTTCCTCCTGTTTCAATGCCTTTCCAATAGTGATCAAAGGCATGTATTACTTTTTGTTCATATTCATTTAACGGGTAGAAAAAACGTTGTACGAAAAGACCATCAATCAAACAGTAAAAAGCATCAATAAGTGGTTGGATTGGTTGATTACTAATTTGTTGATTTTTTAGTGCATTAGAAAAAATTTTTTCAAGAATATTTGTCGTATATACTTCACTTTGTACAAATTGTTCTCGTATAAGGTCTTGGAATTTTTCTTCTGGAAAAAGCATGGATCGTTTGTAAAGTAAACCGAGCTCCTCATCTTTCCAAAAATCCACCATTTTTTTTACAATAAGCAGCAACTGTTCTCTCGTAGAATGCTCGGCAAACTCTTCTTTAGACAAACTAATACTGGTAGTAAAGACTTCCATTAATTCGATGATTATTGTTTTATATAAATCATCCTTATTCTTAAAATGTGCATATAAGGAAGGTTTTTTAATTCCTACCATTTCTGCCACATCATTTAGAGATGTAGCATAATATCCTTTTTGAGCAAAAAGTTGAAGTGCGCTTTTTTTTATCTTATCCGAAGTGGAGACTGTCATAGTTAAATATCACCTCATTTAATAATTCGTCCTACCTACCGTTCGTTAGGTAATATCAAAATTATACTACCAACGTCTTAATAAATCAAATGATTTTTTTAGGTTGTTTAGAGCTAGGAATGTTTTGTATTTCTTAAAAGGGGTAATAAATTTGTAAGAGATGAGGGAGGAATTGATGTGAAAAAAAGATTGAAGAAGAAGCTTGAGAGGAGACAGGCACTATTTAAGTCTCAAGCGGAGCATCGAGCAATCGGCCACACAACTAGATTAGTAGCTGCACATCAGAGATCCAAACATAATACACACAAGGCAATATCTAAAGAACAATAAGGAGGGCTTACTCTTGAGTGAAAATACATTGCGAGTAAAGAATCAAAAACTAATGGAAAAAGCAAAGTACGTAGAAGATGGTTCAGCATTAAAAAAAGATGCCAAGAGTGTCCGAAGAATAAATAGGCATATGGAACGCGAAAAGAATAGAAAAGTACAAAAAGCAGAACAACCTGCTTATGAAGTCTTTGTCAATAATAAATCCTTCCGTGTGACTGGTGTGAAATCAGAACATGAAGCCATCGATAAACTCTCGAAATGGAGTGCATTTCATAATATGGTAAATAAGATGAAAGAAAAGGAAGAAGAAATAAATATCGAAGCGAAAAAAATAGAAGGATAACAAAACACGCCACAATTTTTGTGGCGTGTTTAAGTTTACAAATTTACCTTATTCTTCACTCGAATAGTCCTTAAGCTTCCATAGAATTATATAGTTTTAGTTAAAAGTGATTTAACTTAAACACACTGGAAAGAGCTAATTCGATTGGTATCAATTCCAAAGTAAACCCATGTAAAGAAGAACCAACGATAACCTGCAACGGATCTTCTACCTAAGAATGTAGGATAGAACCAGAACGATTCACCGTTATTTAAACGAATGTATGTGAAACGGAATAAGCATCTTCGCATTGCACCTGAATCTACTGCAAAAGTACTTGGCCCTCCTACCCCAAAGGTTTGTGCTGTTGGAGCAGGGGGAGTAGATGGAGGTGGACCAGTAGGTGGTCCACTTTGCCCTCCTTGCCCTGGAGGCCCGAATCCTGGTCCTTGTCCCGGAGGTCCGAATGAAGGTGGTCCACCTGGTCCTTGCCCTGGAGGTCCGAATGGAGGTGGTCCACTTGGTCCCTGCCCTGGAGGTCCAAACGGAGGAAACCCTCCAGGTCCTGAACCAGAACCTGGTCCGAAAAATGGCGGCATGCCTGGTAATTGTCGATATGGATACATAAGGATAACTCCTTTCCCTTAACTTCTCTATACGGTATGCATATGCCTATATTTTGGTGAAAGGAGTCTCTTATCTAAAAAAGTCAGATTCTCTATATAGAGAACCTGACATCTGCTTGTGCTTATCGGAGCCGAACGAGCCGCTTCTGCTTTTCTTATTTCGCGACGAGTACAGGACAGTTGGCTGAATTAGTGACTTTATCACTGACGCTTCCTAGAATGAGTTTCTTTAGTCCACCTAGTCCTCTGCTCCCAATGATAATTAAATCGTTGTTATTTGTTTCAGCAAAATGACAAATAGATTTGGCGGCATCACCTATAACTATCTCAACAGGGGCATCGACGTGCTCCTGCGCCAAAAGTTCCTGCATTTTAGTTACCGAATTTTCTGCGGGGTCATAATTGGAGCCTTGCAGATGTTGTTCATTTGGGACTCGATGTTTTGCGTTAGGAGCATACATGTTAAGACCTTCGAGTCCATATCCACCTGCTGCAAATCCTTCCGGTTGTCTCGTTTGAATGGGAGCACCTGTCATTCTTTCTTCTAATACATGTAATAGTGTAATATTCGTATTTAGTTTCTTTTTCATACTTATTCCAATTCTTACCGCTCGTTTGCTTCCTTCTGAACCATCATAAGCAATTAGTACATTATTGAAAGTATGCATATCTATTCCTCTCCTTTTTTATCGGATTTGTTTAGTATTTAAGTACCCTATACAACTAGGTTATTAAACGTAGGAGGAAAGATATTTATTGAATTTTGAACTTATTGAATAGCTATCTTTTGAAACAGATTAACATCAAATAGCCCAGAGTCCGTTAGTTTTAGAGATGGAATAACTGGGAGGCTAAGGAAAGATAGAGTGACAAAAGGATTGAAATTAGTATGATTGCCAACGATTGTTAAAGCTTCGTGAAGCTCATGTATAGAATTTAAAACAACTTCAAGAGGTTGATCAGACATTAATCCTCCGATGGATAAAGGAAGTGTTGCAACAACATTTTGTTGAGAAACAATGACTAATCCACCTTGTACAGAGTGAAGTGTTTGAATCGCTACAAGAAGATCCTCATCATTCGTTCCTACAGCTACTATGTTGTGGGAGTCATGGGCAACAGTAGATGCGATGGCACCTTGTTTTAATTGAAAACCTTTTACAATGCCGAGGCCGATTTTCCCTCTTTCTTTATGTCTTTCCGCTACCACTAGCTTAAGTTGATCATTTCCAATGCTAGGTATAAATACACCATTATTCGTGTCAACTTTTTCTTTTAGATGATTAGTAACAAGGCTATTAGGAATGATTTCTATAATGTTACAAGCCTTTGTGGCATCGACTTTTAACATTAAATCCTCTTTGGATAATGCCTTTGCAAATACTGTTTCTGTTAGTTCTAATGGAATATCAAAATATGTTCTATCTGTTTCCGCATCTAATAATTTCCCCTGATTTACTACAAGCTTTCCATTCTTAAATACATTATTAATTTTAAATTTTTCAAGGTTATCTACTAGAACAAGATCCGCACAAAATCCGGGTGCTACTGCCCCTTTATCGTGGAGGGAGAAGCACTCTGCTGCATTAAGGGTAGCAATCTGAATTGCAAGCAATGGGTTAAGACCTTCCTCAATTGCGAGGCGAATATTATGGTCAATGCTACCTTCGGTCACTAAATCGTCGAGGTGTTTATCATCTGTACAGAATAAAAATCTTCGAGCGTTGCGTTCATTTACAGCTGGTAAGAGAGCTTTGATGTCTTTGGCAACAGAGCCCTCTCTCATCATTACATACATGCCGCGTTGTGTTCGTTCGATTGCTTCTTTTGCAGTAACACATTCGTGGTCGGTTTTTATTTGTGCAGCACGATAAATATTGATTCCATCCTGAGATAAACCAGCACCATGACCATCGATTTGCTTTTGATGAAGGAGGGCATCTGTTAGCTTTTGTAACATTTCATTATTTGTATCTCTAACGGAAGGAAAATCCATAACTTCCGCTAGTCCTAAAACTCGTTTTTGTTGATAAAGTGGAGATAAATCTTTTGCATTTAATGTTGCACCGTTATGCTCGAATGGAGTAGCTGGTACACATGATGGGAGCATGAAAAAAACATCAACAGTTACGTTTTCTGTTGCATCTAACATGAACTGAACTCCAGCTGTACCACTAACATTGGCAATTTCATGAGGATCGGTAATAATCGTTGTAACACCATGTGTTAGTATGGTGTTTGTGAAATGATATGGATGTATCATCGAGGATTCCATATGAACATGTCCATCAATTAAGCCTGGACAAATAAAAGCACCATTTGCATCATGCGTTTCCAAACCTTCGTAATCACCGATGCCAATAATGACGCCATCCTTTATTGCGACATCTGCTTCAATTATCTCTAGATTAAAAACATCGATAATTTTTCCATTTTTAATCACTAAATCGGCTGGGATCTTTTTTGCAGCTGCTTTGATAGAATTTTCTAGTTTTCTTTTCATCTTCGTCTCCTCCAATAGGTAGAAATTCAAAAAACCCCAAGAATTGATCATGGAGTTTGACATAGGAGAGAGTATGGAAGAAATCTACAGGAATGAACTCATGCTAGAATAGGTGCGGACATAAAGTAGATTCTTTTTCTCATCTCGTAGTCAAACTTTTTACGGTAGTTTGGTAGAAACTTATGGACCATATTTCCAAGATTATACGAGTAGTTCAATAGAATTGTTTATTCATATTAAGTTTCCTCATTATAAAAGGGTCAAACCCGAGTAGTCAAGGAGGTCTGAATTAGCACAATTATTAGAATACTAATGAAAGGCGGCATTATCTTGTAAAATGGATATGTTATAGTGTTTGAGTAAAATAAAGGTTTAAACAACAATATAAATCAATTTTTCTTCTATTGTAGTAATAGAAAGATGGTTTTATGCTGTAATACCCTAAAAAAAGTGGGTTGTGATGCGAATTACTTTGTTGCATTAATGGGAGGGTTCTTATGGCTGAAAAAGCAGTGAAAAAAAAGAAAAGAATTAGTATGCGTGCATTGTTGTTGCTAGTAAGCTTACTTGTGTTGATTAGTTTGTTAGCAATGGAATTATATATAAAAACAAGAGATGTAAGTGCGTTAACAGAACCTTTACCTCAGGCTACTGTCATTTATGATCGGAATGGCGAGGTTGCGAGTAAACTGACAGCTAATCAGATAGAAGGAGTACCTTCTAATGAAATACCAGATGTGATGAAGATAGCAGTGGTCGCGGTGGAGGATCACCGTTTTTATGAGCATGATGGTTTTGATTTTATTGGAACAGCACGTGCACTTTCTACGAATATAAAAGCTGGTGGAGTAGTACAAGGGGGTAGCACTATTACTCAGCAATTGGCGAAAAATGTGTTCCTGACCCATGAAAAAACATTTAAACGGAAATTTGATGAGTTTTTTCTTGCTAAGAAAGTAGAGAAATCTTATACAAAGGATCAAATCATTAGTCTGTATTTAAACCAGATATATTATGGAGAAGGAGCATGGGGAATTAAGAACGCTGCAGCTGTCTATTTTGCAAAGAATCCAGAGGAATTATCACTTGCAGAAGCGGCAACATTAGCAGGCTTAATAAAAGCTCCATCAGTTTTCTCACCTTTAAATAATGAGGAACGATCGATTCAAAGAAGGAATCTCGTGCTTCATCTCATGTATGAGCAAAACTTTATTACTCTTGAGGAGTTAGAAGCGGCAAAAGAGGAAGAACTAAAGCTAGAGTCAAGACATGTGGATCCTTATGAAGGTAAATATCCTAGTTTTATGGATTATATACTAGAAGAGGCCGATAAAATGTATGGATTAAGTGAAAGTGAGCTTTTAGCTGGGGGATATAACATTTACACTTCTTTAGAACCGAAAGCGCAAGAAGCAATAGAAGAAGTATTCGCAGATTCAGCGAATTTTCCTACTGCGCCGAATGGGGAAGTAGCACAAAGTAGTGGAATTTTAATCGATCCAAAGTCAGGTGGGATACTTGCATTAATGGGAGGGCGAGATTACCAATTTCGTGATTTTAATAGAGCAACTCGTCTTAATAAACAACCAGGCTCAACAGTTAAACCACTGTTGGTTTATACACCTGCATTAGAACAGGGCTACGATATGTATGACATGCTAAATGATTCGCCCATTGATATAGGAGGGTATAAGCCACTCAATCATACTTTAGATTATCGGGGCAAAGTAACTATGTATGATGCAATATTAAATTCATATAATGTTCCAGCAGTATCTCTTTTGCATGAAATTGGTGTCCAATCGGGAGTGGAAGCAGCTAGGAAGCTATATTTACCCATAACAGAAGATGATCATAATCTTGCTAGCTTAGCGCTTGGTGGTTTTACGGATGGTATCGCACCGAAGCATTTAGCAGAGGCGTATTCCATTTATCCAAACAAAGGTGAACTGGTGGAATCGCATGCGATCTTAAGAGTGGAAACAGGTGATGGTGAAGTAGTCGCAAGCTTTGAAGGTGAAAAAGAGCAAGTTACTTCTAAGGAAGTAGCAGAAAAAATAACTTTTATGCTTAAGGAAGTAGTAGAAGAAGGAAGCGGGACAAACGCACTTATCTCAGGTCGGGAAGTAGCTGGGAAGACTGGTTCCACGCAGACAAGAGATAATAATCATCGAGCTACCTCTAATCAATGGTTTGTAGGATTTACGCCACAGGTAGTCGGCGCATTTTGGATTGGGTTTGATAAACCTACAGAAGAACTTTATTTACCAATTATTTCAGGTGCTGGAAGTCCAGCAGCAAAGGTTTTCCAACAAGTGGTGACAGCTGCTTTAAAAGATGAGCCAGTTGAATCTTTTGAGTTACCTGGCAATCTGAAAAAGCCGAATAAAGTTAGTGTGCAGAAGAAAGAAAAGAAAAAAGAGCGATCGCGTAATAGAGGAGAAGAGCGTCGAAAGAATAGAGACAGTGAAAAGAGAAAGAACGACGATGACGATTAAGCTTGGTAAAACTCCTGCTACCGAAACATGTAGAGGCACCACCAGTCTTAGAAAAACCTGCGTCTATATAAGAGCCTTGATAAAAATCAAGTACTAGGTTTCAAAAAATCGTTTGACATATCAGGGAAAGCTGATAAGATAATTACTGAAATTAGTTTTATTGGATTCACCAAAAAACTATATAATTCTTACCACTAGGGGTGCCTTTTGAAGGCTGAGATTAGAGTGCGACTCTAAGACTCTTAGAACCTGATCTGGTTAAAACCAGCGTAGGGAAGTGGTCGGTCGAGCACTATATCTCTTAAGTATAGTGAAACAACTATTTGTGTACTCACCACCTTTCTTGCGCAAGCGAGGAAGGTGGTTTTTTGTGTTTGTATAAAGGCGACAATCTATTTTCAGGGTGGCCTTGTTTTTAAAAATTATATTTACTGGAGGAATGAAGGATGAAATTTTCACAAGAGATTAGAAAAAAAGCCGATCATATTTGGGAAGCAAGCTTTCACCATCCGTTTGTCACAGGAATTGCGGATGGAACATTGTCTTTAGAATCGTTTAAGTATTATGTCTTGCAAGATGCGTATTATTTAAGCCATTTCGCAAGAGTGCAAGCTTATGCAGGAGCAAAAGCATTTGATTTACATACAACTTCAAGACTTGCAGCCCATGCGCAAGGAACGTATGAAGCAGAATTGTCATTACATGAGAATTTTTCAAAGAGATTAGGAGTTACAGAGGAAGAAAGAAAAAACTTTAAAGTCGCACCAACTGCACATGCATACACGTCTCATATGTATCGCGCTGTATTAACAGGTGGACTAGGGGAAGTAATCGCAGCGCTTCTACCTTGCTATTGGCTCTATTACGAAATCGGAGAAAGATTACAAGGTGCAACACCCGATGAACCAATTTACCAAGAATGGATTGCAGCATATGGGGGAGACTGGTTCCGTCAATTAGTAGAAGAACAGATTAACAGATTAGATGAATTAGCAGAAAAAGCAACAGAGGAAGAAAGAGCAAGAATGCTAGAGTATTTTATGTTTAGCAGTCAATATGAATATTCCTTCTGGGAAATGGCCTATACTTTGGAACAATGGCCAGTTACAGAAGAGAAAATTAAAGCGTAGGTGGAGAGAAACATGAAGCAAGGCTTAAAGTTAACAGATATATTAGTAACGATAGTAATAGCATTGGTCTTTGGAATCGTGTATAAAATTTGGGGACCAGTTTATAACTTTTTAACACCATTTGGACTTCATATTAATGAATTGTCTTATGGAATGTGGTTTATTGCGGCGTCTGTAGCATATTTATTAATTCGTAAGGCAGGCGTTGCGTTTTTAGCAGAGGTGGCTGCTGCTTCTGGGGAATTTTTGGTCGGTTCCGAGTATGGTCTAATGGTATTAATTTATGGTGTAATTCAAGGATTATTTGCAGAATTAATCTTTATGAGTTTTCGATATAAACGTTTTGATATGTTGGTTGTATCATTAGCTGGTTTCGCTTCAGCAGTTGGCTCCTTGCTTTTGGATCTTTTCAGAGGGTATTTGTTTGATTATGTTTGGTGGAGCTTAACCTTGATGATAACCTTTAGAATTATTGGTGCTATTTTACTTGCTGGTGTTCTTGCTTATGCATTAGTAAAGGCATTAGAGGCAACGGGAGTTACAAGTCTACTACGTCCTGCAAGTAAAGAAGACTACGATTCTTTAAGGAGATAAAAGGAGGCCATTATGGAGCCATTAATCCAAACGATAGATTTACGACTCAAGTATCCTGGCGGTAAGCAATTGTTTCATGACTTAAACATCTCCATCAAAAAGGGAGAAAAGGTACTGATATTGGGTCCATCAGGAAGTGGAAAATCAACTCTTCTTCAAGTATTAGCAGGATTAATTCCGCAAGTGTTGGAAGTTCCGATGATAGCCAAAGAAGTGATATACCCTGAATCTTGGGGCTATGTGTTTCAAGATCCCGATTCTCAATTTTGTATGCCCTATGTGGATGAAGAGTTAGCTTTTGTTCTAGAAAATTTAGCCGTACCTAGATCGGAAATGAATGCTAGATTACTGGAGCTATTAGACAAGGTGGGGCTTGAGTTAGAGAATCCACATATAAGCATCCAACAACTTTCAGGCGGGATGAAGCAGCGGTTAGCCATCGCTTCTGTCCTTGCGATGGAGCCAGAGGTATTATTTTTAGATGAACCGACAGCTCTTTTAGATCCAGATGGAACAGAAGAGGTTTGGGACACGATTAAGGATGTTGGAAAAGATAAGACAGTTATTATAGTGGAACATAAAATTGATAAGCTTTTGGATTTTGTTGAGCGTGTTGTTGTTTTAAATGAAGCTGGAGATATTATTACTGATGGACCAACAGAGGTAGTTTTTCGTGATTCTCTTCCCTTATTAAAGGAGTATGGTATTTGGTATCCCAATGTTTGGCGAGATTATTTACAAACAAGAAAGCCGAAAATCCTTAGTAGCTTTTTAGAGGATGAACCGATTATTAAGGTACAGGATTTCTCTGGTTTGCGAGGAAAGCTAAAAAAAATATGGGTAAAGGATGCGGAAGTCTATAAAGGTCAATGGATTACCATTATTGGAGAGAATGGCGCAGGCAAAAGCACCTTAATAGAATCGTTGATGAAATTGCTTAAAACGGAAGGAAGCTATGAAATAATGGGCGAGGCAGTTGATGCAATCCCCTCTGATCTCATAACATTTGTCTTCCAAAATCCAGAATTCCAATTTGTTACAACATCGGTTTATGATGAAATTGCCTATACACTGCGGTTGAAAAAAGTTAGTGAGTTGGAGACGAAGCAAAGAGTAGAGGAGCTATTAGAAAAATTCCATCTACATCATGTAAGAGATAATCACCCCTACCAACTTTCCACTGGGCAAAAGCGCAGGCTTAGTGTAGCTGCGGCTGTTGTGCACCAACCGAAAGTTTTATTATTAGATGAACCTACCTTCGGCCAAGACAGCAAAAATACTTTTTCGATGCTGGAGTGGTTAGAAGCAATAAAAAATGAGGGTGGAACGATTATAATGGTTACGCACGATCTCCATATTGTAAAAGAGTTTGCGGATCAAATATGGTTCGTAAAACAGGGAGAGGTTTCAAGCATTATGGATAAATCGGAATATGCTAGAAAAGAATGGAGTAGGAGTAAAAGCGATGCAGTTGGCGCTATCTAAAAACAGTACTTGGATGCACGATGTAAATCCAAGCTTTAAGCTATTAGGTATGATACTGATTTTTATCAGTATTATACTGATTCACAATATAAATGTAATGATAAATGTAACCTTCCTATTTTTTATTATGTATTTCTTCTTAACTGGACATACCTTTAAACTAAAAAGTATCTTGCTAATCCCTTTTTTACTGCTGTTTTTTTCTTCAGCTATTTCAATGGTGTTATTCGGAAAAGGGGATACCACCTGGTTTCGTGCTGGAATCATCCATATTACAGAGGAGAGTTTTTACCGAGGTGTGCATTTAGGGTTACGTTCCATGGCCTTTGCTTTTTGTGGGTTGATTTTCGCTTTAACTACAAAGCCGGTGTTTCTGTTCTATTCATTGATG
Organism: Sutcliffiella halmapala; assembly: GCF_002019665.1. Taxonomy (GTDB): domain Bacteria; phylum Bacillota; class Bacilli; order Bacillales; family Bacillaceae_I; genus Sutcliffiella_A; species Sutcliffiella_A halmapala. Next base: position 3,556,795 of record NZ_KV917375.1, on the reverse strand, counting down.
CAACAGTGCAAGCTTCCTCCGAAGTATGCCTATGGGTTCATGGCTGGAGTACGTTTGCTTCCTATAATGTTTGAAGAGTTTTTTACTTTGAAAAAAGCTCTGATTGTAAGGGGAGTCGAACAAAAAAAGGGTGTAAAAGCATTTTTGAAAAAAATACATTATTATAGTATACCTTTGTTGTCGCAAAGTATCAGAAGGGCACATCGTATAGCTGTGGCTATGGAAGCGAAGAGATTTATGCAACAAAAGCAACGAACTTATTTTTATGAAATTAGGTTTAGCAAAAAAGATCTCTGGTTTTTTCTTGTTTTCTTATCTTTATATGCAGTCGCATTTTACGGGGCATCCTCCATTCCTTATTTGCCGATTACGGATGTTCGTTACAAGTAATTCTTGATATCTTTAAAAAGTAAATATATTATGCTATACTAAATTCAACAAGAAAATAACGTATCACTAGGGGAGTCATGATTGACTGAGATGGAAAATGTAATTTCCAGACCCTTTGAACCTGATCTGGCTAAAACCAGCGTAGGGAAGTGGACCATTCTATTATTGTTGGGGAAGTACATACCACATTTAGATTAGCCACTCTTTGCGCAAAGAGTGGCTTTTTTTATGGAATAAGAACGTATAAAAATATCCAATAGTACTTTCCTATTTCGATTGATATAAAAGGGTGAAATGAATGCAGCTACATGTAATTACAGATGGCAAGAAAACAAAAGAAGAACTAGTAGTCATCCTTTCTAGCATACATCCCTACGTAGACATGATACATGTGAGAGAAAAGCAACGAACAGCAAGAGAACTTATGAAATTAATAGAAGCATTACTTGATAAGGGTGTGCCAGCTGGAAAGCTTATTATCAATGATCGAGTCGATGTGGCTCATACTCTAGGCTTGAGGGGAGTTCAGCTCGCTTATCATAGTATAGGAGTTTCACAAGTTCGTAGATGTTTTCCTACTCTTTTAATAGGGAAATCCGTTCATTCATTTGAAGAAGTAAAACAAGCGGAACATGAGGGAGCAGATTATGTCCTATATGGTCATGTGTATTCCACATCGTCAAAGGAAGGATTGCAACCAAAAGGCTTAAGTGAACTAGTAGGGAAGATTGCGTCACTATCTATTCCAGTTATAGCCATTGGAGGCATAACACCAGAGAAAGTGTTCGAGCTTAAATCTTGTGGAGTTAGTGGAGTAGCCATCATGTCAGGGATAATGGATGCAGAGAATGTGGTGGAAGCAACAAAGGCCTATAAATCTAGTTTACTGGTAGAAACGGAGGGGCTTTCATGAGTACTAGTTATGATGTTATTATCGTTGGCGGAGGAGTTAACGGATGTGCTTCCGCTTATTATCTAAGTAAAAGTGGCAAAAAAGTTCTTTTACTTGAAAGAGAGCGGATTGCAGCTAAAGCATCAAGTGCAGCAGCAGGAATGCTAGGTGCACAAGTGGAGGTTACAGAAGAAGGCCCACTTTTTGAAATTGCAAAAGAAAGCAGGGCCATGTTTCCTAGTTTACAATCAGAATTGAAAGAGTTCTCTGGAATTGATATAGAATTAGTTCAAAAAGGTATGTTGAAGATTGCTAGAACGGAAAAGGAAGCTCAGCATTTAAAGCAAATGTTAGAATTCCAACAACGTCTAGGGGAAAAAGCCTCGTGGCTCGATAAAGAAGCTGTTCTTAAAAGAGAGCCTGCTCTTGGTGGAGAGTTAGTCGGAGCAATGGACATTCCGATGGATGGTCATGTGAATCCAGAAAAATTAACTCATGCATTTGCTAAGGCAGCTACCAATTTAGGAGCAGTAGTGAAGGAATATGTAGAAGTATATTCTTTTCAAAGAGATAAAGATTCCGTTTTTGCAGTTGAAACTAGTGAGGGAACATATTCAGGAGCTTCATTCCTTGTTGCAGCAGGTGCATGGAGTAAACGTTTATTAGCAGAGTTAGCTTTGCCTATCCCTGCCTATCCTGTAAAAGGAGAATGTTTTTCTGTAATTACGGAAAGGCCACTTATTACAAGTACTATTTTTACAGATTCCTGCTATATTGTTCCGAAAAGTGGAAATCGACTTGTGGTTGGAGCAACAATGGTACCTCACACATTTTCTGAACATGTCACAATTGGTGGATTATCCTCGTTAATGAGTGAAGCAACAAAAGCGTTGCCTGCGATCGCAACGGCTAATTTTGAACGTTCATGGGCTGGAATCCGCCCACAAACTGGAGACGAACTTCCGTTTTTAGGTGGGCATCCCATATTAAAAAATGTTTTAATTGCAACAGGTCATTACCGCAACGGAATATTGCTGGCACCGATAACAGGTAAGCTTGTTGCGGATATGGTCGATGGTTTGAGGATACCAATTTATATGTCGGCATTTTCGTTAAATCGATTAAAAGAACCTTTAAAGAGGTGAAGGATATGAAATTAGTAATAAATGGAGATCAAGTAGAAGTTCCAACAGACGTAACGACTGTTGCTGCCCTTCTAAAGCATTTTCAACTTGATCAAAAGGTAGTTATCGTAGAAAAAAATAAAGAGATTTTGCAAAAAGATAGTCATGAAGCAGAAATTGTTGCAGAAGGCGATCAACTTGAGTTAGTCCATTTTGTAGGAGGCGGATGATATGTTAACAATTGGTTCATATAAATTTAATTCTCGATTATTACTTGGAACAGGGAAATACCCAACATTCGATATTCAAAAAGAGGCTGTAGCTATTTCGGATGCGGAGATTTTAACTTTTGCTGTAAGACGCATGAATATTTTTGAAGCAAGTCAGCCGAATTTTTTAGAAAAGCTTGATCTTGATAAGTACACACTTCTTCCTAATACTGCAGGTGCCAAAACAGCAGAGGAAGCGGTACGCATTGCCAAGCTTGCAAAGGCTTCAGGTTTATGTGACATGATTAAAGTAGAGGTTATCGGTTGCTGGAAAACGTTATTACCAGACCCAGTGGAAACATTAAAAGCAACGGAAGAATTGATAAAAGAAGGCTTTATTGTATTGCCTTACACTTCGGATGATGTTGTATTAGCGAGAAAGCTGGAAGAGCTTGGAGCACATGCGATTATGCCAGGTGCATCACCAATTGGATCAGGGCAAGGGATTATTAACGAATTAAATTTAGGCTTCATCATTGAACAATCCAATATCCCAGTCATTGTTGATGCTGGAATTGGTTCACCGGCTGATGCTGCAAAAGCGATGGAACTGGGAGCGGATGGTGTTTTATTAAATACAGCGGTATCTGCGGCAAAGGATCCTGTGAAAATGGCTCACGCGATGAAACTTGCGATTGAAGCAGGTAGATTAGGGTATGAAGCAGGACGAATGGAGAAAAAACGCTATGCAACGGCAAGTAGTCCAAGTGAAGGAATGAGCGTGGGATAATGGAACGCTATTCGCGCCAAACCTTATTTGCACCAATTGGGGAAGACGGCCAGAAACAAATAAGCACCAAGCATGTTCTGTTAATTGGAGCGGGTGCTCTCGGAACAGGAAATGCGGAAGCATTAGTACGTGCTGGAGTGGGAAAGTTGACCGTCATCGATAGAGATTACGTAGAATGGAGTAACTTGCAGCGTCAGCAATTATACAGTGAACAGGATGCGCAGGATAAGCTTCCAAAGGCTGTGGCCGCAAAGGAACGTTTACAGAAAATCAATTCTGAAGTGGAAATTGTGGCACTGGTGAACGATGTTACAGCCGAAAGTCTAGAAAAGCTTGTGCAAGAAGAAAGTGTCGATTTGCTGCTTGATGCAACCGATAATTTTGATATTCGTTTAATTATGAACGATATTGCTCAGAAATATGAAATTCCATGGGTATATGGTGCATGTGTAGGTAGTTATGGGATTACTTTTACAATCTTGCCAGGCGAAACGCCGTGTCTTTCGTGCTTGCTTAAAACGGTACCACTTGGAGGAGCTACTTGTGACACGGTGGGAATTATCGCTCCAGCTGTAAGCATGGTAGTGTCACATCAAGTTGCGGAAGCACTGAAAATCCTTTCGGGAAATAGCAAAGATTGCCGAAAAAAACTTGTCTCGTTTGACCTTTGGAAGAATCAATATGTTGCAGTTGATGTTCAAAAAATGAAGGACGCTGCTTGCCCTAGTTGTGGGGATTCGCCGACGTATCCTAATATTTCTTTTGAAAATCAAACTAAAACAGCGGTCTTATGTGGACGGGACTCTGTTCAAATCCGTCCTTCACACAATGGAGAACGGGACTTACCTGAACTAAAAAGAATGTTACAGACTCAAGGGATTCAGTTTGAAAGTAACCCGTATCTCTTATCTTTTGAAGTAGAGAATCATAGATTGGTTGCTTTTAAGGATGGAAGAGTACTTGTCCATGGAACTAAGGAGATAAGTGCTGCGAAATCATTGTATTATCGATATTTTGGTTAAGGGACTGAGGAGACTATGGTATATAAAGCATTGACCATTGCTGGTTCAGATAGTGGTGGTGGCGCAGGAATTCAAGCAGATTTAAAGACCTTTCAAGAATTAGACGTCTTCGGTATGTCCGCCATTACAGCCATCACTGCTCAAAATACTTTGGGTGTTCAAGGGGTTTATCCTGTGCCATTAGAAGCTGTTATTGAGCAAATGGCATCTATTCAAGCAGATTTACAACCAGATGCCCTCAAAACAGGAATGCTATTTAGCAGTGAGTTGATTGAGGCGGTTGCTCTAAATGTGAAAAACTATCAATGGGGTAATTTAGTAGTGGATCCGGTGATGATTGCTAAAGGAGGAGCAAAGCTTTTACAAGAAGAGGCGATTCGTTCCTTGCGGGAGTCTTTAATTCCTTTAGCTACCGTTATCACACCAAATATTCCAGAAGCAGAAGTTCTTACAGAGAGAACGATTGATACGATAGATCAACGAAAACAGGCTGCAAGGATGCTCCATAAACTCGGAGCAACTTATGTAGTTATTAAAGGTGGACATGGTAAGGAAGAAGAACTTGTCGATTTATTATTTGACGGAGAAAGCTTCTTAGAATTGACTAGCAAAAGAATTCCAACGAAAAATACCCATGGTACCGGTTGTACTTTCGCAGCTGCGATTACCGCGCAGCTTGCAAAAGGGCATTCAGTGGAGAGTGCAGTGAGAGTTGCCAAGCAATTTATTCATGCTGCTATTGAAGCGGATTTGAAAATTGGAAGCGGACATGGTCCAACGAATCATTGGGCATACAAGAAAGCAGGAATGACTGTATGAACAAGATGAAAGATTATTTACGGTTATATTTAGTGATGGGTAGCCCGAACTGTCAAGAACGCGATCCAGTTGAAGTGTTACAGGAAGCAATTGATGGAGGCATTACTCTTTTTCAATATCGTGAAAAAGGTGAGCATGCTTTGACAGGGGAAGAGAAAATACGACTTGGTAAAGCACTAATGAATCGCTGTCAAGAGGCTAACATTCCATTTATCGTAAATGATGATGTGGAATTAGCACTGTCATTAGGTGCGGATGGTGTACATATCGGTCAAGATGATGGCACTATTTCTGATGTAAGAGAACGTATGACTGGGAAGCTAGTTGGGGTTTCCGTGCATAATGTGGCAGAAGCACTAGAGGCAGTTGCACAAGGTGTTGATTACATTGGAGTTGGACCAATGTTTTTTACAAATACGAAGGTAGACATTCAAGAGGTACAAGGTCCACGTGTGATTCGTGAAATTCGAGAGGCTGGTATTCTTTTACCTATCGTTGGAATCGGTGGCATTACCCTAGCTAAAGCGCCATCTGTCTTGGAGGTTGGAGCAGATGGTGTTGCAGTAATCTCTGCAATCACACATGCCGAATCGCCAATGAAAGCTGCAAGAGCATTCAGATTTCAGCATGGAATGGCCGATAGTAAGAGGGTTTAAAAAAATACATATCTATTATTAGTAAACAGTGCTATAATGAGTAAACCATTTACTTTATTACATGTTTGTACCTACCCCCGCTCTTTTAGAGTGGGGTTTTTTTCAGTTTATGAAGTTGTTATGCTATTTATAAAATTAAAGAGGATGGGACAAAACTAAAAAAACACTTACAAAAGACGAACAATTTAAGTACCGGCTCTAAAAACCGCTATTGATTTCCGTGCAAGACTTCGCTTTCCGCGGGTGACCCGTGAGCCTCCTCGGCTTCGCCTGCGGGGTCTCACATTGGCCACTTCTCTAAGCAGGAGTCTTCGTCTTGCACTCCAATCAACCGCTGGAGTAGCCTAAAAATTAAACGTATAGTTGAACACATAAAAAACCCGAACTAATTTGATCTTAAAACTCAAATTAGTTCGGGTTTTTCTTAGACTAAAACTCTTTTGTCCCAGCCTCTTAAAAGAATTATAAAGTTACGGTTTCTTTTTGCTTTAACTCCATTGCAGGTCCGAAAAATTCATAATGGATTTTTTCTTTAGGTACTCCTATATTTTCTAAGTGGGAAACTACAGCTTGCATAAAAGGAACTGGGCCACAGACATAAAATAACGAACTAGCTTCTACTTGTAGACCTTTCAGTATTTCCTCTGTTATAAATCCTTCAAATTGAAACTTTTTAGATGCACGATCTTCATTAGTTGGAGTTTCATATACTAAAACGGTTTTTCCGTCCTTTATTTTTTCGATTGATTCAGTGACTTCTTTACTAAATGCGTGCATCATTCCATTTTTCGCAGCATGAATAAAGGTCGTTGAGCGATTTGGTTGTGTGATTGCAATAGTTTTCAACATGCTTAGCATAGGTGTGATACCAACGCCACCACTAATTAAGTAGACTGGTTCGGCCACCTTCATTTGTAGCGTAAAATCCCCAGCAGGTGCTGTGAGTTCTAGTTCATCACCGATATTTAGATGATTATGAAGGTAGTTGGATACTTTTCCTTCTGGAAGATTATCAATAACTTCTTTCTTTACAGAAATACGATAATATTCTCCATTAGGTGTATCTGACAAACTATATTGGCGATTTAATAAATATTGTTCTCCAGGTATGGATAATCGGATAGTAATGTACTGTCCTGGAGTAAAAGCAGGCACGTTAGTACCGTCTGTTGGTTTTAAATAAAAGGAAGTGATAACAGAGCTTTCGATTTCTTTTTTCACGACTTTAAAAGATTTAAAATTCTCCCAAGCATTATTGGAATTCTCTGCTTCTGTGTACATTTCTTTTTCTACATCGATGAATACTTGTGCAATAACACCATATGCCTCACCCCAAGCCTCGATGATGTCCTCTGTTGCTGCTTCTCCTAACACTTCTTTTATTGCTAGTAGTAAGTGCTGACCAACAATCGGATAATGTTCAGGTTTTACTTGTAAGCTCCTATGTTTGTGTGCTATTTGTTTTACTGCGGGTAGCAATACTTCTAGCTGATCAATATAGGTAGCAGCTGCATAAATAGTATTTGCTAATGCTGTTTGTTGACGGCCTTTTGTTTGGTTAGCATGATTAAAAATATTCAGAAGTTCCGGGTGGTTTTCAAACAATCTCTTATAAAAGTGAGTTGTGATTTCTAGGCCTTTTTCGGCTAAAACAGGCGCTGTTGCCTTTACTATTTTGATCGTCTTTTGGCTTAACATAAAAATATCCCCTTCAAAGATATATTTTAAATACATCTTTATTGTAATGGATTAGGGGTTTAAAGTAATATATAAAATACTTCTTTAACGAATCTGTCACATTCTTTTGTCTGATTTGTGAAAACAGGTCATGGTAGATTATTAGGAGGAGATTAAGAGAAGTGTAGGAAAAATAAAGAGACTCCCAATTTGGGAGTCTCTTTTATAAGGTGAAATAATTATGCTTTGTTTACGTTAGCTGCTTGGTCGCCACGGTTACCTTGAACGATTTCAAATGTAACTTTTTGACCTTCTTCTAAAGATTTGAAACCTTCGCCTTGGATAGCTGAGAAGTGAACGAATACGTCGTCTCCGTCTTGGCGTTCGATGAATCCGAATCCTTTTTCTGCGTTAAACCATTTTACTGTACCTTGTAACATGTTGTTACCTCCTATGTGCTTTACGCACAATGTATTACTATTCTTGCTCAAACAATATCAAGGCGAAAGTTAAATCTTAACTTTGAATCCTTACATACCGAACAAAAATAATTCCTCTTAAGAATAACAGTAAACTGGCAAAATAGCAAGAGTAGATGATATTCCTCTAGGAATCCCAGCACCCTTCGACAAGGAGAAAAAAACTCCTGCTGGTGCCTGGCACCGGCAGGAGTTTTTTCTTTAATTTTCATAAAAATTAGTAATTGACAATATCTTGTCCAAAGTGATAAGTTAGTATGGTGGAAATTATATGAAACTATTATTTTAAAGGAAAGGGAGGGTTCGAAGATGATTAAGTTATTTAAAGATGTAGTAGTGGTAGATTTTTTCAATTTAATAAATCTCGTGACCTGTCCTAATAAAGAATTCGTTTTGTAAGATGTAAAAAACGATTCTGTACCTCCTTTTGATTATTATAAAGGCAATAGGAATGTATAACACAGGTCACTTAGAGAGCGTGACGTGTGCTTTTTTATGTTCTGAAATTCTAGGCATACCGGCTAACGTTCGGTATGCCTTTTTTTTGCCTTCTTTTGTTTCTATATTCTTCCATGATATCTTAGGTAAAAATCCAAATACTTAAAACGGAGGAAATGAAAATGAATCAGAAAAATGTTGTTGTTCGTTTGATCATGTATAAAGAGGCTTCAGATGGAGGGTAGTTCCTCAATAAATTACAGAATAAAAAGGGGTTGGTATAGATGCTATCAGTTTTAGGAAAATTGACTTGGTTTTTTAAAGAACATTGGAAAAGATATGTTATCGCTATTGCGCTGCTAATTTTTGCGGGGTTTTTAGAGATTATTCCGCCAAGAATGATTGGGATGGCCATTGATGATATTCAAGTTGGAGCGTTTACAGGAGAAAGACTTACTCAATATGTGGTGTTTTTATTTGTTCTTGCATTCGTTATCTATGGAATCACATATGTATGGATGTATCAGTTATTCGGCAGTTCCTTTTTAGTAGAACGTTCCTTACGATCTAAACTAATGGGGCATTTGTTGAAGATGACACCTACATTTTATGAAAAGAATCGAACAGGAGATTTAATGGCGCGTGCCACCAATGATTTGAAGGCAATCTCGACAACGGCCGGATTTGGTGTATTAACGCTTATTGACTCCACGGTATTTATGCTAGTGATTCTTGGGACAATGGGATTTTTAATTAGTTGGAAATTAACGCTAGCCGCGATTTTACCATTGCCAATTATGGCGCTGGCGATGAATATTTATGGGAAAAAGATACATCAACGTTTTACCGAAGCGCAGGATTCCTTTGGCGATATGAATGATCGTGTTTTAGAATCCATTGCCGGAGTAAGGGTGATTCGTGCTTATGTGCAGGAAAAAGCTGATCAAGCTAGATTTCATACCATGACAGATGATGTATACAAAAAGAATGTAAAGGTAGCTATTATAGATTCATTGTTTGAACCGACGATTAAATTACTAGTCGGAGCAAGTTATTTAATTGGATTAGGATATGGAGCATATTTAGTGTTTCATAAAGAAATAACCCTTGGCGAACTCGTTTCTTTTAACGTATATCTCGGAATGCTTATCTGGCCGATGTTTGCAATTGGGGAGCTTATCAATGTGATGCAACGAGGAAATGCTTCCTTGGATCGTGTAAATGAAACGTTAGCCTATCAAGCAGATGTTTCTGATCACCACTCACCTGTATCCATTCAAGATCCACAAACAATTGAGTTTGATCGGGTAACCTTCCGTTATCCTTCCTCAGCAGTTGATAATCTAAAAAATGTTACCTTTCATTTGAAGAAGGGGCAAACTTTAGGCATCGTTGGGAAGACAGGTAGTGGAAAAACAACGATTATTAAACAGTTACTTAGAGAGTATCCTCTTGGTACGGGCACTATTTCTATTGATGGGGAACCAATGGAGCGAATCCGGTTAGAGGATATACAAAGCTGGATCGGCTATGTCCCACAGGACCATGTGCTATTTTCAAGAACGGTGAAAGAAAATATTCTCTTCGGGAAGCAGGATGCAACTGATGAGGATATCGCGAAAGCTATTGATTCTTCCGCCTTTAAAAAGGATTTAGAATTACTTCCAGAAGGTCTTCAAACACTAGTAGGAGAAAAAGGAGTATCACTATCTGGTGGGCAAAAACAGAGAATTTCCATTGCGAGGGCGTTTATTGCTAATCCTGAAATCTTGATATTAGATGATTCCTTATCGGCTGTCGATGCTAAAACAGAAGCGAAGATTATTGAAAATATTCGTAATGAACGCAAGGGGAAGACAACTATTATTACGACACATCGCTTATCTGCTGTACAGCATGCAGACTGGATTATCGTGATGGAAAATGGTGAAATTGTCGAGTCTGGTTTGCACGACCAACTAATGAAAGCTAATGGATGGTACAAAGAGCAATTTGAAAGACAGCAAGTTCAATCGCCAAAAGGAGGCGAGGTATTAACATGAAAAAAGTAAAAGCTGGAAAGCGTTTATTTAACTACGCACTAACTCAAAGGAAAACAATCATTATTGCATTAATTATGCTTTCAATCGCAGTTGCAGCAGAGCTAACAGGTCCATTTATTGCAAAGCGAATGATTGATAACCATATATTAGGAATAGAAAAAACATGGATTGCTAGTGAAGAAGCTGGCAAAGATCGAGTATTGTATCAAGGTACCTATTATATTCGAGAGGATCGCGCTGAAAACATCCAATTAGAGGAGGAAGAAACAGCTAGAATCCTGCAAGTTGGTAGGGAATATTATTTTGTCCCTTCTGATATCTCCTTCGATGGTGAACGTAAAGTGTCGAATGGCGAACTTGTCATTACACGTGGTGAGCAACAAGCTAGCTATGAAGCGGAGTTACTAACAAATAGTGAGTTGATCACCTTTTATCAACCAGAGGTAAAGTACATCATCTATTTAGTTGCTTTGTACTTTGGTTTACTAGTAGTAGCGTCCTTTTTTCAATACGGTCAAAGCTACTATCTACAAACTTCAGCGAATCGCATTATCCAAAAGATGAGAGAAGATGTCTTTGGTCAAATACAGCAATTGCCGATTCAATATTTTGACCACCTTCCAGCTGGAAAAGTAGTCTCAAGGATAACCAATGATACGGAAACAATTAAAGAACTATATGTTACCGTACTTGCAACATTCTTTTCCGGACTTATCTATATCACAGGTATTTATATTGCATTATTTCTATTAGATGCAAAGTTAGCTGCAATTTGTTTATTACTGATTCCAATTCTGATCGTTTGGTTTATTCTTTATCGTAGATATGCTTCTGTTTATAACCATAAAATTAGAGCTTTATTAAGCGACATTAATGGAAACATAAACGAGTCTATCCAAGGGATGACAATTATTCAAGCTTTTCGTCGTCAAAAGAAAGCGAAACAAGAGTTTGAAACATGGAATGAGGAGCATTTTTCTTATCAAAACAAATTGCTTAGCCTAAATGCACTAACTTCACATAATTTAGTTGGTGTACTACGGAATATTGCTTTTGTTGTAGTTATTTGGTATTTCGGTGGAGCATCGCTAGGTATCGGTTCGATGATTTCATTAGGGGTCTTATATGCTTTTGTTGATTATTTAGGTAGAATGTTCGGTCCAATTACTGGAATGGTTAATCAGTTGGCCAATTTAGAGCAGGCTAGAGTATCAGCTGTTCGAGTATTTGAGCTGATGGATGAAGCTGGTGTTAAGGTGGCAGATGAAAAGTATCCTCGCTATGAAGGGAATGTTTCGTTTGAATCGGTATCTTTCGGATATAAGGAAGACGAATATGTCCTGAAAGATATATCGTTTGATGCCAAAAAAGGTGAAACAGTCGCACTAGTTGGACACACAGGGTCTGGTAAGAGCTCTATCATGAATCTTTTGTTTCGTTTTTATGACATCGAAAAAGGGAAGATTCTTATTGATGGAGAGGATATTCAACAATTATCGAAACAAGCAATTAGACAGCACATGGGAATAGTATTACAGGATCCATTCTTATTTTCCGGTACGATCGCTTCCAACGTTAGCTTAGAGGACCCATCTATCGCGATGGATAAAGTGAAAAAAGCGTTAGAGGATGTAGGGGCTATGGATTTCATATCGGCTTTACCAAAAGGGTTAGAGGAGCCTGTAATTGAAAAGGGAAGCACTCTTTCTTCTGGTCAAAGACAGCTCATTTCTTTTGCTAGAGCTTTAGCATTTGATCCAGCTATTCTAATTTTAGATGAAGCAACAGCCAGCATCGATACAGAAACAGAGGCTGTCATCCAAAAAGCATTAGAGGTATTAAAAAAAGGAAGAACCACTTTTATCATTGCACACCGTCTTTCTACTATTAAAAATGCCGATCAAATTTTAGTATTAGATCGTGGCGAAATTGTGGAACGAGGCAACCATGCAGAATTGATGAAATTAAAAGGTAGATATTATCAAATGTATGAGCTTCAGCAAGGCAGTAAAGGGCTTGCGGGGTAATTCATTACAAGAAATGGATTTTTCTAAGCAATTCGATTCAGATATAGAATAAATAGCAAGTCAATGGTAAGACGAATTCGTATTGGGATTCGTCTTTTTTCTATGGCAATTTAAAATTTAAGTGATCTGCTAGTTTCATTTGGTTTTTAGAATGGTGTGACAAAATGTCATGTGTTATATTGACATAGTACATTTTGTCATTTATCATTGGTTTATTCATTTTATATGACATCGTGTCATCTTGAGGTGTTTTGGACTCATGAAGTCAGTTTTACTTGATTTATTTAGTGGTTTATTAGGTGATTCATTAAATGTTATAAATAAATAAAGTAATTTCAAAGTTTAGATGGGAGTGTAAAAAGTGCCTAAACAAACCTTTTTTAATTTGCCAATAGATAAAAAAGACAAGTTAATACATGCAGCAAAGAAAGAATTTTCAAGAGTTCCACTGTTTGAAGCATCAATTTCCAATATTATAAAAGAAGCTGGAATTCCTAGAGGAAGTTTTTATCAATATTTTCAAGATAAAGAAGATGTGTATTTCTACTTATTGAAGGAATATTCAACACAGGACAACGAGCTATTTATTTCAATTTTAAAAGAACAAGATGGTGAATTATTCAATACGTTTATTGAATTTTTTCAACTTATGATTAAGAAGTTCCAAAACAAAGAAAATCGCAATTTTTTCAGAAATGCTTTTTTGAATATGAATTATAAGGTGGAAAATACATTATCTCAGATTGTTAGTGAAGAAAGGTTTAATCATCACTTTTTGGAAGTCATTCGTTTAATTAATTTTGAAAAATTGAACATAGCGGATGAACAGGAAGTGTTTCATCTCATAAAAATCATTATGGCAGTAACATTGCAAAATCTTATACAAGTTTTTGCAAAGGAAATACCATTTGATGAATCCTTAAAAAACTATACGTTAGAAATTAACATGTTAAAAAAAGGTCTTTATAAAGAATGAAGGCTTGAATGGTAGTGGTAGAAGAATACAACAAGGATAAAATCTAAACTTAGCTTGTTTTTTTAGAAATTAACTTATATATTCCTTAAAACGCAGGGTGTTTCGAAGCCCCTGCGTTTTCTTTATGGAAGCTATCCCGCTGAACTAGTTATTTAATGGAAAACTTGGGTATAGGAATAATACAAAGCTTTAAAAGCAACTAAAAGGGCTCTCTTTTTTATTCATTTTTATAACATGATTAGGAAAAGATAAATAATGAAACAAAGTCTTTGACAAGATTCAATTCTTTATATAATATACAATATGTTGCAAAAAACAATTCTGATAAGAATACTGGGGGTTTAATGTAATGAAGAAATTACTTACTATATTTACTCTATTATTAACGTTTGTCGTTGTATTAGCGGCTTGTGGTACTAATAACAATAACGGAACAACTGGCGGGGATACAACGCCATCCGAAGAAACGGACAACCTATTATCGAAAGTGGAAGAGGAAGGCACATTATTAATTGGTACGGAAGGTACATACCCTCCATTCACTTTTCATGACGATTCAGGAAAATTAACAGGCTTTGATGTAGAAGTTGCAGAAGCTGTTGCAGAACGTTTAGGTGTGGAAGCAAAATTCATGGAAACACAATGGGACGCAATGTTTGCAGGGTTAGATGCAAAGCGTTTTGATATGATTGCCAATCAAGTTGGTATTAGAGAAGACCGCCTAGAAAAATATGATTTCTCTGAGCACTATATCACATCAGCTGCGGTAGTAGTAGCGCATAAAGATAATGAAGAAATAAATGGTTTTGCAGATATTGAAGGTAAAAAATCAGCACAATCCTTGACAAGTAACTATGCAGATTTAGCACGTGAGTATGGTGCAGTTATTGAAGGTGTTGATGGGTTTAACCAAGCAATTGAACTTTTAAATTCAAAACGTGTAGATGTAACGATTAATGATAAATTATCGGTTCTAGACTTCCAAAAGAACCGTCCAAATGCAGCGATTAAAATTGTCGAAGAGCACGAAAATGCAGCACAGAGTGGATTTATGTTTAGAAAAGGTAATGAAGAGCTTGTAGAAGCAGTAAATGCAGCACTTGCTGAAATTATCGAAGACGGCACATACGCAGAGATTGCAGAGAAATGGTTTGGTGAAGATGTACTTAACTAGTATATTTGCAGATCCTGAACGTCTAGAAAGATTAATAACGATTGCTCAGAGTTCCCTTCTTCCACTGATGAAGGGAGCTCTCTATAATACCATTCCACTTACGTTGATTTCATTTAGCATAGGCTTAGTTATTGCGGTTTTAACTGCTTTGGCACGGATTTCAGGTATTAAGCCGTTACAAATAATCGCACGGATTTATGTATCTATAATTAGAGGAACACCATTATTAGTGCAGTTATTCATTATTTTTTATGGATTACCATCGGCTGGAATCACCATTGATCCATTTCCAGCAGCAGTCATCGGATTTTCATTAAACATGGGTGCGTATTCCTCGGAAATAATCCGTGCCGCTATTCTCTCGATTCCAAAGGGACAATGGGAGGCTGCTTATTCCATGGGTATGACATATCCCCAAGCGATTAAACGAATTATTTTACCACAGGCATCAAGAGTTTCCATTCCGCCTTTGTCTAATTCATTTATCAGTTTAGTTAAGGATACATCACTCGCATCACTTATCCTTGTAGCGGAAATGTTTCGAAAAGCACAAGAAATAGCAGCTACCAATTATGAATTCTTGTTATTATATATTCAAGCAGCCATGTTATATTGGGTAATTTGTTTTGGATTGTCCTTAGTTCAAGGTCAATTGGAACGTCGCTTAGATCGCTATATTGCAAAATAAAAAGGAGCTCATGGATAATGATAGCAGTAGAGAGCTTATATAAACAGTTCGGGGAGTTAGAAGTGCTAAAAGGCATCGACTTAAATATTGAACAGGGGAAGGTTGTGGTTGTCATTGGCCCTTCTGGATCGGGAAAAACCACCTTATTACGCTGTTTAAATATTTTAGAAACCCCTACTTCCGGAAAAGTGAATATAGATAGTCAAGCTTTAGATTTCACTTCCAAAGTAGCTTCAAGTAAGATTGCAAGCTTTCGCAGGTTAACGGGGATGGTGTTTCAAAGCTATAATCTTTTTCCACATATGACCGCCCTCCAAAATGTCATGGAAGGGCCGATTACGGTTAAAAGAGAACCGAAAGCCCAAGTGGAAGAACGCGCGAAGCGTTTACTTGCGAAGGTTGGCTTAGCAGATAAGACCGATTTCTATCCGTTTCAGCTTTCAGGTGGACAGCAGCAACGGGTAGGAATTGCCAGAGCATTGGCAATGGAGCCAAAGGTTATGCTCTTTGATGAACCAACCTCAGCCCTTGATCCAGAGCTAGTTGGAGAAGTGTTAAAAGTAATGAAAGAGTTAGCCCAAGAAGGAATGACAATGGTCGTTGTCACACATGAGATGAAATTTGCTCGCGAAGTAGCCGATAAAGTAATTTTTATGGATAATGGCGTAATTGTTGAACAAGGAACACCGCAAGAAATTTTTGAAGCACCAAAAGCAGAACGGACAAAGCAATTTTTACAGTTGATTAGCAGTGGAGTTTAATAGAAGAGTAAAGATGCCCAGAAGCAAAGGTTTCTGGGTTTTTTCTATTTATATATGGAAAACTAGGAAGACACCCCAATAAAATGAGGTGCCTTGAGCCATACATATAAAATTATGCTGTTACATAAAAGCTAAAAGCTTATCTTCCGCCTAATTGCTGTTCAGCCATTTGAACTAGACGTTTTGTGATTTCTCCACCAACAGATCCGTTAGCGCGAGATGTTGTGTCAGCACCAAGATTTACTCCGAACTCAGAAGCGATTTCATACTTCATTTGATCGAGTGCTTGTTGTGCTCCAGGTGCTACTAATTGATTAGACGAATTTCTTGATTGGTTTGCCATGTTGATTCATCTCCTCGAAATATAGTTTTGGCTGGACCAACTGGGTTTGCACCAGTTCAACAGTTGTTTACTGTTACCCTCTCGGCTTGGTCCATTTGTGAATAAGAGGTTACTTGTATTATAGGAATTTCTTAAAATCCTTATTCGTATTTTCATCAGGTAATTTTTGGTAGTTGGATTTAATAACTTTATTAAGCTTCTCCTGCTCCAAAGCATAATTGAATTTTTTTGAGTAAAGATAAGGGAAACATGAAAAGTTGAAAAATGGAGGAACAGGTATGGGGATGTGTCCGTTATGTAATGGATTTGAGAAATATGAACAAAGTTGTTCTTCTTGTGGGGATCTTCTTGTTGATGCTGGTAAGGTTACAGATTTCTTAGATGATTATAGTGCGTATATGGAGATTGAGTTGTTGAAGATGGTAGATGGAAATGTGAGTAGTTTGGATGATAATATTTGTATGCATGTCATAAGTTGTCCAACGTGTGATAGTGAGCAAATGATTGCTGTGAAAGAATAGGCTACTCTGAAAATAAGAGTAGCACATTAAACACCCTGTAGATCTCCGTGCTAGGTGTTCGCTTTCCGCGGGCGGTCCGGGAGCCTCCTCGGCCTAGCGGCCTGCGGGGTCTCCCTTGTCCCTTCCTCCCGCAGGAGTCTCACACCTTGCACTCCGATCTACAGGGGAGGCGGGGGATACTTGGCGGTCCACTTTTTCATTATCTATGCATGGGTATTTTTTTTCGACTAGCATTCTAAGCAGGAGTCTCACGCCTTGTACTTCAATGAGCAGTGGGGGTTTAGCAGAGTTGGAGAATGAAAAACCAGGCTATTTCAGAGGAGAAGTAGCCTGGTTAGGGGTTGGGTCATTTATTATTTTGTACGAATACGAGATTCTGTTTCAGCGTCAAAGAAGTGACATTTATTCATATCAAATGCAAGCTGAAGTGTTTGTTGTGGTTTCACATCAGAACGTGAGTCAACACGTGCTACGAAGTCTTGGCCGTGAATTTGAGAGTATAACATGGATTCAGCACCAAGTAATTCGGCAACTTCAATCACTGCGCTAATAGTAGAGCCAACAGCAGCTTCGATGAATACAGGCTCATCATGGATATCTTCTGGACGAATTCCAAGGATGATTTCTTTTCCAACATAACCTTGGTCACGTAATACTTTCATTTTTCCTTCTGGAACAGAGATTTTTTGCTCGCCTAGTAAGAATGAGCCATCTTCTAATTTACCAGTAAAGAAGTTCATTGCTGGAGATCCGATAAATCCGCCAACGAATACGTTTTCTGGATTTTCGTATACTTCCTTTGGAGAACCAAGTTGTTGAATGATCCCATCTTTCATTACTACAAGACGTGTAGCCATTGTCATTGCTTCTGTTTGGTCATGCGTTACATAGATAGTTGTTGTTTGTAAACGTTGGTGAAGCTTAGAAATTTCCGCACGCATCGCTACACGTAGCTTAGCATCAAGGTTAGATAAAGGCTCATCCATTAAGAATACTTTTGCATCACGAACGATAGCACGTCCTAAAGCTACACGCTGACGTTGACCACCAGATAGAGCTTTTGGTTTACGATCTAAGTATTGCTCTAATCCTAAGATTGCAGCTGCTTCTTTTACACGACGATCGATTTCTTCTTTTGGGAACTTACGAAGCTTTAATCCGAAAGCCATGTTATCATATACATTCATATGTGGATATAACGCATAGTTTTGGAATACCATCGCGATGTCGCGGTCTTTTGGTGCTACGTCATTCATTCTTTTTCCGTCAATTTCGAAATCCCCTTTGGAAATTTCCTCAAGACCTGCAATCATACGTAAAGTTGTAGATTTACCACAACCAGATGGACCTACGAATACGATAAACTCTTTATCTTTAATGTGTAGGTTGAAGTCCTTTACTGCTGTTACATCGCCTTCATATACCTTGTAAATATGATCTAATTTTAATTCAGCCATGATTTAATGTCCCCCTATGAAATCGTTTTCTTTTCTTGTTATAAGTCTACCGAAAACGGATACATTTCGTAAATGTACAAGTTGCACAAAAAAAGGTAACGCTTTTGTGCAACGTTACCCTGACCCAGATCAATCACTCACATTCCCTATTTAAAATGGCAACTAAGGAAGATTTATCTTTCTGTCTCTAATATGATAATGGCGAGATAAGTAGCCAATGCTCCTTGAAAGTTTCTAATGTCTATCCCAGTTCGTTCTGAGAATTTATCAATCCGATATTGAAGACTATTCCGATGCATGAATAGTTTTTTTGCAGTTAAGGAAACATTGAGATTGTTTTCGATATAAATCTTTATACTTTGAAGTAATTCCTGTTCGTCTTCAAACACAGGTCCAAAAAGCATTTTAATCTGTGCAATTAAATCATTGTCTAATTGTCCTGTAATTAAATAGGGAATTGCTTGTTCAAAGGTGTGGATCGCATTCTTTTTTCTAGCTTTAAGCGAAAGTGTGAAGCACTGTTTTTCCCATAGATAAAGTTCTTTAGTCTTTTTGTTAATCGTGGTTATTGCACCGAGATAAAGCTTTACATTTGTATAAAAATCACTTGCTGTCGTATCAACTATGTCGGAAAACGAAATGGTTTCATCAGGTTTAGGAGAGTTTGAAAAAACTTCTATTAAAACACCTGATGTCGCGGTCTCCCAAATGAGTTCTATTTTCGAATTGAAAAAAGCAGTTAGTGCTTCTTTCCACTCTTCTTTATGTAAAAAAGGCTCAGAGAATTGAAAGTGAATAAAGCGACAGTATTCATTAACTGAGTAGGGCGATGAGTCTACTCTATGTTCGTATTGAAATAAAAGAGAATGCCACCATTTTTCTGTAGTAGTCAGTGAGAATTGGTTTTCTGTTACCTTTTGTAAGAATGTTTCTAACAACAAGGTTTCTTTCTCTTCTAACCTGTTTTTTTCTATTCCGAAATAATCGTTAGAAGGGGAGAGGAACCATTCGTAGCGATCAAAGCTATGTGGAATGCTTGCTTGAAGAAGCGAGTCTTTATAAATTCTTTTTAATTGATTATACATAGATACCCTTCTTTCTTTTGTTCTACCTATTATACCAAAGGGAGAGGGGAGTTTAAAAAGAAGTGTATGTCACAAAACTAAAAAACTCCTCCTAGATAAGGAAGAGTGGGGTTATGATTCATTTGGTGGATCTTCTTTTATAAGGTCTCGCGCTTCTTCAATATTGGTATAGTCGTCGCGTTCGTAAACGTTTCCGCCTGCCATACCTTCATTAATCATACGATCTACATCCATGAAGTAATCTTCGCGCCCTTCATAGCTTGGTTCTGATGGTTTTTTGCTTTTCTTTTTATGTGGCATTATAGCTCCCTCCTATACTCTTAGTATGTGTAGGAGTAGGGGAAACGATACATATACACTTTTATGTTATTCATACACATGAAAAAGCATAAGCTCATGTATTTGGATTTCAATTTTTTGTTTATCTTCATCAGAATAGGAAAAGGAAGGGTCCCATTCAATTCTCCCATCTTTGTGATAAATAGCCTTTAAATTTTGCCCTTTGTAAAAGAAGGAAAGGTGCCAGCCTGGGAGTTGGTTATTTTTATATAGTGGCTTTAGTTGGAAATGTGAAATCATGCTGTTCCTCCTGAACGTTATTTCTAAGGTAATAATAGTTTCGACATTAATGGGTGAAATCCTTTATTTGATTCATCGTTTGTTCATAGAAAAGGTTAGTTAGCCTATCAATGGAAGCCTTTTTTATTGTGGGCTCATCAAAATCCATCGGCTTTGCGTTTAATTCGAATAAGTAATAGTTGCCATCTTGTGTTACCCCAAGGTCAGCAGAGAATTCACCAAGCGCATCATAGAAGGTAAGAAGCTGCTTTCCACACTGTTTTATGAGGCGTTCAATCTTAGTTAGATCAATGGAGTGAGGTAAGTCATCCACGTTTGCGATGACTCCACCTGCTGGAACATGAGTAGTCACCTGTTGTGTATGGGCAACTCTGACTCCAATCCCTGTCACCACAAAATGCTTCTGTTTTAAGTGAGCAAGGATTCTGTAATCAAATTTCTTTCCATCAAAAGGGATCGTGGGAATCGCCTCCTGTACAATATAGGAGGGCAGCGTTCCTTCTTTGTTAAAATATTGGGCAAGCTTTTTTATAGTAGGGAACAAAATGGTTTTCGTAGAAGTCGTCTTTAATAAAAAAGTATAGCCGTTTCTTACAATTAGTGAAACACCATTCCCTTTTGTACTTTTTCTCTTTTTCACATAGACTGCTGGATAGTTAAAAAGAAATTCTTCTAATGCCTCTTCGGTCAATAATGCTGTATGAGGGAGGTGGGCAGCTAGTTCTTCATGGCTTTTTAATTGTAAATAAAGCTCCCATTTGTCAAAAAATTGTGGGTTGAATAATGGAATATGATATAAATCTGCAAGGTTTTGGACATGTTCTAAATGTTTCTCTTCATCCTCGTAGCTATACAATCGATTATAAATGAGATCTGGAAGAGGAGCGTTCATTTTTATCCAATGATTATGAGTAGGAAGATAGCAATAGCCATTGATTCCATTTTCGGTAAGCTTATCTGGAGTGAAGACGACGGAAATCCCTCCAGTCTGATGTAAAGATCGTTGAATTCTTTTAAACAACCCGATATTTCCGATAAAGCCTTCTTGCTTAGGGCTTGCTAAAATGCCAATAAGAGGCCCTGCTTTATTGTCATCAAAAAGAAATGAAAATGGTTGATAATCTGTAGGGTGAGTATCTTTGTATGGTACAGAATAATATTTGCCTAGAGAAACATTCTCTTCAACGTTAGGCGAATTATGGTACCAGGATTGTTTATTTAAGTCGTAATAAAGCTGTTTCATGAGAAGATACCATCTGGATAATGGATTGTTTTTTCGGTTAAATAGACGGCATATTCAATGGAAAGCTTTCGAGTAAGCATGTCTTCGTTTCTTAGTTTTGGGTGATAGAATATCGATCTGCCTGGCTTGGAATTGGCTTCGAAAAACCATACTTTTTTCTCCTTATCCATTCCAAAATCAAAGCCTATTTCCCCGATAAAGCCAGGTAGATGTGTATCTATGGCTTCACTTATTAATAAGGAGGCTTGTGTTAATTTCTGAATCACTTCTATTTGTTCCTCTTCTTCTGGAAAAAGCTCGGGGATGGTCTTTACTTGGCCGCCACTATTGAGATGGGTCGTTACGCTCCCTTTTCCACTCAGCTTGGCTGCTAGCGCACT
Organism: Sutcliffiella halmapala; assembly: GCF_002019665.1. GTDB lineage: Bacteria > Bacillota > Bacilli > Bacillales > Bacillaceae_I > Sutcliffiella_A > Sutcliffiella_A halmapala. Next base: position 3,535,023 of record NZ_KV917375.1, on the reverse strand, counting down.
AACAATCCATTTTCCACTGTCGTCTTTGTTTGTATGCACACGAAAATCAACATAGGAATCTTCCATTTTCATTAATGGAATTCCTTGCTGCAAAAGGTAGCTTGATAAGTCTTTGTTTTTCATTATAGAGCCGAGTAGGGTTTCTAGGGATGTAAATCGTTGTAATTTATTTTGGAATTCTGCATTTTTAAACCGAACGTAATAAAGATCTTCCTCACGATTATAGATTATTTTGTACAAACCTAGCCCTAAGCTACCATTGGTTGGCTTTAAGTAGATAAAGGAGTATTTAGTTAAAAATTTCTCCAACCTTTCAATCGTAATTTTATTATCTGTCTCTGGTAAGTAGGGGACAATGCTTTCTTCAATCATCAACTTTTGATGAATATCCCATTTATTGAAGAATCCGGGATTGAACCAAGGAATCGAGTAATCCTTTTGCATTTTTTCTCTCGTTTCCGTTAAGAGTTTATGCTTTTCGGTTCGACGGTTGGGCAGTCTGTCGTATACAACATGTGGAAAAGGGACGATCTTTTTGCACCATCCTTGATCAGTGAACATATAGCCTTCCATTGTCCCTTCATCCCAATTAATATGGTTTGCCCCGAATAGAAAGACGTAGGCACCGACTTTTTTCTCAGTTGACAATAGCTTTGAAAAAAACAAGGTGCGTTCTCCAATTGGGCGCAGAATGGAATTTGTAAATCCTGCAGTAAAGATCCCGATTAGTGGACCTAGGTGGAGCACTTCTTCATGAATAAAAAGATGTATATTTCCTTCATAGGGAATCTTTAAATCGTCAAATAGTTTTTGAGAGAGAAATAAATTTCTTCCCGAATGATAACTAGGCTGACATGGAAATTGTAGCGTACCAAAAGCAATCGATGAAACATTCCAATCTTTAAGTGTTTCTGGAAGTGATACCTTATAATCCTTCCATTCTGTTTTACATTTTACAGATAAGAGTGCTTTCATATTATTCAACTCCCATTTTGTTTCCTAATGAAGTAGCTAAGTAATGACTATATTTGCTTGGTGCTTCATATATCTCTTTTTGCACAAACTTCGAGGCCATTGATACTATCTTATGACCTGGCTTTGAATTAATATCTAAAATCCATAAATTCTGCTTGGCATCCCAACCAAGATCGATTCCTAATTCGAATAAAGGTTGAAATGCTCTTTCTAATTCAAGAGGAAGAGTATCAATAACTGTTTGAATATCTTCTTCTATTTTTCTCTTATACGTTAGAGGGAGACTTTGAAGTAAGGAGGAAAAAGGAATCATTTTTCCTCCTCCAGCTAAATTTGAAGTAATATGATGCTTAATGCCAGTTCGAAGTACTCTAACTCGTTCCTTCCAATTCCCGTTTTCGTCCTTTTGTATTAGTAATCGGAGATCAAAAGGGTACCCTTCTTTATTTTGAAGCGGTAAAAAGGGTTGGAAAATGAATGTTGTGGTCTTCATTCTAGTATGTAACCATTGAAGAAAATGGGAGGTTGTCGTAAAGGTGAAGAGCTGTTCCCCTGGTTGTTTTACTTCCTTAATCATGTAGAGTCCGTTTCTTTTTTCGATTTTTATAAGTCCCCTCCCTTGCGATCCATGAATAGGCTTAAGCAACCAAATAGAGTGGTTCGCCAGATGGGCTAAGAAATCGGCTGTTGAAGAAAGCTTTTGCGTATAAGGAAAAAAGGATTGGAGTGTCGGACTACTGGATAATGCTTGATAGACAATCCATTTATTGGGGAGTCCATACCCTAAAAATTGTACATCGCTTCGTTGTTTTAACTTTTCTACCTTGTTTAAGTTAGATTGTGCTTTTTTCGATACATAGTAACAGCGATCATAAATAAAAGGAGGAATGGAAAACATGGCATTTTCCCATTCCTGTTTTGCTGGACAAAAACGCATTCCACTAATAGTATCCTCTCCGCTTATTTGCTCGGGTGATAAATAATATAGAGATACCGAACTGTTCGACGCATGTTGTGCCAATTTAGTCATATATGTCGTTGGTTTCGTGAAAGAAAGTACACCTAGGGCAATCATATTAAGCCTCCTTCACATTTTCATTGATAAGGTATAAACAGTAGAGAATAATAGCTTTAGCTGATGGTCGAATACTAGAGGAGCGGGACATGCTATCCAAGTTTTTAGAGGGCTTCGTATTTACTTCTATAATCCATGGGCGACCAGATTGATCGATGGCCAAATCAATTCCAAGTTCACCGAAGATTCCTTCTGAAGCCATTCCCACTTCATTTGCTACTTCTAATGCAAGCTCCTTTAAATGTTGCCGTAGATGTGCAAGTTCTTCTTTTTCGAGTTTAGTACGTAATACTTTTGAAACCGAGAGCATTTCGCCACCTTGGGCAATGTTTGAAACAAAATGTCCTGATTTAGACGCCCTTGCAGTAGAGGAGGTGACACGCCATCGATTATTTTCGCCTCGATGACAAAGATAGCGAAAATCTACAGGTCGGCCCTCTAAATCGAATAATTCGAGTCCTTGCTGCAGGATATAGCGCTTTTTCTTGATATGTGAGGAAAGTCGCTTGTACAATTCTGTGAAAGTACTGTAAGTTGTAGATACTTCTTGTTGAATGGAAGAATAGCTTAATGAAAATCCCTCACCTAATTTACAAACCTTAAATATTTGTTTCCCCTGACTGCCATTAATAGGTTTTAGAAAAAGACTTGGATACTTATCAAGCCAATCTTTTAAAACATCCTTTGAATATAAAATGGTTTCCGGTAAATAGGGCTGAAGGTGCTCAGCTTCTTTAAGTTGATCGTATACCGTCCATTTATCAAGGAAATGGTCGTTAAAATAAGGAATATTCCAATCCTGTAATTGTTTAGAAAATTGCTGAAACAATTGGCGCTTCTCATTCGTACGTTTATGAAGGCGATTATGAATGACTTGTGGAAAAGGAAGAATCGCTTTGTTCCAGACATTATTTTCAAAAAAATAGCCTTCTATCTGAGGTTTGCTCCAGTTTTCAGGAACAGAAAAAACATAAAAAATAGCACCTATCTCTTCGGAATAATTGGCAAGCTCGATACTGTATGCTTGAATCGATTTAAGGTCGATATTCTCTTCCTTGCTTGTAATTTCTGTTAAAAGCCCAATGACTGGGCCGATGAGCAGCCTCATTCGTTTTGAGTCGTAGGTGATTAGGTATTTTTTTTCTTCCTCAAAAAGCAATAAAGTGTGTAGAATAGTAGGGTCGAGTCTCATTGTATAATCCTCTCCCTTGATACATACGACAGGAGCAGATATTGTATTCCGGCTACATTGCAATTCAAGTAATGAAATAGTAGGGGGAAGCTTCAATTTTTTTGCTAAAGCTTCACTTATTTGTATAATTGGTACTGTATAGGTACTTTCAAAAGGAATTACTCTTACTACTTGAAAGTTCATGGTTTTCCCTCATTTACTACCTGTGGTAAGGGCAGGTAGAAGCTATATATAATGTTTGTTTTTTCGGGTGTTAGTGTCCTATTTCCAATTGAAATGTAACAGTAGCTAACACCTCGAGTGGTTCAACTAACTTGGTGTGAAGAATGTAGTCACACACTTGGAAGTTTCCCTTTATTGTATGAAAATGGCTGAATTATGTGTAAGAGAAAGGTTGTATATAAATGAAAATGATTTTTGTAATTTCAACAATGGTTATCGTAGGTGCTTTAATCGGTGGTCTAACTAATTCATTGGCAATACGTATGCTTTTTCGACCGTATAAACCGTTATACGTTTTTGGTAAAAGAGTTCCATTCACACCCGGATTGCTTCCAAAGAGAAGAGAGGAGCTTGCAGAGCAGCTTGGAAAAATAGTGATGGAGCATTTGTTAACCGGTGAAAGTATGAAACGTAAGCTAGAGAATAGTTCGTTTCAGGAAAAAATGGAACAATGGGTCAAGGTGGAGCTTCAAAGATTTTTAGATAGTGGGATGACAGTAAGTGAGTTATTAGCAAAATGCCGTATAGAAGATGCGGAAAATTTGCTAAAGGGAAATATGGAGAAAATAGTGGAATCCAAATATGAAGAAGTGTTGATGGGAATGCGCTCAAAGCCGTTGCAGCAAGTATTGCCAGCAAGTCTTATTCATTCTGTACAAAGCAATATTCCAATGGCTGCAGAATATATATTGAAAAAAGGTATCGATTATTTCGAGAGTCCAGAAGGAAAAAGCCAGGTAACAAAGATGTTCCAGGACTTTATCGCTACCCGGGGTATGCTCGGAAATATGGTTCAAATGTTTATGGGGAATTATAGTATTGCTGATAAGTTACAGCCCGAAATCATAAAATTTTTAAAGCATGATGGCACAAAAGATGTTCTATTACAGGTCTTTTATAGTGAATGGGAAAAAGTAAAAGCGATGGATATTGGAGAAGTCGAAGAGAAAATAACGAAAGAAACCATTCTTTCTAGCATCCATTCAGCATTTGATCGGACGTTAAATATACCTGGATGGATGACCAAAAGCATGTCGGACGTGGTACAACCGGCTTATCCATGGCTGATGGAAAAGTTCGTACCATCCCTTTTAGCTATGGGAAGCCAATTAATTATGGAAAAGTTAGAGGAGTTACTCGAGAAATTACAGCTTGAAGACGTTATTCGTGAACAAGTAGAAACTTTTTCATTACAACAATTAGAAGAAATGGTTCTTTCCGTTAGCAGAAAAGAGTTGAAAATGATTACCTATCTTGGTGCGTTACTAGGAGGTATGATTGGTCTTTTACAAGGGATTTTTGTCCTTTTCATTTAGGTCAGACAGTGAATTGTTTGAATGACTATGAGAGGTTTGTTATACTGGTCACTAGCATGCCTCTAAAGTTGGGCGAAAATGGAAGGAATGATTGTTTTGTCAAATAATATTTATGATGCAGCATATGCGCTAGAAAAAGTGATAAGAGAAAGTGATGAATTCAAAAATCTTCAACATTTATATAAAGAGGTTTTTGCAGATGAGTCGACAAAAGGGATGTTTGAAAACTTCCGTAACATTCAATTAGAATTACAACAAAAGCAAATGAGCGGTCAAGAGATCACGCAAGAGGAAATAGATCAAGCTCAAAAAACAGTAGCACTCGTACAACAAAACGAAAGCATTGCAAAGCTAATGGAAGCAGAGCAACGCATGAGCATGACGGTGAGTGAGCTAAACAAAATCATTATGAAGCCTTTGGAAGAATTGTATAGCGATGTAGACCCTAACTAATTATGGGAAAGGAAAGAAGCGTACTGCGGTGCGCTTCTTTTCTCTTGAATAGGAAGGGTGTCAGACAGAATAAGACTTTCAACGGAAAAACCACATACTTTAGATTATATAGCAGCTTCTATTAGACATTTTTCCTAATTTCTTGCCTTTTTTAAATGTTTCCTTCCGTTCAAATGAGACGTACTATTTTCAAATCCTTCGAGGGCTTCTTTGTTCTATTTTCACGTAGTCATTCATACTCATATCAGTAAGTACAAACATCTTAGATAAGGAGGCCTCTCCATGATATACCGCTTATTAGCTATCAATATTGATGGAACCTTGCTGAAATCGAATGGAAGATTAGCAAAAGAAACAAAGGAAGCCATCGAGTATGTAAAGAACAAAGGGGTCTATGTAACGTTAGTGACAGGCAGGAATTTTGCCTTTGCTAAGAAGGTAGCTAAATCTTTAAAGTTAGACACCTTTTTAATCACTCATGGGGGAGCATTTATTGCCTCTAAACTAGATCAGCCTCTCCATGTGAAGCGCATATCAGAAGACAAAACATTTAATCTAGTGCAGGTGTTAGAAAACTATGATTGTACTGTTAGAATATTGCATGAGCGTTATTCGATTGGAAATCGACTTAGAGGAGCCAACAACTTAATGGCGAGAGCAGTTTTAGGTTCGAGCGATCCTTTAATCTATCCGATGCAATTTGTAGAATCATTAGGAGATACGCTCATTGATAACCCAATTGCTCCTCCTAAAATGGAGGTTTATTTTACAGAGCCAGAGGAACGGGAAAGAGTGCTATCGACCTTGAAATCTGCATTTAAAGATATTGAAGTACAGGTACACGCAGACGGAAAAGTGGATATTTTACCAGATGGGGGAACAAAACTAGATGGCTTGCTAACCCTAGGAGATGTGTTGAAAATTCGTCCAGAGGAAATGGTCGTAATTGGAGATAGTCTAGAAGACTTGCCATTAATTGAGATTGCTGGATTAGGTGTAGCGATGGGCAATGCGCCAAAAGAAGTAAAGCTAGTGGCGAATTGGATTACGCGTACGAATGACGAGTCCGGTGTCGCCTATATGATTAAAGAGCATTTCCGGAAACAGCAAAGGGCAGCATTTTTAAATAGATTGAAAATTTAATGGAATTGGGAGGAAAGCTCATTAGTGGGCTTTTCTTTTTATATTGTATAGGAAATTATAGGAATGTCCGATTAGTGGAAGAATTTACATTACAAGGTTAATTCAAGGTTAGTGTAGTTCAATAGTTATATTAAGAGCGAACTATTAAAGCGTGATCGTGCCCTCTAGCCCGAAAAATACGGAAAAGAGGGAACGATCGAAACGTGATCGACCCCTCAAACCCGAAAAACGCGAAAAAGAGGGCATAATCAGAGCGTGATCTATTAAGGTAAACTCGCGTTCGCGATTTTGTTCTTGAGGCGGAAGCAAAGGTGGGCTTTCACTTTCTTTTTAGTCATGCTTGATAAAGGCTTCTTTGTTCCGTTACACTAGAGAAAGTGAAAATGCGAGGATTGAAAGGTGATTTTGTTGAAAATTGTTATACAAGGATTGACTGATGATAGATATGAGCGTCCGTTATCATTAATTTCGGATTTGTTTTTTGAAGAAACAGAAGTATCATTTACGGAAAATAAATTGAATGAAGCTGATTTAGTAGTAACATTTACGATAATGGAAGAGGCAGAGTCTTTTATTGTGAAGGGAGAGCTGAATAACTACACAGCTAGTCACGAAAAAGACTTGGCGCATTCCATCGAAAAAGAGCGTTTTAAACGTAAGAAGCAAGCCGTTTCTTATGTTTATTTAACGCTACTTCAGGAATATACCGGAATCATTCAAAAGTGGGGCATATTGACGGGAATACGACCGACAAAGCTACTTCATTCGAAGCTTCACAATGGCGAGGCAAAAGAGAAGGTTCATCAGCAACTTCGAGAGGATTATTTAATTACGGATGAAAAAATAGCACTTATGCAAGAAATCGTCGAACGTCAGCTTTCTGTTGTTCCTGACCTTTACGAGCTTGGTAAGGAAGTGAGCATTTATATTGGGATACCTTTTTGTCCGACAAAATGTGCTTACTGTACATTCCCAGCCTATGCAATTAATGGCAAGCAAGGAAAGGTCGACTCCTTCTTAGGCGGACTTCATCATGAAATAAAAGAGATCGGGACATGGTTAAAAGAAAAAGGTATAAAAATTACAACGGTTTATTATGGCGGAGGAACTCCAACAAGTATTACGGCACAAGAAATGGACATGTTGTATGAAGAAATGTATCAAGCATTTCCGGACATGGATCAAGTTCGTGAAGTAACAGTGGAAGCGGGCCGTCCTGATACGATTACTCCTGAGAAATTGGAAGTTTTGAAAAAATGGAATATCGACCGAATTAGCATTAACCCTCAGTCTTATACGCAAGAGACATTGAAGGCAATTGGACGCCATCACACTGTAGAGGAGACGATTGATAAGTTTCATCTTGCACGTGAATTCGGCATGAACAATATTAACATGGATTTAATCATCGGGTTGCCTGGAGAAGGTGTGGAGGAGTTTGACCATACCCTAAAGGAAACCGAAAAGCTTATGCCAGAATCATTGACAGTTCATACACTTTCCTTTAAACGTGCATCTGAGATGACTCAAAATAAGCGGAAATATAAAGTAGCGGATCGCAACGAGATTAGCAAAATGATGGATATGGCAACAGAGTGGACGAGAGAGCATGATTATGTACCATACTACCTCTATCGTCAAAAAAATATCCTTGGAAATCTTGAAAATGTTGGCTATTCCCTTCCAGGTCAAGATAGCATTTATAACATCATGATTATGGAAGAAAAGCAAACGATTATCGGTCTTGGTTGTGGGGCATCTAGTAAATTTGTGCATCCATCGACTGGAAAGATTACAAGGTTTGCTAACCCAAAGGATCCAAAGTCTTATAATGACGGATTTTTGCATTATACAGAGGAAAAGATACGGATTCTGGATGAATTGTTTTTTGGTGAGGTAGTGGAGAAGTAACTACTGGTTGAATAGCCGGTCTAATTCGTAGATGAATTTGACCGGCTATTTTTATGGATAGGAACCTAGCTGTTTGGTCATTTTTATTTGTCATTATGCAATTAATATGTCATATAAATTGGTGTTTTTATGTTATTGTAAAAAATAATGGTTGTTAAATTGTATAGTGGAAGTAGATTCATAGCCTTATTGTGTAAATCAGAAAGCGATCTAATACTATTTTTGTGTGCTTGTTGTAGGAATGACCACTAGAGGAAGGAGAATGAGTTTGAACAAAAAAAGATGGCTGAGTATCATTCTAACAACGATCATCACAGCTTTAGTTTTATTTATGTTGATACATATTTTTAGCCCCAAGAACATAATTAGTGAGACGGAAAATATTCATATATATTGGGTAGAGAATAATGGGATCGAAGTTTCAGTTGATGAAAAGAAATTAATTAACATATTAAGTAAGTACAAATCCAAAAGAACATTTAAAAGTTACTTTCCGTATCATACGGATAAGATTCATACTCAAATTAGTTTAGACCATAATCAAAGCTCCCATAAGTTTATATTATTAGGTGAATTTAATATTTGGTATGAGCCTGGAGGGCCTGAAAGTAAGCGTAGAACATATAAAATATTGAATGCTCAGGAACTTAAGGAGGAACTTAATAGTTTATTAGAGGAAGAGCACTAAGTATCCACGGGCGTTTTCTCATCTACAATGGGAAATTTAGTTTAATGAGGGGAGAGTAAAAGGTGAAAGAAAAAAAGCAGTTAATTATGTTCAGCATATTGTTTGGTATTTTAATTATTTTTCATAGCTTACAAGTTATTTTTAATCCATTTTCCTTTGTTAAAAATATATCTTTAATTGCAGTTATAGCCTTCTCAATACCTTTAGGTGCATTTATTAGAGAGTTATTTATCTTAAAAAAGAAAGGATGAGCTAATTAGCTATTTTTAGTTCGACTAACTGGAACGCTCATAAAATACTGCCGAAAGGGAACTTCTGAAAATCAGAGGTTCCCATATTTTTTCTGAAAAAACAGGAGTATTATCGTAGTATCTTTCAAAAAAAATGAAACCAACACCTAACTTATTCGTCTTAGCATTAAATTGGAATGAGGTGAGAAGCGTGTGAGAAAGATCAGGGAGAATGAAGGTGCTTTGGAAGATCGAGATGCCTGGCTGGAGTTAATGATGGATGAGTACGGTGAACGCCTCACCAAGTTAGCCTATAACTATGTGAAGGAATGGAAGCTAGCAGAAGATATAGTACAAGATGTGTTTATCTGGTGCTACAAGAACTATGAAACAAGAGTAGAGATTAAATCTTTCAAGTCATGGATCTATCGGCTTGTCATTAATAAATCGAGATGGCTATGGAGAAGTCGTCGTGGACGTTGCCAATGAAGAAAATCCCTTAGAAAAACAATTAACTAGATTGGACGTTCAAGAAGTCGCTGAAGATGGAAGTTATGGTATCGAAGTGAGGATTACAGATGAAAAAACATTAAATGAACTGAAAAATATTTTTGAACAAGTTAAGTGGTATCCTACTCGTCAGGTATTGATGGCAAGCAGAGAGGATATAAAAGCAACTCTTTTTATGAAATTGGAAGAAAATAAGCCGAAAAAATCATTTGAATACAGGATTTGGTTTGAAAAAGATCAAACTGCAACCATTTTAAGCACCAATCTAATGGAGCTAAATGGAACATTAGATAAAGAAAATACAGAGATTTTAATAGAAGAATTATTAAAAAAGCGATAATTATCCTATATTTCTCTTTAAATTAAGGCTCTGTTAAACAAGCCTTTTACTGAATAAGTAAGGGAACTTCTGAAGATCAGAGGTTCCTTTCTTATTTATAAACCGACCATTTTATTTAATACAGTGATTTGATAAGTAGGCTATTCCCATGGGATTCGTTGTTTTTCCCATTCGGTTGGCCCTTCTTCACTATCAATAAACTTTCTCCAATGTTCCCCGGTTGCTTTATCAAAGAAAATGATGTTATTTTCATTTACGACAATTAGTTCATATCTATATTCTTCTTCTGTTGTATGAATGTTTGTATGGTTATTGTAGCCAATTATTTCTAAGGCATCAGCAATTTTCCATGCTCCAATCAGAAAACAAATTCCAAAAAAGATAATAGATATGGTGATAAGATTTTTACTCAACTTTTCCAACCCCTTGTGATAAATTTCCATTTATGTTCTAAAGTAATTTCGACAAGGAGCGCTTTTTTCCTTTTTTAAGTAGGCACTTAAGATGGAGTGTAGAAGGTTTTAGCTATCTAAAGGAGGAATTCTATATTATTGAATGAATAATCATTCATTATTTAGCGCTTTCATATTATAATGATACTAGCACATATGATACACGAGAATAAAAGAAGGGGATGTGAGGTTGATGAAGACGGTTAAGGTAACTAGGCAGGGGAAAGTGGCTATAGTGGAGTTGAATAGGCCGCAAAGTTTAAATGCGCTAAATGTGGAGATGCTGACAGTTTTAGCAGAAGAATTAACAAAGTTGGCAAAAGATGATTCTGAAGTAGTTGTTTTGAGAGGAAGTGGAAATGTCTTTAGTGCTGGTGGGGACATTAAGATGATGGTACAAGAGGATGAAGGTAATTTTGAGGATGTAATGGATGATATTTCGACAATTATTACTACCCTCTATACGATGCCAAAAATTACAATTAGTGCCCTTCATGGAGCGGCAGCTGGTTTAGGTCTCAGCTTGGCGCTTGCTAGTGACTTTGTAGTGGCTCATAGCTCTACCAAACTAGCAATGAATTTTATAAAAATTGGACTCATCCCAGATGGTGGTGGTCACTTTTTCATGGAAAAGCGATTAGGTGAAGCGAAGGCGAAGCAAGTGATCTGGGAAGGAAAAACCATCTCGTCACAAGCTGCATTGGAAATGGGATTGGTTGATCGTTTAGTAGTTGACAATATGGAGGAAGCGATAACAAAGCAAGTGAAAGCACTTCTCCAAGCACCTCTGCAGGCGATGCTTGAAACAAAAGCAATCTATACGAAAACATCCTTGCCGCATCTTCAGCAAATTCTTGAGCTCGAAAAGAACGCACAACGAAGAATGCGGGAGTCTGACGATCATAAAGAAGGAATTCGAGCATTTTTAGAAAAGCGCTTGCCGAATTTTGCAAAATAATAATAAAGTCAGAATGGAAAAGCGCTTAGGAAACATAAACCTAAGCGCTTTTTAACTATTAAGTAAGGGTAGAAGAAATCAAAAAATCCCATATGGGTTTAGAGATTACGATAGTATTAGCCAACTAACTTAACGGTGAAACAAAACGAGTTTCCCACTTGCATTCGTACAGCGATGTGTGGAATCTAAATAATTTAATTCTGCTAATCTCTTTTCTCCTGTTTGTTTCGCTTCCTTTTCATTTGCTGCTTCAAAGCTTTCGTCTAATAAAGTTTCCCCTGACTTACTAAACACCGTTAACGTATATTTCCCCATCTTTATCCCTCCAGTTAGCTCAATGAATCTTCATTCATTATTTTTATTTTACTATTGGATCGCATTTTTGTAAAAAAAATATGAAACTAATTGTCTTTTCTTACGTATAGGTATTAGAGAAGAGAGGAGGGCTGCTTAATGGCTTTACAAATTCAAGGTGTAACAAAAAAATTCGGTAATCATGTGGCGGTTGATGATTTATCTTTAGAGATTCCAGAGAGCGAGATGTTTGGCTTTCTCGGTGCCAATGGAGCTGGGAAAACGACTACGTTTCGAATGATACTAGGATTATTGGAAGCGACGAACGGTAAAATTTCCTGGGCAGGGAAGCCTATTACATATAAGGAAAGTCATTTAGTTGGCTATTTGCCTGAAGAGAGAGGACTCTATCCAAAGCTAACGGTAAAAGAACAATTAATTTATTTAGGGCGCTTGCGCGGAATGGAAAAATCAGAAATTCTTAAACAGCTGGACTATTGGTTAGAGCGCTTTAAAGTACCGGAGTATTTGAACAAGAAGGTAGAGGAGCTATCTAAGGGAAATCAACAAAAAATCCAATTTATCGCTTCTACGATTCATAGACCGAAGCTATTAATCTTGGATGAACCTTTTAGTGGTTTAGACCCGCTAAATGTGGAATTGCTAAAAGAAGCAGTGTTAGATTTAAAAAATCAGGGAACATCGATCGTATTCGCTTCCCATCGAATGGAGCATGTCGAGGAGCTTTGTGAGCATTTATGTATCATGCATCATGGAAAGCCGGTCGTACATGGTTCCCTTCGTGATATAAAGCGATCATTCGGACGAAAAAATGTCATTATTCATGCGGATTTTGATTTGGATTATTTAACCTCAACTAGAGGAGTTACGAAAGCGAAGAATACAGCAGAGGGAATTATTTTACAAATAGACGATGAAGCGGTTTCTCAAGAAATTCTGAAACAGATTACTGGTAAAGGCAATGTGAGGAAATTTATTCTAGAGGAACCATCCTTAAATGATATTTTCATTGAAAAGGTAGGTGCATCCTATCATGAATAAGTTTTTTACGATTCTACTTCATACGTATTTGAGTAAATTAAAATCTAAATCATTTATTATCACGACCATCATCACGACATTGCTGATTGTTGGGCTTTCGAATTTACCAATGATTATTAATTTCTTTGATAAAGAAGAAGAAAAGATCCTTGCGGTTTATGATGAAGATAATCTTGCTGCGCCATTGTTAGAAGCACAGTTATCGACTATATCTGATGATTGGAAGGTCGAGCAGGTAACTGATTTGTCTGATATGGACGACAAGGTAAGAGATGGAGACTATGCGGGACTTTTAGTTGTTAGGTTTGATGACGCTGGATTACCTCAAGGGGAGTACAAAGCATCGTCCATCACCGATACGATAACTATTTCACAAGTACAACAAGCACTTCAACAAATAAAGGTAGAAATAGCAACGAATCAAATTGGTCTCACGCAAGAGGAAATCGCTACTCTTTATGAACCCATTACATTTAATATTATTTCTTTAGAAGAGTCAGCTAAAACAGCAGAAGAGTTAGATCAAGCTCGTGGCTTAGTTTATGTGTTGCTCTTTGTTATTTACTTCACCGTTATTTTATATGCGAGTATGATTGCATCGGAAGTGGCGATTGAAAAGTCTTCACGAGTAATGGAGATTCTTATTTCCTCTGCTTCCCCAATTATGCACATGTTCGGAAAAATACTAGGAATTGCCCTGTTAAGTCTTACGCAAATGGCCTTCTGGATTATTATAGGATCCTTTTCATTAAGCCGTAATCTAGAAGGTATGACAGGTGGGATTTTTGAATATTTCGGTGTTGGTGATCTACCAATTTCTACAATTGTTTATGCGGTCGTATTCTTCTTACTCGGCTATTTCTTATTCGCTACATTTGCTGCATTTCTTGGTTCACTAGTAAGCAGAATTGAAGAAATTCAACAAATGATCATGCCGATGACCTTACTTATTGTGGCTGGATTTATGATTTCAATGTTTGGATTAAATAACCCAGATAATACATTTATTCAAGTAACCTCCTTTATTCCATTCTTTGCTCCAATGATTATGTTTTTGCGAGTAGGAATGCTAGAAGTTCCATTATGGGAAATTAGTTTGTCAATTGGACTACTAGTTACAACAATAATTCTTCTTGCCATTTTCGGAGCAAGAGTTTATCGTGGCGGGGTACTAATGTATGGAAAGACCTCATCACTGAAGGATATTAAGAAAGCTTTGCAGCTTACAAAAGAAAAATAATATGACAAACAAACCCTGAATTTTACATTTGGGGTTTGTTTTTTTAAAAGGCAAGAAAGGATAGGAGCAACTATCATTACTGTTACTCCTATCCTCCAAGCCCATTTTATTTATCAAAAATCCAACCGAAATGCTTTTACAATAATCCCATCATTTGCTGGCTCAAAATCATGTTCTGGTATCCGTTGAAATCCGAATTGTTTATAAAGCTTGATGGCGTTTGCCATAAATTCACCGGTGTGTAGGCCAATGGAGCGATGACCTTTATTTTTTGTTCGGTTCATGCATTCAGTTACTAGGGAAGAGGCCACTCCCTTGCCTTGGGCAGTAGGGGCTACAGCTAACATTCTTATCTCAGAATGGTCCAGTGCATCACCGAATCCTTCATATGCTTTTATTTTAGGAGGAAATAATACAACACTTCCTACTATTTCACCTGCAATTTCCGCTACGATTATTTCTACTCCTGGTTGCAAATCTGCTTCTGAAAGAATCGATTGTTTTAGTGCGTTCCAATGGTCTTCAGGAAGGGCGTCTGCATATTCACTATAAGCCGCCACACGTTGTTGCCGGATGAATAGTAATTCACTTGTGAGTGCATCTCGTAGGATCATTTCATCCACTCCTCAGTTATCGATTAGAAATTTTTCTTTGCTATTACTTAAGGTTTCGCGATGGTGCGGGGCATTCCAGCCGGATAGATCCGGACCTTTTGGAAGTATTTTCACATCCTCTTTATCTACGAAAATTGTAATTGAAACATGATAATGCTGTTTAATAGCGTCAAAGTCAGTTGTATCTCCGAATCCTGGAGTTTGGTACAAATCACGCACATATCCACCTAAATTCGGGAATTCTTTTATAAGGTTTCTATTTGTATGAAATGCAGTATAGTAAGCGACGTCGAAACGAACTAACGTAGAATACAGGCGTACATCAGAGTCTGTTATGTAATCTCCGAATAAGAACCGTTGAGTAGAGAGACGTTCTTCGAGTTCATCCAATCTAGCAAATAAACGGTCAAATGCTTCCTCGTAAACTTCTTGAGAAAGGGCAAAACCACATTTATACACCCCATTGTTGATGTCGTGAAAAATGACATCGTTTAAAGCATCAATTTCTCCACATAAATCCTTTGGATACAAGTTCGGTGCATTCTCTTTATGGAATGGTTTCCACTCTGTTTCAAAATAGTTGGTGAGTCTAAAATAATCATTATTTGCCACCTGTTGAGCCTTAAGATCCACCATCACAGGAACAGTTGGCCTACCCTTGTATTCTGAATCTGTCTTTTGATAGATTTCGCTCATATATTGGATGCCTAAGATAGGATCGACGCCACCTTCATCAAGAGAAAACTCCCAATCTACTTGTGTGGTTTTGGGGCGAAGTGGGCTTGCTGTGCCTAAACTAATAACATTATCTAGTCCAAGGATTTTTCGAACAATCACCGTTCGGTGGGCCCAAGGGCAAGCTGCGGTCCATAACAGACGATAGCGATTCGCCTCAACTGGAAGTTCGTTAGAATTGTTTCCGAAAGGAGTGATAAATCTATTAGTTTGTCGTTTGAAAGATCCGTCTGAAGAAATTTCATTTGCTTTCATCGGAACACTTTTTGTTGATCCTACTTGGTTATTTTGTTTCACTTTAATTCATCCCCTTAATAGTGAGCGGTTTGTATGTTATAAAAAGAAGCTTATAAGGTATTTTATTACTTTTGGGAGTTTTCAGTCAATTTATTCAGTGAAGTGCTTACTATATAAATTAAATATAGGGAAGTTATCTTTCCGAACGTGCATTCGTATTTCTGGCATGGTAAAATAGAGAAAAAGAGTGAATGATGAGGTAATATAATGAACTCTATTCGATTTATTCATGCAGCAGACTTACATTTAGATAGTCCGTTTAAAGGATTAAACTATCTACCACATGAGATTTTTCAACAGGTTAGAGCAAGTACATTTATCGCGCTTACTAACTTAGTGGATGTAGCGATAAAGAAAGAGGTTGATTTTCTGCTTCTTGCAGGGGATTTATTTGATTTGGAACAACGAAGCCTCCTAGCTCAAGCAAAACTAAGAGAGGAATTTCTTCGATTAGAAAAGGCAAACATTGCAGTTTACGTGATTCATGGTAATCATGATTTTCTAACTAAGGGTCATGAAAGCTTTCGGTATCCGAAAAATGTTCATATTTTTGGAGAAAATGTTGAGGTAAAACCCTTTGTGAAAAATGGGATTCACCTAGCAAATATTTATGGATTTAGTTATTATCAGCGTCATATCCTTCAAAATAAAACAAGTGAATATCAAAAAAGGGATCAAGTACCCTTTCATATTGGTCTTTTACATGGAAATTTATCTGGTAGAGAGGAGCATGACCCTTATGCACCTTTCACATTATCTGAGCTTTTAGAAAAGGATTTTCATTATTGGGCTCTTGGACACATTCATAAAAAGGAAATTTTATGCAGTAAGCCTCCAATTGTTTATCCGGGTAATATCCAAGGACGAAACAAAAAAGAAACAGAGGAGAAAGGTTGTTATCTAGTAGAGCTAAGTCATCGAGAAGCAACGTTGTCCTTTGTAGAAACTGCATCAATAATTTGGAGAAATATAGACCTTTCAATTGAGTCACTTCAGACAATGGATGAACTTATACAAGCTATAAAAGACATAATAGAAGAAACGAGAAAAACGTTTAAAAAATCTCTTATTCAATTAACCCTATCCGGAAGTGGTCCGCTTTATTCTCATCTTCTAGACGAAAGCCAACTAGAGGATATGCTTTTATATTTAAATAGTGGAGAAGCAGATAGTATATCTTTTCAGTATGTTTATTCATTTGCTAATAAAACTACACCCGATTATTCGAAAGCGGTTTTAAAAGAAAAATCATTTTATCAAGACTTTTATCAAGTAGTAGATCAAACGGATAATATCGATGTTTTTTTATCGTCTTTATTCAAACATTCAGAGGCAAGGCATTTCTTAGAGCCATTTAACCAAGAGGAAAAGAAAGCGATATTAGAAGAAGCCGAGCAGTGGTTGGTAACAAAATTTCTAGAGGGGGAAAAGGGGTGAGATAATTGAAAATAAAAGCATTAGAGATTTACGGATATGGGAAATTAGAAAATATAAAAATTGATTCCTTTTCCCCAGGAATTCAAGTGATCTATGGAAGAAATGAGGCTGGAAAATCCACGTTAATGGCATTTATTCACGCGATTCTGTTTGGCTTTCCAACTAAAAATCAAACAGAACTTAGATATGAACCGAAAAAAGGATTTAAATATGGTGGCAAGCTACATATAGAAACCCATGATAGGAGTACGCTAACAATAGAAAGAATAGCCGGAAAGGCAGTAGGAGATGTTAGCGTTTTAGACAAGGAAGGTAACGAATATCCTTTAGAACAGGTACTTGCAGGTTTAGATAAAAGTATCTATAAAGGTATCTTTTCCTTCAACATTATGGATATGCAAAACTTGAAGCTTATCGATGTGGAACAGTTAGGTGGATATTTATTTTCCTCTGGCCTAATCGGTACGGATAAGTTACAGCGAATTTCTGATCAGCTAGTAAAATCTTTAGATGAACAATTTAAACCAAGTGGAAGAAAGCCTATTATTAATAAATTGCTTACAGACCTTCGAGAAGAGGAGAAGGAAGTACAGAAATGGAAGCAAAAGCTAGAACACTATGAAACACTTCAGAAAGATATTCAGAAATCCGAAGAAAGGCTTCGCGTGATAGACATAGAAAAAGAGAAACTTTCCTTGGAACTTCGCCAGATTGAAGCAATGCTAGTTATGCAGCCTATTCAAGATCAATTAGTTCAAATTCAAGCAGAACTTACAACGTTAGGAGACTACCCACGCTTTCCGACAGATGGGATCGCTAGGCTTGAAAAACTGCTAACAGAACAGACTATCTACCATTCCAAACTAGAAAAGTTAGACCAAGATAAAGCTTTACTAGAAGGAAAAATAGAGAGAATAGAAATAAATAATGATTTATTAAGTTTGGAAGAACGAATAGAGGGCTTGTCAACAAATCTTCATAAGCATCAGCAAGCCACCGAGCAAATCGGACTTTTAGGAGCAGAAAAGCAACGGTGTATAAAGCAAATCCAAGTTTGGACCACTGAGTTATCATGGGATGGATATACGGAAAAACAAATAGTGGAAATTGATACAAGTCTCGCTGCGAGAGCTCAGTTAAAAGAGGTATTGCAAACACAGCAGAAACTATCTCTGCAGAAGCAGCGACTAGATGAGCATTTTCAACAAGCAAAAGACGACTTAGAACAACATGAAGAACAGATAACTTCCTTAGAAAAAGAACAACAACCTTCTGAGCTATTACAACGTGTGCGTAAGGAGATAAAAGAGCAATCCACAGATCAGTTAGAAAGAGAAATTACAATTCATGAGCAACTGCTGCTTCAGATGGATAAGCAATTAGCTCATCATCAGGCAGACTTAACAAATAGTATGAAGAAAAGAAAACTTGTAGCTGGGACGAGTGTAGTGATAGGTAGTGTTGGTTCTATAGGTTTATATATGCAAGATCTTTTATTATTTGCGCTTCTCTGCTTCTTTTTATCAGCTACAATTGGAGCCTTTCTTTTATTCTCTAATAATCAAAGTTCAATCCTAGCCCGCCTAGAACAAGAAAAAGCAGGCTTGAAAGTAAAACTAGCTAGTCTAAAAGAAAAGTTGTATGAATCACCATATAGAACTAATAAAGAAGCCAATCAACTTCTTCTGGCAAAAGAAGAGCAGATACAGCAACTTCTTCAAAAAGAACGACTTTTACTCGCTCAAAGTGAAAGAGCCTATGACAGAATAATTCGTCAGTATGAGGAGTGGGAGAAGGAACATTTTACGTTAGAAGAGAAAATAGTGGATTGGATGAAACTACGGCGTCTACAATCTATTCCAATCAGTCATTTGGAAGAGGCTTTTGATCGGGCTGTTCAAATTAAAAATGGAATTAGCGAAAAACTATCCTTAGTGGCAAAAATTCAAATGTATCAAGCTATCGTGGAGCAGTTTGAAATTGAGATTAATAAGCTGTTAGCTATTGTTAGTTTTTCCACGACATCAATAGAGGAAGCCTTTTATTATTTGAAAGGACAACTTCAAGAAAACAAAAAGCTACAGCATCTGAGAAATGAACTTGAACTAAAGATAATAGCAATAGACGAAGAAGCAAAATTATTGTCCATTCAGTGGAATGAAGTAAACAAGCAAGTTAATAGCTTAATGAAACAGGCACATGCATCTTCAGAAGAAGACTTTCGAGTGAAACATCAACTTTATCAGAAAGCAACTATATTAGAACAAAAACAAACTCTAGTAAATTCTCAACTCTTACAATTGGAGAAGTCTTTTGGGTTCCCATTAGTTAAGGGGAGAACCAATGCTATTTGGGAGAGGGATAAAGCAGAGCTTGAAAAAGAACTTACGGAGTTAAAAGAGGAAAAGTCACTCCTGTATCAATTGAAAACTAGAAATGTCGAAACGGTACGGTCATTAGAAGAAGAAGGCACCTATTCGGATGCTATACAGCAATTGGAGCTTTCGAAAGGCAAACTACAGGAATATGCACGAAAATGGGCCGTTCTTTCGACTGCACAACAGCTTCTTGCTAAAACAATGGACTTTTACCGCTCCGTAAAGCTTCCTGAAGTATTGGACAAAGCATCTCAATATTTTAGCTTTTTAACGAAAGAGGAATATGTTCAAGTTTATGATTCCAACTTAGAGACAAAACTAATGGTAAAGCATAAAAACGGATTAACATTTGAGCCAAAGGAGCTCAGCCAAGCAACGATAGAGCAACTTTATCTTGCATTACGATTTGCTGTTGCATCTGTCTGGAGTAAGCAACAACGTTTTCCATTTATGATGGATGATACCTTCGTTAACTTTGATCAAGAGAGGACGTATCAAGCAATAAGTCTAATGAGGAAGCTTACAGAAGAGGGAGAACAATTATTATTTTTTACTTGTCATAAGCATATGAAACATCTATTTGAAAAAGAAGGAAATGTAAGTGTGTATAATATGGAACATGCTCACGTTCCACATTCTGTTTGAGATGTTCGTACTAGTTTATAATTGATTTACGAAAAGACGAACGCTAAGCTTGTATAAACAAAAAAGGAAGTCGTTGAAAGGAATATGTAATGAAAGAAAGACTTGTATCAAGCAAAAAAGCACCATTATTACTATTAAGCTTTAATTTATTTATCGTCATGGTAGGGATAGGACTGGTTATTCCAATACTTCCCTTTTATATGGAGTTATTCGGTGCAAATGCCCGCATATTAGGATTGCTTGTTGCGGTTTTTGCCTTCATGCAGTTTTTATTTGCTCCAATATGGGGAAGACTTTCCGATAAAATTGGGAGAAAGCCTTTAATCACCATTGGTTTATTTGGATTTGCTGTTGCGGAGTTTGTTTTTGCCTTTGCCAATGGACTATGGATGTTATTTCTATCTAGAATACTTGCTGGTATTTTTGGCTCAGCATTAATGCCGACAGCTATGGCTTATGTTTCGGATGTGACAACTTCTGAAAAACGTGGCCAAGGGATGGGAATCCTCGGAGCAGCGATGGGGCTAGGAATCGTAGTTGGACCGGGAATAGGAGGATGGCTTGGGGAAATTAACTTAGCCATTCCGTTTATTGTAGCTGGTATTGCCGCAACACTTGCTGGAATTTTGTCTATACTTATTTTACCTGAATCTTATCCAAAGGAAAAAAGAGAACAAGATGTGCTTCTAGAAGCAGGGAAAAAACAAGACAACCAATTCGTTGTAATGGGAAAAGCATTAAAAAGTCCTGTAGGCTTTCTATTACTTTTAGTGTTTATAATGAGTTTTGGATTAGCCAATTTTCAATCTATCTTTGGCTACTACACGATGCAGCGTTATCACTATAACCCTAGTGATGTAGGATTGATTATTCTATTAGTAGGTGTAGTTGGTACTGTCGTACAAGGAGTCCTTGTAGGTAGGCTTACGAAGCGATTTGGGGAAGAACGAGTAGTAACGTGGGCCCTTTTAATAAGTGCGATAGGCTTTGTTCTAATGACTCTTGCAACTAACTTTATGTTGGTTCTTTTAACAACTAGCATCTTTTTCTTAGGGAACTCTCTATTACGACCATCTTTAAATTCTTTTATATCTAAGCTTGCTGGCACTAAACAAGGGCTTGTGATGGGGTTGAATAATTCGTTTTTAAGTTTAGGAAATGTAGTTGGTCCAATTCTTGCAGGAATTTTCTTTGAAATCAATATCCATATACCTTATTTATTTGGTTCTTTTGTGATGTTGTTTGGTTTAATTATGACAAAGATTTGGTTAGCAAGAAAACAAAGAACTGTAGCGGTAGAGTCATAATTCGATTTTGCTCTGGAGGTAAAAAAGCTTCATCCTAGGCAAGTCGTCTTATGCTTGTCGGAGCTGAACAAGCCACCTCCGCTTTTCTTATTGTCTAGCTGCGGTGGCTAGCTCCTCGAGTCATAAGCTGTGTTTGGTAAGAGGTCTAAGTGCATGACCTCTTACCAAACCCTTCTTATGCTTGTCGGAGCTGAACAAGCCACCTCCGCTTTTCTTTTTATGCTATACTATATTATATTTATCAAGTCTGGGGGAGTAGTACATGAAGAAGGGGATTCTCCACTTTGAGGTCGGCGAACAGGTGGATGTTCATTTATTAATAAAAAATGCAACAAAAGGGATTGCTAGTAACGGTAAACCTTTCTTAACGCTTATTTTTCAAGATAAAAGTGGTGAAATAGAAGCAAAGCTGTGGGACGCTTCAGCTGGGGATGAGGAGCTCTATAGCCCTCAAAGTATTGTACGAGTACTTGGGGATATCCATCATTATAGAGGACGTAACCAACTGAAAATACGTAAAATAAAGCCAAAGGAAGATCATGAAACAGTGACGGTTTCAGATCTTATTGAAACAGCACCGCTCGGACAAGAACAAATGATGGACAAAATAACTCAAGCAATCTTTGAGATGAAGAACCCGAACATTCAGCGGATTACCCGTCATCTTTTAAAGAAGCATCAGCAGGACTTTTTGCAGTATCCTGCCGCAACAAAAAATCATCATGAATTTGTTTCAGGCTTAGCTTATCATGTAGTTTCGATGCTAGATTTAGCGAAAGTGATTAGTACCCTATATCCAACATTAGATAAGGATCTATTATATGCTGGAGTCATTTTACATGATTTAGGAAAAGTAACGGAGCTTTCTGGACCTGTTTCTACTACATATACGATAGAAGGGAATCTTATTGGTCATATTTCCATTATGGTGAATGAGATTGGAAAAGCTGCCGATGAATTAGGCATTCAAGGCGAAGAAGTAATGGTTCTTCAACATCTAGTATTAAGTCATCATGGAAAGCTAGAGTGGGGAAGTCCCAAATTACCTCTAATAAAAGAAGCGGAAATCTTACATTATATTGATAATATTGACGCGAAAATGAATATGCTAGACCGTGCACTTGAACGAGTGAAGCCTGGTGACTATTCGGAAAGAATCTTTGCAATGGATAACCGCTCCTTCTATAAACCTACTTTTCATAACTAAGGGTAATAGGTTTACTCTTTCTTTCATATAAATATACTAGCAAGATTGGAAGGAGGAACTATAATGCCTTGGTGGATGTTACTTGTGGTGATTGGAATCTGCTTTAGTGCTTATATGACACTAAGAACAGCCAAAGAAGATAGAGAGGTAGAAACTGTCATCATTGAAAAAGAAGGACAAGTCTACATGGATAGAATTCAAGAGGAACGGGAAAAGAGAAAGCATATCTTTTCTAATAGTACAAACGCATAAAAAGCTGGAGCAAAATGCTCCAGCTTTTTATTATTCTTCTGTTGTTTCTTCTGCTTCTTCTTTAAAGGTATCTTTAAGGGTAGAATCTTTGACTTTTACTTTTGCGTTGTCTATTTGCTTTTTGACAGCAGCATCTACTGTTTCTTTTCCAACTTTAGAGCGGAGTAAATCATTTTCAACATCTGCACGAATTTCTTCTAGCGGTTGCTTTTCTTCTTTATCAGTCACTTTAATGATATGGAACCCATACATACTTTCCACAGGTTCGCTAATTTGATCTACTTCTAAACTAAAAGCAGCTTCTTCGAATTCAGGTAGCATTTTACCTGCACCAAACCAATCTAGATCGCCACCATTTGCAGCAGATCCGGTGTCTGTTGAATGCTCTTTGGCAAGTTCAGCAAAATCTGCACCTTCGTCAAGCTGTTTCTTAATGTCTTTTGCTGTTGACTCGTCAGCTACTAAGATGTGACTAGCACGGATTTGTGGCTTCATTGCATCATAATATTCTTGAACTTCTTCATCTGTAAGTTCGATATCAGCCATTGCTGCTTTTTCTTGTAGCATAGAAATACGCAATGTTTGCTTTAGTTGTTCCTCATCCTTAAATCCACTTTGCAAAAGTACCATGTCAAACTGTGGACCTAATTCTTGTTTTAATTCACTAACTCGTGCATCTAATTCTTCATCCGTTACTTCATACGTCTCACCTAGGACTTTTTCATACACTAACTCCCGTAGCACTACTTCCCCGAAGCGTTCTTTCATCGCATCATATAGTTCTGCTTGTGTAATATTTCCAGCAGTGGTTTCTACGACAACTTCAGAATTTTCTCCTTGCTCATTGTTACAGGCAGCAAGAGCTAAGATAGTTGTTGTAGCAGTAAAAGCAATCATCCATTTTTTCATTCTAACAACTCCCATATGTATTAAACGTACAAATTATACTATAGCATAATCTCCTAATATAAAGAAATTTCAACTCTGAGTAATGATGAAAGATAAGGAATTTGTCCTGGGTTTGGTTCTTACTATGTAAGAAGAACATTTCTAATTGGATTAGTCATGGCGCAGGCCTGTTTTCTTACGGTGACAAAATTAATCTCCTAAAGAAATGGGTTATCTGCTTTTTTCTTAAAAAAAATGGGTAAACGTCCAATCCATTTTTTTTAACCCACATATGATAAACAGAAACATGAAATACTTAGACTTATTTTAAAAGCCCTAAGATTTCATGTAAAAAACCTTAGAGGCAGGATAAACGCCTATGCCTCCTAAGAAATTGTTGCATAAGATATCGTAACAACTCAAAAAGGAGGTGTTACTAGATGGGTACTCCATATGCAGGTGGCTTCGCGTTAATCGTAGTATTGTTTATCTTGTTGGTAATCGTAGGTGCAGCTTGGTTAAACTAAATACATTTTATCCAAGTTCACCCGTCCGACCTTCAAGGGAAGGCTAACGGGCGTTAACACCCCGATTGGTTCAACTAAACCTAAAGTGGGGAATGAAAACCTCACTCAAGGAAGTTTCATTTTATAAAACAAAAGGAGGAAATAAGATGTCAGGTGGATATGCAGGTGGTTTCGCGTTAATCGTGGTACTATTCATTTTATTAGTAATCGTAGGTGCAGCTTGGTTATATTAATATAACCAACAGGGGTGGGGGAGAGATTCCTCGCCTTTTTTCTTAGAATAAAAAACGCCAGGTGAGTGTACATTTAACATGGACTATTACGGCCAATGCCAACGCTTTTGTTCTTAGAAATGAGAAAGTATATGAAAAAAAAGCACTGTTCCATAGATGGAACAGTGCTTTTTACATTCAATTACAATAATCCTAGCTAGAGCGTAGGCTAAGCAAGTAAGTCGCAAGCCAATTCAATAGTTACAGAGATTTTAATAAGATATCTACATAAGAAGAAATCAATAGAATAGTTATTAGTACATTGATGGTTCGGAAAACTTTAGGTTGTCGCTCCTCAGGAATTTCCTTTTGAACACATAATGCATTAGTTAACTTGTTTATGTAGAAGAGTATAAATACAGCCACCACGATAAATAAGATAGCCATATAAGATCCCTCCTTCTTGGCTTCCTGTTATAAGAAAATATTCTATTACTATACATACAACCTTACCAAAGATTTAAGAAAAAAGATACCTTGACAATTCAAAACTTTTACAAAAATATGAAGTAGTATCCTAAAGCACTGTTAGGACGCTATCTCATTCTCACTTATTACTAATATATCATAACCATCATTGTTTAGTTCTTCGATTTGGCATGAACGTGGTGCAGCTTGGATTTGTTTTACATAAAGTAAGTCTGGTATGCAAAGTCCAATGTTTAGAGCAGCTAGTATGGAAAAATAATGATAATAGTTAGGAAATATTGTCGCTAATAAAATCATGATAAATGTGATGAAAACGAAAGGTGTTAAAAAGACAATGTATGATTGGATTTTAGAAAATGGTTTTTGAATTTTAAGCGTAATTAAGGGGATTAACCCTATAATTTCCCATCGGAATTTCATTTCTTTTTTTGTTGCGAGTAAGGGTAATGCATGGAAAAGCTTATGCAATGGAAATATACTGGCTATTGCCAGGCAGAACCAACCGAAAAAGTGGGAAGAAACAGCCTCCCCTTGAAAAATAAGGCTAAAGGACAGAAAGAACAAGATAAATGAAAGTAAAGCGATAATAAATGAAATGAGAATGATGCGATGGATTCCATATTGTCTTGTAATATTAATGGATTTCCAGCAGTTCATGGTTAATTCACCTTCCAATTTTGCGAGTTAAAATTACTAAAATAATTTACGCCTTTTTTATGTGAAAATCAATAGGTGTCGCTAATTTATTTTTCAGAGACCTCTATCTAAATATTGGTACAAGGAGAATTATAGGGTAGAATAGGAATTGCAGAAGCAGTTGTACCAAAGGTAAAAAGAAAAAACTTAATTAATTAGCAGAAGGAAGACGAAAATGAGTAATTTAGAAGAAAGAATGGCTAAACTGGAATATCATATGGAGTTATTATTAAAACAAGTAAGGGTAGATCAGTATCCTTTTGACATTTTGGTTATACGAGGAAAATTGAGTAGGGATAATGTTACATATCTACTAAAACTATGTGAAGAATTGAGCATAGAGATGAAAAAGCAAAAAGCGGAAGGATTTGTTACCTTCACTCCGCTTCTTACTAAATATAAACAACTTCTACATCCCAACTTACCTTTAGAAGAAACAATTCAGGCAATGTATGAGCAAGGGATGTTCGAGCCCCTTATGTTAGAATTTTTAAAGCTTATTAAGAAGAAGTAACGCTTTCATTTTGTTCTACGGGCTCGTGAACCTTCTTGGAAAGTTTACCATCGATTTCAACAAAATCTTCTTCTATATTATTAAAAGATCTTTCAAAAATCTTCATGAAATCCTCGCCATATACATTACGAATGACACACATGATATCCAATAGCTCTGGGAATTTTCCGTATAAATCATGCATTGGAAGTGCCCCACTAAATACGGAATTTTTACTAGGATCATAACTTTCCATTAAATCTAGTAAGATTTTTTCCCCTTTTTCCGTTAATTCAATATAAGTGTTCCGTTTGTCATTTTCTTTTTTTGAGAACTGTAATAATTCACGTTCTTCAAGTTTTTTAGAGAAGTTAAAGGCGGTTGAGACATGCATTACTCCAAACTTAGCAATCTCTGAAATACTAGCCCCTTTTAAATGATAGGCAATCCAGAGAATATGATGTTCGTTAATATTTAAATCATAGGGTTTAATCCATTGCTGCCAGTCCTTCTCAATTGTTTTCCATAGAGCTTTACTTAACTGGGCGACACGTTGGCTAAAAAGCATTGCTTCTTTTAATGAATACTGACCATTCTGTGTATTCACGAACTCACCTACTTTTTTCTAATATATTACTATCTATTATGACAATAAAATAAAAATTAATAAAGGTCAAAATTTACAAAAAATTAAAATTTTTATTTCACTCTGTATTTTTCACTAAGCTTTTTTCCAATTTTTCCAATTCTTGTTCTACTAATGCAATATTTTGTTGAATAGTGTCTTTATGTGGTTGGATTGAATTTTGCCATAATTCAACGGAGGTTTTGAGATCATTAGATAGACTAGTGACCACAGTTTTACTCTCCTCAACCGCTTGTGAAACTTGATTTTTTATCCCTAACGCTTCTTCTTTCAATTCATTTAAACTTACTTGAATTTGTTGCTTTGTACTTTTAACTCTTGTACGCATTCGTTCTCCAGAAGAAGGAGTGGATAGTAATGTAGCTATTCCTGCAACTGTGCTTCCAATCAAAATTCCATATATGAATGATTTGCCATTCATTGTTATCACCTCGTATTAAAATTATGTAAGTATAGTTCAATACCCTAAGATTATTATATAATTCAACATTTATGAAAAAATTCCTCTATTTATTATTTACTTATGTGGAAGAAATTATTAATTAGTAAAGAAATATGTTGAAATGGATTCTATTAAATAGAGAAAGACATGTTCATAAGAAAGTGTTTCCATGCATAAATATGGAGAAAGGGGGGCGGTAGTATGGCAGGCGTATTAATTATGATAAGTATTTTGCTTTTATTTGGAGGCGGGAACTATTTTCTCGCTTCTCAGAGAGCAGGAGTTTATCCACCCAAAAAAGTGTTGCAGCAAAAAGCCCTCGTTATTGGTGGAGCAGGTGTCGCTACACTTTTGTTAGGGGTGCTTGTATTTACCATCACATAACTCAAAATTTAAAGGGATGGATCCAATTAGGATCCATCCCTTGTTTAAGTTAAGCTGATGCTGAAATTCTTGATCGTTTTGCAATCGAGGTTACGATTGGATAGATGATTATCATAAGTGCAGTGTTTAGGGCTATGGCCGGCAATACTGCTGTGATAAAGAAAAAGGAAAATGCTTCACCACCAGGTAAACCAACAAACATCAAGGCAGTCGTTAAAAAGATAGCTCCTGAGATTGCTGTTCCGATTGCAGTAAGTAATCCCGCTTTTACTAATGGTTTATTTACCTTTTTCAATGCTAATAGCATGAAAAAGAATAAAAATGCGGAAATAGGTTTGTCAATAATGTTTGGTATTTGTCCACCTGGAAATCCAGTGGTTAAAGCAGAAATCAAGCCTGTTGTAATCCCAATCAATAAAACGTTTTTCTTTTCAGGAAATAAAATAATTCCTAGGAACATCATCGTTAATCCGATATCTGGTTTCATTCCAAGGATAAATGGAGGAACTATCGTATGAAGTACCGCACCTATTCCTACCAATAAAGCTAATGACACTAAAGTTTTTGTTTTCATTACTCAACTCTCCTCATCTCTACTACTCTTTTTTTTGATAATCCCATTAGTACACTCATTGTCTAATGCAGATTATAAATGCTATTATACAAATCTTTTCGCTCTTTGAGAAGAGAAAAATAGTGATTTACATAAAATTGGTACGGAATTGTTCCATGAATTTTGCCAATTCTTTGCAATCCTCTATTGGTACGGCATTATAAATGGAAGCTCGGCAACCGCCTATTAAGCGATGTCCAGCAAGTCCCACAAAGCCATGTTCTTTTGCCTGTTGTAAGAAGGTAGTCGTTAATTCTTCAGTAGGTAAGGTGAACGTTACATTCATATAAGAACGACTATCTTTTCGAGCAGGGCCGTGGTAAAAGCCATTACTAGAGTCAATTACATGGTATAGTGTGTTTGCTTTTTCACCGTTTATTTGTTCTATTTTTGTGATACCTCCTTGTTTCTCTACCCAATCTAATACTAATGACAGCATATAGATGGAAAATGTAGGAGGGGTATTATAGAGTGAGTTGTTTTTTGCGTATGTCTGATAGTTGAGCATAGTAGGAAGATTAGTTGAGCATTGTTCTAGCAAGTCTTTTTTGATGATCACTACCGTGACGCCAGATGGTCCGAGGTTTTTCTGCGCACCTGCATAGATAAGAGAATAGTCTTCTATACGAATCTGCTTGCTGAGAATATCACTAGACATATCTGCTATCAAAGGAATGGAAGAGGGGATCGAAGGTGTGGATTTCCATTGGGTACCAAAGATAGTATTATTACTCGTAATATGTAGATAAGCAGGATTGTCAGAAAGGTTTAAAGAATTAGGAATATGAGTATAGTTCTGTTCTTTCGAAGTAGCTGCAATATGTGTATTACCAACTCTTTTTGCTTCTTTCAAAGCTTTCTCTGACCAAGAACCTGTTAAGCAATAATTTGCTGTCTGGTCGCTTGGAAGAAAGTTTAAAGGTACAGCAGAAAACTGCAGACTTGCGCCACCTTGCATATAGAGAACTTCATAATTCTCTGGTATGTTCATTAGTTTTTTCAGAAGTTCTGTTGCGTTATGTTGAATCTGCTCGTAATGAGGACTTCTATGGCTTAATTCCATTACAGAAAGACCTGTTTCTTGATAGTTTAGTAACTCACTCTGTGCTTTTTGTAAAACTTCTTTAGGAAGTGCTGCTGGACCGGCATTAAAATTATATACCTTTTTCATTTATTGACTCTCCTCCAATGCTTTCTATGAAAATATTATTATATATCCTACCATGAATCGTGTGAGAATACATAAAATATTTAGAAAATAAAAAGTGGTACTGTGGTGTTGTGTATTCGAAAAAACAAATCGTGTAGTTGTTTGAAAACGGGTGATTTGCCAATTGGGATATATGAAGGAGATTTTAGAGGAGAAATAAAAAATAGTGCCATCCAAAATTAAAATGAATGAGCACTTATCGTTATTCTCTATTATGAGAGTTTACTGATTTTCGGAGTTATCACTACTATTGTTAGTGGTTTTTGTCTCCGTGCGGTTTTTTACGCCTTTGCTTTTATAGGGTTTGGTTTTTGCCTTGTTGGCACTTGTCTGCCAACGATTCCATCCTTTTTTTCCAGTTCCTCGGCCAGTTCCGCCGCCTTTACTTTTTGCTTTACTCATAAAATCAACTCCATTTTTCTTGTTCCTTTAGACATCTGTTATGGGTTAGTTATTTATTTGGAAAACCGACTTTATAAAATGTTACCCTGAAGATAAGTAGGATGCATGTTGAACTCCCTGTTGATCTCCGTTGCAGGTGTTCGCTTTCCGCGGGCGGTCCGGGAGGCTCCTCGTCGCTGTCGCTCCTGCGGGGTCTCCCGAAACACGCTTCTCCCGCAGGAGTCTCACACCTTCCACTTCAATCAACAGGGGAGACGGGGAAACTTAACATTCCGCTTTTTCATTTTTATTATCCATGGTGCAACAGTAAGCGTTAACGCAGGTTATAAGGTGGTTTATTGTTAGGTGTTTAATACTTACTCCATTTAAATATTCTAAAAGTCCGATATAACTCTATCTAAAGGGGGAATTATTTTGTTCACCAGATTTAAATAGAGCATTATCAACCATAACATATTTTTCTCTTTAAGATACAAAAAGCAGTGAGATTCCATAATTTCTGAAATCCACTGCTGAATTTGTAGCGCACTTGGGTATTTCTTAATTTAATCCTTTGTTGACTCTATTCCAGCAGCAATTTTTGATGAGATTTCTTGTAGGTCAGCTGATGTATATTCGCTTTGGTTTGACTTCCAAACTGCACCAAAGCCGTCGCCTTTTCCGTAGCGCGGAATGATATGAATGTGATAATGGAAGACGGATTGTCCAGCATCTTCACCGTTGTTATTAAGAAGATTTAAACCTATTGGATGGAATTGGTTCTGAATCGATTTGGCGATTTTTGGTACTGCTTTAAAAAGGTTTGCTGCAATATCTGGCGTAAGTTCGTAGATATCTTTTTTATGTACTTTTGGGATAACGAGAGTGTGACCTTTTGTTACTTGGCTTATATCCAAAAAAGCTAATACATGTTCATCTTCATATACTTTGGCACCGGGGATATCTCCCTCTATAATTTTACAGAAAATACAATCTTGCATCCTTCTCACCTCTTTATTTTTTATCTATTTTACCATGTTTTGGACGAGGAAGCATAATGTGATTGGCTGGATGTGGAAATTAAAAAGCAGAAGCGGAGAGCTTCTGCTTTAAAGAAAGGGAAGGAGGGCAACAAGCTTCTCTATCTGAATTAGGAGAAGCCTTTAAACAACATTTTTAGCTTACAAATAACTGTGTTTGATAAACACCTCATTTGATTTTTTAAAAATGTGTCTAATTATCAGCTATCCTGTTCAAAACAACCATCCCCTTGTTACTTAGTTTTTTAGACATTAGTAACTTGGATTTCGACTAAAGAGTCTTTGACGAACACCTCATTTTCAAAATGAATACTCACGGTTAATACTTTAAGAATAAAGAGTCGCCCGTAAACACCTCATTTTAAATGATCAGCAGGAGTTCAGTCCATGATGATCGAGTTGTTGTAGCCGGTTAAGTCCCACAACGACGAGAGAAAATTAATGTAACTTCTGCGATTTCAGCAAAACTGTCTTGGACAGCCACCTCATTCTCAAAAAGTTAACCTTAAAGGCTTGTTTCTTGCCCTCCGTTCCCCTTCCTTCCTTATCATGCACACTTACGTTAAAATTATGTTATTGTTAAAAAAAAAATTAAAAATAATTTTTAGGGGCCAGACCTCAGCAGGATTTTTTATTTTTGTGTAGTACGTATCTATATATAGTTGTAAGTAGGAAAGGTTGTTGGTGAATGTGTCTGTTAATTTGTTGGAGATTAGTGGGTTGACTGGTGGATATACGAATCAGGCAGTGTTGAAGGATGTTTCGTTTTCGGTGAAGAGAAATGAACTTGTTGGATTGATTGGGTTGAATGGCGCTGGGAAGAGTACGACAATCAAGCATGTGATTGGGACGATGGAGCCGAAGAAGGGATCCATAAAAATAGATGGTATTTCGATTCAGGATGATACGACGAAATATCGTTCTACATTTACATTCATTCCTGAAACACCCATTCTTTATGATGAGTTAACGCTTTATGAGCATTTAGAGTTAACGGCAATGGCGTATGGATTGTCAAAGGAGACGTTTGAGGCACGTCTTCATCCTTTGCTTAAAGAGTTTCGCATGGAAAAGCGTCTTAAATGGTTTCCAGCCCATTTTTCAAAAGGAATGAAGCAGAAAGTGATGATTCTTGCTGCATTCTTAATTGAGCCGAAGCTTTATATTGTGGATGAACCTTTCGTTGGATTGGATCCACTTGCCATTCATTCTTTACTTGAAATTATGGACAAAGCGAAGAAGAGTGGTGCTGGAATTCTAATGTCGACTCATATATTAGCGACAGCTGAAAAGTATTGCGATTCCTTTATTATTTTACATGAAGGAGAAGTTCGAGCAAAAGGAACGCTCGAGGACCTTAGAAAAGAATTCAATATGCCACGTGCTTCATTAGATGATCTCTATATCCAGCTAACAAAGGAAGAAAACAATGATTAATGTAGATCAGCTGTGGAAAACTAGGTTCAATCAATATATAAAGGATACTCGCAAATACTTAAGGTATATGTTCAATGATCATCTAGTGATCGTCATGATTTTTTTGCTAAGCGGCTTAGCGCTTGCCTATCAAAATTGGCTCGAGGTTGTACCACCTGACTTTCCGTACGCACTACTTATGGGATTAGTCCTTTCTTTACTGATGACAAGAGGAAGTATTCACACCTTTTTGAAGGACCCGGATTTGGTTTTTCTACTCCCACTTGAGGAGAAGTTAAAGCCATATATTAAAAAATCATTTTTATATTCGATTCTTTTAGAAAGCTACTTTTTGCTTCTTGTGTTTGGGGTATCTGTTCCGTTGTTCTTTACGCTAACAGATGCAACGATTCAAACAGTGTTAGGGATTATTTTATTGTTCTTTGTGATAAAAGCATGGAATTTATGGATGGCTTGGCTTATGAGTTTTTACACAAATAAGAAAGTGCGCTTGGCAGATTGGTGGATTCGTCTCCTTTTAAACTTTGCTCTTCTGTATTTAGTTTTTGTACGAGCGGACTCCATATTTATTGGTTTAGTCTTAGTCATCATGGCATTTTTGTTTATCTATTTCCAACAAGCCTCCAAAAAGTTAAATTGGAAATGGGAATACTTAATTGAAAATGAAACAAAAAGAATGCAGCTTTTCTATCGTGTTGCGAATCTGTTTGTCGATGTTCCTGGTTTAAAGGAAAAGGTGAAGAGAAGAAAGTGGTTAGATGTTGTATTGCCTGTTGCGTCCTATCATCAAAAACAGTCGTATAAATATCTCTATTTACGAACATTCCTGCGATCAGGCGATTATTTTGGGCTGTTTTTTAGACTATTAGTTATCGGTGGAGTGTTCATTCTCTTGCTGCCTGTCGGATATGCGACATACATTGCACCTTTATTCGTGTTATATTTAACAGCATTTCAATTAGTACCAATGTGGCGCCATCATTACAATAAATTATGGCTCTCTATATACCCGGTAAAAGAGGAAGAAAGAAGCAAATCGTTTCTAAAAATGCTCCAGTTGATACTTATTGTGCAGACCATTCTTCTAAGTATTTTAGTAGCAATTGTTGCGACTTGGATAGAAGTGGTAATCGTGTTAGTTGGTGGGCTTCTTTTTGCTAGTCTATACGTACATGGAGTAATAAAAAAGAAAATAGCATCATTGTAAAATACACGCAGACGACTGGTTGTCGTTTGTGTGTATTTTTGTACTTGTTGAAACCAATTGTTCTAAACAACGTATATATAATCACAATGATTAGGAGGAGTGTTTTCCTTGTACGAACAAAATTTAGTACACGAAGTAACAAAATGGAAATTACAGTTGCGGAAAAAATCAACCATGTTTCAACGTCTTTCAAAAGGGGCACAAAATAAAATAAATGCCATGATTCCAGAAAAAGTACACACTGTGATGACAGAAAGTATCAAAAAGATGGTACAGGCAACTTTAGTGGGCAGTAATATTACAACTAAAATAAGAGAAGATATAACGCTTTTATCATTAGAGGAAAAAGATAAACATGTGCTTGAAAAATTAGATAAATACAAGAGAACGGCTGCTGTGGAAGGTGCAGGTACAGGAGCAGGAGGATTATTATTAGCTCTTGCAGACTTTCCTTTACTGCTTTCTATCAAAATGAAATTTCTTTTTGATGTTGCGTCCATTTATGGTTATAACATAAAAAACTATGAAGAACGCGTATTTATTCTTTATATCTTTCAGCTAGCATTTTCTGGGGATGATCATCGCAAAGAGATGCTTGCATTCATAGATAACTGGGAACAAAATAAAGAGGAAGTAAAGGAATTAGACTGGCAGGTTTTTCAACAGGAATATCGAGATTACATTGATTTAATTAAGATGCTTCAGATGATACCAGGATTTGGTGCAATTGTAGGTGCCTATGCAAACTATAATTTCTTAGATCATTTAGGGAAGACTGCGATGAATTGTTATCGGATGCGCTATTTAAAAGAACAAGGGCTCATGTCATAAAAAAGGCTGTTTTCGCATACTTTGTTGCTTTTCGTAAATAGAAATCACCCCGTTATAAACGTTGCAATCGTGCTCTTTTCCATCAGTAATGGAAGTACTCTCATCAATTTCCCAAGCAAAATGACTGGTAAAAAGTCCCAATACCGACTTTTTACCGACTTAAAGCAACAACCTTTACGAAAAGAGCCTAAAAAAAAGACGCCGGACTTGGAAAAGTACGGCGTCTAAAAAATTATTTATATAATACAGTAGCTGCACCAAGTGTTTTAGCTGCGACTAATAGTGCTTTTTCATTAATATCAAACTTCGGGTGATGATGTGGATAAGCTATTTCTACTCCTTCAGGCTTGGCGCCAGTAAAGAAGAAGGTACCTTTCACATGCCTTAAGTAGTAAGCGTAATCCTCTCCACCCATATGAGGTTCGGTTTCCTCGACGTTGTCAACATCCGCAACGTTTGTCGCAACCTCTACTAAATAGTCTGTTTCCTCTTTATGGTTTACAACTGCTGGATAACCACGATCAAAATTGTATTCATAGCTGGAGCCATTGAGGGCACAAGTTGCAGATACAACAGTATCAATCTCCGCTTCAATTTGATCTCGTACTTCATCATTGAAGGTTCGGACTGTTCCTTCTATTCTTGCGGAGTCTGCTATCACATTAAAAGCATTTTCGGCAACAAACGTACCAACAGAAATAACTGCTGGATCAATGGGATTCACTCTTCTACTAACAATTTGTTGTAAGTTTAAAACTAATTGTGCTCCAGTAACAATTGCATCCTTCGTTTTATGTGGCTGGGCTCCGTGTCCTCCAGAACCTTGAATTTTAATTGAAAAGCGATCAGCAGCAGCCATCACTGGACCAACACGGTACTGGATCTTACCAAGAGGAGAACCGGCCCATAGATGAGTACCAAAGATAACGTCGACTCCGTCTAAACATCCATCTTGTATCATGGCAATTGCCCCACCTGGAGCATATTCCTCCGCATGCTGGTGAATAAGAACCACGGTCCCTTCCAGCTCATTTTTTAGCTCGTTCAAGCACTTAGCCAATACAAGTAATGTAGCAGTATGTCCATCATGTCCACATGCATGCATTACACCTGGCACCTTGGATTTGTATTCTGTCTCCTTCTCATCTTGAATCGGAAGTGCATCAAAGTCTGCTCGAAGTGCTACCGTTTTGCCCGGTAGTGCCCCAACTATTTTCGCTACAACACCATTACCTCCTACATTCGTCTGTACCGGGATGTCGAGATTTTTGTAAAAATCAGCTATGTAGGTAGCAGTGTGAAACTCTTTAAACGATAGTTCAGGGAATTGATGTAAGTAACGTCTTATTTCCACCATTTCATCATAATGATTTTCTAACAGTTCATTTAGTTTAGTTAACATGGTGTACCCCTTTCAGAAAAAATACTAGTTTTATAGTATTTTATATGAGTCTTATAAAAAAGAATAGTCATATTTTTCGAAATTCAGTATGATGGATAGGTAGAAAGTATTATGGAGGAGATAGAATGCAAGCTGAAAAAGCGCAGAGGCAAGAGGCGATACCTAAGTTTAGGACATGGAGCAGACTTTCTTTTTTTATTCTCTGTGGATTGTTCTTCTTTTGGTCCTTTCAACAAATAGTCGCAGAAAACACGATAGCTTTTGATGCGGCTATTCGTAATGCCGTAAATGGTTGGGAACTAATTTGGCTAGTGAATTTCTTTCATCTCTTTACAACCCTTGGCGACAAAACAGGAGTTATTATTGTCATGCTATTATCGATTGTTTTCATTTGGTGGAAAGCAAAGGATTATATAGCAATGGGGATTCTTGTTGGGGGAGTAATAATAGTAAACGAGCTTAATAAATGGTTAAAGGATTTCACTGGAAGAGAGCGACCAATGACTGGTCCAGGTGCAGAAAGTCTTAGCTTCCCAAGTGGACATGCTATGATTGGGCTATTCTTTTATGGTCTCCTAGTCTACTATTTACTTACCTATTTGAAAACTTGTGGACGCCGCTTATTAGTACTTATATCTGGAATTATTTTTATTTTTTTACTTGGTACGAGTAGAATTTTCCTTAATTATCATTATCCTTCTGATGTATTGGCAGGTTATGCAGCAGGATATCTGTGCCTCTTAGTGGGAATTTTACTCTATGAAAGATTACATTATTTCTTCGGAAAAAAAACGGTGTAGCTACTTGGATGCACTGTTTTTTTTATTATAATTCCGTCTAAAGACGGATAAACATACGAACTACAGGTTGGTTTAATTATAAGAAGAAAATAGTAAACTAATACTATACAAAAAGGAATTCTAGGATACTATGTCTAATAAAAGATAAAGGAGGGATAGAAACAGAAACTATGGCGACTTTTAATCAGAAAATAATTGCAATTATGCTTGTTTTTATAGGGGTCATGTTACTTCTTGTTAATATTGGTGTCATTTCCTTGGAAATTAAAACGTTATTTGTCACATATTTTCCTGTGTTGATAGTATTATACGGTTTAAAACTAATGATCGATACGATTTATAGAAGAAAACAAGCACTTTTTATTAGTGTGACCCTCCTTGTTTTTGGAGGACTGCTTGTTCTAGATCGTGTCGGGCTTATCCATTTTGAATTAAGCATGATCTGGAAGCTTTGGCCGCTGCTCTTTATTTATTTAGGTATCAAACTTTTTATACGAAAAAAGCCGGTAAAAGTTACCGTTACAAAAGGAGATCATGATTTTACGTTTTTCTCTGAGGATCACGAGGTGCCAAAGTATCAAACCGAGCCAAACTACAAAGAAATTAAAAAGCCACCCCCACCCAAAAAAGTCATTACTATTGGGGAAATAAAAATGAATAAACCTAATTGGTCGGTCGAGCCCTTAACTCTAAAAACGGTTGTAGGGGATTACTACTTTGATTTTTCGAAAGCTTATATTCCAGATAAAGAAACCCCTATTGAAATAAAAGGGATGGTAGCGGACTTAAAAATGCTTGTTCCGGAAGATTTACCAATCAGAATAGATGCTTACGTAAAGATGGGGAAAGTAAGAGTATTTGATGAAGTATCACAGGGGAAAAGCTCTAGAATTATCTATGAATCGCCAAATTATAGTAGTGCTACTAGAAAATTAAATATCGCATTAGATTTAAAAATAGGGGATGTGCGAATTGATCGAATCTAAACAACAAAAAAAAATAAACAGTTTACGTTTTTGGTTAATTCGTTCCTTTATCACAGTAGCGATTGTTTCTTCTTCCTTGTTTTTCATCTTTCTTCAACTAATGGTCTTACTATTTCCGGATATGAAAATCAATGTTTCCATCACCTTCGTTATGACGGGTATTAGCTTACTGCTTTCCGTTGTGACAAGTGTCTATATCGGTTACCGGCACAGTAGCTATTTGAAAAAAAGAGTAGAAGATATATCCACCTTTATAGCTACACTTGGAAGAGGGAAATATTCAGAACGAATTAATGTTGTGGAAGAGGATGAATTAGGACGGTTATCGGAAGACATTAATCAATTAGCAAATAAAATTCAAAATCAAGTAAGATCCTTACAAAAGCTAGCAGAAGAAAAAAATCAATTAGCGTTAAAAGCACATACTGCTGCAACGATTGAAGAGAGGCAAAGACTAGCGAGGGAGCTGCATGATTCTGTTAGTCAGCAACTATTTGCGTTAAGTATAATGTCCTCCGCTGCTATTAGGATGTTTGATATGTATCCGGAAGAAGCGAAAAAGCAAATAAATGATATTGCAGCCATTGCTGCTCAAGCACAAGGTGAGATGAGGGCTTTATTGCTACATTTGCGCCCTGTTTCTTTAACAAACGATACGC
Source organism: Sutcliffiella halmapala (assembly GCF_002019665.1). Lineage (GTDB taxonomy): Bacteria > Bacillota > Bacilli > Bacillales > Bacillaceae_I > Sutcliffiella_A > Sutcliffiella_A halmapala. The sequence goes on along the minus strand of NZ_KV917375.1, from coordinate 3,496,747 downwards.
TTTGTGTAGGGATTCATAAGCTCTTGGAAGAATTAGAAGAACGAACACCGATAACATTTGAGCATGATATTAAAGAAATATTGTCTCTCTCAAGTGCAACAGAGGACCACTTATTTCGTATTATTCAAGAGGCGCTGTCTAATATTCTAAGACATGCAGATGCAACCATTGTCAAAATAGACATGCATCAAAAGGATGATCAGTATGTATACATATTTATTAGTGATAACGGTAAGGGCTTTGAAGTAAATCATCAAAAACAAGCTTCATATGGGCTCCATAATATGCGCGAGCGCTGCGAAGAAATTGGTGGTCAATTTACAATTCGCTCTAAGACTGGGGAAGGTACACATATAGAAATTCATATTCCGGTAAGTGGGGAGGAATTATAAGTGGAGAAAATCAGGGTTGCAGTTATAGATGATCACGATATGGTTCGTAAAGGATTATTAGCATATTTGATTACTGAGCCTACTATTAGGATTGTAGGAGAGGGATCTAGTGGCAAAGCGGCGATTGAATTGGCAAAAAAGGAAAAGCCTGACGTGATCTTAATGGATTTATTAATGGAGGATGGAACAGGAATTGATGCAACAAGAGAAATTATAAAATTTCATCCAACGTGCAAAATTATTATTATCACAAGCTACTATGATGACGAACAAGTTTTTCCAGCGATTGAAGCGGGAGCGTATAGCTACTTATTAAAAACGGCAAGGGCGGAGGATATTATCCGTGCCATTGAGAAAGCAGTTCGAAATGAACCTGTTATTGAGCCTAAAGTAGCAAGCAAGATGATGGATCGCTTTCGAAGTCCTTCAAAATTACCGCATGAGAGTTTAACCGATAGAGAAATGGATGTATTAATGTGTTTAGGTGATGGATTAACAAACCAAGAAATTAGTGAAGCGCTCTTTATTGGTGTAAAAACTGTAAAAACACATGTTAGCAATATTTTGAGTAAGCTAGAAGTTGCAGATCGGACTCAAGCAGCGATATACGCTAATCGGCATGGGGTTTTAAGAAAGAAGTAGAAGGAACTCCCTTCTACTTCTTCCTATTTTTTGTACTTTTATTCTTTTTCTTCTTCTGGTAATTGTGCATGATAAGTTGTTACGTAAGATGGACGGGGAAAAACCTGTTGTTTTTGCTCTCCGCCTTCTGAATTTTCACGTTTTTCATGTGCTTTATTATATGCTTTGGATTCCTGCCATTGTTTGAAGTATTTGATATCTTCCCAAAGTGTCAAAATGACATAAGTATCAGAATCCATTGGACGTAAAACTCTAATAGCCGCAAAGCCTTGTTCGTTTTCTATCAATCCCGCTCGATTTTTGAAACGATATTCAAAGACTGGCCGCCCCTCATCAGTTACCGGAATATTATTCAATACTGCATAACTGCCTTTTGAAAGCTCTCCTACAGCATCTAACACTTCGTATTTCTTGCCTGATTTAAAGCTCGATTGTTCTGGAGTTTCGTGCATGAGAACGGTATTATCATCACCATGCATTAGTAATAACTCTCCGTCCTTTATTCCTTCTTGTATCCCTTCTAAAAAACCTGCTGTGCCAAATGTCATATAAAAATTCATTTTTCATCGCCCCTCATGTTTAATATAATGCATGTTATAGCAAAATAAGGTAAATGCAAGAAAGATTCTCTCTTATAAGCTAAAATAAAATTTGTACTTATTAAAGTATGCTCTATTTTTAATAACTAGAAAAGAAATACAAATCTTTCATAAATACTACAGTACCTAAATCATACACACGTTTCTTATTATTACCGCTTTTTAAGAGGAGGTAAACATCATGGAGAGATTCACAAGAAAAAAGAAGTCGAGTAGTATACCAAATATTAATAGGTTTTTTTCAAATAAATATTTTCTCCTACCCATCGTACTAATTAGCTCCATTTTCCTTGGACTTATCGGGTATATCATGATTATCTTTGCAGGGAATTATGTAATTGATGATACAAAGCTGATTATGGATTCCACTACAACTTTAGTGGATGAAGAAGGGAAGCCAATCACAAAGCTTTTCTTTGAAAATCGTGAAATTGTTACAATTGATGAAATTCCCAAACATGTACAGCAAGCGTTTGTAGCGGTGGAGGATCAGCGTTTTTATGAACATCGTGGTATTGATGTTCGTGCTATTGGACGAGCCGTATATCGAGATATCATCACAAGAAGTAAGGCGGAGGGAGGAAGCACCTTAACACAACAACTTGCTAAAAACGTCTTTCTTACCAACGAAAAATCTTGGCTTCGTAAGACAAAGGAAGCCGTCATCGCTATTAATCTAGAGCGACGTTATACAAAAGATGAAATATTAGAGATGTATTTAAATCAAATCTACTTTGGGCATGGTGCTTATGGTGTTGAGGCAGCTTCTAAGTTTTATTTTAATAAAAGTACAAAGGATTTGACCATTGAGCAGGGAGCATTATTGGCGGCACTGCCTAAAGCTCCTAATGGTTATTCGCCGATAAATCATCCGATTGTGGCGAAAGAAAGAAGAGATCTAGTCATTAGCTTGATGCATAGGAATGGCTTTTTAGAAGCAGAAGAGGCTATCGCCTTGCAAGGAAAAACGTTAGGCGTTCAGATTGTAGAACAGAAAGAAAATCAAGCTTATTTAACGTATATAGATATGGTGGTAGAGGAAGCAGCAGCTTTGTATGGCTTAACGAATGAAGAGTTGCATAGAGGTGGCTATTCAATTACCGTGCCAATGAATGTCGTTGCACAGGATGTTGCATTCGAACTCTTTCAACAAGATGAATATTTTCCAGGAAAGAAAGAGAGTGTGGAAGGTTCGTTCGTCTTAATGGATCAAGATACAGGTGGTGTGCTTGCTGTAATGGGAGGACGCAACTATGTAACTCAAGGCATTAACCGAGTCTCAATTAAAAGACAGCCAGGTTCCACCTTTAAACCACTTGCTGTTTATGCTCCTGCAATAGAAGAAGCGACTTATGAACCATATAGTTTATTAACGGACAAGCTATTATCCTATGATGGCTATGAACCTCGAAACTATCATCATAAATATCTAGATAAAGTATCGATGTATGACGCTGTTAGAGATTCTTTAAATGCCCCAGCTGTTTGGACATTAAATGAACTAGGAATTAAAAAAAGTAAGGGCTATTTAGAAAAAATGGACCTCTCGATTCCAGATAACGGTTTAGCAATTGCACTCGGGGGATTAAAAGAAGGGGTAACTCCTTTAGAATTAACGAAAGCTTATCGGAATTTTGGGAAGAACGGAAAGGTTGTAGAACCACATTTTATTAAAGAAATAAAAAATAGAAGTGGTGAAGTAATAGCAAGTGCAAAAACTGAAGAAAAACAAGTGTTCAGTCCACAAACCGCTTGGTCGATGACAAGAATGCTAGAAGGTGTTGTGGAAGAGGGAACTGCACAAGCAGGTTCTATTAAGGGAGACTTAGCAGGTAAAACAGGAACAACTAATTATCCTAATGTGGAAGGCGCGATTAAGGATACTTGGTTTGTCGGTTATACGCCAACTATCGTTGGGACAGTATGGATGGGGTATGATGTGACAACAAAGGAACAGTATTTAACAGGTGGTGGATCCTTTCCAACGAAATTGTTTAAAGATATCATTAGGGAATCTGGGTTAGACAATCAAATGTTCTCCGTACCCGTAGGAGTGATTGATTTAGAAGAGCCGATTAAGTTGCATTCTATAGATGAGATAAATGCGTCGATGACTTTTCGAGCATTCGGATTATTCACAGCTGTTTTAAACTGGTCCACGTCCGACGACAAGCGCATTGTCTACCGTATCTATTCTGTCGACGATGAGACGGTAACACTGGTTGATGAAGTAACAGGAAAAGGTACGTTTGAAATTGAACATGTAAATGTTTTTTCCGCTCCTTCCTATTATGTAGTACCTTATAATATTCAAACTGAGCAAGAAGGGGAGCCATCAAAAATGGTAAAACCGACATTTCGCTAATAGATAGAACGAGCGGGTGATTGGTAACGAACAGTTATGTTAATTTTTAACTGTCTCCTTATATTTCTTAACCTAAGTCAACCGATAGCAGGATGTACAGATTTGTAGGTACATCCTTTTATCATTCTAATGATTATAGACTTTCCACTGGAAGCAAAAAAATATTGGAGTAAATACGTAGATTGTTCATGGTATTTGCTAAATAAATCGTCTATTTTATGAACAATATGCGCTACTTCTATACTTTCTTTACATTTATAGGTATAGTGTAAAATGACAGAAGTGAAACGTAATAAAGAAGAGAATTGGAAGGGGTCATTACAGTGAGTCAAAGTAAGTTTAATGATACATTTTTAAAAGCATGTAGAGGAGAAGCAACGGAGCATGTTCCATTATGGTATATGAGGCAAGCTGGCCGTTCTCAACCTGAATATAGAAAAATTAAAGAGAAATATTCACTTTTTGAAATTACTCACCAACCAGAACTTTGTGCTTATGTAACAAAGCTTCCTGTTGATCAATATAATGTCGATGCAGCAATTCTTTATAAGGATATCATGAGTCCACTGCCAGCAATCGGAGTGGATGTGGAAATTAAATCTGGAATTGGACCGGTTATTGACAATCCGATTCGTTCCGTACAAGACGTGGAGAAGCTGGGAGAAATCAATCCAGAAGAGGACGTTCCTTATGTACTTGATACAATCAGATTATTAACAAAAGAACAATTAGATGTTCCTTTAATCGGCTTTGCTGGTGCACCTTTTACATTAGCTTCCTATATGATTGAAGGCGGACCATCTAAGAACTATAACAAAACAAAAGCATTCATGTATGCAGAACCAAAAGCATGGTTTGCATTAATGGACAAGCTGGCTGATATGACAATTACGTATGTACGTTCTCAAATTAATGCGGGAGCAAAGGCGATTCAAATTTTTGATAGCTGGGTTGGCGCATTAAATATAGAAGACTATCGTTATTTCATCAAACCAGTGATGACGCGTATTTTCTCTTCTTTAAGAGAAGAAAATGTCCCACTAATCATGTTTGGTGTTGGTGCAAGTCACCTAGCAAACGAATGGCATGACTTACCGTTAGATGTCGTTGGATTAGATTGGCGTTTACCAATAGCAGAAGCAAGAAAGCGCGGCATTACTAAAACTGTTCAAGGTAACTTAGATCCTGCTATCTTGCTTGCTCCATGGGAAGTTATTGAAGAGAAGACAAAAGCAATCTTAGACCAGGGCATGCAACAACCAGGCTATATCTTTAATCTTGGGCACGGAGTATTCCCAGAAGTGAAACCAGAAACATTAAAACGTTTAGCGCAGTTTGTTCACGATTATACTTCTAAATAGATAGATAAAAAGACCGAGGTGTAAAATACAATGGCAAAAAAGAAAATGGGTTTATTAGTGATGGCTTATGGAACTCCTTATAAAGAGGAAGATTTAGAGCGTTATTATACACATATTCGCAGAGGAAAAAAACCTTCTGATGAAATGCTTCAAGACTTGCGTGACCGCTATGATGCAATCGGAGGCATTTCTCCGCTAGCCAAGATTACACAAGAGCAAGCAGATGCACTTGGCGCACATTTAAATGAGATACAAGATAAGGTTGAATTTAACGTTTACTTAGGTTTAAAGCATATAGAGCCATTCGTAGAAGATGCTGTTAAACAAATGAAGGAAGATGGTATTACAGAAGCGGTAAGTATCGTACTTGCTCCACATTTCTCTACTTATAGCATCAAATCCTATAATAATCGTGCCCAAGAGGAGTCTGACAAAATCGGTGGTCCTGCAATCTATTCTGTAGAAAGCTGGTATGAAGAGCCGAAGTTTATTGACTATTGGGTGAAGCGAGTATCGGAAACGTTCGATGGGATGGATGCTAAGGAAAAAGAGAATGCAGTACTGATTGTTTCTGCCCACAGCTTACCTGAGAAGATTATTCAAATGGGTGATCCATACCGCGATCAGTTGCAAGAAACAGCAGATTTAATCGCAAAAGGTGCAGAAATAGAGAACTATTGTATCGCATGGCAAAGTGAAGGAAACACTCCTGATCCATGGTTAGGTCCAGATGTACAAGACATTACACGGGACCTTCATAGAGAGAAAGGCTACACATCCTTTGTTTACACACCTGTAGGTTTCGTGTCAGATCATTTAGAGGTGTTGTATGACAATGATATAGAATGTAAGGTTGTCACGAATGAGCTTGATGCGAAATACTATCGTCCTGAAATGCCGAACACTCAACCAGAGTTTATCGATGCAATGGCTTCTGTTGTATTAGAAGAGTTAAAAAAGCATAACCAGTAAACTAACTAAGAAGGCGATGATACCATGAATGAGGAGAAAAAGAAGGTTGTCATCATCGGCGGAGGAATCACGGGTCTCTCTGCCGCCTATTATCTTCAAAAAGCAATTAAAGAGAACAAATTAAATATAGATATAATACTCATCGAGGCAAGCAATCGTTTAGGTGGGAAAATGCAAACCGTTAAGAAGGATGGCTTTACGATTGAACGCGGGCCAGATTCTTTCCTTGAAAGAAAGGTTAGTGCGGCTCAGTTAATAAAGGAAGTGGGCCTTGAGAATCACTTGACCAATAATGCAACTGGTCAAGCTCATATCCTTCTAAAAGGTCAGCTTTATCCAATGCCAGAAGGAGCGGTAATGGGAATTCCAACTAAGTTATCTCCTTTTGTAACGACTGGTTTATTTTCTACGATGGGTAAAATGAGAGCAGCAGCAGATTTGGTTTTACCAGCTTCAGGTAATAATGGGGAAGACCAATCATTAGGCGCCTTTTTTCGCAGAAGATTGGGAGATGAAGTAGTAGAGAATTTAATTGAACCTTTATTATCAGGCATTTATGCAGGTGATATTGATAAATTAAGCTTACAAGCTACGTTCCCTCAATTCCAACAGGTTGAGCAAAAGTATCGAAGTCTCATACTAGGTATGAAACAAACAACTCCCAAAAAGCCTGCCAACCAACCGAAATCGAAAAAAGGGATGTTTCAAACCTTAACAGGTGGGCTACAATCTCTTGTAGATGAGATCGAGAAGAGCTTAATTGATGTGAAAGTGTTAAAGGCAGTGAAAGTGGAGCAGCTTGAAAAGCTAGATGAACAGCGTTATGAGCTTTCGCTTAGTAATGGAGAGTTACTGGTATCTGACAGTGTTATTATTACTACTCCACACTTTGCAACAGCAAACATATTACCGAATGTCACTTCTATAGCGCCTCTTGAAAAAATGACATCTACGTCTGTAGCGACAGTAGCGATGGCTTTTGATGCGTCAGCGATTAAAGATGATGTCGAGGGAACAGGCTTTGTGGTTGCGAGAAATAGTGATTACACAATCACAGCGTGTACCTGGACCCATAAAAAGTGGCCACACACGACTCCAGAGGGAAAAATTCTCTTGCGCTGCTATGTTGGAAGAGCTGGTGATGAAGCAATCGTTGAACAAAGTGACGAAGAAATCAAACAGGTAGTATTAGATGATCTTAATAAAATTATGGATATCGGTGCATCCCCTGATTTCACGATTGTAAGTCGTTGGAAGCAAGCAATGCCTCAGTATGCAGTAGGACATAAAAAAATGCTAAAGGAAATAAATGAGCGTTTGTCAGAAGAGATGCCAGGAGTCTACTTAGCAGGAAGCTCCTTTGAAGGCGTTGGCTTACCGGATTGTATAGATCAAGGAAAAGCGGTCGTGTCAGCGGTATTAGCGCAATTGAAGGTTGAAGAACTAGTTACGATAAAATAAGTGTAAGCTGCCCAAGGTTAGGTTTTCCTGACAAATTGGGCAGCTTTTTAGCGTTGTGTGGTTAAATAAATTGGAGGTTTTTTTAGTGGTGAAGGCCGACGACGAGTTAGGTCCTGGCATTTTTCAAGAAACCTTTTTCTTCTAATAAATTTTTTTAGTTGCTATTTAAAACTGCACAGGATATAATGATGACCAGATGACCGAATTAGAATTTCGGTCATATTGGTTGTACAGGGGGTATAAAAATGGATCGAAAACAAAGTATAATCGAAGCTGCCGCTAAATCTTTTTCGATGTTCGGCTATAAAGCAACGACTATGGACCAAGTTGCGAAAATAGCAAATGTCGGAAAAGGAACGATTTATACGTTCTACTCGAATAAAGAAAAGCTTTTTGGAGAAATCGTATCCAATATTATTAAGGAAATGAAGGGAGTTGCTGACGAATCGATAGACCCTGAGCTTTCCTTTTATGAAAATGCCCACCGAGCACTTACCCGAATATTGGAGTTTCGAAATGAACATCAACTTACAGTGAAACTAATCCAAGAGGAGAAAGAGCTTGGAACGCCAATTGTGAAAGATGAGCTGAGGAAAGTAGAACAGGTAATCATTAGCTATATTCAAGAAAAGATTGAGATAGCGATAGCTAAAGCGGAAATTATGGAGTGTGATTCAGAAGTAACCGCCTTTTTAATGCTTAAATTTTATCTTGCTTTAATCGTCGACTGGGAAGCAAATCACCCACCATTATCAAAAGAAAAGATTGCTCAACTATTTGAGTTATACTTTTTTAAAGGATTGTCTACTTGATAGTCCTTTATTATTTACAATAAAATGACCAAATGAGAATTTTGGTCAAAAAGTTTATTGGAGGAATAGTTTATGAATAAGTTTATCGGATCAGAGTGGAAAGACCATTTTTCCAATAAAAAGATTCTGATTCCAGTGTTAGCTGTACTGTTTATACCTTTATTATATAGTGGGATGTTTTTATGGGCCTTCTGGGATCCGTATGAACGATTAGATGATCTACCAGTAGCAGTGGTGAATCTAGATGAAGGAGCTGAATTTGAGAGTGAAACGCTCGCCATTGGAGAAGATCTTGTTGATAACTTGAAGAATAACCCAGCCTTTGAATGGGAATTTGTTTCAAAGGACGAGGCATATGCAGGGCTAGAAAAGCAACGCTATTATATGGTAATTGAAATACCAGAGGATTTTTCAAAACGAGCGACGACATTATTGGATGAACAACCGATTCCAATGGAGTTAAAGTACATCCCTAATGAGAGCTATAATTTTTTATCCTCACAAATAGGTTCTACTGCCGTGGAAAAAATTAAAGAGGAAGTTTCCAATGAGTTAGTCACTACTTATGCAGAAGAAATGTTTACAAATATCGAAACGATGGCAGAGGGATTCCAGCAAGCAACAGATGGTACAAAGGAACTAAATGAAGGTATCTCAAAATTGAGAGACGGCTCTAGTGACTTGAAAGCAGCATTATTACAAGCTGCTGAAAAATCGATTACTTTTAGTACTGGAATTGAATCAGCTTATGGTGGCGTTCAAGAACTATATGTTGGGAACGCAAAATTAGCAAATGGGCTAGGGCAATTGCAAGAAGGACACCAAAGCTTGGCTGATGGAACCAATCAACTTTTAGAAGGAATGAAAGGACTGCAACAAGGATCTGCAGCAAGTCAAGCGGGATTAGAAAAAGCGTATACCGCACAACAAGAACTTTTCAAGGCATCTGGCCAACTAGCAGAAGGGGCGAAGAAATTATCTGGTGGCGGATTGGTCATCCAAACGGAAGTGGAAAATGTCAAGCAAAAATCCGGACAGCTATCAAGTAATTTAAAGGAATTCCAACAATTACTTCAACCTATGTTAGCAGAAGCAGATGAAAATGAGCGAGCATTAGTAGAAGCTTATCTACAGGAAATCATTAAAGGAAGCGAACAATTCTCTCAAGGTCTTGGTGCTTTAGGGGAAGGAGTAAAAGGACTTCAAAGTGGTCTAGTTACAACTGAAACTTCTTTATCACAGCTAGCGGAAGGAGAAAAACAGTTAGCCTCAGGTTTATCAGAACTAGTTAATGGGGCTGATCAATTAGCAAAAGGTTCCAATGAATTACTGAATGGACAAACAGAAATTATAAATGGTATGTCGACGTTCGGCGGAAAATTAGCGGAAGCAACACAAGGAAGTCAGGCACTTACACAAGGGGGCCAAAAGCTTTTAGAAGGAATGGGTGAGCTAGAGAACGGTTCTAAGCAATTCCAAACAGGTACAGCAGAATTGGCAAAAGGGTCTGAAACATTAAATCAAGGAATACAACAAGTTGGAGAAGGCACACAAGAACTAGAAACCAAACTAAGTGATGCCGCAGAGAAAGCCGGTGGTGTAAAGGGGAATGAGGACACCTATGGGATGTTCGCAGACCCAGTTAAGGTGAAATCTGAAGTAGTCAATGAAGTTCCAAATTACGGGACCGGTTTTGCTCCATACTTTTTATCACTAGGATTATTTGTCGGGGCATTGTTGTTATCCATTGTCTATCCATTAAGAGAAACAGAGCAGGTTCCAACTTCTGGAACGGGCTGGTTTCTTGGGAAATTTAGTGTTCTTGCAACAGTTGGAGTAGCACAAGCACTATTAGCAGATGCGGTACTATTATTAGGACTAGGCATAGAGGTACAAAGCGTTCCTTTATTTATCCTATTTAGTATCATTACATCTTTATCGTTTATTGCCTTAATCCAGTTCTTAGTTACTTTACTCGGGGATCCTGGGCGATTTGTCGCAATCATTATCCTAATTTTGCAGCTTACAACAAGTGCAGGGACATTCCCATTAGAACTAATCCCTGGCTCTCTCCAAATCTTCCATGCACTTTTACCAATGACCTATTCGGTAGCTGGATTTAAAGCAGTTATCTCAAGTGGAGACTATGCATTTATGTGGCAAAACGCAGCCATCCTATTTGGCTATATTACAGTATTAATAGCTGGAACTTGGATGTATTTTATACGTAAATTTAGAAAAGAACATAGAGTGATAGAGGGATAATCATAAAGAGGATGTGACAAAACTAAAAAAACTCTTACAAAAGACGAACAATTTAAGTACCGGCTCTAAAAACCGCTATTGATTTCCGTGCAAGACTTCGCTTTCCGTGGTGACTCGTGAGCCTCCTCGGCTTCGCCTGCGGGGTCTCACATTGGCCACTTCTCTAAGCAGGAGTCTTCGTCTTGCACTCCAATCAACCGCTGGAGTAACGTAAAAATTAAACGTTATAGTTGAACACATAAAAAAACCTGAACTAATTTGATCTTAAAACTTAAATTAGTTCGGGTTTTTCCTTAGACTAAAACACTTTTCTCCCAGTCTCTTTATTTATTGGCTTTGTTAAAAGATATGGCTATCCCGAGCTGGTGACTGAAGCGAAAGTCGTAAACTTCCATTCAAAGAAAAATTGCACCACAGATGACGAAAAAGGGGAATGTTAAGTATCCCCATCCCCCCTGTAGATTGGAGCGGAAATCGAAAGGGAGTTCAACAGTGCTCTATCTTTTTTCAGGGTAGCTTTTTTACTAAATCCTATATTAGTAAAAGAATATTAAATCCTAAGAACTAAGTGAAGTTTAAAAGCCTTTTTCTATAAAAAAGTAAAATTAATCTTGAAAACACTTACATTTCCTTTTATACTAGTAGTTATGAAAACGATTTCAATTATTCTATGATAATATTAAATTCTAGTGTAAGGTGGGAAGACTCGTGGCAACGATTGAAGATGTAGCAAAACTAGCAGGATTATCGAGAACGACAGTTTCCCGTGTCATTAATAACCACCCGTATGTTTCGGAGAAAAAACGAGTGCTTGTAATGAATGCAATGAGTGAATTGGGATATGTTCCAAACTCATCGGCAAGAAGCTTACGTAGTCAACGAACAGAAATGATTGCGCTGTTAATTCCGCGTGTCATGAACCCGTTTTTCAGTGAATTAATTGAAAGAATGGAGATGGCAGCAGCAGAAAACGGCTATCAACTGATCATCTGTCAAACGAAATATTCCACGAAAAAGGAATTAGACTACCTAAACCTTTTAAAAACGAAACAAGTAGACGGCATTATTCTCTCTTCGATTCAAAACGACTGGAAGGTGATTGAACCATTTTTAGAATATGGACCTATCGTTTTATGCAATGAGTTTGAAGAGGAAGCACAAGTTCCATCTGTTCGATTAGACCAAACATATGGGGGATATATTTCCACTAAACATTTATTGGAGCTTGGTCATCGAAAAATTGCCTACTGTACTGGTGGAAATAAAAGTAATGTGGCAAAAAGTAGAGAAGCGGGCTTTCAAAAAGCGTTGGCAGAGTTTGATGTACCATTTCAAGACGAATTTATTTTTGAAAATGCTTTTACCATTGAAGATGGGAGAAGAATTCTTCGAGATATTTTAGCTTTAGAGGAAAAACCAACTGCAATCTTTACCGGTGGAGATGAGGTAGCCGCTGGGATAATAACTGAAGCTAAGAAACATGATTGGAAGGTACCAGAGGATCTAGCTGTTGTTGGATTTGATAATCAAGCCATTACGGAATTGGTCGAACCATCTATTACGACAGTTTACCAACCAATTGAAGAAATGGCTCGCAAAGCCTTTCAAGTCATGATGGAAAAGGTGCGCTCCAAGCGCTATCGCCATAAAGAAATTTATGAATACGATCTCGAATTAATTATTCGAGAATCAACGGTCAAACAAGGGGTTTACGTATAGAATTTTCAAAAAGAGCACTGTGGGGATGGTGCTCTTTTTATTTTATTCATTCCTATTAATGATAGCCGCGCTCACCATATGGCTGCAACTTATCAAGCCATTTATTCGATAGCTTCTCCAGTTCTTCCTTTTCATTAAAATAGGGGTCATTTTTCTTTTTTAACACTTCTAATATTTCAAACTCAAAGGCTTCTTTCCCAAAATGCTTCCACTCGTTTTGAAGTTCTTTATTAGTATTTGTTCCTGTTTCGAGGGTGAATTTTAGCCCATTTAAGGTTTTCAAGTTTCTTGTGCTACCAATAAGTAGCTTTTGATTTCTGCTGTTTTTGATTTGATAAACTCCTGCTTCTATCGGTGTTTCTTTGTATAATTGTTTCAGCTCTTTCTTTCGATCCATTTTATCCACGCTCCTTATTTTCTTAACCAGTACTGGCTTCCATCTGATTTTCTATCTAAAAAGCCATATTCAATTAAATACCTACGAATGATTGCATAATCCGCATAGACAGTTTTTAATAGTTCGTTTAATTCTCTTTCTGTATAGGTTCTCTCCGAATTTATAAGTTTTATAATTTCCCGAAGGATGATTAGTCTTTGTTTCTCTTTTAGCGGGAATTTTTTTAAGCCTTCCTGTAGTCCTCCAGGAAAGAATTTGTTTACCACCTCAGCTTGTTCTTCTTCGGTAATGTTATAGCGGTCATCCACCATCGTGGCAGTTTTATGCAGCGGAACAAAAGCTGGTGTATGTTTGTCCTGTTCTTTCAATAATTCCATCATAGCTAAAAACGTTTTTGCCTGGCGCTCTTTTTCTTTTAATGCAAAGCGGTGCTGTCTGATGGTGGAAGCACTACCGATCCCCAACACTTTTTGGATCTCTACATCATCTTTACCCTGAAAAAAAAGACGAAGGAGATTATTCTGATGATCCGTCAGACCAGTAATCTTTTTATCAAGTCCGATTAAATATTCAAACACTGATCCGTGGGTAAACTCAATATGAAGACGCATATATCTCTCTGCTTCGTAAAGGGTATTCTCATAAGGATAGATGATACCCTTTTCTATCTTTTCCTCACATAAAAGGCATGTGAAGTTGTTTTTTTCCTCTGTATATCCTTGTTTTAGTTCTTCAAGAGAAGCATTCCAAAAAAAATCTAAATTTTTCATTTTCCTATACACCCACTATTATTGTTTTGGTTACAAATAAACATTTTAAGTAAATGTTTATTTATTTAATAAACATATTAAACGAATGTTAGTTTTATGTCAATTAGCTTCATATAAATGCATTATCTGATATGCTGGATCAATATTTAGTCGGCGGATGCAGGAGGAATGTGAGTAATTTACTATCGAATAAGACCACTCCTTTATCAAATAGCGTATAATATAAATAATTATCAGTTAATTAGGAGGCTTTACATGAGCGAAATAGATAAACGAAACAGATTAGGGGAAGAGCCTTTTAGCTACCAAGCTACGAAAAAGGGGACCGTGCTTATTAGCTATAAAGGAAAGCAAATAATGGTGGTAAAGGAAAAGGATGCAGAGCGAATTTTAGGTAGATTACAAGCAGTAGAAGGTAACACAATAGAAGAGCAGCTTATTTTAGCAAAAATTACGGGAAATTTTAAACATGGTAATGAGCGAGATGGAAAGCTAAAAAAGCGATAACAATAAGAAAAGCCCCAATGATGTCAACATTCATTCGGGCTTTTTCTCTTAATTAGGTTAACTGCTGCTCGGCAAACTCACGGTATAAATCATGAGTTTGGACCATTTCCTGATGCGTACCAATACCAGTAATTTGGCCTTTTTCGATAAAGATGATTTTATCTGCATTAACAATGGTTGATAAGCGATGGGCAATAACAAATGTTGTTCGACCTTCCATTAGTCGTGTTAAGGCTTGTTGAACAATGCTTTCGGATTGACTATCAAGACTTGCCGTTGCTTCGTCCATCATGAGGATTTTAGGATCGCGTAAAAATGCACGGGCAATCGCAATCCTTTGTCTTTGACCACCTGAAAGCATGACACCACGTTCCCCAACCTCCGTGTCTAAACCTTTTGGAAATTCCTTAATAAATTGGTCCGCATAGGCCATTTTCGCTACATCCCAGAGACGTTCATCAGGGATATCCTCGATATTCTTTAAGCCATAAGAAAGATTTTCACGGATCGTACCTGCCATCATTGGACTGTCTTGAGATACATAACCAATTTGACTTCTCCATGAATCCATCGATAACTCTTTTATTGGTGTATCCCCAATAAAAATTTCTCCGCTTGTCGGCTCGTAAAATCGTTCGATTAGTCCGAACATGGTAGTCTTTCCTCCACCACTTGGGCCGGCAAAAGCAATCATTGTTCCTGACTCTGCATCAAAAGAGATATCTTTCAGTACGGGTTCTTCCTCACCACTATAAGCAAAAGATACATTTTTTACAGATACCGTTTGATTAGAGATATCCATTTCCAAGCCATCTTGTCCTTCTTCTACTTTTATTTCTAAGATTTCTATAATTCTCTCGGTAGCTCCTTTTGCTTTTTGGAGCTGCGTAAAGAACATCGTAAAGGACGTAATTGGGTAAATAATTTGGAATAAGTAAAGTAAGAATGCAACAAGGGAACCAGTTGTCATCGAACCTTCTGCGACCCGAATCCCGCCATAGCCAATAATCACAACGATGACAAACATGATAATCGTATAGATAAGCGGGCCGATAAGGGCAAAGATGCGCGCTTCTCTTAATCCGTAGCTCAGTAGTTTTTCAATACCGTTGATTCCTTTTTTATCTTCTGTTTTCTCAGCAGTAGATGCTTTCATTAAGCGAATTTCACTTAATGTTTGCTGGACCTTGCCTGTAAAGGTTGCTGTTTCATCTTGAAGGCCACGTGAAATAGCGGCCATCTTCGTCCCAAGTGGAATCATTATGAGTGTCGTAATCGGAACGGAAATTAACATTAAAAGCGTCATTTTCCAATCCATAATAAACAAGATAATGATGGCACCAATTATGGAGATAACCCCTGTAATGAATTGAGGGAAATGAGCGGAAATTAAATCTTTCACAATTCCTGTATCGTTAACGACACGGCTTACCGTTTCCCCACTTGTTTTTTTATCAAAATAGCTTACAGGTAAGCGAATGAGCTTAACCCACATGATTTCTCTTAACTTCGCAACAATTTTCTGTCCGACATACGCAAGTAAGTAAGTGGAAAATCCATCGATTACTGCTTGTATGATAAAGACAGCTCCAATAGCAATAATGAGATAAATATTTAATGAATCTGCGGAGAAGCCATCGACCATCTCTTTTGTTAATAGAGGGATAGAAAGACTGACAAGTGTTGTTAAAATACTACCTATTAAACCTATTGTGAGGGCTAATTTAGGGATTTTAGTAGAGAGTATTAGGGTGATAAAGGGTTTGAGTCCCTTTTTTTGTTTGTTTTCCAAAATTGTGTAACTCCTTTATATAAAATTAAACGAGAATGAAGTGTTCGGGAAGATAGTCCTATATGTTCCCGAATGCTTCATCCTTCTCTATCCTATCATGTAACAGTAATTAAAGTTGTAAATATGCACCTGTATGGGATGCTTTTATCGTTGAAACTTCTTCTGGTGTTCCTTGAGCGATGATTTCTCCTCCAGCATCTCCACCTTCAGGCCCAAGATCAATAATCCAGTCCGTTTGGCGGATTACTTCACTATTATGCTCGACGACAATCACGGTGTTCCCAGCATCCACTAATCTATTGAGAAGCAGAAGTAATTTCTCGACGTCCCCTGGATGTAGACCTGTGGAAGGTTCATCTAACAAATAGAGCGTATGGTTCGATTTTTCTTTATATAGCTCTTTTGCAAGCTTTAAGCGCTGACCCTCTCCGCCAGATAAAGTGGTAACAGATTGGCCCCAATTTAAATAACCTAACCCAATTTCACATAAAAGCTCCACAATAATGGCGATTTTCTTATGGTCACGGAATAGAGGAAGACTTTCTTCAATCGAT
This sequence comes from Sutcliffiella halmapala, assembly GCF_002019665.1. Lineage (GTDB taxonomy): Bacteria > Bacillota > Bacilli > Bacillales > Bacillaceae_I > Sutcliffiella_A > Sutcliffiella_A halmapala. Next base: position 3,480,139 of record NZ_KV917375.1, on the reverse strand, counting down.
AAATCGAGTAGTTCAGAAATCGATTTTCCTTTAAAAGTGATAGCTAAAATATGTTCTTTGAAGCGATTACCCTTACAAACAGGGCAGGTTACCTCGACATCAGGAAGAAAGTGCATATTGGTCGTAACAAAGCCAAGTCCTTGGCAATGCTCACATCTTCCGCCAGGAGTGTTGAAGGAAAAATCCTTCGGTGTAAGCTTTTGTTCCTTTGCTTCTGGAAGGCTAGCAAATAGATTTCTGATAAGGATAAACACTTCAGAATAAGTAGCGATATTAGATCGCTGCATGCGAGTTAACGGTGATTGATTCACGATAATTAGATTTTCAACTGCTTCAAATCCTGTAATTTTATCACAGCCTTCATAGTAACCATTTTCCATGGAGGCAAGTATATCAAACACTAAAGTGGACTTTCCTGAACCTGATACACCAGTCACGGAGATAAAGCAGCCAAGTGGAAAGGAGACGGTCACATCCTTTAAGTTATGTTTGGTCGCATGGTGTACCGTGACCTGATGACCATTTCCCATGCGACGGAGCCCAGGAGTAGGTCGTTGCTCCTTAAGGTGGGCTCCAGTTATCGAAAGCTCTTGCTCCATTAGTTCCTGTAACGTACCTTGCCCTACAACGGTTCCACCATATTTACCAGCCCCTGGTCCGATGTCAATCACATGATCGGCTTCACGCATTACCTCTAAATCATGCTCGATTACTAATACGGTATTCCCTAAATCCCGCAATTCCTTCATGACCTTTACTAAGCCTTTTGTATCTTTAGGATGAAGACCAGCTGTTGGTTCATCTAAAATATACAGGACACCAGTTAGAGCAGATCCGAGAATCGAAGCTAAGCGAAGCCTTTGAGATTCTCCACCTGATAACGTAATAGTTTGTCTCTCCAATGATAAGTATCCTAAGCCGACATTGATGATTCGTGTTACCTTCTTTTGTAAGTCGTGAAGAAAAGTATCGACAATTGTGATATCGGCAGCTTGCAAGGCGTGTTCGAGCTGTTTGAGCCAATCTTTCATTTCTTCTAGGGAAAAGCTAGTCACATCTGTAATAGAAGCGTTTGCTACCTTTACTTGCCTGCTATCTTCTTTAAGGCGTTTTCCATCACATTCTGGACATGTTTTCGAATAGAAAAGGGCTGCCTCACCAGACTGTCCGTCTTTTTCCTTATATCTGCGCCAAATTCCAGTTAATACCCCTTCAAATTTACCCCCACTTACGGTTTTTGGAGGCTTTTTATCCGGGAAGTGAGAGGAGAAGTGCTCACTTTCGACTCCGTAAAATAATAATTCTCGTATTCTGTCGTCTAGATCCTTCAATGGTTGGTTGATATCCAGGCCTAGATCATAATAGTCAGCAGCAGCTTGGACAATGTTTATTTGGTAATCACTATAAGCACCCTTCCAAATAGAAACCGCACCAAATTTTATACTTAAATCCTCATGAAATACGCTTTCGATTCGAATATCTACCTTTTTCCCTAACCCATCACAGCTAGGGCAAGCGCCTTCTTGCTTATTAAAAGAAAAATGGCTTCGCGTTAGCTTTTCTAAACGGTGCTGACAGTTTGGACATTGGATAAACTGTTTAAAGCCGGTTTCTTCTTCATAGGATTCTTTATCAATCGTTGGAAAAATAGTCTGATGACAGTTTGGGCAAGGGCGCTCGCCAAGCTTTTCAAAAATAAGGCGTAAATAAGTGTACATATCCGTGATGGTTCCAACTGTGGAGCGAGGGTTACGGTTTGTTACATGCTGGCCAATGCTTATAGACGGGGATAAGCCAATGATGGAATCGACCTTTGGTTTGCTATAGGCATCTGTGGTCATTCCCATCGACTCCATGTATTGACGTTGACATTCTCTCTGTAATGTATCCAAGGCCAAGGTAGATTTCCCAGATCCAGAAGGTCCTGTTAGTAGGACAAGCTTGTGCTTTGGGATATGTAAGGACACATTTTTCAAGTTATGTTCTCGTGCTCCAATAATTTCAATGGTATCTCTCATTTATTTTCCTCCTTTTTTATTGTACATATCTATTGTATAACATTAATGCAATTGCTAAAGTTAAACATAATACGTATTAATATTATAAGCATAAATCCGTCTAAGCACTTTAATGTTTTGGAGTAATGTTTAATGAAGGAGAGAGTCAATGATAAAACCAATCGATATTGCACGCAAATTAAACATTAGTACAAGTGCACTACGTCATTATGAATCATGGGGCATTGTTCCAAAGGTAGAGCGAAAGGAAAATGGCTACCGAATTTATACAGAAGAGCATGTTGCTTATTTTGAGTGTATTCGTGCGATGAATACTGGCTTTGGTATGACTGTGGTTAGAGACATTATGCCCTTGATTCAACAAAAAAAAGTAACAGATGCATTATGGATTGTGAATGATGTTCAAGTACGGTTACATAAGGAAAAACGAAAGGCAGAGGAAGCGTTGCAAATCTTGGAGCTGGAAGAGTTAAATAGCTTTTCTTCGTTTAATCATAAAAAATGGTATACGATAAAAGAAGCAGCAGAGAGAATAGGAGTCGCTGATTCGACCTTGAGACATTGGGAGAAGGAAGAACTGATTAAACCAGATAGGGATGCAAATAGTGGTTATCGAAAATATAGTCAAGCAGATTTGCGGAAGCTACTAATTATCCGAACCGTGCAAGCAGCCGTGTATTCCTTAGAGGTTGTCCGAGATGTCTTAAAAGAAGTCGATTTATTTAATCTAGCACATGCTATAAAAATTGTCCGAGATTCTCTAGTATATAAGGATTATTTAATTAAAGAACAGCTTCGTGGTATGTATTATTTACATAAATTGTGTGAGATAGTAGAGCAAAAGGATCGTTAGTTTAGGGTCTTTTCTTAGTAGTTGGATACCTATGGGAGCAGGGATAATTAAGGAGGAAAGTAAATGATTAATTTTAAAATTCCTACATATTTGTTCGTAATATGTTTAACTATTAGCTTAATCTTGTCTGCCTGTGAAACAGGGGAGTCAGAGCCAGTGAATAATCAACCAAGTCAGGAAGAAACAGAAGAGCCTAATAATCAGGATGAAAATGAACCTTCTAATGATGTAGCGTCTGTTAACAAGCTTCTTAAGGAGATCATCGCGTCGGCGCAAAAAGGAATGATTAAGGAAAGCTCTTTTAATGTCATGGAAAGTACAATAGAAACCGTGAAAAAGGAATGGGGCGAGCCTGATCAGGTTGATCAAGCGGGTCATGGCTATTATGCGAGCTTTCCTACTCAGCAGGTGACGATTGGGTATAACGAGGCCGGTGAGGTTTTTGATATTCGATCCTACTCTAAGGACCTTCGTGAGATTACCTATGAATTATTAGAAGAGGAACTTGGAAAGCCGACGGATGTAAGAGGAGGCAATAATGAACGGATTTATGTCTTTAATTTAGCGCAAAACATTGAGCTGAAAATGATTATTCCTTTGAAGGAGAAAGGAGTCGCCCATTTGTCTGTTTTTCATTCTAGTCGCGCGTTAGCACAGGCCGGAGAGGAGAACGAGGAATATCTTCTTGATATAAAAGGAACTTCGAATCAGTTATCTGCTAAGGCTTGGAAAAGTATGCAAAAATGGCGCAAAGAAATTGTTACCTTTTCACGAGAGCAGAAAAATGTCTATATTAATGGACCGAATCAGAAAATGGTGGCCCTCACTTTTGATGATGGACCAGATCAATCGGTTACTCCGGCAATTTTAGATGTATTAAAGCAATACCAAGTAAAGGGGAGTTTTTTCTATTTAGGTAGTGAAGTGGAGAAGTCCCCAGGCGTTGTGAAGCGGACTGATGCAGAGGGACATTTAGTTTTAAGTCATAGCTATAACCATGTGGATTTAACAACATTAAATCAAGCGGCACTGCAACTAGAAATAGAAAAAGCCGGAAATGCCATTAAGGAAGTAACCGGAAAAGAACCAGCTATCCTCCGACCTCCTTATGGAGCAACAACTAAAAAAGTTGTATCTACTGCGGAGGATGCGGGATATTCCATTGTGCTTTGGTCCATTGATACCCTTGATTGGTCGCAAATGGAGTCAGCTAATATTGTGAACAACGTTATCGCAAACGTCCGAAATGGCGATATCATTCTCATGCACTCCGATTCAGAAAAAATAGAGACAGCAAAAGCTCTACCAATCATGATCGAAGCCTTAAAAGAACAGAATTTCGAAATAGTAGATTTAGAAACTCTATTAAAAATTAAAGCTTATCAGTAATGCCTTTCATAAAGGAAAATGAGCTAGGCTAAATTAGTCTAGCGAACCGTCCTTTCCAGAGTGTTAGATAAAATTCGAGATATGTTAGGTAAACTCCGAGATGTGTTAGGTAAACTATAAAATGAGTTGAATCAACCCGAAATTTTTCCTTTTACGGCTTAAAACAGACCAGAATTGCACGCTTCGGAGTAAAAAATTTCATTTGGAAGGTATTTTGAAGGTGATATGTTCTTTTTTGAAGTGATTTGTCCTCTTTTAATGCCTTTCGGACGATGGTATCGTAATGCTACACTGAGACTTATAAATTTTTCAAGATGACTGGTGGTTTTCCTTGGAAACAGGAAATCGAGAAAGCTTTTTATCACAAAGAGGAGAGAAAAGAATGAAAATCGATCCAACATTTACTCTTAGAAGAGGCTATCCCATCACTGAAAGGAAAATCCGCTATGATTCTTCTGTGGTCGAGCACCATTGTGTGCTAGTAGAAAAACAAAGTGAGCAGATGGTGCTATTTCATCGAATCGAAACCCCTTTTACCATGACTACAAATAAGGATGAACTAACCGTAACGAAAGGCTGCTATACCATTGCTTATTATTGGAAGGATCATCCCTACAATTTATATATTTGGAGAGACTCGAATGGGAACTATTTAGGCGCCTATTTTAATATTGTAAAAAATACCTCCTTCACGGACCAATATGTAGTTTTTGAGGATTTAATTATAGATATCTTGGTTTTTCCAAATGGAGATTATGTAATTTTGGATGAGGAGGAGCTAGTTGAACCCCTTGAGCGGTTTGAAGGTGGAGAGGTTCAGGAAATATTACATAGATTAACCCCGCTATTATCTCACATCATTTCAGAAGCTAAGTGTCGATATAAGCATGAGAATATCGTTCAGTGGTTAGTATAGATTATCAATGAGCGGAGCAGGGCCTTCGAACTACCGATGTAGAAATAACAAGATAAATAGCAGGGAAAAATATTGAGATTATGGAATATATTACAACGGTTGAAAGTTAAAACTGTTGGAGGAATGATGGATGGATTTAATAAGTGTGTTTTTTTTGTGCATATTATGGGGAATACCATGCTTTTTACTTATTAAAGAGTATAAAAAGCTTAATCAAAAAGAACGCTCGCAATTTTGGAAGGAGTTTAAAACTCCCTCGTGCCTTTTAGGTATTCTGCCAAGATATCTTGGATTATTATTGTTTTTTACAAGTATAGGAGTTTCCAAGGAATTTATCAGACATATCGGTGTTTTTTTGATAATTACTTCTTGGTTTTATGGTGGCTTAGAAATGTGGGGCACTAGTGTGAAAAGGGGAGCCTTTCTAATTACACTTGCTAGTCTTTTGGCGCTTATGTATTACTTCTTCTTTATCTATAGCTAAAAAAATTCAGCAAAGGGAGTACGTGTATGAGAGATAGAGCTTCAGCAGTTATTCTACAAGATAATAAGGTCGTATTAATAAAAAGAACTATAAATAATTCTGTTTATTATGTCTTTCCTGGTGGAGGGATAGATAAAGGGGAATCGCCAGAAGAGGCAACGAAAAGAGAAGCCTTCGAGGAATTGGGCGTGATAATTAATGTTAAGAAATGTCTGGAGAAAGTAGAATATAAAGGCACGCAATACTTTTATCTGGCTGATATTTTGGAAGGTGTGATAGGTACTGGTCAAGGAGATGAGTATACGGACTTGAACAGAAATAGAGGTAAGTATGAGCCAGTTTGGTTGGAGATTAGCAAGTTATCTTTTATAGATATAAGACCTATTAAAGTTGCGGAAAGTATTCAATCTATCACAAAGTTTTGATACATATTAAAAAGCAGGATATCCGCTTTATTTAATAGCGGATATCCTGCTTCTATAAAGTATCTATTAATCTATTTCAACTGACTCGATAAACAATTCGTACAATGGTTGCCGTAGCATTCGTGCTGCTCATCCATTGTTTTTTTGCATTCTACGCATTTTTTAGGTGGTAAGGTCTTGAAAAATTCTGTACTTTTAATCAACATGTTATCACCCTCCGTTTTGTTATTTGTACTTATTGTATTATAACAGAGCTTGTACTGTCAACATCTGTTTTAAAACAACTAACAAAATAGGAAATTAGGTGTGATTATGATATTCTTATCAAGAAGAAATATGTAAAGGGTGATGTAAGGTTGAAGCTTACTGTTGTAGGGTATTGGGGCGGTTACCCCGCTGTAAATAGTGCAACATCTGGGTATTTGGTCGAGCATAATAATTTTCGTTTGTTAATTGATTGTGGAAGTGGTGTATTAGCACAGCTTCAGAATTACATAGATGTCACAGATTTAGATGCGGTTATTTTATCTCACTATCATCATGATCATGTGGCTGATATTGGTCCATTGCAGTTTGCGAGATTGATTTCCTTTTATATGGGGAAGTCTGTTACACAGCTGCCGATTTATGGGCATCAAGAAGACAGTAAGGGATTTGCAAGTCTATCTCACAAGGAATATACAAGAGGAGTGGCCTATGATCCAACTCAGGCCTTGCAGGTGGGACCATTTACGATTGAATTTTTGAAAACGAGCCATCCTGTTCCATGTTATGCCATGAAGGTTTCTGCTGAGAATAGCTCTTTTGTTTATACGGCGGATACAAGTTATCAAGAATCCTTTATTCCTTTTACAAAGGGAGCGGATTTGCTTATTTCAGAATGTAATTTATACGCTCATCAAAATGGCCAGGCAGCAGGTCATATGAATAGTCATGATGCTGCAAAAGTTGCGAAGGCCTCTGAGGTACCAAAGCTTTTACTTACACATTTACCTCACTTTGGGAATATAGGTGACCTTGTTGTCGAAGCCTCAACTATCTATCAAGGTGAAATCGCATTAGCACACAAAGGATACATATGGGAGAGTGGAAATAAATGATGCTTTTTATTGATAATAAAGGGATTACAGATCCAAGAATTAACCTTGCGATTGAAGAATATGCGTTGAAAAATTTAGACATTGAAGATACGTATTTGCTGTTTTATATTAATGAGCCTTCCATTATTATTGGAAAGAATCAAAACAGTGTGGAAGAAATTAATACGAAATACGTGGAGGATAACGGAATTCATGTCGTGCGCCGCCTTTCTGGTGGAGGAGCTGTGTACCATGATCATGGTAACCTGAATTTTAGCTTTATCACAAAAGATGATGGCGAAAGCTTTCATAACTTTAAAAAATTCACCGCACCTGTTATTGAGGCACTGAATGGTTTAGGGATTCAAGCGGAAATGAGTGGTCGTAATGACATTCTTGCGGAAGGCAGAAAAATTTCTGGAAATGCGCAGTTCTCGACAAAAGGGCGTATGTTCAGTCATGGAACCTTACTTTTCAATTCCGAAATTGAGCATGTGGTGTCTGCCTTAAATGTGAAAAAGGATAAAATTGAGTCGAAGGGAATCAAATCGATTCGAAGTCGTGTAGCAAATATTAAAGAGTTTTTAACAGAGGATATAACCATCGAGCAATTCCGTCAGCTTCTATTAGAAGCGATTTTCAAAACTAAGGATATTCCAACGTATGAATTAACGGAAGAGGATTGGAAGAATATCTACGAGCTTTCGAAAGAACGTTATCAAAATTGGGATTGGAACTACGGGAAATCACCAAAGTTTAACTTGCAGCACTCCCACCGTTTCCCTGTTGGTCAAATTGATATTCGTCTTGATGTAACAAAAGGCGCCATTGAAAACTGCAAAATTTATGGCGATTTCTTTGGCGTTGGAGATATTGGAGAAATCGAACAATTACTTACTGGTGTCAAATACGAAAAAGCTGAAATCGACCAAGCTATTGAGGGAATCGATGTAAAACATTATTTTGGTAATATTACTAGGGAAGAATTGTTAGATCTAATATATTAATTAAAGGAGCGTGGAGGATAAAACTTCACGTTCTTTTTATATATTTGGGAGAAATTGTTTTGTTAGTATACTTTATCAGAAAATTTGAATTTTATTGACATAATTAATGACAGAGCGAGAGCAATCTACTATAATGATTATTGGGAGATGAATGAATGGTCATTCAATTTTATAGATAGGGGAGATGTGCTTTTGAATATTTCATCACAGCTGGCTCAAACAGCCAAAACAAATCCAATGAAAGCGGCATATGTTTTTGAAGGGGAATCGAAAACGTATGCAGAACTAAATGCAGCAATCAATGCGTTTGCTTCGGGTCTTGAAGCAATGGGGATTAAACATGGAGATCATATCGCACTAGTTGTTGGAAATTCTCCTTATTATGTTATTGGTCTATATGGTGCAGCCCGTTTAGGTGCGACTGTTATTCCAATTAACCCGATTTATACACCTGATGAACTACACTACATTTTGAAAGACGGCGATGTAAAAGCTGTTATCACCTTAGACCTTCTCGTTCCACTTTTTGAAAAGCTTCACGTGCATCTACCTTTGACGGAACATTTTATTATTTGTGAAACTCCAACTGGTAAAGAAAAAGTAGCGGATTTTCCTATTGAAAAGCTTTCTATATACCCGAAAATGAAATCGTTTACAAATATAATTTCTGCGGGTAGCCATACATACACTGGCCCAGAATTACAAGACGATGATGTGGCAGTTATTCTTTACACATCAGGAACAACTGGGAAACCAAAGGGTGCGATGTTAACTCATAAGAATCTGTATTGTAATGCGAAAGATTCTGCTGATTTCTTAAAAATGAATGATGGTGACAAAGTGATTGCGACGTTACCAATGTTTCATGTGTTCTGTTTAACGGTTGCCCTTAATGCGCCATTAATGAATGGAGCGACAGTGATTATTGTGCCAAGATTTAGCCCACAGGCTATTTTTGAGATCGTGAAAAAATACGAGGCAACGGTGTTTGCTGGAGTACCAACGATGTACAATTTCTTACTGCAATCTCAAGGAGAGGTTGCTGATTTAAAATCGCTACGCCTATGTATTTCTGGTGGGGCCTCGATGCCTGTTGCGCTGCTACAAAATTTCGAAAAGAAATATAAGGTTATTATTTCAGAAGGATATGGCTTATCCGAAGCATCTCCTGTTACTTGCTTTAACCCATTAGACAAGCCAAGAAAACCAGGATCGATTGGGACAACGATTGCGAATGTGGAAAATAAAGTGGTGAACGAGTTTGGCGAAGAGGTCACCCCAGGTGATGTAGGAGAACTTGTTGTTCGTGGACCAAATGTAATGAAAGGTTATTACAAAATGCCTGAGGAGACAGCTCATGCCATTCGTGACAATTGGTTATACACAGGTGACCTAGCAAGAATGGATGATGAGGGCTACTTTTACATTGTCGATCGTAAAAAGGATATGATTATTGTTGGTGGGTATAATGTGTATCCGCGTGAGGTGGAAGAGGTTTTGTATGGGCATGAGAGTGTCGTGGAGGTAGCCGTTGTTGGGGTGCCTGACCCCCAGCTCGGTGAAGCAGTAAAGTGTTTTGTTGTTTTTAAAGAAGAAATGACAGAGGTTGAGTTGATTGCTTATTGTGCGGAGCGTTTGGCAAAATATAAAGTCCCGTCCTCCATTGAATTTTTAGAAGAGTTACCAAAGAATACGACAGGGAAAATATTACGCAGAGCTTTGAAAGAAAAGCTAGGAGTTTAAAGGATTTTCGCACCTCTTAGAGAATCTATAAAAATAGCGAATTTTGTAACCGCTAACAATCTCAGGGAGGATGACACAGATGACTTTCATTCAAGTAGAAATAAAAGACTATATTGCGACGGTGACGCTGAATCGACCTGATGCGATGAATGCGTTTAATTATGATATGTTGGTAGAGCTAGGGAATGTAGCAGAGGAGCTTCGGACGAATGCAGAAGTACGAGTGGTTATTGTAACGGCTGCTGGGGAGAAAGCATTTAGTGTTGGAGCGGATCTGAAGGAAAGAAGAAATTTAACTGAGCAACAGGTTCGTCGAAATGTGTATAAAATTGGCGATGTATTTAATCGCATTGCCGATTTGCCACAGCCGACGATTGCTGCCATCAATGGGTACGCATTTGGTGGGGGCATGGAGCTTTTACTAGCATGTGACTTCCGTGTTACATCGCGTGATGCGAAGATGGGGTTAACCGAAACGAGCTTAGCCATCATTCCAGGTGCAGGTGGAACACAGCGTCTGCCGCGTATTATTGGGGAAGCTAAAGCAATGGAATTAATCTTGACTGCCCGTCGCTTTACAGGAGAAGAAGCTAATCAGTTCGGGTTGGTTACGAGATTAGTAGATGATAGCTCACAAGTACTGGCTGGAGCTGTGGAGCTTGCTCAAGAGATGCTGAAAAACGGTCCAGTTGCTGTTCAACAAGCTAAATTTGCCATTAGACAAGGAATGGGCGTCGATATGCAAACAGGCTTACAGATTGAGCGTAAGGCTTATGAGGTGATTATCCCAACCGAGGATCGCGTCGAGGCTCTAGTCGCGTTTCAAGAGAAAAGGGCGCCGGAATTTAAGGGGAAATAGCTGGATACTTGGAATCGGAAGTGCTGCTCTTTATTAAGGGTGGCACTTTTTCTTTTGCTGCTTTCTACATACTCTATTTTGGGAAATGTTAGATAGACCCGGAATGTCCTGTCAATATGGGGAATTTTGGGGAGCTTTTGTAGCTTCTATGTAGTAGGAGAATGAATTTTACTAGAAATCGATGAAATAAGTAATCATTCTCTTCTAAAAAAGCACAAAATTTAATAAAGCCCAACTTTTTTACTAAATAACGAAATTCGAAATACTCTTTACAAATCTTGCTAAAAATTAGTATATTAGTAGATAACAAAAATACTGATGTAGGAGAAATGTAGAATGGCAACAACAATTGCAACGAGAAATAGCACAGCATTTCGAAATGGGCTACAAGCAGGGGCGAGCATTGCGATTGGATACATACCTATCGCCATTACATTCGGACTTTTGGCGAAATCGGCTGGTCTTACAATTTCTGAGACAGTATTAATGAGTCTCCTTGTTTTTGCTGGTGCTGCTCAATATATGTCTTTAAATATGATTGTATTAGGATCAGGTGTATTTGAGATTGTGATGACTACCTTTATCTTGAATATCCGACACTTTCTAATGAGTGCTTCTCTAAATGAAAAGGTAGAGGAGGAAACGCTCTGGAAAAAAGCGTTGTATTCCTTTGGGATTACGGATGAAACTTTTTCTGTGGCGGCTACGAAAGAAGGGACAATTCAAACTGGATATATGTTTGGTGTCATTTTTATCGCGTATTCAAGCTGGGTGGTAAGCTCAGGGATTGGTTATGTAATAGGGAGTAGTTTGCCTGCCTCGTTACAGGAAAGTATGGCTGTTGCATTATATGCGATGTTTATTGGTTTACTTGTACCGTCATTAAAAAGGCATCGCAAGGTCGTTGTTCTAGCAGGAACTGCCGCGATTCTAAATACTATTTTTTCACTAGTATTAAGTATTGCTCCAGGGTGGTCCATTGTTCTAGCAACAATCATTAGTGCAGTCGGCATTGAATTCATCTTTAGAAAAACATCAACTAAGGGGGGAAGAGGTCCATGAATAATATGATTATCATTATGATTGTCGGAATGGCTGTCGTCACTTATTTGCCAAGACTAATTCCATTTGTTATGTTTCAAGGCAAGGAACTTCCTCCTTTTATCCAATCTGTGTTGAAAAATGTCCCATATGCCGTGCTTGGAGCTTTGATTGTTCCTGGAATCTTTTTAATCAATGAGGATATTATGTATGGAGTTATTGGAGTAGTCGTAGCATTAGTAGTCGCCTATTTAGGTGCGAACGTTATTTTAGTCGTTATCAGTGCGATTGCGGCTTTAAGTGTTTATTCGTGGATAGTCGGATGAAAATAAAGAGACACCGAGATAGGGCGAAATGCTTATCACGGTGTCTTTTGTATGTTCTATATTGTAATTAACTTTGAAAACTTATAAATCTTTACTATCTGCCATATGCTATATATAAGTGTGATTTATAGAAAAAGGGGATTACATAGATGAAAAAAATAGTAGGCTTTACGATTTTAGGTTATCTAGTATATGTGTTGGCAATGGTTTATTATATTTGGTTAGGTGCAGACACCTCATTACCGGCTCATCTTGTTGGAACAAAGGCTGATCCTCAAACGTTTTTATCGTCGGAGGAGCTTTTTCAATCGGAGCAATACTCGAAGATACGTAACATGATGTATTTCATCTCTCTCCCTATTGATTGGGTCTTTTATTTTCTCCTTCTTATATTAGGTGGTGCCCGAGCTATACAGGGCTGGTCGGAAAAAGTAGTAAAGTATAAGTGGCTACAGGCTGGGATTTATGTGTTTTGGCTGACATTTTTTGCGACGCTTGTTAGTTTTCCTCTTAGCTATTTACGCTTCTTTCTTTCTAAAAGCTATAACATAACGGTTCAAACCTTTTCACATTGGATGCGTGATCAGGTCGTTAGCTTTTGGGAAGGCATTCTCCTCATGTGGATTGTTGTAGCGGTTATTTATTTTCTTATTCGTCGCTTTGAGAAAAGATGGTGGGTTATTGCCTGGGCATTATTTATTCCATTTGTGTTTTTTATGATGTACATTCAGCCGGTGGTCATTGATCCTTTGTATAACGACTTTACCGAGCTACAGAATAAAGAATTAGAAGCGAAAATTCTTGCTCTTGCTGCTGAATCAGATATACCAGCAGATCGTGTGTACGAAGTGAATATGGCGCAAAAAACAAATAGCATTAATGCTTATGTGACGGGAGTAGGAGGGAATTCTCGCATTGTTTTATGGGATACATTGCTAACTCGATTGAATGAGGATGAAATTCTTTTCATCATGGCGCATGAAATGGGACATTACGTCTTGAATCATATTGTAATTGGAATAACTGGATACATTGTGTTTTCTTTTTTCGCTTTTTATTTTGTTCATTGGAGTGCAAGGCGAATTATTAATAAATGGGGTCAATTTTTGAGGATCACTAGTTTAAATCAGCTAGCATCTCTCCCGTTACTCTTGCTGTTATTGTCACTTGTTTTGTTTCTAGCCAGTCCGATAACGAATGCAGTATCGAGACATCAAGAACAGACAGCAGATCAATATGCAATTGAATTAACCGAAAAGGTGGAACCAGCAATCGGAGCATTTCAAGAAATCACAAGGTCGAGCTTAAGTGAAGTGAATCCTCCAGCTTTAGTAAAGTGGTTGCGTTATACACACCCGCCGATTGTGGACCGTATTGCCAATTTAGAAAAGATTTTAGAAGAAGAGGAGTAGGACGATTGTTACCTGCTTCGCTTCTTTTTTTGCTTGTCGGGCCTGAGCGAGCCGCTTCTACTTTTCGGTTTGTCGAAAAAAATTAGTAAAGAAATCCAAAAAGGGCTTTTTATTTTGAAAAATCTGTTATATAATACAAAACAAATAGATTAACTGTTTCATAACAAAAGGAGGTAGTAAGTTACGTGAACGCAGGCACATCAAGCATTGTTGTAACAGGTGAATGGAAAAATGGCTATGAAGCTGTACTAACACAGGAGGCTCTTTCTTTTATTGAAAAGCTTCACACGAATTTTAATCAAGACAGAAAAGAGCTTCTTGAAAAAAGAAAAGTAAGGCAACAGGAAATCGATGAGGGTGTGAAATTAGATTTTCTAGAAAGCACCTCACACATTCGTCAAGGAGACTGGCAAGTAGGTCCTATTCCATTGGATCTGCAGGATAGGAGAGTTGAAATCACTGGTCCAGTTGATAGAAAGATGATTATCCACGCCTTGAATTCAGGGGCCAAGGTTTTTATGGCTGATTTCGAGGATGCGACATCGCCAACCTGGAGCAATTTAATCGAAGGACAGCTTAATTTAAGGGACGCAATTAGAAGAAGCATTGATTTTCGAGCGGCAAATGGCAAGGAGTATAAGCTGAAGGAAGAAATCGCTACTTTACTTGTTCGACCTCGTGGCTGGCACTTAGAAGAAAAGCATATTCTCATCAATCAGGAACCAATTTCAGCAAGTCTTTTCGACTTTGGATTATATTTCTATCACAATGTTAAGCAATTACTTGCAAACGGAAGTGGTCCTTATTTTTATCTTCCGAAACTAGAAAGTCATTTAGAAGCAAGACTTTGGAACGATGTATTTGTTTTCGCCCAGCAAGAGCTTGGTATTGCTCAAGGGACGATTAAGGCTACCGTGCTTATTGAAACGATAACAGCTGCGTTTGAAATGGATGAAATTTTGTATGAGCTAAAGGAACATGCAGCAGGCTTAAATTGTGGGAGATGGGATTATATTTTTAGCTTTATTAAAAAATTTAGAAATACACCATCTTATTTGCTTCCTGAAAGAAGTCAAGTAACGATGACGGTGCCCTTTATGAGAGCGTATACACAGCTAGTTATCCAAACTTGTCATAAGCGAGGTGCTCATGCTATTGGAGGAATGGCAGCTCAGATTCCTGTGAAAAATGATGAGAAAGCTAATGGAATAGCATTTTCCAAGGTGAGGGAGGATAAACTGCGTGAGGTGAAAGATGGTCATGATGGGACTTGGGTAGCCCATCCAGCCTTAGTTCCTGTGGCTTTAGAAGTGTTCAATGAACATATGAAGGGTCTAAATCAGCTGGATCGTAAACGAGAAGATGTAAAAGCAAATGCAGCGGAGCTAGTGCAGCTACCTGCAGGAACGATAACAGAAGATGGACTACGTAAAAACATTCATGTTGGCATGGAATATATCACGGCATGGCTGGATGGCAATGGGGCAGTTCCGATTTTTCACTTAATGGAGGATGCGGCGACTGCTGAAATATCGCGTTCACAGGTGTGGCAATGGGTGAGGCATCCAGAGGCAAAAATAGAGAGTGGTACGAAGATTACCATTGGGCTCGTGAAGGATATGATTCAAGAAGAAAAGCAAGCAATTCAGCAAAAGGTTGGTCCGAATCGCT
Source organism: Sutcliffiella halmapala (assembly GCF_002019665.1). Taxonomy (GTDB): domain Bacteria; phylum Bacillota; class Bacilli; order Bacillales; family Bacillaceae_I; genus Sutcliffiella_A; species Sutcliffiella_A halmapala. The sequence continues at coordinate 3,464,916 of NZ_KV917375.1, read as the reverse complement.
TTAAATCAGGAACATTAGAGCAGGCTGCTGTTTTGTTCGAACAGCTAATTGAGGATGATGAATTTGTGGAGTTTTTAACACTTCCTGCATATCGCTTGTTGGAAGATTAATAGATAAAAAGAAAACAAGGAGGAGAAAAAGATGAACAGAGAAGAAAGAATCGCAAAGTTAGATGAAAGCTGGGAGCTTGAACAAAGATGGAATGGAGTGGCTAGACCGTATAGTGCAGAGGATGTGCTGCGCCTTAGAGGATCCATTGATATTGAACACACTTTAGCCAAAAGAGGGGCACAAAAACTTTGGAACCTTCTTAAAAGCGAAGAATATGTGCATGCCCTTGGAGCTTTAACAGGAAATCAAGCGATTCAGCAGGTTAAAGCTGGTTTAAAGGCTATTTACTTAAGTGGCTGGCAAGTTGCGGCAGATGCTAACCTCTCAGGAAATATGTATCCAGACCAAAGCCTCTACCCGGCAAATAGTGTACCTCATGTAGTAAAAAGAATTAATCAAGCCTTGCAGCGCGCTGACCAAATTCAATACGTAGAAGGCAAAGAAGAGGTGGATTATTTTGCTCCAATCGTGGCCGATGCAGAAGCAGGCTTTGGGGGGCAGCTGAATGTATTTGAGCTTATGAAGGGCATGATCGAATCAGGTGCATCTGGTGTTCATTTTGAGGATCAACTATCGTCAGAGAAGAAATGTGGTCATCTTGGTGGAAAAGTGTTATTGCCTACTCAAACAGCTGTTAAGAATTTAATTTCTGCTCGCTTAGCTTCGGATGTAATGGGAGTGCCAACCGTGTTGATTGCGCGAACTGATGCAGATGCTGCTGACTTAATTACTAGTGATATCGATCAATATGACCAACCATTTTTAACGGGAGAGCGGACGCCAGAGGGATTTTTCCGAACGAAAGCAGGTCTTGATCAAGCGATTGCGCGTGGATTAGCTTATGCCCCTTATGCAGATGTCATTTGGTGTGAAACGTCAGAACCAAATCTAAAGCAAGCGAAAGCTTTTGCAGATGCCATTCATGAGCAATTTCCTGGAAAGCTTCTCGCCTATAACTGCTCTCCATCGTTTAACTGGAAATCTAAATTGGATGATGAAACGATTGAAACCTTCCAACAGCAAATTGCCCAGTTTGGTTACAAGTTCCAGTTTGTCACACTAGCTGGTTTCCATGCGCTCAATCATAGTATGTTTGAGCTAGCAAGAGGCTATCGTGATCGCGGAATGGGGGCGTATTCTGAACTGCAACAGGCTGAATTTGAAAGTGAGCAGCATGGCTATACAGCAACTCGTCACCAGCGAGAGGTTGGAACAGGGTATTTTGATGAAGTAGCTAAGGTTGTTTCAGGTGGTACGTCTTCTACAACAGCATTAACAGGCTCAACAGAGGAAGCGCAATTCTAAATGTAGAATGAATATAGGAGAAGAGGTGTTATCGACTCTTCTCCTTTTTACGTCTTACTTTGATTCATTATGCAGAATCGCCCCAGTCGATCAAGAATTGTTTGTATTTTGTACTTAAGGAATGAAACTGTGAAAGATTTTTCGAATCGATGGCATTATCAATTTTTTCTTGGAGGAGTTTCTTGTGGTAGTGGAAGAGTGACTCGTCAATAATCATCTGGACATAAATATTCATCATATAGGCTTCAACGGATATCTTTTTGTTCATCTTTCTTGCTTTCATCAATTCCGTATAAGATTTCTCATTCTTCATGAGTTCCTCACCTCGAGCCTTTTTAATAGTATATTGAGGAACTTCTATAAAATCAACAAAAATTAAAAATATTTAGAAAAAAATAAAAACTCTTTACTTTATGGTTTGTTTTTGTAAAAATATACATAAATAGACAATTTACTAGTTCTTTCGTGCTGTATTTTCAAAAAAAGTAAATAATAAAAGTGGAAAGGGTGAAGATTGGTGAATGATGTCAATTTCGTAACAGAATATGAAATTAATCGCTATACAATGGCAATTCTTTCAGTAGAAAAAGGGGGAAAGCTCTATTCTAAAGTATTAGAGGTAGAAGGAGAACTATTTGTAGACTTAACTCCCTTAATGATAGTTGAAAATAGCTGTAGCTACTATGGATCAAATTATGAAGGAAGAAAGCAAGGGAGTAGGATGGTTGCTGGGCTTACGCACAAACCACCTATTGCGATTGATCCAATGAGTGATTTATATTTCTTTCCAACATCTTCACCTAAAAATGATGAATGTAATTGGATTTCACTTCATCATGTTTTAGAATCTCATCCAACTACTATATCAAATACATACGTCAAATTTATGAACAAAGAAGAGGTGGAACTACCACTCTCACCCCAATCATTTGAAAAGCAAATGCAGCGTGCTTCCTTTTTAAGAACTAGGCTCTACCAGCGCGTGAATGGGCATGTTATCGGATTGGAACATCGAGATTCTAGAATAGCGCCACCTGGTGCTTCGTATCGTTCTAAAAATGATAAATGATTAACTGATGAGATGAAACCAGAATAAGATGTTCTGGTTTTATTTATGTTCTCTTTTCTTGATCATGTAGCGTTATAAAACAGTTTGATCACAATCAAGTTAAAATAAATCCCTAAGTTTGCTAGTTCTGTGTATATGTTCCCTTTTTTGAAAAACGATAAGTGTATGGAAAAGGAGGGAAGTATATGGTGGAACTTATCATGGATTTGTTAAAGGTGCTTCTTCGGATTGTGACTATTTTACCTTTGATGCTCGTGATGACCTTATTTATGGGCAAACGTTCAATTGGTGAATTACCTGTTTTTGATTTCCTTGTAATTTTAACGCTTGGATCAGTGGTAGGGGCAGACATCGCTGATCCAGAAATTCATCATTTTCCTACAGTGGGCGCAATTATTGGCATTGCAATTTTACAAAAAGTGATAGCTTGGTGGAAGATTAAGAATCGTAGAATCGGCAAACTTTTATCCTTTGAGCCTACTCTTGTTATATACGAAGGGCAATTTCATATAAAAAACATGCGTAAAATAAGCTATTCCATAGACAATGTTCTACAAATGCTTCGACAAAAGGATGTATTTAAAGTGGAGGATGTTCACTTTGCATTAATTGAAGCGAATGGGGAATTATCTGTGAAATTAAATCCAGAAAAGGAAGTAGCAAAGGTGGAGCATGTGCGTACTGATTCACAGCCTCATTCCATTGAATATACAGTAATCATTGAAGGGAAACTCCTCTATGATACATTGGCCTTTAAAGGGTTGAATGAGTCCTGGCTAAGAGAAGAGCTTTTGAAATTGAAAGTGGCCAATGTAAAAGACGTGTTCTATGCGGCTGTGAATGAACAAAATAAACTACATGTATGTTTAGAAAATCCGGATACAACAGAAGTGGTCCCTATTTTTCACTAATTAATTTCTCCTCTTTTTTTGCTAAATAATGCATCAGCATGTCATTCACTTTATTACGAATTCTAGGATTAAAATAGTTATGTTGTTCCTCATAACCATTAAATAAAAAGGAGTACATGGTAAAGGATTCATCTTGGCTTAGCTTATGCAGCTTCATTTTTTGCTGTTTCATGTTTAATTTGACTTGTTTTAACTGGAGTTGCACACTTTTCATCACTTCATCAATGAGCATAAGGTAAGGTTCCTTTAATTTTATGGTGCTTTTGCTTATAATGCTCGTATCTTTTTCAAGGACAATAAGTAATAAAGGAAGATAGATTGCTTGTTCAAAGAGTTGTATTTGTTCTTTAGATAGTCTTGTCATACTATAATCCTTCCTTTCTGAACGGAACGTTTGTTCGTATTTATTTTATACTAAAACAATGAAAATATGCAAGCTGATTTTGAGTTTGAAAAAATTCGAGCTTTTTCTTATTTTGTTAGAGGGTATTTATTTCTAATGTCGAAATAAAGGATATAGAAATTTATACATAGGGAGAGCTGATAATGACAAGACGCAAAATAGAAGCAAAAGATTTATTTCGATTAACATCATTAACCGATCCGCAGTGGGACAAAGCTTCTCGTAACTACGCATATGTGCAAACTACCATTAACGAGGAGGAAAATGAGTATCAATCCTCAATATATGTAGGCACACTAGAAGGAGAAGCAAAGCTATTTACAACGGGAAAAGGTAGAGCAACTACTCCAAGATGGTCGCCAGATGGAAGTAAGCTTGCTTTTGTTTCCACCCGTAATGAAAAGGCACAAATTTACGTGATGCCGGTTGATGGAGGAGAAGCGGAGCAAGTAACTTTCTGTAAGTATGGTGCTAGAAATCCCATTTGGTCTCCTTGTGGTACGAAAATTTTGTTTAGTACATCAGTAGAATTAGAAGAAGATTTACAACCAGACTCTAAAGTGAATGAGCAGAAGAAAAAGCCAGAACCACTAGTAGTGGAAAAATTACGCTATAAATCAGATGCAAAAGGCTTTCTAGATAAGAAAAACGATCATTTAGCTGTTTTAGAGTTAGAGTCAAAAAGTCTGACACTTCTCACTCATGGTGACAGAGATTATGGCAGTCCTGCTTGGTCGCCAGATGGGAAAAGCATTGCTTTCGTCACGAATCTAGAAGAAAATCCAGACGAAACATTAGTATCCGATGTGTACATAATGGAGCTTGAGTCGAAAGAAAAGAAGAAAGTGACGAAGAGTAATGGGTACTTTTCAACGATTACATGGTCCCCTGATGGAAAATATCTTGGTTTCTTAGGTCATGAAAAAGATTTTCAAAGCGCGACTTTGACAAGAGTATGGGTGTACGAGATAGCAGCAGAAGGGCTACAATGTTTAACTGAGAATCTAGATATAGAAGTTGGCGATGTTGCAATCGGTGATTTTCACTCGGGTAATGTGAATCCTGGGTTAATGTGGACCGAAGACAGTGAAGGTTTCTACTTCGTCATAAGTGATAAAGGTGGGACAGGAATTTCCTATGGTTCATTAGATGGTGCTGTGTATCCAATCCATTTGCCAGATGAGCATGTTTACGCTGTATCCATGTTAACTGGTACGCATGAAGCGATTGTTGGAATTAGTAATTCGGCTGATCCTGGTGAATTGTATCACCTTGATTTTAAAAATCAAACAAAAAAGCAGCTGACAAATGCGAATCAAGCTTGGAAAGAGGATGTAGAGATTAGCATTGCAGAGCCAATTAACTTCAAAGCTCCAGACGGCTGGGATATTCATGGGTGGGTAATGAAGCCGATCGGATTTGAAGAAGGAAAGAAATATCCGACGATTCTAGAAGTCCATGGTGGGCCACATGCCATGTATGCCAATACGTATTTTCATGAATTCCAAACGTTAGCGGCCCAAGGTTTTGTTGTGCTATTTACCAATCCACGTGGTAGTCACGGCTACGGTCAAGAGTTTGTAGATGCAGTTCGTGGTGATTATGGTGGGAAAGACTATTTGGACGTAATGAGCGCTATGGACTATGCCTTAGAAACGTTTGATTTTATTGATGAAACAAATCTTGGAATAACCGGGGGCAGTTATGGTGGTTTTATGACGAACTGGGTGGTCAGCCACACAGATCGATTTAAAGCTGCTGTTACACAACGCTCGATTTCCAACTGGCTAAGTTTTTATGGAGTAAGTGATATTGGCTACTATTTCTCCGAGTGGGAAGTAAAAGGAAATATGGAAGACAAAGTAGAAAAGCTTTGGGATCATTCCCCAATAAAATATGTGGCAAATGTAAATACTCCATTGTTAATTCTACATGGTGAAAAGGATTATCGTTGTCCCATTGAGCAAGCTGAACAATTATTTATTGCGTTGAAGAAGCAAGGGAAGACAACGAAATTTGTGCGCTTCCCAGATTCCAATCATGAATTATCTCGAAGCGGGAACCCTGCGTTGCGCATCCATCGATTAGATAATATTAAGAATTGGTTTGTGGAGTATTTGGAAGTGTAAAAGTTTTTTAAGAAGGGCACCTCGTTTATAGAGGGCCCTTTTTTCAATAGGATTTTGAATTAGTAATTAATAGAAGAAATATATTCAATTTTCTAAAAGGATTTATGGGAACTTTCCAGAATTATAAAGAGTGGTAAGTGATGATAAAATATTCCGGAGGCAGAAAACAGATGATTAAAGGACTAGATCAAATTGTATTGTTTTGTATAGATACAGAAAAATCAAAGGAATGGTACGAAAAAGCGGGGTTTACGTATTCACACGGATACGAGGGGATGCATTGGTTCCATTTTGGAAGTGGTCTTATAATGTTGCATCCTGCAGAAAGTGTGAACCCAGCGGACACGGAAGTACATGCGGCGGTAGAGGATGTAGTCCAACACTTTAACTTTGTGAAAGCAAACGGTCTGACTCCAATAGATCACCAAAGTGGAGGTTCGCCCATTACAGAACCGCTTACTCGTCCATGGGGAGATGTGGAGTTTGAGCTTGATGATGTGGATGGACACCGCTGGGCGTTTACACAACGCAAGTGATAACAATGGAATAAATGAATAGTAGCATCTCCTTTCGTATACTTTAATAAGGTTACTACGCATTGTTATTTGTTACTTGCTTAAGTAGGGATTGAAATATAGAGCGTCGCAATTTAAAAAATAGAATAGGTTGGTGAAGGAATGGCATTAACTGCAGATAAAATATTTTTGAATTTACCTGTAAAAAATTTGGATAAATCGATTGAGTTCTTTTCAAAAGTGGGTTTTGAATTTAATCCGCAATTTACGGATGAAAATGCTACATGTATGGTGATTAGTGAGAGTATATTTGCAATGTTATTGACAGAGGATTATTTTAAAACGTTTACTAAAAAAGAAATAGTAGACGCAACCAAAAGTACCGAAGTTATTGTAGCTATTTCGGCTGCTAGCAGAGATAAAGTGGACGAGATTGTAAATAAAGCATTAGATGCTGGTGCTAAGCCCTATAATGATCCAATCGATCATGGTTTTATGTATGGGTGGAGTTTTCAAGATCTTGACGGTCACTTATGGGAAGTATTTCATATGGAGGAAGCTGCTGATAATCAAGACCAAGCGTAGCTTTTACTAAATCGAAAGAATCGTCGAAAACGAGTTCAGGTTCTTTTAAAGGCGAAATGAATATAGTTACTTAGCAAAAAATAACCAATCTATTTTATTCAGGTAAAATAGATGGTTATTTTTTATTTAGTCTATCCCGAAAATAGGTAAGTTTCCTGTTAACTCCCTGTAAATCTCCATTGTCCCTCTCCTCCCTTAGACAGAAGTAACAGAGCCATTATTTAAACTGTTAGATAATTATCAATTTAGAGTATATACAATTGTGATAATTCTTGACTATAGAAAAAAACTTTAAGAAAATGTTAAAATTAGGTGTAATTTATTGGGTGAATGAAGGAATAACTAGTACAATAAGAGAAGAAAGATTGGACAGAAGCGGAGCTAACCTAAATGGAAATCATAAGTTTTTTAAAGGAATTACTTACATTAGAAAATTTACTAGAAATACTAGAAGAGTATAAATCTTTTGGACCAATCCCTGGATTTTTATTGGTCGTTTTAGAAGCGTTCTTACCCTTTTTGCCGTTAATCGTCATTGTGATGGCAAATGCAGCGGCATTTGGATTATGGGTTGGCTTTTTAATTTCTTGGACTGGTGCAGTGGTTGGTGCAGTCATTGTCTATATTTGTGTAACAAAGTTGAAAAAATATAGATGGGTCCAAAAGCTGCTTAAAAAAGAGAAAGTTCGAAAGATGATGTCATGGATAGAACGACATGGATTTGGACCAATATTTTTCTTATTGTGTTTTCCATTCACCCCATCCTTTTTGATTAATGTTGTTTCAGGCTTGTCAAAGATAAAATTCTATCAATTTTTCCTTGCGTTAATTGCAGGAAAAATGGTGATGATTTTTACCATCAGTTATATTGGTTACGATTTAATCTCCTTTATACGCGCACCAATTAAAACGATTACGGCTCTAACGATTATGTTTGTATTATGGTATATTGGAAAAAAAGTAGAGTTGAGATTACAACTTTCTGCAGATAAATAAGAATATTTACAATAATTCAGTATATTATGATAATATATTAGTGTTGGTACAATAGACCTATCAGATTAACTTCGGGGGTTATAATTTGAAAGTAGAGAAAACAAAAAAGCAACATAAATCAGCAATGAAGTGGTTAATTGTCTCTTTCCTTTTGGTTATTATGATTCGCGCCCTGTTCTTCTCCAACTATGTTGTCGAGGGACATTCGATGAATCCTACATTAGAAGAAGGTAACTTCCTAATGGTGAATAAAATGGTTTACACCTTCTCCATGCCAGAGCGCTTTGATGTGGTGGTTTTTCATCAAGGTATGAGTGAAGATGATTATGTGAAGAGAGTGATTGGGTTACCCGGAGATAAAATAGAGTATAAGAAAGATATGCTTTATGTAAATGATAAGTTAGTTCTTGAACCATTCATTAGATCCGAACACTTAAGAGTCTTTGGTGGGAATTTCACTGGTGATTTTTCTTTACAAGAACTAACAGGGGAAGAAACAGTCCCAAAAGGACATGTTTTTGTGATAGGAGATAATCGTCTTAGTAGTTTAGATAGCCGTCATTTTGGTTTTATTAAAATAGAGGATATCGTAGGAAAGGTTCATGTGCGTTATTGGCCGGTAGATGATTTTGGTACAAGATTTAAATAGTATGGGAGAACAACTTAAACATGATGAGTTGTTCTTTTTTTATGTTTTTGGCTACCCTGTAAATAATAACCGTTGATTAAGAAAAGACTTAAAAAAGTTATATATCTTCTTATTTATCGATTATAATAAAATAAAAAGATTAAATATTCTGAACAGGGGGTTGGATGATGACTTCATCTGATACCAATACGATCCTCCAAACAAAAATAACGCCACCGATTATAAAGGATTATGTGTTACGAAGAGCAAAGATAGCGAGAAAAATGAAAGCGGTTACGAATTATAATGTAACCATTGTGCATTCAGGTCCTGGATATGGAAAAAGTACGATAATAGCTTCTTTTATCCCTACTTTTGATACCCCTACATATTGGTATACAGCCACCTCATTTGATGATGAGCTAATCCCATTCCTCCGATATGTGGTACATGCTATTAGGAGGGTGAGGGGGGATTTTGGGGAGAAGATACTTAGTTACTTGGAAAGAATGGATCGCTATATTCGTGATGAAGAAATTCAGGATCTATGCTCGTTATTCATTAATGAAATTTCCCTTATTGATTCCCCACATATTTTTGTAATAGACGATTTTCATTTAATCCAGTCTAATCAAGAAATCGTTACGTGGTTTCATTGGCTGCTTCAGCATATACCCGTAAATTTGCATGTTGTTTTAATCACGCGAGAATGCCCTAACTGGGATGTTCTGACGGCAATGAAAGTGAAGAATGAGCTGTTAGAATTTACCGAGGCTGATTTGAAGTTTTCCAAAGAAGAAGTAGAAGTATTATTACAAGATATTTATTTGGTGGATGTTACAGAAGAACAGGTTCAGCGAATATATTCTCTTTCAGAGGGATGGGTTATGGCAATAGGTTTATTGAGCCAACGATTAAGTGAACAACCGATGACAAATGACATTGAAGCATCGCAAGGAACATTAGATGACCTATTTAAATATTTGGCGATGGAGGTCTATACTAAACAAACACCAATGGTTCAGCAGTTTTTAGAACAAACTTCTATATTAGAAATTATGACAGGTGAGATGTGTGATGAGGTTTTGGGAATTAGTGGATCAAACTATATTCTGCAATCCTTGGCGGAGCGACATATCTTTATAAGCGTGACTGGAACTAATCAATATCGATATCATGCATTATTTAAGGAGTTTCTTGAAAGAAGGCTAAGAACCCAGGAGAGTCAATATAGGCTACTTCACAAACGTTGTGCGAAGTGGTATATGAAGCAACAGGAAATTCTCGCAGCGCTCTCACACTTTGAAAAGATAGAGGATTATTCAGCCATTGCTGCTTTAATTCATCAATATGGTTCTCAACTAATTGAACAGGGACAGTTATCGTATATTTTAGAAAAACTATTAATTATTAATGATCCTATAAAAGAAAAGTATTATATGCTCTGGTATATCCAAGGTGAAATCTATCGCTATCGTTGTCAATATGAAGAAGCAGAAAACGCGTATAAATTAGCACTGCAAGCTGCCAAGGCTTCAGAAGATAAACTAGCGGCTATTCGTTCGTTGAAAGGAATAGCCAAAATTTACTTAGATACCATTCAACCAATAAAAGCGGAGAGGCTCCTTTCGGAAGCCATTCAGCTTATGAATACTATAAAAATAGATAAGAAGGAACAAAATCAGCTCTACTCAATCATGGCAGAGAACTTGATAAATGCTGGTCAAGCTTCCAAAGCGTTGGCATGGTTTGATAAAGTCGAGGCTACATATAAAGAAAGTAATTTAGAGCCGCGTATTATGCTTCGTTCAGGGAAATTACAGTCAGCTAAAAAGCTATTACTCTCTCAGAAAAAGGCACAAGCAGAAGGGATATTACCACAGTCTCATAGAGAAACAGATCTTTTGTTATCTTTAGTCGAAGCATTAATGGGAAATGCAGAGCAGGCAAAAAAATTAGCGGATGCGGGAATTAAACAAGGCATTAAGCTACAAGCACCTTTTGTTGAAGCCTGTGGTTGGATTCGTTTAGGACATGCTGTTCAACTAATGGAGATGTATGATGTAACACTTGCCAAACAATGCTATGAGACGGCATTAACTATTATGGATGAGTTAAATATCTCTAGAGGAAAAGCAGAAGCGAATATGGGACTTTGTCTTTTATATGCTAATCAGGGTGCATATGAAAAAGCAATCCTTTGCGGGGAAGAAGCCTTAAAGGAAACCGAAGAGGTGAAGGATAACTGGCTTTCTGGTCTTATCTATCTCTCTATGAAAATAGCAGCGATTATGAATGAACGATGGGAAAAAGTAGAATATTATGGAATTCGAGCATATAAACTACTAAACAAATGTGGCGATGAGTATGGAGCGGTGCTTTTATATTTTTGGCAAGCTATTTATTTTTTTGAAAAAGAAGAATGGTCCATGTTTTCAGAGTCTATGAACCGTTTTTTGACTTTCATACAAACAGGCAATTATGAATATATCTTGTTTAATCGAACTACCTTTGGACCAAGAGATCTACAAAAGTTCACGCCGCTACTATTGAAAGCACAAAAAAGTGATATTCAACGCTCCTATGTGACGTCATTGTTAAACGAGTTAGGCTTTTCAAATGCACAAAATCATCCAGGCTATACATTGAAAATACAGACGTTAGGCACGTTTCGAGTTTGGCTGGGCCAAAAGGAGATAGAGTCGAAAGATTGGCAACGTGGTAAAGCAAAAGAGTTGTTGGAGTTTTTTGTAACAAAACGAAAAAAACAATTAGTGAAGGATGAGATTTTTGCGGCTCTATGGCCCAATATCGCTGAAAAGACGGTGGCTAGAGACTTTAAAGTTGTATTGAATGCACTTAATAATGCATTAGAGCCAGATCGAAAGGCAAGGATGGAACCTTTCTTTGTTCAGCGTATTGGCAGTACCTATGGGCTAAATCAACACAGTGGCTATATGATTGACTGCGTAGAGTTTGAAAATCTAGCTAATATTGGATTAGAGGAGAAGGAGGCAAACAAAGCAATATCCTTGTTAATGCAAGCCTTAGCTTTGTATAAAGGTGATTTTCTTCCTGAGCAAAAGTATGCTGATTGGTGTCTTAATGAACGCGAGCGGCTATCGGTCTATTATTTGCGATGTTGTGAAAAGCTCGCACAGCTACTAGTTGCACGAAGAGAGTTTGATCAAGCGATTTTTTACTGTGAGAAAATAATTGAAAAAGATCCAACATGGGAAGAGGCTTATCGCTTACTAATGTTTTGCTATTATCAAAAAAATAATCGATCTCAAGCAATAAAGTGGTTTGCGAAATGTAAAAATTATTTGGAAAATGAACTAGGGGTCGAACCGATGTCTACAACAAAACAAATGTATGATTTGATTCTAGGGAAAGCGAACTAACTTTGAAAAACCTGTCTAAGCGGCGGGTTTTTTATTTTAGAGTAAGGAAGTATAAAAAAAGTTCAAGGGGAAGGCAAGGGTTTTGACGTCCAGCTCCAACATTTTTGCTTCTGTTCCAGCAAATATCTAATATCTCAAACTTGTAACTCATTTGTAACCTTCCACTCTTACGATAAGAGTACAACTTTTACAAATTAAAGTTCTGAGGGGGAAGGGTAATGAAGAGGTGGAAAATAGGGTTTCTTCTTATCAGTATGATTGTGTTAGTTCTTGCCGGCTGTAATAGTAATGCAGGGACAGACTCTGATTCATCAGGTGAAGATAAAGATAAAAGGGTAATCAAAGTTGGGGTCCTCGCTTCTTTAACAGGGGCATTGGAGAGTTATGGTAAACAGACGGTACGAGGTTTTGAATTAGGATTAGAGTATGCAACAGAAGGAACAATGGAAGTGAACGGACACAAAATTGAATTTGTAGTAGAGGATACAGAAACGAAACCAGAAGTAGCGATTCAAAAGGCAACTAAGCTTCTAGAAGATGACAAAGTAGATTTCTTAGTTGGGTCATCGAGCTCTGGAGATACATTAGCGGTTTTACCACTAGCAGAAGAATATGAAAAAGTAATGCTTGTAGAGCCGGCAGTAGCAGATAGTATTACTGGTGCCGATTGGAATAAATACATTTTTCGGACAGCGCGTAACTCTTCACAAGATGCTGTAGCAGGAGCAGCAGCGATTGCTAGTGAAGGAGTGAAAATTGCTACATTAGCGCCTGATTACTCCTTTGGGCATGATGGAGTGGCAGCATTTAAAGAAGCAGCGGTAGCACTTGGGGCAGATATTGTATTAGAAGAATATGCAGATCCAACAGCAACAGATTTTACATCAAATATTCAAAAGATCTTAGATGCAAAACCTGACTATCTATTTGTAGTATGGGCAGGAGCAAACTCTCCTTGGAATCAAATTTCTGATATGAGAGTGCAAGAAAGAGGTATCAAGATATCTACAGGCGCACCAGATATTGCGGCACTTTACACAATGGAACAATTAATTGGTATGGAAGGATTCTCGGTATATTATCATACGTTACCGGATAATCCAATTAATGATTGGTTAGTAGAAAAACATAAAGAAAAGTACGATGGAGACGTTCCAGATCTGTTCACTCCAGGTGGAATGAGTGCAGCAATCGCGATAGTGGAAGCTTTAAAGAAAACAGAAGGAGAAACAAGCACAGACCTTATTATTGAAACGATGGAGGGGATGAGTTTTGACACACCAAAAGGTCAAATGACATTCCGTCCAGAAGATCATCAAGCCTTACAAACCTTATATGCTGTTCGTTTAGAAAAAGTAGATGGAATAGACCATCCTGTTCCAGTACTTATTAGAGAGCTTACTCCAGAGGAAACAGCTCCACCTGTGAGAAATTAATATAGTACTATTTTTGAAAAGAGAAAGGAACTTTGGAGCGTGCTCTAAAGTTCCTTCATGCTAATGTTCGGGAGTACATACAAAAAGGGAGGAGAAGCAGGGTGAATCCAATATTAGAAACAAAGGATTTAACTATTGCATTTGGAGGACATATCGCAGTGGATGGTGTGCACTTCGCTGTAGAGCCTAATCAGTTTAAATCGATTATTGGTCCTAATGGTGCTGGAAAAACGACCTTCTTCAATTTATTAAGTGGACAGTTAAAGCCAACAAGAGGTCAGGTTATTTGGAAAGGGGAAGATATCACGAAATTAACGCCGATGAAGCGAACAAGAAAAGGGATTGGAAGATCGTTTCAAATAACCAATGTATTTCCAAACTTAACTGTTTTAGAGAATGTGCGAATAGCAGTTCAATCCCAACAAGGAGTAAGGTACAATATGTTTTCGCATTTTTTGCGTTTCACAGAGTTTGAGGAGCGTGCGATGGAGCTATTATCAACTGTGCTTTTGGAAAAGAAAGCACATTCGCTAGCAAAGAACTTGGCACATGGTGAAAAACGCAAGCTTGAGATTGCGATGCTTCTCGCATTGGAGACAGAAATATTGCTCTTGGATGAACCCACAGCTGGAATGTCTATTGAAGAAGTACCGACCATTTTAGAGGTAATCAAATTGATTAAAACAAAGGGAGATCGGACCATTATATTAATTGAGCACAAAATGGATATGATTTTAGATTTATCGGATTCTGTGACAGTCCTATTCAATGGAAGGCTTTTAGCAGATGGAACCCCTGAAGAGATTATGAATAATGACACTGTGCAATCGGCGTATTTGGGAGGTCTCTATGATGACAACGCTTCTTAAGGTAGAAGGAATTCAAACCTTTATCGAACAGTTTCATATTTTGCAAGGTGTAGATTTTGAAGCAAAACAAGGGGAGGTAACGGTATTATTAGGTCGAAATGGGGCAGGGAAAACAACCACCCTTCGTAGTGTGATGGGATTAAATCCACCACAAAAGGGCTCTGTCACTTTTGATGGTCAAAACTTAGTTGGTTTAGCTACGTATGAAATAGCCAAAAAAGGCATTGGTTTTGTGCCTGAGGACCAAGGAGTATTTGGCGAATTAACAGTAGAAGAGAATATGAAGGTAGCAATGAGAAAGAACGATGACGCATCCATGGCTCGTCTAGATTGGATACTAGATTTGTTTCCTGATTTGAAGACATTCTGGAAAAAACGTGGGGGGAATTTGAGTGGTGGTCAGAAGCAAATGCTCGCAATTTCCCGAGCCTATGTGAATAACAGTAAGCTATTGCTAATTGATGAGCCTAGTAAGGGGTTGGCACCCATCATGGTAGAAAAGGTGATGGATTCCATTCAACAGATGAAAAATGAAACCACGATTATCCTAGTAGAGCAGAATTTTCATATGGCAAGTACGATTGGAGACTGTTTTTATATTTTAGATGATGGAAGAACCGTCCATCACGGTTTAATGGATGAGCTAAAAGAGAATGAAGAGCTTAGAAGGAATTATTTGGGAATAGCGTAAGGGGGGAAGCGTGTTGGAAGTTTTTATTAATCTTGCTGTAAATGGATTAGCGACAGGCATGCTGATTTTCTTGCTTGCTGCAGGTTTAACATTGATATTCGGTCTCATGGATGTACTAAACTTTGCTCACGGAGGGCTATTTGCATGGGGGGCATTTTCAGGTATATGGGCATATAGCACAACAGGAAGTTTTATAATTGGTATTCTTGTGGCAATTGGAACTGGACTTATTCTTGGTTTTGCTTTAGAGAGATTCATTATCCAACCGGTTTATGGAAATCACGTACAGCAAATTCTCATTACTTTAGGGGTTATGTTGGTACTTAGTGAAATGATTAAAGTTGTATTTGGCCCAAATCAGCTAAGTGCAAGAACACCATCCTATTTTAGTGGGAGTTGGGAATTTGGTGATATCATCATTATCAAATACCGTCTGTTTATTATTGTCGTAGGAGCTTTAATTTTCGTTACGATTTACTATATTCTAAAAAATACGAAGATCGGTCTCATCGTTCGTGCAGGAGTCATCAATAAGGAAATGGTGCAAGCACTTGGAATTAATATTAAGCGAGTCTTTATGCTAGTCTTCATGGTGGGAGCAGCAATGGCGTCACTCGGTGGGATGCTTCTTGGCCCTTACTCAGGTGTTATCTATGCAGAAATGGGATTAGAGTTTGGGATATTAGCATTTATCGTGGTAGTTATAGGTGGAATGGGGAGTATAACTGGCTCTGTTCTTGCAGCAATTTTAGTAGGATTGAGCGGATCCTTTATGGCATATTATGTACCGGACTTAGCATTAGCAGTAAATATGCTATTAATGGCTATCGTATTAATTTTCCGTCCACAAGGCTTATTTGGAGTAAAGGGGTGAGGGCATGAACAGATATATAACCAAGCCGAACATTGTGTATTTCCTTATTTTTATCATGCTGCTTGCGCTACCTTATGTCTCTGACTCTCGTACACTCTTAATTATGTTCACACAAATTTTCTTGTTTGCTATTTTTGCAATGAGCTATGATATTTTACTTGGATATACAGGAATTGTTTCATTTGGCCATGCGATGTTTTTTGGTATTGGTGCCTATTCTACTGGCGTGATGCTAAAACAATTTGATAGTACGATTGCAACGCTATTGTTAGCGGTTTTAGTGGGTGCGGTTCTTGCAGCAATTATTAGTTATTTAGTAGGGATGCTTTCTTTACGATTAAAAAGTCATTTTTATGCCATGCTGACGCTTGCTTTTTCAGGTCTTTTTTTAGTAATTGCAGAAAAATGGAGATCTCTCACATATGGAAATGATGGGTTTACATTTTCTATTCCAGATCCTTTAAGGGACCGAATGACCTTGTATTTTCTTGCTTTGTTTTTAATGGTAGTTATCTTCCTCTTATTAAGAAGGTTTATTCATTCTCCATTAGGGCGAGTACTTCAGGCTATCCGGGAAAATGAAGGCCGCACCGAATCTTTAGGATATCATGTTCTTCATTATAAAGTCATAGCAAGTGTCGTAGCAGGTGTGGTTGCTAGCTTTGCAGGAAGTCTTTATGTGTTAACACTACGCTATGTAAACACCTCCGTTTTTGCAGTAGATGTCACACTGGATGCATTATTGATGACCATTATTGGTGGAGTTGGAACATTAGTTGGGGCTATATTAGGGGCTGGTTTAATAGAATTTGCTCATCACTGGTTAACCGATCTAGCAAAGGTTCATTGGATATTTGAACGTTGGATAATCTTCTTTGGCATTCTTTATATACTGATTGTCATGTTCTTCCCACAAGGTATTATCGGAACAATTAGAATGTGGTGGAGAAAAAGAAAAGCCAAGCAAACAGCGATTAAAAATGAAAATAATATATCAGGTTAGGAGGGGGTACGATGATCGCTCAGCCTCAAGTTGCATCTTTTGTCGTGCGATGTGCAAGTTTGATTGATGGGAATCAAGTGGAACCTGTATGGAGAATTACAGTTAGTCATGTCCAAGGAGAGGAAGAAATCACGGTTACTTCCTTAGAAGAAGGTTATGAATATATGAAAGCTGTTATAAGCAGGCGAAAGTTATGACATCCATTGGAATTGTTAGTACAGGAATTTTCATCCCGGAAAATTTCATGTCAAGCAAGGAGATTTCAGAAAAATCTGGAATACCTATATATGTGGTGGAGGAAAAGCTGGGTATTAAACAAAAGCCAATAGCTTCCAGTCAGGATCATACGTGTGAAATGGGAATTCAGGCGGCACGTAAAGCCATAGAGAAATCAGCAATTGTTCCCGAAGAAATTGATTTAATTATTTATATTGGGGAAGAGCACAAGGAGTATCCATTGTGGACGGCGGCATTATATATGCAACAGGAGCTAGGAGCAGTAAATGCAATTGGTTTTGATATGGCGTTACGCTGTAGCACGACCATTATGGCTTTGAAAATTGCAAAAGACCTGATGCTTGCAGATGAAGCAATGAATACCGTATTACTAGCTGGTGGGTATCGAAATGAAGACTTTATCAACTATGAAAATGCCCGGACTCGTTTTATGTTCAATTTAGGAGCAGGTGGAGGCGCCATACTTTTAAAGAAAAACTATGAGAAGAATGAACTTTTATCAACGAACATCATAACAGACGGTTCTTTTTCAAAGGATGTGGTAGTGGTTGCAGGCGGAACGAAGCATCCTATTTCACAACTTGCGCTTGAAAATAGGCTGAATAAGCTAGATGTGTTGGATCCTGATGGAATGAAAAGCAGACTTGAAGAAAAATCGATGGACAATTTCCTTCAAGTTGTTAGAGGTTCATTAAAAAAGAGTGGCCTAACTGAAGCTGATGTAGATTATTTAGGTATTCTTCATATGAAAAAGTCCGCCCATCAATACGTGTTAAAGGAACTCGGATTGTCCGAAGAACAGTCTATTTATTTAGAAGACTATGGTCACATAGGGCAGATTGATCAAATTCTTTCGTTAGAGTTGGCCGAAGAAAATGGGAAGTTAAAACCTGGTGACATTGTGGTTTTAGTAAGCGCAGGAATAGGATATGCATGGGGAGCAACGACAATAAGATGGGGATAACTTTAAGTAGGAGGGCGAGAAATTGACTGTAATCGAACAGAAAACGGTGAAACTTACAAACGGTGAAACATTTGGGTATAGGGAGCGGAAGGGAGAGGGGGAAACATTAGTATTGATTCATGGAAATATGACCTCCTCCAAACACTGGGATCTTGTCATGGAAAACATGGACCGGGCCTATCACATAATTGCGCTAGACATGCGTGGATTTGGGGAATCTACTTATCATGAAAAACTCTATTCTATTAAAGAATTTTCAGCTGATATCAAGCTTTTTGTCGATGCTATCAAGCTCACTAATTTCGCTATTATCGGCTGGTCAACAGGTGGAGCCGTAGGCATGCAATTTGTTGCGGACAACCCAGGCTATTGTAGAAAACTTATCCTACTTGCTTCAGCTTCTACGAGAGGATATCCGTTGTATGAAACAAATGAAGCTGGCCAACCTGATTTGACAAAGAGGCTTTCTAACTATGAAGAAATTTTACAGGATAAAACAAGGACCCTTGTCATTACCCAAGCCTATGAAACAAAGAATAAAGAGATTCTTAGAATGATCTGGGATTATGCCATCTATCATGACAATAGGCCTGAAGAAGCTCGTTATGAAGCATATTTAGAGGATATGCTGACTCAACGTAATTATCCTGAAATTTTGCATGCACTGAATACATTTAATATTAGTAATCAGCATAATGGGTTAAAGGCTGGTACGAATGAAACTAGTAAAATAAACATCCCTGTCCTTGTATTAGCTGGAGAAAAAGATTTAGTAATTTCAAAGCAGATGACAAATGAAATCCTGGAAGACTTAGGTGAAAAAGTGACATTTGTTTCGTTAAAGGGATGCGGTCACTCTGCATTAGTGGATGATTTGCCACAACTATTGGAAGCGATTACAACATTTGTGCAGAAACAGGAGGAAACATATCAATGAGATTAGCAGGAAAAGTAGCAATTATTACGGGTGCAGCAAATGGAATCGGTTTAGAAGCCGCTCGCGTATTTTTACGAGAAGGAGCAAAAGTAGCTTTAGTAGATTATGATGCAATAGTTGGCGAACAACGAGCAGCAGAACTACAAGCAGAGGGAGAGGTAGCATTTTTTCAAGTGAATGTAGCCAATCAAGCACAAGTAACAGGAATGGTCAGCATGGTAAAAGAAAGATTTGAAAAGATTGACATATTAATAAACAATGCAGGCATTACAAGGGATAATATGTTGTTGAAAATGAGCAGCGATGAATTCCAACAAGTCATGGACATTAATGTAAATGGTGTCTTTAATTGTACGCAGGCTGTGGTCCCTTATATGCTCGAAAATGGGAAAGGGAAAATCATTAATACTTCCTCTGTTTCTGGTGTTTATGGGAATGTCGGACAAACAAATTATGCGGCATCAAAAGCAGCGGTTGTAGGGATGACCAAATCGTGGGCAAAGGAATTTGGACGAAAAGGTATTAATGTGAATGCCGTGGCTCCAGGCTTTGTTGAAACAAATATGGTCGCAACTGTACCGGAAAAAGTAATACAAGGTCTTGTTCAAGTAATTCCATTACAGCGTTTAGGGAAGCCAAGTGACATTGCGAATGCGTATCTATATCTGGCATCAGATGAGTCTGATTATGTCAATGGAACAGTATTACATGTCGATGGTGGAATTATGATGTGATTTTAAGTAAAGGGGAAGATTGTGAAAGGGAGCACTTTGTTTATGTTGAGCTCGTAGTCTTTTAGATTAAGGAAGAGGCTGGGACAAGAGAATATTTGTTAAAGAAAAATCCGAACTATTATGCGAAATTCTAAGTAGAGTTTTGCATTAGTTCGGATTTTTTTAGTTTGGTTCTGTTAAACACCGCTGTGGATTTCCGCCCCAGGCTTCGCTTATCCAGAGGGCGCTTGTGGAGCCTCCTCGGCTTCGCCTGTGGGGTCTCCACAAAACGCTACCTCTAAGCAAGGAGTCTTCGCCTTGTGCTCCAATCAACAGCTAGGTACTCTAAAAATCAAAAGTGTACTTTAAAAGGGCATTTAGATTAAATCGTTCGTAAATAGAGATGGGGATTTTATTAATGTCCCATCCTCTTTAATTTGCCTGTTGTTTTTTAGCAACAAACATTACGAAAACAGCCTTCCGATAGATGCCAATAAGCTGACCTTGTAACTTTTTTGTAACTTCATTCTCTTATAGTGAGTATAACTTGTAACGTGTAAGGGAGAGATGGAAGTGGCTATGGATAGTTCGTGGTTGCAGAAACGTTCACAACTGTCTCCAACAAGGATCGCCGTAATTGATGGTGAAACTGGAGAGCGATGGAATTATAAACAAGTGTACAGACGGACGCTAGATATGAAGGGTAGACTTCATTCACTCGGTATAAATAAAGGGGATAGGGTAGCGTTATTATCTTCAAATGATATTGTTTATTTTGATTTGCTTTTTGCTTGTGGCGAATTAGGTGCCATTTTTGTTCCACTGAACTGGCGGTTGTCGGAAGAGGAGCTAGTGTATATTTTAGAAGACTGTGAGGCTAAATGTGTCATCGTGCAGTCTGCATACAAGGAAAACATTCGGAATGCGCCGTGTCCGATAATTTCTTTAGTAGACTTACAACGACTACCTCCTACCAACAGTATTTCTTTAGATAGTATCCAAGTCACTATAAATGACCGTGCAGCTATTATCTACACTGGCGGAACGACTGGTAAGCCAAAGGGAGTGATTTTAACACATGAAAATATAGCTAGTAATGCAATAAATACGATTGTCAGTTGGGGGATTAATGAATTAGATGTGACCCTCACCTGTTTGCCAATGTTTCATACTGGAGGGTTAAATGCTTTGTCAACTCCGCTATTAATGGCAGGTGGGACGGTTGTTTTGATGCAAGAATTCCAGGTTGATAAAGTGATAGATTTATTAAATTATTACCAATGTACTGTCCTCTTAATGGTTCCGACCATGTACCACCTATTAATTGAACACCCGCGTTTTCAATTAGAGACTTTTCCAACTATGAAAACCTTTCTGTCAGGGGGAGCACCTTGCCCACTGGAAGTGTATGAGGTGTTTTATCAAAAAGGGATATTATTCAAAGAAGGCTATGGTTTAACAGAGGCCGGTCCAAATAATTTCTATATCGATCCTACTGAAGCATATGGAAAAAAAGGGTCAGTTGGAAAGCCGATGATGTTTAACGATGTGAAAATTATGAAAAAACGAAACCAAGAGGCAGCCATTAACGAAGTGGGCGAAATTTATTTGAAGGGCCGCCATGTTTTTGAGGGGTATTGGTTAAAACAAGAAGAAACTGAAAAGGTAAAGGAAGATGGCTGGTTAAGTACTGGAGATCTAGGAAGAAGAGATGAAGATGGTTACATTTACATTGTTGGCAGGGTAAAGGATTTAATAATATCTGGGGGAGAGAATATTTATCCGTCCGAAGTGGAACAAACGCTTACCCAGCATGAGGCAATTAAAGAGGTTAGTGTGGTAGGAATTCCGCATCCGAAATGGGGAGAAGCGGTCCTTGCCGTGGTTTCTTTGAAAAGTCCTGTCACTGAGCGGGAACTAACTACATTTTGTTCTCGAACATTAGGGAAATTTAAAATTCCGAAACGATTTGTCTTTGTACCAGACATTCCTAAAACCGTAGTTGGTAAAATAGATAAAAAATCTCTTAGCCATTGCTACAAAGAAATCTTTTCCTGTGAAGAGGTAAACAAAGAATTAAAGAATTAACAAAAAGATACACCTAGTATTTTTCGCTAACTAGGTGTATCTTTTTGTTATACGGAAATACTTTAAATGAAACTTTTACCCACTTATGCTCGTACTATTAACTAACACAAACAAACTAACCACGAAGGTGAGTTTCTATAAATGGAATTTTATCTCGATTTATTACTATACGCTCCATATGTGACAGCAACTCTACTTTGTTTAGTCACTTATTGTTTTTATTTAGAATCCAAACAGATTATGTATCAGTCTCGCACTTTATCAACATCCATAGATAAAAGTGTAAGCACGGTCCATTATGTGAATGGAAAAAGAAAAAAGTTGTTTACATTTGTTTTCAGAAAAAGACCTACTAAAGAAGCTAACAAGGATGAAGAGGAACCTTCTTTCTACTAACTTAATCAAATGAATAATTTTGAGAAATAGTAGGAGGAAAAGAAAATGAAGAAATTAGTTATGGCGTTGATGCCTATTTTGTTATTGGTTGTGTTAACAGGTTGTAATATGAGTGAGCCGATTACGGCAGATAGTCAGGGGATTTGGAATCACTATTTCGTTTATCCCCTTTCTCTTCTGTTGACGTCTGTCGCTGATTGGACAGGCGGTAATTATGGATTATCTATTATTTTGGTAACTATTATGGTTCGTTTAGTTATTTTGCCACTTTTAATGAAACAACAAAAAAGCACACTTGCCATGCAGAAGATTCGCCCTGAAATGCAAGAAATTCAAAATAAATATAAGGATAAAAAAGATCCTGCCGACCAACAAAAAATGCAAAAGGAATTAATGGAACTTTATCAAACCCATAAAGTAAACCCTTTAGGCGGTTGCTTACCAATTATGATTCAGATGCCAGTTATTATGGCGTTTTACTATGCAATTGGAAGAACGACAGAGCTTGCAGAGCACTCGTTTCTCTGGTTTAGCTTAGGACAATCTGATCCTTATTATATTTTACCTGTAGTAGCAGCAATTACGACTTTTATACAAACAAGAGTAACACTGACGGATGAGATTCAACCGCAAATGAAAATGGTGATGAATTTTATCCCTGTATTCATTCTGATTGCGGGATTGACGTTACCTTCTGCTTTAGCATTATACTGGGTAATAGGAAATCTCTTCGGAATTGGACAAGGGCTCTATCTGAAAAAACGCATGAAGCTATTAAAGGAAACAAAAGAGGTACCAGCAGTAACCTCTTAGACTATAGAAAAAACACTTGAATGAATCTTCTAGTTCAAGTGTTTTTTATTTTTATAAGGGATAAGGAAAATGAAGAATGAATCGTAGCTATTGAAATCTAATCATCCAAAAATTGTATCTTGGAAGTTGGCAATATGTCCAATTTTTCAGTACAATAATTAAGAGAATAATAATAATGGAAGTTATAAAAAAAGAATAATCAAGTAGAGCGAGCCAGTGAATGATGGGTCGCCGTCTTATTTTATCGATATAATAGTTTGGGGGACATGCGGTGTCAATTCGTTTTTTAATTGGGAGAACAGGCAGTGGAAAAACCAAATGGTGTAACGAGCAAATCCTTCACAAGTTACAGGAAAAACCAGAAGGACCACCGATTATCTATTTAGTTCCAGAGCAAATGACTTTTCAATCGGAATATGGAATCGTTCAATCACCAGAAGTACACGGGATGATTCGAGCTCAAGTTTTTAGTTTTACCCGTTTAGCTTGGCGGATCTTACAAGAGGTCGGCGGTATTAGTCGGTTTCATATAGATCAAACTGGAATCCACATGTTACTAAGGAAAGTGATAGAAGAGCATAAAGGACAATTCCAAGTATTTGGAAGGTCTGCTGACCAGTTTGGCTTTATCGAGCAGATGGAGAGTATGGTAACGGAGTTTAAACGGTATTGTATAACACCGGATTTACTACAAGAAGAAATTGTTCGAATAGGAGAAGACTCCACAATATCTGATCATGAAAAAATGCTTGCCAAAAAATTAACAGACATTTTAGTGGTGTACCGTCAACTTGAGCATCTGTTAGAAGGAAAGTATGTCGATGGCGAAGATTATTTACAGCTCCTAGCGGAAAAAATTCCTCACTCCTCTTATATTAAAGAAGCTGATATTTATATAGATGGTTTTCATAGCTTTACACCACAGGAAATTGAAGTCTTAAAGCAGTTAATGCTTCATGCAAATTCCGTTATCATAGCGCTAACGTTAGACAAGCCTTATGATGAGGAACCACCATATGATTTGCATCTATTTAGAACAACAGGAACGACCTATCAAAAGCTCCGTCACCTTGCATTAGAAGAGGGATGTCAGCTTGGGTCACCTATTTTGATGGAGGATGCTTATCGATTTCTGGCGTCTGACTCGTTACGCCATTTAGAACAATATTTTGATGTTAGACCAACTGTCGTTTATCCGACTCAAGGTCAGGTTTCTATTTTACAAGCAGTTAATAGAAGAGCTGAGATAGAAGGGATTGCAAGAGAAATTACATCGCTCGTGCGCGACCAGGGCAATCGTTATAAGGACATTGCGGTAATTGTGCGAAATGCAGAATCTTATATTGATCTAGTAAATACGATTTTCAAGGACTTTGATATCCCATTTTTCGTTGATCAGAAAAGGACAATGCTCCATCACCCTTTAGTCGAGCTTTTACGTTCAAGTTTAGAGGTAATCTCGAGAAATTGGCGCTATGAGTCCGTCTTCCGT
Organism: Sutcliffiella halmapala; assembly: GCF_002019665.1. Lineage (GTDB taxonomy): Bacteria > Bacillota > Bacilli > Bacillales > Bacillaceae_I > Sutcliffiella_A > Sutcliffiella_A halmapala. The sequence continues at coordinate 3,440,347 of NZ_KV917375.1, read as the reverse complement.
TGTGTGAAAACAGATTTCTTCTACGCAGTGGATCAAGATATGAATGAAATGAGAGAAAAAACAGACAAGCTTGAGAATTTTTGCTTGTCCTATGGGATTCAAGGGAAGAAGTGGACGATGAAAGAGCCATGGACATATCGTCGTTTTTTCAGTATTGACTCAGAAGGACCATATGTACAGACAGATGAAGAATTGGCATATGAACGTGAAATTAATGAGCTAAGAGATATGATTGTAGAGCCACTCTCTATGCTGGAGAAACGCTGGAAGAAATCCAAGTCAATAATGGGCTACTGCAAAGCGTTATACGAATACCTAACGGATCTTCAAGTCCCACAAAAGCTAGAGCTTCGAATGAAAAGAGCAGAAGAGGAAGGGAACTTAACGGCAGCAAAAGAGCATGAACAAGTATGGAAAGCTATTATCCAATTATTAGATCAAATGGTCGAACTGATTGGGGAGCAACCAACCTCCATGGCTATGTTTACGAAAATGCTAGAAAGTGGACTAGAAAGCTTACGTTTTAGTCTTGTCCCTCCAGCTATTGATCAAGTCATTGTCGCGAACTTTGACCTATCTCGTCTAACCGATATTAAACATAGTTTTGTAATTGGAGTCAATGAAGGGGTTATTCCAGCCAAAATTAAGGATGAAGGCTTTGTATCAGAAGATGAAAGAGAGCTTTTAGCGAACTACGGATTAGAGCTTGCTCCTTCTAGTTTGGAAAGATTACTAGATGATCATTTTCTAGTGTACTCCGCTTTTTTAAGCCCTACTCAGCATCTCTATATAAGCTACTCATTAGCAGATGAAGAAGGAAAAGCTTTATTACCTTCATCCTATATAAAACGAGTAAAAGAAATGTTTCCTCAACTAGAGGAAAAGCTGTTGCTTAATGAACCAGGAGAACTCACACAAGAAGAGCAATTAACGTTCGTTCATACACCTTCTACTACACTATCTAATTTAGCGGTACAGCTGCAAACATGGATGAAAAAATATCCAGTTGAACCTATTTGGTGGGATGTATACAACATTCTTTTAGAAAACGAAGAGTGGAATGATCGAACAGAACATGTGTTACGAAGTTTATTTTACAAAAATGAAGCTAATAAACTAACCGTTCCAGTTAGTAGGAAGTTGTATGGCGACCATATGGAAGCAAGTGTTTCACGTATGGAGAAATTTAGTGCATGTGCTTTTTCACATTTTGCTTCACATGGATTAAAGTTGAAGGATCGAAAAATCTATCGACTAGAAGCCCCTGATATTGGTCAGCTTTTTCATGCTGCGCTTAAGCATATTTCCGATCAGTTACGTCAAAATGGTAGTGATTGGAAGGCGTTAACAAAGCAAGAGTGTGAAGTGTTAGCAAAGGAAGCGGTAAATATTATAGCACCAAGGCTGCAGGGAGAAATTTTACTTAGCTCTAATCGTTTTCATTATATTAAGAAAAAATTAGAAACAATTATTACAAGAGCATCACAAATTCTAAGTGAACATTCTAAAGCTAGTAAGTTTACGCCAATTGGTCTGGAACTTGGCTTTGGCCAAAAAGAAGAGCTTCCACCGATACAGGTCAATCTCCCGAATGGTGTGACCATGGAGCTTATTGGAAGGATAGATCGGGTCGATAAAGCGGAAGGAACGAATGGTTTGTTGCTACGAATCATCGACTATAAATCAAGCAATAAGGCGTTAGATTTAACAGAGGTTTACTATGGATTAGCATTACAAATGCTGACGTACTTAGATATTGTTATTACGCATTCAGAAGGATGGATTGGGAGTCAAGCAACACCTGCTGGCGTGCTTTATTTCCATGTTCATAACCCAATGATTAAAACAAACGGAATGGCTCCGGAGGATATCATTGAAGAAGAAATTTTTAAAAGCTTTAAAATGAAAGGTCTATTGCTCGGAGATGAGGAATCAGTTCGCTTAATGGATCAAACCTTAGAACAGGGACATTCTCAGATTGTGGCTGCTGGGTTAAAAAGTAATGGAGGGTTTTATTCTAACTCTTCTGTTGCAAGTGAACAGGAATTTACTCAGCTTAGGGACTATGTGCGGAAAACGTTTGAAGAAATTGGGATGAAGATATCAGAGGGGGAAACAACAATTTCCCCGTATAAGTTAAAGAATCAAATTCCATGTACATTTTGTTCATTTAAATCTTTCTGTCAGTTTGATACTTCCTTAGAAGAGAATGATTATAGAACGTTATCCAATCTTCCAAAAGAAGAAGTGATGGAAGCAATGAAAAGAAAAATGGAAGGAGGCGGTGAGTAATGGGAATGGAATTACTGCCAAAACCAAAGGATGCTCAATGGACAGACGAACAGTGGAAAGCGATTGTCTCCAGTGGCAAAGATATTTTAGTAGCGGCAGCAGCAGGATCTGGAAAAACAGCAGTCCTTGTTGAACGAATGATCCATAAGATTGTTCAGGAGCATGTGGACATCGATCGATTACTTGTTGTGACGTTTACTAATGCTTCCGCTGCTGAGATGAGGCACCGAATCGGAGAAGCATTAGAACAGGAGCTGGAAAAACGACCAGCCTCCCTTCATTTAAGACGACAGTTAAGCTTGTTAAATCGGGCATCAATCTCAACCATCCACTCCTTTTGTTTAGAGGTAGTGCGAAAATACTATTATTTAATCGATATCGACCCTAGCTTTCGAATTGCAGATAAGACAGAGATTCAGTTAATGCAGGAAGAAGTACTTGAGGCTGTCTTTGAAGAAGAATATGGTAAGGAAGATAATGATGCATTTTTCGATTTGGTCGATCGCTATACAAATGATAGAACTGATGGAGCACTTCAAAAATTAGTGTTAGACTTATATGAATTTTCAAGAGCTAACCCTGCTCCTGAGTTATGGTTAGAGGAGATAGTGGCATTCTACAAATCAACAAATGAGCTTACCTTAGACGAACTTCCCTTCATTTCGATGTTAAAAAAAGAAATAGAGCTTCAATTTCAGGGGGTGGACAGTCTCCTGAATAAAGCAATGGGCATCACTCTCGAACCAGGGGGTCCTGCTCCTCGTGCGGAAAATATCGAACAGGATTTGGCCCAGTTGGAAAGACTTCAAAAAGCTCTTTTGCAATCCTGGAGTGTTTTATATGACGAAATGCAGTCTCTTGATTTTCCAAGAGCCAAAACCTGTCGTGGTGATGGATATGATAAAGGGTTACTTGAAGATTGGACAAAAGTCCGTAATAAAGCAAAAGGAATGCTTCAAGGGATAAAAGATGAGCTTTTTGCTAGAAGACCAGAATCTTACCTCAAGGATTTAGAAGAGCTGGCGCCAGTTATGAGAATTCTAGTTAATCTCGTAAATGAATATGGCAGTAAGTTTAGTAGCTTAAAGCAAGAAAAAGGCTTAGTTGATTTTTCAGACACAGAGCACTTATGCTTAAGTGTTCTTCGCCAACAAACAACAAATGGGTGGGAACGATCTGAAGCAGCGTTAAGATACCAATCTACTTTTAAAGAGGTGTTAGTAGATGAATATCAAGACACCAACATGGTACAGGAAGCTATCTTAAAACTTGTTACAAAAGATGAAGAGCAAGCTGGGAATATGTTTATGGTTGGGGATGTTAAGCAATCAATCTACCGCTTCCGTTTAGCCGAACCATTTCTATTCTTAAGTAAATATAAGAGGTTTAACACAGATGGAGAAGGAACGGGACTTCGAATAGACTTGAACCGGAACTTCCGTTCACGCCCTGAGGTGCTAGATGCGACCAACTTTATCTTTAAACAAATCATGGGCGAAACAGTTGGAGAAATTGAGTATGATGAAGACGCAGAATTGAAATTTGGAGCAACCAATTATCCAAAAGCTACTAATAGAGAAGCAGAATTATTACTGTTAGACCGTAGCGACCATTCTTCTACAACGGATGTCACCAATGAATTTGAAGAAGAGGGTAGTGCAACAGGCTTTGATAAAGCAGAGTTAGAAACGGCACAGGTTGAAGCGAAAATGATTGCCCAAAAGATTAAACACCTTATCCAATCTGGCTATGAGATTTATGATAAAAATGAAAAACGAATGAGACCAATCACTTTTCGAGACTGTGTAATTTTGATGAGATCGATGCCGTGGGCGCCACAGTTTATCGAGGAATTTAAACAAGAGGGGCTTCCGTTATATGCTAATTTAAGTACGGGTTATTTCGAAGCAACGGAGGTAGCGATCCTAGTTTCGCTATTAAAAATAATAGATAATCCCTATCAAGATGTTCCATTGGCTTCGGTTTTAAGGTCACCGATTATTGGACTTGATTCTAATGAATTAGCCTCTATCCGAATTCAACAAAGAAAAGGATCTTATTTTGAAGCGTTACTTGCCTTCTTGCAAAAAGCTCCAGATAGTTTAGAAGAAAAGAAAACGATTAAAAAAGTACAGATCTTTCATGAATTGCTACAGAAATGGCGCACTGCAGCTAGAGAAGGTGCATTGTCTGAGTTGATTTGGAAAATTTATCAAGATACGCATTTCTATGACTATGTCGGAGGAATGCCAGGTGGTAAACAACGTCAAGCTAATTTGCGGGCTTTATACGATCGTGCGCGTCAATATGAAGCTACATCCTTCCGTGGCCTGTTTCGTTTCTTACGATTTATTGAAAGAATGCAAGATCGAGGCGAGGATTTAGGAGCAGCAAGAGCCCTAGGAGAGCAGGAGGATGTTATCCGTCTCATGACTATCCACTCGAGTAAAGGGCTAGAGTTTCCGATTGTGTTTGTGGCAGGTTTATCAAAGCAATTTAATATGATGGATTTAAATAGCAGTTATCTGTTAGATAAAGAGCTTGGATTTGGATCAAAGTATGTGAACGCTCGCTTACGAATTACGTATCCAACTATTTTGCAATTAGCTTTAAAACGCAAGGCGAAAGCACAGCTTATCGCAGAAGAGATGCGTGTGCTTTACGTAGCGTTAACAAGGGCAAAGGAAAAACTTTATTTAGTGGGTACTGTAAAAGATTTTGAAAAATCTCAAACCCAATGGAACGAATATGTGACAATCGAAAGCTGGCTGCTACCAGATTATGCGCGTGCTGGAGTTAAATCCTATATGGATTGGGTGGGACCAGCATTAGTTCGCCATAAGGATACAGCAGAGCTAAGAGCTGGTAGTGAGGTGCCATCGTTAATTCCAGTTGAGATAACGAACCATCATGCTTCTTGGAAGGTTTCTATTATAAATGTACAGGATTTACTTGAGGAAATAGAAGTTGAGAAATTGGAAGAAAATAATTTACTTGATAAGGTAAAGCAAGGTATACCTGTTGATATAGAAAGCCCACTGAAAGAACAAGTAAGGGAGCAACTAAACTGGCAATATCCATATAAGGAAGCTAGTAAGCATCGTTCTAAGCAATCTGTTTCAGAATTAAAGAGAATGAAGGAACAGCAGGACCCTTATGCAGATCATTCCTTTATTCAAACTGAGCGCAAGTACTTTTTAGACCGTCCAGCATTTTTACAAAAGAAGAGCCTTTCGCCATCTGAAATAGGGACTGCCATGCATACAGTGATGCAAAACATCGATTTAACGAAGAGCAGCTTGGATCGTCAGGAAGTACAAGCGCAAATCCTGCAGATGGTAGAAAAAGAACTGCTTACAAGTGAACAAGCAAAAGTGGTTAATATCGATGCGATCGAAGGATTCTTTATGACACCAATTGGTAAGCGGATGCTTCTTGCGGAGAAAGTACATCGTGAAGTACCATTTAGTTTCGCTTTACAGGGCAATGAGATTGGTGATAAAGAAGAATTAAAGGAAGAAACAGTATTAGTCCAAGGGGTAATTGATTGTCTATTAGAAGATGCGGACGGATTAGTATTAATTGATTACAAAACAGATGCCATTTCCACTCGATTTGCTAATGGGTTCAAAGAGGCGGAACCTATTCTACGAAATCGCTATATAGAGCAAGTTACTTTATATGGAACAGCAGTAGAGAAAATATGGAATAAAAAACTTACAGCTAAATACTTGTATTTCTTTGATGGGAGTCATTTAGTGAAAATTGAATAAAAGAGAGGCAAGGGCTCAAGCAAATGTTAAGAGAGCAGACATGTCAGCTTGAGCTCTTTTTAATTGGGAGGGGACAGTAAAGTTGCGAATACTTCATACGGCCGATTGGCATTTAGGTAAAACATTAGAAGGAAGAAGTAGATTGCCAGAGCAAGCACAATTTTTAGCGGAGCTTTTAGCGATTGTAGAAGAAGAAAAAATAGATGTCGTTTTAATGGCAGGTGATGTCTATGACACGGTAAATCCTCCTGCACAAGCAGAAGTATTATTTTATGAGTCTTTACAGCAGCTTTCAAACAAAGGGAAGCGTCCAGTTGCAGTAATTGCTGGAAATCATGATAATCCTGATCGCTTGTCCGCGTCTTGGCCACTTGCTGCCACTCAAAATATCTCCTTGTTAGGCTATCCTACAATGGATGTTCAAACGATTTATATTCCTACTACAGATGAAATGTTGAAACTTGCATCTTTACCCTATCCATCCGAATCACGATTAAATGAAGTACTATCCGAGCAATTTGACGAAAAGCAAATAAGGGATCAATATGATGCTCGGATTCGTCAGCTTTTTGAAAAGATGTGTGAGCAGTTTACTCCTGATTCTGTCAATATGGCCATGAGTCATTTATTCGTAGCAGGTGGTAGTTCTACTGATTCAGAGCGTCCAATTGAGGTGGGTGGGGCGTTTACGGTTGCTGCTGAAAGCTTACCGCATCAAGCTCAATATGTCGCACTTGGTCACTTACATCGTCCTCAAACGATTAAAAGGGCGAAAACAACTGCTCGCTATGCGGGCTCACCTTTAGCATACAGCTTTTCAGAAGCAGGCTATACAAAGAGTGTCACAATTATAGATGCTGAGCCAGGAAAAGAAGTTCGCACACAGGAAATTTACTTATCTAGTGGCAAGCCTTTAGTAAAGTGGAAAGCAACAGAAGGTTTACAGCAGGTTTTCACATGGTTAGAAGAAAGAAGGGATACGAATGCATGGATTGATTTAGAGATACATGTTAAACACGCATTATCTATGGAAGAAATACATCGTATTCGGAAGCTTCATGAAGGAATACTCCATATCCGACCAATTTTTCCAGAGATGGTAGAGGAGCTAACAGCAGTAAAAATGGATAGCATACCGATTGAAGAGCTGTTTGTAAGGTTTTATGAAAAACAAACAGGTGGGGCCGAGCCGGAAGAAGAATTAGTTCATTTATTTTTATCCTTATTAAATGAAGAAAGGAAGGAGGGGGCAGAATGAAGCCAATAACGTTAACGGTAGCAGGATTACAGAGTTTCCGTGAAAAACAGATTATTGATTTTGAAGCGCTATGTCAAGGTGGAGTGTTTGGGATTTTTGGTCCGACGGGTAGTGGTAAATCCTCGATTTTAGATGCGATGACCTTGGCGTTGTATGGAAAGGTCGAACGTGCTTCTAATAATACACAAGGAATTATGAACCATGCAGAAAATGTGTTAGATGTGTCTTTCCTTTTTGAATTAGAGAATGCAAAAGGCAAACAACGATATAAAGTAGAGCGCTCTTTTAAACGTACCGATGATATTCGTGTGAAATCGGGGATTTGTCGCTTATCCGAGGTCAAGCATGAAGAGCATATCGTTATTGCGGATAAAGCAAGTGAAGTGAACGCTGCTATTCAAGAGATAATCGGTCTCACGATTGATGATTTTACTCGCGCCGTTGTACTCCCTCAAGGGAAATTTGCCGAATTTCTTTCTTTAAAAGGAGCAGATAGAAGGCAAATGCTTCAACGTTTATTTCAATTAGAAAAATACGGGGATGAGCTTTCTCGCAAAATAAAGGACGAACTTCAAACGAAGACACGTATACTTGGTGAAATACATGCCGAACAGCTAGGACTTGGAGAAGCTTCTGACATTGCAGTAAAAGAGGCTAAAAAAGCTTTTAAAGAAATAGCTAATAGCGTTGAAAATTCGGAAATGGGCTTACAGCAACTAGAAGTGGTGTTTGAAGAGAAAAAGAAAAAATGGGAATGGCAAGCTGAAAAACAGAAGGTAGAAGATTCTCTCCTTAGTTATCAAGAACAGGAACCAGCGATAAAAGACCTTGAAACGAAACTTTCTCTTGCCGATCGTGCTACTGCGATTAAGCCAATATTAGATGATCTTACAGAGATAGAAAGTGCATTAAAGCGATGGAGTACTAAGTTTGGCGAAGATAAAAAAATGTACCATACTGCAAAAGAGGCTTTGCACCAAGCTATGGAAGCTTATGAAGTTGCGAGAAAGAAAAAGGAAAAGGAACAACCAGCACTTCTTTCAAAGAAGGAAAAGCTAGAAAGAGCTCGAAAGCTAGAAGAAGGAATGAAAGTTCTTCAAACTAATTTGGAACAACTTGATCAAAATCTTGTGAAAAAGCAAGAACAATTAGCCGAGGTAGAGCTTCACGAGAAAAAAACAAAAGAACTGTATCAAAAGGCAGTAACTAAGCAAAAAAGCCTAAAAGTAGAGTTAGCTTCCAATTCACTTGCTCCAAATCGGTTTGAAAAGCTTCAGCTCGCATTTGACAAAAAACAAGAGATAATTCAGGTGGAGAAAAAACTAACTGAAACGAATGAGGAAGTTCAAACCTTATCTGGAAAAATGAATCAGTTTAGAGCAGAAAATGTAAAGGCAGAGGCAGAGCTTACAAAGGTGAAAGAAGGAATGCTAGCGTGTTTCTCAAACACTGAAAAACATTATGCGAAATCTTCCGAGCTTACCCTTCAGTTGGATTGGTTAAGCCAACAGGTGGAGCAGCAGCTTTTAGACGAAAAAAGATTAGATGAATCCATGAAAATACATCAGCTCGCACTCGATTTAGCAACATCTCTTGAAGAAGGAAGAGCTTGTCCAGTTTGTGGATCGACCGATCATCCTAATCGTGCTACACATGATGGAATGCGTGAAATTGCAAGTAGTAAGGAAGACAACGGATTAGAGAGGCTCGTTTCGTTGCTTCAGCAGGAAAAGCAAGAGAATGTCAAAATTAAGTTGAAATTAGAGCAGGTTGCTACTGAATTATATCGCGATTTAGAAGGTGAACGGTCATTACCTAGCCCAAGTCCAACAGGTGAGAAAATAGAGCAATGGGAAAAACAATATGATGCAACAAGTGAAGGGGCTGCACTGTTAATAGAAAAATACCATGATATTGAAGCTGAACAGAGAGCACTGCTTCAGGATATGATTCATACTCAAGAGAAAAAAGTGCGACTTGATCAAGCTTTAAGGAAATGGACATCCGCTTGGAACGAATCTCAAAAATTAAAGCAAACTTATGAAGAACAATGGTCTACTTGGAGTTCAAGGATGCAAGGAATAAAAGCAGATTTGGATGAGCAGCAACTTATTTGGGGTGCGACCTTTGCTGAAGAAAGCTTCGAGGAGATTGAGCAGCAGTTCCATCATGCAAAAGAAGTAGAAAAACAAATGAAAGAGCTCCAGGAAAGAATTAATAAAAGTGTGGATTTTATTGAAGAGAAAGAAAAAGAGCTTAAAAGAGTGCAAGAAACTAGAATAGAAGCAGAGAAAATTCTTTTTCAAGATAATCTAGAAAGAAAGCAAATGAGTGCTCGTATGGAAGAAACAAAAGCTGAGATAAGTAGCATTGCAGGGAATGAGCCTGTTTCTCGTTTGTTGCAGCAGGTGGAACAAGATGTAGCAAATATTAATGAGTTAGAGGCAGAATCCTACAAAGCATGGAATTCCGCTCAAACTAACTACCATGAGTATGACAAAAGGGTGAAGCAAAGCGAGCAAATGCTAGAAGAAACAACGTCTCGTCAAAAAAATCTTGCAGAAAAATGGTCACGTGCTTTGGAGGAAGCTGCTTTTTCGTCAAAGGCTGAGGTAGAGAAAGCCATTCTATTCCTTGAATACAAGATTTCATGGCAGAAGAAGGTGCAACAATATTGGGAAGAGCGTAACGCGATAGAAAAGGATTGGGAACGTTTAAATTCCTTAATTGGAGAAGAAAAGATAAAGGAAGCAGAATGGTTAGAACTTCAGGAAAGCCTAAAGGCGAAAAGGCAAAAGCTACGAGAAGAAATAGAAGCGAAGAGTGCAGCCTTTCAACACCTTTCTTCTATAGAGAAACGCAATGAGAGGTATAGAGTTTTAGAAGACAATAAGGAAAAGCTAACGGTTGAAACACAAGCATTTCAGAAGCTTCAATCTGTCTTTAAAGGAAATAGCTTTGTGGAATATTTGGCGGAAGAACAGCTTCTTCAAATTAGCAGAGATGCATCGGAAAGACTCGGTCATCTTACACGTCAGCGCTATGCGTTAGAAATGGATTCTCAAGGCGGATTTGTCATACGAGATGATGCTAATGGGGGAGTAAGGAGACCTGTTTCCTCGTTATCTGGAGGAGAGACCTTCCTAACCTCACTTGCCTTAGCCTTATCATTATCGGCTCAAATACAGCTGAGAGGGGAATACCCATTACAGTTCTTCTTCTTGGATGAAGGCTTCGGAACATTAGACCATGAACTATTAGACGCGGTTGTAACAGCATTAGAAAAGCTACAATCCAATCATCTGGCAGTAGGAGTTATCAGTCACGTCCAGGAGCTAAGAGCCCGATTACCAAGACGTCTAGTCGTAACACCAGCTGACGCAACAGGCAAAGGATCCACCGTTAAATTAGAAGAACTTTAAACCTTATTATTGGTCACTCAAACTTCCCATAGATGCTGAAAATCGCACCATGGATAATGAAAAAGTGGACCGTCAAATATCCCCCCGTCTCCCCTGATGATTGTAGTGCAAGGCGTGAGACTCCTGCGGGAAGTAGCGTTTTGTGGAGACCCCGCAGGCAAAGCCGAGGAGGCTCCACAAGCGCCCCTCTGGATAAGCGAACGCCTGGCACGGAAATCATCAGGGTGTTTTCACAGATAACCTACTTTTTTTCAGGGTAGGGTAGAATTAAAATAAACAAATGCCAGTACCTATATAAAAGGTCTGGCATTTGCTATATATAAATAAGAATCTAATTATTTGCGACGATTTCTTGATCATTAATATCTGGATCAATAGTATTTGTAGCACTAAGTCCATTGTTCGTAATAATAAAATTTCCGGTATTAAAGGAACCAGAGCCTGCTGAGGTTTTGGATGCACTCTTAGGAGAGATATAGAACGAATCTCCAAAATTAATAACTCCGCCACCAACACTGTTAATTGCTACGGGACCGACTATCGCTGGCATGTAAGACATCCTTTATTTTTGTGATAGTACACTATATGTGAAACAAAAAGATATGTTAACCTAACTACTCATTAGCAGTAATATTTTGATCATTAACATCTGGATCAATCGTATTAGTTGCGCTTAATCCATTATTGGCATTAATGAAATTCCCTGTATTAAAGGAACCAGATCCCCCATGAGATTTTCCGGTATCTTTTGGGCTGATATAAAAGGAATCTCCGAAATTCAACGTTCCGCCCCCGACGCTGTTTACTTGCACAGGACCTACAATTGCTGGCATATTAATTCTCCTAACTGATGATTATTTGTATTTTGCATGCTTCCCTAAAAGCTGACGAATGTGTTTGACTCTAGAATTCGCACAAATTGTTTGAGTAGAGCCGATTTGTAAAACCGAGGAAGAAGAAACACCATTGACAGTAAGTCGATTTACACAGATATCAGGATTTTGGTTAGATATCTGCATCGAAACCATTTCTGTGATAACAGGTGTAGGAGTGTTTTCTGTAAATACTTTGTAGGCAGAGAAATTCCCTTCATTCCCATAAAATCGCGGGAATTCTCGTTTTACTGCTAGTGCTTTCGAATCGGCTTTTATATAACAGGAATCCCCAATATGAAAGGTAGAGCTAAAGGCGAGTGCCATCAACCCAACTTCGTTCACTCGTGATATTCTCATCATCTACTACTCTACAGTTAAAGGTACAAATGGACCAATAATGAGTGATTCTGGTGGAGTATCAAAATAAGAGGTTAAACATATTGTCTGTGTATCCCCAACCAATAAAATCGATGATGAAGAAACCCCTAAGACGTCGATATGGTCAACCTGTAATCCATGATTGACAACGTGAAAATTCATTTATTTGCACCACACTTTAGTTATTTTGAGGGAGATTTTGGATAAAGGTAGCGAATGCTTTATTCATATCTGCTTGTAATTGCTGAACAGTAACTGCTTTGATTTTTTCATCACTATAGCCTTTTTCCAACGCTTCAGAGGTTACTGTATTTAAACAATGATTAATCCGACTTGGTAATTGCTTGCAAACGTCCTGTATCATAAAATCATAATAATGTTCTTCGAGTACTTTTCCTTGTTTTTTCGCTAATCCTTTTATGGTGTCTTGGCCGTTTTTGGTTAATTGGTTCCGTATATCCGTTTCAATCTCCTTAGCAAGCTGTTGATTTCTCTGTGGAACAGGTACTTCAAGATTGTTTTGGGTTACAACAAAGTCTTCAATTTCACCAGTAGAACCAGGAGTAAGGCCAATATTAAGTGTCCCTTCTAATGTTTCAACCTTAAGTTGGTCAAATTTGTATTCAATCTTTTCGATATTCATGCTAGGTTTCTGTTTAATTTGGATGATCTCCTGTTGCATTTTTTTCAGGATTTCTTCAAGTGTGGTTATTTGCTTTGATTGCTTTTCAACAATATCCTGTAGCTGCTTAATTTGTTGCTGGGACTCATAAAAATACTGATAATTATAATACATTCGATCACCCCTTCCGTTTACTTACCCAGCACGCTTCTCTGGCATTAATACTGTATGCAAATAAAGTGTATTGGGTGAATGCCCAAATGGAAGTTAGATTATCTTATTGGTCCGACTAATGGTACATATGGACCCTCTAGTTGCTGAATCTCAGCACTTGAAGTCGGAGCGGGACCACTAAAGTCTCCGGTATTATAAAGATTTGAAAGTGATTTAATGACTCCGGCACTTCCTATTTGAAAGACTGAAGAGTTGGTTACTCCGCCTATTTTAATTTGATGGATGACAATGTTTTGGTGAATAAAAAAATTTGTAGCCATACTATCCCCCATTTATTTAAAGAGAGTTTACATATTTAGAGCAATTGGTTGATCTACCAGATCCTGATCATAGGTGTTGGTTTGACTGTTTGTATTGCTAACTGTAATCCGGTCACCAGTATTAAAGCTACCGGCTCCTGCAAATGTTTTTGCTTCGCTATACAGAGACATTTGAAAAACATCGCCTATGTGAAAAACTGCGGAGTTTCCTATACTGTTTACATTCACGGCTCCGACTATTGCTGGCATAAGTATTGACTCCTTTTAAAATAATGATCGTGCTTTTCACTATATCCTATGACAAATGCCCGGTAAGGTGAGTATGTGATTGTGAAATTGTACAAGTGTACGTTAAAATATAGGAATATTCAGGAAAAGTAGTTATAATAAAATAGGTAAACATAAAAGGGAGGAATGTTAATGCGAGCAGTACCAATACAAGAAAAAGATAGAATTATAGCTTTAGATATTATTAGAGGATTAGCAATACTTGGCATCTTTCTCGTGAATATGCCATCATTTTTTTCGCCTATTTTATACATAGAACCACATACATACTGGACGAAGCCATTAGATATTTGGGCAGTGAATTTCGTTGATATCGTAGCCCAAGCTAGTTTTTATACGTTGTTTTCCTTTTTATTTGGGTATGGGTTCATCATCTTTACTAAGCGTTTGGAAGAGAAAAACTTATCGGTACCAAAATATTTTTCTAGAAGATTAGTTGTCTTACTACTAATTGGTTGTATTCATGCCTTTTTTGTATGGCATGGAGATATACTCATTACATACGCAGTAATTGGCTTCCTATTACTTGCGATGAGAAATATGACTTCTAAAGCATTGGTCTGGACCGGAATCTTACTTATTATAATACCGACAGTCATTATGTCTTTATTATTATTTATGGTAATGATGGTAATGGATGAAAGTATCTATGCCACTTTGCAGGGATCTGCGATGCATTCTTTAGAGGTATATGCAAATGGATCTTTTTTTGAAATAACGAAGCAAAGGGTGGCAGATTGGTCTTTTGTTAACTTCGGAGGGAACACACTATTTATTATAATCTCTATTCTGCCGATGTTTTTATTGGGAGCAGCAGCGGCCAAGGATAATTGGTTAGAAAAATTGGATGATAAACTTGGTATGTTAAAAAAGCTCTGGGTAGTTACGTTCCTTTTGGCATTAGTTTTTAAGTTTCTTCCATATTATTCAGATAAAAATATTGTCACAGAATATTTACAGGATTCTTTTGGTGGACCAGCAAGTGCTCTGTTTTACTTCTTAACAGTGGTTCTACTTACTAGGAAGGATTTTGGCTTGAAGCTACTTTCTCCGCTAAAGTATGTAGGAAAAATGAGTTTAACTAACTATTTATTCCAGTCTGTTTTATGTACGTTCATTTTTTATAGTTATGGATTTGGTTTATATGGGAATTTCAATCCTTTCTATGGTTTACTTTTAGTAATAGGAGTGTTTCTTGTTCAAATTGGTTTAAGTAAAGTATGGTTAGATCATTTTCATTATGGTCCAATTGAATGGCTCTGGCGACTAGGAACTTATGGCAGCAGGTCAGTATTCAGGAAAAAATAACATGAATAAAGATGTGAGTGGGTCACTCACATCTTTGTTCATTGCGCAAAGGAATATTTATTTGCCCGAATGGAATGTATTTGTTGTTTCCATTGTTTGTTAAGAAGAGCATCTAATTCCTGACTACATCTAACTGTTTCTGATGCGGTAAACCCGTATTCTTTTGCATAGTGAATCATTTGATTTCTTTTCATTTCAATTTTAAAGGCTAACATAAGACTCTACTCCAATATAATAAGATGCAAGCGATTGTCCTTATTATGGCACGGTATGGATAAGAAAAAAAGGACTTCGATAAAACAAGTCATAATGTTACAAGATACAACAAAAAAACGTTTCGATAAAATAAGGAGAGTCGATAATATGCACTTTGTAACGGCCATTTATGAGGGGAAGACCTTTATCGGATTAACAGATGAATCACAAGGTTTTATTCTAGATTTACAGCTAATAGAAGAGAAAAAGAATGGACGAATTACGCTTCCAAGCACATTGCTAGAATGCCTTAAACTGGGAGAAGAATTTATAGAGATTGTAGTAAGTTTAAGAGATTGGGTATTTACACAAAAAGATTCCACTTCCTATTTTCGTAAAATGAAAGAGGTTACCTTACTTGCCCCTATTCCACGGCCGAGTAAGAATGTTTTCTGTGTAGGTAAAAATTATAAAGATCATGTCCTCGAAATGGGAAGTGAGGGCGATATCCCAGAACATATTATGATTTTCACCAAAGCTCCAACCACGGTTATAGGACATCAAGAAAACATTTTATTACATAAAGAACTAACAGACCAATTAGATTATGAAGGGGAGCTAGCAGTTGTTATTGGTAAGCAAGGAAGACAGATAGATGAACAAGAGGCAATGGATTTTGTGTTTGGCTATACAATTATAAATGATATTACAGCAAGAGATTTGCAAGCGCGCCATAAGCAATTTTTTCTTGGGAAAAGTTTAGATGCAACTTGTCCGATGGGACCAGTGCTTGTTCATAAATCAGCCATTGAAGATCCGCATATGCTACAGATAAGCACAAAGGTAAATGGGGAAACAAGGCAAGATGCTAGTACTAGCTACATGATGTTTACTATCCCTGAAATAATTGCAACGCTATCTAAAGGAATGACGTTAGAACCTGGTGATATTATAGCCACTGGTACGCCTGCAGGAGTTGGGAAAGGTTTTAAGCCACCAAGATTTTTGAAAAAGGGAGATATCGTTGAGGTTTATGTGGAAGGGATAGGTAGTTTAATAAATCAGGTGGAAAAAGCGTAACAGAAATAGATGCATAATGAGCCAGGCCGCCTCCAAATATAACGTTGGAGGCGGCCTGGTCAGTTTTAACTTTTATGTTATACAGCTAATACTTTCTTCACCTTATCGATTGCCCAATCTAAGTCTTCTTGAGAGATAACAAGAGGAGGTGCAAATCGGATGACAGTTTCATGAGTCTCTTTGCATAGAAGGCCTTCTTCTTTTAGCTTTTCGCAGTATGGGCGGGCAGCTTCTGAGAGTTCAACTCCGATAAATAAACCTCTTCCACGAATATCTTTAATGATAGGGTTGTTTATTTTTCGCAATTCTTCTTGCATATAGTTTCCTAACTCAAAGGAACGCTCTACGAGATTTTCGTCTTCTAATACTTCTAATGCTGCAATAGAAACGGCGCAGGCAAGTGGATTTCCACCAAAAGTAGAGCCGTGAGAGCCTGGGTTGAAAACACCAAGAATCTCTTTATTTGCAGCAACACAAGAGATAGGGAATACTCCACCACCTAATGCTTTTCCTAAAATGTACATGTCAGGTTCAACATTCTCCCAATCACAAGCAAATAGTTTTCCAGAGCGACCTAAGCCAGCTTGAATTTCATCTGCAACGTAAAGGACATTATTGGCTTTACAAACGTCATAAGCTTCTTTCAAAAAGCCTTCTTCTGGAATGTTAATACCAGCTTCACCTTGAATTGGTTCAAAAATAAAGGCAGCCGTATCTGGTGTAATCGCTGCTTTTAAAGCTTCAATGCTTCCATAAGGAATGACTTTGATTCCTGGTAACATTGGACCGAACCCTTCTTGGTATTCCTCGCTAGAAGACATGGATACAGCAGTCATTGTACGACCGTGGAAGTTGTCCTCACATACGATAATTTCTGCTTGATTAACAGGTACTTCTTTTACATCATAAGCCCAGCGACGTACAGCTTTTACTGCAGTTTCTACTGCCTCAGCGCCAGTGTTCATTGGGAGAACCATGTTTTTATTTGTTAGCTGTGCTACTTTTTCATACCAAGGACCTAGCTGATCATTATGAAACGCGCGAGACGTTAAAGTAATTTTGTCAGCTTGATCTTTTAAGGCTTGAATGATTTTTGGGTGACGATGTCCTTGGTTCACGGCAGAATAAGCACTTAACATATCCATGTATTTATTGCCTTCTGGATCCTCCACCCAAACACCCTCTGCCTTCGAAATAACGATTGGAAGTGGATGATAGTTATTGGCACCAAATTTTTCTGTCATACTAATGATATCATGTGTTTTTGTTGTCATATATGAAATACCTCCATCTAGCAATGTAATGGCTTTCAAAAAGTATTATATCATTGATAAAAATCAAAAGCTTATCTTAAGGGAAAAAAGTCGATTTATTTAGGTTTTTTAGTAAAACATGATATGATAAAAGTATTGCAATTTTTATATAGGTAAGGAGGGGAAAGCATGACACATGCACATATTTCAACGTGGGCGATCGCACTGATTTTATTTGTAGTAGCTCTTGTATTACAAAAAAGTGGGAAAGCAAAGGGAGCTAAAATAGTTTCCATGATTTTAAGAGTGTTCTACATATTAATCGTAGTAACTGGAGTTCAACTACTATTCAAGATAAATATTACAGGGGAATATTTCTTAAAAGCTGCTTTAGGGATTGTTGTAATAGGATTAATGGAGATGATCTCTGTTCGTACTAGAAAAGAAAAATCGACCGTAGTTTTCTGGGTTATTTTCCTGGCGGCTCTAGCTTATGTAATTCATTTAGGATTTAGTTTGTAGTATAACCGTAAAAAAGAAGTGCTGGACATAGGTCTGACACTTCTTTTTTTTACATAAAATACTAGGTTATTGTCTAGCTGAGCGGCTTGCCCCTAAAGGTTATAGGAAATTTTAAAAGGTAAGATATTCTTCTACGAATGTTTTCAAGTTTTCGTATTTTCCTTCCACTAACTATGGTAAAGTTATAATGAATAAAATGTAAAATAAACACTTGTTTTGTAAAAAGATGTAGAACATATAGGAGTTCTTACTTATGAAAACTTTCAATCTCTCCTGCACTCAATCAAAAGATATAGTTCCATTTATTCATAAACATCGAATTAATGAAGATTCTACTGTATTTGTTCAAATGTATTCTGGGATTATGGAGAAACAAACGATTAATGAAATGATTAGTGAAATAAAGAATGCTCTCCCTTTAGTTTCTATAGTGGGTGCAACAACCGATGGTGAGATATGTAATGGAAAAGTATCATCTAATCAAGTAGTGATTTCTTTTTTAGTATTTGAAAAAACAAGTATCCATACATCTCTTTTCCCGTTAGAACACTATCATTCACTTGATAAATTAGGTAAAGATATTACAGAAAAGATGCTTACAGATAAAACCAAGCTTTTGTTGATTTTAGCAAACGGACTCCATTTTGATTATGACAGTTTAGTAAAGGGGTTATCTAAAGTCTCTCATGACACGCTCATTTTTGGAGCTTTTGCAGGAGCAAATGGGGATTTTGAAGAAACCTTAGTTTGGTTAAATGAGCATGTGACAAATAGTGGACTAGTAGCCATTGCTTTAAATAGTGAAGAACTAATTGTTAGCCCCTTTTCCAACAATGGTTGGAAGGAAGTTGGCTCAACCTTTACGATTACAAAGGCAAAGGGAAAGATTATCTATGAAATAAATAATAAAAAACCATTAGATATTTTAACAAAATATTTGGGAGATCATTTTGTGCAAGGGCTGCCTCAAAGCGGTGCTCAATTTCCGATGATGACAATTAAAAATGGTCAAAAGGTCCCCCTATTTGCCCTTCAAATAGAAGATGGTGGATCTCTAAAAGTAGACAAAAATGTGATACAAGGGGAAGAATTTACATTTTCCTATGCAGATGCACAAGGAATTATAGAATCTACAAAAGAAAAAGTGGATCAGCTACAAACAAATCCAGTAGAGTCGATTCTCATTTTTAACTGCACGGCTAGAAGACGTTATTTTCATCATTATGTACAAAAAGAAATAGAAGCTCTCGAGCAAATTGCACCTACATTTGGCTTCTTTTGTTATGGTGAAATTGATAATCCAGCAAAAGGCAAGGTAGAGTATGTAAGTTTTTCTACCATTTATCTTGCACTGAGTGAAACAAATGAAGTGAAAACCCCCCCTTCCGTTACTATTAATTATGATATTCCAGATGAATCTAAAGCCATTATCGTTTTAACCCAATTAATTAATGCATCCTCTAAAGACATACTAAAGCTTAATAAAAATGTTGAAAACTCAGAACAAAGGTACAGATCATTATTTGAACATAATTCAGATATTGTATTCTCCATTGATTTATTTGGGAGATTTCTAAGTGTTAACCCCAGATTCTCTGAAATTTTCGGCTTTTCTGAGAAGCAAATTTTAAAAAAGAATGCCCTGGATTTTTTAAAGCCTAAGGATGTAGAACGGGTAACTAATCATTTTTATAAAGCTTTACAGGGTATTGAACAAAATTATGAAGTCGAACTTAAGGAAAGAGATGGACAAGAAAAAACGTATTTAATTAAACATATACCCATTATTGTGAATGGGGAGCGGGCAGGGATTTATGCAATTGGAAGAGATATTACGGCCCAAAAGAAAGCGGAAGAACGCGTCGCTTACTTAGCGTATTTTGACCCAGAAACATCCTTACCGAACAGGCAAAATTTCAGCGATCGATTAAGTGAAGATCTCAGAGAAATAAAGAAAAGAAAGAACAAACACAAATTAGCAGTACTGTTTATTGATTTTGACCGTTTCAAAATTATTAACGATAGCTTAGGGCATTATGTAGGAGATAAATTGTTAAAATCAATTATTGAGAGAATTAGAAAAATCCTTCCAACTAATAGTTATTTAGGGAGATTTGGTGGCGATAAGTTCATCCTTTCATTAACTTCTTTTCAAAATATGGATGAAGTGATTGATGTTGCACAAGCTCTATTAAATACGATAAATAAGCCCATTTTGTATCATGAACAAGAATTTTATGTGACAGCTAGCTTAGGAGTAAGTCTATATCCGGATGATGGTGTTGATGAAGATAGCCTCTTGAAAAATGCGGACGCGGCTATGAATCAAGCGAAAAAGTTGGGTGGAAACCGCATTAAATTTTACTCTAACGATATGAACAATCAAGCTCTTTTCAGAATTGAATTAGAGAGTTATTTAAGAAAAGCTTTAGAAAAGAATGAATTCTTTTTGTGTTATCAACCATTTATCGAAATACAAACAAATGCTGTACTTGGCGCAGAGGCACTAATTCGTTGGGATCACCCGAAGTTGGGATTAGTTTCACCAGCAGAATTCATCCCATTAGCAGAAGAAACGGGTCTTATTACAGACATAGGGGTGTGGGTCTTACAAACTGCTTGTCAAGAAGCAAAGAAATGGCATGACAAAGGGCTAGGGGATTTTACTATTTCTGTGAATGTCTCGGCTTATCAATTTCAACAACCAACTTTCATTCAAGAGGTAAAAAAAGCCTTGGATATAAGTGGTCTAGCACCATGTTTCTTGCAGCTAGAACTTACAGAAAGTGTTATGTTGAGAAATGCAACTTATAGTATTGCGGTTATGAAAGAACTGCAAGATTTTGGGGTGCAACTCTCTGTAGACGATTTTGGTACAGGATATTCCTCTTTAAGTTACTTAAAAGATTTACCTATAAATAATTTGAAAATAGACAGATCCTTTATCAAAAACTTACGATTTGATTCTAAAGACGTCGCAATTGTTAACGCCATTGTTACAATGGGAAAAGGGTTAAATTTGAAAGTCATTGCTGAAGGAATAGAAACAGAAGAGCAACTACAGTTACTTCATCATTTAACATGTGATGTCGCACAGGGCTATTACCTATCCAAACCCCTTGCAGCTGAAAACTATGTAAAATTTATCGAAAAACGCCATCCAAGCTTAAATTAAATGTCCATACCAAAACTCAACATGCAAATCAAACCTGCACCATGACGGATGAAGATAAGAAGCTAAGATTTATATTAAAGGCAATGTTTAATCGGTCTCCCCTGTAGATCGGAGTGCAAGGTGTGAGACTCCCGGACCGCCCGCGGAAAGCGAACACCTGGCACGGAGATCTACAGGGTGTTCAAAAGTGCCCCTTTATTTTCAAGGTAGCTAATAAAATAAAAGTACCGTTTTCCTGCAAACTGAACTACAGGGAACGGTACTTTTTTATATATCGGAGACAAACACCCCAACTTATTCCGCCTTACGTCTCTCTAAATTAGTAAACATATAACGTTTTCCAGTTTGTAAAGTATACTCAAAACGATCAGAACGATGCTTCCCTCTCGAAAAGTGATGTTGAACACTACAAATAAAGGTCTCGTTATCATACACTAAAAAATTAACCCCACTTTGATTCTTTTCATCTAGAAACTGCATAGTATTGTAGCAATAAATACAATCATATAGCGAGATCTTGATCGAATTCAATAGCTTAGTAAAATGATTAAAAGCATCTTCTGATAACTCTTCTAATAATTCCATATAGGGGAGAGGAAGTCTTTTTCGGACCCTTACAGCATCTCCATTATTAAGTTCGTAAAGATGTTGAGTATGTAGTAAAACCTCTCTTGTTTCTAACAGGACACCTGGTACCCATTCATTCGACAGAAGGATTTCAATCCCATCTTCCGTAATTTCCTCAAGCAAGAAGGCCTCATCATCTTCTGCATCAAAAAAAATCCACTGTTCATTAATATTTTCGACTGTGCCGCATGTATAAGAACGTTTTTGTCCGTATATAATGTTTTTTCTTTTTTGAAGATTCACAGGTTTTCCTCCAGTGCGAAACATATAGTGTAACGTAAATTCTTCTTTTTCCCAATTCTGTCCTACTTTCTAGCCGTTTAAACAAGAACCCTTCGTCTTTCTTACATTCCCCATTCTTTATAAAAATAGTATGGAAGATAGACAAACAGGAAAAAGGAAGATGAAACGCTTTAATAATTCATGGTATAAGCCCTAATCGCATAGTATAAAAAAGCCTTGTTTCTGTTTAGTAAAGGAGTGGATGGCACGATATGTGTGGAATTACTGGGTGGATAGATTATCAGAAATCAATCAAACATGAGGAAAACATTGTTAAAAAAATGGCTGAAACGTTAGCGTTTAGAGGGCCTGATGATACAAATATTTGGATGAGCGAGCATGTAGCATTTGGTCATAAGCGTTTAGTCGTAGTAGATCCTCAAGGTGGAAAACAGCCAATGACAAGAGTGAAAAATGGTAAAAGCTATACGATTTGTTATAATGGTGAGCTTTATAATACAGAAGATATAAGAAAAGAGCTATTAAAGAAGGGGTATACCTTCAGTGGACATTCTGATACGGAAGTTTTACTTACTTCTTATCTGGAATGGAAGGAAGAGTGCGTCCATCATCTAAATGGTATATTTGCTTTTGCGGTTTGGGATGAAGAAAAAGAGCAGTTGTTTATCGCAAGAGATCGACTTGGAGTAAAGCCGCTTTTTTTTCATGAGAAGAATGGAAGGTTACTATTTGGTTCAGAAATAAAAGCCATTTTAGCACACCCATCTGTGACAAGTGCGGTAGGGTTTGATGGATTAGCAGAAATATTTGGGTTAGGACCATCGCGTTCACCGGGCCATGGTTTGTTTAAGGATATCAATGAACTACGTCCTGCGCATCTATTAATCTATTCGCGTAATGGACTAAAGGTAAAACGTTATTGGAATGTAGTAAGCAAGCCCCATACAGATAGCTTAGAAGAAACTGCTGAAAAGGTTCGTTATTTATTTACAGATGCTGTAACGAGACAATTAGTATCTGATGTACCAGTTTGTACCTTTCTTTCAGGGGGTCTCGATTCTAGTGCAATCACTGCTATTGCAGCGAATTCTTTTCAAAAAGAAGGAAAGCCTCCTTTGCATACCTATTCGATAGACTATGAGGAAAATGATAAGTATTTTAAAGCGAATGAATTTCAGCCAAATTCTGACGAGTACTGGATTCAAAAAATGACGGACACATTTGGAACGGTTCATCATTATTCGGTAATCTCGCAAGAAAACTTAGCGGCTAATTTAAAAGAGGCTGTGCTAGTTCGGGATCAACCTGGAATGGCAGATATTGATTCATCATTGCTTTGGTTCTGTCGGGAAATTAAGCAGAACTATGTTGTTAGTTTGTCAGGGGAATGTGCCGATGAGATTTTTGGAGGATACCCGTGGTTCCATCGTCCAGAAGACTTAGCGGCTAGTAATTTTCCTTGGATGCGTTCTACTGATGCTAGAATGGAGCTACTACGACCTGAATGGAAGAAAAAACTTCGGTTAGATGAATATATAACAGCTAAATTTGAAGAAACAGTCGCAGAAACTCCTCGTTTAGATGGGGAAAGTAAATTAGAAGCACAAAGAAGAGAATTATTTTACTTGAATATGATTTGGTTTATGACCACGTTACTCGATCGGAAGGACCGTATGAGTATGGGGGCTAGTCTGGAAGTCCGTGTACCATTTGCCGATCATCGACTCGTTGAATATGTATGGAATATTCCGTGGGATATGAAAATGTACGGCAATAGAGAAAAAGGGTTACTGAGAAAAGCGTTAGAAGGGGTATTACCCGATGAGGTGCTTTATCGTAAGAAAAGTCCTTACCCGAAAACGCATCATCCGGTTTATACGAAGGTCGTAAAAAATTGGTTGAATGATATTCTTCTTGATAAAAATACGCCATTACTGGAATTTTTTCAAAAGGAAAAGCTTCAGGAAATTATAAATACAGATGGAAATGCTTTTCAAGTTCCGTGGTTTGGGCAACTAATGACAGGGCCACAATTATTAGCGCATTTAGCTCAGATTCATGTGTGGTTTACAGAGTATGGAGTGTCTGTTAAGGAATAAAAGAAAAGCGATCCAAGGTGCAATAACCTAGGATCGCTTTTTGTTATAATCATTTTTAAGTATTGCTCTTTAAACTTGCTTAGCCTTAGGTTTCGTACCTAAGTTATTTAAACGATGAACAAGTCCTGTTCCGAATTCCGGTGTAGAACTGTTGTTATCAGAGAAAACGGATTCTTTTAATTCGTAAGCGGAAGAACCGTGCTCAGCGAAATCAAGTCCAGCGATTTCTTCTTCCTTCGAAACACGAATTTTACTAACACGTGTAACCAGGTAGAGGAAGATACCAACTGAGCCGATGGTCCAAGCCATTACAGCAATAACTCCAATAGCTTGAATACCTAATTGACCAAATCCTTCTCCGTAAAATAAACCAGTTGAAGTAGAAAATAATCCAACAGCAAGTGTACCCCAAATACCACATACTCCGTGAACTGCTATTGCTCCTACAGGATCATCTAGTTTTAAGACGCGGTCAATGAATGAAACAGCTTCGACCAAGATAACCCCAGCTATAAGACCGATGATAAGAGCGCCGATTGGAGAAACGTCTCCAGTGCCGGCTGTAATCCCTACTAAACCAGCTAGGGCGCCATTTAGTGTAAGTGTGGCGTCAATTCTTTTGTAACGTAATTTCGAATACAATGCAGAAGCAATTACCCCGCCAGAGGCAGATAATAAAGTAGTGGTTACAACATGTGGGATAAGTTCAGGATCAGCAGCTAATGTGCTACCTCCGTTAAAACCAAACCAACCAAACCATAGGATGAATACACCTAATGCACCTAAAGGTATATTATGACCAGCAATAACGTTCACTTTGCCATTGGAATATTTCCCGATTCTTGCTCCTAAGAAGCGAACGGCAACTAAAGCTCCTAATGCACCAGTTAAATGAACGACGGTGGATCCAGCGAAATCTGTAAATCCTAAGGATCCTAACCAGCCATCTCCCCAAACCCAATGTCCAACAACTGGATAGATAAATGCTGTCATGGCAATCGTTAAGAGAACATAACTTCCAAGCTTCATTCTCTCAGCAACAGCCCCAGAAATGATGGTAGCACAAGTAGCTGCAAACATGGCTTGGAAAACGAAGAAGCCAATTTCTCCCTCATGTCCAGCTAGTAGAAAACCTTCTGTTCCTATAATGCCGCCTGCTGAAGAACCGAACATCACTGCGTAACCAACGATTAAATATAGAACAGAACCAATCGAAATAGTTAAGATGTTTTTCATTAAAATATTGAGGGAATTTTTTGATCTAGTAAACCCAGATTCTAACATGGCGAATCCAGCATGCATAAAGAATACTAAAAGTGCGCCGACCATAATCCATACCATATCCATGGAAATACTTAAAGTCTCAACTGTAGGAGTTTGCGCATGTGCCGTGGATCCAAGTAATAAGCCTCCTGTTACTAGTAAGCCAATTTTCTTTTTCATTTTCTTCATCCTCCCGTGATTAGACTAAATGATTGCTAGCTTTCCGCTTTCTCCAGTGCGAATTCTAATAGCATCTTCTATTTGATAAATAAAGATTTTTCCATCACCTACTGAATTGCTACTACATGTTTCTTGAATAATTTGAACGATTTCGTCTACAAATTCTGCTTCAACAACCATTTCCACTTTTACTTTAGGGAGTAGATTGATTTCAAAAGTATTTCCTCTAAACACTCCTTGTTGTCCTTTTTGCTGACCGCAACCAGCTACTTCGGAAACGGTAAGGCCATTTATTCCTACTTCTACTAAACGTTCGCGAAGGGTGCGAAATGTTTCTGGGCGAATAATTGCTTCTACCTTTTTCATTCAAATCTCTCCTTATTATTTCGTGTTATATTTCCTAACATCATATGATATGTTTATTATCATATTGCATTTTTATTCAAGATGCAATATGAATTTTCGAAAAATTCAGGCGAAAACGTTTACAAGTGTGTAAGAAAAGCTGACAAAGTGATGAAAACACAAAAAAGCCTCCGAAATTGGAGGCTATGGAAAGTTATATTAAGAAGCAGTTTTAGCTTTTTTTGCATCGACAAAGGATTTATTTACCCAGATTCTTGATTTCCAACGCCAAAGCATCAGTACCCCTCTAAGCCATTCATCTAAAATAAGGGCAATCCAAACACCAATCAGTCCGAGTCCAAAATGAATACCTAGTATATAGGAGACAGTAACGCTAACGCCCCACATCGATAATATTCCGATATAGACTGGGAATTTAACATCACCTGCTGCACGTAAGGAATTAATAACAACGAGATTAAAGGAACGACCAGGTTCTAAAATAATCGTAAGAAGTATTAACGTCCCTCCAAGTGCAATGATGTCAGGATTGCTCGTAAACAAACCTAATAGTGTATCTGAAAATATAGCAATTGGAATGGCTGTTAAGATAGATATTAAAATTGCAAGACGTAAGCTTTTAATACAACGCTTATAGGCATCTTCTATTTGACCAGCACCAATTTGATGACCAATCATAATTTGCGTACCTTGCCCAATGGCTATGCCGAATAAGAAAATAAACATCATCAAGCTTTGCGCATATACTTTTGTAGTTAGCGCCTCTGTTCCGATCATTACGATAAAATAGGTTATAACGATTTGGGAGATGTTATAGGATAGATGCTCCCCGGCAGAGGGGATTCCTATTTTTAATAGATTTTTTAAATGCTCAATCGGTAAAGAAAATATTTGTTTAAACGGAAGTGTTTCTTCGATACGTTTAAACAATAAGACAGTAATGGCAATGATTCCGAGTGCACGACTTATAACAGTGGAGATTGCCACACCTTCTACCCCAAGGACGGGAATTCCAAAAGGTCCGAAAATAAATAAATAGTTACCGATGACGTTAATAATATTCATTCCAATGGTGACGTACATCGCGTCTCTTGTAAATCCATAGCTTCTAATGGTTGCTCCCATCGTAATAATTAGTGCTTGAACGAATGAGAAAACCCCCACTATTTTTAAATACGTATCCGCTTCTGATAATAATTCTGGAGGCAGGTTCATCAAGAGTAATAATTTTGAACTAAAGGCAAAGAGGACAATACTGATAACGATACTAAATAGTAAATTAGCTCCAATGGATACCACAGTTACTTCTGCTGCTGATTTTCGATTTTTCGCTCCTAAATATTGTGCAACGAGAATGGAAGTACCTGTTGCGATAAAACCGAACATAACGATAATCATAAACAGAAGTTGATTTGCCACTCCGACAGCAGCTACTGATTCATCTGAATACTGACTGAGCATCAAAACATCAGCATTACCCATCAGCATGTGTAATAATACTTCTATAAATATAGGCCAAGTCAAGGCAAAAAGGGTCAATTTTTTCGTATTCTGATCTTTCATAGGTGGTTACTCCTTTTGATGATTCCGACATAAAACAATTTATAGTTTAACCGGTATTTATTATAATAGAAAGAGATGAATTCGATTCTAATTGGAGTATTACGACTTGAGGTGTAGAAGATGTCAATGATAGCGTTTTCCATTCCCCCATTTCCAACATTTATAAGGGGTGGAGAGTTTACGTTCCAGAAAGGGAAGAGCCATTTCTCCCGAGTGTTTACCGTATTTGATCTTTTGTATGTAAAAAAAGGCACGCTTTATATGGAAGAGGACGAGGAACGATTTGAAGTTCAAGAAGGGCAATACGTAATTTTAGTACCAGGGAAACATCATGTTGGCTACAAAAACTGTGAAGAGGATACCACCTATTTTTGGCTACATTTTGTCATACCTAATGATGACTATCAAATTGTTGCCGACAAAGAGTTGGATTGGTCCTTTGTATACAAAAAAGAGCCAACTTTCATCGAACAAGGGCATTACCTTTTTCATATTCCGCAGCATGGAGAAGTGAAAAGAAGAGAGATAGTAGAGCAACAGCTTGATAACATGCTGAGTTTCAGAGAAGGCGATGCACATGTCCCTGATGACTATTTAAAACAGCAAATATACTTTTCCGATTTTATTTTACAGCTTCAAAAGGAAGCATTCTCCATTCCAAGTGCAACAGAAAAAGTTTGTGAGCTTGCTATGAAACTAATACAAGAAAATTATCAAAAATCAATTACAATGACGTCGCTAAAAGAAGGACTTAATTTTCATCCTGATTACATAACACGTTGCATGCAAAAAACGATCGGAATTAGCCCGATTCAATACTTAACACATTATCGATTACACCAAGCTAAACGATTGCTAGTAGAAACGGAATATAAAGTATCTACCATCTCACGTGAAGTCGGAATAGAGGATGTTACTTATTTTTCAAAGTTGTTTAAAAAGGTGGAAGGGACAACGCCGATGGAATATAGGAGATTAGTGCAGCGGAAATAACAGCAGGGGTGGCAGCAAGGGATTCTATGAAAAACGTCTTAAAAGCAAATATAGGAAAAGTGTTCTCAAGTGGTGTAATCGTACCCTCAAAACGCCGAAAAAGCAAATAGAGGGAACGATAAGGGCGTAATCGTGCCCTCAAAACGCCGAAAAAGCAAATAGGGGTCACGATCAGGGCGTAATCGTGCCCTCAAAACGTCGAAAAGGAAAATAGAGGGAACAATCAGGTCGTAATCGTGCCCTCAAAACGCCGAAAAAGCAAATAGGGGGAACGATCAGGTCGTAATCGTACCCTCAAAACGCTGAAAAAGCAAAAAGAGGGAACGATCAGAGCGTAATCGTTCCCTCAAAACGCCGAAAAAGCAAATAGGGGTCACGATCAGAGCGTAATCGTTCCCTCAAAAAGCCAAAAAAGGAAATAGAGGGAACGATCAGAGCGTAATCGTTCCCTCAAAAAGCCAAAAAAGCAAAAAGAGGGAACGATCAGGGCGTAATCGTACCCTCAAAAAGCTGAAAAAGCAAAAAGAGGTCACGATCAGGTCGTAATCGTACCCTCAAAAAGCAGAAAAAGCAAAAAGAGGTCACGATCAGAGCGTAATCGTACCCTCAAAACGTCGAAAAAGCAAATAGGGGTCACGATCAGGTCGTAATCGTTCCCTCAAAAAGCCAAAAAAGCAAAAAGAGGGAACGATCAATGGTGATCGTACCCTCAAAACCTCCAAAAAGCAAACAGAGGGCACAAACCCTAAGTGCCTTTATTTAATAAGCAAAAATATGAAAGCCATACGCGGGTAATTTGGCAGATAAGGAGTCTGCATCGGCTGCAAATTCACTGTTGTTCCAGATGTCGCGCAATACTTTCCCTTTTGTATTCTCGGGCAATGTTACAACTAAATCTTGCTCACTATTATTTACTATAAACAATATTGTTTCGTCACTAGAGGTTTTTTCATATATTACATGATTTGTTTCGTTGTTTGCTTCAATAAAGCGGATATCTCCATGATTACCAAAGGTTGGTCTTTCTTTACGCAGTTGGATTAATTTCTTAACGAATGCAAACATATCTAGGTCTTGCTTTTCCTCTTCCCAAATCATACATTTACGACAACCAGGATCCTGGTCACCGGTCATACTGATTTCATCTCCATAATAGATGCAAGGTGCACCGATGAAGGAAAGTTGAAATAAGAATAATAGCTTTAATTTATTTTTATCGTCCTCGCAAATGGTTAAAATACGAGGAGTGTCGTGACTTCCTAAAAGGTTAAAGGCTACTTCATTCACGTTCACAGGGTAGGAATGTAGAACTTTTGAAATCGAATGCGCGAAATCCTCTGCTTTTGTTTTATTTTTAGCTAAATAATCTAGTGTAGCTGTGGTGAATGGGTAATTCATGACTGCATCGAATTGGTCACCTTGAAGCCAAGGCATGGAATCGTGCCAAATTTCACCTAAGATATAAACATCTTCTTTTTCAGTTTTCACCGCATGTCTAAATTCTCTCCAGAACTGATGATCCACCTCATTCGCAACATCAAGTCTCCAGCCATCAATATCGAATTCTCTGACCCAATAGCGACCTACTTCTAATAAGTAATCTTTCACTTCTTGGTTTTCCGTATTTAATTTCGGCATATCGGAAACAAATGCAAAGGCATCATAATTTGGCTTTGGCTTTGTTTGTACTGGGAAGTCCCAAATATGGAACCAATCCTTATACTTAGAATCCTTCCCATTCTTAAGGACATC
Source organism: Sutcliffiella halmapala (assembly GCF_002019665.1). Lineage (GTDB taxonomy): Bacteria > Bacillota > Bacilli > Bacillales > Bacillaceae_I > Sutcliffiella_A > Sutcliffiella_A halmapala. Next base: position 3,410,326 of record NZ_KV917375.1, on the reverse strand, counting down.
TTGAAAAGGAGCCCAATAAAATCCGCTATGATTAAAAACAGCATCTAGCATTACTTTTATACCGTGTGCATGACAAGTTTTTACTAGCTTTTTAAAAGTTTCTTTATCACCAAACTGTGGGTCAATTTCCATATAATCAATCGTGTCGTATTTGTGATTAGAACGGGCTTTAAAGATAGGAGTGAAATAAATACCAGTTATCCCTAGGTTCACAAGATGGTTGATATGCTCGATAACACCTTCAAAATCACCACCAAAGAGGTTAGTTGTCGTAGGTTCTGTACTTCCCCATGACAAGGCACCTTCTGGATTGATTGCTTTATTCCCGTTCGCAAAGCGTTCAGGGAAAATTTGATACCATACAGTATCCTTCGCCCAAGCAGGAGCATGGAACACATCTCCTTTATTTAAGAAAGGAAAACAAAAATAGAGACCACAGTCTTTTGGCTCTTCTACAAAGAACCCTTTTTCTGTATATGTTAGCTTTTCATCTTTTGAAGTAAGGGAAAAACCGTAACGCATTCTTCTAAATTCTGGAGTCACTTCTGCGAGCCAATAGTCAAATAGATCATCGGAACCAGATTTGGTCATGGGCTTTTTAGTAGAAACCCATTGATCTTTTTCCCAGATGTATGGATCGCCATGAATTAATTCTACAGTATCCACGTCATCTTTCTTTGTTTGTAATCGAATATGAAGCGTGGTGTCGTTGTAAGCGTAAGCAAAATTGTTTTTGGGACGATGGTAAATCGCTTCTTTTAGCATTTTTATTCAACCTCTCCTTCATGCAATCGTTTGCATTTTGTGTGAGAAAAAAATGGTTGAAATCGCTTCATTGCCATTTCATTCACCATAAGGGTATGTCAATTTGGATTGGATGTCAATGAAAAGTGAATCTGTCCGCATGCTTTATCTCACTGCATAGTCAAGGATGTTAAAAAGGGGGCAAAATGTGTAAAAGAACTCTGAGCAGCAGTTTTATATGCTCAGAGTTTTATTTCTCACTCATATCGTTTGCGTAACTTCTTTATCTCATCTACCAACTCTTTTCCAATTTGAGGAGTAAGGGTATCATAGACAGGATCAAGGACCTTTTTCCACTGCTCTTTTTCTTGTTCTGTCAGTTCATAAATTTTTATTGGAGATTTTTCTTTTATAAGATCTAATTGTTCGTTGTTCATTTTAATTGAATGGTGTGTGTTCCAGGATGTTGTTTCTTCCATCGATTCTATTAAAATTCTCTTTGTTTCCTCCGTTTGTTGTTCCCAAACTTTTTCACTCATCATAACGGCATAACCTAAATATCCGTGATTGCTGATTGTCAAATACTCTTGTAAGTTATAAAATTTTTTAGAATAGATATTTGAGATCGTATTTTCTTCACCATCGACTTTACCGCTTTCTAGCAATTTGTAAGTAGAATTAAAGGATTCTTGTATAGCATGGCTATTCAAACGGTCGAATTGTTGTTGCAATACTCCACTTTGCATAATACGGAAGGTTTGACCTTCTATATCCTGCGGAGTGATTAAAGGGCCCTTATTAGTGGTGAGCTGCTTAAAGCCGTTTCTCCAATGTGCAAGGCCTTTAATATCATCTCTTTGCAGTGAGTGAAGAAGTTCTGTTCCAATTGGTCCATTGAGCCCTTCGGTAATCGCAGCATCAGATGGAAAGGCAAAAGGTAAGTCAAGGACACCCCATTTAGGAGAAAGCATTCCAAGCTTTGAAGTAGAGGGCGCAATAAAGTGAACATGGCCTTCCTTGAGTGCATTGATTTCTTCTATGTCAGAATACAGACTTCCATTAGGAAATATTTCAATTTTAATATTGCCATTTGATTTATCGGAAACAAGCTTAGCAAATTTGGCAGCTGCCAGTCCTTTTGGAGTGTTTTCAGCGACAACATGGCTAAATTTGAAGACAATTTGTTTACTGAGCCCTTCTTGGTCATCATCATATGGCAATTCCTCTTGAGTGAAATGTGGAAGGAATCCAAAAATGAAAACGGTAGCAACAATGCTAAAAAGAAGGATAAAGCTATAAGTGCTTTTCATCAACGTATCACCTCTTTACCCATTTATGTAATGATACTCTTCTAGTCCATTATTCGTAAAGCACATATATAGAAAAGGGGGAGGATTATGAAGCAAATGCCTATCCGTTGGAAAATCACGCTTTTATCCTATAGTGTCGTTATTCTTTCTTTATTAATAGGCGGAATCATCGTTATTGCTAATATTCAGCAGCAAGAGGAAAAGGAATTACGAATCAGATCCATGAATACTGCCAGAACAGTGGCAGAGCTTTCAGATGTGAAAGTGGGCATTCATGAGACTAGAGGATGGAAGACGGTGAATCCAGTTGTAGAAGAAATTCGGATTATTAATGAGGCAGATTATATAGTTATCATGAATATGGATAGAGTTCGTTATGCTCACCCCGTTAATGAAATGCTTGGATTTCGTTCAAAGGGCGAAGATGAGGAGGCAGCTTTTGCAGAACATATTTATTTCTCTAAAGCAAGAGGTGAGATTGGAACAGTAATACGAGCTTTTCATCCAATTAAGGATAGTGACTTAAATCAGATTGGTGTTGTAGTGGTAGGTAATAAAATTCTCAGTTATAAGGACCTTTTATTGAATTTTGCGAGCGAAATTTCCTTTATTGTCATCTTGACACTATTGCTTGGATTAATAGGTTCCTATATGCTTGCTAATCATATAAAAAAACAGATGTTCCAGCTTGAGCCACATGAAATTAAGAGGGTTTTTGAAGAAAGAACAGCTACCTTTCATGCGATGAATGAAGGGGTAATCGCTATTGATAATCAGGACGTCATCACGATTTTTAACGAAAAAGCTAAAAAGGTTTTTCAAGTGACGGGTAATGTTGTTGGGAAACCAATTAGGTCTGTATTAAAGGACACAAGGCTTCCAGAGATAGTCGAAAAAAATGAACCAGTTTATAATGAGCAAATATTAGTGAGCGGAAAAGTGATTTTAAGCACACGCATACCAATTAGAAAAGAAAATGAATTAATTGGAGCAGTAGCTATCTTTCAAGACCGTACAGAAGTTGCAAAGCTTGCTGAGGAGTTGACAGGTGTAAAAAGCTTTGTAGAGGCACTGAGAGTACAAAACCATGAACATATGAATAAGTTACATACAATTGCAGGCTTAATCCAGCTTGGAAAATCTAACAAGGCACTTGAGCTTGCTTTTGAAGCTTCAGAAGGATTGGAAAATATCTCAGGATTCTTGAATGAAATTATTAAAGATGATGCAGTAGCAGGTCTTTTATTAAGCAAGGTAAGAAGGGGAAAAGAGCTAGATATAGAAGTACAGATTGATAAAAACAGCAATCTCGAGGAGTTTCCGAGTGGTTTAGATCATCATGACTTTGTGCTATTGTTAGGGAATTTGATTGAAAATGCCTTTGGTTCTTTGGAAATATCCGATTCAGCTGATAAAAGAATAGTTGTCAGTATTGAACAAACGTTAGACACTTGTTCTGTTTTAGTCGAAGATAATGGCTACGGTATTCATGAAGAACATTTACCGAAACTTTTTGAAAAAGGATTTACTTCAGGCAAAGATGGAGGGACTGGCTACGGTTTATATTTAGTAAAGCAGATTGTGGAGAAAGGCAGAGGAGAAATACAAGTGCAATCTCAACTAGGTGAAGGAGCAGCATTCATTATTACATTTCCAATGGAAGAGGAGGATGGAGCACATGGTAGAGAAAATTAAAGTGCTACTTATCGAGGATGATCCAATGGTTCAGGAGGTTAATAAAGAATTCATCACTAGTGTTGAAGGGTTTGTTGTAGAAGCGGTAGCAGGAAATGGTGAGGAGGGTATTCAGCTTGTAAAAAAAATGCAACCGGATTTAATCATCTTAGACGTATTCATGCCGAAAAAGGATGGGATTAAAACCCTGCAGGAATTGAGAAAGCAGAAAATAAATGCAGATGTAATAGTCGTCTCAGCAGCAAAGGATAAAGAAACGATTAAACTAATGCTACAAAATGGAGCGATGGATTATATACTAAAGCCGTTCAAGTTCAGTCGCATTAAGCAAGCGTTAGAAAAATATCGCCAATACAGAGAGAGTCTAAAAGAATCGGGAACGATGTCACAGGAGCAACTTGATCTGCTACTTTATACTGAAAATGCCCAAAAAGGCGGAGAGAACCTGCCAAAGGGTTTAAATGATTTCACTTTAAAGGAAGTCATTACCTTTTTACGAGAACAAGTTAAACCACGATCTGCAGAGGAAGTGGCTAATTCAATAGGCATTGCAAGAGTGACTGCGAGGCGTTACTTAGATTACTTGGAAAAAACAAGTGTCATTAAGCTAGATGTTCAATATGGGGGTGTTGGTAGACCTGTTAATCGGTATGTCATGAACAAGTAAAACGAAGACCAAAATGAACAAAACATCCGTTATGACCATAAACTTCTCACTCTACTTTGAAAACGCTATCATTCTATTAAGATAGAATAGTCAGACAAAGGAGATGAGATGGGTGAAAAAACTAAGAGTCTTTAAAAACTTAACAGTTCAAGTTTTAACGGCGATTTTCATCGGGGTAATGGTCGGACTCATTTGGCCGGATATTGGTAAAGAAATGAAGCCAGTAGGAGATACCTTTATTAATGCAGTAAAAATGGTAATTGCACCTATTATTTTCTTAACCATCGTTCTTGGTATCGCAAAAATGGGAGATATGAAGAAGGTAGGGAAAGTTGGAGGAAAGGCTTTTATCTATTTTGAGGTAGTTACTACATTAGCGCTTGTGATTGGTCTAGTTGTCGTTAATCTTATGAAACCAGGCGCTGGCCTAAATTTTAATGAATTAGAAAAAGGGGATGTATCACAATATACACAAGATGGTGGACAAAGTCTCAATTGGATTGAATTTGTCACTCATATAGTACCTTCTAACATGGTGGATGCTTTTGCAAAGGGAGATATTTTACAAGTTTTATTCTTTTCTATTTTATTTGGTGTAGCCCTTGCAGCACTTGGTGACAAAGGGAAGACAATTATTGATTTCCTAGACAAGCTTTCACATGTATTCTTTAAAATCATCGGGTATATAATGAAAGCTGCTCCACTAGGTGCTTTTGGAGCAATGGCCTATACGATTGGACATTTCGGATTAGCATCACTAGTTCCGCTTGGAAAGCTGATGATAGCTGTATATGTAACCATGTTCTTATTCATCTTTGTCGTACTGAATTTAATATGTAAAATGTATGGTTTTAGTCTCTGGAACTATTTGAAGTTCATTAAGGATGAGATTTTAATTGTACTAGGAACAAGCTCTTCAGAATCTGTTCTTCCTAGAATGATGAATAAAATGGAACGCTATGGGTGTTCTAAATCTGTTGTCGGTCTTGTTATCCCGACCGGCTATTCCTTCAATCTGGATGGCACGTCTATTTATCTATCGATGGCTGTCGTGTTCCTAGCGCAGGTTTTTGGAATAGATTTGTCAATCGGACAACAAATTACGATTATTCTTGTATTAATGCTAACGTCTAAAGGAGCGGCAGGTGTTACGGGAAGTGGATTTATCGTTCTTGCCTCCACCTTAGCAGCCTTGCAAGTTATTCCACTTGAAGGTTTGGCATTGCTACTCGGTGTTGACCGCTTCATGAGTGAAGGGCGCGCAATCGTCAACCTAATTGGAAACGGAATTGCTACAATTGTTGTAGCAAAGGCTGAAAATGAATTTGATGAAACAAAAAGCACTAATGCAATCGCAGAAATGAATGTATTGAAGGAAAGTGCATAATAAATTGCAGAAAACACGATGGGAGAGCGTACCCATCGTGTTTTCTTTCTGAAAATATTTTTCTAGACTATTTACCTTAATAAAAGCGCTTGGAATCTACGATTTTGATAAGGTTATAAACTATTTATTTAATATTTTTAAAAAAACTGTTTGTCAATTGGGCGAATACATGTATAATAAAAATGAAAGTTGTGCAATCGTTTTCACTGTAAATGTAAGCGCTATATGATTTCGCTTACATGAAAGTGCAACCGTTTGTACAATCTAGTAAAAAGATATACTTACATGACGGAGGGGTCAAAATGAAAAAGTTCCTAGTAATGTTAATGATTGCAGTCTTAACTTTAGGCGTATTAGCTGCTTGTGGTCCACAACGTGAAACAAACAATGCAGGTGGAAAAAATGAAGCTGAGGGTGAAGGTACCACAACTGAAGGTGTAGAGAAACCAGAAAAGCTAACAGTTTGGGTAAATGATCAAGAAGAACAAAAAGCAGCTTTAGAAGAGATATTTGCTGCTTATACAGAAGAAACAGGAATTAAAGTAGAAGCCAATGGAATTTCTATGTTAGACCAAATCACAGCTTTAGCGCTTGATGCTCCTGCTGGAAAAGGTCCGGATCTTTTCTTCCAACCACATGATCGTATCGGTGATATCGTTCTTCAAGGACTAGCAGATCCTATCGATTTAGGTGAAGATGCTGAACTTTATAGCCAAACTGCTATTGATGCAGTTACAGTAGATGGAGAATTATATGGAGTACCACATGTTATTGAGACTTATGGTTTATTCTATAATAAAGATCTAGTTTCTGCTGAAGAAGTAGCGACTATGGAAGGTCTTATGAAAGTAGCGGAAGAGAATACAGATCAAGCTCAAGATAAATATGGTTTCTTAATGGAAGCAACAAACTTCTATTTCATCTATCCTTTCTTCGCTGGAAATGGTGGATATGTGTTCAATAATGATGGTTCTGGCTTCGATGCTAAGGATATTGGATTAGCAAATGAAGGCGCAGTTGAAGGTGGAAAATTAGTACAATCATGGTTCTCTAATGGTTACGTTCCGAAAGAAATCAACGGTGATATCATGAATGGATTATTCACAGATGGAAAAGTTGCGTCAGTTATTACAGGTCCTTGGAATATTCCAACTTATAAAGAAGCTTTAGGAGATAAATTAGGTACTGCTATTTTACCTAAGCTAGATAATGGTGATGTTCCTAAATCTTTCGTAGGTGTAAAAACTTGGATGTTAAGCTCTTATTCTGAAAATCAAGAGTGGGCTATTGATTTAATGAAGTTCACAACAAAGTATGAAAATGCGATGAAATATTATGCAGCTGCTGGAGAAATGCCTGCGTTACAAGAAGCACTTGATAGCGAAGAAATTGCTAACGATGAACTAATCGGTGCTTTCGCAGAGCAAACTCAATATGGTGAGCCAATGCCTAACATTCCACAAATGCAACAAGTTTGGGATCCAATGGGAAGTGCACTTCAATTTATCGCAAATGGTGATGATGTTGGAGAAGTATTATCTGAAGCTGTTCAGCAAATAGAGGATAATATAACCGCAAGTGGAGCTCAATAATTAAAAGCATTTAGAGTTGGTGGATAGATGAAGCTTTAAAGCTTGTCTATCCACCCTTATTCTTTAACAAGGAGGATCTGCTATGTCTGATACAGCAACACCTAAAATGCGGAATCATAACCCAACCTTAGCGATGATCCTTTCCATAGTTTTTGCAGGGTTAGGGCAATTATATAACCGCAGATATGCGAAAGGTATTACATTCATCATCATTGAAGCTGCATTTTTAATTACTTTTTGGAACTTCTTAAATATTGGGTACTGGGGAATCTTCACACTAGGTGAAATACCTAGAGTTGACCACTCTATCTTTTTATTAATTCAGGGATTAATTTCCATTATCATTACTGTTTTTGCTGTAGCACTCTATTATTTAAATGTAGTGGATGCTCGAAATAATGCTATCGATATTACGATTGGAAAAACGAAACCTTCCGTTAGGGAAGCTTTAAAGAATTTCTACGATACAGGATTCCCATATTTTATGGTTATTCCAGGCCTAATCATGTTGATTTTTATCGTAGTATTACCACTAATCTTCATGGTTTCTTTAGCTTTTACTGATTATAATCTATACAACTCACCACCAAGAAATCTCTTAAGCTGGGTAGGATTTGAGAATTTTACCAATCTGGTATCGATTCCACTTTGGAAATCAACCTTTTTAAGTGTTTTTTCCTGGACAATAGTTTGGACCGTAGTTGCAACAACATTACAAATCGCACTAGGACTATTTTTAGCGTTAATTGTTAACGACCCCCGTGTTAAATATAAACGCTTTATTCGTACGATGTTAATTTTACCTTGGGCAGTGCCTGCTTTTGTTACCATCTTAATTTTTGCAGCAATGTTTAATGATCGTTTTGGTGCAATTAACCGTGACATCTTAAGCACGATAAACATGGCACTTCCATGGTTGACCGATCCTTTTTATACAAAAATCGCAATAATCATGATTCAAACTTGGTTAGGATTCCCATTTGTATTTGCATTATTAACTGGAGTTCTACAAAGTATCTCGAAAGACTGGTATGAGGCAGCAGATGTTGATGGAGGAACTCGTTTTCAAAAATTCCGCTTTATCACATTGCCGCACATTTTATTCGCTACTGCTCCATTAATGATTATGCAGTATGCAGGAAACTTTAATAACTTTACTATCATTTATTTATTTAACCAAGGTGGACCAGCAGTTCGCGGGCAAAATGCCGGTGGCTCAGACATTCTAATCTCCTGGGTTTATAAATTAACGTTCGAGACGAACAACTATAATATGGCAGCAGCAATCTCTATTTTACTAGGACTAATTGTTGCAGGGTTTGCCTTCTTCCAGTTCCGTCGCACTCGTTCGTTTAAAGAGGAGGGTAATATTTAATGAACACAAACACAAAATCTAAGATTGAGGTATCCTTAATCTACTTATTCATCGGGTTCATGTTCATCATTATTGCCTATCCGTTGTTATGGACAATTGGATTATCGTTAAATCCAGGTACAAGTCTGTATTCAGCTTCGATGATTCCTGAGAACTGGTCTCTTGTTCATTACAAATGGTTGTTTACATCACCACAAAGTGACTATTTGCTCTGGTATAAAAACAGTGTAATGGTAGCAGTAGCAAATTCTTTCTTCTCTGTAGTGGTAACATCATTTGTCGCGTATGCTTTCTCGAGATACCGTTTCCGAGGAAGAACATATGGATTGTACGCATTTTTATTATTGCAAATGTTCCCAGCCTTAATGGCGATGGTTGCAATCTACATTCTTTTAAATATGATTGGTCTTGATGATTCATTAGTAGGACTGACATTAGTTTATATTGGAGGACAAATTCCATTTAATGCATGGCTTGTAAAGGGATATTTTGATACGATTCCAAAAGAGCTAGATGAAGCTGCACGAATGGATGGTGCTGGTCACTTTGGCGTATTCTTTAGAATTATGCTTCCGCTTGCAAAGCCAATTTTAGCGGTAGTTGCACTATTCAATTTCATGGCGCCATTCACGGACTTCCTCTTACCACGAATTATTTTGAGGGATCCTGAAAAATTCACACTTGCACTTGGCTTGTTTAACTTCATCAACGACCAATTTGCAAATAACTTTACTAGATTTGCTGCTGGTTCTATCTTAATTGCGATCCCGATAGCGTTAATGTTCTTATTCCTTCAACGTTATCTTATTGCTGGATTAACTGCCGGTGGTACAAAAGGATAATAATAGTATATAATCGTTTATGGAAAGCAAAAGTTCTCTTATATAGAAGGAACGCATAGCTAAAAATACTAAAACGATTTAAGGGAGGGAAGCGGAATTGATGAAAAGAGTGATGGGGCTCATTCTCGTTCCGTTTCTTCTTTTTTCTGCCTGGTTTGTCCAACCTGTAAAAGCTGAAAAAGAAGAACACGCATGGCAAGATGAGATTATATATTTTATAATGATTGACCGTTTCAACAATGGTGACACATCAAATGATTATGATGTAGATCGTGATGATCCCAAAGCCTACCACGGGGGAGATTTTCGTGGAATAATCGATAAGCTAGATTACATTAAAGACATGGGATTTACTGCATTATGGTTAACCCCAATCGTTCAAAATGAAGAAAAAGGTTATCATGGCTATTGGACTGAAGATTTCTACAATGTGGAAGAGCATTTTGGTACGCTTGAAGAATTTAAAGAACTTGTAGAAGAGGCACATAAACGCGATATGAAAATAATCGTCGATTTAGTAGTGAATCATACGGGCTATCAACATGCTTGGTTAGAAGAAAAAGATAAAGAAGATTGGTTTCATCCAAACAAAGATATTAGAGATTGGAATGACCAAGAACAAGTGGAAAATGGCTGGATTTTTGGGTTGCCTGATTTAAACCAGGAAAACCCTGAGGTTCGAAGCTATCTCTTAGATATGGCGAAATGGTGGATTGAGGAAACGAATATTGATGGGTATCGACTAGATACAGTAAAACATGTTCCAAAAGACTTTTGGACGGAGTTTTCACAGGAAATGAAGACGGTGAAGGAAGACTTCTTTTTAATTGGAGAGGTATGGAATGATGACCCACGTTATGTGGCAGGTTATCAGGAAACAGGAATCGATTCATTCGTTGATTTTCCACTATACAACGAATTAACACGTGTGTTCTCAGCGCCTAATCAATCATTAAGTCGCTTGGATACAGTATGGGCACACAATCAAAATTTTTACGATAATCCATATGTGCTAGGAACATTCCTTGATAATCATGATGTGGAACGTTTTACAAGAGCCGCTATAAAAAAGAAGCAATATCCACCAGCAAGATTAAAGCTTGCGTTGGCTTATATGTATACAACCCCGGGGATTCCAATCATTTATTATGGAACGGAGATTGCCCTTGATGGCGGAGCGGATCCTGACAACCGTCGAGATATGAATTTTCGAGCAGATAAAGAAATTATCGACTATATTTCAAAGCTTGCTGAGCTGCGAAAAAATATGCCTAGTTTAACACATGGTACAATCGAAATGCTGTATGAAGAAGGTGGCATGGCGATTATTAAACGTGAATATGAAGAGGAAACAACGATAATCGCCATTAATAATACTACCGGAACTCAAGTAGCACCTATTGAAATGGAGCTTCTCGGGGATGACCTAGAATTGCGCGGAACTTTAAGTGATGAGTTAGTACGAAACTCAGACGGACACTATATGATAGGGCTAGACCGAGAGTCGGCTGAAATTTACACAGTAAAAGAAGACTCTGGTATAAATGTTCCTTTTGTAGGGGCAATGGTGCTTATTTATGGTGGATTTGTAGCGTTTATCGTGGCTGCAGTAGTACGAAGAAAGAAGCATAACGATTAATTAATTGGTGAGCTTATTCTCTTTTTGAGGATATGCCTCACGATGAATATGTATCCGTTTACAAAAAAGTTTTATAATTAAAGGGGAGGAAAGGTGCATGGCAGTTACGATTAAAGATGTTGCAAAGATCGCCAATGTTGCACCTTCCACAGTTTCTCGTGTGATAGCAAACAGTCCACGCATAAGTGAAAAAACCAAAAAACGCGTGAGAGAAGCAATGGAAGAGTTAGGGTATCACCCGAATTTTATCGCTCGAAGTTTGGCAAACCAATCGACTCAGGTTATTGGGCTTGTCATGCCGGCTTCTGCAGATAAAACATTTCAAAATCCATTTTTTCCAGAGGTGTTAAGGGGAATAAGTACAGCAGCTCATGAAAAGCAATACGCGCTGCAAATGTCTACTGGAGAAACGGAAGATGAAATTTACGAAGGTGTCATGCAGATGGTACAGGGACGTCGTGTTGATGGAGTTATCCTTCTTTATTCCGCTGTAGAAGACAAGATAATCAAGTATTTACAAAAGGAGAATTTTCCATTTGTGCTAATCGGCAAACCATTTGAACAAGTGGAAGAAATCACTCATGTTGATAATGACAACTATCGTGCGGCAAGAGAGGCAACCGAACACCTAATTGAACTAGGGCATAAACGGGTAGCTTTTGTTGGGGGGAGTATCCATCTAGTTGTTACAATTGATCGTTTATTAGGGTATGAAAAGGCATTAAGAAATGCAGCAATTCCTTACAAAGATGAATATATCATTCAGGAGGAGTTCCTAAAAGAAGGCGGTCAAGGGGCAATTTCAGAGCTATTATCACTTGACGAACCACCAACCGCACTTGTGGTAGCAGACGATTTAATGGCATTAGGTATTTTAAATACTTTGCATGATATGGGAATATTAGTCCCGGATCAAATGTCGATTGTCAGCTTTAATAACGTTTTATTAGCTGAAGTAGCAAGACCGCCTCTTACATCTGTGGACATTAATATTTTTAAGCTAGGTTTCCAGGCGGCAAAGACATTAATTCAAATGGTAAAAGATCCTTCAGAGCCAACAAAACGTATAACGATCCCTCATAATATGGTAATACGTCAAACATGTAAAGAATTTAAAGGTGACTAACATAAAGGAAAGCTAGCCGTCATGGCTGGCTTTTTGAGTTATGGAGGGTTATTGGACAAAGGATGTCCACCCAAAAAGCACCTCAACTCGTAGTTTCCAATACTTCACAAAGTTAAGGGCTTTTTGTATTTTCATCCAATCAATTGTGAACCTTACCCATTCACGATAGTACCGCCATTTATATGTAGCATTTGTCCGCTCATATAAGATGAGTCATCACTTGCCAAGAAAACATAGCTAGGGGCGACTTCTTCGGGTTGTCCTGGTCGCTTCATTGGCGTATTAGCCCCAAAACTTGCAACCTTTTCACTTGAGAAGGTAGAAGGGATTAGTGGTGTCCAGATTGGGCCAGGGGCAACGCCATTTACGCGAATCCCTTTGCTAACTAATTGCATAGAAAGAGAACGGGTAAAAGTAACGATTGCTCCTTTTGTCGCAGAGTAGTCCAGTAAAGTTTCATTTCCCGCGTAAGCTGTAATAGAAGCAGTATTGATAATAGAACTACCACTAGCTAAGAAAGGAAGCGCTGCTTTTGTCAAATAGAAAAATGAGAAGATATTGGTGCGAAATGTTTTTTCGAGTTGCTCTGCTGTAATATCCTCAATGCTAGCTTGTGGATGCTGTTCTGCTGCGTTGTTAACAAGGATATCTAATTTATTAAATGTCGACATACATTCCTCTATTATCTTTTTACATACAGACTCTTGTCCAATATCTCCAGCGATTAAGTGACACTTACGACCTTCTTCTTCTACTTGCTTTTTCGTTTCATTCGCATCTGTATGTTCATTTAAATAAGTAACTACCACATCTGCGCCTTCTTTTGCGAAGAGGATAGCAACGGCTCTTCCAATTCCGCTATCACCACCTGTAATTATGGCAACCTTATCTTTGAGCTTTCCACTCCCCTTGTACTGAGGGTCCTCCGATTTAGGTTTGGGATTCATTTGACTTTCTATGCCAGGCTGCTGATTTTGGTGCTGAGCAGGCAAAGTTTGTTGTTGCTGTTGTTGATTTGTCATAAAAACACCTCCATTAATCTTTCGTATTATTGGAAAAAAGCTTATAATTTATCCTAACTATAGATAGATTACTTTTTTAGGAAATGAGGGAGAAGATGTCTACCGTTATTGTTCGCGAGGCTACAAAAGATGACGCTGCAAAAATTATTGAGCATTGCAAAATAGCTTTTTCTGAAAGTAGAAATCTGCTTACTGCACCTGAAGAATATACAATCACCGTAGAAGAAGAGATTGCCTGGATCGAGGATAATAAAGAAAAAAACAACTTAGTGCTTGTAGCGGAACAAGATCACCATATTGTTGGAATGCTCAATGCTAGAAGAGGATCTAGAAAAAGAGTCGAGCATATCTGCCATTTCGGAATAAGTATTCAAGAGGCTTATTGCAATAATGGTCTTGGCAAGAGGATGATACAAATATTACTTGACTGGGCAACTCAAGATCCACAAATTGAAAAGGTAAGTTTAGAAGTTTTTTCTCACAATGACCGAGGGATTCATTTATACAAAAAGCTCGGGTTCAATATGGAAGGGAAAAAAGAGAAGCATGCGAAGTTTGAAGATGGGACTTACGCAGACGAATATGTAATGGGGCAGTTTGTGAAATAAAGAAGAAAAACCGAATGCTTGAAAAATTAGGTGCCAGGAGCCAAACTAAATGGACCTGGCACTATGTAGTTCTTCTTACTAAGTAAGATTTGCATACTTTTACTATGCAGGGATTAGTTCTAGTTTCAGTTTTTCTTATCGATAGTTAGTAAACTGAAGGTCAATGTCTAAATCTGCCGCTCTTAAGGCTGCCATTACTTGTTGAAGGTCATCACGATTTTTACCAGTAACACGAACTTGGTCATCTTGAATTTGTGTTTTGACCTTTAGTCCAGAGTTCTTGATAATGGTGTTGATTTTTTTTGTGTTTTCTTTGTCGATGCCTTGTACAAGAGTGCCACGTTGACGGACCGCTCCTTTAGAAGCATCCTCAATTTTTCCATATTGAATGTTTTTGGTTGGTACGTTTCTTTTGATCATTTTGCTGACTAGGACATCTTTTACTTGATCAAGCTTGAATTCACTATCAGAGAGAAGGACAAGTTCTTCTTTTTCTAGCTTAATATCACTTACAGAGCCTTTAAAATCAAAGCGGTTTTGAATTTCTTTTAAGGCAATATTAATTGCGTTTGTTACTTCGGATAAGTCTACTTTTGATACAATATCAAAGGAGCTTTCTTTAGCCAAGGGGATCCCTCCATTAAGGTTTAATATATTTCAAAAAGGCAATGGAATAAAAACATCGCTTTCTGTCCTTAATTATAGTAGAATATAGCAGTTTGGACAACTTAATGAAAGTTAGGTAAACTTTACATAAGGCTTTTTCAAAAAACGTTGTTACTTTTTTGCTATCACTAAACTTTTTATCATGGGTCTTTTCGAAAAGGAAACCTTTATAAAGAATTTCTGTTAAAGTACAGCGGTGTTTTAACAGAGTCTTTAAAGAAGAAACGGTGAACGAAACACAACAATCTATTTAAAAAATCTAATGTATATAAATGAATGAAAAGGAATGGTATAGATGAGTATGGAAACAGGAATAGTGTTGGAATTAACAGTGGACAGAGAAACGCCACTTGGTTATATGCTTACAGATGGCGAAGAAACAATTCTGCTTCACAAAAATGAAGCGACAAGAGAATTACAGCAAGATGAATCGGTTGAAGTTTTTCTGTATTCGGATAATAAAAGCCGTGTTACAGCAACGATGACAGTACCTAAAGGGTTAGATGGACATGAATGGGTAGAAGTAGTAGAGGTATTGCAAGGACTTGGAGTATTTATCAATATTGGAATTGCAAAGGATGCTTTAATCCCAGAAGAAGATCTGCCGCTTCACCAAAATGTTTGGCCACAAGTAGGAGATTTATTATTGTGTCGCGTAAAAACAGATCGTCGTGGTAAATTGATCGGTAAACTTGCATCACAGGATGTTATGCTAGATCGCTCTATCCAAGCACCTACTACAATTTTAAACCAAAACATTCAAGGCACCATTTATCGAGTTTTAAAAGTAGGAAGCTATATGGTGACGAATGAAGGGTATGTTGGGTTCATTCATAACTCTGAGCGAAAAGTAGAGCCAAGATTAGGCCAAATCGTGGAGGGTAGAATTATTGATGTGAAGGATGATGGCACTATAAACGTATCCTTACTACCAAGGAAACAGGATGCAATGGATGACGATTCTCAAGCAATTTTAGATTACTTAGAATTGCGTGGGGGAACAATGCCATATAGCGATAAAAGTTCGCCTGAAGATATTAAGGAGCAGTTCCTAATAAGTAAAGCTGCTTTTAAACGTGCACTAGGGAAGCTTTTAAAAGAGGGGATTGTCACTCAAAAGGATGGGTGGACTTTTAAGAAGAATGAGAATGAAGCTGAGTAAGGATTTCTTTTTCGCCAACAATTTTATTTAAACAAAAAGTGCCAGGCAAATTTGCTTGGCACTTTTTGTTAGATTAGCTAGCCTGGTTAATGTTCGTTCCAGGCGTTTGTTTTTTAGTTAAATATGATCGGTTTTTTTAGAATATTGGCGCTTGCCTTTTTGCCGGCTTTTTTCGCGCTCCATGTTTTTTTCATGCCGTTTTGCATTATTGTCTTGGGCTTTTTTATCGTTATCACTAGTATGTGGCATAGTCCTACCCCTTTCAACAGTAGATAGGAATAGGATATCCAAGTACGAATTTTCTATGTGTCAGGAAGTTAAGCTTTGTTTTGGTTAAGAAAGAAAAGTGCGATGGTTCCTGGACCAGCATGAGCTCCGACAGCAGAACCGATGGTATGAATCGTAAAATTGCTAATAGATATTGATTCTTCTTGAATTAATTCTTGGAGGGCAATAGCGGTTACATCGTCATCACCATGACTTATCCCTACTCGTTGATTGACAGTAGAGAAACCATTTCGTTCCTTCATTACTTCTAGCATGCGTCGTAAAACCTTTTTGCGACCACGAATTTTTTCTAAAGGGATAAGCTTACCGTCTTCCATATGTAACAAGGGCTTAATATTTAAGAGACCTCCCACGAATGCAGAAGCTTTGCTAACACGACCTCCTCTAGCTAAGTAGTCTAAATTATCCACGGTGAAAACATGCTCTACATGTGCACAATCATAGGAGATTGCTTCTAATAATTCTTCTTTGGATGCGCCATTTTCTGCGAGTTCTGCTGCATGCTTTACTACCAGTCCTAAGCCTAATGAAGCACATTTAGAATCAATAATGGTTAAGTTAAGCGTAGGGAATTCTTCCAATACCTCATTCTGCATAAGTACTGCAGTTTGATAAGTTCCTGATAATTCAGAGGAGAAGGCAATATAAATTGCTGTTTCCTCTTTTTTGGCAATCTCTGTGAAAAGCTCTTTCATATAGTTGGGGGATGCTTGCGAAGTTTTGACTACTTGACCTTCTCGCATTGCATCATATACCGTTTTAGAATCGATGGTTACCATATCCTCATATTCTGTTTCCCCAAATAGTACTTTAAGTGGAATTAGCTCCACATGATTCTGATCAAAAAAACTTTTTGGTAAGTCACATGCACTATCTGCAATAATTTTTATTGTCATTCTGTCACCTTCTTTATTATACTAACAAGCATGGTAGTTTTTGTTTCCTATCTAGGAAAATTACTCCTTTTTTTAGTTTACCTATTAAATGACCACTCTTCAAGAAAAGAAATTGTGATTATCGTTTGAAATGGGTAAAAAAAGGAAAGATACATAAAATAGGGCAGAAGGTTGGTAGGAGGTAATGATTTTTTATGATGATAGAGCAACATGGTAAAAAAGTAATAATTGTATTAATTGGAGCATTATTAAATGCGATTGCAATGAATTTCTTTTTAATTCCTGCAGATGTATATGCAAGTGGATTTACAGGGGTCGCCCAGTTATTTTTCCGTATTTCTGAGGACTATTTGCCCTTTACAATTTCAACTGGTATTACATTATTTTTATTAAATATTCCGGTTACTATCTTAGCGTGGAAAAAGGTTGGCAGGTCTTTTACTATTTATAGTTTCTTAAGCGTCTTTTTAATGTCCGTGTTTTTAGAAATAGTTCCGATTTATAAGGTGAATGATGATATTCTCTTAAATGCAGTATTCGGTGGAGTTATTGCTGCTGTAGGTGTAGGGTTAACGTTAAAATGGGGAGCATCTACAGGTGGTTTAGATATTATTGCAATGATATTATCACGAATGAAGGATAAGCCTGTTGGAACGTATTTCTTTGCCCTAAATGCTGTCATTATTGTGACAGCAGGTTTAGTGTTTGGGTGGGAAAAAGCCTTGTATACACTTGTTACGCTCTATGCTTCCACTCGAGTGATTGATGCAATTCATACTAGGCATGAAAAGCTAACAGCGATGATTGTAACGAAAAAAGGCAAGGAATTAAAGGAAGCAATACACGGAAAAATGGTGCGAGGGATCACTTCGATTCCTGCTCAAGGTGCTTTTACAGGCGAGGACAAAGAAATGTTAATGATGGTTATTACTCGTTATGAATTATATGATTTGGAACGAATAATAAAAGAAGCAGATCCAAATGCATTTACAAATATTGTTCAGACTACAGGGATTTTCGGCTTTTTCCGTAAGGATTGAAAAAAATAGCATGGCACCACAAACGGCGCCATGCTATTTTTCTTTTATTCCTCTAAATTCTGCAAACGTTCTTGTAGTTCACGAAGCTGGCGCTGTTCAGCCTCATTAGTGTTTGAATAGGCGGACGATAATGCGTTTTTTGCAACATTCATAGCATTTTGTACGGATGAAGAATTTTGGTTGGCTTTTTCCGCATTCATGACAGCCTCACGTGCGGATTGAAAAAGCTGATTGCCCATAATCTAAAACCCTCCAAGCGAATTTTGTTGAGCCGATTTGGCTTTCCGCTCTTCTGCTTGTTCCATCGTTAAATGATAAGGAATTTGTTGATCATGTAACTGCACAGAGTTTTTACCTTGTTGTACAAAACGTTTGGATTTGCTGCTTCTACCCATTATGAAAGCCCCCCTTTTCATATAGGACAACAAGCGTCCACTATATAGTGTGAGACAATTAAGAAAAAATATAATGGGCAAATTTTGGTCAGGATTATAACTTGAAATAATCTTCTAAAAAGACAGCAATCCCGTCTTCTTCATTTGTTAGGGTTATTTCTTTCGCTTTTCCTTTTAACCCGTTAATTGCATTTCCCATTGCAACTCCTGTACCTGCATATTCAATCATTTCGTAATCATTATCTTCATCTCCAAAAGCAATGATATTACTTGGTGGAATTTTATAGTAATCAGCAATTCGTTTTAAACCGACTGCTTTACTCAATCCGATACGAACGATTTCGATTACGTGCCAAGGAGCAGCCCAGCGACGGTGATCAATGACTTCTGCATGTACGTCGGTTAAATAATTTCTGATTTTTGTTACTTCATCTTCATTTGCATGAATTAAGATACATGTTGGATCCTTCTGAAGAACTTGGCGCAAATCACCAGTTTCAATCTTTGGGTTACCAAAACCAAAAATATCTAATAACTTTTCATCATGGAAATGAAAGTAAACATCATCAATCACTTCCGCTAAAATATTATGTATTTGGTATTTCTCGCTTACCTCAAGAATATCTTTTACCGTTTTTAAATCGAGAGGCTCATGATAGACACCCCAAGCATCATTGCCTGGAAAATGAACAAATGCGCCATTGAAATTAACAATTGGAGTAGTTAAACCTAATTCATCATAGTACATGGCACTAGCACGATAAGGACGCCCTGTTGCGATAACCACTTCATGACCTAATTCTCTAGCCTTTTGTAGTGCAAGTTTGTTTCGACGTGATATCTTCTTATCATCGGTTAATAATGTTCCATCGAGGTCAACTGCTATTAAATGCTTTTCCAATGCAACCAGCCTCCTTTAAAATATTTCTCATTCCATCTAAGTGTAACCTTTTTTAATTTTACCTGTCTACATGTTAAACTGGACCAATAGATGAAATAAAAAAACGGCTTTCTTAAAGCTCATGTTTAACTCGTCTCCCCTGTTGATCGGAGTGCAGGGTGTTAGACTCCTGCGGGAGGAAGAGACAGGGGAGACCCCGCAGGCCGAGGAGGCTCCCGGACCGCCCGCGGAAAGCGAACGCCTGGCACGGAAAATCAACAGGAAGTTCGAAAGATAACCTAACATTATCAGTATATCCAGTAAGAAAAAAGCTAATTGTGAATCCAAGGGGGAAAAAAATTGATTAATGTAACCAAAGGCAATACAGGAGCAATATCGTTTTTACATATAAGTGAAGCAATATCGTTTGCAGAACCAAAACCAACCATTATATTTATACATGGCTTTCAAAGTGCGAAGGAAAATAACTTGCATTACGCATACTTACTAGCTGAAAAAGGTTTTCGCGTTATTTTACCAGATTGCATTCATCATGGAGAGCGCGATAATGGATTACGCTCAAATGAAATGATGCAAGCGTTTTGGGATATTGTCATACAATCCATTTATGAAATAGAATTACTGAAAAATCACCTTCTTGAAGAAAAGCTAGCTGAAGAGGATTCTATAGGTGTGGCCGGAACCTCAATGGGTGGAATTATTACATTTGGTGCGCTAAAAAAATACCCATGGATAAAGACTGCCGTTAGCTTAATGGGGAGTCCAAGCTATCAAGAGTTTGCAAAATGGAAAATAGAAAAAGTGGCGGAAATGGGTCTAGTTTTACCGTTCAATGAATCAGAAATCGAACAGTATGTGGAGCAACTTGCTAAATATGATCTTTCAACAGATATAGAGTGTATGAGCGAGAGGCCGCTATTTTGTTGGCACGGATCACAGGATCAAGAAGTTCCGATTGAACCGGTTTTAGAGTTTATAAATAATATAAAGGGTCATTATAAAAATAAACCAGAAAATATAAAACTAATTGTAGATGATCGTGCAGAGCATAAAGTTACTCGAGAAGGTGTACTTGCAACCGTAGATTGGTTTGCTACTCATTTAAGTAGCCCGGTGAAAAGCAACTCATAAAAGGATTGAGAAGGAGCGAATTTTAGATGGAGGAAGCATTGAAAGATAAAATTATGGAAGCATTAGAAGAGGTTGAGGATCCAGAGCTAGGCGTTGACATTGTCAACTTAGGGTTAGTATATGATGTGGATATGGATGAAAGCAAACAAGCTATCATTACGATGACCTTAACATCCATAGGTTGCCCACTTGCTGGAGAGATTGTAGAAAAAGTTAAGAACAAGCTATCTCCAATCGAGGGAGTAAATGGAGTGGATGTTAATATTACGTTTAATCCACCATGGGGTAAGGAACGGATGTCCAGACTAGCAAAGATTGCTTTGAATGTAACAGATTAATTCCATTAATTAATTTGTTGTGGCAGTGGATCAAACCATCTATCCATTCTCCTACATAAAATGGTGACATGAAAAATAACACTTTGGGAAAAATAGAATGGAGATACAATAATCTCAGATACCCCATCTACCTGAAGTGAATGAGACATGTGCTTTTTATAGGAGGGAATAGAATGGGCCAAAATCAACAATTCAAACCTGGACAAAAAGCCCCTAACAACGGTATTTACTTGGAAATAGGAGAAACAGGGAGTATGGTGAAAAACCCACAGAAATTGCATCTTAAAGCGGGCGACACCTTCCCGGAGACTTCGAACCATAACCGTTTGTGGGCAAAGAAACGTAGGCCATAATGAGAAAAACGTCATCCTTCTTGATAGGATGACGTTTTTTGGATTATAATAAATATATAAGGTCAGGAAAGGTCAAACTTAATGTGCGGGGTGTTAAAATGGATATAAATAACATGACCACCAAATTACAAGAGGCAATTGTCAAAGCGAAAGATCTAGCAGAAAAGCGTGGTCATCAACAGATAGAAGCAGAGCATCTCTTCCTTGTTCTTTTACAGCAAGAAGATGGCTTAGGAAGAAGAATCTTAGAGAAAATAAATGTGGATGTAAATAATCTTCAGGAAGCAATAATTAGTCTTCTGAAAACTAAACCAGAAATAAGTGGGACAACTACTAATGTATATGTGGGAAATCATTTAAATAAAGTGTTTCAAAAAGCTGAGGAATGGAAAAAAGAGTGGAAGGATGAGTATTTATCCATCGAACATGTGATACTCGCTCTATTTAATCAGGAACATCATAATTATCAATGGAAAGAACTCACAAGTACATTTTCAATATCTGAAAACCAATTGAAAAAGGCAATTTTAGAGATAAGGGGGAGCCAAAGGGTGACATCACAAGAACCAGAAAATACATATGAATCGCTAAAAAAGTATGGTAGAGATTTGATTGAGGAAGTTAAAGCCGGGA
This sequence comes from Sutcliffiella halmapala, assembly GCF_002019665.1. Classification (GTDB taxonomy): domain Bacteria; phylum Bacillota; class Bacilli; order Bacillales; family Bacillaceae_I; genus Sutcliffiella_A; species Sutcliffiella_A halmapala. The sequence goes on along the minus strand of NZ_KV917375.1, from coordinate 3,388,516 downwards.
AGCTTGATCCTGTTATAGGGAGGGACCAAGAAATCCGAAGAGTTATTCGAATCCTTTCTAGGAAAACGAAGAACAATCCAGTACTAATTGGAGAGCCAGGAGTGGGAAAGACAGCAATTGTCGAAGGTTTAGCCCAACGAATTGTTAGAAAAGATGTACCAGATGGATTGAAGGATAAAACAATATTCTCCTTAGATTTAAGCTCATTAATAGCAGGTGCAAAATATCGTGGTGAATTTGAAGAAAGATTAAAGGCTGTTTTACATGAAATAAAAAAGAGTGATGGTCAAATCTTACTATTTATCGATGAACTTCATACCATCGTTGGCGCAGGAAAAACTGAAGGCGCAATGGATGCTGGTAATATGTTAAAGCCAATGCTCGCTCGCGGTGAATTGCATTGTATCGGTGCAACTACCTTAAATGAGCATCGTAAATATATCGAAAAGGACCCAGCGCTAGAACGTCGTTTTCAACAAGTACTTGTTGAAGAACCAACCGTCGAAGACACGATCTCCATTTTACGTGGATTAAAGGAAAGATTTGAAATTCATCATGGAGTCAATATTCATGATCGTGCGATAGTAACAGCAGCGGTCCTTTCTGATCGGTATATTTCAGAAAGGTTTTTACCTGACAAAGCCATTGACTTAGTTGATGAAGCTTGTGCGATGATTCGAACTGAGATTGATTCGATGCCATCTGAATTAGATGAAGTAACGAGAAAAGTTATGCAATTGGAAATTGAAGAAGCTGCATTAAAAAAGGAAAAAGACCAAGCAAGCTTAGATCGATTACAACAATTGCAACAAGAATTAGCAAATCTTAAAGAACGATCGTCTAGCATGAAGGTGCAATGGCAGCTTGAGAAGGATGCTATTCAACATGTGAGAGAACAAAGAGAAGAGTTGGAAAAAGCAAAAAGAGACCTAGAAACCGCGGAAAGCAATTATGACTTAAACAAAGCGGCTGAGTTACGGCACGGGAAAATACCTGCCATGGAGAAAGAACTTTCACAACTTGAGGAACGAGCAAAGAAAGAAAAAGGGGCGCACAGGCTTTTACGAGAAGAAGTAACAGCGGAAGAAATTGCTGGTATTGTAGCAAAATGGACGGGAATCCCTGTAACGAAGCTAGTAGAAGGAGAAAGAGAGAAACTTCTTAAGTTAGAAGATATATTACATGAACGAGTGGTAGGGCAAGAAGAGGCCGTGCAGCTTGTGTCAGAAGCAGTCATTCGAGCAAGAGCAGGAATAAAGGATCCGAATCGTCCGATTGGCTCTTTTATTTTCTTAGGTCCTACAGGGGTAGGAAAAACCGAGTTAGCGAAAGCATTAGCACAATCACTTTTCGATAATGAAGAACACATTATTCGTATAGATATGTCTGAATATATGGAAAAGCATGCGGTTTCTAGATTGATTGGAGCCCCTCCTGGATATGTCGGTTATGATGAAGGTGGTCAGTTAACAGAAGCAGTGAGAAGAAAACCATATTCCGTTATCTTATTAGATGAAATTGAAAAGGCTCATCCTGATGTCTTTAATATTTTATTGCAATTACTAGATGATGGAAGAATTACCGACTCCCAAGGGAAAACAGTGGATTTCAAGAATACTGTAATTATTATGACCTCCAATATTGGTTCGCACTATTTGTTGGAAGATTCTGGTGAGGAGCTTTCAGAGGAAACTAAAGATAAAGTAATGCAGCAATTAAAGGGGCATTTTCGTCCAGAGCTATTAAATCGAATAGATGATACTGTGATATTCTCTCCGTTATCTAAAAACAATATTGGATTAATCGTGGACAAACTAATAAAAGAATTACAAAAAAGGCTAGAAGATAAGCATCTAACCTTAAAAATAACAGAAGAAGCAAAAAAACACATTACAGATCGTGCATTTGATCCTGTTTACGGCGCACGTCCTCTTAAGCGATTTATTCAGAAACACATCGAAACATTAATTGCGAAAGAAATCATAAAAGGAACCATCCAAGATTTTCAAGAAATTATTATTGATATAAAAGAAGGAAAACTAGAATTAGCGACTAATTAATAATTATAGAAAATAAAAAAAGAACTTGTCCACATTAGGAGCAAGTTCTTTTTCACCTTACAATTAAATGGTAGAGATCTAAACGCTTAGTGTTTTTCTACAGGTTCGTTTGGTAACGCTTCCCCAACTAACATAACTAAGACAGCGAAGACTACAGCTACAGCTGAAGACAGAATGTAGTTGTATGTATCCCCCTGCATATTAGCAACAACATAAGATACCATGTTTATTAGAAGAAGTGACCAAAAAATAGTCCAAAATGCACGCATCTTGACTTCCCCTCCATTCTTTTGAAATTAGGTTAACGTAAAGTGGATAATATTTTGTTACGTCTAGCTTCAACGCCTAGCCCGTTACTTCTACGATTATGCTTCCCGTAACTTACGGTTAAAATAGACCAGAAAGGTGAAGATTTTCGCAGCTCAAGGTTCAGGTCTGAACGAGGTGCTTCCGCTTTTGTATTCAGAGGATATTTTATCACAAATGAAGCATATAATAAATGTAAAAATATTAAAGCTTTCCGAAAAAGGGGTTGTTTTATTATGAACAGTGATGAAAAAAGACGGGAGCTAGAATTCAGAGAGTTAGAAATGCTCTTAGCGCAAGAAGAGAGTAATTTGACAGAACTTGGAGTCGAAACATTGAATCGTTTAAAACAAGAGCTTCAATATGAGGCAAATTGAGGAAGAGGTAATCGCGTTTGCCTTTCCTTTTTATTTTCAGTTGCTTGTCGAGCTGAACGAGCGGACTTCGCTTTTCTTGGTGTCTAGCTGCGTCGGCTAGCTCCTCGAGTCATAAGCTGATTTCTGATAGCGGTCTAAGTGCATGACCACTATCAGAAACCCTCTTATGCTTGTCGGAGCTGAACGAGCCGACTTCGCTTTTCTTGTAATTTCAGCCTTTTGCCTTTGTCAGAGCAGGATTGATTTACATAGCATGAAGTATACGAGTATGTAATCTGGAGGCTAGGTGAGGAGAATGAATGGTAACAAACGCTTTTTTCAAATGGGCGGACAGTGGAATGCGGTGCATGTGCCGGAAAAACCTAACGGATTCGGTGTGTTAATTATAGGAGATACTAATCATTTCGTGGATGAACAAAACAGCTTATGGATCCAGCACATTGGCAGAAATCGAATAATCGAGGAAATCGTTAGAGCAGGCTATACTGTTTTCTATTCTAATTTGTTTGGAATCCATTGGGGAAGCGAGAAGTCAGTATTGCAAGCAAGGCAGTTTTATCATATTATCCAAAAGCAAGAAATTTTAAATGATAAAATCCATATACTTGCAGAAGGTATGGGGGCGCTAACAGCACTACAATTAGCGGAAATCATGAAGGAACAAATTCGATCAATTGCTTTAATTAATCCTTGTATTGATTTACAAGCGCAAATAGAACATGAGAAAGATAGAAAATTCTTTTTCAAGAAATTAAAAAGAGAGTTAGCGATGGCATATGGTATATCGGTAGACAGCTTAGATACCTTTCGGAATTTCCCGGCACTTAGACAATTTCAAAGTCCTCTACCCGTGAAGATATGGCAAACAACAACGAATAATACATTTGATCCGAATTTACATTGTAAAAGGTACGAGGAACTAAGACAAAGAAATAACATACCTATCTCCGTTACGTATCACCTGATGGAAAAAAGATACTCTTATGGAAATTCAATCTGTCAATTCTTTAAAAAATATGAGCAGCATTTATAGGAAGTCCCTATCTGGATACATAAATGGTAGGGACTATTATTATGTCTATATGCATACGATACAATATCTATAACAACGGCTGGGGTGAATGTGAAATGAGAAATGTTATGGTAGTGGGTGCTACAAACTTTATTGGTTTTGCACTATGCAAGCAATTAATAAAAAAGGAAGTTCAGGTAGTAGGGATTGCGTTTACTAAAAGTCCTAATGACCAAGCGGAAGAAAAGCTAATGGAAATTGGAAGAAATGCCTTCTTCCATTTTCAAGAAAAGCAAGAGCCAGATGATGAATTCTTGGAAACAGAATTTGATGTTGCCTACTTTTGTTTAGAGAAAGAAGATGTGTTTGTTAGAGAGGAAATCAGTAGTTTTCAGGGAATTGCTAACAAAGCGAAGAAGGTATTTTTTGTTTTACCAGTAAAATCAGACGTAAGCAGAACGAAACTGCAAGAGATAATTAAGACTGAAAATGTTCATCTAGTTATGTATCCATCCGTTTTTGGACCTTGGCAGCCAGATAGCGAACCAATTCAGCAGAGAATTATTGAAGAAATATCAGAGGAACCCCTAAATGATAAATTAGAAGTTCTACAAGACAATATTTTATATGTGGATGATTTGGCAGAAGCTCTGTTAACGCTAGGGGAAAGACCTAATATCGGTCATTCTATCTCTTTAGTAAATAAGGAGAAAAAAGCATTAGAAGCAATTGCCAAAGAGCTGAATTTTACGATTATAGAAAAGAGTAATTTAGACCTGAAAGAGGATAAACAAGAGGAAATCGAAGAAGTTTTTTATATTAATTCAACGATCAGTATTTTGGAGGCATTATCTAATCAAAGAAAAAATACAGCAAAAAGGTTGAAGTTGAATTTGTGATAGATTACTTTGTAAACATATTAAACTGAAAATTTAACTTTTCCTTTCGTCTCTCGAGATGTACAATAAAAGAGGAATCATATATATAAGAAGAAAATGGGATTTTTTTCCGAAAAACTAAGGTGGTGTTTCATCATGAAAAAACCAATTGGGTTATTTCTCCTCGTTTTTCTCTTTTTAGCAGCTTGTGGACAACCTAATCCAGATACTCAGTTACAAAAGGTTGGAATGTTAGTTCCAGATACTATTAGTGATCAGGTATGGGGGACAAAAGGGTATAAGGGTCTCTTGCGTATACAATCAGAGTTTAATGTGGATGTCTTTTATCAAGAAGGTATCATTAGTGAAGATGCTATTAAAAAGGCGGTAAAGGATTTCGAAAAAGAAGGAATTAATCTTATATTTGGTCATGGTAGTGAATATGCGCAGGTTTTTAGTGATATAGCTGAGGAATATTCAGATATTCACTTTGTTTGTTTTAATTCAGATGTTAGTGGTAATAATGTTACAAGTTTGAATTTCAATGCAAATGCGATGGGCTTTTTTGGTGGAATGATTGCTGGGAAGATGTCCCAAACAAATAATCTAGGTATTATCGCAGCATTTGAATGGCAGCCAGAAGTAAATGGTTTTTTTGAGGGTGTCTTATATGAAAATCCAGATGCAACAGTTTACATAGAGTATACCCAAGATTGGGATAATCCTGAAATAGCTTCTGTAAAGCTTGAGAGAATGCTTGAAAAAGAGGTTGATATTGTTTATCCAGCAGGAGATGGTTTCAATATTCCTGTTATTAATACATTAAAGGATAAAGGGCTCTATGCCATTGGTTTTGTATCCGATCAATCTGATTTAGGAGAAAATACTGTTTTGACCAGTACTGTACAACATGTCCCAGAGTTATATGTATTAGTGGCCAAGCGATTCCTAGCAGGAGAGCTAAATTCTGGTAATATTTACTTTGATTTTGAGGATGAGGTAATATCCTTAGGTACATATAGTCCACTGGTGAGTAAAGAATATCAAGAAGAAATAAATAAACATATTGCTGTTTATAAAGAATCTGGTTTATTACCAAATCAATTAGAAAGTGGGTCTGATTAATGGAACAAGATAGAACAATGCAATATATGGCAATCGCAATGAAATATTTACCTGAGGCTAAGCAGATGCTTGATGAAACTGGTTTAGAATTACAACCTCAGCACATCCAGCCTCTAGTTTCGCTTCTTACAAAAGTAATGGATGAAGCATACGAATTAGGAAAGCAAAATGCATTAGATATAGAGTAAAAGAAAAAGGGACTGACAAAGATATCAGTCTCTTTTCTTATTTTTTCTTGAAATAATCGATCAATGGAGAAAATTCCTTTAACATCGGTTTTAATTTATTTACAGATTCCATGATAGAATCAACTTGTTCAATTAGTGCATAATATTCCTCACCGACTTTTTTCTTGGAAGAGTCTTCTGGTTTAGGTTCTACTTTTTCACTTTTTATTGGCCGACCAAACATCATCCTTGTAAAGGGGTCAATGTCCTCTACTTTCTCCTCTTTTTTGCTTTGATCTTCACTCAATTAATTCACCTCATAACTAACTGGGTTGTCACAAATAGTGTATGCAACCAGTAGAAAAATGGTTGGGCATTTGGCTCATTTTGATAAGAAGAACCATTTTAGGGCACATATATATTGTCAATATCAAAATAATGAGTTAAAATTAGTACCAAGTCATAATATTTGATATTAAAAGAGAGTTAGGTGTTATTTCTATGAATGCAGGTATAGTTGGAATCGGGAGATATGTACCTGAAAAGGTACTAACAAATGCTGACTTAGAAAAAATGGTAGATACAACGGATGAATGGATAAAAACGAGAACTGGTATAGAGGAAAGAAGAATAGCGAGCGATGAGATAAATACTTCAGATATGGCATTTTTTGCTGCGGAAAAAGCGTTAGAAAATGCTGGGATTACTGCTGAGGAATTGGACATGATTATTGTGGCAACGGTCACACCAGACAATCCTTTTCCATCTGTAGCCTGTATGATCCAGGAACGCTTAGGTGCAAAAAAGGCAAATGCTTTTGACATAAGTGCTGCATGCGCAGGATTTATGTACGCAATTATTACTGCGAAACAGTTTGTAGAAGCAGGGACATACAAGAATGTCTTAGTAGTAGGTGTAGAAAAGCTTTCTAAAATTGTGGACTGGGAAGATCGAAATACAGCAGTATTATTCGGTGATGGAGCCGGTGCAGTAGTAATAGGACCAGTATCAGACGGAAGAGGTATTCTATCATTTGAGCTTGGAGCAGACGGAACAGGAGCGAAGCATTTATACCAAGATGAGACAATCATTATGAATGGTCGTGAAGTGTTTAAGTTTGCAGTAAGACAAATGGGTGAGTCTGCTATCAATGTTTTAGAAAAAGCTGGGTTAACTAAAGAAGATGTCGATTACTTAATCCCACATCAAGCAAATATTCGCATCATGGAAGCAGCAAGAGAGAGATTAGGGTTACCTGAAGAGAAAATGTCCAAAACAATCAATAAATACGGAAATACCTCTGCAGCATCCATTCCTATCTCTATTGTGGAGGAATTGGAAAATGGGAAAATCCAGGATGACGACCTTATAGTTATGGTAGGATTTGGTGGCGGATTAACCTGGGGTGCAATTGCCTTAAGATGGGGAAAATAAGATTAACATAATAGATATAGTGTTGGAAGGAGTACAACGTAATGCAAAAAAGAAGAGTAGTTGTAACAGGATTAGGTGCAATAACACCAATTGGAAAAGATGTAAATGAGGCTTGGGAAAATGCCATTAATGGTGTATCTGGAGTAGGTCTCTTAACAAGAGTAGATAGTGAAATGTTCCCAGCTAAAGTAGCTGCAGAAATCAAAGATTTTAAAGCTGAAGATTATATGGATAAAAAAGAAGCCCGCCGAATGGATCGCTTCACTCAATATGCTATAGCAGCCTCCTTAATGGCTGTGAAAGATGCCAACTTAACGATTACTGATGAGATCGCTCCGCGAGTAGGGGTATGGGTAGGTTCCGGTATCGGTGGAATGGAAACTTTTGAACAACAGTATAAAACCTTTTTAGAAAAAGGTGCTCGTCGTGTTAGTCCATTTTTTGTACCAATGATGATTCCTGATATGGCAACAGGTCAAATCTCAATAGCACTTGGAGCAAAAGGAGTAAACTCTTGTACCGTGACTGCCTGTGCAACCGGGACGAACTCCATTGGGGATGCATTTAAAGTAATCCAACGAGGCGATGCTGATGTGATGGTTTCAGGAGGTACTGAGGCTCCTTTAACAGACATGGCGTTTGCTGGCTTTAGTTCTGCTAAGGCACTTTCTTTCAATGCTGATCCTAAAACTGCTAGCAGACCATTTGACTTAAACAGAGATGGCTTTGTGATGGGTGAAGGAGCAGGAATATTAATACTCGAGGATTTAGAGCATGCAGTGGCACGTGGAGCACGTATTTATGCAGAGATCGTTGGTTATGGTGCAACTGGAGATGCCCATCATATCACAGCACCTGCTCCTGGTGGAGAAGGTGGCGTTCGTGCTATGAGAATGGCAATTAATGACGCTGGACTACAACCAAATGAAATTGATTATATTAATGCACATGGAACAAGTACAGAATATAACGATAAGTTCGAAACGCTCGCGATCAAAGAAGTAATGGGAGAGCATGCACAAAAGGTAGCAATCAGCTCAACTAAATCCATGACTGGACATCTTCTAGGAGCGGCAGGGGGAGTAGAAGCAATCTTTGCTATTAAAGCAATCGAAAATTCCATCATCCCTCCAACGATTAATTATGAAACACCTGACCCTGAGTGTGATCTTGATTACGTACCAAATGTTGCCCGTCACCAAGAGGTTAAGGCAGCAATGAGTAACTCCCTTGGCTTTGGTGGGCATAATGCAACAATCGTATTTAAACGCTATGAAAAATAATTCTTTTTGGAAATAAGCAAAGACATCAGATTCTTTTATAGAGAATCTGATGTTTTTTTGAATAAAAGAAAGCGGATTAAGACGATCCAACCCTTACTTCACCTTTTTGTAACAGCTATCATACAATGTGGAAAAGTGAAGAAAAGGGATGTAGAAAATGAGTATAATTCATACAGATCGATGGTTAGAAGAGGATTACCATCAACCATTGAACATCTCCAAAAAGCTTCTTAAATATTTTGAGGACGTAACCGAGCGGGAACTTTATGACTATTTAATTATGCATGGCATGTACCGGCCTGTACAAAATGGGAAAGAGACCGTGGAGAAATTGATTAATCTTGATTGCTGGAACATTGTATTAAAAGAATGGAAGAGATTAAAGAAAATATGGAATGGCCCTGATATCCCTATCTTTATTTTTCCATCTGATGAACAGAATACTCAAATAAAGAGAGAATTTAAAGGGAAATCAGGAGTGGCCTTTAAAGATAAGCTATTTCTGTTTTTGCCAGTAGATATAGAAGTAAATGAATTAAGAGCTCTTTTTACACACGAATATAATCACATTTGTGTGCTAGCAAACAATAAAAAAAATGATGATCATTACACATTAGTCGAATCCGTTTTGATTGAAGGATTGGCAGAAAGTGCAGTGAAACATCACTTAGGCGAAAAATATACAGCAAAATGGACCAACTATTACAACTCGAAGGAACTTCAAAACTTTCTTGAAAGGATTATTTTACCTAATAAGGATTTGAAAAAAAACGAGAGAGAACATATGAAGATTTTATACGGAAAAGGATTTTACCCTAAGATGGTTGGCTATTGTGTAGGTTTTTATTTAATTCAAAAACTGTTGCAGGAAGACAAAGTTTCTTATCCTTTACTCATGAAACTGAGTTTGTCAGATGTAAGGAACCTACTAGAAATATAATTCTTTAAGGAATGTTATGATAATATCAAAAAAATTAGAAAACTAGCAAATAAAGCTAGTTTTTTTGTTTTTATTTGTATATAATCAGTTTTTGTAGAAGATTGTTGCAAGTCTCAATTTAAAAAATTTTTAGTTAATTTTCAAAATTAGCTTGATTCTGTAACGAAACTGTAATACTATACAAACAGACGATAATTATTTTCCGATAATTTAGTTTTTATAGGTGAAGTTCAAGCTAACCGGGAATTAATACTGTAATAATTGGCATGGAAATCCAGCAAGAATGAACGAATACATCAAGTAACAAATGGTAGTTTAATAAATTTGTAATATTTATGTTAATAATTAACTAAATATTTTAACAATTAAATTACAAATGGAATTACTGAGACATCATACAGACCATGCATCGAAAGAGAAAAGGATGGTGAAGGCTAAATGTCAGCTTTATTAGAAGTGAGAAACCTACAAACTCACTTTTTTAGAAAAAAGCAAGCTATTCCAGCAGTAGATGGTGTAGATATCTCCATAAAGAAGGGAGAAACTGTTGCACTGGTTGGGGAATCAGGGTCAGGTAAATCGATAACCTCGCTTTCTATAATGGGACTCGTACCTAGCCCAGGAGGAAAAATCGTAGGTGGAGAGATATTATTTGATGGCAAGGATCTTGTGAAGCTTACAGAAAATCAACTTTGTAAAGTACGAGGTAATGATATTTCTATGATTTTCCAAGAGCCGATGACATCGTTAAATCCTGTTTTAACAATCGGGGAACAAATTATCGAAGTATTAATGCTTCACCAAAAAATGACGAAAACAACTGCTATGAAAAAAGCAATTGAAATGTTAGAACTTGTTGGTTTTTCAAGAGCTGCACAACTTGTAAATGACTTCCCACATCGCTTATCTGGTGGGATGAGACAAAGGGTTATGGTAGCAATGGCAATGAGCTGTAATCCCAAATTACTCATTGCAGACGAGCCTACTACTGCATTAGATGTAACGATTCAAGCTCAAATTTTGGACTTAATGAAGGACTTAAGTCATAAGTTTGATACCTCTATCCTTTTGATTACTCATGATTTAGGTGTTGTGTCAGAGATAGCTGATAGAGTAGTAGTTATGTATTGCGGTCAAGTAGTCGAAGAAGCATCAGTCGACGATTTATTCGATGAACCAATGCATCCATATACAATAGGATTGATGAATTCGATTCCAAGTATTGAAGCTGATATTTCAAGATTGGAATCCATTAAAGGGAATGTACCACCGCCAACAAATTTACCAGTAGGTTGCCGCTTTGCCCCGCGTTGTCCACAAGCGTTTGACCGCTGTTTTTCAGAAGTGCCTGCGCTTGAAAAGAAAGAAGGGAATCGTTCGGTTCGATGCTTCTTATATGATGGGAAGGGGGCATAAGCATGATATCAACAGATACGCAAAATGTAGATTTGATTCAAACAGATAATTCTGCCGATAACCTCCTTGAAGTAAGAGGATTGAAAAAGTACTTTCCAATTAAAGCAGGTTTGCTACAACGACATGTTGGAAACGTAAAAGCAGTGGACGATATTAACTTCTTTATCAAAAAAGGTGAGACATTAGGTATCGTAGGGGAATCAGGCTGTGGTAAATCAACTGCAGGAAGAACACTAATCCGTCTATACGAACCCACAGAAGGTGAAATCATCTTCAAGGGCCGTGACATTGCAAAAATGAGTGAGAGTGAACTTAGAAAGACAGTACGACGTGATATACAAATGGTATTCCAAGATCCATTTGCAACGTTAAATCCTAGAAAGACATTACGATCTATTTTAAAAGAGCCGTATAACACACATAATCTATTTACTCGTAAAGAACGAGAAGAAAAAGTGCAAGAATTGCTTGAAAAAGTAGGATTAGATCCATCTTATATAAACAGATATCCGCATGAGTTTTCAGGTGGACAACGTCAGCGTATTGGGATTGCGAGAGCACTTGCATTAAATCCGGAACTGATTATTGCTGATGAAGCAGTTTCAGCATTGGATGTTTCCATACAAGCCCAAATTATCAACTTAATGCAGGACTTACAAAAGGAAATGGGACTGTCGTATATTTTCATCTCCCATGACTTGAGTGTTGTTCGTCATATAAGCGATAGAGTGGGAGTTATGTACCTTGGAAAAATGATGGAGCTTGCAAGCAAAAATGATTTATATAGTGAACCAATGCATCCTTATACTCAAGCCTTGCTTTCAGCAGTACCATCTACTCGTCGTAAAGGTCAAGTGAAGCGTGAGCGCATCGTTCTAAAAGGTGAACTTCCAAGTCCAGCGAATCCGCCACAGGGATGTGTATTCCATACTCGTTGTCCAGCAGCGATGGATTCCTGTAAACAAATCGTACCTCAATTTAAAGAGGTTAAACCAAATCATTTTGTTGCTTGTCACCTATACGATTAGGTGACAAGTACATAAAATATATACCCATTGAAAGGGGGAGATAATCTCAAAAGTAAATATTCTTTACCTTTCATTTTCAGAACATTAAAATTTTAAGGGGGAGTTAAACGTGAAGCAAAAGTCATTAATTCTAATCGCTTTAACATTAGTGCTATCATTGTTCCTTGCTGCTTGTTCTTCTAACAACAGCGGAACTAGTCCAAACAATAATAACAATAACAACAACAATAATAATGGTGGTACTACTGAAGAGAAACCAGCAGATAGCAATGAACCACAACAAGGTGGAGACCTAATTATCGGTTCTTCTGGAAGCCCAACACTATTCAACACACTTTACTCTGCAGATACTGCAAGTTCTGCAATTGAAGGATTTGTGTTTGACTCCTTAGTGAGTGGTAACACTGAATTTGAACCTGAATTATCTATGGCTGAGAGCTGGGATGTTTCAGAAGATAGCTTAGTTCATACTTTAAAATTAAAAGAAGGTTTAACTTTCCACGATGGTGAGCCTGTAACTGCTGAAGATGTTAAATTTACTTTTGATATTCCATTACATGAAGACTATGATGGTCCACGTAAAGGTTATTTCGAAAGAATCTCTACTGTTGAAATCATTGATGAATTAACAGTTAAAATCACTTTAAGCTCTGTTGATCCAGCTTTCCATGTAACTTTAGGTTATGGAATCTTACCTCAACATATCTTAGGCGATGTGCCTGTAGCTGACTTAGGGGAGCATGATTTCAATACTAAATCTCCTATCGGTTCTGGTCCATTCAAATTTGTTGAGTGGGTTGATGGACAATATGTAAAAGTAGAAGCTTTTGATGATTATCATGAAGGTCGTCCATATCTAGATACTGTTACTTACAAAATTGTAACTGATGCTGATCAGTTATTAACTCAATTAAACACTGGAGACGTACATTTCTCTCTTGTACCTTCTACTGACTTAGAAACAGTTCAAGAATGGGAAACACAAGGGAAATTAAAAATCGAATCTGGTTTAGCTCTTTCTTACACATACTTAGGATATAACTTACGTAATCCTTTATTCGCAGAAAAAACTGTTCGTCAAGCTTTAACTCATGCAATTGACAGAGAAACTATCGTTCAATCTGTAATGAATGGTGATGGAGAAGTAGCTCACTTCCCTGAATCTCCATTAAGCTGGGCTTATGATGATTCAAATGCACCTAAATTCGAATACGATCCTGAAAAAGCAAAAGCTTTACTTGCAGAAGCTGGATGGACTCCTGGTGCTGACGGAACTCTTGAAAAAGACGGTCAAAAATTCGAGTTCGAATTAAAAACTAACCAAGGTAACAAAGTACGTGAAGACATCGCGGTTGTTGTTCAACAACAATTAAAAGAAATCGGAATTAATGTTACACCAAACATTATGGAATGGTCTGCATTCTTAGCGGATGTTAACCCTCCTGCATGGAAATTCGATGCTATCATCTTAGGATGGAGCTTAGGTACTGATCCAGATCCAAGTGGAATCTTCCACACGAAAGAAATTGAAGAAGGATTAAACTTCGTTAATTACTCTAACCCAGAGGCTGATAAGCTTATGGATCTTAACATGAGTACAATGGATCAAGATGAGCGTAAAGGCTACATCGTTGAAGTTAATAACATTATTGCTGAAGAGCAACCATACACATTCTTGTACTATCCAAACGTACACCGTGCTATGCCTGCTGGTTTAGAAGGATATGTTTTCCACGCGAAGGATGACTTCTACAAAATCAATGAATGGTGGTTAAAACAAGACTAATAGCCATTAGCCTTGAGATTGGAGGAGAGGGAGAAATTCCTTTCCTCTTTTCATGAAAATTGACAGTAATATTGGGAGCTATGAATAGCCTCCAATATTTATATAGAACATTCACGTTAACGACCCCGTTAAAGTAAAGACAGAAAAGGAGAATCAGCTATGATCTCATATATCATTCGCCGTTCTTTAATGGCTATTCCCTTACTTATCGGTATCACAATATTATCCTTTGCCATTATCCAAATGGCTCCTGGTGGCCCCTCGTCCCTGATGATGGATCCTAATATTAGTGCTGAAGATATGAAGAAATTTGAGGAAAAATATGGATTGAATGATCCAGTGCATGAACAATACATCAAATGGGTTGGAAACATGGTCCAAGGAGATTTTGGTACTTCTTTGATACGTCGTGGAGTTCCAGTTAGTGAAATGATCATGAACCGATTACCTAATACATTATTGCTAATGATTGTCTCTACAATATTAGCAGTTGTGGTTGCGGTACCTTTTGGAGTAATAGCAGCTAGAAAGCGTTATAGTCTAACCGATTATTCTGTAACCATTACTTCCTTTGTAGGACTAGCTACCCCTAACTTTTGGATTGGTTTAATTCTTATCATGGTGTTTGCTGTACAGTTGGGATGGTTACCAACTGGTGGTGTCGCTACCTTAAATGCCGATTTTAGTATTGTAGATAGAATAAAACATTTAATTTTACCTGCATTTGTACTCGCTACTGCTGACATGGCGGGGTTAACGAGATATACACGTTCAAGTATGATAGAAGTATTAAGTCAAGATTATATGCGTACAGCAAGAGCTAAAGGCTTAAAGGAAAACAAAGTTGTATATAAGCATGGTTTACGTAATGGATTAATTCCTGTAATCACTATTTTTGGATTAATGCTTCCTTCCTTTATTGGTGGAGCAGCTATTACGGAAAAAATATTCAACTGGCCTGGGATTGGGTTATTATTCCTTGACTCTGCCTTTCAGCGTGATTATCCAGTCATAATGGCACTAACAGTAATTTCAGCGGTCTTAGTAGTTATCGGGAACTTACTTGCAGATATTCTCTATGCAGTCTTTGACCCAAGAATTGAATACTAGAAGGGGGAACATCGATGCAAACTCAAACATCGCCTCAATCAAACAATAATAATCTATCGTTAGACCCCAATTTAAAGGCAAAACCTGATACGCTAACGAGAATAACAATACGAAAGTTTCTGCGGAATAAGCTTGCTGTAATCGGAGCTATTATCTTAGCTATTATTATCTCTGGAGCAATCTTTGCACCTTGGCTTACAGCACATTCGTACAGTGAACAAAACTTACTAAATAAACTTCAAGATCCTGGTGGTGAGCATTGGCTAGGGACAGATCGTTTTGGACGCGATGTTTTCGCACGTTTATTGTATGGGGCAAGAATCTCCTTATTAGTAGGTTTTGCTTCAGTAGCAGGTTCCATTACAATCGGTGTAAGTGTTGGAGCAATAGCGGGATATTTTGGAGGATTAATTGATTCCATTCTAATGCGTATTGTAGATATAATTCTTTCGATTCCAACCTTATTCTTGTTAATTACACTTGTTACTATATTTCAACCAGGAGTGGACAAGTTAATTATAATCTTTGCACTAACTGGTTGGACTAGCACAGCACGTCTAGTACGTGGGGAATTCTTATCATTAAGAACGAGAGAATTTGTATTAGCTTCTAAAACGATAGGTACAAGAAGTTATAAAATAATTTTTTCTCATATTCTTCCAAATGCTTTTGGGCCAATCATTGTTGCTGCAACGTTAGCTATTGGAGGAGTTATCCTTGCTGAATCCGCACTAAGTTATCTAGGTCTTGGGATTCAACCACCAACACCAAGTTGGGGCAATATGTTGCAAGATGCACAGAACTTTACAATCATGTTAAAACATTGGTGGTATCCATTATTCCCAGGTTTAGCAATTTTCTTAACAGTTCTAAGTTTTAACTTTGTTGGTGATGGCTTGCGTGATGCACTTGATCCAAGGATTAACGAATAAAGAAAAGTCAAGAGTAAATCTTGACTTTTCTTTTTTGTCTTTTTTTTGCTTACTATGATTAATCCTGCTACCTGTTTTCTATAAAATTGTCATCATCTCTAGGATTTTTACATAAAATGATAGTACAAGTGTGGACAAGGAGTTTGTTAGCATGAAAAAGAGATATCTATTAATAAGGGATGGCTGATGATTAGAATTTTTTTCTTCTTAGCTGGATTTGGCATTGCTGTTGCAGGAGGAATTAGTACAATAGCATATTTAAACCTGTTCGCAACCGGAACTACTATGATAGAGTTTTTTCTTTTTATTACTACGAGAGTTGAGTGCTATCTGTTGCCTCTAGGAGTTATTGTTGTTGCTTCAAGCTTATACATTCCTCAACATGAAAACCCTATATTTCGAGATTTAGACTAATTCATAAAAAATATCTGGCTTTTATGGAATAATTTTGCACTTCACTGCCAATACTGTTGGATAAATAAAGAGTAGATGTGAAGTGAGGGGTATGATATGTTGTATCTTCATGACGTATGGGTAAATTGGTTTGAAGGAGAAGAAAACGGGTATAATGTTTGCCATTTTCACGAATGGAGAAAAGACGATAGTGTGGAATTGTTAGATCAAGTTCCATTATTAAAAGTAGAGTCTGTTCTATTCAACTACATTGAAAACGACCTCCAAGAGCTACCTCAATCTTTACTTGAAGAAATTTTTCAAAAAAGCTATATTCGAAAAAATCATGAACGGATTCAATTGGATTATTGTTTTGTTGTGACAGATGGGTTAGGAATTCTAGCAGTCGACACGATTGGATACAATATTCCAATTAGGAAGAGTAGACTTATTCCAAGGCAAGAGCAATTAGTCTATGACATGATTGAAAACAGCGATTATGCAGATTATCCTTTTACAAAAAACGTAAAAATGGAGAAGGAGTATCATATTCTTTCACCATCACCAGAGATTATGAATGGGCTAACAAGAAAAGAACGCCAATTAAAGCAGCTTTTGTTTATGGCTTTAGATCAATTAAAATCGACATGTAATGTTGCAGAGGTTCGTTACTGGTATACAGAGTGGAACCCTGTGCATTATAGAGAAATTCAAGAAATGTCATTTGACGAAGTTTGGGTACAACTATTTGAGGAAACAAGACATGGCTGGTCACTAAAACATCAGCATTTTTGTGAGCATTTAGTAAAAGGACAACCCTTCTTTGAAAAACTTTGGGAACTAGAGCAACATCCAAAGGTAAATTAATTGTTTCCGAGGCAATAAAATAAAAAGAGGCTGAAAAAGTGTTGAGCACTTTTTCGGCCTCTTTTTTAGTTGATCATGAACTAGT
Source organism: Sutcliffiella halmapala (assembly GCF_002019665.1). Classification (GTDB taxonomy): domain Bacteria; phylum Bacillota; class Bacilli; order Bacillales; family Bacillaceae_I; genus Sutcliffiella_A; species Sutcliffiella_A halmapala. Next base: position 3,371,317 of record NZ_KV917375.1, on the reverse strand, counting down.
TGGTTAACCACGCTTATATTGTTATCGTTTGCGTTTTCTTCCTAAGCCCATGGCATTCTCAATTTTAGTTAAAGTTTTCATTGCTACTCGGTTCGCTCTTTCGGCACCTTCGTCGAGAATCGCATCTAGTTTGTCAGATTCAATTAAATCATGATACTTTGTTTGAATTGGTTCTAGTGCATTTACAACTACTTCGGCTAGGTCGCCTTTAAAATCTCCATAACCTTTTCCTTCATAGAAGATCTCTAATTCCTCTACTGTTTTATTTCCTAGAATAGAATAAATAGAAAGTAGGTTGGAAACTCCTGGCTTGTTTTCTTTATCAAACTTAACAATACCTTCAGAGTCTGTAACAGCACTCTTTATTTTCTTTTCTAATTGTTTAGGTGTATCTAATAAAGAAATGAATGATTTTTGGTTTGGATCTGATTTACTCATCTTCTTCGTAGGCTCAGCTAACGACATAATTCTTGCGCCTACTTTAGGGATTTTCACTTCAGGTACAGTCAGTATGTCACGATATTTTTTATTGAATCGCTCAGCGAGGTCGCGTGTCAGTTCTAAATGTTGTTTTTGGTCCTCTCCAACAGGTACTAAATCAGTATTATATAGCAAAATATCTGCTGCCATAAGTGGTGGATAAGTTAATAAACCAGCAGTAACGGAATCTTTTCCAGCTGATTTATCTTTGAATTGCGTCATACGTTCTAATTCTCCGATGTACGCAACGCATTGCATCATCCAGCCTAATTGGGCGTGTGCTGGAACTTCCGATTGGATAAAAAGTGTTGCTTTTTCAGGGTTTAAACCAATAGCTAAATAGAGAGCTGCAAGTTTTCGAATGTTTTTTCTAAGCTCGATTGGGTCTTGCTGGACTGTAATAGCATGCTGGTCTACGATACAAAAATAGCTGTTATACTCATCTTGTAATTCGACAAATTGCTTCATTGCACCGATATAATTTCCTAATGTAACATTACCGCTTGGCTGAATGCCAGAAAATATAGTTTTCATATTTTCACTCCTTAATGATGATGGATATTAAATAAAAATGCATACAAAAAGGCCCATCCGTCCCCATAAAGGGACGAATGGACCGTGGTACCACCCTTATTATTTCAAGCAAAAAAATTGCTGAAATCACTTTGCCTTGTAACGTAAGGAAACGTCAGTGCCTACTAATTTCTGTTCGGCATGATGCTCAAAAGTCCATTCCTAAACGTTAGTTGTTTGTTCCCACCAACCACAAACTCTCTAGTAAACTAAGCAGTTTAGTACTACTCTTTATCATTGCAAATGGATATATTAAGTATTCTATATTATAGCTTAATTATTGGTAAATATCAACTATAGTAATAGCCAAATAAAGAGAAAATCATACATAAAAAAAGCAAAAATGAACCAGTAAACATGGGAAATAAACTAATAGGATCTACTAATTCAGAGGGAGGTCTCATCTCATTTCGAATATCATTTTCTAAATCTTTATCCATTTGCCTTGATGCAATTATTTTTCGAAATCCAAATGTTATTCCATCAAAAAATCCATTTTTTGTGACAAGAATAAGTAAGGAAAGGGAAAGAAATAATCCTGAAAAGAAGAAAGAAGTATTAATAAAAACTAGTAAGTTGAAAGTTCCATAATAAAGAAAACCGAACAGGATAGTTGTTAGTGTCAGAATAAAGAAAAAAATGAGTGTTGGTTTATAAGATTTTTTCATAAGTCCTCCTACATAGAAAAATGTTACTAAAATGTATTGTAAAGAAATGAATAGAAAATGACAAACTTAAAGATAATACAAAAGGGATTACTTGTAAAAAAATATATGTAAATATAACGCAATATTTGTAAAGAAAATGTAATAAAAGGCAGGTTAATACCGAATATTTTATAGGTACAAAGAACCATTTTTGTAATGATTAATCTTGAAAAATCAGTATTTTATTAAATTGTTGTTAAAATTATGAATGCACAATGTTTAGAAAACTTGTATAATGAAAATCGTTACTTCAATTGATGAACAAAATTCGACATATTTTTTTAGGAGGTCAAGTAAATGAAAAAGTCAAAATATTTATTACTTTTAGCGCTTTCACTTGTACTTAGTGCATTTTTAGCTGCTTGTGGCGGTGGAAATTCAGCACAGAACAACAATGGACAAGGGGAAGAACTTCCTGCTGGTGAGGGAGAACCAACTGGCCCTCAAGTACTTAATGTTTTAGATTCTGCTGAAATTCCGACAATGGACTCAGTTAAAGGAACAGATGCAGTAGCATTTAACGTAATGAACAACGTTTTTGAAGGTCTTTACAGACTTGGTGAAAACGACGAGGTTGTTGAAGGTATGGCAACTGGTCACGAAGTAAGTGAAGATGGTCTTACTTATACATTCAAATTACGTGAAGATGCAGTATGGTCTAATGGAGATCCTGTAACTGCAAAAGACTTTGTTTTTGGATGGCAGCGTGCTGTTGACCCTGAAGTTGGTTCAGAATATGGACCATATATGATGAATGGTAAAATTATGAATGCAGAAAAAGTTTCTGCTGGAGATCTTCCATTAGAAGAGCTTGGTGTTAAAGCATTAGACGATAACACACTAGAAGTAACATTAGAACAACCGGTAGCATATTTCGAATCTTTAATGACATTCCCTACATTCTTCCCACAACATCAAGGTTTTGTTGAGGAGCAAGGTGACAAGTATGCATTAGAAGCAGAAAACCTGATTTACAATGGTCCTTTCGTATTAGATAGCTGGGAGCATGAAGTAGGTTGGAAAATGAAGAAAAATGCAGACTATTGGGATGCTGAAACAGTTAACTTAGATGAAATCAATGTAAAAGTAGTTAAAGAAGTTTCTACAGGGGTTAACCTTTATACTGCAAAGCAAATTGATATCTCACCTGGATTAACTTCTGAATTTGTAGAGTTATACAAAGAAGATCCAACAATCGTTTCTTATTTAGAGCCAACAATTTTCTGGTTTAAAATGAACCAAACAAAAAATGAAGCTTTAGCAAATTTAAATATCCGTAAAGCGCTTTCTATGGCATTTAATAAAGAAGACTTAGCTAATGTTGTACTAAACAATGGATCTGTACCTGCTAACTATTCTGTTCCTGTTGGATTCGTTCAACATCCTGAAACTGGTGAAGATTTCCGTGACAAACATGGTGACTTCAACAAATTCGATGCTGCAAAAGCAAAAGAATTTTGGGAAAAAGGTTTAGAAGAGTTAGGAACTGATTCTTTAACAATTGAGATTCTTGGTGGAGACACTGAAACAGCAAAAAATATGCAACAATATATTCAAAATCAATTTGAAACAAACCTACCAGGTTTAACAATCAAATTGAAAGAAGTACCATTTGCTCAAAGACTTGATTTAGATTCAGCAATGGACTATGACATGCAATTAGCTGGTTGGGGTCCTGACTATCTAGATGCAATTTCATTCGCTAACCTTTGGATTACAGATGGTGGAAATAACAAAATGGGCTACTCTAACCCAGAATATGATAAATTATTAAAAGACGTTATGACAACTTATGCTAATGAGCCAGCAAAACGTTTTGAAGCAATGCAAGAAGCAGATCGTATTCTTATTGACGAAGATGCAGCTATTGCTCCAATTTATCAACGTGGTACTACAAGATTATGGCAGCCTTACGTACAAAACGTATACATGCATAATTTTGGTCCTGATTTCAGCTACAAGTGGGCATACATTAGCGGTAAAAACTAATAAAGTTATATTGATATAAATTTATTTCTTTGAAACTAAAGAAAAAGAGAGTATATTGGATTATATACTCTCTTTTTCCCTGTATTCAAATTGTCGAATTTTAGGGAAAATTATATACAATTCGACTATTCAAATTTTTATAGGAGGTGCGAAAATGACTAAGTACTTGCTGCAGCGTATTCTTTATATGATTATCACCTTATTTATAATCGCTTCTTTTACATTCTTCTTAATGAAACTTATGCCAGGTACTCCGTTTACTATGCAGGAAAAAATGACTGAAGCGCAAAAAGCAATCCTTTATGCAAAATATGGTCTTGATGATCCTGTACCAGTACAATATGCAAAATATATTATAAGTCTTGCACAGGGGGATCTAGGTATTTCCTTTCAATATGACAACAGAAATGTAACCGATCTAATTATGCAACGTATTGGTCCTTCTGCACAATTAGGCTTTCAGGCCATGCTTGTTGGAACAATTATAGGAATATTTTTAGGGGTAATTGCTGCCCTTAAACAAAATACTTGGGTTGATTACGGTTCGACGATTTTAGCGGTTCTTGGTAAGTCAATACCATCTTTCGTTTTCGCTGGATTATTACAATACTATATTGCAGTAAAGCTTGGATGGTTCCCAGTGGCCTTTTGGAGTGGTTGGGAGTATACCGTTCTGCCTACAATAGCGCTATCTATGTTCCCAATCGCTATTGCAGCACGTTTCATGCGTACGGAAATGATCGAGGTATTAGGCTCTGATTATATTACATTAGCAAGAGCAAAAGGTGCATCTTCGTTTGATATTGCGTTTAAGCACGCCTTACGTAATGCATTAATTCCAGTAGTTACAGTAATAGGTCCACTTGCGGTAAGTTTAATGACAGGTACATTAGTAATTGAAAAAATATTTGCAGTTCCAGGACTTGGTGAGCAGTTTGTTCGTTCTATCATGACAAATGATTATCCAGTAATCATGGGTACAACGCTATTCTTTGCTGCTTTATTTATCTTTATTGTACTAATAGTTGATATTCTTTATGGAATTATCGATCCGCGTATTCGTTTAGCAGGAGGTAAAAAATAATGAATAACAATTATGAAAAACTTCCTAAAGAGTTATTTAACCCAGCAAAACAAGATCCTAATAAAAGCGAGAAAATTTCCAAAGCAAGTTTAACGTATTGGCAAACTGGCTGGTTGAGATTAAAGAAAAATAAAGCTGCAATTGCAGGAGTTTTTATCCTTTTCGTGATTACGTTTCTAGCTCTTTTTGGACCTTTCATGAATAGTCATGGTTTCAATGATCAAAATCTATTAAGAGCCAATTTACCTGCAAAGGTACCAGGTATTGAAAACTTAGGTATTATGGACGGAACTAGAAATGGTGTGGATGTTTATGAGCAACGTGGTGTCACCGACTATTTCTGGTTTGGAACAGACGGTCTAGGTCGTGATTTATGGACGCGTATTTGGGAAGGAACTAGAGTGTCCGTATTTATTGCCTTGTTAGCAGCATTAATAGACATGGTTATCGGAGTTGCTTATGGTGGAATCTCCGCTTATTATGGTGGTCGTGTCGACAATGTTATGCAACGTATCATTGAAGTATTGATAGGTATTCCTAACCTTGTTATCGTTATCTTAATGATTTTAGTAATGGAACGGGGAATATTAGCCATTATCATTGCTCTTACTATAACGGGATGGGTCGGAATGGCCCGAGTCGTCCGGGGACAAGTATTGAAACTTAAAGGTCAAGAATTTGTACTTGCATCGCGAACACTTGGTTCGTCGGACAATAAAATCATCACAAGACACTTACTGCCAAACGTTGTGGGTGTTATTATAATCAACACAATGTTCACAATACCAAGTGCGATTTTCTTCGAAGCCTTTTTAAGCTTTATCGGTTTAGGTCTTCAACCACCGATGGCATCCCTTGGTACGTTAATTGAAGACGGTTATAAATCATTGCAAATTTTCCCACACATCATGATTTACCCAGCAATTATTATCAGTTTATTGATGATTGCATTCAACCTTGTTGCAGATGGTATGCGTGATGCATTAGACCCTAAAATGAAGGATTAGTAAAAAGGCAGGTGAATGGAACATGGAAAAAATTCTTGAAGTGAAGAACTTACACGTTTCTTTTGATACATTTGGAGGAGAGGTTAAAGCAATTCGAGGCGTTAACTTTGACTTGAAAAAAGGGGAGACCTTAGCGATTGTTGGAGAGTCTGGGTCAGGGAAATCTGTCACAACGAAAACAATAATGCGACTTCTACCAAAGAATAACTCGAACATAAAAAGTGGAGAAATTTTATTCGATGGAAAAGACCTTGCAAAGCTATCTGAAAAAGCTATGCAAGGCATACGAGGAAAAGATATTGCGATGATTTTCCAAGATCCTATGACGTCACTTAACCCTACGATGATTGTTGGAAAACAAATCATGGAGGGAATCATTAAACACCAAAAAGTAAGTAAAGGTGCTGCAAAAGAAAAAGCGATTGACTTACTTCGTTTAGTTGGAATACCGATGCCAGAAGAACGCTTTAAGCAGTACCCTCATCAATTTTCCGGTGGAATGAGACAAAGGGTAGTTATCGCTATTTCCTTAGCGTGTAATCCTAAAGTATTGATTGCAGATGAACCAACAACTGCTCTTGATGTTACTATCCAAGCACAGATTCTGGATCTTATGAAAGATCTACAGCAAAAGATTGAAACCTCTATTATTTTTATCACACATGATTTAGGTGTGGTTGCGAACGTTGCAGATAGAGTTGCCGTTATGTATGGTGGACAAATTATTGAAATGGGAACAGTGGATGAAATTTTCTATGATCCACAGCACCCATATACATGGGGATTATTAAGCTCTATGCCAGATTTAGAATTAGGTGATGAGGCGGAACTTTATGCGATTCCTGGTACTCCACCAGATTTAACGGATCCACCAATTGGAGATGCGTTCGCGGCTCGTAACGAATATGCGATGCAAATTGATTTGGAAATGGAGCCTCCAATGTTCCAAATTTCTAAAACTCACTTTGCGAAAACTTGGTTATTACATGAAGACGCTCCAAAAGTTGAGCCGCCAGTTGCAGTTCAAAAGCGTAGACGTAAAATGCCTAATAATTTCGAAAAGCCTGTTATGATAAAGGACGGTGAATAACATGGCGACAAATGAAAAGCTATTAGAAATTCGTAATTTAAAGCAATATTTCAATGAAGGAAAACCTAATATGGTTCGTGCTGTAGACGGTTTGAACTTTGATATTTATCGCGGTGAAACGTTAGGTCTTGTAGGGGAATCAGGTTGTGGAAAGTCTACAACAGGGCGTACTATTATTCGCCTATATGATGCAACAGATGGAGAGGTTCTTTATGAAGGTGAAAACGTTCATGGGAAGAAATCCAAAAAAGAGCTACTAAAATTCAATCGCAAAATGCAAATGATTTTCCAAGATCCATATGCATCTTTAAATCCAAGAATGACGATTGCAGATGTTATTGCAGAAGGAATCGATATTCACGGTCTGGCTAAAACTAGAAAAGAGCGTATGCAAAAAGTATACGACCTATTAGAGACAGTTGGATTAAATAAAGAACATGCAGGTCGTTATCCACACGAATTTAGTGGTGGGCAACGTCAAAGGATTGGGATTGCAAGAGCTTTAGCTGTAGATCCTGATTTCATCATTGCCGATGAGCCAATTTCAGCTTTAGACGTTTCGATTCAAGCCCAAGTAGTAAACTTGATGAAAAAACTGCAAAAGGAAAAGGGATTAACTTATCTCTTTATTGCCCATGACTTGTCAATGGTGAAATATATAAGTGACAGAATTGGAGTTATGTATTTCGGGAAAATTGTGGAGCTTGCTGATAGCAATGAGCTTTACAATAATCCTATACATCCATACACTAAATCTTTATTATCGGCTATTCCTCAGCCAGATCCAGATTCAGAGCGTCAGCGTAAACGTGTAGCATATGATCCGAAGTCTCATGGTTATAGCGAAAACGAAGAGCTTGAATTACGTGAAATCAAACCTGGTCATTTTGTCCTATGCTCTGAGAAAGAGTATAAGAAATATCAAGCTGAATATAGTGGAAAATAAATGATTATAATGACCGGCCCCTTATAGAGGGTCGGTTTATTTTTTACTCCCTTACGGTGGCGTCGGATTAGTTTTGGACGAATGGAAGGGGAAACTGGACGAATGAAGCCGGATTTCGGACGAATAAAAGGAGAAACTGGACGAATGAAGTCGGATTTCGGACGAATGGAAGGGGAAACTGGACGAATGAAGCCGGATTTCGGACGAATAAAAGGGGAAACTGGACGAATAAAGCTGACTTTCGGAAGAATGCAACCTTCCTCCACATTTCATACATAAGTAGACAATGATTTAATAAAATAGTACAAAGCATCCATTCAAAGAAGCAGCTTAACTTACAGTACTAATACTAATTCAACTTCATTTTAATAGAGAATTATTATGCAGCTTCCTCTAGGGCTCTAGTAGCATTTTTGGAGAAATTTGCTGAAATTACGATAATAATGGCGATTTTCCTTTATAATCAACTTTACAGGAAAAGAGACAAAGAGAATGGGGGAGAGTTATGAAGAAATGGTTCGGAGGCTTAGCTGCAACAATTGCATTAAGCATAGTATGCTTTTCGCCAACTCATGCTGAAGAGACTCTTCAGGTTGGAAAGCATGGAACGAAAAAAATATCTGTAGAAGAGCGAGAACTGCCCGTATCGTTAGCAAGATTTGCATTCGACTCTGGCTATGAGTTCAATTATCCGGATGCTGTAAGAGGAATTTACGTCACTGCCCACTCTGCTGGGGGAGAAAGATTCGAAAGATTATTGAACCTGATAGATTCCAGTGAGCTAAATGCGATGGTCATAGACATTAAAGACGATCATGGATATTTAACGTATATTCCTGAGGAAGAATCTCCGTTTTTGGATATTGCTCAGCCTTACATTAGAGATCCTCAAGAAATGATGAAGAAATTAGAAGAGAAGGAAGTTTATCCGATAGGAAGAATCGTTGTTTTTAAGGATTCTGTTTTAGCTGAAAAACGTCCTGATTTATCATTTGTTGATAATGGTAAGGTTTGGAAAAACGGAAGAGGAGAGGCATTTGTTAATCCATTCTTAAAAGAAGTATGGGATTACAATATTGATATAGCAATTGAAGCGGCGAAAATGGGCTTTCAGGAAATCCAGTTTGATTATGTTCGTTATCCCGAAGGATTTGAAAAAAGAGATACTTCACTTAAATACAGTTATGGTGAATATAAAAATGAAGAGATGGATAATGTACAAAAGCGAGTGGAATCTGTCACGGATTTTGTGGAGTATGCTAGGGAGCGTTTAAAGCCATACAATATTCAAGTATCGGTTGATATTTTCGGCTATACAGCTACCTTGCCAGAAGCACCAGGAATTGGGCAAAACTTTTCTCGAATTTCTGAGCATGTCGATGTTATTTCATCCATGATTTATCCAAGCCATTGGACTTCATATTTTGGTGTTGCAAAGCCTGACTTAGAGCCTTATAAAATTATTGCAGAATATGCTAAATTCGAAAATCAAAAGCTAGATGAACTGGAAAACAGACCAGTATCAAGGCCATGGATTCAAGACTTTACTGCAACCTGGCTTGGATCTGGAAACTATATTCCATATGGTAAAAAGGAAATTGAAGATCAAATTCGAGCGTTAAACGAAAATGGGATTGATGAGTTTCTATTATGGAATGCAGGAAATACCTATACAGATGGTGTGAATTTTAAACCTTTAGGAGATTAATTCTCAAGTTCTTTATATTTTGCCGTGTCAACCAACTAAAAAGCTGCCTTCTATGAGGCAGCTTTTTAATATTGTGCGCCCGGCATGGGTGCAATCTATAGGGTGCAAGTCCCGAACTGTGAAGGCAGAAGTAACGGTTAGCTTAACGCAAGGGTGTCCATGGTGACGTGGAATCTGAAGGAAGCGGGCGGCAAACTTCCGGTCTGAGGAATACGAACTTCATAGAAGGCTAGGTATCACTGGATGAGTTTGCAATTCAAAACAAAGTCCTTTCTGCCAAAGGTGATAC
>NZ_KV917375.1:1741174-3360824 GCF_002019665.1 Sutcliffiella halmapala | reverse complement strand
CGGACGGTCCTTAAGCTAATTAGAAGATATCTTCAAGCTGGGATTATGATTAACGGTGTTGTCTATGAAATAGAAGAAGGGACTCCTCAAGGTGGTCCGCTAAGTCCTCTTCTCTCTAACATCCTCTTGGATAAACTCGATAAAGAGCTAGAATCCAGAGGCCACAATTTCGTCCGATATGCGGATGATTGTAACATTTATGTTCAGTCCAAGAAGGCAGGGGAAAGAGTCATGAACTCCATCACTGACTTCATTGAAAAGAAGCTGAAACTAAAAGTTAATCGAGAGAAATCGGCAGTAGACCGCCCTTGGAGGCGTAAGTTTCTTGGCTTTAGCTTTACTATTCATAAAGAACCTAAGGTTCGGATAGCAAACGAAAGTATCAAACGACTTAAAGCTAACATAAGAATTCTTACTTCCCGTTCTAAACCAATCCCAATGGAATGGAGAATAAGGAAGCTAAACCAATACCTAGTAGGGTGGTGCAGCTACTTTGCCCTCGCAGACACACCGAGCAAATTCAAAGAATTTGATGAGTGGATAAGAAGAAGGCTACGAATGATTGTATGGAAAGAATGGAAGAAACCGAAGACCAAAGTGAGGAAATTAAAAGGTTTAGGAGTTCACCCATATAAAGCATACGAATGGGGCAATTCTAGGAAGAAATACTGGAGAATCTCCAAGAGTCCAGTCTTACACAGAACCCTTGGGAACTCCTATTGGAGTTCCCAAGGGCTCAAAAGTCTATATGCAAGATATCAAAGTCTACGTCAATTTTAATTGAACCGCCGTATACCGAACGGTACGTACGGTGGTGTGAGAGGTCGGGGGTTAGTCATCCCCTCCTACTCGATTACATTAGTTACTTACTTTTTCCCCCTACACTTTTCCACCCTTTTTGCATACTTGCAGATTTATCAAAGCTTTCGGAACCATTTTTTCTCCCGAAGACTTTTTCACCAATTCCATTTACTAATACACCCATAACGGCAGTAATTCCGATAACTAGAATAGCTACAATGGTAAAGTCTATAAAGTATTCGACCATGTCTTACATCCCCTTTGCCTTATGTAAAAATCAAGTCCTGCTTCTATTGTAAATTATGATTATCATAAAAGAAAGAGGGTATATTAACGTTTAGCTCTGTATATGTTTGTTATACTAGTTGTATACATATAGTTAGAAAAGGAAAGGGGTAAAAAAATATAATGAATTGGTATGAAAAATTAAATCAATATTTTCCGGTTGAAGAAATGAAATCAAAAGAACATATGGAGTTGCTTTTAAAAGAAAAAGGGGACATCTATCATAAAGATGAAGGGGTACATCACGTATTGATGTACGCAGAATTTGATAACTTTATTTTCATTGATTATTTATTTGTCTCTAAGGATGCAAGAGGCCAAGGGTTAGGTCACAAACTTCTCGAAAAGTTAAAGCTGAAAAATAAAGCGATTATCTTAGAAGTGGAGCCTGTTGATTATGAAGATACAGATACGGAAAAGAGATTGCATTTTTATAAAAGAGAAGGCTTTGATCACGCTGCCTCGATTGGCTATAACAGAAGGTCCTTGGCAACAAATGAAGTGAATCCAATGGAAATTCTTTATTGGTCACCAAGTAACCAAGATGAAGCAAGTATATATGAAGGAATGAAGAAGATGTATGAGCAAGTTCATACATACAAAGATGTAGAGCTTTATGGTGAGTCCTATGAAACCGTGGAAAAGGTGTTAAGCTACGACGAAGAGAATAATGATGATAATAATATTCTATCAAAGCTTTAATTAGAATAGGAATAAAAGAAGTGCTAACCGATGAGGTTGCACTTCTTTTTATTGATTTTAATAGGCTTTTTTCATAAGCGCTACTATTTCCTTGTACCCAGAATCATTGGGGTGAATATTGTCATTTATTATATGAGTTAATTCCTTCTCTCTATTTACGAAAGACTCATAGGGGTTTATCACAATGGTAGACTCCGGTGTTACCTCTTCTATCAATTCATTATACAAAGGGGCATATTTAGCTCCTATTTTATGCAATTCATGTTGAGTTGGATAGGGATTATAGAGGCCAATAAACATAATGGTAGCCTCAGAATTTACTTGTTGCAAAGTAGAACTGATCTGCTCCAAAGATGTCCATAAAATCTGCATTCTAAGTTGTAATGCTTCGTCATCTGAATGGGAAAGAGATCGAACAGTCTGTAAAAAATCATTTCCTCCAATGGAGACGGTAATAATATTTGCTGTTTTCAAACGATTTCTTAATGCTTCATCTCCTTGTAACAAAGCGACTAACCCGGTAGCTGTTAGGCCAGGAATACCGTAGTTTTCTACATGAACGGTATGTTTTGTTCGTAAGTAATTGGTAAACTGTGGAACAAATCCATGTATTCTTAAGTATCCTTCCTCTGAAGAACCAAGTCCTACGGTTAGGGAATCTCCTAAGGCCAGATAAGTTAGTTGCTTGGGAGATTCAGCCGTTACTGGCGGATAACTCGAAAAGCTAGCAAATAGTAAGAAAGCAGCTAACAAAATTTTTCTACGCATCGTTACATCCTCTCCCTAGGTGTGTAAGATTATGCTTCTGCTTTTTCTAGTTTTTTCAGACGGCTTTTTTCATTAAATTGATCAAATAAGAGATATAGTACTGGAATTACTATTAAGGTAAGAATGGTCGCAAAGCTTAAGCCAAACAAAATAACAATTGCCATAGGTTGTTGAATTTCCATTCCTTCTCCAAAACCTAGTGTAAGAGGAATTAATCCAAGAATGGTTGTAAGGGCCGTCATTAATATTGGTCGCATCCTTGTAGGGCCAGCAAGTAGAATAGCTTCTAAGGTTGAATTTCCTTCATGTTTTAATAGATTGACATAATCGACAAAGACAATGGCGTTGTTGACAACTATTCCGGTAAGTATGAGTATACCCACAAGTGACCCGACTCCAAGGGGTTGATTTGTTACTAGTAAGCCCGCTATAATTCCAATGATCGTGAGTGGTACAGTAAACATAATGATAAATGGATAAAAATACGATTCAAACTGACCAGCCATCACCATATAGACTAATACGACCGCTAGAGCAAGTGCTGCTCCTAACTTAAAGAATGCATCATTCATTTGTTCATCTTGACCGCCAATCGTTATCTTATATTCATTGGTGGGGATACTAATATTTTTTCTTAAGCTTTCTTCAATTTCATCTACGATACTTCCAAGATCGCGGTTAACTATATCAGCATTTACAGTGATTTCTCTAAGGCGGTTAGTTCTAGTAATTTGACTTGGACCTTGTCCTCGACTCACTGTTGCGACAGCTTGCAGTGGTATATTTTCACCAGTAGGTGTACTGATAAGGAGACTTTCTAAATCTTGTATAGAATTAGTATAAGTATCCTCTAGGGTTAAACGAATATCGAGCTCTTCCCCAGCCCTAGCCATCCGAGTTGCAACAAGTCCCCTCGTTGCATTTGAAACAGTAGATGCTATTTGTGCACTCCCAATCCCGAACTGACTTGCTTTAATTCGGTCAATATCCACAATTATTTCTGGGTTACCTTCTGTGTAGTTAGAGGTTGGTTCCCGAACACCTTCTATTTCATTTAATAAATTAATTGTTTCATCTGCCATACTCTTTAAGGTAGGTAGATCTGGACCAGTAATGCTTAAGGAGACCGGATTTTGAGATACTCCAGTGTCACCTGAAGAAATAGAGATGTCCACACCAGGTATGTCTTGCAGCTTCTTCCTGATTTCATCGCCAATTTGCGTATCGGATTTGCTACGATTAGTGACAGGTTCAAGTAAAATACTATAATTTGCTCTGTTTGTTTGAGTGCCTGCTGAGAAAGAGAAATTATTTCCCCCACCTACAGTAACAAAGGCAAGATCAATTTCCTGTATTTCTTTTAATTTTTCATCAATATCTTGCATCGCTTCATATGTAGCATCGAGAGAGCTACCTTCAGCTAGACGAGCGGTTAGTGAAATATAGCTTTGATCCTGATGTGGTAGAAATTCTTTTCCGATAAAAGGGATTCCCAAAAGAGATGCTACTAATAAAAGCAGAACAAGGGATAATGTTTTTTTCGGGTGTTTCAATGCTTTTTCCAATATGTTGCGATACCAGCTTGTAAAGGAACTAAAACGCTCTTCAAAGCGAGAATTCTCATTATTTACTTTTAAGAAATAGGCAGAAAATAAAGGAACAATTATCAGCGCTGTAAATAAGGAAGCTAAAAGTGAAAAGGATATCACAAGTGCCAATGGCTTAAATAACTGAGCTGCTAATCCATCCACATATACAATCGGTAAAAATACTATGACAGTTGTTAACGTGGAGGCAATGATAGCTTGTCCAACCTCACTCGTTCCTTGTATTGCAGCGTCTTTTAGTGAGTATCCCTTTTTTCGTAATCGATAGATATTTTCTAAAATAACGATTGCATTATCTACCATCATCCCGATACCTAATGCTAGGCCACCAAGTGTTAAAAGATTCAACGTTTGGCCACTAAAGTACATGAAAATAAAGGTGGTGATGATAGAGATTGGGATGGAAAACAAAATAATTAATGTACTTCTCATATTTCTCAAGAAAAAGTATAGGACGAGTGCAGCTAAGAGACTTCCGAGGATCATATTAGTTGCAACAGCTCGGATAGATTGCTCAATAAATTGACTTTGATCAAAAATTGGTTTGATTTCAACACCTTCTGGAAGGCTTTTGCCAATTTCATCTATTTTCTTTTTGATATCATTGGCGACAGTAACTGTATTGCTTCCGGATTGTTTTAAAATCGACATTCCTACGGCAGGTTCACCATTTAAATAGCTAAGTTGAGTTGTTGGTTGCAGTGTTTCTTTAATCTCACCTAGTTGATTGAGTTGAATCACTCCTCTAGTAGTAGGAATGGGGAGTGTTTGAATATCATCAATTGATTCGTATTCTCCAGTTATTCGGATAGGAAGATTTTGATTTTGGTCGACTAAGGAACCACCAGGAAGATTCAAGTTTTCTGAAGCAATAATTTGTTGTAATTGTTCGATAGTGATTCCGTAGGATAATAGCTTATTCGGATCCAGGGTGATTCGCACTTCATTTTCTGCTCCACCTTCGACAGAGATGGAGGCAATTCCTTCTACGGCGTTTAACTGGGGTTCAATTTCTTGTTCGGCTAATTGCTTAGCTTTTGTCATTTCGCCTGTTGGATCTGTAATGGCAAGCTGGACAATTGGGAGATCACTAGGATTAAAGCGTAGTACTCTTGGCATATTTGCCCCAGGCGGTAAAAAATCACGGACAGCATCAATTCGCTCCCGCATGTCTAGGGACGCAAAATCCATATTGGTCCCCCAAGTAAAAGCAACGAGGACAAGGGAACCCCCAGTTCTTGAAATAGATGTTACTGATTCCACATTAGGCAATGTACTCATTGCATTTTCTAAAGGGGTTGAGACTAGGGTTTCAATTTCCTCAGGTCCGGCACCTTCATAAGTTGTAGTAACTGCAACAATAGGAAACGTTAATTCGGGAAATAAATCCACTGTCATACTTCGCATGCTTACAGCACCAAGTATAAGCAATAGCACAATGACCATGGACATTGCAATAGGTCGTAAAACTGAAAGCTTAGCAATTTTCATTTAGTAGATTCACTCACTTTGTTCTGAAATAACGGCGCCGTCTTTTAAGCGTTCTTTTCCGTTTACGGCTACTTTTTGTCCTTTTGTTAATCCGTCCACTATTTGAATCAATTCTTGGTCACGAAAGCCCAATGTTACATCCTGGCGCATCGCTTTGCCATTTTCAATTACATATACATATGAAGTCGTTTCATCATACAGTATTGCATTAACTGGAATAACTATTTGTGCTTCTAAATTATCTATCGCTACATTTGCGGTAGCACGCATACCACCTTTAATAGTTGAATCCGTGTTGCTGATAGGGATTGTGACAGTGAACATATTTGTTTGCTGATTAACTGTTGGGGAAACCGTTTCAATCGATGATTCAAAGATATCTGATAAACCTTCAAAAGTTATGTTTGCACTTTGGCCTTCTTTTAGTTTACTTACTTGATAACTATTAACTAAAAAGGTAGCTGCAATATTGTCTAATTGTATGATGGTTCCAATTGGGACGTTAGGTGCAGCGATTCCATCTTGCACGACATTCAATTCTGAGACAATTCCATCAATTGGGCTGGTAATAGACGTTGCTTCTGCTAATTGTTCGGCTTGTTTTAGGCCTTGGCGAGCTTGACTTAATTGTGCTTCAATTTCTAAGGTGTTAAAAGTAGGTATTTGTTGCAGTTGACTTGCGGCTGTTGCGAGTTGGGCTTGTTTCAACATTACTTCCATCGTGCTCTGTAATAAATCTAAAGATGTTACAGCCCCAGTTTCGACTCCATCTAAAAGAGCTTGAGATTTTTCTAGAGATTGGTTTAATTCCCCTTGTAACTTGGGTATATCAGCTGAAGAGGCTTGATTTTCAGAAGCTTGTTGCATTTCTTTCATTTTAGATAGGGCATTTTCCAATTCAGAAACAGCATTTCTTGCTTGACTTACTTGATTGTCGGCAGCATCTGAATCTAGAGAGACAAGCAATTCACCCTTTTTCACTATATCACCAATTTTCACGTGAACCTGATTAACCGTTAGAGGGGAGGTAGTGAGGAGTGGTACTTGCGTTTGGGGTACTGCTAGCCCAACTAGTTCAATCGTGTTGCTAATATTTTTTTCTGTAACATTTGCAATGGAAACAGGTGTTTTATTAGCTTCTGTATTCTGACTTGTAATCTCTTTTTTACTACATGCGGATGTAAATATCAGTAAAAATAAAGCAAGGAATAGCCATGTTTTCTTCAAATGTATTCACCTCATACTTATCTTGTCTAAATATAAAGCTATCATGTATGAAGTACCCTTACAATTGCTATCTAACAGGTGGGGCTAGAAAAGAACTAATTGTTACTAATTTGTGAACATAAGAAATATAGTGATAATTAATTTCATTTAAATGAAACTTTTCTTAAGGGTAATACGTCTTAATAAGTGTGGAAAGCAGTACAAGCCTGCTCCGCCTTATGGATGTCTAGCTATCTAGCTAGCTCCTCTAGACATACGAACATGCTGTGACAACTTGTCAAACTTTTAAAATACGGTACCTTTTTCATGAAAAATCGTGTATAATAATCAATAGAAATTCCTTTTTTAGAGTAATTTCAAAGTGAGAGCGATTCACAATTAAGCATCCTACAGCATGTTCTTATTCGAATAATATAAGAATAAAGGAGAGGGAAAGTTCATGGTAACCTTATATACATCTCCAAGTTGTACTTCTTGTCGTAAAGCGAAAAATTGGTTAGAAGAACATAACATTCCATATACAGAAAGAAATATTTTTTCTGAGTCTTTATCAATCGACGAGATTAAAGAAATCCTTCGAATGACAGAAGACGGGACAGATGAGATTATTTCTACTCGTTCTAAAATCTTTCAAAAGCTGAATATAAATGTGGAGGCAATGCCCCTTCAAGAATTATATTCTGTTATAAAAGAACATCCGGGTTTACTAAGAAGACCTATTATCATTGACGAAAAACGACTACAAGTAGGGTACAACGAAGATGAGATTCGTCGCTTCTTACCAAGAAAGGTAAGAACATTCCAGTTAAGAGAAGCTCAACGCTTAGTTAACGGCTAATATAAAATTAAAAAAAGCTTCTACATTTAATTATGTAGAAGCTTTTTTTAACTATTGGTTAACATGACTTCGTTAGTTATTTTTATACGAGTGATATAATTTCTGGACCCATGCAAAAGATAGAACAAATAGGATCAAAAGAAATGGAATCGCAGTTTTTAAAATACCATCGCTTATTATAATTGCAATAATTGGTTCTTGTAATATCATTTTCCCAGCAGTAAAGCTAAGAATGCTTGCTCCAAAATAAATAATTATAGGATATTTCTCCATTACATTTAATATAATTTTACTCCCCCATATTATTATCGGTATAGAGAATAATAATCCAATCATAACGAGAAAGAATTCACCATGGGCTGCACCAGCAACAGCCATAACATTGTCAATTCCCATGATGATATCGGCAATTACGATTGTTTTTATTGCAACTAAGATGGAAGTACTTCCTTTTATAATGGTTGTTTCATCTTCTTTTTTTAATAAGTTTATCGCAATATAAACTAAAAGTACGCCGCCAACAAACTGTAAAAATGGAATGGCTAGTAAATAAACGGCTCCAATAGTAAGAATTATTCTAACGATAATGGCTAATAGTGTTCCTATTATGATTGCTTTATTTCGATATTGTACTGGAAGATTTCTGCAGGCTAATGCAATAACAATCGCGTTGTCTCCACCTAAGACTATATCAATCCCAATAATAATTAGAATAGAAGTAATTAGCTCTAAGTCCACCCAATCGCCCCTTCTTGTCCCATTCCTTTTTAAATATAGTGGAGCTTGTCTGGATTTATGACTATTTTCTAATGTTTATAGCCGAGAGAGTTGAACAAGCAACATCTTTTTTTCTAAGAAGAATAGGCAAATGAACGATTTTTAAAAATATGAGCTTTTTTATTTCCATTCTTCCTTTTTTATCATAAAATAAGAGTACAAGATATTGTATCTTTGCATAGGATATATGTTTACAGGCTGATGTGTTTGGATAAATTGTAACAATAGGCATATTAAATTTTGTGGAGGGTCCCTTCCAAGGAAAGTTGGAGGAAAATGAGAAGCGGACAATATAGAGAATAGCTGATCTCATGCTTAGCAAGAGGTTTGTTGAAGAGAGTAAGCGCTGATCATTTACCTAATTTGAAGGGAGTTGAGTAAGATGGAAATTGAACGTATAAACGATCATACAGTTAAGTTTTATATTTCATATGGTGATATAGAAGAAAGAGGCTTCGATCGCGAAGAAATTTGGTACAATCGTGAGCGAAGTGAAGAGTTGTTTTGGGAAATGATGGATGAAGCCCATGACGAGGAAGATTTTATGGTGGAAGGTCCATTATGGATACAGGTTCAAGCGCTAGATAAAGGACTTGAGGTCATTGTAACGAGAGCACAATTATCAAAAGACGGCAAGAATTTTGAAGTTCCTGTTTCAGATGACAAAAAAATAGATATTCCTGTCGATGAGCGAATAGAGTCGCTTCTAGATCAACACTTTAATTCATCTCAAAAGACGGAAGCGAATAAAGAAGAAAAGCTTGAAGAAGAAACGGATTTATTACAATTTATGATCCGCTTTAGAGATTTGGAGGATATTATATCAGTAAGTCATCGTTTACAGAATCTTGAAAATTTAAGCAATAGCCTCTATTTCTTTGAAGGGAACTACTATTTATACTCAGATTTTTCAAGCGAGCATTATACCGATGAAGAAATTGATAATGTTCTAAGCGTTCTCCTTGAATATGGTGATGAATCAGCAATGTCGATCCACCGTCTCCAAGAGTATGGTTCTGAGGTAACGAAGGACGATGCAATGAAGGAAATGACAAAGCATTTTCCACTTAGATAAAAAGACCGATTTCACATTGTTGAAATCGGTTTTTTTTCCTCAACAAAAGAAGTATTACTAAAATCATGTTTGGTTAGGGCCTTGTTCTAATCTCCAGCTTTTTGAGAGATAGAATGCGGTTTAGTTAAAAATCTCTATACAGAAGGCAGAACAAGGGGAATTGCCCTTTATCTACATTGAGATACAGAATTTAGGGAGCTGAGTTTTTTGAAGAATACTGTTAGGGTGGCTGTATTCGTATTAGCGGTTGGCGCCGTTTTATTTGCTACTCAAGGTTTATGGGAAGGGTGGTTATTAGGTTCCATTTCCTTGCTATTTACATTTTCAGTTGTTTTTATTGCTTTTTTAATTTCCTTAGAGAATCGTCATCCAACAAGAACGCTAACTTGGCTTGTTGTTCTTGGTAGTTTCCCGGTCTTAGGTTTCTTTTTTTATTTAATGTTCGGGCGTAATGTTCGAAAACGTCGTCTTTTTCAAAGAAAAGCGCTACTTGATAAAGAGGTTATTAGAGAAATTGAAGGGGAAAGAGTTTACGCCAAAGAAGATATGGCTTTACTAGGAGATAATAAAAGAGGTATTTTTCGACTTTCTGAAAATATTGGAAGAAGCCCAATCTCCTTTCAAACAGAGACAGATGTTTTAACAAATGGAGATCAGACGTTTACGAGAATTCTTGAAGAGATAAGTAAAGCAGAGCACCATATCCATTTAGAATATTACATAGTAAGAGATGATAAGATAGGCAATCAAATTAAAAAATTATTAATTGAAAAGGCAAAGAAAGGCGTTAGTGTACGTTTTCTCTTTGATGCAGTTGGGAGTTTAAAGTTAGGAAAAAAATATTTAAAGGATTTGCGAGCTGCAGGTGTGGAAATAGTTTCTTTCTCGCCTGTAAGACTTCCTGTTTTTAACAATAAGATCAATTTCCGGAATCACCGTAAAATTATTGTAATAGATGGTAATGTAGGGTTTGTTGGCGGTTTAAATATAGGAGATGAGTATTTAGGAAGGGATAAATATTTTGGGTTTTGGCGAGATACTCATCTTTTTGTAAAAGGAGAGGCCGTTCGAACTCTTCAGCTAATCTTTTTGCAAGATTGGTATTATGCAACAGATCAGTCATTACTTACTTCAACCTATTTAACACCAGAGGTATCTGAGGATAAAAGGCATGGTGGGGTTCAGATGATCGCAGGGGGACCAGACCAGGAATGGGAAGTCATAAAAAGCTTGTACTTTTCTATGATTACTTCTGCAAGAAAGTCTATTTGGATTGCATCCCCTTATTTTGTTCCAGATGATGATATTTTTACAGCATTAAAGGTTGCTGCCCTTAGTGGGTTGGACGTTCGATTATTGGTACCGCAGCGACCTGATAAACGAATTGTCTATTACGCTTCCCGTTCCTATTTTCCAGAAATGATGGACGCTGGTGTGCAAATTTATGAATATGAAAAAGGTTTTTTACACAGTAAGGTTGTCATTGTGGACGATGAAACAGCATCAATTGGAACCGCAAACATGGATATGAGGAGTTTTCATCTAAACTTCGAAGTAAACGCCTTCTTGTATAATACCGAAAGTGTCTTGGCCCTTGTAGAGGATTTTGAGAAGGATTTGTTAGATTGTAAGCCAATTGTGAAAGAGGTTTTTGCTAATCGCCCTTTTTATCAAAAAGTTACAGAGTCATTTGCTAGATTAGCATCACCTCTACTGTAATGCAGCTTTAATTTTCGTGAAAAATTTAATAGCTGAATATAGCCTAAAAAAAGAATGTCTAAACGGCATTCTTTTATTTTTTTGGAGGAATTTGTTTTGTTTTGACGAATAGGTGAATGGAGTAGAAAAATTCGAAAGGTGTGAAGCGATGTTTGTTGCGAAAAGGAAAGATGGTTCCTTTATCACGTTAATGGATTTAAAAAACACACAAGAGTTAGAACTAAAAGGAGATAAGAACCAAGGCTTTTTTTGTCCCGCTTGTGGTGCAGAAGTGAGAGTGAAAAATGGCGAGATACGTAGGATCCATTTTGCTCATGTTCAGGCAGAATGTCGAGCGGCAACAGAACCAGAGACTTGGTATCATTTAGAAGGAAAAGACAAGCTCTATAAGGTGCTGCAAGATTATGGAGCTACACAGCTGGAATCCTTTATTCCTCAGACAAAACAACGAGCAGATATACTGTTAGAAACGGATCGAAAATTCGCTTTTGAGTTTCAATGCTCCTCTATAAATCCCTCTACGCTAAAACGCAGAACAAAGCTTTACGAATCCATTCTTATTACTCCAATTTGGTTAATTGGCAAGGAAAAGCTAGGAGCAGTTGATACACATATGAAGCTATCCACTTTTCAATGGGCTTTTCTGCAAAATCATTCTTCAGATAGTTCTCCCTATTTATTAAGCTTTTGTCCACAACAATCTTTATTTTATTATTTGTTTCCTACGTTTAGCTTCAGTAGTTTAGACACTTATCTAACCTATCAATCGAGTAAAGAATGGCAGTTAGAACCTAAATTGATAACTAGTAAAAATAAACCGATGTACTGGAAAACAAAATGGCTTCATCACAAGAAGCAGTGGAGATATAACTATTGCTTGTATAAGCAGAATCAACAATTACGTTACTATTGCTACAATAAAATGCACATACCACTATCGTTATTTCCCGCTGAAATTGGTCTGCCTGTACCTTCGTCTTATTGGTTTCAAACTCCTATCATACAATGGCAAGCTTGGTTGTATTTTGACTCCATCTATAAAACTCCTGTCTCCTCAATCATCCATGTTCCTTCTATTGTAAAAAGATTTAATCAACGAATTAAGCAATCCTTCATCAAGGTTAAGGACCTACCGTTGGTGAAATATGGTCATTATGAAGATGCTATAAAAGAATATTTAATGCTCCTCGAATTATTAGGAATTCTTGAAAAAGAGTCGAGTATTATTTATCGAAAGAAGAAAAAAGAAATGCCATATACTCATTTAGAAGAGGCGTCTGTCCAAGATAAACAAGTGTTAGAGCGGATATTACAGATACAGGAAGGAAAGGACATTTAATGAGAAGAAAAGAGGGAATAATAAGCTTGCGTCGAATTGTTTTAAAGATGCCATTTTTAAATTTGTTAAGGGGGTACAGTCCATGGCGGAACAAACAGCAGTAAAAAAATTGCAAGAAAGAAAAGAAATCTCTGTGGAAGATACATGGAGGTTAGAAGATATTTTTCCAAGTGATGAGGCTTGGGAAAAGGAGTTCCAAGAAGTAAAAGGGTTGATTGGAAAAATAAAGGACTTTGAAGGGGAACTTTCCAAGTCTGCTGACAATTTGTATGAAGCACTACAATATCAAGATTCTATATCAAGTCGTCTCGGAAAGCTTTATACATATGCACATATGCGCTATGACCAAGATACAACAAATGGCTTCTATCAAGGTTTAAATGATCGTGCTACAAATCTCTACACACAGGTTGCAAGCGCGTTGTCATTTGTTGTCCCTGAAATTTTAACAATGAAGGAAGAAGACATCGCGAAATTCCTTCAAGAAAAAGAAGAGCTTACTCTATACAAGCATTCTTTAGATGAAATTAATCATCAGCGACCTCATATATTATCTGCTAAAGAAGAAGCCCTGTTAGCAGAGGCGTCTGAAGTATTATCTGCATCTTCTAATACATTTGGAATGTTAAACAATGCAGATTTAACTTTCCCATCTGTAAAGGATGAGGACGGAGAAGAAGTAGAAATTACCCATGGTCGTTATATTCGTTTCTTAGAAAGTGAAAAACAAGAGGTTCGTAAAAATGCTTTTAAAGCGGTTTACGAAACATATGGAAAATATAAAAACACATTTGCTAGCACATTAGGTGGAGCAGTTAAAAAGGATAATTTCCAAGCAAAAGTGCGTAATTATGACTCTGCTCGTCATGCAGCACTTAGCAACAACAACATCCCTGAAACAGTTTATGATAACTTAGTGAATACTGTAAACAAAAATCTTCATTTACTACACAGATATGTAGAATTACGAAAAAAAGTCTTAGGCGTCGAGGAGTTACACATGTACGACCTCTACACACCACTTGTTAAAGATGTAAAAATGGAAGTGCCTTATGAAGAAGCGAAGGATTATTTGTTAAAGGGTCTGACTCCACTGGGTGAGGAATACTTAGATATCCTAAAAGAAGGCTTTGAAAACAGATGGGTGGATGTACAGGAGAATAAAGGAAAACGCTCTGGTGCTTATTCTTCTGGTACTTATGGGACAAACCCTTATATCCTTATGAACTGGCAGGATAATGTCAATAACCTATTTACCCTTGCTCATGAATTCGGCCATTCTGTACACAGTTATTACACTAGAAAAACCCAGCCATACCCGTATGGAAATTACTCAATTTTCGTAGCAGAAGTGGCTTCTACATGCAATGAAGCGTTATTAAATGACTATTTGCTAAAAACTATTGATGATGATAAGAAGCGTTTATATTTACTCAATCATTTCTTAGAAGGTTTCCGTGGAACCGTTTTCCGTCAAACGATGTTTGCTGAATATGAGCACAAGATTCACGAGCTAGCGCAAAACGGAGAAGCCTTAACTTCAGATCTTTTAACAGAAACTTATTATGAGCTAAACAAAAAATACTTCGGTGAAAACATTCACATCGATGAAGAGATCGGCCTAGAGTGGGCAAGAATTCCTCACTTCTATTATAACTACTATGTCTATCAGTACGCGACAGGCTATAGCGCAGCAACTGCACTAAGTAAGCAAATCCTAGAAGAAGGCCAACCAGCTGTGGATCGCTACTTAGAATTCCTCAAAGCGGGAAGCTCAGACTATCCAATCGAAGTACTCAAAAAAGCAGGCGTTGATATGACCCAATCAACCCCAATCGAAGAAGCATGCAAAGTATTCGAAGAAAAGCTAAAAGAAATGGAAGAACTACTTTCCTAAATAGAAGGCCAAGTTATACCACACTGTTGATTAGAGCGTAAATCAACAGTGTGTTTAATGAGATATCCTCATTTTCAGAGGAGACAGCCATGCAGTGCAAAGAAAAATCGCATCATGGATAATGCAAAAGTGGTTCTTCAAGAATCCCCCGTCTCACCTGATGATTGTAGTGCAAGGCGTGAGACTCCTGCGGGAAGTAGCGTTTTGTGGAGACCCCGCAGGCAAAGCCGAGGAGGTTCCACAAGCGCCCCGCGGAAAGCGAACGCCTGGCACGGAAATCTTCAGGGGGTTGAAAGGGTGCACTTTATTTTCAGGGGAGCCTATTATAAAAACAAAGAAGACTACCAGTTGTATAAAGGGTAGTCTTTTATGATTGCTTCCCAACTATAAAAGTATTAGCAATAAAATGTACCAATCCATATGTTAACTAATTAAGCTACCTCCGAAACCCACGAAACCGGTGCTTATTATTTAGCAAAATTATCAAAAACAAAACGGACAAAAATAAAAGAGGAGATGTAAGATAGAGCGGATAAATCTTCATCAGTCCCAAAATATTAAAAACAAAACAAATAAAAATAAATAATAAGGCAAATAAAAATGGTAATCTACTCATTACATTTCTCCTTTCTTATCCTTGGACTACTCCTACATTATATGTATGTTAGAAAGCCAAAATCATTTCAAAAAAATAACTGTACCCTATTTATTGTGACAAACTTGTGAAAAAGTAAGCAAAGTACTTGTCAAAAGTCGACAAAATTTGATATATTAATATCGTGAAACGATTCACAAACAAACATATACCCCTTTGTTTGACCGTGAAAAATTTCTCCCATCCCCTTTGTTGTCTATATGACAAGAAGAAAGCCTTGGTCCTAGGACCAAGGCTTTTCTTTATACGTACTACTATTATTGAGGTTTCTATACTTTAAAACTCCAACACTTATGTTTGGATTCTCTATGCTAAATATCTCCAAAAGGTTCCGTATTTAACAGGAACTTGCTCCACTTTTTGTGCTAATTGTAACTTCTTTAATTCGCGTTCCACCTCTGCGATAGGTAAGTTGTATACGACAGAGATTTCTTTTGTTGCAACGAATTGAAATTGTTGCAGAAAATCTTCTAATGATGGCAGCATCGTTGGAAATGGGTATTCTCCAAGCATGTCTTGGAAGATCTGTACATACACGTCGTATGAATGATACCCTGAAATCTTGATTCCTTCTTCTTCAATGTTTTCATTAAAGAAAACGAGTGTCGGGATTTCGTTAACTTCCATTTCGTTTGTGATTTTCAAATCACACTTTAATGCTTTTGACGCACATTCTCCGTTAATGTCTTTAATAAATTCTTCTTTATCTAATCCCACAGAATCTGCACAGTCAATTAATACAGGTAGCTCCGAAATATTTTGTTTTTCTAAAAATAATACTTCTTGAAGCTTTCGCAAAAACTTAATACCTGCCTTTTTTCCTTGAAGCTCGGCAGATTTAATGGCTAGAGATGCTGCATAGGGAGTCGAAATTGGATTTTCCAGCCATAATGAGCCATCACAGGACATACCAGATCGATTTGCGGTTCTTTCCCAAACCTGCGCCATCGAAGCCGCATAATGTTTTTTTGCTAGATTTAACGTGGTTAAATTTCCACTGAGAACATGCTTGATCGTAAAGTACTGGCCATATTGCATTTGCAATTTCTTTAATATCGGTTCTAATGCCCAACATTCCGGGCAAAGTGGATCTATAAAAAAATAGACTTCAATTGGTTTGTTTGTTGTATGGCGAATATTATTTAAATAAAATAATTGTTTGTCATTACAGGTCACATGAATCTTCCTTTTCTTCAGGTTTGTCTGGGGTATTAATCATATGTTGAGCTGTTAAAACTAAACGCTGAAAAAATTCTTTTCGATATGAACCCTCAAGTCCAATTTCATCCATCGCTTCTTCCATACAGGCTATCCATGACTTGGCACGTTTTGGCGTTATTTCAAAAGGCAGATGCCTTGCACGTAACATGGGATGTCCATGCTCACTTGTGTAGAGAGACGGACCTCCTAAATACTGTGTAAGAAATTGTTTTTGCTTCCTTGCTGTATCCGTTAAATCATCAGGAAAAATGGGAGCTAAATCAGGATGGCGACTAACACGCGCGTAAAATGCATCAACAAGTTCGTGAATAACTTGTTCTCCGCCAATATTTTCAAAAGGTGATTGTATGTTATTCATCATTCTCTTAACTCCTTATAAAAATCAATGTGAAGATTGTATGTATATTTTAGCAATGTGGTTATTATATCTCAAACAATTCGATTCCAACCTTGCAAAATAAAGGGAAAAGGGGTGGATTTGCGGTGTTTTGATTTTGTTCTTTTGATTTATGTTGTAAAAAAAAGTGGGCGCTTGGGGCGCTCACTTTTAGGCTTTTAGGCTTTCGGTTATTTTTCTTACGTAGTTGGTTGTTTCTTTAAATGGCGGAATTCCATTGTATTTGTCGACGTTTCCTGGGCCAGCGTTATAGGCTGCTAGGGCTAGTGGAATGTTACCGTTGTAGCGGTCTAGCATTTGGCGGATGTATTTCGTTCCGCCCATGATGTTTTGCTTTGGGTCTAATGAATTCGTTACACCTAGCCCTTTAGCGGTTTGTGGCATCAGTTGCATGAGGCCGAGTGCGCCAGCGTGGCTTTTGGCATTTGGGTTGAAGCTGGATTCGTGCTGGATGATCGATTTAATTAGTGCTGGATCTACGTTGTACTTCAGTGACGCTTCTTGAATGAGGTCCTCGTAATTTGTTCGGTTAGCGATGCTTGGCGTATGTTGAACAGATGATGCTTGTATAGTTGGTGAAAAATTTGTTAAATGAGCTAGGTTCAAAGGGTGCGACAAGGAAAAGGGACTTGTGCTAGTTTGACTAGCTTGGGGCTTCTCTTCTAATAATCCTTCGAACATGTGGGAGAAGGATTGATAGCTATTAGCATTAGTGGAAGCGGGTTTGTTTGATTGTAGTGTTTGCAATGCTTGTATTTGCATCATAGATCGGAACTGATCAACTTTCATTTTCTGCCATCCTATTCATTGAGCCTACAAACTTTTATGTCATAAAAGCGGGCAATTTTATTTTTCGTTTCGCGAACTGGTATGTTATGAGCCTGGAGTAGCTCTTGAAAATGCTTTTGGCCCTCTAAATAATTGCTGACTTCATATTCGATTTCAAAATCACTAGTTTGTAGATAATGACTTTCATCTAATACTAACAAGCCATTTTTGTATGGAAATTCTACACGATTTGTTTTAAGTGTTCCGAAATAGCGAACTGATAGGGGGTCAATCATTAATTGGTCTTTTAAAATGGTGAATATATCACCGTTGATTAATCCCTCTTCCTCTTCGAACATTTTTGCTTTTTCTTCTTCTGTGATCACTTGGTGAGTTTCAAGCAATCCTTCATTAGCAGGCTGTTTAAGGGTGAGGGTATAGTTATTTTCCTTTTTTCGTATTCGAAGTGCACAACCGCTTTCTTTTAATGAAAAGGTTGGCGTATCAAAATAATGATTTTCTTGAGAGAAAAAATCTTCTGCTTGAACTTGAAAACTTGAACAAAGAGTTGTGAATTCCTCGAAGGTTAGTATGTTTTTGAATTCTATTTCAATTTCTTGATGGTTCATATAATTACCTCTCATCATTGGTATACTTCTATTATTACTCGCTTTCAAACAGATATCAATAATCATAACAATAAAAGGTACTTTAGGCGTGAAGAAAAAAATGACATTCCGTTTAGATGATAACTGGGAATTATGATAAAATAATGAGTAGGCTTTAGGTTGGAAGGAGATTATTATGCAAAAGAGAATTGAAATTATAAGTACATCATGGAATGAACATCAACTTTTATTACAAGCAGATCCTGTTTCTTATTCTTTGGATCAAGTATCAGCGAGTAATCAAATGCTAGTGGACTCAGATAATTTATCATTTATTTACAAGCTGGAAACACCTTCTGAGTTTATTTATGTAAGCATAAGAGATACATACTGGGAAGCATTAAAAAAAGCACAGATTGAAAAAAAAGCTGTCGTGCTTAAAATTCAAAATATCGCCTTATTATTAACAAACATAGAAGAAGAGCTTGGCTACTTAATAGAAAATATTAGAGATAATGCTAATTACGGAGAAGAGATGGAGAAGCGAGTAAACGAGATATTTTAAGGGGTTTGGCCAAATATGATACAAGATTGGGATTTGTTTTTAGCGCCTTATAAACAAGCAATTGATGAAATGAAAGTGAAATTAAAGGGAATTCGTGGGCAATTTAAGATGCAATCTGAACATTCTCCAATCGAGTTTGTGACAGGAAGGGTAAAACCGATTGCCAGTATTTTAGATAAAGCAACACGAAAGGGTATCTCATTAGAGAAACTAGAAGAGGAAATGCAAGATATTGCTGGAGTACGAATGATGTGTCAGTTTGTTGATGACATTCATCGGGTAGTGGAATTATTACGAATCCGGAATGACTTTGAAATAGTCGAAGAAAGAGATTATATTTCTACAAAGAAGAATAGTGGATACAGATCTTATCATGTGGTGATTCGTTATCCTGTTCAAACGATAGATGGAGAAAAGAAAATCCTTGTAGAAATACAAATTCGTACATTAGCAATGAACTTTTGGGCTACGATTGAGCATTCTTTAAACTATAAGTATAGTGGGCAGTTTCCTCAGGTTATCAAAGAGCGGCTAGTCCGTGCAGCAGAAGCTGCTTATTTGTTAGATGCAGAAATGTCTCTAATACGTGGAGAAATTCAAGAAGCGCAAGCTATTTTCTCACGGAAAAAAGAAAACAAAGATATCGACTAAAAGTCAGGGGTGGGAGTATGAAGTTTGCAATTACCTCCAAAGGGGATTCAACGTCTAATACGCTTATGCATAAAATGAAAACGTATTTGCAGGACTTTGAATTAGTATATGATGAAGATCAGCCAGACATCGTTGTTTCAGTTGGTGGAGATGGGACGTTATTATATGCATTTCATCGCTATCGAAGTCGCCTTGATAAAACAGCTTTTATTGGGGTTCATACAGGACACTTAGGTTTTTATGCAGATTGGGTACCAGAAGAAATAGAAAAGCTTGTCATCGCGATCGCGAAAACACCTTATCAAATTGTGGAATATCCTTTACTTGAAGTAATTATTCGATATATTGATGGTGGCCGTGAAGCAAGGTACTTGGCATTGAATGAATGCACAGTTAAAAGTGTAGAGGGTACGCTTGTGATGGATGTGGAAATTAAAGGCCAACTTTTTGAAACCTTTCGTGGAGATGGACTTTGTATATCCACCCCTTCTGGAAGTACGGCATACAATAAAGCACTAGGTGGAGCTATTTTGCATCCGTCGCTACCTGCTATTCAATTAGCGGAAATGGCTTCTATTAACAACAGAGTGTTTCGTACGATTGGTTCACCACTAGTATTACCTGACCATCATACCTGTTTGTTAAAGCCAGTAAATGATGTCGATTATCAAATCACCATCGATCATTTAACTTTGTTGCATAAGGATGTTAAATCGATTCAATGTAGAGTAGCAAAAGAAAAAATCAGATTTGCTCGTTTTCGTCCGTTTCCGTTTTGGAAGAGAGTTAGTGATTCCTTTATTACGGATAAATGAGAGAAAGAGGATAAAAAGTGAGCATGTTTTCTTTAACTTACGTCATCGAGCAGCAAGATAAAGGGAAATTATTACGTGAATTTTTAAAAGAAAAACGGATTTCTAAAAGTGCTCTCACAGAGATTAAATTTTATGGTGGAGGTTTATTCGTTAACGATGAGCCAGTGACCGTGCGCTATTTATTAAAGGCCGGAGATCAAATTGTTGTGCAATTTCCAAAGGAGACACCAAGTGAGGATTTACAACCGGAAGAAATCCCACTAGATATTGTGTATGAGGATGATTATGTTCTTGTTATAGACAAGCCACCCGCTATTGCATCCATACCTTCAAGAGAGCACCGGAGTGGAACACTTGCTAATGCTTTGTTACATTATTACCAGTCTAAAGGGTATGAATCGACTATTCACATCGTGACAAGACTAGATCGTGATACCTCAGGTTTAATGCTTATCGCAAAGCATCGCCATGCTCATCATTTATTCTCGTTGCAACAGCGTGAATATGGGATTAAAAGAAGATATGAAGCGATCGCTCATGGCTTAGTGCAACAAAGTAACGGACGTATTGACGCACCAATCGGTCGAAAAGATTCAAGCATAATCGAGCGCGAAGTAAGAGAAGATGGACAAAAAGCGATTACGAATTATCAAGTGCTTGGCAGATCTCAAGCCTTCACCCATGTGTCCCTTCATTTAGAAACGGGAAGAACGCACCAAATTCGCGTCCACATGGCATACCTCGGCCATCCATTAGCTGGGGATAATTTGTATGGAGGTAAAAAGAAAGATATAAAGCGACAGGCACTTCACAGCTGTGAACTATCTTTTTACCATCCATCTGCTGAAAAAACCTTCACCTTCCACTCCAAATTACCCAAAGACATGATGGGGTTATTGAAGAAAGAAGAAAGCTAAAAATGACAGCTTTCTTCTTTCTTTTTTGATCTATTAAACGCTATGGTAAACAGAGTGTTTATCAGTCAGTCCCACAACTCACGAAACTTCTCCTTCACAAATGGCATACTAGATGGCACAGAAACAGTAAGCATCTCTGGGTACCTTAATGCAGAAAGCTTACCACCAAATATAGCGCCAGTATCAATATTTGCAGTTCTATTCACAATTCGCACTTCACGCACCGGAGTATGACCATATACAATCCATGCATCCCCGTTATAATCCTTAGCCCAATCTTTTCTAACAGGCATCCCATTTTCATGAAACTCACCGGTTATATCTCCATACAATACAAAAATCTGCACTTTTTTACTTTGCTGCCCAATATACTCATGCTTAAGTCCAGCATGAGCGATGATGAGTTTTCCTTTATCTAAAACTTGGTAGAGTGGAGCTTTCTCATACAAACTAATAAAGGTTTTTTTTATATTTTCTTGCTCTTTTTTAGACAGTGCTTCGTATTCTGTGACAGTCGTTTCAAGTCCATGTGTGTGTTGTACCTTATTGCCAAGGAAAAAACGATAGAGTTTGTTGCAATGATTGCCTGGAACATAATAAGCGATATCATTCTCAACAAGCTTACTTACAAGAGCCACTATTTTTAGAGAAGCGGGACCACGATCAGTGAGATCTCCTACAAATCCAAGCTTCCTTCCCTCTGGATGCTGATAGAGGTTTTTTTGCTTTTCATAACCTAACTCTTTTAATAAAGTAATGAATTCATCGTAACAGCCATGAATGTCTCCGATAATATCTATTTTCATCAAAAAATCCGCTCCTTTCTATACATAAAGTTCTCTTCTTGACTGAATAAATCATGTCGAGGGAAAACTACCTTTTATTGGAGAATTAGCTCCGGAATTTTGCTTACATGACTATGTTAATTTTATGTAATTTATATACTAACAAAACTAAAAGAATGATATAATCTTTGCTTATTACATATAGTCATGTGTAAAAAAATTTTATGATTGGGGGGATTCTATGTTTGAGCTACCAATCAAAGAGCCTGTGTTTATCTTTGCATTAGCAATGATTATCTTTTTCATATTTCCCTATTTAATGAAATTGTTGCGTATTCCTGGATTAATTGGCCCTATTTTAGCGGGAGTAATAATTGGCCCTAATGGTTTTGCGATTTTAGAGCGAAGTTCGACCATTGAGCTATTAGGAACAGTTGGACTGTTATTCATCATCTTTATTGCTGGTCTGGAAATGGATTTAGACGGATTTAAAAAATACCGGAACCGTAGCATTGTATTTGGTATGCTGTCGTTTTGGCTTCCCTTTGCTGTTGGAACGTTGATTAGTTTCCTTCTTGGATACAATTTAGCAGCTTCGATATTAATAGGTTCCATTTTAGGATCGCATACTTTGTTAGGCTACCCGATTGCAAGTAGATTAGGTATTGGAAAAAGCAAAGCGATAACAACAGCAGTAGGAGGCAGTATTCTCACAGATACATTTTCCTTCCTGATCTTAGCCATCATTGCTGGAGCGGCAGTAGGGCAGTTAGATATGTACTTTGGTATAAAACTAACGATTTCTCTCATAGTGTTTGTAGCGGCGATATTTATCGGAACGCCTCTTATTGCTCGTTGGTTTTTCCGAAATGTTACAACAGAGGGGCCAATCGAATTTACGTTTGTCATGGTTATGTTATTCGCTGCCGGGTCACTTGCGCTATTGGCTGGAATACAACCAATTCTCGGTGCTTTTTTAGTTGGTTTAGCACTGAATCGTTTTATTTTTGATCAAGGTCCATTAATGAACAGGATTCGATTTACCGCCAATGCGATCTTCATCCCTTTCTTCTTGTTATCGGTTGGAATGCTAATGGATTTACGTGTATTAGTAAGTAATCCAAAAGCATGGATATTAACGATTTCGATTGTTTTTGCACTATTAATCGGAAAATATTCTGCTGCACTCTTAACAAGTAAGTTTTACGGCTATTCCAAAAAAGAACGCATCGTTATCTTTGGGTTAACAACACCTCAAGCGGCCGGAACCTTAGCTTCTACGTTAGTCGGTTTTAACGTTGGACTGCTTGATCAGGTAACGGTAAATGGGATGATCATTATGATTTTGATTACGTGTATTGGTGGTCCCTATTTGGTTGAAAAATATGGGAGAGGAATTGCGTTGCACGAGAATCAAAAGCCAGTGAAAAAAGGAGACGCCCCAGAGCGAATTCTTATTCCAATCGCGAATCCTAAAACGATGGAATCCTTGTTAGACCTTTCCTTTGTCATCCGCCAATCCTTATCAAAAGAACAACCTATCTATGCGTTAAGAGTCGTTCAACGAGATATGTGGGCGTCAGAAGGAGAGGTCGCCAAGGCCGAGAAAATGCTTGGGCAAGCAGTTACTTATTCAAGCGGAGCAGATGTTCCAATTCGAGTCATAACAAGGGTAGACCGTAATATTGCCATCGGGATTAATCGCGCGATTGCCGAAGAAGGAATCACAACCCTCGTTGCGGGGTGGAATGGGGAGAGAACGACCCAACAAAAAATCTTTGGTGGAGTGATTGATCAGGTATTAGATCAGTCCAATGTGGCTGTTCTTATTTCCAAACTCGGTCATCCCTTAAACACTACGAAAAGAATCATTCTCGTTTTACCAAATGGAATCGACCATAAACCTGGTTATTGGGATGCACTTTCTACAATCAAACTACTTGCAACCAATTTAGGAGCATCCATTTATTGCTATGCGATAAAAGGCTACCCTGAGACATTTAAGGCCCAAATGCGTGAAATAAAACCTAATCCACCAACAGAAGTGGAATGGGTCGAAGGTTGGGGATCCCTGTATAAAGAAAAATTAAACACATTCAATAGGGATGATTTAGTTGTTGTCATTAGTGCACGAAAAGGAACAACTGCATGGCATCCACAGCTCGAAAAAGTACCAGAAAAACTTGCAAAAATAAACCCAGAAAGCTTTATCATCCTTTACCCAACCGAAACAAAAGAAGACCTCCGCGGTACACGAGGCACAGAATTACCGAAGGAAGTACTGCTAGAGCGGGATTATGATTAAGTAATCTTAAAAAGCACGAACTGTGTTAAATTCAATGCGATTGTTGCCTTTTGCTAAGGCAAGGATATGTTCAAAGAGGTTATCGAGTTTTAGGGAGACACCTATGTAATATATAGAGTAATTTCACCTTGGATGATGAAAGAGGGGAATGTTAAGTATCCCCGTCCTCCCTGTAGATTGGAGCGGATGGCACTTGACTCCTGGAGCGACCGAGCAAGGTCGTAATATATAACGGGTGGGATTCCCGTCGAGAAAGAACTAACCATTCACTCGTAGCGAGTCTTGGAGGATATGTGGTAACACTATATCTTTAAGCGTAGACAGTTAGGGAATGGGCCGTAAACCGAATAAAGGTTGAAGGGATTGAGCTCCGAAATCAGTGCCAAGTTAGGAAGGCCGATGTGTTCGGGAGTGCAGAAGGCAACATTGTTATTCTCGTAATGGTGAGAGAATGACAACTTCCTCGGAGTCGATGACCGTGGCACGTTTCACATTGATATATTACGGCAACTCGGGAGGTCCTTTAAGTCTCTCCTTCATATCGGAGAGTAATGACGAACAAGCGATAACAAAGTGAGGGCTGTCAAACGCTTAAAGGAAGTCGGATAGTGGCATAGTACCTATTAAAATAATGATAGGAAAGGCCATTACTCGTCATCGACCTTGAAAGAGACACACTTACTACACACGGAGGTAGAGAGAGAAGTGGAAACAAAACTAGCAAGGATAACAGAATTAGCGAAATCGAATCAAGATATAGTTTTCACTTCGTTGGCTCATTTACTTAATGAAGAGAATCTTAAACAATGTCACCGAGAGTTGCCAAGCAAGAAGGCAACAGGCATAACTGGCATGACAAAGGCGGAATATGACACAAATCTGGATGAGAACACCAAAAGACTAGTGGGGAAATTAAAGAAGAAGGCTTATCGTCCTATCCCAGTAAAACGAACATACATCGATAAACCTGGAACGAAGATGAAAAGACCACTGGGTATCCCAGACCACGAGGATAAAATCGTTCAACAAGCCATTGGGAAAATTCTCAAAGCCATATTTGAGCATGAGTTCCTGGACAGTTCCTTTGGATTTCGACCAGGTAGAAACTGCCACGATGCATTAAAGATTCTGAATGTGTATATTGAAGAACGCCCCACCAACTATATAGTGGATGTTGATATTAAAGGATTCTTTGACAACGTTAATCACGAGTGGATGATGAAATTCTTGAAACAACGTATCAATGACCCAAACTTCTTAGGAATTATCGCTAGGTTTCTAAAAGGTGGGTACATGGAAGAAGGTAAATATTTCGATACGGATAAAGGAACTCCCCAAGGGGGTATCATTTCACCAATTTTAGCGAACGTATATCTACATTATGTCCTAGACTTATGGTTCGAAAAAGTGGTTCGTAAACAGTGTAATGGTCAAGCTTACATGGTCCGTTATGCGGACGACTTTGTGTGCTGCTTTCAGTACAAAAGCGATGCAGATGCCTTTTACTCTGCCCTTATCATGCGTTTACAAAAGTTCCATCTTGAAATTGCAGAAGATAAAACGAAAATCATTTCCTTTGGTCGTTATGCAGATAAAGATAGTAAGCGGAATGGACAAGGAAAACCACCAACATTCGATTTCTTAGGCTTCACTCACTATTGTAGTGAGAGTAAGAAAGGGTCATTTAGGGTTAAACGGAAGAGTAGTAAGAAGAAAGTAACAGCCAAGTTAAAGAAACATAAGGAATGGCTCAAAGCTAATCGAACAATGGACATCAAGGACATTATGAAAAGCATTAACCGTTCCTTAACAGGCTACTACAACTACTACTGTATTACCGATAACACTCAACATGTCGAGAGTTTTCTGTATCGTATCCGACTACTATTGTTCAAGTGGATGAACCGAAGGAGCCAAAGGAAATCATTCACATGGGAGAAGTTCAACATATTTTTAAGTAAATATCCTTTGAAGAGTCCAAGGGCGAAAGTAAACATATATCAACTGAAGAAAGACATTAGCTACATTT
This sequence comes from Sutcliffiella halmapala, assembly GCF_002019665.1. GTDB lineage: Bacteria > Bacillota > Bacilli > Bacillales > Bacillaceae_I > Sutcliffiella_A > Sutcliffiella_A halmapala. The sequence goes on along the minus strand of NZ_KV917375.1, from coordinate 3,334,582 downwards.
TGTGAAGGGTGATGAGAAGAGCCGTGTGCGATAGTATCGCATGCACGGATCTGTGAGGAGTGAGGAGAACACAGTAAAAGTGTGGCTCCCGCTTACTCGACCGGGAAGTAGCGTTTTGTGGAGACCCCACAGGCATGGCCGAGGAGGCTTCACAAACGCCCCGCGGAAAGCAAGTGACAGGAGCGGAAATCGAAAGGGAGTTCAACCGTGTTCTATCTTTTTTCAGGGTAGCCTTTTACTAAAGAACTGATCTCTATTTTTCTTCTAAAAAATATATCCAGAAGAAAAGTTCGCAATTTATCTGGATTGTGCTATAATTATGACTAGGTACTAATAACTTATATAAATAGGAGGATATAAAGATGACTTTATCCTTAAATGGTCGTACATATGTAGTAATGGGTGTAGCGAATAAAAGAAGTATTGCATGGGGAATTGCACGTTCCTTGCATGATGCTGGAGCACGTTTAGTATTTACATACGCCGGGGAACGTCTAGAAAAGAGTGTTCGCGATCTTGCGGCTTCACTTGATCGTAATGACTCCATCGTTCTTCCATGTGATGTAACAAAAGACGAAGAAGTTCATACATGTTTCCAACAAATTAAAGAACAAACTGGTGTAATTCATGGTGTTGCTCATTGTATCGCTTTTGCTAATAAAGAAGAGCTACAAGGAGATTACATGAATACAACAAGAGAAGGCTTTATGCTTGCTCACAACATTAGCTCGTATTCGTTAACAGCAGTTGCGAAGGAAGCGAAAGACCTAATGACAGAAGGTGGCAGCATTGTAACTCTTACCTATCTTGGTGGAGAAAAAGTAGTTGCTAACTATAATGTAATGGGTGTAGCAAAAGCAAGCTTAGATGCTAGTGTGAAGTATTTAGCTAATGACTTAGGAAAAGTAGGGATCCGCGTGAATTCCATTTCCGCAGGACCGATCCGTACCCTTTCTGCAAAAGGTGTTAGTGATTTCAACTCGATCCTAAAAGAAATCGAAGAGCGTGCACCATTACGCCGTGTTACCACTCAAGAAGAAGTTGGCGATGCAGCCCTTTTCCTATTCAGTGATCTAGCTCGTGGCATTACTGGTGAAAACCTACACGTCGATTCTGGATACCATATTCTATAATCTGATTTGCGAAACCCGCTTTTGACGACTATGTGTCAGAAGCGGGTTTTTCTTTTTTGGAAGAACGCAAGACTTGTGCAAAACGTGGAGGGTGTGCAGCATTAGATTTTGAGAAATATGAGAACGTTTTGAAGTTGTGTGAGAACCTTCCCGAGTTAGGTGAGAACCTCCTTGAGTTACGTGAGAACCCTTCCAAGTTACGTGAGAACCTCCCCGATTTAGGTGAGAACCCCTAAGATCTTCATATAGAAAAACTCCAAAAAGAACCCCAATCCATTACATTCAACGTAAAAAAATGAAAATAGGTAATTAAAAAGGAAGCAGGCTCCATAAAAAGCGTCAGCTCTTCATTTTAACTAGACATTTTTGTAAAAAAAAGCATAGAAAAGATACAAAAATGAAGATTGTAAGAAATGGACAACTTCCCATTCGATTTTCTTCCCATCTACCTATACTAGACGCGGAAATCTAGCATATTGTATAGAAAGGAGGGAATCAACATATGAAATTGATAGTTTTAGACCCGGGCCACGGCGGTCAGGATCCAGGGGCTGTGTATCAGTCACTGTTGGAAAAGAATTTGAATCTTGAAATGGCCACAAGAGTGAGGGAACAGTTAGAAAGAAATTATGAGACTAGAATTGCCATGACAAGAGAGGGAGATACAACTGTTTCGCTTGAGGCAAGAACGAATTTGGCAAACTCACTTAAAGCCGATTACTACTTTTCCATTCATTTCAATGCCGGTGGAGGAACAGGGTTTGAAAGCTACCGTTATAATGGAACGGTTTCAAATCAGACGATTGTCTACCAAGAGACGATTCATGGGGAGATCGTCCGTGTTATAGCAGGAAAATATAATAAAAGAGATAGAGGAATAAAGACGGCAAATTTTCATGTTTTAAGAGAGACCAATATGCCTGCCATGTTAATAGAAATATTATTTATAGATAACGAGGGTGATCGAGCATTAATTGTAAATGAAACGTTTAAAAGGGATGTTGCAGCTGCCATTGTAGAAGGAATAGCTAAGGCGTTGTCCTTGCCAAGAAAAACAACTAGCATCATGTTTAAAGTCATCGCGGGGTCCTTTAAGGATCGAAAAAACGCGGAAGCAAGAATTCAGTTTTTACAAGAAAATAATATCGGTGCTTTTATCGTCCAAGCGACCTTAAATGGCGCTCCATATTTCCGTGTTCAAGCAGGTGCGTTTAGGGAAAGAGAGAATGCAGAGCAAATGGTTCAAGCATTAAATCAATTAGGAGTGGAAGCATTTTTAATAGCTGAAGCACAAGGGTCTATTCCTCCGACATCGCCGCCTTCCAACCCACCTCCAACAGTTGAGCCCCCACCGCCTCCACCTCCACCAACTCAACCACCGGGATTTTCCATTAAAGGATTATCTGTATTAAAAGGGGAGGAAATGGATTTATTTGTTCATAAAGTAAATCCTACAGCACCTGAGCTTGGTGAGTTATATGAAAGAATCGGGCGGGGGTATGGCATTCGGGGAGATGTTGCATTTGCACAGGCAATCCATGAAACAAACTATTTTCGCTTTACGGGTATTGTAAAGCCAGAGCAAAATAACTATGCGGGCATCGGCGCAACGGGAGGCAGCGTTACCGGCGCATCCTTTGCCACGCCAGAGGAAGGAGTATTAGCACATATTCAACATCTATACGCATACGCTTCCACAGAACCTCTTCCAAGCACTTATCCAAAAGTAGATCCGCGTTTCGATCTTGTCACAAGAGGAATTGCTCCTGGCTGGACCGATTTAAACGGAAGATGGGCAGTGCCTGGCACTCAATATGGGCAACTTATCTTGAAAATTTATGAGCGTAATTTAGAAGAGGCAATCACGGTGAAGCAAGTGGAGTTAGAACAGATGAGAGATGTATTAGTCGAAGTACGCAAAAATAACTAAGTGTACTTTTCGCACGTAGGTGCGACGCAATAAAAGCCGGACTCACTATTATAAGTGAGTCCGGCTTTCTTCCTTTACAAGATCAATTGATTTAAAGCACCTGATTTAATCCGTTCATATTCCAATGCTTCTGCCAACTCAGTTTCGAGTAATGGGGATTTACGAACATATCTTTCGCGAATCACATCATATAGCTCATATGGGAAAAGCATATCAATAAACATAATTTCCTTTTGCTTTTCGGTGAGTGGGGAGATGGATTCGTATGCATTTATCATGACATTAAATTGTTCTTCGTTCCAAACACCAGTTGTATCAAGTAATGGGATAATCATTTTCCGCAAATCACGAATTGGCAAGTCGAAAGAAACGGTGTCCAAATCGATAACCCATATTTGTCCGTCATCCCCAAGGAGTGAGTTCCCAGTACCGTAATCTTGGTGGCACAGGGTTGGACTTGCTTTTAGTTGTCCGACCCATGATCGGTACTCGGAGTTTAATAATCTGGCGAGTGTATCTCTGCCTTCTTGAATAAAAGGGTCAATTTCAGCGAGGTAAAGTTGGGAAAATGGATCATCGGGCATCGACTTAGCCATTAGCTTCCAAGTCTCCATTTGTTGACAGCGCTTTATATAATGGTTTGGCCAGCGACCAAGTTTCGTGAAAATTGGAATACCATCCGGTGGTTTATAGCCGATGGATGCAGTATGGAAATCGGCTAAACCTTTCATGATAAATTCTAAGTCTTCTTGCACAGTTAATTCGAATGGACGCCCTTCGATCCATTCATATACAACAAATAAGAAGGGACCATGCTTTGTATAGAGCACCCCATTTTTATTGGGGATAATGCCTGGTACTCTTGTGCCTTTTTGTGCTAAATAATTTTGAGCGTTGATGGAGAATAATGCTTTTTTCTCGGGGCGATGTATTCTTTTTAAACAAATAGGTCCAACGCTCGTATGTATTTTCCATACTAACGCCATTTGACCACCTTGAACTACTTCTATTTGTTCCACTGATACATCCCAATTTTTTATAATAGTTTCAGCGAGGGATACAAGTCTTGCTATTTCCTCGGGTGACAATACATATTCTTCCGAATCCTCATTTTGATTAAGTATGTTACCTTCTAACAAACGGTCCACCATCCTCTTTTAAGTGGCAGTATAAGTTAACTACCAGCGTCTAAGAGTGAATACACTCCATATTAGAGCATCACTTTCTTTAAGGTATGGTACTTACCCAAAAAGTGTTATAGACGTGTGTCTTTATTTCTCAAAAAAACAGGAAAAACCGCCCTTTTTCGAAAAGAAGTTAGGGAAAAGCTACATTAGTGGTGGCTCATCCATAACATACTTATAAACTACCGTTTTTAGGTGAATGGAGGTAACAAATGAAAATTGCCTATATTGCAACAGAGAAGCTTCCAGTGCCGGCAATTCGTGGTGGTGCAATACAGATATATATAGATTCAGTTGCAAAAATCATTGGTGCCAAGCACGATGTAACCATACTATCCATTGAACATGAAGAATTAGAACAACAAGAAAAAAGAGGGAATGTCCGCTTTATTCGATTTAATGAAAAGCAATATCTTTCCTCTATTATTTCGCATATCAGGCAAGAGAAATACGATGTAATTCATTTGTGTAACCGCCCAACTTGGGTGAAGCAAGTGAAAGAAGCAACACCACAAACAAAAATTGTGTTAAGTGTCCATAATGAAATGTTTACGTTTGAAAAACTAAGCGATCAGGAAGGAAAAGAATGCTTAGATCTTGTCTCCAAGGTTGTGACGGTTAGTGATTTTATCGGCAGTACCATCACCGATAGATTTCCTTTTGCAAAATCTAAAGTGAGAACAGTTTATTCTGGAGTGGATCTTGATACTTTTCAGCCTTCATGGTCTGCAAAAGGGAAGCAGGCAAGGACAATGGTTCGGGATGAATTAGGACTTTCGAATAAAAAGGTCATCCTTTTTGTTGGGCGGTTAAGTAAAGTAAAAGGACCACATATCCTGCTTCAGGGACTTCCTTCTATTATAGAGGAACACCCTAATGTCATGATGGTATTTATTGGATCGAAATGGTTTGGAGATGATCAGGTAAACAATTACGTCAAGCATTTATATACATTAGGTGCAATGTATCCTGAATATGTAACATTTATTAAGTTCGTAAAACCGGCAGATATTCCAAAATTATTTGCGATGTCCGATGTGTTTGTTTGCTCTTCACAATGGCAGGAACCGCTCGCTCGCGTGCATTACGAAGCAATGGCAGCAGGACTGCCGATTGTAACGAGCAAACGGGGAGGAAATCCAGAAGTAATAGATGAAGGAAAAAACGGCCATGTAATTGAACAGTTCGAGGATCCAGAAAGCTATGCACGAGTGATTAATGCCTTATTACATGACTCAAAGAAGCGCGAAAGACTTGGAAGATATGGGCGTGACAAGGTAGAGCGACAATTTAGTTGGAGAAATGTAGAACATAATTTGCTAGCAGTATATGAGGAAGTTGCCAATAAATAAGGAAGAAAGGTGATGACTTGTGGAAGAGCATCAAGAAGTGGAACAGCATCACTTACAGCAAGTACTAGAATTTTACCCGTTTGACATTTCTGATGTGAGGCTCCTTTCTAGTAGAAGTGGAAGAACCACATGGGAAGTGGATACAACAGAAGGGAAGAAGATTTTAAAGCAGGCAAGCATGAAGCCAGAGCGAATGCTATTTATCGCTGGCGCTCACCAACATTTGCATCAGAAAGGCTTACCAATCACCCCGATACATGAAACGAAAAATGGCGGTATCTGCATCGGGGCTGGTTCTTTAGGTTATGTGCTTTATGACAAAATAGAAGGAAATGAAGTGATTTATTACAACAAAGAGCAAATGCTGCAAGCGATGGAGTTTGCTGGCCAGTTTTATCAAGCATCTATTGGATATGTTCCTGCAGATGAAAGTAAGACGCGAGGTAGAATAGGGAAGTGGCATAAGTTATTTCGCTGGAAACTTCAGGAGTTAGAAGGTAATAAAACAATTGCACAATCTTACCCAACAGATGCCTTTTCTCTTTTATTTTTGGAACATGTGGATGAAATGATTCTTCGGGCGAAAAATGCATTAGCGGCATTGGATGAGCCAGTTTATCAGGAGATTTCCAAAGAGGTTAGTAGTTTAAAAGGTTTCTGCCAGCAGGATTTCACGTTAGCGAGGTTTACAGAAGTGGATGGTGCACCGTTTATGAAGGAGCTTCATTCGGTTACGTATGATTTACCAACACGAGACCTTCGCATTATTTTAAATAAAATGATGAAAAAGTTTTCAGTCTGGGACGATAATCTGGTCTTTGATTTGCTTCGAGCTTATCATTCAACCAATCCACTTTCAGAAGACTATTATAAAATCTTGAACATCGATCTTTTATTCCCACATTTGTTTTGTGCGATTGGCCATAAATACTTCCTAGCCCAAAAACGTTCGTGGTCCGATGAAAAATATATTTGGGCCATCCAAAATATCATTGCTTTGGAACAATCAAAGGGTCAATTTTTAAAGCAATATCCTTCGATTTATGGAGAAATCATTTCTTCACAAGGGGGAGGGAAGTTAGAATGACGGATAGTCCGAAAATACCTAAACTTGAGTTAGGGAAATTCACCTTTTCTCCTCCAGGGCCAATGGGGTGGAATATGGCAGAGTATGAACAACTATTAGAAAACCCCGATCAACTCGTCTTAAATGAATCGACGGTTAATTCGCAATTGCAGTCTTTAAGAGGGATCCAATTAGTGGAACTTTCGTTAAGTGGAGAATTAAAAGCGAAGCATCTAGAAAACAAAGAAGAAGCCCAGCTTGCAGAAGTGGACTTGGAAGAGACGCTGGAAGTAATTAGTGTAGAACCAGAATTAGCAGAAAGTGTTGTCGAGGTGGAAGAATTTATTGAAGAGGAAATGGAAGAAGTACTTGAAGAAGAACCAGTTCCTAAGAGGAAAGTAACAATTATTATTAAGGAAACCGCATTGAAAAAACCTTGGATTGCACCCGATATTTCGCCATCTAAAAAGAATCATTAATTACTCCTAAAATGTTATACATGAAAGATATAGGTAACAGCATAGGTTGTTAATATATCAGTTAACTTTTCATAGTAGGGGTGAGTAGGATGGTAAATGAAGTACGTAAGGCTAAACTAAAACTTGATTTTGAACATGGTTTTATTTTAGCACCAGAATTAAATGCGGAAGATGCTTTGAAGGCAGTATTGAAAGCACTGAAGGATGGCGGAGTTTCTGAAGTGAAGATTGCTGTAGAGTATAATGAGGGAATAGAGGCAGAAGAAGTAGAGAAAGTGGAAGTTGTAGAAGAGGGAGCAAACGAAGACGATTATGAAGATGATGATGACGAAGAATAAAATCGTGAATAAGAAAGTGCCAGGTCCCTTGTTTTATTAAGGGGCCTGGCACTTTCCTGTTGATACTTCTATATGAAGTGGATGAACGGCCTGATAAACACTGATAAGTCGATCTGCCACATGTTTGTAGGTGAAATTAATTTCAATGAATGTTCTGCCATTATGACACATCCACTTACTCAGCTCTGGCTCAGACAGTACATAATGGATGGCTTTTGTGAAGGCGTGAGCTTTGTTATACTCCTCAATAATCAACCCATTATAGTTATTCAGAATCACCTCGGCATTTCCACCACGGTTTGTGGAAATAACAGGAATCCCAGCCGCCATCGCTTCATAGTGGACCCTTGCAAGTGGCTCCTGCCATTGTGAACTGCAGACAAACACATCTCCCGCAAGAAATGCTTCGTGAATAAAATTAGCAGGGATGTATTTTGTGAAAATAATTTTATCTTTAAAAGGCAAGGCTTTTTTATATAAGGAGTACACATATTTATTCATCCCGTTATCGCTAAACCATTTTCCTCCGACTACGAGCAAGACGATATGTTCGTGCCTCTTCCATAATTGTTCCATCGCTTGGATTAAGAGGTGAGGTCCTTTCGTTTTACTTAGACGACCGACAAATAGAATAACTTGCTTGCCTTCTAGATGGTATCTTTTGCGGAAATCTCGGCGGATTTGCTGACCTTCCTTACTTTGGCGAAGTGGGAAGGAGGACAAATCTACTCCAGAATAGACTACTCTTATTTTATCCGCGGCTTCTGGAAAGCGTTCTAGCACTGTATTTTTGATGAAATTACTAACAGTGGTGATGGCACTTACCGTTTCGACCACCTGTTTGCCTTCTTCTTCTGATAGCTTTCTTTCGGCAAACATTTCGTTATGGAGACTTAGCACAAACTTACTTTTTGGAGAAGCTTGTTTATATAGCAGAACATTCTTTGGGCGATTGCATACATGAATCACCTCGAATGAATGATTGGCAAGTTCATTCGCTACATGCTGACGATACTCACTTCGTGGGAAACGAATATAGCGAGTATCATTCAGTATTTCACGATCAGGAAGTTCTGGATCAGAAACGGAAAAAATAGTTAGCTCGTATTTTTTACTTAAAAAGGGTGTCACTCCGTCAATCATCATTTGAATGGCTCCACCCTTTATGGCTGGAGCAGGAAGTTTCTCTGTACAAATGATGGCAAGCTTTATGAGTTGTTCTCGCCGTACAATTTCTTCAAATAGAGCCATTCTTTTTCTAGCCCTTCTTTTAAGGGAGTAACAGGAGAATAGTTTAATAGCTTTTCTGCTTTTGTAATGTCGGCCCATGTATGCTTCGGTTCTCCTTTCACGATACCGGAAAAAGAACGTAACGCTTTTTTGCCGGTAATGTCCTCTAACAGGGAAAGGATTTCGAGAACAGAGGCACGTTCTTTCCCCCCGATATTAATCGTTTCCCCGATAATATTCTCAAGCGTTAACGCCGCTTTTGTTGCGGTCACACAATCATCGATAAACGTAAAATCTCTTGTTTGTAACCCGTCGCCGAATACTGTGATCGGCTGATTAGTTAAGAGCTGTTTTATAAAGCGGTGGAAAGCCATGTCTGGTCGTTGTCTAGGACCATATACAGTAAAATAACGTAGTATAACAAGCGGAAGTCCGAAGCTTTTTTCGTATACTTTACATAAATGCTCCCCTGTTAGCTTAGTAATTCCATAAGGGGACAAGGGTGTTAGATAGTCGTCTTCTCCGACTTTTCCAACTTTTTCGCCATAAACAGAAGAGGTAGAAATATAAATAAAACGGTCGATCTCTGTATCTTTCGCCGCTTCTAATAATTTTTGCGTGACGAGAATATTATGGTACATATATGGGGCAAATTCATCCCCCCAGCTTGCACGTACTCCAGGTATAGCAGATAGATGATAGATGGCATCGACACCAGATAAAAGCGTAGGAATATCTGTGTTTAATAGATTCGTATCGACAAAAGAAAAACGAGGGTGTTGCTTTAATTCTAGAATATTTTTTCTTTTAAAAGAGGGAGGGGTAGGACCGATAAAAGTATCCACACCAATTACTTCATAGGAAGGTTCTATGAGTAATCGTTCGCAAAGGTGAGACCCAACAAATCCAGCAGCACCAGTTACGAGTATTCTCATCCGCGTCCCACTCCTTTGTAGACGAGACCGTATTGGGTAACGTCATGTTTTTCTACACAGTTTCTGCCATCCACAATAATATTGCCCTTCAGGTTCGCTTTCACGTGTTTCCAGTCTAATTGCTTTATTTCTGGCCAGTCTGTTGCAATAATGATTGCTTCTGAATCCAGATAAGAGGACTTCAGTGTTTTGTGCTGAGTTGCCAGATGGCGAAGTGTTACTGGTAAATATGCTTTTGGATCATAAACATGAACATCAACACCTAAATCATGAAGGCGGGAGATAAGTGTGATAGCTGGTGAATATCGGATATCATCCGTATTTGGTTTAAAGGAGATTCCTAGCACCGTAATTTTTTTGTCTGTAAAAGAGGTTAGCTTCTCTTGCAATTTCTCGATATAGTAATCTATTTGGGTTCGATTCACATGTTGAACAGCTTCTAATAGTGGAGTGGAGACGGAATGAATAGTCGCTGTATGTTGTAATGATTGAAGGTCCTTTGGAAAACAAGAGCCACCATAGCCAATACCAGCTTGTAAAAATAACGAACCGATTCGCGGATCTAATCCAATTCCTTTTGCCACATCCATCACGTCTGCATCACTTGCTTCACAAATACGTGCGATTTCATTAATAAAAGATATTTTAGTAGCAAGAAACGCGTTGGATGCGTATTTAATCATTTCGGCGCCATTCCATGTTGTGATTAGTAGTGGTGCGTCTAATTTTCGATAGATCTCTTTTACAATCGCTTCTGAAGTTTGATCATTCTCACCTAACCCAATCACCGTTCTATCTGGATAAAACATATCGTGGATAGCTGATCCCTCTCGCAGAAATTCAGGGTTGGAAACAATATGATAAAGAGAAGATGAAACGCCTTTTTTTATTAAATAGTGACTCATGTTTTTATTCGTACCAGGTGGAACGGTACTTTTGATAATAATGGTTTTATACGTATCGAGAAATGGTGCGATGCCATCAAAGGTAGAATAAAGATAACTTAGATCGGTACTTCCGTCAGGTAAGCTCGGGGTACCAACCGTAACAAAGATAATGGGACAGCTCTGAATAGCTTCAGAAATAGTTGTCGTGAATGTAATCCTCGTTTTATTCTTGTGAAGAAGTTCTGCTAATTGCGGTTCATAAATGGGAACTTTGCCAAGCTGCAGACTCTTTATTTTCGCTTCATTTATATCTACACAATGAACTCTATGCCCGAACTCGGCTAAGACGGCTGAAGTGGTAAGACCGACATAGCCTGCTCCGATAATACATATATTCAAGACCTACACTCCTTCCCTAACACTTAACACCCAGATTCTTTATTTACTATCCTATTAAGGAACAAGCCTGAGTTGTGACGAATACCCAGCCCAATTATAGAAAAAGAGAAAAGGCGGAGGAAGTAAATTCTAAAAAGACAACTTGCTTGCATATAAATAACGAATACAATAAGGAAAAAGCAGGATTTGAGGGGTTAAGAGTGGTCAAAAAAGCAATCATTCCAGCGGCAGGTTACGGAACCCGTAGCTTACCAATCACCAAAGTACTACCAAAAGAAATGTTCCCAATTGGCGTCAAACCAGCAATCCACTATGTCGTCGAAGAAGCAATAGCATCAGGAATTGAACAAATCCTCCTAATTGTCTCTAGAAAGAAAAATATGATCGTCGATTACTTTGATCATTCCTTAGAGCTTGAGGCATTTCTAGAAAGGGAAAACAAACAACACCTTATAGACTTAGTACCAATTCCATCAGTACCGATTCACTATGTCCGTCAACCATATGCAAAGGGGCTAGGGGATGCGATTAGAATAGGGAAAACATTTGTAGGGAATGAACCATTTGCGGTTTTGCTCCCGGATGATATTATGGTTTCTCAGAAAGAGCCAGCTTTGAAGCAATTGATCGATGTTTATCGAGATACGAAAAAATCAGTTATTGGTGTGAAAGAGGTAGAAGAGTCAAAGCTCAGTAATTATGGAGTAATTAGTGGGATAGAGAAGACAAAAGGATTATATCAATTAGATGGGATCGAGGAAAAACCTAAAATGAATCCGCCTTCCAACTTTGCTGTTGTCGGAAGGTATGTTTTTACTCCTGGTATTTTTGAAATGCTCGACAGTTCGGTAGCGAATATTGGGGAAGAGCTTCAGTTAACCGATGCAATAAGGGATTTACTAGCGGTGGAGGATTGTTATGGGAAAGTAGTGGATAGTGAGCGGTATGATATTGGGATTGTGGAGGAGTACATTAAGTTAATAAATTTTTTTAATTGAGCTTTGAGGTATCGGTTAAAACGCCTGTTAATCTCCGTTACAGGCGTTTGTTTTCCACAACAATACGTTGGAGTTAACCTGACAAGTTTAAAGGTCGACTCCATATTCAAGTGAGTCGACCTTTTTATATGATAGCTAGAGTAATTCAAATTAATCTTCATAGTTTTCCCATGAATAAGGTTGCTTTGTGAGTTGAATGGAGTTTAGTAGGTTGTTTAATCTGTTTTTCCATGTGTGGGAAACGGCACATCTTTTTTGACCAGCATCAGCAATCATTTTTGCTTCGTCAGGGTTTGCTAGATAATAGTGAAGCTTTTCGATTAAATCATTTTTATCCTTGTAGCCAACAATCTCTTTTTCATATTCGAAAAACTGTTTCATTTCATCAAAGTATTCTGTCATTATTAACCTACCAGTAGCAGCAGCCTCGAAGATACCTACTTTCACATTGGTATAGCCTGCACCGGTCGTCGGGAAGTTTACAATGATTTTCGTCGAGTACATCGCTTTGAACCACTCTTCGTCATACACCGGGCCTTCAGAGGGAATCGGCCATCCTCTTCCGAAAATCTTCAAATCGAAGTTTTGTTGCAGCGATTTCGTAAGTTCAAGGCGATTTGGTCGATAATGCCCTATAATCGATACATCTGAACGATATTCTTCTACTAAATCATGAGGAGTGAAAAATCTAGAATCGATACCAAAGGGCAGATACAGAGTGTTGGTTAATCCAATTTGTTTGTATTGTTCAAATGCAAGAGTGGAATTGGTTGTATGGTAATCAAAATGGCCTGCGAATTTTTTTATAGAAGGGAAAACATCTGGATCACTAAGTGTGATACCAATAATTGTGCAATATTTTTTCAGCTTTTTTAATATATCAACAGGGAATGTTAAACCACCTGCACAAAAAATAATTACATCCGGATTAAACTGAATCACTTCTTCTTTAATTAAATCCCATTTCACAAAAACGGGTCCAAATCCTCCAAAATTCCGGTAAGGATTGTAGATTAATTTTGGACGAAGAGACAAATTGATTTCATGAACATCATAGCCATTTTCCAGTAATCCCATGTGAATACTTTTGACAATTCCAGTTTGACCTTCCGTATAGCGACCAATAAATACAATTTTTAAAGGAGAGTCATTCATTTTCAATCAACTCGTACGTTTTTATTAAAGTAGCTTTGTTTAAGTGTTCTCTTCCCTGTAAATGCTTTAACTTACCTTTTAAGTTCTGTTTATGTTGTGCTGGATTTTTTATACAGTCTTTTATGATTGTTTTAAAGGAAGCATAATCTCTATTACCCAAAGTATGACAATATTCATGTAAGTCTAGTTCTTGAAAGAATTGACGAACCTTTCCATCGTAGGAAATTCCTAGACTCGGTACTCCTTCATATATCGCAAAAATATTGGCATGAAGGCGCATTGCAATCATTAAATCAAGCTGACCACATAAAAATTTATAATCTTGTGGAGAAGCGTTATAGGGGATGATTTGAACCTTTCCAGTTAATGCTTTCACTAGTTCTTCGGCCATTGCTGTTTCAGATGGAAGCTTATTAAATGGGAATACATAAATTGATAGCGGATAGTGAGACGAAAGGTCATTTAAATATTTGATCAGCATATGTTGAAAATCATGTAAATCGTCCGTTGCATAAGACCAATTACGTAAATTTAAACCAACTTTTATATCATTTTTACTACGGTTCTCAGTCATGGAACGAGGCAATGAAGTAGGTGTGGCTGTTAGATTCACAACCGGATCAGCTGATAAAACATGTTTGGTGACCCCAAGACTAGTTAATAAATCAAAGGATTCCGTGTCTCTCACGGTAATCGTATCCACGATTTCACTTACCCATTTCATTGCTTTCTTGGATTCAGGATTCCTCAAAGGTCCTATTCCGAGTGCGTAGAGCATTACTTTAATATTAAGCATCTTCGCTAGAATAATAGGATAGCTATAGTAATTAATCGCTCCTTTTTGGTTCGTGAATAAATTTTCAGGTAAATAGGAATTGTAATCTTGAAAAAGACCCCCGCCACCGACAATTAATAAATCGCACTGCTTTAAGACCTTTGTAATGGAAGGGATGTCACCTCCTCGAACATAAGATATTTTCTCTTTACCAAAGTAGGCAGGAATGGTTGCTGAACGAATGCTTACTGCAACTTCTACATGCTGATCTACTTCTTTTAACGTTTCTATAATAGATTGGAGAATTGCATCATCTCCAGCATTTCCTGCACCATAAAAGCCATGAATTAATACCTTCATCGTATCTCCTCTCTTTCTACTAGTTTGTTATCAAATCTAAAATGCGTTTACTTATTCCTGGACTGCCATAAGGATTTGTCCAGTCAGTGGACTTCATTATGCTATCTTCTACGGCCTTTATGATAGTGTCTCGCTTGTAACCTGCTAAAATGTTTGAGCCGCATTCAATGGTTTCCGGTCTCTCGGTATTCTCACGTAAAGTGATGCAGGGTGTACCTAAGATACAGGATTCTTCTTGTAACCCGCCACTATCCGTCAAAACAAGCTTAGCGTGTTGTTGCAGGAGAATGCTTTCATAAAAATTAGGTGGAGGGTCTAATAAAAGAATGTTGTTATTTTTAATGAGACTATCAAACATATTATGCTGCTGTAGTATTTTTTTTGTTCTGGGATGCATTGCGAGAACTAATTTATAGTTGGAGTTTTGAGAAAGCTCGTGGATGGTTAAAAATATCGAAATAAGTCTTAGTAAGTTGTCCGTATTTTCCTGTCTATGAATAGTGAGAAAAAAGTATTGCTTTTCGGATAATTGATACTTTTTTAATACATCGACAGAATTTACCTGTTTTAGGAATTCAACAGCGTCCACGATAGTTTGACCAACATGATGGATACCATTAAAAATCCCTTCGTTGTGTAAGTTTTTTATCGCGTCCTTAGTAGGACAGAATAGATACGTCGACATATGATCCACTACGATCCGGTTTATCTCTTCTGGCATTGTTTTGTCAAAGCTGCGAAGTCCGGCTTCAACATGTGCAATAGGAATAAAGGTTTTTGCAGCAGCTAAACTTGCTGCAAGCGTGGTATTCGTATCACCGTGAACAATAATTTTCTCTATTTTCTCCTTCACTATTATATCTTCCAATTTAGTCATGATAGTAGCGGTTGTTGTTGCATGTGTACCTGATTTTACATCGAAGTGATAATCAGGTTTTGGTAGATTAAATAATTCTGAAACCATACCATCCATATGATAATCGTAATGCTGACCGGAATGAATAAATAAATGGGAGGAATCTCTTTTCTTTAGCTCGTTTATAAGAACGGCCATTTTTATTAATTCTGGGCGAGTTCCCACAACTACTGCTATTTTCATCTGATTATTCCTTTCTTTTTAGGTTATCTCACGAATTAAGGAAATTGCATCTGTAATTCGGTGCTCCCAAGTGTTTTGTAAAGCGAAATTAATTCTGTTCTGTAAGTTTCCAGGATCATGCAGTCTGTATGATAACTTCTCCATAAATTCCACATGGCTATTAGCGATATCTACGTGTTGGTGCACAAGAGAGCATTCCGGAAGATTGGTAGAAATCACTGGCTTTCCAGTTGCAAGATATTCATACATTTTTACTGGATTAGTAGCCCGTGTAATTGGATTGATTCGAAATGGGATGAGACAGGCAGAAAATGAAGTTAAATATTCGGCTAAGTCTTTATGTGGAAGGTGACCTAAAAAGGTAACGTTAGGATTATTCAAGTTAAACTTTTTTCCGAATTCTGTGCCGATAATCACTATCTCAACATCCTTCATTTTGGTAGCAATTCGGCTAATCAGTCTATCGTCAATCCAGGGAGCCCAAGCACCAATATAGCCAATACTTTTCTTCTGCTTGTGAGAAATGGAACGGTTATTTTTCTGGAGATGCAATCCCATGTCTTTGTCATAAGCATTTCTTATCAGTTTTATTTTTTTCTCCGGGTATTTTCTTCTTAATCGAGAAAAAATCCTTTCTGCAGTGCAAACGATCGCAGTGGAGGCATCTATCATTTTTCTTTCAAAGGCTAGCATACGTGGAAATTCATCGACACAATCATAGATAATCCAATCTGCTTCATACTGATGTAAAGAGTCGACAAGCTGAGGCCAAGTGCACCATATACCAACCTTACTGTTATTCTTTTTTCTTAGCGTTGGTAATGTCATGTTTAACCATTTATCATGATCATGAACTAAAAATAAGTTTGGGGATATTTCCTCTATCTCCATTTGCTGACTCGTTTGATTACAGTAAAATACGAGATAGCCTTGATCGGCAAATTGCTTCATTAAGTGCTGTGGCCGTTGCTTCATAAAGGTCCAATCGATCGTTGGTGGATAAATAATAATATCCAATTCTAGTCCCCCTACTATTAAAATACTAATCTCTGAAAAAACTTCATAACCTATAGTATGTGATGCATCGATGAAGGTGTGGACGAATGAATGAATTTTCACACTGAACGGGCGGAAAGAAATAACGAAATGGGGGAGATTCAATGATTTCTATCGTATTATGTACGTATAATAATGCGGAATATTTGGAAACTGCGGTTAATAGTGTACTTCGTCAAACGATTACAGATTGGGAACTAGTCATTATTGATGATGGTTCGACTGACCATACAGAGCAGATTTTAGGAATGTATTCAACTTATCCGTCTATTAGTTTAATCTCCAACTTTGAAAATCGTGGCAAAGCATGCTGTCTAAATCAAGCGATGAAGGTAATAAAAGGAGAATGGATGTTAGAATTAGATGCAGATGATTGGTTAGAGAAGGATTGCATCGAAAAAATAAATCTTGTCCTAAATCAAATGGACCAAGATATAGGGCTTATCTATGGAAATTATGTTGAATGGAGAGAGCGGTCACGGGATAAAAAGCTATTCTATGCAGGAATAAAAAGAGGCAGTAGGAATTTTGACATTAAAAGCTATTTAACTAACCCCTCACCGTTAGCACCCCGACTATATCGGGTAAAGTTATTGCATAAGGTTAATGGGTGGCATACGACAGATATTTTTGATAGTAGGCTTTATGAAGATGTATATATGATATGTTTGGTAAGTAAGAATGGTATGCTAAAACATTTAAATGAAGTGCTTTATCATAGAAGGTTAAGGTTGGATAGTGTTTCTAATACACCGAAAGGTACCTACGAGGAATGGAAGCAATGGTTATTGAGAGAATTAAATATAAAAGTGTGAAAACGATAGATGGGCTATCGTTTTCACACTCTCTTATACTGCTATATTTAATACCCTGATTCCTTCTACGTTAAAAAAGAAGACAGTTACGGGTGCAATCGGATCTGGATAAGAGCCGTTTCTTACTTGAAGCGTAAAGGATTCATCCCCAACAGAAAACAAAACGCCTTCAAGTAACCCATTATTAGGTAAATATACTTCGATTTCTCTACCAATATATTTACGGAGAATGTCTGCAAATGTCATGAACTCGCCTCCTTTATAATTCTTCCATTGAAACTGTAATGACACTTGAATAAGGAATAATCACAATATCACCATCAAGAGATGCAATTTCTACAGCATCTGTTCCAGCAGTTAAAACAGTTCCGACAATGTTCGGATCAAAGGTAGTTGTAACAGAGACAATCGAACCTACATTGTCTTCGAAAAATTCTTGAATCTCACCAGGCTCTCCAGGCAATCCTGCTTCTAATTCACTTACTCTGTTATCAAGGGTGATGATTCTTGTTTCAGCCAAGCGTAAGCGCTCAGCCAACAGTCTAATCTGATTTAAAAGTTCTTCCGGTGGTATGCCACAATTGTCATTTCTTCTTGGATTGCAGCGAGAGCAGTTACATCTTCGAGAAGGGTAACGATCTCCACATCCAAAATCAATATAAACAGAACCCATTAAATATCCTCCTTTTAATGTGGTTGAGTAATGTTTTCACATTTTATAAGGTATTCAATTTCTATTAAAACGTACATGAAAATTACTATACTTTAGCCTTTTTTGTTGCGATTTTATGTAAAAGGTGTAAATAAAGCATTTAAGCGCCTATGAAAATTACTATTTTGAAAGAAAAAAGGTATAGATATGCTATATGGATACCAACTTTCGTCCCACCAATATAGTTCTTAGCGAGAGGTTTAGGGGGGAAATCCAATTAATTTATGCTAGGTAGTATACCTAACACATTAACTTCTTGTAAAAAGAGACAAGCCAATTGCATACATATTAAAGAATAGAAGGATGTGGAGGTGCAGAGGTTGAAAAAGCAAACAGATAAAATAAAACAAATGCCGCTGCTTTATATACAGACAGTTTCAAACTCAAATGTGGCAGTTCCGATGCAAAGTGAAATTCAGCTGGATGTAGTAGATGCAAAAAGGCGGATGAAAAAGCAGAAGATTCAAATCCAAACTATAGATCTAAAGAAAGAGCAAGAGGAAGCTGAAATGAAAAAAGCACAAAAGAGACCATTTCATTCATTATCGTTAGAAGAAAAAATTTACGAATTAACTAGGCATACACCAGAAATGACTAAGAAAATGTGTAAAATCATTACACTAGACGGGGAGTATGTAGGAAAAGTGGCGGGGTATCAAAACGAAATCTTAGAAATCAAAGCACCAAACACAGAGGATTCGATTTTTTTGACGATACAAGAAGTGAAAGAGTTACATGTAATAGGTATCTAAAAAGCAAAGTGACTTACTCTTTATACTTATGTACAAACACATCCTAGTCCACATGAATAAATTGATAGTAGTTCAAGTGGAAAGGAGAAGTAACATGATTCGAACATGGAGAGTAATGGGTGAAAATAAGCTCGTTTCGGAAAGTTCAAAAAGAAAAAAAGACAAGAAGAAAAAGAAAAAAGGTTGAACTTGTAATTTTGAAAATTATAGATAGTAAAAGCATCCTGGATTAGGCTAGGATGCTTTTATGTTTTGAAAAAATATAATCTATTATTCTCTATTAAAATGTATTTCTGTCCTAGGGATGTAGCTGATACAATCTATCATTATTGTTAATAAAATAGAATGAGAAGAAGTATAAAAGACAATAATTATGTATACGTTAATTAACTGATTAATTGGTGATTAATACTAGTTAATTCATCAGATCAAAAATTTTCTAAAATGCTTTATTCCTATAAACCCTTGTCCAATCGCTTTCATGATAATAGGAATATTCTATTAGTAATTCAGATGAGAGGAGTGTTAACATGGTAAAAGTTGTGCGAGTAATGGGTGAAAAAAAACTAGTTGCAGAGTCGCTTCTGGGAAAAAGTAAGTGTGAGAAGAAAAGGAAGAAGTTAAGTTGGAAGTGTAAATTTAAAATCGGCTTCGGTTTTAAGTGCGAATCTTAAGTTATAAGGATAAGTTTGATGATCGTGTAAAAAATCCTGGTATAAACCTGGATTTTTTGTGTTATAAGCAAGCTGTGAGTTACTATACAAACAGACAAAAATTAAAGTAACTTGATTAAATAGGCATTCAAATGTAATCAATGGGTTGAATTACTAATCTATATGTACAAACACTTCTTAAGCCAACTGAATAAACTGCTAATAGTTCAAAATGGAAGGAGTACTAGAATTTATGATACAAACATGGAGAGTAATGGGTGAAAAAAAGCTTGTTGCGGAAAGCGTACTGGAAAAAAGAAAAAGTGAAGAGGAAGAGAACAGGAATGTGCGTTCTAGAATTATAGTGATAACATCCTAATCTAGGTTAGGATGTTTTTATGAAAAGAAAACCCTTTATGACTAAAATTGATCGATAGTACCTACAAGATTTTTATATTTTACTTCTTTCTAATCATTAATGCCTAACTCCAGATTACATTAATTTGAATTAGCTGTAAATCTATAATCTTTAGCATTAATACACACATCTATTTCTATTTTAGTTAGGGAACTTTTCAAAGTATACCTTTCAGGTAAATGGATTAGCCTTTATATTTTATAATTGTATGCAGTTCTAAAAAAGTTAATGAAAGATTAAAATTACAGATTGTTTATAGTAATTTAAGTGTTTTTATCTTAACAATAGATTTGATTCTCCTAGTTTATTATCAAATTATTGATTGCTATTTAAAAAAGGAATTTATCTATCGAATTGATATTAGTTAATTCAGAAAAAAAACATAATTAAGAATGGATTGTATTGTTTTTGGGATAGAGAGACGTACATCTTGCATATAAATAAATTAGTAAAATGAAATGGGGTGTTATATTTTAGAGAGGTTTTCATTTGTAATTTAGTAAAATAAATCTGTTTATTATAAGATGATGTGAAATAATTTTTTTTTGTTAAAAAAGGAAAAATAGCTTGCTTAATCCCTTAAAAACTAAATTTAAATCGGAGGTAAAAAATGTCGATGCATGATTTTGAAAATACACTTAGAAAATGGTTGAGAGAAATAAAACCTAAAAAAATATTAGAGTATGGGCCAGGATATTCAACCAAAATAATGTTACAAGAATGTCCAGATGCACAAATTACAAGCATTGAACATCATATAAAATGGTATGAAAAGGCAAAAAAACAATTTGGAAAAAAAATTAATCTAGTGTTTGAAAAAACAAGTGGATATAAAAGCCATTATGCATGTTGGCCGTTAATGCAAAATAAGGTACCAGAATATGATCTGATATTTATTGATGGGCGCCGTAGAGTAGAATGTTTAGCTGTTGGTCTTGAAGTATTAAACACTAACGGAGTAATAATATTACATGATGCAGAAAGAAAAGAATACCAACATGGAATTGCTTTATATGATGTTGTAAGTAATGAAGTTAGAACTAAGGTTTTAAAAAAAAAAATCATAAAAAACCACAGTTAAATAATATAATAAAGGACAAAAATTTAGATTTTTGTGAGACCGTGAATAATACTGATGGGGAAATAACTTTTATTACTGCTGCGTACGGAAAAAAATATCATAGATACGTAAGAGGTTTAGCACGTTCTTTTTCCAAAAGTAATAGTTCAATGCTTAAAATTTATACAGATTCAAAAAATATGAATTTACCAGGTTGTATTATTGATAATACTATTTCATTGGGAAATCTGAAAGAATATTCAGGCAAACTACCGATACGTTCAGCAAAACCTTTAATATTATTACACGCAGCAAAGACACATAAATATATCTGTTGGATTGATGCAGATATGTTAGTATTTACTGATTTGAAGAATAAATTAGATATAAATAAAATAAACACAATATCATATGGATACGGGAAAAATAAGCGTGAATGCGGGGCCAATTTAATGATTCCTCAAGAGATTTACTCTATGGGTTGTCTTTTTTCAGGATCTCAACAACATTTTTATGAATTTGAAAATATCTGGAGAGAGTTAAAGTATGAGATTGCAAGGAAGGTGAATTTGTTTGATCAGTCTGTTTTAAATCACTTGATTTCACGTAAGCAAGGCTCTGTAAAGTATTTAAATAAGGAATACCCTAATATGATATGGAATTTCGAAAAATTTCGAGGGGCAAGAACTAAAATCGGGCATCCCTCACCTAGAAATACAATTTTTTGCAAGGGATTAAATGTAAGAAACAGTAATCTTTATCATTTTAAACTACCTGTTGGAGTACTTTCTTGGACTTCATTATCTTTAGAAAAACACATTAAGAACAATTTTAGGCAAATTAAGAACAAGAAAGCAAAAAATTATTTGATTGACCTTTATAAATGAATGCATTTCTAAATTTGGATCAAAAGATTTCAGGGTATATTACGGTATTTTCAAATAGGGGAAACTCCAAATGAGTAAATTGCAAAACATACTTATTGGAGGAAGTCCGTTATAACTATTGTATTTTTAAGAAGCAATTTTTCTACTAAGAAATATATGATTCAGAACTTACTAAATGATTGAATCATTATTTCCTAAATTGGAATTGAATTGCAAACCTTTGTAGTAGTAAAAGAGTAATAGTGATTTAGCATGCTTGTAAAGCAGAAATATGTGGCTATAATTTACTCTGTAATGAGTGAGCTACAGAAGTATTCCCCTTATTATTGATTATTTGTCTCGGCAGTGATTTTTCAGTCTCGGGTTTTGTACTTTCTGAAACTACTTACACAAGTATGAGTACCTTCATTATTGAATATAAAGTTTTGAAAGAAGTACTAGTAATATCTTTTTCAAAGAAGGTAAAGTTCGTTTCTAGCTCTGAAAGTTCTTTTATTGACTTGTCTCTCTTCGATTTACGGATAGGAATTTAGATTCGGATTTAAAGTTTTTTTGAATAGAGATAAAGTGATCTCATGTCAAAAAAAGGATAGCAACGATTGTCACTATGCCTTCGATGGATTAACCATGAAATATAGAATAGAAAGAGTAAAGATATCTGATACTTCTCAAGCATGCTGAATTCATTGATGGCGGTTATCATTCTGGAATGTGGATGTGCAGACTGTGATTGAAAAGTTTCTAATTATCTAAATCCTCGAATCCAAAAGGAAAAATAGTTACTTTAATGTTTTTTATGGGGGAAAAGTGATTCGTTTGGAAATTCTAGCAACTGTGAGTAAATCAATGTAGTGTTCTTGACATATGGCGCCTGCCTAAGCAACATCCGATTTTGTTGTTACACAGGTAAGAAAGAATTTATATACAACTGGATATAAATCAACAATAAGTTATAAGTTGGGTCGTTTATAAATCGTTTAAATCTTGTATGCTGAATAGGCATAGAAGCGTATAATCCTTGTAAAGTATATACTTAATTAGCCATTTTATGGCCAAAATGGACTTAAAGTCTAAAACGGTTGTGAAGTTAAATCAATGGGTTTATAAATAAACTACGTTTGGAAAATCACCCTTTATTTCAAAACGCGTATCAAATACTAAGGGGGCGTATTCGATAATTAAATCATAATTTATGTTACTGTGATTTGTTAATATAACAACACAATCAGAGTTTATTAATACTTTTTCTGATAGTTCAATTCCTTCATATATATTTGTATCAATCTCTAATTTATTTACTAAAGGGTCATGATAAGAGACAATAATATTTAATTTTAATAATTCTCTTAAAATAGTAGTTGATGGAGACTCTCGTAAGTCATTTATGTCTTTTTTATATGTCATACCAATTAAAAGTATTTTAGAATTTGTCATAGACAACCCTTTAGCTGACAATATATTTGTGATTCTTTCAACCACATAGTTAGGCATTTGTGTATTAATTTCATTAGAAAGTCTAATGAATTTTGAGTCTATCCCGCACTCATTGGCCTTCCACGATAAATAAAGAGGATCGACAGGTATACAGTGCCCACCAATTCCAGGTCCAGGTGTATAATTTACAAAACCAAATGGTTTAGTATTTGCTGCTTCAATTACTTCCCAAATATTAATACCTAGCTTATTGCTAATGATTGCTATTTCATTTATTAAGGAAATGTTTATAAATCGTTGAGTGTTTTCTAACAACTTAGTCATTTCAGCCACTTTAGGGGAAGAAACTATAATTGTTTTATTAAAAACTTTACTATACAAATATTTAATCTTCTCGCAACATTTATAGGTAACACCACTAATTACCTTTGGTATATCTTCTAATTGATATTTCTTATTACCAGGATCAATTCTTTCTGGGGAATATGCTAGGTGAAAATCAGTTCCGATTTTCTTATTTTCTTTTTCTAGCATAGGAAGGATTACTTCTTCAGTTGTACCTGGATAAGTAGAACTCTCTAAAATAATAAGTTTTCTCTTACTAAGGTAAGGAGTAATTGATTTAATTGTTGATCGGATATAACTTAAATCTGGTGTTTGGCGATTTAATAATGGCGTTGGAATACAAAGTATACATGCTTCAACATTTTCTACGCTTTTAAATTCGTTTGTTGCTTCAAACAAATTTGATTTGTTTATTTCTATTATTAATTCTTTTGATATGTCTGATAGATAACTCTCACCTTTTTTTAACTTGTTGATTTTTTCAATATCTATGTCAATTCCGATAACTTTAAAACCTTTATGAACAAATAATATAGCTAAATGTAAGCCAACGTATCCTAAACCCAGAATAGCTATTTCTTTTTTTGTAAAATCGTTCATTTGAATTTTCCTTTCATAATTTATTCATCAACATATTATATGAGAGAAGAGCTTGTTTGATTTGGACATTTCTACCGATACCTGATAAAAATATATTTCAAGGCCTAAATACTAAGCTTTTAATTTTGGTTTAGTTTTTATGCTTAATAGAAGTACGTGACTTATAATTCTCTATGGAATGTTATATCTATCTTTTTCTTAATTAGTCTACAAAGAAGGTTTTCTTGTGTAAATAAGTGAAAAACCGACTATATTATAAGTTTCTAAAATAATCTAAACTTGGTTAGTAATTTGTTTATTATGGATATTGTAGATATTGATGCTATTCATTTTTTGTACATGAATTTTGCCTATATCTGTGTGTGCTTGTTAATTACATTTTGAGCCACTCCGATTATCAATTAGTGATTTAGTACTGGTAAATCTAGAATTTCTTGACACGGACCCTCCAGAGGTAAGATTTTGCTCGAAAGTCGACTAACCATGGTGTTACGAGAGTAGGCAGCGAGCCTATCATACCTCTCACTCAAAATCAAGACATTCTCAAACTGGAAATTGAGTGGCTTACGATTTCATAATTACAGTGGCTCTATTTGAATTATCAAATACATCTGTGAGAACGTTATAAATTTTTAGAGCTCAAACAATCGGACACAAGTAGCATTGGAATCTTTCTTTTTTGAAAAGCATAATTAACAGGCTGGAGTATGTCTCTTTGTTTGAAATGGAAATGCATAATCCTATTTCTAATAAGGGAGGAGAAACAAATAGAAGAAAATATAGTAAACAATGAAAATATATCAATAAAAGAAAAGTTAATATATATAGAAAATGAACTAAATGAAAAAAAAAATTCCTTCAAGAAAGAAATGAAAAAAGAAGAAATTATCTTTGCGATATCATTAAAGAGTAAAAAAGTATCAAATAATTGGAGTATTATAGAAGAAAATCTAGGTAGAACTTTGAGGTCAATACTTAATAATACTCAAAAAAATTTCCGTATCATTATTGCAGGGCATGAAAAACCTTCAATAAATGAATTGAAAAATAAAAAAGTTGAATGGATATCAGCGCAATTTCCCCCACCAGTAAACTCAAAGGGCTTTACAAATGATAAAATGAAAAAAAGGAAATTAATAGGAGTATATTTAAGGAAGGGTGGTTTCTCTGGCTATATAATGCCTCTTGATGCTGATGATTTAATACATTTTCGTTTTGTAGAATATATTAATTCGGAACCTTTTTATGAGGCATTTATCATTAATCAAGGATATTTATCAAATTTTTATTTGAATGAATTTTGGTTGGTTGACAAATTTTATAAGTATTGTGGAAGCTGCTCTGTTATCTATTTTTCAAATAGTATGCTTCCTAAGTCACCTAGAATAAATAGTAAATTCTTTTCTAGATTAACTTTAAGTAGGCACCCAAAAATAATTAGTCACCTTCGCCAATGTAAAGTAAATTATAAGATGATTAATTTACCGGTAGTTTTTAGGTGTTTTGGGCATGGAGAAAACAATATGTTATTTAAAAAGACATTAAATCTAAGTGTTTCTGCTAAAGATTATAGAACACAGGGAGAAGAAATTGAAAAATGGATTTACGATTATTTTAAATGCTAAGTTAAAATTCACATTCGATTTATGCTTAATGTAGGTTAAAGACTATCTAAATATTCAACAGTAAGTATTAAACCTGAGTAACGAATTAATAAATATATATACTAGAGTGATAATAAGTTCCAATGCTTTTGTTGTAATGTTTTGATTATTCGGAATAATTAGAAGGGAAAAGGCTGTCTCAAAAGTACTTTGAGACAGCCTTTATAGAATTTGGACTTATTACGATTCGTCAGTAGCCGGTGAAATAGTTTCAATACGTGAACAGCAAACATAAACAGGACCGTCGTCTCCTACAACCGTAAGAATTCCTGTTTTATCGTCAATACACGCTAAGATTCCAGAGATTGGTGCCCCAGAAACTGTAACAATATCAACATCATCACCTAAAAACCTGTTTAAAAACTTCCCGCAAAAACAATCCTTCTCACGATCTACATCAGCTGCACGCTCTCTGCGGTCGTCCTTCTTGCCACAACAAGACTTATACTCATAATACAAACTCATAAATTTTGCCTCCCTCTTAATTTTGGTAGGAATTTTTACTTCCTACAATAATGTATTCTAGTAGGACTATTTGGAGAGGGCGAAACACTTAGTACAAGCGCCTTTTTTCCATTATTATAGTAGATTTGCCTATTAGAAACGAATCATTATCTTATTGTTACTAGGCAACCCAATAGTATTATCTTTACAATATATAAACGCTTCTACTGTATACTTGGTTGGGGAATCCTGCCTTTCCAAGTGGATCTCAAAGGATTTAAATGATGCATTCTCTTTAGGAGCGATATTTGGCATTTGTAAGGAACGAATCCAATATTCGCCGTCCATTCTTATTTTATCCTTCCAGTTTTCGATTGCGTAAACCCAATTCGCTGCTGGACGGTTTTGATCAGTTTGTTGAACGAGCTTTGGATTTGATATTTTTCCAGAGAAGACGATTTTATTGATAGGCATGATTTTTAAACAAATTATCACGTCTTCCATTTCCATGTCACCAACATTTACTATATTGAAATCACTAATGATGGTTAAGGTAGTTTCTCCATCGCTAGGATGAAGAATCGAATAATTAAAATAACCGTAGAAGGATGTTTCTTTTTTTTCTGTTGATTTTATTTCCATTGGTGTTGACTGTTGTAAAGTCTCACTTAATTTTTTTTCTTCTTCTAATGAAACCTCAAGGTGTAACACTTTTTTGCGAAGTTGATTTATTAAGTTACTTGTAGAAATTCCGTGTTGGTTTTGCAAACTCTTTACTCGAGCTTGCAAATATTTATTTCGAATGCCTTCTTTTTCTAAATCCAACTCTAATTCTTTGATTTGATCTTTAAATTTTGATATCTCTGCTTTATAGTGAATGACCTGTTGCTGTATCATAATTAATTCCTGATAATTACTCATCTAATCCCTCCCAACAACCTCTTTGTATAATCTATATACAGTAATACTTGTCATATGTAATTCTTTATCTTAACTAAAATAAAACAGCCAAATTTGATTCAGTGTGAACTGAATTTCATTGGCTGCTGTTTTTATTTTTGCTCGACTTTTAAAAATTATCTTGGTTTTCTACCATGTGCTGGAAAGATTTCAGGACATTGTGGTGGGAATTCTTTTAATGGGCAAAGTAGTCCTTCTAGTATTTCAGCGCGAGGTCTGCTGATCTTAGCATCAATTTCGAATTTAACGTCTGCTTCCATTTGGATGTCTAAGCATAGAGCAAGTGTTACATCTAATTGTGCATAGTCTGGAGTTGCAATTAGATTAGAATCACACTCAAAGAATGTAACATGACAATCTAGTTCTGTTCCGTCTGGAGCACATAAAAGGAAAGTTTGGATGGTTGCAAACGGTATTGGAGCAGAGCACCCTACTACATGGCCTTTATTATTTACTAGATGTATTGTTACGTATCCTTTGACTAAGACTTTTACACGTTGGAGAATTACTTCTACTCCATCTGGAAGGGTTACCTCAACATCTGGTCGTCCATTTGGCTGCTCAATTTCCTTACAAGTTAATCCTTTGTGGTGACGATGATGGTGATTTGCTAACGGATTAATTTTATTACCTTTTTCATCAGATAAGAAACACTCAACAGATAAGCCACCAACCTTTGCATCACAAAGAATGTCAGCTATACTAGCATCTTTGTCATGATCAAGGTCCCAAGCAAATAAATCATCTAAATCTGAGTTACAAACAGGCTTTATAGCAACATCAACTTGACGTGTAACCCAATCATAAACTTTTCGAGCCTTGATACAGACTCTTTCAGTTTCTTTATGACTCACTAAAAACTCCTCCTATTCTTATATTACCCTTTTGGGGTACGGGACTAATTTATAGTATGAATTTTGTAGGTAATTGTGCAGAGACAAAAGCCCGAATTTAATTTTTGATAATCTGTAATATTTCTTGATGAATAAGAATTACTTGTAAGGGGAGGGTCTATAAGGAGGGCATCGTTATATGAAAAGTTTTAAGAATGATAATGTAGTAATATTGCAACAGAAACTCATTCATTTAGGATCAGAGGTGAAGCGACTTCAATCTGATTTAGAGAAGGTTAAAGATCGAGAGTATATAAAGAAATTAGAAAAAGAAAATTATGCATGGCAAGATGAAAAAGTAAAATGGCAAGAAATCATTAGCAATCTAGAAGAAGAAAATAAGAAGTTAGAAAGTAAATGGAAAGAACAGCATAAAAAATATGAATCTGTGATAGAGAAGAAGAAAAAGTTAAAGAAGGAGCTATCTCATTTTCAAAAAGAAATTATCAAGTATACTTCCACTCCAAGGGATATTGAAACGGAAAATAGGGATGGAGCTGCATTTGAGGAAGCAAGGGTTGAACTAGAACAAGAAAATCTTCAACTCCAACAAGAAAATAAAAACCAATTAGCCATTATCTCTGATTTAGAAAGTCATCTTATCAAAGCAAATCAAAAGGTAAGAGCCTCCGTAAAAGAATGTGAAAAAGCAAAAGAGGTTATAGCAGAGTTAAAGCAGGAGTTAGAAAAGCACCCAACAGAAAATATTGGGTCCCAAAAAACTATAGAAAGTGATGGGAATCTAGAACAGGAAAGTATCCAGTATCAGCAAGAACTCCAAAACAACCTTGATCAGTTTCAAAGAGTGGAAAGGGAGTTAAAAGGAGTATATGAAGAGAATGCTCTCTTATATGAGAATATTGCAAATTTAAAACAGGATTTACATGCGTGGCAAGAGGAAAAAGACCAATGGCAAGAAACGATTAGAACATTAGAGGATTCAAAAATAAAACTAGAGCAGGAGAATCTGCAGCTCCAAACTGAGAATAAGAATCAAATAGGCATTATTGTTGATCTAGAAAGCTACCTTATTCAAGCAAATCGGAAAGTTAGTGCTTCTGTAAAGGAATATGAACAAGCAAAATACGACAACTCGAGTTTAAAGCAAGAGTTAGAACAAGAAAAACGACAATTTCAAAAAGAACTTCAAAGTAATGTTGAAAAGTTACAAAGCCTAGAAAAGAAATTTAAAGAGATAAATGACGAGAATTATGAGTTACATGAAGAGAATGCAAATTTAAAGCAAAAGCTGGAAAAGGAAATACTCCACTTTAAACAAGAAATACAAAATAATTATGAAAAGCTACAACAAGTAGAAGAGAAATTTGAGGGAGTAAATAAAGAGAATGGTGTATTAAAAGAAAAGGTAACTGGTCTGAAGAAAGAGCAGGAGCAGGAAAAATTCCGATATCAGCAAGAACTTCAAAGTAATCACAAAAAACTTAAAAAAGTTGAAATGGAATTAAAAGAAGTAAATAAAGAGAAGCACTCCTTACATGAAGAAATGGTTAGTACAAAGCAAACGTTGGAATTGGAAAAGTTGCAGTATCAGGAAAAACTTAAAACTACGCTCGATAAACTTCAAAGAGTTGAAGACGGACTAAAGCGAGTGTATGAAGAAAATGGAGTTTTACAGGATAAGTATACAAAATCAAAACAGAAACTGGAACAAGAGAAAATTCTGTATCAGCAAGAACTTCAAAATAATCAAGAAAAACTCCAAAAAACAGAAGTGAAGTTAAGAGGAGTAAATGAAGAAAATGTAATTCTAAAACAGAAGCTGGAACAGGAAAAGTCCCATTATCAGCAAGAAATTCAAGGTAAGCTTGAAAATCTTGAGAAGTTAGAAGGGGAATTAAAAGGATTAAATGAAGAGAATGCGAGCTTAAAGCAAAAGCTGGAGCAGGAAGAACTCCAGTATCAGCAAGAGCTTCAAATTAAGCAAAACAAACTTCAAAGTCTAGAGATGGAGTTAACTAAAACAATAGAAAATAACGATGTATTACAAGAGAATAATACAAACTTAAAGCAGAAGCTGGAACAAGAAAAACTCCATTACGAACAAGAGCTTCAAAATAATCTCGAAAAGCTCCAAAAAGCAGAAGTGAAATTAAGAGGAGTAAATGAAGAGAATGTAAATCTAAAGCAGAAGTTTGAGCAGGAAAAGGCCAACTATCAGCAAGAAATTCAAGGTAATCTTGAAAACCTAGAGAGGTTAGAAGATGCGTTAAAAGGAGTAAATGAAGAGAATCTAAATCTAAACCAAAAACTCGAACAGGAAAAAATCCGCCACCAGCAAGAACAACAAAAGACCTTAGAAGTGTTACAAAAGACAGAAAAGGAGTTAAAAGGAGTTACGGTCGACAAAGTTGCGTTACATGAAAGTATAGCAAGCTTAAAGCAGAAACTGGACCAAGAAAAACTTCAGAATCAGCAACAACAACAAATTAATTATGAAAAATTAGTAAAGGTAGAAGCAGAGTTGACTGGAATAAAAGAAGAGAATATAGGTCTCCAGCAAAAGCTGCAACAGGAAACGAGCCAGTATCAGGAACAGCTCCAAAGTAAACAAGAAAAGCTGGAAAGCGTAGAAAAAGAGTTAAAGGATGTAAATGCAGAGAAAAGGATTTTACTTGAAGCGAATACAGGTTTAAAACAGGAATTAGAAAAGCAAATAGCAGAAAAAAATGGTTTGCAAACAGTCATTGAAGTAAATGAAAAGTTGGAACAGGAAAATATTCGTTATCGGGAAGAACTGCAAAGTAAAATTGAAAAGCTCCAAGGAGTAGAAGAAGAGTTAATGGGAGTGTATGATGAGAGTTCTGTATTACTTGATGATATCGCAAAGCTCCATGCGTGCATTGGGAGTTTAGAGAAAAAGGCAGAGAATTATTTTCATGACAAGACCGTTATTGCAGAGTGGGAAATGAACATCGATCCTTTACCTACTTCTGAACAGGAAGAAACAAAGGAAGATCCTAAAATTCAAAGCTGGTTCTATAATAACTTTAAAAAAGAAACATGAGTAGATTTTCGAACCTGTAGTATTTTCGCGGAAAACATCTTTATCTTAATCGCATAGTATAGAGGGTATTATATTTATGCTTTCGATTCGACTAAGATGGAGGATAATAATATGAACTATTATCAATATTATAAATCACAAACACCAAATCAAAAGGTTTCTTCTACACAAGTACTTACCTCTTCGAACTCTTATAACACTAAGAAAGTTAAGAAATCCTCAGGCTGTGGTTGTGGGAAGAAAAAAATTATTACAGAAGAGTAATGTTTTTTAATATGAGATCCTCCTTTCCATCATATCATGTAATATGGAAGGGGGATTTTCATGTTTGAAGGCTGGTATTGGTTTATTTTATTGGGACTTGCTAGCTTCCGGATGACCAGATTAGTAGTCACTGATAAAATTACTTATTTTATGAGACGACCTTTTGTAGAAGAGGTGGAGGAAGTCGATGAAAATGGGGAAGCAGAAACGTATCTTATTATAAAGGGAAATGGAATACGGGCCTGGATTGGGGAACTGGTTAGTTGTCATTGGTGTACAGGTGTATGGGTAACAGCGGGTCTATTTTTCTTATTTGAATTGTACCCATTTATAGGAAAGCCGTTTCTGATAATTTTGGCAGCAGCTGGATTAGCTGGATTAATAGAAAGTATCGTGAATAGAATGATTTCGTAAAGTGAAGCAGCCTCCACATGAGTGCTGTTTTTTTTGTTATACATAATTTTCTCTTATAAAAGAATATTAAAGGATAGAGTATTTATTATAGGAAGGTGAATGTATGAAAGTAATGAAGTACGTGATACCCTTTGTGCTTTTAGTAAGCATGTTAAGCGCTTGTGGCGGTGGAGAGGTTCAAGAAAGAGTAGAGGATACTGTTAGTCCAACATCGACGAAACAGAAGGAAAAAACAGAGAAAGAAAACAGAGCAGAGGAAATTGCTAAGGACGTTAGCGAAGTGAAGGATGCAATTGCATACGATGCAGAGGATGAATTGCTTGTTGCTTTTCATTTGAAGCAATTTCAAAAATTCTTTACAGAAAAGGTTGAAAAGAAAGTGAAAAAGGCTCTAGAGAAAGAGTTTCCCGATGAAAAAGTGGTCGTATCTCATGATCTCAAAATTAGATTAGAAATTGAAAGATTACGTAAAGATATCGAAGAGAAAAACCTGTCAGATAAAGAAATAAAAAAACGAATTAAAAAGATTGACGATTTGCGAAAAGAAAAGGCATAAGAGGTGATTATTCGATGAGTAAACAGAACAATCAACCAACACCAGAACAGAAAGTATATCAAGAGTTTGAACAAAGAAGAGAACTGCAACGACCTGTGTGGAAAAATTGTACTATTGCCTTTTTAGTAGGTGGGCTATTTTGTATTGTCGGACAAGCTATTCAGCTATGTTACATCCACTTTTTGAATTTTACAGAGGTTACAGCGGGTAACCCAACTGTGGCAACAATGATTTTTCTTTCTATGCTATTAACAGGCTTTGGAGTCTATGATCGAATTGGTCAATTTGCAGGTGCCGGTAGTGCTGTACCGGTTACTGGGTTTGGCAATGCTGTGATAGCAGCTTGTATTGAACATAGAACAGAGGGATTTGTCCTTGGGGTTGGATCCAATATGTTTAAGCTTGCCGGTTCAGTTATTTTATTTGGAGTGTTTTCAGCCTTTGTTGTAGCGCTAATTAAAACGATTTTTATACAGTTAGGAGGCTTATAATGCTTAAGGGAAAACAGTCATGGGTCTTTGCAAATAAACCGGTTATTCTTGCAGGAGCGGCTGTAGGTGGACCTTTTGAAGCGAATGGGTTACTTGCAGATGATTTTGATTTATTACATAAAGACTTATGGCTAGAACAGGAAAGTTATGAGAAAGCACATAAACTCTTACTAGAAGAAGCATGTAATAAAGTAGTGGAGAAGGCGAACTTGGAGCTATCTAATATGCAGTTTCTACTTGCGGGAGATTTAATCAACCAAATGACTCCTTCTAATTTTGCAGCAGAAACCTTAGGGATTCCTTATTTAGGTGTATTTGGTGCCTGCTCTACTTCGATGGAAGGTTTGGCACTTGCTAGCTTTCTGGTCAACTATGGAGGGGCAAACTATTGCCTCACAGGTGCTACAAGCCATAATACAGCGGTGGAAAAACAGTTTCGGTATCCAACAGAATATGGCGGCCAAAAACCACCAACTGCACAATGGACAGTGACAGGAGCAGGAGTGGGGCTAGTTAGTAATGTCGGAGTGGGCCCGCATGTTACTGCTGCAACAATTGGCAAAGTGATTAATATGGGACTAAAGGATCCGTTTAATATGGGTGGCGCGATGGCTCCAGCGGCAGTGGATACGATTAAGGCCCATTTCAATGATCTGGGACGAGATCCATCCTATTATGATCTGATAATTACAGGAGATCTTGGTGAAATAGGAAGACAAGTTTCACTAGATATGTTAAAGGAACAGGGCTTTGCCGTAACAGATCAACAATATAAAGATGCAGGGTTATTAATTTATAAAAAAGATCAGCCGGTCTTAGCGGGTGGAAGTGGTGCTGGTTGTTCGGCAGTTGTGTTTTATGGACATTTATTAAATGAAATGGCAAAAGGTAATCTAAAGAAAATTTTGATGGTTGCAACAGGTGCCTTACTTTCACCATTATCTTTCCAACAAAAAGAATCGATTCCATGTATCGCACATGCAGTATCTATTGAGATGGGGGGGCAATAAAAATGTTTTTATCCTTTTTTTGGGCCTTTGTCGTTGGCGGCCTTATTTGTTTAATCGGACAAATTATGTTTGATGTATTTAAGCTAACACCCGCTCACACGTTAAGCAGCTTTGTGGTAGCAGGAGCTATTTTAGATGGACTAGGGCTTTACGAACCATTAATAGCATTTGCTGGTGCTGGTGCAACTGTACCGATTACGAGCTTTGGTAATTCCTTAGTTCATGGAGCGTTAGAAGAGGCATCGAAGCATGGTTTAGTGGGAGTACTTACAGGGATGTTTGAAGTAACAAGCTCTGGTATTTCAGCGGCCATCGTATTCGGATTCATCGGCGCGTTACTTTTTAAACCGAAAGGATAACGAGAAATGGATGAGAAATTAATCTTAAGCTATAATCTCGCTTCTTTAAAAATGATTCGCAGTAATCTTCATGTCTATGCGCTAGAAGCGGTGGATGGTGTTGCTCAAAAAGGCTATCATGAATCGATGATGAAAATCGATGAAATCATCCAGACTATTAATCAAGTGTTAAAAAACGAAAATCAATCTTCATAAGGAATTGAAAAAGGAGCTGTCAGTATATGCCACAATGGATAGAGATAGCTATCCGCTCCATTTCCATCATATTGGGCCTCTTTCTAATTACCAAGCTTTTAGGGAAAAAGCAGCTATCTAAGCTTTCCTTTTTTGAATATATTGTGGGCATAACAGTAGGGGATATTGCTGGAACCTTATCAATGGACCCTGATTTAGTAATAAAAAATGGTGTGACAAGCATCTTAATATGGTCCCTTTTTCCGTTACTTATTTCCCGAATCTCCCTAAAGTATAAAGGTTTTCGAGATTTAATTGAGGGGAATGCTACTGTTTTTGTGGAAAACGG
Source organism: Sutcliffiella halmapala (assembly GCF_002019665.1). Classification (GTDB taxonomy): domain Bacteria; phylum Bacillota; class Bacilli; order Bacillales; family Bacillaceae_I; genus Sutcliffiella_A; species Sutcliffiella_A halmapala. The sequence goes on along the minus strand of NZ_KV917375.1, from coordinate 3,299,927 downwards.
GAAAATCCTTGAACAAAACTTAAGGAAAGAAACCTACTCGATCGATGAGTTTATGGAGCAGTTACGTAAGAAGAATATCTTTAATATTGATGATATTGAATTTGCGACATTGGAACCAAATGGGGATTTTAGTGTGTTGTTGAAAAAGGAAAAGCAACCAATCACGTATGGGGATTTATTTTCTGATTCACCACATATAAAAGAACCGCAAACAGTAATTATGGATGGGGACATTTTAGATGAACCGCTTACAAAGTTAGGCTTAAGTCGAGGGTGGTTGAAAGCACAGCTTGAAAAGCAACAAGTATTATTAGAATCCGTTTTTGTCGCACAGGTCGATTCTCTTGGAAGGGTATCAATAGATTTATACGATGATCAAAGTAAGCCGCCAAAAATGAAGGAAAGAGAATTTGTTTTGTTAACTTTAGAAAAATGTGTCGCTGATTTTTCCTATTTAGAAGCGACCACTTCGACTGAAAAACAAAAGGATGTGTATCGCAATATTGGAGCGGAATTAAAAAATATAAAAAGAACATTGCACCCATTATTGAAGGGATAATGTCACCAGTGTTTCTTACTAACATATCGTATTAAGAGGTGAGCGATATGAGTGAATTTGACTTTGGAGAAGAACATTTGAAATTCATGTTTGAACGCGGGAAAGTGAACGAAAACCTTGCGGAAGTAGAAAAGTTTGGTGGGAAAAATATTAAGAGTGCAGAGGATTTAATTAAGCAAGCACAATGGTTTGAAATCCGATTGAACCGGTATGTAGGAAGCTTAGAGATGTGGATGGAAGGTACGAAACGAAAATTGGATAAGATTGAAACAGATGAAGAATAAAGAAGCCGCTGAAATCCAAGTGACAGATCCTTGGATTTCAGCGGCTTCTTTATTTGTACCGGATACCGTGAACTTCAACTCAAAGGATTCATCTTGATAAAATCAACTAATAATTCTGTACATACCCTGTAAATTAGCCCATACCCTTTGGAAATATAGACATATAGTAATAGGGAATCTTCATTAAGGAGGTGCGAGATTATGGGTTACTATGGTGGCTATCCTGGTGTTGGTGGAGCTGGTTATCCTGGCTACGGTTATGGCTGTGGTGGCGGTGGCGGTTACGGTGGCACATTCGTGTTAATTGTCGTGTTATTCATTCTGTTAATTATCGTTGGTGCTTCTAAATTCTATTAATACCAACTGAATGAAAAGAAGAAAAGTGCGGTATTCCGTGCTTTTCTGTTTTTATCTAATAAAAACAGTCGATAAATCAGGTTTTCAGAAACTCGTTAGTGGACCTTTTTGAGTAACATTCCTAGGCAAAGGCACATACAATGAGGTATATCCGAGAGGAGGATGTTTGGTGGAAAATAATTTATTTAAAGGCATAGAGAAGAAAACTGGCGTTAATATGAAGGATGTATTTGAATTAGCGAATTCGATGCAAAATGCAAATTTTAAAGATGAACAAACAGTGCGTAATTTAGTGAGTAAGGTGGCTACGTTGGCGAACAAGAAGGTTCCTAAGGAATTAGAAGATAAGATTGTTCATACATTGATCAATGGAAACAAACCTGTTGATATGGGGACTATTTCTAAAATGTTAAATGAAAAGAAAAAATAAGCAAGTAAGAAAAAATATCTGTCACCTTCTTTTTTGGAGGGTGACAGATATTTTTTCTTTTGCATGAGGAAATAGGCATTATGTAATCATAACAATTAATTAATTATTCTCTGAAATTTAGCTAATCGCGAGATGTTTCTTTTTTTCATCTCTTTCTCTAGTAGTTGTATGAAGTAGGGGTCTAAGTGTTGGATTTTTGCTTGCTCATATGCGAATTTTAAGGATTCATCTTTTAACTTTTTAAGAGAAGATGTCGATTTTAGCTTCTGCATAGTAGTTTGGCACTCCTTCTTCACTCGGTTTGATTGATTATTATTAATTCCTTTTAAGAGCTATATACCCGGATGCATTTCCTATAAACGTTTTAGTGCAAAAAACCAACCATTTTGCTCTATAGTATTTTGCTTTTTACTGTTGGGCACAGATTAAATGTTCGTTTTTTTTCAAAAACCATTTACAATTGTATTACACCTCTTTTTAGGAAGCTGGTTTTCTTTCTAGAGAATTTGGTATGGTCATAGTTGAAATGATTTGCTTATTCAAAGAAGAAATAGATAAGTATACAAGCAAATATATTTTTTTCTAATATATTAATATTATATTAGAAAGGAGTAATCCATTTTGTCGTTTTATAAAAAAAGTAATATTAATAGGTGCTCGAGGTGTTGTTCTAATCCCTGTTGTTGTCTAATCCAAGGCCCAAGAGGTCCACAAGGCCCACAAGGTCCACCAGGTCCGGGGTTTACCCCACCATCACCAGTTAGTTCTCAAACAGTATATGTGAGTAAAGGTGGTAATGACGTTACTGGAGATGGAACAATTGCTAACCCTTTTGCTACCATTCCAAGGGGAATGATAGCAATTAATGATGCTAGTCCAACAAAAAGATATTCGATGAAAGTAGGACCAGGAAATTTTGTGGAGAGCTTTAGTTTGAAAGCGAACGTAGTGATTGATGGGACGGATCCAGTTACTACGAGAATAGGAGATAGTGGGAGCTTTATTAATATTAATGATCCATCATGGGCGTCTTCTGGAGATCATCGTTCTGGATTTCAAAACTTAGCTATAGTTGCTAGTAATGTTGTCTTTGATTTTACAGTGCAATCTAGTGTTGAAGGTAAATTGTATTTTATGAATATGAGATCGAACTTTACTCCTGTATTTACAGCATTTCATCCTATTAATCAAGTAATAATTCAAGACTCCATATTTTTTGCAGGATACACTCAAAATGGGATAAATATGATACTACCCAATACAGATTTTATTAATGCAGGGGTAATAACAGTAAATTCAAGTCCTTTTACTGCTGCACGTTTACAGGGAATAGGAGGAGGGACAGATGGATCAGTAGTTATTACTCAAACTCCGGGTCATCCAGCGATTATCACTACTCTTCATGGTTTTTCGATTGGTGGAGCTCTTACTGCTACAGGAAGCCCTTTGAGTACTATTAGTGCTACGGTTAATAGTATTCCAATAAATACAAGTATCTCAGGGGGTATTGTATTAACTCGTATTAATGAAGCTGATGCTTTGGGATATACTCCAGGTAATCCAGCGGATTGGACTACACCTTTACCAACTACTGTACAAGAAGCAATAGATAGAATAGCGAATTTTATAGTTGGTCCTATTACTTGAAGTTGATAGATACTCGTATACTGCATACTTTGAAATTGCGGCGGTTATTTCGTTTCAATAATGTCTTAAAAGGACAATGCTTTCTTACTAACTCGTATCATCTTAGTAGGGAAAGGTTTGTGGTGTATGGTAAGGACTGTAATAGAGAATAGTTCTAGTTAAAAGTTGTTTCGATTAAAAGATTATTTCACTCGAAACAACCTACATAATGGTGAATTAAGGAAGGTAGATTAGTATTTCATCCCCTTTTATTGAAAAGGGGATGAAGAGTATAAAGAACGTTATTAAACAGTGTAAAGAAGGAATTGGTTGTATAGTTATAGAATATCTTTAATAAACCTGGACATATATGCTTTTTTTCCACGCCTGTTTTCTGGAATGGAAACATAGAGAGATTCCTTTGCTCGTGTCATCGCGACATAGAGTAGGCGACGCTCTTCTTCCAGAGCATTTTGTTCGCCATTACGAAATGCCTCTAATGAGAAGTCGTGAGGCAAACTGCCGTCCACCGCGCTTAATAAATATACTTGTGTATATTCTAATCCCTTCGATCGATGAATAGTGGAGAGCTGGATGGCATTCGTGTATTTTTTGCTTAGCTTTTTCATTTCTTCTGTTTTGGCAATCATGTCATCTACATGCTCCAAAAAGGAGGAGGTGGAATTGAATTTCTTGGCGACCACCTTTAAGTCGCGTATATCATCGGATCCTTTCTCAAGCGCATTTCCTTCGTTGCCACGTTTCTTAATATAATCGTCAAACCCCATGTCTTTATCAATCATTTCTAACGCAACAGCGGGAGTGACAGTCTTTAATGTGGAGAATAATGGAATAATTCTTTTTATTTTCTTAAGCTGAAAGGGCTGTAAATTACTTAGCTTGCTTAATGCTTTCACTAAACTGCAATCCTCTAAGATACTAGTTGCTTTGGCATCTTGTAAGCTGGATTGCTTTAAAAACAAGGCAGGTAAAATATCAGATAATGCTTGGACGTCATTAGGATCTTTACTTAAGCGTAAAAAACCAAGGATCCCTTTAACAATTCGACGTTTGTAGAAGCTTTCATAGTCTTGGTCAAGCGTAAATGGTAAGCCTGACTGAGAAAGACGTTCGAAAACTGCCCTCGCTGCACTATGCGTGCGATAGAGGATAGCAAAATCCTTTGGTGGTGTGCCATTTTCAATTTGTTCTTTCATATCCTGCACGATGATGGTTGCTTCTTCCTCCTCATCATATGGAAAGAAAAGGACTGGCCACGCTTGATTGTCATATTGGGCAACCATTTTCTTTTGCTTTCGGCTCATATTCTTTTGAATAACCATATTAGAAGCAGCAACAATACTATGACAAGATCGATAGTTTTGGGCAAGCGTAACAACCTTTGTTTCTGGAAAATCTAAATGATAATTCAGGATGAAATTGGGATTGCTACCGCGAAAAGCATAAATGGATTGATCATCATCTCCAACGGCACAAACATTTCCATCACGTGCAAGCAGTTTAATCGTCTCATACTGGACCTTATTTATATCTTGGAATTCATCAATTAAAAAATACTGAAAGCGTTCTTGATATTTTCCGAGAAGCGTAGGATTTTCTAATAAAAGCTCATAGCATCCGATGAGCATATCGTCAAAGTCAAACACTTGCTTCTCTTTTTTCCAATCTTCGTAATCCTGGTAAAGTGAGTGGAATTGTTCCTCCAGCTTGTTACTTGGAATAACCATTTTTGGCGTCTGCATATTGTTCTTCCAATACCCAATTTGCTGTATGGCCTGATCAAATGGGAAATCTTTTTCATCTAGCCCAATTTTCCGGCCGGCTTGTTTTAGAAATTGCTCTTTCTGCCAGTCCCATTTCAATAAGTTATTCCCATTCCAACGTGAAGAATGGTGGTGCGCGAGAATTTTGTAATAGATACTATGAAAGGTGCCAGTAACTAGAGAAGAAAATACACGTGAATGTTGCTCCTCGTATAGTTGTAACCTTTCTTTCATTTCATTCGCTGCTTTCGCAGTAAAAGTAATGAGCATAATGGAGCGAGGATCAATTCGTTGCTCATGTACCATGTAAGCTACTCTAGTTGTCAATACTCGTGTTTTCCCGCTTCCAGCGCCAGCTAGCACAAGTAAAGGACCCTCAATAGACGTCACAGCTTTTTGTTGGGCAGTATCTAGAAAAATATTTTTTTCCTGTAAGCGTTGGAAAAACCCACCTAAAGAAGGAGAGGATTCCGAATTTTCTTTTATAAAGATTGGAAGATGTGATAGCAGCTTTGGTGTTTTCCATTTCTCTTGTTTCATTGTTTTTGAATCGGAAATGATGGATCTAGACTTCGGCATTCGAAACCCATTGCGTTCCACAAACTCCTCTTGAGGTTGAGGAGAAGGCGATTCCGATTGCTCATCCTCCGGTATAGAATGAGGTTCCATGTTATTTGTATGATAAAAGTGAGGCTCTTTCCGCAATCCAAGATAAAGCTTTACATTGGTTCCACATACAGAGCAAACAAGTGCTCCTTTTATCCCGGCTTCATATAATTCTTGGTAGCGTTCGCGCGTCATTTTTTCTAATTGTATCGGTCGGTCATTCCAAATTGCAGACTTCATAAGATATGTAACTCCTTTTTACAGTCAATCCTTTTCATAGTAACACATATGATAGAGAGAAAACATGAGGCATTGCTAAGTTTGTATCTTGAAAAAGAGGGAAATTATGAATAGGGAGGCGAATAGTATGGGCTATGTATTACCTATCCAAATGGATGCATATACACAGTATGCAAACAGAACTGCTGTAAGCAAAGAATATATTAAGCTAAATCCTATAAACAGACCAAGCTTTTATCGCATTGATTCTCAAAATTCGTGGTCAGAAATCCAGAAAAATAATCCGTCCATCATAGTGAAGAAGCAAAATGAAGAGAAGCGTGGAACGATACCTGCACATTTGCTTGCAGATATAACAGGAAAAGGGCGTTTTGTGAACGAATTAGTATAGTAGTAGGAAAAAAGGAAGTGCTAGAAGTGGAATTAAAAAAGATAACCGAAAAGGTTAGTTATTTTCATGGTTCAGTAAATATCGGCTATCTAAGGCTGTCGTCTGAAGAAGGCATGCTCATTGATGCTGGTTTGGATGATCAAGCTATGAAAAAAGTAATCAAGCAATTGAAAGAGCAAAGCTTACCGATATCTCATTTGTTTATTACTCATGCTCATGCAGATCATTATGGCGGTGCAGCGTATCTTCAGGAGAAACAGGATGTTTATACATTTGCACCTGAATTTGAAGCAGCTATTCTACAAAATCCAATGATAGAGCCACTTTATTTATTTCATGGAGTCCATCCAATTGCTGAATGGAGAAATAAATTTTTAGAAGGGAAACCTGTCAGGATTGACTCTGTGTTGCAAAAAGAAGGCGTAGTACGAATAGGTAACACTGTTTTTCAAACGATAGCTTTGCCTGGACACAGCTACAATCAATTTGGTGTCATATTTGATGATATCCTTTTTGCCACAGATGGTTACTTTGGAATAGAGGCACTAGAAAAACACGGGATTCCTTTCATTGTCGATGCAGCACAAACGATAGAAACTTTAGAAAAACTGACAAAGCTTCCATGCAAAGGAGCGGTTCCAGGTCACGGAAGCTATGAAGAGGCATATGTTCAAACCGTCGAGAAAAATCTAGATGTACATAAAGAAATCGAGCATTTCATTCATGAACAAGTAAAAGCAAATCCTGATGGAATAGCTTTAGAAAAACTAGTAACTATTGCTTGTTTAAGTAAAGGCATCCAAATAAAAAATGCACCGTCCTTCATGCTTTTTCGAACGGCAGTAACTGCTTATCTTACTAAGTTAATGAAACAAAACCAAGTATGTTTTGTAGTGGAACAAAATCAATTATTAGTAGTATCTTCTTCTAAATAAGGTATAACATAAAGTGGCTCCCCTTCTTCCCACTCGGCAAAAACTAGGTCACGTGGAGAGTGATACCCGAGTTTTTTAATCTCTAATAACAGCCATTGTTCAGTTAAGTTTTGCTCCATTAGATTCTCCGAAAGTATCCTACCATCCGAAATTACAGGGACGGGGAGGTTCACTTTTTTCGGTGTAAGATTAAGATCTTGATTAATGGGGGTTTCATAGCCATACTTCTTTAGAACACTGACAGTACCATCTGTTTCTAAAATAGCATATTCTACTTCTTTTAAGGAAAATGCCCCTTTAGAGCGAAGTAAATGGCGAAGCTGATCGATATCAAGTTTCGCTTTTTTAAGTTCTTCTTTATTAATACCACCTTTATGTATGACGATGGCAGGTCGACCTTCTAGGTATACTCGTGTACGTCCCCACTTTTGTGTGATCATCTCAAGTAAATAGATGAGCACACCCCATAAAGCCAAAGTAAAGAGAATCTTATCTACACCAATCTCCGCATCGTATAAAGCGTTCCCAACCAATTCTCCCAACACTAGTGCAGAAATAAAGTCAAAGGGTGTAATTTGTGTAATTTGTGTTTTACCTAATAACTTAGTTATAACAAATAGAGCAAAAAAGCCGACTATTAATTCAATCGAAATCCTACCAAAATCCATCATCAATTGTCTTCATCCTTCATTTGTTTTCCTTTTCTTAGCTTGCTCAAGTTCAGGAGAAATATGAAAAAAGAGGATGACTCTTTACAGAATATCTGTAAAGAGTCATCCTCTTATATGGTTTTGGTCATGGTTACATGTGGTATACCAGCGTCCATGAAAATATCTGAAACGGTTTGATAACCTAATTTCGAATAAAAACCTTCTGCATGCGTTTGTGCATTCAACTTTAGTGAGGTTACGTTTTGTTCTTTTGCATAATCTTCAATCGCGCTCATGATAAGTCGTCCAGCACCTTTTGCCGTTCGATGGGAAGGAAGGACACAAATGCGCTCCACTTTACCTACGTTATCAAGAATTCGGAACCTCCCAGCTCCAACTGCTTCGTCATGATCATACAGAACAAAATGCGCAGCATCATTTTCATATTCATCAATTTCTTCTTCTAAAGGAACTAATTGTTCTTCTACAAAAACTATTTTACGAACAGTGTATGCATCCTGCAGTTCCTGTTCTTTTTCTACTAGTTGTACGTGCAAGGCTTAGCAGTCCTTTCCAAAACGAAATGTTTCATATACAGTCCACATACCATCTTCTAATTGATAAAGTAAATGGAAGCGATCAATCATTTCTTCGTGCTCGATATTCGTCATTTTTAATGAGCCTAATACATCAGAATGCTCATCATCGGAAAGTCTCTGGCCGATTGTTATATGTGGAACAAAGGAAAATTCACTATTATCTTTGAAATATCCAGTTCCCGAATGTAGCTTTTCATGTAAGGAAAGCAATTCTGCATTTGGATCTACCTTTAAATAAATCACGTTGTTTACTGGGGCAAAGGAACTTACCTTATAGATATTTAAAGGGATAGGAGCTGTTTCTTTCGCTATGTAACAAAGCTCATCTGTAACAGTTGTCATGTCTTTTTCATCAATTTCAAAGGCATTCTTTAAAGTGACATGTGGCGGTATTAGCGCATAATGACCGTCATAGCGCTTGCGATAAGAATTTGCAAAGTCCTGTAATTTTTTAGATGGAAAAATAGCTATACCATATTTCATCCAATATCCCTCCTACTTAAGTTTCATTGTATTTAAGAAAAGCGAAATATTCTTTTCCTTATTTTATCGTAGTTTTTCTGAAATAGATAGAAAAGAATTCTGAACATTTCAACTCAATTAAGCAAACATTTTTGTTAGTGCTTGCCTTAAATCAGGCTGCCAATAAGTCCAAGTATGATTACCTTCGAACTCCTCATAAAATACAGAATAATCTTTTTCCTTCATTAAAGAATGTAAAGCCCGATTAGGTTCAATAAAGTCTTTTTTCTTTCCATCTGTCGTTGGCACAGCAGTTTCTTGAGTCCCTATAACATGATAGAGAGAAAGGAAGGATGGTTGTGCGAAATCCTTTACTTTATTTAATACAGACTCATCTACATAAGGTGATTGCATAATGACTTTCCCAAAGGTATGTGGGTAAGAAAGTGCAGTCATTAAAGAAACGGTTGCTCCTAAAGAATCCCCAATTAATGCACGTCCCATTCCCATTTGATAGGTTGGATATTCTCGGTCAATAAAAGGGGTAAGCTCATGTGCTAAAAAGCGAATATAGGCACTTTGCTGCGTTCCTTCTGGATGATATTTTTTCCTACGGTCTTGAACATCTTTATAAGGTATCCCGATAATAATCGTATTTTGGATTTCGTTATTGGCTAATAATTCATCGGTTAGCGAGCCAATTCTTCCTAAGGTAAAGTAGTCTTTGCCATCTTGAGCAATGAGTACATTGTATTTATAGAGTGGCGAATAATTCGCAGGTGTATAAACCATTAACGTCATTTCTTCTTCTAATTCATTACTATATAATTTTACTTCCTCAATACGTCCACTTGTTTTTTTCATTTAGTATAAACCTCCTATGATGTCTTATTCCACTCTGGTAAGCGCTTTAACCATTATCATACCATATTCTTGTCCAAAAGGAGGAATGGATAGCCTGATGATTATTATTCGAAAAAGTAATAATATTTCTATTTTTTTCTGTAAATATGTTGACGAAAAAAACATAGGTTATATAATGTATCTTAATCCAATTATTCCGATTATTTTTATATGAATTAAAAATGAAGTAGGTGTTCGAATGTTTTTACAGCTTTCTAATATATCAAAGCAGTATGTGCAAAACAATGTGGAGACGACTGTTTTATCTTCCATAAATGTTGTTATCGAGGAAGGAGAATTTGTTTCAATTTTAGGACCGTCTGGTTGTGGTAAATCGACTCTCCTTTCTATGGTTGCTGGACTTTTGAAACCTACAAGTGGAGAAATCCTATTAAAGGGCTCAAGTATAAAGAAACCAGGAAAAGACAGAGGAATGGTATTCCAGCAGGCAGCGCTTTTCCCGTGGATGACAGTGGAAGAAAATGTTCTCTTTGCAATTCGAGATATGAAAAATAAAGAGGAACGCTACAATAGAGCACAACATTATTTAAAAATGGTCCAACTTGGAAGTAGCCTCACACAATATCCTCACGAATTATCAGGCGGAATGCAGCAAAGAGTATCGATAGCCCGTGCCTTAGCAATGGACCCAGCTGTGTTATTAATGGATGAACCGTTCGGTGCCTTAGATGAACAAACGCGTTTGCGGCTGCAGCAAGAGTTAGAAACAATTTGGCTTCAAACGAAAAAAACTGTCTTATTTGTCACACATAGTATCCATGAATCGCTTAAGCTATCTGACAGAATTCTAGTGATGGGTACCCGACCTGGAACCATCCTAGCCGATATGAAGATAGATACGCCAAGACCTCGCACAAGAACAAACATCCAAATTACCAAGCTAGAAGCAGAAATTAGCGCAATCCTTGAAAAAGAAATAGATAAAGTCGTGAAAGAGGAGTTGAGGCAATGAAAGCAGGAGTAAAGCGTCTACTATTCTTTGCCACCTTATTTATCGTTTGGGAAGTAACCATTCGCATCATCGGTTGGTCTCCAGCTGTGATGCCAAAACCAACTGATATTGCAGAAGCATTATATTTTGGCTTCTCAGATAAAACGCTTCTCTATGATTTATTTGCCAGCTTTAAACGATTGGGGGTCGGTTTAGGCCTTGCCTTAATAATAGGTACATTACTCGGCATTTGGCTGGCCAAATCGAAGTCAGCAGATGAGACACTTGGCACATTGGTTCTTGCCTTACAAAGTGTACCGAGTATTGTATGGTTACCACTTGCGATAATCTGGTTTGGTTTTAATGAAACAGCGATTATATTTATCGTCACACTCGGTGGAACCTTAGTCATGACAATAAATATGAGGATGGGGATTAAGAGTGTCCCACCACTTTATATAAAAGCTGCTTCCACAATGGGGGCTTCTGGTATTGAATTGTTTTGGAAAATCATATTACCTGCCTCTGTTCCATATGCAGTGACAGGAGCAAGACTCGCTTGGGCATTTGCTTGGAGAGCCTTAATGGCAGCGGAGCTACTTAGTATGGGACCTGGTTTAGGATATACCTTAAAGTACGCTGCAGACTTTGGACAAATGAGCTTAGTTTTTGGTGTCATTATCATTATTTGTGTAATTGGTTCTGTCGTAGACTTAGTCATCTTCCAGCGCTTTGAGAAAAATGTTATTCGCCGCTGGGGCTTAGAATCTTAATTAGATAATAGGGAGGAAGAACGATGAAAAAAGGTTGGCTAATTATGAGTGCTATTATGCTGTTAGTAATAGGGGTACTAAGTGGATGTGGTTCTTCAAGTGGCAGTTCTGCTGATGGAAAACAAAAAGTAGTAATCGGGTATTTTCCTAATATCGATCACGTTCCAGCGATGGTAGCACGTGAGAAAGCATTATATGAGAAGGCTTTAGGGGAAGATTACACATTGGAATATAAAACATTCCCAGATGGTGGTGCATTCATGACAGCATTAAAAACAGGGGATATAGATGCAGGTTTAGTGGGTCCTGCTCCAGTTATGAATAACTATACGAGTGGTGCAGATGTAAAAATCGTTGCAGGTGCCTCTTCTGGTGGAACCGTGATTATTGCTAGTAAGGAGAGTGGAATAACATCCGTGGAAGAACTAGATGGTGCCACCTTTATTACCCCTGGAGTAGGATGTACCCATGATGTTCAGATGGAAACTTTCTTGAAAGACTTCGGTTTATCCTCCGCACGTATTGGTGGATCAATGAAGCATGTTACTGGAAATCCAGCACAATATGGCGGGATGTTTGAATCGAAGCAAGTGGATGCAGCAGCAGTGCCAGAACCGTGGGCCTCTTTATTATCAATTGAGCATGGAGCAAAAATCTTAGTTGATAGCAATGAAATTTCCTTTGGTACGACGTTGCCTAATACGATTTTCGTCACAACTGGTAAGTTAATAGATGAAAAGAAAGCATTAGTAGAAAAACTAGTTCAAGCGCATCGCGAATCCGTTGATTTTATTTCGGAGAACCCAGAGGAATCAAAAGAAATAGCAATTAAATCTATCAAAGATTCGACCAATCAAGAACTTTCAAAAGAAGTAGTGGATAGTGCCTGGGAAAGAATTCGTTTCACACATGAAGTAGATGCAGAGGTTATCCAAGAGTTTGCCAATTCATCTTTTGATTTGAAATTCTTAAAGGAAAAGCCAGATTTTAAAGATCTTATTGATACGGAGTTTATTAACTAGCACTAAAGATGGGTGTCGGGCTATAATAGTCTCGACACTTTTTCTATAGTTTGAGTGGGAGGTCTTATAATTGAAACCATTTTTTAGAGCATGTGGGTTGATATCATTTTTCATTTTATTAACGGCATGCGGAGCTGACAAGGAAGTAAATCTAGATGAGGAATTTTCTATGAAACTAGAAGTAAGCGAGCTTGAGGGAATAAACCAAGATGAAGAAGCATTTATTACTTCGGATAAAAAAGGTGAGTTTTGGCTAGCTAATTTTATTTTCACAAACTGTGACACAGTTTGTCCGCCGATGACAGCCAATATGGCAAAAGTCCAACGTGAGTTAGTGGAGGAAGGGTTAGATATATCGATTGTTTCCTTTAGTATAGATCCTGCTGAAGATACATCAGATATCTTAAAAGAGTATGGCGACCGGTTTGAAGCAGATTATGCAAATTGGGATTTTGTAACAGGATATGATCAAGAGACGATTGAAAAATTCGCCAATGTGTCTTTTATGGTTCCAGCTGCAAAGGAAGAAGGGTCTGATCAATATATGCACAGCACTGGTATTTTCTTAGTAGACAAGGAAGGGTATGTGCGTGAACAATACAGTGGACTGGATGTTCCATTGGAAGAGATCATGGAAGATGTAAAAAAGGTTACGAACTAGTGTCGCACTAATTAAAGGGAAACAAACAGTATATGTCGAACACTCATATAATTATGGGTGTTTTTTTATTTGATTCTTCGCAAGTGGCCTACTAGGAAGCGTGTTATCGCTGCCGTCTAGAATGGGAATCAACAGGATGTTTAACGTTGGCACCTTATTTTAAGAGTAGAATATTTTGTAAGTGAAAACTGAAATAAATAATCAAAATGGGAGCAATAATCAATGAGAATAGATAAAATGACTAGCTTATCTACAGAAGAATACCAACATGTAGTTCATTTAATGAAGCTTTGTGAAGAGCATGATCAACTGGCTATTAGTACAAGTATCAATCTATCAATGCTGAAAAAAGCGGAAGATGGCCAACTAAATCTATTGCTGGCGTATGAAAAGATGGTTCTAGTAGGATTTCTAGGTATTTATTCCTTTGTCGATAAGAAAAAGGTAGAAATCGCTGGTATGGTACATCCCGCTTACCGGAGCCAAGGTAGATTTGGATTGTTACTAGAAAAGGCTTGGCAAATTTGTCATGAGCGAGAGGTTAATGAAATATTACTTGTCTGCCCCGCGAACTCAGTTGCGGCGAAAGGCTTAATGAAAAAACTAGCGGTAAGCTATTCTTTTTCAGAATATACGATGGAATTCTTTGAAATGAATAGTAAAGCAATCGCGAAGGATATAATACTGGAGTTCAAACCAGCGGAAGCAGCGGATATTCAAGTGATTGTGCAGCTATTTAGGGATGGGTTTGATTTCGACCAATCAGATGATAGCATACTGCCTTTACTAAAGCGTAATTTATCCAAAGATGGCTTTGAACTTTATATTATTAAAGATCAAGATCAGGGAATTGCAACTTTAACTATCTCAGACGAAGAAAGTGCAATGTATATCAGTGCCTTTACGGTCACACCGAATAAAAGAGGAAAAGGTATAGGTAGGGAAATCCTTAAAATGGCAATAGAACGTATCGAGGAAAAACATCCTAGTAGAAAGATAAGACTAGACGTGGATGTGAAAAATAGTAATGCATTAAAATTATATGAAGCTGTTGGTTTTCAAAAGTTAAGTGGCTATGACTATTATTTATATGAGGGTAAAAAGTAAGGGATTACATTTTTGTTCATAGAAGAGGTGGTAGCTTTTACTACCTCTTTATTTTTGTGTGAGTTGAATTACATTAGCTTTTCCTGGTTGTTTTGTTGGAGTTGTTGCTTTGGTAGATGGTGGTCGACAAGCTGATCCAGCTGCTGAATTTTCTCGAGTGCGGTGATTTGATCGATTTGTTTATAGTGGTGGTTGCCACCTTGTTCTTCATCCATTTCATCAGCAAGTTTTACAACCTTTTGCAATGGACTTCGTTTTATATCAACCTCTGGTAAATAGGAATCGGTATGCAAGAGGATGGCAACAGAAATCAACTTTGCGTTTTGTGGATTTTCACCCAATCGAACTAAAAGCTTGTGCGCACGTTCTGCCCCTTTAATAGCATGAATATCATTTTTTCTGTATTGTTCATAATCCCATTTTCCTTGGCGGTACCATTCGTAATGCCCGATATCATGGAGTAATGCAGCCTTTGTCGCTAAATCAACACTCACATTGTATTTAAAGGCCAAATGAAAGGCATTATAAGCTACTTCAATGGCATGTGCGATACCAGAGCGTTGTAAATGTTTCTTTGTAATTGGATGTTGAAATAATTCAGTTAATGTGACATCTCGCATGTAATTCTCCTCCCTTTTTGGATAAGTAATAAAAATATATTACTTTATAGAATATCATAATTGGAGGGATATTGACAATAGGACAATAGTGGAAATTAGATGGCGGAATCATTTTTTCTCTTTTTAGTATAAGGAGAAAAGGAAAGTATATTTTCTAATAGGAATGTCCTCTTTGTTCCGCGCAAGTGACAATAAGCTACAATACTTTTATCTAGCGTGTGTAGTATTGTAATTTTCCTTTGGGTAATGGTACCGGTTTTTGCGATATAAATAATCTCTATGGTTTTTTTTGCATCACAATACCAATTCAATAATTGCATCATTTTTTACACCTCCTACAAATAGCATATGCGAACATATGTTTTTTTATACGAGACCTCTGTTTAACAGAGGCTATATAAGAAAATACGAACTTATATTCCAGTTATTGTTTTCTAGTTGAGGAATATACTAAAGTATAGGATAATTATTTTTGAAGTGATTTAGGTTGGAGGGGAATGAATGAAAGTCTCGACTACTTTGAAATGGGTAACTGGTGGCCTAGAAGCTTTCTTGGCGATTCCGATTATTGGAGGTATCACCGTTTTATCACTTGCATATGCGCCGCTTGGAATTCTTCTAGTGCTGCACATAATAACGTTAGTGTTTAGTGTACAAGATGGAGAGAAAAAGCACGGAAGTATTTGGGGTATTGTCACATCTTGCTTAGCTTGGATTCCAATATTAGGGTGGGCCTTACATACTGTTACAGCAATCCTCTTAATGATTGATGCTTATGGAGCAGGGAAGAAAGAGAGCGAGTATAGTTGAGGAAAGAGGATGGGACAAAACTAAAAAAACGCTTACAAAAGACGAACAATTTAAGTACCGGCTCTAAAAACCGCTATTGATTTCCGTGCAAGACTTCGCTTTCCGCGGGTGACCCGTGAGCCTCCTCGGCTTCGCCTGCGGGGTCTCACATTGGCCACTTCTCCCGCAGGAGTCTTCGTCTTGCACTCCAATCAACCGCTGAAGTAGCCTGAAAATTAAACGTATAGTTGAACATATAAAAAACCTGAACTAATTTGATCTTAAAACTCAAATTAGTTCGGGTTTTTCTTAGACTAAAACACTTTTGTCGCAGCCTCTTTTTAATAAAATAAAACCTAATAATTATTTGGAAATTCCTTTGACAAAAGCAAAGTCTATTTATTATTGAAAATGCAGCTTAATAGTTTTAATGTCTAATAGGTCAGCGAGAAAATACGCCCTTGACAGGGGTGGGGTGAAATTTCCTATAATTAACTTATCATAAATACTGATAAAACAATCTTCTTACATAATTTTCAAATAGAGCTAGGTAACTCTCCGATAAGCCAGAATGTAGGGTTCCGATTTTAAAAAGACGTTTCTTTATTAGAACTAAAAATTCGATAACGGAAGCGTTTTTTTATGTCCGTACGAAAGAGAAAATAAGTTAAATTCTTAAGAATTGAATCAAGAAATAATTCTTCAATAACAAATCTATTTGAGCAATTCAAGGAGATGAAAATTGCAGAAGGAATTAAAATGCTGAGAACACTGTTGAGAAGTCAGAAATAATCACAAAATCCTCTTGGAATTCTTAGATAAAAAGAAGATTTAGCCTGATTATAACTAAAGAAGTCGTCAGAGCTTACATCGTATGGATGCTAGAAGAAGTAAGATGAAAAACATGTATTACATAGCTATGAAATAAATGAATTAAATTATTTATATATTGATTGAAAGGAACGCGATGAGTTTCCTAAACTATTTGCAATTTTCATATCATATAAAAATTTGTAAGCTTAACCTGCTTCTAGTACCAAAGATCCAGTGGTAGCGGTAGGTTTTTTGGTTGAATTAAGGTGCAAAATATTGTTCGTTTTATTAAAATAATTATTTAACCTTCTGGGAAGTTTTTTTATTTGAACCAAAATACGTTCTTCTTCGTCTCATTGGAGTAAGTATTTTTGATTATAGGTATAAGTTACTTACAAAATCTAAAAAACCCTTAAATAGTAAAATATCACTATTAAAGACTATGATTTTATACCCTTGTTAGTATATTAACATAATGATATATTTTCATATATTAACAATTTTTACATAAAAAGGAGTCTTGACGGGTGTTAAAAAATTTAATAGTTTTCAGCTTAGTTTTTATATTACTGGTAGGTACTTTTTCAGGTGTAGCAACTGCTTCTGAGATTACGGAGGAAGAAAAATTAATTGAAGAAGTGGCGGAACAATTGGAATTCCTCTTTGAAACAGCTGTAATAAAGGATGCATACGGTAATAAAATTGGAGTAGATTTTGAGATGTTTGAAGAAAAGTATGGTTCAAGTCCAGAATTAGATATATTGAAAGGAGATAAGGATAATTTCTTATCCTTTATACAATATTTTGATAGTGAACCAGAAGAGTATATTGAGACTCCGATGTTTGGTAGTCAACTTATGGTTCGTAGCTCAGCACAAAAAAAGAAGCCTTGGGTTCGTGGGCAAAATCCTGCATTAGATAAGTGTATTCAAGACAAAATCGTTAAAGAATACAAACAATATTTCTCTATTACTGCTTTAACTACTGTTATGCAATTAATGTCGGAAGGGAAGTACACCGATGCAGCTAAACGACTTTTACGGATAGGTGTAAAAGGTAATGTACTGGGAGTTGTAGCAACACTTATGTATTTTTGGGGAGCTTGTGCTTGGGAGACGAGTCCAAAATAAAATTAATTCGGAGGGGAATCTTGATGAAAAAATATATTACCCTTTTTATCTTAATATTTAGTGCATTGAGTTTACTAATTTATGTTTTTAATGTAGCTTTCTTTTTTAGAAGCATTTATGGGATTATCGCTTTTTCATTTATATTTGTGGCATTAAATTGGTTATTTGATGGTATTTTTGGAAGTAAAAGCGAAAAGAAAAAATTGTAATTATTCATAAGAGAAAAGTGAGTTTTATTATCGCAACAAGTGAAACAACCCTACGTACTTTTTACTTTTGTTTAATGATAGCAATTAAAGAGTGATCCTAAACTTATCCAAGGTTTAGAATCACTTTCTTATTCCAATGGTATAGAGAGAAATTATTACACAAAGTGGGGAAAAAGTGATAAAGTAAATTGTAGATTTTAGCAGTTTACTTTTTTTACAGTTTCTTGGACAAAACTATTGCAAAGTAGTACTCCTATGGAATATAATTTAAGATATTCCATTGAGAAACATCGATTGTGTTATCTGTGAAAAGTATTGTTAGAAGCCTATTCATTATTGCTTATACAGCTTAATACTTTTAAGATCTGATAGTTCAGCGGGAGAATACGTCCTTGACAGGGACGGGGTCGGGGGTTCGAATCCCTCTCAGATCATCTGTTGAAAAGCTTTCATCCTAATTGAGATGAAAGCTTTTTTGTATATTTCAGAGAACCAATGACTTATTACCTTTGTATCTCATCCTTTTGATAGTTGATGAATTCTAGTGTTTCGTAGTGTTGTGCTCTCTCATCCCATCGTGATAAAACCCCTCGAGCTTTTGCTGGTACATAAGAAATGGAAAAATCTTCGCCAACAAACTGCTTAATTGCCTCCCAAGAGTCAAACGACATCACTGTAATGAACTCTACTTCATCTTCATGAGGACGCATCAGTAACTGTATGCTCTGATATCCCTCTATGTTCTTTTTTTCTATGCTTGGGAATATTTCTTGTTTCAGCAACTTTTCATACGTAGTGGCATTTTCAAGAGTCGTCCAACCGTGCCAGATTCTTGTTATCATAAAAACCGCCTCCGATTTCTAAAGTTTCATCATCTTTTCATCGAGTTGCTCCAGCACATATGGCCACGCTTGTTCGTGTTGATGCTTTGACTCCTCATCTGGAAAACCTGCATGTGTAAGACGTAAGTTAGTCCCACTACTAGTTGGTTCTAGCTCAACCGAAACTACTGTTTCAGCACCTTTTGTTCCTCTATCCCCAGTAACCCATGTTAGTTCAATTAGGCGGTCCTGCTCTAGTTTTAAAAAGCGACCGTAATGGGGATGGCGCTTCCCTTCAAAATCAGTTTCGAAAAAGAAAGCAGTATTGATTTTATTCTCCATTAAAACCGAACCTGGTGCAGCAAACCATTTGTCCAAATACTTCGTCTAAGCGTTGTAAAGTAGTTCGGCAGGGCAATCCATCGCACGTTCTACCATTAGATTAAATTGTCGTAAAGAAAGATCAGGTACGGTAATGGGTTTCATAGGCTGTTCCTCCAAATGGATTTAATTTTGATAGGGCATCTTTATTTTACAAAAAATAGCGTGAAAGAGGAAATTGTATGAATGTTATGAACTCTATTTATTTTTAAAAATATCAAGTGGTTATTAGTACAATCTCGTATTTGATAGAGTACATATACTATATGGAAATAAGGATGGAGGTGTAATATGGCTGAACAAAAGATGTCGGTAGCTAGTGAAGTGAATGGTGCTACATCGATCGAGTATCCGGTTGTAGAAGGGGCTAGGATCGTGATTGTAATTAATAATCAGTATACGAATGCTCCTAATACTACCCAAATTGCAAGTGGTGCTGGAAGAAGTAGTGCTGCTGGAAGTAATGCTGCGATTGACTCTTCTAATACACAACAGCAACAAAGTGTTGGAGGAGATGGTAAAGCTGAAAATGAGGGCATGAAAGGTAAACAGATTCAACCTGCAACCAAGCATAAATGTGACGATGCAGATATTGTGTTGGTGTTAAATAACCAAATCAATGAATCGGGAGCAGAAGCTCAAAGCTCGTCAACTCAAGTGGCAAGTGGAGCGGGTACGTACAGTGCGGCTGGTACAAATGCAGCCCTAGAGAGTGCGAATACGAAACAGCAACATGCAGTCGCAGGTGGGAAAAAAGCTGTTGGGAAAAACAAAGGAATGAATAGTGAGCAAATTGAATTTAAAAAGTCTAGAAAAAGACCACTCACAGAAAATCTAGCTATAAGTAAACCTAAACTTTATTTAGAATAACAGGATAGCGAAATATCCATGAAGAAGAAACTTACTGTAAGGTAAGTTTTTCTTTGAGAGAAGGATATCAGAATAGTATAACGAAATAAGAATATAGACTATAACTATTTTCAAAAGGGGATAAGAGAGAATGACAGTAAAAGAAGCATTTAAAGAGTTACAGGTGAAAATGAATAATAAGCCAGAGGGGATTCAGAAACTTCGTGCAATCTACCAATTTAATTTAGAAGAAAGTGGTATTTTTCAGTTTGTTTTTCAAGAAGGAAAAGTAGAGATGCTAGAAGGTGACAATGGAAATCCAGATTGTATATTACAGTTGTCTGATGAAAATATGTTGAAGATGCTTGAGGGGAATTTTAATACGACAATGGCTTATATGACCGGAAAACTTAAGATTAAAGGGGATCTAGGATTGGCACTAAAACTTCAAGCTGCTTTAGAGCAATATCGTTAGAAAAACGTTCATTAAATACTATTTTCGCTACTAAAATAGACAAGCGTCTAATATGCTTGTCTATTTTTTTATGAGTTTGCAGGAACTAGTTGTAATAATACAAGCAAAATCTATTATTTTTCATATACTTTACTAGAGTAGTTAAGGAGGTGATAGATTTGGGTGTTGTATATGTAGAATGTCGTAAAAAATGCTGCAAAGAGAAATACAAATGTCGTTGTGGCCGAAGAACGGACCTTTCTCCGTTGAATAGGAATCGCTCAAAAAATTGTGGCTGTAGTAGAGTGTCGCCAACAAGATCTTATTGTTGGAAATAGTGGCTTATAAACACATAGAAAAGAAAATTTAAGGAAATAATAATTCTAAATTGTGAGTTAAGATCCCTATCTTAACTCTTCTTTTAGTGGTTGCTAGTGGAAGAAGAAAGCTAAAATCGAAAGGCAGGATATATTGTGGAATCACATTACCATCATACAAGGCTTACTTCAGCAGAAATCGGACATTTATGGAGCAGTTATATGTTTGAAACATCTGTTCATCATATGTTTCTGTATTTCTTTTCGCATGTGGAGGATCCAGAAATCAAAAAATATATCGAGCAATGTCTGCACGTGTCGAAACGACATATTCACGCTTACATAGGAATTTTTGAAAAAGAGGAATTTCCGAAACCAAGAGGAACCACTTCTGAGGATATAAACACGGATGCTCCGCGTCTATTTTCGGATATATTTTATTTATATTATATAGAAGGGATGGCGAAGTTTGCATTAAATGGCTATGCTTTAGCATTAACTGAAGTAACTCGTCAGGATATTAGAAATGTTTTTCGAGCGCATCTAAATGTACTTCAGGAAATTAATGAGATCGGGATAAAGCTTTTATTGGCAAAGGGGTTGTATTCCAGACCGCCTTCCATTTCCACCCCACATGGAATTAATTTTATCCAAAACGATCATTTCTTTGCTGGTTTCACCAATGAGAAACGACCGTTGACTGTATTTGAAATGAATCAATTATTTCAAAATATTAGAGCAAATGCATTGGGGAAAGCACTAATTAAAGGATTCATGCAAGTGACGGAGAATAAAAAAATTTGTACATATTTTGAAAAAGGCAAGCTCATTTCAAATAAGTATGTAGACATGTTTTCTAGTTTATTGTTGAAAGAGGATTGTAATGTCCCCTCCACCTATGCTAGTGAAGTAATGGACACGACTATTTCTCCTTTTTCAGATCGCTTTATGCTCAATCATATCACCCATCTTATTACCTATGGAATCGCAAACTATGGTTTAGCTTTATCGATGTGTATGAGAAAAGATTTGACGTTGATGTATATTAAGGTAACGTCAGAGGTGATGGGATATGCAGGTGATGGCGTCAAGCTCCTCGTCAAATACGGTTGGATGGAGCAGCCGCCAACGAAAGTAGATCATAAGCTTTGTGACGACTAAAATAGAGACCGCAAGTCGGTCTCTATTTTTCAAAATATAAGTGATAATGTAATTTACAACCAGGGTTAAAGTCTGATTTGCAAGAGGGACAGGTAGAATTGCTATGTAAATATTCATTAATGCTTAGTTCCGTATGGCAAACTCCGCAAAGTATTGCTTTTTGATCAAATTGATCTCTAGGCCACACTTGTCTAGGGTGGTTGGTGTGTTCATCATGGCATTGATAGCACGGGAAATATGTTTGACAGCAGTAGAATTTTATCGCAATGATGTCTGTTGGTGTATGATAGTGAGCGCATCTCGTTTCCTTATCCACGATTTGACCAAGCACTTGGATTTCTTTTGAATTTCGCATTTGAAAGATCGCTCCTCGAATCTGTTTCTCTTTTATCTAAGCATATTCAATAAGAACTTTCTAGTAATGTGCAAACAACCTTTACATATAATAAAAACGAGTCGTCCTTAAGGATCGACTCGCTTTTATTTTCGTTAATCGAGCGCTAATGATACTGATGCAATAGCGCTATTAGTAACTTGCTTCATCACAAGCATTATAATTGACATAAAAGTTTTATATTCGTTTGCCGCGGTTATATAATTCCATGGTAGTTTTTTCTTACTTAAACAACGTAAGCCCTACCTCTCATACGTCTTTACGGCTCCTAGGCCGTGCCAGTACGTTTAAGTTTTGCTTAAAAAACTATATGGAACGCCAGTGCATCCTTGCAATCTTTCTGTAAAGCAACAGAATGTCATAACGTTCTTCCTTTCTATATCAAGTTACTAATTGTCATGGGTTGGTACCCAAACATTCATTATACACGGTACGAAATAAAAGTCAAATGTTTATTAAAATTATTTTTCCATGTAGCTACCATGCAAAGAAAAATTGCATCATAATGATGATAAAGTGGAGAGACAAATATCCCCGTCTCCCCTGTAGATTGAAGTGGAAAGCGAACGCCAGCAACGGAGATCTACAGGGAGTTTAACAGGCGACCTACTTATTTTCATGGTAGCCATATACAACAGAATAATTTTCTTTTACTCTAGTAAGAGGAAAGTAAATATTCGTAGCAAAGGGAGTGTTAGTTTGAATTATCAACCAAATGTACAAGAAACCTTTTCCTTAATTAAAGAACTTGTTTCGATTCCAAGTCCTTCAGGAAATACAACGAAAGTAATAGCATTCGTAGAAAATTTCTTAAAAGAATACGGACTTGAGCTGAAAAGAAATCGTAAAGGTGGATTAATCGCTTCAATTAAAGGAACCAACGATAAAGAACATCGAATGCTAACTGCACATGTAGACACGTTAGGTGCAATGGTAAAAGAAATAAAATCTAACGGGAGATTAAAGCTGACGATGATAGGTGGATTTCGCTGGAATTCAGTTGAAGGAGAATATTGTGAAATTGAAACTGCATCTGGTAAAGTCTACTCAGGTACCATCCTTATGCACCAAACTTCGGTACATGTATATAAGAATGCTGGAGAAGCACCGCGCAATGACGATAATATTGAAGTGCGTATTGATGAAAAAGTTTCAAATGCAGATCAAGTCAGAGAGCTTGGCATCGAGGTTGGAGATTTTGTATCCTTTGATCCGCGAGTCCAACTAACAGAAAGTGGTTACATAAAATCTAGACATCTAGATGATAAGGCAAGCGTAGCTATCCTACTAAACATAATTAAACATATTCAATCAGAAAAGATTACACTTCCCTATACAACACATTTTTTAATTTCTAATAATGAAGAGATAGGGTATGGGGGTAATTCCAATATAACACCTGAAACGGTTGAATATTTAGCCGTGGATATGGGCGCATTAGGAGATGGGCAATCCTCGGATGAGTACACGGTATCCATTTGTGTAAAAGATTCCAGTGGTCCTTATCACTATGGCTTACGTAAGCATTTAGTCGACCTGGCTAAACAAAATAATATTGAGTATAAAGTCGATATTTATCCTTTTTATGGCTCAGATGCTTCTGCTGCCATTCGGTCAGGGAATGATATCATTCATGGATTAATTGGTCCTGGAATAGAATCATCGCATGCATTTGAACGGACGCATGAAAGTTCGATCGAAAACACGGAGCGATTAATTTATCACTATTTATTATCTGAGATGGTGAAATATTAATTTGAACAAAGAACAGCGCCTTTAACTATATGGCTGCTGTTCTTTTCTGTTTTCGGGTTAGGCAAGTTAGTAAATTTCAACCGAGAAAATTCAAATAATGTATGTGAGGAGAAGGATGTTTTTTATTTTAATGGAAAAAATAAGTGATAGGAGTGGATTTATTAGGAGGATCTATATGGATTTATATGAAGGGGAAATATATTGGCATCAAACAATAAAGAACCCGCCTACTTATTCTTCATTAACAGAAGACATTGAATGTGATGTATTAATTATTGGTGCAGGAAGTTCTGGAGCACAAATCGCTTATTTATTGAAGGATACCGAGCTTAATGTAGTGGTTGTTGATAAAAGGAAAGTAGGTCAGGGTAGTACAAGCGCTAATACAGCCTTGATTCAGTACATGGGAGATAAGTCAATCACAGAGCTAGTTGATGCGTTTGGAGAAGAAACAGCGTTTCGCCACCTTAAACAATGTGAGCAAGCGATAAAAGATATGGAAGCAATTTCACAAACCTTACCGATTAATCCAGAATTCACAAACAGTAATGGCCTTTATTATGTAAGCAGGGAAGAGGATGTTCATAAGCTACGGAGTGATTTTGATTATTTGAAGAAACATGGTTTTCAAGTAGAATGGCTATCTGAAAAGGAAATAGGGGGACGCTTCCCCTTTGAAAAAAGTGCTGGAATCTACGCCTATAATGAAGGTGAAATGAACCCTTTAAAATATGTATATGGACTCTTAGAGGCAGCTAAGCAATGTGGAGTAAGGGTATATGAACAAACAGAAGTAAAAGGAAAGCGCCTTGATAAAGAAGGAGTAACTATTTACACAACCTCTGATTATGCAATCCGAGCAAAAAGTCTTATCGTAGCTGGAGGATACGAAAGCATTGAGTTTAAGAAGAATGAAAATGCTAAAATAGCGAGCTCATTTGCGGTCGTAACTACCCCTGTAAAGGATTTGTCAGCTTGGTATGAGAAATCGATGATTTTGACAGCTTGGCCATATATTTATATGAGGACTACTCCTGATAACCGGGTGATAATTGGGGGACTTGATGAACCTATCACAGATGTGACGCAACGTGAACGAATTATGTTGGAAAAGCGAAAACAGCTAATTCAAGAGTTTCATACATTATTTCCGAACATTATGGTAGAAGCGGAATTTTATCTAGGTGCCGCTTTCGGAGGCACGCATGATGGACTTCCAATGATCGGAATAGAGAAAGGTTTTCCTAATTGTTACTATATCTACGGTTATGGGGAAAATGGGACGGTTTATAATATGGTTCTAGGAAAAGTAGTAGTAGACCTAATTACTACAGGCAACAGTGAAAATCTAGATCTATATCTTCAACATGATCGATAAAAAGTAATGCCTATTTTTATAAAATATTACTAAATATTTGAAACTTTCACACTCTGTCAAACGTCTATATACTAGCGAAGTCAGATGTGAGGGGATTGTGAAAAAAATGAACTATGTGGATTTGAGACCAAAGCGAAGGTCGGCGTTTCGAATTTGGCTAGGTACGCAATATTATACAGCGAAGCGTTGGATGGAATGGCAAACAGATAAAAAGAACTATGCAGAAGAGCTTACAGATGAATTGCTTCCATTTAAATCGTTTGCACATACAACCCCGATGTTAAGGAAATTAAAGGATGTAGACATGTGGTATCAACATAATAAGGCAATCAATCTTCGTATTGCTGTCCAAAAATTAAACGGTGTCGTTATTAAACCAGGGGAGACTTTTTCTTATTGGAAGTTAATCGGGAAGCCGACGAAGGAAAAAGGTTATGTAGAAGGGATGGTCCTTTTCTATGGAACGTTCAAACCTGGTTTAGGCGGAGGTTTATGTCAATTATCAAATTTAATTTATTGGATGACTCTACATACCCCACTGACTGTAACAGAGCGTTATCGTCATAGTTTTGATGTGTTTCCAGATGCAAGAAGAACTCAGCCATTTGGTAGCGGAGCAACTTGTTCCTACAATTATTTAGATTTACAAATTCGAAATGATACAAATCAACCTTTTCAGCTTTTAGTAAAAGTGAAGGATGATGATTTAGTCGGGGAATGGAGAATGGCTAAACCACCATTATCTACATACAAAGTCTATGAAAAAGAACATATGATTACACCGGCTTATTGGGGCGGTTATCTTCGTCATAATGTGATTCACCGTAAAGTATTAAATAAAGAAGGAATCGAGATAGATGATCAATATGTAACAGAAAACCATGCTATTATGATGTATGAACCGTTACTTGAGACGTCAGAAATAAGCGGTTAATCTCTACATAAGGGTGAAGAAGCCATGATAAAATTACCGAAAGAAGCAAAGGATCAAATGATTGGTAAAATTCAAGGTTATTTTGAAGACGAAAGAGATGAACGTATTGGAGATCTTGGAGCGGAAATGCTAGTGGATTTCTTTGTAAAGGAAATCGGAGTCTACTATTATAATCAAGGTGTGGACGACGCAAAACAATTGATGGAGGAAAGATGGGTAGCGATAGAGGAAGATATGGAAAGTTTACAAAGACCTACAACTACAACTAATAAAAATAGGTAGGGTCAAGGTAATAATTAATTTCTGCCGTTCCGCTTATCAGTTTTACTGATAAATGGAACGGCTTTTTGAATTTGCCTAGTTTTTTCTAAGTTTCACTTTTGTGAATAAGTGGAATGAAAAGTTATAGGTGGTGATGAATATGAAAACGAATGTGTTGGTGATTGGCGGCGGTGTTGGTGGCTTAACAGTAGCACTCAAACTTGCTAAATGTGGAATTGGAGTTACCGTGGTCGAACAAATGAAGGGGAATCCCCATTTATATAAAGGAGAACTAGTTCAGCCGAAAACATTACAAATATTCAAGAATATTGGTATCCTATCACCTGTATTAGCAGAAGGCCAAGTTATCAATAATATTGAACTGATAGATAGAAAGAATTCAGAAATGGATCTAGAAGAATTACCAAAGCAATCCATGAGTTATAACGTTTTACCTGAACCTTTTCATCATGCATTAATGATTCCGCATGAAACGTTAAAAGATTTACTGTTAAAGGAAGCGATGAAATATCCTTCCTTTCAATACATCCAGCCTGCAAGATTTATCGGGTTCAGTAATGGGCAAGCAAAGGTGAAAATAAATAAGGAAGAGGTATTCATACAGGCTGATTATTACGTCGGTGCAGAAGGAAGAAGATCAAAGATCCGGGACGTAATGAATTTGCGCAAAAAAGAAAAGACATACGATCATCACTTCCTCACTGTTACATTCCCTAGACCCTCTAGTTTAATGGAAGGGAAATTAATATCAACTGACAAAACATTTCTTGGGCTCTTTCCATTACCTAATAATATGGTGAGGTCTGTTTACCTTATACCAAAAGGAACATATAAAAGTATGATTGCAGAAGGACTAACTTCTCTTTTTCAAAAATACGTAGACTTATATCCTTCCTTAGACGGGTATGTACAACAGATCGAATCTTGGAAGCAAATTCAACTCATGATACCTGTTCAATTTCATGTGGATCACTATGTGAAGAACAATATCGCATTACTTGGAGATAGCGCACATAGTGTCCATCCTATGGCTGGTGAAGGGATGAACTTAGCGATTCAAGATGGCGATGTTCTTGGAGAACTTTTTTGTTGGATGTATGAGCATAATGCCCTCTCCAATGATTATCTTTCCTTATATGAAAAGGTAAGGAAGCCGCGGGTGCAACACATTTTGAAGCTAAGTCATCTAGCTGCCTTAGCATATTCACGTCCATTACGCTCGCTTGTTTCATGGAGAAATAAGGTAATGGATCAACTTACAAGCGATCCGGTCCTTCACAGTAAACATATGTTAAATATATCTGGACTGGGTATTTGGAAGGAAACAATAATAGATCGCGCGATTCAAACAGGAATGGTGTCAAAAAGAAAGGAAGATTTCCACTTAGACAAGCGTCATCTCTTTACAGAGATAGATGATTACCCTTGGCGGTACATAGAGGAGGGAGCGAACAGATGATTAAGGAATATATTAGACTTATTAAAGCGCGAGGGTATATGAAAAGAAATATCCCTTTTCTTTATAGCTGGCACGCTTATGTAGGGTACGAATTGGATTTATATGAAGCGTTTAAAAAGCCAAAAACAATAAACGAAGTGGCAACGGAAAACGCACTTAAGGAAGATCTTTTAGTGAGGTGGGTAGAAGTAGGTGGAGTTATTGGCTATATAAAACAACGTTCCAAACAAAGGCATCAAACAGTAAATCGTTTCATGGTCCCTTCAAGTAAAAACAATCCAAGATCAACGGGTGTTTTGCTCAAAGAAATGATGGAGCTTCATATTCCTACTCTAATTAACTATCCCAAATTGATGAAAAGCACAGAAAAAGAAAATTTCAATCAAAAAGAACATGGAATGGTCATAGCACAAACCTCTTCATTATTAGAACAATTGGCGATACCGAGAGTAATGAAGGTAGTGAAACAAGCAAAACCGAAGACTTTAGTAGATGTTGGATGTGGGAATGGAGGTTATTTATTAAAGCTGTCACAAAAATTCCCGAAAGCGAACATGATTGGAATCGAACTAAATGAAGAGGTAGCAGAAGAAGCCCAAAATAAATGTGAGCAACAAAAGCAAATCAATATCATTTGCGAAAATGTACTAGAATGGAAACCAGATTCGAAAGTGGACTTTGTGATGCTTAATAATATGCTTCATTATCTATCGCCGAAGGAAAGGGAGAAGTTGTTTCGAAATATTGGCAAGTGGTTAAACAAGAAAGGCACTCTCTCCATTGTCACTCCCCTTCACAATTCCAAACATGGTGGTCCATTTTCAAGTGTTTTTAATAGTTTTTTTACAGCATTTGAAAATCTTTACGCCTTGCCTTCAGAAACCGATTTAGAGGAGTTAGCTAAAGCGGCAGGGTTAAAAATAAAGAAAATGAAGCCTGTTATAAAAGAAGGCGGCTGGTATCAATTTACACTATCTAAATAAAAAAGTAGGCATACAAGGTTCTATTAGAGAGGCAAACTCTTTAAGAGAACCTATTTTAATGGGGGAATAATCCTTTGTTAGAATAGTATTCCTTTATATTCAAATATAAGGAATACTCGTAATAATCCTTTAATATAGCTGTTATCTACGTAACCCAAATGTTATTCTACTGTTCTTTTAATCTATCAATAACATGATATGATTGTAAGCATTGAGTCAGATAGATAATTTAATTTTGGAGGTACTCACTATGAAAAAAACCATGTTTTCGTTGGTCACAGCAGCGGCCATAGCAGGCACGTTTAGTTTAGGAGCAAATGCCTCTGCCGCAGAAGTAACGGTAAAAAAGGGTGATACTCTTTGGGACATTGCTAAAGCGAACAATATTACGGTAGCGGAATTGAAGGATTGGAATAATCTTTCTAGTGATTTAATCCTTCCTAAAGATCAATTAAAAGTAGCAGTTTCAGAACGTTACCAAATTGTGAAGGGTGATACACTATGGGGAATCGCTCAAAATTACGAAGGTGTAACATACCAAAAATTAGCACAATGGAATTCTATTGAAAATCCTGATTTAATATATGCAGGCGATGATCTAGTAATCTATGTAAAAGGAAATCCCATTCCTGCTCAAACAGAAGCACCTGCAGAGGAAGTGCATGTTGAGGAACCGGTAACAGAGGCGCCAGCTGAGGAAGCGCCAGCCGAGGAGCCAGTAACAGAGGCACCAGTTGAAGAAACACCAGCCGAGGATCCGGTAACAGAGGCACCGGTTGAGGAAGCACCAGCCGAGGAACCAGTAACAGAGGCACCGGTTGAGGAAGTACCAGCCGAGGAACCAGTAACAGAAGCACCAGCTGAAGAAACAGCAGCAGATGAGGAAGTAGTACAGGAGCTAACAATGACTGCAACTGCATACACTGCAACATGTGAAGGCTGTTCAGGAATTACAGCAACTGGGATTAACTTACTTGAAAATCCAGATTTAAAAGTAATTTCTGTTGATCCAGATGTTATCCCGTTAGGGTCTAAAGTATGGGTCGAGGGTTATGGTGAAGCAATTGCTGGTGATACAGGTGGAGCTATTAAAGGAAATAAGATTGACATCTTTATTCCAGAAAAGCAAGATGCTATCAATTATGGTGTGCAAGAAGTTAAAGTTAAGGTTTATAAGTAATCGATTTGAGTTTACTTAAGGCTTGGAATTTATGCCCATACATGAACGGCTAAAAAAGACGACTTACTTTCCTGTTATTATTAGGGAGGTAGGCGTCTTTTTCTTGTTTGGGTATGGGTTAGTAAGTCGTCTTTGAGTTGAAAATGAAAAAGGACGACAAACTTTTAATAGGTTTTGTCGTCGTGTTTTTTCATCATTTTTAGAGTGTTTTATCCACTTCTTTTTCAAAAGCTTCTAAAAGTTTCTCTCTTTCTGTCGTTCCATGTTCTTCCTCCAAAACAGGAATTAACTTTTCCCACAATAATGTTGGCTCATAGAGTTCACGATCGAAATTGCGGTTTAGTTCTTTAATGGTTAAGCCAAGTGCATCTGCATATGCTTTTTGAAGTGGAATATCCGCTTGATCAGGCCCTTCTTCTAGCCATATATCAAGTTCTTCATCTGATATGGTGATGCCATATTTCTTTTCGGCAACAGTCATCCAAGCTTTATTTTGTTGATAATTTTCTTGCGCTTTTTCCATGGCTTCTGCCTCTGATAAGTCTCGTTTATTCGTTAGCTTCTCATCGCCTATAGCTCGTATAACCCATCTTTTTAATTCTGGATCTTGAATGTTCATTGCATCTACTCGACTTACAACATCTTTAAAAATAACAAGATATTCACCATAAGAAAGCTCGCTTTGAGCAAATAGATTTTCTAAAGGTGCTTTTTCTGCTGGATCATTTTGTTCTTGGCATGCTGTTAACAAAACAAGAAAACTGACGATAATAAATATACATAGTTGTTTTTTCATCATTTCTCACCTATTGCTTTTTCTTTTATCCTATCAATAAATCGAGATTAGGGCAAAAAGTAGATAGAAAAGAAGAAAATATTGTGGGGAGTAAATCGGGATAGAAAGGACGTGTACAGCTTTGTTTAAATATATGAAATCCCATAAACTAACGATGTCTATTAATCTCCTATTAGTTTGTATCATAGGAATGGTAGGTTACCATTTTTTTGATTATGTAGATGAGGGGTCGCTTTTTTCCTCTACCACATTAGCATCTGTTCAGGAAATCGAGCATAATGATTATGAAAATAGTGTATTGTATCAGCCTAATAGAGAAGTGACGACATTAGATACTTTAAGTACTCAGCACAGCTTTTTAAATGATGTAACGGGTTGGGGCGGAGTGGAGACGCTTAATCTTCGTAACTTAATTACTTCTGATGAATGGAAAGAATTAAAGGCTGCAGTGAACTGGATGAGAACGGAAGGATTTTCTCCATCGAAAGTTTTAAATGATATGGAGAATGCCTATGGTTTAATTTTATTAGTAGAAAGAAACGGAGACAGAACAGCCCTTCGTTACTTACATCGAATTTTTCATGATTTGGATGTTCAACTAAATGAAGTAACCGAAGAAGAAGGGGACACCAAGATTTGGGGTGTTACGCATTCGTTTGGGAACAATCGAGAAATAAGAAGAGTAAATAATTATTTAAAGCAAAATTTCTAAGAAGGGCGACAGAGTTATGTCATCCTTTTTTTTTTGCGAAAAAGTTCGGAAAATTACGAAAAATAATAAAGAAAACGCAGGAATTTGTCCATCTGTGTAGAAATAGTAATGGTGTGAAAGGGGAGAAGGAGGAATTGACGTGAAAATCACAGAATTTATGGGGAATAAGGTTTGTACTTTCCTATTGGAATCCGAGGGGCATAAAGTGAAAATTGAGTTTATGTATTCCGAACATCATCCAGAAATTCTTGACTATAGCTTTCGAATCAATGGTAATCCTTCCTTGCAAACAAGAAATTTACTAAACAACATCGCAGAAAAGAAAATGAATTCTATCTTTTATGAACTTACGCAAAATGCGATTTAATGGACTCTTATTATAAGGGTCTTTTTTTAATGTAGCTATCTAACTATCATGTTATTTGTGGGATTTTAATATTGGTAGACTAAGGGCAGCTTGAGTCTACCAACAACTATGTTCAAACTATCAAAAAATCAACTAAAACCCCTCCTTTTTTGGAGGATTAACCTAAAAATGATGAAAAAACGAGGAATTTTCGATTTGGTATCCTTCTTATCCGCTTGAGTTGAATTAATATTAAGTCTTTTTTTCTCCATCTTTTGAATGAGGAATGCTTGTTTGTATTCGCAGAAAAATGAGATAATGATAGCTATATGTAAGGGGGAGACATTTATGAAGATTTATGATATATCAAGACCATTGAAAGCAGAAACTCCTACTTGGCCAGGTGATACTGCTTTTTCATACTCACTGAACTGGTCGAAGGAAGAAACTGGCTCGGTAAATGTAGGGAGTATTGAGATGAGTGTGCATACTGCTACGCATGTGGATGCTCCGTTTCATTTTGATAATAAAGGTGCAAAGATGGCGGAATTAGATTTGGCAGTATTTATCGGACCAGCAATTGTATTAGATGTAACAAATGTAGCTAAAATTAACCGGGAAATAATAGCAGACTCGCTGAAAGCAAATGCTAAGAAAAGAATTCTCTTTAAAACAAACGCTTGGGTAAAGGGTGATGAATTTCCTACTTCGATACCTACCTTACATTCTGACGTTGTAGAACTTCTTAAAGAATTAGAGGTTCCATTAATAGGAGTGGATCTACCTAGTGTTGATGAATTGGAAAGTAAAGAGCTGTCTATACATCACCTCTTGCATAAAGCGAACATTGCTATACTTGAGGGGATTGACCTTAGAGAAATAGAAGAAGGAGAGTACCAGTTAGTAGCACTCCCTTTGAAGCTAGAAGAATCGGATGGAAGTCCTGTGAGAGCAGTGTTAATGAAATAATGAGTTATGCTTAAAAAAAAGTGAACTGGAGGAGAAGTGTAAAGTCTTCTCCTTAATTTATAATCCCAGTTCCAACTATTTTTACGCTGATTTTAGGTATTATTTCAATGGTGGGATAGGTTTCCCGCCAATTGATGTCCTTCCAATGTTCGTGATGATGAACGCGAAGCTCTTCACCAACTTTGAGTACATCACTATTTGCAGATTGTATTGTTTCTATAATTTCGGTTGCTTGCATTTCTAAAATAGTGCCAGCTTTTTTTTCTAGTTCATCAACCGTTTCTTTATTTACAGCATGATTTCTTGGATATTCTTCTATCTTAGCAGTTAACTTTAGCTCGACCGTAGCTTTAATATCATTTTTTGATTGAACATTGACCTTTATTTTCCTTTTCGCTTTTCCGATACTAATCGTCACATATCGATTTCTTATAATTTCTTCTTCTGGATGTACCATTAAATTTAATTGAGTTTTCCGTCCTTTTGTCCCACTTAGTAATAGCAGAATCGTGGAGTCAAAGTGATTAAGTGAAACTCCAGTGTAGCTTCTATCACTAATTAACCCAATCCCACTAATTTCAATATCCTTTAAACCATCTATTTGAATTACAGGTAGAAAGAAGTCAGACGCCGGATCAAACATTACGGGGCAAATAGATTGCACCGTTTCATTTGCAATCAATGTATTTACTTCTCCGTTCTCTAACAATTCAGTGACGGCTTCGGTTATTAATGATTCATTTACGGTTTTTAATTTAATAATACTAGCTGCTTCTCCTTTTACAATTGCTAATTTGGCTCCGAGTGGGGCTTTAGGTTCGCGATAGAGGATATCAAAAATAGTATATAAATCTTCCTTTGCTAATTCTTCTCCAACTAAATAAACTCTCGTTTTACTTGGAGATAGTTCACCTGGAATTTTTTGATCTAAGGCTAAGCGTGTACTCCTAAGTGTCATCCCTCTTCCTTCCACTACCGCAACGGTAGCTTCTCCTGCTTCTCCACCTACACTGCGTTTTTTTGTTTCACGAATTGCTACATGTGAAATTATTTCGTTGTTTTCCCCTTTATCAAAGCCAACAGTAAAAGTGAGTTTTAAATCTTTCAATAAACGTTGATCCCAACAACCAGTTAGAAGGGCAATACAAAGCAAAATTTTACAAGTTATGAATAACTTACGATGTTTTGACATTGTTCTGCCCCTTTCTGAATTTTTTCTTTAATAAGCCTAATAGAAGAAAGAGAATAGGAAGGGTAAAGACAAATGTATAAATCGTGTATTCAATGAGTGAATTTATCTTTTCGATAACAAATGAATTTTGCATAAAGAAACCAGAAATAAAGATCGGTACTACAATTATTGGAACAAAAGGTGAATGGGACTCGGTTCCGAATAGTTCCTTTAGTCCCTTACTTGCTTGATATAAATAAATAATAAATGAATTAGTCATTGGAATAACCCAAATGGAAAGAAATATTAAGTCTAACCTTTCAATGATTTCAAAGGATATAGCTTTCAGCATATAAAGTACAGGTTCTGGAACTAACGCAATTTCTTCTGGGCTAAATACCACCAAGCTAGTAAATACAAGGAAGGTATAAATGATAATTACGGTAGCGTTTGCGAGAGTTAATGTCTTAATAGTGTTCTTTTTTTTATTAAGTAAGGGGTAGACCATTAAAATGATTTCAAATCCAATTAATGCAATGAGAACGTCTTTAATACCAAATAAAATGTTCTTAATCCCTTCTTGCCCAACAGGTAAAATATAGGATGTGTTGACATCACGGTAAACGGTTGTTACTAAGATTAGAAAGAAAAGAATCACACCCGTCGATAAACTAAAAAATCGAGCAATCATTAGGATGTTGTCCTTAGCAAGGTAGACGGAAACGACAATAATCAAAATATAGATAACCCAAAAGGGAGTTAAAGCAAGGATCCATTTATTAATTAGGGCAGTTTGGAGAACCGCTACTAACCCGGCAATCGCGGTGAAATATAGGATATAAGTGACCGTAAATAAGGCACCTAAATATCGACCAAAAATACTATTAATTATTTGAAATAAGTTTTTTTCAGGAAATAATTTTGTTAGTTTGAGGAATAAGAACAACCATATCTGAATAACAAACCCAGCAAGAATTGTTGAAATCCATCCATCACCCTTTGCAGTACTATGAACAGCAAAGGGTAAGGAAAGTATTCCTACTCCGATTTGTGATTGGATCAATAGGAAGTACAATTGACCTTGGCTAATTGACTTTTCACTGGCCTTAAGCATAATTATCTCCTTAATTATCCGTTTTTTTCTTTTTTTGAGGCAGTGTGTCTTTAGGGCGGTTTTTAAAATAAGGAAGAGGTATTCGAATAATTGTATCCTTCATTTCAGCCCATCTTAAAGTGGAAAATGGAGCGAAAAAAGGAGTGCCAAAGGACTCTAGTTTACATAGATGAATAATGACAAACATGAGAAAGAAACTCATTCCAATAAAACCGAACAAAGAAGCCATTATCATAAAAGGAAACCCTAATAGACGAATCGAGGACCCCATTTCTGTAATGGGAACGATAAAAGAAGAGATTGCTGTGATAGCAACGACAATTATCATCGTATTTGAAACTAAATTCGCTTCTACAACTGCAGTCCCAATTACTAAACCACCCACTACACCTAAAGTTTGAGCGATGGGATTAGGCAATCGTATGGATGCTTCCCTCAAGATTTCTAGGGTGATTTGCATTGCTAATGCCTCGATTAACGGTGGATAAGGCACATATTCGAGAGATGATTTGATCGAAAACACAATTTCAGTAGGCAACACTTCAAAATGAAAAGATACGATTGCGATGTAAGTTGCTGGTAATCCAATCGTTATTAAAAAACCGATTATTCTTAGAAAGCGAATAAAGGAACCAAAGTACCACCTGCTATTGTAATCGTCTGGAGATTGAAAAAAAGAAAAAAATGTAACAGGTGCGATTAACGCGCTTGGACTGTTATCAGCTATAATAGCAATTCTTCCGTCCATTAGATTTGCTACCGTTCGATCTGGTCTTTCCGTACTTAACATAGATGGGAAAATAGAAAAATTATCACTCATAAATTCTTCTATATGTCCGGGAGCGAGAATGAAATCTGTGTCAATTGCTGCAAGATGCTCTTCCATTTTAGTTACTGTTTTTTTATTGGCTAGATGATCTAGATAAATCATTGCAACTTTCGTGTGTGAATCATTTCCAAGGGAGAAATACTTAACTTTCAACCTAGGGTTTTGGATGCGTTTGCGGATAAGATGAATATTAGTTCCTAAAGCCTCGACAAATCCTTCGTGAGCACCGCGTATAATGGTCTCGCTATCTGGCTCTTCAATACTTCGCTCATTGATAAGTTGTGATTGATAAACCGTTGCAAGAGAATCATCTCTTTTTAAAAGTACAGAGTTTCCTTCCAAGATAAATTTGGATATTTCCTTGATACTGTTAGTTTCTTTAATAAACGCTTGTGGTAAAGTGTTTTGCTTATCCTTTTCGTTATTTATGTAAATGGTCTTAAGGATTTCCTGGTTCATTAATTTTTTGTCAGTTAGACTTTCCAGATAGATAAGAAAGGAGTCCTTATTCTGATACGAAGTATAATCCACCATAAAATCTTCTGAATGAACGAATACTTCACGCAGAATCATTATGTTTTCATCTAAGTTCGTTGTGAGAACAACTGAATCCTCAGAAACCATCGAATCACCTCCCGAGCGTGCATCCCTTACTTTATTTTCCTGTTTAAATGAAGATATTATGCATCGACTACGATTTACTTTAGCGTTATCTTTTTGAAAAATTAACAATAGCTTCAACTTCTATCAACAGTAGTCGGCTAAAATACAAATAAAAGGAAGAAGGGTGATGGAATGAAAGGAAGATTGCATCAAGCATTAGAACAACAGCGTGAATATTATTTGAAAAAGCTTCTATTGATAGGGGTTTACGACTTGAGTATTTTAGAAAAACTAACTACAAGTGAATTGAAAGAGGAGTATAACTATTTTTATAACGATGTCCCAAGCATCAAGAGCAGGTCCAGAAAAAAATCAAATAAGGCATAGTCCTATTTTTAGGGACCATGCCTTATGTTGTTTGTGCATTTTATTCCGCACTTAATTCTTTTTTTAGATCTTCCTGTGCATTTTTGTCAATGTGGAGAGTTCGAGTAGGAAAGGCAATTTCGACGCCCTCTTCTTCAAGTATTTTCATGATTTTTAAATTGGTATCTTCTTTAACTTTTAGAAATTCAGCCCACATAACTGTATTAGTAAAGAAATATAGGAAGACGTTTAAACTACTAGCACCAAAACTATCGAATCGAACTAAGATTGTTTCTTTGTGAATATCTGGATGTTCTTGAAGCATCGTTTCTATCCTTTTAACCACTTTTTCTAAACTGGTTCTTGATGTGTGGTATTGAATGGGAAGTTCAAAGGTAATCTGACGCTTCCCCATTTTGGACCAGTTGGTAATTGGTTCGTTAGATAGGGTTGAATTTGGTACTGTCACAAGAGCTTGTGCAAACGTTCGAATTTTCGTACTTCGGAATGATATGTCCTCTACAACACCTTCGACACTCGGAGTTTTAACCCAATCTCCCATTGTAAATGGCTTTTCAGACACGATAATAAATCCGCCAAGTAGATTTTTCAATGATTCTTGAGCGGCTAATGCAAAAGCTAAACCACCAAGTCCAAGTCCAGCAACAAAACCTCCAACATTGTAGTCCCATTCTTCAAGAACGATGCTTAATGCTAAGGCGACTAAGATAAATCGCAACACCTTTGTGATAAATGGCATAACAATTTTATCTACTTCAAAATCCAGCTTTGTCGAAAGTCTTGAAAACAAAACTGAAGAGGATGGAATGAAATTAAACAATCCCCATGTAATCATAATGATAATGGAAGATCTCATTAATAGTGTTAAGGTCGCTGGCTCCATTAGTTGAAATGGTGCAGTTTTCAATGCGAAGAAAATCCCCAAAATGACAAAGAATGTTCGGACAGGTTTTTCAAACGCTAAGACAATA
This sequence comes from Sutcliffiella halmapala, assembly GCF_002019665.1. Taxonomy (GTDB): domain Bacteria; phylum Bacillota; class Bacilli; order Bacillales; family Bacillaceae_I; genus Sutcliffiella_A; species Sutcliffiella_A halmapala. Next base: position 3,261,779 of record NZ_KV917375.1, on the reverse strand, counting down.
TAGGTGAATAAATCTGTCGGGGTCTTTCGCGTTAATGTTAATATCATCTTGAAAAAATATTTAGTAAAGAGGTTTCTCCATAATAAAAAGAGAAACAGGATAAGGAGCGATCCTCCGAAGTCAATCCAATAGTCAGTGCTTGTCCAAAAATCATTAGTAAAAAAATCAGTGAAGCTATTAATTATTTTGTTCAAAGGAACAAACCTCCTTTAGTTACTTAGGTTTTTAGTGCATTCGGTTATGCCTTCAAATGGCTATCAATATATCATAAATCATTATAATACTACGTTCCTTGTCATATTTCAATTCATAGAAAAGCAACGAATTATTAGAATAATTGATATTTTTGTAGTATTCGAAATTATATAGTGGTAGTATTTTACTATATAATTACTTCGGTTTACGAACAATGGAGGTCAAATATATGTTAATTACATGGAAGATAATGAAATCCATCTTATTCTTTCTGTTAGTATCGATATTGCTAATTTTAGCCGTATTATTTCCAAGGTCGCCAGATATTGCTGTTCAAGGAAGAGCGATGACGCTCGAATATGGCTATGAATTTTCGTGGGAAGCCTACAAACATAACATTTCGATGTTTCTCCATGATGTAAAAGAAAATAAAACGTTAGGTTTTACTAGATATAATAATCCCGCTGAAGAAGAAATTTGGTTACATATGGCTAGAAGTTTAAAAGTAATTCTTGCTGCATTTTTTATAACGCTCACTTTTGGTGTGTTAAAAGGAATCTATGATTTTTATGATAGGTGGAGCGGTTGGAATGTATTTGGTAAAGGAATGACGTGGTTATTACAATCCATTCCTGATTTTTTCCTTATTATCTGCTTACAATGGCTAATCATATTTTATCTCCCTTTTATAAGAATATTTGGTCATGACCATTGGTATAGCTTCATACTACCTGCTTTCTTAGTATCTATGTATCCGATGCTGTATATTGCAAGAATAACTTCTGCTTCACTTGGTAGTGAAAAAGGAAAGCCCTATATTCAGGTAGCGAGATCGAAAGGACTCTCTAAAGAAAAGGTACTATGGAAGCATATGCTTCGTAATAGTCTGTACCCTATATTTTCTAACTTAACGGCAATGATGCTCTATTTGTTATCTAATCTATTAATTGTAGAGTATTTATTAGATTATCGTGGAGCAGCCTACCGGATGTTTCAGGCATTTGACGTAAGTAAAGCAATCTCAGGAGGAATGAACCTTATTAATGAATCGGGTTTAATTATTGGATTCGGTCTTTGTTTTATGATAATTGTCTTTATTTCTCAAATAATTACTCTGCTTGTTATTAAGAAAGTAGAGCCTAGGTAGGTGAATGAATATGAAACGTAATTGGACATTAGTCATCGGAAGTTCTTTTTTAATTTTCTTAGTAGTAGTAACACTTATCGGGCCTTTTCTCCCGTTTATTGATAATGTTCTAGAAAGTAGGCGGGTAGTGTTTACTGAAACAGGAATAGAGACGGCACCTTTTGAACCTTCTGGTAACCACCTTTTTGGAACAGATAGAGAAGGAAGAGACTTACTAAGCATTATTGTAGTTGGGGCAAGAGATACGTTGCTGTTAATAGTAGCAATTACACTTTTACGTTATAGCATTGCTATTACTTTAGCCTTATTATCTGTGAATAAGAAAGGGCCAGCCAATTGGGTTTTACAAGGGTGGCATCAAATATTTTCTGCATTACCAGTCATTTTTTCGGCAATCATTTTGTTAAACCTTCCCATATTCGTATTTCACGAGAATAGATATTTATGGGCAATTATTATATTGGCTTGTATTGAAGTTGGCAGAGTGGGGACAATCCTTCAAAATCAATTCTACAGAATAAAGCAAACACCATATGTAGAGGCAGGCATCACAGTTGGCGTTTCCAACTATACGTTATTTACTAAATATTATCTACCAAATGCTTTACCTGAACTTATGGTACAATTCTTTCTGGATTTAGGGAGAATTGCTTTATTAATCGGGCAGCTAGGGATCTTTAGTATTTTTATCACTCAGGAATTTGTTCAACTAAACTATGGGTACGGCGAAATTCAGAATACTAGCTTTAACTGGGCAACTTTATTAGGCCAAGCAAGGGGAGATGTTCTTCGCTCCTTTTGGATTCCATTTTTCCCAGCACTTGCACTAGCATTTACCGTTTTAACATTCAACATATTTGGGGAAGGCTTGAGAAAACACTTCCATCGCATAGAAACATAAGACTGTCGAAAAAACTCGACAGTCTTTTCTTTGTTCTTTAGAATAGAATGGATGTGCAATTCAGTGTGTTAGGAGAAAATAGCGATGGGGAGAAGGTTTTCAATCCTACAAAATCTAACTCATCAGTTCACGTCATGGCTGATGGGAACTTTATTAATTCTTGTGATAGCGATTGTTGCAAAATATTTCGGTAATCTTTTTCCTGCAATAGGTGGAGTGATTTTTGCACTATTAATCGGGATTATTATTAGAAATAGTATGCCATTGAGCGAGCGTTTTCAACCTGGAATTCAATTTGTAGTGAAGAACATTTTAAAACTGGCGATTGTCCTTTTAGGAGCAACATTAAGTATTCGTAGTATTTTAGAAATAGGTTCACAATCTATCTTCATTATTTTACTGGTAGTAATAGGAGGGATCTTAGTAACTATAATTGTAGGTAGACTATTGAAAATTGATAAGATGCTCAGTCTACTTATAGGAATAGGAACTAGTATTTGTGGAGCAACTGCTATTTCTGTTGTGAAAGGGGTTGTTCACGCGAAAGAATCAGTCACTGCTTATGCTATATCAACCATCTTTTTTTTCAATATACTGGCGACAATTCTGTATCCCTGGATTGGACAATGGCTGCATTTAAATACGATCCAACTCGGAATATGGATAGGAACTACTATTCATGATACATCCTCAGTTGTAGCTGTAGGGTATCTTGTCGGAGAAGAAGTAGGTGAGATTGCCACAACTGTGAAGCTTGTCAGGACCTTATTTATTCTTCCGTTAGTTTTCGTGATTTCTTTCCTACTCGTAAATAAAAGTAATGATAAGAATGCGAGTCTTAAAGGTGCTTTTCCAGTTTTTATTATTGGTTTCCTTTTGATGAGTGTTTTCTATTCTGTAGGCGTGATATCGGAAGAACTGAGTACTATATTAGGAACGCTTGCTAAGTTTCTAATAGTGATGGTGATGGCTGGAGTAGGTCTCCAAGTGGAATGGAAAAAGATGCGTAATCTTGGGCTAAAGCCGTTTATTGCTGGATTTATTGCTTCATTGTTTGTGACGTTAATAAGTTTAATTTATGTACTATATGTGATTGGATAGCACCCACGGTAAGTGGGTGTTTTTTTTATATGGAAAAAAGCTCTAGTTTTTGAGGAAGGGCAAGCACCAACTAAATAGTGCTATAAAAAAATGGAAAATAAGAGTATGACGGCGAACAGATTAGCTGTTTTTTTCATAGGATAGAGAGTGAACTTATTTACTATTATGTTTGTTAGGGTGATTTAAATGACTTTTTCAAAAAAACAATCACATACAGTCAAAGTTCGTAAAGTGTTTGATTGTGTAAGTTCAACATCTGTTATTCATTTGAGTATTCCAATAACAAAATCATCCAATGTTGCAAAGGTCGATACATATCAATACAATGCAATTTCGGATGGAGTACAAACTGTATATACGAATGATCATGAACTTACTGAATACGGAAATCGTGGAATACTGGACCCGACAACAGTATCTTATGTGAATCTATTTATAAATGGAGTCTTACAGCCACCTGTAACTTATGTAGTGAAAAAGGGGGTTCTTGAACTTAGAACGGAGGATGTTCCGATACAGGGAGCGCCTATTATCGTGCAATTTATTACAATCTACCACTCCTAACGCAGGTGGAAAATAAGTCACTTGCGATGGAGTGGTAATACTTAATTGAATTAAGTGAGTACCGTTGTATCAGATGTTGGAGAATAAATGATTAACTCTAACACGATCGGTGTATCTGCTAAAAGAGGCTCGGAATCTTCCGGAACAGTAATATCAAGAGAACCTGTTGTTGTAGGGCCAGGTGTATATGTGGATATTCCCGCCATTTGTAGAACTCCATTGATATAAACGTTATAGTAGCTGTTTTCTGTTTCTATTTCAGGCAGTTCCACGGGAACGGCTCCTGTATCATCAAAAAAGTCGCTTGTATCAATAGATAGTGTGGCTTCGGCTGCTGTTTCACCTGTAGTTACATAAAAAAACTTCTGCGATTCTGGTTCAATACTAATGGTGGTAGTAACTCCTACAAATAATTTCATAAGCTGTAATGCCATATTTTCACCCCCTCACTTTTGTGAGAATATACCTCGCACTCCTATCTTATGAACTACAAGTAATGTTTGTCCTAGTCATACCACATGAAAATAGAATCAAAAACACACAAATTAAAAAGCAAGCAATTCTCCTCAGAGATATTTGCTTGCTTTTATGAAATGGCGTTTTCTTTTTCTGGGTTTATGTCGATTTGATCTAATAAAATATTTCTTAATGATGCTAAATAAAAAGGGGAGAGCATCGTTGTGATATCCTGCCATAAATCTCTTTTAGGACGATAAACAATAAGCTTAATTTCCTGTAATGATTTTTTCTGTAGAAAAAGTCGATAGCGTCTACTTTCGATGGGTTCAGTTTCATCTATAAATTCTAATATGATGGTTTGTTCCATTTCGATAATGGGATGAACGATGGCAAAAGATTGCAAAAGAATCACCTTTTCCTATTTTAAAACCATTTTTTCCATTTGCCTTCCATCCTATACTCGTTTTAAAAAGTCGAGAACCTGCTGGAAAGGTTGCTGTGCTTGTATTTTAAAATAATGTTGAAAAGGATCTCCTTTTTCGCTTAATCGTTTCAACAGAGTGAATATAGTAAAACTCTCAGGTCTTAGTGTAGGATTTACTTCTTCCCAAAATAATGGAGTTGCGACGGTAGGGAAATGATGCCCTCTTAATGAGTATGGTGCAATAATTGTTTTTCCTTCTGCATGTTGAATAAAGTCAACATACACTTTCGTGCCACGATTTTTCTTTAAGCGTTCTATTGTAAATAAATGTGGTTCTTTCGATACAAGATATTCCGCCATAAATTCGGTAAACTTCCTTGTCTCTTCATACGTATAAGTTTCTTTGGGTAAGGGGATGTAGACTTGCAATCCTTTTCTTCCAGATGTTTTGACAAAAGAATATAGCTGTAGTTGATCAAATACTTCTTTCATTAGGAGTGCAGCCGCTACAGCGTCGGAGAAATACTTATCAGATGGCGGATCAAGATCAAAGACGATTTCACTTGGTTTAGAAGCTTTTGATTTTTGAAAAGGAATGTGAAACTCCAAAGCTAGCTGGTTCCCAAGCCATAGAAGCGTTTCAAGATTATTACAGACAATGTATGGAATGCCTTCGGAATCGAACGTCTCGACAAAATCTGGTGCATAATCCGGGCAGTTTCTCTGATAAAAGCTTTCTCCAAGCATTCCATGCGGGAAACGAATAACAGTAAGAAGACGGTCTTCTAGGAAAGGCAAAATATAAGGAGCCGCTTCGGATAAATAATGTAAGTAATCTAGCTTAGTAAGAAGTGGTTCTTCCCATAAAGGCTTCTTTGGGTGTGTAATAGGAACAGAAGTTGGAAAATTTAAATTAGAGGTTTTAAGGTTCTCTAAAGAGCATTCTTTTACTTGAACATCAAAACGAAATCTTCGAAATTCTGGTTGACGCAATTGATCTTGAGAAAGTTCTAAAAAATATAAGTCCACACAAATGCCAGGATGCACATACATATATTGATGATCTTCTTGATATCTGTTTTCTTTTATGACAGTAACTAATGCTTGGCGTTCTTCAGAGGTTAGTCCATGGGAAAAAAGCCCAATAGTAATGACGGACGTACCATCCATAACACCTACATGAAAATAGCTGTTATCTTTTTGATAAGCTGTGATAAAGCAGGTTGCAGTTCTGAAATTTTTAATTTTTATCCAGTCTAATGTCCTCTTCCCAAATTGATAGGTGCTGTTCCGTTTTTTTGCAAGCATGCCCTCCCCGTGATGTTTATTTATCTCAGTCCAAATATCTTTTGGATCTCTGAAAAATGGAACGTATTGAAAAGGTACGGACGATGGGAATCTTGGTGAAAGCGGGAGATCCAATAAAGTGAACAGTTGTTCCACTTGTTGTTTCCGCTTATTAAAGGGAAGAGAATGAAGCTTTTCGCCATTTTTGCTTAAAATATCAAATATAAGGAGTGTTGCTGGACTAGTAGTAGCTAAGGTGTTAATTGTACTTTTGGACTTTGTTCGCCCTCGCTTTTGAATAGCGGAAAAATTTGCTTTCATGCTAGAGGTGAGGATTGCAAGTTCTCCATCTAAAGTCAGTGGTAAAAGAGATTGGATGTAAGTTATGTTTAATAACGTATTCAGATATGCCATTATTTCGGGAAACTGATTGTTTAAATGGTTTCCGTTTCTACTTTGAAGAGTAATCTTTTGTGTTTCTAGTAAAACTATACAACGAAAGCCATCGTATTTAACTTCGTACACCCATTCTTCTCCAATAGGTGGATCACGGTGTAGAGTGGGAAGCATAGGTTTAATCATCGTAATAATCCTTTCTATAAACGGTTATTATGTTTCTGAGTTAGCTATTATTTTCAATGCTTTTATAGTAAGAAACACAGTATTTGCTTTTAGCGGCTAATAGGGCCTCTTTCCTTTTTTAATATGCTTCTAAAAAACTGAAACTATGTTCATGAGGTGAATTTATGTATCAAGGTGTATTTTTGGATCGAGATGGTGTTATTAATGAGGTGTTGTCGGAAAGGGTGAAATTTGTCAATAAACCGAGTGATTTTTATTTTCTCCCGGGTGCAAAAGAAGGAATAAGAATATTAACTGAAGTAGGCTACAAAATCTTTGTGGTAACCAACCAAGGTGGGGTAGGACTCGGGTTTATGAAGCATAGTGCTTTGGAAAATGTTCATCAATTTATGGTAGGGGAAATAAAAGCAGCTGGTGGAAAAATTGAAGAAGTTGCAGCATGTATTCACAAACCGAATGAGGGGTGCATTTGCCGAAAACCTGGACCCAAAATGTTAGGAGACTTAGCTATAAAGTATCAGATTGACTTGGCTTCCTCCTATATGGTTGGTGACAGAGATGTCGATATCCTAGCAGGAAAAGCGGCTGGTACAAAAACAATATTTATTGGTTCGAGTATGAATGATGCCTATATCAACTTTCCATCACTTTTGGAAGCTGCTATCTGGCTGAAAGCTCAAAAAGAAGGCGACTAACAGCTAGCTATTCGCCTTCTTACGGGTTGTCCGTTTTTTAGGGGTAACTTCTTTATTTGTTACTGTAGCTTTCGTTTTAACTGCTGCTTTCTTTTTTGTCGGTTTTAGCTCTTGGTCTTTTGTTCGTTCAATACTTGCTTGCAGAGCACTCATAAGGTCAACCACATTGGTTTTACCAGCTGTTTGCTGAGGTGTCGTTGTATTCTCTTGATTATTTATTTTACTCTCAATTAATGCTAAAACAGCTTCACGATAATCATCATGATACTTTTCGGGGTCAAACTCAGTAGTCAATTGATCAATGAGCATGATGGCTGTTTTCAGTTCCTGTTCATTAACTTTGGTTTTCTCTGGGACACTAGGTACATCCCCTACATCTCTCACTTCATCTGGGTAATGCACCGTTTCCATCATTAAACAGTCTCGATAGACTCTAACGATGGCTAGTTGTTTCTTAGAGCGAATCGTAATTTCTGCTATTCCAATTTTCTTGGAAGTTTCTAATGCTTCTCGTAATAATGTATAAGCCTTACTTCCATTTTCTCCTGGTCCTAAAAAATAGGAGCGGTTAAAATAAATTGGATCGATTTCTTCTAGCTTTACAAAATCAATAATTTTCACACTTTTATCTTCATGCTCTTCTTTTAATTCCTTTAACTCTTCGTCATCCAAAATAACATATTTGCCCTTTACATATTCATATCCTTTAACTAAGTCACTTTGTTCCACTTCTTTTTCACAGTTAGGGCATACCTTTTCGTATTTTATCGGAGAATGGCATTCCTTATGCAATGTACGAAGCTTTATATCTTTATCTTCTGTCGCCGAAAACATCTTGATGGGAATGTTAACTAGCCCAAAGCTGATGGAGCCCTTCCACATTGTATGCATGTCCATTATCACCTAGCTCATTAAAAGTTTTTCACATCGATTAAAAAGCACTTCACTCGTGCTCCTTGTTAGTTTATCCTGAAAAAAAGAGACAAGTATTTTAAATAATGGAAGGGGGAAATGTTTTGAGTGGGTATTTTTTCACAGGATTTCCAGGGTTTATTTGTAAAGAATTAGTAGTGAATTTATTAATGGAGAATAATGAAATCAATCATATCTTTTTATTAGTACTCCCAAGAATGAAAAGTACCGCAATTCCCATCATTCAAAAGCTTCAACAACAATACCCTCACACCACGATTACCCTCATTGAAGGAGATATTACAGAACCTAACTTAATGCTTAATAATGTGGATGCTGAACTTTTGAAAAGTGAAGTAAATTATGTTTTTCACTTAGCAGCAGTCTACGATTTGGCTGTAAAAAAGGAAATTGCTCGTCTTGTAAATGTTAATGGAACAAAACATGTAGTAGATTGGATAAAAAGCTTACCTTTTTTAAAACGTTTCGTTTATTTCAGTACAGCCTATGTAGCAGGATTACGTGAAGGGATCATTTTCGAAAATGAATTAAAACATCCTTATCCTTTTAAAAATCATTATGAGGAAACAAAATACTTAGCAGAACTAATAGTTGATAAGGAGAAAGAACATCTGCCACTTACGATTATAAGGCCTGGTATTGTCAAAGGGCACAGTCAAACGGGTGAAACAACGAAATTTGATGGGCCATATTTCATGTTGAATTTCCTCTATTCTCTAAGGTTCTTACCGTTAATTCCACATTTGGGAAAGGGAGAGGCAGAGTTTAATGTTGTCCCCATTGATTATATAGTAAAAGCTACATCCTATCTGGCGCATACAGAAGAGGCAGAAGGAAAAACGCTTCATCTAACGAACCCTAATCGAATTACAATAAGGGAAACCTACACATTATTGATGGAAATACTCCTAAAGAAAGCTCCTAAGGGATCCATTCCACTGTCCTTAGCGAAACAGTTTTTGCGTTTTCCGACAGCAAGAAGATGGCTGAGAGTGGAAAAAGAAGCATTAGACTACTTTACTTGGAAAGGAAGCTTTGATTGTTCCGAAGCCATTGACATCTTAGCGAAAGGAAAAATACATTGTCCACCTTTTCAAGTTACTGCAGAAAATATGGTGAATTATTATAATCAGCATAAATTAGACCAGATGAAGCATGTGCATATTAGCTGAGTAATGGAGAAAGCAGTCATTCTAGTAATTAGATTGGCTGTTTTTTTATTTAGTCCTTAGGTATTTTGAAGTAGTGTAAAAATATTTTTTGTTGCTCCCCCGAAAAAAATGAAACATTCACGTAACATTTGATGAGTAAGTAGATGTTCAACTCGTATTCTAAAGGAGGAAAGTACTTAAAATTTGGTGTAACAGTTATTAAATCAAGAAAATTATTCCAATAAAAAAGTGGTAATTTTGTCTTAACAGGTTTTAACATTGACTTTTTATAGAGAAAACGGCACCTTTATATATAGACAGGTGACTTTTTCTTGAAAATGAAAAAGCCTCCTTCTTAAAAAAAGCTTATAAAATGAGGCAAGTACTCATTTAATATATAAGTGGGGGAGAGAGGTGAGGCCAATGCTGAGCCTATTTTTTAAAATCGGCAAACGACGCCCGAAGTCTCTTGAAGAGGAAGTACTTGAAATTCAAGCTGGCAACATTCAATTACAAAATAACTTAATTAATAAATATAAACCTTTTATAGCAAAGGCCGTTTCATCTGTTTGTAAAAGATATATAAATGAGACAGATGATGAATTTAGTATCGGATTAATAGCTTTTAACGAAGCGATTGAAAAGTATTCAAAAGATAAGGGAAGCTCCTTATTATCTTTTGCTGAGTTAATTATAAAAAGAAGAGTTATTGACTATATAAGAAAAGAAAGTAAAAACATGACGATTACGATGTCAGATCAAGATGATGATCAAGATGATTATGCTTCCAATAAGATAGAAGCGACATTATCAGTGGAAGAATTTCAAAAACAGATTGATCAAGAACAGCGTAGAGAAGAAATAGCTTATTACCAATCTGTTCTAAAGGAATTTGGCCTTTCTTTTTCTGACTTACTTGAATGCTCACCAAAACATTCGGACGCGAGACAAAATGCTATTGAAGTTGCGATTATATTAGTTCAAAACCTTGAATTGAAAAAACATTTATTTGAGAAAAAAATGCTTCCAATGAAACAATTAGAAGGTTTGGTTAATGTAAGTAGAAAAACAATAGAACGCAACCGTAAATACATAATAGCGGTGTCCATTATATTATCGGGGGATTATATATATTTGAAAGATTATTTAAAAGGGGCGATTAAGGGTGAAAAAAGGGATTGTGCTCGAAGTTCATGATGACTATGTCACAATGCTAACCCCTGAAGGCGAGTTTTTGAAATCTAGAAAACAAAAGACGCAAGTCGGTATCGGGGAAGAAGTCATTTTTTTTCCTTTGCATACATCTAGAGAGATGAAAAAGAGGGGTTTAGCAACTTTTTTTAAATTAAGATGGGCCATCGTTACTGTTCTAACAGCTGCTATTCTTTTATTTTCTTTTTATCCTAAGTATATGAATAACCAAGTTTACGCCTATGTTTCGTTAGATGTGAACCCTAGCATAGAGCTTAGTTTAAATAAAAAGATGCAAGTGGTTTCCATTGTTGGGTATAACGAGGAAGGAAAGAAGCTAGTAAAGAACTTGCAGAACTGGGAAAATGAAGGATTAATGAATGTCTCCACTCAGATACTAGATATAATCCGCCAACAGGGCTATTTAACTTCTGGTAGTGAGGTTATTATTGCATCAGTTCTAAGTAACAGTGATAATTTAGCTTGGAAAAAGAAGATTCAAACCGAAATTTTATCTATTTCCCAAACAATTCAAATAGATGATATAAGTGTAACTATGATCGAAACCACTAGCGAAAAGCGTGGGGAAGCTATAAAGCTGGGAATTTCACCTGGGGAATTTGTTCAAAAAGAAAAGAACATAGAACTTGTAGATTCAGATAATACTTCTAAACAGGATGAAAAGAGCACAGAAACACAAGGCTCAAATGTTAATGGATCCCAAAATGTAATAAAGAACCAGGATTTAAACAAAGCTTCAAATAATGGGATTGTGGAGAATAAGAAAGCACGTGATCGACAGACAGAGAGAAATAAGAATTTCGATCATCTCACTAAAGAGCAAAAAGAGAAATATAAACAAGAAAAGGAAAAAAGGAAAGAGCATAGAGAGCAGAAAAGAGAAGAATGGAAAAAAAATCCGGATAAAATGAAAAAAGAATGGAAAGAAAAAAACGGTGACCAAAAGCACGACAATAAAGAATGGAAAGAAAGAAAAGGTGACCGAAAGCCGGAGAATAAAGAGTGGAAAGAAAGAAAAGACGACCGAAAGCAAGATAATAAAAAACAGAACGAGAGAAGAGAGCATAACTCCAACAACAATAAACACGAAAGAAAAGATCGCGAACACCGCAAGAATAATTGAGTAGGGTATTAGCTAGAAATTGCTATTATTATATTTGATATTGTTTTATTCAAAGGAGACTCCTTTCGACTGGGGTCTTCTTGACGTTTCGTGAAATTTTTCATAATAAGAACCCAGAGTGTATAACTCTGGGTTTAGCCAATTTATTTAGTTTATTTACCATTAAGTTGAGATTGTGCTTGTGCTACAAGGCGTTTTGTAATTTCTCCGCCAACAGATCCGTTCGAACGTGAAGCGGTATCTGACCCAAGAGTGACTCCAAATTCTTGAGCAATTTCATATTTGATTTGATCTAAAGCTTGTTCAATACCTGGAACTAGTAATTTGTTGCTACTTCTCGCCATCTTAATCACTCCTTTTTGTATACAACTTTTGTTTTAAAAGTTGTATAGTTAGTATGAGGAAATACGAATGATCAATACTAGTAAGTAATAGCCAATTAATGAAATAAAGTGTGGGTAAGGTAAGTTTTGTATGTGGAAATTCATTAATGTATGACATTATAATTTAGTTTTATAAGAGTACGAACGGACTTGCTGAAGCCAAGTTATTATTTTACTTTGCTAGTGGTAATGGTATTTTTTATGTGTGTAGGTGTTGAACGTGGCGTTTATGCATTTCATTTTGAAAGGGACACTATGATAAAATTTAAAAATACTTTTAGTAAGAAAGTACATCATTTAACACCAGCCCAACTAATTGTAAGTTTTTATCTCCTTGCAGTTGTAGTGGCTTTAATCTTATTAAGCTTACCTATTGCACGATTCGATGGTGCCGATTGGACCTTTATTAATGCTCTATTTACTGCTGTAAGTGCTGTAAGTGTTACCGGACTATCGGTTGTGAATACAGTAGATACCTTTACAGTACCTGGTGTTTTGCTTCTTGCTTTTGTTCTCCAATTTGGTGGGGTTGGTGTAATGGCAGTAGGTACATTTATCTGGCTTTTATTGGGAAGGAAGATAGGACTCCGTGAAAGAAGGCTAATGATGCTTGACCAAAACCAGTCAAGTCTGTCTGGAATTGTAAAGCTAATTAAGCAAATTCTTGTTCTGATTTTAACAATCGAGCTATTAGGAGCATTAATTTTAGGAACTTATTACTTATCGTTTTACCAAACTTGGCAAGAAGCTTATTTACATGGGTTCTTTGCTTCAGTTAGTGCAACTACAAACGGTGGCTTTGATATTACTGGTGAGTCATTAGCACCTTTTGCTAAAGATTATTTTGTGCAATTTATTACAATGATATTAATTATTACTGGTGCTATTGGATTTCCCGTCTTGGTAGAGGTAAAAGAGTTTATTATGAATAAGGGTGGACGTTTCCGCTTCTCCTTATTTACCAAAATAACGACTATTACTTTTGCCTTTTTAATAACGTTTGGAACAGTTGCAATTGTCCTATTAGAGTTTTCTCATTTTTTTAAGGGAATGACATGGCATGAATCATTCTTCTATGCGTTGTTTCAATCTGTTACGACGAGAAGTGGTGGTTTTTCAACAATGGATGTTAGCGAATTTACTTTACCAACATTGCTAGTTATGAGTGGCTTAATGTTTATCGGTGCTTCTCCAAGTTCTGTAGGTGGCGGGATCCGAACAACAACCTTTGCTTTAAATATCCTATTTCTTTTTCATTTTGCTCGAGGTCATAAAAACATTAAATTGTTTCGAAGAGAGATTCATGAAGAGGATATTATTAAGTCGTTAGTTGTACTACTATTAGCAATCCTTATTTGTTGTTTTGCAGTAGTTATATTAAGTTTTACAGAACCATTTAGTCTAATCCAAATCCTTTTTGAAGTTTGTTCTGCATTTGGTACTACTGGCCTTTCAATGGGAATTACCCCTGATTTGTCAACTATAGGAAAAGTCATCATTATGTGTCTAATGTTTATTGGTCGTGTTGGGTTATTAACCTTCCTATTCATATTAGAAAGTAAACAAAAACCGCCGAATTATCATTATCCAGTGGAGCGAGTGATTATTGGGTAGGGATTACGGGAACGAGACCCTATTTTTATAATAGAGGTCTCTTTTTTATGTGGAGCTCTGCATAGATAGTTATTCCTATATATAATTCACACTTTTCATGAAAGTGAAAAAATGGCTGAAATACGGAAACAGATAAGAAAATAGTTTTTTTAAATAAAAGTATTGCAATCGTTTTCAAAAACGTGGTATCCTTCAAATAAGAAAATTACCCGAAACGTTTTGGAGGAAAGTCATGACAACAATAAAAGATATAGCAAGAGTTGCTGGCGTGTCTGTCACCACTGTATCCCGTGCTCTAAACGGTTACTCAGATGTTAGTAAACAGACACGACAACGAATATTGGATGTAGCAAAAGAATTGAACTACAGTCCTAATACCGTAGCAAGGAGTCTTGTTATGAAGAAATCCAAAACGATAGGTCTTCTTGTGTCTAATATGAATAGAGAAGGTGTAAAGGACAATTTTACCTTCGAAATCCTATGTGGCTTAAACCAAGCCTCTGCAGATGCCGAGTACGATTTAGTTCTATTTAGTACTACCTCGTCCAAACAAAGGGAAAAGACCTATACTCAACTATGTAGAGAAAGAAGAGTGGATGGTGTTATTATACAAGGTATAAAAACAGATGATCCGTATTTGGAGGAAGTATTACAAAGTGATATCCCATGTGTTCTAATTGATATACCGATTGAATCAAATACAGTGGGCTATGTGACAACAGATAATGTAAGGGGGGCGAAAATAGCTGTCCTTCATTTGATTGAACAAGGCCATAAAAATATTGGTTTGATTAATGGGCATAGTAAAGCGGATGTAAGCACTAGACGATTACAAGGCTACGTGGAGGCACTAGAAGAAAATAATCTCCGGTTAAAAACAGGATGGATTAAGAATGGACAATTTGCAGAACACCTCGCAGAAGCTGCAGCTCTAGAATTATTGACTGAACACCCAGAACTTACAGCTATATTTTGTGCAAGCGATTTAATGGCTTTAGGTGCTATGAAAGCGGTTGGGAAATTAGGCAAAAGAGTTCCAGAGGACGTTGCGATAATTGGGTACGATGATATCCTATTGGCTTCTTATGTCAGTCCCACCTTATCTACCATCCGCCAAGACAAATATAGACTAGGCTATGAAGCAGCGATGCTTCTCATTAATATGTTAGAGAATCAACTGGAGTCGAAGGCGAAAATAATAGATACAGAACTCATTATTAGGGAGTCAACCAAAAAGGCCACGAAGTAGAAAGTGGTTTTTTCATCAAGAAAATCCGAAACGTTTTGGGAAGAAGAAAAATTTTTTGATTTTCATCCAAAACGTTTTGGTACACGAATTTGGGGAGGAATTATGATGGAATATCGCGTTATCAAAGAAAATGATTTATTTCTATTAACTGACACAAGCGGAAATATCCCAGAGAACCATCCTTATGGCTTAGGGTTATATTCAAAAGATACACGTTTTTTAAGTAAGCTTGACTTAAAAATAAACGGGGAAAATCCTATTCTCTTACATTCTGATGCAGCGGAAAATTATATGGCTACGATATTATTGACGAACCCTCATATGGAAAAAGATGGTAAGTTGATTTTGTGGAGAGAATCGGTTGAAATGAAACGAAGTCGATTTATCTATGATGACGTACTCTATGAATCTATTACCGTAAAAAACTATTTTCCGAAAGAAGTATCATTCGATCTTAGTATTCAGATGGATGTTGATTTTGCAGATATGTTTATTGTTCGTGGCTTTCAAAATGGCGATATTGGCAGTCGAACTGGACAAAGTGTTCAGAACCAAAGTTTAACTTTCCATTATGATGGAGCTGATGAACTTGCTCGTAGAACGTATATCAAATGGGATAAGGAAGCGCAGCATATTGATGAAAATGGTGAGGTCAGCTTTTCGTTTCATTTAGAACATGATGAGGAACAAACAGTTACCTTTATGATAGAGCCTCAGCATGGGGAAATGAAAGTAACAGAGATTATTCCAGCAGACATAGCGATTGAAAAACTTAAAGATTCTTATACAAAATGGGAATCTACTACTACGAAGATAAAAACAGATTATCAGCCACTACAGCGACTTGTCGATCGAGGTCTTGGCGATCTGAGGGTACTATTAACGGATTTAGGTCATGGGGTTTTCCCAGTAGCTGGTTTACCTTGGTTTGGAGTTCCGTTTGGCAGAGACAGTTTAATTGCTGCCTTACAAATGCTTGCTTTTCAACCGGAAGTAGCGAAAGGAACACTCTATACGATGGCAAGTAAACAAGGGACAAAAGTTGATCCTTGGAGAGATGAGCAACCGGGTAAAATAATGCATGAAATACGTTTTGGAGAATTAGCGACAACTGAGCAAATTCCTTTTACACCTTATTATGGAACTATCGATGCGACACCACTATTTCTAGTATTGCTTACTGAGTACGTGAAGTGGACAGGTGATCTCGGAATAGTAAAAGACTTGCAATCGAATATTAATGCTGCATTAACTTGGATTGATCAATATGGAGACCGTGATGGTGATTTATTTGTTGAATATCATCAGGAATCCAGCAAAGGGATTGCGAATCAAGGTTGGAAGGATTCGGGCGATTCAATAGTGCATCGTACTGGTGAATATGCTACCACTCCAATCGCTTTGTCAGAGGTTCAAGGTTATGTTTACCAAGCAAAAATGGGAATAGCAGCTATTTATGACATCTTAGATAAACAAGGGGAAGCTGCGCAGTTACGTGAGCAGAGTCAGAAGTTAAAAGAAAAATTCGACAAAGAATTTTGGATGGAAGATGTACAATTTTACGCTATTGCACTAGATAGTGATAAGAAACAGGTTGGTACTATCACTTCGAATCCTGGGCATGTATTATTTTCAGAAATGTTGGATAAAAACAAAGCGGAAGCTGTTATCAATACACTTTTATCTCCTAAAATGTTTACTGGATATGGCTTGAGAACGATGGGCAAAGGTGAGGCTGGCTATAATCCTATGAGTTATCATGATGGAAGTATCTGGCCACATGATAACAGTATGGTGTTGCTTGGAATGAGCAAACTTCAGCAACAAGAAAAAGCTAATATTATTGTTGAGGGTTTAATGGAAGTTGCAGCACATTTTGAATATGATCGTTTACCAGAATTATTCTGTGGTTATGATAAATCACTTGGGAAAGCAGTTAAGTATCCTGTAGCATGTTCCCCTCAAGCATGGGCAGCAGGAACTCCATTAGTTTTTGTACAAACAATATTAGGCCTCTTCCCAAATGTATTACAAGGAGAAATTCAGTTAAACCCTGTGTTACCAAGCTCTATGAATGAGCTAGTAATTGAGGGAATGAGAATTGGAGAAGGAAATCTTTCTCTGAAAGTAAGTAAGAACATTAATGAAATTGTTACTGTAGAAATACTAGAAAATTCAACTGGTTGTAAGGTTGTCCAAAATTAAAGTTTAATGTTGAGCTATTCTCTAATAAAAAAATATATTCCATGGAAAAGGGGATTAAATGATGAGAACGAAAAAATGGTTGGCAACATTAGGGGTAACAACGATGCTTGTTGGTGGGATTTTGTCTGGATGTGCTGGAGGAAGCAAAGGTTCGTCAGATGGAGGAAGCTCTGGAGATTCTGTAGAAATCACTCTTGCTGGTTGGGGAGGAAATCCTTCTGAAACGAGATTATTAAAAGAAGCTCTAGATGCGTTTGAAGAAAAGCATCCAAATATCTCGGTAAAGCACGAAGTTATTTCAGATCAATATATGGACGTAATGAAAACACGTTTAATTGGTGGAGAAGCTCCTGATGTTTTTTACTTGGACGCGTTTGAAGCACCTGCACTAATTGAAACAGGTGTTTTAGAGCCACTTGATGACTATGTGACAGATGAATTTGACGTTGATGATTTTGAAACTCCATTACTTGAAGCTTTCCAAAAAGATGGGGTTACCTATGGCTTTCCAAAAGATTATTCTACTTTAGCCTTATTTTATAATAAAAAATTGTTTGAAGAAGCAGGTGTAGAAGTTCCTAGTACTTGGGATGAGCTTCGTGAAGTTTCAAAAGTGTTAACAAAGGATGGAGTAGTTGGTCTAGGTGTTGCGCCAGAATTAGCACGTATGTACTATATCGCGGAAGCCACTGGTGGCGAAGTGGTTAAAAATGGGAAAGCGAACTTTGGAGATGCAAAAGTAATTGAAGCGTTACAACCAATCGTAGATCAAAGAAATATTGACAAGTCAGCAGCTCAAGCTTCAGATGTAGGAGCTAACTGGGGCGGGGAAATGTTTGGTCAGGAAAAGGCTGCGATGGTTATTGAAGGGAACTGGGCGATTCCATTCTTAGAAGATACTTTTCCAAATGTCGAGTATGGCACAGCTGAATTGCCGACGGTTAACGGAGATAAGGCAACAATGGCCTATACGGTATCTTATGTAATGAATGCTGCCTCAGATAAGAAAGAAGCTTCTTGGAAATTAATTGAATTTTTAACAGGAAATGAAGGCATGGAGATATGGACTTCTAAAGGGTTCGCGCTACCAACTCGTAAATCTGTAGCTGAAAAACTAGGGTTTGATAAAGATGAATACCGTGCGCCGCTAGTTTCTGGTGCCTCTTATGCAACGGTTTGGTCAAATGGAGTAAACCTACCGACAATCATGAACAACTTCAATAATCAATTTGTGTCTGCATTCTTAGGGCAAAGACCGTTAGATGAAGCGTTAAAAGAAGCAGAAGCACAAGCAAATAGAGAAATTGGCGAATAATTAAGTTTTTTGACTCGATCCAAGGGGTGCCTGGTTTATATAATCGCCAGGCACAACAAGAGTCTTTAAATCACCTATTTATCTCTTTGTGAAGAAGAAAATGATTCTTCTTTAGAAAGAGTTCAAATAGGTAGATCATCCCGAACTCTTGGAAGAGAAAAGGAGTGAAAATTATGAAGAAAAAAAGAACCTATTCAAAAAGGATATTACGTGAGGCAACACAAGGTTATTCTTTTATGGCACCAACAATTTTTGTATTGGCATTATTCATTATTGGGCCAATTTTATATGCATTTTTCTTATCTTTTCATAAAGTTCAGCTTTTAGGTACTACCTCGTATGATTTTGTCGGATTGAGTAATTTTACGAATATAGCAGAGGATCAGCGAGCATTACGTGCCCTATGGAACACGTTTAAGTACGTGATAATAGTTGTCCCAATTCAAACTTTACTTGCACTAATATTGGCTGCAACATTAAATACAGGCTTAAAGGGTCAAAGTTTTTTCCGAATTGTATATTTTTTACCAACATTAACTTCTTCCGCAGTATTAACTTTAATATTTATGTGGATGTACAACCAAAACGGATTGATTAATAAACTCTTATCGATGATTGGACTTCCTACATATAATTGGATGGGTGATCCGAGTGTAGCATTAATCGCAATTATGATTATGAATATCTGGGCAACCGCACCATTTTTTATGGTTATCTATTTAGCAGCTCTTCAGGGTATCCCGGACTCCCTTTATGAAGCAGCTGAATTAGATGGCGCTAATGCATTTAAGAAATTTATCTATATTACGGTTCCCAATCTCCGCCCAGTGACATCTTTTGTTGTGATTATGGGACTTATCGGGACATTCCAATTATTTGATCAATCGTTTATTTTCTCTGGTGGATCTGGTGGACCAGATAACTCTACTTTGACGGTAGTATTATTAATTTATCAATATGCCTTTAAAAGTCTAGGAACAATGGGGTATGCTGCTTCGATTGCAGTGATGCTTTCAATTGTTATTCTTGTGGCAACGTTGTTACAACGCAAATTTTCTAAAGAAGAATCACTATATTAAGGGGGCGGCGAAATTGAAGAAAAAAAGTAGTTTTGGTAAAATTTTGTTATACGGAATACTAACGCTTTATGCAGTCATCACGCTCATTCCCTTTTTATGGGCGGTATCTTCATCATTCAAAACATTAGAAGAGATAGTTAGTGGTGCAATAAATTTTATTCCAAAGAATTTTACTTTGGACAATTATAAACAAATCTTTTTGGAACAAGAGCTTTTCCCCCGGTGGCTGTTTAATAGCTTAGTCATTGCTATCATTGGAACATCATTAAATATCCTGTTTAATTCAATGGCAGGATATGCGTTAGCAAGAATAAGTTTTCCAGGTAGAAAAACCTTATTCATTATTATCCTAGCGGTACTAATGATTCCATCTCAAGTAACAATGATTCCTAATTATTTAATCCTTCGTGAATTAGGCTGGTTAAATTCGTATCAAGGTATGATAGTACCAGCTATGATTAATGCCACTTTTATATTCATGATGCGCCAGTTCTTTATTAACTTCCCGAAAGAGTTGGAAGAGGCAGCAGAAATGGATGGATTAAGCCGTTTTGGGACTTTCTTCAAAATTGTCTTGCCCTTAGCTAAACCAGCACTTGCAGCTCAAGCGATATTTGTGTTTATGGGTTTCTGGAACGATTTTATGCGCCCTTTAATTATTCTGTCTGATCCATCTATGTTCACCTTACCGTTAGGTTTAAATACATTTAAAGGACAATTTATTTCCTATTGGAATTATATAATGGCAGCTTCCATGGTATTTACACTTCCAGTATTGTTAATATATGGATTCTTCAATCGCTACTTCATAAAAGGAATTTCCTTTACTGGAGGGAAGTAAAGAGAAAAGCCAGGCACTCCACTTTGCGGAATGTCTGGCTTTTCGACATTGTTTGGGAAAATCCTGCTGGTGCCTGGCACCAAAACGGGATTTGTGCATAAATATTTTTGGGCATTTGGATTCATATTAAGGGGGATGAAATAATTTAAGGTAGGTACAGTAGATGGAGCATGAGAAAAGATGGGCAATTGTTTCTTTGGCGTCGATACCTCTGGTGATGACTTTGGGGAATTCGATGTTAATTCCGGTTTTGCCTACAATTGAAAAGAAGTTGAAGATCTCTTCTTTTCAAGTCAGTATGATTATTACGGTGTACTCTATTGTAGCGATTATTTTAATACCTATTGCAGGGTATCTATCTGATAGATTAGGTAGGAAGGCTGTAATTATTCCAAGCTTAATAATTACAGCGATTGGTGGAGTTATTTCTGGTTGGGCAGGTTGGAAAATGGACAATCCTTATTGGATTATCTTGATTGGTCGAACCTTACAAGGAGTAGGTGCCGCAGGAGCTGCTCCCATCGTTATGCCTCTAGTGGGTGATATGTTCAATAGTGATTCTGAAGTGAGCAAGAATTTAGGGATTATTGAAACATCCAATACTTTAGGTAAGGTTTTAAGTCCTATTTTAGGAGCTGTATTAGCAGGTTTTATTTGGTTTTTACCCTTCTTTGCCATTCCAGTGTTTTGTATCATATCCATTATATTAATGATTTTTCTTGTTAAATCGCCTAAGAAAAAAGAAAATCCCTTACCATTTAAAGAGTTTTTACAAGCGATTAAAGCAATTTTCCGCAAGGATAGTAAATGGTTATTTGCTATCTTCTTTATTGGCTGTATATTAATGTTTGTTTTGTTTGGAGTTTTATTTTACCTGTCTGATTTATTAGAGAAGAAACATGAGATTGAGGGGATAAAGAAAGGATTTTTCTTGGCTGTGCCATTAGCCTCTCTATGTATAGCTTCTTATATAACAGGTAAAAAAATTGATAAGAATAAAGTGCTGATGAAATGGCTGATCGTTATTAGTACGGGGTTACTAGGAGGAACTGTTTTAGCTAATAGTTTTTTCAGTAATATTTGGGTTACAACTGGGCTCTTTTTTGTTGGAGGAATTGGAATAGGGATTGCGTTACCTAGTCTGGATGCACTCATTACAGAAGGAATCGAAAAAGAAGAAAGGGGTACTATTACCTCTATTTATAGCTCCATGCGATTTATTGGCGTAGCGCTTGGACCACCGATAGTAGCATTATTAATAAAAGGATCGGACAATATCATGTTCTATGTGTTAGGTGGTTCGTGTGCAGTTGCTTTACTGATCTCGTTAACAGGTATACATCCCCCTAAAAATGATGAGGAAGGGGTCGAATCATAAAAGAAGCAGCGGAGTGTCCTACTCTGCTGCTTCTTTTATGGATCTAATTTTCAATCGCTCCCATAACTAACATCCTTATCTGGGTGGGTGAATGGTACACCTTGTGGTTTTTTTGATTTTTCAACGAGCTCGCGGTTTTCTGCAGAATTCCACCCAATATCATTTGTAGGGTGTACCCATTGATCTCCTGCCATGATGGAAGGATCAGTTTCATCACTCCAGTTATTTAATGGAGATTCCTTGGAATCATATAAGCTGTCTCCGATAACAACTCCATATTCGTTAATGAAGGGTGGTTGCATTTTTATCCCGGATTCTTTAAAGGATGGAGCGTTAATTTGATGTGGCATTGTTTCGTCCAAATAAGGCTTTTCCAAATTCTTATCCTTCTTTTTCATTAGATTCACCTCCGAATGTATATAGTTTTAGCATTTCAATAAAATAAAGAAGTATGTAAGTTACGAAGAAAAAGGGGGTGTATTAAGTGGATAATAATTATGGCATTGCACATATACCGGAAGACAAGCTAGAGGCGATTACAATATTAGAAAATCAAATGCGTGAAGATTTAGGAGAAGAGATTGTGTTAATTGCTTATGAAAAAAATAACTATCGGGCAAAATAAACATAGTTCAAGGGGGTGAAGGATGTGGTAAAACGAAAAGTGGCTCATAATGCGGCAAAAAATAATAATAAAACACCGAAAGAAAGTTTACCTGATACTGAATTTGCAGCAGAGTTTCAACAAGAAGAAGCGATTCGTGGAGCAAATCGTAATTCGAAACACGGTAGACAAGGGAATTAAGGGAGGGTTTTACTTGGCTAAAGGCTCAAAAACGAAGAAGCAAAAGCAAGCACACAAGCATGACCATGCAATCCCACAAGATATTTTAAAAGAGGAATTCGGTACGGAACTTGGAGATCCGAATGCGATAAAGGCTTTTGAGAATGCAATAGAATCAAAAAATAAATCAACCAATAAAAAGGAAAAATGCTAGCGTTAGCTAGCATTTTTTGCTTTTGATGTAGGAATTGGAAACATCTCTGTTTGATTTGTTGATTGATTAAAATAGACTAACATATGACATTCTTCCTGTATGATTTGCCCAGTTAGTAAATAATGTGCCAGGTCAAAGGATACAGTCTCAAGCATCGTATGTTTATACAATTCTTTCTCATTTAATTGTAGCTTTTGAAAGTTCTCACCTAACGTGTCAGGAGAACCGAGTAAATTCTTATATAACTCTGTGCGATCTTGTTTAGATAAGGAATCCTGCCACCATGGCTTACGTGGCTTGAATTTCTGATGACGAAGATAGTCATACTTCATTAAACTTTCAATAACTGGAAGGGATTCTGCTTTGGATTCTTGTAGAAAGGCAAAAAGTCGCTTATAAAGGTCCTCTAGCTGATGGCCAATTCTTGACCAGCCTTCCTTATCCCAAAATGAACCGAAATTTTGAAAAAAGTCAAAAGGTGTAGCAAAAACATTTGATACTAAATGCTCTACTGTCGCATCCATCCGATGGTCATTCCAGTACTTTTCTAAGACATCCTCTACTTGTTTGATACGAATGATATCGTCAAAGCTTAAAATTTTATTGCCTAAAATCTCATAAGGAGCATGATCCATGTAAATATACTGGTGCTCATGAGCTCTTATTCGTAGCCCTGTACCACGTAACATTTTTAAGAATCCTAATTGTAATTCTTCTGGGCGCAGAGCAAAAACATCGTTAAACGTATTTTTAAACGAATCGTAATTTTCTTCTGGTAGACCTGCAATTAAATCAAGATGCTGGTCTATTTTTCCACCTTCCTTGACCATGGTCACAGTTCTTGAAAGTTTGGAGAAGTTTTGCTTACGCATCACAAGTTCGTTTGTTGCATCATTTGTTGACTGCACGCCAATTTCAAAACGAAATAATCCTAGTGGCGCTTCTTGATTCAAAAACTCAATTACTTCCGGGCGCATAATATCTGCTGTGATTTCAAACTGAAAAACGGTTCCAGGTTTATGCTCATCAATTAAGAAGCGGAACATGTCCATCGCATAGCTACGGCTAATATTGAACGTCCGATCCACAAATTTAATTGTTTTAGCCCCATTGTCCATGAGGAAACGGATGTCTTCTTTTACTTTTTCACGGTCAAAATAGCGAACCCCAACCTCAATAGAAGAGAGGCAAAATTGACAGCTAAACGGGCAGCCACGGCTTGTTTCAAAATACGTGACTCGTTTTCCAAGTTGACTTAAATCCTCCTGGAAACGGTATGGCGATGGTAATACTTTTAAATCGACTTTGTTTCGTTGAGGAGATATTTTCTTTTCTTGTTCCTGTCGATAAGCAAGTCCGCTAATAGAAGAGAAATTCTTTTCACCCTCAAGCTCTTGAAGAAGCTGCTTGAACGTAATTTCACCTTCCCCTATAACAATAAAGTCCACATCAGTTAAGCGTTCTAACCAATAGGATACATCGTATGTTACTTCTGGTCCTCCGAGTACAATAACTAGCTCAGGTTTGACCTTTTTTAACATACTTATGACCTTTATCGTTTCTTCGATATTCCATATATAACAACTGAATCCTATAACATCCGGCTTTTTTTGAATAAGGTCAGAAACTATATTCATGATAGGATCTTTAATTGTATATTCTACAAGGTCTACAGTGAATTCCGGCTCTGCATAAGCCTTCAGATAACGAATGGCAAGATTGGTGTGGATATATTTAGCATTTAAAGTTGTCGCAACTATTTTCATAATTAATAGATCAAACTCCTAGTGAAAATTTGAATCGAGAATAGTAAAACACGTTCTCTATTCATCCTACTGAAATATAAGTAGTATAACTAATCTAGTTTAGCATAATTAGTTTGATGAGTAATGATTTTCTTTTCTATTGGCATTGAGAAATAATTCCTATCGTTTCAAGTTTCTATCTACCATTATCAACAAAAACATTGTAAATATTACAAAATGATTTCTGAAATGACTTTTTTATTGCTTTCTATACACTAGAAAAGGATTTTAATGAAAGATGTAGAAGTTGTATGTTTAGAGAAACAAATATATTTTTAAAAGTGAGGTAAAAGTGATGATCCAACACATGGTGAACGAAGAGACCAAACGGTTGGAAGCGGAAGTAGCGGTTCTCAAGCAAAAGCTTTGTGCCATAGAGAAACAAAATATGTTTTTACAGCTTACTTTTGAGCATGCCAATGACGCAATAATCTTATTTGATAAGAACTTAGTTTTCTTTCAAGTTAACAATAAAGCATGTGAGCTTTTTGATTTACCAAAGGAAGAGTTATTGAAAAGGAATTTACACGAATTTTTGGATTTAATGTCCAAAGAAGAAGTGAATTATCAAGAAGCGCAACTTGAGAAGTTAGGTGAAACAGAAAACGAGCTGATTTTGAGACTTGATGATGGACAAATCAAATTTGTTGAGTATTCTGCAGTACGTAATCCTGATGAAAGTGGACTTGATATTTGTATTATTCGAGATGTTACAGCAAAAAAGAAATTAGAAAATGAATCGAATAAAAGTAAGCAAATGTACCATGATGTATTCAATCGGGCGGTAGATGGCATTGTTGTATTTGACAAAAAAGGGTATTTCATTGACGTGAATCCAGCATTTTGTTCGAATTTTGCTATGGCCAAATTCGATTTATTACAAACAAAGCTAGATGATTTTGTAGAAAAAGACTTTAAATTTAAAGTAGCGAAAATCTGGCTCTTACTTGATAAATATGGTCGTGTACGAGGAGAACTTCCCGTACTTCTTCGGAATGGGGAAAGAAAAAAATTCGAAGTAACGATAACTGCCAATATTTATGATGATTATTATTTGGCTATTATGCGTGATGTGACGGAAAAAAGGAATATGGAGCTTCAACTTCAAAAAAGTGAAGAAAGATTCCGTGAGATGTTTCAGCATGCCCTAGATGCTATTGTTTTGGTGGATAATTACGGGAACATCATGAGGGCTAATCCAGCTGCGAGTAGAGCATTTGAATTACCATTAGACGAGTTAGAGAACTCTAAATTACAGTATTTTGTTCCCCGAGAGAATAAAAGGGTATCTTCAATCATTAAGCAGTTTAATGCAAGGGGAGAAATAAGGGAAGAATTAGAATTTCATATGCCGAATGGGCAAAAGAAGTTGTTGGAGTTTACAGCGAACAAAGGAATTATTGATGGATTTAACATGATTATCTTCCGTAATGTGAGTGAACGAAGAAAGATGGAAAAAGATTTACGAGAGAGTGAACAAAAATTCCGTAAGATTTTTAATAATGCCATGGATGGAATTATTTTGTGGGATGATTCTTGTACGATTATTGATGCCAATCCTAATGCTAGTAAAATTTTGGACATATCAAAGGAAGAATTAATGGCACAGTATATAAATCAATATATCCCGGCCGGTCAGTTGGCAGAAATGAAACACCAGTGGGAACTTTGTGAAGAAAATGAAGAGCTAAGTGGAGAGTTTTGGCATGATTATGGGAAAGGGCATCGAATTTTAGAATTCTCAGCCAAGAAAAATGTAGTAGAAGGGCTTCATATGACTATTTTCCGTAATATTACAGAAAAGAGAGAAATGGAAGATCAGCTCCGAAAATCAGATACGCTTACAGTTGTGGGGGAGTTAGCAGCCGGAATTGCACATGAAATTCGAAATCCAATGACAGCTTTGAAAGGGTTTATTCAGTTGTTACAAAGTAGTTTAAAAGAAGGGCAATACGCGATGTACTTCGATGTTATTACCTCTGAATTAAAACGCATTGAATCGATTATCACAGAATTTCTAGTATTGGCAAAACCTCAAGCAATTTCCTATCAGCAAAAAAATGTAGTGAAAATTATGCAGGATACCTTGGATTTGTTAAGTGCTCAAGCGGCACTTGAGAATGTGCAATTTGCCAGTTTTTATGAAGAAGACCTTCCAGAGATATATTGTGAACAAAATCAATTAAAGCAAGTGTTTATTAATATCCTGAAGAATGCAATTGAAGTGATGCCAAAGGGCGGAACAATCTCTGTAATCCTTCAACAATTTGAAACTAACATGTTATTAATTTCAATTAAAGATGAGGGTACCGGCATACCAGAGGATAAAATAAAAAAACTTGGGGAGCCTTTTTATACGACAAAGGACAGGGGAACAGGCTTAGGTCTTATGGTAAGCTACAAGATTGTAGAAGAGCATAATGGTATAATTGAAGTAGAGAGTGAGCTTGGTAAAGGGACAACCTTCCATATAAAACTACCAATCCATCGAACCATAAATATCTAATGAAGAAGGAGTTAAAGATGCTTAGCTGTAAAAAAATCGAATCACTTATCGGACCATTATTCATTTTGTGTAGGGAGGAAAGTCTCATCTCCATTGAGTTTAGTGAAGAAGCACTATTCAACAAGTTTAATGGCCAGGAGATCGTATTTGATACTAATCATCCAACTTGTTTGATGGTGGCACAACAATTAAACGAGTATTTTAATGGGGAAAGATTTGAATTTTCTATTCCTATTACACTAGCAGGAACGCCTTTTCAAGTAGACGTATGGAATGCATTAATGAAAATTCCATATGGGAGTGTAAAAAGCTATAAAGATATCGCAGAAGAGATTAATAGACCACTAGCAGTAAGAGCTATAGGTCAGGCAAACAAACGAAATTCCTTCCCTATTATTATTCCTTGTCATCGTGTAATTGGAAAAAATAATGCCTTAGTTGGATATGCAGGGGATAAGATTGGGATGAAGGAGCAACTGTTAAAATTAGAAGGAGCTATATACTAAAGCGATAGGGGATAACCTGTCGCTTTTTTTTATTGTTTAGGAAATAACTTCTTATTATAAAAAAATCCGCATCAATCTTGTATTAATAAAGATTAAGAAGTATCAAGTCGCAAAAAAAAACATATAATTTACTAACACTAAAAAAGTTGCGCGAGTGCAAAATAGGAGGCGTTAAAGCAATGGGAAGAATAAACAAGCTAGCATTTTATACAAACGTATTATCTAAGCTTCATGTAATAAGTGAACAAGAAAAAGAAATTATATTAAAGAAAATGACAAAAAAGAGTTGAAAATTGAAGGAGATTTGATTATTATCTAATTAGATAGTTATCGAATTCAAAGGGGTGTTTCTTCTGCAATTAAATAAACTAGTGAATTTTCATAAGGTGATGGGAGATCAAACGAGAATTAGGTTGTTAGTCTTGCTTTCTTCTGAGCAACCTTTGAGCGGACAAGAGCTGGCAGAAAGACTAGGTGTAAAACCGCCAACCATCTCTCATCATATTTCCAAATTAAAAGAAGTAAGTGTCATTTACGAACGGAGAGAGAAGAACACAATTTTTTATTTTCTTAATGAAAAATCCTTAAAGCAACACACTGAAGCGCTATTTATCGTGTTAAATCGGAGCAGAAAAGAGGAAGAAGCAATGGAATTACAAAAAGAAAAAGATCAAATACTGCAAAATTTCTTATTACCTAATGGGATGCTCAAAACAATTCCTGCTCAAAGAAAGAAAAAGCTGATTATTTTTGAACATATTGCTAAGAACTTAGAGATTGGAAGAAAATACACAGAAAAAGAAATAAACGAACATATTAAGCAATTTCATGAAGATTATGCGACCATTAGAAGAGAATTTATAATTAATCATTATATGTACCGCGAAAATGCTATTTATGAATTAAACCCAAAAGAAATGTGGGCAAAATAAGAGACTGAACGCAGCTTAGCTCGTTCAGCCTCTTTTGTTCTGGGGTATTTAGAGAAAAAGATTCTTTATTTCTTTCTTATAATCACCCTTGAGAATTCCCTTTTCCGTGATAATGGCAGAGATATATTCATGTGGTGTGACATCAAAAGCCGGGTTGAATACTGCGGTTCCTTCCGGTGCAATTAGCTGTTCTCCGATATGAGTAATTTCCTTTGGCGATCTTTCTTCAATAATGATTTCTTGCCCTGTCTCTTTTGATAAATCAAAAGTAGAGAGAGGAGCGGCTACATAAAAAGGAATGGAAAATGCTTTTGCTAAAATCGCAAGTCCGAGTGTACCAATTTTATTGGCAGTATCTCCATTTGCTGTAATTCTATCTGCTCCTACAATAATAGCATTTATCCCTTTTGTTTTAATCGTATGGGCTGCCATATTATCTGTAATTAATGTAACGTCAACATTGGCTTGTTGAAGCTCCCAAGTAGTAAGTCTTGCACCTTGTAAAACAGGGCGGGTTTCACATGCAAATACTTGTAGGGGAAAATCTTTTTCTTTTGCTAAATAAAAGGGAGCCAAAGCCGTTCCGTATTTAGCAGTGGCGATAGAACCTGCATTACAAATGGTCAACACTTTATCTTTTTTGTTAAACAAGGATAGAGCATACTCTCCAATCTCCCGACAAGTAGCTTCATC
Organism: Sutcliffiella halmapala; assembly: GCF_002019665.1. Taxonomy (GTDB): domain Bacteria; phylum Bacillota; class Bacilli; order Bacillales; family Bacillaceae_I; genus Sutcliffiella_A; species Sutcliffiella_A halmapala. Next base: position 3,232,501 of record NZ_KV917375.1, on the reverse strand, counting down.
CTCCATTTGAATGTTGATTGCTTCATGAATAAGAATTGTTTTGGCTTCGTTTACAGAAGAAGCAGATTTCGAACTATGAACAAGTCGATCTATGGCCCAAAATAAATTTACAGCAGTTGGACGGGAAGTCGCAATATAGTCTCGATCTGCTTTAAGCTGAAGGTGAAATTCTTCTAGCGTTGTTGCAGTATAGCTTTGAGCAGAAAGAGCAAGACCGTATGCCGCCGCAATGCCGATAGCTGGAGCTCCCCTAACTTTTAGCGTAACAATGGCATCAAATACATCTTTAATGGTAAACAGATCAAGAAAAATAGTTTCATGTGGTAATTTCTGTTGATCGAGTAACCGAATATAAGTATCCTTCCATTCAACGGAAAGTGGAATTTGTGTAAGACTAGTCATGGTAGTTAAATCTCCTCTGTTACTTTATTTAATAAGGCCTCTATTTCTTGAGTGCTCGTTACCTTCTCACTTTGTAAAATCAGTTCTTGACCAAAAGCTAAAGCGAGTTTTTTTGTAGCGATTTTCTTTTCATACGGTTTAATTTCTTCCAAGTCAGCAACATGGGCAAGACCGATAGTTCTCCGAATAACTTCACAACCAGCATACCCCACAGCATCTTTAAAGAAATTTCGCAGAACGTGCTGGAGATAGCCTTCTGTTTTGGTAAAGGCTTCTACGCTTGATGTTATCCAGAGCTCAGTAAATGTTTTCTCGAAAGTTTCCCAGACTTGATGTAAGTGAGAGAGGATGACATCTTTATTCACTTCTGTTCGAGTGATTGCTTGAAGTAGGATATTCGCAAAAAATTGTCCAATATCAAAACCTACAGGCCCGAAGAACGCAAACTCTGGATCAATCACTTTCGTTTCAGTATCGCTAGCAAAAATACTGCCTGTATGAAGATCTCCGTGTAAAAGTGCTTCGCCATTAGTAAGGAATTTGTATTTTAGCTTTGCAACTTCTAATTTAAGAGTATTATTATTCCAAATCTCCGCTACAGAGTCTGATAGTTCCGGTTCAAAGTTATTTGTTTCACTGTTGAAAAAAGGATCTGTTAATACTAAATCCTCTGTTATTTTACATAGCTCAGGATTACTAAACTCTTGTTGTAGCACTTTTTTCTCTTGTTGATTTAACCCAAAGTCAGAAGTGAAAAACAATGTGGTAGCTAAATATTTTCCAATATGCAGTGACAATAAAGGGAAATCCTTCCCTCTGATAAATCCGCTTCTAACAATCTCTAAATGAGAAAGGTCCTCTATGATCGTTAAAGCTTGAGTCTTGTCTGTATGATAGACCTTTGGAACAAAACCTGGCACAAGTGGTACTGAATTTTTCAGATAATTCCCTTCAATTGTTGCGCGGTGTAGAGTTAAAGGCCAGCTTTCTCCGACAACTTTTGCATATGGTAATGCTTGCTTTATGATAATTCCATGTTGATCATTATTTTGGATATGAAACACTAAATTCAGATTGCCATCTCCAATTTCTCTGCAGTGAAGTTCAGTATGACTAGGGAAGAATTCTAGTTGTTGAGCGAGTGCGATTGCTGTTTTTTCAGTGAGTGGTTGATAGCTAGTTTTAAGAGTGATAGACATGAATAAATACCTCCAATATAAAATGAATAAACATCGGTAATAGAGGGGGCGGTATGTAAAAAAGCCCCTTTCCATAAGAAAGAGGCTTGAAGGTTTTTTGTTCTTCTCCCCTCTTATCTGCCAGAAATAATTTCTGCTGGAATTAGCACCGTGCCTTAGGGAACAAAAATGTTCCGGCGTAATTGTAAACGCCCTGTCTCGCGACAGAATTATGGTCGGTTGCTGGGTTTCATCGGGCCAAATCCCTCCACCTGCTCTTGATAAGAGATCGTGAAACATGTTTCACGATAAGTATTGAATTGTTGGAAAATTATCACTTGTTGAAAATCATATCAAGGGATAAAGAATTTTGTCAAGATAATTTTTTTGCAGCGAAACTAAATTTGTAGAAACAGTAAAAAAGTGCTGGAAGTTAGGTTGAGAAAAATGTAGAAAAAATAACTAGTAGAATAGTATGAATTCTTTGTTTAAAACCTTGAAAAAGAATATGCATCCTGTTATTATTAAACTATTATTTTTGTTCGGTATGATGGAAAGTCAAAAACAACGTTTTCGTCTTGAAGTGGTATGTAGAGCAAGAATAGTAATATTACTTACGTGGGTAAACCACAAGGAGGAACAAACATGTTACAAGGTAAAGTAAAATGGTTCAATGCAGAAAAAGGTTTTGGATTTATCGAAGTTGAAGGTCAAGACGATGTATTCGTACATTTCTCCGCTATCCAAGGCGAAGGCTTCAAAACTTTAGAAGAAGGCCAAGAAGTATCTTTCGAAATCGTTGAAGGTGCTCGTGGACCTCAAGCTGCTAACGTTACAAAATAATGCTAGCCACATAAAAAAGGACCTCAATAAATTTGAGGTCCTTTTTACTTGTTTAAATGGGTAAAGTGTCAAGTAGGTTAGGCACTAGTACCTCTAATAGTATTGTGGTCTTCTATCCTCAAAAATTGGTATTCTACTTCTAACTTCATCGACCTTTGTTAAGTCAATGGTTGCAGTTAGGATACTTGCCTCTTCTCCAGCCTCGGATAAGATATCACCCCATGGATCAATGATCATGGAATGGCCTGCGAAGACATTTTTCGGATCGGCTCCAGATCGATTACAAGCAATCACATAACATTGATTTTCAATGGCACGTGCAATAAGGAGAGTGCGCCAATGATCCACACGTGCTAAGGGCCACTCAGCTACGATGAAAATAGCCTTTGCTTTTTTGGTCGTAGTATGTGCTCTAATCCACTCTGGGAAACGTATGTCATAGCAAATTAATCCAGCGCAAGTCTCTCCGTCTAATTCAAACAGCCCATCCGTTTTCCCTGGCTGTAAAAACAAGTGCTCATCCATCAAGCGGAATAAATGGAGTTTGCTATACTCTCCTACAACTTGACCTTTATTATCAACAGTGAGCATCGTATTGTATATGCCTTTATTTGTCTTTTTGGCAATGGATCCTCCAACGATATGTACGTTGTGTTCCTTGGCAATCGATTTTAGGAGTTTAGTAGTGACAAATGCACCAGCATCTGCAATTTTATCAAGTCGTTCCAAATCATAGCCAGTTGACCATAACTCAGGAAGTACGATGATATCTGGGTTTTCTTTACTAGCTTCTTTTACCAACTCACATATTTTCTCTTTATTAGCTTCTGGATTTCCAAAGGCAATATCAAATTGAATACAAGCAATTTTCCATTTCATTTTCTTAGACCTCCCTAGTTAATTATGCTGCCTTTCTAATTGCATTCCTACACGATTAAAGATTTAGAACATTACTAGTGTAAAAAAAATTTCAAAAAAATATATAAGAAAGTAGTTTAGTTATTGTTTGAAAACAATCAAGTAAGCTTAAGGATAAGACCATCAAAAATAAAAAACTACTTTACAAGTTGTTTTTAACAATATATGATTTGTGACTAGGATTTCAAGAATTTTTTAAGTAGGTGACCAAAATGAAAAATTTCCAACAATCTGAACTTTTAAGTAAGCTTCCGACACAGTTTTTTGCTACCCTTGTTGAAAAGGTTGGCCGAGTAGTTGCAGAAGGTCATGATGTGATTAATTTAGGGCAGGGCAACCCAGATCAGCCCACGCCTGCACATATTGTATCTTCCTTACAAAAAGCTGTGGAAAACCCGATACATCATAAATATTCGCCGTTTCGGGGTAACGAAATTTTTAAAGAAGCAATTGTTAGTTTTTATAAAAAAGAATATAACGTTGAATTAAACCCTAAGACAGAAGTAGCTATCCTGTTTGGAGGGAAGGCTGGTCTAGTGGAAATCCCACAATGTTTATTAAATGAGGGGGATACTGTACTTGTGCCAGATCCAGGTTACCCAGACTATTGGTCAGGCGTTGCACTAGCTAAAGCACAAATGGAGTATATGCCACTAAAGGAAGTATATCATTTTTTACCAAATTATGACGAATTAGATGCCTCTGTTTTGGATAAAGCAAAATTAATGTTTTTGAATTATCCAAACAATCCTACAGGTGCGATTGCTACACCTGAGTTCTTTCAAGAGACTGTTCGTATCGCACAAGAGCATGATATTTGTGTGGTACATGATTTTGCTTATGGAGCCATTGGATTTGAAGGGGAAAAGCCAATTAGCTTTCTACAAACACCAGGGGCCAAAGAGATTGGAATTGAAATTTATACATTATCGAAAACCTTTAATATGGCGGGTTGGAGAGTTGGTTTTGCAGTAGGCAATGAGAGTGTCATTGAGGCGATAAATTTATTACAGGATCATATGTATGTGAGTATTTTCGGAGCAGTTCAAGAAGCAGCGACAACAGCTCTGTTAGGATCTCAGAAGTGTGTAGAAGACTTAGTAGATTTGTATGAAGAGCGCAGAAATATTCTTATTGCGGGCCTACAAGAGATTGGTTGGGAGGTTAAGGCACCAAAAGGATCTTTTTTTGCTTGGCTTCGTGTTCCAAAAGGCTTCAGCTCGGCAGAATTCGCTGATAAATTATTAGAAGATGCCCATGTCGTGGTTGCTCCAGGTATAGGATTTGGGTCATATGGAGAAGGCTATGTTCGTGTCGGACTATTAACAAGTTCTGAGCGATTACAAGAAGCGGTTCAGAGAATTAGAGCGTTAAAGATTTTCTGAATATTTGGTTGACAAAAGGTAGAAACGATGTCATAATTCCAACTAGATTAAACTAACTATAAATATTATACGTTTTCTTATCAAGAGCAGGTGGAGGGACTAGCCCGATGATACCCGGCAACCGACTTAATTCATTTTAAGCACGGTGCTAAATCTTGCAGCTTATGCTGGGAGATAAGAGGATGTTAGGATACCTAACCTCTTCTTGTCGAAGAGGTTTTTTGTATTTTCAGGCAAGCGTTTGAAAGGATGATAACAGAAAATGAGTGAAATTATCGCTACATATCTAGTTCATGATAAAAAGGGTAACTTAGAGAAGAAAGCAGAAGGAATTGCACTTGGTTTAACCGTGGGTTCATGGACGGACCTGCCACAGCTAGATCAAGAGCAGTTGAAAAAGCATAAAGGAAGAGTGGTACGGGTAACAGAAATAAGCCCGAGTGAAAGGGTTAACCAATACTTAGGAGCCCCTACAACAAGGGGAATCATTGAGATTGCATACCCAAATGTAAATTTCAGTAATGACTTACCTGCAATTTTAACAACGGTTTTTGGAAAGCTCTCGCTAGATGGCGAGATTAAACTGATAGATTTAGAGTTTAGTGAAGAACTAAAGCGAAGTTTTCCTGGTCCGAAATTTGGTGTGGAAGGGATTCGAGAACTTACTGGCGTAAAAGATCGCCCGTATGTGATGAGCATTTTTAAAGGAGTCATCGGTAGAGACTTAACTTATTTAAGTAATCAACTGAGAGATCAAGCACTTAGTGGTGTGGATTTTATTAAAGATGACGAAATTCTTTTTGAGAACAAGTTAACTCCTTTTGAAGATCGAATTAGAGTTGGAAAAAGTGTATTAGAGAACGTGTCGAAGGAAACCGGACATCGTGCTTTATATGCAGTGAATTTATCTGGCAAAACTTTTGATTTGAAAGCTAAGGCAAAAAGAGCGGTAGAGCTTGGAGCAGATATTTTATTATTTAATGTATTTGCTTATGGCCTCGATGTTTTGCAGAGTTTAGCAGAGGATACGGAGATTCAAATTCCAATCATGGCTCACCCTGCTGTTAGTGGAGCAATTACGCCTTCTGAATTCTATGGCATATCTAATGAATTGCTACTTGGAAAGCTTGTTCGTTATGCTGGTGCTGATTTCTCCTTATTCCCATCTCCGTACGGAAGTGTGGCATTGCCGAAAGAGGAAGCATTAGGGATAGCTCAAGCGCTTACCCAAAAAGACAACAAGATAAAAGCATCGATTCCTGTCCCTTCAGCAGGTATTCATCCAGGGCTTGTTCCTGCGCTTTATCAAGATTTAGGAAAGGAATCTGTGATAAATGCGGGTGGCGGTATTCATGGTCATGCTTTAGGGGCCGTTGGTGGAGGAAGAGCATTCCGTCAAGCTGTGGATGCAGTTATAAAAGATAAATCCTTAAGTAGTCATGCTGAATCGAATAGGGAACTACAGCTTGCTCTCGAACAATGGGGTGGTGTGGAGGTAACAAAGTGAATAGGCTCAAACCAATGATATTTTGTGACTTTGATGGAACAATTACGAATAGTGATAACATTATTGCCATCATGAAAAAATATGCTCCAGCAGAATGGGATAAGTTAAAGAACCAAGTATTGACCCAAGAGATTTCTATTCGCGAAGGTGTAGGGAAAATGTTTTCCTTACTACCTTCTAATCAAAAAGAGGCCATCACCTCTTATATATTGGAACATGCAGAAATTAGAGAAGGCTTTGCAGAGTTTGTCGCCTATACAAAAAAACAACAGATTCCTTTATTTATTGTATCAGGGGGAATTGATTTCTTCGTAGAGCCTTTGTTGAAAGATTTTGTTTCGGAAGATGTTGTGTATTGCAATAAATCTGATTTTTCGAAAGATACGATCACTATTCTTTGGCCACATTCATGTGACGACGCATGTGTGAATGATTGTGGATGTTGTAAGCCCTCCATCATTCGAAAACTAGCTAATGAAGAAACGTACAAGATTGTAATTGGTGATTCTATTACTGATCTTCAAGCAGCTAAGCTGGCAGACAAAGTTATTGCGAGAGATTTTCTCATTGAAAAATGTCTGGAGGACTCAATTCCATTTGATTCATTTGAAAATTTCTTTGATGTGATAAAAATTTTAGAAAAACAGGAGGTGCAAATATGAGTGTCTTCTTAACAAGATGGAATGAACTAGCTGATGTAAAGGAAGAACTAGCAAGTAGAGATTGGTTCTATGGAACGAGTGGGAATCTTTCGATCAAAGTATCGGATGAACCCTTAACATTTTTCGTTTCTGCAAGTGGCAAGGATAAACGCAAAAGAACCTCTGAAGATTTCTTGCTGGTAGATCATAAAGCAGAAGCTGTAGAAAATACTCATTTAAAACCATCCGCTGAAACACTATTGCATTTAAGGGTATATGAAAATTCAAACGCAGGCTGTTCCCTCCATGTTCATACAGTTGATAATAATGTCATTTCAGAATTATACGCTGATCAGAAAGAAATAACTTTTACGGGACAAGAGATTATTAAAGCATTTGGAGTCTGGGAAGAAGATGCAACGATAGGAATTCCGATTATTAAAAATCATGCAGATATTCCAACACTTGCAAACGAATTTTCAAAATATGTTCATCGTGATGCAGGTGCAGTCCTAATTCGAAACCATGGAATTACTGTTTGGGGAAAGAACGCTTTTGAGGCGAAAAAATACTTAGAAGCCTGGGAGTTTTTATTCTCATATCATCTTAAGCTCTTAAGTGTTAGGAACCAATTCAATACATCAGCCAAGTTACAAGTAAATTAAAAATTTATATCTATTTAAACTAAAGGAGGAATAATTAAATGGCAGAAATACGTTTACATGAAACAGGGGAAAGAATTAGTGTTCAAGAAAATGTAGAGACTTTTTTAACAAATAATGAGGTTATTTATGAAAAATGGGATACTACAAAACTACCTGCTAATCTTCAAGAGAACTATGCATTGACAGCTGAAAATAAAGAGGAAATCTTAGAGGTCTACAAAGCGGAGATTTCAGATATCTCTTTACGCCGCGGCTATCAGGCACAAGATGTTATCTCTTTATCAGAAACTACCCCTAATCTGGAACAGTTATTAAAAAACTTCAACAAAGAACACCATCATACTGATGACGAGGTACGATATATCGTTAGTGGTCATGGCATTTTTGTGATACAAGGCAAGGACGGAAACTTCTTTGATGTAGAATTAGAGCCAGGAGACCTAATTTCTGTGCCACCAAATGTTCGCCATTACTTTACGTTAATGGACGATAGAAAAGTCGTAGCCATTCGTATATTCGTAACAACAGAGGGTTGGGTACCAATTTATGAAAATGAAAAAGTGGAAAATTAACTTTTAAGATTGTTAGGGGCCAGGCACCAAATGGGTGATTTATCCATTTGGTGCCTGGCCCCTTTTGTCTTATTCTTTTAGTCCATCATTCAAAATACTCTCTTCTAAAACAGCAAATTTATCTCCATATACTTTTGTAATATGTTTTTCTCCCCATGCACATAAGGAATCGAGAATCCCTTGTAAGCTCAAACCATATTCACTTAGTTCATATTCTACTTTTGGAGGAACTTGATTGTAGACAATTCGGTTGATTACACCATCCTCTTCTAGTTCACGTAATTGTTGTGTGAGCATTTTTTGTGTAATGGCAGGCATTAAGCGTTTTAGTTCACTTGTGCGCTTTTTCCCATGAGTGAGATGGCAAAGAATGACACATTTCCATTTTCCTCCAATAACTTCGAGTGTTGCTTCCACAGATATATTATATTTCTTTTTTGTCTTTTGCATGCTTATTCTCCTTCTCTATAGGTACTAAAAAGTTCCTATAGAACCTTTTGGTACCTACGGAACTTTAAAGTGCGTTCTTCTCTAATTGATCCTTATGTATCATAATAACATTTGCCGGCTGAAATTCACTAGTTTTTATTTTAGCTAGTTTTTTGCTACATGATAGCAACATTATCCACAAACTATTGTAGGAGGGGGAAATATGACATTAGATAAAAAAAGAAGCATCTTAGCGTTACTAGCGTTAGCGGTGAGCTCATTTGCTATTGGAACTACAGAATTTATTAGTGTAGGGTTGTTACCGTTGATCTCTCAAGATCTAGAAATTTCTGTAACGACAGCGGGGTTAACCGTTTCTTTATATGCTTTAGGAGTAATGTTTGGTGCTCCTATCCTAACTTCAGTGACTTCTAGGATGTCTCGAAAATCATTACTTCTATGGATTATGGTCATTTTTATTATTGGGAATAGCATTGCTGCTAGTGCAACGGGTATTGGTCTCTTACTTTTTGCTCGCGTAATCTCTGCTTTATCACATGGTGTATTCATGTCCATTGGTTCAACCATTGCCGCTAATTTAGTTCCCGAAAATCGCAGAGCAAGTGCTATTTCCATTATGTTTACAGGACTTACTGTTGCTACAGTAACAGGTGTACCATTTGGAACTTTTATCGGGCAGCAATATGGTTGGAGACTTGCCTTTTGGGCAATTGTTGCTATAGGTATTATTGCTTTTCTTGCAATTAGTATACTTATCCCATCAGACTTACCAAAAGGTGTTCGTACAACCTTTCGTGATCAAGCGAAACTGCTAAAGAATGGCCGTTTACTTTTAGTATTTATGATCACAGCATTAGGATATGGAGGAACGTTTGTTGTCTTTACCTATTTAGCTCCATTACTTCAAGATATAACAGGCTTTAAGGCAGAAACGGTAGTAATTATTTTGCTTTTTTATGGTATTGCCATCGCAATAGGAAACATTATTGGTGGAAAGGTTGCGAATCACAAGCCGATTGTGGCCCTATTTTATATGTTTGCAGTACAGGCAATCGTGTTATTTACTTTAACATTTACAGCACCATTTAAAATAGCTGGACTTATTACTATTTTTCTAATGGGATTCTTTGCATTTATGAATGTACCTGGTCTGCAAGTATATGTTGTAATACTTGCAGAGCGTTTTGTTCCTAGTGCAGTGGATGTAGCTTCTGCCATTAATATTGCAGCCTTTAATGCCGGAATCGCAATCGGTGCCTATTTAGGTGGTGTGATTACTGACTCAATCGGGTTAATTCATACAGCCTGGATTGGTGGGATAATGGTGTTTGGAGCGGTCTTGCTCACAGGATGGAGTCGAGCTCTGGAAAGAAAGGATCAATCACATACCACACAATATAAAACAAGCCAAAAAAGTGTAGAAAACGTATCATAAATCTTATTTTAAATTTACTATTTGGAGGATGAAAGAAAATGACAAAACATTTACAAGCAACAACAACTTTGCATAATGGTGTGAAAATGCCTTGGATGGGAATTGGCGTATTTAAAGTAGAGGAAGGGCCGGAGTTAGAAAATGCAGTGAAAATAGCAATTCGTCATGGCTATCGTAGTGTCGACACAGCAGCGATTTATGAAAATGAAGAAGGAGTTGGAAAAGGAATCCAAGCGGGGTTAGAAAGTGCAGGGATATTGAGAGAGGACTTATTTGTAACTTCCAAGGTATGGAATGCCGATCTTGGGTATGAATCTACTATCAATGCTTATGAAACTAGCTTAGAAAAACTTGGATTGGAGTATCTTGACCTATATTTAATTCACTGGCCTGTTGAAGGAAAATATAAAGAGGCTTGGAGAGCATTAGAAACACTATATAAAGAAGGGCGGGTTAAAGCAATCGGTGTAAGCAATTTTCATATCCATCATCTAGAGGAATTGATGATGGATGCAGAAATAAAACCAATGGTAAACCAAGTGGAATACCACCCACGCTTGTCGCAAAGAGAACTCCAGTCTTTCTGCAAAGAACAGGGTATTCAGCTCGAAGCATGGTCGCCATTAATGCAAGGGCAGTTATTAGATAACCTTGAGCTTCAGGAGATAGCCAAAAATTATGGTAAATCTGTTGCCCAAATTATTTTGAGATGGGACCTCCAAAATGGAGTGGTTACCATTCCTAAATCTACAAAAGAACATAGAATTGTCGAAAATGCCTCGATCTTTGATTTTGAATTAACAGACGAAGAAATGAGTCGAATTAACAACCTAAATCAAAATCACCGCGTTGGACCAGATCCAGATAATTTCGATTTCTAATTATATCTTAAGTAGGAACCAACGACACACGACTCTATTAAGGTACAGCGTTGTTTAATAGAGCTTAAAAAATATGAAGAGGCATAATCTCATTTTTCGTGAGGATTATGCCTTTTTTCTTGCGCATTTTTATGAGTAATTCTAAGTCCATTAGGGAATATAATGAAAGATGACAGATAGTGTATATAGGAGGATATTGATGGAACATGTTGTGATTGTTGGGGGAATAGCTGGTGGGATGAGTACCGCTTCAAAGCTTCGACGTTTAAAGGAAGATATCAAGATTACGGTTTATGAAAAAGATGAACATATTTCATACGGTGCTTGTGGATTGCCGTATTACATATCAGGAGTTACTGCGTCTCATGAAGATCTATTGGCAAGAACAGTAGAGGATTTTGAAAAAAGGAATATACAAGTTAATATCAATCATGAAGTAAAGGGAGTTAATCTTAATAAAAAGCAACTAGAAGTAAAGAACCTTAAAACAGAAGAAGAACAAGATGTTAGCTTCGACAAACTTGTAATTGCAACAGGTTCTACTCCCATTATTCCGCCATTTGTTCCGAAAGTAGCAAGCAATGTATTTACGTTAAAAACCCTTAGAGATGGAATGGAGATGCGAAAATTTTTCCAAGATAAATCTGTCCGAAAAGTAGTCATAATTGGAGGCGGCTATATTGGAATGGAGTTAGTGGAAACGATGATTGAGCTTGAAAAGGAAGTAACAGTTATTGAATTACAACCTCATATTCTCCCAAATTATGATAGGGATATAGCTAGCATTATTGAAGATTCACTTGAGGGACGAGCGAATATTTTAACTAAGGAAGAAGTAAAAGAGTTAAGAGTTTCAGGAGGAAAAGTGACAAGTGTCATCACAGATAAAGAAAGCTATGAGGTAGATGCAGTCATTGTTAATATTGGAAATAAACCGAATACTGGATTCCTTAAGGATATAGGATTGGAAATGTTAGATAATGGTGCAATCATAGTGAATCAGCAGCAACAATCTACTATTCCTTTTATTTATGCAGTAGGTGACTGTGCAACAAGTAATCATTTACTACTAAATAAACCAGTCAATATCGGTCTTGGGACGACTGCCAATAAGCATGGAAGGATCGCAGCAGCCAACATTGCGGGTGAAGAGAGCTCATTTCCGGGGATCCTAGGAACAAATGTCGTGAAAATATTGGAATGGACAGTAGCTATGACCGGCCTTACTGAAAAAGAAGCGAAGGAAGAAAATTTTACGGTGAAAACGGTGTTGGTGGAAACAAAAAGTCATGCCTCATACTACCCTGATGCCAAGCCAATTCAAATTAAGCTGGTTTATGAACCTGATACAAAAAAAATACTAAGTGCACAGATAGTTGGATTAGATGAGACAGTTGCAAAACGGATTGATATCTATGCTACAGCTATAACATGTGGATTAACAACAGAGCAATTGGGGATGCTTGATTTATGCTATGCACCTCCATATGCGACGGTATGGGACGCCGTTCAAATAGCAGCAAATGCGGCAAAATAACGATGTGTAAATATTGCGAATTTTCTTTACCTTGTTTAGTGGATATGATACTGTAATAATAGTTTTATACATAAACACCGAGGATTAATGGAGGAGTGAGAAGATGAAAGTACGCTATAATTTTGTGTCGAAACAAGATGTTCAATATTGTGAACCGACCTATACGGTTAAACAAGCTTATGAGAAAATTAAAGAAACAGGTTATCGATGTATCCCGATTTTAATAAACAATGGACGCACCTTTGTTGGTTTAGTTTATAAAGTACATTTACTTGATTATTTATATGAAGGTAAAGGGTCAGAAGAAGATTCCGTTGAAAACTTAATCAAGAATAAAGATGCGTATATTTATGAAGAAGATTCATTTTTCAAAGCGTTTTTTACGATTAAGCGTCTTCCTTTTATCGCGGTTTTAAATGAAGAAGAGGAATTCTTAGGCATCCTCACACATGCAAATGTGATGGATGTATTAGCAGATTCTTTCGGGATGAAAACGGGTGGTTACACATTAACTATTGCTACGATAGAGCATAAAGGGGCAATTAAAGATTTAGTATCTATGTTAAAGGATATTAATATAGATGGTATGTTAACGTTAGATAATGGTGAAAAGTATTTGCGCAGAATAATTGTTAACCTACCTTCAGAGCTTCCTGAGGAAAAATTAAAGAAACTAGTCAAAAAGCTAGAAGAAAAAGAATTTCGTGTGACTCATGTGGACCAAATTGAGGTCGAAAAATAAAAGAAGTTCATTATATACTTATTAACAAAAAAAGAAGAGCATTCTCCAAACTTTGGGAAAATGCTCTTTTTTTGATATTAAGGTGTTATTAATTCTTTTTCTACTAGAAGAGTAGACAAGGTAACAGGCTCTGCTTTTTGCTTTAACCTGGGAATATATTGCTTGAGGACGCTTGCTGTTTTTTCACCAGCTATTCCGACATGCCCAATGGCAATAATACTGTCATCAAAATCGATTTTTCTAATTAGCTGATTTGTTTGTTTAACAATGTGGTTTGTTGTGTAAACCTCATCAAAAAAAAGTTCGTTTTCTAAAAATGGGACTCCAAGCTCACTCGCAATTTCTGAAACAACACTCTTTTTAGAAGTCTTACTATCAAGATAATAGAGCTGTCTTTCTTTGCAAATACCTAAGATTATTTTCATCACTCGCTCATCCGCAGTAGCCTTTGACCCCATATGATTATTTATCCCAACTGCATACGGAACAGCATCGATCGCATCATTTACACGCTTGGCAATTTCTTCATTAGATAAATCTGTTGTTATAGCACCGGGACCAAGCCAACTTTTTTTGCCTTTTATCGGTTCCATAGGAAGGTGGAGAATAACTTCATGTCCTAATTTATGTGCAAGTACTGCATCTTCCTTTGTAGTTGAAAGAAATGGCATTACGGCAATGGTTAGTTTTACTGGTAGATGAAGAATTTCCTCTGTTCCTTTCATATTATTTCCGAAATCATCAATGACAATAGCGACTTTTTTATCGGATTTTTCCTCAGCAAATGCATGCAAGGAGTGAAAAAAAACATTAACACCAATTAAAACTAGAATTAAGTATTTCATCTTAACACCTCATTCTTTACTCGAGTTTCTTTCCATGCTTTGTATTTCTCTATTTCTTTTCCTAATAAGAAATAAAGAAAACTTACTACCACTGCGTCGTCAAGATATCCTATACCTAATAAAAAATCCGGGATGATATCGAAAGGGAAGAAGAAATACAGGATCGTCAAAAAAATAAGGAAAATCGAGAACCTGGATAAATCTTTATATTCCCGTTTTTTCCAGTCGGAGGCTAAATTAACTAGGATACGTATTTCTGTCCATGCTTCATAAAATCCGGGGATACCTCGTTTTGACTTCGATCTTGATTTTTTGATCATTTTCTACAGCTCACTTTTATTTTTCATTACATTTATTTTGTGTTATTTCCTACTATTCATGCGAATGGAAAAAAAATATCGAGAAATTTGTCTAATATTGCGATTCTGTTTACATTATTAGTTATTTTTGTGATAATTCGTAATGGAGAGTTTGAGAGATAAAAGGAGCGAATTATATTGTCATATGAAGGGCATGTAGAGAATCTTTTACTTTTGATAAAAGAAAAAAGAGCCTCTATGATTGTTTTAGCCAACAAAACGGGCTATATAAGTGAACAAACAATTAAGTGCAGCCAAGACTTAGACAAGCTTATATACGAATACCAAGAGATAATTTACCAAAAAAGAACCTTAAAAAAACCACTTCATTCAGGAAGTGGCTAAAAGATTTGAATTAAGAAAATCATGAACAAAAGGCCGATAATAAACGAATAAGTAGAAGTGGTTTCGTGACCATCTCCGTGGCTTTCGGGTATAAGTTCTTTGTAGATAATGTAAAGCATGGCACCAGCAGCAAAGGCTAAACCATAAGGAACTAACGTAGAGACAATAGACGTTAGGTAGTAACCTAATAAAGCCATAGGTATCTCAACTATTCCTGTTAACGTAGCAACGAAGAATGCCCTTATACGATTGATTTTTTGATTGATTAAAAAGAGCGCTACTAAAAAGCCTTCTGGAGCGTTCTGTAAACCGATTGCAAATGCAATTAAATTACCCGTACCTTCAGCATCAGATGCATAACTAACTCCTACAGATAAACCCTCGGGAATATTGTGTAAAGTGATAGCGGCAATAATGAGCATCGCTTTTTGGTCAAATTCAATTCCTTTTAGAGTATGTTCTAGATCTATATGTGGAATTGTTGTTTCGAGCAATGTAAGGGTAAAAACTCCTAATAATAACCCAATCGATAATTGAAGTACCCCGCCATAACTTAATGCTTCAGGAATTAAACTTAAGGTAACTGCTGCCATCATAATACCAGCAGTAAAAGCTAATAAGATGTCCTTCCAGCGATGTGTTAGTGTATTTTTTAGAAAGAGTATTGGCAATGCTCCAACACCAGTAGACATTGCAGCTAAGATACTTCCAGTTAACACTTCATTCATCATATTTTTCCTCTCAGGAGATATGTATTTGTAGCATTCCTATTTAGCAAGCTAAATATTTCAAATGGTATAGGATTTTTCTATAAACGGTTACTTGCTTTAACCATAAGAGCAAGGTAACGATTGTTATGTTATATACCCAATCTAGCAGTAAAAAAGATTACATAGTAATAGAAAGCAGTTGGTACTTATGTTTGAGAATTACAATTTTTTCAAATTACATTGACGAAAACTTAAATATCCTATACCATTAGTCTTAATTCAAGATATAAAAAAAGGAATGACAAGCATGGCTAATAGAAATGACTTAGATGCATCATTAAAATTATTTATTGTACTTTCCAGAGCATTTCGTGCAATTAATGATAAAGCAAACCATTCCATTCAGCGATTTGATTTAAATCCAACTGAATTTGCGGTATTGGAGCTGCTTTATCATAAAGGGGATCAGCCTCTCCAACAAATTGGAGGGAAAATATTACTTGCCAGTGGTAGTATCACGTACGTTGTAGATAAGCTAGAAGGAAAAGGATTACTCATTCGTAAAGCATGTGCAAAGGACCGCAGAGTAACCTACGCTCAAATCACAGAGGAAGGGAAAAAACTCTTGCAGGATATTTTTCCACAGCACGAAGAAAACATCCATCAACTCCTAGACGGTCTAACAACAGAAGAAAAAAAACAAGCAATAGACCTTATAAAAAAACTAGGTCATTTTGCCGCAAAAACAGAAAAAAACTGACATTTGTCAGTTTTTTTCTGTTTTTGCGGTTTTGGGGCCAGGCACTGGCAGGAATATGACAATTTGTGTAGAAATGTATAAGTTGAATATTGTATGTAAAGGGGACGTTTGAGATGAGATTTGAAGATTTCGCATATACACGACCGAATATGGCTGAGGTAGAAAGTAAATATAACGCGGCTTTGGGTAATTTTGAAGCGGCGATTTCGTTAGAGGAACAAGAACAAGCGATAAGAGAAATTAATGAGATACGAAATACTCTAAGCTCTGATTTTAATTTAGTTTATATTCGCCACTCGATTGATACGAATGATGAATTTTATAAAGAAGAACAAGATTTTCTTGATGAAATCGAGCCTTTAACGAAAGCTTTAGACACGAAGTATTATAAAGTTCTAGTAAAATCGCCATTCCGTGCACAATTAGAAGAAAAATGGGGAAGTCAGCTATTTGCACTAGCAGATTGCGAATTAAAAACTTTTGATGACTCCATTATTGAAGACCTGCAGCAAGAAAATAAGTTATCGACGAAATATTCAAAATTAGTAGCTTCTGCTAAAATCAACTTTAATGGTGAAGAATTAACACTAGCCCAGTTAGACCCCTATACGGAATCTACGGATAGGGATGTACGTAAACAATCAAGTGAAGCGAAATTTGGATTCTTCAATGAAAATAAAGAAGAGTTTGACGACATATTTGATCAGTTAGTAAAGCTACGTACTAAGATTGCCCATAAACTTGGATACAAAAACTTTGTTGAACTAGGTTATGCAAGAATGACCCGCACTGATTATGATGCGGAAATGGTGGCAAAATTCCGTGATCAAGTAAAAGAATATATTGTACCGCTTGTTGAAAAGCTAAAGAAAAAACAACAGGAGCGAATTGATGTTCCTGAATTAAAATATTATGATGAAGGTTTTAAATTCAAAACAGGTAATGCTACACCAAAAGGATCACCAGAATGGATTATTGAAAACGGGAAAACTATGTATGAAGAGCTCTCACCAGAGACCAAAGAATTTTTCCAATTTATGATTGATAAAAATTTAATGGATCTTGTTGCCAAAAAAGGGAAAGAAGCTGGTGGGTATTGTACATACATTCCAAACTATAAAACACCGTATATTTTCTCGAATTTTAACGGTACTAGTGGAGATATTGATGTTCTTACACATGAAGCAGGTCATGCATTCCAAGTATATATGAGCCGAGATTTTGATGTTCCAGAATATAATTGGCCAACCTATGAAGCGTGTGAAATTCATTCTATGAGTATGGAATTCTTTACATGGCCTTGGATGGAATTATTCTTCCAAGAAGATACAGAGAAGTATAAGTTCTCTCACTTAAGTGGTGCAATCTCATTCTTGCCATATGGAGTGGCAGTAGATGAATTCCAGCATTTCGTTTATGAAAATCCAGATATAACTCCAGCAGAAAGAAATAAAGCATGGAGAGAAATCGAACTAAAGTACATGCCTAAGCGCGACTATGATGGAAATACCTATTTAGAAGCTGGTGGTTTCTGGCAAAGACAAGGCCATATTTATCGTTCTCCATTCTATTATATTGACTATACACTGGCACAAATTTGTGCACTTCAATACTGGAAGCTTTCTCAAGAGAATCAAGAAAATGCATGGAAATCCTATTTAGAGCTATGCAAGCAAGGTGGAAGCAAATCATTTATCGAATTAGTAAAGTTTGCTAATCTTCGTTCTCCTTTTGAAGCAGGGTGTGTAGAGTCTGTAGTAGATGAAATCGAAGCATATTTAAACAATGTAAACGATAAAGTACTTTAATAGTGAGAGCTGTCGATTCCATTCGACAGCTTTTTCTAACTTTAAGTAACAAATTCGGTCAAGATTCTACTTTCACTTTTTCCTTTACTTTTGTAGAATAGGAGATATATAGTTTATCAATACAGTTTTTTTATCCCGAAATATCATTTTACAATATTCGGTAAAATACATAATAAATTGATTGAAGATACTAGTTAATAACGACTTTTAAAGCTAATAAATTCGTTCTTAAAGTTAAATTTAGTATCAGAAAAGGAAGTGACCCTATGAATACAAAAGTATTGTTTTCAAATGTACAAACACAAAAAATTTACGGGGAATTCCCTATCTCCATTTCCAATATTTTTTCTGATTCCAGACTTGTAACAGTTGACGCTGTTTTTGTTTGTATAAAAGGTTATACGGTTGATGGACATCGCTATATCCCCTCTGCTATAGAGAGAGGTGCGAAAGTAATTGTTGTTCAGGAATTACCTGATGTATTACATGAAGACATTTGTTACGTACAAGTCAGGGATACGGAGCGTGCTATCGGTCAACTTGCGAATGCATTTTTTGAGTATCCGTCAACTAAGTTACGTATCGTTGGAGTCACAGGTACGAACGGGAAGACGACTGTAACAAGTGTCATTAATAATGTAATGAGAAAAGAAGGCTATAAAACAGGTCTAAGTGGGACCATTGAAATTGACATAGATGGTGAAAAGTTCAAAAGTAAAAATACTACGAGTGATGTATTAACGACGCAAAGAATGTTAAAGGATATGGTGGATGCAGGAGTCACAGATGTCGTAATGGAAGTATCCTCTCATGGGCTTTTACTTGGAAGGCTAGCAGGCGTGGAGTTTCAAAATGGCGTATTTACCAATTTAACACAGGATCATTTAGATTTCCATGGCACAATGGAGCACTATAAAAATGCAAAAGGATTACTTTTTGCTCAATTAGGGCAAGACCTCCGAAAGGATAAAGCAGCCATTTTGAATATGGATGATGAGGCATCGAATGATTATATTAGTATGACAAGTGCCAGAATTATTTCTTATGGGATAAAAAATGATGCCGATTTCAGAGCAACAAATCTGCAGTTTTTTGAAAACAAGACCGCATTTACCTTACATACTAATTTTGGCGTTTATGAATTAGAGGTACCGTTTGTAGGGGAATTTAATGTGTACAATATTCTTTCTGTCATTTGTGTTCTTTGGGATAAAGGAATGCCGTTTGAACGAATTTTACAACACTTGAGTGAAACAACACCACCAAGCGGTCGCATGGAAACCTTGCAAACAGGAGATAAGAGAAATGTGATAATTGATTATGCACATACCGAAGATGCTATTGGTAAAGTCCTTGATAGTATTAGAATGTTTTCTAAAAATAGGGTAATTTCTATTATAGGTACAGGTGGGAATAGAGATAAAGATAAACGACCAAAAATGGGAAGAGTTGCAACAGAGAAGTCAGATTATGTGATTTTCACAACAGATAATCCTTTAGATGAACCATTTGATGAAATCGTCCAAGGTTTGGCTTCGGGAGCCGTTCATGAAAATTTTGAATGTATCGGTGATCGCGAGCAAGCAATATTCCGAGCAATCCAATTAGCTGGTGAAGAAGATGTAATCTTAATTGCTGGTAAAGGACATGAGGATTATCAATTAATCGGAACAGAATCTGTGCCATTTAATGATGGAGAAGTTGCAATACGTGCAGTGAAAGCTTATCCACTTACAGAAAGTATTCCTACAACATAGATGATAATGAATAAGGCTGATCTACGTGTGTTTAACGACTTCTTATTTTGAAGTTATGGTGCACTTAGATCAGTTTTTTTTGTATAAAAAATCACTTCTTTTATTGAGAAGAAAAATGTCGAAACATGAAAAGGATGTCCAATTAATGGGGAAAAGGATAGGGATCGTTTTATTTTTATTATTCGTATTGGCTGGTTGTATGAATCAAGAAGTAGCCACAACTGAAGAAAATGTACTAGATAAAGAGGGGCAAACAATTATACAAACAGAGCAAGATGCACCTCTTATTTCACCGGAAGAGGAAAAGAAAAATATTATATTGGAAGATTTAAACATGCGAAAAGATACCGTTTTAAATCAGGATTATGGCGAATCAGTTGAATTTGGTGAATATGTTTCTGGGGTTAAAACAAGAATGAAAACAAATGATAAAGTAATAGCACTTACTTTAGATGCGTGTGGCGGAGAAAATGGAAGTGGATATGATTATGCTTTAATGGATTTTTTACTTGAAAATAAAATTAAAGCAAACCTTTTTATAAATGCTCGTTGGATTGAAGTGCAGAAGGAAGCATTTATGGAATTAGCAAGTAATCCTTTATTTGAAATAGAAAATCATGGTACAGAGCATCGACCGTTATCTACTGTTCCTAAGTCTGCTTGGGGGATAGCAAGCACTTCTACTAAAAGCGAAATTGTAGACGAAATAACTGATAATCAAGAAAAGATATTAACATTGACAGGGAAACAACCTCGTTTTTTTAGATCAGGCACTGCTTTTTACGATGATGTATCCGTCCAAATGGCAGAAGATTTAGGGGTAGAGATTGTGAATTTTGATGTAATTGGAGATGGCGGAGCTACTTTCACTAAAGAACAAGTGGAGGAATCGATGCTTCTAGCAACCGCAGGATCCATTATTATTCTTCATATGAATCAGCCTAACAGCGAGACTGCAGAAGGAGTTAAGTCAGCCATCTTAACTCTATTGGAACAAGGATTCAGTTTTGTTCATTTACACGAATACGAATTGGAATAGGATTCTTACATTACAGTTTAGTTACATATACATATTTGTATTAATGCAGGTCACGATAACTGTGGGAGGGATGTATCGTGACCTGTTTTTTTCATCTTTTATTTTCGATTGTATTATTATTTAACGTTTCCGCTTGTCAGGCAAAAACTAAAATAGAAAAAGCAAAAGTGAATATGACAGACCCTATTGTCAGCGAGCCGTTAACAAAACCAATTAAGCTAGATCATCTATTGGATCTCAATAATCGGCAGCAGATTGAATCTGAATATGAATTAAGGAAGTATCTCATTGAAACATATAAACTTCCTCACAATTGGGAAAAAAAGATCACCCAAGTAACTGCTCGTTCCGATAAAAAAAATCGTGTGATTGCGATTACATTAGATGGGGAAGAGGCAAGAACGAAAAAGGAGGAGGAGCAAAATCGAATTATTTACATGAAAGAAAATCAAGAGAATTTTCCTTTCTCAATAAACTCAAAAGGTGTATGGCGAAGTGAAGGTTCGTACATGTCAATAACCTCCAATTTGTTCACTAAAGAAACAAAGAAGCAAGCAAGTAGTAATAATCTTCATGAACTATCACTTGCGGTGAACGGAAAGGAAGCAGCAGAAAACATAAATAAAGCAATAGTACAACAACAAAAGATAGACAAACTTTCAGAAAAAAATCCTGAACTTAAAATTTCTTTAAAAAAAGATAAGAAAATAAATAAAGTGATGGAAGAGAAAAAGGGGAATTTATTCTTACAAACTCGGCTAAAAACAGTGGAAATGCATCAATATATTAGAGAAACCTTACTACATTCAAAAGCAGGAGCTGTAATTATTCTACATCAACAGCATTCCTATCGAAAACCAGTAAAAAGTATAAAGGTCCGTGTGCCAGAGTTTAAGAGCCGTGGATTTCGAATTATTCAGATGAAAAAATAGAGGTTTGTCACCTACAAAGTAAACAAAAGAACTATCTTTTGCATACTTTGAGATGCCAAACCCTTGGAATGAATTATTGAACTTTTACAATAATAACGTCCTTTTCTACATCTATCAAGATGGATATAGGATTGTTGTGTTCAAGTAATAGGTCAGTAATAAGATCTTCCACCTGTTCTTGGATAACCCGTCGTAAAGGTCTTGCTCCAAAAGCCGGATGATAGCCGAGTTCTGCTAATTTTTCTTTTGCTTCTGTAGTTATCTTTAACGTAAGATTTCGTTCATCCTGTAACATTTCAGAAAGTTCATTAAGCATATTATCAACAATTAACAATAAATGTTCCTTCTCTAGTTTTTCAAATTCAATAATGGTATCAAAGCGATTCAAGAATTCTGGTTTGAAGTATGAGGATAGAGACTCCAGAATGGAGCTTTGTGAACGATCCTCTTGTTTTTCGAAACCTACCGTGATTTTCTTATCTGTTACTCCAGCATTACTAGTCATGATAATAACAGTGTCCTTAAAGCTTACGGTTCTCCCCTGGCTATCTGTCAAGCGACCGTCTTCCATCACTTGCAGGAAGAGGTGAAGAACATCAGGATGGGCTTTCTCCATCTCATCAAGTAATATGATGCTATAAGGATTTCTGCGTACTTTTTCGGTTAACTGTCCTGCTTCTTCATGACCAACATAACCTGGAGGGGAGCCGATAAGCTTGGAGATTGAATGCTTCTCCATATATTCACTCATGTCAAAGCGGATGAAGGAATCCTTGGTACCAAATAATTCTTCTGCTAAAGATTTAGTAAGCTCGGTTTTCCCAACCCCAGTCGGTCCTACAAATAAGAAGGAACCTATAGGTCGTTCTTTTCTTTTTAAACCTGCTCTACTTCTTCGAATTGCCTTAGCTATTTTTTTAACTGCTTCCTTTTGACCGATAACTTGTTTATTCAAATTTTCTTCTAAGTTACGAAGCTTTTCTTGTTCATCCTGTTGAAGCTTTCCGACAGGAATTCCTGTTTTTTCTTCCATAATTGCTTGAATATCTTCCAAAGTAACCGTAGCTTTTTCTTGTGTTTGATTATTGCGTTTGGCTTCTAAATTTACTTCTTCATCACGTAATTTTGCAGCAATTTCATATTTTTCTTCTTTTAGTGCAGTTTGTTTTTCTCGTTCGATCTCAGCTAATCGAACGTTAATAGTCTCTAAATCGACTGCATCGATAAGTAGATTCTTTTTTGAACCAGCTTCATCTAAAAGATCAATGGCTTTGTCTGGTAAGAAACGATCTTGAATATAGCGATGAGATAACTGAACACAAGCTTGGATTGCTTCCTTTGTGTAGGCAACTTGATGGAAATCCTCGTATTTTGATTGGATCCCTTTTATGATTTCCAGTGCTTTTTCCGGTGTTGGTTCTTTTACCATGACAGGTTGGAAGCGTCGCTCTAAAGCAGCATCTTTTTCTATTTGTCGATATTCTTTTAAGGTAGTTGCACCTACAAGTTGTAATTCTCCTCGTGCTAAAGCTGGTTTTAAAATGTTTCCTGCGTCCATGGAGCCTTCTGCAGATCCAGCGCCGACGATTAAATGTAGTTCATCTACGAACAAAATAACATTTTTTCTAGCTTGTAATTCTGCTATTATTTGTTTTAATCTCTCTTCAAATTGCCCACGGATTCCAGTGTTGGCAACGAGCGATGCGACATCGAGCAAGTAAATTTCTTTATTGCGTAATTTTGCTGGAACATCGCCTTCTGTAATCTTTAATGCAAGGCCTTCTACAATAGCAGTCTTTCCTACTCCAGGTTCGCCAATCAGTACTGGATTGTTTTTGTTGCGTCTATTTAAAATTTCAATGACTCTTTTAATTTCTTTTTCTCTTCCAATGACAGGATCAATCAAGCCAGCTTTGGCAATGTTTGTTACATTCTTTGCTAACTCATCTAGGATTCCACCGCCCTTACGAGAAGTTTGAAGTGGACTTGTTTGTTCATTGTTTGTAAAAGGATGACCTGTTCCTTCAAAAGGAATATGATTAGAAAAGTTCGGGAAGAAACTGTTTGGTGTTTGTAATTTTGCTCTTTCTTCTTCGAAACAGGAAGAGCATAGGATAAGTTGTTTTTGTTCAGAATTAAATTGGAATTTAACGTGAATGGTCGCTTGGTTTTGCTCGCATTTTTGACATTTCATACTTTGCTACCTCCTTAATATTTTGGCTACTCTGAAAATAGGTAGGTTGCCTGTTAAACTCCCTGATGATCTCCGTTGCAGGAGTCTCATACCTTCAACTACAATCTAAAGGGAAGAGCAACTTAATAAAAATCAACTTTGACTATCTTTGACCTTTAAGGTTTGCTTTTAGTATACTTTGACCTTTTTTGACTTTCAAGTACTTTGCTTAGATGTAATTTTTGGAATTCGATAAAATGATTCTGTATATTCCGAAATATCCATTGACTTCTTCAATTTTGTGTTGCATAATGACAAAAAGCATCAACCTGACTTTAACAGAATAGCAGTACTTCTTATTTAGAGTGGCGGAGGGACAGACCCTAAGAAGCCCGGCAACCTTCAATGTTTTGAAAAGGTGCTAATTTCTGCAGATTTTTTAATCTGAGAGATAAGAAGAGGAAAACGATTCTATCGCCTCTTCTTATCGAAGGGGCTTTTTATATTTGACTTAGTTAAAGTTGATTTTTGCTCTTTTTGTAAAGGAGGATTATTTTTTATAGGAATAATCGCTTTTAAGAATTAATAAGGTGAAGTATATCTTCTTCAAATGTATGTTTAATGAATCACAACAAATTGAATATCTCTTATCGAGAGTGACCGAGGGATCAGGCCCTATGAAGTCCGGCAACCATCAAGTATTTTGCTTGAAAAGGTGCTAATTCCTGCAGGTGAAAGCAGCCTGGGAGATAAGAGGAGGTAGATATCCCTCTTCTTATGAAGGGGGATTTTTGTTGTTGAAAATAAAAAAATGGAGGAAATAAACATGACAAATGTAAATGAATCCTATGGTTTAGAAACGCTATTATTACATGGAGGACAGAGTCCAGATCCAACTACTGGGTGTCGTGCGGTTCCGATTTATCAAACTACTTCTTATGTTTTTGACAATACAGAGCATGCGCAAAACTTGTTTGGATTAAATGAGTTTGGAAATATCTATACTCGAATTATGAACCCGACGGTGGATGTGCTAGAAAAAAGAATAGCTCTGTTGGAGGGTGGTGTAGCAGCGGTTGCTACTAGTTCTGGCATGGCAGCAATTGTTTTTGCAATACTAAATATTGCCCATGCAGGGGATGAGATTATTGCAGATAGTAAGTTGTATGGTGGTACCTATAACCTGTTTGCCGTCACTCTACCTAAGTATGGGATTAATGTGAAATTTGTAGATGGAACGGATCCCGAAAATTTCAGGGCAGCAATTACTCCAAAAACAAAGGCATTATTTGGAGAAATTATTGGGAATCCAAGCTTACATGTATTAGATGTAGAAGCTGTTGCTAAGGTAGCTCATGATAACGATATTCCTTTAATTATCGATAACACTTTTGCTTCTCCTTACTTAAGTAATCCGATCAAGTGGGGGGCAGACATTGTAGTTCATTCAGCAACAAAATGGATTGGTGGACACGGGACCACGATTGGAGGGATTGTCGTGGATGGGGGAACATTCAATTGGAAGAATCCGAAATTTCCGGGATTAACCGAACCTGATGAGAGCTATAACGGGATTAACTACGCAGATACTTTTGGTAATCTTGCGTATGCCATAAAGCTAAGAGTACAGTTACTTAGAGATTTTGGAGCTTGCCTAAGTCCGCAAAGTGCCTTCTTACTTCTGCAAGGATTAGAAACGCTTCATTTAAGAGTGGAGAAACATAATGAAAATGCCATCGAGTTAGCAGAATTCTTACAGGATCATCCTGCGGTAGAATGGGTTTCTCATCCAAGTCTTCCGAGTCACCCAGCGCACAATTTAGCGAAAAAATATCTTAGAGACGGTTATGGATCAATCGTTAATTTTGGCATAAAGGGTGGAAAAGATGCTGGTAGAAAGCTAATTGATAACATAAAGCTTTGGTCACATGTTGCAAATGTTGGAGATGCTAAGTCTTTAATTATCCACCCTGCATCAACCACTCACCAACAATTAACGAGTGAAGCTTTGAAGAAAACAGGAGTAACGGAAGACTTGATTCGATTATCTGTTGGAATTGAATCAATAAATGATTTGAAAAATGAACTGGATCAAGCACTTTTTACTGCAACAGGGAAGTCTTTGAAAGTCGGAAGTGTTTAGTCTTTGAAATTTATAGAAGAGAGCTGAAAGCTAGTGAGTGAAAACTTATATAAACGAAAAGCTGATAAAGTTTCCATTGGAAGGTTTCCACTAGAAAATGGGGAAGTACTGGAAGATGTTGAAATAGCTTACGAGCGAGTAGGGAACCTAGAAGGAGAAACCATCATCGTCTGTCATGCGTTAACAGGTAATCAGTTTGCAGTAGGTACGGAGGAATTAAAGGGGTGGTGGAGCTCTTTTATTGGGCCTGATTTATACATTGATACAAACAAATACCAAGTTTTTACCATGAATGTTCTTGGTGGATGTGCGGGGTCAACTGGTCCCACCACTATTAATCCTTTAACTGGAGAGAAATACCGTGGGGATTTTCCAACTGTAACCATAAGAGATATCGTACATTCTCACTACCAAGCATTAAGGAAGTTAAAAATTAATAAGGCAAAAGCGATTATCGGTGGCTCACTTGGAGGAATGCAGGTATTGGAATGGGGTATTCTTTATCCTTCTTTCGCTGATATGCTTGTACCTATGGCCGTTACTCCTTATTTTACCGACTATGCGCTTGCGTTTAATTGTATTGGGAGGAAAGCAATAACATCAGATCCTCATTGGAAGAATGGCTATTATCAGGATAGTACAGAGATAAAAGGACTTGAAATAGCGCGAATGGTAGGTTTGGTCACCTACCGATCTGAAACACTATTTAATCGCCGGTTTTGCAGAGAGAGGAAAGAGCAACTCACCACTAATCCAACAATTGAGTATCAAGTAGATTCTTATATGAAATATCAAGGAGAGAAGTTCACTCGTCGTTTTGATGCTAACAGCTATCTTTGTTTACTACAAGCAATGGATCAATTTGATATTGGCTGGAAGCGGGATGGCTGGCAACAAGCATTACAAAAAATAGAGGCAGAGATTTGTATGATTGGTTTTTCAAAGGATTTGCTCTATCCTCCTAACATGATTCGTGAAACAGTTAATGAATTAAGAATGAAAAGCAAAAAAGCCACTTACTTAGAGGTCATAACGGAATTTGGCCATGATGGGTTTTTAGTAGAATTTGAAAAATGGGCTCATGAGGTGAAGGATTTGATAGAAAAGAATGAAAGAAAGGAAGCAAACATATGTCTAGCATAAACATTGCCCTTTTGGGATATGGAACAGTTGGGAAAGGTGTATATAAAACCATCGAATCACATCAGGAGCGTTTGCAGCAGCTCTTAGGAAAGCCAGTAAAAGTGGTAGCAATCCTTGTTCAAGATAAAACAAAACATATAATTCCTAGTAAAGAAGTATTATTCACAACTAATTTTGATGAGATTACACGTATTCCTAATCTCCATATTGTGATTGATGCCATTGTGGGAAAAGAACCTGGCTTCTCTTATTTGAAAATAGCGATCGAAAAGGGCTGTCATGTCATTACTGCTAATAAAGAAATGTTTGCTTTTCACGGTAGTGAGCTTCAAAGCCAGGCAAAGAAAAAAGGCGTCTCGATTGGATTTGAAGCAACCGTTGCTGGTGGCGTACCTGTAATTCAAACCATAAAACAGCTGCTTCAAGTAAATCATATTTTGAAAGTGGAGG
Source organism: Sutcliffiella halmapala (assembly GCF_002019665.1). GTDB lineage: Bacteria > Bacillota > Bacilli > Bacillales > Bacillaceae_I > Sutcliffiella_A > Sutcliffiella_A halmapala. The sequence goes on along the minus strand of NZ_KV917375.1, from coordinate 3,204,881 downwards.
CGATTCTCAACGGTACATCCAATTTTATCTTATCTAACATGAGGATAGAAGGTACTTCGTTTGAAGAAACACTCCAATTAGCGAAAGAGCACGGATATGCTGAGGCAGATCCGACGAATGATATTCAAGGATACGATGCTTTTTATAAAGGGATGGTATTAAGCCAATTAATTTTTCAAAAGCAACCTTCTGTTGAGGAGGTAAAAAGAAAGGGGATAACAAACATACTTGCTATGCAAATAGAAATTGCCGAATCAGCTGGTTTAAGATTCAAGCATATTGTTTCTCTCTTTAAACAGGGCGAAGAGGTGCATTGTAAAGTTGAACCTGTTCTAGTTACTGAAGAGCATCCTTTTTATCAAGTAGAAGGCGTTCAGAATAGTGTTTCCATTGCAACGGATTTGCTTGGAAATATCCAATTGCAAGGACCTGGGGCAGGAATGTTTCCTACTGCAAGTGCGGTGCTAGAAGATTTAATTCAATTAAATCGAACATCAATAGTAGAACCAAGTTTTAAAGAATGGACAGATAGTAGTGAAACTTCTGCAAAATGGGTGCTATTTTGCGACACGTATCAGTTAGTTGCATTTCAAGAAACGATCCATGTTGTTGATCGCATCCATAAAAAGGCGGTAGTTGTGGAGAGTAAGGATGAGGTTATTGCGTCCTTTCAATCTGCCTATCCAGATATAGAATATTACGCTTTAAAAGGACCATATGAATCCAAAGTTGCTACAGTATCAGTATGATTATCCGAATTATAGGAAAATGATTTCATTCTAGGCATTCCTCCACCAGAAACTGCCTTATGCAAGCCGTAAGCTGAACGAGGCGCTGGCGCTTTTGTTCTAAAAAACTCGTCTTTCCTTCCTGCTTGTCTCATATACATGTGACAAGCAGGTTTTTTCATTTTATGTTTTATTGAAGATGAGCGCTTAATAAGACGGGTAAAGGGTGGGGCGCGATTGAATAGGAGCTGGCTCGGGGCGTGTCAAATAGGTGCAGTTTACGTAGGAACAATAGTAGGTGCAGGTTTTGCAACCGGAAAAGAAATAGTCCAGTTTTTTACTCAATATGGTTGGATAGGTTTTTTTTCTATTCTAATTAGTGGATTTTTATTTATTTGGCTTGGGACGAAAATGATGTTAGTAGCTAAACGAATTCAAGCAACCTCTTATAAGGAGTTTAATGAATATTTATTTGGAGTAGCAACAGGCACAGTTGTTAATTTATTTATGTTAGTTATTTTAATCTGCGTTGGAGCAGTGATGCTTTCAGGTGCAGGTGCGGTTTTTGAAGAACAGTTAGGATGGCCCTTTCAGCTAGGTCTGATTTTAACGATTGGATTAGCAGTTCTCGTAGTGTTTTTTGGAGTTAAAGGGTTGGTGGGTATAAATGTTATAGTGGTCCCTGTTATGGTTGTCTTTAGTATGATTATTGCAGGGAATGCTTTAGTCGATCATGGTTTAAGCTTTTTAGCTTTATCTCCTCAACAAGATGCGTGGAAAGGATGGATATCTCCGATTACTTACGTGGCATTTAATTTAGCCATGGCTCAGCCAGTGTTAGTTCCTTTAGCTACAGAGATAAAGGATGATTGGGTCATAAAACGAGGTGGCCTTATTGGTGGTCTGATTTTATGTTTTATTTTATTAACATGCCACATCTCTATCGCATCACTTCCGAACTTTCAGTCGTTTGAAATACCAATGGCGGAGGTCGTAAAGCTAAGTATGATCTCTTTTTTTGGTATTTATGTATTTGTGATATACGGAGAAATATTTACATCCGTTGTTAGTGATATTTTCGGGTTGCAAAGACAGCTTGAAAGCATGTGGAATGTACCTCGGTATCTAATTACGATTGTTCTTATCACAATAATTTATATGATCAGCCAAATTGGCTATGGTAGTCTTATCGAGCACTTATATCCATTGTTTGGTTATGTAAGTATTGCTTTCTTAATACTCTTAATTGTGAGAAAATAAAACACGAGTAAAAGCTAAGCAAAAAAGTTGAGGTGGCTATATGGAAAAAGGAAAGGTATTTAGTGGGTTGTTATTAATTTTCATGGGAATTGTCTTTTTGTTACAGACATTAGGTGTGTTTGTCATTTCGTGGGGCCATTTTTGGCCATTATTCATTTTAGTTCCAGGTATTATTTTTCATTTATCTTTCTTTTTAAGTGGAGCCCAAAAAAGTATGGCTGGTCTACTTGTACCTGGTGGAATCCTTGTTATTATTGGACTTTTATTCTTTTTTGAAATTGCAACTAGTTGGTCGTATAGCCACGCAACATGGCCGATTTATTTGTTTGCTGTCGCATTTGGTTTATTTGAACTTTGGTTTTTTGGTACGAGAGAAGTTGGTTTATTAATCCCAGTATTGATCTTAACGGTACTTGGAGTATTCTTTATAATAGAACAATTTATCGCTTTTCCAATACAACATCTATGGCCATTAATTTTAATTGTGGTAGGTCTATACTTATTAATTGGTAAAAATAGAAGGGAAGGGGCATAACTCCTCTTCCCTTATCTTACTAGAACCTCTAAATATAAAGAGTCTTAATGGAAGCAAAATAAAGTTTAAAAGTTGAGTGGAAATAGCATAAGTAACCAAAGATCGAAGGCTAAGTGAGAAATAATTACTAAAGGTAAAGATTTCTTCCACTCATATAACGCCCCCCAAACCATTCCCGCTGTTGCTGCCGCCGCCACTAACATGAGATTTCCAGTCCAAATATGAGCAATGGCGTAAAAGCAAGCTGCAAGAACGATCCCCTTTGCTCCATGAAAAACGTGCACCATTTGAGATTGGATATAGCCTCTCCAAAATATTTCTTCACCGGGAATGATGATGATCAGGATTAATAAGTAGTGCCACCACTGAGTTGGTCCAACGATGCTATATAACTCTTGAACCTGTTCAAGAAGTGGTAGGTTTAAAAGCTTCAGTAAAAGATAGGCAACAAGAAATACACAATAAAGTAAGGAACCAGAAAGTAAACCGTAAAAAATATGTATTGTTTTTAAGGAGTGGTCGGCTACTTTTAGACAGTTACTTTTTATACTAATGTAGATAAGGATACTTAATGATAGGGGGAAGAGTATCCAGAAATATAAAGAAAATTGAAAGCTAACTCCAATCATCAAATTGGCAAGAAGCCATACACATAGCATTTTACTTAGCTGTTTCATTTTCATTTAAACACGTTCCTTTTTGACATTTTCACAAAGTCTTCAAACTAAAAGCTTTATGATAATTGTAGCAGATTGATACTAGGAAAAACGAATAATACCTGTTGGATTAACAAAAGATAAAGATAAGTTTAGTTGAAAGGAGTATATAGATGACACAATCAAAGAGTCAGCAAGAAAGACAAAGAAAAGTAAGAAAACAATCTCAAAATGAACATGGTAAAGTGAAGAGTTTTGATCAATTAGCTGAAGAAGCTGGTAAAAATAAAGAATAGGTATTATGACGAATTATAAGTTTGCATTAAGCACTTTCCAACAAACAGGAAAGTGTTTTTCTTATTTTTTATAGATGTATTTTAAATAAATCTTTTTAGAGGAAACCCCTTGCTTTTTGCATATATAAAGCTTTTTCAAAGCATACTATGGGAAGATATTACAGAGAAAGAGGAGAATGCTTGTTGGAAAAGCCATATGAAAAAAAGCGGTATACTGCCATTATTAGTCCAATAACTACAAGCATTCTTCATTATCGAAAACCCTTTGTGGTGGCATGGTGGGCGGCTGCTTTCCCAGGATTTGGTCATTTTATGTTATCTAAGTATATAACCGCCTTTATATTGATTACTTGGGAAGTTGTAATGAATAATGCTGCTCATTTAAATGAAGCGATTTATTTAACCATGATTGGTCAATTTAGTCAGGCGAGTGAAGTCTTGGACCAACGTTGGATTATACTTTATGTATGCATGTACGTATTTTCAATTTGGGATAGTTACAGACTTACAATAGAAATGAATAAGTATTTTATGATGGCAAATCGAGAGGATTTCCCCATTTTAATAAAAAACACTAATTCACTTGAAATAAACTTGCTAGAAAAGAAAAGACCAATATTGGCGCTTTTTTGGTCTCTCCTAACCCCAGGGCTTGGGAGCCTTTATGTTACAAGGATATTATCTGTTGCCTTTATTTTAACGTGTTGGCTCATCATTACCTATCAGGCAAATGTTTTTCCAGCTATTCATTATACATTAATAGGAGATTTCCAAGAGGCAAGAGATGTTCTAGTACCTCAATGGCTTTTGTTTATACCTTCTGTTTATTGTTTTGCTGCTTATGATTCCTATATTAGTGCAGTAGAAATCAATAAATTAATTGACAGATATATGACTCGGGAGTTAAAGAAAAAGTATCAGGCATTGGAGTTTAAAATGCCGATATAGAAAAGGGATGGAAGTAATGTACATTTTCGCCACTTTTAAATGCAATATGGAAATGGAACTTACATTACGTGAATTAGAAGATCTAGGTCTTGAAAAGGACCAAATTCTAGTGATTCCATTAAATAAAGTAAAATATCCAACGAAATTGATTGACTCGATGCATCGATCGGATGGAAGAAGTTTAATGGATTTATCTGCGATATTTGGTATCATTTTTATGTTATTAGGAGTAATTTATGGTTTTATATTCTACTTAGGTCCTGTCCTTTGGGGGCTTTTCGGTTTGGTTTTTGGTTTGATTGCTGGTTTCTTAATTGATTATTATTTAACCAAAAAAAGTGAAAAAAACATGAGAAAAAGAGAAGCTGTTGCAGACTTTGTACTGATGATTTATTGTACTAAAACAAAACTGGAGAAAATTGAAAGTGTACTATGGAAAAACTTAGCATTAGGGGTAGGGGTATTAGAGAGGTGATACTATTATGAAAATAGTAAGATGCTTCGAGAAATGAATTTCTGCTAAATTGAAAGCAAAAGATAGTAGCTTGTTTCTATGAAATATGATATAGTAACAAAGTTAAATTTAATAAATTCTACGTCCAGACTATGGTCATAGGAGAGGTTCTAGCTAATACCCTCTATAAAAAACTAAGGATAAAAACGCAAACTATATTCCTTAGGATATAGTTTTTTTTATTTTTCTACGTATTGCGCTAGCCTCAGTAAGTAAGGTGGCGTTTTTTCTATTATATATGAAAAGTTTGTAAGGAGAGATTTGAAATGATGAAACAAGAAAAAGCAGTGGTGGTATTCAGCGGTGGTCAAGATAGCACGACTTGTTTGCTTTGGGCGTTACGTGAATTTGCAGAAGTGGAAGTAGTGACTTTTCACTATGGACAGCGCCATGAATTAGAAATCGAATGTGCCAAAAATATTGCTACAGAACTTGGAGTAAAGCATCGAATATTAGATATGTCATTGTTAAGTCAGCTGACTCCTAATGCTCTTACACGCTCAGATATTGAGATTGAAGAAAAGGAAGGAGAGCTTCCAAGCACCTTTGTAGATGGGAGAAACTTGTTGTTTTTATCATTTGTAGCAGTGGCTGCTAAGCAAATGGGAGCAAAACATATCGTAACAGGTGTATGCGAGACTGATTTTAGTGGCTACCCAGATTGCCGAGATATATTTATTAAATCTATGAATGTAACACTTAATCTTTCTATGGACTATCCTTTTGTTATCCATACGCCACTAATGTGGCTAAACAAAGCGGAAACATGGCAGATGGCTGATAAGTTAGAGGCCTTAGATTTTGTGAGAACGAAAACGTTAACCTGTTATAACGGGATAATCGCTGATGGTTGTGGAGAATGCCCTGCATGTAAATTAAGAAAACGAGGACTAGATGACTACTTATTAATGAAAGAAAAAGGAGTTGTATCAAAATGATGCAACAAATGTATCCCCAAGTTTCACATGATTATCAATATGAATTAAATAAAGATATGCATATTGCTGCTGCTCACTATATCCCATCTGATGCTGCTGGAAAATGCAAACAAGTACATGGTCATACGTACTTTGTCAATGTAACGGTTGCGGGTGATGACCTTGATGAGGCAGGTTTTCTAGTGAATTTTAAAGTGTTAAAGACAATTTTACATGATAAATTTGATCATACTATTTTAAATGATCATGAGGATGTATTTGATGCGACAAATCCCAATTTTTTCCCTACCACTGAGGTAGTTGCAAGAATAATGTGGGAATCCATTGAAAATCATTTAAGAACCCTTCCTAATAAGCCGACATGTCTGCAACTGTTTGTGAGAGAAACACCAACTAGTTATGTCGTGTATCGTCCGAAGAAGGGGAATAAGAATTAAAATGAGTACAAAACTTCCAGTGTTAGAAATTTTCGGACCAACCATTCAAGGAGAAGGGATGGTCATTGGGCAAAAAACGATGTTCGTACGTACTGCAGGATGTGATTATCAATGTTCTTGGTGTGATTCTGCTTTTACTTGGGATGGAAGTGCGAAAGATGATATACAGCTCTTGTCTCCTGAGGAGGTTTGGAGTCAACTAAAGGAAACTGGTGGAAATGCTTTTAACCATGTAACCATATCTGGTGGAAATCCAGCGTTATTAAAAAATATGGGACAGCTCGTAACACTTCTACACGAAAATGGCATAAAAGTTGCACTAGAAACGCAAGGAAGCAAATGGCAGGAATGGCTAGTAGATATTGATGATTTAACTATTTCCCCAAAACCTCCAAGTTCATTAATGCAAACAGATTTTGTGATTCTAGATAATCTTTTACAAAAAGTAAACCAATCGAAAGTATCTTTGAAAGTTGTAGTGTTTAACAAAGAAGATTTAGCCTATGCAAAAAAAGTACATCAGCGCTATCCGCATATCGCATTCTATGTTCAGGTTGGGAATGAGGATACAGTAACAGCGAACAACGATAACCTTGTAAGTAAACTACTTACTCAATATGAATGGCTAATAGATGAGGTAATGAAAGATTGTGAGCTGAACAATGTACGGGTTTTGCCACAACTTCACACGTTAGTCTGGGGAAATAAAAGAGGAGTTTAACCTATTATTCTTAAAGGAGTGTTATAAATGTCAGGAAGAAAAGATCATGAACTAGAAGGGGTAACTTTACTTGGCAACCAAGGTACAAGCTACCTATTTAATTATTCTCCAGATGTGTTAGAAACATTCGAGAATAAACATCCAAACAGAGATTACTTTGTAAAGTTCAATTGCCCAGAATTTACAAGTCTATGCCCAAAGACAAACCAACCAGATTTTGCAACCATTTACATTAGTTATATCCCGGGCGAGCTTATGGTAGAAAGCAAATCGCTAAAGCTATACTTATTTAGCTTCCGTAATCATGGTGATTTTCATGAAGACTGTATGAACATCATTATGAACGATTTAATCAAATTAATGGACCCTCGCTATATTGAAGTCTGGGGTAAATTTACGCCACGTGGTGGAATTTCCATTGATCCTTACACGAATTATGGAAAACCAGGAACAAAATATGAGGAAATGGCGCAATATCGTCTAATGAATCATGACCTATACCCCGAGACTATTGATAATAGATAATTTTTGGACACAACGTAAAGTTGTGTCTTTTTTTTACTAAAAAATCCCGAAGTTGAAAATAATACATAGGGAAAAGAAGGAGGAGACTTAATGTCTAATGAATCGATGAAATTATCATGTGCGGAAATTAGCACGCTCTGGACGTTATACATAAATAATTCAATGTCTGTATATGTATTAAGATTTTTTTTAGAATACGTGGAAGATACTGAAATAAGGAAGCTGATTGTACAAGCATATGAAATTGCATCTAATAATGAAGAAGAATTAAAACATGTTTTCTGGAAGGAACAAGTTTCATTACCTATTGGCTTTTCAGAAAACGATGTGAATTTACAGGCACCTAGACTATTTTCTGATACATTCAAATTATCGTATGTTTTACAAATGGCCAGAATTGGTTTAGTTACATACGGTGGTTGCTTGGCCTCTGTATCTAGAAAAGATATCCGAAATATGTATTATGGATTTTTAAAGAGAACGATGGATATTTTCCAAGATGCAACAGATCTAATGTTAGAAAAAGGATTATTTATCAAAAAGCCATTCACTGCTATATCTCATAAGACTGAAATGATTGATAGCACAAAATATTTTAGCGGAATCAATCCATTTGTTTATAAAAGAACGTTAAATACAATTGAAGTGGCACATTTAAGTATGAATATTGAAACAAATCAAATAGGGATGATGCTGTGCACCGCTTTTTCACAAACTGCAATGGATGAAGAAGTTAGGGAATTCATGAAAAAAGGAAAACAATTAGCAAAGAATCATATTGGCACTTTTTTTAATGCGTTGATAAAAGAGGATGTACAAGCTCCAATGTCATCTGATTTTTCAATTTCTGCTTCCACCATTGCTCCTTTTTCTGATAAATTAATGATGCTTCATATTAGTGTAATGACAGCAGCAGGGATAGGTAACTATGCAACATCAGCTGCAGCAAGTCAAAGAAGTGATCTTGTAATTAAATATGAGAAATTATCAGCAGAAACAGCATTACTTGCAAAAGAAGGTGCGGATTTAATGGTTAAGCATCGTTGGTTGGAAAAGCCACCTACCACAGCAGACAGGAATCGTTTATCAGATAAATAATATTATTTGTAGAAGAGACAAAGATTTGATATAAAGATAGTAACAAAGAGAAGAGGAGAGACTAGGATGGATAATGGGAGAACCGCACTAATTTTGGGATCGTCTGGATTAATAGGCAGCCACCTAACAGAACAACTTCTGAAAAATCCAGATTACAAAAGGATAACTGTTCTGGTAAGGAAACCAACAAACAAGGAGCATTTAAAGTTGCAGGAAGTAGTTGTGGATTTTGATGATCTAGTTAATTTTCGTGAGTATTTTCAAGTAGACGAAATGTATATCTGTTTAGGAACGACGAGGAAAAAAGCTGGATCAAAAGCTAATTTTAAAAAAGTTGATTATGATTATGGAGTAGAAGCAACACACATAGCAAAGGAACAAGGAGTGAAGAAACTAGCTGTTGTATCTGCAATAGGGTCCAATTCGAAATCAAGGTTTTTTTATAATCAAGTAAAGGGGAAAATGGAAGAAGCTGTTGCTGAAGTCGATATATCTGCTACATATTTATTTCGACCTTCCTTATTACTTGGAGAACGTGAAGAAGTTCGAACAGGTGAAAAAGTGGGAGAATTGCTAGGGAAAATGATACAACCTCTATTGAAAGGAAGACTGGAAAAGTATCAATCAATAGAAGGTAAGACAGTTGCAAAGGCGATGATAGCCTTTATGAAAAAAAGTAGATCTGGTGTCCATATTGTAGAGTCAAACCTAATTCAGAAAATAGGGAGTATTTAGGAGTGATTTTTTGTTTTGGTAAATATCGTTTTCTTTTTGTAGTTAAAGGGAATATATTTAAAAAAATAGGAGTGTCCACTATGTGTCATTATAATGAACTTAGGCGAATTCGAAAATCTGGACATTTAACCATTCCCAAAATAATTAGAGAGCAACTAGAAATTTCCGATGGCGATGTCTTAATGATAATGGAAAAACCTCTTGGATTAGTGATGAAGCCAATAGACGATGACCATGTCTATAATGAATCTGTCGTATCAAACAATGGGAAGGTAAATATCCCTGTTGAAATCAGAAGAAATTTAAATATTAGTGAAGAAACTCATTTTAGCGTTAAGCTAGATAAAGATAGTTGTGCAGTTGTGCTTGATATTTTGGAGGAGGAATTGGGTTAAGTGGGGCAAAAAGAATATAGAATTCAGGAATAGGGAAGCTGTTTAAATCCAAAGCAGGCTTCCCTTGTTTTATTACTTGGTATATCTAAGTCCGTTTAATAATGTTTAACTACTTTATAGTTCTTATGGTTGACGACAGTTCTCTGTTCTAATTCTAAATCACGATAATTATTCATATACGTCAAATCCACTATGACTGAGTTTTCATTTACCTTTTCGACTATACCCTGTAGACCTTCTTTAAATTCAATTATATTCCCTACTTCTGCTTTTTTCATCTTTTCTCTCCTTAAATGATATTGATCCATTAAGCATAAGAGCTAATGGTATTTATGGTGGATACAAAGAATGGAAATTTAAAAAGTAATTATATACATTTTGCATTATTTTTATTAAAACGTAAATAGTTTAAAGTTGTTTTTTCTAAATTTTCTTTTAATTCAAAACTGTAGTAGATAAGTTATTGTGTAACAACTTATACCTCTTAGGCATAACTTATATTGAGTATAGATTTGCAAGAAGCAAATTTACTCTAATCATTTTATTCCTTATCCCCCATGGAATCCCTTCTCTAAAAAAGGAGGGTTTTTTTCTTTTCAAATGGCTTTATTTCTGAAGTAATACTATTATTATAAGAGTGAATGGACGAGTAATGGAATGAGGTGTAACTTATGAATGAGACATTAGCAGCAGAAATTCTAGATAAACTAAAGAATGGTGAACTGCAGCAATATTTAGTAACGAAAGAGGACTTTATGGAATTTCGAAAAGTTTTGGTATCTAGAGATGACTTTAAGCACTTTCGAGGCGTAGCCAGACATAATGGAGAAGTCATTTATCAATATATGAAAGAAGCACGCAGTTGAAACTTGTTCTCTTGCTTTAAAATTAGGTTCGGTTTAAGTACAGCAGTGTTTAACAGAGTCTATAAATAAAGAACAGCGGGATTGAGAGAATCCCGTTGTTTTTGTTATATTTTAGACTTTGCACTATACACCGAGGCCTTGCAAGAACACTGTTCAAGCTATAACACCTACAACCCACGTGATTTCCTCTATTTTCTTGTTATTTATAAAACATTCTACTAGCCATTTCCTTTGATTTTCTGTAAGATTTTGAGTATAGACTTCAAGATTTTTTTGAATATAAATCGTAGCAAAAGGCAATGATCAGTATGCAAAGGTATTTGAAGTCACATTTTGTCTCTCTTTTTATTTCTTTTTTGAAGAGTTTAGTAATTTTCCACGATCACAGGAATATGCATAGGAAGTAAATGAATGGTATGATTAATTATTAGAGTAATTTGGTCTCACATCTTTTTTGAATTTGTTTCATTTAGAAAAACTAGATTTTCTTAGTTCCCCGGTATGCATGTAAAATGTTTGTATCTGTTTGTCACTTCGCATTATGGTTGGTTTCTGTAATATGGAAAGAATTATATTCCAAATTGGATTATGAGGCATATGGAGGTTACCTATAGCTAGTCAGGAAGAATTTATAATAAAGGGGTAATTACCATGGAATATAAAAAAGAGGATAAGCTAACTAATCAATCCATGTATCTATGGAAAAATGAACAGGAACAAACGGTTCAAGGGTTTTTACTTTTTCCGGAGAATGTTCCAGATATTCAGTACATAAAGAAACTACTTCGTCATATTTATATGGCAAAGGAAACTATAAAGATGTCTATCTGGTTTGAGGGAGATGTCATTCAGATAACCGGACGCATTCAATCTTTCCGTTATAAAGCAAATAAGTTAACGATAAAAGATTTAGATAAAAATACTTATCATATTAGAATTTTTGATGTAGTGGAGATTATAAGAAGACCATATAGATAGATTTTATTCTGAAGAGTCCTTAACAGGGCTCTTTTTTTGTTGAAGATGATGTTTTGTATTAAGTTCAGGCGATGTTTTTTTTCAAACATTTGTCTTATTTGATTAGTATTAAGGAACTAATTGTATATTCATCAATATTCTAGGAAAAATAAAGAAGCGGAAATATCTTCAGAATCGATGGAGGAGGATTTGGATTGAAAAATTTCTTGAAGAGTTTATTTAAATCTAATTCAAAATCTAAATCTGATTCGGGTAAAGTAGAAAGTTTAACGGTTCTTGAGCTTTTAATGCAAATGGAAAAGTCAGCGGATTTTTTGAGATTTGTAAATCGGACAGATGATGGTAGCAAAAAAGTTTGGGTGAACTACTATTACACGCTAATTGATACGAATCTCTTGCATAGAGATATCTTACATACAATCTCGACTAGGCCATGGAATACATTAGAAGATTTAAAAGATATTCTGCCTATAGAAGTGTTAACCATCTCTTCAGATCCAAATGAAATTAGAGAGAAGCTACTTTCAGGATTCTTGTTTATTCAAATTCATGGAAATGATCATAAAGGAATACTAGTACGTTCTGAATTTGTTCAAACTCGTTCAGTTTCTCTACCAGAAGTAGAATTCAGTGTTATTGGTCCTAAAGAATCCTTTGTAGAAAACGTCGATTCAAATATGAATTTAATAAGAAGAAGGCTAAAAACACCAATGTTGACCGTAGAGCAAAAAGAATTGGGTACCATTTCTAGGACAAGAATTGCAATCTTGTATATGGAGGGGATTGTCAATAAAGATAATGTAGCTACCGTGAGGGAAAGACTGGACGAAGTACAATTTGATCATATCAATGATAGTTCTTATATTTCACAATTAATTTCTGATAATGAACATACAGTCTTTCCGTTACTTTTAGATACAGAAAGACCCGATCGAGTCGCGTCTGCTTTAACAGAGGGAAAAGTCGTCATCATGGTTGACGGTTCTCCCCACGGCCTCATTGGACCCACAACACTTGTGGAATTTTTCTCTTCCTTTGAGGATTATTATTTAAGTTATTGGTTATCATCTTTTTTTCGGATAATCCGTTTATTCGGGGTTGCATTTTCTATCTTGGTCACACCGGTTTATGTGGCGGTTTTAACCTATCACTATGAACTAATTCCAAAGGATTTATTAAGCACATTAATTTCTTCGAGAAGAGAGGTACCACTTCCGCCTATATTGGAAGCTGTCTTTCTTGAACTGACAATTGAGTTACTTAGAGAGGCTGGAGCACGTCTTCCGACTAAAGTAGGTCAAACAATCGGTATCGTGGGCGGGATTGTAATCGGAACAGCTTCTGTGGAGGCTGGTTTAACAAGTAATGTATTGTTGATTATTGTCGCGCTAGCAGCACTTGCTTCCTTTACAACCCCAGTATATAAGATGGGTAATACGATTCGTTTACTACGATTTCCGTTTCTATTATTCGCAGAGCTTTGGGGGCTACTAGGGATTGTATTTTGCTTTTGTGTATTAGCAGCCCATTTACTTAGATTAACCTCTTTAAATAGGCCGTATTTAGAACCAATTTATCCACCAAGGGTTCAGGATATGAAAGATGCAATCTTTCGTTTTCCTTTTTCCTTTCAAACACAACGTCCTAGTCAATTGCGAACACAGAAACCACATAGAATGGTTAAGAAAAACAATAGGAAGAAAAAGGATATTGATGTAGAGTAGCAAATAGAAAGGAGGCAGTACATTGCAAAAAGAGCCAAAGAAATTTCAAATTTCCCCTTTTTTAGTATTTTTCCTAATACATGGTACACAATTTGGTGTTGGGGCATTAGGCTATCAACGAATAATTGCAATGTCTGCCGGATATGATGCTTGGATGGGAATTATTCTATTCGGTTTCTTCACTAACATTATCATTTATTTTATGTATAAGATTTGTGAAAAAGGCGGTGGAGATCTTGCTAATGCACATCGATTTGCTTATGGAAAATGGCTAGGTAATATTTTTACTATGCTGTTTATCATTTATTTTGTTTTTACGACTGTAACTGTACTGAGAACTTATATCGAAGTAATTCAAGTTTGGTTATTTCCGGATTTCAGGACATGGCTATTTTCGCTATTTTTTCTACTCTTAGTTTTTTATATCATTTCAGGTGGTTTTAGGATCATCACTGGAATTGCTTTTTTAGGCACAGTACTCCCTGCTTATTTAGTATTTACCATGATTATTCCGCTAGAATACGCAAATTTCCGTAACTTACTCCCTATCTTTGACCATTCTGTCAAGGAAATTATGCTTTCAGGCAAAGATATGACATTAAGTATGCTCGGATTTGAAACGTTACTTATCTTCTATCCCTTTATAAATAATCCAGATAAATCAAAAAGATGGGCCCATATTGGTGTATTTGTGACGACTATGCTCTATCTTTCATTAGCGATCGTTACTTTTGCTTATTTTAGTGAAGGCAAGTTAGAAAAGAACATCTGGGCCACTTTATCTATCTGGAAAATTATTGAACTTCCGTTTGTAGAGCGAGTGGAGTATATAGGAATTGCAAACTGGTGTCTTATTATTCTGCCGAATGTATGTATTTTTTTATGGTGTGCTAGTCGTTTAGCGAAAAGAGTAGTTCATGTAAAACATAAAACGACGTTAATTGGTCTTACTATTATCGTGTTCATTATTATGCAACTTTTGGAGGACCGAAAGCTGATAAATGAATTAAATAATCATTTAGGTAATATCGGATTCTATATGGGGTATGTGTATATACCGTTTTTATTTCTAATCGTTAGTTTTACAAATTGGCGAAAGGGGAAAAAAGAAGATGCTACTTCGTAAATGGATGATGATATTCAGTTGTTGTGTGCTTCTTTCAGGATGTTTAGAGAAGAAAATTGTGGATGACATTAATATTGAAAGTGTGGAAGGGTATGATTTTATTGAAGGAGATATGGTAATGGGTACCCTCTTAGTACCTGTTTATCGTGCTGACCAAACCATTGCGAATGAAACTTTCTCCGGAGTAGCCAATTTAAACAAAGATCTATTACGGATGTTGCAAAAAGAATCATCAGCTCCTATCGTAAATGGTAGCTTAGAGGTAGTCCTGTTTAATAAAGAGTTGGCTGAAAAAGGCATCATTAAGCTAGTTGATGCGCTTGAAAGAGATTCAAGTATTGGGACTGGCTTATATTTAGCAATAGTGGATGGCAAAGTGAAAAGCATGTTAGAAAATGATTATGGCAATGAGGGGACAGGAAGTTATTTATTAAATTTATTTAAACATAATATGGATCTTCGTGATGTACCTGCTACCAATATGCATATCTTTCTTTCTGATTATTATCAAAAAGGAAAGGACCCCAACTTACCAATAATAAAAGAAGTAGATAACAAGGTGGGCATTCAAGGAGTTGGAGTAATCAAAGAAGGAAAACTATCCGAGGTTATTCCAAATGATCAGCTATTTTACTTTAAGTTATTAGTTGATGAACATACTGATGGCTCACTGGCTATTAAAATTCCAAATAAAGATGACTATGTTTCGATGCTAAGTATAAAGACGAAGAGAAAGTTAAGAATTGAATGGAATAATGGGGAACCACATTTTTTTCTTACACTTAAGGTGGATGGTCTTATATTGGAATACTCAGGAAAGAAAGTGGATCAAAAGAAGATAGAAGAATTTCAAAAGCATTTTGAAGACAATATTACAAACAGTTCGCTAGCTTTAATAAATTCATTTCAAAAAAATAATATTGATCCTATTGGTTTTGGTTATGAAGCGAAATCGAGGAAAAGGGGATTTGATATGAAGAAATGGGAAGGACAATATCCGAATGTGAAAATAGATGTTTCTACTGACGTAAGAATTATAGGAACTGGAATAACGGAATAGGAAAGAAATATGGAAGTCTGAATATACTAGAGAAATAGCCCATCAAGGGGAGGGAGAAGCAATGGCTCAAAAAGTTTTATTGTTTTGTGATCCTGGAATTGATGATTCTCTGGCTATTATTTATGCCTTACTCAATCCAGCGATTCAGCTTGTAGGGATCGTTACAAGTTATGGGAACGTAAACCAAGAACAAGCTACACAAAATGTTGCTTATTTGTTGGAACTGGCTAAGAGAGACAATGTAGTATTAATTGGAGGAGCAAAAAGTCCACTTTCTGGGGAGTTTACCCCCTTTTATCCAGAAATCCATGGCGAAGAGGGGCTCGGACCAATAAGACCTCCAGAAATGATAAAAGAAGAGTTACTGAATTTCGATACGGTATTTAATTTAATTGAAGAATACGGACCTGAATTACTCATTGTAGATGTGGGAAGGATGACTTCTTTAGCGATAGCATTTAATCTTGCAGGGCCAGAGATTATGAATACAGTACAGGGTTTTTATTTAATGGGAGGAGCCTTTTTAGTTCCTGGTAATGTAACAGCAGGGGCAGAAGCGAACTTTTACGGTGACCCATTAGCAGCTGAAATAGTCACTACAAAAGTGGAGAGGGGGGTTATTTATCCATTAAATGTGACAAATGACGCAATTGTTACCCCAACTATAATTGATGAAATTGTTGCTACCGAAAATAATCCTTTTCAGCCTTTAATGAAAGCAATTTTTGATTACTATTATGAGGCATATCAAAAGCTTGTACCAGGGATACAAGGTAGTCCGCTCCACGATGTCCTAACTTTATTTGCAATTACAAACCCCCAAGCATTTAAATATATTGAGAAGAAAGTATTTATTGGACTAACAGAGGAAACGTTACGAGGGGTAAGCATTGCCGATTTTCGACCAAGGGCAGAAGAGGAACCTGAAGAACAAACCGTAGCAATAGCGCTGGAATTAGATTATCAAGAGTTCATCGCTGATTTTATCAATGTAATGACAAATAAACTCCCTATTATAGAGTAAGTTTAGTAAGCTCTAAAACTATCAACAACTCCTTGCTCCTAGGCAAGTCTGTCGAAGACGTGAAAACACCTTACTCTTTTCTTGCAATAGTAAAATTTCAGATTATTCCCTATTTCTTTTTTTGTAAATTTGTTATGATGTTTATAGTAAATTGATTATGAGGTGTAGGGGTATGTCATTTCATCAATGTGAGAACTGCAACGAAAATGTAAAATATAAAACTAAATTATGGTCCGTCTTTTTTGGATATAGACCTATTACGTGTAAGACTTGTGGAATTGTTTATGAAGTAGATGAAAGGTATCGCTTTTTATTTTCGCTCTACACGATTATGATTCCAATTATATTGGTATACATGATCACTGCGATATTTGGAATCGAATCGAAGTTGATCCAAGTATTATTCGTGCTTGTCTTGGCTACTATTAGTGTATTTTATGCCGCAAATCGTATCGGTTTTCATAAAAGTAAATACCAACCAATAGAAGATAAGAATTAATGATGTTTTAGAGGGGGAAGAGGATGGATATTTTTTATTATACAATATATACAGTTGTGTTTATTGTTATCATCTACGTCCCAATTTTCTACCGCATGAACCAAACTATTCGTAAACTAGAAGACAGAGTAATAGAATTAGAGGCAAAATGGGAAACCAGAAATGTGGTTGCACTACATAAAAAGAAGTAAGAAAGAGAGGATCCGTTAGCTGGATCCTCTCTTTCTCTTTTATACTTGATTCAATACCCATATTAAGAATGTTGCAACAATGGCAAGGGAAAGTGCATGAAGTATGAATGAACTTATATAATCCTTTGCTACTAATAAATAATGAAACTTCCCCTCCGTTTTGCTGCGAACAATCCTTCTTCCTCTTGTATCCATGACTTCACCCCTAAACAAATGAAGAAATTATTATCCTTATTATACAAAATATTCAAAAAAATATTAAGCATATAGTGGAAATTTGTAAAAAAAACTAAATTTATGTACATCTTTGTCAGACTTGCCATTACAAAGAACGAGTATATATTTTATCGGCATAATAATTCAAAAGTTAATATATACAGAAGAAAAATATGTATGGAATGCCTATTGACGTAAAATGATGAGTTAGTGTACTATTTAGCTAGAACACAGTGTATGAGGTGGCTAGAACACGCATTTTATTTAGTAGGGGGTTGATGAAATTATGCAAAAAGCTTTTTGGGGCTTACTTAGAAAGGAATGGTTAGTTTCTAAACATTCGTTCCTAATGATGACTCTTACCTTGGGAGTGCTATGGTTAATTGGATTAGGTTTATCAATTTATTACAATGAACCATCAATTAGTACGGTTGTTGTGGGCGTTATTTTATTTTTTCACGTTTTTTATCTGTCGATTTATTTACTAGGAGGATTAATGATGGAGGGGAAAACACAACTCTGGCTTCATACCCCTCAATCAACCCTTTCTTTGTTACTAAGCAAAGTTGTAACAGGTTTATATCTAACCATTATTAGCTTTAGTATTTTTTCAGTAGTGTTAGTTATTGTCTCTGAACCTTTTACAGGAGGAAGTGATATTGCTCTTACATCCTTACTGTTTTTGGGTGGCCTTGTTATTTTAGTGAATGGGTTAGAACTAGCTCTTTACCTAATGTTTTACTGGGGAATTTACCACACGATAGGTGCTTTTCACCATCTTAGAAAATATAGAGTAGTATGCTTTTTCCTCTTTTTGATTATTTGTCATTCTTTAATTGTTTATTTAGGAAGTACGACATTACTTACCACAATAACAAGCTTCTTACCTTTACCGATTGAAACATCGAATGCTCTTTCTTTTAACTTAGATAATCAAGGGGGTTCCGTTGATATTGAAACTGATCAGTTGACAATTGGAAGTATTCTCATATTTTTGGTGAAGTCAACAGGTTTACTTTTTATGACTGCATGGCTTCTTGAAAGGATAGTGGAAGTTAAATGACAAAATACGAAGCGGATAAACCAATTTACTTGCAAATAATGGATCGCATCAGTAAGGAGATAATTCGTGGCGAGCTTAAACCTGGAGAAAAGCTACCATCAGTTCGGGAAATGGCTATCCAAGCAGGAGTCAATCCCAATACCATTCAACGAACCTATAGTGAGATGGAAAGGATGGAGATTGTGGAAACGAGAAGAGGACAAGGAACATTTGTAGCAGAAAGCTTAGGAATGGTTGCACAGTTGAAAGTGGCAATGGAAGCAAAAGTAGTAGAAAGTTTCGTTCAAAGTATGAAGGAAATAGGTGCCACCGAGTTGGAGATTGTAAAAAGTGTAGAAAGTTTTCTGGCAAAGGGGGAAAGGAAGCATGATTAAATTTGAGAATGTGACGAAGCGCTATGGTGGGGATGCGGCGGTGAAGGATGGGAATTTAACCATTGAAACAGGAAAGATCATTGGTTTACTTGGTCCCAATGGTA
The DNA here is from genome assembly GCF_002019665.1 of Sutcliffiella halmapala. Taxonomy (GTDB): domain Bacteria; phylum Bacillota; class Bacilli; order Bacillales; family Bacillaceae_I; genus Sutcliffiella_A; species Sutcliffiella_A halmapala. The sequence continues at coordinate 3,185,870 of NZ_KV917375.1, read as the reverse complement.
GCGGTAAATCAACAAGTCTTAAAATGATGGCAGGATTAGTAAAGCCTAACAAAGGGCGAGTAACTGTAAATGGGGAAGTGGTAACAAGAAAAATTGCTAAGTTTGTGGCCTATCTAACAGAGCTAGATTTTTATTATGAAGCTTTTACTGTGAATGACATGGTTACATTTTACGCCTCTCAATTTACTGATTTTCGCCTAGAAAAGGCAGAAGAGTTATTAATTTTTATGAAAATAGATCGTCATAAGAAAATAAAACAGCTTTCCAAGGGAAATCGTGGTCGCTTAAAACTTGTATTAGCACTGGCACGTGAAGCAGATTATATTCTGTTAGATGAACCATTTTCAGGATTAGATCCGATGGTGAGAGATTCTATTGTAAAAGGTCTGCTTACTTATGTGGATTTTGGAAAACAAACGATTATTATTGCTACTCATGAGATTGATGAAATCGAACCGTTGCTCGATGAAGTGCTTTTGATAAAAAATGGAAACTTTTTAGCCCATGAAAACGTAGAACATATTAGAGAAGTAGAAGGACTGTCTATCAAAGAATGGATGATTCACTCATTTAGTGAAAGATAGGAGGGGAAAAGCATGCGGGTATGGAATGGCTTACTACAAAAAGAGTGGAAACTATCGAGGAAAGGATTTTGGCAAAATTTAGCTATATTATTTGTAATATGGATGACCAGTATAGGGGCAGCTCTCTATTGGAAAGAGCCAGAACTTACAGTTGGTATAGGTGTTTTTCTTATAAGCATTCACTTACTTTATATTGTTGGTGATATGTTCGTAAGTTTAAATAAGGAAGCTAAGTCGATGCTTTGGCTTCATAATCCCAACTCTGCTTTTCCTTTGTTGTCTAGTAAACTAATCGTTTCCATTACTACTTGTCTCGTGTCGCTCCTATCAACAATAGCACTAGTGTTCATTTCGAGTCTATTGTTTCAGATCCCTATTGGTATGGAGTGGAAAGTAGGCGAAATCTTTATTTTTCTAATAGGATTATTCCTTGCAAGTATTTATTTAGGTGTATGGTTTATTTTATTTTGGGTTTCATTTAAAAGTGCCACCAAAAGTGCAATGGGTGTGGCCATGCAGGTTCTAACTGTGATTTTAATCTGGCCAGTTTTTCATTTACATTTGCTATTTTACAAATCTTATCTTTATGAAAAACTTCTGTCGATTGGAAAAATTCCATTCCTTACGGTTGGTTCTGCTTTTGAGAATGAAGTATTTAGTTTTGGGATGGAAATTGGGGAGTTTTCACTCGCATTGATTGGTTTCTTTGGCTTGGTGAGTTTCTTTTTAATGCTATTTTCATCATGGTGTATGAATAAGAAAATGGAAATGTAAAAGTTTTAAGAGGAGGAAGGAATATGAGCGAAATAGCAGTAAAGCTTACGAATGTAAGTAAAGAAATAAGTGGAAAGCAAATAATTAAAGATGTTTCCTTTGAAGTTTATAAAGGTGAAGTCTTTGGGTTTCTCGGGCCAAACGGAGCTGGAAAAACGACGACAATTCGTATGATGGTAGGACTCATGAATATTACATCCGGTGATATCCATATCGATGGAGCTAGCATTAAAACGGAATATGAAAAAGCAGTAAGTCATGTTGGAGCAATCGTAGAGAATCCTGAGATGTACAAATTTTTAACGGGTTATCAAAATCTTCTTCAATACGCACGAATGACACCTGGAATTACACAAGAACGTTTAAACGAAGTAATAGAGCTAGTCGGCTTAACAGATCGAATTAAAGAGAAAGTGAAGACATATTCGCTTGGAATGAGGCAGCGTTTAGGTATCGCGCAAGCCTTATTACATAAACCAAAGGTACTAATTCTTGATGAACCAACTAATGGATTAGATCCAGCAGGTATAAGAGAAATTCGTGATTATTTACGAAGCTTGGCAAGAGAAGAGGAGATGGCTATCGTAGTTTCTAGTCATCTTTTATCGGAAATGGAGCTTATGTGTGACCGTGTCGGAATCATACAGCATGGTGAACTTATTGATATACAAAGTATTCGTGACTTTATTCAGGATGGTGTGTCCTCGTATCAATTCTCTGTTTCTCCAATAGATCGTGCGCAACAAATAATGGTTGAGGCGGACTTATCTATAGAGTTGGTCGATGAAGCATTACATGTTGAATTGGAAAAAGATAAAGTACCAGAAGTGGTGCAAATGTTAGTAGAAGAGAATATAGCAATTTATGAAGTCAAAGAAGTGACGAAAACGCTAGAAGATAAATTCTTAGAAAAAACGTCACAGAAACGAGGTGTGTAGAATGACGAAGCTAATCCAAAACGAATTAATCAAGTGGTTTAGACGCCCAAGCTTTTACGTAATGAGTGTTATCTTAATTGGTTTATCAATTATTGGTGTTGTGTTTACAGTCATGATGGGGTCATTGATGGATGACAATCCAAATCAAAACCAAGTTGGATGGAAGGAATCCTTAGTGCAAGAGAATGAACATCTAAAAATGACGATGGAAAGCGATTCTAGTCGAGATCAAGCCTATTTTGAACGCCAATACGCAATTAATGAATACCGAATCAATAATGACCTCGAGCCAGTGCAAGATAATACGGTTTGGTCATATGTGGACTCGAATTTAGGCTTAACAAGCATTATCACATTATTTGTCGTCATAATCGCTGGAGGTATGATTGCTAGTGAGTTTACGTGGGGAACCATCAAGCTATTGATGATTCGTCCTATAAGTAGAAGTAAAATCTTGTTCGCTAAATATATCTCAGTCCTTGTTTTCATGGTGATTTTTTATGTAATCCTTTTTGTTACATCTTTTCTCGTGGGTGCCATTGCGTTTGGCATGGATAGCACTACAGAACTATTGTACATAAACGGAAATGTATTAGCGCTTCACCCATTTTTATATATTTTAATAAAAACGTTATTAAGTTCATTAGGTGTCATCATGTTTGCTACCATTGCATTTATGATTTCAAGTGTTTTCAGAAACAACTCACTTGCTATCGGAATCTCTTTATTTTTACTCTTTACAGGAACGCAGATCACAGTACTAGTTAGCATGAAATACGAATGGGCAAAATATTCTCCTTTTGCCAATACGAACTTTACCTCCTTTATTGAAGGGATGCCAGTAGTTGCAGGAACAACATTTGGATTCTCACTCGTTATGTTCCTTGTGTATTTCATATTGTTACATGTGATTAGCTTCTTTACCTTTGTGAAGCGAGATATTGCAGCTTAATAGATTTTAGAAAAACAATTCATTTCCTTGTTTGGGAGATGGATTGTTTTTTTTGCTTATCTATAGTGAAAAAGTGGGCTCCATGCAAGTTTTATGAGAATCAAGCAAAATCGAGAAATATGAGAACGTAGTCGAGTTAAGTGAGAACCTCTGGGAGAAGTGTGAGAACGTAGTCGAGTTAAGTGAGAACCTACAGGGAAAACGTGAGAACCTCATCAAGAACGGTGAGAACCTCCAGTAAGAAGACCTGTAAAATGGCAAAAAAATAGAGAAAATTCATCACTAGAGAGATGGAAATTAGAAAAAGGTAATCTAAACTGTAAGTAACGTTGATAAAAGAAGCTTTAGAGTGTAGAAATGAGATACTTTTATTAATTCAGAGCGAGAATCAAACTAAAATATAATTTGAAAAACATTTACAAAAATTATTATCTGTATCAGAAGGAATTTAATGAGTTGGTGTCAAAATTATCTATAACCATGTAAAGGATGTGATGTTTTGACCATTAAGAAATGTCGTGAATTACCTATTAGAGTTCGAAAGCTAATGGCCTTGAAAAGGAGACTGTTACCAAACCATTCTAAAATTCCTGCGATAGATTCAGAGATTTCAAGAAGAATGGCTGGTTATAATGGGGAGAAATCCTTAGATTACTATCTCAATCAATGGCCATTCCCAGAAAGTGAATATCTTGTTTTTAATGACCTCAGACTTCCTCATAAAGATAGTTATTTCCAGATTGATACCTTGATCCTCTTTTCCTGTTTTTATCTCATACTTGAAGTGAAAAATATGAACGGAATGCTAGAATTTGACCCTGCATTTCAACAATTAATACAAACAAATCTGAAAAATAATCAAGAAATAAAAGACTATTATCCTTGTCCAATAACTCAAGTGCAGAATCAACAAGTTAAGTTCGAGGCATGGCTGAGCAAAAACAAAATTCCCTTAGTCACAGGTGAATGCCAAGTAGTGATAACAAATAATAAATCTTTTATAAGAGCAATTTCTAATCCTAAATTAGTTGGTAATTATGTAATTAGAAATACTGTTCTTACTCATAGAATGGATGCTTTAATAATGAGGAATAAAAAGAAATTGTGGACCCCAAAAGACCATCGTAAAATCACCTCTACATTACTAAAGCAAAATGAACCTGTGAAATATAACCCCATAGAACAATTTGATATTTTACCAGAAGAAATCCAAAAAGGAGTATTTTGCCCTCAATGCGAGGGTATGAAAGTAGAAAAACGTCGTGCTCGATGGGAGTGTTCTCAATGTAATTTCATAAGCTTAGATGCATACTTAACTTCATTAGAAGATTACTATCTTCTTTTTAAATCGACAATTACGATTTCTGAACTTCAAGAGTTTTTTCAACTAAATTATTTATCAACGGCTCGGAATATCCTACAGTCATTACAGCTAGAACACTTCGGAAACACTAGCCAACGACAATACATCCTTCCATTCTTCGATTAATAGCAAAGTGACTCTAAAAATATTTCCCTCATTTAAACCTTTCTCCCCCTTTTTACGTTTAAACCAATGTATCGATACAAAAAACAAGAATAGGTGAGTAAACAGATGATTAGTGTGAAAAAATTGTCTCATGATTTTGTTGTGGGTAAAAAAAATAAAGAAACGCGAGTGCCGGTTTTAAAGGATATAGATTTATCGATTTTCGAGGGAGAGATTGTGTCGATTGTTGGGAAAAGCGGATCTGGTAAATCTACTCTTTTAAATTTGATGAGTGGATTTATGAAGCCTACATCTGGTTCGATTGAAATTGCAGGAACAGATGTGACCAAATTGTCTGAAGCACAGTGGGCCGATTTTCGCCTTGAGCATATCGGATTTATTTTCCAAAGCTTTCAGTTGATTCCTAGTATGACAGCGTATAGTAACGTAGAATTACCGTTGAAAATAAAAGGGATGCCAATAGAAAAAAGAAGAAAGAAAGTATTTGAGGTTTTGGAGCGGGTTGGTTTAAAAGGCTTTGAAGAATTTTATCCTAGTGAACTTTCAGGTGGTCAACAGCAGCGAGTAGGGATTGCGCGAGCGTTAATCACGAAGCCTAGCATTATATTTGCTGATGAACCGACAGGAAGTTTGGATAATGAAACCGAACAGGAGTTTCTTCAATTCATCCAAGAGCTGAATAAAAATGAAGGAATTACGTTTGTTATTATTACGCATGACAAGGATGTTGCGAAAGTGGCTCATCGCACGATTGAATTGGTACAAGGTAGTATGGTAGAAAGAGGAGAATTATATGAAGTTCAAAGATAAATTTCAGTTTGTTCAAGAAAATATGAGAAAGAATCGCAGCAGAGTATTTATGACGATTCTTGCGACAGCAATGGGCTGTGCATTTTTAATGGTACTAGCATCAGTTGGGTTTGGATTGCAGGAAACAATTATTAAGGATGTAACCGAGAATGATGTCGTGACAGAAGTAGAGGTATATGGTAAAGAAGGAAGTGGCCATCCAGATGCTAATACGAGTTTAACAAACGAGGATGTTACTTATTTTGAAGGTATAGAAAGTGTGAAAACAGTTGTTCGTCGAAAACAATTGGAGAACTGGGAAGCGAGCTATGCGCTAGGAGAATATAATAGTAATGCACAAACACGTGTGGTAGACTACCCATCTGAAATAGAAACAGGATTTACTTTATCAGAAGGGCGTATGCCTGAAGCTTCGAATGAAGTGGTAGTAGGCTATCACATGGTAGAAACTTTATCAAAAATAGAAAATGGGGAGCATGAAGAGTTTGAAGGTAGTATTCTAGGAAAAGAATTGACTCTAAATGTCCCACAATATTTTGAAGAAACAAGAGAATCGAAGGATTTCACGTTTACGATTGTTGGTGTTGCTAGTGAACCTACTAGACAACATAGCTATGATAACTATGTTAACATTTCTGAGGCGATGATGAACGATATTGAAGCATATACTGGAACTGCTTATGGAAGCTTAATAGAGCCGTCAATGCCAGAGGAAAGAATAAATGAACTGAAAAATGCAGTTTCTGCTTATTCCTATCTTGGGGTATATGCTAATAATATGGAGCAAGTGCAGGGAATATTAGATCAAGCAAGAGATGATGGGTATCATGCGTATTCGCCATTGGAACAATTAAAGGAAATAAATCTGCTTTTCGCAGTTTTAAAAACAGGACTTTTATTTGTTGGAACAATAGCTGTAATCATTGCATCTATCGGTATTTTCAACACAATGTCGATGGCAGTAACAGAAAGAACACAGGATATCGGGATTATTAAAGCAATCGGTGGAAGTCCGAAAATGATTAAGAGCTTATTTTTAATGGAAAGTGCCTATATTGGAATTGTAGGGGCACTCATTGGAACGGTAGCAGCCTATATAATCAGTTATGGGGTCAATATGGCCTTACCAATGGTTATCGAAATGGTATTTAATGAAGAAATGGGTACAGAGGTAATGCTCTCGTATATTCCTTGGTCATTGACTGTTATTTGTGTTGGTATTAGTTTAATTGTTGCAATACTTTCAGGCTTAAAACCGGCTGCAAAAGCAACAAGAATTGATGTGTTAAAAGCTTTACGAAGAGATATTTAAATAAAACTGTCTATCATTTGATAGGCAGTTTTATTTTTTACGAGATTGTATTAGTTTTTAATACCCCATTCAGAGCGTAACATTCCATATACGAGTAAGGAATGGAAATGGTCATATAGCTTTTCGCCATCTCGAATGAGCCCTTCTTTCGTAAAGCCTAATCGTTCCGGAATAGCTTGACTTTTCACGTTATTTTCTCCACATCTAATTTCGACCCTTTGAAGTTTTAGCTCTTCAAATATATACTGTAGAACGCGATGGACAGAACGTGTCATAACCCCATTGCCTTCTGCTTCACTTGATAGGTAGTAACCAATGCTAGTAGCCTTGTTATTCCAATCAATCCTATGTAACCCAATCATTCCCACAAATTTCCCTTTATAGCGTATCCCTGCTTGGAAACCGTTATTTTCTGCGAATTGCGTCAACCACGCGGGAATAATCGTATCATAGTTGGAAGTAGCGTTTGTGGAATCGACCCATGGAAGCCATTCTCTTAAATGCTCACGATTGGAATCAACTAGATGGAAAAGTTCTTCTTTATGATGTAGTTGAATAAGCTGGAGCGAAATCTCATCGTCAACTTGTAATGTAAACATGTGTCCATCCTCCTTATTCTGTGTAAAGTATTTCAATTCTACTAGATGATTCAGAAATATTAAATAGTTTTTGAAACTTTTTTTATGTAGAAACGTATTAAGAGAAAGAGGAACGGTGTTTGGAGGCATGGTTTATGGTGTATAAAGCAACCACGAGAGAAGGGAAGAGGACAAAGCAGGAGACTTTTTTCGCTAGCTTTGAATCACTTATTTATAGCTTCGTCATTGTCGTGATAGTGTTGAGTTTTACTAATATAATAGTGAATCCATGGGTGATCCTGCCTTTGTTAGCACCGACTTTGATGGTATTTTTTGTCCATCCTTACCTTGGAATTTATCATATGAATTTAGGGATAAATTTACGACAGGACGGGAAAATGGCGTATCAAGTGACAGATAAAGAAATCCAAGTATTGTTTAATGGGAAGATAAGAAAGCGGTATGATTGCTCAAAAATATCAGTCGTTAAAATGGTGGAAGAGCTAAAGGGAGCCAAAGCCTATCGTTATGGTAGTACCTATTACTTTACAGAAAATACATCTGCGGATGATTTTCCGACCGTTCATATTATGGCAACATCCTTGAAAAATGGAATTGCCTTTAAATATGGATATGAGTGGGTATACCTTTCACCAGAAGACCCTACTGCTGTAAAAAAGGCATTAATCTCGTAATTAAATTCGCTCTGTTAAAGTCCAGTTTTGATTTTCAGGACGCTAGCTGTTGATTAGAGCCATTAAAATAATAAAAGATAGGTCAATGCCTTTTATGCTTTCTCCACTTTTAGAGAAAAAAAGGAACTGACCTATCTTTTAGTTTGGTTTGATGATCATAAGGAGGAATATAACGATACTTAAAAAAGTTACAAACATATACAAGTTACTTGCAGTAGTTAAAGTCATGGTTTGTTTAAGGGGTAATTGAGTCGATGCACGATTTTCAGGATGAAGGAGCCACTGTTGAAGATCATAAACCTTTGGTGAGATAAAGCCAATGACGAGTACTTGAATAGCAAGATAAATCAAAAGGGAGGCGAATAGCCATATTTGAAGGATCGAACCATAGTTTCCAAAAACGACAAGTAGAATTCCTGTAATTACTGCAATCGTCCCACCGATTTTGGGGAAATAGTCTAATTTATGCTGGAGAAGAATATTATGACGTAAATCCGAGATAGTTTGATTTTTCCTTAGGAGAATATTTCCGAAAAAAGTGGGGCCGATTCCGATAATTGCGACCAATATATGAAACCAAACTAACCATTGCATAAGGCATTCCCCCAACTGAGTGTTACTTCAATATATGAAAGGAAAGTTGGTTTCATGTGCTGGTACGCAATAAAGTTACAAGATAATTACATTTCTTTAGGTGCTTTCATCCCTAATAATCGTAAGCTCTCTTCAATAACAATAGTTGAAGCATAGACTAAAGCAAGTCTACTCTCTTTTTCCTGATCCTCATTCAAAAATTTCACTTGACCATACCAAGTATTAAAGCTTTGGCAAACATCGATTACATATTTTGCAATAGCAGATGGATCAAAGCCTACATAAGCTTTCTCAATTACGGCTGGAAAATCATATAATAACTTTGAAAGCTCCCAGGAGTAGGAGTCATGGAGTCCTTTTGTTGATTCTTTTGGTGTCCATGTCGCCTTTCGTAGAATGGAAGAGGCACGAGCAAATGTGTACTGGACATAGGGACCTGTTTCTCCTTCAAATTTCAACATATCCTCTAATGAAAATTCAATGGAGTTTAAGCGATAATTTTTTAAATCGTGGAAAATAATTGCCCCGACCCCGACTTGCTTAGCCACTTCTTCTTTATTTGGAAGCTCTGGATTCTTGGCTTGAATATTACTATCTGCTAGCTGAATTGCCTCTCGAATCACATTTTCTAACAAAACGACCTTACCCTTTCTCGTTGACATCTTCTTTCCATCTTTCAGTAAAAGACCAAATGGTATATGGTGCATATCTTTAGCCCAATCTTCTCCCATTTTCTTTATAACAGCTTTTACTTGTTGGAAATGGATGGTTTGCTCCTGACCTACTACATATAAAGCTTTGCTGAACTGATAAGTTTTTTTTCGATAAAAGGCAGCCGCTAGATCACGGGTTGCATAAAGCGTTGCTCCATCCGACTTTTTGATTAAACATGGAGGGAGGGAAGGGTCCTCTTCTAACACAACCACCTCAGCGCCATCGGATAAAGTTAAGAGATTCATTTTCTTTAAGTGGTCAATAACTGAATCCATCTTGTCATTATAAAAGGCTTCCCCATTGTTTGAATCAAAACTAACGCCTAGTAAGTCGTAAATACGCTGAAATTCGAGTAGAGATTCTTCACGGAACCATTTCCAAAGTGAAAGTGCTTCATCATTACCATCTTCTAACTTCTTAAACCAAAGTCGGCCTTCTTCGATGAGGGTTTCATCTTTTTCAGCTTCTACATGGAATTTTACATATAGTTTTAATAACTCTGGAATGGGACTTTTTAGCACATCTTCTTTTGATCCCCATTTTAAATAGGCGGAGATCAGTTTTCCAAACTGCGTTCCCCAGTCTCCTAAGTAGTTAATCCGAATGGTTTTAAAGCCGCACTTCTCTAAAATATTGGCAAGAGCGTTTCCGATAACGGTGGAACGAAGATGTCCCATGGAAAATGGTTTTGCGATATTGGGGGAAGAAAGGTCAAGAACGATGTTTTCACCGTTTCCGAAAGTCAAATCCCCGTATGCTTGTTGTTTGTCAAAAATAGTATTGACGATTTGTTGTTGGGCAATTTCTTTTTCTAGAAAGAAATTAAGATACGGTCCGACTGGCTCTGTTTTAGCAATTATGGAGTGATTTATCTCTGAAGCTAAATTCGATGCTAACAAGTGTGGAGCTTGTTTTTTTATTTTTGCTAGCTCGAATGTGGGGAAAGCAAAATCTCCATGGTGAGCGTATTTTGGTTTTTCTATTTTTGCATGTATTTCTTCAATTGATAATTCTGGAATAACGTGATGAATTGCTTCTGCGAGGGTTTGTTTTAGTTTCATCTTGTTCGTCTCCTTTTATAAGATAATGGCTATGTTAAGTACAGCGGTGTAACAGGATCAATAATAAAAAAAGCTCGCCTCTTCAAATGAATTGAAGAGACGAGCTTTTGCCCGCGGTACCACTCTTTTTGCTTTCTGATTGAAAGAAAGCCACTTAACATCCTTAAAGTGGATGAACCTTTATCATTTCCAAAGTGCGCTTCACTCATAGCCTTGCATTAGGCTCACACCATCCCTAATTCGCTTTGTGGCTAGCTAATAAGCTACTCTCTTTGTCATTAATGAATTTTTCATAAAGTTTTTAACTATTATATATACTCTGAAGGAAATTTCAAGTGAAAATTAGCGTTTAATAGATATTTTTTCTGTATGAGAATAGTATTTATATGATAAATCTTCAATAGTAGGAGGAACAAAGACGTTCATCATTTCATCTAACTCCTGACTAAGCTTGATTGTTTCATTAGAGGTTAAGCCTGTCTTTTGAGCAGTTTGCATCATTTGTTTACGTTTATTCTCTACTGCAAGTTGGATTAGTTTCATCTTGTTCACTCCCTCTAATGATATACTCCATTATAAATGAAAACAAACTGTAAGAAAATAGGTTATGTGTAAAAAGTAGGTATTATAGTGAAAAACTTTGAAAATCGAAAAGAAGCATTTTTTGTACTACTTTAAAATGAAGAAAGCGAGTCGAAATTGAAATCATTCTGGCTTCTTTTGTCGAGATGAAGGAATGAGACGTGGGAAGGGAGAAAAGAAAAAGATGTAAGCAAAAGTTGAAAATGGAATAGGTATCATTTGGAATTCATAAGTTTATGGAAGAGTAAAAAGAGGGGGAAAGGGAGATGCAGGAAAAGGTTGAAACATTGGAGAAGATGAATGTGTATGCTACTGATTTAGTGAAGCTTTTAGTAAAAGATGGGGCGTCAATTGGTGAGGATAAATTAAAGGTGGCTTTAGAGAATGTAGTGCGAGCCATGGTAGATATGACCAGCATTCAGTTGAATCCAACTAAGGATGCCAATGCAACCTTACAAGCAACTCTAAGTAAAATGAAAATTGCACACAATTGTATTAATCCCCATTCAAAAGATCATCTGATAAAATCATTCAGCTTACCAAAATCCCAAACAAAGGAATCCAATCAAAAAATCACCATCAAATAATCATCAATATACTTCAATGACAATATCACAATCAAATACTATTGCGAAAATATATAAAAGAGGGCTTCGGTGAAAACCGAAGCCCTCTTTCTTGTACGATGTATAACCGGAGAGTCCTGCCATCACCATGAGCCATTTAGAAATTTTTGCGCGATGTTTTATCATTAGTTGGTGCATGCTTATTTATGAATATTTGGAGGATGGTGTTGAATTCGTTCGGGAATCTGGTGGGGACTTGATGTTTCGCTTTGGAAATGTAGATGATTTGGGTCTGCTGGTGAAGGGCAGCGAATTCTTTTTGGTAATGGTGGACATAGTAGTCTCTTTGACCATAAACAAGAAGAATCGGTGCTTTAATTTCTTTTAGTTTACTTGTGCAATCATATTTAACCCCTTCGTTGTACATTTCATGTAAAGTACTTGCATCTGTTTTTAATATGTACGATTCTAATTCACGACCAAACTCTTTTGAATATGCATGTGCATGACCGATTACCTTTGCGATCAATGGCATTTGATCTACCTTAGTTGCCCAAATCCCTAGTAAAAATTCTCCAAATAAAAGGACAGAATTCACCTTAGGAAAAGCACCTACTAGAATAAGTCCCTCCACAAGTGGTGGATAAGTAAGAGCAAATTCCATTGCAATAGAGGCTCCATTAGAATAACCCACTATGAAAAAATTCTTAAGGTTAAGCTCTTGGCATACATCAAAAATATCCGTTGCTAACATGGGGATCGTAATTGGTTCTTCATTCCTTCCGCTTCTTCCGTTCCCTCGTAAATCAAGGTATAGTAATCGGAACTTTTTAGCCAAAGGAAGCTGCTGTTTAAAAGTCACATGCCCCATGCCAGGTGGATGAATGAATACCAGTGTAATTGGACCATTCCCAACTAGTTGATAGAAAATACGGACATCATCTCTAGTAGAAGCATAAGGCATCAGAATTCTCCCCTTCTAGGTGTTAGTTTGATGAAAATAATACAAGAGTAGTTCTCGGACAATCAAGCCAGCAACAATGCCCGGGATAACAAAAATCATTGGCAACCACATTGGACCAACAATGAAACCATATACCTTGATTTTCGAAGAAAGCATGAGCCCTACTGTTACAAAATAGGCGCAGCTTACAAAGGGAAGATAGGAAAAAGGTGCAGTCCCACCACCAGCATCCTTATAGGCATCCCACATTGCGAAAAAATATAAACAAGGATAGAACATGAGCCAGAGAAAATTAGCTTCCTCAAAGGCACGTTTAATTTCCCAGTTAAAACTATACAAGATGATGGAATTGAAATTTGCTTGTACATTGATTAAGAACTCTAAAATAATAAATGTTAACCCTTTAACATATTTTTTGTTAAGTAATTGTCCAAAACCTGGTAATGCAATACTCCATAGCAATCGTTCTAATGGCTTATTCATCGGAGGACCTTAGTAAGCTCTTTTCATTATTAGAAAAATTGCTCAAATGGATGTGACTTACACGATTATTCTTATTATGGGGAAAAGCTACATATCTCTTCATCACTATGACTCCTCCAACTACAATTAATCTCTTCTTAGCGTAGCCTATAGTTGACTAAATTATGTCAATTTCAAATGATTTCACATTTACCTTTTAAAAAGAGGAATTTATTAAAACTAATCCGCCATTTTAAACTACCTCAAGCTGACAAACAGAAATCAAAAACTTGCGCAAAAATCAAGAGGGGATTTAAAGCGGTTAACGTATTTTCGTGTAGATACCCAAGCAATATATATAAATACATTGCATCATAGATGATGAAAAAGTGGAGCGTCAATTCTCCCCCGTCTCCCCTGATGATTGGAGTGCAAGGTGTGAGACTCCTACGGGAAGTAGCGCTTTGTGGAGACCCCGCAGGCATGCCGAGGAGGCTCCACAAGCGCCCCGCGGAAAGCGAACACCTGGCACGGAAATCATCAGGGTATTTAATGTAGCACCATTATTTTCAGTGTAACCAACAAGAAAAAAACGTAGAGTGATTTCTACGTTTTAATGAGAAATAAAGCGATTAAGCCAATCGCATATTAACAGATATAAGCTGACCCAATAATTACAAGAAGTATAAAAAGAATAATGTATAGGGTAAAACCAGTGCTAGGATAACCTTTTCCGCCTTCTACTTTACTCATTTAGACGTATCTCCCTTCAAGCTAAGATACAATACATTATGTTACAAACACCCAGTGTGTATGGGCATTTGCCCCAGATTCACTGACACTTTTATCTGAGTAACATAGGACAGATTCCTTTTAAAGCTTTTTCTTGTTGACTTACGTCTTGCTTATTGTTACATTTGTATTTTCGTTTCAATCCATATTATGGCTAAATAGGAAACATTTCAAAGGATATTTGTTAGAATTTTCATGCTAAGATAATTTTGTAACGTTTCACTAAGGATTTTTTTCATTGTATAAAAATTCAGATTTTTCTCGTTTTTTGTATTATTTTGTAGTATTCTTAACTATATAATACTCGGTTTAATACCAAAGAGGAAAAGAGCATGACAAATGATGAAGACCATGAAATGAACCCGTAAGCCCTGAAATGTAAAGAACTGTCAACAAAAAGTGAGAATGGAGAATTAAAACACCATGAAAAAGAAAATTATGGCTGGAGCACTTGTATCGACATTTATGTTTTCTGGACAAGCGATCGCTTCTGATTATGTCGTTAAATCAGGTGATTCCTTATGGAAGATTGCAACAAATAATCAAGTGAGCGTAAATGAATTGAAAAATTGGAATGGATTAAAGTCAGATATAATCTTTCCAGGTCAGTCACTGGCTTTGAAATCTAAAACCTCAGGCTCAACAAAACCTACTACAAACACCAATACAGGTGCGAATATTTCTTACACGATAAAATCAGGTGATAATCTATCGGTTATCGCTAGAAATCACCAAACAACTGTTAGTGCGTTACTTAGTTTAAATCCTACTATTAAAAATCAGAACCAAATTTATATTGGTCAAAAAATAACGATATCAAGTAATTCTACTCAGACACCAAATACGCCAAATACGCCAAATACGCCAAATACGCCAAATACGCCAAGTACACCAAGTACACCAAGTACACCAAGTACACCTGTGACTGGAACTAGTAATTATACGATTAAGAGCGGTGATTCTTTATCCGCAGTAGCACAACGTCACGGTATATCACTCTCTGCTTTGTTAGGTGCGAATCAGAACATTAAGGATGCTAATCGCATTTCTGTGGGACAAGTTGTCATAATTCCAGGAAGTGGACAAGCAACTCCTGTAAATGGCAATGGTTCATGGGAAGTAAAAGCTGATTCCGTTATAGAAAGCGGAAAGAAATATTTAGGTGCTAGCTATTTGTATGGAGCATCCGTTAATAGAACAGACGCATTCGATTGCTCTTCATTTACAGTGAAAGTATACCAAGAGAATGGGATTAATCTTCCAAGAACTTCTGCACAACAAGCAAATGTTGGAACAGAAATACCTTTATCGCAAGTTCGTAAAGGAGATCTAGTTTTCTTTGATACTACTGGGGATGGGATTATTAATCATGTCTCCATTATTGTGGACTCTAATACACTTCTGCACTCTGCAACTTCAACAGGTGTAGCTTATGCCTCCTTTAACTCTTATTGGAAGCCAAAAGCAGTGAAAGCTGTAAGAGTGTTATAAGCGATAATTAATCCAACTTATATTTTAAGTAAACTGTCCTTAAAAAGGAGATTCATTCGATGAATCTCCTTTTTGGTTTTTCATTCTTTACTTGTCTTTCAGTCGTAAGTCGTAGTATCTATCCTTATAAAGTGGGATATAACTGTAGGTAAAAGAACGAGTGAAAACCATTCTGCAGTTCGTTTTGTAGGGAAGAGATAAAACTTATAATTAGCTTAACAACAAATTATAAGGAATGATGGAGGATGAAAAAAATGTTAAAAATAATTTTTGGTGGTAAAAAAGTAGTGAAACAAAGAGCACAACATGCATCAATGGATGAAAAAAGAAGAGAAATATTTTTAAAAAGCGATTTTTTACACCGTTACTAAAAAAGCACTTTGATTTCTAAGGGATATCCAATTTAACGGAACTACTTTATTAATTAGGGTAGCTTCTTTTTTTTGTCAATTTTCTAATTATTCGCTCGAAAAAAGGAAGAGAATGGTATAATAAAATCAGAAACGATTTAATTAGCTTAACTTTTTAAAAGGGTGGAAATAAGATGAATGAGGAATCCATGGAAGTTAATGAAATTTTAAATGGTAATGTAGGAGCTTTTGAATCTATTATCGAACGATATAAAAATAAATTGTATGTGGTAACACTTCGAATGGTTGGAGATGATACTAAGGCAGAAAAGATTGTTGCTGCTAGTTTTATAGCTGCCTATCAGAAGTTATCCGAATTTAAAGAAACAGAGTATTTTTCCGACTGGTTTTATCGAGAAACAGTAGCTTTTATAAAAAAAGAAATCTTATCATCTAGCCAGATTTCTCCGGAAGATTATATCCAGTTTTATAATCCTCGTTTTTTAGAAATAGAAGAAGCGATTACTTCGTTAGAAGGAAAGTACCGCTTTGAATTTCTACTTGCGCATTCGTTAAGGGAAGAATCTGAAAAACTAGCAGTAATACTACAAGAAGATGTTACTCATCTAAAGGAAAACTATCAAAAGTCTCTAGGTTTTATAAGAGCAAAGCTACTAGAGAACAATCACGAAAAACCGTCAGCTAGTTGCTTAACACTAACAGAATTAACACAATATTTTGATATAAAACTAAATGCAGCAGAAATTGAACAGGCGGAAGATCATCTGGAGTTCTGTCCATCGTGTAGAGAGATTCTATATTCATTAAAAGTAGAGAAAAAAGCGATAGAAGATGTGATTCATTCACCAAAACTTGAAGAACCCTTCAACAGAAGTGTTTTAAGTGAACTCACTCCGTATATAAAAAAAGTGCCGAAGCACAGAACCTGGAAGTATCAGCTTAGTGTAATTAGTGTGATAGCGGCAATATTTTTTGTCAGTGTGGTAGTCGTTCCTGCTTTAAAACCACTTGCATTAAAATTGGCGACCTATATGGAACATGGTACTATTTATAATGTTTGGACAGAAGGAACATATAAGGTAACTGATAATGAAGTCACATTTGAAGTGACTGGTGTGGAAATAGATCCACTTCATATGGTTGTTTATTATGATGTAAGTAGTGAAAAACATAATATTAACTACATTAATGATATGGATATTTACGAATACAATGCTATAAAAATCGTTGATGAAGAGGGAAAAAACTATCCGGTAGAAGTTTCTCAGCCTATTTCAGATATGTTTTATGGATATCAAGAAGGCTTTAATGACTTGGATGAGGAGTTAAAGCGCCCTTCTTTTATGATAAAAGTAAAAAAGGAAGAAGAGTTGCCAGATAAATTTACTCTGCACTTTCAATTAAAAAGAATACAAGGTTTTCATGGTAGTTGGGAAGTGGAAGTGCCTATTCATTACGACAAAATAGATAGCGCTTTAGAGGTAGTAGAACTGGATGAAGTAATAGTTGTCGATGATAAAATCGAAGTTGAATTGATGACGATGGTTTATGGGAAATATGGAAGTCGATTAACCTACCATGCAAGGTTTACAGAAGATGAAAAGAAAAGGATAGAAAGCCTTGAGGAAGAGACAAGCGATAATATCCATGAATATAATTCACGTAATCAATACATACATGCAGGAATTCAAGTGGTCAATCAAGACAATCAATTTATGCTTCCAATCTATTACCATACTATGGATTGGGGCCAGGAAGGTCCGATTCAAATGGATTTTTCGCGCTATTTCCTAAATAAAGAAACCTATTCTTTAAAAGGGAAGGAAGAAGAGAGAGGACAATATTATGCAGAACTCATTGCTGTTCAATATGACGAGCCGATGTACTTCTCTTTAGCGGTACCGTTGGAAGAGACAAAAGAAAAACCACTTGATGTTGAATTAGATGGGATCATTCTAAAGAATATTACCATCGAGTTAATATCAGAGGAAAATAGAAATAGGTACAAAGTGTTGTTGACAGGGGAAAATAAAAACGATGGAGACAAGCAAAGACACTATAACTGGCAATTAGGAGGGGATAATAACCCATATCTTGAAACGCATTACATGGGTCATTATGAGGAAAATCCAGAGGGAGACTTTGAATTCCTTAATGTGGAGATTTCAGTAGGACCTAACGAGACCGAAAATCTAATAATAAAGGCTGATAATGTCAATAATTATTATATGTTTGAAGAAGGAGAAAAGAAGATTCAGCTTTTTAAAAATGGAGAGTAGCAAGGTGAAAAAAGATGTTAGCTAAAATCAGTGAGTGATTTTAGCTAACATCTTTTTTACACTCTCCCATAATTCCGAAGCGTAAGTAATATAACGATGGAGAAATACGATTGCCAATATGTAAGTCCGTGCTCATCGTCCCATCCGCCATCTTCTCTTTGTGCAGCCTCTAGATAATTAAGGAATTTCTCTATCAAATGATCAGGTGTAGCTTTGGCAATTTCCGATTCAGGTGTTGATGCCAGTTGAAAGTACGTAAAATATTGCTTTTCTGGTGCCACTGACGCACATTTGATTACTTGATCAATCGCTGTCTGCTTTAAGGCTTTATGTTCTTTAGTTTGAGGTACGTTCGTGTAATAATCAATGGCATGATAGTTCATAAATAGCCAGTCTGTTTTTGTTATTTGTTCAAATGATAAATTTTCTTTTGTCCATTTTGCTGTATTCTCTTGAAGTTTGTCAGAAGATAGGCCTAAACGGATTAGATTTCCAGTAATCGAAGCGGGAATCGTCTGTCCGCCACCACTCCACCACGGGGCATGTGGATAGTCTAGTAGATTTGCTGGATTAAGAAGCGAGCCATCTTCCTTTTGATTATCCACTACCCAATCAGCACTGCCAACAAATGTATCACCTGCTGGAACTCTTGTATCTCTAAAGACACTTAACATAAATTCTAATGCTAAGGGGTTAGAATCCGGACATTTTATATCGTATTCAAATCCGTGGCCAAATCCGCTGTCTGCATTTTTATAACATGACAGTGCTTGATGGAAGTGAGAAATCGGGCCATCTTCAAATAAATAACGAAAGAGGGCCTTCTCCCAAAGTGAGCCGTTTTGGTAGATAAATTGTCGAGCTTTCTTGTAGGAAACAGTCATTAGTCAAACTCTCCTTTTTATAGTATATATACTTTTTCGTGACAACTAGCTTAAACCCTTCTTCTACTCGTTACAAGCTCTGAAGGAAGCGTTATAATGGAAAGAGTTACATAATGGGGAAAGGTTGTGTGAAAAATGGAACTAAATCTTCAAGGAAAAACAGCACTTGTGTTAGCTTCAAGTCAAGGTCTAGGGAAGGCGATTGCTACCGCTCTTATAAAGGAAGGGGTCAATGTCGTCCTTGCTAGTCGCAATCAGGAAAAATTAGCAGTTGTATATTCGGAGTTAACTAGTCTAGAAGGTGGAAAGGCGAGCTATATTCCAACTGACATTATGCAGCCAGAACAAATTAAACAAGCAGTACAACATACGATTGACCAATTTGGTCAGCTAGATATTTTAGTGAACAATGCTGGAGGTCCTCCTGCGGGTTCTTTTGAACAAATTACAGACGAGCAATGGCAGCAGTCATTTGAATTAAATTTATTGAGTTATGTACGAATGATTCGCGAGGCCTTGCCGTATTTAAAGAAAAATGGCGGGAAAATTATCAACATAGCCTCTTCTTCGATAAAAGAACCTATTCCTGGTCTAATATTATCAAATACATTCCGTACAGGTATTGTTGGATTGACGAAGACACTCGCTGGGGAGCTAGCACAAGATAGAATTCTTATCAATACGGTTGCACCTGGTAGAATTGCGACTGATCGCGTAAGCTTCTTAGATGAGGTAAATGCTAAAAAGCAAGGAATCTCCAAGAATGAGATGGAAGAGAAAGTGAAAAGTACGATACCATTAGGACGTTATGGTGATCCCGAGGAATTTGCAAAAGTGGTAACGTTTCTAGTATCTGATGCAAATAGTTATATGACCGGAAGCTCCTTCTTAGTAGATGGCGGAATGGTTAAGTCAATATAAAGAAAAGATGCACCTAGACAGAAAGGAACACATAATCATATGAAAAGTTTATTGATACTTATTGCTGTAGGATTTACGGTAGGAATTGCGTTGGGGTTCATGAATATTTCATTTAATTTTTGGATATTTGTCGTCCTCCTTGTTATTGCTTTTTTTGCTCTTTCTTATCGAGATATAAGATATATGTTCTTGTCTAAAGACGCTGATAAAATAGAGAAATATCTGATGAAAAAGAAGCATGAACCATACTATGGATTTATTTTAGAATTAGCAAATGGGAACTTACCAGAAGCAAAACGTCAGCTTGATGATCTTGATAAAAAATGGAAAGGGAAGAAAACTGCTATCTTTCGAGCGCAGTATTATTTACGAGCTGGAAATACTCTAAAAGCGAAGGAAGAAGTAGCTCTTATTGACCAAGTAGTATTAAAGCATTATGTGTTGGCTACAATTGCGGCGGAAGAAAAAGATAATAAAACGGTAGAAGCTTTAATTCCCAAACTTCAGAAAGACTGGATGAAGCTAGCGATAGAAATAGAACAAGCGTTAAAGCGGAAAAATTATACTGTAGCTAAAGAAAAGAAAGAACAAGCGTTAGAAATCACAAAAGGGCTTCAGTATTATATGCTATATAAGGAATATGAAAAGATTTAAATGAGTTTGGAAATAGTAGAGCACAATGAAAATTCCAATTTCTTTGCTTGACAGAGAGGCATGTTCAAATTTACACTTAAACTAGTCGATAGTTATTAGAAAATTTTCAGTATTGAGGATAATGCAGATGGTATTAGCGTTAGAACGTCGAATTGGAAAATATGCGGTACTTTTGGCGATGGGTACGGAACAAGAAGGATTTTCTTTTTCGCTTCCAGAACAGTGGGGGACTTGTGTTGGAAAAGTCGGGTCCATGGATTCGCAAAAAGTAGTAGCAGCTATTGAAACTGCTGCAAAAAGAGAAGGTATCATAAAGTCTGATGGGTATCGAGAGACACATGCGCTCTATCATGCCATTATGGATGCGTTGAGTGGTGTAACACGAGGTCAGGTTCAGCTTGGCTCCTTAATGAGAACAGTAGGACTACGTTTTGCTGTAGTGAGAGGAAACCCTTATGAAGAGTTAGAAGAGGGTGACTGGATAGCAGTCGCGCTTTATGGAACAATTGGAGCTCCAGTGCGTGGTTCGGAGCATGAGACAATTGGACTTGGAATTAATCACATTTAAATAAACTATGCCCATAGTTGCTGAAAAATAGGGGGCTGTACTTTAATGAACGTTTATTAAAGTATGGCCCTCTTTTATTTTTATTGTTGGTATCAGAGAGGATGGATTGTCATGATTATTTTAAGCGGAGAATCATTAACACTAGAAAAGATGAGAGCTATATTATTTGAAAATGAAAAAGTATCCCCATGTAAAGAAGCGATGAAGCGAGTAGTGGGCAGTCGTGCCGCCGTGGAAAACATTGTATTAGACGGAGAAGTAGTTTATGGCATAACGACTGGATTTGGGAAATTTAGTGATGTACTAATTCCAGTTGAGGAAACGGAAATATTACAGCGTCATCTAATCCATTCACATGCATGCGGAGTAGGTGAATCATTTTCAGAAGTAATTGGTCGAGCGATGCTTGTTTTAAGAGCAAATGCGTTACTGAAAGGTTATTCAGGTGTTAGGCCGATTGTTATTGAACGGCTTTTGGAATATGTAAATGAGGGTATTCATCCCGTAGTTCCACAGCAGGGTTCACTTGGCGCGAGTGGGGATTTAGCTCCTTTATCTCATTTAGCCTTAACGCTGTTAGGGGAGGGGGAGGTATTTTATAGAGGTGAAAGAGTTCATACAAGTGTAGTTTTGACTAAAAAAGGGATTACACCTATTGAACTAAAAGCAAAAGAAGGCTTGGCTCTTATTAATGGCACACAGGCTATGACAGCTGTTGGAGTAGTTGCCTATTTAGAGGCGGAGAAACTTGCTTTTCAGGCTGAATCTATTGCTGCACTGACATTTGAAGGGTTAGAAGGTGTTGTAGATGCATTAGATGAGGATGTTCATCTTGTAAGAGGATATCCAGAACAGGTTGGGGTAGCTGCACGAGTGCGTACGCTATTGTACGGCAGTAAGCTTGTAACTAAACAGGGGGAAAAGCGGGTGCAGGATGCTTATTCTTTACGTTGTATTCCTCAAGTGCATGGCGCCTCATGGCAAGTGCTTGGGTATGTGAAGGAGAAACTCGAAATAGAAATGAATGCAGCGACGGATAATCCCTTAATCTTTGGGGATGGTGAAAAGGTCATTTCTGGAGGTAATTTCCACGGTCAGCCGATAGCGTTTGCAATGGACTTTTTAAAGCTTGGGATGGCGGAACTTGCAAATATATCTGAACGTAGAATTGAACGATTGGTAAATCCGCAATTAAATGACTTACCTCCGTTTTTAAGTGCGAAACCAGGACTTCAATCAGGTGCCATGATTATGCAATATTGTGCAGCTTCCTTAGTATCAGAAAACAAAACGTTAGCGCATCCGGCAAGTGTGGACTCCATTCCATCTTCGGCTAATCAAGAAGATCATGTAAGTATGGGAACTATCGGAGCAAGACATGCCCATCAAATAATAGCTAATGTTCGAAGAGTCCTTGCAATTGAATGGATCTGCGCCATGCAAGCAGTAGAATACCGAGGAGTCCATCAAGCAGCTCCACTTATGCAGCAATGGTACCAAGAAGGAAGAACGGTGGTCCCAAGCATCACCGAAGATCGAATTTTCTCCAAAGACATTGAAGCATTAACAGAATGGCTCCAATATAGGGGAAGTGTATTGTGCAGGGCGTGAAACTCCTGCTGGGGCTAGGCACCAAACAGTAATTTAATAGTTTTGCAACTTAACTGTAACGAATTCAAAGTTTAATGGGAGATGTATTACCAATAAATGATAATAGGCGAGAGGATGAGTGAGTATGGAGAAGGTAAATGTGATTAGAGCTCCAAGAGGCAGTGAACTAAATACGAAGGGGTGGGTGCAGGAGGCTGCGCTTCGCATGTTGATGAATAATCTAGATCCTGAAGTGGCAGAGATTCCTAGCGAGTTGGTTGTTTATGGTGGAATCGGAAAAGCAGCACGCAATTGGGAAAGCTTTGATGCTATTGTCGCTTCTCTTAAGGAATTGAAGAATGATGAAACATTACTCATTCAGTCTGGAAAACCTGTAGCAGTTTTCCGCAGCCATGAAGATGCACCGCGTGTACTTTTAGCTAATTCCAATTTAGTGCCAAAATGGGCGAATTGGGAGCATTTCCATGAACTCGATAAAAAGGGCTTAATGATGTATGGCCAAATGACAGCAGGTAGTTGGATTTATATAGGAACACAAGGGATTTTACAAGGTACCTATGAAACATTTGCAGAAGCAGCCAAGCAATATTTTAATAATAGTTTAAAAGGTACAATCACTGTTACAGCTGGGCTTGGTGGCATGGGTGGCGCACAACCTCTTGCAGTTACGATGAATGGTGGAGTATGTATCGCTATTGATGTAGATGAACATCGTATTGATCGCCGTCTTGAAACTAAATATTGTGATGTGAAAATGACGAACTTAGAAGAAGCAATAGTAAAAGCGGAAGAATATAAGAGATTAGGAAAACCTCTTTCCATTGGACTTGTAGGAAACGCGGCTGAAATTCTACCGCAACTAGTAGAAAGAGCATTTACGCCGGATTTGTTAACAGACCAAACATCAGCGCATGATCCACTCAATGGTTATATCCCAATGGATATGACAGTAGAAGATGCTGCAATCTTAAGAGAGAAGGAACCGGCGCAGCTTGTCAATCTGGCAAAACAAAGCATGGCAGAGCATGTGAAAGCTATGCTTGAACTGCAAAAAAGAGGAGCAGTTACATTCGATTATGGAAACAATATTCGCCAAGTAGCACTAGACGAAGGTGTCACGAATGCTTTTGATTTTCCTGGATTTGTACCGGCATTTATCCGTCCACAATTTTGTGAAGGAAAAGGTCCATTCCGCTGGGTCGCGCTTTCAGGGGATCCTGAGGATATCTACAAAACAGATGAAGTTATTCTAAAAGAATTCGCTGACAACGAGCATCTTTGCAATTGGATCAAGATGGCTCGAGAAAAAGTAGCATTTCAAGGATTGCCATCACGAATTTGCTGGTTAGGATATGGAGAACGTGCACGCTTTGGAAAAATTATTAACGAAATGGTAGCAAGCGGTGAGCTTTCAGCACCAATCGTTATTGGCAGGGATCATTTGGATTGTGGGTCTGTGGCATCCCCAAATCGTGAAACGGAAGCGATGTTAGACGGAAGTGATGCAGTAGCGGATTGGCCCATTTTAAATGCCTTAATCAACGGAGTAAATGGAGCGAGCTGGGTTTCTGTCCATCATGGAGGTGGTGTAGGGATGGGCTACTCTCTACATGCAGGAATGGTGATTGTTGCAGATGGAACGGAGGCTGCAGGACGCAGACTAGAGAGAGTGTTAACGTCTGATCCTGGTATGGGAGTAGTGCGTCATGCCGATGCGGGTTACGACCTAGCAAAAAAAGTAGCAAAAGAAAAAGGTGTCCACATTCCCCTTTTAAAGGAGCGTGAATAAACAATGCAACTTGATACCTTATTGATTAATTGTGGGGAATTACTAACTATGGATCATGAGACAACTGTTGTAAAAGGTGAGCAAATGAACACCGTTCCCCTTATAAAAGACGGCGCAATCGGGTGGAAGGATGGAATAATTACTTTCATCGGCACAAGCGAGCAGGCGAAAGATTTAACAAGTAAGAAAGTGATAGATTGTCAAGGAATGCTTGTTACACCTGGTTTAGTTGATCCACATACGCATCTAGTGTTTGGTGGATCAAGAGAACATGAAATTGCTTTAAAGCAACAGGGAGTACCATATCTGGAAATTCTTAAGCAAGGTGGAGGCATCCATTCTACGGTAAGAGCAACTAGAAATGCTAGCTTTGAAGAGTTATATGAAAAAGCGCACTTTCATTTAAAGAGATTACTAAGCTATGGTATCACTACACTGGAAGCGAAAAGTGGCTATGGATTAGATAAAGAAACTGAATTAAAACAGCTTCATATTGTAAAGGAATTAGCGAAAAATACTGACATGAATATTGCTTCCACCTTTTTAGGGGCCCATGCAATTCCAAACGAATTTAAAGATTATCCAAACGATTTTCTTCAGGACATGGCGGGACTATTTCAAGAAATAAAAGAACAGGGTTTAGCCGAGTTTGTCGATATCTTTTGCGAGGAAGGCGTATTTACCATCGAGCAATCGAAAACATTCCTCACATTAGCAAAAGAAGCTGGATTTGCTGTAAAAATACATGCAGATGAAATTGTCTCGTTAGGTGGAACGGAATTAGCAATTGAACTAGGTGCAGCTTCTGCTGATCATTTAATCGCGGCATCAGATAAAGCCGTTGAAATGTTTGGGTCCTCTGAAACGGTTGCTGTCTTATTACCTGGTACAACGTTTTATTTAAACAAAGATTCGTATGCACAAGCTAGGGGAATTATTGATGCGGGTGGCTCGGTTGCGTTGGCAACCGATTTTAATCCAGGAAGCTCCCCGACTGAAAATATCCAATTTATTATGAATCTAGCCATGCTAAAGCTGAAGATGACGTGTGAAGAAATATGGAATGCAGTGACGGTTAATGCGGCAAAAGCAATTCACAAAGAGGACATTGCAGGGAAATTAACGGTAGGACGAAGAGCAGATGTCGTGGTATGGAATGCACCAAACTATCACTATGTTCCGTACCATTATGGGGTCAATCATATCCAGAGCGTTTACTTAAATGGCCGTGAAGTTGCTAAGGGGGGCGCTTATCTTGACTAATCCTCCCTATTTACAAAAGGCAAATACTCCGCTGTTTGTCGATCGGCATTACCCGAAGGCAGCAGAGCTTTTACAAGAATGGGACGGAGACAAGGTAGAGGGACTTGCGCTAATCGGTGTTCCTCTATCTAAGCCTTCGATTAGTCATTCTGGTGCATGCTTCACACCAGGAGTAATTCGAAAGCTGTTACAATCGTATTCCACCTATGCAATTGAGGATAGCGCCGATCTCTTGAAAACGAATAAAATTGTGGATATTGGCGATATTTCCATGCATACAACAGATGTGAAAGAATCATATAGACGAATAGAAGAAACAGTGTCAACCTTAATGGGAACTTCTCCAGCATGTCTGCCTTTATTTATAGGTGGTGATCATTCCATTACTTATTCTACCTTAAAGGGAATGGTAGAGAAAAAAGGGAAAATTGGAGTCATTCAATTTGATGCTCATCATGATCTTCGTAATACAGAAGACGGGGGACCGACGAACGGGACTCCATTTCGGAGATTGTTAGAAGCAGGAGTTTTAAAAGGAGAACATCTGGTACAGATTGGCATACGCAATTACTCTAACAGCGCCTTTTACCACAATTATGCGAAGGAAAATGGTGTTACAATATATACAATGTCAGATGTGAAAAAGCTTGGAATATCAACGGTAATCGAGCAAGCAGTTCAAGAGTTATCTAGTAAAGTAGATCACCTGTATATTTCGATTGATATAGATGTTCTAGATCAAGCATTTGCCCCTGGCTGTCCAGCGATAGGTCCAGGTGGGATGACAAGTGATCAATTGCTAGAGGCGATATTTTTATTAGGGAAGGAAAAAACGATATGTGCACTTGATATCGTAGAAATCGACCCAACCATTGATTTTCGAGATATGACAAGTCGTGTCGCTCTATTTTGTTTGTTGGAGTTTATCCGTGGTAGAGGTAAAGTATAAGAGTAAGAGAAAAATTGCTGAGTCTTCCTTTTATAGTCTTGGATTTAATAACTTGTTATTGTTATATGTTCAACAAAAGAACAAAAGCTTTGGCTACTTTAGATGAGTAGCCAAAGCTTTTTTAAGTTGTCATTCCATTTGTTATTGCTTCTTCCAAAGCTTATACAACGCTTGGGTACCACTATTTTCTTCTCCATTTTCTGATAGCTTTACATACATATCCTTAGCGAGTGCTAGTCCTGGAACATTCAAGCTCATACGTTCTGCTTCATCTAATGCGATCTCCATATCTTTAATAAAATGCTTCACAAAAAAACCAGGTTCAAAGTTATCCGCAATAATACGTGGAGCTAGATTACTAAGTGACCAACTTCCTGCAGCACCGCTGGAAATGCTCTTTAACACGTCTTCAGGATTTAATCCTGCTGCTTCTGCGTACGCAAGTGCTTCACAAACTCCAATCATATTGGTAGCAATCGCAATTTGATTACACATTTTAGTGTGTTGTCCAGCACCAGCGTCCCCTTGATGAATGATATTCGCTCCTAATGCCTGAAAGATAGGAAGGCATGCCTCATAGTCTTCCTTAGCGCCACCCACCATAATGGTCAATCGTGCTTCCCTAGCTCCGATGTCCCCTCCAGATACTGGGGCATCTAAACTATGTATATTTCGTGCTTTTGCTTCTTGATAAATCTGTTTCGCAAGGGTTGGAGTAGAAGTCGTCATATCGATAACATAGGTTCCTTCTTGTGCCTGAGCTAAAATTCCATCCTCCCGGAAATATACTTCCTCTACATCCTTTGGATATCCAACCATAGTTAGGATAAAGTCAGCTTGACGAGCTGCCTCACCAGCACTGTTCGCCCAACGAGCACCAAGAGCCAACAGCCCCTCCGCCTTCTCCTTCGAACGTGTATAAACCACAACTTCAAACCCCACGCGTAACAAATGTCCCGCCATACTGCTCCCCATTACCCCAGTACCTACAAACGCAACCGTCTTTGTTTTTGCTTCTATACTCATCATCAAATTCCTCCTAGGGCCTGACCCGATATTAAAATTTAATAGTACAACTAATGATTTTCTTATTATATCAAATGGATGTGTGATTTTAATAGGATAGTAGTATTGAGTTATATTTTTTCTCGGCTTTGGGTTAGATAGTGTAAGAATCTGCAGGTTTTGTTATAATATTTAGAAAAATAAAGAAATTTGTAGTATAATAGGGAATGTTGGAAATAATTTCACTTATAGAATCTCCTTATATATAAATTGATAGAATTAGAAGGGAGGAAGAATGTTGGAAAAACCTCATTCTTTGATGAAAAATAGAGAAAATCAATCTGTAGAATCGATTTCCAAAATTCATCTTATCATTATTATTTCTCCGACCGGAAACATACTCTATACCTCTTCTTCCTGTGAATCATTATTAGGTTACCAAAATACCGAAATAGTGGAAACTCAACTAGAGGAATGGATACACGCGGAAGACCTCTACTTAATAGGGAGTTTGATTTACAAACCCTCCCATCAGGCCCATTGTTTTTTTCGAATGAAAACAAAAGATAGTGATTTTGTGTGGATGGAAGCTACCTTGTCCGAAATACAAGATCCTGTCCAGCAATGTCCAAAAGAAATAGTATTACAACTCACTCAAACCTCAGATATTGGAAAACTATCACCACAGCAAACCAATATTAAAATGAATATACAAGATACAAACGAAGATACATATCATATAGAAAAGCAGAGTTATGTTCAAGAAACCGAACAAGACTATTCAGCTTATGACTTAATAGAACATCTTGCAAATGGACTATTCATTACAGTGGATGGAATTATTAAATATGTAAATGAAGCTGGAATGAGTATGCTTGGTGCTTACGATAAAAATCAATTAATCAATACCTCAGTTTATGATTATATAGACGAGAATTATCACGAAATCGTTCAACAACGGATTAAATCTGTCCAACAAGGTTTTCGAGTCGGGCTAATGGAACAAAGATGGTATCGCTTGGACGGTAGAATAATTGAAGTGGAAATCACTTCTAACCAAACAATGTATAAGGGGAAATCTGCTTCTTTTATCATGCTTATGGATATTTCACATCGGAAAAATTTCCATAAGATTTTACAAAACAGTAGAGAACGATTTCGCAAGCTTGTGCAAAATTCTATTGATACAATAGGGGTAATTTGTGATGAAAAATGGACCTTTATAAATGATTCTGGAGTGAAAATGCTCGAAGTAGACAGTTATGGAGAGTTAATTGGGCAAAGTATTTATAAAAATATAGATAAAGAGGATTTCCAGCATATTTGGTCAGTAGTTCATTCTCATCAGAATGGAAACAAGCTTCCTACTTTTGAACAAGAATGGACGACCATGAAGAATCATAAACTTTATACCGAACTAATTGGGATCCCCACTACCTATCTCGGTAAAGAAGCCCTGCAGGTCATCATTCGTGATATCACAGAAAGAAAGCAAGCAGAAGCAGTCATGTTGCAGTCGGAAAAGCTATCGGTTGCAGGCCAATTAGCTGCTGGTATTGCCCATGAAATAAGAAATCCGTTAACCGCAATTAAAGGATTTTTCAAATTGTTAGAACGAGAAATCGACCAAAAGCAAGAATATTTCCATATCATTGAGTCGGAACTCAGTAGAATAGAATTGATTCTAAGTGAACTGCTCTTGTTAGCAAAGCCTCATCAAGTGCGTGTACAAAATGTGGCTCTAGACTCTTTACTTAAAGATGTGACAACTCTCCTCGAAACGCAAGCCATCATGAATAATGTTTGGTTTGATATGAAATTAGAAGCGGATAATCCTTTTGTAAAGTGTGATGATAATCAAGTAAAGCAGGTGTTTATCAATTTAATTAAGAATGGAATAGAAGCAATGAGTGAAGGTGGCATAATCTTCATTGAAACAAAAGATGTCGATGATGAAGTAGTAATCAGTATTAGAGACGAAGGAAAAGGGATACCTGAAGAAGTAATAGCACGTTTAGGGGAGCCATTTTTCACAACTAAGACCACAGGTACAGGTTTAGGGCTCATGATAACTTTTAACATCATTAAAAACCATCAAGGCTTATTAAGCGTGAAAAGCGAAGTAAATGTAGGAACGACCTTTGAAGTACGCTTTCATAAAGAGTAAACTTTCTATAAAAACTTTACTAAACTAATTATCGATTTCAAGATAGCTACCCATGATAACCAAATTTGCACCATAGCTGATGAAAATATGACTTATTTCGGTTAAGTTGAATGTCTTAGTTGACCCGTTCCCCCTGATGATTGTAGTGCAAGGCGTGAGACTCCTGCGGGAATGCTCCCGAGGCCGCCCGCGGAAAGCGAACGCCTGGCACGGAAATCATCAGGGTGTTCAAAGAGGCCACCAAATTTTCATGATAGACTTACTCGATTATCCTCTATACTCCAGTTGGGAAATGATGATTATTCATTGATCTGTTGGAAAATACTTTTATTAAAATGTAACTGAACAATACAAAATAAATAAGAGTCAAATAACAAAATATTATTGTGATATAAAAATGCTAATCCTTACATGTTATCAGCATATAAGAGAATTATAATTAATGATACACGGGAGTCTATTAACAAGGAATCCTGCTAGGAAAAAGGTTTCGACCAAGATTTTACACTTAAGTGGTTAATTAAGTTGGATAAATTATTTTAAAAACACCCCAAAATAATCAATCCTTTTCATGGTTTTTACAGAATATTCCCTATACAAATTACATAGGGGATAGTATCATAATAGACTAATCTTTAGAAATAGGAGTTTATAATAATGAAACAGCATGAGCAATGGTCTTCAAAAATTGGCTTTATATTAGCTGCAGCAGGTTCAGCTATTGGTCTTGGTGCAATATGGAAATTCCCATATATGGCTGGAACCAACGGAGGCGGAATCTTTTTTCTTATATTTTTACTTTTTACCTTGCTTATCGGAGCACCGATGTTATTGGCAGAATTCATTATTGGACGATCGACACAAAAAGATGCCATTAGGTCGTACAAAGACTTAGCTAAAAATTCAAAGTGGCATTACATAGGAGTTTTAGGGGTGATAACATCCTTCATTCTTTTATCCTTTTATAGCGTGGTTGGAGGATGGATTGTCGCCTATCTTGGAAAAAGCTTGACAGGTAGCCTCAGTAATTTCACCTTAGCTGAATATTCTGGGCTTTTTGAACAGACAATATCTAGTTCCTATCAAGTGCTAATTGCACAATTTATTTTTATATTAATCACCATCTATGTTGTTCAATTAGGGGTCCAAAGTGGACTTGAAAAAGCAAGCAAAATATTAATGCCATTACTATTTATCCTTTTTCTTGTGTTACTAGTGAGGTCTATCACATTAGAAGGCGCATTAGAGGGAGTTCTTTTCCTTTTAAAGCCGAACTTATCGCTTATTACGACAAATACATTTCTAACGGCGTTGGGAATGGCCTTATTCTCCTTAAGTGTTGGGATATCCATAATGGTCACGTATAGTTCTTACTTATCAAAAAAAGAAAACTTAATTAGATCAGCAGGCTCTGTAGTAGGTCTAAATATTTTCATATCTTTTCTATCAGGTCTAGTCATTTTTCCAGCAGTTTTTGCATTAGGATTACAGCCAGATGAAGGACCAGGACTCGTGTTTGTGATCTTACCAGCAGTTTTTGATCAGCTACCATTTGGTGCGATTTTCTTAGCATTGTTCTTAGTCCTTTTACTGTTTGCCACTCTTACCTCAGCTTTTTCTATTTTAGAAATAATTGTGGCGGTTATTGTGAAGGATAACCAAGAAAAGCGGAAGAAAGTATCTTGGATTATCGGTCTCATTATCTTTATAATCGGAATTCCATCGGCTCTGTCGTTTGGTGTTCTCTCAGATATTGCTATATTTGGTCGTAATATATTTGATTCGCTAGATTTTATCGTAAGTAATATAGGTTTGCCCCTTGGATCGTTATTAATTTCAATTTTTGTAGGATACAGAATCCCTAAAGATATCCTAGAGGACGAATTTTTCCAAGGCTCTACCGTGAAAAAATCCCTTTTTAAAACGTGGTACTATCTTATGAGATACGTTATCCCAGTTGCAATATTGTTAGTGTTTATTCGATCACTAGGGTTTATCTAAAAAGAAAGACGCCGGAGACTATTCTTCGGTGTTTTTTTTGAGTTTTTTAAAGTGGTGAATTCTACTTGAAAGAAATCCCTCCTTATCAAAATTAACTGCCATATAGGATGGATTTTTCATTTTCAAGTGAAAAAATAACTAAGTAAGTTGGTGCTATAGTTCATACAGCACCGTACATAGGAATGGTTGATGTGTTTTATCCAACAAAATAATTCGAAAATTACATGTAACTAATAAAAAAGTCATACGGATTTACCATGATAAACCATTGGGAAAATGGTTTAGGGGAATAAGCTATTAGAGATGATTCTTTCAGGTACTTTCCCAATAACAATCTCGCCAGCCCTATGCTAGCATCATAAGTGTTCGAATGATTTAATTGTTCGAAAAAAACTTGAGAGGATGATCTACATATGAAAAAAGTCAGTAAGATTTTCTCTATGCTAGTAGCAATTGCGTTAGTGCTCTCGTTTTCTTTTACACCAGCGGAGGCAAGTTCAAGTTCGAAAGTAACTCCCTTATTTAAAGACTATTTGATTGGGTTTAAAAATCCTGTTTCTAAACAAACTAATCAACTTGTAACAACACTAGGAGGGACGGTCAATCACCAATATAAACATATGGAGGTTTTACAAGTATCCTTACCAGAAGTAGCTGTTGCGGCATTAGAAAAGAATCCGTTAATTGAATACGTTGAAGAAGATATTGAATATAAAATCGACGCACAGACAGTCCCTTATGGTATTCCTCACATTAAAGCAGATGTAGCTCACTCTCAAAATGTAATAGGTACCGGAGTAAAGGTAGCGGTGTTAGATACAGGAATTGATTCGAGTCATGAGGACCTTCGGGTTGCTGGTGGAGCAAGCTTTGTTTCAGGTGAAGCGGATGCGTTAACAGACGGAAATGGTCACGGAACCCATGTCGCAGGTACGATTGCTGCATTGAATAATAATGTTGGTGTGTTAGGAGTTTCCTATGATGTCGAGTTATATGCGGTTAAAGTGTTAAGTAGCAGTGGGAGTGGGACTTTAAGTGGAATTGCCCAGGGAATTGAATGGGCAATTGATAATGAGATGGATGTTATCAATATGAGCTTAGGTGGTAGTACGGGTTCTTCCACATTAAAGCAAGCAAGTGATAATGCGTACAATAGCGGAATTGTAGTCGTGGCGGCAGCAGGGAACAGCGGCTCTTTCTTCGGCTTAATTAATACTATTGGCTATCCAGCAAGATATGATTCAGTTATTGCTGTGGGGGCGGTAGATGCTAATAATAATCGGGCATCCTTTTCAAGTGTAGGTAATGAGTTGGAACTTATGGCACCAGGAGTTAATATCAATAGTACCTTACCAGGAAATCAATATGGCTCATTAAACGGAACGTCGATGGCGTCGCCACATGTAGCGGGAGCCGCAGCACTGATACTGGCGAAGTATCCCAATTTAACAAATGTAGAAGTAAGACAAAAATTAAGGGAAACAGCAACAAATTTAGGGTCTGCCTTTAATTATGGCCATGGGGTCATTAATGTGGAAGAAGCCTTAAACTAAAATAGCATTTCGTACCTTATCTCTATTTGAGGTAAGGTGCTTTTTTTGTAAAAAAGGATTTAAGTACTACAACATAGAAAATAATAGAAAAGGAGGCTGCTATTTTTTGAGAAAAGGCTATTTTGTTCTAGTTATTTTTGTAGTAATTTTTCTAGTAGGATATTCTTATTCTATTCAAAGTAAAGAAATTCCTGATGAGATGGATGTTGCTATTACAGAATTTATAATAAATCACAATAAAACAAGGTTTGGTGAAACAGAAAAACAATTTGAAGTACATAAAATATATGGTACAGAAGAAAAGGACGGCATCATACACGTATATATGTATTCACTCTACAATGGCTACAATCGAACAACTGGTGCATACCCTAGATCTGGAGGGTCATATCCTGTATATCTCTCATTAAAGAAAGAAGAAAATGATTATACAATTCTCGAGTATATGGAACCAGATGATGGCTACTATCATGTTACTTCCATCAAGGAAATGTTTCCAAGAAAGTACGTGAATAAGGCAATAAGAGATTCCGGAAATATAAGCGGATTAGAAAAAGAGATGACTAAACAAGTAGAAGAATGGTTGGGGAAAAAGGAAGAAAGGTAGCTGATTTCTACTGTTTTTATTTGCAATGTAAAATATTGCTGTCGATTTAGTGTCCAGACCTCGTCGCTTCGCATCGGTGGGGTCTTTTTTGATTTTTATTTGAATTTATGTGTAAAGAGGTAGGGAGAAAATATCAAAATTTCATTCTCGGAAGAGTTGTTATAATTATCTGAAAGTTATATGATAAAAGTGGAAATAGAAAGGAGAGATGCTGATGAAGGATCGTTTGGAATCATCCGAATTAACAATTATGAGATCATTAAATGCTCGGATGAGTTTAGGGGAAAAGGAGAAAACTTACTATGGTAACCTTGAAAAAGGATTTAAAGGGGAGCTGAAATTTGATCAGTGGTTGGAAAATTTATCAGATGACTATATTGTTTTAAATGATCTATTATTCGAAATTAACAATACGCTCTTTCAAATTGATTCCTTAGTAATTTCTTCAAACACGGTTTATTTTTTCGAAGTAAAGAACTATGAAGGTGATTTTTTTATCAGTGGTGATAGGTGGTACTCCTTATCAAAGACAGAAATTAAGAATCCATTACTTCAATTGAAACGAAATGCATCTTTGTTCCGACAATTGCTACAGAGCCTTGGGTTTAATATTACGATTGAATCCTACGTTATCTTCGTAAACCCCGAATTTCAACTATTTCAGGCACCTCTAAATCAACCCATTATTTTCCCAAATCAATTAAATCGCTTTAGTACAAAGCTTCGAAAAAAATCAGCTGAATTAAATGAAGAGTCTAGGGAGTTGGCAGAGCAATTATTGTCTTTACATTTATCTGAGTCTCCATATAGTCGGTTGCCGAAATACGAGTATGATAAATTGAAAAAAGGAGTTATATGTCTTAATTGTAGGGGGTTTTATAGTGCCATGATTAGAACAAATCTAATGTGTGAAGGTTGTGGTAATAAGGAGGATTATCAAATTGCAGTATTGCGTAGTGTGAGAGAATTTACGCAATTGTTTCCGGATAGTAAAATAATTACTCGGAAAATTTATGAGTGGTGTAACGGAATAGTAAGTAACAAATCAATACGTAAAATTCTAATAAGTAACTATAAATTAATAGAATCTGGTACTTCTTCTTACTATGTGGAAAAAGATTAAATTCCATTTTACTGGATTTTTATTACCAAAATCAAATTCAAGCTTGTCAGTATTGTTATCGGAAAATGATTTAATGTATAAGAATGAGAGAAATAAGTATTAGATACTTAATCAAGTGTGATTACCGATTAAATGGAAGAAAACACGAAATAGAGGGAACAATCAGAGCGTGATCGTGCCCTCAAAACCGGAAAACTTGAAATAGAGGGAACGATCGGAGCGTGATCGTGCCCTCAAAACTGGCAAACACGAAATAGAGGGAACGATCGTAGCGTGATCGTGCCCTCAAAACCGAAAACCACGAAATAGAGGGAACGATGAGAGCGTGATCGTGCCCTCAAAACTGACAAACCCGAAATAGAGGGAACGATCGTAGCGTAATCGTGCCCTCAAAACCGAAAACCACGAAATAGAGGGAACGATGAGAGCGTGATCGTGCCCTCAAAACCGGAAAACTTGAAATAGAGGGAACGATCAAAGCCTGATCGTTCCCTCAAAACCGAAAACCACGAAATAGAGGGAACGATCGTAGCGTGATCGTGCCCTCAAAACCGAAAACCACGAAATAGAGGGAACGATCGTAGCCTGATCGTGCCCTCAAAACCGAAAACCACGAAATAGAGGTAACGATCAAAGCCTGATCGTGCCCTCAAAACCGAAAAACGCGAAATAGGGGTAACGATCAAAGCCTGATCGTGCCCTCAAAACCGAAAACCACGAAATAGAGGGAACGATCAAATTGCAATCGTTCCCTCCAATTAAAAAAAACACCAAGCCCCCATCAATAGAGCTTGGTACCTCACAAAAAAACTATATCGTCTCTAAAAACGCCTCCATCCGATCCATCGCTAGCTCTAAGGTTTCCATCGTATATGCGTAAGAAATCCTTACATATCCTTCACCGAGTGGAGAAAAAGCACTCCCCGGAACAACAGCGACACCGGCTTCTTCCACCATTTTCAAAGCAAAGTCGAACGATGAAAGATTGTATTTTTTAATGGAGGGGAATAGATAGAAAGCTCCATTTGGCTTCACTACTTCTAATCCCAATTTGACTAATCGTTCATACACGTATTCCATTCTTTCTTGGTACTGCACTTTCATTGGTTCTGCATCATTGCTCCCGATAGTCAATGCTTCGAGGGCTGCGTATTGCGAGATGGACGTTGCACAGGAAACGTTATATTGATGGACTTTTAACATTTGCTTCATGAGATACTCTGGTCCGAAAACCAATCCGATTCTCCAGCCTGTCATTGAGTGTGATTTAGAGACACCGTTGATGACTATTGTTTTTTTCTTCATGCCTGGTAATGTAGCGATAGAAGAATGTTCGCCGTTAAAAACCAATTCACTATAAATTTCATCTGACATAACAAATATATTTTTATCTTCTAATAGAGTAGCAACTTTATGTAATTCATCTTTTGATAATGTTGCGCCTGTCGGGTTAGAAGGGTATGGCAGAACAATACAGCGGGTTTTTTCTGTAATGTGTTTTTCTAGTAATTCTGCATTAAGTAAAAAATCTGTTTCTCTTGTATCGACATAGACAGGAGTAGCCCCACATAATTTTATAATAGGTTCATAACCTGGATAAACTGGTCCTGGTAGAATCACTTCTGTACCTGGCTCTAAAATGGTTCGAAAAGTTATATCAATACCTTGACTTGCTCCGGTGGAAACGATGATCTCTGAGTCTGGGTTATAGTTCAGACCATATTTCTTTTCTACAAAGGAGGCAGCGGCCTTTCGTAATTCAGGTATTCCAGCATTGTGGGTATAGCTTGTTTGATTATCTTGAATGGCTTGAATTCCAGCAGTCTTTACATGCGTAGGTGTTGGGAAATCTGGCTGTCCAATTGTTAGGGAAATAACGTCTTCATATTGAGCAACGAGATTGAAAAATTTACGTATTCCTGAAATTTCAATTCCGCGAACGTGTTGGTTGATTAAATGTTCCATAAATGACTCCTTTTCGTTGTTTATATAATAGTAAAGCTATCAAATCGCATTTTTAACTAGTATAAGCGAGTTTTTTTGTCCTGTCCAAAGGAATATTCAGATAAATGTAGTATATGTAACAGCAGTTGTTGTGTTTGAGAGGAGTATGTAAATGATAAAAATCTGGTTTGTACTAATTGCGTTTTTGGGAGGTATTCTTGGTGGGATTCAAGCGCCAATTAACAGTCAGCTTGGAAAAAGGATAGGTAGTTTAGAAGCTTCATTCGTATCTTTTTTTATTGGGACGGTGTTTTTGTTATTGTTAACTGCTTTTTTTGGGAAAGGAAATCTACTTCAGCTTCCAAGTGTACCGAAGTGGCAATTGGTTGGGGGATTCCTTGGGGCTTGTTTTGTTACTTTTGTAATCATAGCGATTCCGAAAATTGGTGTGGCGTTGACGATTATTTCACTAATAGTGGGGCAGATGATTGTCAGTATCTTGATTGACCATTTTGGCTTATTTGGAACCGCAAAAATTGCTTTGAATAGTCAGCGAGTTATTGGAATTATGCTGATGGTAATTGCTCTTTTCTTTATCTATCGTGGAACAGTGACTGTAAAATAAATGATGGGGATTTTATCGTTATTCGGTGTAATAGGTATGTAGTGGTGTTGCAAGGTACCTAGTAATGGTGTTGCCACCTTGAAATGTATACATGTTTACGAGAGAAGTCCTACAAAAATATGCATCAAGTAGGATAGGAAAAAAATAACATGTGCGGTAAGATATAATTAAACACAGAATATTCACACAAAAGTGATTGTTGCCTCCATTGCCACACAAAAAGTAACTCCTTTCATCTTAGTTCTACTGGGATATGGTGTCTGTCGGATTCCGTCTGAAAGGGGATAGTGTAATGGAAATTGTGTTTGAGATTTGGTTAAGGGTTTTTGAGGTGTATGCCCAAGAGCTGTTTATTCAAGAGTCTTCATCAGGGGTCTTTTCTTTCATGATTATTGGGGTTTTGGCCTATTTGTACAAGCAAGAGAAAAATGGCCAAGAGAAAAAATGCTCATGCTGCCGAAAAGAGAGAGAAAAAGAACAAACCGATGAGTCGTCCTAATAATCAAGTAGAAGCGGAATATTATTCCGCTTCTTTTTTAATGAACGTGAGCGAATTGCTCTAACAATTGATTATATTGTGTAGATAGATGATGAAACTTATCCTTATTACCTGAAGTTAATGCTCGATCTATTTCGTTCATTAACCGCTTTTTATGATATTGAAGTACAGAGGCGTCTACAATGACTTGTGCCATTTTTTCCTCTTTCGTCATATCTAAACTTTGGATATTAGTTACAGACTGTTCAGGTTGAAAAGCAAAATGTTTATTCATAATTTCTACCCCCTGTAAGCAATTTTAGTTTCGTTTAACGGGTAAATCATGAAAGGATGTGGTGAATATAATTTCCCTCATCCTTTTTCCTATTATCTGATATTTTCTCTAGTTTGTGAAGTGTTATTTTTAGAAAATTTAGATATATCAGAAAAAATAGTGGTATCTTTGTAAAAGAGTGGCAATGGATTGTTTATTTGCGATTTAGTTATTTAATTTTTGTATACCCAGAAGAAGATAGATGAAAACAAAGTAAAATGTATTTTCTAGTTGAAAGGTAATAAATGAATGAGTGGGCAGGGAGGTTGGTTCTAAGAAAAATGATTCGTGAAAATAGTGGTATTCTGTTGATTTATTTAAAAATAAACTTGTATTTTACATGAAGAACGAATATTATTATAAAGGTTTAAATTTTATATTCGTTTTTTGGGGGATTTTATAGTGATTGAGAATTATTTTAAGCTTAAACAATTTGGAACAACAATGAAGACGGAAGTGTTAGCAGGTTTTACAACCTTCTTAACAATGGTATATATCATAATTGTCAATCCTGCGATTCTTTCCGCAGCAGGAATACCTTTTAATCAAGTATTTATGGCAACTATTATAGCTGCTGTCATTGGAACATTAACTATGGGATTGTTTGCGAAATACCCTAT
Organism: Sutcliffiella halmapala; assembly: GCF_002019665.1. Lineage (GTDB taxonomy): Bacteria > Bacillota > Bacilli > Bacillales > Bacillaceae_I > Sutcliffiella_A > Sutcliffiella_A halmapala. The sequence continues at coordinate 3,146,766 of NZ_KV917375.1, read as the reverse complement.
TGCTGTTGCTCCTGGAATGGGACTGAACGCTTATTTTACGACGGTGGTAGCAAGTCAGGGCTTAACGTATCAAGCGGTACTTGGCACAGTGTTTTTAGCTGGTCTTGTTATTATTGTATTGAGTTTAACCAATTTACGTAAAGTCCTTATCGAAGCTATTCCTGCTCCGTTAAAATTTGGGATTACAGCTGGTATTGGGCTATTTATTGCTTTTCTTGGTTTGAAAATGGCAGGCATTGTACAACCAAACGATGAGACCATGATCACTTTGGGGAATCTGACAGAACCAGTAACAGCACTAGCAATTGGTGGTTTATTGCTTACCTTGATTTTAATGGCCAAGAGGGTGACCGGCGCATTATTTCTTGGTATGATCGCTACTGCGATTGCTGGATTCTTTTTAGGATTATTACAGTTTGATGGATTTATATCAATGCCGCCAGCACCAACTCTAATAAACATTACAGAAGCGGTTAGTGGTGTGTTTTCGAATGGATTATATACAGTTGTTTTCGCATTTATTTTAGTGACAATCTTTGATTCAACAGGGACACTTGTGGGGGTATCTGAGCAAGGTGGATTTATGAAAGAAGGAAAGCTCGAGCGGACTAAACCGGCGACACTTTCAGATGCATTTGCTACTACTGCAGGTGCTGCATTTGGTACAAGTCCTTCTTGTGCATACATTGAATCATCAGCAGGGGTTGCAGCAGGTGGGCGTACTGGTCTAACGTCTGTAGTGGTTGCGGCGTTGTTTTTAGTATCGATGTTTTTATCTCCAGCGATTGCAGCGATTGCTTTGCTACCTGCAATTACCGCACCAATCCTTATTATTGTAGGCTGTTTTATGATGGAAGGCCTGGCGAAAATTCAATGGCGAAATTTTGATGATGCATTCCCAGCGTTTGCAATTATCCTAACAATGCCATTAACATCTAGTATCGCAACAGGTATTGCTGTAGGGTTTATCACTTACCCTATTATGAAAGTAGTAACTGGAAAGTGGAAAGAAGTACACCCGCTCATTTATGTTTTTGCGGTTATCTTTTTAATTCAAATGATTTACTTCCCGATGCATTAATAAAAATAAGAGCACTTGTATACTAAAATGTACAAGTGCTCTTTTTATTTATAGGGGAACAGCTTTTTGTAAAAGTATAAACATTCCACTTATCTTGTCATGATATTTTAATTACTAAGAACATAGTCTAGTATGGAAGTTGGTTTTACAAGGAGGGCAAATTAAATGTCTAACAATTTATTTCTGTCTAAGGATGGATCATCCCCTTCCAATCAAAGCTATAATTATCGTCAATTAATACACCCGCTTTATTACTCTTTACCTTCTTATAATCCATATTATTTAGGGCAACTTGATGCGTCTTTTCAAAAGGTTTGGAGGGGCATGCAAACAGATTTAGATCAGGTGTATGAAAAATTAGTAGAATTCAATATGAACAGAGTCACTGTAAGGTTTCTTGTACAACAACTCGTATTATTTGCTGTATCGAATGTATCAAATGTTTCTGGTTCAACGAATCAAAGGGTAAATCAGTTATGGAATTTCTTTGAACAACAAAATGCGTGGATAATGAACTTAATTGCTGCTTATCACATCCCAAGTAAAAAAATGGAAAAGTTAGGTAAAGAAGTATTCTACATTACCTTCGAAAAACTGGATTTCTCCACAAATAATGAATGGAGTGGCTGGAGTAATCTAGGTGGACAGTTAACTTCTGGATTAGGTGTGGCTTCATGGGATCAAAACAGAATAGATGTATTCGCACGTGGTAGAGAACGCCAGCTTATTCATAAATGTTGGGATGGTAGAACGTGGAGTAATTGGGAGTCACTTGGTGGTGCTATTTCCTCTTCACCAGCTGCTGTTTCATGGGGAAAGAATCGAATGGACATTTTTGCAAGGGGACAAAATCAAGAATTGCTTCACAAATGGTGGGACGGATCGAAGTGGTACGCATGGGAGAATCTTGGGGGAGTATTATCTTCGTCCCCTTCTGTCAGTTCATTGGCTCCTAATCGCTTAGATGTGTTTGTTAGAGGAAAGGATCGTGCCCTGTATCAAAAGAAGTGGGATGGAGAAAAATGGAGTGCCTGGAATAGGCTTGGTGGCCATTTAACTTCTGCACCGGGTTCTGTCGCATGGGGACAAAATCGACTCGATGTGTTTGCTCGCGGGGAAAGGCATCAATTAATCCATAAGTCTTGGAATGGGAAGAGGTGGAGTGAGTGGCGAGATCTTGGAGGTGTTCTAACTTCTAGCCCAAGTGTAGTTTCGAGGGGAGAAGTTCTCTTAGATGTATTCGCACGGGGTAAAAAATTCGAACTTCTTTACAAGAATTGGGATGGAAGACAGTGGAGTGAATGGGAAGAGGTAAATGGCAAACTAACTTCTGAACCTGAGGCAATAAAGGGGGAAGAAAATCGAATCTACGTGTTTGCACGTGGCGAAAACAACCAACTTATTCAGTTAAGGCAAGATTGATTACTTTAGCGAATTCTCATTTTACTAAAATTATAAGATTATATTTGTGTGAGAAATTCGAGATTATGCCGATTAATAGGATCGGCTTTTTATTATTTCTCCTAGTTTTTTGTAATTATAACTAGACAGTTGTAAATCGTGGAAACTATAATAGGGAAGGTAAGTTTTTCTTATGTATGAAGAAATTAGTTATACTAACATTGCAAAAGCGATTAATGATTAAGGGGTACTCCTTTAATAATGTTAGAAATAAGGAATAACAAAAAATTGTCTGAAGTATAGGACACACGTATTTTATACGAATGGATTTTTGTTTTATTAATGGAGGAAACCTATGTAATGATTTATTTGATAAAGCCTTTAATAGTTAACATCACGATAATATTTTCCTTGTTATTTAATCTGAATATGTTTTTTCCTTTTAGTAAAAGAAAACCATTAACTTTTAAGCAGCAGACAGTATTTGCCTTTTTCAGTGCGTTTGCTGCTTTACTATGTATGCTGTACCCGATTGAAACCCTAGGAGATACTCATTTTGATTTACGAATGATTCCAATTTTAATCGTAACTCTCTACGGGGGCATCTATCCAGGGATTTTAAGCACGATAATCGTCTGTATTGTTCGTTTTTTTATCGGTGGCCAATTTTTTTATGTGGGAATCGCTGTTTCTATATTGGCTTTTATTGTCGCAATGGCATTTCGCCCAGTATTTTTAAAAAGTGTGAATAAAGGCTTATATGGTCTTTTGATTCTAACCTTTTATTACATGGGCTATATTTTTATTTTATACAATACTGTTTCCTATTTAGATATAGGCTTTTATTTCATTTATTTCCTGGCGTTTTCTGTAACTTTTATTTCGTTAATTCTAGTGATAGAGCGTTTAATTATTGCAAATCAGCAATTTGATGAAACGCTTTACCTTGAAAAATTATCTACTATCGGTCAGATGGCTGCTGCATTTGCCCATGAAATTCGTAATCCAATTACTACTGTTCGAGGATTTATTCAATTTATGAATGCCGATACAAAGGATGAAAAACTGAAGCAGTTTGCCCCACTTATTTTAGATGAGCTAGACCGAACAAATAAGATTATTACGAACTATTTAACTGTAGCGAAGCCGACAGCTTTTTCTTTAAATTATATTGATATTAATAAAGTGCTTATTGATTCAGTAGAACTATTACGTCCTTTTGGATCGTATCGAAATGTAACACTAGAGCTTGAACTAGCAGGAGATCATTTTATTTATAGTGACGATCAGCACTTAAAACAAGCACTTATGAACATTATCAAGAATGGGATAGAATCTATTGAAGAAGAGAATGGCGGATTCGTTAAAATTAGTAAGAGAGATGGAGATGTAAAAGGATTTGTAGAAATTTCTTTTGTTGATAATGGGATAGGGATGACTGTTGAACAATTAGAGAAAATTGGTTTGCCTTATTATACGACGAAATCAAAAGGTACAGGTCTAGGTAGTATGATAACGAATAGACTTGTACATGAAATGAAAGGTAAGATTCATTATGAGAGTAAGGAAAATTTAGGTACGAGAGTAACAGTGGTGTTACCTACAGCTAGTAAAACTCGGGTGTAATCCAAAAGAAAAGGCAGGCAGATGACTTGTGAGTCGTTTGCTTGCCTTTTTATTTTTCCCATGAAAATACGGTGGCCTTTTAGAACGCCCTTGTAGATTTCCGTTGCAGGCGTTCGCTTTCCGCGGGCGCTCCGGGAGCCTCCTCGGCGTGCCTGCGGGGTCTCCGAAAACACGCTTCTCCCGCAGGAGTCTCACGCCTTCCACTACAATCCACAGGGGGAACGAGGGATATTTGACGCTCTGCAATTTTTCTTTGCATGAATGTCTACTCTGAAAATTCCCCCTTTGACACGTCGCTCAGGAGTCTCACGCCCTGTACTTCAATCAATAGGGAAGAGTTCGATTAAGGCTTCTGTTTTTTATCTCACTCTTTTGTGGTGGTGATTTTACCGGATTGTGGATTTACTTTGTACCAGCCACGTGTTAATTTTTCAGGTTTATTGTTGAAATGAACGAGGGCATAAACGTGAAAAAGATAGTCTTTATTATCGAAGCCTTCAAATGAGATTATTACGCTTTCGCTATTTTGAAGTTTTAAATGATTTTTTACAAGCTGTTTTGCCTCTGCTTCTGAGTAGTACCCGTCTTGCTGATTTTCATTTCCTACTTTGAGTCTAATCTGGTTTTTAGCCCCGATTATCATATCTTCATCACTTGGGACTTCTCCGTCATATTGCGTTTCTGTCATGGCTGGAGGAAATCCGGGCTCGTTAGCCTGCTTTTGTATGCCGCAACCATTTATGAATAATAGTGTTGCAAATAAAAAAAGGAGCTTTTTCATGGTGTTTTTCGTCCCCATTCAAAGTTATTTACTCTTAGTATGAATATCGGTGCAGGCTACTATTCAATTTTTTTGTGTAGGGTATTGAATGGACGAGTTGCTTCATATATTTATTATATAAAAAGGTTTATGCTTCTTTATTTGAAATGGCCATATAAAGTTCTTGTAAAATCTAGCTAAATAAGCAGGAGTACGAGGTTTCTTAGAGAATAGTTCAACTTAATAATAATTATTGGAGGAAACCGTGTGGCTAAATTAGAAAATGGAGTAAACCGCCAATACAACAGTGACCAAAAGCTAAGATCTCCTTGGCAGCTTTATTTTTCCTTACCCATTTTATCATGGGCATTATATGATTTTGCTAATACTATTTTTTCATCAAACATTATCACAATTTTTTTTCCTTTTTATCTTCAAGAAGTGATTGGAACAAACGAACAGATGGATCAAATTGCGAGTACCTTTTTATCCTATGCTAACGCAACCGCAAGCTTTTTTCTTGTTATATTCTCTCCCTTGTTCGGTGTATTAATTGATCGTACTGGAAAAAGAAAGGCGTATATTGTTCCCTTTACCCTTTTGGCTGTATTCTGTACGATATTTATGGGTGTTTTTGCATCAATGGAAACAAACCACCAATTGTTTGGTCTTCCGATAACCTTTGTAACTGTATTAATTCTGTTTGTTGTAGCAAAATTCTTCTTTCACTCTTCTTTAATTTTCTATGATACGATGATGCCTGATTTAGGCTCAAAAAGAGAAATGCCATTAATCTCCGGATTTGGGATTGCAGTGGGGTATTTAGGAACCCTTGTTGGTTTGACTGTGTACCTCTATGTTGGAGATAGTGGATTTCATCGTGCATTTATACCAAGTGGCATCTTATTTTTACTATTTTCTCTTCCTTTATTCTTTATCTTTAAGGACAGACCGAAAAAAGTAGTAGAGAAAAAATCATTTATTAGTGGTTATCGGGAAATTTTTCAAACCTTTAAAGAAATGCGATTGTATCGTCCGGTGTTTTTGTTTATGATTGCTTACTTCTTTATAAATGACGCTATCGCAACAGCAATTGCGATGATGGCGATTTATGCTAGGGCCATCGGTGGTTTTTCTGCTTCTGAATTTATATTGTTATACTTAGTATCAACCGTTTCAAGTATTATTGGTTCGTTTTTATATGGATATATTTCAAAAAGTATTGGATCAAAAAATGCTGTCGCATCGGTAGCTGGACTTTTAATTATAGCGTTACTGTTTGCTGTATTCGCCGTAGAACCATGGATGCTTTGGACCGCTGGGAGTTTGTTTGGTGTAGCTTTAGGAGCAACGTGGGTAACTTCGAGAACCTTTATTATTGAATTAACACCTGAAGGGAAGCGAGGTCAATTCTTTGGTCTATTTGCCTTCTCAGGAAAAGTCTCCTCTATAGTTGGCCCATTAATTTACGGAACCATCACTTTGTTATTGGCCAGTTATGGGAATATCGCTAGCCGAACTGCCTTAGGATCTCTCATCATCCTTGCATTCATTGGTTTAATTATTACATTAAAAGTTCCATATAAAAAAGAAGCCTAAACTAAACAAAGAAGTTGCCATCTGGCGGCTTTTTTAGTTTCAAATATTAGCAAGTACTAAAATCACTTCAAACATATTATTTTCATTATCTATTAATAATTAGTACAATCTATATTGACAACGAAGCAAAGAGTTTATATAATAAAAAATATATTATTTAATAATTATTATAAAAAAGAAATTAGTGTAATTAATAGAATAGGGAGAGATAATAAATGAAACTAAGAGAACAAATGCCAGAGTTAACAGGTGCTACAGAGTGGATTAATGAAGAAGTTACAAAGGACGAGCTTATTGGAAAACCGACACTTATCCATTTCTGGTCAGTTAGTTGTTATCTATGTAAAGAAGCTATGCCCGAAATAAATGAACTACGTGATGAGTACGATGATGAATTAAATGTGATAGCAGTTCATATGCCTCGCTCAGAGGATGATTTAGATATTGGAGTGATTCGTTCTATGGCAATGGGACATGATATCACTCAACCTATCTTCGTAGACAGTGAGCATAAACTAACAGAGGCATTCGAAAACAAATACGTTCCAGCTTACTATGTATTCGATGAAGAAGGAAACCTTCGTCACTTCCAAGCAGGTGGCAGTGGAATGAACATGCTAAAAAAACGCATCAACAGAGTTTTAGGTGTAGAAGTAAAATAGTGGGAAATGGGGCCAGGCCGCATTTTAAAACAGTAGCGTACCTAGGTGTTATCCTAGGTACGCTACTGTTTTTATTTAGTTCTTCTAACTCCCCCTTTAATAGTTGAATAATTATCCTTCATGCTCTCATATACATGTTATAATCTTATTTTTTCATTTGGGGGAGGAGGTGGATGAAGAAAAATCAGAAAAATATGAATCCATGGGAAAATATGAATGAGAAAATTGATGATGTTTTAGGGGAGAAGTTCTGGAAGGAAGTATTACCTGTCATTCCGAGAAGAGTTCCTTTAGTAGACATTTATGAAACGGCGACAGAAGGAGTGATTTTACTTGAACTTCCAGGTCTGCGCTCAACGGATGACGTTCAAATATCTGTCCAGAATAACCAGCTAATCATCAAGGGAACGATTCCCTATCCATATCCCGTGGCGAAAGAAAAGCTTCAACAGAGTGAACGATTTTTTGGCTCCTTTCAGAGAGCGATACAAATTCCCTTTTCATTTGTGCCACAAAAACTAGTTGCTCAGTATAAACAAGGAATCCTTTTTTTAACTTTCCAAAAGGCAAAGCAGGATTTTTCAGTTGAAATCGACTTTCATGATTCATAATGAACAAGAGGTGACGAAATGAAGTTTGAGTTTAAATCTTTTAAAGTAGATATATTAATGAATTCATCGTCTTTAAATAAAGGGGAAAATCATAATTGGAACACTAAAGCACAGAAAAGGGAAAATGAAGGATTAGGCACAATTGCTGGAGATCGAAATCGTATATCAAATAATACAAATACTGTTAATAACAATAATGTAACAGATTCACAAAATTTATCCTAGCTGGTTGTGATTATAAATGACGGGAATTAACCAAATGGAACAGCGGATAAAGGAGCTAGAAGCAAAAATTGCAGTAATCACAAATCTTTTAGAAAAAGTAGAACAAAAACAAAGCATCCATTATCATATTAAGCATTTAGAAATTAAACAAGCTTCTATTGAGCAACTAGACTACCATCTTGATTCCATCGACATCGAACAACTGAGCGGAACGTTAAATATTGGAAATAACTTTGATACGCATGAAAAACGAAAGTCTTCTAGTAATGACAAAACTAATTCACCAAAACAAAAAAGGCCGTGCAACCCTGTAGAAGTAAAAGGTTTAGGTATTCAAAAAAACACGATGAAAAACAAATCAGATAAAATAGATTTACGTAATAACGAAAAAGACCTTACCATTACCGCAAGAAAAAGAGGGTTTTCTGTGAAACTTACCAATAAGGAGGAGATGACTTGACATCTAAATACTCTCCCAATTTCTTCATTGGAAGTATTCGAATTGGAGTAGTGGAAAGTGCATCTTGTATTAATATGGGGAATAATTATCCAACTCAATTTCAAAGTAACAAAAAACACAATCAAGGTATCGGAAATATAAGTGGTGATGAAAATGATATTCATGAAACGAAAAGCTTAGTTAGTGATTCTTCCTTTATTGACATGCTTCATCAACTAGAAGATCAAGAACTGCCTCAATGGCTCCAGGATGTCATCAAGGAAAAACAAAATACCGAGACAGAAGAAGGCGATACTCATTAACTGGATGATCCGACTTTTAATGGCATATCCACCACATCTGGATCATAGACAATATTCATATTAGAAGAGGCATGATTTTCCGTTCCTACCATAATCCCAAAGCCCATATTAGCTTTTTGAATGGAAGACCAATTGACTTGATGATTAGTTCCTGTAAATACTCCAGAACTATTCATAATGGAATTAATCTCGATACGATCTAGTATAAAATGGACGTGAGAAGGTTTTTGAATACTCATATAATCCTCCATTCTAGAATTGTGCTGTCGGTTGTGGATTGTTAATCTCTGGATTGGAAATAGTTGTATCCATTGCGTCTGTATCAATGACGACATTGAAAATCCCATTCACAGCCACTGCGCCCACTGCAATTCCATTACCCATGTTTATTTTTCCTTGTGTCGACCAGTCAGGTTGATTATTTTGCCCTGTACTAACGGTAGAGCTTTTACTAATGGAATTAACATTGATTTGATTGAAAATAATAGAAACCGGCATTCTTTTTCCTCCTTCCAAATCATTTCCGTGCAACATCACTCCTAATTACTTTATTCAAAAAACATAAGAATGTGAGCGACTGCTTTAATTAACAGAAAATATAAAAAATAAAGTTGAAAAATTAAATGTTTATGATACTATTTAATTACGGTATTAAAAAGGAAGATATCCTTAAATGAATAAAATTAAATTAAGAGAAAGGAAGTGGTGTAACATGACCTTTTCATTACCAACGTTAGACGAAAACTTACATGCAGAATTAATTGAGTTTAGAAGAGAATTACATCGATATCCAGAGGTTAGTGGAGAGGAAGTAGAAACAGCCAATAGAATCCAAGATGCATTAAAAAAACACGGAATACCATTTCAAACGGGATTCGCTAAAACAGGGATTCTTGGCATTATAAAAGGGAACAAAGAAGGACCTACAGTTGCTTTACGAGCAGATATTGATGCACTTCCAATTACAGAACAAACGAATCTTCCGTTTGCATCTGAAGTGGAAGGTAAAATGCATGCTTGTGGACATGATGTGCATACAACAATGTTATTAGGTGCAGGTATTGTACTAAATCAAATGAAATCTGATTTAGCAGGTACCATACTGTTAGTTTTCCAGCCGGCAGAAGAAAACGCTCCAGTAGGTGGTGCACAACCAATGATGGATGATGGAGTATTTGCAGAATATAAACCAGATGTCATTTTCGGACAGCATGTTTGGCCAGATCTTCCGGTAGGTCAAATTGGTGTGCGTTCAAAAGAAATGATGGGTGCAACGGATCGCTTCAAAATAGTGATTAACGGTTCTGGTGGACATGCAAGCATGCCTCATCAAACAAATGATGCCATTATTGCTGCTAATCATGTTGTAACTATGCTTCAAACTATCGTAAGCCGAAATACTAATCCGATTGATGCGGCAGTCGTGACTGTTGGCAAAATAGAGGGAGGCTATCGCTACAATGTAATAGCTGACAAAGTGACTCTAGAAGGATCTGTCAGAACCTATACACAACAAACAAAAGAAATCGTGAAACAAAGATTTCATCAAATCGTAGAAAACACTGCCATTGCGATGGGGGCGACAGCAGAAATTGAGTATATTGATGGCTATGAAGCTACTATCAATAATCCAGAATGGGCAGAATTAGTTAAAATGACAGCTCAAGAAATTCTAGGTTCTGAACTTGCAACTCCAAAAGTAGACCCTTCTCTTGGTGGAGAGGACTTCTCAAGGTTTTTGAAAAATTATCCAGGTGCTTTCTTTTGGTTAGGTACAGCTATTGATGGGAGAGAAATTCAAAAGCCACTTCATGACCCTTATTTTGAATGTAATGAAAAGGCTATACCGATTGGTGTACACATGTTAAGCAATGTGACGCTACAAGCATTACAACGTTTGAGTCTATAAAAGGAGAGGTATTGATGGAACGGATTTCTAGATTTATTTCAACCATATCTCCAAAATTAATTTCTTGGAGAAGACATTTTCATCAATTTCCAGAGCTAGGATGGACCGAGTATGCAACTACATACTTTATTGGAAGGCAACTAGAAGAACTTGGCTTTACTCTTTTTATAGGAGAAGAGGCCCTTGTTTCTAAGGCAAGAATGGGAGTGCCAGATCACGAAACCTTGTACAAAGCTGAAAAACGTGCTCAAGAGCAAGGTGTACCTGACGAATGGCTACATAAAATGAGAAATGGGCATACAGGTTTAGTCGCGAAATGGGACACAGGTAAAGAAGGAAAGCATATTGCGCTAAGATTTGATATAGATGCCCTTCCTATTTTTGAAAATAAACAAAAAGTATCTGGTCACTTTCCAGAAGAAGAAGGATTTGCTTCTAGTGTTCCATCTGTTATGCATGCATGTGGACATGATGGACATGCTGCAATAGGGCTTGGAGTTGCTAATTGGATTGCCGCTTTTCAGAAAGAGTTAACTGGCAGTTTTACATTACTGTTTCAACCTGCAGAAGAAGGGAGTAGAGGAGCAAAATCGATGTTAGATAGGGGATGGCTAAAAGATGTAGATTATTTTTTTAGTGGTCATATTGGCATACAGCCTTTGCCTCTAGGCGATGTTGTTGCTTCTACAAACGGATTTCTTGCCACTTCTAAAATCGATGTTACTTTTACAGGGAAATCATCACATGCTGGGGTGGAGCCACAAGAAGGAAAGAATGCATTACTTGCAGCAGCTGCCACAGCGATTCATCTACATACAATTCCAAGGCATCGTGATGGAGTTACCAGAATAAATGTTGGAACACTACAAGCAGGTACCGGACGAAATGTCATTCCTGATTTAGCGGAATTAACCTTAGAAACGCGGGGAGAAACTTCTCAACTCAATCAATACATGGAGGACGAGGCAATTCGAATTATTGAGAGCGCTGCTGCTATGTATGACGTCGAGGTAGACATACGTTTAGTTGGTAAAGGAGTAGAAGTTGTGACAAAGGATGAAGGAGAGTGGAAGCCTTTCTTAGAGAGAAGCACCGAGGGGAGTCATCGCGTCCTTCAGATCCATGAAACCATGCCCTTAAGAGCTTCAGAAGATGTTGCTTACATGATAAATGATGTGAGAGCAAGAGGCGCAAAGGCAACGTATTTTATTTTTGGTACTCCATTGGCGAAAGGGCATCATCACCCTTTATTTGATTACGATGAAAGAGTATTAGAAGTTGCGCTTGACGTTTATGCCTCTTCTATTCTATCGTTAACTTTACAGTAGTTGAAGAAGGTGAAGATAGTGAAAGTGAAAATCGGCGTGATAGGCCCAATTGATTCCGTTAATAGAATCCTTTTGGTTGCAAAAGACTTTGAAAATGTTGAATTATATCCTTGTGCCTATACTAATCTTGAGGAAATCAACATGTTATTAAAGGAAAAAAACGGATTTGTTGATCAGTGGATGTTTTCTGGACAAGCCCCGTATTACTATGCTTTATCAAAAGGACTAATATCAAAAAAAGAAGGAAGCTATGCAAAGCTTTTTGGGTCAAGCTTTCTAGGAACAATATTGGAAGCGCAAGTGAAGGAAGAGAAGTTATTAAAATCCATTAGTCTTGATACAATCCAGCACACACAGATTGAGATGAATCGGGAGTTCTTCTCATTGCAATCGATTAATGTTCATTCCTACTCCTATGAAGGGTTTGAACCAACTGAAAAACTTATTCATTTTCATCGTACTCTATATGAAAGTGGCAAAGTAGAAGTGACCTTTACATGCATTCATGCAGTATATAATGAACTGAGAGAACTTGGTATTCCATGCTTTCGTGTAATCCCGTCTGATTTAGCGATACTTACTACATTAGAATTTTTAATTGAACGCGCCCACTCGCAGCGCTACCGAAAATCACAGATCGCCATTATGGGAGTTGAAGTGATGCATACTGCGACATCGTTAGAGGAAATGCATTATTCTCATAAAATGAAAATAAAAGAGCTTGAGTTAAAAAGAATTATGTTGAGCTTTGCTGAAGACGTAAATGGTTCCTTCGTTCAATTTGGTGACGGTTTATTTCTTCTTTTTACAACGAGAGGGGAATTGGAGATCCATTTACAAGGGGATTCAATTAAAGAGCTAATACAAGATATTGAGGTGCAGAGTGAGTTGAAAGTAAGACTTGGTCTTGGCTTTGGCGAGACTGTTCTTGCAGCAGAAGAAAATGTGAGACAAGCTTTTCACCATGCAAGAGAACAGAAAATATTAACATTTGTATGTGTGAATGAAGATAGAGAAGTAACAGAGTTTTATAGTGCAGAACAAAAAGTTTCGTTTCAATCTCGCTCACTTGGAGCAGAATGGGAAGAGAAAATGAAGGACCTTACCATTAGTCCAACGATGGTATCGAAAATAAAATCATTAGCTCATTATTACCAAAAAGAAATAATTACCACACAAGACTTAGCTCGTTGGTTAAAAAGTACGGAGCGCAATGCACGGAGAATTTTGACGGAACTTGAAAAATCAGGACTAGCAAAAATATCCGGTGAAGAACAATCGGGACATAGGGGAAGACCTCGTAAAATTTATACTTTATCCTTCTTGTGAATAATCGAGAAATTCTCTTGTGATTTCTCGATTATATATTTAATGAATTGATCGAATATTCATTTTTCGCGGCGTTATTATCATGCTTTTTTTATCGCTATATACGGAACAAAAAAGGAATTATACCTTAAAGGGAGTGAAGGTTAATGAGCCAGTTACAAACAAATGAAGATCCCCAAAAAAATAATAGAATTCTAGATCGTCTATTAAGTGGTATTGAACGAATTGGAAACAAGTTGCCAGATCCATTTATGATCTTTATCTATTTATCTATTTTTATCATTGCGTTATCTTGGCTCGTTAATAGTTTAGGTGTAACAGTGGAGCACCCTGGAACTGGTGAAGAGCTAGACATTAAAAATTTGTTATCGGGCGAAGGAATTGAATTTATTTTAACTTCAATGCTAAGTAATTTCACTGGATTTACTCCTTTAGGTCTTGTATTAGCGATGATGCTTGGGATTGGTCTTGCAGAGAAAGTTGGATTAATAGAGGCTACTATTAAGAAAACAATATTAAATGCACCTAAATCAATAATCACCTATGCTGTAGTATTTACAGGTATACTAGGGAACCTTGCTTCTGATGCAGCTTTCGTTATTATTCCACCACTTGCGGCCATGATATTTTATACGATTGGTCGTCATCCTTTAGCCGGATTGGCCGCAGGTTTTGCAGGGGTTGGAGCAGGGTTTACAGCAAATCTCTTTGTTGCAGGAACAGATGCTTTACTTTCAGGAATTGCAACAGAAGCAATAAGGCCTTTCGATGATACGTTAATCGTTACTCCAGTAGATAATTATTACTTTATGGCTACTTCTGTATTTATTTTAACCATTATTGGTGCTTTAATTACAGATAAAATAGTAGAGCCAAGGCTTGGTAAATATCAAGGGAAAGTTGAAAAAGTAATAGAAAAATCACACCCAAAAGAGAAAAAAGGGTTAATAAATGCGTCAATAGCGGGGGCCGTTTATTTAATTCTGTTAGTTGTTGCGATATTCTGGCCGGAGTCCGTGTTAAGAAATGAAGATGGCGGATTAGTTCCATCCTTATTCTTAACAGCGATAGTTCCAATCACGTTGTTTTTCTTTATCGTAGTGGGTGTTACTTATGGAGTAACGGTAGGGAAAATTAAAGCTACTGCTGATGTTCCAAAGCTAATGACGGAATCTATTAAGGACATGGCAGGATATATCGTGCTAATCTTTGCAGCTGCACAATTTATTGCTTACTTTAACTGGTCTAATTTAGGGATTTGGGTAGCGGTAAATGGTGCAACTTTCTTAGAAAATATGAATCTTACTGGAATTCCAGGAATCATTGGATTCGTTCTACTCACAGCAGTTTTAAATTTAATTATTTTTAGTGGATCAGCACAGTGGGCTCTTATGGCACCTATTTTCATTCCGATGTTCTGGATGCTTGATTATCATCCGGCATTCATTCAGGCAGCATTTAGAATCGCAGACTCTTCTACGAATATCATTACACCTCTAAATCCTTATATAATCGTCGTCTTGGCATTTATGAAGGATTATGATAAAAAGGCAGGACTAGGAACCCTTATTTCATTAATGCTTCCATACAGTATTATTTTCCTTACTGTTTGGACTGTGCTTCTGCTGATATTTGCATTAACAGGTATTCCGTTTGGGCCAGGCATTGGAATGATGATTAAGTAAGGATAGGCGAAAGTACTATTTTGATAAAGTTATTCATGATTTTATTTCCCGTCACATACCATATATAAATTTCATGGTAAAGGTTGGGGGAGAAAAAATGGTATCAAAACAAATAACAGTCACACTAGAGTATGGTTTACATGCTAAGAACGCACAGTATTTTGTTCAAAAGGCAAATGACTTTACGTCTGAAATTAAAGTCGTTCGTCATAATAAAATAGTAGATGGAAAAAGCTTATTAGGATTACTTTCCTTAGGAATTGCGAATGGTAGTGTGATTACAGTTAAAGCAGAAGGATCTGATGAAAAAGAAGCAGTGCAATTTCTTACTGAATACTTAAAAAGTGCAGAAGTTGTTGAATAAAAACACGCGGGTGTATTCGCGTGTTTTTTTTATGTTCTTTTACAATAGGTTCTGTTAAAGTACAGCGATGTTTAACAGAACCTTACAATAAATAACAATGGAATTACGGACAGGTTTGTTCTCCATCTTTCGAATATATATGGTGCTCAGGTTTATTTGTAGTATAAAACTGGGTAAAGACCTTCGTATAGAAGAGAAATGGAGGAGAACATCATGAAGAAAACACGCGATTCCTTCTTTGATAATGCGAAGTTTATCTTAATATTTTTGGTAGTATTTGGGCATATCATATCCCCATATCGAGCAAATGATGAGTGGTTAGTGTCCATCTATCACTTTATCTTTATTTTTCATATGCCAGCATTCATTTTATTAGCAGGACATTTTAGTGCAAACTTTGATAAAAAAGGGTACTATGTCAAAATTGTCACGAGATTACTGATACCTTATCTCTTATTGCAAACAATCTACACTTTATTTTACAGTAAACTATATACGGCGGCAGATTATTCATTGCAATATTTCACACCAAGATGGGCGATGTGGTTTTTATTAAGTATGATAGCATGGAAGCTATTGCTTCCGCTTTTCGCTAAAATAAAGGCAAGGTACAGCATACCAATAGCCTTTGTTCTTGGAATCGGAATTGGGTTTATTGAGATATCAGAGCGCTTTTTAAGCTTAGATCGAACTTTCTATTTTTTTCCGTTCTTTTTAATTGGTTATTATTTAACGAATACAGACTTATTTGAACGTTTAAAAGGTGGAGCCCATCGAATATATGCTGGAGCATTTTTAGTCGTTCTTTTCATAGGGATTTATGTACTTTTAGGTGGGATTGATGGAGCGAGTATACTTTATGGAACTCACACCTACTCCTCGATATTGGATGTTTTAGGGCGTATGGGGATCTATCTTGGAAGCTTTCTAGTTACAGTTGCCTTTTTTGCACTAGTGCCAAAAGAAAAATATATTTTCACAGGAATTGGGAGAAGGTCTTTTTATGTGTACATTTTACACGGATTTATTATTAAGTGGTTCTTTGAAACAAGCTTAAGTCAAGCTATTAACTCAATATCGGGCTATATCTTACTAATCTTATTGAGTATGGTGGTAACAGTGATTACTGGAAACAAATATGTCGTTAAAGCAATCCAAACGCCTTTTGGCTATATGAAGGAAGGCTTGTCTATAAAGAACGGGTAAAAAAAGCCGCTTGAAACAATGGTTTCAAGCGGCTTTTTCCTGTGTAGAAGTGTGTTCCATTAATTAGTTTGTTTATTTAAATCCTCTGTTAGACGTTTTGTCGATGGAATAGATTTAACTATATAATTACCAAGTAAGGACAGAATAGTAGTCATAGTAATTAAAATAGGAAGAAGGTTTGTTAAGTCTGCAATCATACTATAAATGACTGCAACTGATACCATTGGAATGATAACAACCACAAAATGTACTTTTTTATTCAAAAAGGTAAGCACACTGCTTCCTGAGAAAACAAGTACTCCTAATAGAATAAAAGAAAATACCGGAATAAAGTATTCCATTTACCGCATAACCTCCGCTTTAGATTAGTGAAAAGAACTAAACTGTATTACTATTATAGCACAGATGTGAAAAAACATTCAGAAAACTGATTTTGTACGTAGGAGAAAAGATGTAATAGCCTATTGACAGTTAACTTGATGGAAAATATACTGAAAGGGTATTACAATACGGGAAAAGGAAGGTACAAGGTGCGATGTGGAATTAATCTAATTTTTAGGAGAGAACTCATGAAGAAGAATAAAATGAGGAACCTAGAGAATTGGATTAGTCTGCCCATTTTTACCTACCATAAGTATCGTGTAGAATTTATATTCGCTATTTTTTAATAGTGTTATTTGTGATACTTTTAAGATGAAAAAAGGCGTTGCTGTGTAATTTTGTGCAATTAGACTATTTATTAACCTCCCTAGGATTCCTAGGGAGGTTTTTTTACTATATGACAAGCGCTATATTACAAGTGAAAAAGGTAAAGAAAAGCTTCGGAGAAAGGGAAATACTCAAGGATATTTCCTTTGATATTCGAAACGGAGAAAAAATCGGTCTTGTTGGATGGAATGGAGCTGGGAAAACTACTTTAATGAGGCTTCTCATGGGCTCTATTGTGCCAAATGAAGGCACAATAACGAAGCATTCAGAAGTGAAAATCGGCTATTTACCCCAGTCTACAGAATATGAGCTTCACTTAGAAGATGAACTAATGGAACATGGTCAACATTTCCTTACGACAACAAGTCAGTTAGGTTTAGAAAAGATGCAGAATTGGAAAGAAGAAAGGTATCATCATTTAAGTGGAGGGGAACGTTTAAAGCTTGCCCTTGCGAAAATCTGGGCAAACAACCCTCATCTTTTATTCTTGGATGAACCAACGAACCATCTTGATTTACAAGGAGTTAACTGGCTGATTAAAGAATTGAAAAAGTTCGAAGGTGCAGCCGTCATAATATCGCATGATCGCTATTTCTTAGATAAAACAGTGACAAAGATTTATGAGATAGAAGATTGCTTATTGAAAGAATATGAAGGTAATTACTCTGCTTATAAAGTAGAGAAACAACGTCTTCATGAACAGCAAACCCGTGATTACCTTAAGCAAGAACGAAAGATTCAAATAATAGAAGAACAAGTTGCGACATTAAAGCAATGGTCCGAGAAAGCACATCGAGAATCTGGAAAGGGTAGAAGTCTTTCCGAAAATAATCTTTTAGGGTTCAAGGAATATGAACGGGTAAAAGCGAAAAAGAAAGACAATCAAATCAAATCTAAAACAAGAAGGTTGGAGTTAGAGCTTTCTAAAAAAAAGATAGAGAAACCAAAAGAAGAAGTTGAAGTACTATTTGATTTCGAGTCAAGTGGAAAACGGGGCAAAAGAATTCTTGAGGCAAAAGGGTTATCAAAACAGTTTGATGAACGTGTATTATTTGATAAGAGTCACTTCTATGTTTTACACGGAGAAAAGGTTGGATTGCTTGGACCAAATGGAGCAGGAAAAACCACTTTTATTAATATGCTATTAGGTAAAGAGGACGCTTCCAAAGGTACACTATGGAAGAGTGATACGTTGAAAATCGCTTATTTAAGCCAGGATGTTAGTGAGATGTCTGTGGATAAAACGGCTATGGAATATCTGGACGTAGTAGGTTGTGAACGAATATCTAAAGCAAGAACCATTTTTGCTAATATGGGGATGAAAGAGGATAAGTTGTTAAAGCCAATTGCTACACTTAGTTTAGGAGAAAGAACCCGGGTTAAGCTCGTACACATGATAATGCAGGAATATGACGTGTTAATACTGGATGAACCGACCAACCACTTAGACTTGCCAAGTCGAGAACAATTAGAAGACACATTGATAAGTTATAATGGGGCATTAATTGTTGTATCACATGACCGCTACTTTGTGGAAAAACTATGTAATAAATTGCTAATCATTGAAAACAAGAGAATCAAACGAGTGGAAATGGGTCTTAGAGAGTATGAAACAAGGCAACAATTATCGAAGGAACCTAGCAAACAAGAACAACGAGAGGCCTTAGCTATTATAGATACTAAAATAACCGAATTATTAGGAAAAATAAGTATGATAAATCCTGGTACAGAGGAATATATCGAAATGGATAGAGCAATCACTGAATGGATGAGAAAGAAAAAAGAAATAGGTTAATGAGAAAAACTTGGATGGTGTATTCATCCAAGTTTTTTCACTGATTAAGAAAGAAAAGTGCTCCAGTAGTAAGGTAAGAAGGTATTTAAGTAGATGTAGTAACCTCCAACTCTAGCGCCTCGTCATCCCCATGACCAGAGCTACGAGCTCAAACTATAATCAACTAATTTAGTTTCAGTTTTTGTCCGATGTAAATGGTGTTGGTCGCTAATTTGTTTAGTTCTTTAAGGCTTTTCACCGTGGTTCCATATTTTTTTGCGATAGAATAAAGAGTGTCTCCTTTTACAACAGTGATTGTAAAACTTTCTGGTGCGGGTGTGACGTAAAGTTTTTGTCCAACTAATATTGTATCGGATGTCAGTTTGTTCCATGATTTTATGTTAGCGATTGTTGTATGATGTGAATTTGCTAATGCATACAACGTATCTCCTTTTTTTACAGTGATAATGACAGGTGCTTTTACTAATAACTTTTGTCCGATGTAAATCGTGTCAGTAGAAAGTTTGTTCCAATCCTTTAAATCTGCAACAGATGTTTTAAACGCTTTTGACAATGAGTAAAGGGTGTCACCTTTCTTGACGATGACTTCTATTGTTTCTTTCACTACAAGTTTTTCACCAGCGATAATTTTTGAGGAAGTTAGATTATTCATTTTCTTTAATTCCTCGACTGTAATATCGTATTTTTTAGAAAGGCTATACAAAGTGTCCCCTTTCTTAATCACAATTTCTTCTTGTGTGTTGGTGGATGCAGATACGTTATCATGAGACGAAAATCCAAGAGCTCCTGTTAAACCTAGAGATAGGGCCAAAGCTAATGCTATTTTCTGATGTTTTTTCATGCTGTAACACTCCAATTATATATATTTTTTTGCTTCACATTTACTTTGACGTAGTTAGAGGAATTTTGTCGCTTGTTCGATAAAAATGAGCAAGCCCATTTTTGAATTTGGAGGAAAATTTAATGAATACACACATTTATTTTGTGAGACATGCGCACTCAGCCTATACACCAGACGAGCTTATGAGAGCTTTATCGGTTCGTGGAATGGAAGACGCCAAAGGGGTAGCAGAAATATTGCGAAAGGAAAATATTGATGTTGTTTTATCTAGTCCATATAAAAGAGCGATTCAAACTGTGGAAGGTGTAGCTAAGATAATTGAATCCGAGATTAAGATAGTGGATGGGTTTAAAGAAAGAACGTTAGCGAGTGGCATGCTAGATAACTTTCAAGAGGCGATTGAAAAGGTGTGGCAGGAAACAGATTTTTCGTGGGAAGGGGGAGAATCTAATGAAGTAGCACAAAAGCGCGGTATTACTAGTTTACTTAAAACATTGGATACATACAAAGGGAAGAGGGTGGTTGTGGGGACACATGGAAATATTATGGTATTAATCATGAATTATTTTGCGAAGAAATATGACTATGAGTTTTGGAAGACACTTGTGATGCCTGACATTTATAAGTTAACTTTTAATAATAAGGAATTGGTTAGTGTGGAGAGAGTCTGGGAGAATTACGAAAAATAAAGTGAGCGACTGCTAAGTTCTATAGGAGTAGAGTTACGGAAGCAACTCTACTCACAGAACATTATTAAATTTTGTTTTACTACGATACTAACTTGAGCTTTTTTTACAACTATGCCAGCTGATTTGCTTTCCAGGCCTCTAGCACTTCCTTCTCTTTCTCGCGATGAATGCCAGCTTTTCTTTCTTCTTCTGAACGGGTAGTTTCCCATTCTAATATATCGGTAATAGTTTCTTCAATTGGGCGAACCATTAAGCGATTCTGAATAGCTTTCTCGATGTTTATCGAGCTCGCACCTCGCCAAGGCTCCTGGCCCTCTACTAATGGGTGCTCTTCTGGGATCCATAATGGCATTTCAGTCCAAGGCGCTACTTTACTTTGAAGTAAAAAGTTTTCGTCTACCCAAACAAGTTCAGCCTTTGAATCAGAAACTGTTTTACAACGTGACAGAAATTCTTCCATCGTTAAAGGTGTGATAGGACCTGTAACATTGAACTCGCCTGTTACTTTTTCGTCGGCCATTTTTAGAATCCAGATTGCCATATCTCTCGCATCAATAAATTGAACATTACGCTCTTTTCGACCGGGTGCTAAGACTTCTCCACCCTCAGCTACTCGCTTTATCCAATAGGTAAATCGATCGGAATAATCATAGGGACCAACTAATAAACCTGAGCGAACATGCAGCACCTTTCCTGGCATATTTTCTTCAGCAGCTGTTTCACTCAAAGCCTTTAGTGCTCCATAATGTTGATTAATTTGTTCGGAAGTTCCGTAACCGATTTCTGCTACTTGTTCATCTGTTAGTGTCTGAACTGGGTATGTTTCATCTAATCCAGTTGGGATCCAATCCTTATAAACCGAAATACTAGAAATAAAAGTATAGTGATCCACTTTGTCTGCTAAAGCCTTTGTTATTTCTGATAAAGCCAGAGGAGTAAATCCACAAGTATCAATGGCTACATCCCATTTTCCTGTTTCAAGAAGTGTTAAATCTTTATTGCGATCTCCGATAATACATTCTACATGAGGGAATAGGTCATTATGATTGCCACGATTGAAAAGAGTTACTTCATGCCCTTGCTTGAGCGCCTCTTCGACAATAAATCTACCTAAAAACCGAGTACCACCAATCACTAAGATTTTCATATGTATGCCTCCAGGAATATTTAATATACTTACTTATTCTATCAAGCTATTTCAATTCCCTTTTATTTATACAAAAACAGAGATAACATAAAGGAATTTCATCTAATTGAGGAGAATAAATTGTAAATGAAGGAGGGGAGAAATGATAATAACTTTTCCTATTAAAATAATGGTTGGACTTGTACTATTAAGTATAGCTATTCCTTTTGCCTTTTTGTTTGAAAGTATTACATATCCCTATAAAACGCAAGTGGAAAGCATTATTGTTGCATTAGTTATCTTTGGTCTTTTAGAGTTAATTAATTGCAAAGGATTATTGGATAAAGAGTATAATGATGTGATAAACACGCTATTTATTCTAATTGGTATTGTGTCAATAATCATTTCTTTATACTTTTTCATTTGAAAATAGGCGTTTTATGGACTGAATAGATAATCATCATAAACAAAGGTTTTTAATTTAGCCTAGCCCAGACAATTAAGTCTGAGCTAGTAATTGTTTTCTATGCTGCCTTGGGCTCTAATTTTCTACTAAAATACCATTTTAATAAAGGCGGTACGACGATAATGATAAATAACAAGCGTACTAATTGGAGTGCACTGACGACTGCTGGGTCCCCACCGACTGCTGTCGCGGTTAATACCATTTCTATAAGACCACCTGGTGCCACACTTAAAATGGCAGTTGGAAGATTAAGAGAGGTGAATGTAGCTAAAACTACGCCCAAACCAAAAGAAATAAGAATAAGCATAACGGTTAAGCCAAAATAAACGAAACAGTATTTGCCACCAAGCTTCAAATCAGCAAAAGAAATACTTTTTCCCATCCCAATACCGACAGTTATTTGGGCAATGATTAATAATAATGGTGGTAGTGTTGCCATCTCGACAAAGAGAATGTTTAATAGGGCAGTAGCAGCTAAAGGTACAATCACAATGCCAGCGGGAATCTTTTTCCTAAACAATACTCCAAGGATAACAGGGATGATAAACCACAAATATCCCCATCCACCAAATACATAACTGGAACCAGGTAAGATTGCTCCGATACTAGTTCCTGTAGAGGTAAAGGTATGAACGACGATAAAAGGGACCATAAACAGTACGGTTAATAAACGCACGGTTTGAAAGATAACGACAAGTGATGAGCGAGCGTTTAACGCTTCACTTGCGATCACCATTTCGGAGAGACCTCCTGGGATAGAACCAAATACACTCGTGATTTTATCGACAGGAATCCATTTAGTGACAATCATACTGTTTAAAATACTTACTGCAATTAATACAATGGTAGCAAGTACATATGGCAACACGTAAGGTGCTACTGTTCCAAGGGTACTGGCAGTGAAATATAAACCAAAAAACATGCCAAGTACTAAAAAACCGCTTTGTTTTAGTGGTTCAGGACAAGACATCAGTCGCTTGGAAACTCCTTGGTAAAGCATTACAGTAGTTAAAGCACCAAGCACCCATGGCAAAGGTAATCCTCCTAAAAAAAATATAAATCCGCCAAGGGTACCTACTAAATAGGTTTCGATTAGCCTTCCATAAGGAATATTTCGCATAACTAAACACTCCTTTACTTCGATAAAGTAATTGTAACACAATTTGCAAAAAAAACAGAGGTTTTTTCGAGAGGCGAATTAAATGAAACGAATTAGAAATATAAAATTATTTGTTCTTCTGGTTACACTCACAGAATTAATTATTATTTTAAGAATAGATCATGTCGTCTATCGTGGTGTATATTATACCTCCTTTTTTGTCCCAATCTTGGTTTTGCAAATAGTTCTTACATTTGGTTATTTAAATGCGAACACGAGAAAATTTTTCGGAAAAGCAGCCTTAATCATTATGTTTGCTATCGTTCCGATTGTATTTTACTTTTACACTCCGAATTTTACGTTTCATCAAGCCAAGCAATTAGTTGCTCAAGAAATAGATGAAGGTGCGGTCATTGTGGAGCAAACAGATAGATATCGGGATAATGTTCCAATCTATACGGAGGAAAAAAGAATTTTTCTTTCGGATAGAAACTATCATTTTGAGGTGATTACGAAAGATGAAGAAAAGTTAAATTTCCTTGTTCACCCTGATACCGGAGAAGTTATTAAAATGAATCAAGCATATTGGCCATAATGAAGCACTAACCAATCCCTAAATGTGGATTGATTAGTGCTTTTTATTTTCAAGATAGAAGCCAAGCAAATTGAATTTGCACCATGGGAGATAAAAATGTGAGACAAAGCTCCATTGAACGTTATGTTTAACCCGTCCCATCTGTAGATCAGAGTGCAAGGTGTGAGACTCGTGGTTCGGAATCATAAAACCTCCTTGGCTACATAGGTATACTCTGAGGTCTTGCTTTTCCATACTAACGAAAATCCATGCCCTCGAACACTCGCGACAACCTGCAACGGAGAGCAACAGGTAACCTACCTATTTTCAGAGGAGCCGTTTGTAAAAATACAACAATGATTTCAGACTCATTACATAGTCGCAATCGACAAAATATGGTAAGTACTTTGAATTACAGATTCGACATAGTTCTTAGGTACAAAGAGGTGAATTGTTAAAAGGAGTCTAAAAATTCTAAAAATTAAAAGGTTATCGTCATTTTATACGGTAATTAGTAAAGCGAATCAATTTATGGGGGTGGCGGAATGATTAGGGGGTTGAGAAAAAGCAGGAAAAGAATATTTTCGAGTTTCTTTATACTGCTTTTGTTCGTAAGTAGTTTCATACCACAGACGGCATTTGCATATGACGAGGCATCAGAATCAGATTTAACATTTCTAGAATCAGAGTTTGAAAAGGAACGAGAACTAGAGTACAGAGAAAAGGAACTATTAGAAGAGGATGTTCCACTTGAAGAAGGGGAGCTTGCTAGTATTCTTTCAGGGCTTGGATGGGAACCTCCTCCGTTAGAGGAGGAAGAAACGATTGAATTCACAGAAAATAAAAAAGTAGAGAAAGCAATAGTGGAAGAGTTAAAGGAAAATGAAACGGTCGATATTATTGTTCGCTTAAAGGAAAAGCAGGATTTAAACGCATTATATACTAATGTTAAGGTGAAAAAGAAGCGAACGGAACGTGCAAAAGTGGTGAAAGAGGAGCTTCAGAAGCATGCTGAAGTTGCGCAAAAAGGAATTGAAAAAGCAGTAGCTACTCTTGAAGAAAAGGGAAGTGCGACAAAAAACGCTACACTTTGGGTGATAAATGGACTTTCATTAACGGTTGATGCATCGGCATTAGAGGAACTGCAAAAAAGGGAAGATGTAGAGACAATCACATTAGATAGAGTAATAGAATTACCAGAAGTCATAGTAGAGAACACTAAACCGCGCTTACCTGAGTGGGGATTAGAAAAGATACAAGCTACAAAGGTTTGGGGAGAATATGGCCTCAAGGGTGAAGGGATAGTTGTTGGGATTATGGATACTGGAGTTGATGGCTCCCATGAAGCATTAGTGCACAATTATCGTGGAAAAGATGGGGATCATCAATATTCTTGGGTTGATCTATCTGGTCAAAATTATGCTACACCTAGTGACGGGAATGGCCATGGTACTCACGTTGCAGGTACAGCTGTCGGTGGAGGAGCAGGTGAACCAATTGGAGTAGCTCCAGATGCAGAATGGATAGCCGCAAAAATTTTTACAGATGGAGGAGCTGCTACTTCTTCAGCTATTCACCAAGCATTTCAGTGGTTTTTGGCACCTGGTGGAGATCCAAGTAAAGCTCCTCATGTCGTTAATAATTCATGGGGAAGCGCGAATACGTATAATCTAGAATTCTATGAGGATGTCCAAGCGTGGATTGCAGCTGGTATTTTTCCACTTTTTGCTGCTGGAAATGATGGCCCAGGGTCGCAAACAATTGGTTCGCCTGGTAGCTTTCCTGATTCCTTTGCAATTGGAGCCACCGATAGTAATGATCAGATTGCTCCTTTTTCAAGTCGTGGTCCTGTTTTTTGGGCAGATGAAGAAGGTAATCAAGTGCGTTATTTAAAGCCAGACATTTCGGCTCCAGGTCATCAAATTTATTCGTCCTGGCCAAGCGTAAGAGGAGCTGGTAAATACAACACAATAAGCGGGACTTCTATGGCGACACCTCATGTTGCAGGAGCCATCGCTTTACTTTTGCAGGCGAATCCAAATTTAAGCATAAATGGTGTAAAGGAATTATTGAAAAATACGGCAAGAGTCGAACCTCATATGGGGACACTCCCAAATGATCTTTATGGAACTGGAATTGTTAATATTTATCAAGCGGTAACAGAAGCAGCATACGCTGGTCAAATAGTTGGCTCTGTTCAAACCGATGATGGGGAGGATGTTCCTGTAACGATTCAAATACCTTCTCAAGGGATACGTGTAGAAGTTATGGAAGGAAATATAGATTTATCGATTCGAGAGGGTACACATAAGGTAACAATAGAGGCGTTTGGGTATGAGAGCTTAGAAGTAGAAATAACCGTTAAAAAAGGAGAATCCACAGAAGTAAATTGGACGTTAAAATCATCTGATCGCTTTCAAATAAAAGGAAAAGTAATAGATCAGGATTCAGGAGAACATATTCCTTTTGCTTATATTCATTTGAAAAATACTCCGTTATCAACCGAACGATCGGATGCTTCTGGAGGTTTTGTTCTTGCACAAGTTCCAAATGGTACTTTTGAATTGGTGGTGACTGGGGAAGGAATAACGGGCTTAACCCAAGAAGTAGAAGTAACCGGAAATATGGAAGTGAGTTTAGAAGTAGAAAGGAAAGCTTCTGCTGAATTAGAAAATTGGACAACTGCCAATAATAATTATCAAAGAAATGCAATTTCACCATATGCGATAGATGTGAACTCCCTAAGTACTCAATGGGAATATGTAAATGGAACGAAAGGACAAATATTGTTCTCAACCCCCTCGTCAACTGAACAATTTGTGGTATTTACTACAGACAGAGGATGGGTTACAACCCTTGATACAGGAACAGGTGAAGAGTTATGGAGTATTCGAATCGGTGGAATGAACCGTTCAACTCCTACAATTGCAGATGATACTATTTACTTATCAGGTGGGCAGGATGGAAATATATATGCTTTAGATAGTACAAATGGGAATGTAAAATGGAGCAAAGACATTGGACAACCTGCCGTCTATGAATCCCCTTTATATAGAAATGGCGTTTTGTATGTTGGATCAGGACTAGTAGAGAATCCTAGTATATATGCTTTGGATGCCTCTAATGGTGCTACTCTTTGGTCAACACCTTTAGGAGGGGCTTCCTTTTTTGGTGGAACACTTGGTGATCACTATCTTTATATAGGATCTTACGATAACAGAACCCTAAAAGCACTACATGTAGAAGATGGAACAGAGGCATGGAGTATTCAGCTTACAAATGAGGGCTTTGCCTCTAGACCAGTGTATCAAAATGGTACCGTTTTTGTTCAAAGTACAAACTTTGCCAATGGTACAGGTACTTTACATGCATTAAACGGATCCACAGGTGAAGTATTGTGGGAAAAGGCAGGTGTTGGGGATTCTCAGGCTGCTTCTCCTATCGTGTTTGAGGATTTAGTTATTGCAAGCTCTTCCACTCAACCTATTTTGCGGGCTTTTGAAAAGGAAACAGGGGAGGAAGTATGGAGTAATCGCTCAGTTGGAACGTCCCTAAATAACGGTTCTGTCACAGCCAATGGAGTTTTATTTTTTGCAGGTACGAGTGGGATGCTCCATGCAATGGATGTATATTCTGGGTCTATCCTAAAGGAATTTACCTTACCGGACTACAGTACATCCGGAGTTGTTGTAATTGCCGGGAATGTATTGGTGCCGCATCGAAGTGGCTTGATTAGCTATAAAGCACCAGGAATCTTAGAAGGAACTATATTGGACAAAGACGGGAAGCCGCTTCCTGCAAAAGTATCGGTAATGGAAACTAAAGCTGAAGCAGAAACTTTTGAGGATGGTAGCTTTAGCTTTTCTCATAATCCTGGTGACTTCACATTAAAAGTAGCTTCCTATGGGAAAAAACAAGTTGTTCAACCAATAAAATTTGTGTCTGGATTCAAAGAAAAAAGAGATTTTGAGTTAGAGGATGCAGATGTTGGCTCTTTGCACATTACGGTGCAAGACGAGCGTTCTAAACAAGCATTACCTGATGTTGAAGTGCGTGTGAAAGATACACCTTTACAAGGGATATCCAATGAAAATGGATTCATTTCCTATGAAGAAATATTTGAGGGAACCTATCATATAGAATTTACTTTGAATGGATATAAAAAGGTGAACCAAGAAGTAACGATTCAGCCTAGTGAAACGATTACGTTGGAAGTATCCATGCAGCCATTTGATATTGCGGTTTTAAATGATTGGGAAAGTGAAGTAACGACACTTCTAAATCGAAATGGCTTTTTAGCAGAGGAAAGAGATTGGGATTTAGTGGAGGATATTAATCGCTATGAAGTAGTTTACTTAAACGGCGCCTATGGCTCTGAGGGATGGCGACCAAATCCAGCGCTGTTTGACGAACTTTTAGAAAAGGCAGAAGAACATGACGTAAGTTTAGTATTTGCAGACTCTTGGGGGGGGAATTATGGTTCTATCCATCATTTAGTCGAATATACCGATGATCCAAAAGAGTTGGCACATTACTACGGCAGTGGTCAAGTTCGTATCCAGGTAGAGGAGGTCCATCCGATACTAGAAGGTTTTAATAAAGGAGATAGAGTAACCTTATTTACTAGAACAGGAGACTTTTCCTGGTTTAATAATTATTCAGGAAGGCATTTAGCGAGTATAGGAAGTACGACCCAAGGGATGATGGGCTCAGGAGTGGCCTATAAAGCAGTGTCTGAAAATAGCGCGCACCTACTTCTGGCTAATCATGGAGCCTCTCCTTGGATTTCACCTCTACAAGGATGGCTACCAGAGATGCAAACGATCTTATTTAATGGCATACGTTTTTTACAGAATACCAATTTTGGAGAAATTGTCGGAACGGTGGTAGATGTAGAGGGCAATCCAGTGCAAGCAGAGTTAGGAATAGTAGAAACAAATATATCGACGAAAACATCTGGAGACAATTCCTCGTTTCAGTTATTCCATGATGAAGGAGAGTACACGCTTGAGATAAGAGCTTCGGGTTATGCAACGCAAACCGAGCAGGTAGTAATCGAGCACGGAAGTCCAACAGAAGTCCAGGTGGTATTAAATTCTACGAATGGAGATCGGATAGCGGGCTTAGTAACAGATGGAATTACGAAACAACCTCAAGCATCGGCTGTCGTCCAAATGATCAAAGATAATGAGATAATAGTAGAACATGAAACACCGGCAAATGGACGCTTTGAGTTCACTAATCTAGTGTATGGAACCTATACGCTTCGTATCGAAAAAGAAGGCTATATTCAAGTAAACCAGACGATTGAAGTAGGTAGAGAACAAGATGAAATGTTACTTGAAATATTTCCTATCCCGCGTGTCGCTGTTTTAGGAGACTACTCTTCAAGCGATCGTAATTTCCAAGCTACTATGGGGGAAGCAGGAATTACAGTCACTTCTTTATCAATCGCAAATGTAGAAGAGGAAATAGGGAATTACGATGTATTATTTGTTAATGAACTTTCCAATACAACATTTTCAAAAAAACTGTTTGATTCGATGATGGAGAAAGCAGATGCCGCACAAACAAGTGTGATTTTTGGAGATTCATTTGGAGCAGGTTCCGGTATTGGACAATTAGTTCGACTAAGAGAAGATCCAAAAGTCCGCCGAACGGTAACTAATACAACAAAATCTTCCGGATATATTGTAGAGGAGGAACATCCATTTTTTAAAGGGAGAGAGGTCGGAGATTATACAGATGTACTATTACCTACAGGTGGAAGATTAGGAGTCTTTGAAAATTATAGTGGCTACACATTAGCTTCCGTGACGCATGAAGGAAATGAGGAGCCGCACGGATTAGGCATTGCCTATAAACCACGAACAGCAGGTAGTATGGAACTTTTAATGAGCGCGCATGGATTTGGAGCATTACGTCATAATGGGCATTACACACAAGAGGGGAAGAAGTTGCTAGTAGACGCAGTTATGTGGGCAGCAAATGTCCAGTTTAATACCATTACTGGCGTCATTTTAGATGAAGAAGGTATACCTTTAAATGCAACGATTACAGTTGAAGGGGAACCATTTCAAGCGACAACAAATCCAGAATCGGGCGAATTCTCCATTTCTATTCTTGATGGAGAGTATGAGCTAACAATTGAATCCTTTGGGTATGAGAGTATAGCGGTTCCAGTTCAAGTGAACGCAAGCTTAGAACCATTTTCAATAGAATTAGAGGTGACTACTACGGTTGGATCTGTTTCAGGGATTGTGGAAAATGAACACGATGGAACCTCTGTTACGGATGTGGAAGTTCGAGTATTAGGTTTTCCAAGAGAAACACTAAGCGTTTCTCAAGGTCGCTTTACCTTAGAGAGATTACTTCCTGGTTCATATGCACTTCAATTCACGAAAGAAGGTTTTGTCCAAAAGCAGGTGACAGTCGAGGTGGATGATAATGAAGAAGTGGAACTGAATGTGAAAATGAAACCATCTCCTACCATTGGTGTGATCGTGGACTCCACTGCATCTGGAACTGTCACCATGAAGGAATATTTAGAGGGGCGTGGATATCAAGTTGATTATATGTATTACACTGATCTTGATAGGCTAGATAAAGTGGATTTAGTGATTGCGAACTCAGACTATGATCCTAGTAAAATTCCAACAAGTGCCGAATTTAAAGCTTTTCAGAAGGCGCTTGATCAAACAGAAACCTCTATAATCTGGACGGGGCAGCATGGTGCGAGAGGCTCCATAAGATTCTTAACTCAATTTGATGGAAACCCAACTGTAGAGCTCGGAGGTTCAACCGCTGGGGCACAAGGAATGGTAACATCTAGTCATCCGATTGTAGAAGGAGTCCTCATGAATGAAGCTTTTCCTGTTACTAATAGATCGAATTATCACTATGCCTTTGATGGTTATAACGGAGTATCAGTGGCGGACCTATTGAATTCCTCTGGGGAAAGACTAGGTAGTATGATTGCGTTAAACGGTCGAACGGCGAATTCCGTGGAGATCTTACTTGCTAACTTTACCTTTAGTCATTCTTTTCATCCAGGAGAACCAGAGTATTTTGATCCTATAAGAGAGCGTATTTTTAATAATGCAATATTATGGGCATTAGATAATGAGGAAGCTCTGGTAGGCGAGCTACGTGGTAAGGTACAGAATGAACAAGATATGCCGGTTCAAGCTAGACTGACAGTAGAAGAAACAGGTGAAACAGTCGAAACAAATCAACAAGGAGAGTTTTATCTAGGATTACCAAGTGGAACATTTACATTAGCGATAGAAGCATTTGGGCATCTTGCAGACGAGTTTACAGTTGAGATTACAAATGGAGAAATAAAAAACGAAACATTTATCTTATCAACAGATCAAGTTGGTGTCCTAACAAATACTGTAAAAAATGCACAAAGTGACGAACTAATTGAAGGTGCTACTATTTCCATACTAGGTACACCAATTTCGGGAACTACTGATGAAAATGGACAATTTAAAACGGTCGTTCCAGTAGGTACTTACACTATCCGTGTATCTGCTCCAGGATATGCAACTGTGGTACAGAATCAGGTTACAGTGGAAGAGGCTGGAGACGTTGATGTTACATTCCTTTTAGAACAATCTGAGAAAATAGCAGTGGTTGCAACTTCTGCGAATGGAAATAGAATGATGAATTTACTAGACCAACGTGGGTATGAAGCGGATCTCCATATAAATAATAATTTGCAGCCTTTATTAGACAACCTAGGTGATTATGCGCTTATTATTTTTAATGACAAGCATTCGAGTATGAACAATGCTCAGTTTGAAGCATTTATTGAGCAAGCAGATCAACAGCAGGTCAGTATTATTTTTGCCTCTCAATTTAGTGGAGGAACGATTAGAGATTTATCAGAGATTACTGGTAATCCTAGCGCTGTAAGGTGGAACTATGTGAATAGCCAGGTTCAAGTTAAAGTTTTACAGGATCACCCTATTTTCGCAGGGTTCAAATCTGAGTACATTACGATATTGTCAAATGGAACAAGCAGCCAGCAATACAATATCTATGAAGGATATAGTGGAACAACAATAGGAGCCATGTCACATCCTGAGATAGGAGTATTGGGAGAAGGGATTGGCTTTGAATTCCGAACAGCAAATTCAGTGCATCTTCTTTTATCAAGTCTCCAGGCAGGTACTTATGGACATCCAGAAAGCAGATGGACAGAGGAAGCGAAACAGCTTTATTTTAACGCGATAGATTGGGCGATTTCAGCAAGCTTAGGGGAGATTACTGGCACAGTGAGGAATGAAGAGGGTAAAGGAATTGCTAATGCTAAAGTGCAAATTAATTCACTTGGTATCGAGACAAGAACGAATACATTAGGGCAATATCGTATCGGAGTTGCTACAGGCTCGTATGAAGTGAAAGTAACAGCATATGGATATGAAGCACAAGTTCAAACAGTCGAGGTTCCGCAGCTTTGGGATGCAGTAGTAGCCGATTTTGAACTAGTTAAAATGGCAGGTGTTACCCTTAGTACTAAGTTAGTAGATAAACAAACAGAAGAAGCTATTCCAAATGCAAAAGTAACTTTAAGTTCATTAGATAATTCCGGATTATCAGAAGAAGGTGTTTCAAATGAACATGGGGTTATCGAGTTTAGCGACTTAATAGCTGGAGAGTATGCACTATCTGTCGAATTAGATGGATATTTGAACCATACTGAAAATGTAACCTTAGTAGACGAGAATGTGGATCTAACATTGTTACTAAATCCCATTCAAGTAGCTGTCTTGGGTGACTGGAATAATAGTATAACTAGCTTTTTGAACGAAGAAGAACTCTTTGCTGAATCAAGGGGTTGGGACGTTATAGAGGACCTATCATTATATGAATTAGTTGTCGTTAACAGTAATAAAGGGACAAAAGAACAAATGCAAAATTTATTGGAAGTTGCAGATGAGCAGGAGGTTAGTCTCGTTTTTGTTGGAACATGGGGAGTAAATGAGGGATCTATTCCTTTATTAGAAACAGTACTTGGATATCCGAAGCTCCATCATCAGGGCTATAACGAGGGATCTGTGTCTCTTCAAGTGGTTGAGGACCACCCGATTTTTGAAGGAATTGTTCCTAATGAAGAAGGTCAAATTACCATTCTTGCAGAAAAGAGTCCATACTCAACCTTCAAAGATTATCCTGGACAAATTATTGGGAACGTTCATGTAAATGGAGATGAAAAGGGAGCAGCTATTGCATATGAGTTTAAAGGGAAAAATCATATGCATCTATTAATGTCTTCTTTTGCTGTAAACAATATGGTTGGTCCAGCTAGTGGATGGACAATAGATGGGAAACGAGTTTTTGTTCAAGCCTTACAGTTTGCGATGAATGCAGAGCTGCCGCTTCCGAATGCACCAGTCTGGGATGAAGAACTGATTCGTACTGATGAGAGACTGATAACTGTGACTGGTAGAGGAGAAGTGGGGACAACGGTTCTAATTTATGAACAAAAAGGAACAGTAAATACACTATTAACGTCAGTTGTTGTTGAAAGTGATGGGGGTTTTTCAGTAGAGGTTACATTGAAGAGTGGTAGTCACTTTTTACTAGCACAAGCAAAGAATGAGGCTGGGGTGTCAGAGTGGAGTGAAACGCTTCGGGTGATTATTATTGGAGAGTCGCTTGGAAATCCAGGAATTCCACGAGTACCAGAAGAACCGTTGAAGCCTAGGAGTCCTGAGGATTCAGGGAAACCGATGGTGCAAAGGGAAGTTAGGATTGATGAAACAGCTTTATCCTCGGTCGTGAAGCTAGAGGTTTCTGCTACATCAGAAGGAGTAAGATTGGTTTGGAAAGACATCGGAGCGGAATATTATGAAGTCTTAAAAGAAGGCGTTGTTTTTGGGAAAGTGAAGGACGGTACTAGCTTTCTTGATGAAAAGCCCGAACATGAAGGAGAGGTAGCTGCTTACCAGATTATCGGATATAAGGATGGAATGATGATTGGAAGTAGTGGAGTGGAGAAGATTACTGTTAAAATAGATTAAATGATTTTGAGCATAAGTATCGGGCTTTCTGCTTTTGAGGAGGCCTGATACTTTTTTTGTGAAGTTGTTGATGGCATGAGGGAAAATCAACGCGAATTTCTCCTATTTATCCTTCATTCCTAACTCCAAATAGATTCGGACATCTTTTGAACTTTTATATTTTGGATTTTTACTTGAAGCATAATCTTTTGATACATATTGGACACAATAATTTTGTTCAAATGAACGGATAATGGTATCCATTTCTTGTTTTGTACCAGACAGCCTGATTTTCACCACCACTTGTTCACCTTCTTCCAATTATTATTAAAGGCTCTGTTAAAGTACAGTGATTATTATTATGTCCCTAGCTGTTGATTGGAGCACGAGGCGTAGACTCCTGCGGGAGGTAGCGTTTTGTGGAGACCCCCGCAGGCAAAGCCGAGGAGGCTCCACAAGCGCCCTCTGGATAAGCGAAGCCTCGTGTGGAAATCAACAGCGGTGTATAACAAAGCCAAAGAGAAAAGTATAGCATGGCTGATAATCTCTTACAACATTAAAAGTATTTAGTGAAATTTGCTCTTTAAAACTTTTTCATTGACACTCAGTTAGAAAAGTCATACGATACTTAAGGTGATTTATCATCCGAAATACGAAATAATTATTATTCTTATATAGAAAGAAGGGTTACTATGGCACCAGAACAACGTAAGAAGATGCTAATATTAATGATCAATATGTTTATCGCCGTAGGTAGCTTCGGTATTATTATTCCTATTCTTCCAGCTTACTTAGCATCCATTGGTGAAGGTGGAATGGCGGCAGGCTTAATGATTGCTATATTTGCCGGAGCACAGCTTGTGATGTCACCTGTTGCTGGAAAGTGGGCGGATCAATATGGTCGCCGCATTATGATAATTCTTGGTTTAGCAGGATTAACACTATCGATGTTTGTGTTTTATGCATTTGATTCTATTTGGATGCTCTATTTTTCACGTGTAATTGGAGGAGTTGGAGCTGCCTTACTTATCCCTGCTCTTTTTGCTTATGTTGCGGATATAACTACAATGGATCAACGTGCAAAGGGAAATAGCTTTATCTCTGCAGCGATGTCTCTTGGTATTGTAATCGGGCCAGGAATAGGTGGTTTTCTTGCAGACTTTGGCTTGAAAATGCCGCTGTTAGTTTCGGCACTTGTTTCGTTAGCAGCGACTATTTTTTCGATTATGGTATTGAAGGAAAGTAAAGAAAAAGATTCTAAGCTTGCACCGGAAGTAAATCCAGATCCGATGATGAAAATGCTAGCACAGTCTGTAAGTAAGCCATATTTTATTCCACTTGTTATTACCTTAGTAATGAGTTTTGGATTAATGGCCTATGAATCGGTTTTAGGACTATTTGTTGATAATCAATTTGGAGCCACTCCACAAGAAATCGCAATAATGATTACTGCAACAGGGATTATTAGTGTGATCGTGCAACTCTTTGTCGTAGATCGTATTGTTAGAACTCTAGGTGAAGGAAAAGTGTTGAATATATTTATCGGTGTAGCAGCACTTGGATTTTTCTTATCGTTATTTGCTTCTAGTTATGTATTTTTCTTCGTAATAACGCTTATCATTTTCTTAGCTACTTCAATTTTAAGACCTGTAATCAATACGTTGATTTCTAAACTTGCAGGGAATGAACAAGGCTTTGCGATGGGAATGAACAATGCTTATATGAGTATTGGGAATGTGCTTGGACCTACTTTAGCTGGGATTTTGTATGATGTGAATATTTCTTATCCTTTTGTGCTGGGTCTAGTTGTTTTAAGTTTTACTATTACCCTTTCTATGACTTGGCAGAATCGTCAACGGAAAAGATTGGTTCAAGTTGAAGCAAAATAATAGAACGAAGGCTTTAGTCAAAGGCTACCCTGAAAAAATGGTGAGACCTTTGAACGCCCTGTTGATTTCCGTGCCAGGTGTTCGCTTTCCGCGGGGCGCTTGTGGAGCCTCCTCGGCTTTGCCTGCGGGGGTCTCCACAAAACGCTACTTCCCGCAGGAGTCTCTCACCTTGCACTACAATCAACAGGGGAGACGGGGGAAACTTGACGTTCCACTTTTCAACTGTAGACAAGAATGAAATAGTTAGTTGTTTTTTTTAGTTATCTATTTACTTTTAGATAAAAATACCATATTATAATAGTCATAGTAATTCAAATTTTCAGGAAGTGAGGGATGTTTTATGGAAACGTTAATTGTAATGAACTTAATCCAATTAAATAAAACAACACAGCCCTTGCACGGAAATCGTTAGCATTTCCTGATCCTTATTGATGAGAATGTAGATTCCCATGGGCTGTGTAGAGTCTCATGGTTTATAAATGTATTTAATTTAAAGACCGTGTATGCGGTCTTTTTGTTTTGCAAAAAAATAATCTACTTTCCATTAGGAGGAAACAATCTTGAAAATTAATGAATTAGGTTGGAATGAATATTTAAATAATAATTTTACTGCTTACAAGGAACAGGGCTTTTCTGTTGGAAGAGTAATGCTTGAGCATAAAAGAATTTATAGAGTGGAAACAGAAAATGGCGAATGCTTGGCTGAGGTTTCTGGTAAATATCGTTTTGAAGCATCAGCGCGTGAGGATTATCCGGCGGTTGGAGATTGGGTAGTTTTAAGTGAAAGACAGCATGAAGGAAAAGCAACTATACATGCCACACTCCCAAGATTTAGTAAGTTTTCGCGAAAAGCGGCAGGGGTTACAACAGAAGAGCAAATTGTGGCAGCTAATGTAGATACCATTTTTTTAGTACAATCACTTAACTATGATTTTAATCCAAGAAGAATCGAAAGATATATGATTATGGCTTGGGAGAGCGGTGCAAACCCGGTCATCGTGTTAACAAAATCAGATTTATGTGAGGATATCGCTGAGAAAATAGTGGAAGTAGAAGCCGTGGCTCTTGGAGTACCAGTGCATGCTGTAAGTGTTAAGGATGAAACAGGACTTGAAGAACTAGCTTCTTATTTTACTCTTGGAAAGACAGTGGCGTTGTTAGGTTCATCTGGAGCTGGAAAGTCTACTTTAACAAACTATTTACTAGGGGAAGAAAAACAGTTGATTCAAGATGTTAGGGGAGATGATGATAAAGGTCGTCATACTACTACCTATCGAGAGCTTTATCTTTTGCCAACAGGTGGACTAGTGCTCGATACACCAGGAATGCGGGAATTACAATTATGGGAGGCTGATGGCGCAATCAGCCAGAGTTTTCAAGATATAGAAGAATTGGCAGAGCAATGTTATTTCCGTGATTGTAAACACGAAAATGAACCGAAATGTGCCGTCCAAGAGGCGATTAATGGTGGGCAGTTAGAAAAAGCTAGATACCAAAGTT
The DNA here is from genome assembly GCF_002019665.1 of Sutcliffiella halmapala. Taxonomy (GTDB): domain Bacteria; phylum Bacillota; class Bacilli; order Bacillales; family Bacillaceae_I; genus Sutcliffiella_A; species Sutcliffiella_A halmapala. The sequence continues at coordinate 3,109,521 of NZ_KV917375.1, read as the reverse complement.
ACTTGAAGCTCCAAAAGGAACTTGCATTTTTAGAAAGAAAAAATAATAAACGAGCACAGTTGGCAGAAAAAGACAAGTGGAAGAAAATTTCAACAAGTGTGAAAACGTCAAAAAAGAAATAGAATACAAACAAAAAAGAGCTGGAGATCTCTAGCTCTTTTTTGTTTAGGCAGTAATCTGTACTTTATCTACACGTTTCATAAACGAGATGGCAAAATCATTGAATATATCGCTTTCTTCGATATTACATACATGCCCGCAGTTATCAATTACCTCAATAGTAGAGTTCGCTTCATTTTTGATATAATTTTGCGTGTTGCTTAAGAACATATGGTCCTCAGATCCTGAAATATATAGTTTCGGAATCTTATTTTCGGTTTTGGCTAAACGATCAAATGTAATATAGCAATTTAAGCCTGCGATAACCCATCCTAAATACGCTTCCTTTGATAATTTATGCGCTTCTTTAATGAAAGCCTTTCTCGAATCTCCATGGTTGCTTTTGGGCAATAGAACTCTTGCGAAAATTTTGTATGGCACCATGTGTGGAAGACTTTTTCTTAGTGGATAAAAAACGGAAAGGCGGCAAAGAACTTCTCCCCATTTTTTTAGCTTAGGTGTAGCTCCGCCTAATACCATAGACTTAATGAGGGAAGGTTGTTGAATGGCTATTTCCTGCATAATAATTGTACCTAAGGAGATACCAACAAAATGCGCGGATTTTATCTTTAAATCTTTTAAAATTTCAATGGTTTTGTTTGCTGAATACTCAAATAGATTTACATTTTTTGGATAAGGGGATTTCCCGTGACCAGGTAAATCTAGTAAAAGTAGATTATATTCAGAACGGAACGGTTTAAGTTGTTTGTAGAAAATAGAAGAGTTTCCACCGAAACCATGAAAGAGTACGATCCATTCTTTTGAAGTAGGATGTGTAAGAGTTTTATAAAACATCGTTTTCCTCACTTATGAAACAAATTTTAAATCTTAAATCCATACCCAATCAAGGGAGTGCAAAAAACTTGCAATTTTAAGTATACACATAATAGTTACTTTTGCTCAACCTTCAAATTATAACTATTTTGTGACAGACGATAAAATTATGCTGTTATAAGCCTTTAGGAGGATAAGAAAATACATTTAGGAAAAATATAGAAGGAATAGGCAACAGTTTAGTAGAATAATGGATAAAGCATAAGAAGGAGGAGATAAATATGATTCCAGCAAACCTAAGGGAAGGGGATGAGGTTCGAATAATTGCCCCATCCACAACCCATTCCATTCTATCAGAGGAAAATATCGAGCTCTCTACTCGTAGACTTGAAGAATTAGGGTTAAAAGTAACATTTGGTAAAAATATTAATGAGAAGAACAGCCTATTAACTTCATCTATTAAATCACGTCTTGAAGACTTACATGACGCATTTAATGATACTAATGTAAAAGCCATCTTAACTACAATAGGCGGATTTCAAGCCAATCAACTATTGTCTTATATTGACTATGACTTAATAAAGAAAAACCCTAAAATCTTTTGCGGTTATTCTGACATTACTGCTCTTAGTAATGCCATTTATGCCAAAACAGGACTAGTAACGTATTCGGGTCCACATTTTTCAACGTTTGGAATGAAAAAGGGTTTTGAGTATACCCATGAATATTTTGTTCGAGCATTTTTGGAAGATAGTGATAACATTCAACTATATCCTTCTACAGAATGGAGCAATGATACTTGGTATCTTGATCAAGAAAAGAGAGAGTTTTATCGGAATGAAGGATATTTAATTGTTCATGAAGGTCAATGTGAAGGGACAATTATAGGTGGAAATCTCTGCACCTTAAATCTCCTCCAAGGCACCGAATTTATGCCGAGCTTAGAAGGGTCCATTCTTTTTCTAGAGGATGATGAATTGGTAAATCCAAGAACATTCGATCGTGATCTACAATCATTGATACATCAACCAGGCTTTGCTGGAGTAAAGGGGCTCGTGATTGGCCGTTTTGAAAAAGGGTCCAACTTTTCAAACGATATACTAATAGATATTATCTCTACAAAAAAAGAACTTGCTAACCTACCAGTTATAGCAAATGCAGACTTTGGTCATACAAGTCCCATGTTTACCTTCCCAATAGGAGGAGAAGCTCAAGTCTCTATTAAACAGGGAAAAGTAAGTATCGCCATTTCTAAAATAAAGTAACCATTAAAGCTATTTGTAAGACAATTGAAATGAATGGATCCCTAATATTAGTCTCAGAATCTGAAAGAGGGCTGAAGCTAGCATAGGTTTTTAATAAAACTTATGGAGGATTGCACGTATGTTTGAATCTTATACAGATCCAAATGCTTTTATGGAAGGTACTATACTGCTATCACCTGCCCATATAGCTAGTTTAATCGTTACAATGGTACTTATTATATTTTTATATATTTTTCGTGAACAATTTATCATCAAAAGGTATGGTAGATGGCTAATTTTCTTAAGTTTACTAGGTTCAGAAGTCTGGCTGAACTATTGGTATCTTGCAACTGAAATGTGGGATATAAGCTACACGCTTCCTTTTCAGCTTTGCTCTATCAGTTTGTATTTATGCATGTGGATGCTGTTAACGAAACAAAACTGGTCCTTTGAGGTTGCTTACTTTCTAGGAATTGGTGGTGCACTACAAGCGATACTGACACCTGAGTTGTTTTATGATTTTCCTCATTTTCGTTTTATCCATTTTTTTATTGCACACATTGCGATTATTCTGGCTGTTCTTTATATGATTTGGGTGGAGAGAAGAGTGATCCGAATTCAATCACTCTGGAAAGCATTTGGATTACTACAAATTATTGCTTTGTTCGTCTTTTTTATGAATAGATTAACGGGTGGTAACTATATGTTCTTAGCTAAGAAACCGTCTAGTGCAAGTTTAATTGACTTTCTAGGACCATATCCTTGGTATATTCTGTCTTTAGAGATTGTTGTACTATCATTATTCTTTATCCTCTATGCACCTTTCCTACTCTTACATAGAAAAAAGACTACCCAAAAAGCAAGCCAGCACTGAAAAAATGGCGACAAAAAAGAGGCTAGGACATAAATTAAATTCCCAGCTTCATTTACGAACAAATTAACCTAATAAAGGATCTGTTAAACACCGCTGTTGATTTCCGCACTAGGCTTCGCTTATCCAGAGGGCGTTTGTGGAGCCTCCTCGGCTTTGCCTGTGGGGTCTCCACAAAACGCTATCTCTGAGCAAGGAGTCTTCGCCTTGTGCTCCAATCAACAGCTAGGTTATTTAAAATCAGACTTAAACAGAATCAAACTAAAAAAATACGAACTAATGCAAAACTCTACTTAGAATTTCGCATATTAGTTCGTATTTTTCTTTATCAAATATTCTTTTGTCCCAACCTGTTTTTAATACTTCTTCAATGTGTTTCTTACATATTTGTATACTCCAAAAAATATTGACGCAAAAGCAATAACGATAATAATATCAATTAGCACTGCCATTCTAATTCCTCCGAAGCTATTGTTTCTCTTATCTTATCTCCTTCAGAGAATAATTTCAATTAAAGCATGGATAATTGAACCATCACATTATTTTGTAACAGTCCTGTCACATTCCCGTTTCCCGTCATAGTATGTAGAAAAGTGAAGGGAGGAAGAGGAATGCGGACTGCTATAAAGCTTTTACTTTTATATTTCTTAACATTTACAATTATTTATGGCTTACTTGCTGTATTAACTTACAATAGCATTCAAGTAAAAATAGAAAAATTAGAGCTTTTAGAGCAAGAACTCATTGAAAAACAAGCAACAGGCGATGTTCCATATGCTTTTAGACAAACATACCAAAGAGAATACAATACGTATGAGCGGTTACAAAATCGATTACAGTCTTTCTGGATGAAGTGGATATTTAATTTTCCTGAATTCAGGAATCCTTAATAGTAGAAGAGGTGTTCTTCTACTTTACATAAATGAACATGAAGGGTTATTTCTTATAGGATAAATTGGTACATTATTCCTTTGATATCATGGTAAAACCTTGGTGTATAAGGATTCCTTTGGATTGTCGTAATTTGTATGTAATATACTCGTAATTTGTATATGATAAACTGAACGGAAGTCGAAATATAGGAGGGGCCATCCTGAAAATTAATGTATTTCTAGATGATTATCGCGCATGTCCAAATGGTTATATCCTTGCTGAAGACATTGACGAATGCCTCACTTTATTAGAGAATAATGCGATTGAGCATCTTTCTCTAGACCATGATTTATTAAATAGAGAAAGAAATGGTCTTCTGCTCGTTCAAATTATGGTTGAAAACGAACTTTATGCGGAGAGGATAACGATTCATTCCGCAAACTCAGTCGGCAGTAAAGCAATGTACAACTACTTGAAACAAGCACAAGCAGAATTGAAAATCCCACCTACAATAAAAATACTTCTAAGACCACTACCATTATTTAGATAGGCTATATTAAAACATATTCCATACATTTCACAATCCCTAGCACGGAAATCTACAGGGCGTTCAAAGGGGTCACCGTATTTTCAGGGTAGCCTTGAAATAAACAAGTAAAAAACCAAACGAAATCTTACATTTAACCTTCCGTTTGGTTTTTTACTTTTGATAAAATAGCTATATATAATGAAGTTGTAAGAAATGGAGAGATGCAAACTGGAGTTCATTTATGATCATATTAAAAAGAATTTAGATATTTTATTTGTTGGATTTAATCCAAGTGTCCGTTCTGGTGAAACAGGACATCATTATGCGAATCCAAATAATCGATTTTGGAGTATTCTCCATCTAGCAAGTATTACACCTAGAAAGTACGCTCCTACGGAAGATTTTAAGCTAATGGAACTAAATTACGGCCTTACTAATATTGTTTCAAGACCAACCGTCGGTGCTGCAGATATTACGCGGGAAGAATATCAGGAAGGAAGAAAAGAGCTCAGGCACAAGATTGAAAATTTCCATCCTAAGATTGTATGTTTTGTAGGAAAGGGCGTGTATCAAGAGTACAGTGGGCGTCGAACGATTGACTGGGGAGTACAGGAAGAACCAATAGTTCCTGGTACCATTGATTTTGTCGCACCTTCTTCAAGTGGTTTGGTTCGGATGAAGTTAGATGAAATAGTGAGCATTTATAAAGAACTTGAAAAGGTTAAAAGTGAATTATGCTCCTGAAAATAGGCAATTAATTTGCACAAAACAGACAATTAGAAAAGCACTTATATAAAGTGCTTTTCTAGTGAAATTAGCCTTCTGTTAACATATCTAGGGAAACTACTTGTTCCTTCTCACGGTCTGCTAAAGGAAAGATTCTTGCGGTGTTATTTGCATCATCCACATGTTGTATGTAAATAGGAACATCGTTACATGTCACGTGAATCAATTCAGGTGAAGCAGCAATTTCTTTTGCTCGTAATTTGTTCATCATACACCTCCACAAAGTATCATTTGTGAAAGAATGAGAGTTTATACACGAAAGACTCTTCAACTAACGAAATTTTAGTTATCATTTATAAAGAAAATCATACCCGATTCTCAACTACTAGGAGAAATTTAAAAGGTCCACACCAAAGAAATCTTTCATAGCTAATGCACTTCCTCCAAGAACACATGCATTCTTACCTAGAGTAGATGCACGTATATCTTTATAATGATTCATAGAGGAAGTTAAGTATTTCTGTATTTTGCAAACAATATCAGGATAGCTCGAAAACAAATCACTATTTAAAATTACCGTTTCGGGATTAATAAAATTGATGATATTGTTTAACCCAATTGCAAGATACCTTGAATACTCCTCGATTGCAGCCTCGACAAGCACATGCTCTGCTTGCACCCATCTATTTATATCTTCAACAGTACAAACTTCCAAATCCATCTTAGAAGCAATTGTGTTGAGTAAGACTTTTTCCGAAGCGTATTGCTCCCAACATCCTTTGTTTCCACAGGAACAAGATACTCCTTCTGGTTCTATAATCATATGTCCAACTTCTCCTGCAAAACCGTCAAACCCTTTAAAGAGTTGATGATTAAAGATGATGCCCAACCCTATACCAGAATAGGTAGTCACACATACTAAATTGGAATTTTTTTCTGAATAAACCTGTTCTGCTAATGCACAAAGATTAGCATTGTTTTCAATTGCTACAGGAATTTGAAAGGTAGTTTCTAATGAAGCTTTGAGGTCAACATTTCTCCATTGATGATAGGGGGTAAAAACAATTAGTTGATTATTTTTCACTATCCCATGAACGCCAATCCCAATTCCTACTATTCCATATGTTGTATCAGGCAAAGTCTCCTTTACATCCTTAATCAAAGAAATAAGTAAATTTTCAATGTATGTAAAGCCATGCTCGTCTAAAGGAGTTATAGAATGATAAAGAATACTACCAACAAGATCTGTGACGATTAAATTTATGGAACTTGTGTCGATATCAATTCCAAGTGAGTAGCCTGCTGATTCGTTTATTGAAAGTATTATAGGCTTTCTTCCGCCAGACGAGATATCAGAATGTTTTTCGTAGAGTAAATTCTCCTCTAGCAGGGTAGAAATCTGTGAAGAAACAGTCGCTTTATTTAAACCAGTTATTTTGGCGAGTTCGGCACGAGAAATATTTTTATGTTGCATGATTTTTTCTAAAATTATTTTTCTATTTAAGTGACGTATATATGTCGCATCACCAGTATTCAAGGGGAATTCCTCCATCGTAAAAAGAAAATGTCGTTAAAGATAATCCAAGGGTAACAAAAGAAGCCTTATCCAGCAATAGCTAGAATGAAGTAGCTGATAAAGAATAAATAAATGCTTGATACTAAAAGTGTGCATGTGTATGATAAAAGAAAAAGCGGTTTGTTGAGTAAACAAACTAAGTTAAGTCTACCTTATTTGGGAGGAATTTAACATGAAACCTTTTATCCATGATGATTTTTTACTAACAAATGAAATGGCAAAAATTTTGTATCACGATTACGCCAAAAACTTACCAATCTTTGACTTTCATTGTCATTTAGAACCAAAGGAGATATGGGAGAATAAACAGTACAACAATATTTCTGAAATATGGCTTGCTGGAGATCATTATAAATGGCGAGCATTGCGTTCAAATGGCATCGGAGAAAAATACATAACTGGAGAGGCTTCTGATAAAGAGAAGTTCCTTGCATGGGCAAAAACAGTACCATATACAATTGGAAATCCATTATATCAATGGACACATCTGGAGTTAGCTCGTTACTTTGGGTACTATGAGTTGTTAAATGAAGAGAATGCAGAAAAGGTTTGGGATATGACTACCGAAAAACTTGCAGACAGTTCTTTTCGTGCAAGACAATTAATTACAAGTTCTAATGTTGAAATGATTGGGACAACAGATGATCCAACGGATTCTTTAACCTACCATGAGAATTTAGCAAACGATGATACATGGAAACCAAGGGTATTACCAACATTCCGCCCAGATAAAGGCATTGAAATAAGAAAGGAAACTTTTCTACCGTGGTTAGATAAACTATCAGTCTGTACAAAACAGGAAATTAATAGCTTAGAAGATTTACTTGTAGCATTAGAAGCAAGAGTGGAGTATTTTCATTCAAAAGGAGCGCGCTTATCAGATCATGGAATAAGTGAAATGGTTTTTGAGTCTGCTTCCAGACAAGAGGTAGAAGCTATCTTTCTAAAAGCAATTAAAAAACAAGATGTAACGATTCAGGATGAAAGAAAATATAAAACCTATATTCTGGTATTTTTGGGTCAGCTCTATGCAGACAAAGGTTGGACAATGCAACTACATATTGGAGCGATGCGAAACAATAATACAAGAATGTTTCACCTTATAGGTGCTGATAGTGGGTTTGATACGATTGAAGATTATCCTGTAGCTCAGCCTTTAGCAAATTTTTTAGATGAACTAGAGAAAACGAAGCAACTACCAAAAACCATTCTATATTGCTTGAACCCTAAAGATAATTTTGTACTAGCTGCATTAGCAGGAAGCTATCATGAAGAAGGAATTCCAAGTAAAGTTCAGTTCGGTTCAGGCTGGTGGTATAACGACCAGAAGGATGGAATGATTCGTCAGATGAAGGACTTGGCGAATATCGGACTACTTAGTAAATTTGTCGGTATGCTGACGGATTCCCGAAGCTTTTTATCTTATACGAGACATGAATATTTCAGACGTATTCTTTGTAATTTACTAGGAGATTGGGTTGAAAAAGGTGAGGCACCAAATGATGCTGCGTTGTTAGGTCAGATGGTGAAAAATATTTCGTATGAAAATGCGAAAACCTTTTTTGGGGATGAGAGAGAAGCGGAGGTTGGAAAATGAAGTTATCGTTTCGATGGTATGGGAAAGAGGATGAAGTAACTCTAGAATATATAAGACAAATTCCAGGAATGCAAGGGATTGTATCGGCGATTTACGATGTTCCGGTAGGTGAGGTGTGGCCAAGCGAAAAAATCCAAAGCTTGAAGGAAGAAATTGAAAAGCATGATTTAACTCTTACCGTAATTGAAAGCGTTCCCGTGCACGAAGATATTAAATTAGGGTTACCGACTAGGGATAAATATATTGCCAATTATAAGCAGACGTTAAAAAATCTCGCGAATGCCGGAGTAGGGGTAGTTTGCTACAATTTTATGCCTGTCTTTGATTGGACTCGCTCCAATCTCTATTTTCCATTAGCAGATGGTTCTACAACTCTTATCTATGAAGATAAAGTGGTTGAAAAGATGAATCCGCTTGCTGAAGGCTTGTCTTTACCGGGATGGGACTCTTCATATGCAGAAGGTGAGTTAAAAGAACTTTTGCAATCTTATCAAGATGTAACAGAAGAAATGCTATGGGAGAACCTAGCCTACTTTTTACATGAAATCATCCCTGTTGCAGAAGAGGTAGACATAAAAATGGCAATTCATCCGGATGATCCACCATGGTCGATTTTTGGTTTGCCTAGAATCATAACTAGTGAAAAAAGTTTAGCAAGATTAATTGATATTCAGGATAGTCCTAACAACGGAATTACGTTTTGCACAGGTTCCTTTGGCGCTAATTCTGAAAATAATTTAGCTGAAATGATACGTACCTATGGTTCGAAAATCCATTTTGCACATTGCAGAAACATTAAAAGAACAGGTGAGAGAACTTTTGAAGAATCCTCCCATTTATCATCTGATGGATCTGTTGATATGGTAGAAGTCATGCAAGCGTACAATGAAATTGGCTTTACTGGTCCACTCCGTCCTGATCATGGCAGAATGATTTGGGGAGAAACGGGACGTCCAGGATATGGATTATATGATCGAGCATTAGGAGCAGTTTATTTAAATGGAATCTGGGAAGCTCTAGTTAAAACAAAGTCATAGGAGAGAAATTAATGAATCTTCCATTTCAAGTGAATTTAAGCGGAAAAGTAGTTGTTATCACAGGTGGTAGTGGGGTATTAGGTTCTTCCTTTAGTGAGGCATTAGCAAAGTGCGGAGCCAAGATTGCGATTATTGGTCGTTCGAAAGAAAAAGTAGAGCATGTTGCTAGTAGAATTATAGAAAATGGTGGAGAAGCTCTTGGTATTTCAGCCAATGTCCTAGATAAAAGTGAATTAGAAGTGGCTAGAGAATTGATTCATCAAAAATTCGGAACTTGCGATATTTTGATAAATGGTGCTGGAGGGAACCACGCGCAAGGGACTACAGATCGGGAGTTCTTCGAAAAGGGAGATCTCCAAAAAGATTTTCGTACATTTTTCGATCTAGATGAAGCAGGGATTAACTATGTATTTCAATTAAACTTTTTAGGAACGCTACTTCCTTCACAGGTGTTTGGCAGAGATATGGTGGAAAAAGAAAGAGGAACAATTGTAAACATTTCTTCGATGAATGCCTTTACTCCTTTGACGAAAATCCCTGCATATAGTGGAGCAAAGGCTGCTGTTAGTAATTTTACGCAGTGGCTTGCTGTGCATATGTCAAAGGCTGGAGTAAGGGTAAATGCTATTGCACCAGGATTTTTCTTAACGGAACAAAATAGAACCCTTTTGCAAAAAGAAGATGGTTCATATACGGAGAGAGCGGAAAAAATAATTTCTCAAACACCGATGGGGCGCTTTGGTGAAGGTGATGAGTTAATTGGAACTCTTCTTTGGTTAGTGAATGAGCAGGCTTCTGGTTTTGTAAACGGGATTGTCGTGCCAGTGGATGGAGGATTTTCAGCGTATTCAGGTGTATAAACATGTAAAGAAGGGAGATGGGAGAAATGAGAAGATATAAGACCTTGAGTAAGCTAATCGATTTAGGGGTAGTCGCAGTTATTCGTGCAGAAAATCCAGAGGCAGGTCAAAAGCTAGCGGAGGCATGCGCAAATGGGGGGATAACAGCGCTTGAAATAACCTTTACAGTTCCAGGTGCAGATAAGGTTATTTCCTTACTAAAGTCTGAGGATAGATTACTAGTTGGTGCTGGAACAGTACTAGATGCCGAGACTGCGAGAATAGCCATTTTGGCTGGTGCTGACTATATTGTGAGTCCGAGTTTTGATCAGGCAACTGCACTCCTTTGTAATAGGTACCAAATCCCATATCTACCTGGATGTATGACGATAAAAGAAATGATTACTGCACTAGAATATGGTGTAGATATCATTAAGTTTTTCCCAGGGAATCTTTTTTCTCCAAAAGCGATCCAGACATTTAAAGGTCCATTACCACAAGCTTCCTTTATGCCAACTGGTGGTGTGACATTAGATAATATAGAAGATTGGTTTCAATCAGGTGCAATAGCAGTAGGAATTGGTGGAGATTTAACAGCTCCAGCTAAACAAGGAGACTATTATGCTGTAACCGATTTAGCAAGGCAGTTTGTAGAAAAGGTGAATAGAGTAAGAAATGTAGGTATTCACCCATGAAAAAAATAATAACATTTGGTGAAATAATGATGCGTCTTACCCCACCTAATTATGACAAAATAATACAAACAACTAGTTATCAGGCTACTTTCGGTGGAGGGGAAGCGAATGTAGCGGTCTCCTTAGCTTTGTTTGGTCATGATGTTGAATTTGTAACGAAATTGCCAACGAATGAGTTAGGGAAAGGTGCAACGCGCTTTTTACAAAAGCAAGGAGTCGCGACTAACTTTTTGGCAAGGGGCGGAGAAAGGTTAGGGATATATTTTCTCGAGCAAGGGATGTCAGTCAGACCGTCACAGGTTATTTATGACCGGAAAGATTCTTCTATTGCATTGGCAGATCATGTTGACTTTGACTGGGACAATATTTTTGAAGATGCAGTTCTTTTTCACACATCTGGTATTAGTGAAAAAGCGAGACAGCTTACGTTAACAGCGATGAGAGAGGCGAAAAGTCGCGGGATAACGACCAGTTTTGATATGAACTATCGAAGCAAGCTTTGGGGACTTGAAGAAGCGCAAGAAGCGATGAAAAGTATTCTTCCATATGTAGATATTTGTTTCGGTGGATATTTAGATGCAGTAAACATTTTAGGGATAAAAAGTAAGGTGCAAAACGGAGAATTAACAGCTATTTATTCGGATCTTTTCTCACAATTGGCTCTACAGTATGGGGTGAAACAGATTGTTTGTACGAATAGAGAGATTCATTCTGTCACACATCATACGTTAACAGGGTATCTTTATTCCAATGAAACGAAATTAATTTCAACGTCTGCTCATTCCTTTGATATCCTTGATCGGGTAGGTGGAGGTGATGCATTTGCTGCAGGGTTCCTTCATGGCTTTCTATCGGGATGGAGTGAAATGGATTCGTTGAATTTTGCTTTAGGTGCCTCTGTGCTGAAGCATACTATCTCGGGAGATAGTAACGCAGTCACGGTAGAGGAAGTACAAGCTTATTTAGTGGAAAAAGGAAAAAGTGCGATAGCAAGATAACAAACGTAAAGAGCCGGGATTACCCCGGCTCTTTACGTTTACTAAGCAATTCATGAATTACTTGGATAAGTTTCTTTTAAAAAAAGAACAGATTGGTTAATTAATTCTTTTAGTACTTCTACATCAATATCTGCCATTTTATTAATATAGACACACGCTTTTCCAGTTGTATGTTTCCCGAAGCCCTTTAATAATGCCTCGCGTTTTGGTTCTCCGGGTGCAAAGTATAGGCTTATTTTAGCTTTGCGAGGGGAAAATCCCACAAGCGGCGCATCACCTTCATGACCAGATTCGTATTTATAATGGTATGAGCCGAACCCAATTATACTTGGCCCCCACATCTTCGCATCATAACCAGTTGTTTCGCTGAAAATATCTAGTAATTTGTATGCGTCTTCTCTTTTTTTCGGGCTATCAACATTTTCAATAAATTCATTGACGCTATTATCGGTTTCTTTTGTTTTTAACTCGTACATACTATACCCTCATCCTCATTACTTATTATTAAAACAAAATATACTTCTTGGATTACTTTATTGCAAGTGCTCCAGCAAGAGTTGATTTAATGCATAAATCATCAAAGGATAAGCCTAATTGAACAGTAGTTTGTGCGATCTCAGGTCTAATCCCCGAAAGAGTAGTTTCTACCCCAATTAAGTTCAATGCTTTAATTAACTGGAAAATTTGATTTGCTACCATCGTATCTAGGATTACAACACCAGATAAATCAATATATAAATGGTTCACACTTAGTTTAGAACATTGCTCTAAAGTATGCTCTAGGATAAACTTTGCTCTACTAGTATCAATTTCACCTACTAAAGGAAGCAAGGCTCTATTATTATCCAATCCAATAACTGGGGAACTTAATTCTTGTATCATTTCTTGTTGAGCTTGTAATTTTTGATTTGCATATTTTTGATGTTCCTCCACATATTTAAGGACAATTTTATCGAAAGCTCTCATGACCATTTGATTCCAAAGCACTTCTCTATCCCTTTCCGTTTCATGCAAGGAAACAAAGTTATGAATAAAATGTAAATACTGCTCTTTTACTTTGAAAAATTCTTTTATAGTAAAATGAACAGGTGTACATAGATGCTGGTCATCCTGTGCAATTGTAAGGATCCATTTTTGAAAACCTTGATAGAATTTTGTTTCTTCTTCAATAAAAACTTTACAAAGCTGCAAGTGAAATTCGTAATTTTGCTTTTTTAAGGTTTCTATAACTTCGTGGTTTGTTGAAGCATAAACCCCTGATGTATTACTTTTATCTAAAGACTTATACCATTCCTCTGTAAGATTCTTAGCCTTATCTAATAAAAATGTGTGCAATTCTGGGTTTCTGTGCAAGAATAATCCCACCTATCAGTTAGTTAACAAGCTTAATAAATTTGTTCCAAAACTTTAATTCTATTAATAGCCTTTTGAAAAATCCACAAGATTCTTAGGGAGATTCCCATTATTTAAATATTGCTTTAAGTTTGGAATGAAAATATCCTCGATGACACGCTTTGTATAATGCTCTGTAGAACCAGAAGTATGTGGAGTAATGATAACATTCTCCATATCCCATAATGGACTTATTTGTTCTAATGGCTCTTGGACAAATACATCTAAGCCAGCACCTGCTATCTCACCAGTTTTTAGTGCATCTACGAGAGTATCTTCTTTCACAATTTCACCTCTTCCGATGTTTACTAAAAATGAGGAGTTTTTCATAAGCTTGAATTCGTCTTGTCCAAACATTTCGTTTGTTTCCTTTGTTAAAGGAAGTGTAATAACAACATAGTCACATTGTGGAAGGACCTCATGTAATTGCTTGGAAGTAAACATCTTGTCCACATACTCTTCTGATTTTCCGGAATGACGTACTCCTAAGACAGTCATTCCAAAAGCTTTAGCTATTTTCGCCGTTTCTTTCCCAATTTCACCAACACCGATAATACCAATAGTTTTCTCATGCAGTTCCAAGTTCATATGGGCGTGGTGCCAAGTTTTCGCTTGTTGATTTCTTACATAGGTATGTATTTTTCTAGTAAGTCCGAGTAGTAGTCCGAAAATCGTTTCCGAGATAGGGTAGGCATGGACTCCGTTTGCACTTGTAAGTGAAATTTCTTTTGCAGCAAGCTTTGCAAGCGGCATATTGTTTACTCCTGCGCTCCATGCTTGAATCCAACGTAAGGGCGAATCATCGCCAAAAGATAGTTCCTCTAATTCTTTCTTCCAACCAACAATAATTTCGGCATTCTTTATATGCGGAGTCCAGTTCTCACTATCTTTTCCACTGATGATCTCCCAATCGTGAGCTACTGCTTTTATTTGCTGCTTATATTCGTCTCCTATATCTTGTGTTACTACTAATGTTCGTTTTGCCATCCTTGGTTGTCCTCCATTAATTGTATTTGTTTTTATTTTACCAGAGTTGTCAGTAAAGTTAGAAATATTTCGGCTGATTTTTGCAGGGGTCGTAGGACATTTAATAGAAAATAAGAATAATAGCTCGAAGTGAGGGTGATCTAGAAGGTAACAAATTTGAAGTGTAGAGTTAGTTTTGCCCTGTAATCAGGGGGAAGTTTATGAGGAAAGTAGGGAGGACTCAGTCTGTAAATAAATCTATTCAACAGTCTGAGGTCCCATTTTCCCTCAGAAAGATTAATAAGCGAATCTAACTGGTTTCTATTCTTCAATAGAATCATATATTTCTTTGAGCCAATGATAATCAATGTTACCGCCCAATACTTCATAGATAATAGTATCCACAATGATTTCATTTTTATTTGTGTCAATAAAGATCTCGCTTTCAAAGATGTTTAGATACATGGTTTGATTAGAGGGTACTAAAGTTAGGTGCTGTTCTTTCATTTTTTGATATTGAAATTGATTGAAATAACTCACAATCTCTCTAATTTGATCGAAATCAAAAACAACTTTACTATCGTCTGTCGTATTAGTGCTAGATATGTCTGTGAGTAAAGTGAAAGGAATTTCTTCTGGCTCCCCGCCGACAACTTCGTAAAAATTCTTAACTCTACCATCGTATGCATTAAATCCGATGATAATAGTCATGCATAACAAAAGGAATGATACAGTTAGCAGGTATTTTTTAATCATTAGTTACATGTCTATGCCATATTTTTTTTTCGGCAATAAAAAAGCCAATGCTAGCAGATAAACATGCAATGATGATTGGAGAATAACGAAAGGTACCAAAGCTTACGTTATTAAGGGGTAAACTGCCCTCATTTAAAGCGGGTGGAGTATAGGTTGCAGTTAAATAAACACCTAATAAAATTTGAAGAACGATGGATGTAATGAGAAAACCAGCGATAAATATTAGAAACTTTTTCATGCTTTCACCTCCTTTACCTAATACGTAGTTAATCTCGAACAGGTTTCAAAATGTTTGAATAAGAAGTGGAAAAGTGCAGAAAAGACTAATTATCAGTGCTAATAATTTAAAAATTGAATGGAGGTTGTTTGAATTGGAAGGGAAACAACTGTAATAAAATAAAGGGACGTTAAAGATAACATTGGATATATCGATTTATTCGACTTGAACATAGGAGAGTTTGTTGTATGACAGGAGGCACTAAAAATGAAGAATAAATGGGTGGCTATCGCATGTGTTATCTTAATTGGAATGGTTTTCTATACAGGACCATGGCAAATTTATTTAGACAAAAAGGATAAAAGGACATTAGCTACTTTACTAGAAGATCCAACTATCCGATTAGAACTTTTGAATTCAGATGCTGAAGTGAACGAGATAATAGCGATAGGAAAAGGTTATTATCAGATATGGATAGAGGGTGAACAGTTTGTTGTAGGATTAAGAAACAAGGGTTCCAGTACAGAATATACAATTTATGAAAATAAAACGGAGTTACGGCAGGCACGGTGATTTTTTATGAAATATTTCTGTAATATTTGTAATGTTATAACATAGTTTCCTTTTTAATAGAGTGATGAAAATGGATGTATGATGCCTTGTAAAGTTTTATTTGCAACCCTATCTTATACCACTAAATGGAATATAAAAGTAAAAAATAACTACTTTACAGGTGTCAGAGAGCAATTTAATTAAAGACTCATGGAAATGATTCACTTCCTTTTTAATGTGAAGTTAACCCTGCTGTAACAATTGAATTGGTAAAATTATCTTATCAAATCTTAAGTGATAAGAAGGTGTTTGTTACTTGCAAAAGTTAATAACAAGTTATGATGATGTGTTAAACATGTTAGATTCACTGTTAAGAGAACCGACTGAATTTTGGGATTGTTTTTATGAAAATCGCCAAAACAAAATCCCTTTTTTTATAAATAAACCAGATGAAAATTTAGTCCAGTATATGGAAAATGGTGTTATCGAAAAGGGAAGAGCACTAGAGCTAGGATGTGGTCCTGGGAGAAATGCCATCTATTTAGCTGAAAAGGGATGGAAGGTAGATGCGATTGATGTGTCACAAGAATCCCTTCGTTGGGCCAAGGAGCGTGCGACTGAAAAACAAGTAGAAGTAAATTTTATCCATCATAACATTTTTGATATCCAGTTGGAAAATGACACCTATGATTTAATCTATGATTCAGGCTGCTTACATCATATTGCTCCACATAGAAGAGTGAGCTACATCGAATTAGTAAAGACGAAATTAAAGCCAGGAGGCTATTTTGCACTTACTTGTTTTGAGGAAAATGGAGCATTAGGTGGATCGACAATATCAGATTGGGAGGTTTACCAGGTTCGTAGTCTTCAAGGTGGATTGGGTTTTTCAAAAGAAAAGCTTCGAATTATTTTCAAAGATTTTGAGGAAGTGCAAATTCGGCAAATGGAACAACGTACGGAAGTTGATTTTGAGTTTGGTCTTTCTGGGTTGTGGACCGCGTTGTTTAAAAAATAATTTGTGCTATTCGACAAAAGTAGTGTTTTTCATAAAGAAAGAATATTGTGTTTGTGTATAGGAGAGAAAGTTTCTATTATATTTAGGGTGAACTTCCTCAAGGGCATATGAAACTTTATCAAGCGTGAAACGTCCTATTTAGTAAAAGAGAGGAAGAATTTATGAAAAAATTTCTATTATTACTCATACTTATAATAGTGGGCTGTACTTCACAGGAATCGGATTTACAAGAGTTAAGTGAGTTTGGAAGTGACGTGCCTAACGGAATAGAAAATGAACATTTCCACATGCAAATGAATACAACTTCTCAGACCTATTCTTCAAATGTAGAGCAAATAACTGTAGTAATTAACAATTTAGGTGCGGATATGGTTGGTTTTGGTGAATATTATCAAGTGGAGAAGTTGAAAGATGGTCTGTGGTACAAGGTTCCATTTTTAGAAAGTGTCGCATTTATTGAGATTGGTTATATGTTAGAAGCGGGAGCAAGCACGGAGAGTACTTTAAAGGTTAAAGATTTGGATCATCAGTTAACGGATGGAACGTATCGAATGGTAAAAGAGTTTTGGAAGGATGGTTCTAAAGTTATCCTTGCGGCTGAATTTAGCATAGCAAATTAAAGTTTAGCAGTTTTGTCTTCATGTTGATTTCAAAAGGTAAATCGATAGTTAAAGAGGAGGAATTGTTTAAATTTGACAGAATTAAAGTAGAGAGGAGCTGTTAGATAAAATGAAAAAATATGTTCTAATTATGATTCTATCATTGATTCTATTATCTGTATTGGTATTCTGTATTTCATACTTTTTTCAATTTAGGTTAACCAATGTCGCATTTGTAATAGGATTGATTTCTTGTTTTATATCATATAGCGGGGGAGGATATTCTGCTCTAGGGGAGGGCTATGCTTCTATAGAGACGTTGGGGAATTATAGACCACCGAGCAGGGCTGTTAAGGCTATCTATTCTGTTAACCCTGTCTTTATTGCTTCTTGTTTACTATTTATTTCAAGTTTTGCATTATTTCCTTTTATTGAGCAGTGAGTGAGGTGTTAATTTGGTGTCCTAATACTTTGTAAGTAGGCTACCCTGAAAATAGATAGGGTACCTGTTAGACACCCTGGTAGATCTCCGTTGCAGGTGTTCGCTTTCCGCGGGGCGCTTGTGGAGCCTCCTCGGCTTTGCCTGCGGGGTCTCCACAAAACGCTACTTCCCGCAGGAGTCTCACACCTTCCACTACGATCTACAGGGGAAGCCTCTTTAAAGTTAACGGTAAACAATACATAGCATTTATTTTCATCCCTCATGGTGCAATCTTCTTTGCGTTGCATGTGTCCAGCTATTAGTCACTTAAGTAATGAAAGCTGTCCATTATCTAGACACTTTCTTATTCTATCCATGAGGCTTCTTCATTGGCATACTTATTGCATAAATTAGGTTATGCAAATTATTTAGGAGGTAGTTAAAATGAAGATTCAACATACATGTGCTTTAGTGACGGGGGGAGCTTCTGGTCTTGGAGAAGCGACTGTACGAAATATTGTGGGTAAAGGTGGAAAAGCACTTGTCTTAGATTTAGCGGAAGAAAGAGGCAAGCTATTGAAAGAGGAGTTTGGAGAAGCGCTTCATTTTGTAATAGCCGATGTGACGAAGGAAGAGGATGTTAGGAACGCCATTGACGAAGGAATCGAAAAGCTAGGTCTTATTAATTCAGTTGTTAACTGTGCAGGTATCGGGATTGCACAAAAAGTTCTCAGTCGAAAAGGGCCACATTCCCTGGATTTCTTTGCAAAAGTAATTTCGATAAATTTGCTTGGTACGTTTAATGTTATCCGACTAGCAGCTGAGAGAATGGTAGATAATGAGCCTAATGAAGAAGGGGAACGCGGAGTCATTATCAATACGGCATCCGTTGCTGCGTTTGATGGACAAATTGGTCAGGCTGCATATTCGGCATCAAAGGGTGGAATTGTAGGAATGACCTTACCAATTGCTAGAGAACTAGCTACTCATGGAGTCCGGGTAATGACAATTGCTCCAGGATTATTTCATACGCCGATGTTTGATTCTCTACCTACAGAGGCAAGAGATTCCTTAGGAAAAATGGTACCATTTCCATCAAGATTAGGTTATCCAGAGGAATATGCCCAGCTTGTTCAAAGTATTATCGAGAACCCAATGCTGAATGGAGATACGATTCGCTTAGATGGAGCGATTCGAATGCAACCAAAATAAAAAGGATAGAAAAAGAGGCAACCACCTATAAAGGAAAAGTGCCTCTTTTCCTTAGGCTCTGTTAAAGGTCAGTGTTGATTTTTCGGACGCTAGTTGTTGATTGGAGCACAAGGCGAAGACTCCTGCGGGAGATAGCGTTTTGTGGAGACCCCGCAGGCGTGCCGAGGAGGCTCCACAAGCGCCCCGCGGAAAGCGTAGCCTAGTGCGGAAATCAACAGCGGTGTTTTAAAAGAGTCTTTATATTAAAACAATCCAATCCGCCCGCGATATTTCTCTACCAACCTTTCATTATGTTCCTCTGAACCATCTAGGTTTCCGCTCTTGAAAATAGGAACATCAAATTCTTGTTGCGTAAGAATTTCTACCGTCTTTACGATGATACTATTTACTATGGCTGTATTGGCGATAGTAGAACCTGGACCAACACTAGTATTTAATTCGGAAAAGGAAATAAGGGCATCCCCTTGAGGAATATGATTATTAATTGCTATATCAGCAGTTTCTCCGAGCATTTCCCCTGATTGGTGACGAGAAGAAAGATTATGGTATAGATGAGAAGATATCGATATGACCGTTAATCCTTTAGTTTTTCCATAAAGGGCTACATCTATTGGAACCGGATTTCTACCTGAAGTGGAGACAACAAGTAAAATATCGTTTTCCTGAAAGTCTAATTCATTTAAAAATGTATGAGCAAATGATGTGCTTTTTTCAAAAGCAGAAGAACGGAAAGCCCCTTTATGGAGCATAACATCTTCAATTAGAATAGGGCGAACTGGAACAACACCACCAGCTCGATAGAACACCTCTTCTGCAATCATATGAGAGTGGCCACAGCCAAAAACATGAAGGATGCCTCCAGCAGCAAAACTTTTTGCTAAAACTGTCGCGCTTTTTTCAATGCTCTCATCTTCTATTAGCTCTATTTTTTTCAACAGCTGTTGTACTTCTAGCATATAATTAGAATGCATATTATCCTCCTAAGGACTATCCGTGCGATCCATTTTAATAAAGAATTTGTAGCGATCTCCGCGATAAAGGGACTTTACGACCTCTAATGGGGTCCCATCCTGCAAGTAAGTATTCCGTTGAATAAGTAGCATTGGATGGTCTTTATTTATTTGTAAAAGCTTTGCGTCCTCACTTGATGCTTTAGTGGATTCTATCATTTGCTCAGCACTTGCAATGTGTAAATTTAGTTTGCCTTCAATAAAAGCATAAAGGGAAGCATTAACGTCCGCTTCTGTTAGACCTTTTACTAAATTAGCCGAAAGATAGTTGGTCTCATATGCCATTGGTACCTCGTCTGCCAATCGAATTCGTTTAATTTCATAGACCGGTGCATATTCACTAATTTTAAGCTCATTTGCGATAAAACTAGAGGCAGGTACAATTTCAAAATGAATTAATTTACTGCTCGGAATCATACCTCTTTTTTTCATATCTTCGGTAAAACTAGTCAATCCTTGAAGTGGCTGTTCAATTTTCTTGTCAGATACAAACGTACCACTCCCTTTTTTACGATAAAGTAGCCCTTGATTGACGAGGGAATTAATCGCTTGTCTGACAGTCATTCTGCTAATTTCATATTTCTCCGCATACTCCCGTTCTGAAGGGATGCTATCTCCAGGAAGAATAACACCTGTATCAATCAATTCCTTTATATGGGATTCTAATTGATAATAAATAGGTAAGGGAGAATTCTTATTAATCATGATTGGCAAGCCCCTTTCAGGCAATTATGCTGGATTGTTCAAGAACGCTTCTATCTGCAATGATTTTAACACAAGGATGATTTTTAAGGATAGAAGCAGGAAAATCCTCTGATATTTTTCCATGTAATAAACGTTCAAATGCGTCCGCTTTGTTCTTACCTGAAACTAGTAAGATAATTTCTTTTGCGTTCATGATAGATGCTATTCCCATTGTTATAGCATGAGTTGGGACATCTTCCAAGCTCGGAAAGAATCTTGCATTAGCTTGACGGGTTGATTCCGTTAGCTCAACCACGTGAGTTCTACTAGTAAATGGAGTTCCTGGCTCATTAAAGCCGATATGTCCATTTTCACCTAATCCTAATATTTGAACATCGACTGGTCCTTTATCTTGCAACAATTGCTCATAGCGCTTACATTCATCTTCTAAATTTTCCGCTAGACCATCAGGAATAAAAACATTTTGTTTTGTAATATCAATATGAGTAAATAAATGCTTATTCATATAGGAAAAATAACTATTTGCGTCGTTTTTTGCAAGGTTAACATATTCATCTAGATTAAAGGTAGTAACGTTTTGATAAGACGTATTGTTTTGGATTCGATCTTTGATAAGGAACTCGTACATTTTTGTAGGCGTCCCTCCTGTTGCCATGCCTAAAACTGCTGAGGGATTATTGTTTAGCTTTTCAATAATATAATTTGCAGCAGTTATACTTAAAGCTTCATATGAAGTAGTAGTGATGATATCCATGATTGTTAATTCGCTCCTTTATATGTGATTTTCCCGTTACAAATGGTTAAAATAATCTCTATCTCTTCATTAAAAAGGACAATATCGGCATCTTTACCAGCTTCAATACTGCCTTTTCTATCCCAAACATTTAAGCGTTTAGCAGGATTGCTCGAAGCCATTTGAATCGCTTCTGTTATTGAACAATTTGTATACTCGATCATATTCCTGACTGCATCATTCATCTTTAACACGCTGCCGGCAAGTGTCCCATCCTCTAACAGTGCGGTGTTGTTTTCCACTAATACTTTTTGTCCACCTAATTCATATTCTCCATCTATTAACCATTTCGCTCTCATGGAGTCAGTTATAAGAATCATTCGCTCTGATCCTTTTGCTAAAAAGGTTGCCTTAATGACTGCTGGATGAACATGAATGCCGTCTGCAATCATTTCCACAAATAGTTCCTGATGAGCAAGTCCAGCCCCAACGACACCAGGTTCACGATGGTGAATACCTCTCATGCCATTATAAAAATGTGTGACATGGGATGCTCCGGCCTCTATGGCAGTGACCATTTCTGAATAAACAGCATCAGAATGTCCGATAGACGCAATCACTCCTGTTTGATGTAAGTGTTGGATAAACTCTGTACCCTCCGTTAGCTCTGGTGCGAGCGTTACGACTTTAATGTTATTTCCGCTTTGTTTCTGCCATTTTGAAAATGTAGAAATACATGGGTCGATAATATAAGTTAAAGGCTGTGCTCCTGCTCTTTTTTTCGAGATAAATGGTCCTTCTAAATGTATACCTAATAATTCGCTGCTACCGCTATGATTATTTGCTTGTTCTTCTATAAAAGAATGAACCGTAAGTAAAGCAGCTTCTATCGGCTCTTTATCTTGGGTAATAGTTGTAGCTAAGAAGCTCGTCGTACCTTCTTTAGGTAAAGTTTGAGCCATAGTGGTAAGTGCCTCTTCGCTTGCATCCATAGTATCGGCACCGTTTAAGCCATGAATATGAATGTCAATAAAACCAGGCGCAGCATAGAGAGGAGTAGTGAATTCTTTTTCAATCAAGCCATCCTCTTTTTCGTAGTTTTCCATGGAACCAGTTGCAATAATTTTTCCATCCCGTATTTTAATAAATCCGTTCGGAATGATTTTCTTTTCTTGGATTACATTAATAGATAATAATGCATACCCGTTAGGAGTTTTATTCATAGTTTCTTTGCTCCTTTCATTTCTCATTATATAATCATTGTATCAAATTTATGTATAGTTGTATATACCACTTTTAGTTTACTAACATCACGAATCGTTGTTTAATCTGTTTTTTAGAGAAAATTGGTATAGACATCTATTCGTTTTGTATGCTAGGATAAATGCAATGCAAGCACTTACAAATGAAATGGGGTTGTGAATAAGATGTTAGGTTTTTTACAGAAAATAGGTAAATCACTAATGCTACCAATTGCAGTATTACCAGCTGCAGCTATTTTATTGCGAATTGGCCAAGAGGATTTACTAGGGATAGAGTTTATCGCAAATGCCGGGGATGCGGTTTTTGCAAATTTAGCACTTATTTTTGCTATCGGAATAGCAGTAGGATTTGCAAAAGATAATAATGGATCGGCTGCTTTAGCGGGGGCTATTGGTTATCTGGTATTAGTTAATGGCACGCAAGCAATTAATGAAGAAATCGATATGGCGGTATTAGGTGGGATAATCTCTGGGGTAATCGCAGGTCTGCTATATAATCGTTTTCATGATATAAAAATGCCCGACTGGCTTGGGTTTTTCGGAGGGAGACGTTTCGTTCCGATCATTACAGCGACAGTAATGGTTTTGTTAGCGGGTGTATTTGGCGTTGTATGGCCTCCTGTTCAAGAATTCATCAATAATATTGGGCAGTGGATTATTGAAGCAGGTGCAGTTGGAGTAGGAATCTTCGGTTTTCTAAATCGTTTGTTAATCCCAATCGGACTTCATCATGTTTTAAATAGTCTAGTTTGGTTTGTATTTGGTGAGTATGATGGGGCGACAGGGGATTTAAAACGTTTCTTTGCTGGGGATCCATCAGCTGGCATATTTATGACGGGGTTCTTTCCAATTATGATGTTCGGTTTACCAGCTGCAGCACTCGCGATGGTGGCAACTGCCAAGAAACATCGCCGTAAAGCCGTTTCGGGAATGCTTATCGGTATAGCCTTTACGTCTTTCTTAACAGGGATTACTGAACCTTTAGAGTTTACTTTTATGTTTTTAGCACCGTTTTTATATGTCATTCATGCTCTTTTAACAGCTAGTTCGATGGTTATCGTTTATTTACTAGATATAAAGCATGGCTTCGGGTTCTCGGCAGGTGCCATTGACTTTTTATTAAATTGGGGTATTGCACAGAAACCATTCTTACTACTTATCATCGGTATTATTTATGGAGCTGTTTATTTCGTTGTATTCTATTTCTTAATAAGAGTCTTCAATTTAAAAACACCGGGTAGAGAAGAAGAGGATGAAATTGTAGAAGAGAGTAATTCCGGTGAAAACAAGTATTCTATCATGGCCCAACATTTCGTAGAGGACTTAGGTGGAAGAGAAAATATTACGTCAGTTGATTATTGTACTACTAGACTTCGTTTAACGATAAAGGATATGTCAAAAATAAATGAAGCCTCGCTTAAACAACATGGAGCGAAAGGTGTTATAAAAATTAACAGTACAAATCTGCAAGTAATCGTTGGTACGGATGTACAATTTGTAGGAGATAAAATGAGATAAAGACCAAAACAGTGCCCATCATCGAAATGGAGCACTGTTTTTTTATTTTTGTTTTAATTTTCTAAAAATTAATTCGGTTTTCCGGTAGAATAAAGATATCTATGTTAAAAGGAGAATTGCCATGCTTCCATTAAAAGAAATGATTACACCTGTCTACGAAAATATAACGGAAAACACTTCTTTGGAGTTGGCAATAAAGCTAATGAATGAGAATAAGTGGAACCTCTTACCGATAACGGATGAGGAGAAGAAACTGCAGGGGGTTTTTACAAGATCAAGCCTATTTAAAATGATTATCGAGCAAAAGCCGTTAAGTACTCCTATTAAAGAATATTTGAAAAAGGATGTAACCTCTCTTGCAGTGGACACTCCTTATGAACAAGTGGAGGAAATGGTACGGACAAGCCCAGTAGGAACCGGTGTTGTAGTGGATGAGTGTGAAAGAGTCATCGGTCTTTTTACGAAAACAGACATGGTGATGTCATTGCTGCGATCGACTAGTACCCTTAAGGAGCAGCTTGATACAGTTATGAGAAATTCAACAATAGGTGTACTTATGACCGATGAACATCAAAAAATCATCTATGTAAATGAACGATTATGTAGGAAACTTGAGAAAAAGGAGAGCAGACTTCTTCAAGCAAGTCTACTATCAATATTTCCGGAAGTAGCCAGTGTTTTTGATGGACAGGGTTCATATCAACCTCTTAAATTGGACAGAATTAAAGCAGTGCTTACGACGACAACTTATCAGACAGTTCGTCATCAATCAGGCTATATTATTTTGTTTCAAGATCTTTCTGAACTTGAAGATATTGTTTCAGAATTAGAATCAGTGAAAAATCTAAAACAATCACTCCAAACAGCCATCAATCATGCGTATGATGGCATAATGATGACGGACGAAAACCAGCTAGTTCAAATGGTAAGTCCCTCTTTACTTGAGTTGTTTCAATTAGAACAAGAAGATATTTTACATAAACATGTAGATAAGGTATTTCCGCAGTTTCATCTGTCAACCGTCTATCAAACAGAAACAGCTGAGGTTAGTGAATTTAAAGAAATTACTGGTATAAAATATATCCTTCATCGTATTCCAATTGTCCAAGAGGGTAAAGTCATTGGAGCAATTGGAAAGGTGATGTTTCGCCAGCTAAATGAAGTGAGCGAGCTATTTAAAAAACTACAGACCGCTGAAAACAAGGCAAAGTACTATCATTCAGAGTTTCAAAAAGCAGAATCAGCACGATTCACTTGGGATCATATTATAAGTGAAGATCCTTATGTAGAGAAGTTGAAAAGAAGTGCGGCAAAAGCGGCGAAAGGACGCTCTACGGTGCTGATTCGAGGAGAAAGTGGAACAGGGAAAGAATTATTCGCTCATGCCGTTCATAATAGCTCCGCAAGAAAAGAAGGTAAATTTGTTGTGGTCAATTGCGCAGCTATTCCAGAAGACTTGCTAGAGTCAGAGTTTTTTGGTTATGAAGAGGGAGCGTTTACTGGGGCGAAAAATCGCGGAAAGATAGGTAAATTTGATTTGGCAAATGGCGGTACGCTCTTTCTAGATGAAATTGGAGATATGTCATTAACCTTGCAAGCGAAGCTATTACGTGTTCTACAAGAAAGAGAGTTTTATCGAGTTGGTGGAACAAAACGAATCCAAGTGGATGTTCGCATCATCGCCGCAACGAATCGTAACCTAGAAGAAATGGTGAAGGAAGGTAATTTTCGCGAGGATTTATATTATCGTTTAAATGTCATTTCCTTTTTAATCCCTCCTTTAAGGGAGCGAGTAAGAGATGTGGAATTATTATCGATAAAATTAATGACGGAATTAAATACGATTCTAGGAACTAGTATTGTCGGTATGGAGTCAAATGCCGAAGAGCTTTTACTGAATTATGGGTGGCCAGGAAATGTGCGAGAACTACGAAATGTAATGGAACGTGCGATGACCTTTGCTGAGCATGGCAAAATAAAAGCGGAAGATTTGCCTGAGTACATGTGGAAAGGAAAAGTGGTTACAAAGGAAATGGAAGATCAAGAAGAAATCACGATGGTAGAAAATGCCGAGAAAAACACGATAGAAAGCGTCCTAAGGAAAACAAACGGAAATAAAGCAAAAGCAGCACGCATCCTGGGAATAAGCCGTTCAGGACTATATGAAAAAATAAAAAAATATCAGCTGAGTTAAAGAGAATCGCAATGTATTAAGAAATTCACCCGAATTGTACCAAGGATAGTGAAAAAGGGGAATGTCAAATATCCCCGTCCCCCCTGTAGATTGAAGTGGAAGGTGTGAGACTCTTGCGGGAAGTAGCGTTTTGTGGAGACCCCACATGCAAAGCGGAGGAGGCTCCACAAGCTCCCCGGGGAATCTTGTGACAGTAGCGGAAATCGAAAGGGAGTTGAAAGGTACTCTCCTTATTTTCAGGGTAGTATTTTTAATTATGACGGAAAAGTGTCCAATTCCAGGACACTTTTTTTCGTTTTGTCTAAAACCAGTACAACAAAGCGAGTAAAACATACGCAAATAACTTCTTTACTATTGGCACAGTTATTGCATATGTAATAATATCACCTACTAAAAGGAGGAAAATGAATGAACATCGGTATGTATGTTTCGCAAAATGCAAGAAAAGTTCCCGAAAAGCTCGCCATTAACTGTGAAGGAAGAACATACAATTATGACCAATTTAATCGAGAAGTCAATAAGCTAGCCCATGGTTTAGTAGATGTAGGAGTGGAAAAGGGCGACAAGATAGCCTTCATGATGAAGAATTCCGATTACTTTGTTTTCTCTTACTTTGCCGGAGCAAAGATTGGCGCTGTAATTGTCCCTATGAATTTTCGATTAACATCATCAGAGATTCATTATATTTTAGAACAATCGGAAGCAAAAATAGTGATTTGTGATGAAGAGTTTGAAGAGACGATTCAGCAGGCAAAAGTGGGAGCAGCTGTCCAGAAGGTAATTGTACTTGGAAGTCCGGAGCATGCAGAAAATAGAACATATAAAGAAGTTTTATCTATCAATGAACAAGACCCGAAAATAGAAGTGCTCGAAACAGATGATTTAGAAATTCTCTATACATCTGGAACAACGGGGCGTCCAAAAGGTGCATTATTTGATCACCGTCGAATTTTTAATGTTGGCTTATCGATGATGATTAGCATGGGAATTAATCAGCAGGAGCGTTTTCTACATATTGCCCCACTTTTCCATTCGGCTCAGTTAAACCTGTTTCTTGTTTCAGGAGTCGTATTAGGAGCAACCCATTTTATTCATCGTGATTTCCATCCCGTCCATACACTGCAAGCCATTCAAGAGCATCAGATCACGCACTTTTTTGGCGTACCAGAAATGTTTAATTTCCTTTTACAAGTACCAAATGCTAATGAGTATGATCTTTCATCGATTAAACGCTGTGGCTATGGAGCTGCTCCGATGGCGCCAGAGCTAGTAAAAAAGAGTATGAATCTGTTCAAAAATGATCAATTTTACAATCTTTGTGGTTTAACAGAAGCAGGACCAAATGGAATTTTACTTGATCCAAGTGGACATAAAAATCATCTCGGAAAAAATGGGAAGGCTTCCTTTTTAACAGAAGCAAGGGTGGTGAATGAAGCAGGTAATGACGTTGCACCTGGTGCCGTTGGTGAATTTGTCCTACAAGGTGTATCCATTATGAAGGAATACTATAAAAAATCAGAAGAAACAAAAGCAACCTTAAAAGATGGATGGTTATATACAGGAGATTTAGCGACCATTGACGAAGAAGGATATATCACCTTAGTGGATCGCAAGAAAGACATGATTATATCTGGCGGAGAAAATGTTTACTCGATTGAAGTGGAGGAGGTACTGTATGAACATCCGCAGGTGTTAGAAGCAGCGATTATTGGCTTGCCGGATGAAGTGTGGGGAGAAGCGGTTTGTGCTGTTGTTGTTCCACATAAAGACGGAACCGTTAATGAAGAGGAATTAAAGCAATTTTGTCGTCAAAAGCTTGCCGGTTACAAAGTACCAAGGCGAATATTTGTAGAAGAAGTCTTGCCGCGGAATGC
This sequence comes from Sutcliffiella halmapala, assembly GCF_002019665.1. GTDB lineage: Bacteria > Bacillota > Bacilli > Bacillales > Bacillaceae_I > Sutcliffiella_A > Sutcliffiella_A halmapala. Next base: position 3,081,174 of record NZ_KV917375.1, on the reverse strand, counting down.
ATCTGGAAAAATACTAAAATATCAATTGCGTCAGAAATTAAACCAAGTAAAGGCTTAGAGGTGATGAGAATTGAAATCGCTTTCAACGAAGAAAGAGTCGCTGAAACACCCTTATTTGCAGGAAGAGCATGAACAGTTTCGAAAATCATTTCGCAAGTTTTTAGAAAAAGAAGCCATACCAAATTATGAAGAATGGGAAAATGACCGCATCATTCCGAGAGACTTTTGGATAAAGATGGGGGAACAGGGCTATCTTTGCCCTGATATTGCCGAAGAGTATGGCGGAAGCGAAACGGATTGGGCGTATTCCGTTGTTATTGATGAAGAATTAGAGAGAGTAGGAACAGGTTTAATTGGTATTGCCTTACACAATGATATTGTAGTTCCTTACATTACTTCTTTTGGAACGAATGAGCAGAAGCAGCGCTGGTTACCATCGTGCACGACTGGTAAAACGATTACAGCAATCGCGATGACAGAGCCTGGAACTGGATCCGATTTAGCAAATATCCAAACAACAGCCAAGCTAGAAGGAGATTACTATATTGTAAATGGGGCGAAAACCTTTATTACAAATGGGATTCATGCCGACCTAGTGATTGTTGCTTGTAAAACAGATACAGAAGTTCGGCCTAAACATAAAGGTGTAAGCTTGCTAGTGATTGAACGAGGCCATCCAGGGTTTAGCCGAGGGAGAAAGCTAGATAAGGTGGGACTTCATTCTCAAGATACGGCCGAATTATTTTTTGAAGATTGCAAGGTTCCAAAAGAAAATCTCTTAGGGGAAGAAGGAAAAGGCTTTCTTTACTTAATGGATAAACTGCAGCAGGAACGTCTACTTGTTGCGATTGGTGCACAAATTGCATCCGAAGACATGCTTAAGAGTACGATTGACTATGTGAAAAGTCGAGAGGCATTCGGAAGACCTGTTAGTCAATTTCAAAATACTCAATTCAAAATTGCGGAGATGGCAACAGATGTTGAAATGGGAAGAGTGTTCCTTGATCAATTAATCGCCAAGCATATAGCAGGAGCTAATGTTGTCACAGAAGTATCGATGGCAAAGTGGAAATTAACAGAGATTGCGAGAAATATTGCCACGCAATGCATGCAACTTCATGGCGGCTATGGCTATATGGAAGAATATAAGATTGCGAGAAGATATAGAGACATTCCGGTCGCGAGTATTTATGCCGGGACAAACGATATTATGAAAACGATTATTGCAAAAAATCTAGGCTTATAAAATAAATTCACTTTTGAAAGGGAGATCAGCATGAGAGAAGTCGTCATTGTCGAAGGAGTTCGTTCTCCAGTAGGAAGAAGAAACGGGCTATTAAAGGATATGAGGCCAGATGATTTAGCAGGAGAAGTATTAAAAGAGCTCGTTAGCAGAGCGGGAATAGATGCTAGTTTAATAGAAGATGTCATTTTTGGTTGTGTCACTCAATCTGGTGAGCAAGCTGGAGATATCGCGAGAGTTGCAGCTCTAATAGCAGGCTTTCCAATTGAAGTGCCAGGTACGACGCTTGATAGGCAATGTGGCTCAAGTCAGCAGGCGGTTCATTTTGCGGCACAAGCAATTTTAGCTGGAGACATGGAAGTCGTCATTGCTGGTGGAGTGGAAAGTATGTCGCGCGTGCCGATGGGTTCCAATTACCAGAAGGCACCGTTAAGTGAAAAGCTAAGAGACCGCTTTGAGATTATTAATCAAGGTTTATCCGCGGAAAGAATTGCCGAAAAATATGGTTTTACCCGGGCGGATTTAGATCAATTTTCATTTGAAAGTCATCAAAAGGCGCTTAAGGCACAAGTTGAGGGTTATTTTGATAAAGAAATCATGCCACTTAAAGTTACATTGCCAGATGGATCGAGAACGATGATAAAGGAAGATTCTGGTCCTCGAAAGGAAACATCTGTTGAGGCACTTGGCGGATTAAAAACAGTATTTAAGGAAGATGGCGTCATCCATGCAGGGAATGCGAGTCAAATCAGTGATGGCGCAGCAGCACTTTTATTAATGACAAAGGAAAAGGCTTTAGAGCTTGGGCTCAAACCTCGATTTAAAGTCCATACGAGAGTAGTGGTAGGATCGGATCCAACCTTAATGTTAACAGGGCCAATTCCTGCAACAGAAAAAGTATTGCAGAAATCAGGACTCACATTAGAAGAGATTGATCTTTTCGAGGTAAATGAAGCCTTTGCTCCTGTCCCATTAGCTTGGCTAAAAGAAACCGGAGCAGATCCAGCTAAACTAAACCCTAATGGTGGGGCGATTGCACTTGGCCATCCGTTAGGAGCAAGTGGCGCGAGAATCATGGTGAGCATGATGCATGAATTAGAACGAACAGGTGGTAAATACGGTTTGCAGACAATGTGTGAAGGACACGGGATGGCCAATGCAACGATAATCGAGCGAATCAATTAATTCACAGGTTATAGGAGGGAAAAGATGTCGACAACTATTGGGAAAATCTTTGAGCTTACGGTGAAAAAGTTTCCAAATAAAGAGGCGCTTTATGATGTAAAGAAGAATTTACGTTATACCTATAAAGAGTGGAATAACCGAGTGAATCGACTAGCAAATGCTCTACTCCAAGAAGGAATAAAAGAGGGAGATCGAGTATCAACCTTCCTTTTTAATACAGAAGAGCTTGTGAGCACTATGCTAGCTTGTGCCAAAATTGGTGCAGTTTTTAATCCGATTAATTTTCGTCTCCAAGCAGAAGAGGTTGCCTATATCATACAGGACGCAGAACCTAAGGTTATTTTGTATGAGCAAGCACTTGAGCCAGTTGTCACTTCAATTGCCGATCGGTTTAAGAAAACTAGCTTTTGGCTGATTGATGGTGAGGCTCCTGCTTATGCAGGTAAACTTCAAGATAAAATTAATGCTGTTACAGAAGAAGAGGTGACAGCTTCGGTGGACGAGAATGATGTATATGCCATTATGTACACAAGTGGTACTACAGGAAGACCTAAAGGAGTCATTCATCGCCACCGAGAAATAGCCGAGCAAAGTTTAATAGTAATTCCTGCTACGAAGCTTGAATCAGGAGATGTAGGACTTGTGACAGCTCCAATGTTTCATTGTGCAGAGCTTCATTGTGCGGTAATCCCGAGAATACATGTGGGAGCAACCAATGTCATTCTGCATCAGTTTGAACCGAAAAAGGTCTTGCAGCTCATCCAAAATGAGAAAATCACCAAGTTCTTTGCGGCTCCGACGATGTGGAATATGCTATTGCAAGAAGATATAAAAGAATACGATTTGAGTAGCTTGTCTCTAGGTTTGTATGGAGCAGCACCAATGGCACCAGCCTTAGTTCGTTCATGTCATGACCAACTAGGAATCGCTCTTGTACAGGCGTATGGCATGACAGAAATGGGTCCAGCGATTACTTTCCTTACTGAAAAAGATCAGCTCACAAAAGCAGGGTCTGCGGGACAAGCTTGTCTAAACCATGAGATAAGAATAGTCCGACCGAATGAAGAAGGACCAGCAGATCCAGACGATACACTGTTAGCAGGTGAAGCAGGCGAAATTATCGTAAAAGGACCTTGTATGATGAGTGGATATTTTAAAAGAGATGAAGCAACAGAGCAAGCATTGTATAAGGGTTGGTATCATTCTGGTGACATTGGCTATCTAGATGAAGAAGGTTTTTTATGGGTAAAGGACCGTGTGGATGACATGATTATTAGTGGCGGTGAAAATATATATCCAAGGGAAGTAGAGGATGTTTTATATGAGCACAAAGGCATTCTAGACATCGCGGTAGTAGGGTTACCGGATGATCGCTGGGGTGAAACAGTTACTGCCTTTATTGTAAAAAAGGAGGCAGCTTTAACAGAAAATGAGCTGGATGAATGGTGCCAAAACAGTTCCAAGTTGGCGCGTTATAAACGCCCAAGAAAATATCTTTTTGTCGATGCACTACCTCGTAATGCCAGCGGGAAAATTCAAAAATTTGTGCTCAGAAAGCAAATGGAAGCACTATTTACAGGGGAACAGGCATAGCGATGCTAGACAATATGTTAGAAGGTATTAGAATTGTAGATTTCACTAACTACTTACCAGGCCCATTTGCTACCCAACGTTTGGCAGCGCTTGGAGCAGAGGTCATCAAAATTGAGTCAGTAGCTGGGGATCCAGCACGCAATACAGGGTTAAAGCGGAATGGAACTGGCGTTGTTTATTTAGCTAATAATCGTGAGAAAAAAAGCTTTTCGATTGATTTGAAAACGGACGGTTCTCATGAAATCATAATGGGCATTATCGAGCAATCAGCTGTCGTGCTAGAGAGCTTCCGACCTGGAGTCATGAGGAAGCTAGGCTTAGATTATGAAGCGGTCCAAAAACGCAATCCACAAATTGTCTATGGTTCGATTACTGGTTATGGGTCAAGTGGCGGATTAAGTAGGTTTGGTAGTCATGATTTAAATTACATGGCATTAAGTGGGGTTTTGGCACAGTTAAAAGATGATTCTGGCAAACCGATTCATCCCTCCATTACAATTGCTGACTATTTTGGTAGTTTTGCGACATGCGAGCGGATTCTAGCTGCTCTTATAAAGAAGGAACGAACAGGTATTGGAGGGTATCATTGTATCTCTATTACGGATGTAATGACTTCGATGATGGGGAATCATTTGATGATCCAGGAAGAAACAGGACGAGAGAATGGAATAACGGAATTAAATGGAGAAATCATCTCTTATGCGATTTATGAAACAAAGGATGGACGTTTTATGTCGTTAGGCGCATTAGAGCCAAAGTTTTGGCAGGAATTTTGTCATGCGATGAATCGACCTGAATGGCTAGCTGCTCACGTTTCTCCTAAAGAGGAAAGTAATCTCGTATATCAAGAGGTAAAAAAGTTGTTTAGAAGTAGGACTTTTCAAGAATGGATACGTGTTAGTCAAGAGGTTGATTGCTGCCTTGCCCCTGTTTTAGAGGTGGGGGAACTAGCTACCTATCCTTATTTTCAAGAAAAAGAAACCGTTTATCGAAATGAAGCGGTTCAGTTAGTAGTGAAAATGCATGTTGAGTCAGAAAAAAGGGATGCTCAATCTCCCGAAAAGGGTGAGCATAATAAAGCGGTTTTACGAGAGTTTTTAGGTCTAATAGAAGAATAGTTTGAGTGATTTTAGGAGTATTCCAGAACGAATTAATCTAATAAATGGTGGATAAGAAAGGGGTAATGCAAGATGATGAATGTACCAATGACCGTTAGTTCGCTTTTAGAAAGGGCAGAAATGTTTTTCCCTAATAAAGAGGTTGTGTCGAGAACATTATCAGGTGTGCAGCGCTTTTCCTATAAAAAGATAGGGGAGCGAACAAGAAGACTTTCTAGTGCGTTGGAAAAAATCGGCGTACAAAAAGGAGATAGAGTCGGAACGCTTGCATGGAATCATCACCGACACTTAGAAACATACTTTGCCATACCAGGAATGGGGGCAGTACTCCACACGATCAATATTCGTTTAGCGACAGAGCACATCACCTATATCGTCAATCATGCTGAAGATGTCGTACTGTTTGTGGATGAAGACCTCTTACCACTTGTCGAGCGTGTTCAAGATCAATTAGAAACCGTCAAGGCATTCATCATCATGACCGATAAAGAAGAGATTCCTGCAACAAGCCTGCACCCAGTATTCTCCTATGAAGATTTAATAGAAGATGGTGACCCTAACTATTCCTTTGTGAAGGATATTGACGAAAACGATGCAGCAGGGATGTGTTACACCTCAGCAACAACTGGAAATCCAAAAGGGGTCGTTTATTCTCATCGATCCTTAGTGCTCCATAGCTTTGCCTTAGGGTTAGCTGACACAGCAGGGTTATCAGAATATGATACATGCATGCCAGTAGTACCGATGTTCCATGCGAACGCTTGGGGCTTACCTTTTGCCGCAACTTGGTTTGGGACAACGCAAGTTCTACCTGGGCCGCAGTTTACGCCACAGCTTTTGGCAGAACTAATTGAAAGTGAGAATATTACGGTTACAGCAGGTGTGCCGACTATTTGGCTAGCGCTATTAAATGAACTGGAAAAAGGGGAGTATGATACCTCTAGTTTACGGGCCATTCTTTGTGGAGGTTCAGCAGCACCACGAGGGATGATCAAAACGTTTGAAACAAAATATGGTATCCCATTTTTGCACGCATATGGAATGACAGAAACGACACCACTTGCCACTGTTTCTCGATTAAAGAGTCACCAACTAAATCTAGATGAGGAAGACATGCTAGATAAACGTTCGATGCAAGGCCTCCTTGTTCCGGGACTTGAAATGAAGGTCATTGGTCCTGAAGGTGATGTGAAATGGGATGGAAAAGAAATGGGTGAGCTTTGTCTGCGAGGACCATGGATCGCGGACGAATACTATAAGGACGAACGATCCAATGATGCCTTTAAAGATGGCTGGCTCTATACGGGCGATGTTGTAACAGTCGATGAAGAGGGAGTAGTGAAAATCGTTGATCGCACAAAGGATCTCATAAAGAGTGGTGGAGAATGGATATCTTCTGTGGATCTAGAAAACGCCATCATGGCACATGAAGCAGTTTTTGAAGCTAGCGTCGTAGCTGTTCCACATGATGAATGGCAGGAGAGACCAGTTGCTTGTGTCGTATTAAAAGAAGCGTATAAAGGTAAAGTCGAAAAACAAGAAGTAATTGACTTTATCGCTCCGCAGTTTGCAAAATGGTGGCTTCCAGATGAAGTGATATTTATGGAAGAAATCCCGAAAACATCGGTTGGGAAGTTTTTGAAGCGAGCGTTACGGGATAAAGTGGAGCAGGAATTAAGTGGAGTAGTGGAATAAGTGTTGAGCAGGCCTTTCTCAATGAGGATTGGCCTGTTTTAATTTTCCTGAAAAGTTAGCTGATCATAAAGTAACAGGCTTCCTTGATTGTAAGGACTAGATTTGTGTAGGAAAATTATGTTATATCAGGAAATGTCAGGTGAATCACAGGGAATGTTAGATAGAACCTGAGAAATCTCAGAATCAACCGAAAACCCTCCTTTCAATCCCCATTTCATAGATAAATGCAGGTGATTTTACTATTTTGCTTAAAATGCTACCTAAAGTTAACGTATAAATCGCTAAAAAGATACCGATACATCGCCTAAAGAAACAAAATGATATCTAATCGCTCATTTGTTGTATAATTAAATGGAAGGATATTACTGGAAATCCGTTTCAATGCCACCACAAGTTTGTATTCATATAAGATAAAAGAACTTACATATTTTTTCACTCTTTATATTATCTGCAAATTGATTTAATTGTATAGGTCGGAACTGGTTTTAATTTAAAAAGAAACGAGTGATTTTAGATGATGAAAAAAGTAGTTTTAGCTGGTGGAACTGGGTTTATTGGCACATATTTGGAAGATAAATATAGAAATCTAGGCTATGAAGTGAAGATTATTTCCAGACAACCACAACATATTTCTTGGGGGGATCGAACAAAAATAGTAGAAGCACTGGAGAATGCGGAGTTGTTGATTAACCTGGCGGGAAAATCGGTCGACTGTCGTTATAATGAAAAAAACAAAAAAATGATTTTTGATTCGAGAACGGAAACTACCGAAATTTTAGGTGGAGCTATTCTAGAAGCAAATAACCCACCTGAATTATGGATAAACTCAAGCACGGCAACTATCTATAGGAATGCAGAAGATCGACCGATGACGGAAGAGAAAGGCGAAATAGGGACTGGCTTTTCCGTGGAGGTGGCAAAGGAGTGGGAAAAGTCATTTTTTCAATTCACATTACCAAAAACGAGACAGGCTGCTCTAAGAATAGCGATAGTATTAGGGAAGGATGGAGGAGTCATGACACCATTTAAAAACCTCGTAACTTTCGGGCTCGGTGGTGTTCAAGGATCGGGTAATCAAATGTTCAGCTGGGTACATATAGAGGATGTTTATCAAATCATTCAATTTTTGAAAGAACGAAAAGACTTAGACGGGGTTTTTAACTGCGCAGCTCCTAACCCAATCACGAACCGAGAATTTATGACTCAGCTACGGGAGGCAATGAATAGGAAAATAGGATTACCTTCACCAAAGTGGATGTTAGAGCTTGGTGCAATTTTCATCCGAACAGAAACGGAATTGATCTTAAAAAGTCGTTGGGTCATACCCGAGAGGCTGGAGCAGGAGGGTTATACATTCAAATATGCACGTATTGATTCGGCACTAGCAGAAATTATGAAGAGTTAGTATTAAGAGGAGAGACAATTTTGTATGAACAATCCTAATCTATATATTGAAACAGATCGTTTAATCATGCGTCCTTTTGTGAAAGAGGACTATACCAATACCTATAACGGGTTTCATAACAGGTCACCTTCCCAATCTAAGTATGACGAGGGCTATTCCGACATGTCTTCCTTTACGGAGGAGTGGTTTGGTCGTTGGGTTCATTTGTTTGAAGAGAAAGCAAGGAAGGATGAAATGTACAATTTAGGAGTGTTTAGACAAGAGGATGGAGCAAATGTCGGGAAGGTAGAGCTCATACCAATACTAAGAATGGATTATCAGTGGGCAATGATGGGTTATTCTATTCACAATCAGTATTGGAGGAGGGGATATGGTTTAGAGAGCGTTGTCGCAGCAAGAGAAGTCTTTTTTCATGAGTTGAATTTCCATCGTATTGAGCTTCACATAAATTTGGATAATATTCCATCTAAACGATTAGCAGAAAAGGCTGGATTTGAATTCGAATGCATACGTAAAGAGTTTTCCTTAGAAAATGAAAAGTGGACTGATTTTTTGATTTACTACAAAAACAATGAACGATAAAAGTGTGGAGATAATTTTTTTCATTTGTATTATTCTATAAAAAAGGTGATTCAACTTATCAAAAGCTAGCAGGTTATCTTGATGAAATGTTTCAGCAATATACGTAATGTAAAATATATTATTCCGTTTTATTTTCAACATGAAAGGGAATATCTCCTATAGATAGAAGGGAGTAGATCTAAATGAAATTAACAAAAGATCGAGTAAACATTTTAAAGAATAAACTGGTAGCTATGAAAAAAAGCATAGAAGAAAAGCAGGGGAAAGAGTTTTCCCATGAAGCGATGGAAGAGTCGACAAGGGAAATATCAATTGGAATCGGAAATCACCTTGCTGAAGGTAACGCCGAACGAGTTGAAAGGGAACAAGAACAAACCTTTGAACTTATTGATGAAAAAATTCTAAGTGAAATTGAAGAGGCGCTAAAACGCATTGAAAACGGATCTTTTGGCGTATGTATTGATACTGGTGATAATATTCCATATGAGAGACTAGAAGCAGTGCCATATGCAAAAAGAACAGCAGTAGCACAAAAGAAGTTTGATAATGAGTTAAAAGTGTAGGGGATAAATCTTGCTTAGACGAATACGAATTCTTGTAGTCGCAGATATGGGAATATGAAGAGTGACAAAAAATAAGTGTATTGTAAAAAAAGTTGTGCCAGGACCTTACTTTAGGGGCCTGGCACCATTTCTCAATATCTTACAAATCCAACTGGGTGTGTGTCTGTTTCTGAGTCCCAGGTTTGTTTTTTCTTTTTCTTGTTGTCTGCTTGCAGCTCGGCACATATTTGGTCGATTTGTACTTCTTTTTCGTAGTGCCATTGCAGTGCAACGGAGGTGTAAAGTTCATTGAGCTGAGCGTAGGAGAAGGCATCCGTTAATTCTACGATGCGTTCTAGTTCTTCACTTGAAATAAATTGGCTCATTTTTTTCTTTTTTAAATATGCCAACCGAAGCTCATTTGTAGGTAATTTAATTTCGTAGGCTCGGTCAAATCGACCTGAGCGGTTAATTAAAGCAGGGTCTATTTTCTCTGGGTAGTTCGTTGTCCCAATTAAGAAAATGCCATCCTTTGAAGTTGCACCATCAAGCGTGTTTAAAAAGACGGAACGAACATCCAACGGCATTGAATCAATATCTTCTATGACCAGCACCATCGGCGTCATCCGATTAACTGTAGAAAATACTTCATGAACTGAGTAGCTCGAAGTATGCTCCGTGATTTGCCAATAGGCCACAGGAGCCGTGATGCTATTTGCAATAGACTTAACCAAAGTTGTTTTTCCGTTACCTGGTTTTCCATATAGTAAAATTCCACGTTTATACGGAATATTATATGTTTGGAAGAAGGAACCACTATCTGTAAAGAATTCATCGATAGAACGATAGATTTCTTTTTTCAGAGATTCTTCTAAAAAAACATCCTCTCTAGTCACAAAGGTAGTGATTTTTTCCTTTGAACTATCAATTCCATTTTCGGTATCCGTAAAAACTGTTACATAGTTCTTCGTGTATTCCCTTTTTCTTTTCAAAATATAATTCAAGAAAGCTACTAAACATTCATTATTCTTGGCTAGAATAAAATCATGTTGTGTTTCACTATGTGACAGGAAAATTGGAGATCTTGCGAGAGCTACTTGAAAGCCTGGATAATAATAAAGCGTATTAGCTATTCTAGGCTTAATAATGAAATCTAATTGTTTAACTGTGTGATTAGAGGAGATTGTTCTCGTTTCTAGTCCATCAAAAAGATGAGAAACTACCTCTACCGATTCTGGATATAACTCTAGATCTTCCTCTAAAACCTCCCATATCTCATTAGAAGTCTCATCATCGGCGTACATATGAAAAGGGAAGCCATATTTATCATGAAGCAAAGTCTTGATAAGATGAACTACATATCCATAATCATGATAATTGGCAATCTTCTCTTTTGTTTTTTCATTAAACTCAATTAAGTAAGGAGTTTTTTGCATGTCATTCCTTCTTCCATTTATTGTAGTTTTCGATGTATGTTTATTTTACTCAGGTTTCATAGAAGTGGCAACAATAAAATGGTACGACTTCTTGGAAGTTCAAGAGTTTTACTGTTCTAAAAATCGTTGTAGTGCCTCATAATTCTCCTTCGCATCATTCCAGCCAAGTTCATACAAGTTGGTTAGCCGCTGTTTGTTGCGCTCAATCCGACTTGCAGCTAACGGCTTACTTGGTTGGAATATAAAAACGGATTCCTTTTCTTTTTCGGCTTCCAAATAAGCAAGTGTATCATTATAAATTTGATATCTTGTTTGTATTCGCTCCGAAATTTTAGGATATTCTTTATATCTAATTAGAGAGGAGAAACGACTTGCTTTCTTTTTATATCCAGCAGGTTTTGTTAAAATAACCACGTTTTTCTTGAACCCGTCCAATTGTGCTTTTTTTATTGGAATCGGATCGATGATACCCCCATCTAATAACACACGTCCCTCATAAGGAATACTTGGAGCAACAAAAGGAAGGGAGCTAGATGCACGAATTAATTGCAACATATTTTCACGGTGCTCATCCATATGGTAGTAAACAGGTTCACCAGATAGACAGTCCGTTGTTACGACGACAAACTGTTCCATGCTGTTTGAAAAAGTTTCATAGTCATAAGGTACGAGTTTATTAGGAATTTCATCGAAAATAAAGTCCATTCCAAAAAGCTGTCGTGTTTTGAAATAATTTCGGTAGGAGAGATAACGTGAATCTGTGACGAAATCGATATTGACCTTTTTATTTCTGCCTTTTTGTCTCGATAAATAAGAGGCAGCCATACAAGCACCAGCAGAAACACCAATGACATATGGAAAGTACAGCTCTTTTTCCATGAAATATTCCAGAACCCCAGCGGTGTACACACCTCGCAAACCGCCACCTTCTAATACAAGACCGCTATTAATCATATAGCGTCCTCCTTTCGTACAATAAGAAATATTGTATCAAAACGTAAACAACTTTGTCAGAAAGGTTGCTTACATGATGAAGAAGTGAGTGAAAAGTCCATGCAGATTGTAAAAAAAGTGCATAGCAGAATAGGAAAATAGGCTCTATAATAACAATGAAAATCATTATCAATTACATAAGCTGCTATCAGCTAAAGAAAGGGAGAAATAGAATGAAAGAAAAAAAGGGATTTATACAATATGTGCTAGTTTTCAGTTTAATAGCACTTTTATTGGCAGGATGCGGAGCAAATAACACAGGTAGTAACGGTAATGAAACGCCAAAGAAGGAAGATGAGAAGCAAGTTGAGGAATCTACAGCATATACTGTTCAACATGCAATGGGAGAAACAGAAATCAAAGAAACTCCGAAAAAAGTCGTTGTATTAACTAATGAAGGAACAGAAGCTGTGTTAGAGCTAGGAGTCATTCCGGTTGGAGCGGTTGGTCCTGGAGTGGGAACAGAATGGTATTCTCATATTAAAGAAGAGATGGAAGGTGTAACGGAGCTTGGTGAAGAGTCAGCACCAAACTTAGAAACAATCGCAAGTCTTGAGCCAGATTTAATTATTGGGAATAAAATTAGACACGAAGAAATTTATTCACAATTATCGGCAATTGCACCTACAGTTTTCTCTGAAGATCTAGCTGGACTTTGGAAAGAAAACTTTGAGTTATACGCAAAAGCGTTAAACAAAGAAGAAGAAGGAAAAGCAGCAATGGCAAAGTATGATGAACATGTTAAGGAAGTACAAGCAACACTTTCGGATAAATTAGAAATGGAAATCTCTGTTGTTCGCTTCCTTCCAACAACAGTACGTATCTACCAAAAGGATACGTTTGCTGGAACAATTTTATCAGATCTTGGTATGGCTAGACCAGCATCCCAAGATGTAGATAACTTCATGGAAGTTATTACTGAAGAACAAATGGAAAGTATGGACGGAGATGTTATGTTCTACTTCAACGCCGATTATGATGAGGATAAAGGCGGAACGAAAATGCAAGAAGAATGGATGAAGCACCCTTTATATGAAAAACTAAATGTTGCACAAACTGAAAAAGCCTTCAAAGTAGATGAAATCATCTGGAATCTTTCAGGTGGTATTAAAGCAGCGAATCTTCTTTTAGAAGACATCGTTAAGCATATGGAATAAGGTAAAAATGGAAGGTTGACTTTGTAGAGTCAACCTTCCATTTTTTATAAAAGGAGGGATTAAGTTGCTAAAAAAAAACACAGACTGGACTTGGGAACAACTGGAGCACTTTTTTTATTTATCGAATAATGAAAAAGAGAATGTCGTTTTTCAATGCAGTTTGAAAGAGTTATTGTCGGAAATTGCTTTACATGAGCTTCTTTTTATCTATGGAAAAGGAATTCAAGCTGAAAATAAGGAAGCAACTGCTATGTATCTCGCAGGCTGGTTAGGATATTTATGCGGAGCTATGCATTTTTTTTCAAACGTAGGAAAGCAAGTGGAAGCAGAAAATATAACTGTACAAGTATATAAAAAGGCAAATAATCATTTGGCAATTTCTTTTTATATCAAGGTTGAAGACATAATTGATCGAAAAAATGATTGGATTCAGGCTTTTTATCAGTTACAGATCACCCCGATTTATCAGGCATTTTCCAGGTTAACCAAAAATAATTTACTACATATGTGGTATCAAGCTACTCATAGTTTTTACTGGATGAAGCACAGAATTAACCACTCGATTCTTTCTCGGGAAATAGTAGAAAGGTATGAGAGAGAGTTACAAATCTTTATTGAAAAAACTTCTCCTAATCTATTTGGCCTAACCCTACATCCTTATCGAAAAAAGTTCATTTTTGTCGAAAATCCATGGGACTTGAATGATCCTATGCCAATAAAACCCTCCTGTTGTTTAGCCTACCAAACGGAAGCTGGACATTGTTGCTTCACTTGCCCACGAATGAAAAAAGAAGAGCGTAGTAGTATTTTTCAAAGAGTAATAGCTACTAAATAACTTAAAGCCCTATTTCTATTTATTAAAGAAATAGGGCTTATTACATTGGAGTATGAAGAGGTACAACAAATGTTTTTTCGACATATTTCGAGGTGTGTAAGACAAGCTAGAGTTTTTTTAACAAAAAAATCTAGGGTAGTGACAGGTGTCTCCTTCCTGTTGTACAATGATTCACAATATTCATTTAAATATAAACATTACACGATGTAAGGGGGCAGAATACATGAGAGTAGTACATAGTAGGATATCGATTGAAGAAATTAAAAAAGCGTATAACGTATTAAAAGAGGTAGTAGTGAAAACGTCCCTGCAGTTAGATCCGATTTTATCAGAGCGGTATGAGTGCAAGGTCTATTTAAAACGAGAGGACCAACAGGTGGTGCGTTCCTTTAAAATCCGCGGTGCCTATTATTTAGTACAGAGTTTATCAGAGGAACAAAGAGCAAAAGGGGTGGTTTGTGCAAGTGCAGGGAATCATGCACAAGGAGTTGCTTATGCTTGTAAACGGCTTGGAATTAAAGGTAAAATTTTCATGCCAACCACTACGCCACGCCAAAAAGTTTCAAGAGTTGAATTTTTTGGCGGAGAATTTACAGAGGTTATTTTGACGGGAGACACGTATGACGATTCCTATCAAAAGGCAATAAAAGTCTGTGAAGAGCAAAAAATGAAATTTGTTCATCCATTTGACGATTTTCTCACTATTACCGGTCAGGCAACAGTTGGATTAGAAATAATGGAGCAATTGGAAGAAGAATGTGCCTATGTATTTATGGGGATTGGCGGAGGTGGATTAATCTCTGGTGTTGGTTCCTATTTGAAAAATGTTAGTCCGCAAACGAAAATCATAGGGGTAGAACCGTTCGGTGCACCTGGTATGAAACAGTCACTAGCCCAAAATGAAGTCGTAACTTTGGAGGAAATTGATAGTTTTGTAGATGGAGCAGCAGTGAAACAGGTTGGTCAGCTTTCGTTTGAATTAACAAAAGATTTAGCTGATGACATCGTGCTTGTTCCAGAAGGTAAGGTTTGTACGACGATTCTCAACCTTTACAATGAAAATGCCATCATTGCGGAGCCAGCTGGAGCTTTGTCCATTGCAGCTTTAGATTTCTACAAAGAGGAAATTAAAGGGAAAACGGTTGTCTGTATAGTAAGTGGTGGTAACAATGATTTAGATAGAATGCAAGAAATGAAGGAGCGGTCTCTTATTTACGAAGGATTAAAGCATTATTTTATTGTCAATTTTCCACAACGTGCAGGAGCACTAAGGGAATTTATGGAGGATGTACTCGGTGAGACGGATGATATCACTCGTTTTGAATATACAAAAAAGAACAATCGGGATAAAGGGCCGGTGCTTGTTGGAATAGAACTACGTCAGCCTGATGATTATTTTTCACTCATTGATCGAATGAAAAAGAAGGGATTCACCTATTTAGAAATCAATAAAGATAAGCAGCTATTTAATTTATTAATTTAATGCGAATATTGTTTTTTAGGAAAAAGGACGAGAAACCTCGTTCTTTTTCTTGTTTTTCGAGAAGAAAAGGGGGGTATGTAAATTTTTTTTACAAGGTTATTGTAAGCGTTTTCTTTGTTGATAGGACAAAATTGTAAGCGTTTTATTATTGTCGGTATAATTAGAATTATCTGAATTTAGGTGTTGACGACCAGTATAGACGGTATTAAAATAACAACAACCCAAACAAACATTGATAAATGAAATTACATTTCCCTTATCAGGAGGGTATCTAGGGTTCCGGTGTATTTAGGAAAATAAAGCAGTAATATCAGGAACATAAAATTCCTTTCCACTTCATTTTCCAAGGCATGTCTGGTCCAAGCGATACCAGCATCATCAACATAGATGATGTACACCGTGAGGAAAAAAGCCTCTACGGACAGGTTCTGATTAACGCACAACGCTTATTCAACCTGTCGAAGGGGCAAATTTTAAAAGTTCATTTATCAGAATATTCGAATAATAAAACAGAGAAAGAGGAGATTAAGTATGTGTAGATACATCTATATGAATGGGCAATTAGTAGAAAAAGAGAAGGCTACTGTATCTGTATATGACCACGGGTTTCTATATGGAGATGGAGTATTTGAAGGAATCCGAATGTACAACGGCAATGTATTCCGTTTAAAAGAACATCTAGAGAGACTATATGATTCTGCAAGATCAATTCTTTTGCATATCCCCTATACCATTTCTGAGCTAGAGGAGATTGTCGTAGAAACGCTTCAGAAGAACGAATTATTTGATACAGCATATATTCGTTTAGTCGTTTCAAGAGGTGTTGGCGATCTGGGTCTAGACCCTTCAAAATGCCTAAACCCCAATTTAATTGTCATTGCTGAGCAACTTGCTCTTTTCCAAAAAGACTTGTATGACGTTGGAATTAGCATGGTGACGGTACCAACTCGCAGAAACCGTCCAGATATTCTAAGCCCGAAAGTAAAATCTTTAAACTACTTGAATAACATCATGGTAAAAGCGGAAGCCAATTTGGCTGGTGCGAATGAAGCACTAACTCTTAACACAGAAGGTTATGTAGCAGAAGGTTCTGGTCAAAACATCTTCATCCTAAAAGGCAAGAAACTCTTAACGCCACCAAGTTATGTCGGAGCATTAGAAGGAATCACAAGAAATGCTATCATCGATCTTGCTCAACAATTAGGATATGACGTTCGTGAAGAACCATTTACAAGACATGATGTATATGTGGCGGATGAAGTCTTCTTAACAGGGACTGCAGCTGAAGTTATACCTGTAATAAGTCTTGATGGAAGAGTTATTGCAGACGGAAAACCAGGTTCTGAAACACATAATCTATTAAACCATTTCCGAAAGCTTGTTGTAGAGGATGGCGTAAAGGTTTATCCAGAAGGTAGTAAATACCAAGTAGGCTAACATGAGTAACCCAAATTTAGGAGTGAGTAGAAAATGAGAAGTAATACTATCAAAAGAGGTATTGATCGTGCTCCCCACCGCAGTTTGTTATATGCGGCGGGAGTAAAGCCTGAAGATATGGATAAACCATTTATCGCTGTGTGTAACTCTTATGTCGATATTATTCCAGGACATATGCACTTAAATAAATTTGCCGAGGTAGTAAAGGAAGCAATTAGGGAAGCGGGCGGTGTACCTTTCGAATTCAACACAATTGGTGTGGATGATGGAATCGCAATGGGACATATCGGAATGCGATATTCCTTACCAAGTCGGGAACTAATTGCAGATGCAGCAGAAACAGTAATTAATGCTCACTGGTTTGATGGTGTATTTTATATCCCAAACTGTGACAAAATTACACCGGGTATGTTGATGGCAGCAGCGAGGACCAATGTTCCAGCAGTATTTGTTTCAGGTGGTCCGATGGAAGCTGGAAGAACGAAAAACGGTGAACCACTTTCGCTAGTATCTGTGTTTGAAGGAGTAGGAAGTGTTTTATCAGGAAAGATGAGTCGAGAAGAGTTATTAGAAATTGAATCAAGTGCCTGTCCAACTTGTGGATCATGTTCTGGAATGTTCACGGCTAATTCCATGAATACCTTAATGGAAATGCTAGGAGTGGCCCTACCTGGTAACGGTACCATTGTGGCAACATCAGATGGCAGGAAACAATTAATTAAAGATGCGGCAAAGCATTTGATGAGATTAGTGGAAGAAGATATTAGACCACGAGATATTATTACAAAAGAAGCCATCGATGATGCATTTGCGCTTGATATGGCGATGGGTGGGTCAACAAACACGGTTTTACATACACTTGCCATTGCCCATGAGGCGGGAATTGAATATCGACTTGAAGATATCAATAAAATTGCGGAAAAAGTACCATATTTATGTAAGGTAAGTCCAGCTTCTGATTATTCCATGGAGGATGTACATGAGGCTGGAGGAGTTAGCGCCATTATTAAAGAACTTTGTCAAATAGAAGGGGCAATCCATCCAAACCGTCCTACGATTGCCGGTCAAACAATTCAAGAGCTTGTGGATCATGCGGAGATTGTTAACGATCAAGTAATTCGAAGAAAAGAGAATCCATACAGTCCTGTTGGTGGATTATCAATTCTTTTTGGAAACCTAGCTCCAAATGGTGGGGTCATTAAAGTAGGGGCAGTAGATCCTTCCATCAAAAAGTTCACAGGTGAGGCAATCATTTTTGAATCTCAAGAAGAAGCACAAGAGGGTATTGATAGTGGTTTGGTTCGCGAAGGTCATGTAGTAGTGATTCGCTATGAGGGTCCAAAAGGAGGACCGGGAATGCCGGAAATGTTATCGCCAACCTCCTCAATTGCTGGTAGAGGGTTATCGACAAAAGTGGCATTGATTACAGATGGAAGATTTTCAGGAGCGACACGTGGTATATCTATTGGACATATTTCGCCAGAAGCAGCTGAAGGTGGTCCTATCGCCTTTGTAGAAAACGGCGATACGATACAGATTGATTTAGAAAAACGAAGCATTCATGTTTTAGTGGAATCAGAAGAGTTTAATGCGAGAAAAGTCAACTGGAAGAAACCCGAATCAAAAGTGAAAAGTGGATATTTGGCAAGGTATGCAGCGTTAGTTACATCAGCAAATACAGGTGGCGTTTTAAAGGTGTAAGGAACAGGAGGTGGAGAAACGAATGAAAACTGCTGAAAAAAGTGGAGTAGCAGCAGCCTCTCAAAGGGTACTAACTGGTTCAGGCATGATTGTAGAGGCTTTGAAGGAAGAAAAAGTAGAAGTGATCTTTGGTTATCCTGGAGGAGCAGTCTTAAACATTTATGACGCACTATATGATGGAGGCATTCCACACCTTTTAACAAGGCATGAACAGGGTGCGATTCATGCGGCAGAAGGTTATGCTCGAATTACAGGTAAGCCAGGAGTTGTGATAGCGACATCAGGTCCTGGTGCAACCAATATCGTTACAGGACTTGCCGATGCCATGATGGATTCTTTGCCACTAGTCGTAATTACGGGTCAAGTCAACTCCCAAGTTCTCGGATCTGATGCATTTCAAGAGGCGCCAATTCTTGGAATTTCCATGCCAATTACGAAGCATAATTTTCAAGTGCAAGATGTAAATGAGTTACCGAGAATCATCAAGGAAGCTTTCCATATTGCATCCACTGGAAGACCGGGACCGGTATTAATTGATATTCCAAAAGATATTACAGCTACACCAGGAATCTATGATTATTCCAAAAAGGTTCATTTACCTGGCTATAAGTTACAGACTGAACCAGATCCTCAAGCAGTAAAAAGAGTCGCACAAGCAATAAAAATGGCAAAGAAACCAGTTATTCTAGCAGGAGCAGGCGTTCTCCACAGCAAGGCTAGTAATCTTTTAAAAGAATTAGTAGCAAAAACAACAATCCCAGTTGCTAACACACTGTTGGGCCTAGGAAGCTTTCCACATGATCATCCTATGTCCTTAGGGATGGCAGGAATGCATGGAACATATACCGCGAATATGGCTTTATATGAGGCGGATTTATTAATTAATATTGGTGCAAGATTTGATGACCGCTTAACCGGAAATTTAAAAGAGTTTGCGAAGTTTGCGAAGGTCGTACATTTTGACATCGATCCATCGGAAATCGGGAAAAATGTTGCGACAGAATTTCCAGTAGTAGGAGATGCAGCGAAATCATTACAGCTCTTATTAGAAGAATCTTTGGAAGGCGGAGATACGAGTGAGTGGTTAGCTCATTTATTGCAATCGAAAGAAGATTACCCATTATGGTATGTGGAGGATGGCGTTAGCTTTAAGCCACAAAGACTAATTGAAATCGTCCACGAACTATCTAAAGGAGAAGCGATTTTGACAACTGACGTAGGTCAGCATCAAATGTGGACCGCACAGTTTCATGGTTTTCAAGCTCCAGACAAATGGGTGACATCAGGTGGCCTTGGAACGATGGGCTTTGGGTTACCTGCAGCAATTGGGGCACAAGTAGCAGATAAAGATGGTACAGTAGTTGCTATTTTGGGAGATGCAGGGTTCCAAATGACCTTTCAGGAGTTGGCTGTATTAAAAGAATATAAACTACCGGTTAAAGTTGTTCTAGTAAACAACCAATCTATGGGGATGGTGCGCCAATGGCAACAACTTTTCTATAAGGAAAGATATTCAGAATCCTTGCTTCCGAACCAACCGGATTATGTGAAATTAGCGGACGCATTCGGGATAAAAGGTGTAGTGGTCAGCAATGAGACTGAATTTAGAGTTGCATTTGCAGAGGCTCTCACTACGGATGAAGCCTTTTTGTTAGATTGTCGGGTAACAACAATGGAAAATGTGTATCCAATGATCGCGCCAGGTAAAGGAATTCAAGAAATGGAAGGTGTGAAGCCATGAAACGAACCCTATCCTTACTAGTAAACAATCAACTTGGTGTATTAAATCGATTAACGAATTTATTTTTAAGAAAAGGCCTGAATATTGAAAGTTTAGCAGTAGCTCCTGTAAATGAATCTTCTATTTCGCTCATGACCATTGTTGTAAACGTGGTAGAAGAACATGAAGTTGAAAAAATCAAACTCCAACTAGACAAACAAATCGACGTCATCCAAATAACCGACATCTCAGAACAAATAGCCTTGACCAATTAATAGTGATGAAATGTTACAAAAAATGTAAATAGGTGCCTGGCACCATTATCCAAATTAAGTAAATTGAAACTAAACAACTAAACAATCTCAACCAATTAAGGAGGAAGTTTAAAATGGCAAAGATGTATTATAACGATGATATTTCTCAGGTAGCTTTAAATGGTAAGACGGTAGCGGTGGTTGGATACGGTTCTCAAGGGCACGCTCATGCACAGAATTTAAGGGATAGTGGAGTTCAGGTTGTAGTTGGAGTTCGACCCGGTGGTTCTTGGCAAAAGGCGCAAGAGGATGGATTTCAAGTTTATAGTGTAGCGGAAGCAGTAGCAAAAGCTGATCTTATCATGGTATTACTGCCAGATGAAAGGCAACCAGAAGTATACAAGCAGGAAATTGAACCTCACCTAACTGCCGGAAAATCACTAGCCTTTGCTCATGGTTTTAATGTTCATTTTCATCAAGTAGTGCCACCAAAGGATGTAGATGTTTTCCTAGTTGCACCAAAGGGTCCAGGTCACTTAGTACGCCGCGTATACGAAGAAGGAGGCGGAGTACCTGCATTGTTCGCTGTTCATCAAGATGCTACAGGTGAAGCATCAGAAGTTGCACTAGCCTATTGTAAGGCAGTGGGGGCAGGAAGAGCAGCGGTTATGGAAACGACTTTTAAGGAAGAAACAGAAACAGATCTTTTCGGAGAACAAGCAGTATTATGTGGTGGTACAACTGCTCTAGTAAAAGCTGGTTTCGAAACATTAGTGGAAGCAGGCTATCAACCAGAAGTCGCATATTTTGAGTGTTTACACGAATTAAAGCTAATTGTGGACCTATTGTATGAGTCTGGATTAGAAGGAATGCGCTATTCCATCTCTGATACTGCACAATGGGGCGATTTCACAGCGGGTCCAAGAGTAGTAAATGACAGCACAAAAGACGAAATGAGAAAAATCCTTTCCGAAATTCAATCAGGTCAGTTCGCAAAAGGATGGGTCCTTGAAAATCAAGCAAACAGACCTATGTTTAATGCCATTAATGAACAAGAAAAACAACATCCACTCGAAGTGGTTGGAAGGGAGCTCCGTAGCAAAATGCCATTCATCCAATCCAAAAAGAAAGGAGTCGTTGGCAGTGCGAAAGGTTGACATTTTTGACACGACCTTAAGAGACGGAGAACAGTCTGCAGGTGTAAATCTGCACCCTCATGAGAAATTAGAGATTGCTTTGCAACTTGAAAAATATGGAGTAGATATTATGGAGGCAGGTTTTCCTGCTTCCTCCTATGGTGACTTTCAAGCAGTCCAACAAATTGCAAAAACCATTAAGAATGCAACTGTAGTGGGATTAGCTAGGTCAACAAAATCGGATATTGATGCTGTCTACGAAGCGGTAAAAGACGCTGCAAAACCAGGCATTCATATATTCTTAGCAACTTCTCCCATCCACATGGAATACAAATTAAAAAAGAAGCCTAAAGAAGTGGTGGAAGCAGCGGTTCAGGCAGTCGAATATGCCTCAAAATTCTTCACTCATATTCAATGGTCAGCTGAAGATGCTACCCGCAGTGAATGGCCATTTTTAGCACATATTATCGAAAAAGTAATTGAGGCTGGTGCGAATGTAATCAATCTTCCGGATACAGTTGGTTACACCACTCCAAAAGAATATGCTCATTTAATCACATACATTAAAGAGCATGTGCCAAATATCCACAAAGTTAAGCTTTCCGCTCATTGTCACGATGACTTAGGAATGGCAGTTTCCAACTCTTTATCCGCCATTGAAAGCGGCATCGATCAAATTGAGGGGACTATCAACGGAATCGGCGAACGAGCAGGGAATGCCTCACTTGAAGAAATTGTGGTAGCACTCCAAATCAGAAAAGATGTTTACAAAGTAGAAACCAATATTGATTTAACGCAAACGATTCGAACTAGTAATCTCGTAAGTAAATTAACAGGGATGATTGTTCCGCAAAATAAAGCAGTGGTTGGAGCGAATGCATTCGCTCATGAATCCGGCATTCATCAAGATGGTGTCCTGAAAAATAAGAGTACCTATGAAGTAATCAATCCAGAAATGGTCGGACTAAACTCCAATAAAATGGTACTTGGAAAGCATTCAGGTAGCCATGCTTTCTATCAAAGATGCACAGAACTTGGCATCCATCTTACAAAAGATGAGGGCCAAAAACTATTTACTGCTTTTAAAGATTTAACCTCTAAAAAGAAAGAGGTAACAGAGGATGATATTTTCGCCTTGATGATGGACTCATCTGTAAAGGGTCTGTTTCCGCATTACCAGATGGAACGTCTACAAATCTCATATGGTTCACATATTATTCCAACGACCACGATTGCGATTAAAACAGAGGATGGGACAGTTCTCCAAGAATCTGCAACTGGAAAAGGTAGTGTTGAATCAGTTTATAACACTATTTCTAGAATTCTAAATAAAGATATTTCACTTCTGGACTATCGAATTCAATCCACAACAGATGGAAGTGATGCTTTGGCAGAGGTTTATGTGAAAATCAATTGTGAGGGTGAGGTAAGTAACGGTAGAGGGATTGAACATGATGTATTAGAAGCATCAGCGAAAGCCTATTTAGATGCAGTAAATCGTCTTTCTATAAGAGAAAAATTTGCCAGCTATTCAGCAAAAGGAGTGGTGGTAAGTTGAGTAGATATAAAATTGCTGTTTTACCTGGTGATGGGATCGGTCCAGAGGTTGTAACAGAGGCCGTTCTATTACTAGAAGAGATAGGAAAACAATATAATCATCAATTCGATTTTAAATACGGGAAAATCGGAGGAGTTGCCGTTGACGAAGTAGGAACGCCTCTCCCGGGAGAAACAATCGAACTTTGTAAAAGCAGTGATGCTGTCCTATTAGGAGCCGTTGGAGGTCCCAAGTGGGATAACGAGCCACCTGTACGGAAGCCGGAAACAGGATTACTTGGGATTCGTAAAGCATTACAACTTTACGCTAACCTCCGTCCGGTTACCCTATTTTCTTCCTTAATTCATAGTTCACCTTTAAAAAGAGAAGTAGTCTTGGACACGGATATTTTAATTGTTCGTGAACTTACAGGTGGTATCTATTTTGGAACACCTCGAGAACGAAGAGTAGGGGAAAATGGTGTGGAAGTTGTCGACACTCTTTTTTACACAGAAAAAGAAATGGAGCGCATTATTCGCAAAGGCTTTGAGTTAGCCCAAGGGCGTAAGAAAAAGCTTACTTCCGTTGATAAAGCGAATGTGCTAGAAAGTAGCCGACTTTGGAGGGAAGTGGCTAATCGGATCGCAGTTGATTATCCAGATGTGGAGTTAAGTCATATGCTAGTCGACAATGCGGCAATGCAATTGATTAGAAATCCAAGGCAATTTGATGTGATTGTGACAGAAAATATGTTTGGTGATATTTTAAGCGATGAAGCCTCAATGCTCACTGGGTCACTTGGTATGTTACCTTCAGCTAGTTTAGGTGTTAGTGGACCTGGACTATATGAACCTATTCACGGTTCAGCACCAGATATTGCTGGAAAACAAGTTGCGAACCCACTTGCTACTATTTTATCAACCGCCTTACTTTTAAGACATTCCCTCGGTTTAGAAGAGGAGGCTAATCTTGTGGAGCAAGCAGTGGATAAAGCTCTTGAACAAGGATATCGAACACAGGATATTGGTTCTGAATGGGAGAGAGTGTTATGTACGTCACAAATGGGCGAAGCAGTGCGAAGCTATTTGAAAGCAACTATCAAGAACTAGTTGATGAAGTGATTGGAAAAATGATGCGGAAGGTGAGTGGCATGCAACCAAGAACGTTGTTTGAAAAAATATGGGATAAACATATTGTGGTAAAAGAAGAGAATAAACCAAGCTTACTCTACATCGATTTGCATTTGGTCCATGAGGTCACATCACCTCAAGCATTTGAAGGTTTGCGCTTAAACAGACGAAAAGTAAGACAGCCAAACCTGACCTTTGCAACGATGGATCATAATGTGCCTACGGTTAATCCTTTTCATGTCACAGACGAAATTGCAGCAAAACAGATGAGTACGCTAGAAGTAAACTGCCGAGAATTCGGGATAACATTAGCAGATTTAAATAGTGCAGACCAAGGGATTGTCCATGTTATTGGACCCGAGCTTGGTCTTACGTTACCAGGTAAAACCATTGTCTGTGGAGATAGTCATACCTCTACACATGGAGCTTTCGGCGCGTTGGCATTTGGTATTGGTACAAGTGAAGTTGAGCATGTACTTGCCACCCAGTGTCTATGGCAAACAAAACCGAAAACATTAAAGCTAGATTTTAAAGGAACTCGACCATTAGGTGTCTCTGCAAAGGATATCATTTTAGCTGTGATTGCCAAGCATGGCACAGCCTTTGGAACAGGATACGTCCTTGAATTTACTGGTCAAGTGGTACGAGATATGTCAATGGAAGAACGAATGACAGTATGTAATATGTCTATTGAAGCAGGTGCTCGTGCTGGTTTAATTGCACCAGACGAAACGACCTTTTCTTATTTGAAGGGAAGAAAATATGCTCCTACTGGTGAAGATAGAGACATTGCAGAAGTCGAGTGGTTTGCGTTAAGAACTGATGATGAAGCAGTTTATGATAAAGTAATGGAATTTGACATTACTAATTTGGAACCACAAGTTACTTGGGGAACCAATCCCTCCATGGGTTCTCCAGTAACGGGTAGGGTTCCAAATCCAGCTGCTATCCAAAACGAAACAGAGAAAAAATCTGTTGCACTGGCAATTGAATATATGGGATTAACACCAGGGATGAGAATTTCAGATATTGCGATTGACTATGTCTTTATAGGTTCCTGTACGAACTCACGGATTGAGGATTTACGCCAAGCTGCTGAGATTGTAAAAGGTAGAGCAATTGCGCCAAATGTCACAGCACTCGTCGTCCCGGGTTCGAAAAAAGTAAAGCAACAAGCAGAAGCAGAAGGTTTACACGAAATCTTTTTACAAGCAGGATTTGAGTGGAGAGAAGCAGGTTGTAGCATGTGCTTAAGCATGAATCCAGATGTCGTGCCTTCAGGAAAAAGGTGTGCATCGACCTCAAATCGCAACTTTGAAGGACGCCAAGGTAGAGGCTCTCGCACGCACCTTGTTAGTCCAGCAATGGCAGCTGCGGCAGCCATTGCAGGTCACTTTGTAAATGTAGGAGAACTTCGATATGAAAGAGAGGAGGTTGTTTAATGGAACCACTTATCACTCATGTCGGAAGGATAATTCCGCTAGATAAGGCAAATGTCGATACCGATCAAATTATTCCAAAGCAATTTTTAAAAAGAATTGAGAGAACGGGATTTGGGCAATTTTTATTTTACGACTGGCGATTTGATGAAGAGGGAAAACCAAATGATAGCTTCGTAATGAATCAGCAGAAATACGAAGGATCTTCAGTGCTACTTGCGAGAAATAACTTTGGCTGTGGTTCTTCAAGAGAACACGCACCTTGGGCCATACTGGATTATGGAATTAAGGTCGTAATTGCCCCTTCTTTTGCAGATATTTTCTATAATAACTGTTTTAAAAACGGCATATTACCAGTTGTATTGGCTGAAGGTGAAGTAGAGGAGCTATTTAAAAAGGCTACATCTGGGAAACTAGTGGTAACCGTTGATTTAGAGAAACAAGAAATCACAACAGATGATGGCGCAATTTATTCATTTGAAGCAGATCCGTATCGGAAGCAAATGCTCTTAAATGGCTTGGACGATATCGGATTGACAGAAATGTATACGAAGCAAATTTCAGAGTACGAAAAAACTAGGAAATTGCTAGTAGAAGCTACTATATAAAAGCAGATCAAGTAACCACCGTTCTTATGTTGAACGGTGGTTTTTTTGTATACAAAACGTAAAAAAACAAAAAAACAAAAAAACAAAAAAACAAAAAAACAGTGATTCCAATAATGGAAAATGATTGTAAAATAAGTCGCGTCGTGATATAGTCATGGTATGACATGTTTTATTGTGATATAAAAATAAACGAATACCATTGAAGTAGAGGTGGTGAAGAAATTGGACATAGAAAAAGTATTGAAAAAATACATACCAATGACAGAAACTGCTTTTTATATTTTATTATCCTTAACAAAACCAAGACATGGATATGGGATTGTGAAGCATGTAGAGGATATTTCAGGAGAAAGACTCCGCTTAGGGTCTGGGACGGTCTATGGCACCTTAACGAAAATGCAAAAAGACGGGATTATTACAGTCTTTGCAGATGAGGACCGAAAAACAGTATACGAAGTGACAGAAGTAGGAAAGAAGTTAATTTCTGTAGAGATAGCGAGATTGAAAGAATTACACGAAAATGCACTAATGTATGAGGGGGAATTTCAATGAAAAAGTTTAGGCCTTTATGGAGCTATGATGTGAATAAAACAGAGGAATGGTTATCTGCTATGGCAGCTCTAGGTTATTTGTTTGTCAAACTGAATCGAACTACTCGCTGTTTTTATTTTGTGAAAGCACCTCCTATGCTTCTCACCTATCGTTTCGTCTATGATAAGCTTCAAGGTGTGGGATTATCCCAAACATTAGTGGGTGAAGGTTGGACTAAAATTTTTGCAAGCGGAAAATGGGCTGTTATGAGTAATGAAAAGCCCGCACAGGAAATCAAGTTGCTTCCTGCACGAGATGCCATTATGAAAAGAAATAGCTATCATTTTTATGTTTTCTTTGGTATCGTCGCATTTTTAACAGGTTTAGTAGTAAACAATGTATTAATTATTGGTTTTAGTTCGGAAGGAGAAGTAGTGGAAAGCCCACTTTGGATCATTACTTATACACTTTTAACTATCTGTATTGCTATCTATTTACTTTCCTTATTCTCTATGTTAAAAATCTATGGTTCTAGTAAGCTGTTAATTAATAGAATGAAGGAAGCTGAAACACAATCTTCTAATTCGGTAGAAAAAGTTAACGAAAAGGAATGGAAACCACAAGGTGAAATTGTGAAAAAGAGAAAAATAGCCTGGATGTACGGTCCTGATAAGCTTGAAAAATGGCTTGAGCAAATGGAACTGCAAGGATTTAACTTATACCGTGTGAATAGAATGGGTACAACTTTTTATTTCTTAAAAGGCGAATCACGACAAGTAAGCTATTGTGCAGACTATCAAACTTTTTCTGATGAAAGCTATGTCGCGATTCATCAAGATGCAGGATGGAAAAAAGTTTTTGGTTCTTTTGGATCTTTGCAAAAATGGACAATTTGGAGTCGAGAGTATGGGAAGGGGGAGGAAAAACCACAACTTTATAGTGATCCTACTCATATTTTAAAACATGCTCGAAAAGTATCTATTACATACACCTGTATGTTTTTACCGGTGATTCTCCTGTATCTCTTTAATGTAGGAATGATGGTTTTTTTCATGCAAGATATGATCACTTTATGGACATCACTAGTGTTTTTCATCTGTCTCTGCGCTTTTTGCTCTTTCACTGTTAGGCCGTGGCTTTATTATAGGAGATTAAAACAACAACTAATCTAGGAGTTGCCCTTTTATAAGGGCGACTCCTAGATTTTTTATCGTAGACATGTGAAGTACTGAGAAGGAAAATGGACAAGTTGCAAAACATACTTGCATAAACAAGTATTTATCAGTACGATGAAAGAGATAACTTTTGGGAGTGATAGAATGAATCAGGATAAAGAATATTTGTTGGATGATTCCCTTGGGTATAAGCTGTTTCATGCTTCGCGTTTAATGAATAATCGGATTAACCAGCATTTTAAAGACAAAAATTTTCCGGTTACTCATGAACAATGGCAAATTTTAAGTAGATTATATGAAACAGACGGATTAACTCAAAATAAAATTGCAGAATTAAACGAAAGAGATCAACCAAGTGTATCTCGTTTAATAGATAATATGATAAAAAGAGGTTTAGTGAAACGAGTCGCTCATCCGACAGATGCCAGAATAAATTTAATCTATTTAACAGAAGAGGCGAAACGCAAGGAAGAGGAACTAACCTCTATAGCCATGCAAACAATTAAAGATGCGACGAAAGATTTACCGCAAATTGAAGTAGAACAGTGTCTCGCTCTTTTGGATAGAATAAGAGATAATTTAAAAGCTTAAAAAATAACTGTTTAAGCAAGTCAATTTTAGCAACTAATTAGTTGTTTAAACAAGTATTTTTGTGAAACCTATTGACAAATGATAACGATAATCATTATCATAATAAAAGAGAGTAAGTTTTATTTTTTTAAACTCTATTGAGAATGATTATCCATTTCAATAAACCCGATTTATCAAAATAATAAAGTTAGGAATGTAAGGGGATATGAAAAGAAGATATTTAGTAGGTGCACTCCTACTTTTAGCGTTTGCTTCTCTCTTTATAGGTGTAAAGGGAATCACTCCGCTAGATTTATTTAATTTAAAAAGTGAGCAGGTTCAGGTTCTGTTATTAAGCAGAATTCCAAGATTAGTAAGTATCATTATTGCTGGGGTTAGCATGAGTATCTGTGGCCTCATTATGCAACAGCTTACTCGGAACAAATTTGTTTCACCGACTACTGCAGGAACGATGGATTCTGCAAGATTAGGAGTATTAGTTTCTTTAATACTTTTTGCCTCGGCAAGTCCAATTCTGAAAATGACGGTTGCCTTTCTATTTGCACTAATGGGAACTTTTATTTTTATGAAAATTTTAGAAAGAATAAAGTTCAAAGATACAATTTTTATTCCGTTAGTAGGATTAATGTTTGGAAGTATTATAGGTTCTATTACTACCTTTTTTGCTTTCAAATATGACCTTATCCAAAATATGTCATCCTGGTTACAGGGGAATTTCTCTTTGATTATTAAAGGGCGATATGAACTTTTATACATAAGCATTCCATTGGTTATTATTACTTACCTTTTTGCGAATAAATTTACGGTTGCAGGAATGGGTGAAGAGTTTTCTATTAATTTAGGTCTTCCTTATAAACAAATTGTTAACTTGGGATTAGTTATTGTCGCCGCGGTTACGTCTATTGTCATTCTAACGGTGGGAATGATTCCTTTTTTAGGATTAATTATCCCGAATATCGTCAGCATCTACCAAGGGGATCATTTGAAAAAGAACCTCTCACATACAGCATTACTTGGAGCGATTTTCGTGCTAGTTTGTGACATTCTCGGTCGGATAATCATTTACCCTTACGAAATACCGATCGGATTAACGGTGGGTGTCATAGGAAGTGCGGTATTCCTTTACTTACTATTTAGGAGAAGGTCATATGAAGCCAACGCTTAAAATTTTCATCTTAGCCTGTATATCACTTATGGCAATAGCCTTATTTTTATTCTACGATATCGGAACTAATTGGGATTATGTACTACCAAGACGGACATATAAAGTATTGGCTATTGTCTTAACAGGTGCGGCCATTGCGTTCTCTACTGTAATCTTTCAAACCATAACGAGTAATAGAATATTAACACCGAGTATTATCGGATTAGATTCTCTTTATATGTTAATCCAAACCTTTTTAATTTTCGCATTTGGTTCTACTAGTTTTATTGCATTGAACAAGAATTTGAACTTCATGTTGTCTGTGTTATTGATGGTCATGTTCGCAGTTGTATTGTACCGTTTCTTATTTAAGGGTGAAGGTCGTAATATTTACTTTCTTTTGTTAGTTGGAATTGTATTTGGAACTTTGTTTGGTAGTCTATCAACATTTATGCAGGTTTTGATTGATCCAAATGAATTTATGATGGTACAAGATCGAATGTTTGCGAGCTTTAACAATGTGAACACCGATCTATTAATGCTCACGATCGTATTGTTAATAGGAATCGCTGTTTACGTTTCAAGGTTTTTAAAGTTCCTAGATGTTCTTTTTTTAGGAAAAGAACATGCCATTAATTTAGGTGTTCCATATAATCACGTTGTTCAAAGACTGTTAATCGTAATGGCGATACTAGTATCGATATCAACGGCACTAGTAGGACCAATCACCTTTTTAGGACTACTTGTAGCTAACATTACCTATGAGTTTATGAAAACCTATCAACATAAGTACATTTTACTAGCATCAATTTTCATCAGTGTCATTGCATTAGTCGGAGGACAATTCATTGTAGAACGAGTGTTTACCTTTTCGACGACACTAAGTGTCATTATTAACTTCATTGGTGGCGTTTACTTTATTTATCTACTTTTAAGGGAGAGTAAATCATGGTCGAAGTAAAAAACATTTCAAAAAAATATGGAGGGAAATTGGTGGTCGATCATGTCTCCACTACCATACAAAAAGGAAAAATCACCTCATTCATTGGTCCAAATGGAGCTGGAAAAAGCACGTTACTTTCCATGATCAGTAGATTAACTGCGATGGATAGTGGAGAAGTGAAAATCGATGGTCAAGATGTTACAAAGGCCAAAAGTAATGATTTAGCCAAAAAAATCTCCATTTTGAAGCAGGCTAATCATCTACCAATTAGGTTAACTATTAGGGAGTTAGTTAGCTTCGGTAGATTCCCTTATTCACAAGGAAACCTTTCTAAATCCGACTGGGAATTTGTTGATGAAGCAATTGCTTATATGGATTTAGAAGATATGCAGCATAAATTTTTAGATCAGCTTAGCGGTGGACAACAGCAACGTGCTTTTATTGCGATGGTAATTGCCCAAAACACGGAGTATATTTTGCTAGACGAACCGCTTAATAATCTAGATATGAAGCATTCAGTGCAAATTATGAAAGTATTAAGGCGATTAGTTGATGAATTAGGCAAGACGGTAATTATAGTAATCCATGATATCAACTTTGCCTCTTGCTATTCGGATTATATCGTTGCTTTAAAAAACGGAAAACTAGTAAAAGAAGGTCCAACAAAGGATATCGTAGATGAAGCAGTGCTAAAAGAAATCTATGACCTCGACATTCAAATAGAAAACATTAATGGCAACAACATCTGTATCTACTTTAGCTGATGGCTTTGTGATAGATTTCTTTCAGTGTAAAACGTTCACTTCAAACTATTTTCAAGGTAGGCACTCAAACTTATTAAAATATTGCTCCATTGATGATGAAAATGGGGAAAGTCAAGTATCCCCGTCCTCCCTGTAGATTGGAGCGGATGGCACTTGACTCCTGGAGCGACCGAGCAAGGTCGTAATATATAACGGGTGGGATTCCCGTCGAGAAAGAACTAACCATTCACTCGTAGCGAGTCTTGGAGGATATGTGGTAACACTATATCTTTAAGCGTAGACAGTTAGGGAATGGGCCGTAAACCGAATAAAGGTTGAAGGGATTGAGCTCCGAAATCAGTGCCAAGTTAGGAAGGCCGATGTGTTCGGGAGTGCAGAAGGCAACATTGTTATTCTCGTAATGGTGAGAGAATGACAACTTCCTCGGAGTCGATGACCGTGGCACGTTTCACATTGATATATTACGGCAACTCGGGAGGTCCTTTAAGTCTCTCCTTCATATCGGAGAGTAATGACGAACAAGCGATAACAAAGTGAGGGCTGTCAAACGCTTAAAGGAAGTCGGATAGTGGCATAGTACCTATTAAAATAATGATAGGAAAGGCCATTACTCGTCATCGACCTTGAAAGAGACACACTTACTACACACGGAGGTAGAGAGAGAAGTGGAAACAAAACTAGCAAGGATAACAGAATTAGCGAAATCGAATCAAGATATAGTTTTCACTTCGTTGGCTCATTTACTTAATGAAGAGAATCTTAAACAATGTCACCGAGAGTTGCCAAGCAAGAAGGCAACAGGCATAACTGGCATGACAAAGGCGGAATATGACACAAATCTGGATGAGAACACCAAAAGACTAGTGGGGAAATTAAAGAAGAAGGCTTATCGTCCTATCCCAGTAAAACGAACATACATCGATAAACCTGGAACGAAGATGAAAAGACCACTGGGTATCCCAGACCACGAGGATAAAATCGTTCAACAAGCCATTGGGAAAATTCTCAAAGCCATATTTGAGCATGAGTTCCTGGACAGTTCCTTTGGATTTCGACCAGGTAGAAACTGCCACGATGCATTAAAGATTCTGAATGTGTATATTGAAGAACGCCCCACCAACTATATAGTGGATGTTGATATTAAAGGATTCTTTGACAACGTTAATCACGAGTGGATGATGAAATTCTTGAAACAACGTATCAATGACCCAAACTTCTTAGGAATTATCGCTAGGTTTCTAAAAGGTGGGTACATGGAAGAAGGTAAATATTTCGATACGGATAAAGGAACTCCCCAAGGGGGTATCATTTCACCAATTTTAGCGAACGTATATCTACATTATGTCCTAGACTTATGGTTCGAAAAAGTGGTTCGTAAACAGTGTAATGGTCAAGCTTACATGGTCCGTTATGCGGACGACTTTGTGTGCTGCTTTCAGTACAAAAGCGATGCAGATGCCTTTTACTCTGCCCTTATCATGCGTTTACAAAAGTTCCATCTTGAAATTGCAGAAGATAAAACGAAAATCATTTCCTTTGGTCGTTATGCAGATAAAGATAGTAAGCGGAATGGACAAGGAAAACCACCAACATTCGATTTCTTAGGCTTCACTCACTATTGTAGTGAGAGTAAGAAAGGGTCATTTAGGGTTAAACGGAAGAGTAGTAAGAAGAAAGTAACAGCCAAGTTAAAGAAACATAAGGAATGGCTCAAAGCTAATCGAACAATGGACATCAAGGACATTATGAAAAGCATTAACCGTTCCTTAACAGGCTACTACAACTACTACTGTATTACCGATAACACTCAACATGTCGAGAGTTTTCTGTATCGTATCCGACTACTATTGTTCAAGTGGATGAACCGAAGGAGCCAAAGGAAATCATTCACATGGGAGAAGTTCAACATATTTTTAAGTAAATATCCTTTGAAGAGTCCAAGGGCGAAAGTAAACATATATCAACTGAAGAAAGACATTAGCTACATTTTGTGAAGGGTGATGAGAAGAGCCGTGTGCGATAGTATCGCATGCACGGATCTGTGAGGAGTGAGGAGAACACAGTAAAAGTGTGGCTCCCGCTTACTCGACCGGGAAGTAGCGTTTTGTGGAGACCCCACAGGAGCGCCAGCGACGAGGAGGCTCCACAAGCGCCCCGGGGAATCTTGTGGCAGGAGCGGAAATCGAAAGGGAGTTTAACAGTACTCTATTTATTTTTAGGTCTTCCTAATTGCTAAAAGGAGGGAACATAAATTGCAAGACTCACGACAAATAACGATACATACCGGAAACATTCCATAATTGCATGAAAGTTTCCAAGTTATAAAGCATCAAACAAAAAAACTATGAGGTGAAAAACATGAAAAAAATATCGATCCTATTATTAACTTTCATTATTGCGATTGTAGCAGCTGCGTGTGGATCTGAGAACGCAACTACTAACAATGCAAAAAAAGAAACAAACGAAACAGCGACAGGAACTGCTGTAAAAGAGTCAAAAGAACTAACGATTACACACCAATTAGGTGAAACAGTTGTGACAAAGAATCCAGAAAAAGTAGTTGTATTTGATTTTGGAATTCTTGATTCATTAGATAAATTAGCAGTGGAAGTAACAGGTGTACCTCAAGCGAATATCCCTCCTTATCTATCAAAATATGAGGATGCAACATACGAGAATGTTGGCAGCTTGAAAGAACCTGATTTTGAAAAAATTCATTCCTTAAATCCTGATTTAATTATTATCTCTGGAAGACAATCGGATGCATATGAGGAATTAACGAAGATTGCTCCAACCATTTTCTTAGGAGTAGACACATCTAGATATTTAGATTCATATAAAGAAAACATGATGACACTTGGTGAAATATTTGAAAAAGAAGATACAGTAAAAGAAGAGCTTGAAAATGTGGAGTCTTCCATTAAAGCTTTAGCTGAAAAAGCTTCTGAAATGGATAAAACTTCTCTTATTATTTTAGCAAATGAAGGTAACATAAGTGCGTATGGTCCTGGTTCGCGATTTGGTATCCTTCACGATCAATTTGGATTCGCAGCAGTAGATGAGGGAATTGAAGTATCCACTCACGGACAAAATATCTCATTTGAATATATAATGGAAAAGAATCCAGATTACCTTTTCGTAATTGATAGAGGAGCTGCTGTTCAAGGAGAATCTTCAGCGAAAGAGCTATTAGATAACGACTTAATGAAACAAGTTACTGCAGTAAAGGAAGATAATGTGGTTTATCTTGATCCTAACTATTGGTATCTTTCTGGTGGGGGCTTAATTTCTGTTTCCGAAATGGTAAAAGAAGTAGAAGCGGCTTTGGAATAAAGTAGGAGGTTAATGTAAATGTCTAGCTTGATAAGAAAGGTTATCCGTGAGAGACGGACAATTCGCAGCTTTATTGATAAAGATATTCCAACCAAACTTTTGGTGGAGTTATTACAGGATGCAAGCTTTGCTCCCAATCATAAGCATCGTGAGCCATGGTCATTCATTCTGTTTCGTGACGAGGCGAAAGAAAAGCTTAGTGAAGCAGCCTTGAAAAGAGTACGTGAAAGCGAAAAAATGAAGGCTCTAACGTCTGAAAAGCAAGTAGAAAAAATCAATAAGATGAAAAACATTTATCAGCAATGTCCAGCACATTTAATTGTCCTTTGTGATGTATCGGATAACAAGAAAGTTTATCAAGAAGACTATGCTGCAACCTCTGCTTTTATTCAAAACTTTCAATTGCTGGCTTGGGATCATGGGATAGGCATGGTATGGAAAACTCCGCTCTTTATTGAGGATCCATCATTCTTTGATGAACTTGGGATAAATGCTACCAAAAAGATAGTGGGGCTTTTACACATTGGCTACCCGTTAGACATACCTAAAACCAGAGAACGAAGTAATATCGTAGAAAAGTTAGAGATTCGTAAGTAAAGGTTTATTAAAGTACAGCGGTGTTTAACAGAGCCAAATTATAAAGAACAGAGCTAAGTGAAATTCCTAGCTCTGTTTTTTGTCGTTCTTTTTTGAATGTTAGTAAGATGAACATCTTTCTTTATGCCAATTTGCATGATTTACATAGTAAAATATTCCTAAAAATGTCTGATTATGAAACCTTTTTCTTTTCTAAGCGTAAACATACTATCGGAGAAACTAGATGAGTTATAACTACTCAAGGAATAAAAACTATCTTGAAAAAAATGTTAGTTTTAACCTTGAAAAAAGGGTAATGAAAGATGAGTAGTAAAAGAAAAAGGTGAATGGGAGAGGATTTAGTGAATCGATTAAAAATGTGGTTTATAGGCTTTCTTGCGGTAATGCTATTAACAGCTTGTGGGAATGCAACTAATGGGAATGTTCAAGAAAATGAAAAGAAAACTGATAGTACTGAAAATGAAGTCGAGTCAGAAGTATCGACAGAGCCACATGCTTTAACCGCTGACGAGGTACTAAAAAAATCAACAGAAGTCATGGCACAATTAACTAGTTATTCCATGGAAATGACTGCTAATCAGGAAATTTCTATGGGGGGAGAGGATCCGTTAAACATGGTTACTACAACCAATACGGATATGACCATCAATCCCCTTGTTATGTACCAAGTGACAACGATGGAAGATGCAGATAGTCTGATGGGTAGCATGGAAACGGAATCCTATTTTTCACCTGAAGGTATTTTCTTTTTTGATGGGATGGCGGCTCAATGGTTTAAAATGCCAAGCGAGTTTGCAGCAGAAATAAGCGCCCTTTCTGAAATACAAACTAATCCTGCTGAACAATTAGAAATGTTAAAAGCTTTTTCAGATGATATGACAATGAAAGAAGAGAACGACGTTTATGTCCTAAATATTGAAGGTTCAGGGGAACAGTATAATGAAATGATTTCAATGTTTAGTGGGATGATAGGCGATGATATGGGAGCAATGATGCAAGAAATGCTTTCTATGATGACAATAAATCAATTAAACTATGAAGTTCATGTAAATAAAGAAACCTTCTACCAAACAAAAGTAGTTGTAATGATGGATATGGAAATGGATTTAGAAGGCGAAAAGATGGTCAGTGTTCAAACAATGGAATCGACTTTTTCTAACTTTAACGAAGTTAGTGAAATAATAATCCCACAAGAAGTACTAGATAATGCGGAAGAAATCTCATTAGATGATCTAGAGTTGATAGAAGAAGAAAATGGGATCTAAGTAAATGTTAAGAGGGCGAAGAGTAAATAAGAACTCTTCGTTCCCTTACTATTTTGATAGTGTTAAATCCTCGTTTTCACTGGCTCATAATCATACAACTTGCCCTCATACATCCATTCCAAACGATTGCTTTTTCGAAAATCATCAGGAGTTACAAGGGAAGGGAGTTTGTTCCAAAGTTTAATGCCAGATCGGTGTAAGACATCTGAAACAAACTGTGAGCAAAAATAAGAGGAGTCTATTTCAACCGGTTCATTAATGGATACTCCAAGTACCCCTAAAAGATTATAAAACCACTTCTTTTCTTTCTTTTGAAACACTCCAATAAGTCGCTTCATTTTAATTATTTCCCTTGGTGTAACAGGTAATTTATAAATAACGCAGGTGGTACCTGGATAATTTCGATAAGTCCCATACTTCACATCTTCTTTAACAAAACCCCCATATAGTGGATTATTTGGTTTTTTACGACCAAAACTGTATAGTTCTATTAAATCAGAATCAAAGGATATGGAGACATGGTTATAAGGAGCTTTTGTATATTTTTTAATGGAACGTGTAAAAAGTGTACCTGTATCGGTTAATAAAATATACACATACTCTTGGTTCATAGTAATCATACTCCAATTTATTAGATTGAAAGAAAGTAATTCAATTTTATTATACAATTTCTCTTGACCAAAATTAACCATTAATTTCATAATGAAAGATAGACAGGGGGGAATTAATGTTTGAGATAGAAGCAATTATTACTTTACTTATTATAGCAATGGGATTATGCGCATTTAGCTTGGTTTTTTATACCGTTAAAAAGAATAATCCAACAAAAGATTTTTCCGATTTATCTGTCCGTGTGAAAACGTGGTGGGGAATGCTGGTCGTTTTTAGTATTGCGACGCTTTTTAACCCATTAGTATCATTATTTGCACTTATGTTTTTATGTTTCTTTTCTTTAAAAGAATACTTTTCTATTTTAAAAACACGAAAAGTGGATCGCCAGTTATTTTTATGGGCTTATTTATCCATTCCACTCCAATTTTATTGGATCTATATCGGATGGTACGGAATGTTTATCGTCTTTATTCCAGTATATGTTTTTTTGTTTTTGCCATTACCAAGGATTTTAGGGAAAGGGACAGTAGGGTTTCTCCGATCCGTAAGCTCGACACAATGGGGATTAATGCTTATGGTGTTTGGGTTAAGTCATCTAGCATTCTTTCAAACTGCAACACCTGAGTATGGGGCGAATTTAGTTTTGTTTTTAGTCGTTCTTACTCAATTACATGACGTTATCCAATTTCTAGTGTCAGTGTTTATTGGAAGGAAAAAAGTTGTTCCATCTTCTAATCCGAATATTACTTGGGAAGGATTTATTATCTCAACCTTTGTAACGACAGGAGTTTCATACAATTTATATCCATATTTAACCCCATTAAATGAAGTGTTTGGTATACTATCGGGACTCATTATTAGTGTTGCTTGCTTCGGAGGGAGTTTAGCAATCTCTGTATTGAAGCGGGATTTATTAATTGGAGATGATGAAAAAGCATCTGTACTCAAGAAAAGCTATTTAACAAGGGTAGACAGCTTAGCCTATTCGGCTCCGATATTTTTTCATGTGATTCGATATTATTTTGATTTTATGTAGTAAGAGGAGGAATAGAGATGAAAACAGAAAAAGAAAAAATGCTTGCTGGTGAATTGTATAAAGCTTGGGATGAAGAATTATCAAAGGAAAGAATCCATGCAAGGAAGTTAACGAGAATATTTAATGAATCAACAGAAACTGAGGAAGAGAAGCGGAGTGAGTTATTAAAACGACTTTTCGGTTCCACTGGCAAAACGATTAACATAGAACCAACATTTCGCTGTGACTATGGCTATAACATCCACGTTGGAGAAAATTTTTTTGCAAACTTTGATTGCGTCATATTAGATGTCTGCAAAGTTGAAATCGGGGAAAATTGCATGTTGGCGCCAGGTGTACATATATATACGGCAACCCACCCTGTGGATCCAATAGAACGTAATAAAGGTCCAGAATACGGGAAGCCTGTGAAAATTGGAAATAATGTCTGGCTAGGTGGTAGAGCAGTTATTAGTCCTGGAGTGACAATTGGGGACAACGTGGTGGTGGCTGCCGGGGCAGTTGTGACGAAGGATGTTCCAGATAATGTAATAGTGGGAGGGAACCCTGCAAGAGTAATAAAAGAAATAGAAGTTAAGTAAACAAAAGAAACTATCATTTTTTCTAGTAATCGTTGCATATAATGTAACGATTCTTCTTTTTATGCAATTTGCTTTGTGGAAATTTTTTTCGAATTTTTGACAATCTCAAGCTGATGATTAGCTAAGGATCACAGAGCTAACCCAGCCCGCGATCGTTACCATCTGGCACGGAAATCATCAGGGTATTCAAAGGGGTCACCTTATTTTCATGGTAGCCTAAGTAGTTAAAAATAGAAAAGGATTTCTCATTGTTGTTATCGAAAGTTAAATACTAGGGGATTTAAAGGGGAGGGACGAGCTTTTGGAAAAAGAGGAGCATTCATTTTTTGATCAACCAATTGTAGCCTTTGGCTTACCTATATTAATTATGCTTTTTGGGATGTTTCTATTAGTAGAAGCTCATAACTCAGGAAAGCTCAAGTATATTCCAGTTGTATTTATTTTGCTTGGATTATCAGAAATAATCAGAGCTTTCATGAGAAGAGAATATCGTCCTACAAAAAGAAAACGGGCAGAGATTAATCAGAAAAGTGGTCATGTTGCATATTTATTAATGGCAACTAGTGTAGTATTTTCCGTTCTTTTTTTAATAATGGAAAAGATATCGTTGGAAATGGTACTGTACATTCAGCTTTCTATGGCGATTGTCGTATATCCTCTATTAAAGCTGATCTTTCTAGTGAGGAATTCTTAAGATGGAGGGGTAAAGATGCTATCGGGCAGTAAAAAAAGACGGAATCAGTTAGAATCTAGAAACCTAATTCTTCGCCAATTTACATATGAAGATTGGAATGAAGTCCATACATATGCTTCACTCTCAGAAGTTTATCAATATCAACCATGGGGTCCAAATACAGAGAAGGATTCACAAAACTACGTACAGGAAATTTTACAGTCGTATGTAATGAATCCTCAAACACGTTTCGCATATGTTGTTATACACAAGGAAACTAAGCTGTTTGTGGGTGCAATTGAACTTCATTTGTCAGTTGGAAAAAAGGCTGAACTCTCTTACGTCCTTCATCCAAAGTGGTGGGGGCAGGGGTATGCAACAGAGGCAGCAGAATTACTAGTTAATGATGGATTTAATAGGTTAAAATTAAATGAAATATGTGCAACCTGTGATACACGAAATCTGGGATCTGCTAGAGTGTTAGAAAAAATCGGAATGACTTTTCAAAAGACGATTACGAAGCATTTGCTCATTCGAGATGGGTGGAGAGATTCGAAGTTTTATTCGTTAAGAAAGGAGGAATAGCCATTACTTTTTGAAAGTTTCAGGAAAAAGATGCTTTCAGTTAATCAAACAATTCTCGATTTCGTATTTAAGCATTAGAGAAGTTTCTCATGGATTACACCGATTTGAGGAAGCGAATTTTTGTTTGGAAAGTGCGTTAGCTATCAAAAGAGAAAAGCGAGTTCCTACATTAAATGAATCTATGGAACTTGCTTTAGCATTAGAAAAATAGTTGTTCTCTTAAGCAACGGGTAAAAACATATCCAATACACTGTTTGAAATTCCAAAGCCATGCAAAAAACCTCGAAATACCTCCATTACCTCTTTCAACATAAAACCATAACATAGAAATGATTAATTTTTATGGTTGAAACCATCCAAGTTCTTCCTTCTTAATCCTATAGGCGCGAGTTCTTTATAAATTTTTTGTGTTTTATGATATTCTAGCGATATATAAACTTTTCTCACAGATTCTTCACAATTTTTGTTTAAGCTATTTATTATTCGACGGTGTTTACAGGAGTGTATGGTATTGAAAAATGTACGTCTTATTTTCATTATATTTTTATTAACGATCGCAACAGGTTGTAATAGGGAACATATTAATATTCCTTCGCTAGATTCTAATACCAGCCTATTAGTAACTAATCTTAAAGAACCAAGTATTTCTATTTTAAATTTGAAAAATGAGGAAGGGAGTAATATAGGTATTCCTTTTATTATTTCAGCAATTACAGCGAAGGATGAGAGTTACGTCTTCGCAGCAGGAAAGAATGAAAAAAATCTATTTGCTTTGGATTTTGGCAACAATGAAATGCGCCCCTTATTTGAAGTAGGTGAAGGAATAATCGATATGGAA
The DNA here is from genome assembly GCF_002019665.1 of Sutcliffiella halmapala. Taxonomy (GTDB): domain Bacteria; phylum Bacillota; class Bacilli; order Bacillales; family Bacillaceae_I; genus Sutcliffiella_A; species Sutcliffiella_A halmapala. The sequence goes on along the minus strand of NZ_KV917375.1, from coordinate 3,040,277 downwards.
TACAACAAAGATAACAGTCTGCTTTATACGGCAAACGTGCAAAAGAATAGTATACAGATTATTGATATGGAAAAGGAATTGGTGATAAACGAAATAAAAGTAGGGGATTATCCTGTCCAGATGGAGCAACATGGAGTTTTTCTCTATGTGTTAGCAGGTGGTAGTGGTGAAATTTACGTGTTGGATTTAGATAAAGAAGAAGTTATTAAAACATTTGAGGTAAATCATCGACCGGCAGGCTTGCTATTTGATGGAGAACTTCTTTGGGTTGGCGGTCACGGAGCTTCAGGTGAACTTAATGATAGGGTTTATGCTTATGATCCAGAATCGGGTAATGAGATAACATCAGTTAAAATAGGACTAATGCCTATTTTCTTTCATCAGGATGAAGAAGATTCCCCAATATATGTACTAAGCCACGGAGATCATCGTTTATCAAGGCTTAATTCTACTACTTTTCAACTGGAGGATCAGCTTGAACTTTGTGACAACCCAAACTTTATGAGCGGGGATTCAGACTATTTATACGTATCTTGTATAGACGGAGATGAAGTAATGATCATTGATAAAAAAGACTGGAAGATTATAAATTCTTTCTCTTTTGAAGGTGGTCCATTTTTGTTATACAAAGGAGGTACTCATCTTGAGTAATTCCATTCGTATTTTAATCGTAGATGATGAAAAAGAAATGCGACAACTGATTGAGACGTATCTGCTAACGGAAAACTACGAGGTGTATCATGCAGTAAATGGGGAAGATGCACTTGATTTTCTTTTTGTGGAAAATGTTGATCTCATTATTCTGGATGTCATGATGCCAGAGATGGATGGATTTACAGCTTGTAAAAAAATTCGCCAACACTATACAACCCCGATATTGATGTTAACAGCTAAAAGTGATGAGTTAGATAAGGTGAGAGGTTTAAAGCTTGGTGCGGATGATTACGTGATGAAGCCATTTAGTCCAAAAGAATTGCTGGCAAGGATAGAGGCAATGCTTAGGCGCTCCAAACAATCTTTTTTTGATAAATTGACTTCTACTAATGTGGTCATTCAAAAGAGTGCAAGAGAGGTAAAGGTAGTGGGAGAAAAAATAAATTTAGCGAGAAGGGAATATGATTTATTGGTGTTTTTAATGGAGCATGCTGGACAAGTGTTTTCGAGAGAGCATTTACATGAGGTTGTTTGGGGAATCGATTCGGAAAAAGGAACATTAAGAACGGTAGATACACATATAAAAACACTTCGGTATAAATTAAATTTAGCAGGTGACACCATTAAGACAGTATGGGGTATCGGCTACAAATTTGAGGATTAAAGAAATGAAGTCACTTTCTATACGCCAAAAAATCTGGATTTCTATAATCTCAGTTTCTACTTTTACTATCGTAATCGTGGTTGCACTTTCCTACTATTTATATGAAACGCTGTATATTGAAAAACAATTAAAAATGTTAATGCTTCAAGGGCAAGAGCTTGAACAATCCTTTCACCAAGATGGAAGTACAGTATTTCTACAAAAGGTGGAATGGTTGAAAGAAAGTTCAGAATCTGAAATCATCTTTACGGATGATCCAATGTTACTTGCAAGTGGTGCTCCTTTTGACTCTTTTTCGGATGAGAATTTGATCACATTTTCGGAAAGACAAGAACTCCTTCAAGGAAAAACGATTAGTTTCTCTAGAATACATAAAGGTTTAAATCAAGAAGTACTAGCAGTGGTAGTTCCTTTAAAAGAGCATGAGCGCTTAGCTGGAGCGGTATTTTTATATTTACCTTTGACTGCGATAACAGAAGCCTTTCAACCAATCCGTATGATTTTATTTGGAGGTCTCGTTATTATAGTGTTTCTTCTTTTTTTAGTTGGAATGAAAATTACTAATGAACTGGTAAAACCAATCAAAGAAATGGATCTTGTTGCAGGTAAGATGGCAGAAGGAGATTTTGCTAAAAGAGTAGCGGTCGTCGGGAAGGACGAGCTTTCCAATTTAGCATCTTCGATTAACACGCTTTCGGCAAGTTTGGATGAAGTAGAACAAAAGCGGAGAGAGTTTTTAGGGAATGTATCTCATGAGCTTCGAACACCGATTAGTTATTTAAAAGGGTATAGCGAGGCGATTGTAGAAGGAATTGTCGATCATAAAAAGTATGCAGAAATTATTTATAAAGAATCAGATAGAATGAATCGTCTCGTCCATGATTTACTAGATTTAGCGGAGCTTGAAGGAGACACTTACCCGATTAATCAAGAGCCAGTTATTGTATCGGAAGTGATCCATGATGTGGTGGAAAGATTTGAACTGAAGCTAGCTGAGAAGCAGATTTCAATAGAAACTGAACTAGATGAAGCTATTATTGTAAAAGGTGATAGAGACCGTATTGATCAAGTACTTACGAATCTCATTAGTAACGCAATACGATATAGTTTGGAACAAAAAGAAATCAGAATGACACTCAAACAGCAAAAAGATAAAGCAATATTCATTATTCAAGATCAAGGAGTTGGAATTCCTGAAAAAGACCTTTCTCATATCTTTGAGAGGTTTTATCGTGTCAATAAAGCGAGAACTAGGCAGGATGGCGGAACTGGTTTAGGGTTATCTATAGTACAGCAAATTGTAAAGAAGCATGAAGGGGAGGTAAAGATTGAATCAGTAGAGAGCAAAGGAACGACGGTGACGATAACTTTGCCGATTTTTTCTCTTTGAACTTCATTCTTTTTTCACATTTATTTTTTATGCTATGCATACAGAGAAATTTTTCAAAGGAGTTTGTATGCATATGGAAATGAAAGATAACTTACAAGAAAAGAGCGGTAAACAAGTGCGAAATGGCATTTATCACACGATGTGGCGATGGCATTTTTATGCAGGGCTTGTTTTTGCTCCTTTTTTGATTGTGCTTGCTTTTAGTGGAGCTGTCTATTTATTTAAGCCACAAATTGAGTCGATGCTTTATCAAGATTTATTTTATGTAGAGAATGTGGAACACCAGACTTTATCTTCAAATGCACTTGTGGGCAATGTGAAGAAAGCTTATCCAGATGCAGGAGTCACTGGCATTACAATTTTCGCAGAAGATGAACGTACAATGAAAGTGGGAACCATTCAGAACGGGGAACTGGTGAGTGTATTTGTAAATCCTTATTCTGGAGAGATAAAGGGGGCATTGTCAGTTGAAGAAGAGTTCATGACAATTATTAAAAAGTTACATAGCGAGCTCGTTGTCGGGGGCACAGTTGCGAACCGATTAGTAGAGCTTGCGGCATGCTGGGCAATTATTTTACTTGTAACTGGTTTGTATATTTGGTGGCCAAGAAATCGAGCAGCCATCTGGGGCACAATCCTCCCGAGGTGGAAAAGCAAAGGAAGGACATTTTGGAGAGATATGCACGCAGTACCGGCATTTTGGTTTTCCCTCGGATTACTATTGCTCATTTTAACGGGATTACCATGGTCTGGTGTGATGGGGGAACAAATTAATCGTCTTGCTACCTCGACGAATTCAGGTTATCCTCCTTATGCATTAAGTTTTATGGAGAAACCAGAGTCTATTACAGTCACTAAGGATATTGCGGAGGATGTTCCATGGGCGGCTGAAAATGTACCTGTTCCATCATCAATAAATAACCAATATGTTCCGTTAGCGATTCATGATATCGTTCGGATTGCTGAGCATGAACAAGTTCAAAGGCCTTTTTCCGTAACCTTTCCAAAAGGAGAAACTGGGGTATTTACAATTGCTACATCCCATTCTAAACCGTTTGACAGCGCGACCTTGCATATTGACCAGTACAGTGGTGCGGTGTTGACAGATGTTCGCTTTGGAGATTATGGAATAATGGCAAAAGCTATTACTCTGGGTATAGCACTACATGAAGGGCGTTTATTTGGACTTATGAATCAGTTAATAGGTCTCGTATTATGCATCGGACTAATCGGTTTAATCATAAGTTCGCTTGTGATGTGGAGAAAAAGAAAACCTAAAGATCGTCTTGGTGCACCTGGAAAACAAGTGGATAAGAAGATTAAGAGGGCTGTTACGCTAATTATGTTAGGATTTGGTATCATTATGCCGTTAGTTGGAATTTCTATCATTGTTATTTTGATTTTAGATAAAGTTGTTTTTACTAGAATAAAACCGTTAAAAGAATGGTTAGGGTAAGGAGTAGAAACGTAATGAAAAATATTAGTCTTATCTTAGTAACGTTAGGTATCTTTCTTATGGGATGTACAAGTGTCCAAGAGGAAGAAGTGGAACTAACGGTTATAAATGTCGATATCCAATTACCTGAAAAAGTACAGACCAACCAATCTATTGAACTGAAAACTCACGTGAGACAAGGCGAAGAAAACGTAGAGGACGCACAGGAGGTTCAGTTTGAAATTTGGAATGTCGAAAAAGGAAAAGAGGCTAGTAAGCTAGTAGAAATTTCCCATCAAAGGGACGGTATCTACCAAGTGGAAGAAGTCTTCGAAAAAGAAGGAATCTATCGAGTACAAGCTCATGTGACAGCCCGAGGGATGCATGTAATGCCTACGAAGCAACTTGTGGTAGGTGATTTATCACAAGAAGAAATAGAGAGAATTTTAGGAGAAGAGTCTAATAAAGAAGAAGAATCTCCTACCGATGATGGAAATCATCATTAACTTATAGATATAGTAAACTGGAAGAAGGTAGAGTCAGATAAAAATGACTTTGCCTTCTTTTTTTAGCTTCGTTAAAACTTATTGTTAATTAGAGCGGGATTCATCAGGGAGTTTCAACAGTAGCCTAATTATTTTCAGGGTAACATTTTTCAAAAAAGAAACCTATACTCTTCTAACTATTTCAACATTTGCATACAAATAATAGAAAAAGGAGGGAGTTTACTATAGAGGTTACGAAGAATCAAACTAGGAATGTCTTTATTATATATCTGAACAGTACCATCATAGCCATCATTATGACATTTCTATTAATCGCTTCTATCAGTTCAGTCTTTTCTAATAGAATGTCATCTGAAATTATCACTTCATGGTTAGGCAATATAAATGAAGCTAATTTATATTTGAACATAATTCAGAGCCAAAATCACTATTTAGTAGGGAAAGATGTAGTGGTAGAAAAGCTACCTGTCCAATCTATTATTTTTCAGCTAGCAACAAATATTAAACCTAAAGATGTAAGAAGCCTATTAGGTAATGAACTACCTGGTTTTTTTGCCTATGAAAACCATATATATTTCGCAAGTCAAGGAACAGACGATGTTACTTTATCGCATGAATCTGCTCCGCCAATGGAAGTTTTGTTAAAAGAAAGGGAAATTGCACAAGAACAAATAAATCAATATAAAGAGAATCATAATGAAACAGCACCGCCGTCAGAGAGAACGATGGAGGAGGAATTGGTCTATATCTATCATTCTCACAGTTATGAGTCTTTTTTGCCGCTACTGAAAGATGCTACCATTCCTGTTGAGGCAATAAGCAATAACCCGGAAGTTAACGTTATAGCTGTTGGAAACATGTTAAAGAAAGAATTAAAAAATAAAGGTATAAATGCGAATCACGATATGACCAATGTAACGAAAGAATTACATGCTAGGGGATGGAAAGCATCACAAGCTTATCAATATTCCAGGGAAGGATTACAAGAGGTTCTAGCTACGAATAATGAAGTGAAATATGTCATTGATATTCATCGAGATTCTGCTCGAAAAGAACACACTACTGCAATTATTAATGGGAAGAGCTATGCTAAAGTGATGTTTGTAGTAGGTGAAAGTCATAAGGATTATAAAAAGAACATGGAGTTTGCAACTAAATTAGATAATGCCATGGAAGCAAAATATCCCGGAATTAGTAGGAAGATATGGCCGAAAAATAAATCCCAGGGGAATGGTGTGTATGGTCAAGATTTATCCAATAAATCAATCCTCTTAGAAGTTGGCGGTGTAGATAATAATTTAGAAGAACTTCATAATACGATTAAAGCATTTGCTGAAGTATATAGTGAGATCCTTTGGAAGGAAAAGGACGCGGGAGCCTTTTAATAAGTATGTAAGGATGTGAGTTCGATTAGGAATACATTTAAATGGTTATTATTTACTTTTGTTTCCACGATTATTTCTTTTTCGATCTTTCACTGGATTGCAACTCTAGCTTTTTTTATTGCGGGAATCATTCTAATGTCCCTTTCTTTATATGAAGAATTTAATTTCTAAGTTTATTTATGTTGAGAGTGAGATATTAATCTACTCTCTTTTTTGAGTTAGAAAAGGTGAGTATTCACATTGTTATAGTCTACTTGTAGATGGTGTGTTAAAAGATTTATGACTAAGTTGCTTGAACGGGATATGTATGTAGAAATAGCTTTTTTTCATAGCCTTCCTTGTTCTGTAGGAGGTTCTAGAATCGCAAATCAACAGGACGTTCAACTGATAACCAAGTCATTTTCAGGGTAGCCCAAATAATAATGAAAAACCCGTTTTGCCAACATATTTTAATATCCATTCGAATAAAATTATCTTTTCTTGTAATAATAAGGAAAAACTATCCGTGAAGGGTGCATCATGAAATCATCATTGAAATTTATTTCTATTGTGTTCGTCATTATGCTATCAACAGGTCTTTTCGCACATGTCCAAATCATTCCTCCGCTCGTAACTGTAGCAAAGAGGGATGCTTGGGTTAGTATTTTAATGGCAATTCTCCCTCTATTGATTATCAGCTTTTTATTGTCAAATATGAGTAAAATACTTAACAAACTTTCATTAGTTGAATTTCTGAAAAATAGCAGCACCTCAGTAGTTTATTATATTTCCTTACTGCCGCTAGCACTTTATTTATATGTCAGTGCATGGATAACAACGAAAGATATTGTTATCTGGAGTAAGATCAGCTATATGCAAGATATTCCGGTTTTTGTTATAGGTTTTTTTCTTGTTTTCTTATGTTTTTGGGGGTCGGAGTCAGGATTAAGGGCTATTATAGCTGCTGGGTGCATCCTATTACCATTTGTCACTTTTTTAGGTTTTTTTGTAATGCTCGGGAATATAAAAAATAAAAATTATGAGTTATTATTGCCAATTTTAGAAAATGGATATGGGCCGATAACTCATGGCGTATTGTATTCTTCGATGCCAATTCTAGAGTTAATTATTTTGCTTTTTTTTCTCCCACAATTAAAGAAACCATTAACGAAGAAAAAAGTATTCTTAGTTGGATGTATTATTTTAGGTTTAATGGTAGGACCTACTGTAGGTGCAATTGTGGAGTTTGGTCCTCATCAAGTAAGTCACTTTCGTTATCCTGCTTTTGAACAGTGGCGCATCCTAACCATTGGAAAATACTTTTCTCATGCAGATTTTTTGGCTATTTTTCAATGGTTAGCAGGGGGATTCATTCGAATATCTCTATATGTATTAATAGCTGTGCAAATTTTGGGGAAAGGAAAAAAGTCCCTTGGTTTGATGATAGGAATGTACCTTGTTATGTATGCAGGAGTTATTCTTCCGATGGATTTAAGTACGCTGTATTCATTCGTTAATGAGCTATTCTTACCTTTCTCCTTATGTGCACTGGTGGTTTATCTGCCATTTCTATACTTTATTCTTTGGAAAAAGGGCAAGAAGAGAATACGAGGTGGTATGAGTAGTGGCTCAAGTTCATGAGATTGATTTATCACTAGACGCTTTACAAGAACTATTCAATCAATCTTCTGATGTGAGGATAAAATCAGAAGAAGAAATAATGGGAAAACCAATTATTATAATTTATTGTAAATCCTTGGTTGATTCTAGTTTATTACATACATTAAGGATGCCTTTTCTAAAGGATAAAAAAAATCTTTCCACCGCATTTCAAGAGGAGAAGAAGTCTTTAGAAGAAGTAACTGAAGATTTTATCGTCCAAGAGGTATTTGACGGGAAACTTGTGCTAATAACTCCAGAAGATGATGGGTTTATCTATTTATATGATATTAGCAAGATCCCATCTCGTAATACAGAAGAATCCTCTACAGATATTTCGATTAGGGGACCGAAGGATGGGTTTATAGAAGAAAGAATAACAAACATTGGTCTAATTAGGAAGCGTTTAAAAACTAAATCCTTGGTAATGAGGGATTACATAGTAGGAGATAGATCTAAAACAATTGTTACTTTAGTTTATATAGAAGATATTATCAACCAAGAAATTTTATCGAATATTAAGGAGAAAATGGAGCAAATAGATATTGATGTTCTTACAAGTAGCTCGATGTTAGAAGAATTAATTGTGGATACGCCAGCGTCCATATTTCCTTTAGTTAACTATAGTGGGAGACCAGATTTTGTTGTGGATTCACTAAATCAGGGACGTTTTGCGCTAATTGTTGATGGTGCGCCAACTGTATTAATCGCACCTTCAAATTTTTCCTATCTTTTTAAAACACCTGAAGATGCAAATGTTAACTTTTATTATGCCACCATAGAAAGGTTATTGAGGTTTCTTGGTTTTGCGGTCACCTTATTTTTACCAGGGTTTTATACCGCGCTAATTACACATAATGTTGGTCAGCTACCATTACCTCTTATTGCGACAATAACGGTATCAAGACTTGGTCTACCATTTCCTGTATTTCTTGAAACTCTCATTATGTTAATAATGTTCGAATTATTTAAAGAGGCGGGTGTCAGGTTACCGAAATCAGTTGGGCAGACGGTAGCTGTCCTTGGAGGATTAATCATTGGTGATGCAGCTATTAGAGGGGGCATTACTTCTCCAACGATGTTAGTAATCATTGGTATTACGGCTGTTGCAAGTTTTACATTAGTGAATCAATCATTATTAGGTAATGTTTTTATAATCAGATTATATATTTTAGCATTAAGCGCATTTTTTGGAATCTTTGGTTTTATGATAGGTCTCCTATCTATTGTGCTTCTTCTTTGTAGGCTACAATCTTTCGGGATTTCATATATGGTAAACTTTCTTGAATTTAATATGAAGGATATACTATATATTCTTTTTCGCAACCCAGCAAATTTAGCGAATAAAAGGTCAACATCATTAAAACCGAAAGATAAGACAAGGATTGGGGGGACTTCCTCATGAGAAATATAATATTGTCATTGATCTTAGTTATTCATTTAGTTTTAGTAGGTTGCAGTGGAACTAAAGAAGTGCAATTCTTAGCTTATGTAGTTGGATTGGGTATTGATTATATCGATGATGAATATCAAGTTATATTGCAATTTTTGGATTTTTCGAATGTTGCTAAAACAGAACAAGGAAAGGCTAATGAATCGATACCTGTGTGGTTGGCAAAGGGAAGTGGAAATACTGTTGAAACTGCTATAGAAGAAATTTATAAAAACATCCAAATACAGGTGAATTATGATCAGCTTAATTTATTTTTACTTGGTGAAGGAATCTTAGAGAGAAACTTACAAGAAACCCTCCAGTCGCTAGTTTCTAATTTTAACGTCAGGCTTACTGGATGGGTTTATGGAACGAATGTGGATTTGGAAAATGTGTTTACAGCCAAAATGCCATTTCAATATCCCTATTCTATTTCAAGAATGAATCAGCCACAAGATATGCAACATCAGAATTCAACCATTCCACCTATTACATTTAGAGAACTGCTCTATATGTATAATGAAAAAACCAAAACGATGTTAATTCCCTCTATAAGTTTAGAGGATCAAGTTATACTTCAAAATAAAAAAGGTATCATCACTACTTATATCAGTGGCGCATATTTAGTGAAAAATCAAACATTTTTGGGCTGGTTGTCTGAAAATGATCTATATGGATTTATACAAGTTAATGAAGCATCACGCCGGAATATAACTGTTATTGATGTAGCAAACACGCTTTCGGCTATAGAAGTTTTAAAACCTCATACAAAATTGGTCATGAAAAAAGAAGGCTATGTTCTCACCTCTCAAATAGGCGTGTTAGTAAGAGAGAGTATTGAGGGGCTGAACCTAAACAAGATTAAAGAGAAGGTAAGCGAAAACATAAAAAAGGATGTGATGAATTCTTATCAAAAAGGAAGGAATTTAGGAGCAGATATTTTTAATCTAGAGGATCATGCTTTTCGTCATCATTATGATGATTGGAATGCTACATTTAAACATCAATCTGTACCTGAGTTATTGGAGGTAGAAATAAACATTAAGCCTGTTAGAAGTTATGATAAATTGCGCGAAGAAGAACTTTGATCTTTCGAAAACATATTCTCCCTTTTTTGGAACTATACCAATTAACTATACGTTAAATAAGTAGATAAAGATTTTTTTGAATGGTAGGGGAATGATGTTGAAGAAATTAAAGTGGAAAAAGCTGCTTCTCCCTCTAGGATTTATTTTAGGTATATATTTGATAACAGTACATGCTTTTATCTATCATACCGCTAAAGAACAACCCCCAAATGAGGTGGACTATTTAATAGTACTAGGGGCAAGGGTGAAAGGCGAACAAATGACTCTAGCATTAAAATATCGAGTAGAAGCTGCGTTGGATTACTTAAATGAAAATCCAAGTACGAAGGTAATTGTTTCTGGAGGACAGGGGCCAGGAGAAGACATAACAGAAGCAGAAGCAATGTCACGTTTTTTGTTGGCACATGGGATCGAGAATGAGCGAATCATTAAAGAAGGTTCTTCGACTACTACATATGAAAATTTATCTTATTCTAAACAATTCATGGAAGAAAACGCATCTGTAGCAATTGTTAGCAATGATTTTCATCTTTACCGTGCATCTATCATTGCCAAACGTTTGGGGTTTCAAGAAGTGCATACACTACCTGGAAAAACTCCGAAAATTGCTATCTTTAAACTTTGGACGAGAGAGTATGTGGCAGTAGCAAAAACATGGTTAGTGGATAGATGAAGTTAGTAATCATATATGAAAATTACCCAAAGAAACTAACAGAGTATTTTTCTCTGTTAGTTTCTTTGGGTTCTTCCTTCAAAATGCTATATAATAAGCTTTATTAGAAAAAATGAGGTGAAGCAATGGGATATATCGGGTCACAAATATTATTTAGTTTTATTGCTTCGGCAGGTTTTGGAGTAATTTTTAATGCGCCAAGAAAATCGTTAATTCATTGTGGCTTTGTTGGAATGGTCGGATGGATTTCATACATACTATTAGCTGATGCTGGAGTGGATCCGGTAATTGCTTCTTTTGTCGGTTCGTTCGCAGTTGCCTTAGTAGGACATATAATGGCGAAGCGTTTTCGAATGCCAATGATTATTTTTAGTGTTGCAGGAATCATCCCGCTTGTTCCTGGTGGGATTGCTTATAATACAATGCGCAATCTTGCTCAAAATGATTATTTAGCAGCTATACCGTTGGCAGCAAAAGCATTTATGATTTCAGGTGCAATTGCAATGGGGCTTGTGTTTGCTGAGGTTCTTGTACAAAGTGTGATGAAGGTGATTAAAAAGTCGAGTGGTGAATCAAGTAAAGAGGTGAAAAGGGCAAATGAGTAGAGTGGTGGAGCATAGCGCAGAACAAGTTATAAAGGTATGTCTTCTAGCAGGTAAAATCATGATGGAAAGTGGAGCGGAGACATACAGAGTAGAAGACACCATGACTCGAATTGCTGCATCATATGGAATAACAGAAACGCATAGTTTTGTGACGCCAACTGGTATTATTGTTTCACTTAAAGGGACTAACCCTACTCAACTAGTGAGAATCAGTAATCGATCGACAGATTTGGAAAAGGTTGCTCGAGTAAATAGCATTTCTCGACAAATTTCCAGTGGTCAGCTAGATGTTGAAGTTGCATATGAGTCACTTAAGGAACTTGAAGCGTCCCATTTAGCCTTTCCGATTTGGATTCAAATACTTGCAGCGGCGATTGCAAGTGGTTCGTTTTTAATTATGTTCAAAGGAGTTTGGGGTGATTTTTTACCAGCAATAATTGTAGGGGGGATAGGATTTGCAAGCTTACTTTGTGTTCAACATTATACACAGGTTAAATTTTTTGCGGAGTTTATCGCTTCCCTGATTATCGCATTTCTTGCTTTTCAGATGGTTAATTTCGGGATCGGTCAAGAACTTGATAAAATCATAATCGGATCAGTCATGCCTCTCGTTCCAGGACTCCTAATAACCAACGCAGTCCGCGACCTAATGGTAGGTCACTTCGTATCTGGCCTATCTAAAGGAGCCGAAGCCCTACTTACCGCCTTCGCAATCGGCGCCGGAGTAGCCGTTGTATTTCTATTATTACAATAAATACCATATGGTGCCAGGCCCCTTTTGGGATTTAAAGGTATGGTTCTTTGGAGTTTGATTTTGTTTTCTTACAATAATTTCTTGTTTCTATTTTTGGTTATTCATAATAGAGTAAGAGTATGAAAAATTTAAAGAAAGTCCTCATACCCTTGTCGATTGTCGCTTTAGTCTTAGGTGGAAATACTGCAGCATTAGCAGCTACAAGTCATACGGTACAATCCGGTGATACGATGTGGAAAATTGCTGTTAAGTATCAAGTAGGTGTTTCAGAAGTGATAGCTGCGAACCCTACCGTTAAGAATCCTAATCTTATCTACCCAGGTCAAAAACTTAACATTCCAGAGTTAGGAGAGGAGAAGTCACTAGAGGAACAAGTTGCTGTTCTAGTGAATCAAGAACGTAGTAAACATGGCTTAAAACCATTAAAAATGAATTGGGAGTTATCTAGAGTTGCAAGATACAAGTCCCAAGATATGATAGATAAGAATTATTTTAGTCATACGTCTCCAACATATGGATCTCCGTTTACGATGATTAGTAATTTTGGTATTACTTACCGAGCAGCAGGTGAGAATATTGCTGCTGGGCAAAGAACACCACAAGAGGTCATGAATGCTTGGATGAATAGTGATGGCCATAGAAAGAATATTTTGTCTACCCAGTATACTGAAATTGGGGTAGGTTATGCGAAGGGTGGCCGTTCAGGTCATTATTGGACGCAAATGTTTATTTCAAACTAATGAATGACGACGAGCAGTGAGATTCCTTTTGTGAATCCACTGCTTTTTTGTTTGGTCAATCCAGCTACTACAAGGTGACCCCTTTTAACGCCCTGTAAATTTCTGTGCTAGGTGGCAGCAATCGTGGGCGGTCTTGGGAGCCTTCTAGGCGTCAGGGCATGTGGATTTTGTAAGAAAGGAAAAGCATGACCTCTGAATTGCCCAAATCAGAGGGAAAAGAAAGAGGTCAAGGAGCGCTCTTATTGGTATCCCGAAACGCGCTTCTTTAAGCAAGAGTCTACAATTTTCGCTTAAATAATTAGTTTGAGCTAGTTAAAAACCATAAGACGAGATAATGTTTTAATTTTCGGAAAAGTGTAAAAATAAAGCTATAAAAATTTTGAAATATGCTATAAGATAATACTAAATAAATTGAAAGTGGTGATGACAAGATGACGTTTCCTGTCAATAAGCAGGGTTCTTCCTTGTCCTGTCAAAATAATAGAAAGAGACTCTATAGCAATGGAGGAGGAGCCGATAGTAGCGCAACAATTAACGAATGTATTTGCTAAAGACTGCATAAAGAATAATTAAGATACCTTAACAGTAAAACAAGGAGGACTTTCGATGAAAATTATCTATCTCATAGCCTTTTGGTTCACGGTATGTGTAGGGGTAGAATGTGCTAAGGCAGAGAGTTTAAAAAGTGAGAATAATGAATAAGTAGTTGTTAATCCATATGAAATAGTATAGTAGCCAATTTTAAAAGACAGAAGATAACACACTATACTTTTGTGTTTAGTATCATTTTATTAATCTGTTATCCATTACAATCAGAGTTTATTATTGAGGAGAATGCTCTTCATTCATTTAAGAATTAATCTGCCACTTTTCTCCTCTAGGTTAAACAAATAAATGCAAACTATTTTCTTTTTATATAGACCTCTGTATTCCTCAACCGCTTTTCTTCGTTTGATTCCTGTAACGGCCATATTTGCTTTCATAGTAGGTGTGTATTCTGTTAACTTTTTGAAAATATTTTAAAAAATATTCTATTCCATTTTCCTAAAAAATAATATACTAATACAAGGATAAAAGCATAGAATACTAGAAAGGTGAATCAGCATGAATAACTCAAATTTAATAATTCGCTCTGCGGGTTTAGATGACTTGCCAGCTATTGTTTCGATTTATAACTCCACTGTTCAAAGTAGAATGGTTACGGCAGACACTCAGTTTGTAACAGTTGAGGACAAGCTTGCTTGGTTCCATGAACATAATGAGGAAAGAAGACCATTATGGGTGGTGGAAGAAGCAGAAACACGGACAGTATGTGCTTGGTTAAGTTTTCAATCATTTTATGGTCGTCCAGCTTATGAGGCTACTGCAGAAATTAGTATTTATCTCCATGAAAGCACAAGAGGGAACGGATTAGGGGCATATCTGTTAGGTAAATCATTAGAGGCTTGCCCGTCTCTTCATATTGAAAATCTATTAGGATTTATCTTTGCACATAATGTACCAAGCCTTCGATTGTTCCAAAAATTCGGCTTCGAAAAATGGGGTTACTTACCTCAGGTGGCAGAATTGGAAGGAATAAAGAGGGATTTAGTGATCTTGGGTAGAAAAATAAATATGTAAAGGTGATGCGGATGCGGTTGAAATGGACACTGTTGATTATAGGAGGGATAGTACTTATAACAGGAGTGCTACTTTCCTTTAATCCTAATGTACGAGGTGCGGCAAAACTTGCCATTACTGGTTCTCCAGTTGTTACTCTTGCGTCAAAGGAAGATACCAAGACCGTTATGACAAAAATGAATGCTGGGGATGGGTTTAAAGAGGTGTTATGGCTTATTGAAACAGATGGTTGGCTGTTAACGGACCAGATAGGTTCGACACTTATTTTTTCGAGAGACGAAGAAAGTCTCGTTTTAATGATGAAAATGTGGACAAACCAATATATTGTGGCGGAGATGACAGAAGGGTGAGGTGAACTGCATTGAAACCAGTTCCAATGTTAAGAACGGAGCGTTTACAATTACGAAGTTTAACAATGAAAGATTCTGAGGAAATTTATACGTATTTCTCTAACCCAGAAATGACTAAGTATTACGGTATGGAGCCATTTCAGTCTAGATTAGAAGCGGATAAATTTGTGAAAGATTTTCTTGATGATTATACGATGCTATATCGGTGGGGAATCGTGGAAAAAAAGAGCAATCAATTAATTGGTACATGCGGCTTTCACGCTATTTCTGAAAAGCATCTTCGTGCAGAAATCGGGTATGAAATAAATCTACCATACTGGGGAAAAGGGTATGCAACCGAAGCCATTCAAGCACTTGTGTTTTTTGGATTTGATTCTATGAAATTTCAACGAATCGGAGCAAATGTCTATCCTGAAAATGCAAGTTCAAGAAGGGTATTAGAGAAAGTAGGATTTACCCACGAAGGATTGCTGAGAAGCTATCTTTTTCAAGGTGGAGTCTTTCACGATGCAAATGTATTTTCCATATTGAAAAGGGAAGTGCTAGGCAGCAATGAAGAGTCGTGATCAGGAGATGACTCTTTTCACTTTATTCCTTAAAGATGGATAAAGAACGCGGTTCAGCTCACAGGATGACCGCGTTCTTTAGTTAGTCATCCTGTGAGGTTAAAATAAGTGGACCGTCTTTAGTAATGGCGATAGTGTGTTCATATTGAGCGGACAATGTACCATCCAATGTTCTGGCTGTCCAGCCGTTATTATCGAGACTAGAGTACCACGTACCAATATTAACCATTGGCTCAATAGTGATAACCATTCCTTCTTTTAGTCTCATTCCTCTTCCTTTTGAGCCAAAGTGAAAGATTTGCGGCTCTTCATGTATCGTCCTTCCAATTCCATGCCCAGTAAAATCTCGAACGACGGAATAGTCATTTCCTTCTACAAAATCCTGGATAGCGAAGCCGATATCTCCGGTTCTATTTCCAATCACAGCTTGCTCTATCCCAATGTATAGAGCTTCTTTCGTTATCTTTAGAAGGTCATGAGCCTTTTTACTAACTTTTCCTACTGTATAAGTCCAAGCAGAATCTGCTAAGGCACCATTTAAATTGACAACACAATCAATTGTCACGATGTCCCCATCCTTTAGAGCTTCATTTCGTGGAAACCCGTGACAAATTTCATCATTAATGGAGGCACAAGTAGCATATTCATATCCTTTAAAACCTTTTTGTTCAGGTGTCGCTCCATGTTTAAGTAAGAATTTCTCGACAAATTGATCGATTTCCATGGTTGAAATCCCTGGTTTTATTCTAGTTCTTAGTTCTTTATGACACGCAGCAAGTAATTTTCCTGCTTCGTGCATCAATTTTATTTCTCGCTCACTCTTGATGGTAATCACTTAACTTCACTCCTTTGTTTATATTATAGCTATCAACTTACAAAGGGTACAAAAAATTTAAAGCAGGAAATTTAAATTGAATAGGGAACTTACTAAACTAGCGATTATATTTGAAATGGGTGTGAAGATGATGGAAACAAGACAATTAGAAAAAGACTTGAAGATTAATGGTAGTATGACGGTCTCAGGGGGAACATTTAATAATGTCTCCATTAATGGAAGTGGCGTAATAAATGGGGATGTTCAGTGTACGAGCTTTAAGATAAATGGTGCATGCGATATAAAAGGAAATTTAAAGGCGGAAACAGGGGTTATAAGGGGAAGAGCGAGTATTAAAGAAGATCTATTTATACATGATTTCGATGTGAATGGTCGCAGTGATTTAAAGGGAGGGCTCTATGCATCAAGCTTTAGAGTAAAAGGAGCCTGCTCGATAAAGAAAGAAGTTAACACAGAGAGTATAAAAATTCACGGAAAACTAGATATCGAGGCAGGATGTAATACGGATTCATTTTTTTCTGATGGTGTAGTTTACATAGAAGAAGTTCTTCAAGCTCAAGAAGTGGAGATGTCGTTACGAAATTCCAATAGTAAAATCAGAAAAATATTTTCCGAATCAGTAGTTGTTAGAAAAAATAATGTAACGAACGGCATATTAGGTTGGCTGAAGGCTCTCTTCTCAATGGCTGGAGAAACTGGAATCCTTCAAGTAAAAGAGATTAACGGGAAAAATGTACATGTGGAAGCTACTGTGGCAGAAAAAATAATCGGGCAGCATGTTGTGATTGGTGAAGGCTGTAAAATAGCCTTAGTAGAATATGTTGATACGATAGAGGTTAGCAAGGACGCAAAGGTAGGGAAGCAGGTAAAGGTTGGAGCTTGAAGTGGTATTTTATAGAAAATCAATAATAAAGAAAACTGCAGTGATGAAAATACATCATACACTGCAGTTTTCTTTATTATTGTTGATATACAACTGTACCATTAATTATTGTTGATATACAACTGTACCATTAATTATTGTTTTTTCAACATGAGATCTTAAATCAAATGGATTACCACTCCAAATGGTTACATCAGCATCCTTACCTATCTCTAAGGACCCTATTCTATCGTCCAAATCTAAATGCTTTGCTGCATGTAGGGTAACAGATTTTAGTGCAAGTTCTTCAGTGATACCATGTTTCACAGCATGAATGACACTTGTCCATAAATAATCGATGGAAACAACAGGATGATCTGTTGTAAGAGAGAACGCTACACCGGCTTCTGCTAAAGAATATAGAGTTTCCCACCCTTTATTACTTGTTTCTACTTTGGAACGAGATGACATAGTCGGCCCGACTGACACTCGAACTTCTTGTTTTGCTAAGAAGTCAGCGATAAGATGTCCTTCTGTACAATGTTCAATTGTGATATCGATGTCAAACTCTTTTCTTAGGCGGAGCACTGTAACAATATCATCTGCACGATGTGCGTGGGCACGAATTGGCATTTTTCCTGTTAATACTTTTGCCAAGTTTTCCATTTTTAAATCTCGCTCTGTTTCATTATTTTTCCTCTTCTTGTCTAGATAATTCTGTGCTTGAACTAATTGTTCTCTGAACAGAGCTGCAACTCCCATTCTAGTTTCCGGAAATTTCCCTTTACTTCCATGTACTTTTTTTGGGTTTTCTCCAAAAGCGGCCTTCATACCGGATGGCTCAAGGAGAATCATCTCATCTACAATTGTAGTCGGAATCGTTTTAAGTACCACCATCTCGCCTCCTAAAACGTTAGCACTCCCAGGCATTATCTGTACGGTTGTAACACCAGCTTTACGTGCAAAATCAAATCCTTTTTCTCTGGGATTAATACCATCAAGCGCACGTACATGAGTCGGTGTGGCTGAGGTCGTTTCATTGAAATCATGCCCTTCTTTACCAATACCTTCTTCATGAACTCCTAAATGTGTATGGACATCAATTAGTCCGGGGGTTATGTATTTCCCTGTTGCATCAATCACTTCATAGTTACTTGGTATAGAGATAGAAAATCCTAGGTTTTCAATTTTTCCATTATTAAGTACGAGTGTTGCATTTTCTAGAATGTTCCCTAGACCAGTTAAAATCGTTGCATTCGTAATAGCGAGCATTGCTTTTCCTCCTTATTAAATGGTGTACCCTTTGTAGATATCGTACCTAACTTAGTAATAGATAGTAAAGGAAATACTAATAATTGTAAATTAACGGAAGAGGGAAACCGGTTATTTTATTTTTTTGAATATACTGTCTTTAGTTTTGTTGAGTCGTGGTGTATGATTTTAGTAAATGTTAATTTTTGAAAACTTAGCAGATCATCAGATAAATACACAACGTTATACTAGAGGGGGAAATATATTGTTAACCATCAAAAAATTAAGTGAATGCAAGTTAGATGAAGCACTTATAGCTTGGAACTCTGGCTTTGAAGGGTATTATTTTGATGCGTCAATGGACGTGGATCGATTTTTTGCAAGATTTGGGTTAGAAAACCTTTCCCCTTCCCTTTCTATTATTGCGTTTGACGGAGAAAAACCTGTGGGGATTCTTTTAAGTGGACTTAAAAAAATTAACGGTAAGAATATTGCATGGAATGGTGGTACTGGGGTAGCGACTGCTTATCGACGAATCGGGGTTGGGAAACTATTAATTGACAAGGCTGTAGATTTATATAAGGAAGCAGACGTAGAGATATCAACGTTGGAAGCTTTATCGGAGAATACAAGAGCCATCAAATTATATGAGCAAAAAGGCTATAAAAAGGTAGATGAAGTTATCCACTTAAGAAATGACGTTGTACCTGAATTCTATGGCAGCCAAGACTATCAAGCCATTTATACATCAGCACACGATGCACAGTTTTTTTCAATGTATCAGACTGATACCCCTTGGCAAAGTCAATGGTTTTCTATGAAAGAAGGACAAGCGCTACAACTAATTGATAGTGAAGGAAAAACAGTTGCTTATGGGTTATTTAAAAGACAATTTGATGCAGATGGGACGTTAAAATCTGTTATTGTCACGCATTGTTACGTAAGAGAGGACGTCAGTGTGAATAATAATTTAATAGATTCCCTGTTTTCTCATTTATTTCCTCCTTCCATTACCAATTATGAATGCACAGTTGCCTTTTTTCTTATAAGTAACAAAAGAATCTATCATTACTTGCTAGAAAAGGGATTTACGAGGAAAGTAAACCAAGTTTGGATGAAAAGGCTTGTAAAAGAGGGAGTGAAAATGTATGGCAGTTGAACAATTTTTAAAAGAACAAAATGAACAATTTCAAACATTATTAAAAAAAGCGTCCTACGCTGGATGGATGGCACAAACCACTGGAGAGAAAAAATGGGCGGAGGAAGCAGGAAAAGCCTCCAGTCAATTTAGTTTATACTACTCCGATGCTAGTCGTTATGAAGAAGTGAAGAGCTTGCTTGAACAAGGGAACCTGACGTTTGAGCAAAAGCGCCAATTAGAAATTTTGGAAACGGAAATGAAAGAAAACCAACTATCAAAAGAAACGATAGAAGAGCTTGCCACAATGTCATCCGAATTAAATTATTTGTTTAATACATACATGCCGGAAGTGGATGGGAAGAAATTATCTGCCAATGATATTCGTGACACTTTAGTAAATAGCACTGATAATTTGGAGCGAGAAAAAGCATGGAAAGCGAGTAAAGAGGTAGGAGCAATTGTCTCAAGCAAATTATTGGAACTAATAAAAAAACGAAATGAATCTGCACAGATTTTAGGCTACGACAATTATTATCAGATGGCTTTTGCAAACCAAGAGTTAGATTTAGAGGAGATTTTCTCCATCTTTGCAAAGCTAGTGGAGCAATCAGACGATACCTTTCGTGAATTAAAAGGAGAACTAGATTCTTCTTTAGCAAAAAAGTACAATGTATCTAGTTCAGAGCTTCGTCCTTGGCATTATGTAGATCCATTTTTCCAAGAAGCCCCAGCTAATGAAAAAACAAATTTAGATTCTTTTTTCAAAGGAAAAAATTTAGAAAAACTTACTGCGGATACGTTTGATTCTATGGATATGCCAATTGAGGGACTTTATGCATCTTCAGATCTAAATCCACGTGATGGTAAAAACCCAACTGCATTTTGTATGGATATGGATCGTGAAGGAGACATCCGAGTGCTATGTAATAATGTAGACAATACTTATTGGATGGGAACGATGCTTCATGAGTTTGGCCATGCCGCATACAATAAGTACACCAATCGTGACTTACCAGCACTTCTTCGTAGTCCCGCACACATCCTAACAACTGAAGCAATTGCGATGCTCTTTGGAAAAATGACAGAGAACCGCGAATGGCTTTCAAGATTTCTACAATTGGATGAGGAGACACTTAACAATTTATCACCCAATTTAGAAAAACACGAACAATTAAAGATGTTAATTTCAGCTCGTTGGATTATCACGTTTGTATTCTTTGAAAGAGAACTATATCAAAATCCAGACCAAGATTTAAATAAATTTTGGTGGGAGATGGTTGAAAAAATACAACTTGTAAATCCTCCAGAGGATCGATCAAACCCAGATTGGGCTGCGAAAATTCATTTTACGCTTGCCCCAGTTTATTATCAAAACTACCTACTTGGTGAATTAACCTCTGCCCAGCTTCACCAATATATCTTGAATCATATTGATAAAGAGTTCTTTACACCACAAGTAGGCGCATTTATACGGGATGAATTCCTTGCTCCAGGAGCCTCCTTTCATTGGAATAAAAAAATCGAAAAAGTAACTGGTCAACCGTTAAATCCAGCATTCTTTGTAAAAGCATATTGTCAAAAAGGCCAACTGAATAAATAAAAAGAAGAGAAAAAGAGAAGCTATTTGCTTCTCTTTTTCTCTTCTTTTTTTCAATTTTATTACTGGAATATTACTTTTTTAACAATTCAAAATACCTGATGTAAATACTTGTGTTCTACGTTAAACTAAGAAAAATGGTGTTTTTTCGAGTTTTTTTGACAAGACTATTGCGTAAACATCGTTACTTTTGTACTATTAATAAGTAATTTGTCGGATAGAATAACTATGAAATATAAAGCACAGAGAAAATTAACAATCTATGTGCGAAAACAACCTTTAACAAAGTAGAATACTAGACTGCAATAGAAAGGTATGTCTCTTTTATGAAAAAAAACTGGTTAGCATATTTACTTATAATTCCTATCTTATTAACGGTAGGATTTCCTATACAAAAAGCACAAGCAAACGAACAAATGGAATTGTTTAGTGAATCAGCTTTATTAATAGATGCAAAATCGGGTGATATTCTTTATGAAAAAGATAGTGAGAAAATCATGTACCCTGCAAGTATTACGAAAATAGTAACGGCAATAATTGCAATTGAAGAAGGGAATTTAGATGATATTGTGACAGTCAGTGAAAAAGCACGATATCAAGAAGGTTCAAAAGTGTATCTACTAGAGGGAGAAGAGGTCCCACTTTTAAGGCTAGTACAAGGCCTTATGATAAATTCTGGAAATGATGCCGGCACTGCTATTGCGGAGCATATGAATGGTAGCGAAGAGGCGTTTGCGTTAAGAATGACTAAATTCGTGAAGGAAAGATTAGGTGCAAAAAGCACGAATTTTACGAATCCTCATGGACTTTTCGAGCCTAAACACGTGACAACAGCACAAGATATGGCAAAAATCGCTCAATACGCGATGGGGAACGAAACGTTTCGAGAAATTGTTGGAACAAAAGAAATGGAATGGATTGGAGAAGGGTGGGAAACGACTCTTTTCAACCATCATCGCCTTCTTTGGGATTATGAAGGTACAACAGGTGTAAAAAACGGCTATGTACCAGAATCAGGACATACCCTTGTTACATCTGCTGAACGTGATGGCAAGGAATTAATTGTAGTAACCCTTAAAGCTGCGTCCAAGTATTATACTTATCTTGACACCATGACGCTTCTTGATTATGGTTTTCAGAATTTCGAGAACTTCGAAGTAGCAAAAGGTCAAATGGTAAAGGATGCAGCTGGAACCGATTATATGATTGCAAAAAATATTCTAGTCTCTAAACAAGCGGATGAGGAAATAAAATATACGGTAAACGAGGATAGACAGTTAGTGGTGACAGTGGGTGACAGAGAAAATATCAAGGAAGATGTTGTAGAAGAGCAGCGAAAAAATGATATAAGCCCACTTGCTTCTACAGTAGCAGGAGATAAAAATACAGCAGCAAATCAGACGACAGAACAAAAAAGTAGTTTATTACCCGTAATTCTAGTTTTTGGTGGTCTGCTTTTCTTAGCTTATTTAGTGAGTCGTAACCGAAGGCGCCGCAGAAGAAAACGGCATCGAGAAAGAATGTCAGATTCCATTATTTTACCTAGAAGAAGTAAATAATAGAGGATGTTCAAACGTTTAGGAGAAGTAGCTTCGAATTTCTTCTTTCCTAATCTACTCCTTTTTGAACATGCACTATTAATGTCTATCTGAACAACGCGAGTTTCTGTTAAGGAAATTCGCGTTGTTTTACTTTTAAATAGAAGGGAAAGAAAGAAGTAACATTTGGATTACCAATCAATCAATGTATATAATGATGATATGTAGAATATAGGAGGGGTAACGATGGCAAGAAAAGAGACTAAGCTTAAACAAGAACTTATAGACTTATTACAAGGTGAAAAGATTGTTTCTCTAATAACCACTGACAAAAAGACTAAAAGACCGAACCTAAGTATTGTTTCTTGGTTAATAGCACATCAAGATGGCAAGACCATTAAATTTGCATTAGGTCATAAAGCTGAAAGTGCATTTAATATTGACGATAATCCTGATCTTATTTTAGGTGTTACAGGTGCAGGAAGTTGCTACTCTATTGTTGGAAAAGGTGTGGTTTCTGATGTGATCGATAAGACCATGAAATATAGAGTGGTCACTGTCGAGGTGGAATCAGTGGAAGATGTCATTTTCTACGGTGGACAAATCACACAAGAACCTGACTATAAAAAAACATATGATGCAGAATTAGCGAAGAAATTAGATGAGGAAGTATATGAGATGTTAAATCAATAGATACTATGAGGCTACACCTGTGAAGGGTGTAGTTTTTTTGTTGTTTTAAAAATAAAACTATTCAAAAAAAACTGTAAATAATGATAAAATAGGAAGATGTTTAGTCTGGATTTACTATTTTTGGAGGAAAGGAAGTACGTAAATGAATCTGTTATTTACCAATCGGGTGGAAAGAATAATAGAACTTGCTTCAGGCAAGGTAGGGGATCAACAGGTTCTCACGCCATCTCATTTATTTATTGCAATGTGTGAAGAAAATTCAGGGGTGTGTGCGGAACTCTTTCACTACTTTGTAAAAGAATATGGTTATTCTTTTATACATGATTTTAGCGAGAAGATTGAACCTTTTCATTTATCGCCGATCTTTCTACCCTCAATTTCTGTTCCAGTATCACCAGAAACAAGAAATATTATAGATTATGCAGAAAAGCGAATGCATCGCTATAATCAAATGCAATTAAATGAGGGTCATCTAATGCAGGCGTTATTGAAACTCGAAAGCGGAATTTTCTCCTCTCTAACAGAACAAGATAAAAATGTCATCCAGCAAATCGTTTGCACGGCACGGGATTTATTCGTACATATGGATGATTATGAAATTCCATTAGCAGTTGGTCGTGTAGATATGATAAAAAAAGCAACCTTAGATGATAAAGAAGCACTTATTCAGATGGTAGAAAAGGAATTTGAATCAGGTTGGCTAAGTTCTATTAATAATGGATTTGAGAAGAATGATATATCTATTTATCTAGTAAAAGAAAACCAAAGAATTCTAGGGTTTGCTTGTTATGAGTCACATGCAAAAAGGAGAGGTACCTTTGGGCCAATGGGGGTGGTTAAAACAAAACGACAGAAGGGGATTGGGGAAATGCTTCTGCATCATTGTTTAGCTGAATTAAAAAGTAAACGATATAAATATGTGGTGATTGAAGGAGCGGGTCCAATAGGATTTTATGAAAAAGCATGTGATGCTGTTGTCATTCCATTAAAGTTTATAGGGGGATAATAGAGATGTATAAAGCTATAATCTTTGATTTAGATGATACGTTAATCGGTTTTTCTAAAGGAATTGAAAATGCAGTAAAAGAAGCTTTAAATACGACTGGACTAATGTGGGGTAGTGAATTCTTTGAATGCTTTCAAAGAGTTAGTGTCTCTTATTGGAAACAACATGGGAAACTGACGAAAGAAGAAATTCTTATATTTTCATTTAAGGATTCTTTAAATAAGCTAGAGTTGACGGGGGATGCCAGAGAACTTGCAAGTCTTTATTGGAGGGCGTTTTGTCAAACTGCTGAGTTAGAAGATTATGCGATAGAAGTTTTAACAGAATTGAAAGGGAAAGTAAAGCTAGGTATGATAACGAATGGCTTTGCAGAGTCTCAGAGGGGAAGATTGAAAGCAAGTAGATTAAAGGATTTTTTCGATTGCATCATTATTTCAGAAGAGGTAGGTGTAGAGAAGCCTGATCCCGAAATTTTCGAACTGGCCCTTCGCAAATTAGGTATAGGGCGAGAAGAAGCTCTCTTTATTGGGGATTCTTTGGATCATGATGGCTTTGGTGCCCACAAGGCTGGAATCGATTTTTGCTGGTATAACAAAAAGGGTAGAGCACTCTATAGCGATTGTAGACCGAACTATACAGTGGAATCATTATTGGATTTGAAAGAGATATATAAAGGCGTGATAGTCGGTGAATGCCCCTAATCATTCAAAGGGAGACTGAAATGAAAAATCATCCAATTGAAAAAAGCAGTTAAACAAGACGGATTTTCTTCTATCTTTAGGAGGTAAAGACGTCTTTTTTTGATATGAAGCTGTTAATCTTGAATTGTTCAATTAAATGTTTCATTAATAATTATTTTTCAGGAATTAATAATTAACGATACAACAAACACCAAGCTATTGATTAGGAGTGAACATTCGTTTGGAATAGTCAAAATCCAACAATTAGCTTTTGCAAAATTTCTATTGTAAGGTACTTTTTTAAAAAAGAAAAAGGAAAATGTAGGTTCTTTGTAGAATCTTGTAGAATCAAGAAAATAATGGGAAACAAAAAACTCTCATCTTCATGAAATTACATATTAAAACAGGGAGGCATAGTATGCTCACATGGTTAAAAAGAAACAAATATAAAACGATTCCTTTTTTAGTAGTAGTCATTTTGGCTACTTCTTTTGTGGTGTATTACTTACAAAATTCAAGCACACCTTCTGTAAGAAGCGCAGCAATAGAAAATATCCCTCAAGAATCAGAAACAAATACAAACACTAGAAAGCGCCAAGTAGATCTTGAAAATGAACAAGGTGAAAATCCATTCAGCCATCGTGGTACTCTTTCTGAGGATCATGTACAGAACTATATTCATTGGATGTCTCATCAAAAGGTAGTGGCTGAAGATAAGTGGACTCATTATCTGTTAACGCCTGAACGAGTCGAATGGTTATTAGCACAGGTAGAAGCAAGTAAATATCAACATGAAGATATTTATTTGGATATTTTGAAGAAATGGCAAAATGGGAATTTTTCTAGTTCAGACACAGATCACAACCGTATTTGGAGTCTACAGGGAGGTACAATAGGTAAGGCAACAGGTGTATTAACCCCAGAAGAGGAAGAGGATTATTTAAAAAAATTCCGCAGAAAGCTTAAATAGTAGGATTATTCCTTCAATATGGTAATATGTATAGAAACTATGGAAAAAGGGGATAGATTTATGAAATTTCTTCCTACTTTTGCAGTCAACAACTCTCAATATGATTTGGTCACTTGTGCCAAGAAACTGGCCGCTTCTTTTGCAACTCGAGCCGCCTATTATGATCAACATGCTTTGTTTCCTTTTGAGAATTTCACAGAAATTAGGAATGCTGGCCTATTAGATTTAACGATTCCTAAAGAACAAGGTGGTAGGGGTGCTGGTCTGTATGAATTCATGCTCTTACAAGAAGCAATCGCTCAAGGAGATGCTCCAACAGCTTTGAGTCTAGGTTGGCATCTAGGAATTATAATGAATGTTTCTACATATCAGAGCTGGCCAGAGGCAACGTTTCAAAGGGTTTGTGCAGATATTATTGAGAATCAGAAGCTGATAAATAGCGCTCATTCAGAAGCTGGAACTGGTAGCCCTGCAAGGGGAGGACTGCCGCAAACGAAAGCACGGAAACTAGAAACTGGCGAATGGGTACTTAATGGTAGAAAAACTTTTACTTCATTGGCACCAATTTTAGACTATTTTATTGTTTCAGCTACGATTGAAGAAACGGATGAAGTAGCAGAATTCCTTCTTACGCGTGATATCTCCGGTCTTTCTATAATTGAAACCTGGAACTCGATGAGTATGCGGGGAACGAGAAGTGATGATCTAGTGTTAGATAATGTAAATGTCCCAAGTGAGGCGTTACTTTATATAAAACAAGGAACTCGTGAGCCAAAGCCTCAGGGATGGTTGCTTCATATTCCTGCTTGTTATTTAGGAATCGCAATCGCAGCAAGAAATGAGGCAGTGACGTTTGCTGAAAGTTATCAACCCAATAGCCTAACTCATCCAATAAGTGAAGTTCCAAGGGTAAGAGAACGAATTGGTAAAATGGATGTTGAGTTAACCGCGGCAAGACACTTTATTTACAGTGTTGCAAAAAAATGGGATGATCACCCAAAATTGCGTAACGAGTTATTGGAGGAACTGGCAGCGGTAAAGTATGTTGCCATAAATGTTGCTCTTTCTGTAGTGGATGAAGCGATGAGAATCGTGGGGGCACAAAGTTTATCTGCGAATCACCCTCTTCAACGTCATTATCGTGATGTTCGAGCAGGTCTTCACAATCCGCCGGCAGATGATTTAACATTAGAATTAATGGCAAAGCGGGCTTTATCTTAAAAAATATTGATTTCTTTACATGTAGAGATTAACAAAAGTGTAAAAATTTATTTGCGAAAGTATGTAGGAGATAAACATGGAATCTATAAAAAGTGTATTTCATAGGTGTATAGAAACGTGTACTAATTTCATCGATCATAATTGGCGAACCATTGTTTTAGGATTACTTTCTTATTTTTGTACTTTTGTTTTTATTATGGGTTTTTTCTTTTTTACTGGAGTTGGCAAGTGGTTTGATGTCACCTTTACTTTTTTAACAGCAACTATAAGTTTTCTGCTTGGGTTAGTTATTAGTGTTATAGGATTAAAGATTATTAGAAGTCTCCCAATTGTATTGGTAGCATCTATAGTAGGTGCCATTGTTGGAATTTTTAGTGTTGGCACCTATTTAGGGCCATTTTTTCGGATGATGGCTTTTGCTGTTTTAGTATTAGGTAGCTTGGTAGCTCTTACCATTCGTATGGTTAGAAGAACTACTAAACGTCGAATATGGCTTATTTGTGTCATGTGTTCAACAACAATTTGCGTACACGGGTTATTTTTTTACACTATTTTTTCTGAAGGGAAATCGGGTTCCTGGTCGTTAAAGTTGTCCGAGAAGATAGCAACGCAAGCCATTCAAAATCCAAGTATAGAAGGAAGCCTTCCTATTAAAAGTTTTACATATGGAAGTGGTGAGGATAAAAGGCGCGCAGAGTATAGAGAGGTTGAGTATGAAACTCAATCTGTTAATATGTCTCCATTTATTATTCAACCAAAAGGCTTAAATAAATGGTACCGAGAATGGTTTTGGGGTTTTAACCTTCACCAAGCTCCTTTAAACGGACGTGTATGGATGCCAGAGGAGGAGTCAGCGAAAGGTCCGTTCCCTTTAGTGCTGATTGTGCATGGAAATCATAATATGGTTGATTTTTCAGACGGAGGATACGCCTATATTGGAGAATTATTAGCAAGTAGGGGTTATGTTGTGGCATCTATCGATCAAAATTTTTTGAATTCTGGAAAGTCAGGCCATATCGGTTGGGACAATTCAGGAAGAGCGTGGATGTTACTGAAACATTTGGAACAATGGGATAAATGGAATAAGGATAGAAATCATCCTTTATATAGTCGAATTGATATGGACAAAATTGGAATGATTGGTCATTCTCGTGGTGGAGAAGCGGTTAGTATCGCAACATTAATGAATGAACTTGATCGTTTTCCTAATAATGCTAAAATCAGTTTGAGCTTTGATTTCTCTATTAAATCCTTGATTGGACTTTCACCAGGTGACGGACGCTTTAAACTAGGTGATCAGCCTGTAGAATTGAATAATATAAATTACTTAACTCTTCAGGGGGCTAATGACTCAGATCATGTCAATTATCTTGGGATGAGACAGTATGAACGAGTTAATTTCACTGGAGGATTTGATGGCTTTAAAAGTAGTATTTATCTATACGGTGCGAATCATGGTCAATTTAATTCAGATTGGGAAGTGGATCAACCTGCTCCATATTGGTGGTTTCGGAATCGTGCTGAGGTAATGGAACCAGAATTGCAAAGAGAAATGACGAAGCTATATCTATCCGCATTTTTAGATGCTACCTTAAAAGATAAAAAAGAATATCGTCAAATTTTTTCATCAAAAGATACAGCTTCGAGTTGGATTCCAACTGATTCTATTAGGCAAAGGTATGAAGAAAGCACTTTTATGCCAGTTGCAACCTTTGAAGAGGACGTGGATGTCACTTCATTGACGCAGGAGGGTGGAGGAATCAATGGGTATAATCTCCAAGTATGGAAAGAGATTAATCTGACTTTACGAAACAAGGAGCCACAAGGTAATCAGGCGGTCAAATTGGGATGGCGCAGATCAAATGCAAGGTATTCCATAAAATTACCAGAAGAGATCTCTGCATCGTTAGACAAAGAGACGGTTCTCACTTTTGATGCAGTTCAGTTACATCCAAGTCGTTATCAGTTTTATGGTATTCAACAACCTAAAGGGTTGGAAGGTGAAGCAATTCCTATTTCAGTCATTTTGAAATCAAAAGGAATGATGAAATTGGATAGTCGAAACCGGACAACGATATCGATAGATCCAACCTATTCTTCCAATCTATATAAATTTGACTGGTGGAATGAACGGTTCGGCAATGACTATGAGCACATGCTTCAAACATACGAAGTACCATTAAGCTTTTTAACTGAACATATACCATCTGTAAATTACGAAACCTTGGATGAAATAATCTTTGAGTTTAATCAAACAGAAAGTGGGTTGATTTTTCTTGATAACATTGGCTTTAAAAAATAGACTTTTACAACAAGAAGAGACACCTCCTTATGACATACTCCTACTTGCTGATCCTTCCAAAGAAATGGTCGACCGTTATTTAATTAATGGTATTTGCCTTATTTGGGAGCATGACCAAGAAATAATTGGGGTTGCCGTTTTAAAGGAACTCG
The DNA here is from genome assembly GCF_002019665.1 of Sutcliffiella halmapala. Lineage (GTDB taxonomy): Bacteria > Bacillota > Bacilli > Bacillales > Bacillaceae_I > Sutcliffiella_A > Sutcliffiella_A halmapala. The sequence goes on along the minus strand of NZ_KV917375.1, from coordinate 3,010,529 downwards.
ATGAAAAGAAAGCAGAAATTATGAACATTGCCGTTTTAAGTGAATACCAAGGGCGGGGAATTGGAAAGAAGATACTAATGGAGACTATAAGTAAGGCGAAAGAATATGGATTTATAGAACTTTTTATTGGTACAGGTAATTCCAGTATAAATCAATTAGCTCTTTATCAGAAATGTGGTTTTCGAATAAGCAGTATCGAGCGTGACTTTTTTACGAAAAATTACCGGGAACCCATTATAGAAAACAGTATTCCATGTGTAGATATGATTCGTCTTTCTCAAAAGCTTTAAACTTTACGTATAATATTGTTTTTTCTCCCTCATAGTAACAATATGATTCAATTTGTACTGGGGGGAGAAAAATGTTTATTAAGAATTTTATTTATACCTTTATTATTGTTCTATCCTTTATTCAGCCTTACTCCGATGCGAAATCCAGTAGTGCGCTGAACACTGTAAATCTACAAGTAAAGCCTCATTTTTCCTCCTTTTTATATGAAGTCCCTAAAAAACCAGTAGAACTAGAAAGAGATACACGAGCTACTTTAAAAGTGCATTTTATTGATATCGGACAAGGAGATGCTATTCTATTAGAAACTCCAAATGGATCGAATGTGTTAATCGATACGGGGCCAAAGGAATCTGTTCCAAAGCTTATTAAATACCTAAAAAAAGTGTCTGTTCACTCCATCGATCTTCTCGTTATTACTCACCCAGATTTTGATCATATTGGAGGGATACCTGCACTATTAGAAAAAATCCCAGTTAAGAAAATTTTAGATAGTGGCAAAGCGCATTCTACTTTATCTTTTATTCAATACAAACAATATGTTTGGAATAATATAGTGCCTGTACAATATGCAAAAGAAAAAATGAAACTCGTCCTAGATCCAGATTTGAAAGTGAGAGTTTTAAATAGTGGAATTGGAAAAAAGGAAACCAATGATGCTTCCATTGTCTTACAAATAATTTACGGAGATATAAAGTTTTTGTTTATGGGAGATACTGAAGAATTGGAAGAAAAGAGATTAAGTAGAAAATATCAGTTAGAATCAACCATTTTAAAGGTTGCTCATCATGGATCAAATAGTTCCTCTACCACTGCATTTTTAAAAGACGTCAAACCAAAAATAGCGGTTATATCAGCAGGGAAGGAAAATGATTTTGGTCATCCTCATCAACCTGTTCTCAACCGGTTAATTGAGAGTGGAGCGGATATATATAACACTGCAGAGGCAGGAGATATTGTATTTTCTACAGATGGAAATCTTCTTTTCGTCAATAATCGACCTTGGTTATATGCAAATCAGAAAGAACGGACAAAAAATAATGCCATTACAATAACAGATTTAGATGTAAAAGGAGAGATGGTTACTTTACATAATCAAAGTGAGGAGACGGTCGATCTATCTAATTGGAAATTAATTAGTCAGAAGGGTTACCAAACATTTGATTTTCCGAAGAACTACAAACTGGCACCGGGTGAAATCATCTATATTACATCAGGTGCACAAAAGAAACATCTAAAACGTTATATTCATTGGCTAAGTGATCATTTATGGAATAATAAAGGTGATAAAGCTCAATTGTTTAATGAAAAAGGAGAACTGGTGGACGAATTTGAAGCAACGGAGGAAACTGCTGACTGAACTTGAGTTTAATTTTTTTGTTTTGTGTAATGTAATAGGAGAGGGTAGTTAATCTATTATGAAAGCAAAATGAAGAAATCAGTTAGGAGAGGAATTCGTGAAGAAACTACGTAGGCCATATCGCATCTTTTTAATTCTACTGCTGAGTGTCGGGGGATTATTTTTCCTCTACATTCAAACAATTAAAGATGAAGTAGTAGCATCTGCATTCTTAGATAAGTCGGGTGGTGGGGTGACCGTGAATATACAAAACCCCTATCTCACACCGATAAAAATATATCATGCGGAAGTGGTAGACGAAAATGAAAAAAGAATATCTGCAAAAACCTACAGTATTATCTTAAATGGTTTATCTAGTAGCTCTGATGCGGTAGTGGATCAAGAATATATGTCGAAAAAAACAGATATGTTTGAAGAATTGAATGAAGTAATCATTCCTAGTAACAGTAGTAAAAAGGAGAAGAATTATTATTTTTACTTGATGAACAAAAAAGACAGCTCTAGTGTTCATAATGCAAGTAAAGTATCTATTTCCTTCAAGGTCTTTAAGCTGATACCTTTTCGAACTAACGTACATTTATAAGGTGAATAATCTCGAGTGGCGCTGAAATAACGATATTTCAGCGTCATTTATATTTAAAGGATCTGGTTGCTAGGTTAGGAATTCAATTAGAGTAAAACTGGACCTAACAGGTAAAAATAAAAAGTGTTCTGACATTATTCGGCAAGGATTTGATTCTTCCTGAGTTTAAGGCAAGAAAGAGAGGGAATGTAAGTAATGAAGCCAATCAGCTTAACAATTTTTTTCGACTGGATACTTCTAAGTAATATAGAAGACCCTAGATGGTGGTTACTATTCATCTCTATTTTTTTACCTTGGATAATTTGGTGGAAACTTGCTGATAAGAAGAGATTATTTGAACTTTTAACCTATGGATTATTATGGGGATGTTTGGCAACTTGGTTAGACATTTTTGGGACATCGAATCGATTGTGGGAATATCCTGTAAAATTGTATGACAAAGTAATTACTCTGTTTCCAGCAGATATTTCGGTTATCCCAGTCCTATTTACCTTGCTTTATCAGTATGCTCCTAAATGGAAAACATTCTTTATAGGAAGTGTCATTGTATCCTCTCTATTTTCGTTTGTATTCGAACCATTGTTTATAAAGTTAAATATGTTAAATCTCATAACATGGAGTCATATTAAGTCTTTCATTGCATTTATATTCTTAGCGCTTCTTACCAGAGGAATAATAATGCTAGTGAAAAAATTACAAAAAAAGTTTATTGTTGACTAACATGTATATACAAGTTAGACTAATATTCTAAACATGTATATACATGTTGTTGTAAAAATGTAAGCGTTTTTTAAAGTGGATTAAAACTGGAGGGAATAAGATGTTTAAAAAACTTTTCGGTATGAAAAATACAGAAGTAAAGCCTAAAGAAGAATCAATTCTCGCACCTATTAGTGGGAAAGTTACAGAGCTTGAAGCAGTGCCAGATCCAACATTCTCACAAAAAATGATGGGAGATGGATTGGCGATTATCCCGACGGAAGGGGTAGTGGTTTCGCCAGTAGATGGGGAGATTGTTCAGTTCTTTCATACGAAGCATGCGATTGGCATTCGTTCGAAAACAGGAGCAGAAATCTTAATTCACGTGGGACTAGAGACAGTAGCAATGAATGGTGAAGGCTTCGAGGGTCACGTAAAAGAAGGAGATAAAGTGAAAGCGGGAGATAAACTGATTAGCTTTGATATCAATCTAATTAATGAAAAAGCTTCCAGTACAATAACTCCTATCATTATTACAAATGGTGAAATTGTAGAAAGCCTTGAGAAGAAGCTTACTGACAATGCAGTAAAAGGACAAACGGAATTGTTTCGCTTAAAAGTAAAGAGCTAATAAGTTAGTTAGGAAACGGGAGGATACGAAAATGGACATTAGAAAACAGGCAGAAGAGATTGTCCAAGCACTTGGGGGAAAAGAAAATATTAGTGCTGCAACACATTGTGTAACACGTCTCCGATTGGCATTAAATGACGAAAGCAAAGTGGACAAGGATGCTCTAGAACAAATTGAGAGTGTAAAAGGATCATTTTCTACAAATGGGCAATTCCAAGTTGTCATTGGACAAGGTACGGTAAATAAAGTTTTTAAAGAGTTTGTAGAGATTACTGGGGTTGGGGAAGCATCTAAAGAAGATGTGAAAAAAGCAGCGGAGAAAAACCTAAATCCTATTCAACGTGCAGTTAAAACGCTTGCAGATATATTTATTCCGATTTTACCAGCTATCGTTACGGCTGGTTTGTTAATGGGTATTAACAATTTACTTACTGGAGCCGGAATCTTTTATAATGATGCATCTGTAATTGATGTACATCCCCAATGGGCAGATATCGCGGGAATTATTAACTTAATTGCTAATACGGCATTCGTCTTCTTACCTGGACTCATTGGTTGGTCAGCAGCAAAACGATTTGGTGGAAGTGAATTACTAGGAATAGTACTTGGATTAATGCTTGTTCATCCCGATCTTCTTAATGCATGGGGCTATGCAGAAGCACAAAAAGAAGGGGCTATTGATACTTGGAATTTCCTTGGCTTAGAAATTGAAAAGGTAGGTTACCAAGGTCAAGTGCTACCCGTTCTTGTTGCCGCCTATGTATTAGCTAAGGTTGAGAAATTTTTAACAAAACGAGTAAGTGATGGCTTCCATCTATTAGTTGTACCGCCTATCACTTTACTACTTACTGGATTTATTACATTCGTCGCAATTGGACCAATAACGTTTACTATTGGTAACTTTTTGACAGATGGCTTTGTTTCCATCTTTGACGCAGTACCGGTAATTGGTGGACTGATATATGGTGGGCTGTATGCACCACTCGTAATTACGGGGATGCATCATACTTTCTTGGCAGTGGATTTACAACTAATTACAGCTATTGGTGGAACATTCCTATGGCCAATGGTAGCTCTATCTAATATTGCGCAAGGTTCAGCATCTTTTGCCATGATGCTTGCAACAAAGGATGAGAAGTTAAAAGGACTAGCGCTAACTTCTTCTATTTCTGCTTGGTTAGGAATCACAGAACCAGCGATGTTCGGAGTAAACTTACGCTTTCGTTATCCATTCTTTGCTGCCATGATTGGATCAGCAATCGCAGGTATCATCATAACAATCGCCGGAGTTATGGCACCATCTATTGGAGTAGGTGGCCTCCCAGCCTTCTTCTCCATCCTTAACGAATTCTGGCCAATCTTCTTCGTGGGAATGGGAATCGTACTTGTTGTACCATTTGCAATCACCTACATCATTGCCAAAATCAAAATGAGGAAAGAAGCCAACTAACAAATGAACTGTAAAGGATTGTAAAACGGGACCTGGCCCCATTTTACAATCCTTTACAAATTTTTAAGTCTAGCATTCATTGATAAGATAGTTGTTTATGAATAACAAGGAAAATGAGTAAGGTTTAAATTGTGATTTTATGTAAATTAGTTTCTGACTCAAAATAGTTCAAAGAGGTGTTTAGTAGATGAGTAAAGTGCAACAGGAGCCGTGGTGGAAGCGTTCGGTAGTGTATCAGATTTATCCGAAGAGTTTTAATGATACGTCTGGAAACGGTGTAGGAGATATTCAAGGAATAATTGAGAAGTTGGATTATTTAAAGGAGTTAGGTGTGGATGTGCTTTGGCTAACCCCAATTTACAAATCTCCACAAAAGGATAATGGTTATGATATAAGTGATTATTTCTCCATTCACGAGGAATATGGTTCAATGGAAGACTTTGATCAACTTTTAAAGGAATCTCATAAACGTGGTATAAAAGTAATAATGGATATTGTCGTGAACCATACGTCAACAGAGCATGAATGGTTCCAGAAATCGAAAGAGGCAAAAGAGAACAACCCATATCGTGATTTCTATATTTGGAAGGATAGTAAACCTGATGGAGATGAACCGACAAACTGGGATTCAAAATTCGGAGGCAATGCGTGGGAATACGACAAACAAACAGGTCAATGGTACTTACACTTATTTGATGTAACCCAAGCAGATTTAAATTGGGAAAACGATGAGGTAAGAAAACAAGTATACGAGATGATGACCTTCTGGTTTGAAAAGGGAGTGGACGGATTCCGCTTAGATGTCATTAACCTAATTTCGAAAGACCAAAAATTTCCTGATGATGATGGTTCTGTCCCACCTGGTGATGGCCGTAAGTTTTACACAGATGGTCCACGTGTCCATGAATACATGAAAGAAATGAATGAAAAGGTATTCTCGAAGTACGATAGTATGACTGTAGGGGAAATGTCTTCTACCACAATTGATCATTGCATTAAATACACACGTCCTGACCGTAATGAACTGAGCATGACCTTTAACTTCCATCATTTAAAAGTGGACTACCCAAATGGTGAAAAATGGTCTGTAGCAGATTTTGACTTTCAACAGTTAAAGGATATTTTATCCACATGGCAAATAGAAATGCATGCAGGTGGGGGCTGGAATGCTCTGTTCTGGTGTAATCATGACCAACCTCGCATCGTTTCTCGTTATGGAAATGACAAAGAATATCATAAAGAATCAGCCAAAATGCTAGCAACAAGTATGCATATGATGCAAGGAACACCCTATATTTATCAAGGCGAAGAGTTCGGAATGACAAATCCAGGATATGTAAAAATATCGGACTACCGTGATGTAGAATCATTAAATACCTTCCGATTGAAAAAGGAAGCGGGCATGTCAGAAGAAGAAATTTTAGAAATTCTACGACATAAATCACGTGATAATTCTCGTACACCAGTTCAATGGAATAACAAAGAGCATGCCGGTTTTACAAACGGTACACCTTGGATTAGCGTAGCAGATAACTATCCTGAGATTAACGCTGAAAAAGCGGTAGAGACTAAGGATTCTATTTTTTATCATTATAAAAAACTAATCGAACTACGTAAGCAATATGATATCATCACATGGGGTGACTTCGAGTTAATCTTAGAAAAGGATCCAGATATTTTTGCTTATATACGTAATTGGAACGACGAAAAATTACTAGTTATTAGTAACTATTATGGGAAAACCACTGAGTTTTCTTTGCCAAATGACGTGGACATTGATGGTTACCAAGCTGAAATTCTATTGAGTAACTATAAAGACTCTTGTGAAAACTACAAGGAAATTACTCTTCGTCCTTATGAATCCATTATTTATCACTTGAAAAAGTAATGCTACAATAGTGTTGGGTGGTAAAGAGATGAAAAACAATAAATTCCATAGGATCTATCAAGAGTTAGTGAAAAAATTAGAGCAGCATGAGTTCAGTGTTGGAGATAAATTGCCCTCTGAACATGAATTAATGGAGCAATTTAACACCTCTCGTGAAACTATTCGAAAGGCGCTTAATTTGTTGGCGCAGAACGGTTTTATTCAAAAAATTCGTGGAAAAGGTTCCATCGTCTTAGATCGGACAAGATTTGATTTTCCTGTTTCAGGACTTATTAGTTTTAAAGAATTAGCAGAGAAAACAGAGAATACTTGGTTTACGAAAGCTCATGAACTCCAGCTTGTAAAAGCAAGTGATCAACTAAAAGAGTTACTGGGGGAAGACACGCTTTGGAAGGTTGTCCGTTCTCGTAATGTAGATGGAGAAAGTATCATCTTAGACAAGGATTACTTTCATACAAAGTATGTAGTTTCTTTAACAATATCAATTGCAGAGCATTCCATTTATGAATATTTAGAAAATGATTTAGGTTTACAAATAAGCTTTGCAGAAAAAGAAATCACTGTGGAAGAAGCGACAGAGGAAGATTTTGAATTACTAGATCTAAATGGGCAAACGCATGTTGTAGTTGTTAAAAGTGTCGTTCACTTAGATGATGCAAGCCCCTTTCAGTTTTCGGAATCGCGCCACCGACTTGATAAATTCCGTTTTGTAGATTTTGCACGACGTATGAAATGAAAAAACGAGCACAATCTTCCTGAATAAAAAAGGAAGCCTGTGGCTCGTTTTTGCAATTAGGATGAACCGATTTTACAGGTTCTTCGCTATCGCTTCTAATTCCTCGATAACGGATGTAAGCTCCTTTTCTTCCATTGAAGATAAATGTAAATGAAAATCGGTAAAGTTCATATGCATAGTAACTGGATTCGGTACCACAACACAATTAATACCTGCCTTAATTGCTGCCTGTGAGCCGTGGATGGAATCTTCAAAGGCAATTGTTTCTTCTCCAAGGACGTCTAAGTTCATTAAAGCCTTCATATATAATGCTGGATCAGGTTTAACCTGTTCGACATCCTCACGTGTCACAATAGCTTCGAAGTAATCAAATATATTGAGACTTTTCAAATATCCTACTACCCAATCGTGTCCTGAACTTGATGCCAAGCCGATCTTCAACCCCAGCTCTTTTGCTGTTTTCAGATAAGAAAGTACCCCTGGGCGCATAACAAGCTTAGTGGAGTTCTTTTGATACAAGAGACTTGCTAACTCCTCGATTTTTTCTTCCTCTAATTGTGGTACAGATGCCTTCAAGAGGTCATAAAGCACATGATTACTTGTACCGATACAGGTGCTATAAGCCTTGATAGAAAGCTCGTGTTGGTACTCACTGGCCATTACTTCTTTAAAACAGTCAAACCAAATCGATTCGGTATCAATTATTAGTCCATCAAAATCAAATATCAAAGCTTTTATCATCTAATGACTCCTAACAAATCTATTTTTAGTTTTATTATATCGTAAATATCCAAATTTTTTTAGCAAGTCGACTTATCTTTTCATATACTTGCAACAGGAGATTTTTTAGCCCAAAAAGTTCTATAAAGTGAGGGAACCTATATGGTGAGTGTCTGGGGAGTTGATTCCGCAGCAAAAGTAACAGAAGAACTATTTCAATGTGTCAAAGATAACTTTGGAACCCCTAAGTATTGGGGGAGGTACTTAGCAGAAGTGGAAGGAGTGTCAGATGGATTAACGAAACATGAAATCCAATATATTCGAAGTCGTGGAATGAAACTTTTACCCATTTATAATGTATTTGATAATGCGGTCGGATATGAAAAAGGAAGAGTAATCGCTCGAAATGCCGTATATCATGCAAGAAGATTAGGGCTTCCGAAAGATAAAGTGATTTTTGCTAATGTGGAACGCTTTTTTGATGTAGATGAAGCCTTTATCAGAGGATGGGTTGATTCTATATTTACAACGGGCTACCGTCCAGGTATCTATCATGATCCAATAGAAGGTGGTTTTGCGAGCGCCTATTGTGAGGCTGTTCAAAAAAATCCACAAGTAGCGACCCAAGCGATTCTTTGGAGTGCAGAACCAGAAACGGGTGTATCAACTGAACGGAAGGCGCCACGATTTGATCCAGCTTCTCCCCCATGTAAAGCGAATGTTTGGGCATGGCAATATGGAAGAGATGCCGATGCCTGCCCAATTGACACGGTGCTTGCTGATCGGAAGCTAATGCAATACTTATATTGAAGTGCAAAAACACGCGTTTAGGGAGCGTGTTTTTTTCCTTTTGAAACACTAATTAATTGGATGAAAGAGGTTTCCTAATTATTTTCTCGAATTCGCTCTTCCTTTTATCCTTTAATCTACTTCTTTCAATAACTTCTCAATATTCGATAGGCGTTCATTTAACTCATTATTTGCTTTTATTTGTACTTGTTGAAAGGCAATGTTCTCTCTATCTAATTTCAATCTTTCTTCAGCCCTTGCTTCCATTCGGCGAAATGCCCGAACAATAAAAATGATAATTAGAATGAGAAAGAGAATAGGTACCAATAATATTAATATAGTGATGGATTGAAAAATTAAATCTCCGAATGATAACATTCAATAAATTCCTCCTAGGGTGCGAATAGTTGTACTTCTAAACTACTACTTATCCTCCTTTTTTTTCTTTAACGTTACGGTAGCTGCCGCGTGTGAAATGAGGTTTTGATCCAAGGGGATACTAAAAGGAAGCAACTCAAAAAATTTCATTGCCTTCCCTGTTTTGGAGATTTCATGATGCCCTTTAATAAGACCTGCTGCCTCAAGCTTATGTAAATGCAAATAAAGTAGAGGCCGACTGATTCCTAACTCTCGCGCAAGCTGACTAACGTATTGCTTTTCTTCATTTAGTGCAGCAATAATCTTGAAGCGATACGGATTGGAAAGGGCTTCTAAAAGCTTTAGTAACTCGTCTCCATAGTTTGTATGTTTCATATGTAATAATTTTATTACATATGAAAATGTTTTACAATATGAATAGGAGAAATTTTCATATAACTAATTCCACTATTCTATATCTACAAAAACAAGGAAAGCATAAATCGCCTGTTGTGGACACCCTTAACCTTTCATGATTTCTTCCGATATAGAAAGTAAAGATAAGAAACTTATAAATGGAAGGACGTTCAAATTTTGGAGAATAAACATGGTATTTTACTAGACTCAGGTACAAATGAAGTGGAGTTTCTTGAGTTTTTGGTAGGAGCAACGAGCTTTGGGATAAATGTATTAAAAGTAAGAGAGATTATTAATCCAGTCGGTCTTACGAAAATTCCTCATTCTCATACATATATAGAGGGAATTATCGAGTTAAGGGGAGAGGTCCTGCCTGTTATCAGTCTTAGAAAAGCGTTATCCATAGAAGAAGAGAGCACTTTTCCTGAGGATAAGTTCATTGTTTCAGAGTTTAATGGTATAAAAGTCATTTTACGTGTGGATCATGTAACGCAAATTCATCGTCTTTCCTGGTCACAAATGGAAAAGCCAGCGTCCCTTAATCAAGGTCTGGAGGACCATGTGACAGGTGTCATTAAACAGCAAGGTAAGATGATATTGTTAGTAGATGTTGAGAAGATTATTTATGATATTTACCCGAATATTGATGGTATGCAAGGTAGAACTTATTCAATAAATCCTGCTAGAAGCGAAAAAGTTATCGTTATAGCGGAAGATTCACCTATGCTTCGAAAGCTTTTACAAGAAACTCTTGTTACAGCAGGCTTTGAACATTTATCTTTTTTTGAAAATGGCAAAGAGGCATGGGAGTTCTTTGAAGAAAAGGTGAAAAGCGGAGAAAGAAAAGTCGACCTTTTAATAACGGATATTGAAATGCCACAAATGGATGGACATCATTTAACGAAAAAATTAAAAGAAGATGGAACTTTATCATCAATACCAGTTGTTATTTTCTCCTCATTAATAACAGATCACTTACGCCATAAAGGGGAATTAGTTGGTGCAGATGCACAAATTAGCAAACCTCAACTAACAAGATTAATCGAATTAATGGATGAATTGATTGTTGCAAAATAAAAATAACTTTCCTATTTTTTAGGGTTTTCTAGAGTAAATTAATAAGGTAAAAGAGCCCACCAAATCATAATTTGGTGGGCTCTTTTTTATTGCCTAGAATCTAGCAGCTAGACCTTGGCTAAAATAATTCTACATCTTGAGAAAAACTATAAACTATTAGAAATGAACAATTACAAATAACTCTCCCCGAGACGCTTAAACACAGGCTTTTGGTAAGTTTTTTTGGTCGGCTTGTTTTGTCCATCTGTTGGGTAATAGTTGGCGTATTGTTGCAACAGGTTTTTGGCAACGGATAAAGACATGTTAGCCTTTGGGTTTCGATAATAGTCGTTTAATTCACCGAGGTGTGGAAGCTTAGCAAAGTCTTCCTTCGTAGGAGGGAGATGGAAGTAGTATTCTCCAGCAAGAACCAGCACATCTGATTGCTGGCGACTATTTTTCGGATTCTTAGAAAAGTGTAATCCTTTTTTTGATGCTTTCCCTTCAGCAAGTAGTTTCTCAAGAGCTTTTCGTTTTAAAGTGTACAGAAATTTCGGATCTGGTGCTGTTTTCGCATGGCGATTCACAGTAAAGATGGCACGAGAGAGGTTTTCAACAGAAGATTGCTTTGAGGTATCATTATTTCTTTGATTTGTATAGTAGTCTTGATTGGGCATTCTTTGATAGGCTCCTTTCTTTTCTTCATTATACTTATCTTTTACAAAAAAAGAAAGTGTAGTACCAAATTGTCTTCTGTATTTAAGAGAACTAGAGCATTTTTTTCTCTTTTCTGCATAATGGTATTAAAAACATTCGCTAACTTCGGGTGGGAAGTTGAGTTTCCCACCTCTATTATAATCAAATTTAGGATTGTTGTTATTGCTTTTGATTGGGTTAGGAGGGGAAAGTAGAATAAGGATAAACTAAGGTCGAATAGAGACACCAGTACCATTGGGAACAATGGATGCAAGTTCATTCACATCGGAGTTGTGCATTCTAACACAGCCTCTAGAGACAGCTTTTCCAATCGAGCTTGGATCGTTAGTACCATGAATACCATAAGAAACTTTTGATAAAGAAAGCCACATCGAACCATATGGTCCACCCGGATTTGGTTCGCGATTTACAATCACATAGTCACCAATAGGGGTATCATATAGCATTCTACCTACAGCTATCGGATAGGTTTTTCTAATTTGTCCGTTTTCCTTCAACGTTAAAGTACGGTTTGAGATGGATACCTCTATTGAAAAAGGAATGCTTTCTTTAGTAGGTAGACCAGGGATAATGATGTGTTGGCCAGGAAGAATCATATTTGGATTAGACAGTGGATTAACCTGCAATAATTGAGGTACTGTTCTTCTATAATCAATCGCTATGGAGCTTAGCGTTTCTCCAAGTTGTACAATGTGGATAGCCAATTACTACACCTCCTATGAAATGCTTTTGTTATTGTCAATGGATTAATATTTCTGACTGTTGATACATATTACTGCTTTTGAAAAAGGATGTTATCTAATGAATAAATTATACGGAATTATTGATATTGGTTCTAATACGATGCGGCTTGTTATTTATGGACGAGAAAAAAGCGGTCGGCTTAATGAACTGGAAAATGTGAAATCGCTCGCAAGACTGAGAAACTATTTACATCCAGATGGGTATTTAACCGAGACTGGTGTGCATAAATTAATAACAACCTTATTAAGTTTTCGGAAAATTACGGAATTCCATCAATTATCATCTATCAAATGTGTGGCAACTGCAACCATTCGTCAAGCATTAAACAAGGAAGAAATTATTCGCTTAGTCAACAAAGAAACAGGTTTTACTATGAGGGTTTTATCTGAATTTGAAGAAGCTTTTTATGGTTATTTAGCGGTGGTAAATACGACATCATTTATGGAAGGTATGACAATTGATATTGGTGGTGGAAGTACTGAAATCACTTATTTCAAAGATAGAGCACTAGCTCAATATCATAGCTTTCCTTTTGGAGCACTCTCCTTAAGTCAGCAATTTATAAGTAATGAACTTCCTTCTTCCGTTGAAATAGCTAAGATGAAGGAATTTATTAAGTCTAATTTCCAATCCTTGTCCTGGCTTGAAAACAAGAGGATTCCATTGATTGGAATGGGTGGGAGTGCAAGAAATATGGTTCAAGTAGACCAAGTCTTAAAGAATTATCCCCTAGCTGGTTTACATTTATATGAAATGCCTGCCGAAGATATTGCGACAATTGGGAACTATGTGCGTTCACTACCAGTGGAAGGGCTGCAAAAATTAGAAGGTATTTCCAAGGATCGGGCAGAGCTAATGATCCCGGCAATACACGTGTTTGAAGAACTCGTAGCTATTTCACAAGCACCATCGTTTGTGTTAAGTAGGAAGGGACTTCGAGAAGGAGTTTTATTAGAAGAATGGATGCAAAGCTTAACCGTAACAGAGTTTCCGAATGTAATAGCAGAAAGCTTCAATAAATTAGCAAAAGACTATGATATCAATCTAGAAAATGTAAAAAAAGTAACGGAAATACTGATGCAACTTGTAAGTGAGCTGAATAGATTAAAGATTATTTCTGTAAATAAGAAGGAATTGGAGGAGATGCAAAGAGCTGCATTTGTGTTCCATTTAGGAGAATATATTGATTCGGAAAATAGTAGTCAGCATACCTTTTATTTGCTTGCAAATCGGACTATTGATGGACTTATGCATAAAGAGCGAGTCAAACTTGCACTTATGGCGTCATTTAAAAACAAAATTATTTTTAAACAATATGCCTTCCCTTTTAATAGCTGGTTTTCAGAAGAGGAGATGAGAAGGTTACACTTATTTGGAGCACTTCTCAAGTTTGCATACAGTTTAAATAGAACAAAAAGAAACGTTGTAGAAACTTTGGAGATAAAAGTAGAGAATAACGAGCTATCATTTTTTATTGTAACTAAAAAGAATAGTGCTATAGAAGAATACCAAGCAGAAAAACAAAAAAAACATTTAGAAAAGCTCTTAGGATATACCATTACGATCCATTTTAAATAATTTAATCATTTATAAATTATGCCCTATACTTTGGGGAGTAAAGTAACGCTTTGTTATGGAGGTTATGGAATGAATAGCAAAGGGTGTTCCTAGATGGAAGTTACTAATTTAAAAAAAATCGAATTGAACGATCCCTCTTACTACAATAATCGAGAGCTAAGTTGGTTGGCATTTAATAAGCGTGTACTAGAAGAGGCAATCGACGTGACGAATCCGTTATTAGAGCGGTTTAAATTTCTAGGTATATTTAGTTCTAATTTAGATGAGTTTTTTATGGTAAGAGTAGCTGGAATTAAGGATCAAGTGAAAGCAGGCTTTAATAAGCCAGAAAACAAAGCTGGCCTAACACCCAAAGAACAACTTAGTAAAATATCACATGAAACTCATGGCTTAGTCCAATTGCTTTATCAAACATTTCAAGAATTAACGGAAGAACTTAATGTGGAGAAAGTAGTATTTCAAACAATGGAAAGCTTAACTTCAAAGCAAAAGAAGTATGTGGAGGACTATTTTGATGAACAAATTTTTCCAGTTCTAACGCCTCTAGCAGTGGATGCTTATCGGCCTTTTCCAATGTTACTTAATAAATCGATAAACTTAGCTATTACACTGGAATCTGTGGAGGAAACAGTAGAAAATAAAATAAAACGAGCTATCGTCCAGGTCCCCTCCGTATTAGAGCGCTTTATCGAGCTTCCAGAGTTGGAGAACAAGTACAGTTATATTATGTTAGAGGAAGTAATAACATCATATATCTATAAACTTTTTAGGGGTTATCAGGTACTTGCAATCACCCAATTTAGAATTACTCGAAATGCCGATATGAACATCCATGAAGAGGGGTCTCGGGACCTTTTGAAAGAAATAGAAAAAGAATTGAAAAGAAGAAAATGGGGAGCTGCTGTTCGTTTAGAAGTTCGTTCTGGTCAAATGGAACCGGATATACTTACCTATTTAATGCAAGAGTTAGAGGTTCATAGCAAAGATATTTATGTTGTGGACGGTCCATTGGATCCTACTTATCTATTTTCCCTATACAAGAAATTATCCTCAATCAAGGACCATCTAATCTTTGAAACACTCATCCCTCAACCCTCTAAACAGCTTGGATTTCAAGAAAATATTTTCGAAAAATTATTAGAAGAGGATATTTTGCTGCATCACCCTTATGAATCTTTTGAGCCAGTCATTGATTTTGTCAGAGATGCGGCAGATGATCCCGATGTATTAGCGATCAAACAAACTTTATACCGAGTAAGTGGTGGTTCCCCTGTCATTGAAGCCTTAAAACGCTCTGCTGAAAACGGTAAACAAGTAACAGTACTAGTCGAGCTTAAGGCCCGTTTTGATGAAGAAAACAATGTGCAATGGGCGAGGGAGTTAGAAAAAGCAGGTTGTCATGTTATTTATGGAATGACATCGTTAAAGACCCATAGCAAAATTACGTTAGTCGTTCGTAGGAAGGATAAGAAAATTGAACGTTTTGTACACTTAGGTACAGGAAACTACAATGATGCTACTGCAAAGGTATACACTGATATAGGACTTCTAACAGCTAATCGAAAAATAGGCATCGATGCCACAAATTTCTTCAACTATTTAAGTGGATATACACAGAAGCCGTCTTTTTACCATTTTTGTGTCGCTCCATTAGATATTCGGGAGAAATTCATTAGTTTGATTGACAAGGAAATACAATTTCATCGTAAATACGGGAACGGTAAAATAATTGCGAAAATGAACGCCTTAACAGATAAGTCATTGATTATGAAATTATATGAAGCTTCTAGTGCTGGTGTAAAAATTCACTTAATTGTACGTGGTATTTGCTGCTTACGTCCGGGATTAACGGGAGTAAGTGAAAATATTCGAGTTCGCAGTATTGTGGGAAGATTTTTAGAGCATAGTAGAGTCTATTATTTTTATCAAAATGGTAAAGAAAAAATATATTTGTCTTCAGCAGATATGATGACAAGGAATATGGAAAAAAGGGTCGAAATTCTATTTCCTGTCTTTTCTGGTCGACTAAAAAAAAGACTTAAGCACGTTATTGCGATGGAACTTTCCGACAATGTAAAGGCGCGTGAACAGAATGAAGCTGGAGAATATTATTATGTGAAAGTAGAATCTACTGAGGCAAAGCTAAATTGCCAACTTGCTCTCTTTCAGCTCGCTTATCATGTGAAGGAAGATGAGGAATAACAAAAAAGGATCGCTGCTAGAAAGCAGCGACCCTTTTTTGTTGATTTAGAAAAACGTACGGTGGACGGTTGTATAGTAAGGGGAGTTACGTCGAGCTTCAGCACCTAGCATTTCTGAGGCATAAGCTTAAACGAGAAGCTTGCACTATTGTTCTGTAAAGCTATTATCCTTAACGATAATAAGGATATGGATATGGGTAAGGTGGATATGGAGGATAATAAGGATACGGTTGGTAATAATACGGTCTTGGAGCGAGTAAAGAACCAACTGCTAATCCCCCAACAAAGGGTAAAAACGGAAACCCAAAGCCAAACCCACCAATTCTTCTAGTTCCATAGGGATTATTTCTTTGCATATAGACATACGCCTCCTTTTATAAGTTGATATATTGTATGGTTTTAAAGGAGATTGTGCGCTTATCATGCTTTCATGTAATCGCCCATTTTTATGTTTCAGAATTTTCTAAGGTGAAAATGGTAATTTCAGGTGGTGCTAGAAACCGAAATGGCTGCCTAGTTGTGCCAAGTCCGCGATTCACATAGAGTGTTAAGTGATTCAACTCATAGAACCCCTCATAATATTTAGACCCGAGTGGAGGAGTCACTATGGGGCCAATAAAGGGCAATTGCACTTGACCTCCATGAGAATGCCCAGATAATTGTAGAGATACTTGGAATTGCTCAGATATCTCTTTAGCAGCATCTGGTTCATGGGCAAGGAGAATCGTATAAGCTTTTTCTGGAATCCCCTGTAAGGTTTCGGTGAAATCTGGCCTACCTAACATTAAATCATCTACCCCAGCTATATAAATGCGACTTTTATCGATTAATTCAATATGTGTATGTTCATTTTTTAAAACCGTAAATTGAGAGGCAACCATAATTTCTTCATACGTTTCCGTTCCATACCCACCATGATCGTGATTGCCAAATATTGCGAATTTCCCAAACGGTGCTCTTATCTTATGGAGAACTGGAATCAATTGATCTGCGTAATCATAGTTTAAAGGATCATCCATAAGATCTCCTGTAAAGACCACAACATCTGGCTGTTCTTCATTGATTTTTATCACGATTTTCTCTAAATCTGCTATTTCAAAATGATGCCCAACATGAGTATCGGAAAACTGGACAATTTTCATTCCTGAAAAGCCTTTAGGGATTTTTGTATTCCTTATTCTATGAGCCTCTTTTTTTATTTGCTTCGGCTCTATATATCTAGCATACCAATACCCAATGCCACTAGAAATAAAGGCAAGAAAGGGAATGGTAAATAGTCGCTTAAAAAAACTTCTTCTCGATATTTTCTGCTTCATAAAAATCAACCTAACTATATAAAAATTTATTCAGTTCCAAAAATTGTTTTATTGGATTACTGTGTGGGAAAAGTTCACTTTTTGGGCCAGACTCTTCTCACTATAACTTATTATACCATCATCTATTCGGCAGTTCCTTGTTCTCTCTACATCTTTGAAGAAGTTTTGTTGGAAATTGAAAAAGATAACGTTTTCACTATTTTGAAAATTAAGATAGAATAAAAGAAATAATAGTTAGGGGGAATGAATGTGAGTGAGAAGAAAGTTGTTATTATTACAGGTGGATCAAGTGGAATGGGGAAGTATATGGCGCTGAAATTTGCCAAGGAAGAATATCAGGTTGTTATCACTGGAAGAGATTTGGAGCGTTTAGCTAGTGCAAAAGAGGAAATTGAAGGTAATGGAGGACAAGTATTAACGGTCCAGATGGATGTAAGAGATCCAGAACATGTGGAAAGAATGGTGAAATTGACGGATGAAGCATTTGGACGGATTGATGTTCTTGTAAATAATGCTGCAGGTAATTTTATTTGTCCAGCTGAAAAGCTTTCTGTGAATGGCTGGAAATCTGTTATTGATATCGTGTTGAATGGCACATTCTATTGTAGCTCTGCTGTGGGAAAATATTGGATGGAAAGAAAACATCAAGGCAGCATGATTAACATGGTTGCTACCTACGCTTGGAATGCTGGTGCAGGTGTTGCTCACTCTGCTGCTGCGAAAGCGGGTGTGTTATCGTTGACTCGAACTCTAGCAGTAGAATGGGGAACTAAGTATGGAATAAGAGTAAATGCTATCGCTCCAGGACCAATTGAACGTACTGGTGGTGCGGATAAATTAATGCAGTCCGAAGAGGAGGCTAGAAAAATCGCTGCAAGTGTCCCGCTAAAACGCTTTGGTACGCCAGAGGAAATCGCAGAATTAGCATTTTTCTTAAGCTCAGAAAAAGCTGCTTATATAAATGGAGAATGTGTCACAATGGATGGTGGACAGTGGTTGCAACCATTCCCATTTTAAACGTTTTGATAGATTGAATACTCGTAGTGTAACGAGAAGCAAGCTCTTTTACTCATAATTCTATCCCTTTTGGTTACATACTAATGAAAATTGGATAATCAAAAGGGAGGAATATCCTTGAGTTTGTTTTATAAGCATGAATGGGATGAAGAAAACAAAGAGCTGACCTTATATATAAACCCTTCCGAAGCATTTTTTGAATTTGCAGTAGAATTTACTAATCAAAAAGGTAGCAATGAGCGGAAAGAAAATTTATTAGGAGCAGCAAGGCAATACTCGAAACAACTCCTCCCAGTTACTCAAAACATTAAAAGTTACCGAGTGAAATTTCAGCAGTTTCTGGTTGCAATTTTAAAGGAAAAACAAGAGAGTTTACTTACAGAGCCTGAAATAGGTGAATACGGCTTTTATAAAATCAAACCAAATGATACACTCAAAGATATTTCTCAGCTCTTGCAAATAAATGAATCGGTCTTAATGAAGGAAAACAACTTAGTAAGTGATACCCTATTTGTTGGTATGGAATTAAAAATACCAGCTTATAGACATACCGTTGTCCCCTCTGACAGTCTTCAAAAGGTAGCCCAGCGATATGATACGACGAAAGAGGCAATCCGGAAAATAAATAAGTTAAATACAGATTGTATAAGTCCAGGACTTGAATTGAAAATTCCAATGAGAATGGTGTGAAAGACGTATTAGCTACTGGATTCCAGTAGTTTTTTGTTTTAAGTTGGGGAAAAATGTGCGAGTTCTGCTTTTCTTACTGAATTCTTAGTTTAGAATGAGAATTTTGATATAGAAACATGTTATAATTTTCAGAAATAAGGGTTAAAGGGGAGAAGGGTATGGATCCACTAGATATAATGACAAACTTAGAAAGGGTCATTCCCTATTATCAAGCAATTTTTAGTGCTGATAGACAAGAAGTGATCGGGTATGAGGTACTCGGTAGGATACAAATGGAAACCGCTGATGTGCATAGCTTAGGAGCTTTTTTTCATGATACTAGTATTCCTGATGAATATCGTTTAGAAGTAGAAAAAGTAATTTTAAACCAGGCATTAACAGCTTTTATAGAGGAAAAGAGTGGGTTGCTTTTATTTATAAATCAAAATGCACAGCTACTTTTAGTAGATCAAGGGGAGTCTCTATTGGAACTGCTACTTTCCTATGTTCCAAAGGGTTTGAAACTTGAGAACATAGTATTGGAACTGGATGAACATGCATATATTGGCGATATTGAGAATTTGCAGCATTTAATAAGTTATTATCGTACCTTTGGTATTCAAATAGCAGTTTCTAATATCGGTGAAGCAGGGTCAAATTTAGATCGTATTGGAAGATTATCACCTAATATTCTAAAAGTAGATCTACAAATTTTACGCCAAAGTCATGAAGTAAGCACTCATCAGGATGTATTATTCTCATTGGCGGTTTTGTCTAGAAAAATTGGTGCAACCTTACTTTATGAGAATATTGAGGCGTCTTATCAACTCCAATATGCATGGAGACACGGGGGAAGATATTATCAAGGCTTTTATTTACATAGACCAGGACCTACATTTATCCCAGAGGATTATGGGAAAAGCGTGCTGATCGAAAAATTTCAACAATTCATTCGTTATGAAAAAAGAAAGCTTGAAGCAATCCAGCAATTAACAGAGATGCTTCAGGATAAGATACAACAATTAATAAGTAAACATAAAAAAATGGAGGAGCTAGACTTGTGGCTTCAGCTTATAGCGAAAGAATTTTCAGATATTAGCTTCCGGATGTATATATGTGATGAAAATGGCTTTCAGTTATCGGCAAACCTAATGAAAGAGAATGGAAATTGGAAAGTAAAACCAGAATATAAAATGAAAAATTGGAGTTGGCGTCCGTATTTCTTAGAATATGTAATGAAAATGCGAGTGGAGAGAAAAGGACTTTTATCAGATATTTATAGTGATATTGAATCTGGGGAATCAGTTCGTACTTTTTCTTTTCCAATCAGTCCTAATCGCTACCTTTATATTGATCTTGCTTACGATTTTCTGTATGAAAATCAGGATTTTTTATAAGAAATGGTATAGAAACAGGTAGATAGCGGACCTTAAGAGTAAACATTGCTCGTGAGGTGATAAGAATGGGTCCTTTTGATTATATGTTAGCAATTTTAGCTCTGTTGATTATTGCGGGTGCCCTAATCTATACGTATAAGGTAGGGCGTCAAACAAGCGCTAGTCCAAGTGAAATGGATTCTGAAATCAGTGAGAAAGTCCAAGAGCATTATGTGCTACGAAATCCAATTTTTGTAGCTTGTATTGTTGGAGCTGTATTAATATTACTCTATATTGGATATGTAGCATTAACGACAAGTTGGTAAAAGAAGCTGACCGAAATTATTTTGGTCAGTTTTTTTGTTTATTTTTATACCAAAAAAAATCTTAGATAATATTGTTTGGAAGAAGATAGGCAGGGTATAACATTAGAAAAGAGAATATTTTGTCAAAATAGCAAGGAATTTTACGAACGGTTTCACACCATTAATGTATATAAACTTGGTAAAATTAGGAGACATAATTATAGGAGGAGAATAGATTGCAAAAAAAATGGACAAAGTTATTATTTGCATTAATTATTATTCTACTATTCGGTATACCTAATGTCGCAGCGGAAACTCCACCTTCAGATGAAGAAGTTTATTCATTTTTACAAGAAGCACAACAAGCTCAATTTTCCTTAGGAGAGAAACACCGAAGCTTAGCTGAGATTCAAGAAATATTAGACCCATATTTTACACGAGACTATCAGAGACAGTTTCTAGATGCTCATTTATTTGAAGAAGCACAAGGTTATATCACATATGGAACGGACTTTACTATATTTTATATTCCCTTCTTTACTTTTGATGTAGAGACCAAGATTCATCGAGTAGAAGCAACAGATACGATTTTCGCTTATGAGTTTTTTGAGGTAGATGAATCTATGCCTTATCTATATGAGAATCATTATGAATATGTTGAATTAAAGGTTACGGACCAAGGATTTAAAGTAGTAGGTTATGGAAGTGAAAAGGAAAAGCCCTATTTTCTAGCTGAGGGGAATAAAGCTATTACAGAACGACTTTCAACAGAGCGCTTTCAAACAGCCGATGTAGTAATTAATAGAAATGAATCGACTGTTATAGGGGAAAAGTTGTTTCATACTAATGAGGATTTACAAAAAGGTAAGCAAGATCTATTATCTTTTTATCAAATAAATAAACCTTTTGCCGTTGCTACACTCTATAATGGTACGCAATATTCTGCCTTTTCCTTCTTTCAATCGTTGCCAATGTTTGTCTCACAACTATTTTCTGTAAGTACTGATTCCCATGTATCGATAATAAGGTAGCAAATAAAAAGAGAGCATAGTTGCTCTTTTTTTATTTGCATAATTTCAGAAGGGAGAATAAATAAAAAGCTTTAATCCCTATATTATTAATGGTATGATGTATTCTCTGCTGGTTGGTGAGTTGCTTTTTTTAATCCTCTATTTGCAGGATTTGTTGTAACGTTTGTAAATCAAATCCTTTTACAATATGCTCATCCACTGTTACAGTGGGAGTGGAAAAGGATTGTAATTCGTAAACTAAGTATTCTCTAGCATGATGATCTTGTGAAATATCAATCTGTTCAAATGGAATGCCATGGTGTGTTAGAAATTGCTTAACTACTTGGCATGGTGGACAGTCGGGTTGTGTATATACAGTGATTTTCATTAATATTGCACTCCTTGTTAGAAAAAAATTCATATTTTTATGCGCTCTTTTCTGTAGTTTTAGACTACAATAAGAGGGAAATAAAAATGTAACATGAAAATATTAATATTTCTACTCTATTTTTCCTACAAAAAACGAATGTTCAACGCATTGTAGGTTAATGATATAGGTAGAAGGAATAGAAGGAGAGTTGTGACATGTCACTATTAGTAGGAATTGTAAAAAGATTAAATGATTTAAAAGAAACTTCAGAGACTGGAAACGAACCAGCTCAACGTTTCTTCGAAGTAAATGGAGAAAAGGTATGTAGCGTAAAATTTTACGACAAAACTAATACATATGAATTAGAAGTTTTTATTAAAGGCGAGAGTCCCAAAACGTATCAATTTGATAACATTGATATGATTGCCATTGAAATTTTTGATCTAATCCATTAATTAAGAAACTATGTTGCCAATCGCTTAGTCATTCATTACGGAGAGGACGAGTTTTATGGGAAAAAGCATAGACGATTACATAGATAGAGGCTTAAAAGGTACTCCTGAAATAAGACCTAGTGAGAGAAGAGAATACTTAACTCAGCTAAGAGAGCGGATTATTTTAGCTCTTACCAACGGGCAAGTAATGCAAACGAAAGTGTATGCTCCTATTGTTGATTTGATGAAAAGGTATCCTTCATCTCGGTTGTATTTAGATGGAGATATAAATTATGCACATCTTTCTAAATATACTCGCATAGCCAATCAACATAATATTTCATTCACTATTGTAGATGATAAAGCCGCCACTACCAATATCGGGTTAGTGCTTGCGTTACCAACAGCTATTGATAAAGAAGATATCTTTGTAGAAAATGGAGAGTTTAAGCGACATTTACGTTAGGAGTGGTTATCATGATGCCAGTTGTTCATTGTCCTAAATGTAATAGAGAAGAAGCTTTAGACAGAGTATTAACTGCACAATCCAATCAAAATGTGATTTATAAATGTCCTCACTGCGCCTATTCAAAACGACAAATCCATACAAGCAAAGGTTAAAACCAAGCTAATTAGCTTGGTTTTTTTTGTGGGTAAGAATCGAGATCTTTATTAAATTTGGATTTGTCTTTCTTGAATGAGCTGAATCAGCATTTCGGTGTATATTAGTTAGCTGATCCTGTCCATACTGATACTATTTCAAAGGGGAAACAACAAACTATCTTAAAAGTACTAATTTTTTGTTCCTTTCCATCATATATGTTAAGTAGGAAAGTACAAAAGAAGGAAGTGGCTTAATGGATAACCCCAGTAAGTTTTATAATATTACCCACGGCTACCTTACTTTTGAACAAGCTTTTTTACAGATACTTTCTTTTATCCAAAAAGATGTAAAGGCCTCTTATTTGTTGTCAATTGGAACAGATTCTCATGTTCATCAAAAAGAAACCAAATTTATGACGGCTATTCATTTACATCGGGTAGGAAAGGGAGCATGGGGATGTGTAAGACCTTATATTGCTAGAAGAGCTATTCGCAGCTTGCATGAGAAAATTTCACTCGAAACAGCATTAAGTCAGGAAGTTGCGATGTTATTTTCTAATGAACGGTTAGAAACCATTCAAAATTTGTTAATTCCTCACTTAGAGCAGGGTGCTGATTTTCGCTTTGAAATTCATTTGGATATTGGGCAAAAAGGAGCAACAAAAGACTTTATCCAGGAAATGACTGGAAGAATTACAGCGATGGGGTTTGATGCGAAGATTAAACCTGACGCTTACGCTGCTTTTTGTTATGCAAATCGATATACCAAGTAGCGGTTATTAAATGGAAGGGGACAGGAACCATATGGTAAGCTTTACGGAAGAAGAAAAGGAATTACTTGTATCCTTGTTAATTTCTACAAATTTTGCGAAAGAACTCGTAGTTAATGAAATTAACGATATTGAAATAGGAGAAAAGAAGCTTGAGAGTAACACGTATATAAAATTAGTACAGCTTTACGACAAAATTTCATCGTAATATTTTTAAGCTACTCTTAACACGAGTAGCTTTTTTTGTCGAATAATAAGGTAATATTTATTGGTTTATCATTCGAGTAAGAAGCAAATTTATGCTACAATGATAATGGTCAATTATGAAAAGTATCATATACTATTTCTGAGAGTAAACAAAGAGAGGAAGAACATTCATGATCAGCCTCCATAATGGTGAAATTTTAGGAACTACAATTGCGGAACTAATCATACCAGCAGAGAGGGTAGCACATGTTCAAGTTAAGAATAACTTAGAACATGCTCTATTAGTGCTAACCAAAACAGGATATACAGCTGTACCTGTATTAGATCCTAAATATCAATTGCATGGTTTAATTAGTACAACGCAAGTGATGGATTCGATTCTTGGATTAGAGCGAATTGAATTTGAGCGGTTAGAGAACATGATAGTGGAAGAAGTTATGAACAAGGACATTCCACGACTCAACTTAAATAATAACTTAGAAAAGGGATTAGAACTTCTCGTCAATCACCCATTCATATGTGTGGAAAATGAAGAACAGGTTTTCGAGGGAATCCTAACAAGAAGAAGTATTCTAGAACGCCTAAATACACAAATTCAAAAACTCAACAAATAAAAGGGACCTTTTTAGGTCCTTTTTTTCGTTTCATCCATTGGTTTGTTTGAGGTTCCGACATAGACAAAGAAATTCCTGTTGGTGTCTGGCTCGACAAGCGCCCCGGAAAGTGAAGCTTCGTGGGAAATCCACAGCGATGTTTAACAGAGCCAACAAATAATAAGAGTAAAAGATGATAAAAGGAACAGTTGAACTTTGGTAGCCAAGGAAGTAGATACACGGTACAATTTAAGTAGAGGCACGAAATAGTTTTTTGGGAAGGATGCATTATGTTAGAAAGAAGGGGAATGGTATGGGAACTGCGGTTAAAGAGAGAGTAATACTTGGACAAGATCAGAAGAAAAAGACTAAACGTCCTTTTGTGTTAGCAGCAATAATGCTCGCGATGTTTATGGCTGCAGTGGAAGCAACTATTGTATCCACTGCCATGCCTGCTATTGCGGCAGATTTAGGTGGTTTTTCATTATATAGCTGGGTTTTTTCTTCTTATTTATTAATGAATGCTGTTACCGTTTTAATTTATGGGAAGCTTTCTGACCTTTTTGGGAGAAAACCGATTTTAACTTTTGGTATAGTTGTGTTCTTAATTGGCTCTATTCTTTGTGGTATGGCAGAGTCCATTGAAATGCTTATCTTCTTTCGGTTTATACAAGGCTTTGGTGCAGGTGCGGTTATGCCGATTGCTTCCACAATTGTTGGAGATATGTATACGAAAGAAGAAAGAGCAAAGATTCAAGGCTATTTATCAAGTGTATGGGGAATCTCGGCAATATTAGGTCCTGCTATTGGAGGGCTATTAGTTCAATATGTCAGCTGGCGTTTTGTTTTCTGGGTGAACATTCCACTCGGTATTTTAGCAATAATCGGGTTATTTCTCTTCTTGCATGAAGGAGTAGAAAAGAAAAAACATTCCATTGATTATGCAGGAGCTGGATTACTATTCATTTCTGTTAGTAGTTTTATGTATGTGTTGGTAGAAGGTGGAGTTCGTTGGCCATGGTTTTCTCCTCAAATCTTAGGAATTAGTGCCCTAGCAGTAATTACGTTTATTCTCTTTATCTTCCAAGAGAGAAGAGCGGTCGATCCGATGATGCCATTTGACATTTGGAAAGAGCGCTCCATACTAATCGCAAACACAACCTCATTAACAACTGGAATGATGTTAATTGGTATTTCAAGCTTTTTGCCAGCTTTCGTACAAGGTGTGATGGAAAGACCGCCTATTGTTGCAGGGTTTACCTTGACAACTATGTCGATAGGTTGGCCAATCGCTGCTATGATTGCGGGTCGTCTTTTATTGAAAATTGGATTTAGGACGACTTCAATAATTGGTGGAGTTGCACTTGTATTGGGAAGTATCATTTTTATGACATTAAGCCCTGATGACGGCCCGGTATGGGCGGCGTTTGGTTCCTTTATGATTGGGGTTGGGATGGGGTTTTCGACCACTTCCTTTATTGTTTCGATTCAAAGCACGGTTCCGTGGCAAAAGCGAGGAGTAGCTACTGCATCAAACATGTTTATGAGAACATTAGGTAGTACCATTGGAGCGGCGTTATTAGGAGGTATCTTGAATTCACGCATCCAACAACACTTGAAGAATAATGGGGTTAGTGAGGAGTTTTCCCTCGATTCGACAACTCTATTATTGAACGAGGCACAAAGAAATCAATTATCCGATTCTATGCGAATACTTCTACAGGATGGATTAACATCGGCCTTGCAGTCTGTGTATTTAGTAGTTGGAGTCATTGCTGTCATCAGTTTTTTCTTAATCTTACTCCTCCCTAAAAAAGAATAACACGAATAAAAATAAAGCATCTGTCTCCATAAAAAGGAAACAGATGCTTTATTCATGTTTTTTGAAGAAATTCAATACGATTACCAAAGGGGTCGAAAAAACTAAAACGTTCTACGTTTGGGATAGGGATTTCTTCTTTCATGATGACTTTTTTGGAATGTAGAAATTGTTTCACTTCTATTAGATTTTCGACTTCAAATGCAGGGTGTCGTTTGCTTTTTTCTCCGTTCATATTCTCGACCCCAATATGAAGTTCAATATCACCAACTTCGTACCATAATCCACCATTGGCTTGTAATGATACTGGCTTAGGTATTTCGGTTAAGCCTAGCAGTTGAGAATAAAACTCCCTAGCCTTATTTTCTGCGCCAACTGGAATACATAATTGAACATGATTAAGTCGGTTTATTTTTATTTTCATACTAATCAGTCCTTTACACGAAAATTTTTATTATCAAATAGCCTATTAAAAAAATGGAAAATCCAGCTAATATTTTTTTCCATGGTAGATGCGATAATTTTGGCGCCAATCTAACAGCTGCTTGTGCACCTAAAAATGATCCGATTCCAAGTAAAACACCTACTCGCCAATCAAAAAGGCCCATTGCAAAATAAACAGTAAAAGAAATAAAACAACTTGAAAGTGTTAGAAGTCGTGTAAGCCCAATACTTGTCAGAAAAGTATATCCTGCATTTAAGAAAGAATGCATAAGAAGTGTGGCTTGACCGGGGCCGAACAACCCGTCAAATGCACCGATAAAAACATAAGTTGGAAGAAAAAGTTTCTTAGGTGGCTGTCCTCCAAGATTTTCTTTTTTCCGAGACTTTCTTATATTCAGAGCAGTTGCAAAAATTAATAGACAAAGCGCAATTCTTAAGAGAATCCCCTCTGATAAAAATGAAGCAAATAAAGCTCCCATAAGGCCACCAAGTAGAGTAAATGGTACCAATGATAGTCCTAATTTTAAGTTTACTTCTTTGCGTTTCCATAATAAATAAAAGCTACTGAAAGAACTAAATGTATTGGAAAACTTATTAGCAGCAATAGCAGAATGAATTGGAATTCCAAGAAGAAGCATGGCAGGAAGGTTAATGAGTCCACCACCACCCCCTAACGTTCCAACAAATGTAGCGACAAATCCTATCAATATAAGCAAAAAAAAAGAATTTTCCATGAGTATCTCCACCCTCAAATAAGTTGACTATTCTATTTCATTGTATGTCTGGGAAAGTCATAATGAAATATCAAATAAATTAAGATATAATATAAGAAAAACTTATATTGAGGGTGTCGTTATGAATTCATCAGAATTCCACATTCTTTCTGTTTTAGCAAAAGAAAAAAATATGAGAAAGGCAGCTGAACGCTTATTTGTTTCTCAGCCGGCATTATCACAGCGTCTTCAAAGCATCGAAAAGATATGGAATACCAAGATTTTTATTCGTACTCAAAAAGGCTTACTAATTACTCCTGCTGGTGAAAAAATAGTAGAATTTGCGGATGAGGTAATTGCAAAGGATGCAAAGGTGAGGGAAGAAATCTTCTCCCTCGATAAAGAAGTATATGGAACATTAAAGATAGCAGTTGCGACGATTATTGGTCAGTATTGGCTGCCGAAAGTTTTAAAGAAATACATACAAAGGTATCCAAATGCAAAAGTGTCCTTAATCACGGGTTGGAGTAGTGACATCGTTAAAAGTCTATATGAAGATGAAGTTCATATAGGCATCATTCGAGGGAATCCAGAATGGAAAGGTGTCAAAAAGCATTTACTGAGTGATGATTTATATGTGGTGGATACTGAAATTAAGGAATTAGAAGAACTTCAACATACAGAACGCCCCTTTATTCAATTTAAAAGCGATTCTACCTATTATCAAGAGATTCAGGTTTGGTGGCATAAGGAATTTCAAACGCCTCCGAAAAGGACTATTGTTGTTGATCAAATTGAAACGTGTAAACAGATGGCATTAAACGGAATTGGTTATGCTATACTTCCTTCTATTACTTTGCAAGAAGAATACGATCATATAAATAAAATTCCACTTACACGTAAGGCAGACTTTAACTTGCATCGGGATACATGGCTAATTGGATATGAATCTGCTTTTCGACTAAAACAAGTAGAAGCTTTTTTAGAAGTGCTAAATGAATGCGCTCCGGGTAGAAATAAAGGTAGCTAGAATTTAATAGTGAATCCTTATTGTGGAATCAGAATTATCTAAATATCTGGGTGCTACCATTTTAAATATGTTACATTTTACTTGTCACCCTTTTTCTTGTTTGATAGAGTAAAGGGATGAAGACAACTTTGCTTTAGGAGGAATACATAATGAAAATGATGGATGCAAACGAAATTATCTCTTTTATTCAAAATAGTACAAAATCTACTCCAGTAAAAGTATATGTGAAAGGTGATTTAGAAGCTGTTAACTTTGGTGCTTCTTCTAAAACCTTTATAACTGGTAACAGTGGCGTTGTGTTTGGTGAGTGGACTGAAATTGCAGCAGCACTTACAGAGAACGAAGCAAAGATTGAGGATTATGTAGTTGAAAATGATCGTCGTAATTCTGCCATTCCATTGCTAGACCTTAAAGGAATTAAAGCACGTATTGAACCAGGTGCTATTATTCGTGATCAAGTAGAAATTGGCGATAATGCGATTATTATGATGGGTGCTTCTATTAATATCGGGGCAGTTATAGGTGAAGGTACTATGATCGATATGAACGTGGTACTTGGTGGTCGTGCAACGGTCGGGAAAAATTGTCACATTGGAGCAGGGACCGTCCTCGCAGGTGTAATTGAACCACCTTCTGCTAAGCCTGTTATTGTAGAAGATGATGTTGTAATTGGCGCTAATGCGGTGGTATTAGAAGGTGTTACAGTTGGAAAAGGAGCAGTAGTTGCAGCTGGTGCCATTGTTATTGACGATGTAGCACCATATACAGTAGTTGCAGGAACTCCGGCTCGTAAAATCAAAGATATTGACGAGAAAACCAAATCAAAAACTGAAATCAAACAAGAGCTTCGTCAGCTTTAATAGAAGAAATTCAAAGAAGGTGTGGATTAGAACGTATCCACACCTTCTTTTTAGAAGGCTCTTTTCTATCGATTTGTAAACTTACATTTAGAAATACAAGAAAAATAAACAAGCGAAAAGAGCTCGTATGCACAAGAAATACAAGTATCAGGGTTCAGTACGAAAAGCAATAATGTATGCGAAAACAGCCTTTTAGAAAGTAGGAGTACCATGAGTAATGTAATAAATCCCTTTATCCGAATACGTCGAGATCTTCATCAAATACCGGAAAAAGGGTTCCAAGAACGGAAAACACAAAGCTACTTACTTCAATACTTAAACAGTCTTCCACCAGAAAATATGGAAGTTAAGAAATGGGAAACAGGTTTATTTGTGCGAATTAAAGGGACAAACCCTACAAA
This sequence comes from Sutcliffiella halmapala, assembly GCF_002019665.1. GTDB lineage: Bacteria > Bacillota > Bacilli > Bacillales > Bacillaceae_I > Sutcliffiella_A > Sutcliffiella_A halmapala. Next base: position 2,980,378 of record NZ_KV917375.1, on the reverse strand, counting down.
AACAATTGGTTACCGTACAGATATTGATGGTCTGCCGATTACAGAGGAAACGGACCTTCCTTTTCACTCTTTACATGAAGGATTGATGCATGCTTGTGGCCATGATATGCATATGAGTATTGCGTTAGGTGTGTTGACTCACTTTTCGCTACAGCCACCTAAAGATCATATTCTATTTATGTTTCAGCCAGCAGAAGAAGGCCCAGGTGGTGCACTTCCAATGATACAATCGGACATTTTTAACCAATGGAAGCCAGACTTGATTATAGCATTGCATATCGCACCAGAATATCCAGTTGGCACTATTGCAACGAAGCCAGGTTTACTATTTGCAAACACTTCCGAACTTTTTGTTGATTTAAAAGGAAAAGGTGGACATGCAGCCTATCCACATCAAACAAATGACATGGTTATAGCTGCTTGTTCACTAGTTTCACAATTGCAAACCATTATTTCTCGAAATGTGGATCCACTAGATAGTGCAGTAATCACGATTGGGAAAATTACTGGGGGGACCGTTCAAAATATTATCGCTGAACGTGCAAGGCTTGAAGGCACAATTCGAACTTTATCTGTCGAGAGTATGCAGAAGGTAAAAGAACGCATAGAAGCCCTTGTAAAAGGTGTAGAGGTCGGCTACAGTTGTGAGGCTAAGATTGATTATGGATGTATGTATCATCAAGTAGATAATGACGTGGAGTTAACACAAGAGTTTATGAATTTTGTAAAGGAAAACACAATGGTAAATCTAATCGAATGTAAACATGCTATGACTGGTGAAGACTACGGATATATGATTCAAAATATCCCTGGTTTTATGTTTTGGCTTGGCGTTGAATCGCCATATGGGTTGCATCATTCCAAACTTAATCCAAATGAAGACGCGATTGGCGTTGCTATTAATATGTTAATAGGATATATGACGAAAAAAGGAAATGAATAAGGATTTCTTCTGCCTCCTAGAATAATTTTCTGAAAGATAGCCAAATTAAGAAGGAGGAGGTGGACCAATTATGCCAAAAATAGGTGTAGAGCAATCCTTAACTGCTGTTCAAGAAGCGTTACAACAAAAAGGATATGATGTGGTTCAACTAAATAACGAGGACGATGCTAAAGGTTGCGACTGCTGTGTAGTAACGGGAATTGACAACAATGTAATGGGGATTTCGAATAGTGTAACAGCGGGGTCTGTCATAGCAGCACATGGCTTATCTGCAGATGAAGTATGTCAACAAGTTGAGAGCAAAATTAACCAATAAGAAGAGCCGTTGTTGGGCTCTTCTTTTCGTTAGGCTCTTTTCATAAAGATTGTTGCTTTAAGCTGGTGAAAAGTCGGCATTTGGACTTTTTACCGTCATTTTGCTTAGAAAATAGAAGAAGGCTCTCGATTACATAATGGAAAAGAGCACGATTGCAACAATAATGACGGGTTGATTCTATTTACGAAAAGCAACAAAGTATGCGAAAACAGCTTTTCGTTATTTTGTTTTTACAACACAAGTTCCAGCGATAAAATCATGGATAGCCCGCTTGTCTTCTCGGATGATTACCATAAAGACACTCACGATAAAGAGGATACCAAAGGAAAGGGCGTAAACAATTGAACCAATAATTTGCCTTAAAAACATCGTCCAGAGTGTTACATCACTACCATCCAGTTTTTCTATTTTAATATTTAAAGCTTTTTTACCAATAGTATAACCGGTCCAAATGGTCGGTATTAACCACATATAAATATTACTGATGGTCGTATTTAATGAGTTGCTTTGTGCGTCTGAAAGCTCTATACCAAGGATAAAGAGGATAATAAATAACCCAATGGTAACAATCAAGCCATCAATTAATAAAGCAACGAAGCGTCTTCCGAGTCCTCCATATTCATTACTCAATCTTTTCACCCCCATTAATATGGTATTAGCTTATACTTCCATTTACAACAAAAATATAAAGAGGCTTAGAAATTTTCTAAGCCTCTTGTTTCTGTTACTCTACATTATTCTCGAGTTTTATTTGGTCTAGGAATGGAATGTTGATTCCGTTCGCCTCTAATGCTGCGTTAATTGCCTTGCGTATTTTTCGCTCTACTGCCCGTTGCTGCATATTTTCTGTTTTCGCAATTATCCTTATTACTTTAGAAGCCCCAAGTCCTTGAACAGCTACGACATTTGGTCCCTCTTTAATGGTTTCCTCTTGTTCAGCTAACTCATCACAAGCTCTTTGCATAACTTCTACAGCCTCATCGATATCTTTATCATAGGTGACCCCGATATCCACAAGAGCAAGCATGTTTCCGCGAGAATGATTGGATAGCTTAGAAATTTCTCGATTAGGTACATAGTGTAGGGAACCATCAAAGTCACGAATTTTAGTGGTTCGTAATCCAACTTCTTCGACAATTCCGGAGAACCCAGCAGTTGTAACATAATCATCTACATCCACTTGTTTTTCTAATAGAAGAAAAAATCCAGTAACGACATCACTTACTAACCCTTGAGCTCCAAACCCAATTGCTAATCCAACAACCCCAGCTCCTGCTAAGATAGCTGTTGTCTGAACACCAAAGACATTTTCTAACACCATAACAATTAAAAGGAATGTTAAAACATATGTAAAAGCATTGACTGTTAATTTCTCTAGTGTTTTTGCTCTTCCTAACGAAATTCCTTGTCTCTCAATAGCTCGTGAGAATACTCGAGTAATTACTTTATTACCAATTGATTTTACAATGGAATAAACAACAATTATCACGATTAACTCTAGAAGTATACTTCCGATAGCTAATAAGATTGCATAAAAATTGAAATCAAAAAAACCAAAATTCATCATTAATCCAAAATCTCCTCTCAAAAATATAAAAAGACCTATAGTAAGGCATTATATAGGATTAGCTCAATAAAACCAAACAATACGGAAAGAACAAAAGTGCAAGCTCCTCGTTCAGCTTACGGCTATTATACTTTCTTACCATATCAAAAAGGGAGTGCTAATTATTTTGTTCCTTCATCAAAGAATGTTAAAATATATATGTGAAATAATTGCCAGTTATTTAGCTAAGAAAAGGTCTGTGTATTTTGAAATGAAATAGGGTATAACAATTAAGGGTAAAAAAAGAAATAGTTTTTAATTAGTCCTATTTTAAATTAATTATCATTTAACATTGACTAAAATTTGTGTGTGTTTTATAATTGATACTGTTGATAAAAAAGTAATTGAGAATGTACAAGCTATATTCTCAATAAATATTATTTTGGAGGGATTTTTAATGGCAGAACGCATGGTAGGTAAACAAGCTCCACGTTTTGAAATGGATGCTGTATTACCAAATAAAGAATTTGGAAAAGTAAGTTTAGAAGAGAACATGAAAAACGATAAGTGGACGGTTCTATTCTTTTATCCAATGGATTTCACGTTCGTTTGCCCAACTGAAATCACTGCAATGTCTGATCGTTATGACGAGTTTGAAGACTTAGACGCAGAAATCATTGGTGTATCTACTGATACAATCCATACTCACTTAGCTTGGATTAACACAGACCGTAAAAGCAATGGTCTTGGCGAATTAAAATATCCATTAGCAGCTGACACAAACCACGTTGTATCTCGTGACTATGGTGTCCTAATCGAAGACGAAGGTATTGCTCTTCGTGGTCTTTACATCATCAGCCCAGAAGGCGAATTACAATACCAAACAGTTTTCCATAACAACATTGGTCGTGATGTAGAAGAAACTCTACGTGTACTTCAAGCATTACAAACTGGTGGACTTTGCCCAGCTAACTGGAAGCCTGGACAAGCTACATTATAATTCTATCTGCAAATGATTAGGTCTAACTATTGTTAGGCCTTTTCTTGCCTTTTGTTTTAATGCTAAATAAATTACATATTGGAGGCCAAAACAATGAAACTACGCTCACCTATGCCGGAACTTTCTGGTGCTACTGAATGGTTGAATGGAGAAGTATCAAAAGCGGAATTGATTGGTGAAAAGCCGACCCTTATTCATTTCTGGTCCATTAGTTGTCACCTTTGTAAAGAAGCAATGCCGCAAGTAAACGAATTCCGCGATAATTACAAGGATAAACTGAACGTAGTCGCTGTTCATATGCCACGTTCTGAAGATGACCTAAATATGGAAGAAATCAAAAAAGTTGCAAGCGAGCATGACATCTCACAACCTATTTTTGTCGATAATGATCATGCGTTAACAAATGCTTTTGAAAATCAATATGTCCCTGCATATTATGTATTCGATGCAGAAGGGAATCTTCGTCACTTCCAAGCAGGCGGAAGTGGAATGAAAATGTTAGAAAAACGTGTAAATCGTGTTTTAGGAGAAAATGAAAAATAATGTTTTAAAGATTGAATGAAACCTTAAGTATGTGTGGATCCTTACTTTTGGTTTTTTTCTTTTTTTGTTTGGTTTGTGTCTATCTGCCACGTTTCGCTTCTTGAGAGTTTAGTGAACTGGAAACAAGCAGGAGGCAGAAAATAGCCAAAAAAATCACTTGAAATTGCCTTTTTTATGAAAAAAGGGACTCGAATTAAGTGAAAATGAAAAATACATAGCTAAACAACTCATACTAGGTTGGATATCGCGTTGATTTTAACAGATGCGAAGATTTACCTAACAAATCTCCAATTCTATTTAACTAATACGAAGAAAATATCCCTTACATCTAATTTAGCCTTAATGTTCCTTCCGTTTCCATTATAAAGTTGGTGCCAATGTGTATATGGACCACCCACCCACCCACCGAATTCTAATTCAGTAACCGCTCCTAAAAAACGATAATAATAGAAACTCAAAAAAATGCCTCCTTTACCTTGTATTAAGACAAGTCCAAGGCACATATAGTGTAAAGTTATTCATTTCGCCTTTAATAACTCAAACCTAAGGATTTTTCACCTCTAACTTTAGAGAGCGATTAGCCACTGATTTTATAATGCAAATTCAAGACGAGAACTATCTCCATCTAAAGTAGTAGTTAACATCAGACTTCGTGTTGCTTACAAGTATTTTCATTATGTATAAAATAATAATATAAATAGTTTAAATTTTTGAAAAAAAGACTGGAAAAATATTTCGAAACTCGATATATTAGATACTATCTTATATTTTCCAGCATGAATAAACAAGGGAGGGGAAACATGTGGAGACATTTAAGAAATTAAAGCAGTTTTATTGGCCGTATCGTAAAAGTTTCTATATTTCGTTACTATTTTTATTACTTGTTACGGTCATAACCGTCATCTACCCAGTGATTCTGCAAATTACGATCGATGAAGTTATGCTTAAACAACAATTCCAGTATGTACCATATATAGCGCTTGGCTTTGTTGGGATTATGACATTAAAAGGGGTATTTACTTATTATAATCAGTATTTAGGCGACTTGTTTGGGATCAAGTCTGTTTATCGCCTCCGTAATGAATTGTATGAAAAACTACAATTTCTACCGTTTCGCTATTACGATAATGCGAAGACAGGCGACTTAATGTCTAGGCTAACGGCCGATGTGGAAGGGTTTCGCTTTTTCTTATCTTACGGATTTGCCGAGCTAATTCGTTTCGCACTATTGGTCACGATTACGTTAGGATTAATGTTTTACTATTCTGTTGCATTAACGTTTGTAACATTGTTAGCGATGCCATTTCTAGCGTTTGTAACATACCGCTTCGATAAAAGAGTTCACCCTGCTTTCCGAGGAATCAGAAAGTCATTCGGAAAATTAAACACGAATGTTCAAGAAAACATCAGTGGAATCAATACGGTAAAATCTTTATCTCGTGAAGCTCACCAAATCGGTAAATTTAATAATTCTAACATTGATTACAAAGATAAATACATTAATACGGCGAATATTTGGGCTAAATATTTTCCGCTAATGGAGTTTATCGGCAATGCCTGTGTAGTCGGATTATTAGGATTCGGTGGATACTTGGTTATAAATGGAGATATGAGTGGAGGGGCTTTAGTCGCTTTCTTTAGTCTTGTTTGGTATATTGTATGGCCAATTGCCAATTTAGGATTTGTTATTAACCAATTTTCGCAAGCGAAGGCTTCTGGAGAGAGATTATTAGAAATTTTAGAAGCAGAAGAAGATATTCAAGATCTCCCTGATGCAAAGGATATTGCAAAAATGAAAGGCTATGTTTCTTTTCAGAATGTATCATTCCGTTACCCGAATGAAGATAAATCAGCCCTTCAAAATATTTCGTTTGATGCTACACCTGGGAAATTAATCGGTTTAATCGGTGCGACTGGCTCAGGAAAAACAAGTATCACGCAGTTAATTACAAGATTTTATGAGCCGCAGTCTGGGCGTATTTTAGTAGATGGTCAGGAAGTAAACAAGTACACCTTACATTCTTTAAGAAATCAAATTGGTTTTGTTCTTCAAGAATCTTTCTTGTTCTCCTCCACCATTAAGTCAAATATAGCCTATGGTAGACCGAATGCTTCCATGGATGAGATTATTCGTGCAGCTAAGATGGCTCAAGCACATGAATTTATAATGGAACTACCAGATGGTTATGACACCATGTTAGGTGAACGAGGAATGGGTCTATCTGGTGGACAGAAGCAACGGATCGCTATTGCCCGTGCGTTAATACTAGATCCGAGCATTTTAGTATTAGACGATGCAACAAGTGCTGTAGATATGCAAACAGAATTCAATATTCAGAAAGAGTTAAAGAATGCAATGTCTGGTCGTACAACATTTATTATTGCGCACCGTATCTCCTCTTTAAAGCATGCAGATGAGATCATCGTACTAGACGAAGGAAAAGTAGCAGAGCGCGGTACACACGAACAATTAATTCTGAATCAGGGACCTTATCGCAGAATATATGACATTCAATATAAAGACCAAAAAACTGTCTTAGAAGCTCAGACAAATTGAAAGAAGGTGAAACAGTGTGAGCAAGAAGCAAAAAACAGAAATGAATGATAATGTTAAAAAGCGTTTTTACTACTCAACAGACCAAGCAATCGAAAAGCCATTCAATTGGCAGCAGATGTGGCGATTGTTTGCTTATATGAAACCATATTCCAAGACATTATTACCACTTGCTATTATTACGATGTTGGTTGCAACAGCTGTTCGTTTAGCTATTCCAATCATCATTGGTAAATACTTGTATGATGGTGCAATTGCTAATAGAGACATGGATCTTTTAACGAAGTTAGCCGTCCTGATTACCGTCCTCTATCTTATTTCGTACGTAGCAAATGCGTTACGAATAAGGTGGATGAACATGCTTGGACAAAATGTTATTTATGACTTGAGAAAGCATTTATTTACCCATGTACAAGGTTTATCACATCGTTTCTTCGATCAACGTTCAGCAGGATCTATCCTAGTACGTATTATGAATGATATAAATTCCTTGCAAGAATTGTTTACCAATGGAGTTATAAACCTCTTGATGGACTTTATACTATTATTCGGTATTGTCATCATTCTCTTTGTATTGAGTCCAGAGCTTGCGACGGCCATTTTAGTTATTCTGCCAATTATGTTCTTTATATCTACTAGCTTGCGTAGAAGAATTAGAAGAGCATGGCAGGATGTTCGAATAAAGCAATCCATGCTGAACTCACATTTAAATGAAAGTATTCAAGGGGTACGTGTCACGCAGTCATTCACACAAGAAAGAGAAAATATGTCGTTTTTCGATCGCATTAATACGGAAAACTTTGAATCATGGAGGAATGCAACGCAGCAAAATGCGATATTCCGACCATTTGTTGAAATGACGAATGCCATTGGAACCGCTATACTAATTTGGTTTGGTGCTATCTTGATTCAGTCAAGTATGCAAGGTGGAACTAGCACACTTACCGTTGGTGTATTCATTTCCTTTGCCTTTTATTTAGGGATGTTCTGGGAGCCAATTTCAAGATTAGGTCAGCTTTATAATATGCTCCTAGTAGGGATGGCATCTTCTGAGCGTATCTTCGAATTTCTTGATGAGAAACCAATTGTCGATGAAAAAGATCAAGCATTTAAACTAGAGGATGTACGAGGCGAAATTGAGTTTGAGGATGTGGAATTCTCTTATGACAGCAAACGTACTGCACTTAATAAAATATCGCTTAAAATGGAAGCTGGTCAAACAGTAGCGCTAGTTGGTCATACTGGTTCTGGAAAAACGACTATTGCGAACTTAATCTCTCGTTTCTACGATGCTACTGGTGGAACCGTAAAGATTGATGGCCATCATATTCGAGATGTGTCCTTGCAGAGCTTGCGATCGCAAATTAGTGTGGTCTTACAAGATACGTTTATTTTCTCGGGGACTATTAATGATAATATTCGCTTTGGGAGACCGACAGCAACAGATGAGGAAGTAAAAGCAGCTGCAGAGGCTGTGGGGGCGAATAATTTTATCGAGAAGTTGAAGAATGGCTACGAAACAGAAGTTGAAGAGCGAGGGAATGTCCTATCAGTAGGGGAGAGGCAATTAATTTCTTTCGCCAGAGCACTGTTAGCAGATCCGCGTATAATTATTCTTGATGAAGCAACGGCAAGTATTGATACAGAAACAGAAGTACAAATACAATCCGCTTTAAAGAAGCTTTTAAAGAATAGAACAGCTATTATCATTGCTCACCGCTTATCTACTATTAGAGAAGCAGATAATATTATTGTTTTGGATCATGGTAACATTATGGAACAAGGTAATCATGAAGAACTGATGGACCATAAAGGTATTTACTATCACCTTGTAAAAGCACAATATACCATGAAGGACGTTGGGTAAAATAATTATTGGAGGCACCGGTCTTTTAAACCGGTGCCTCCGTTTGTAAGCAAAATAGGATAAAATAAAATTCATTGTGCTATTAAGTCTGGTGGTGTTAATAAGTGAAAGAAATTATTCTTGGTATCCTGGCTTCCCTTTTTTTCGCGGTCACGTTTATTCTAAATCGTTCGATGGAACTAGCAGGAGGAAGCTGGTTATGGAGTTCTTCTCTCCGCTTTTTTTTCATGGTTCCTTTTCTATTTATTATTGTTTTATTTCGTCAAAATTCAGGTCAAGTATTTGTAGAAATGAGAAGACATCCGATCGCTTGGGTATGCTGGAGCTTTGTTGGCTTTGTATTATTTTATGGTCCAATCACCTACGCTGCTGCATCCGGTCCAGGTTGGCTGGTAGCGGGTACGTGGCAGCTTACGATCATTGCAGGAATTTTATTAGGACCACTTTTTTATCAAACGATTCAAACAGAAGTTGGAATAGAAAGAATTAGACAGAAAATACCTTTAAAAGCACTAGCAATATCAATGCTTATCTTTCTCGGGGTCGTGCTTATTCAATGGCAAAAGGCCCAAACTATCACAATGTCTGAATTAATTATGGGGGTAGCACCTGTAGTAATTGCCGCATTTGCTTATCCTTTAGGTAATCGAAAAATGATGGAACTTTGTGGCGGTAGATTAGATACATTTCAGCGAGTACTTGGGATGACTTTAGCTACCATTCCGTTTTGGCTAATTGTAGCTGTGATGGGATTGATAGAAGTGGGTGCGCCTTCTTCTGGTCAAGTTCTTCAAACGTTAATTGTCGCAATTTGTTCTGGGGTAATAGCAACGACATTATTTTTTCTAGCGACAGATAGAGTGAGAGATAACCATGGTAAGCTTGCCTCTGTAGAAGCTACGCAATCAACACAAGTTATTTTTGTGTTAATTGGGGAGGTATTGTTGCTATCTAGCCTACTACCAAGCGCTTTGGCTATTGTCGGCTTAGTGATTATTATCATTGGGATGCTAATGTACAGCTATCTCTCTAAAAAAATGTAAGGGGGGAAGCTTTTTGATTCTATCGATTCAAAAAATGACCAAGAAGTGTGCTGAAGAAATTTTGCAATGGCGTTATGAACCGCCATATGATTTTTATAATAACGAGTGTACGGAAGAAGCGTTGCATGAAATGTTAGACAATCCTTATTTGGTGGTAGTAAGCAACGGTGAAGTTATAGGTTTCTTTTGTTTGGGACAAGCGGCACAAGTCCCGGCAGGAGATCGTGTCAATGCTTATAAGGAGGCTTGGTGTGATATCGGTCTCGGAATGAAACCTGATATAACCGGTAGCGGAAGGGGAACTGAATTTTTCTCTTTTGTTCTTAAGTATGTTGAAGAGGAATATGAAAGTACACCTGTGCGACTAACTGTTGCAACATTTAATAAAAGAGCCATACATTTGTATTCGAAAATGGGATTTGAAAAAGGAGTGGAATTTCAACATAACTCAGTATCGTTTATGACGATGGTGAAAAAGGTAGGTGAAAATTAACAGTACTACTTAAAAATTAAACCTACCTTTATAAATAAATCTTTACTTGCCAAATTCCAAATACTCAGTTAAGTAGCAAACCATAAGAAAAACTGGAAACAAGATAGCTATTATCGCTAACGTATTCATTGTCAGAACCCTCCTTATTTGTTGTGCTCTAATTCTTTAAGACGTTGTTCGGCTTCCTCTTTACTAAATGAACTGAACCATCGATAATTTTCATCATCTAAAATGCGGTAATGCTGACTAATTACATTTTGTTGTAGACGATAGGATGTTGACTTAGCAACTTCCTTCCACCATATTTTTCCACCGAATGTTTTATCCGGTTGCATGTTTATCCGCTCATGAGCAATTGTTTCAATTACTTCTAATGGATCTTCTCCCAGAATAGAAGTTAATGTATCGCTTTCCCTAAAGAGGGCGCACGTAGCAACGACAAGCGTCCAACTTGCATCATTTCTACCTTTTTCAATTTGTACTAAGGTTTTTTTTGATACTCCTAGGATCTCAGCCATTTTTTCTTGTGTGTACTCGTTTTCTATCCTTATTAATTTTAGTTTGTTAGAGACTATCTGAATTATTTCTTCTTGAATCATAAGAATTAAAATCTCCTTCAGAATAAAAAGTGCTTTATTGTGTAATTTTACACTTTATTTGAGCGGTTTTCAAGAAGATAATTAACTTTTTTCTGAAGGATGTTCGAATCAACGAAATGTTGCATTTGTGATACAATGAATGAAATGAGAGATGTTGTTATTGGAGGAAAAGTCGTTGAAAAGAAAAGAATTTGCAGTTATCGGCTTAGGGCGTTTTGGTGGAAGTATGGTTAAAGCGTTAAGTGAAGAAGGAGTAGAAGTTTTAGCTATTGATACAGATGAAGATAAAGTGAATGAATTTGCAAATATTGCTTCTCATGCGGTTGTAGGTGACACAACAGATGAAGCGGTATTAAAAAGCATCGGTATTAGAAATTTTGATCATGTGATTGTTGCTATTGGGGATAACATCCAAGCTAGTATATTAACGACACTTATTCTTAAAGAGTTAGGTGTGCAACATATTACCGTAAAAGCAACAAATGACTATCATGAAAAAGTCCTTATTCGTATAGGAGCTGATCAGGTTGTTCATCCAGAGCGTGATATGGGAAGAAGGATTGCACATAACATTGTTTCTAATAATGTGCTGGATTACTTAGAATTGTCGGATGAACATAGTATAGTGGAAATTGTAGCAAGTAGGCGATTGGGTGGTTATACACTAATTGATTTGGATATTCGTGCCAAATACGGAATTAATATTGTTGCAATAAAGCGTGGGAAGGATATCATTGTCTCGCCTCAGGCAACCGAAAGAATTAGGCAAGGAGATATTTTAATTGTCATTGGTGCTGATCGAGATATTAATCGATTTGAAAAAAAACTAGTAGAAGAATAAAGCAAAGCATAAACTAGCGAGTTACTAACTCTAGCTAGTTTTTATTTTTTTGTTTACTCCTGTTCGTTCTTAATGTAGGAAAGAATTGCTTCTGTGCTGCTTACTTTAAAAGTGCTAAAGAACCTTAATAGTTAGTATAGATAATGTAAGGCGCAAAAAGCAGGAGGAGCAGGTTTGTATGGGAATTATACTTTATATTGTTTTGATACTTTACTTAATTGGAATAGGCTTGATAGTGATGGGGCTCTTATTTTTCTTTTCACAAAGGGATAACAAGACAGCAGTTTATTCAGTATTAATGGGGTTGATACTTATCATTACTGGCTTCTTAATAAATGAAAATAGGGCGATGGTAGAAGGGGCTATCCTTCATGTAGTTGAGAAAGAACAGGTAGCTTTTCGAATAGATTAAATAAAGCCCCGTGAAGTTCACGGGGCTTTACAAATATTACATTAAACTTCCATAATGATAGGTAAAATCATTGGACGACGCTTTGTTTTTTCGTAAAGGAAAGGTGCAAGTGTGTCGGTGATTTCGTTTTTAATCTCAGACCATTGCGTAGTGCGACGTTCCATTGTTTTATTTAAGTGTTTCGTTATTAAAGCTTGTGCATCATTGATTAAATCGCCGGATTCTCTCATGTATACAAATCCACGGGAGATAATATCTGGACCAGAAGCGATTTTGAAGTCCTTCATATTGATACTAACGACCACTACTACAAGGCCTTCTTCAGAAAGGATGCGACGATCACGTAATACAATATTACCGATGTCACCAATCCCATTTCCATCAATATAAACATTTCCGGATGGGATCTTGCCAGCAACTGAAGCTTCATCTTCTCCAAGTGCTAATACTTCTCCATTATCCATGATGAAGCAGTTTTGTTCTGGTACTCCACAATCAATGGCAAGTTGCTTATGCGTAATCTGCATGCGGTACTCACCATGAATTGGCATGAAGTATTTAGGTTTAATTAAACGAAGCATAAGCTTTTGTTCTTGTTGACCACCATGTCCAGAAGTATGAATGTCGCTTAATGAACCATGAATTACGTTTGCGCCAGCACGGAACAACAAATTAATTGTACGATTAACACTCAATGTGTTACCTGGGATTGGGGAAGAAGAGAATACAACCGTATCTCCAGGGATAATTTGAATTTGACGGTGTGTACCGTTAGCAATTCTAGAAAGTGCTGCCATCGGTTCACCTTGGCTACCTGTACAAAGGATGGTTACTTTGTTAGCAGGCATGCGGTTAATTTGATGTGTTTCAATAAATGTATCCTTTGGTGCTCGAATATAGCCGAGTTCTTGTCCAATATTAATAGCTGCTTCCATACTACGACCAAATACAGCGATTTTGCGTCCGTGAGCCACAGCAGCTTCCGTAACTTGCTGTAAACGATGAATGTTTGAAGCGAATGTTGCGAAAATAACACGGCCGTCTACTTTGCGGAAAATATCTTGAATGCTTTCGCCAACACGACGCTCTGACATTGTAAAATCAGGTATTTCACTGTTTGTACTATCAGAAAGTAAGCATAAAACGCCATCTTTCCCGATTTCAGCCATTTTTGTTAAGTTCGCGGGTTCACCTACTGGAGTGAAGTCAAACTTAAAGTCACCTGTGTGTACGATACTTCCTTGTGGAGTTTTTACAACAACTCCATAAGAATCAGGAATACTGTGAGTAGTGCGGAAAAAAGTAACCGATGTTTTGCGGAATTTAATGATATCTTCTTCTTGGATTTCAATTAATTTCGCTTTGCGTAAGAGTCCATGCTCTTCTAGTTTATTTTTAATTAAACCAAGTGCTAGCTTGCCGCCGTATATAGGAATATCAACTTCGCGTAACAAATAAGGGATTCCGCCAATATGATCCTCATGACCATGCGTAACGAATAAGCCTTTGATTTTTTCTTGGTTTTTTACTAAATATGTGTAGTCAGGAATAACGTAGTCAATTCCTAATAACTCGTCTTCAGGAAATTTAATTCCAGCATCTATAAGAATAATCTCATCTTGGAATTGGACTGCATAGGTGTTTTTCCCGATCTCACCAAGTCCTCCTAAAGCGAAAACCGCTGCTTGATTGTTTTTGACAAATTTCATTTTCTATCAGTTCTCCAATACTTTAAAGTTTTCAGATTGTTTTTCATACTCATAATAAGCTCCATCCACCGCTTGGATGAACTCAATATTGTATGGCTTTTCCTTTAATTTTCTACGCACTTCAAAAACAGCAGAAGCTTCCAAATATAAGACTTCCGTATTCTCTCGTACAGGTGCTTCTGCAACATTTTCTTGATAATAGACTTTAAACAACATTCGAATCTCTCCTTAAAAATTTCTCCCCTATACTTCCGTCTACCATGAAAAAGTAGCTACGAAAGGAAGGTATATATAGTTATTTTATGTTTGGTTGCTTTGGCAGAAGTCCGTCGACTCTCTAATTTGAGTAATGCTACTATGCCAATACAACCTTACAAAAAGACAACGCACTATTCATAAATGCTTCCTAAATATTTTATTTTAGCCGCACTTTGGCAATATAGCCATCATTACCCTATATTATATACGAATTAACCTTAGATTTCATGTTTTTCATTAAGGCTCTTTTTTTAGGCTATTTTCATGAACATTATTAGTAGCCTACTTTATAACATTAAGATGCCAGGAAACAAATAGTCCTTTTTCAAAACGTCTCTGTTAAACGTCGCTGTTGATTTCCGCGAAAGTCTCCGCTTTCCGCGGGCGGGTATGGTGCCTCCTCGGCTAACGCCTTCGGGGTCTCCCTAACTCCGCTACTCCCGCAGAAGTCTACGACTTTCGCTCCAATCACCAGCTAAGAGTAGTCAAATATCAATCATTACCCTTTAACATAGCCTTGAAAAAAGAACGAAAAACAACAATCAATGGAAAAACAAGCTTTCATAAAAGAGGTTATTTTCTATTTTCTCCAATGTAGAGAAAAATAAAAGTGTAGTGGCATTATGTATAAAAGATTGTTGATTACAACGTCGGAAAGCATCGTACTTATCTCTATTATAGTGAGAGGAGGAAAGCTTGTAAAACTAATTCTCTCCTTAATATATGTAAGAGCCCTTCAAAATAGAGAAGGACTCATTAATCTTATAAATTAAGCAATCGTTTTTCTTCTAAGGATATTGTTCATTTTACGCATTATTTTCTTTCTTAGTCTTCTAAGCATAGCGCCTCACTCCTTGTTATCAAGGTATGTCCGAATTGTTTTTACTAGTAGTATGTGCAATCTGGACAATTTGTTATTAGAAAAAAATAAAGTTTATTTTATCCAAGGAATGGCCAATAACGGTTCAAAGGCAAATATACTTTTGTAACAAAATAAAGCTTAGTTAGCTTTAGCGTATCATAAGTGTACGTTCTTGGGAATAAGCCCCGTAAGAATCTTTCGTTTCTGAGTCGAAGTGCAACCTTCAGTGCAGGACAAAAGGTAATTTGTAATGGAGTGATTAATTAGATGAAAAACTTATTGACAGAAAGCCTTTACCTCATGTAGCGTAAGGGTAAATTGATATTTCGGAACCCTAAGAATATAAGGTGGTTGGATTATTTTGAGACGTTTATATCTGGCATTACTAACATTAAGTTTAATTTGGGGCACTTCATTTTTGTTCATCAAAATACTCGTTGGTGAACTAGGAGTAGGTGGTGTTGTTTTTTGGAGATGTGTGTTTGGAGCAGGAACTTTATTTGTATTACTTGCTATGCAAAAAAAGTTATTTGACCTAAAAAAAGTGAAATGGTTACCTTTACTCCTAATCGCACTATTGAATAACGCATTACCGTGGGCACTAATTGCAGTTAGTGAAATGTCGATCAGTAGTAGTATGGCATCTGTGGTTAACGCAACAACTCCAATTTGGACCATATTAATTGGATTTACACTTTTTGCAAGTAAGTTGGAAAGAACGCAATGGCTTGGAGTAGGTGTTGGTTTCTTCGGTATTTTAGTTTTATTAGAATTAAATGTAGTCCAGCTCTTTCAAGATAATCTTCTAGGTGTAGGAACGATGCTTGGGGCAACCATATGTTATGGCTTTGGTGCACATTTAAGTAGGAAATACTTGAAGGACATACCAATTACGATAATTTCGTTTACTACCCTTTTATTAGCAGGTATCGTTTCCGGTATTATGGTGCTTTTTTTTCAACCAGAAGCATTTTTGCAATTAGGTAGTATGACAGTTTTATTTTCATTAATAGGCTTAGGAGTATTTGGTTCGGGAATCGCGTATTTACTTTATTATTATATGGTAAAAGAGGGAAGTGCGGAATTCGCTTCACTTGTTACATATATCGTTCCGATTACAGCGATGCTATGGGGAAGTCTCATATTAAATGAACAGATAACCTTCTCTATGCTAATTGGTTTAGTTCTTATATTTAGTGGTGTATACTTATCGTCGTACAAAACAAAACAGCAAAGAGCAGCCAATAAGGTTGTCGCTTAAAAACTTTTTAAGGTGGTTAATATGGATAATAATAAGAAAATTGTATTCTTTGATATAGATGGTACTTTGCTTGATCATAATAAGGAACTTCCAGCTTCAACCAAACAAGCTATTGCAAAACTAAAAGAAAATGGAGTCTATGTAGCAATTGCAACTGGTAGGGCGCCATTTATGTTTGAAGATTTGCGTCAAGAATTGAACATAGATACGTTTGTTAGTTTTAATGGGCAATATGTAGTGTTCGAAGGAGAAGTAATCTATAAGAACCCACTTAGCCTTGAAAAAATGCAACTGCTTCGAAAATATTCAGAGCAACAAAAGCACCCTTTAGTTTATATGAATCATGAGACAATGAAGTCGAATGTGACGGATCACCCCTTTATTCATGAAAGCATGGGCAGTCTAAAGTTTTTGCATCCAGAACAAGACCAAAACTTTTTAGAAGAAACAGAAATATATCAAGCTTTATTATTTATTGAAGAGAAGGATCAACAAACATACTTAGATGCGTATAAAGACTTCCATTTTATCCGCTGGCATTCTTATTCTACTGATATTTTACCTAAAGGTGGTTCTAAAGCAATCGGAATTCAAAGGATGCTGGAACGTTTGCCTTTTAAAAAGGAGAATGTATTTGCTTTTGGTGACGGATTAAATGACATAGAGATGTTAGAATTTGTTGGAACCGGTGTGGCAATGGGGAATGGTCATCCGAAGTTATTTGAAGTAGCAGATCGAGTGACAAAGGATGTCGGAGAAGATGGTATAAAGCATGGGCTTGAATTAGTAGGGCTGTTGAAATAAATGCAATAGAGGCTGGGACAAAAGAGTTTTTAGTCTAAGAAAAACCGAACTAATTTGAGTTTTAAAATCAAATTAGTTCGGTTTTTTTATGTGTTCAACTATACGTTTAATTTTCAGGCTACTCCAGCGGTTGATTGGAGTCTTCGTCTTGCACGGAAATCAATAGCGGTTTTTAGAGCCGGTACTTAAATTGTTCGTCTTTTGTAAGAGTTTTTTTAGTTTTGTCCCATCCTCTTTCCATTTTTTAGACTACCCTGAAAATAGATAGGTATCTGTTATTTTGTTTATCTTTCGATAGGTATAGCATTTTCTGGGGCTTGGAATGGGTCTTGCTTATTGATATGGTCATAAAACATAACGCCGTTTAAATGATCAATTTCATGCTGGAATACAATTGCAACGAGTCCTTTTAAGCGGAGTTTAATATCTTCTCCTTGCACGGTTGTAGCTTTTACAGTTATTCTGGCATACCGAGGAACAAATCCTGGAACATCTCTTTCAACTGATAAGCAACCCTCTCCAGTAGTAAGATAACTTTTTTCCACAGAATGACTAACGATTTTAGGATTAAATAAAGCATAACTATGTTGCTTTCCAGTTTCGTCAGCAATGTGGACAGCAATCATTCTCTTTGGGACGTTAATTTGGGGTGCAGCTAAACCTACTCCAGGTCGAAGGTTATAAGCGTTAGCGATATCAGGGTTTTGGCTATTTTGAAGATATTGCATCATCAAATTTAAAGTTTCCACATCTTCTAAAGTTGGTGGAAGTGGTACTTCTTTTGCTACAATTCTTAATGTAGGATGTCCTTCTTTAATAATTTCATTTGTAGTTAACATCAATTGCATTCACTCCAA
This sequence comes from Sutcliffiella halmapala, assembly GCF_002019665.1. Classification (GTDB taxonomy): domain Bacteria; phylum Bacillota; class Bacilli; order Bacillales; family Bacillaceae_I; genus Sutcliffiella_A; species Sutcliffiella_A halmapala. The sequence continues at coordinate 2,962,470 of NZ_KV917375.1, read as the reverse complement.
TCTATTTCATACACTATATTTTTTTACCGATTTTGTGAGTAGAAAAATACCATTGCTCCAGCTATTTTACCAGAAAAGGCATAGGTAAGGGAAAAGAAAGAATTGTACTTATTTTTCGGACAAAGTAATAGGGTATAATAGAAGATATCGTATTTGTGTTTATCTTCTATATACACTCATTTAGATGTTGTCAAATTAGGCTATAAAATTTATAGTTAAAGAGGAAATAATGTTAGGGGGATTTAAATTGCGTTTATGGAAAAAATCATTTGTTTCAGTTGCATTTGCAAGTTCTCTTCTTTTATCTGGTTGTGTTAATGGCGAATCACCTGAACAGGAGATTTTTGAAACACTTGAAAAAGTTGTAGGTCTTGAAGAAAGTTTTGAAACACAACAAGAGCCATTATTAGAATTAGAGCAAAAAGAAAAAGAAGTGTACAATGAAATCATTAACCTTGGGATGAAAGAATTCGATCAAATTGTTAAGCTTTCAGAAGAAGGATTATCTTTGGTAGAGCAAAGAGAAGCTGCTATGCACACCGAAAAAGAGAGCATTGAAACAGCAAGAGAACAGTTTGAAGAAGTGAAAAATTCAATTGAATTATTAGAAGATGAAGAATTGAAAAAAGAAGCGCAAAGTTTATATCAATTAATGGAAAAGCGCTATGAGTCATACATGACCTTATTCAATGACTATATGGCAGCTACGGAGTTAGATAAAGAACTTTATGTCCTTTTCCAAACAGAAGATCTAACCTTAGAACAGCTACAACTTCAAATTAACAAAATTAATGAAACGTACGAAAAGATTCAGGAATCAAACCAATTGTTTAATGATTTTACTGAACAATACAATGAAGCGAAGTTTACCTTCTATAAAAATGCTGGTCTTGATGTAGAATACAAAAACTGAGTGTCTCATGCACCTCCTTTACTAAAGGGTGGTGTTTTTTTATTATCAGAACCCTTTGAAAAAGCAATATCTCTAGTTTATGAAAAAAGATCGTTGTTTTATAACAAGAACTTTAAAAATGTATTTTACTATAGTCAAAATAAAAGGAATGATTATGAAAGAGGAAGATAGGGAAAGGGGTAAATAGTAGGTATTTGTTATTATAAGATAATATGCGATGGTTCGACAAAATAATTTGTAATACAGATATTTCAATTGTGTTAGTACAGATTCATGATTGTTATTATTTTTGAATTGTAAATAGAAAAGAAATACAATAGAAGCAAAGAGATTGACGGGGGAATTAGGTGTGTTGTAAAATTGAACTTGTTGAAATGTTGTATTAATATATTATTTTATAAGATTAATACAGATAACTTAATAAGCTTCTTAACGATAGGTTATTTAGCGATAAAAAGAGAAAAAGTACATTTTTGCATGGGAAACAGAAAAATGTCTTTTAAAGTATATTTTTGGGTAACCTAAAGTTGTGTGTAAACTATGTATCAATGAGTTTCTCTTAATAGAAAGGAAGAGGTGACGTAAATGGCTGCAAAAACAAAAAAAGCTAAATTTGATCCAAAGCAGCAGTTAGCGAAAGTGGAAGAACAATTCCAAATGTTTCAAATCTTAAATGAGGAAGGCGAAGTAGTAAATGAAGCTGCTATGCCTGAATTAAGTGATGATCAATTAAAGGAATTAATGCGTCGTATGGTATATACTCGTGTTCTTGATCAACGTTCTATTAGTTTAAACCGTCAAGGACGATTAGGATTCTATGCGCCAACAGCTGGACAAGAAGCTTCTCAATTAGCTTCTCAATTTGCTTTAGAAAGCGAAGATTTTATCTTACCTGGCTACCGTGATGTACCACAAATGATCTGGCATGGTCTTCCATTATACCAAGCATTTCTTTTCTCTCGTGGACATTTCCACGGAAACCAAATGCCTGAGGGTGTTAACCTATTACCGCCACAGATTATTATTGGTGCGCAAATCATTCAAGCAGCTGGTGTTGCACTTGGTCTTAAGAAAAAAGGTAAAAAAGCAGTTGCTATTACATACACAGGAGACGGTGGAGCATCTCAAGGTGATTTCTACGAAGGAATTAACTTTGCAGGCGCATATAAGGCTCCAGCAATCTTTGTAGTACAAAACAACCGATTTGCAATTTCTACACCTGTAGAAAAACAATCTGCTGCAGGTACAATTGCTCAAAAGGCAGTGGCTGCTGGAATTCCTGGAGTTCAGGTTGACGGAATGGATGCATTAGCTGTTTATGCGGTAGTTCGCGAAGCTCGTGAGCGTGCAATTAATGGTGAAGGTCCGACACTAATTGAAACTCTTTGCTACCGTTATGGTCCACATACAATGGCTGGAGATGACCCAACTCGCTACCGTACTTCTGAGTTAGATGATGAGTGGGAAAAGAAAGACCCTTTAGTAAGATTCCGTAAATACCTTGAAAACAAAGGTGTTTGGAGCGAAGAAGAAGAAAACAAAGTAATCGAAGAAGCGAAAGAAGATATTAAAGTGGCAATCAAGAAAGCTGATGATCAGCCAAAACAAAAAGTAACGGATTTAATCTCTTTCATGTATGAGGAGTTACCTTACAACTTAAAAGAGCAAAATGAAATTTTCAAAGAAAAGGAGTCGAAGTAAGCCATGGCTCAAATGACAATGATTCAAGCAATCACTGATGCATTACGCACAGAATTGAAAAACGACGAAAACGTCTTGCTATTTGGTGAGGACGTTGGGCAAAACGGTGGGGTTTTCCGTGCGACAGAAGGCCTGCAAGCTGAATTCGGTGAAGATCGTGTTTTCGATACACCACTAGCGGAATCTGGAATCGGTGGTCTTGCTGTAGGTTTAGGTGTGACAGGCTTCCGTCCTATTATGGAAATCCAATTTTTTGGTTTCGTTTATGAAGTAATGGATTCTGTAAGTGGACAACTTGCCCGTATGCGTTACCGTACTGGTGGACGTTGGAGTTCTCCTGTTACTATTCGTTCTCCTTTTGGAGGCGGTGTTCATACTCCTGAACTTCATGCGGATAGCTTAGAAGGTTTAGTAGCTCAACAGCCTGGTCTTAAGGTTGTCATTCCGGCAACTCCTTATGACGCAAAAGGATTATTAATTTCTGCGATTCGTGACAACGATCCAGTTATTTTCTTAGAACATATGAAATTATACCGTTCATTCCGTCAAGAAGTACCAGAAGAAGAGTATACAATTGAACTTGGGAAAGCTGACATCAAGCGCGAAGGTTCAGATATTACTATGATCACTTATGGTGCAATGGTACATGAGTGCTTAAAAGCAGCAGATGAGTTAGAAAAAGACGGTGTAGCAGCAGAGGTTATTGACCTACGTACGATAAGCCCAATTGATATTGAAGCAATTATTACTTCTGTGGAAAAAACTGGTCGTGCTATTGTCGTTCAAGAAGCGCAAAAGCAAGCTGGAATCGGTGCGCAAATCGTTGCTGAAATCAATGACCGTGCTATTCTAAGTTTAGAAGCTCCTGTACTTCGAGTCGCTGCTCCAGACACAGTGTTCCCATTCTCTCAAGCAGAGAACGTATGGTTGCCTAATCATAAAGATGTCTTAGAAACAGCTAAGAAAGTTCTAAACTTTTAATATTTATTGAAATAATGAAAGTAGTCCATTCCATTAATGTATTGCACTTTGGAATGGGCTATCCCATTTACAACTATAAAGTGGACTATTCAGTTATTTATAGAACAACATGTAAAACAGATTTAAAACAGGAGGTTGAAGACTGTGGCATTCGAATTTAAATTGCCGGATATCGGTGAAGGTATTCACGAAGGTGAAATCGTTAAATGGTTTGTTAAGCCTGGTGAAGAGATTAATGAAGATGATATTTTAGCTGAAGTGCAAAATGACAAAGCGGTTGTTGAAATTCCATCTCCAGTAAAAGGGAAAGTATTGGAATTAAAGGTAGAAGAAGGAACGGTAGCAACTGTAGGTCAAACCATCATTACATTGGACGCTCCTGGTTATGAAGACCTTAAATTTAAAGGTGACGATCATAGCGATGATGCTAAAACAGAAGCACAAGTTCAAGCGACTGCAGAAGCTGGACAAGAAATTAAAAAAGAAGAAACACCTAAAGAAGAGCCAGTAGCTGCAACAGGTGCAGGCGCTCAAGAACAAGTGGAAGTAGACCCGAACAAACGTGTAATTGCAATGCCTTCCGTTCGTAAATACGCACGTGAAAAAGGTGTGGAGATTCGTAAAGTTGCCGGTTCTGGTGACAATGGACGTGTTCTAAAGGGTGATATTGATGCATTCTTAACAGGTGGAAGCACGCAAGTCGAAGAAACTCCAGCAGCAGAAGCTACTACTACTGCTACAGAAGAAACAAAAACAGAAGCAAAACAAGAGAAAAAGCAAGCTATTCCAGAGGGACTTTATCCAGAGACTCGTGAGAAGATGAGTGGAATGCGTCGTGCTATTGCTAAAGCAATGGTTAACTCGAAGCATACTGCACCACACGTAACATTAATGGATGAAATTGATGTAACAGATCTAGTTGCACACCGCAAGAAATTCAAAAATGTTGCAGCGGACAAAGGTATTAAGTTAACATTCTTACCGTACGTAGTAAAAGCTTTAACTTCTGCTTTACGTGAATTCCCTGTATTAAATACATCCTTAGATGATGCAACAGATGAAATCGTACAAAAGCACTATTACAATATCGGAATTGCAGCAGACACAGAAAAAGGTCTATTAGTACCTGTTGTGAAGGATGCAGACCGTAAATCTATTTTCTCTATCTCTAATGAAATCAATGAACTTGCTGGAAAAGCTCGTGATGGAAAATTGGCATCTGATGAAATGAAGGGTGCATCTTGCACAATTACTAATATCGGATCTGCTGGTGGGCAATGGTTTACTCCAGTTATTAATCATCCTGAGGTTGCGATTTTAGGTATTGGACGTATTGCTGAAAAACCTGTAGTGAAAGATGGGGAAATTGTAGTAGCTCCTGTTCTTGCTTTATCACTAAGCTTTGACCATCGTATGATTGATGGTGCTACTGCTCAAAATGCGCTAAACCACATTAAGCGTCTATTGAACGATCCACAATTATTATTAATGGAGGGTTAATAAATGGTAGTAGGAGATTTCGCAATTGATGTAGATACACTTGTCATCGGAGCGGGCCCTGGCGGATATGTAGCTTCTATCCGCGCGGCTCAACTAGGACAAAAAGTAACAATCGTAGAAAGAGGTACACTTGGAGGAGTATGCTTGAACGTAGGATGTATACCTTCTAAAGCTCTTATTTCTGCAGGACACCGCTATGAAACAGCTAGACACTCAGATGACATGGGAATTACAGCTGAAAACGTGACAGTTGATTTCACTAAAGTTCAAGCGTGGAAAGCTGGAGTTGTGAATAAATTAACTGGTGGTGTAGAAGGCCTCCTAAAAGGAAATAAAGTCGACATCGTTTCTGGAGAAGCATATTTCGTAGACGGAAACACAGTACGTATCATGGACGAAAACTCTGCGCAAACATACAAGTTCAAGAACTGTATCATTGCAACTGGATCTCGTCCAATAGAAATTCCAACTTTCAAGTACACAAAACGAGTTCTTGATTCTACTGGAGCATTAGCGCTTACTGAAATTCCTAAGAAATTAGTTGTAATAGGTGGCGGCTACATCGGTACGGAACTAGGCACTGCATATGCTAACTTTGGTACGGAAGTAGTAATTGTTGAAGCTGCTGATGAAATTCTTGCAGGTTTCGAAAAACAAATGAGTTCTATTGTTAAACGTAATCTGAAGAAAAAGGGTAACGTCGAAATCTTCACAAAAGCGATGGCTAAAGGTGTAGAAGAAACAGCAGACGGCGTAAAAGTAACAATCGAAGTTAAAGGTGAAGAACAAACAATCGACGCTGATTATGTATTAGTTACTGTAGGTCGTCGTCCAAACACTGATGAACTAGGACTTGAGCAAGTTGGAGTAGAAATGTCTGACCGTGGCGTTATCAAAATTGATAAGCAATGCCGCACAAGCGTTTCTAACATCTATGCAATTGGTGATATTGTAGAAGGACCTCCATTAGCACATAAAGCTTCTTATGAAGGTAAAATTGCTGCTGAAGCGATTGCTGGTCATCCATCTGAAATCGACTACCTTGGTATTCCAGCGGTAGTATTCTCAGAGCCAGAATTAGCATCTGTTGGTTACACAGAAGCACAAGCGAAAGAAGAAGGATTAGAAGTAGTTGCTTCTAAATTCCCATTTGCTGCAAACGGACGTGCTCTTGCGTTAAACGCTACAGATGGCTTCTTAAAGCTTGTAACTCGTAAGGAAGATGGACTAATCATTGGAGCTCAAATTGCTGGATCTAGCGCTTCTGATATGATCGCTGAATTAGGTTTAGCAATCGAAGCTGGCATGACGGCAGAGGATATTGCAATGACAATCCATGCGCATCCAACATTAGGTGAAATTACGATGGAAGCTGCAGAAGTTGCAATGGGAAGCCCAATTCACATTGTGAAATAAGTGATTAATATAGAGAAAGCCTCCGGAATTTATTCGGAGGCTTTTTTCTAGTAGTATACAGAAAAACTCTAAAGTTAATAGTAAGTTATAGGTAGGTTAGTTATATACAATTCCAACTCTTTTATCCCACTCCTAAAAAAACAGAAGTTCCATATTAATTTATGGATTCTTCTGTTTCACTTAGTGCTTGTTCAATTGAACCGATAATTTCTTCTTTTTGACGGGTACCATCTATATGAGTAACAACTTCATTATCACTTACAACAAGTAACGATGGAGTACTTTTAATATTAAACTGCTTGTATAATTTTTTTTCGTTTTGGAATGGAATAACTTTTAAGTTAGCAACTTCATTGGGAAAAGACCTTTTCAAGTCGATAATAGCGTCATAATACGTACTTTCATTTTGAATATTTGCTTCATCAGTAAAGAAGACGAGAGTTTTAGAATCGTTAGGAAATTGAAGGTGAGTAAATGGTTTATTTTCTTGACAAGAAGATAATATGAAAAAAGACAACGTAATAAAAATGACAGAGCCTCTAATCATGGCAATCCTCACTTTCTTTTTCAAAATTATGTATCATTTAATACTTGTAGAGAAATGACATGACCGTAAAGTCTTATTCAGTAACCATATCTTTTCCTACAATCTAACTATTCGGTGCTATTCTACCATGAAAAAACATCATATTTATGCTTGTCATCTAATTGTTACAAAATTGAAAAATAGAATGTTCCTTGCTTGCATATTTATATTAAGGAGGTTTCCATTTTTCAAAAAAAGGCTATAAACAATTATAGAAATATGTTGTAAGGAGCTGCTCATATGAAAAGCTATGTGGTGTTTTTAATACAAAATATCCTTTTTGGCACATACAGTATCATTGAATGGTTTTCTGTCCGAGATAAGATGCAAGCAAAGTTACTTTTATTAGGAATTTTTATCTATCTTAGTTATGTTTTAGCTATGGCAATCATTCATAAGAAAAAGCAAGCTGTAATTACAACTGCTATAAGCTTCATTTTCTATTTTAGTTTCCAAAGTCTTTTTTATTACTTATTTTTTTAATAGTGAGTCATTCTACCTACTATTCTTTAAGTGAATTCAAATGAACAAAATGTAAAAAAGTAAAAATATTGCCAGTACTATTGGCTATTAGTATGATTAGATGAGAACTATAAAGATGGAGGAAAGTAGATGAAAAAATGGATATTACCGATTCTTATATTACTCCTCCTGACTGCTTGTAATGCCTCGACTCAAAATAATGAGCAAGGACAAGCTAGTGAAGACTATCAGGGTAATATAGGAGATCAAGATCAAAATGAAGGCACTCATTTAGATGACGAAAATTCGGAAGAAGATATGAGTACTTCGGAAAACACTAATAAAGATGAAGATGCTGAATCAACGACAGGTAATAAGGAGAACCAAGAGGAACCTCAATACATATTAAATCTTGCTAATTCATCTTTTGAACCTATTGGTGATGCAAATCCAGATGTTGTCCTTCTCACAATCGATGATGCCCCAGATCGCTACGCTTTAGAAATGGCAACTACTTTAAAAGAATTAAATGTAAAAGCGATTTTCTTTGTGAATGGACATTTTCTTCAAACAAAAGAGGAACAAGCCTTATTAAAAGAGATTTATGAGATGGGTTTTCCAATTGGAAATCATACAATGAATCACAAAAATCTAAATCAGCAAACGGAAGAAGAGCAATATGCTGCTATTGTTGGTTTAAGCGACTTAATTGAAGAAATTATTGGGCAAAGACCGAAGTTTTTCCGAGCACCATTTGGTGAAAATACGGATTATTCCAATGATTTGGTTGCGAAAGAAGGAATGGTTCGCATGAATTGGACTTATGGGTATGATTGGGAAAAGGAATATACGTCAGCAAAAGCTCTTGCTGATATTATGGTAAACACCAATTTGCTGAAAAGTGGTGCAAATCTTCTTATGCATGATCGTGAATGGACCAATGAGGCTTTGAGGGAGATTGTGAAAGGCCTGCAGGAGAAGGGTTATGAAATGGTAGACCCTGATTTAATTGAAGTGCCATCAGGAACATAGACTAGTTATTTAGAGTAAGAGTTTGCTGGCTCCGACACCTGTTTGGGACAGTTAAAAATCAACAATAAGTTTTAAGGAAGTATAAACTCTTCTTGCATGCATTCAAGGAAATTTATACTTTATTTATATTTTATTAGAAATAGAGCTAAAGTAAAGTGGGGAGAGAAGATGATTGAAAGAGAGCGGCTAACACCAGTGCTTGCTGCGAAAAAACTGATAAGTAGTAATTTTCCACATTGTCAAGGTGCATTACTAGCTGGAAGTGTGGTACGAGGGGAAGCGACACAGACTTCTGATTTAGATATCGTAATCTTTGAAAAAGATAGGAAAGCTTCTTATCGGGAATCCCTTTTTGCTTACGACTGGCCAATGGAAATCTTTGTTCATGGTTTTTCCTCTTATAAGTACTTTTTTATGGAGGACTGTAGAAGAGGGCGCCCTTCCATGCCGCAAATGGTTGCAGAAGGAGTTGTCCTGAAAGATGAAGGAATGATGGGTGCATTAAGGGAAGAAGCGAGTGAATGTTTGAACAGAGGCCCGGAGCCTTGGTCGAAATTAATGATTGATACAAAAAGGTATTTCATTACAGATGCCCTAGACGATCTAATAGGGTGTCAAAAAAGAGAAGAAGCGCTCTTTATTGCTAACACATTAGCAGAGTTGGTAAGTGAATTTTATTTAAGAACGAATCGGCAGTGGACAGGTGCTTCGAAGTGGCTTGTACGGGCATTGAAACAGTTCGACCCTAATTTTACACTTGATTTTGTTAGTGCCTTTGATCTATTTTATCGCACTAATCAAATAGAAGGTGTCGCAAAATTAGTAGATAAAGTGTTAGAACCATATGGTGGAAGATTCTTTCACGGTTTTATATCAGGAGAGAAAAAAGCATGATTATAAAGGGAATTAATCACCTATTATTCTCAGTGTCTAATTTAGAGGTGTCCATTTCTTTTTATCAAGAGGTTTTTGCTGCAAAGCTCTTAGTGAAAGGACGTACGACAGCATACTTTGACCTCCAAGGTATTTGGTTAGCACTCAACGAAGAAAAAGATATACCTCGTAATGAAATCCATCAATCCTATACACATCTGGCATTTACAGTAGAGGAAAATGAATTGGAGCTAATAGAAGAAAGACTAAAAAAATTGCAAGTTCGTATCCTACCTAGTAGAGAAAGAGCAAAACAAGATAAAAGGTCAATTTACTTTACAGATCCAGATGGGCATAAATTCGAGTTTCATACAGGTAGTTTAAAGGACCGCTTAGACTACTATAAAAGAGAGAAGAAGCATATGACTTTTTATTAAATCGAAATGACCCGCTTTCATTACTAGCGGGTCATTCTAACAGATTGTCTAACGTTTATAGTAATACATAATACTTCCAGTGAATAACTTAAGCTCAGCCTCTAATTTCTTTGCAAGGAATTTACAAAACTCGTTTGCTTTCCCTTTATCACCGTGGGTGCTTTGGTCATGGAGGGTTACTTGTATGTATGATAGCGGTTCTTCTTCTGTTGATTGAGGCTGACTTCCTACTCCGATTAAAATCATCTTGTAACGATCCTCTGTCGCCTTTAAATAAAACCATTGACCTTTTCCTTCTGGGGTTTCTTTTACCTCGTAAGGAAAGGCTGTCTGGCTATATTCCCAGCCTAGTTGTTCACCAGTTTTTGCGGTGATTTCTTTATAATAGGTTAATAACTCTTTCACATCTTCAATTGTAAGGGTTTTCTTTTTTGATTTTGGAACTAGGTTTATAAAAGCGCTACTGGCCATTTGTTTCACTCCTAAATATGACAATACATCTTACCATTATTTTAGCATTAGCAGAAAGACCGTGACAACATTAAGTTAAAATTCTTGCAATTCAATCAATTGATGAGTTATAATAAAGTTCTGAATTAACAAAAAATAGAGAAGGAGGACCTTATGAACTTATTTGACAAGCTTTACGATAACAATGAGAATGTCCCTGTGCGATTTGTCGGATTTACAACCAAGGATATTAGGTATGATTTCGGAATCGTGTACACGAATTTGTTTTTTGGTAAACCTCTTGTCATCTGTATGCAAACCGGCCGTTCCACACTCCTCGATCCTAAAGATATTACCGACCTTAACCATCTTCAACACGTATTCCGAATTGATTCACAAGAACAAGCAGAAGATCTAGCGGAATTCTTTTCAGAAGCCATCCCTACGATGCCTTTTCAAGAACAGTACGAATAGTTTTAATGGCCATCGTCGTTTCAATAGACGATGGCTTTGTTATGCTTGATGAAGATACATGCTGAAAAATATCACAATATACATAAAATTTTTTAAATGTGTTATACAATTTAACCATTGACATAACACATTTAAGCGATTATGATATATTTAACAACAGAAAACGCTTTCAATAACTGTTAACATTTGATGATTTTCTAATAAGAATCTACTTCGGAAAAGGGGTTTTTGAGTATGGGTACAATCATTTGTCAAACTTGCAACAGCACTGTGGATCACTTCGAGGATGAAAAAGTAACGACTTATTATGCAAAATGTGCAGATTGTCAATGCTCTGAAAAAGTGGAAGATTTAGATTAATAGAGAATGATATATATGAATTAATATGAAAACAGCAGTGCTGCTTAACAAAGCGCCTGCTGTTTTTTTTATTATATAGGCTACCCTGAAATAGGGGTGCCATTAAAGACCCTATAATCTGAAAGAAACGAAATTGGTGCCCTCAAAGCGCCTGTCTGAGAGCATGGAATTGACAAGAACCAAAATCGATGCCCTCAGAGTGAGTGTTGGAGCCTACGAAATCCTAAATAAGGAAAACCAAAGACCTCACTAGGAGTCTCACACCTTGCACTACAATCTATAGGAGGGACGGTTATTGGATTGCCTTGTGTTCTTTTATTACTCGTAATGTTTTTAGTTCATAGTCTTCTGGTCCTTGGACTGGCAGACCGACTTCCAAGGTTTTGGTGATATAAGCAAGGTTATCTTCTGTTATGATTTCACCTGGTGTGAATATCGGTATACCAGGTGGGTAGACCATGATAAATTCTGCTATTATTCGACCTGCAGATTTTTCGAAAGGAACCACCTCGGTCTCAGAGTAAAAGGCATCTCTGGGTGCGATGGCTAAAACAGGAATGTCTGGTAAAAATACTTTAACTTGTTTACTTATATCTGCTGCTTGATCACGGTGTTCATTTGATAATTCCTGAAGTGCCTGAAGTAAAATACCTGTTTCCACTTCTGTATCCCCAGGTGTGATAATGCAAAGAATGTTATACAAGTCAGAAAGTTCAACTTCGATATTGTAGTTCTTTCGTAGCCAATTTTCCACTTCGTAACCTGTTATATTTAACTTTTTAACTGAAATAATTAATTTTGTTGGATCATAATCGAATGTTGCTTTTCTGCCTAGTATTTCAGAACCGACACAATATAAGTTCTCTATTTCATTAATTGCATCTCTAGTTTTGTTTGCAAGTTGAATCGTTTTTTCGATAAGCATATGACCTTCAGTAGCAAGACGCTTACGTGCCACATCTAAAGAAGCTAAAAGTAGATAAGATGTAGACGTGGTTGTAAGCATACTTAGAATACCTTGAATTCGATTTACATTTACTAGACCTTCACGTACATTTAAAATCGAGCTTTGTGTCATCGAGCCACCTAGCTTGTGAACACTTGTAGCAGCCATATCTGCTCCTGCTTGCATCGCGGATAAAGGGAGCTCTTCATGGAAGTGAATATGAACACCATGTGCTTCATCTACAAGGACAGGAACATTAAAGGAATGAGCAATTTCAACAATTTGACTTAAGTCAGCCGAAATTCCAAAGTAAGTTGGATTTATGACTAATACACCTTTTGCATCTGGATGCTGTTGTAAGGCTCTTTCTACGGAATCTGTCGTTATACCATGAGATATTCCGAGCTCTTTATCAACTTCTGGATGAATGAAGATAGGAACTGCACCAGAAAAGACAATGGCTGACATTACAGATTTGTGAACATTTCTTGGAACAATTATTTTTTCTCCAGGTCCACATACAGCCATTACCATCGTCATGATAGCGCCGCTAGTACCTTGTACAGAGAAAAACGTATGGTCTGCACCAAAAGCTTTGGCTGCTAGATCTTGCGCATCTTTAATCATACCTTTTGGCTGATGTAGATCGTCTAAGGGACCGATGTTAATTAAATCGATGGACAAAGCATTGTCTCCGATAAATTCACGAAACTCAGGATCAATTCCTGCGCCTTTTTTATGACCGGGTATATGAAATTGAACTGGATTTTTTTTGGCGTGGTTTAACAATCCAGTAAACAAGGGTGTTTCATTTTGAGAATATGACAACGTAAGTAAGCACCTCTTTATCTATATTTCTAAATCCTTTGTGATGTATGTATCTTCATCTTAACGTATCTTAAAACGCAGAACAAATTTTCACATAAAACAAGTGAATTATAGCATTTAAAGTTAAGCTTGCATAGATTTTTAACTTAGGTATTTTTAGATTAAGGAAGGATTTTTAGTGATGAAAAAAGAAAAATATAAATTATCGAAAGAAAGGGACAGAATAAAGGAGAATGAATGATATAATAAGTTATTATTTACTATCGTATATGAGGTGACCTTATGGACTTTTCCTATCCAATATCCCACGACTGGTCAACAGATGAAATTGTAGACGTAATTGCGTTCTACGAGGCTGTGGAACGTGTCTATGAAAAAGGGTTGGAACGAGATAAACTAATGAGCATTTACCGTCGCTTTAAAGAAATTGTACCTGGTAAAGCCCAGGAACGAAATTTAGCGAACGAGTATGAAGAGTTAAGTGGTTTTTCAATTTATCGAACCATCAAGAAGGCAAAAGAATTGCAAACCGGAGACATGGTGAAAATGTAAGTGAAATAGAACGACCTAAAAAGATCAGTGCTGGATTTGGCACTGATCTTTTTATTTATACAGTTGTTTGTTTTGTTAAGTTATACAAAGGTCTTAATGTTTGAAATGCTTCTTCGATTCTTGCAATTGTTTCATCCCCCGATAACTTAATTGCTTCTTCTTGAGGAATTTGGATGCCACATAATATTTCTGCTTTTTTGACATTCATTAAACGCTCGAACAGTTCTTTATGTTCTTCTTCTGATAGGGTGCTTTGAGGAATGACTTCTGGTTTTGTATGATCCTTTGACCAAACATAATAAGAAGGTATATCTTTCCGAATTTTTTTTATTTCTCCAAGTAAAGTCTCACCAAACGCTTCTTTTATTTGTGCTTCGTAAATGACCGCGAACCAAACAAATACATGTGTTTCCCATAATCCGATTTGGAAATGAGGTAGCATTTTATAGCCGCGATTATTGCTTGCAAAAGCAACCCAAGAATCCTTAGGGGCGTTTTTGGTTCTTCTAGCATGCTTTGCGACGTGATAATGCATTTCATCCCCCGTCATTGCAGATAAAGATGGTGTAAAATGCTCACCAAGCTGTTCGAATTTAGGCTGAATTATTTCTTTCAAAGCATCCATTCGTTCTTCTAAACCATTGATTGTAAATACATTAAAATCAGCTTGTTGAAAGCCGTTGAATCGATTAGTTGTCATTTTTATCACTCCAGGTCTGATTATCCCATTTGCCTAATTTTCAATAAATGCAATGTAGAAAGCTTTATCTATAATCGGTATTTTAGCATAGCCCTATCCTTATTCCAAAGGATTTAGACCGGAAGAATTGTACTTATTTCTTTTTAGGTAATTGCACATTTTAGTTACCTTCTTTTAATCCTTTCATATGATATAGCAACCATAAAAAAAGTGAGAGAAAATTGAAACCAGTATTTTATGTAAAAAAGGGAGGGGAAATTAATGAAACAAGTAGCGACACCTTGGAAAAAGAAGAAGGAAGAAAACCAAAGAGCCGTGTTAAAACTTGAGATTGATTATGAATTAGTATCATTATTTGATGCACTGGCAGAGAATGATGTGGAGATGATTAAGAAAAGTAAATCAAAATTAGAACAGTTACGGAAAGAATTCATGAATTTAGAGGTTTAGTAGCATTTGCTGCCTAGCGAACCTGTAAGAGGTTCGTTTTTCTCTGTGCCGGATTACTTGATTTTACCAACCCATTTAAGTAAGCTAAGAAGAATACAATAAAGAATACATAAAGCTAAAATGGCTATCCCAATTCCGACAAGCAGTTAGATAATTTTAATTGCTGTAGAAAGGTAGGAATCCGAATGAAATGGTCGGAAATCGATGCAAATGCAAAAAAGTGGACAAGAGAAGCAGGTGAACGAATTCGAACTTCTTTCAGTGAAGAGCTATTAATACATACAAAAACATCACCAGATGATCTCGTAACGAACATCGATCGTGAAACGGAACAGTTTTTTATTGAGAAGATTAGAGAAGCTTATCCAGATCATCAAATTCTGGGAGAGGAAGGCTTTGGAGATAAGCTAGATAAATTAGATGGAACGGTATGGATTATTGATCCTATCGATGGGACAACGAACTTTATCCATCAACAACGTAATTTTGCCATATCTGTCGCGGTTTACGAAGATGGTATTGGGAAAGTTGGGTTGATATATGATGTTGTACATGATGAGTTGTATCATGCAAAAATCGGTGAAGGTGCTTATTTAAATGACTTAAAGCTACCGAAATTGGAAGAAGTTGCAGTGGAACAAGCAATTATTGCCCTAAATGCAACTTGGATTACAGAAAACAAAAGAATTGATCCTAACATTTTAGCCCCACTTGTAAAAAAAGTGAGGGGAACAAGGTCCTATGGTTCCGCAGCTCTTGAAATGGCCTATGTGGCAACCGGGCGAATTGATGCATACCTTACATTACGACTATCACCTTGGGACTTTGCAGCTGGTTTAATTATTGTAAATGAGGTGGCAGGAAAAGTAACAACTCTTCATGGTGAGGAATTGAATCTAATTGGACAAAACAGTGTTTTTGTTTGTAAACCTGGTCTGCATGAGGAAATTAGTAAAGATTACTTAGCTAAATTTCAGAAAAATCCCTAAATGATTTGGGAAATTTAAAAAACCGCAGAATGATTAAATAATCATTTCTGCGGTTTTATGTTTATTATTCATAATCCATAAACAGTTTCTATTGCCTCATGCTACGTTTTTTTCTAAATCCAAAACCCATTACAATAAATAATAAAATAAATGCAGATACTATTCCTATAGTACTTCTTTCTGCAATTGCAATGCCAATCAGTGCCAAGGAAGAGGCTGCTAATACAGCGAAGAGTACAAAGATCCATTGAATGTTTTTCATGTTTTCCACTCCTTATTGTAGCGTATTTAACGCTTATCACATATTTTACAGAAGTCTCTTCGTCTTTTCTACTATGTTTGTGGTATAATACTAAAGTTATTAAGTTGTTAATTTAGGGAGATGAAATAGTGAACATCCGCAATGATATTAGAAACATCGCAATTATAGCTCACGTTGACCATGGTAAAACAACGTTAGTAGACAAATTGCTACACCAAGCTGGTACGTTTAGAACGAACGAGCATGTAGCAGAACGTGCCATGGATTCAAACGATCTAGAAAGAGAACGTGGGATTACCATACTGGCAAAAAATACGGCAATTAACTATAAAGATACACGCATTAACATCATGGACACACCAGGACATGCCGACTTTGGTGGAGAAGTGGAACGTATCATGAAAATGGTTGACGGTGTACTTTTAATAGTTGATGCTTATGAAGGCTGTATGCCTCAAACACGCTTTGTATTAAAGAAAGCGTTAGAGCAAAACTTAACACCAATCGTGGTTGTAAATAAAATTGACCGTGATTTTGCTCGTCCAACTGAAGTAGTTGACGAAGTAATCGATTTATTTATCGAACTTGATGCTACAGAAGAACAATTAGAGTTCCCAGTGGTATATGCTTCTGCTATCAATGGTACAGCTAGCACAAACCCAGAAAAGCAAGACGAAAACATGGAAGCTATCTATGAATCGATTATCGCAAACATACCTGCTCCAATCGATAATAGTGCAGAACCACTTCAATTCCAGGTTGCTTTATTAGACTACAACGATTACGTAGGAAGAATTGGGGTAGGACGTATCTTCCGTGGTACGATGAAGGTTGGGCAACAAGTTGCATTGATGAAGCTTGACGGTTCTGTGAAACAATTCCGTGTATCGAAATTGTTTGGTTTTATCGGACTTAAACGTGTAGAAATTGAAGAAGCAAAAGCTGGAGACTTAGTAGCAGTTTCTGGAATGGAAGATATCAACGTAGGGGAAACAGTTTGCCCGGTTGATAACCAAGATGCATTACCAGTGCTTCGTATTGATGAGCCGACTTTACAAATGACTTTCCTTGTAAATAACAGTCCATTTGCAGGAAAAGAAGGAAAGTTTGTAACTTCTCGTAAAATTGAAGAGCGCTTAGAGGCTCAATTGGAAACTGACGTAAGCTTACGTGTTGATCCAACTGATTCTCCGGATGCATGGGTTGTTTCAGGTCGTGGAGAGCTTCATTTATCTATCCTGATTGAAAACATGCGCCGTGAAGGTTTCGAACTTCAAGTGTCAAAACCTGAAGTAATCATCAAGAACGTTGATGGTAAGAAATCAGAGCCAGTTGAACGTGTTCAAATTGATGTTCCAGAAGATTACACTGGTGCTATTATGGAATCCATTGGTGAACGTAAAGGTGAAATGGTAGACATGATCAACAATGGTAATGGTCAAGTTCGTCTAATCTTTATGGTTCCTTCTCGTGGATTAATTGGTTACACAACAGAATTTCTTTCTTTAACTCGTGGATACGGAATCATTAACCATACGTTCGATAGCTACCAACCGATGGCTGCTGGCCAAGTAGGTGGACGTCGCCAAGGTGTCCTTGTTTCTATGGAAGCAGGAAAAGCATCTACTTATGGAATTATGGGTATTGAAGATCGCGGAGTTATCTTCGTTGAACCTGGTACAGAAGTGTATGAGGGGATGATCGTTGGAGAACATAACCGTGAGAACGACCTAGTTGTTAACGTATGTAAAATGAAGCAAGCGACAAACGTTCGTTCTGCTACAAAAGATCAAACAGTAAGCATGAAGAAACCTCGTCTTATGACATTAGAAGAGTCATTAGAATACTTAAACGATGATGAGTATTGTGAAATCACACCTCAATCTATCCGTTTACGTAAGAAGATTCTAGATAAGAACGAGCGTGAAAGAGCAGCTAAGAAAAAGAAATACGCAGAAGCTTAATTTGCAAATAAATAGGGAAGTGATGATTGTGTTAACATAATCATCGCTACCCTTTTTCTAAATGGCTATGTTAAGCCTATTGTGGGTATTTTGACTAACTTTCGTGGAAATCAAAATCAACAGTGGCGTTTAACAAATACTTCTAAATAAAGGAAAAAGGTGAGTAGGCAATGGAAGAGAATATACCTGAAAGACTGTCGTTTTTTGCAAGTCTCTACCGTGTTGATGAAAACCCTGATCTAGGTATGTGGATGCTTTATTTAACTATTTTTGCATTGTCTATTTTAGTATACAAATTAGGCTTTGCTTTAAAGCTTCCAATCTTGAAATCTGCTGTTATCTACCTTTTCTTAGCATTAGGTGGAACAGTTCTTGCCTTTTTAGGGATTTTCCTTCCTGTAGCGGAAGGGTTAGTTGTTGCGGCATTAATTTTAATTATTTATAAAATTCGCTTACGTCGTTTTAAGGAAGAAGAAGGTTCGCAATCCTAAAAGGAGGACAAAGTGATGAGGTCCTTACAAGATACACTATACAATTGGTTGACAATTAAAGTAGTAGCTGAAGCTAGATCGGATGATAAATCTGCACAAGATACATTACAGTTGTTTTCATCGATATTAATAGATGACCACAAGCTGACTGATGTAGAAGTTACTAAAGAAGAACCCATGTACTATGTGTCCTACATAAAAGATGGAGAAGCGCATAAAGTAAGATTTCCAATTGAATTAATAGACGTAATGATTGAACAAATAAATAATGAACCTGAGAAATATCAAAACTATGAATAAGATAAACAAAGAGGATAACCTATAGAGTAGTGCGATGCACATTCTAGTAGAGTTATCCTCTTTGTTTAATTTTTGGAAGCCAATAAAAAACCGGTAGTAAGCATGCAAAGATTAAATGGCCAATTGTCCAAAGACTGAAGCTATATATGTCAGTAACTGCAGGTGTTTCTTTTATAGCGAGCTCAGTTAGCGGGAAATATAAAAATACAGTTGGCAAAGTTAAGCACAGCGCTAAAACAAACTGTTTAGCTTTACTGTGTATACTATACTTATTAATCATCCAAGCAAAAACAATTCCAATAATTAAAGAGATGAACAAATGGAAGGTAAATTCAACTGCTTCTGAGAAATGTTGTTTTCCTAAATAGGGAATAAAATCGATGTTTAATAATAAAATGTAAATCTTTTTTGAGGAAACAGCTTCCAAACCCCTTATGAAAAATCCCATTATAAAGCCGCTAGCTAAACCTGAAAGAGTTCCTCTTAGTATCATTTTTACCACTCATCTTGATTTTGTTTTTGCTCATAAAGACGAAAATTCCCAGTTGCGATTCTTTCATGCGTTCTTTTTTCAATTCTTGCGTTGCAATCATCACACATATACGTGTGAATGGGTCTATTGCGAAGTCGCTTTGCTATTAATGATTCATCATTAATGCTCTCGATTTTATCGCAAATTACACACTTTACTCTCATGGGTCACCTCATTAAATCAATCTTTAGGTATAGTATAGCATAAAGGCTTATAAACAGAATATAAAAGAGAAAAGCGTTGTGGTATGATAGTAGAAAATAATTGGAAAAGGGGGAGAAAGTAATGCCCAATCTAGTGGAATCGGTTCTTGTGGAACCGCTGCTTGTTGCATTACAAGAAGAACGTTTAGTCTCCATAAGTACTGTTGATTTTGAAACAGGTGCTCCCAATGTAAGTGCTATTTCTTGGGTTTATGCCCCGGATGAAACCAAAATATTGCTTGCAGTAACCAATAAGTCTCGAATTGTACAGAACATTGAAGAGAATAGAAATGTCGTAGTTACTCTTTATGCAAACGAGTCTGTTTATGCAATTCATACAACTGCAAGTGTCTTAGAAAGAGAACTAGAAGAGCTTCCTTTAAAATTAGCTGTAATCGTCTTGCAAATAAGAGAGGTACGAGATGTCATGTTTTATGGTGCTAAGATAAGTATCGAGCCGCATTTTGAAAAGACATATGATAAAGAAGCAGCGAAAAAATTGGATAAGCAAGTGATGGATACCTTAAAGACTAAAATAAGTTAACTAATAAAAGTGCCAGGAAAACTGTGTTTAACTCAGAGTTTTCCTGGCACTTTTTTTAATCTTGTCTTACTTTCTTGTTACGCTCTTCATCTTTATGGTAATTCGATTGTTTTTGTTGTTGTTTTTCTAAAGATTTCTCTTCACCTTTTGGTAATTGAGAATTATTTAGCTCAGTCGGATTCGGAGCGGTAGGTTCTTTTAAATCAATCGGAATCTCAGGAATTACACGTCCGACAATTTCCGCAAGTTCTTCCATTATACCTGTTATTGGTCTACCTCTTTGGATATCTCTTCCCATCTCTTGCAATCGAACATAAGTATCCGCGTCTGCAATAACTAAAGCTGTTGCTCCATAAGGATCGTTTTTTAAGCTTTCTGCAACGGAATATTTGATTGTGCTTACTCTTGCACGATCTAGGTCAGAGTTAACATCAATTCCTACTACAGCGTATGGTCCCAATACTACTGCAGTAGCATCGTTGACATTAGGTATTCTTGTTGCTAATTCAACTAAGTGGGCTGATATTTCTTGTCCTGTCTTTCTGTCCACATGCACATCAGCGGAGTCTTTTACATGAATGACTTGTGATTTGTTATCCTCCCGAGCGAGATTTCGGGGTTGATTGGTACAGCCTGAAATGACAAATACTAATATGAAAAACATAAATAGTTGTTTTTTCACTGTGACTACCTCCTTCAACAAACTTTGACCAATTTTCATATTGCTTGATTTTATTGTTTATTTGTTCTTCTATCTTTATTCATTTAGACATATATTTTATCAACGGTCCGTCCTTCTTGATGGTCAAGTATCACATTTCACATAATTGTGGGGCCAAGCTAACGAGGAAAGGACGGATGCCTTGATTCGCTCCAGAAAGAAAAAAGAATATAGCCAGGAGTAGGAGGCGGCAGGTTGAATAAAATATATGTTTTAGATACAAATGTGTTGTTACAGGATCCGTATTCTCTTTATTCTTTCGCAGATAATGAAGTGGTCATCCCTGCGGTAGTTTTAGAAGAAGTGGATTCGAAAAAACGATACATGGATGAAATTGGAAGGAATGCAAGGCAAGTATCCAAAATTATTGATTCTTTAAGAGAAACAGGTAAATTACATGAGAAAATCCCTTTACACAATGGAGGATCTTTACGAATTGAGTTGAATCATCGGAGTTTTCATCAATTACAAGAGATTTTTGTTGAGAAAACAAATGATAATCGAATACTTGCAGTAGCTAAAAACTTATCTTTAGAAGAACAAACTAAAGAAAATGGGCGAGCAGTTATCCTTGTTAGTAAGGATGCTCTTGTCCGCGTCAAAGCAGATGCCATTGGACTAACATCGGAGGATTTTTTGAATGATAGGGTAGTGGAAGTAGACCACATATATAAAGGTTTTTTGGAGATTTATGTACAGACAGATAATTTAAATTTGTTTTATGAAAAAGGGGAGTTGAATGTATCTGAGCTAGCAAATCATCCATTTTATGCAAATCAATTTATCCTTTTAAAGGATGCTCTTGGTAGTTCATCTTCTGCAGTTGGCCTTGTAGATGCAACAGGTAAAAAAGTAAAAAAATTAGTCTTTGATCAAGAACATATCTGGGGAATCCGTCCACGAAATGTTCAACAAACTATGGCTTTTGAAATGTTATTACGTACGGATATACCCTTAGTCACACTAACAGGAAAAGCTGGTACAGGAAAAACGCTACTAGCATTAGCTGCGGGACTGATGCAAACGGAAGATTTAAATCGTTATAAAAAGCTGTTAGTAGCTAGACCAATTGTTCCAGTAGGAAAAGATATCGGTTTTTTACCAGGAGAAAAAGAAGAAAAATTAAGGCCGTGGATGCAGCCTATTTATGATAATTTAGAGTATTTATTTAATACAAAAAAACCGGGTGAATTAGATGCTATTCTAGCAGGCATGGGATCAATTGAAGTAGAGGCACTCACTTATATAAGAGGGAGAAGTATTCCGGAACAATTTATTATCA
Organism: Sutcliffiella halmapala; assembly: GCF_002019665.1. Classification (GTDB taxonomy): domain Bacteria; phylum Bacillota; class Bacilli; order Bacillales; family Bacillaceae_I; genus Sutcliffiella_A; species Sutcliffiella_A halmapala. The sequence goes on along the minus strand of NZ_KV917375.1, from coordinate 2,940,521 downwards.
TTGATGAAGCACAAAATTTAACAAAGCATGAAGTGAAAACAATCCTTACTAGGGTGGGGGAGCGAAGTAAAATAGTTTTAATGGGCGACCCTGAACAGATCGATCATCCATATTTAGATGAGTACAATAATGGACTAACGTATGTGGTTGAGAGGTTTAAGGATCAAAAGTTGGCCGGACATGTAAAGCTTGTGAAAGGTGAAAGATCTAAGCTTGCTAAGTTGGCGGCGGACTTATTGTAAGATGCACTTAAAAAAAAACCTATGAAATGCCGCAAATTTAGGGCCTGAGCAAATAATGACTCAGACCCCTAAGCGGCAATTTTTTATTTAACAATAATTCGATGAACTGATTTTATCGGTGAGTTTTGATTTGAGCCATCTCCATAATAAACATGAACAGGACCGTCTTCTTTTAAAGGTTTCCCTTTATTGGAGTAAGCGAATATAACATTACTCGCTGTTTCTATATCCATTTCTACTTCTTGTTCACCTGCAATAAATACTACAGAAGTAGCATCGCTTTTTGGTTCAGCATTTTTCAAAAATGGTGCGAATTTTATCCCGAAAGTACCTGTTAAAAGCTTTTGTTTTTCAAACTTTCGCTCAGTTTTTAGTGTAGGGGGTTGGATCGCACCTTCTCGAATTTCACGTTCCCAATGCTTGGAGACTTTTTTCGTATATTCCTCTAGTTCATTCACTTCTTGACGATCTTCTTCTGTAAAATATGTATCCAAATCCAAGCGACGATCATCAAAAATCCATACACCTGGATCTAAGGTTATGGAGTAATGAACATTGCCTTCAATTCTTATGATTGTTTCCATGTGGTCCTCCCTAGAATGTAATCCTTTACATTATTATAATGCTTCCTGCTAATTTTGTCATGTTAGGCTTAACTCTCGCTACATAACAAGAGAGTAGATGGACAAAATAGGAAGAATTAAAAGGACGGGGGAGGGAATAAAGTTTGGCATGTCAACGAAATGAAGAATTGCAAGAATTGTTAAATGAGGCAAAGAAAGTGGCGAATGAAGGAAAAGTAGCAAGTTATATACCAGCATTGCAAAGAGAGAACCCTGACACATTGTCTTGCGCAATAGCCTACCCTGATGGTCAGTGTATATCAGCAGGAGACATTCAAAAAAACTTTACACTACAAAGTATTTCAAAAATAATTACGCTTGCTTTAGTTCTTATGGATTATGGATCTGAGCATGTTTTTCATAAGGTCGGGATGGAACCGACCGGAGACCCATTTAATTCTATCATTAAGCTGGAGACTTCTTCACAGGCGAAACCTTTGAATCCAATGATTAATGCAGGGGCTCTTTCGGTGACGTCGATGATAAAAGGGAAGGATGCTACCGAAAAGGTTGAGTACATATTAGATTTTGTTAGAAAACTTTGTCATGACCCTGAAATAACGTACTGTAAGGACGTAGCTATCTCAGAATTTACAACTTCTTTTTTAAATCGATCGCTTTGTTATTATATGAAGGGTGCCGGGGTGATTCATGGAAATGTAGAGGAGATTATGGAAGTTTATACGAAACAATGTGCAATAAGCATGAACTGCTTGCAATTAGCTATAATCGGTGCCGTTTTTGCAGGAGATGGAATATGTCCCGTCACACAGGAAGAAGTAATTCCGAAAAATGTTGCGAGAATCTGTAAGACATTTATGGTGACATGTGGGATGTACAATGCCTCAGGAGAATTTGCGATAAAAATAGGGGTACCAGCTAAGAGTGGCGTTTCAGGAGGAATTATGTGTGCAGTTCCAGGGCGATTTGGTATAGGTATATTTGGACCACCATTAAACGAAATAGGTAACAGTCACACGGGAATGAGATTGTTAGAACTCTTTCAGGAAAAATACGACTTGAGTATGTTTTGAAGGAGAAAACTCGTCTTATGCATGTCGGAGCAGAACGAGCCACTTCTACTTTTCTGATTGTCCTTGCATTTTTATTGATTTAGCGATAATATTTATAGATAGGATAGGTATTTGTTCGTAAACGGAGGGATCGATATTGGCATCAGATATCGTAGTCGATCATCGTGATAAAGCTATGTCGCTTTTAAAAGCTGATTCAGATAAAATTTTGAAGCTTATTCAAGTTCAGATGGATAACTTGACTATGCCGCAATGTCCATTGTACGAAGAGGTGCTTGACACGCAGATGTTTGGCTTATCGAGAGAAATGGATTTTGCAGTTCGTCTAGGCTTAATATCTGATAAAGAAGGCAAGGACATTCTAGCAAAACTTGAAAGAGAACTGTCCGCTTTACATGAAGCATGGGAAAGAAACTAAATAAATAAAACGCCCAATCAACTTTTTACAAAATGTTGATTGGGCGTTTTTATTATGGTTAAGTAAGGGAAATGACAAGGGGAGTGGATTATACCAAAACATTATTTGACATTTTTCGTTACTCCGATAAGAAAAGAAGGAAAAAGATAAAAATATAATGTATAATAAAATTAAATTGAATAAGTATTCAAAATTTTTCCAGAAGAGAAGTAGCTACTAGGGGGAGACAAAATGACGAAGAAAATTAATAAGATTCTTGTTGCTAACCGCGGCGAAATTGCAATTCGTGTTTTTCGAGCTTGTACAGAATTAAAAATTCGAACTGTTGCTATTTACTCAAACGAAGATATTGGATCGTTTCATCGTTATAAAGCAGATGAAGCGTATTTAGTGGGAGAAGGAAAGAAACCAATTGATGCCTATTTAGATATTGAAGGTATTATTGAAATTGCCAAAGCCAATGGCGTTGACGCAATTCATCCTGGCTATGGTTTTTTATCAGAGAACATACATTTTGCTAGAAAGTGTGAAGAAGAAGGAATTATCTTTATTGGTCCTACTTCCAAACATCTTGATATGTTCGGTGATAAGGTAAAGGCACGCACACAAGCACATCTTGCTAATATTCCAGTAATTCCTGGAACAGATGGGCCAGTTCATTCCTTAGATGAGGTAATGGACTTTGCCGGAACATATGGTTTTCCACTTATGATAAAGGCTGCTCTTGGGGGCGGTGGACGTGGAATGCGTATCGTTCGTAGTAAATCAGAGTTAAAAGAGGCTTTTGAACGTGCAAAATCAGAAGCAAAAGCAGCTTTTGGTAACGATGATGTGTACATAGAAAAATTAATTGAAAATCCAAAGCATATAGAAGTCCAAATTTTAGGGGACGCGTATGGCGAAATTATCCACCTGTTTGAACGAGATTGTTCGATACAGCGTCGCCATCAAAAAGTAGTAGAAATTGCACCAAGCGTTTCTTTAACTGATGAGTTGCGAGATCGAATTTGTAATGCAGCAGTTGAATTGATGAAAAATGTTGATTATATTAATGCCGGAACGGTCGAGTTCCTAGTTTCAGGGGATGAATTCTTCTTTATTGAAGTAAATCCGCGGGTTCAGGTTGAACACACAATAACGGAAATGGTTACGGGTGTAGATATCGTACAATCCCAAATCATGATTGCAGAAGGACATGCCTTACATAGTAGTAAATTAGGTATTCCAAAGCAAGAGGATATACGTGTACATGGATTTGCTATTCAATCTCGTGTCACTACTGAAGATCCATTAAACGGATTCATGCCAGATACCGGGAAAATTATGGCATATCGTTCTGGCGGTGGTTTTGGTGTTCGTCTTGATGCAGGAAATGGGTATCAAGGTGCAGTAATTACACCATACTATGATTCTTTGTTAGTGAAACTCTCGACATGGGCGTTAACTTTTGAACAAGCAGCATCTAAAATGGAACGTAATTTGAAAGAATTCCGTATTCGTGGAATCAAAACAAACATTCCATTTTTAGAAAATGTCGTAAAGCATCCTAAGTTTATGAATGGAGAGTATAATACTTCCTTTATTGATACTACTCCAGAGTTATTTATCTTCCCTAATCTAAAAGATCGTGGAACGAAAATGCTTACTTATATTGGGAATGTCACAGTAAATGGTTTTCCTGGAGTAGCAAAGAAGAAAAAGCCATTGTTTGCAAAACCAAGAATGCCAAAAGTGAAAATAACGGATCCGATTCCACAAGGCTCTAAACAAATTTTGGACGAGCGAGGCGCTGATGGCTTAGTTAAATGGATTACAGATCAAAAGGAAGTACTTTTAACAGACACCACGTTTAGAGATGCGCATCAATCTTTATTGGCGACACGATTGAGAACGAACGACATTAGACAAATCGCGGAACCAACGGCAAGATTACTGCCAAATCTCTTTTCTATGGAAATGTGGGGAGGTGCCACTTTTGATGTAGCATACAGATTCTTAAGTGAAGATCCATGGGATCGCCTTTTAACATTAAGAGAGAAAGCACCTAATGTGTTGTTTCAAATGCTATTACGTGCCTCAAATGCAGTAGGTTATAAGAACTATCCAGATAATTTAATTAAAGAATTTGTGGAGAAGTCAGCACATGCAGGTGTCGATGTATTTAGAATTTTTGATAGTTTAAACTGGGTAAAGGGTATGACATTAGCAATTGATGCAGTGAGAGATACTGGAAAAATTGCAGAAGCGGCAATTTGCTATACAGGTGATATTAACGATTCATCACGAACAAAATATGATTTAAATTACTATTGTGAATTAGCAAAAGAATTAGAGCGAAGTGGGGCACATATTCTTGCAATAAAAGATATGGCTGGGTTACTAAAACCTCAAGCAGCTTATCGCCTAATATCTACATTAAAAGAGACAATCGATATTCCAATTCACCTTCATACTCATGATACAAGTGGAAACGGAATTTATATGTATGCCAAGGCAATTGAAGCCGGTGTTGACATAGTGGACGTTGCTATTAGTTCTATGTCTGGATTAACTTCACAGCCGAGTGCGAACACACTATACTACGCACTGGAGGAAACAGACCGTAAACCAGATGTTTCTATTCAAGCACTAGAAGAGCTTTCTCATTATTGGGAGGATGTTCGTAAATACTACAGTGATTTTGAAAGTGGTATGATGAGTCCGCACACGGAAGTGTATAAGCATGAAATGCCTGGTGGGCAGTATAGTAACCTTCAGCAGCAAGCGAAAGCTGTAGGTCTGGGTGAACGCTGGGAAGAAGTAAAAGAAATGTATCGTCGAGTTAATGATATGTTTGGTGATATTGTTAAAGTAACTCCTTCTTCTAAAGTTGTCGGTGATATGGCCTTATTTATGGTGCAAAACAACCTTTCTGAGGAAGATGTGCTAGCAAGGGGACAATCTATTGATTTTCCTGATTCCGTTATTGAATTATTCGAAGGATCATTAGGACAAGCACATGGAGGTTTTCCAGAAAAGTTACAACAGGTAATCTTAAAAGGAAAATCACCAATAACAGTTCGCCCTGGAGAATTACTTGATGATGTCGATTTTGATGAAATTAGTCAGAAACTATTTGATACATTGAAGCGTCAGGTTACAAGTCACGAAATGATTGCCTATGCACTTTATCCAAAAGTATTTTTAGATTACCACAAGAAATATGAGCAATATGGAAACGTATCTGTTATTGATACTCCTACTTTCCTTTATGGCATGAGACTTGGGGAAGAAATACAAGTGGAAATTGAACAAGGTAAAACACTAATGGTTAAGCTAGTATCCATTGGCGAACCTCAAAAAGATGGTACAAGAGTTGTTTATTTTGAATTAAATGGACAACCACGTGAGGTTAACATTAAAGATGAAAATGTTAAATCAACGGTTATCGCTAAAGCAAAAGCAGAAGCAAGTAATCCTTCACATATTGGTGCTACGATGCCAGGAACTGTCATCAAGGTGCTCGTAGAAAAGGGTGAAAAAGTAACAAAAGGTGACCATCTATTAATTACCGAAGCCATGAAAATGGAAACAACAGTCCAAGCTCCATTTAGTGGAACAGTTAAAGATATCTATTTAAGTGCCGGTGAAGCAATTGCAACTGGAGATTTATTGATTGAAGTAACAAAAGGTTAAACAAAAAGCCCTGCAAGTGTTTACTAACACACTTGCAGGGCTTTTTTGGAAGTTATCAAATAAATCCTGTGTCAATATCAGATACATCAGGAGGATCTCGTAAGCCCCCACGGAAAGCGAAGCCACGTGCGGAAATCAACAGCGGTGTTTAATAGGGCCAGAAAAAATAAACAAATAAAAAGCGAGGGATCTATGAAAATGATCCACTCGCTTTTTACTTTTGTTCTTGTTTTCGTATATTATTCTTGTTTCTAGTTACGAGCATCAATAGATAACTCAACACACCAAACAGGCAAGAAATAATTAATGCATGTAGCAAAGATACGAAAATATTCAACTTTGTTAAGACGACTAAAGCGCCAGTTGTTGCTTGAAATAATACAAGTCCTGTACAAATCAGCCACCCTCGATAAATAACAGGCTGATGCTTATACTTTTTAAAAGCTAGAATCGTAACGTACAAAATCCACACTACAATTAAACCAGCTGCAGCTCGGTGTCCCATTTGAATCCATTCATGCATTTGTGTAGGAATTCCTAGTCCGTTTCGGGTACATGTTGGCCAACTAGGGCATGCTAAGCTTGCACCAACATGGCGAACTAATGCGCCGGTATATACAACCATATAACAATAGGTAATAATACCAATAATATGAAAGGACATTCGGCGGTCAATTATTAAGGATTCAGCATCAAAACGCTTATCAGCTTCAAATATTAGTAGAGTCAGCAAGAAAACAGATGCGAAAGATACAAGGGAAATCCCAAAATGAAGTGCTAATACTGCGGATGATTGTCCCCATAAAACTGCGGCTGCTCCAATAAGTGCTTGAAGTATTAGGACGGCAAAAGATAATAGTGCTAGAAATTTCGTTTCTCTTTTATGCCCAATTACTTTCCAAGCCCAAATAGCTAAAGTTAGTACCATAATCGCAGCTAGTCCTGAAACGATGCGATGACTTAATTCTACAATAAGCTCAAAGTTAATATTAGTAGGGATTAATTCTCCGTGACATAGCGGCCAGGAGTTTCCACATCCCATACCAGATCCAGTTTTTGTTACAAGTGCTCCCCCGATTAAGACAAAAAGCATGACAATAGACGTACAAACGGCGAACCATTTTAATAATCTAGACAATCGATTCACCTTCTTATAAAGAATTTATTTTTCCCTTATACAAAAAAAGTAGTGGAAGTGGTAAAATAGTAAACGTCCTCCCAATACTACACAATCCAACGATAATTGACAATATCCTAGGTAAGTTTACAAAAGGGTAAATATTATCGTGAAAAAGGTTGAATATTGCTGTGGAGTTTGCTAGAAATATATAAGGGACTTGTTGTGATGGTTGTAAACATTAAGTCAAGAATCTCAACAAACCCTATTATATAATGATTTAACGAGTGTATGTATCATTCTTTCTAGGTGACACAAATTAGTCATATTTTCTTCAAATATAATTCACAAAGTTTTAGGCAAATATGATTTAATATACAGAGAGAATGTTATGTGACATCCTTGTGTTTTCGTATGTGCACACTTAGTGGAAACGGATTCATTTTTTCTGCTAGCATTTTTAAATTAGAAGTGAATTAGCACATTTAGCAAGGTTCAAAGGAGGAATACAAATGGCAAATTTGAGGACTTTGGATCAAGATTCTGCTTCGTTGACAGATGACCGTCCTCAAGATAAAGAAGTGAATTCTGCATGGAAAGACTTCTTAGCGCTTATTAAAATAGGAATTGTAAATTCTAATTTTATAACAACTTTTACTGGCCTTTGGTTAGCGTTATTTTTTACCCAAAGGAGTTTTATTGCCAATATAGATATTGTTCTACTCACTATTATTGGATCTTCACTAGTTATAGCAGGATCATGCAGCTTAAATAACTATATTGACCGTGATATTGATCATCTAATGACAAGAACAAAGAATCGACCAACGGTTACTGGGAGAATGAATCCAAAAGGTGCATTATATTTGGGTATTGGTTTAACAGCTGTTGGTACAATTCTCTTAGCTCTTACAACTATAACGGCAGCAGTAATAGGATTAATTGGTGCTTTCACTTATGTAGTTCTTTATTCAATGTGGTCAAAGAGGAGAAATACACTTAATACGGTAGTTGGAAGTATTTCAGGTGCAGTACCACCTTTAATTGGTTGGGCAGCAGTTGATGCAAATCTTTCTTATATCGCTTGGGTATTATTTTTCATTATGTTTGTTTGGCAGATCCCTCACTTCTTAGCAATTGCGATTCGTCGCTGTGAGGAGTACCGAAATGCTGGGATCCCAATGCTTCCAGTTGTACATGGTTTTAACATTACTAGAAGACAAATGTTAGTCTGGGTAGCCTGTTTATTACCACTACCTTTCTATTTGTTTGAATTAGGTCTAGCATTTGTAGTATTAGCAACCGTATTGAATATTGGATGGTTGGCTTTAAGTTTCGCTGGATTTAAAATGAAAAATGAGATGAAGTGGGCTACACTCATGTTTGTCTATTCTTTAAATTATCTCACTATTCTTTTTGTCTCGATGATTATTGTTACAATCATTTAAAAGTAAAGACAGTTATATTTCCATTTCTTAAGTTAGGAATGACTGTCTTTTTTTCACTGAATGCATAAAGAGCAAGCGTGAAAGTGCACAACCTGTGGTATAGTAACAAATGAGTGCAAAATTCGCGTTGAAAACGAGTGCGCAAATACGTAACCCATTAATTAAAAAACAAATCTTTAAATTTTGGCCTTCAGGACATAAGGCATTTTCCAGCAGAGGTCATTTGCGACCTCTGCCGGAAAATGCCTTATGTAAGACGAGGCTAATCTTAGGCGCTTGTGCGCTATTAAGTTATGATTAGATTCTTTCTCGAAAGATTTGAAGGAATTTATCAATACATTCTACTTCACTTACTAAATATGAAAGAGGGGTTTGATTAAGCTATGAAGAAATGGCTACCAAATTGGCGAATTCTATCGCTTTTTAGTGTAATGGCGCTATTCTTAGCAGGCTGTGGTAAACCATTCTTATCTACACTTCAGCCGGTTGGTGAGGTAGCAGATATGCAAAAATCACTAATCTTGTTAAGTTCAGCAGTTATGATTCTTGTAGTAGTGGTTGTTACCATTATCTTCGTTTACGTTGTAGTTAAGTTTCGTCAGCGTGATGGAGAAGAAGAACGCATTCCTAAACAAGTAGAAGGAAGCCACAAATTAGAAATTACGTGGACTGTTATTCCGATTTTATTACTACTTATCCTAGCAGTTCCAACTGTATCTTACACATTCCATTTAGCTGATGTAGCAGAAATGGATAATGAAGAGTCAGAAGCACTAGTAGTTGATGTTACTGCACACCTATACTGGTGGGAGTTTGAATACCCAGGTTATGGAGTAGTAACAAGTCAAGACCTTTACGTACCAACAGATGAGAAGATTTATTTTAACTTACAAGCTAGTGATGTTAAACACTCATTCTGGATTCCTTCAGCTGGAGGGAAGTTAGATACAAACACAGATAACGTAAACCGTTTCTGGTTAGAATTTGACTCTGAACGAGTTGGGCAAGCAGAAAATCTGTTCTTTGGTAAGTGTGCAGAGTTATGTGGACCATCTCATGCTTTAATGGATTTCAAAGTAAAAACAGTGTCTCGTGCAGAATTTGATCAATGGATTGAGAAAATGCAAAACGTTGAACATGTTGCTGAATCAGAATTAGCACAAGCTGGAGAAGAAATCTTCGCTCAAAGCTGTATTACGTGCCATGCAATTTCTGGGGATCAAGCAAGTGTAGCTCCCAACTTAGCTAACTTTGGTAGCAGAGAGATGGTTGCTGGACATGAAAAAAACACACCTGAAAAAGTTGCTGAATGGTTGAGAGATCCAGAAGCGTTTAAACCAGCAAATAAAATGACAGGTATGTACCCTAAGCTAAATGAATCAGAAATTGATGCACTTGTTGAATATCTGTCAGAATTAAAAGTTGAATAGATTTTTTGAAAAGGAGGTTACATTGTGAGTACGTTAGCACAGAAAAAGGGATTTGGCGCAACGGTATGGGATTATTTAACTACGGTTGACCATAAGAAAATTGCCATCCTTTACTTAATAGCCGGCGGCTTCTTCTTTATCGTCGGTGGTGTGGAAGCGATGATTATTCGTATCCAATTAGCAGTACCAGATAGTGGCTTTGTTGCTGCTGGACTTTATAATGAAATACTTACAATGCATGGTACAACCATGATATTCCTAGCTGCGATGCCATTGCTATTTGCTTTTATGAACGCTGCTGTTCCATTGCAAATAGGTGCTCGTGACGTTGCTTTTCCATTTATTAACGCATTAGGTTTTTGGCTATTCTTCTTTGGAGGAGTATTCTTAAACTTAAGTTGGTTCTTAGGTGGAGCTCCCGATGCAGGTTGGACATCCTATGCGTCCTTATCATTGGCCTCACCTGGTCACGGGATTGATTTCTATGCATTAGGTTTACAAATATCAGGGATCGGGACATTAATCGGTGGAATTAACTTCTTAGTAACCATCATTAATATGCGCGCACCTGGTATGACGTATATGCGTATGCCATTATTCACTTGGTCTACGTTTGTAGCATCAGCACTTATTCTTTTTGCTTTCCCTCCACTTACAGTAGGATTAGCATTATTAATGTTCGATCGTCTTTTCGGTTCAGCATTCTTTGATCCAACTCTTGGTGGTAATACGGTAATTTGGGAGCATTTATTCTGGATTTTTGGTCACCCAGAAGTATACATATTGATCTTGCCGGCGTTCGGTATTTTCTCTGATGTATTTTCTACCTTCTCTAAGAAGCGTTTATTTGGATATTCATCCATGGTATTCGCAACCGTATTAATCGGTTTCTTAGGTTTCATGGTATGGGCTCACCATATGTTCACAACAGGACTAGGGCCAATTGCAAACGCGATTTTTGCCGTTGCAACGATGGCAATTGCCGTACCTACTGGTATAAAAATATTTAACTGGCTCTTTACGATGTGGGGCGGACAGTTGAAAATCAATACTGCAATGCTTTGGTCTATTGCCTTTATTCCAACATTCGTACTTGGTGGAGTAACAGGGGTTATGCTAGCATCTGCGGCAGCTGATTATCAATATCATGATTCTTATTTCGTAGTAGCTCACTTCCACTATGTAATTGTTGGGGGAGTAGTATTCGGTCTATTCGCTGGTTTACATTACTGGTACCCGAAAATCTTTGGAAAAATGTTAGATGAAAAATTAGGAAAAATTACATTCTGGTTATTCTTCTCTGGTTTCCATTTAACATTCTTTATCCAACATTTCTTAGGTTTAATGGGAATGCCACGCCGTGTATTTACCTTTAAGGGTGAACAAGGTTGGGACTTTGCTAACTTAGTAAGTACAATTGGTGCATTCTTAATGGCAATAGCAACTATTGTCTTGTTAGTTAACATTATTAAAACAGCATTAAGCAAACAAACTTGTGCTGGCGATGCGTGGGGATATGGTCGTACATTAGAGTGGACAATTCCTTCACCACCACCAGAATATAACTTTAAGCAAACACCACTTGTTCGTGGTTTAGATCCACTTTGGGTAGAGAAAATGGAAGGTAAAAAAGGTATGACTCCTGCAGAACCAGTTGGTGATATCCATATGCCAAATGGATCGATTCTTCCATTCATCATATCTCTTGGATTATTTATTTCCGCTTTTGGAATTCTTTACAAAAACGACTTTGGATGGGGTATCCCAGTCATGATTATCGGATTATTGATTACATTTGGAGCAATGTTCTTCCGTTCAATTATCGACGATCATGGGTATCATATTCATAAGGAAGACCTTTTAGATGAAGATGACGACAAGGGGGCGAAGGCATAATGCATAGTGAAGAAAAATTAACAGCAGAAAATTTTCCAGCATCGCCTGAAAAAGCGACCCTTGAAGGCAAAAACAAATTTTTAGGCTTTTGGCTTTTCCTTGGTGGAGAGACAGTACTATTTGCTTCATTATTCGCAACATATTTAGCCCTTAATAATTCAACAGCTGGTGGTAAAACAACACAAGAATTATTTGATTTAGGGTTAGTATTTGCAGCAACAATGATTCTTTTAACAAGTTCTTTAACAAGTGTGTATGCAATGTACCACATGAAGAACTTCAACTTTAAGAAAATGCAATTATGGATGGGAATTACATGGTTACTTGGATTAGCGTTCTTAATCCTTGAAATTTATGAATTCTTACACTATATTCATTTGGGCCACACTTTTACAAGTAGTGCATTTGGTTCCGCGTTCTACACATTAGTTGGTACTCACGGTGCCCACGTATTCTTCGGATTATTATGGATTGGTACATTATTAATCCGTAACATGAGACGTGGTCTTGATCTATACAACGCTCCAAAGTTCTATGTTGCTTCTCTATACTGGCACTTTATCGACGTTGTATGGTTATTCATCTTTACTGTAGTATACTTAATGGGAATGGTGTGATGACTGATGGCAAATCAAACAAATACAGGTAATCCAAAAGTAGATTTAGCATATCGTCGTAAAAAGAACAAAGAAGAAATGAAATACCAGGTTGTATCATTTACCTTAATGATCTTCCTAACTGTTCTTGCATTTTTAGCAGTAGGAGCAGACATGTCAAAATTGTTTATCGTACCGTTTATTATTTTATTAGCGGTCGTACAATGTATTTTCCAACTTTACTATTTCATGCATATGAACCATAAAGGTCATGAAGTACCTTCTATGTTCTTATTTTCGGGATTAACAGTTGGTTTAATAACTATTTTGGCATTTACGACAATTATTTGGTGGTAATTAGTAATTTGAAAAGCGGCAGCCTTTGGGTTGCCGCTTTTTTTAAACGATAACCCTGTCCATTTGTCTAATTCATGACAATTGGATTCTGTCACTCCTAGTATCTACTAGTGACATTGAAGGGGCATGGAGCGTGTAGTATAATGTTCGTATGCACAATAGACGCTTTAAAGCTCTATTAAAAATGAGGTGACCATTTATCATGATAGGCAACTTAGATATGTTCGGATTTCAGGCATTGTGGAGTCCTTATTTATTAGTGTCCACGCTCGTAATTACCACAATTTATATTTATATAACAGGTAAGGGCCGGAAGCATTTTAAGAATACGGAACCTATTAGTAATAAACAACGAACTTTCTTTTTAGTAAGTATGGTTCTTTTTTATCTTGTAAAAGGTTCTCCAGTTGATTTACTAAGCCATTTAATGTTAAGTGCACATATGACACAGATGGCGGTTTTGTACTTAGTTTTACCACCATTATTATTAATGGGTATGCCAGCTTGGCTTTTAAGAAAAGCGATTCATTTACCTGTTGTTAAACCGATTTTTAGGTTCTTCTCTAAGCCATTAATAGCATTAATTGTTTTTAATGCTATCTTCTCGTTGTATCATATACCTGTCGTATTTGATACAGTGAAAGTGGACATGGCAATGCATACAACTTACACTGCGGTGATGTTTCTAGCTGCATTTATCATGTGGTGGCCATTGGTGAATCCACTTCCAGAAGAACAACGGTTATCTGGGATTAAAAAAATCGGTTATATCATGGCCGACGGAATCTTGTTAACGCCAGCCTGCGCGCTAATTATTTTTGCGGATCAACCACTTTATGCTACTTATTCTGAATTAACTGCTTGGTTAGCAGCTTTAGAGCTATGTGTACCTGCTGGAACGCTTGCGGGTCTTGATTTAGGTGGACCTGAGCTCTTTAATGCACTCCCACTTGTTGAAGATCAGCAACTTGGTGGAGTCATAATGAAAATTATCCAAGAGATTATGTACGGCAGTATATTAGCGTTTGTATTCTTCCAGTGGGCTCGTCGTGAGAGAGAAAAGGATGAGCTTGAATTAGCTCCCTCGATGAATCCAAAGGCAGTAGAGTAAGTTGTTAGGAAAAGCAGCAACAAAATGTGGTTGCTGCTTTTCTATGTATGCAGGAATTTTACAATATCATGAACGTTTTTTAATCTTATTGAAAGATCTAACTCGGTTCTCTAGAATAGTCTTATATGGAGAAAATGAACGAGTAGTGTGAGAGGAGAAAGAAATGGATTATTCTATTCCAATTCTGCCAACAATTAGTACATTTTTTATTGTACTTAGTGCGATTTTTGTCGCAATCGGTTGGTATTTAATAAGTAAAAGAAAAATTGAAGCACATAAAAAAACGATGTTTTTAGCGGCTATATTTGCGATTATATTCTTTATTATTTACTCATCGAGAACCATTTTTGTCGGTAATACAAGTTTTGGTGGACCTGAAAATATAAAAATTTACTATACTATCTTTTTACTTTTCCATATTACATTAGCTACAGTAGGAGCTGTAATGGGGATAATTACGTTGTGGACAGGCTATAAAAACAATCTTTCTAAACATCGTAAATTAGGCCCAATTACAAGCGTTATATGGTTTGCCACTGCTATAACAGGAGTTGCAGTCTATTGCTTGCTCTATGTTATTTATCAAGGTGGAGAAACAACCTCCGTTATAAAAGCGATTTTAGGTTTTTAAAGAAAAGGTGTTTGGATTCTCATCCAAACACCTTTTCTTTATTAGTACATGTAGTTTTAACGCACCACTGAGTTATGAATCCCATATGCTGAATTACATAGATGTCTGGTTCTTAAGTAACACTAATAATGATTCCGATTTTCCGAAACTATGCTTTAAAGAAGCCTTAGTCAACATAAAATAATTTGAGGTTCTGAAATCAATCTTATCGAGGGCTTGGATAGGGACATAAGTGTTATTTTGATTCGGAAGAGAATCCAAGGAGGTATATATGCAAAATAAAAGAGGGCAGGTTGATATAAGTACCTTGTTGCTTCAGACCATCACCTCAATATGTGTTTCAGATGTGGAGGGAATAAGGCAAATTCCTCCGCGATTATTAGGAAAAGTATATTCACTTTTTAATCAAGAGCAGAGACATGCTGCGATTATTCAAATTGAACAAGAGAATATCGTTACAGTGGACGTGTTTATTGCCGTGGAATTTAATGTTTCGATCCCAACTACTTGTGAGACACTCCAAGAGTTAATTAAACAAGAAATCGAAGTAATTACAGGCTACGATGTTAAAGCGGTTAATATATACGTTGATGCCGTACTAATAAAATAAAAAGAAGGTGAAGCTCACGTGTTTATACACTCTAAGCTAATTCACCCTCTCTTATCTTTTGTTATTTAATTAAATCCATACGTTCTTTAGATTGTGATAATAATGACTTAGATGTAGCTACAACATTTGCTGGGAATGTTTCGCCTTCTCCATATTCCACTCCGTGTGGATAATAGTGTTTACCAAGTAGTGGCGTCATTAATTTAATCATTGCATGTGAGCCACCAACATCTCCTTCTGTTGCATAACCAAAAACACGTAAATAGTATACGTCACCTTTATTTTCGAATTTACGATCAAATGTTACACGTTCGTAATCCCACTGACCCGCAAGAACGAATCCTAAGTCCTCCATAATATCTGTTAAGTGAGATAGTTCAACAACTTCATTTTCAATTCCAGTGTTTTCAATTCTCATGTATGTACACTCCCTTTCAATCACTACCAAAAAAGTTTGTTCCTTGTTAATAATAGTACGAAAGAAGACAACTTTCAATATTAGGTTAGACGAACTCGACTTTTCACCCGATTTTTTTTAGAAAAAGTCATGATTTTGTAGAAAATGGCTAAACTATTCGAGAAGGAATAGAGATTTAGTCCTCTACTATGTATCCTATCCAATTTTTTAAAAAATACGAGGTGAGAAAATGGCAACAGTACGTGATGTAATGACAACTAATGTGGATTTCTGTACGCCATTAGACAATGTATATGAAGTGGCAACAAAAATGAAAGACTTGAATGTAGGGGCAATTCCCATTGTAGATAATAATCAATTAATTGGGATGATTACAGACCGAGATTTAGTTGTCAGAGGAATAGCAGAAAAGCATGCTGGATCCAATTCAGTAACGAATGTAATGAGTGAACAGCTTGTGACAATCACACCGGATGCCTCAGTAGAGGAAGCTGCCCATTTAATGGCACAGCATCAAGTAAGGAGACTACCCGTTGTGGAGCATGGCCAATTGATCGGAATACTTGCGTTAGGGGATTTAGCGGTAAACAATTACTCAGATGATAGTGCAGGAGCTGCCTTGAGTGAAATCTCCGAGAAATAAAAAAATAGAAGTGTAGAGAGGACTATGGCAGTATATGCTATAGTCTTTTTACATGCTTTTATATGTACACTCCATATATAATAGTAGTAATAATTAATATTAAAACACAGGAAAAGTATTCTTTCTTAAAAAGTTGGGTATAAAAATAATAAATAAACACTACTAATTTTACATAGAACTAGAATGTATGAGAACTCTAGTAAATATATTAATAGAAAAGGAGGAGTTTACAAGAAAATGAGAGGATTATTTATTTTATTATTTGTAGCTTTCTGCTTATATTTATTTATTAATGTTGAACCTCATCAAATAGAAGATTTATTAAGTAAGCAACCTCAAAATAATGAAGAAGAAAGAATAATGGAAGAAGAGCAACCAGTAATTCAATCGAGTGTACAATCTAATGAAACGATAGATGATATAGCTTCCCTAATAGGTAAATCAGAGCAAGTGATTCTAGATATATATGGAGAACCTAATCGGAAGGATTTATCCGCCTATGATTATGAATGGTGGATATACAACAACAACCTTGAAAATTATATTCAATTTGGTGTGGAAAATGGGGTAGTTGTCACTGCATTCCGTACAGGCTCAGAAAGTAATGAACAACAGTTTAATATTGGACAAAGTTATGAATCATTAAATGAAGAGTTTTCTTTTGCAGATTCTGTAACGGTAGTGTATGAAGAGGGGTCTTATCGATTCGAAATGAAAGAAGAAGAGCTCTCGACACGTCCGTTAGTTGTAGTAGGAGACATTTACGTACAGCTCTATTTTGATGATTTTGAAAAAAAATTATCAAGCGTTCGTTATTTAAATGCAGAAACGTTAGTAAAACAAAGACCATATGAGTTGGTTTATCGTGGACCTTTACTGGATCCCAAGGAATTATCTGCTGACGAATGGGCAGTAGTAGAGGAAGGAACAGAAAAACAAATTATTGATTTTACCAATATTATTAGAAATAGATTTAACCAAGAAGTTGTAGAATGGGATAAGGTAACAGCAGAAGTGGCTTATTTACACAGTAAGGATATGAGAACTGCTAATTACTTTTCTCATACGTCACCTACTACTGGCAGCCTTTCTGATCGATTAATGGCTGGGAATGTACCTTTTCAGTATGCTGGTGAAAACATTGCCGCAAAATACGTTGATGGAGTTGCAGCGGTAGAAGGCTGGTTAAATAGTGAGGGGCATCGGAAGACCTTACTTAATGAACGGTTTACTCATTTAGGAGTTGGAGTCTCCGAAAAATACTATACCCAAAATTTCATCGAAACCAGGTGAACAAAAAAGATAACCCTTTAATTTAAATTATTGGGTTATCTTTTTTATATTACCTGCAACAAAAAAATCCTCTTCCCAGTGTCCGTAAACTACGATATGATCTCCTTGATTTAAAGGCATAGGCTCCCAGGAATCTGTTAAAGGCTGTTTTCGGATAACCGTATAGATTTGAGTTTGATTCTGAATTTGCAGCGTAGTAACCATTATGTAATATTGGTGGTAAAAGCGTTTTTTTACAATGGAAATATTGGTTATAGAACCTTCAACACGAGCTTCATGCTTTATATCCTCAAGCGTTTGCCAATTTTGTTTTTGCTTTGCTAATTCTTTTTTTGTTATCCAATAAAAATAAAAAATTAAAATAGGGATTACAATAGCTGTAACCATATAGATTGACCCTCTCTATTTTTTATTAGGGATAACGAAAAAACTTCCAGTTGCGTGCGCAATTAATGTTTGATCACTTCGATATACTTTGCCTTCCATTACTAGTAGCTTAGATCCTTTATGTATCACACTAGCAATACAGGTGAAATGAGTGCCCACACCCTTTGCGACATAATTGATTTTCATTTCAGTTGTGACAGCAGCCTTATCTTCGGGTAGTAACCGAAAGGCAAGTGTCCCCATTGCAGAATCAAGTAGGGTAGCGGTCAGACCCCCATGTAATATATGTAAGGAGTTTTGTAGGAACTCTGTATTAGGAATAGTCATTGTTAGAGTGCCTGGTTCCTGAAATTCACTTTCTATTGCCATTAATGCTCCAATATGTGTTCCGTTTTCACCGGATTTTTTTCGCTTTAAACTATTTAAGTATAACGAAGCCATTTCTTGTTCTTCTTCTGTTGCGTCCTCTAAGAAATTAGTCCATTGCTTTGATATGTCCATCATTAAATCCTACTTTCATAACAGTTTATCTTTATCTTAACAATTAATGTCTAAGAAAGAAAAGGAAAATAGGCGAACGTTTTTTCTTTTTTTTCAATAATATACACTAGGCATATAGAGGAGAGAGGTGAGAGGATGGCAACGAAAGAAAAGCACCCTAGTATTGAGAAATTTAAAGATTTTGTTAAAAAACATCCAAAGCTTGCTCAAGAAGTTAGAAACAATAAAAAGACTTGGCAAGAATTATTTGAAGAATGGTATTTACTTGGGGAAGAGGACGAAAGCTGGAAAAGCTTTCGAGAAGGTGATAATCATCAAGATGAAAAGGAATCGAAGGAATCTAAATCAGATGTTATTCCTCAAATTCTACAATCTTTAAAGAAAATGGATATGAACCAAATGCAGTATCATTTAACAAATGTCAACTCAGCGATAGGAAACATCCAACAACTCATTCAACAGTTTATCCCGAATTCATCAAAAGGCAGTACTCCAGCACAAGGTGCAAAAAATCCTTTTTCATTTCGAAAAGACTAGGACTGAATGAAAACATGAGAAAAGATGTATATGAGTATATTCAAAAGAAAAAAACACTAAAATCTTATTTACGAGAGCAACCGAGTTGGTACCGTACCTTAACAAGAAACCCAGAGAAAATAAATGATTTTGAACTTTCTTCAATGCACTACTACAAACAAACGATTCCACACAAAGTAGAAAAGTTTCAAAATTCGGTGCAAATGGCATCAATGATGGTTCATATGTTTCAAACGATGAAGAATATGGATTAATAAATGAGAGGCTGGGACATTAATTAAATCCCCATCTCTATTTACGAACGATTTAATCTAAATGCCCTGTTAAAGTACACTTTTGATTTTTAGAGTACCTAGCTGTTGATTGGAGCTCAAGGCGAAGACTCCTTGCTTAGAGGTAGCGTTTTGTGGAGACCCCACAGGCAAAGCCGAGGAGGCTCCACAAGCGCCCCGCGGAAAGCGAAGCCTTGGGCGGAAATCAACAGCGGTGTTTAACAGAGCCAAACTAAAATAATCCGAACTAATGCAAAACTCTACTTAGAATTTCGCATAATAGTTCGGATTTTTCTTTAACAAATATTCTTTTGTCCCAGCCTCTTTTTTTTATGTATCTTTTTTCTTTTTGCTCCTTTCAACATTTTTCTATCCTTTTCCAGATTTAGTATAGAAATACTCCTAATTTCTCAAACTAAGAAAAATGTTGAAAGGAGCACTGTATATATGAGAAAACTAACTTTATTATTTATTTGTTTTTCATTCATGCTACTTATTGGTTGCAAGGAAGAACAACAAAAACCTGAAGCGGGAAAACAAGCTACAGAAGTATCGGGAATTACTCATGAACTGGATACCAGAATCAAGAGACCATTAAATATGACGGTTCATTTTCATGTTAAAGAGCAGCAAGTATATATGGAATGCATTGTTACACCGAATTTTCATTTTACAGAAATGAAGAAGAAGAAAAAGCACGGTGAAGGTCGTCTCGATGTGTATGTGGATGGTAAGAAAATAGAGTCTTTTTCACAAGGGGCGTTTATTTTGAAGGATCTTCCAAAAGGAAAGCATGAAGTAACAGTCAAGCTAATTCATAATGATCAATCTGAATATGGACTTGAAGAATCATTTGACTTAGTTATTAAATAAGTTCTACGGACAAGTTACCTATTATACTTCCGTAGCAAAACATGTTATGATGGTTTTGGAGGTGTATTCCATAGTGATAGCTACATTTGAGCATGTCCAAATGGTTGATAAAGCAGAAGAATTAGCGAAAATGGTTTGGCAATCAGAGCTTGCTGACAATTATCATCGCTGTTTATATAATGTACAACACGATAAAGAAGCACAAGAGTTAATACGTTCCTTTCAGTCGATAAAAGAACGTTATGACGAAGTTCAACGTTTCGGTAAATACCATCCTGATTATCGGAAGGTGACGTTAGAAACGAGGGAGCTAAAACGTAAAGTTGATTTACATGAAACCATTCACGCGTTTAAGCAAGCGGAGGATGAAATTCAAAAAACACTTGATGAGATCAGTGTGATGATTGGAAAAGCCGTTTCAGAGAACGTCAAGGTTCCAACTGGAAATCCGTTTTTTGATTCACTTTCTAGCTGCGGCGGAGGCTGTGGGTCTGGTGGAGGCTGCGGGTGTAAAGCAAGTTAATAACATAGCTTTAGGAGAGACTACAATGTTAGTCTCTTTTTTATGTGTTTTTTAAACGAATACAATCTACGCAAAGATTGCCACAACAGAACATCTTTTCTTGAGGTACAAAGAAGCGATGACGATAAACAAAATGTGTTTCATCATGACGAACATAATAAGTTTCAACTGTTACTTTTTTTCGAAACATCGCTTTCTTGGCACAGGCTCCAATGATAGAAGAGCCAATTTTCTCCCAAGCTAATCCATTGTCTAAGTTCACTTTTACATATAAAAACGGGATACCCGTTATGTTTTTTCGATAACATCCATCAACTAGTTCATTTTGCTTTAATTCGTTTAAAAAAGAGGACCATATTTGTTCGAGTTCCATTGGAATTCCCTCCTCCTGATACAAACTATCATTCAATGAATGAATTTTCACATATTTTGAGACCTTAAAGTATGTTATCTTCTACTTATCCATGCTAAAATAGATTAAAGGTTTTGATTATAATATGATACTATAGGAATAATACAAGATAGATCTAGTGGAACAAATCTTTATAGATGGTAAGGCTAGAATTATTAAAAGGGGTAAAAAACGTATGCTGACACAAAGACAAGGCATTGTAGTATGGTTACATTCGTTAAAACAGGCGAAGTTATTACGACGTTATGGAAATGTCATTTATATATCTAAGAAATTAAAATATGTTTTATTTTATTGTAATATAGATGATACGGATTTATTAGTAGAAAAGCTGAAAAAGCAATCTTATGTAAAAAAAGTGGAAGTTTCATACAAACCTTCCATTAAGACTCATTATGAAAACTCTCGACCCGATAAAGCCAAAGAATACGATTACAAAATGGGCTTATAAATCAAAAGAAAAGCAGCGCAAACTTAAACACTCGTGTTAGGTTCTGTACTGCTTTTCTTTTTTTCTATAGTAAGTAAAAACGCTAGCGCAATGGAGGAATATAATGATTTAATCGTAGTATTCCAATTATGTACTGAAAAAACAATTCTTTTTCCACGAAGGTAGTGGAGGGCTTGATGTCCATTTGAATAATCATTTTATCTAATTCTTTAGCGAGTTCTTCAAATAGATTCACTCTTTTATTAGGTTGGTGGTGCGGGTTTGGAATTCCTTCAAGACAAATATAAATTGCTTGAAAATCTCCTAGGGTTGTTGGTTTCATTACCACTGCGAGTGACGTAACATTTCTACCGTCTTTTACTGTATGAAACATCATAAGATGCTGTAAGCGCTCTTTATTACATCTTGCTAGTTCTAATAGCTCATAAATATCTGAATAGCCTTCACCAAGTTCAATAAAGCGTTGGATCATTGGAAATTCTCCTCTCTAGAATGTCTGCAAAAAAATATCAACTATCGTTATCCCGGTTTTACTTTACCACTTTCCGCATAAAAATAGAAGTACATCCCAAAGACTAATTAAAGGAGGAAAGCTTATGCTATGGGTTTTCTTGAGTTTATTAGGATTATTGCTATTTCTTTTTGTAAAAGATCAATTCACATATGGTATGTCTCGAAGTACTGACAAGCCTCTCCCATTAAAAGGCATTCTTGTTTCTGGTGCCTTGTTCTACCTACTATCGCGAGGTTTTATAAGTGAGGAAGAGGAGCAGATGCTAGAATCAATGAATTTAGAAGAGCTTGAAGGTTACATTATGGGCAATGAAATTTTAACCAAACAAGAATGGATGGACTTAATCTTAGAAGAATACGATATGGTGACTTTTGGTGATTTTGAGAAAGATATGCCACTCAATTAGAATAAAAAAAACCCTGCACGGATACCCATGCAGGGTCCTTCTATCCCTTGAAACGAATCAAGGTTAAGAAGGCAAAGGGAGAGGAGAAACCGGAGGAAGAACTTATGGGGAAACGTAAGTCTTCTCCGCGGTTGGCAACAACATCACACGAATAGATGTTGTTAACCATAAGTATGAACCAAAAAAAGGGATGCTATACACAGAAGTTATATATGTTCGTACATAATGGCTTTTTTTTGCATGGCTACCCTTTTTATAGGAGGGTTACTTGTTCGGACTCCACGTTGATCTCCGTTGTAGGCGTTTGTGAGTGTTCGAGGTCATAGTTTTGAAAGGAAGGAAAAGGGAGCCCTCAGAGTAGTCTAAATCAGAGGGAAAAAAAGAAGGAAGTCTCGGATCTTTTATGGGTATCCCGAAACATGCTTCTTTAAGCAGGTGTCTCACACCTCCCTACTCCAATCAACATCAGTCAAAATAAATTAGGAGCTTTAATATAGACTTGCACATTTAAAGAATCTGAAAAAATGGCCAGTTCAACAAAAACTTTTTAATTTTTTGTCGAATATGATAGGATAATGATATTGGAATTTAAGAGGTTGTTCAGATAAGAAGATTTTTTGAACTTTTTCTATAACGAAATAAAAGTAGTGGTGAGATAATGAGAGTAGTTTCAGGGAAATTAAAAGGTAGACAGTTGAAAGCGGTTCCAGGCATGAACACACGTCCGACTACCGATAAAGTAAAAGAGTCTGTATTTAATATAATCGGACCTTATTTTGATGGGGGACTTGCACTAGATTTATTCGGTGGTAGTGGTTCTCTAGGGATAGAAGCGATTAGTCGTGGGATAGACAAAGTGATTTTTGTGGATAAAGATGGAAAAGCAATTCAAACGATAAAGCAAAACATCGAATCCTTTGCGTTGGAGTCACAGGTTGAAATTTATCGAAATGATGCGACGAGAGCCTTAAACGCCTTACAAAAAAGAGAAGTTTCATTTGATTTAATCCTGCTTGACCCTCCTTATAAGAGGCATCAGTTAGAAGAATTACTACATAAGATAAGCGATTTTGAATTATTAGCCAAATCAGGTTTGATTATGGCTGAACATAGCAAAGAGGTCATATTGCCAGAAGAACTTGGGAATTTCAAACGAACGAGACAAGAACATTATGGACTAACAGTCATATCAGTATATAAATATGCAATAGAGGTTGAAGGGGGAAATTAAGGTGGCAAGCATTTCTGTTTGTCCGGGAAGCTTTGATCCGGTCACATTTGGACATATAGATATTATTAGAAGAGCATCAAAGGTATTTGACAAGGTCTATGTCTGTGTTTTAAATAATGCTTCTAAACATCCATTATTTACGGTGGAGGAGCGCATAGTACTTCTCAAAGAAGTTACAAAGGAATTTGGCAATGTAGAAGTTGAGGACTTTCACGGATTGCTAATTGATTATGCTCGAAGTAAAAATGCAAGCGCTATTGTGAGAGGGCTGCGTGCGGTCTCTGACTTCGAATATGAAATGCAGATTACATCTATGAACAGGGTACTGGATGAAAGTATCGAAACGCTATTTATGATGACTAATAACCAATACTCCTTCTTAAGTTCTAGTATTGTAAAAGAGGTAGCAAAATATAGTGGAGCGGTTTCTGAATTAGTACCACCAGTTGTAGAGGAAGCGTTAAGAGTAAAGTTTCAAGAGAAAAAATAAAAATGGCATAAATAAAACCAGCACTTTTGTAATGTGCTGGTTTTATTTGTTGGGATTTAACTGCCTATTCTTATTAAAGTAAATTAAGATATAAATCCAAAGCATCCCAACGGTAAATATCGGTCCAAACGTTGTTAAGAAGCTAAGTGTTTGCTCCCAAAAACCAGCTGGAAGAAAAGGGGAAAATACCGGAAGGTCCACTGCTGCATTTTCTAAGCCGTCTAATTTTCGATCAAGTGGCTTCCATAATAAATAGGTAATTACTGCAGCAAAACACCCATGCAAAATTCTTGCAAGAAAGAATGGTTTAAATCGAATATCTGATTCAGCTAGTAAGCTTGCAACCTGTGCTTGTACGGATAATCCACTAAATGCCAAAAAGAAACTTGTAACAATGACTTGATCCATTAAGGAAACATGAAGAACCTCACTCGTTAGTTTTCCACCAAGGGTAATTTCGAATATTCCAGAAATCAAAGGAATGCTAAGTTCACTGGAAATCTGGAATAGTTGAAGCACAAGCCCAACGATACTTGCTAGTATTGCTGTGATTTGAATAAGACTCAACATGCTATTTAACACAGAAAATAAGATAAGGAAACCACCAACCATTAACAATGTTTGAACAGAAGAAAGGACAGCATCACCTAATAATTTACCTAGCGGTTTTTGATTTTTCAAGCGTGTTTCATGAAGTTGGCTAAATGCTCGCCGTATCGAAGCTCTTTTTGCAACGCTGTGATGACGCTCTCCTTTCCTCCCTTTGTAATACGGACCATAAAAACGCATCACCAACCCCACACATATATTTCCTAAATAATGAGCTAAGGCAAGTATTATCCCAACCTTGGCATTATGAAAAAATCCAACTGCTATTGCTCCAAATATAAATAATGGATTGGAGGAGTTAGTGAAGGAAACAAGACGCTCTGCTTCGTAAGCAGTAATTTGATTTTCTTGACGCAATCTTACTGTCAGCTTTGCGCCTGAAGGAAAGCCAGATGCCATCCCCATAGCCCACACGAATCCTCCCACACCAGGTACTCTAAAAAGCGGGCGCATGAGTGGTTCTAATAAAACACCAATAAATGCAACAACACCAAAGCCTATAAGTAATTCACTGATAATTAGAAATGGCAATAGCGAAGGAAATACAATTTCCCACCACATCTTTAACCCACGTAAACTTGCTTCAAACGATGCCTGTGGATTTAGAATAAGTGACATAGCCAAAAGGGAGATAATAAATGCGAAGAAAAGCGTTTTTAATTTTGAATAGCTCAATCCTTTAGCCTCCTAAATAATCTTAGAAAAAAATAATGAGAGAGTAGAAGGTAATCTTATGTTGATAAAGAAATTGGTCTAGATATTGAAAAATTAGTGCCTAGCGAACACGAGTCGTTTCGCTTTTCTTTTTAGTACAAGAATGAGAGTGTTTTTGTTAGAATATTAATAATTACATAAGCTTTTTTATATTGTTGCTTTTGGGTTATCATTAAGTTATTAATCCTATCGATTTTTGGAAAAAAGTATTTTTTTATCGAAAGTTGCCTCAATCTAAAGTTACATGCTAAATCTCACTCATTAAAAAGACTAAAATCAATTTAAGAAAGTCAAACCCAATTAGAAAGGTAAAAAGGTTTGTCCATCTTACCTTTCAATATACGTGTTTAGGGTAGAGATTTAGAACAAAAATTGACCTAAGTCTTAACAGTTTGTTCACGTTAAATAAAGGATAAGCGTATGATGTAAGGAAGACGAGTAGATTTCTTATTGATTTACAGGTGGTTTTTAACAAGCTAGAGGTGATGACTTGAAAGGACCAAAAATTGGAGTCGCACTGGGATCCGGTGGCGCAAGAGGGTTTGCCCATCTCGGTGTGCTAAAAGTATTACAAGAAGAAAACATTCCTGTTGATTTAATAGCTGGGAGTAGTATGGGTGCCTTAGTTGGTAGTTTTTATGCTATGGGACATGATATGGAACGTTTGTACAAAATTGCTACAGCATTTAAACGGAAATACTATTTGGATTTTACTGTCCCTAAAATGGGGTTTGTTAGCGGAAATCGTGTGAAAGATCTTTTCAGAATGTTTACTCAGAATAAAAACATCGAAGATTTATCTATTCCACTTTCTATTGTTACAACAGATCTCGAGAAGGCGGAGAAGGTTGTCTTAACGACAGGGTCTATTGCCGATGCTGTGAGAGCAAGTATTTCTATTCCAGGCATATTTGTTCCGGAAAAGCTGAATGGTCGATTACTTGTCGATGGTGGCGTTGTAGATCGAGTTCCTGCAAGTGTAGCAAAGGAGATGGGGGCAGATATCGTTATTGCGATAGATGTCTCACATGTAAAAACGAATGAGCCGATTGATTCCATTTTTGATGTTATTTTACAGACGATTGACATCATGCAGAATGAATTAGTAAAACGCAGTGAATTGGAAGCAGATGTGATGATCCGTCCACCAGTAGCTCATTATAGCTCACGAGCGTTTACGAATATTGATGAAATAATTCGAATAGGGGAAGAAGAGACAAAAAGGCAGATACCTCTAATTCGAAAGTCGATAGAGGAGTGGAAGGGGAAGCAACTAGATGAAAAATAAATATTACTTAAATTCACTAATTATTGGGGTCGTTATCGCAGTTGTATTGAATTTTTTTACGTTACCTTACTATGTAACAAGACCAGGTGATGCGCAGGAATTAGGCCCATTGGTCTCAGTTGAGGGCGGGAATACAGATGAAGGAAGCTTTATGTTAACTACCGTAAAAATGGGGAAAGCCAATGTTTTTACGTATGCATTTGCTAAATTAAGTGATTATCAATATATTTACCCAATCGCTCAAATACGAGGTGAAAATGAAACTGATGAAGAGTATTCTTACCGTCAGTTACATATGATGGAAAGCTCTAAGGAAACGGCAATTAAAGTTGCTTATGAGAAAGCCAATAAAGAAGTGGAATTAATTTCAAAAGGTGTGTATGTCTTTAAGGTTCTTGAAGGTATGCCTGCTGAAAATAAACTAACAATTGGTGATCGAATAACCCATATCAATGGAGAAGAAACACCTACTGCAGAAAGCTTTATGGAACAAGTAAGTGTTAAGGAAATTGGAGAAACAATCGAGGTTACATACGACCGTAACGATCAAGAAGAAAAAACTAAAATAACACTTGCTGAGCATCCAGAAAAACCCGGATTTCCTGGAGTGGGCATTAGTTTATTGACTGATTATGAAATTACAACAAATCCAGCGATTACGATAAATACAGCACAGATAGGTGGTCCATCAGCAGGATTAATGTTTTCTCTTGAAATATACAATCAACTAGTAGAAGAAGACATTTCAAAAGGATTTAAAATTGCTGGCACTGGTGCAATAAATGAAAAAGGCGAAGTTGGTCGAATCGGTGGAATCTCACAAAAAGTACTTGCTGCTGACAATGCAGGGGTGGATATATTTTTGGCACCATATGAAAATGGAGCGGAAAATTCTAACTACAATGAAGCCGTTGATGCAGCAAAAGATATTAAAACCGATATGAAAATTGTTCCAGTTAACACGTTCGATGATGCAATAGAATACTTAGAAAAGTTGGAACGAAAATCAAATTAACCTAACCTAAACACCCCACAAGGCCATTTTAATAGGCTTTGTGGGGTGTTGTTAGTTCAGAAACTTTAAAGCTTCCTCGTCGTACCTAATTGGAGGCCTAGTGTATTCCAGTTGCATCCATTCACTACGTGCTGGCTCTGCAAACTTCATCGCGTATGTATTAGTCGCACGAATATCCATATCTAACATTTTATTATCCATGGAAGAAACTTTTGAAAGTAAAGGTAAACCAACATCCTTTTTTATCTGTTTTAAATAAGCT
The DNA here is from genome assembly GCF_002019665.1 of Sutcliffiella halmapala. GTDB lineage: Bacteria > Bacillota > Bacilli > Bacillales > Bacillaceae_I > Sutcliffiella_A > Sutcliffiella_A halmapala. The sequence continues at coordinate 2,912,494 of NZ_KV917375.1, read as the reverse complement.
TGGCCCTTTTGTGACATACCTAGTAACCTAATATATTCACTTTTTTTGTTAGCGGAGGTACTCACCATTATTTCTTTTTTTGTATTGGTTAAGAGATGCGTACACATCCTTTGCAGTCTTGTCCAGGTATAACGTTTTGTTTTTAGCAAAGTCATAAATTCTTGAAAAGTTTTGCTTTCTTTCATACTTTGTTGTAATCTGTATTCTAGTCCTTCTTCCACCTCATAAATTTCTGCGAGGTCAGAAGGAGTACTGCATAATACCCGGTACTTGAGAAGCTTAAAGTAATCTTCCCAACAATGGAAGCCACTTGCGCTCTTTTGATAATGAGATAATAACTGATACGTTCCTTCTGGTACATAGTGTTGTACCTTCTCTATGTTTCCGTTATTCTCAAACAAAGCTTTGCGAATACTTGTTGCACTTGCGATAGACGTATCATTGAATTTTGGGTCATGATAGCCAGCATTTGTTCTCTCGACTGTAAAGGCTTGAAGGGAACTTTCCTGCTCATGTATGGCTTTTACATAATGATAACCAAGAATATTATTTGGTTGTGTTAAATCTAGAACCTGCTCCGTCTGAGTTAGTTCTTTAAAAGCAAGCGATGATGCCTTCGGAAAACTATATCCTTGTTGACTATATTTTTGTACAAGGTGATCATAGTCGTTTTTTTTAGCCTTCATAAGCGCCACAGTGTTTTCGAAATCTTGTATATTACCTTGTTCGCTACCAAAACATACTGTATCGCAATTTAAACCAGACAAGATAGAAATAGAGCCGCTTGCAAATATTTCTGCTTTTTGTGTGGCAAATGCATATGGTAGTTCAACGACTATGTCAATGCCATTTACTAACGCCATCTTTGTTCTTGTCCATTTAGATACAAGAGCGGGTTCTCCACGCTGCAGAAATTGCCCACTCATCACAGCGATGACAACATCTGCTTCTGTTGTTTGCTTGGATTGTTCTAAATGAAACATATGTCCATTATGAAAAGGGTTATATTCTACAATTACACCTAAAGATCTCATTTTTGGGCCCCTTTTTATATATAGAATTTTATCGCTATTTTTTATTAGGCACTTGTTCAAAATAAACGATTATGTCTATAATTATAGTGTAAAGAAAAAATATTGACAAATAATCTTGCGAAAGCTATAATTACTTTTGTTGCCTTGAGGTGAATATCTTGTTGAAATGGACATTATTCCAGTTAAATCAGTTACAACATAAGGGTTTAGAAATCGATGAAACAGTTGATGTAAATGATATTACGACAAATAGTGAAATTCGATCTATTGATCCAGTTCACGTAACTGGTAAAGCTGATTTAAGTTCTAAAAGTGCTACATTCCATTTAACTTTGGAAGGTAGTATGGTTTTACCTTGTTCACGTACATTGGTTGATGTGAACTATCCTTTTACTATAAAAACAACTGAAACATTCTTATTTCAGCCTGCAGAATATGAAAGCGATGAAGAAGAATTGCATATGGTGCAAGGTGATGTGATAGAATTATTACCAATAATTCATGAAGCAATACTTGCAGAAATACCGTTGCAAATTTTCAGTGACTCTCCTAATATGGAAGAGGCAGCACCACAGTCTGGTAAAGACTGGGGCGTCGTTTCAGAAAAGGATCAAGAAAACAAGGTTGATCCTAGACTTGCCGGACTGGCTAAGTTTTTTGAGAAGGACCAAGAGTAAAGGTATAATTACCAAATGTTACTCGTTTTAAGGAGGTGGGAAGAATGGCTGTACCTTTTAGAAGAACGTCTAAAACTGTGAAGAGAAAGCGTCGTACACACTTTAAACTACAAGTTCCTGGTATGGTAGAATGCCCAAGCTGCGGTGAAATGAAATTATCACACCGTGTATGCTCAAGCTGCGGTACCTACAAAGGAAAAGAAGTAGTAAATAAATAATGAAAAAAGCACAAAGGTATATTACCTTGTGCTTTTTTTGTTGAATTCATTAAAATTAATCCTTGATTTCAAACTACCCCGAGAACGTCCTATGTAAAGCCAACACTTGGCACGGAAATTAACAGGGTTTTCAAGGAGGTCACCTTATATGCTCAGGGTAGACACCCATGGAATACAAAGAAAAATTGCCCAATGGTTGATGAAAAAGAGGAAAGTTAAGTTTTCTCGTCTCCCCTGTAGATTGAAGTGGAAGGTGTGAGACTCCTGCGGGAAGTTGCGTTTTGTGGAGACCACGCAGGCAAAAGCCGAGGAGGCTCCACAGGCGCCCCGCGGAAAGCGAACACTTGCAACGGAGATCTACAGGGAGTTTAACAGCCAACCTACTTATTTTCAGGGTGGTTTTTTGTTAAAATCAACAAATATCCCTACCTATTCATTTAAAATAAGTGTTAAATACATACAAAAAGGTGGCTCCTAAAATGATGCATAATAACCATTCACAAAAAATAATTACCTATAAAGACGAAAATAATCTATTTTGGTTTAAAATCAACCGACCTGATAAAAGAAACGCAGTTGATTATGATGTAATGAATGAACTAAAAAAAGCAATTGCTAATGCCAAAAATGATACATCAATTCGGGCATTCGTGATAACCGGAACTGGCGACCATTCCTTTTGTTCAGGAGGAGACCTTTCCGTCTTTCATGCCCTACATACAAAAGAAGAAGCGTTCAGCATGCTCTCTAAAATGGCTAATATTTTATATTCACTCATGACCATTCCAATGCCCACTTTTGCGCTTATAAATGGTACGGCTGTCGGAGGAGGTTGTGAAATTGCAGCTGCGTGCGATTTCCGCTTGGCGGTTCCTCATGCAAAAGTAGGATTTATTCAAGGGAAACTCGGCATCACTACAGGTTGGGGCGGCGCAAGTATGCTCTTTGAAAAGGCAACGGGCCCTAATGCATTAAAAATGCTTTCTTCAAGTGCAATCTACACTGCGGAAGAGGCAAAAGAATTAGGCTTTATTCAAAAGATTATACAAAAACATGAAGATGAAGCTTCCTCTAATTCAGATATCGATCAATATATAATTTCATCTGCTAATGTTTTACGGAGTTATAAAAAAGCATTAATCGCAAAATGGGATCATACTAATTTAAAGGATAGGATGCTAGCTGAAGTGACACAATGTTCGATTCTTTGGGAACAAGATGAACATCATGATGCAGTCGCAGATTTCCTAAAAAGAAAGAAAAAATAAGGTAGTCCCGTCCTTTTTAATCACTCAAATAGTCTATCTTTTCTACTACTTGCATATGTATATGATAAAAAAGTGTGTAAGGGGGATAGCCTATGTCTACCGTTCGTCAAGATGCTTGGACTCAAGATGAAGATTTATTGTTGGCGGAAGTGGTGTTGCGATATATTAGAGATGGTGGAACGCAATTAACAGCCTTTGAGGAAGTTGGGAAAAAGCTTACACGTACTTCAGCTGCTTGTGGATTTAGATGGAATTCATATGTTAGAAAACAGTATAAATCAGGAATAGAACTTGCAAAGAAACAGCGTAAGGAACTCAAAAAGGAACATGCTATAAAACTTCCTGATCATGCAGAAACAGACTATAATAGTATAAACAATAAGTTATATGCAACCGATAACCTGACCATCTCAGCTGTCATTAGTTATCTTAATCATTTAGAACAACTGGAAAATGAATATACGAAGCTTAAAGATGAAAACTATACACTAAAGAGAAAAGTAGAAAAGCTAGAAGGAGAAGTACAATTACTAGCTGAAGCAAAGATCGAGCTAGAAACATCTATGAATCTTGTAGAAGAGGATTACCGTGCGCTTATCGAAATTATGGAAAGAGCACGTAAAATGGTGGTTCTCCAAGATGATGAAAAAAACAAAAAAGTAAAATTTCAGATGGACCGTAATGGTAACCTAGAAAGAGTTGAAAAATAGCTGATTTCATTAAAAGGCCACTTGTGAAAGTGGTCTTTTTCGATTAAATAGTAACCCTTTCTTTTTGAAATGTTGAGCATAAAACCTCTACTATATTAACAAGTAGAGGTATAATAGTTGCATACCTATATAAAGCGAGGGTTTACTATGGTAAGCAAAAAAGAAAAACCTTCTCAGCCTATTTTATTATTTGACGGAGTATGTAATATGTGTAATTCGTTAGTTATGTTTGTTATTAAGCATGATAAGAAAGCAGTCTTTAAATTTGCGTCTTTACAATCAGAAGTAGGGCAAAGTATATTAAAAAATCTTGATCTTCCATTAAATGATTTTGATAGCTTTTATTTTATCGATGGAGACAACTATTACACAAAATCTTCTGCTGGATTAAAAGTGTTGAAGAACCTTGGTGGAGCATGGAAGTTCTTCTACCCTCTCATAATCGTTCCAAAGCCGTTAAGAGACCTCATTTATGGTTACATCGCAAAAAATCGCTACAAATGGTTTGGGAAAAAAGATGAATGTATGATTCCAAGCCCAGATATGAAAAAGCGCTTCCTATAAAAATAAAAAGAAATTGTCCATTTAGAATGAATAAAAAAGGAGGAACCGGTCAGCTATTACTTGACTGGTTCCTCTTTCATTTATTCGGTAGTATCTGTTAGATCGGATGTACTTGATTGTGGTCGTGCTTGTGCGGAAACGCCTTTTGGATACCATACTAATGGGTTCTCCCCAAGGTCGCGATTTACATCGTAATTGACAGAAGTGAAGCCTAAATGATTCCAGAAGTCGGCAGATTTAATTCGAGGATTTGTTTTGATTGGCAAACCAAATCCTTTAGCGAATTCCACCAATTCTTTACCAAAACCTTTACGTTGGTAGGCAGTTAACACTTCTAACTTCCAAAGCTCTAAATAGTCCTGCTGTGGTTCGAAATATTTATCTAATTCTTTTTGTACTCTATATAAGCTCATGCGTGCTACTAATTTTTCGCCAAAATAAATGCCGTAAAAAGGTGATTCACTGTCATTTTCAATCATATTATCTTGAAGATCCTCAAGCATCGATAACTCCTGAATCCCATATTCTCTAAATTGTTTAAATTCTTCTAAAGTTTTATAGTTAATTGATAATTTTTTTACTGTCATTCCTTTTCCCCCTCATGGCTCTCTGCGCTTGATTAGCATATTACAATAAAGCGCTTTCTATTATCTTATTACGATAAGTGGATTCTTTTCATTATAATTATATAACAAAAAAACAAAAAATTCTGCAATAATTTTAGAAAGCGTTTGCAAAAAAAGAAGGAAATGAAAGTATTATGTAGAAGTAATAGTAATGATTAGGTGCTTTATGCTCTGTAAGTGAAGAGTTAAATTGATAAAGGTTAATAATTGCCTAATCTTTCGTATAAAAATGAAGTGTGAGTTTTTTCATGTTGGTTAGTGCTAGCAACAAGGAACTAGTGAATGTTGATAAGAAAGGGGATAGCTCCATGCAAAAGATATTAATTGCCAATCGAGGGGAAATAGCAGAACGTATTATTCGAACATGTAATCGGTTGGGAATCGAGACCGTTGCAGTTTATTCCGAAGCTGATAAGGATCTACCATATGTTCAATTAGCAACACATGCAAGGCATATAGGAGAGCCACCTCCGCAGAAATCTTACTTAAATATTGAAAGATTGCTTGAGATAGCGAAAGAAGAAAACGTCGATGCGGTTCACCCTGGCTATGGTTTTTTATCTGAAAATGGTGAGTTCTCAGAGGCTCTACAAAAAGCTGGCCTCGTATTTATTGGTCCTTCAGTAGAAGTTATTAAACTAATGGGAGATAAACTTTCTTCAAGGAGAGCGATGATTCAAGCTGGAGTCCCTGTTGTCCCTGGATCTGAGCGGCCGCTCGAATCATTAGAGGAAGCTTGCCAATTAGCAGAAGAAATGGGGTTTCCTGTTATGTTGAAAGCTAGCGGTGGTGGCGGTGGAATTGGCATGCATCGCTGCGAAACTATACAGGATATCGAAAATACATTTGAGCAAACGAAAAAAAGAGCAAAAGCCTACTTTAAAAATGAAGATATGTTTATTGAAAAATATGTAGGTAACGCCAAGCATATTGAAGTTCAAATCTTTGGCGATGCTCATGGCAATGTTGTACATATGTATGAAAGAAATTGCTCTGTTCAAAGACGAAATCAAAAAGTGATAGAAGAGGCACAGAGCCCTGCAATTAGTGATGAAGCAAGAATGAAGATTTGTGAGGCAGCAGTCAAGGCTGCGAAAACAGTTCAGTATGTTAACGCAGGGACTGTTGAATTTATTATGGATGAGCAGGAAAACTTTTATTTTCTAGAAATGAATACGCGATTGCAAGTGGAGCATCCCGTAACGGAATCAATAACAGGATTAGATTTAGTGGAGTGGCAGCTCCTTGTATCTAAAGGGAATGCTTTACCATTAACGCAAGAGGAAATCATAAGTAACGGACATTCCATTGAGTTAAGACTTTATGCAGAAGATCCTGTCACTTTCTTTCCATCTCCAGGACAAATTACTACTTGGCATTTACCAGAAGAAGAAGGAGTTCGAATTGATAGTGGGTATGGCCCGGATCTAAAAGTGACTCCATTTTATGATCCGATGATAGCGAAAATAATAATCACCGATGAAACAAGAGAGCAAACAATAGCGAGAGCAAAACAATATTTAGCTAAGGCTTTAGTGACTGGGATAAAAACTAATCTTCCATTTTTGCGCCATGTGTTGGAAACGGAAGAGTTTCAAGCAGGGAATTACCACACAGGCTTTATTCAGAATATGGAGCCGATTACAAAAAATCAATTACTATAACATCATGAATCTTAGGAGGAAATCATAATGAAAAAGATTGAAGCATCGATGGCAGGTACAGTTTGGAAAGTTTTGGTGAGTGCTGGAGACGATGTCACTGCAGGACAAACGGTCATTATATTAGAATCAATGAAAATGGAAATTCCAATTGAAGTAGCAATAGATGGAAAGGTTGCATCTCTTTCCATTGCAGAAGGTGATTTTGTAAACGATGGAGATGTGCTTTTAGAATTAGAATAAAAAATACAACGAAGAATGAAAATGGAGGATCGTCATGATTAAAATAAATGATCTAGATCAACAGTTTCAGCAAACGGTAGACAAGATAAAAAGTGGTGGAAGTGAAAAATACCACGAAAAATTAAAAGAACAAAATAAAATGTTTGTCCGTGACCGCTTAGCATTATTATTTGATAATGGTCAATATGATGAAGATGGAATGTTCGCAAATAATAAAGCACAGGGTTTGCCAGCTGATGGAGTAGTGACTGCGATTGGGAAAATAAATGGACAAACCGTCTGTGTGATGGCAAATGATTCTACTGTAAAAGCAGGATCCTGGGGAGCTAGAACTGTAGAGAAAATCATTCGCATTCAAGAAACAGCGGAAAAGCTACTGGTCCCGATTCTTTATTTAGTTGACTCAGCAGGGGCTAGAATTACCGATCAGTTAGATATGTTCCCTAATCGTCGTGGAGCAGGAAAAATCTTTTACAATCAAGTAAAGCTTTCTGGGATGGTTCCACAAATTTGTTTACTTTTTGGACCATCAGCAGCTGGTGGGGCCTATATTCCGGCATTTTGTGATATCGTGGTGATGGTAGACGGGAATGCTTCCATGTACTTAGGGTCTCCGCGCATGGCCGAAAAAGTAATTGGTGAGAAGGTTACATTGGAAGAAATGGGTGGAGCAAGAATGCACTGCTCTGTAAGTGGATGTGGGGATGTCTTAGCTGCAACTGAAGAAGAAGCAATCCAACAAGCTCGTAACTATCTTAGCTATTTTCCTAGTAGCTACCAAAACAAAACCAAAGAAGTAGATGCGGTAAGTCCGAAAGAAGGAAGATCTTTGACGGACATTATTCCGTTAAACCAAAATGCTCCGTTCGATATGTATGAAGCGATTGATCGATTAATTGATGCGAATAGCTTCTTTGAAATTAAGAAGCTGTTTGCTCCTGAGTTGGTTACTGGTCTAGCTCGTATTGATGGAAAAGTAGTTGGAATAATCGCCAACCAACCTAAGGTAAAAGGTGGAGTTTTATTTGTAGACTCAGCGGATAAAGGGGCTAAATTTATTCAGCTTTGCGATGCTTATCACATACCACTCCTTTTCCTCGCGGATGTGCCTGGATTTATGATTGGTACGAAAGTTGAGCGAGCAGGAATTATTCGTCATGGTGCGAAGTTAATTGCTGCCATGAGCTCTGCAACGGTACCGAAGATTTCGGTTGTGGTGAGAAAAGCATACGGAGCCGGCTTATATGCCATGGCTGGTCCAGCATTTGAACCAGATTGTTGCATTGCACTACCGACAGCTCAAATTGCAGTTATGGGACCAGAAGCAGCTGTCAATGCAGTATATTCTAATAAAATTAATGAAATTGAGGATCCGAAAGAAAGGCTAGCATATGTGCAAGAAAAGCATCAAGAATACAAGGAGCATATTGATATTTATAAGTTAGCTTCCGAGCTAATTGTTGATGATATTGTACCTGCACAAGACTTACGTAATGTATTAATAAGTCGTTTTGCACACTACTCAAGTAAGCAAATGACCTTTAGTCATCGAAAACATCCAGTGTATCCTGTTTAAATAAGTATTGATGGGCTGACTTTCTTTCAAAGGGTCAGCCCTCTTTTGATTGTCTAGGAATGATAAAAAATAACTTGTTTGCACCTAGTTTTTTTCATTTTTATTAGTACAAATTTTCGTATATATTGGTACAATAAGAAGAAATAGGTAAAAGTGAGGAGATGCAAATGCGAATTGGAATTATAGGAGCTGGTGCAATAGGACTTTTCTACGCATACCAATTTTCAGCTGCTTTTCCAGTAACTATTTATGTAAGAAGAACAGACCAATTAGTACAGCTTCAAGAAAAAGCAATAAGATTACTAGATAATAATCAAGTACTAGGAGAGCGAAGTGTGTCTGTGAAGCTCTTACATAAAGAAGACACGCTCATAGAGGATGTTATTGTTGTTGCGGTGAAACAATATGCATTGGATGATATTATGTCGTCCTTGCTAAATCTCCGAGACCATCAAACCATTCTATTTCTACAAAATGGGATGGCACACCTAGAGTTAGTGAAAAATATAACTAGCAGTCAGGTGATTCTAGGCGTTGTGGAGCATGGGGTGAAAAAAGAGGACGATGTTACCGTAAAATGGACTGGCAAAGGGAGCACTAAAATAGCAGGGTACAGTGGTGCATCTACCGATTCTTTATTCATAGAAAAATGGAAGCAAGAACTTTCAGGGAATTTTCCTATACAAATATGTTTAAACTTTGAAAATATGCTAAAAGAAAAACTAATAGTTAATGCGATAATCAATCCGTTAACGTCACTCTATAATGTGAAAAATGGAGTATTACTTAGCAATCCCTCCTTTCAAGAAACGATGAAATCCTTATACGATGAAATAGCTTTTCTAGTCCCTGAAGAATCTAAAATCAAGATGTGGGAACACATCCAGAATATTTGTCAAAAAACAGCTGAAAACTGGTCCTCTATGCAGCGAGATTTAGAACAAGCTAGGGAGACAGAGGTGGATGCTATTTTAGGCTACATTATTTTTCTTGCACAACAAAAAGGGATAAACGTGCCACTTACAGAATTTCTTTATAAATCTATAAAAGGCCTTGAAAGTAATAATCGAAAATTTTAAAAATCCTCTTAGAAATACATACACATCCATAGAAAAAATATTATAGGTTAGTGAAGAGAGGTAGAATAATCATGTCAAGTATATTTGCAGGCTTTTTTGCGACCATTGTGACGGTCCCTATTTTTGCTATGTTTATGTTCTATGTTTTTGCAAGGCTTATGACGAAAAATAATAAAAGGTCTTTTCATGTTGCGATTGATTTTTCTACCTTTTTCTTCATTTTGGCAGTGCATTTCTTAGTTATCATCATTTGGAATCAGTCTTTCCTATGGATAATTTGGGTGGTTCTTGTTGCGATTGCATCAATTATGGTTATCACGCATTATAAGATAAAGCAAGAAATACAGTTTAAACGTGTAATTAAAGGTTTTTGGCGTTTTAATTTTTTACTCTTTTTTTCTGCCTATTTTTGCCTTGCTTTATTTGGAATGATAAAAAGAGTCTATGAATCGCTTGTGTAAAAGCTTGGACCTATTTTGAACTTTTTTTGAAGCAATTTTTTTTGAAACGAATGAAATCAATGCTATACTCATGGAGACGTGTACATTTGATCGATTAGAAAGGAAGTACTTTATGAATATAGTAGAATTATCGCTTCCTACTATTAATAAGTTTTCATCTGCTTATTTATCAGAAAAGGAAAGCATCCATCGCTTTTTTACATACAATCCATTTTCCACAAATACTTTTGAACAACGAAAAAACGCTTTAAAACATAGAAGCTTTAAAAGAGAAGAGCTAGCAGACCATTTAATTAATTTCAATAAAAAATATCAAGCTGATGAAAAAACACTACATAATATAGAGAGATTTCGCAAGCATGACTCCTTGGTAGTAATAGGTGGACAGCAAGCAGGATTGTTAACAGGACCTGTTTATACTATTTCAAAGATTATTAGTATTATTAAGCTTGCAGAAGAACAGGAAAAAATGCTCGAAGTACCAGTCGTCCCTGTTTTTTGGATTGCAGGAGAAGACCATGACTATCATGAAATAAACCATATTCATGTCCCCCAAAAAAATGAGATTGAAAAAATAACCTTACATATGAAATCCGCCGGTAAAAAAATGGTATCCGAATTACCTATCGATAAAGTGGAAATTCAAGAATGGCTTGATAAGGTGATAAACTCCTATGGAGAAACAGCTTACACGAAAGATATAAAGAGCATGCTTGAGCGAGCACTACAATCGTCCAATAATGTAGTTGATTTTTTTGCTGAACTTATCACTACACTATTTAGAGGGACTGGTTTAATATTAGTAAACGCATCGGACCTAGAGTTACGTAAGTTAGAAACCTCTTACTTTCAACAAATGCTGGTAAAACATGAACAGATAACGAGAGAGGTTTTAAATAGCCAAGATGAATTAATCGAACTTGGGTTTACCCCGATGCTAGAAATTCAACGTGAATCGATGAATTTGTTTTATCACCAATACGGAGAACGAGAACTTCTTTATTGGAATGAAGAGAACCAAATAGCTACTACTAAGGATGCTAAAATTACATTTACTCTTGTGCAGCTTATGAAATTAATAGAAGATTCTCCAGAGAAATTCTCTAATAATGTGGTTACAAGGCCATTAATGGAAGAGTGCTTATTTCCTACACTTGCATTTATCGGGGGACCTGGAGAAATTAGCTATTGGGCAGAACTGAAAAATGCATTTCAAGTAATGGATATAGAAATGCCACCTGTTATGCCTCGAATCGGTCTAACCTTTCTTGAACGGCATATCGCTTCAACTATTGAAGAGTTGGAGGAAGATTTGGAAGACATCTTAAACAATGGCTTAGAAGAAAAACGTAAAGCGTGGCTATTAGAACAAGAACTAGGTGCGATGGAGAGTCAGCTTGAATTGCACTATGAAAAGTATCGAGAGTTGCATGGCAAGTTCAAGGGCGTCGGCCAGGATTTATTGCCACATTTAGAACCTGTTTTTGAGAAAAATCGGATGTTGATTGACAAGCAATTCCAATATATAAAACGTCTCATGGAGCGATCGGCTTATGAAAAACATGAGAATATGATGAAAAAATATCATCGTGTGGAACTTTCGCTTATTCCAAAAGGTATGCCGCAAGAGCGGATTTGGAATATTTACTATTATTTAAATGAATATGGGATGGATGTAGTGCAGAGGATTTGTGAAATGCCTCTTCGACATAACGGTAAACATAAAATCATTTATTTATAAAATGTAAAAGCAACGGAAAAATCTCGTTGCTTTTTTATTTTTGCCTTTTTTGATCAAAATAATAATTTTTATTTTCTGACAATTCAATCTGACATCGTAGTCGTAAATCTTGTTTTGATGAAAAAATTTAGCCGAATATGTATTTTGACAGCCAAATATAGTCAAGTTCGTTCTAATTTCGTCCTTTTGTCAAAAAATGTTGTAAAAAGATGAAAAACGAAAAAATTTTAGGCTTAAAGGATTTTCTTTTAGGGAAGAGAATAGTACAATAAAGTAAGTGGAGATTAGTGGGGGATTGTGGTACAAAGTAGAGGAAAGGTGGGGAAGCCGAATGTTCATGGGGGAATATCATCATACTATCGATATAAAAGGGCGTATGATAGTTCCAGCTAAATTTCGTGATCATTTAGGTGAAGCCTTCGTTCTAACAAGAGGACTTGATAAATGTCTTTTTGGTTACCCGCTATCTGAATGGAAAACTGTAGAAGATAAATTAAAACAGTTACCACTTACAAAAAAAGATGCCCGTGCTTTTACACGTTTTTTCTTTTCTGGAGCGACAGAGTGTGAATTGGATAAGCAAGGAAGGGTAAACATTTCCTCTCCACTTGTACAATATGCCCAATTGGAAAAAGAATGTGTAGTAATTGGGGTTTCAAATCGAATAGAGATATGGAGCAAGGAAAACTGGAATTCATTTGTGGAAGACTCAGAAGATTCCTTCGCAGAGATTGCAGAGAACCTCGTGGACTTTGACTTATAAAAGGGATTCAATTACTTATCTACGATCAAGAGCTACATGGATAAAAGCAATGAAGCTTGGAAAAATATTAGAGTGTGACGGAAAACAAACTAGATGGAAACAGCCGAGAGCTAGAAAGGCGGTGGAAGATGTTTCACCATGTAACAGTACTTTTAAACGAAGCAGTAGAAGGTCTTAACATTAAAGAAGATGGCATTTATGTGGATTGCACTCTAGGAGGAGCAGGACATAGTTCTGAGATTGTAAAGCAGCTTTCAGAAAAGGGGAAGCTAATAGCTTTTGATCAGGATGACAGTGCGTTGGAACATGCTAAGAGCGTTTTACATAATTATTTGGATCGTGTCATTTTTATCAAAAGTAATTTTAAATTTTTAAAAGAAAAATTGTACGAGCAAGGAATTACAAAGGTAGATGGCGTCTTATTTGATTTAGGTGTTTCCTCTCCACAGCTAGATACCCCGGAGAGAGGGTTTAGCTATCACCACGAGGCTCCACTTGATATGAGAATGGATACGAATAGTCCATTAAGCGCTTATGATGTTGTAAACGATTGGACGTATGAAAAGTTAGTTCGTATTTTCTTTCAATACGGAGAAGAGAAGTTTTCCAAGCAAATCGCTAGGAAAATTGAAGAATACCGTAAGCACAAACCAATTGAAACTACATTAGAGTTAGTGGAAATTATTAAAGATGGTATACCTGCACCTGCAAGGCGTACTGGAGGACATCCAGCAAAACGAGTTTTCCAAGCAATCCGTATTGCAGTAAATGATGAATTAGGAGTTTTTGAGGATGCGATTCATCAAGCAATCGATGTACTTAAGCCTGGTGGAAGAGTAAGTGTCATTACTTTCCATTCACTAGAGGACAGAATGTGTAAAGTTGCTTTCAAAGAGAAAAGTCAGCTACCACAATTGCCTCCAGGTTTACCGATTATCCCAGAAGGCTTTGAACCAATCCTAAAGCTAGTGACAAGGAAGCCTATCTTACCAAGTGAGAGAGAATTAGAGGAAAACAACCGTGCTAGATCGGCGAAACTTAGAATCGCTGAAAAGGTAAAGGATATGTAGGATAAGGCATAAAACGAAAAAATTGATAGAATAGGGGGAAGTGAAGTGAGTAACTTAGCTCATAAAATTCAGAGACAACACGAAGAACGACATCAACAAGCTCCGAAGAAAAGCCAAGTCATAAAAAAGCGTGCCAAGATTACGCTTGGGGAAAAAGTGTTAGGGTATCTATTTATTGGATTTTTAGCATTTGGGTCCATTCAAATTGTGTCAAATAACACGTCAATTTATCAAGTCAATAGTGAAATACAAACTCTAGAAGGAACAGTTGCTTCCCAAATTAATAAAAACCGTGAACTAGAGCTACAAGTTGCAGAAGAAAGTAGCTATGAACGCATCTTAGAAAAAGCGAAAAATCTAGGGCTTTCATTAAACGAAAATAACGTGAAGAATGTACGGGACTAACTGCTTATGTCAAATATTGTTCATAAAAAGAGAATTCATTTGGGAGCCGCATTTTTACTTGTAATATTTGCGTTGCTCTTTTTTCTATTAATAGGACGTTTTTTCTATTTACAAGCGACCGGTGAAGTAAAAGGACATAATATGGCTTCACAAGCAGAAAAAAAATATAATGTAAACAAGAAAATTGAAGCACAAAGAGGAACTATTTTTGATCGGAGTGGAAACCCGATTGCAGAAGATACACCTTCCTTTAGTTTAGTCGCCGTGTTAGATGAATCGCTTTCTACTAAAAAAGTAAAGCGTCATGTTGTGGATCCAGAAGAAACGGCAAGGAAAATAGCACCAATCCTTGAAGTGGATGAAAGTGAATTATTAGCCTTTCTCACTCCAACGGAAGAAAGAAAACAGGTGGAATTTGGAGCAATTGGCCGTGATCTTTCTCCTTCTGTAAAAAACGAAATTGAAGAGCTACAGCTACCTGGAATATCGTTTATCCAAGATAAAAAGCGCTTTTATTGGAATGGGGTATTTGCTAGCCATGTTATTGGTTTTGCAAGACCAAATGAAGATGGGGAATTTGGTGGCGTTGTAGGCTTAGAAAAAATGTTAGAAGAGGAATTGATTGAGCAGGATGGTAATTATACGGTAAAAACGGATAATAAGGGAATAATTCTACCAAAAGATTCAAATGTCTCTTATGTACCAGCAATAAATGGTAAAAATGTACATTTGACGTTAGATAAGACAATACAAACCTTTTTAGAAGAAGCGATGAATGAAGTTGTCTTAAATTATCAACCTGAAAAAATCATTGCTATTGTGGCAGATCCGAAGACGGGACAAATTCTAGCAATGGGTTCACGTCCTACATTTGATCTAAACACGCGAGCAGGTTTAACAGATAATTGGAATAATGATGCTATTTCTTATCGTTATGAACCAGGATCAACGATGAAAATTTTCTCTTTAGCCGCCGCTGTCGAAGAAGGAGTTTATAACGGTTCAGAGCTATATCAATCAGGGGCTTATATGCTCCCTAATGACCCAATTCCAGTGCGTGACCATAACAAATCTGGTTGGGGGTTAATCTCCTTTGACGAAGGAGTTCAACGTTCATCTAACGTAGTATTTGCGATGCTCGCTGATAGAATGGGAACAGATACATTACTTGAATACATTAAAGCGTTTGGAATGGATAAGCCAACAGGCATTGACTTACCAGATGAAGCAACCAGTAGCATTAACTATCATTACTATCGAGATCGAATTTCAACTGCTTTTGGACAAGGTTCTGCATTTACGCCAATTCAACAAATTCAAGCAGTAACAGCAATAGCTAATGATGGGAAAATGATGCAGCCATATATAATTGATAAAATAGTAGATCCAAACACGAATGAAGTTGTTCTCGAAAACAAACCAAAAGAAAAAGGACAACCTATTTCAAAGGCTACAGCCACGAAGGTCAGATCAATCTTAGAATCAGTAGTTAGTTCTGAATTTGGGACAGGTCGACCGTATGCTGTCGAAGGATATGAGGTTGCAGCAAAGACAGGAACCGCACAAATTCCAAAGCCTGGTGGAGGCTATCTTAGTGGTCATGGAGAATACATTTATTCCATTACAGGAATGGCTCCTGCTGATGATCCGGAAATCGTCATGTATGTAGCAGTAGAAAAGCCTAGAATTGCCCAGCATGAGAATGGAGTTGGTCCTGTTTCTGGAGTGTTTAATTCTGTAATGCGTAGAAGCTTACAATATTTAAGCATTCAGCCTGATGAGACTCAACCAACAGACACATCTAAGAAAAAGACAGGTGTGGAAGTCCCAAATCTTGTTGGGGAAAATGTTGAAAGTGCTTTGTCAACAGGTGATAGTGGGGTAGCGCCGAACTATTTCGTGCTTGGTAAGGGTTCTAAAGTATTAAAACAAATTCCAGCACCAGGTCAATCTGTTATACAAGCGGAACGCGTATTGTTACTAACAGAAAAAGACCCGCCAATGCCAGATATGACTGGTTGGAGCTTAAGGGATGTAAGAAAATTAACCAATTTATTAGGGATCAAACCCAATATTATTGGAAATGGCTATGTTCACAAACAAAATATCGCACCAGGCAAGGTAATAAATAAAAAAGATCATCTTATCATTGAATTAAAATCTAATCGTCCACTTCCTGTTAATGAGGATGAGGAAGAAGAGGAAAGAGATGCGGTAAGTTAACGTTTTTAGGTTGTGTATGAAGGAAATGATTTTCCTTCTTACACAACCTTTTTTATTATTATCCGGATTGCAATAAAAAGTAATTCTTTGGATTCATTCTTCTGTACACACCTCTCAAGTACTATAATAAAAGCCTTTCAAGTCAGGGTAAGAAGTTCTATCCAGCTTGGTACAAGCATATATTACAACGAATATTAAAGGAGGTTCATGTGTTATGCGAGTATCTCATGTAACGGTACGGAGAAGGCTAACAATCGTATTACTTGTAGGTATACTTCTATTTAGCATTATTGACTTAAGACTTGGGTATGTACAATTTGCACTCGGAAATATGTTAACGGACCGTGCAAAGGACTCTTGGAGTAGAGATATCCCTTTTGAACCAGAGCGTGGCGAAATCCAAGATCGTAATGGGATTCCTCTCGCTACAAATATGAGTGCACCTACTGTTTTTGTTGTACCACGACAAATTAAAGATCCAAACGATACAGCTGAAAAACTTGCTGCAACTTTAAATATGTCTAAGGAAAAGGTGTACAGGCAAATTACAAAAAATTCTTCAAAAGAAAAAATTAATCCTGAAGGAAGAAAAATTTCTCATGAAAAAGCGAAAGAGATACGAGCTTTAGATTTAAAAGGGGTTTATATTGCCGAAGACTCAAAAAGGCATTATCCCTTTGGAAGCTATTTAGCTCATGTTCTTGGATTTGCTGGGATAGATAACCAAGGCTTAATGGGACTAGAACTACAATATGACAAACAATTAAAAGGGCAACAAGGACATGTGCAATTTTATTCAGATGCTAAGGGACGCAGAATGCCTGATATTCCAGATGAATATGTTGCGCCAGTGGATGGCCATAATTTAAGGTTAACAATAGATTCTAAGGTTCAAACAATTGTAGAGAATCAATTAGATTTGGCATATGAATTATACAATCCAGATGGAATTATTGCCATTGCGATGGATCCGAATACAGGAGAAATTCTTGCGATGTCGAGTCGTCCAGACTTTGATCCTGCACAATTTCAAGATGTACCCCCTGAAATATATAATCGCAATCTTCCGGTTTGGAGTACGTATGAACCTGGATCGACGTTTAAGATTATTACCCTTGCAGCTGCCCTAGAAGAAAGCAAAGTGAACTTAACTAAGGATACATTCAATGATGGCGGTGCAGCAGAAGTTGCCGGTGCTAGACTCCGTTGTTGGAAAAAGGGTGGACATGGTCACCAAACCTTTCTTGAAGTCGTACAAAACTCTTGTAACCCGGGTTTTGTCGAATTAGGTCAACGTTTAGGGACAAATACTCTCTTTAATTATATAAAGTCATTTGGATTCGGTGAGAAAACTGGTATAGATTTACAGGGTGAAGGAAAAGGAATTCTTTTTAAACCAGAAAACGTCGGACCAGTAGAGTTAGCCACAACAGCTTTTGGTCAAGGTATATCGGTCACTCCGATTCAGCAAGTAGCTGCAGTTGCTGCAGCTGTTAATGGTGGAATATTGTATACCCCGTATATCGCGAAAGAATTCACAGACCCTGTAACTGGGAATGTTGTGTCTAGAAATACACCAGTAGAAAAAAGAAGAGTAATTTCAGAGGAAACGTCCAGTCAAGTTCGATATGCATTAGAAAGCGTAGTCGCACAAGGTACTGGGAGAAATGCATTTGTAGATGGATACCGTGTAGGTGGAAAAACAGGTACAGCCCAAAAAGTAAATAATGGTCGTTATTTAGAAAATAACCATATAGTTTCCTTTATTGGTTTTGCTCCGGCAGATGATCCACAAATTGTTGTTTATTTAGCGGTAGACAATCCTAAAGGAACAGTTCAATTTGGTGGAGTAGTAGCAGCTCCAATTGTTGGGAATATAATGGAGGAAAGCCTAAGTGTACTTGGAGTAGAGAAGAGAAAAGGACAAATAGAAAAGAAGTTACAATGGCCAGATGTCCCACTTGTAGAAGTACCAGACTTAAAGGGAATGTCTAAAAAAGAATTGCTTCAACAACTAGTAACATTAAAACTTGATGTAAGTGGTGAAGGTGACACTGTGGTTCAACAAGCACCTCAACCAGGAACAAAGGTAGAGGAAGGATCGACTATTCGAGTATATATGTCTGGAACGAAAAAAAGTGATGAAAATTAGTGAAAAAAACGAGAGCCTAATTTAAGGCTCTTGGTTTATTTTCCCTAAATAGGATAGAATGGAGATAGGATGAAAATTCTACCGAAGAGACTTTCACTTAACCTCGTAACTCCTATGTTTTCTTGTAAACTAACCAAAGCGCTTACGTAAACTAAATTTAATAGGAAAGAGCAAATTTAAAAAGTGTGGTACTGTCGGGGCCGAACAATAAAGGAAAATATTCTTTGATTTCACATCAAAAGAATATACTGGTTTCCTTTTTGAGAAGGCGCTTGCACTTTTCTATGTTGAGGGGAATGATTTCTTATGCGATTACAGAGTTTAATTCAATACTTACACCGTTATCAGGTTTCCTCTGCCTTAGATCCAGAGATAACGTCTGTTGTAATGGATTCGCGTCTAGCGAAGCAGGGTAGTTTATTCTTTTGCATTAAGGGGTATACGGTAGATGGTCATCGATACGTAGCTGAAGCGATTCGTAATGGAGCAGTGGCAATTATTGCAGAGAGAGCCTTACAAGTGTCTGTACCGATAATAGTAGTTCCAGATACCAAGAAAGCGATGGCCATTTTAGCGGATATTTTTTATAACCAGCCTACACAGAAATTACATCTCATCGGCATAACTGGAACAAATGGCAAAACTACGACTACTCATATCATTGAATCTATTTTCCAGAAACATCAACAAAAAACGGGAATGATAGGCACTATCTATATGAAAATTGGGAATCAAACATACCCAGTCAAAAATACGACGCCTGATGCGCTTACCCTCCAAGAATCCTTTAGTCAAATGGTGGAGCATGAAGTGCAGACTGTAGTGATGGAAGTCTCCTCCCATGCACTTCACATGGGGAGGGTATACGGCTGTGATTTTGATGTAGCAGTTTTTACGAATCTTACCCAAGATCATTTAGACTATCACAAAACGATGGAAGAGTATCAGTTTGCAAAATCGTTATTGTTTTCAACTCTAGGTAATGCTTATAATCTTAAAAAACCTAAATTTGCCGTTCTTAATGCAGATGATCCAGCGAGTCATTGTTTCTCACAGGCAACAGCAGCACAGGTCATTACTTACGGCATTTACAACTCAAGTGATATTATGGCTAAAAATATTGTGATGAATGGCAAAGGAACAAATTTCGATTTAGTATATGACGATAAGGTAATATCTATACAATTAAAATTAGTTGGTCAATTTAGTGTGTATAATGTATTAGCTGCAATTACTTCTTCCTATGTTTCTAATATACCCATGGAGACAATAGTATCTGTGGTAGAAGAGATTAAGGGAGTTCCCGGTAGATTCGAAGTGATAGAAGAGGCGCGAGATTTCACTGTTATCGTTGATTATGCTCATACTCCAGATAGCTTAGAAAATGTATTGAAAACAACAAAGCAATTAGCAGAACACGACATATTCTGTGTGGTAGGGTGTGGTGGAGACCGGGACCGGTCGAAACGACCTCTTATGTCAAAAGTTGCGGTGAATTATGCGACTAAGGCTATTTTTACTTCAGATAACCCACGAACAGAAGATCCAAAGCAAATATTTTCAGACATGGAATCAGGTGTAGTAAACCGTTCATATGAAATCGTGGAGGATCGTCGCAAAGCAATTTTTAAGGCTGTACTTGAGGCGAAGCCCGGAGATGTTGTATTAATTGCCGGGAAAGGTCATGAAACATACCAATTAATTGGGGATGAAGTATTGGAATTTGATGATAGAAAAATTGCCCTTGAAGCCATACATTTAAAGCAACGTTCATAAGCTAGTTAGGTAATGGGAGAAACAGTCAATCAATCTACCTAACTAACTGTGTAATTAGTCACCTGTAATCCCATTTATTGAATGAAAAGTAATGAAAAAGTTACAAAAATAAAAGAAAAATAAAAAACATCCAAAAAAGTATTTGCATGTGCTCCAAAAACAGATAAAATTTACTTTTGGCACGAGTTTTTAATTGGAAGAAAAAACTATATTCAAAGCTAGTGTAAAAAAATATTAAATATCTTGTAGAAGTGTATGAAGCCTAAGGCAATTATCCCGCATTTTATGGAAGTTGGTAGATGAACGAATCATTCTATCTGTTACAAAACCTATTACTATAAAGATGTTGTTGAATGCTTTTGGTGAAAATACCTCTAATCAGATAAAAAGAGAGGAGGGAATAACGATGCAACAACAAATTGTTTTATTTGCGATCGTTATGTCTTTTTTAATCACTGTTCTATTATCACCAATTTTTATTCCCTTCCTACGGAGATTAAAATTTGGTCAAAGCATTAGAGAGGAAGGGCCTCAGTCTCACCAGAAGAAAACTGGTACCCCAACAATGGGAGGACTAATGATTTTACTTTCTGTTGTTGTCACAACACTTGTAATTACAGGTAAATTTGCAAATCCATCTGTAGAAACGTATCTTTTACTTTTTGTTACGGTTGGATACGGCCTATTAGGATTTTTGGATGATTTCATTAAAGTGGTGTTAAAACGAAACTTGGGATTAACATCTCTCCAGAAATTGATTGGTCAAATTGTCATTGCAGTAATCTTTTATTTGGTGTTTATTCAATTTGAATTTTCAACAGCGGTATCTATTCCTGGTACCACAATTTCGATTGAACTAGGTTTTTTCTATTGTTTATTCCTTATTTTTTGGTTGGTTGGATTTTCCAATGCGGTTAATTTAACTGATGGTTTAGACGGTCTTGTATCCGGGACAGCTGCAATTGCTTTCGGTGCTTTTGCAATTCTTGCTTGGAACCAATCACAATTTGAAGTATCTATTTTCTCAGTGGCAGTAGTAGGCGCATTATTAGGGTTCTTAGTGTTTAATGCTCATCCTGCTAAAGTATTTATGGGGGATACTGGATCCTTGGCGTTGGGTGGAGCTATTGCAACGGTAGCAGTTCTGCTAAAACTAGAAATCATCTTAATAATTATTGGTGGAGTATTTGTACTTGAAACACTTTCTGTTATCATTCAAGTTATTTCTTTTAAAACAACAGGAAGAAGAATCTTTAAGATGAGTCCGCTGCATCATCATTACGAATTAGTAGGGTGGTCTGAGTGGAGAGTGGTAGTGTCATTTTGGACGGTAGGATTATTATGTGCAATGTTAGGAATTTATTTAGAGGTGTGGATCTAATATGAAACAGATTGACCTATACAACGGAAAAAACATACTCGTTCTAGGACTTGCAAAAAGTGGAACAGCAACAGCAATTCTATTACATAGCCTTGGAGCAAATGTTATTGTTAATGACCGAAACCCAATGGAAAATAATGAATCAGCACAATTGCTATTGTCAAAAGGAATGGAAGTTATTTGTGGTGGGCATCCCTTAAGTATTTTTGATCGTAATATAGATGTTGTTTTTAAAAACCCTGGAATTCCATATACGAATCCTCTGGTGGAAGCTGCACTTGAAAAAGACATTCCTGTACTAACAGAGGTAGAACTTGCTTATCAAATAAGCGAAGCGAATTTTATTGCAATTACGGGTTCAAATGGAAAAACGACAACAACAACTCTTATAGACGAAATTCTTACACAAGATTCCAAATTACCTTTGATAGCTGGTAATATCGGGAAGGTTGCAGTAGAAGTAGCGCAACAAGCGACAAGTGATAATATTATGGTGACAGAACTTTCATCGTTTCAATTAATGGGCATTCAAACATTTCGTCCGAAAATTTCCGTGTTCCTTAATATATTTGAGGCTCATTTAGATTACCATGGTACGGTTGATAATTATGCAGAAGCTAAAGCTGCAATCATGAAGAACCAAACAGCAGAGGATTACGCAGTAGTAAATGCAGATGATCCAGTTATTATGAAATTAATTCAATCAACTAGTGCTACCATTATTCCGTTTTCTGTTTCGAAAAAAGTGGATGGTGCCTTTATTGATGATAATACGATTTACTTTAAAGGTGAAAAAGTTATCGATACAAAAGACATAGTGCTTCCTGGAAAACATAGCTTAGAGAATATTTTAGCAGCTGTTGCAGCGGTAAAACTTGTTGGAGCATCAAATGAATCTATTTATAACGTTTTAACCACGTTTACAGGGGTTAGACACCGTTTGCAGTATGTAGACATGATACAAAAGAGAAGGTTTTACAATGATTCGAAAGCTACCAATATCTTAGCTACTCAAAAAGCTATAGCTGCTTTTGAAGAAGATATTATACTACTTGCTGGTGGATTAGATCGCGGAAATGACTTTGATGATCTTCTCCCGTACCTTAAAAATGTTAAAGCACTAATTACATTTGGCGAAACTGCTGGAAAGCTTGAAAAAACAGCAACAGAAGCTGGAATAAAAGAGATAAAACATGTCGATAATGTGGAAAAAGCCGTTCCGGTCGCATATGAAATGTCAAGTGAAGGCGATGTTATCTTATTATCTCCCGCGTGCGCTAGCTGGGATCAATATAAAACATTTGAACAACGAGGAGACATTTTTATAAACGCCGTGCATAAGCTTAAGTAAGGGCTTGGCCACAGATAAAAGGCTTTGTTCTGATAGTTGACTGCTAACTCATTTATAGTTAGCAGCTAACAAACGGACAAAGCCTTTTTTGGCTAAAAAGTAGAATGGTAATATCCTTGTTCTATTTGCCCTAATATAGGTCCAAGAGGTGTTTCACGTTGTCGAAAAAGCGATCTACTCCGGATTTAATCCTAATATTAACAACCTTAACACTATTAACTATTGGTCTCATTATGGTTTACAGTGCAAGTGCTGTTTGGGCCGACTATAAATTCCAAGACACCTTTTTCTTTGCAAAAAGGCAATTACTATTCGCAGTACTTGGTGTTATCGCGATGTTCTTTATTATGAATATTGATTATTGGACTTGGAGAACTTGGGCAAAGCTGCTCATAATTGTATGTTTTTTTCTATTAATAGTTGTGTTAATACCTGGAATTGGAATGGAGCGAAATGGTTCTCGAAGTTGGATTGGCGTTGGTGCATTTTCTGTTCAGCCTTCTGAATTCATGAAATTAGCGATGATCGCGTTTCTCGCAAAATATTTAAGTGAAAATCAAAAGAAAATTACTTCCTTTAAAAAAGGATTAGTACCAAGCCTCGGTTTAGTTTTCTTAGCTTTTGGAATGATTATGTTACAACCTGATCTAGGAACTGGTACTGTAATGGTTGGAACGTGTATTGTAATGATATACGTAGCTGGAGCAAGAATTAGCCACTTTGTCGGTTTAGGCTTAGTAGGGGTCGTCGGTTTTGTTGCTTTAGTCTTGTCAGCTCCTTACCGAATAAAAAGGATTACCTCCTTCTTAAATCCCTGGGAAGACCCTTTAGGTAGCGGCTTTCAAATTATTCAGTCGCTGTATGCAATCGGTCCAGGAGGATTACTAGGGCTTGGATTAGGGCAAAGTAGACAGAAGTTTTTCTATCTACCAGAGCCTCAAACAGATTTTATCTTTGCTATTCTGGCAGAAGAACTTGGGTTTATCGGTGGTTCATTAGTCGTCTTATTGTTTGCTTTGTTACTATGGCGGGGAATTCGAATCGCTCTTGGTGCACCTGATTTATTCGGTAGCTTTCTAGCAGTGGGAATTATTGCGATGATCGCGATTCAAGTAATCATAAATGTCGGGGTGGTTACAGGGTTAATGCCAGTAACAGGTATTACACTACCTTTTCTAAGTTATGGTGGTTCATCATTAACGTTAATGCTCTTAGCAGTAGGGGTATTACTTAATGTAAGTCGATATGCAAAATATTAAAAGAAGTCGCTTCTCCTTTAAACAGTGGGAAGCGGCTATTTATTATTTTAGACTAGTAATTATTACATACAACCAACATTTTATGACAAATAATAAAAATTTCATTACAAAACCTAAATATCATTGCACATCTTTAACAAGGGATATAGTATATAGATATTATGCGTTCTTGAATAATTAAGTCTTTTTTATTATCAGAGGTTTAGACTTTTATAAAATATGCTAGGATGATAATAAAAGGTTTATGAAAATAGTACGATGGGTATAGGAATATAGTTGTTTTTTATATACATACGCAATTAGTCCCGTCTGTTTATGATTCAAGACATGAATTAGGCTGATGTACCGTTCTATTTTCTCGTGCATATAATAGGAAATATAGATAAAGTACACGGCAACTAAAACGTTTTAATTACTTATCATTGAAAATTAAATGAAATGATTGACTGAACGTGTATACAGGAGGAATTTATGGAACAGTTAGTGAAGGAATTACAAGAAGCAGTGGTAGGGAAGGTACTTCAAGATGAGCCATTAGCCAACCATACAACTATGAAAATTGGTGGACCAGCAGATGTGTTGGTGGAGCCTAGTAGTTTAGAAATGTTGCAAGTAACAATGAAAATTATCCAGAAACATAATGCGAAATGGACTGCCATTGGTCGTGGATCTAATCTATTAGTATCTGACTTAGGTATTGAAGGAGTCGTCATTAAACTTGGAAAAGGAATGGACGACTTAGAAATTCAAGGGAATGAAATAATTGTTGGTGCTGGCTATTCATTAATCAAACTAGTAACAATTATTAGTAAAAAAGGACTATCAGGCTTAGAGTTTGCTGGTGGTATTCCAGGGTCAGTGGGTGGAGCAGTTTACATGAATGCTGGAGCACACGGATCTGATATGTCCAAGGTGTTAAAAAGAGCCCATGTATTATTTGAAGATGGGAAGATGGAATGGTTAACACCAGAAGAATTGAATTTCTCTTATCGTACATCACTTTTACAAAAAGAACGCCCTGGAATCTGTTTAGAAGCAATAATAAACGTAGTACAAGGAGAGCGAGAAAAGGTAGTAGCGCAGCTCCAAAAAAATAAAGATTATAGAAGGGATACCCAGCCGTTTAATTATCCAAGTGTTGGGAGCGTTTTTAGAAACCCATTACCAAATTACGCTGGACAATTAATTGAGAAAGCGGGTTTAAAAGGGTTCTCCATTGGTGGTGCAAAGGTTTCCGAAATGCACGCAAACTTTATTGTGAATGATAATGGAGCAAAAGCACAAGATGTATTGGATTTAATTTCCCACATCAAGAAAACCGTTTTAGAATTATATAATGTTCAACTAGAAACAGAAGTTGAAATAATAGGAAGAAAATAGTATTTTTTATCCTTATTTTTCACCTCACATGTGGTATAATTATGCTAGAAAATTAATGTATAATAACAGCATGGGAAATACCATGCGGTGGGGTGAATACGTACTACATGGAAAAAGGGAAAGTAGTTACATTAGAAGATCGTGTACCTAAATTAAAAGAGCAAAGAAAACAAAAGGCTAACAGAAGGTTAATCCTATACTTATCCTTATTTTTCATCTTGTTATCTCTTATTATTTACTCACAATCTTCCTTAAGTAAGGTTTCCGCTATAAGTGTAAGTGAAAATCGACATGTGACGAAACAAGAGATTATTAATTTAACTGAGATCTCAAATGAGACAAGCATCTGGCGAGTGAATGAAGAAAAAGCATCTACAAGCATTCTTCAACATCAAGAAATTAAGGGTGCAGAAGTAAAGAGGAAATTCCCTAATAAAGTGGAAATTATCATTACTGAATATAATCGGATTGCTTATATATATGAAGATGGAGATTATTATCCTGTTATTGAAAATGGAAAAATACTAGCCTCAATGGAATTAGAGACATTACCTGATGATGCACCTTTAATGATGAATTGGAACCAAGGAGACAAAGTAGAAGAATTTATTGGAGAATTAATGAAGCTTCCTGAATCAATCATTTACGCAATTTCTGAAATCCATCATACACCAACAGAAATAGAACCATATCATATCACCCTGTTTATGAATGATGGGTTTGAAGTAAGTGCTACAGTCAGGGATTTTTCTACTAAAATGGCAGCTTATCCATCCATTATTGCTCAACTAGATCCTAACCAAAAAGGTGTTATTAACATTGAGGTTGGAACATATTTTAAACCTTATGAAACAGTTGGAGATGAAGAACAAGATGAAGGTGAACGGTAAACATGTCGTCTTATCCTTTGTATGTTTAGTACTTGGATTCATCATTTCCTATTCGTACCAATTAACTCAAGAGGAAGATAATAAAGGAACAGACAGACAATGGCAACGTGATTTTGCGATTCGTGAAACGCTAATTAAAACGGAAGAACGCAATTTAGAATTACAACAAGAGCTCTTGGATATCCAAGAAGAGGTAAGGAAAATAGAAGAAGAGCTCGCAACAGGGGAACAATTATTGTTTAACCTTGTAGAAGATGTAGAAAATCTTCGGATGTACAACGGAAACGTAAAGGTGCAAGGACAAGGTGTAGAAATAACCCTTGCGGATGCCTCATATGTGCCATCCGAAGAGAATGTAAATAACTATATTGTTCATGAAAGTCATGTATTCAAAGTAATGAACGAATTATTTATTTCAGGCGCATCTGCGGTCGCCATTAATGGTCAACGAATTACGAAAAACTCTTATATCATTTGTAATGGTCCTGTTATCACAATTGATGGTAATCAATTTCCAGCTCCCTTTGTCATAAGCGCCATAGGAGACCCAGAAGTACTTATTCCGGCACTTAATATCCTTGGTGGCGTAAAAGATCAATTAGTTGCAGATAATATAACAATTAAAATGATGGAAAAAAGTACGATCGTTTTAGATCCAGTCATTCAATAGATTAATTGGGCTTCATGCTTGATAAGGTTAGGTGTTCTAGGTGGTCAATCGTAAATTAAGTTTTACCATTATTACCGTAATCATAGGTTTAATGGTTGCCATTCAGTTTCAAACAGTTAAACAGCCTATCATCCGTGATACTCGTGATACATGGGAACTTAGAAGTGATTTAAAGAGAGAGCAAGAACTACAATCACAAATTATCCAGGAAATTAGAAAATATGAGCAAACCTTACAAGACTATACAAGGGAACGTAATGAATCAAAAGAAGTGGTTGTCCGAGATACACTTGATAAATTAAAAAAAGAAGCAGGGTTAACAGAAGTAAGTGGACCAGGCATAAAGTTGACCGTAAGACCACTTTTTGGAGAAGATATTCTTGGAGAAGTGCAGGAAAATATTTCAGCTGAGTTGTTACGTCGATTTGTGAATGAATTAAATTCGTATAATAGTGAACATATCTCTATTGCTGGTCAACGTATTGTTAGTAACACAGTGATTCGTGAAATTAATGGAAGAACTAAAGTTAATAATGCTTGGATTCCAAATGCTAATTTCGAAATAATTGTCATTACAAAGGATCCAACTAAGCTATACAATCGTTTGCAAGTATCACGAGCAATGGATGAATTCGCGATTGAAAACTTACTACTTGAAGTATCAACGCCCATTAATCATGTAACTATTCCGGCATACGAAGAGTCAATAAGAGTGAAATTTATGGAGCCGGTAAAGGCTGAAAAGGAGGGGAATTAATTATGTGGCTTCCACTCCTTGGGCTGTTGGTAGGAATAGTTTTAGGTTTATATTCTGAAATCCGAGTGCCGGATGAATATTCAAACTATTTGTCTATTGCAGTACTTGCTGCACTTGATACTTTATTTGGAGGAATACGGGCTCATCTTCAAAATAATTATGATGATAAAGTATTTGTTTCTGGTTTTTTCTTTAATATCCTATTGGCAGCAAGTTTAGCTTTTCTAGGTGTCCATCTTGGTGTAGACTTGTATTTAGCGGCAGTTTTCGCCTTTGGAGTAAGGCTATTCCAAAATATTGCAGTGATTAGAAGGATTTTATTATCCAAATGGTCACTTTCCAAAGAAAAAAATGAAAAAAAACAATTTTAATAAAGGGAAAACATCATGTGTGTGGAATACTTTTAGTATAATATGTTTTTCCTCTTGTTGTTCTATATAAATTGGGTGTTTTTAGTTGTAGAAGGAGGTGCCATAGAATGAACAGCAATGAAATTTACGTAAGTTTAGACATCGGTACATCCAGTGTTAAAGTAATCATTGGAGAAATGGTCAATGATACTTTAAATATAATTGGAGTCGGTAATGTTAAATCAACTGGTTTACGCAAAGGATCAATAGTAGACATAGATGAGACAGTTCATTCCATTAAAAAGGCAATTGAGCAAGCAGAAAGAATGGTTGGCCTACCTATTAACCGAGTGGTGGTAGGGGTCACAGGAAACCATGTACAACTGCAGGATTGCCATGGAGTGGTAGCAGTCTCTAGTGATAATCGAGAAATTGCAGATGAAGATATTGCAAGAGTTATTGATGCAGCACAAGTCTTTTCCATTCCTCCTGAGAGAGAGATAATTGACTGTATTCCGAAACAATTTATTGTGGACGGATTAGATGAGATTACTGATCCGCGTGGAATGTTAGGTGTCCGCCTTGAAATGGAAGGCACAATCATTACGGGCTCCAAAACGGTTTTACATAATTTATTACGCTGTGTGGAAAAAGCAGGTCTGGAAATTACAGATATTTGCTTACAGCCACTCGCCTCAGGATCCATTGCTTTGTCAAAGGACGAGCGAAGTCTTGGTGTAGCATTAGTCGACATAGGTGGTGGTTCAACTACTGTCGCTGTTTATCAAGATGGATTTTTAAAAGGCACTAGTGTAATACCTGTAGGCGGAGAATATATCACAAAAGATATATCGATTGGACTGCGTACTTCAACGGAAGATGCTGAAAAAATCAAAATAAAGCATGGACATGCATTTTATGACCATGCCTCTGATGAAGAGGTTTTTAGTGTTCCTATTATAGGAAGCGATCAACATCAACAATTTAGTCAGTTAGAAATTTCTGATATCATTGAAGCTAGAATGGAAGAAATCTTTGATCTTGTACAACATGAGATTAAGAGAATGGGTGTTAGAGAGATTCCAGGTGGATTTGTTCTAACAGGCGGTGTTGCAACGATGCCTGGAGTATTAGAACTAGCACAATTAATCCTAAATAACAATGTACGAAAAGCTGTTCCAGATTATATTGGTGTGAGAGAGCCCCAATATACAACAGGTGTAGGACTTATCCAATTTGCATATAAAAATGCAAAGCTTCAAGGAAGAAAAATCGAGTCTACTTCTGCCTCTGAAGAAAATGTAGAAAAGCGCAGTGCAAAACCAACACAACAAAAAGGAAAGCAAACCAAACAGGTGAATGAAGAAGAAAAGGTAGGAACAAAAGTAAAGAAATTTTTTGGTCTTTTCTTTGATTAATAGTTTGTTAATTTGTTAGTACTTTCTTAGAAATAGGAGGAACAGTCATGTTAGATTTTGATACTAATATCGATCAATTAGCTACCATTAAAGTAATCGGAGTAGGTGGCGGTGGAAATAACGCTGTTAACCGTATGATAGAGCATGGTGTTCAGGGCGTAGAATTTATCGCTGTCAATACAGATGCTCAAGCACTAAACTTGTCCAAAGCAGAAGTGAAAATGCAAATCGGAGGCAAGCTGACTCGTGGACTTGGTGCGGGTGCCAATCCAGAAGTCGGGAAAAAAGCTGCTGAAGAAAGTAAAGAACAACTAGAAGAAGTGCTAAAGGGATCGGATATGGTATTCGTAACCGCAGGAATGGGTGGAGGTACAGGTACTGGAGCAGCTCCTGTTATCGCTCAAATCGCTAGAGATCTGGGTGCTTTAACAGTTGGGGTTGTAACAAGACCATTTACTTTTGAAGGCCGCAAACGTGCGACCCAAGCTGCTGGCGGTATCGCATCAATGAAAGAAGCAGTAGACACACTAATCGTTATTCCTAATGATCGTCTATTAGAAATTGTAGATAAAAACACGCCAATGCTTGAAGCATTCCGTGAGGCGGATAATGTTTTACGTCAAGGTGTACAAGGTATCTCTGATTTAATCGCAACTCCTGGATTAATTAACCTTGATTTTGCTGATGTAAAAACAATTATGTCTAATAAAGGTTCTGCTTTAATGGGTATCGGTGTTGCAACTGGTGAAAATCGTGCAGCAGAAGCAGCAAAAAAAGCTGTTTCTTCCCCACTTTTAGAAACTTCTATCGATGGAGCTCAAGGTGTTCTAATGAACATTACAGGTGGAACAAATTTAAGTCTTTATGAAGTACAAGAAGCAGCTGATATTGTAGCAAGTGCTTCTGATCAAGAAGTAAACATGATCTTTGGATCTGTTATTAATGAAAACTTGAAGGATGAGATTGTCGTTACTGTTATCGCAACTGGGTTTAGTGAGGCTGAAATAAATCACACTAAACAAGGTGCTCGTCCAGTATTCGGTGCACAAAAATCACCAGTCCAAAAACGCGAAGTGAAACGTGAAGAGCCTGTTCAACAGGAAACTACACGTCAACAGCAACAATCACAACCTCAACCACAAGTTGAGGAAACATTAGACATCCCGACGTTCCTACGAAATAGAAATCGTCGTCGTTAATTAAAAAAGTATAGGCGAGGCTCATATAGATCGGCTCCGAAAAGAGTGTGAAATCCAATTAAACGGATTCGCACTCTTTTTTTCTTGTATTAATAGAGAGGGACTTTCAACTAGCTTGGATTAGAATAGATGTTAATGGGCTCAGAAAATGATGGGACACGCTCACAAACAGTGCCAACCGGCTCAGAAAACGAGGAGACTGGCTCACAAACAGCCCAAATCGGCTCACAAATTGGGGAAACCGACTCACAAAGCTCCAATCGGCTCAGAAAACGAGGAGACTAGCTCACAAACAGCCCCAACCGGCTCAGAAATCAAGAGAACTGACCCACAAACCCCAAGCCCCACTTAGAAACCATATAAACTTGCCCTGAAACCCTCCTCCTACTACATAAATCATTTTAAACTAGCAATCCAGTAGTGTTCCTACATTCCCAATAATGTTAACAAAAGAGTCATTAGAGCCTCGTAAACGTACTTTACTCCAAGCGCTTCACAATTACCTAGCATACTCCGACAAAATAGCTAGAAATCCCTCAAAAAATATATTCTACTATCGGCACAAACTGACAGACTTTCTAAGAGGTAGTAATATATACTAGTTTCAAATACAAAAAGGTATAAATGAGGGAATAACTTGACCGTTTATTTAGATGCCATTTGGCTTTTAAACTTTGGTTTTGATTTTCTACTTTTAAAAATTACTGGGTTAATTTTAAAACGTCATATTGCTACATGGAGATTGGTATTAGGGGCATTGATTGGTTCATTAATTGTTGTTCTTATGTTTACTCCTCTCCAGATGATTGTAACAAATGTTTTCGTGAAGTTACTGTTTTCATTATGTATGATTTTCGTTACCTTTGGATTCCATCGCCTTCGTTACTTCATAGAAAATCTCACTGTATTCTACGTCACAACGTTTGCAGTTGGCGGCGGAATGTTTGCATTTCATTACTTTTTAAGAGTAGATCATCAATTTGCAAATGAAACCATCATGACATTAACAACTGGTCTTGGTGATCCAGTTTCCTGGTTATTTGTAATAGTTGGGTTTCCTCTCCTTTTGTATCTCTCTCAGAAGCAATTTAGCACAGTTGAAACAAGGAAATTTCGCTACGATCAACTGGCTACTATTACGATTAGCCTTGAAAAGGAAGTGATTACTTTAACTGGCTTAGTTGATAGTGGAAATCAGCTTCAAGATCCCATAACCAAAACTCCCGTTATGATTGTAGAAGTAACGAGCCTTGTAGAAGTGATCCCAGAAGAAATTGTACATGCTATGCGATCAATTGAACAAACACAAGGTTGGCCAACATTTTCTGATGAAACAAAGTGGGTGGATCGAATTCGAATTATTCCTTATCGTGCAGTAGGGAAAGAAACGACATTGATGTTAGCAATTAAACCGGATAAGGCAATTATTTTACATGACAACAAGCAGTACGAAACAAATAAATTCTTAATAGGCCTTACACAGACGCAATTATCTTCTGAAGGAGATTATAAATGTATCTTGCATCCTAAAATGCTCCAGGGAGAAGTAGTCGAACACGTTTCATAATAAGGAGCCGTTCTTACTATATAAATGCTCATGAGTGTATTATTAGAAGGAGGAATTGAGTTGGGAAAGCTGAAAATAAAATTCACCTATTTATGGTATAAGCTTCTAATAAAATTGGGTCTGAAAACAGACGAAATTTACTATATAGGTGGAAGCGAAGCACTTCCACCTCCCTTATCCAAAGAAGAGGAAGCACATCTATTAGTAAAGCTTCCAAAAGGAGACCAGGCAGCACGTTCTATACTTATTGAAAGAAATTTAAGACTTGTTGTTTATATCGCCAGAAAATTTGAGAATACCGGTATTAATATTGAGGATTTAATTAGTATTGGTACTATCGGACTTATAAAGGCAGTAAATACGTTTAATCCCGAGAAAAAAATTAAGCTTGCAACCTATGCTTCCCGCTGTATTGAGAACGAGATTCTTATGTATCTAAGAAGAAACAATAAGGTTCGTTCGGAAGTATCCTTCGATGAACCTTTGAATATTGACTGGGATGGAAATGAATTACTTTTATCCGATGTTTTAGGTACGGATGAAGACATCATAACGAAGGATTTAGAAGCGAATGTTGATCGGAAGTTACTTCTGAAGGCATTAGAGCAGTTAAATGATCGTGAAAAGCAAATAATGGAGCTTCGATTTGGCCTAATTGGTGGAGAGGAAAAGACCCAAAAAGATGTTGCAGATATGCTGGGGATTTCTCAATCATATATTTCTCGTTTAGAAAAGAGAATCATAAAAAGGTTACGTAAAGAGTTTAATAAAATGGTGTAAAATATTTTTTTATAAAATTTTCCAGTATTTATAAGGCTTCAACTTATTTGTCAGAATTGATAAATTTTCGCTTGTGCATATTTTTCCCTCCAGAGGAGATACTTAACTCTGAACAGCAACTCCTGTTAGGAGGGGAAAGAATGACACGTAATAAAGTAGAAATCTGCGGAGTAGACACCTCTAAGCTTCCTGTCTTAAAAAATGAAGAAATGCGGAAATTATTTCGAGCAATGCAAAGTGGTGAACTATCTGCAAGAGAGAAGCTTGTTAATGGAAATCTAAGGCTTGTTCTCAGTGTTATTCAGCGGTTTAACAACCGTGGTGAATTTGTAGATGACTTATTTCAAGTTGGATGCATTGGGTTAATGAAATCCATTGATAATTTTGATTTAGGTCAAAATGTAAAGTTCTCTACATATGCAGTACCCATGATAATCGGGGAAATTAGACGCTACTTAAGAGATAATAATCCGATTAGAGTTTCTCGTTCCTTGCGCGATATTGCTTACAAAGCACTTCAAGTGAGAGAACGATTAATGAGTGAAACATCAAGAGAACCTACCGCAGAAGAAATATCGAAAGTACTTGAAGTGCCTCATGAAGAGATTGTTTTCGCTTTAGATGCAATTCAAGATCCAGTTTCATTATTTGAACCAATATATAATGATGGAGGAGACCCAATTTATGTGTTAGATCAAATTAGTGATGAAAAAAATAAGGACATACAGTGGATTGAAGAAATTGCTCTTAAAGAAGGAATGAGACGTCTCAATGACAGGGAAAAGCTCATTTTAAGAAAACGATTTTTTCAAGGAAAAACACAGATGGAAGTTGCTGATGAAATTGGAATATCGCAAGCACAAGTTTCTCGACTTGAAAAAGCCGCGATAAAGCAAATGAATAAAAATATTCAAAGTTAATTGATTGTCATGATAAAAATGAAAATGTATAAATAAGGCACCAAATAATTCCTAATAACATTAGGAATTATCTGGTGCCTTCTCTATTTTACAGTGTAAGAAAGCAAAAAACACGCTTAAGGGGAAGGCGTTTAAGCAAGGGAGGTGACGTCCAGCTCCATTGCCTTTGTTCTCGAAAATTCATCGATATCCGAAAATACCTTTCATGAACTCTGATACAAGTATCATATAGTAGATTAAGATGCTTTTTATTGGAGGAATGGATATGGTCAAAATATCAGATTTCCAAATGAAAGATGTAGTAAGTGTATCCGATGGGAAAAAGCTTGGAAATATTGGGGACATCGATATAAATTTAACGAATGGAAAAATTGAAGCTATTATTATTACAGGCGGAGGTAAGATGTTGGGCTTTTTTGGGAAAGATGAAGAAGTTGTGATTCCATGGCGAAATATAGTTAAAATTGGTGCAGATGTAATCTTAGTGCGTTATCAAACGACAGTAGAAACAGCCTACGAGGAGTAAGAAGTGCGAAAATTCGTGTCGAATCTTACTTAACCATTCTAATTTAGATGAAAAATGTGGTACAATGTGTAGGAATATGTGTGAAACATAAAAAGAAGGTGTCAACTATGTTAGAGCCTTTTGTTCAAGAAACAGAACAAATTTTATCCATCCCAAGTTGGAAAACTCTCGAAAGTAAATTGGTAGTTGGATTTTCAACGAAAAATGGGGGAGTTAGTGAAGGTCCTTTCACTTCCTTAAACATGGGATTACATGTAGCAGATCATGTGGATTCAGTGCGACAAAACAAGCTTATTCTTGCTGATTCCTTAAATTTCCCGACATCGAGTTGGGTCGGCTGTGACCAAGTGCATGAAGCGAAAATCGAAAAAGTAAATCACACTTCTATTGGTAAAGGTGTCCTCTCATATGATAATGCGATACCTAAAACAGATGGAATTTATACAGATAAGAATGACATACTACTAACCTTATGTTTTGCGGATTGTGTTCCATTGTATTTTTTTGCACCAGAAAAATCTCTTATTGGATTGGCACATGCTGGTTGGAAAGGTACCGTGAAAAACATTGGAGCAAAAATGGTAGAGTTATGGAAGGAGGAGGGGGTTGCTCCCAATGAAGTAAAGGCTGTCATCGGGCCCTCCATTTCCGCTTCT
Organism: Sutcliffiella halmapala; assembly: GCF_002019665.1. Classification (GTDB taxonomy): domain Bacteria; phylum Bacillota; class Bacilli; order Bacillales; family Bacillaceae_I; genus Sutcliffiella_A; species Sutcliffiella_A halmapala. The sequence continues at coordinate 2,877,143 of NZ_KV917375.1, read as the reverse complement.
GCCTATGTAGTAGATGATTACGTACTTAATCAGGTTAAGTCGGTTTTACCACCTTCCATCCATCATGTTGTCTATAATGAGGTATCTTGCGGGCAGTATGAATTGGACCTAAAAAGAGTAAACAAAGAATTGCTCTTAAAAGCAGGTGTAAAGGAAGAGAATATTAGTTGTAGCTCTTTTTGTACAAGCACTCACGATACACTGTTTTTCTCTCATCGTAGAGATAAAGGAAAAACGGGTAGAATGATGAGTTTTATTGGAATGAAAGGGGTACAGAGAAATGAGTAATGCTTTTTCTGTTAAAGCGAATCTCGAAGAAATCAAAGAAAACATTCGCATTGCTTGTCTACATAAAAACCGTAATCCTGAGAATGTCAAAATAGTTGCGGTGACGAAGTATGTGTCTGTGGAAAGAACGGAAGAGGCATTTGCAAGTGGAATCACAGATTTTGGTGAAAACCGAGACGAGGGTTTACTTGAGAAATTCGAGATACTTTCGAAAAACGCTTCCTGGCATTTTATTGGTTCATTGCAAACAAGAAAAGTAAAGAAAATAATTGATAAGGTCGATTATATCCACTCTTTAGATAGAGTCTCCTTAGCGGAAGAAATACATAAGCGTGCAACTAAAAAGGTAAAATGTTTTATTCAATTAAATGTTTCTGGAGAAGAATCGAAGCATGGAATAGCTCCTCATGACGTAGCTGACTTTGTGAAAGAATTAGCTCCGTTTACTAATATTGAAATAGTAGGTTTAATGACGATGGCTCCTTACACCGAGGATGAAGATACCTTACGAAAATGCTTTCGTGAACTTAAGAACTTACAAGAATGCATTCAAACCATGCAATTACCATTTGCACCATGTACAGAATTATCCATGGGAATGTCAAACGACTATATGATAGCAATCGAAGAAGGAGCAACCTTTATTCGAATTGGTAGTGCGCTTGTTGGGAACGAACATTAATTTGGAGGTGTAAGGAATGACAATTAAATCAAAATTCAAAAGTTTTTTTGCCTTAGAAGATGAATATGAGTATAAAGAACAAGAAGAATATGAAGAAGAAGAGACAATTGAGGAACCAAGAAGGACTAGATCTGCTTCTTCATCTAAACAAAATGTAGTTAGTTTACAAAGCGTTCAAAAATCATCCTCCTCAAAAGTGGTGCTTTTTGAACCAAGATCTTATTCAGAAGCGCAAGATATTGCTGATCACTTAAAAAGTCGCAGAGCAATCATTGTGAATCTACAAAGAATAGATCATGACCAAGCGAAACGAATTGTCGATTTCCTAAGTGGAACTGTTTATGCTATTGGAGGAGACATTCAACGTGTTGGCCAAAATATTTTCTTATGTACACCAGATAACGTAGATGTCTCAGGATCTATTTCTGAAATTATGCAACAAGAGCAGGAAGACTATAGTGATAAGAGGTGGTAGAGACTTATGGGGTTAGTTTTTAATTTAATAGAACAGCTTGTCGGTTTTTATATGATTGCATTAATTATTTATATATTTATGTCCTGGTTTCCAGGTGCAAGAGAGTCCTCGATTGGTAGGGTGTTAGGTAGAATTTGCGAACCTTATTTAGAAATGTTCCGTCGAATTATTCCGCCATTAGGTATGATTGATATTTCCCCTATCGTAGCAATTTTAGTATTGCGTTTTGCGATGCAAGGGCTTGGTCAACTATTCATAATGTTAGGATTAGTGTAAATGTGTTGAAAACTAAAAGTAGGGAATCAGTAAAGGTTCCCTACTTAATTTTTTGCTAATTGTTGAAGTTGTTGATGTGATGGTGATAAGAATGAGTATTTATCAACATTTCCGCCCAGAAGAACATGACTTTATTGATCAAGTTCTGGAATGGAAGGAAACGGTTTTAGAGCAATATGCTCCCAAGCTTACTGATTTTTTAGATCCCCGGGAGCAGGAGATGGTTAAAAGTGTTATCGGAAGCAATGAAGAAGTGAAGCTCGATTTTTTTGGCGGAGCTAGTGGAGCTGAAAGAAAAAGAGCCTTTCTTTACCCTGCTTATTATTTGCCTGCTATGGAAGATTATCAAGTGAAAGCTTATGACTTATCCTACCCAGACAAATTTGTACAAATTGAGCACCGTCAAGTACTGGGGTCGTTAATGGGTATTGGTTTAAAGCGCAGTAAGTTTGGCGATATCTATTTTCATGATAAGCATGTTCAGCTTGTTGTAGGGGAAGAAGTAAGTTCGTACATCGAATTACAACTTCAAGAAGTCGGAAAAGTGAAAGTTTCATTGAAAAGTATTCCAATAACAGAGCTTGTTAGTCAGGAATCCGACTGGGAGGAGCAGTCTACTACAGCTGCATCCCTTCGATTGGACGTTATTATTGCCTCGGTTTATAACCTATCGAGACAAAAGGCCCAAATGCTCCTTAGTGCAAAAAAAGTGAAGGTGAATTGGAAGTTGATTGAGCAATCTTCCTTTGAATGTCAAGAAGGGGATATCATTTCCCTTCGAGGCTTTGGTAGAAGTAAGTTAATAACGGTTGATGGAAAAACGAAAAAAGATAAATGGAGAATTATTGTAGGAAAACAAAAATAATTCGACAGCGAGAAGGAATTTGCTTGGCACTGTCGAATATTGTTTACTAACAGTAGAGACTTTAATGGAGGTGGCATCTATGCCCTTAACACCGCTTGATATTCATAATAAAGAGTTTAATAAATCTTTCAGAGGTTATGATGAGGATGAAGTAAACGAATTTCTTGATCAGGTGATAAAAGATTATGAATTAGTCATTCGTGAAAAGAAGGATTTCGAAGAAAAGGTAAAGGAATTGAACAGTCGTTTATCTCATTTTAACACCATTGAAGAAACGTTGAACAAATCCATCCTTGTTGCGCAAGAAACGGCAGAAGATGTGAGACGAAATGCACAAAAAGAAGCTAAATTAATCATTAAAGAAGCAGAAAAAAATGCAGATCGTATCATTAATGAATCTTTATTAAAATCTAGAAAGCTTCAAGTGGAAATTGATGAACTGAAAAAACAATCAAAAGTATTTAGAAATCGTTTCAAAATGCTTGTAGAAGCACAATTAGAGCTAATTGACAATGACGATTGGGAACATCTAATGGAATACGAAGAAAAAGAAAAAGAATTAGAAGAAAATAGAGTATAACCTTGACTAAATTAGGCTATATTCAGTATAATAACGAAACAAATTAATCTTTTTTTATTGCTAATAATCATAGTAAATGAACTTATGATACTTTTAAAACGTTGATAGGGATTAGTAGTTTCTTTTCACACTTTTACAAGCGACTCGAGGGTGGTGCAAGCTCGGGAAAAGCGGAGAAATGAAGATCACCCTGGAGTATTGAACTGAACGCATGAATAAATGCCTGTAAGTTTAATCGTTTTATCCACGTTACGGATGCTAAAGCGGACTTGTTAGTAGATAACACAGTCAATTTAGGGTGGTACCACGGGAGTTCTCTCGTCCCTTTTTGGGATGAGAGGACTTTTTTGTTTTTTTAAAATTATTTTTGTTGGAGGAAAGACAAATGGAGTATAAAGATACATTACTAATGCCAAAAACTGATTTCCCGATGAGAGGGAATTTACCAAATCGCGAACCCCAGATTCAACAACAATGGGATGAAATGAACATCTATGCAAAAGTACAGGAACGTACAAAGGACCGTCCAATGTATGTACTACATGACGGACCTCCTTACGCGAATGGTGACATCCACATGGGGCACGCGTTGAATAAAGTATTAAAGGACTTTATCGTTCGTTATAAGTCTATGAGCGGCTATAACTCCCCTTATGTTCCCGGCTGGGATACACACGGGCTTCCGATTGAAACAGCATTAACGAAAAATAAAAAAGTAAAACGTAAAGAAATGTCTGTTGCTGACTTCCGTAAGCTTTGTGAAGAGTACGCTTATGATCAAGTGGACCGTCAACGTGAGCAATTCATGCGTCTAGGAGTTCGTGGAGATTGGTTTAATCCATATATCACGTTAAAGCCAGAGTATGAAGCACAGCAAATTAAAGTGTTTGGTGATATGGCGAAAAACGGATTAATTTACAAAGGCTTAAAACCTGTTTATTGGTCCCCATCAAGTGAATCTGCTCTTGCTGAAGCGGAGATCGAATACCAAGACAAACGTTCACCATCCATCTATGTAGCATTCCAAGTTACAGACGGAAAAGGAGTGTTAGAGGGGAAAGAGCGCTTCATCATTTGGACAACAACTCCTTGGACGATTCCTGCTAATCTTGGAATCGCCGTGCACCCTGAATTAAAGTACAGTGTTGTCGAAGTTGACGGAGAGCAATATGTTATTGCTTCTGAATTAGTAGAAACAGTAACAAATGAATTAGGATGGGAAAATGCTTCTGTTGTGAAAACAGTAGAAGGAAAAGAACTTGAACATATCGTAGCAAAGCACCCATTATATGAGCGCGAATCTCTTGTTATGTTAGGGGATCACGTAACAACTGATGCTGGAACTGGTTGTGTTCATACAGCTCCTGGGCACGGTGAAGATGATTTTATCATTGGTCAAAAATACGGCTTAGACGTATTATGTCCTGTTGATTCTAAAGGGAATATGACACAAGAGGCTCCTGGTTTTGAGGGATTATTTTACGATGAGGCAAATAAACCAATTACGGAAAAACTTCAAGAAGTCGGCGCATTGTTAAAATTGAGCTTTATTAAGCACTCCTATCCACATGATTGGCGTACAAAAAAGCCGACTATTTTCCGTGCAACAGCTCAATGGTTTGCTTCCATTGATAAAATTAGGGATCAGTTATTACAAGCAGTAGCAGAAACAAAATGGGTTCCAGCTTGGGGCGAAACACGTCTTTATAATATGGTTCGTGACCGTGGTGATTGGTGTATTTCTCGTCAACGTGCTTGGGGTGTACCAATTCCAGTATTCTATGCTGAAAACGGACAAGAAATTATTACAGATGAGACAATTGACCATGTTTCCGCATTGTTTAGAGAGCATGGGTCAAACATCTGGTTTGAAAGAGAAGCTAAAGATTTGTTACCAGAAGGCTTTACGCATGAAGGAAGTCCAAATGGCACTTTTTCAAAAGAAATGGACATTATGGATGTTTGGTTTGACTCTGGATCTTCTCATCAATCTGTCTTGGAAGAAAGAGATGATCTTCAGCGACCAGCTGACCTTTATTTAGAAGGATCTGACCAATATCGTGGTTGGTTTAACTCTTCATTAACGACAAGTGTTGCTGTAACAGGCAAAGCTCCTTATAAAGGAATTTTAAGTCACGGATTTGCCCTTGATGGAGACGGAAGAAAAATGAGTAAATCGTTAGGAAATGTTGTCCTACCTTCTAAAGTGATGAATCAGTTAGGTGCAGACATTCTTCGTTTATGGGTTGCTTCTGTTGACTATCAAGCAGATGTACGTGTATCTGATGCAATCTTAAAGCAAGTAGCAGAGGTATACCGCAAAATTCGTAACACATTCCGTTTCTTACTTGGAAACTTAGCTGACTTTGATCCTACTGTAAATGCAGTGGAAGTAAAGGATCTTCGTGAAGTGGATCGTTATATGATGGTTAAGCTAAATAACTTAATTACAAAAGTGAAGAAATCCTATGAAGACTATGAATTTGCAGGAATTTATCATGCTGTTCATAACTTCTGTACCATTGAATTGAGTTCGTTCTATTTAGATTTTGCTAAAGATATTCTTTATATTGAGGCAAAAGATCAACATGATCGTCGCTCTATTCAAACAGTTCTTTATGAAACATTACTTGCTCTAACTAAGCTAGTAACACCAATTCTTCCACATACTGCTGATGAAGTTTGGAAGCATATTGATTTTGTTAAAGAAGAAAGCGTACAGTTGGTGGATATGCCAGAAGTACTTCAAGTGGATAACGCAGCAGCTATAGAAGAAAAGTGGAATAACTTCATGACATTACGTGATGACGTATTAAAAGCACTAGAAGTTGCTCGTAATGAAAAAGTTATTGGTAAATCATTAGCAGCTAAGATTACGTTATATCCAAATGCCGAGACAAAAGCACTACTTGATTCTATCGATGAAAATACACAACAATTATTTATCGTTTCTGGTCTTGAAATTGCTGAGACTAAAGATGAAGCGCCAGCAGAAGCACAACAATTTGAAAATATCGCCATCCTTGTTACACCTGCAGAGGGTGAAACATGTGAACGTTGTTGGGTTGTAACACCAAAATTAGGAGAAGATGCGGATCATCCATCTTTATGCTTACGTTGTGCAACAGTTGTGAAAAATAATTATATTGCATAATTTTGTAACAAACCCACATCGGACTAAAAGTCCGATGTGGGTTTGTTTTTTTGATTGGTAATAAAGTGAGGAGAACATTGCAACTGAATTTCAACAAGTTTGCATACCAAGAGTTGCTAAAAACATCCCCCCTCACTACTTCAGCTTTATTTACTATCCTTTATTTGCTATAATGCTAAGGTACATATATTAGGTTGGGGGTACCATTAGTGATTTATTATTTAATTGCACTTTTTATCATAATTGTAGATCAAGTAACAAAATGGTTAGTTGTACAATATATGGAGCTTGGAGAGAATATACCAATTATAGAAAACTTTTTATATTTAACTTCCCATCGTAATCAAGGGGCCGCTTGGGGCATTTTACAGGGTCAAATGTATTTCTTTTATGTAATAACAACGGTAGTAGTGATTGGGTTAATCGTGTATATAAAAAAGCTACCTTATGACCAAAAATGGATGAAATTTGCCTTAAGTCTAATGCTTGGCGGAGCAATCGGAAACTTTATTGACCGTCTGCTTCATCAAGAAGTAATTGATTTTATCAATACTTGGATTTTTACCTACGATTTTCCGATTTTTAATGTAGCAGACTCTGCATTAGTAATAGGTGTTGGTATTATTCTAGTGTTAACCTTACTTGAGGGTAAGAAAGAGAAGGAGCTATCAAACTAATGGAAGAAACCGTAATGATTCATATCGATGCAACACAAAAGAACGACCGTATTGACAAAGTAATTTCCACCAAAAATGAAGAATGGTCAAGATCTCAGGTTCAGCAGTGGATTAAAGACGGCCAAATATTAGTGAATGGTGAAAAAACAAAACCAAATTATAAATGTAGCTTAGGGGACAATATAACAGTTATTATCCCTGAACCTGAAGCTTTAGATGTTGTACCAGAAGATATGCAATTAGATATCTATTTTGAAGACTCAGATGTTATTGTAGTAAATAAACCTAGAGGGATGGTTGTTCATCCGGCGGTTGGACATGCTTCAGGTACACTTGTAAATGGACTAATGTTCCATTGTAAAGATCTTTCAGGTATTAATGGCGTCTTGCGTCCAGGAATTGTACACCGAATCGATAAAGATACAAGTGGATTATTGATGGTGGCGAAAAATGATTTTGCTCATGAGAAATTAGTAAATCAACTTGTTGCAAAATCAGTAACAAGAAAATATGAAGCAATTGTTCATGGCGTTATCTCACATGATGTTGGAACAGTAGATGCTCCAATTGGTCGAGATAAAAAAGAACGCCAAAGCATGACTGTTACAGATGATAATAGCAGACATGCTGTAACGCACTTCCGCGTTCTCGAGCGCTATAAAGATTTTACTCATGTAGAATGTCAGTTAGAAACAGGCAGAACACACCAAATCCGCGTTCACATGAAATACATTGGCTATCCAATAGCAGGTGATCCGAAGTATGGACCGAAGAAGACTTTGGATATTGATGGGCAAGCTTTACATGCAGGCGTCTTAGGCTTCGAACATCCTCGCACAGGTGAGTACCTTGAATTTCAAGCTCCAATTCCGGCAGATTTCGAGCATTTACTAAAAGTATTAAAAAATCGTTGACAGCCTAATATTATTTTGAGATAATCATAATAGTTGAATAAGACCTTTAAACGACAGTCCCGTGAGGCTGAGAAGGTAACGGTATATGCGAATGGTGGTCTATCTAGACATCCCTCTATTTTCGTATGCAGAAACCTCTCATTATACGGTGAGAGGTTTTTTGTATCGTTACAGTAACTAAAAGTGAGGATGAGGTGACTGAGTATGGCAGAAAAAGCATTAATCCTAGATGAACAAGCAATACGAAGAGCTTTAACACGCATTGCACATGAAATTATCGAGCGTAATAAAGGTGTGGAGGATTCCGTACTAATAGGAATTAAAACGAGAGGTATTCATTTAGCAAAACGCTTAGCAGCTCGCATAAATGAAATTGAAGAAAAAGAAATAGCCGTGGGAGAGTTGGACATTACCTTATATCGTGATGACCTTACTACTAAAACACAAGATAATGAGCCACTTGTAAAAGGCTCTGACATTCCAGTATCCATCACTAATAAAAAAGTAATTCTAGTGGATGATGTTCTTTTTACAGGAAGAACGGTTCGCGCTGGAATGGATGCTTTGATGGATTTCGGAAGACCCTCACAAATTCAACTTGCTGTACTAGTTGACAGGGGACATCGAGAGCTTCCGATACGAGCTGATTTTGTAGGGAAGAATATTCCTACTGCAAGTTCAGAGAAAATCGTGGTTGAACTAACAGAAATAGACGAAAACGATCAAGTAAGTATACATGAAAAATAAAAACCCTTTTAAATGCAGTCCCGTGAGGCTAGCAAAGGGGTAAATTGGCTCTAATCCTTTGATGGATATTAGGGACCTCTCTACCTCTTTGTGTTCGCACAAAGAGGTTTTTTTATGCAAAAGACAATCTGGAGGTTACTAACATGAGAGCAAAACCAATTCTAGACGTACACGAAAAACCAAAAGCGCCCCAATGGCTAATATTAAGTTTACAGCATTTATTTGCAATGTTTGGTGCGACGATACTTGTGCCGATGCTTGTTGGATTAAGTCCAGCAGTTGCATTGATATCAAGTGGACTTGGAACCTTAGCATATCTAATCATTACGAAAGGGCAAATTCCAGCTTATCTAGGATCATCCTTTGCCTTTATTATCCCTATTACATCAGCTATTGCCCTCGGGGGTCCTGGGGGAGCAATGGTAGGAAGTTTTCTAACAGGTATTGTTTATGGAATAGTAGCATTACTAATAAAGAAGTTAGGATATAAGTGGATTTTAAACCTATTACCACCAATTGTTGTTGGACCAGTCATAATTGTAATTGGACTGGGTCTGGCAAATGTGGCAGTAGACATGGCGATGTACGAGAATCCTGGAGCACATCCAGATGAATTAGTTTATAGTCTGAAACATTTAATGGTAGCATTAACTACATTAGTTATAACAATAGGAAGTGCGATTTTTCTAAAAGGGATTTTTAGCATAATACCAATTCTAATAGGGATTATAGGTGGATTCACAACGGCTTATTTTGCTGGGTTAGTAAATTTCACCGCTGTAAAAGAAGCTTCTTGGATTGCAGCACCAGACTTTATCATTCCGTTTGTGAACTATACACCAAGTATTAGCCTGGCGATTATCGTCATCATGGTTCCAATCGCACTCGTAACATTGGCAGAACATATCGGAGACCAAATGGTGCTAAGTAATATTGTTGGAAGAAATTTTGTGAAAAAGCCTGGTTTACACCGATCTATTTTAGGAGATGGGGTAGCAACGATTATTGCATCATTTATCGGTGGGCCACCTAACACGACATATGGAGAAAATATTGGGGTCATAGCGATTACTAGAGTGTTTAGTGTGTTTGTAGTCGGGGGAGCAGCGGTTATTGCTATCAGCTTTGGCTTTATCGGTAAGATAACTGCACTTATCGGATCGGTTCCAAGTGCAGTGATGGGGGGAGTATCCATCCTACTCTTCGGTATCATTGCATCAAGTGGACTAAGAATGTTAATTGAAAGTAAAGTTGATTTTGGGGAAAAAAGAAATTTAGTCATAGCATCTGTCATTACTGTCATTGGAATCGGTGGAGCATTCCTTAAGATGGGAGACTTTCAAATTCCAGGTATGGCATTAGCGGCCATCGTAGGAGTTGTATTGAACCAAGTCTTACCGGGGAAAGATAAAGAAGTTGGACAATTAGATGTTCTTGAAAATAAAAATGATACTGTAGCGTAAAACCTTTTAAATGAAGTCCAGAGAGGCTAAAAAGGGTGAACGGCACAAACTTGTAGAATGAGAAACTCTAACGTAGGGTCTTCTTGTATACAAGTATACCGAAAACACCCTTTCCTCCTCTAGGATTGGGTGTTTTTTATAAAGAAATTATGGAGGGCTGTTGAATATGAGGCATTTAAGAACAATGGATGATTTAAGCGATAGAGAGATATTCTCCTTAATTGAAGAAGCACTGGAGTTTCAACAAGGAAAGAGTTGGGTACCGAATGAACAGTATTTTGTAACGAACCTTTTCTATGAATCAAGTACGAGAACAAAGTGTAGCTTTGAAGTAGCAGAAAGAAAACTTGGATTATCCGTTCTTCCTTTTGAAGTAAGCACATCAAGTGTTAATAAAGGAGAGAGCTTATATGACACAGCAAAAACCTTAGAGTCACTCGGCGTACATGCACTTGTTATTCGCCATCCTGAGGAAGAATTTTTTCAACCGTTACAAAACTTGAACTTGTCCATTATTAACGGCGGAGATGGATGTGGCCATCACCCAACTCAATCGCTGTTAGATCTCATGACAATCTATCAAGAGTACGGAAAATTCGAAGGCTTACAAATAACCATCATTGGAGATATTCGACACAGTAGAGTAGCAAGGTCGAACACTGCTGTTTTAAAACGTTTAGGAGCAAATGTGAAGTTTGTTGCTCCTGAGGAATGGAAAGATTCATCCTACGAAGAACAAGACTACATCACAATGGAAGAAGCTATTAAAACAAGCGATGTAGTTATGCTTCTACGTATTCAGCATGAAAGGCATGAGAAGAAAAACGAATTGATAGAGCTTTACCATCAACAATATGGCCTAACGCTAGAGCGTGAAAAGCAAATGAAACCAACTAGCATTATTATGCATCCTGCTCCCATTAATCGAGGGGTAGAGATTGCAACAGAATTAGTAGAGTGTAAGCGTTCAAGAATTTTCAAACAAATGGAAAATGGTCTGTATATGAGAATGGCAGTTTTAAAAAGAGTATTAACAAAAAATGAAGGAGGAACAAATAATGACAACATTACTAAAGAATGGGAAATGGCTTAATTCAGAAGGTGCATTAGAGAAGATTGACATCCTGATCGAGGGTAACACAATTAAAAGAATTTCCTCCAACATAGTAAATAGTGGCAAAGATGATGAAATCGAACTAGCAGGTAAATACATTTCTCCTGGATTTATTGATGTACATGTTCATTTAAGGGAGCCAGGTGGCGAAAAGAAGGAAACGATTGAAACTGGTACATTAGCAGCGGCGAAAGGTGGATTTACGACCGTTTGTCCGATGCCTAATACAAGGCCAACTCCAGATACGAAAGAGCAATTAGAGTGGTTACAACAAAGAATTAAAGATACAGCGCATGTAAGAGTTTTACCCTATGCCTGCATTACTACTCGCCAGCTTGGTGAAGAAATAACAAACTTCACAGCGCTTAAAGAAGCAGGAGCATTTGCCTTTACGGATGATGGGGTAGGAGTACAGGATGCTTCCAAAATGCTAGAAGCTATGAAAAGAGCAGCTGCATTAAATATGGCAATCGTTGCTCATTGTGAAGAAAATACGCTAATCAACAAAGGAAGTGTCCATGAAGGCGCGTTTTCAAAAGCGCATGGGATAAACGGAATACCATCTGTTTGTGAGTCGGTGCATATAGCTCGCGACATCCTTTTAGCAGAAGCTGCAAACTGTCATTATCATGTGTGTCACATAAGCACGAAGGAATCAGTAAGAGTGGTGCGAGATGCTAAGAGAGCAGGAATTAAGGTAACGGCAGAAGTTAGCCCGCATCACTTATTATTAAGTGAGGACGATATTCCAGGCCTTGATTCCAATTATAAAATGAACCCTCCATTAAGAGGAAAAGCAGACAAAGAGGCACTAATCGAAGGGTTACTAGACGGAACCATTGATTTCATCGCAACCGATCATGCCCCACATACTACAGAGGAAAAAGCAGAGGGGATGGAAAAAGCACCTTTTGGAATTGTTGGATTAGAAACAGCTTTTCCATTGCTGTATACAAACTTTGTAAAAACAGGAAAAATGACATTAGTTCAACTGACAGAATGGTTAACGGTGAAACCTGCGAATATATTCAATCTTCCATATGGAAAACTAGAAGAAGGTGCACCTGCAGATATTACCATCATTGACTTAGAAGCAAGTGCAAGTATTGATCCAACAACATTCCTATCAAAAGGAAGAAACACTCCTTTTACTGGATGGGAATGTAATGGATGGCCAGTAATGACAATCGTAGACGGAAAACTTGTTTGGGAGAAAGGTAGTGTTCAAGTATGAATCGACAACTAATTTTAGAAGATGGCACTTTCTTTATTGGAAAGGCGTTTGGCAGCTTAAAGGACTCTATTGGGGAAGTAGTTTTTAATACAGGGATGACTGGATACCAAGAAATTTTATCAGATCCTTCTTATTGCGGACAGCTTGTTACCTTAACTTACCCGTTAGTTGGAAATTACGGAATTAATCGAGATGATTTTGAATCAATCCACCCTGCTATTCATGGATTTATTGTAAAGGAAGTTAGTGATTATCCTTCAAACTTCCGTAATCAATGGTCGTTGGATGAATTTTTCAAAGCAAAGGATATTCCTGGAATTGCAGGGATTGACACTCGAAAGCTAACGCGAATTATCCGTCAACATGGAACGCTAAAAGGTGCATTATGTAGTCTAGATGTTGACAGAGAAAGCATTATTGAGCAGCTAAAAGATACGACACTTGCAACAAACCAAGTGGAGCAAGTGTCAACAAAAACCGCTTATCCAAGTCCAGGGAGAGGCTATCGTGTGGTATTGGTCGATTTTGGAATGAAGCATGGTATCTTAAGAGAATTAAATAAAAGAGGCTGCGATGTAGTTGTAGTACCTTATAACATCACTGCTGATGAAATTATGCAGCTTAGTCCTGATGGAGTGATGCTTTCAAATGGACCTGGAGATCCAAAAGATGTTCCTGAGGCGATCAACATGATTCAAGAGCTTCTTGGAAGAGTACCGATTTTTGGTATTTGCTTAGGTCATCAATTATTTGCACTAGCATGTGGGGCAAACACAGAAAAAATGAAGTTTGGCCATCGTGGATCTAACCACCCAGTGAAAGATTTAGCAACAGGAAAAGTGGCACTGACGTCTCAAAACCATGGTTATACAGTAACAGAAGAATCCATCGGGGAAACAAGATTAGAAATAACTCACATAGCGCTAAATGATGGCACAGTGGAAGGTGTCAAACATAAAGATTATCCAGTCTTTACTGTACAATATCATCCTGAAGCAAGTCCAGGACCTGAGGATGCAAACTACTTATTTGATCAATTTATGACACTTATTGCAGAAACAAACCAGAAGGAGGAACCAGTATGCCAAAACGTCTAGACATTCAATCCATCTTAGTTATCGGTTCAGGTCCCATTGTTATTGGGCAAGCAGCAGAGTTTGATTATGCAGGTACACAAGCATGTATCGCCCTAAAAGAAGAAGGCTATCGCGTCATATTAGTAAATTCGAACCCAGCCACAATCATGACAGATCAAGAAATGGCAGATAAAGTGTATATGGAGCCTCTAACGGTTGAATTTGTAAGTAGAATCATACGTAAAGAGCGACCAGATGCAATTTTACCAACATTGGGCGGTCAGACAGGCTTAAACTTAGCAGTGGAATTAGCAGAAGCAGGAGTGTTAGAGGAATGTGGCGTTCAAATATTAGGAACCAAGCTTTCTGCGATTCAAAAAGCAGAAGATCGTGATCTTTTCCGGACATTAATGAACGAGCTTTCAGAACCTGTACCTGAGAGTGAAATTATCCATAACTTAGAAGAAGCTTATCAGTTCATTGAACAAGTTGGTTATCCAGTGATTGTACGCCCTGCCTATACACTAGGTGGAACGGGCGGAGGAATTTGTTCTGATAAAGAAGAACTAGATGAAATTGTAACAAGTGGATTGAAAAATAGTCCTGTGACACAATGTCTTTTAGAAAAAAGCATTGCTGGATTTAAAGAAGTTGAATATGAGGTAATGCGTGATAGTAATGATAACGCGATAGTGGTTTGTAATATGGAGAATATCGATCCGGTTGGTATTCATACGGGAGATTCCATAGTTGTAGCACCAAGTCAAACGCTAAGCGATAGAGAATATCAAATGCTACGAAATGTGTCATTGAAAATAATTCGAGCATTAGAGATTGAAGGCGGATGTAATGTACAGCTTGCTTTGGATCCACATAGCTTCCAATACTATATTATCGAAGTAAACCCGAGGGTAAGTCGTTCATCGGCACTTGCATCGAAAGCAACTGGTTATCCAATCGCAAAACTTGCTGCTAAAATTGCAGTTGGTCTAACTTTGGATGAAATGATGAACCCTGTTACAGGGAAAACCTATGCTTGCTTTGAGCCAGCATTAGACTACATTGTAACGAAGATCCCAAGATTTCCATTTGATAAATTCGAAAGTGCAAATCGTCGTTTAGGGACTCAAATGAAAGCAACTGGTGAAGTAATGGCAATTGGTAGAACCTTTGAGGAATCGTTACTAAAAGCCGTTCGTTCGCTAGAATCCAACATCTCACATCTTGAATTAGAAGCAAGTGGGGATTTCTCTGATGAATTAGTCGAAAAACGTATTCGAAAAGCGGGAGATGAGCGATTATTCTACATCGCCGAAGCAATTCGCCGTGGTGTGGATATAGAAACCATTCATGAGTGGTGTCAAGTAGACCTGTTCTTCTTGAAAAAGCTACACAATATATTATCCATGGAATCCGTAATTACTAGCAATAGCGGTTCACTCACAACTCTCTATGAAGCAAAACAAATGGGCTTCAGTGATTTAACCATCGCAAAGCTTTGGAACACTACCGAACGTGAAATTTATGAGCTACGCTTGCAAGAAGGAATGATTCCAGTTTACAAGATGGTTGATACTTGTGCAGCAGAGTTTGAATCAGGTACACCTTATTTTTATGGAACTTATGAAGAAGAAAACGAATCAATCGTCACAGAAAAAGAAAGTATCGTTGTCTTAGGCTCAGGTCCAATCAGAATCGGGCAAGGTATAGAGTTTGACTATGCAACAGTTCATTCCGTTTGGGCGATTAAGGAAGCGGGATACGAAGCAATCATTATTAATAATAATCCTGAAACGGTTTCCACAGACTTTAGTATCTCTGATAAGTTATATTTCGAACCGTTAACAATAGAGGATGTAATGAGTATTATTAATTTAGAAAAACCAAAAGGTGTCGTGGTTCAATTTGGTGGACAAACGGCAATTAATCTTGCTGCAGAGCTAGAAGCTCGCGGCGTGAAAATTCTAGGTACTACCCTTGAGGATTTAGATCGAGCTGAAAATCGTGACAAGTTTGAACAAACACTAACCAATTTAGGTATCCCCCAACCAAATGGGAAAACAGCAATCTCGATTCCAGAAGCAATTGAAATTGCAGAAAACATCGGTTATCCAGTTCTAGTGCGCCCTTCCTATGTTCTCGGTGGTCGTGCAATGGAGATTGTCTATAAATCGGAAGAACTACTGCACTATATGAAAAATGCAGTGAAAATAAATCCAGAGCATCCAGTTTTGATTGATAAATATATGATTGGAAAAGAAATCGAAGTAGATGCCATATCAGATGGCAAAGATGTATTCATCCCAGGAATTATGGAGCATATAGAGCGAGCAGGCGTCCACTCGGGAGATTCGATCGCAGTATATCCGCCTCAAACCTTAAGTAAGGAAATAAAAGAGCAGATAATTGATTACACAATTAAGTTAGCTCAAGGATTAAACATTGTCGGATTACTCAATATTCAATTTGTTATCTATAAAGACAACGTATATGTAATTGAGGTAAATCCAAGATCAAGTCGTACGGTTCCTTTTCTCAGTAAAATCACGCACGTACCAATGGCCAAGGTTGCTACGAAAATTATCTTAGGGCAAAGTCTAAGTGATCAAGGGTATAAAACAGGATTACAGCCTGAAACGAAAGGTGTATTTGTAAAGGTGCCAGTTTTCTCTTTTGCAAAGCTAAGAAATGTAGATATTACACTTGGGCCAGAAATGAAATCTACGGGAGAAGTAATGGGGAAAGATAACACACTAGAAAAAGCGTTGTATAAAGGGTTAGTAGCATCTGGAATTTCGATTAAGACTTATGGATCAGTACTATTTACGATTGCAGATAAGGACAAAGAAGAGGCTCTGATGATTGCGAAGAGATTCCATGGTATTGGGTATAAGTTATTAGCAACAGAAGGAACAGCTAAGTTCTTTGAACAAGAGAACATCCCTGTGACCATCGTTAATAAAATCGGAGCGGAATCTCCTAATCTAATTGATATCATCCGAAAAGGACAAGCTCAATTTGTTATCAATACGCTAACGAGAGGTAAACAGCCTGCTAGAGACGGATTTAGAATTCGAAGAGAATCTGTTGAAAATGGTATTCCTTGCTTAACTTCTCTTGATACAGCGATAGCAATTCTACGAGTATTAGAATCAATGACATTTTCAATAGAATCGATTGAAACATTAGAAAGTAATGAATCTGAGGCGGTGTTCAATTAATGAAAAAGGCATGGATGAAGGTTGTCTCACAACAAAATCTGGCACGCAATATATTTGAAATGACATTAGAAGGAGAACTCATTGATATGATGAGCTCTCCAGGACAGTTCGTTCATATACGTGTTGGTGAAGGGCTAGATCCTTTACTTCGAAGACCAATAAGTATTGCTGGTATTGATAAGGAAAAAGGCCAATGTAAGATTACCTACCGTGCTGAGGGGAAAGGAACAATCATGCTTTCTAGAAAGCATGAGGGAGAATCAATTGATGTATTAGGGCCTTTGGGTAATGGCTTTCCTATTCATGAACTACAAAGAGGAGACAAAGCACTAATCGTAGGAGGGGGAATTGGAGTCCCCCCCCTCTTGGAACTAACGAAACAGTTATATCGTAAAGGCATACAAACCACGCATGTACTGGGTTTTCAATCCAAAGCAGATGTTTTTTATAAAAATGAATTCGCTTATTATGGAGATACGTATATTGCAACAGTTGATGGCTCTTATGGTACAAAAGGCTTTGTAACCAATGTACTGGAAGACTTGCAACCAGAATTTCATACCCTCTTTTCATGTGGGCCAACTCCGATGTTAAAAGCATTGGAGGATTTATATCCGAACGATAATGTCTATCTATCCTTGGAAGAGCGAATGGGTTGTGGAATTGGTGCGTGCTTTGCATGTGTGTGCCATTTGCAAAATGATCCAGATGGTTACTCCTACAAAAAAGTATGCACAGATGGGCCGGTCTTTCGTGCCAAGGAGGTTGTACTATGACATTAAATATGAGCTTACCTGGACTTGATTTAAAAAACCCAATTATGCCTGCATCTGGCTGCTTTGGTTTTGGTCGCGAATATGCCAAGCTGTATGATTTAAGTGTGTTAGGTGCCATTATGATAAAAGCGACTACAAATGAGCCAAGGTTCGGGAATCCAACACCAAGGGTTGCAGAAACATCTTCTGGAATGTTAAATGCGATTGGTCTTCAGAATCCCGGTTTAGATAAGGTTATCCAAGAAGAACTGCCTTTTTTAGCAAACTACGATGTTCCAATTATTGCAAATGTCGCCGGTTCAAAACTAGAAGACTATGTAGAAGTTGCAAAAGAAATCTCAAAGGCACCGAATGTAAAAGCTTTGGAATTAAATATTTCCTGTCCGAATGTAAAAACAGGTGGAATTGCTTTTGGAACTGATCCTAAGGTTGCTTATGAAGTGACAAAAGCGGTAAAAAACGTCTCAGAGGTTCCAGTTTATGTGAAGTTATCGCCTAATGTAACGAATATTGTAGATATTGCTACGAGTATAGAAAAAGCTGGTGCAGATGGGTTGACCATGATTAATACGCTCCTCGGAATGAGACTGGATTTAAAAACAGGACGCCCTATTTTAGCGAATGGTTCTGGTGGCCTTTCTGGTCCTGCAATTAAACCAGTTGCAATAAGAATGATTTATGAAGTAAGTCAAAAAGTTAATATCCCTATTATTGGAATGGGTGGCGTACAATCAGCAGAAGATGTCATTGAGTATTATTATGCTGGAGCTAGTGCAGTCGCTGTAGGAACAGCGAATTTCGTTGATCCATATATTTGTCCGACTATTATTGAAGAACTGCCACATAAGCTAAATGATTTAGGGTTTAATCATATCTCAGAATGTATCGGAAGGAGTTGGAACCAACATGCAAAAATCGCTTATAATCGCGCTTGATTTTCCGAGTAAAGTGGAGGTTTCAACCTTCTTAGCGAAGTTTAAGAACGAAAAACTATATCTGAAAGTTGGAATGGAGCTTTTCTACCAAGAAGGTCCAGAAATTATAAAGTTCCTTCAAGATCAAGGGCATGATATTTTCTTGGATTTAAAGCTTCATGATATTCCTCATACTGTCTATCAAGCAATGAAAGGACTAGCTAAGCTTGGAGTTACGATGACAAATGTACATGCAGCTGGTGGAAGAGAGATGATGCAAGCTGCTTTAGAGGGGTTACAGGAAGGTTCGAGACAAAACGCTCGACCAGACCTAATAGCGGTGACGCAATTAACAAGCACCTCGGAAAACCGTATGAGACAGGAGCTATTAATAAATCACAACCTAAATGATGTCGTACTTCATTATGCTAGAAATGCTTGTGAAAGCGGACTAGATGGGGTTGTCTGTTCTTCGCTAGAAGCACCAATTCTAACTGAGCATCTGGGTGAAACATTTAAAAAAGTAACGCCTGGTATTCGATTAAAGGATGACGATAAAGCTGATCAGAGCAGAATAGTAACACCTGCGGATGCCCGCAAATTTGGTGCAACAGAAATTGTGGTTGGAAGAAGTATCACGAAAGCACAGGATCCTCTAAAAGCTTATCAAACAATTTTACAACAATGGCAAGGAGTGGAAATCATATGAACATTACAATCGCTGAAGACTTATTGAAAATTAAAGCGGTATTTTTCCAACCGAATGACCCTTTTACATGGTCATCTGGAATAAAGTCACCTATTTATTGTGACAATCGATTAACCATTTCCTATCCTGATGTTAGAAAGAATATAGCATTTTCACTTTCAAACCTGATTAAGGAAAAGTTTCCAGAAGCAGAAGTTATTGCTGGAACTGCAACAGCTGGTATCCCACATGCGGCATTAGTAAGTGACGAACTCCATTTACCGATGTGTTATGTAAGAAGTAAGCCAAAGGGGCATGGTAAGGGGAAACAAATTGAAGGTATCGTAAGTGAAGGACAAAAGGTAGTTGTGGTGGAAGATTTAATTTCAACAGGTGGTAGTTCTATTAATGCCGTAGAAGCGCTTCGTGAGGCTGGTTGTGAGGTATTAGGAGTAGTTGCAATCTTTACATATGGTCTTGAGATTGCGAAAGATAATTTAACGAGCCATGGAATTCAGGCACATGCAATTTGTGATTATGAAACATTATTGGATGTCGCGATTCACAAAGGGTTTCTGGAAGAGTCAGACCGATTAAAGCTAGCAAAATGGTTAGAGAATCCAACGAGTGAAACGTGGATGCAGTTTTAAGAATATCCTTTGCTTAACGGAAAAAACATACTGGGACATAAATTAAATTCCCAGCTGCATTTACGAAAAATTTAACCTAAAGAGAGCCTTACTATAAAGGATCTGTTAAACACCGCTGTTGATTTCCGCACTAGGCTTCGCCTATTGCTCCAATCAACAGCTAGGTTATCTAAAAATCAGACTTAAACAACCAAACTAAAAAAATACGAACTAATGCAAAACTCTACTTAGAATTTCGCATAATAGTTCGTATTTTTCTTTAACTAATATTCTTTTAGTATGTTTTTCATAAAACAGATTAGATTAATCGCTCAATCTCACTATTTGCTTTCAGGTCTTCTACGATAGCTTGTAGTTGTTTCTGAACTTCTTGTTGTTCTAATTGACTTCTAATTTGATCCTGTACATCTGCTAACTCAGGGAAAGGTGTTTCTTCCTCTTCTGTTTGCTCTTCATTTTGTTGCTTTTGTGCTTCGCTTTGTTCTTTCGCTTGCTCATAATATTCTTTTACTTGCTCGTCTGTAATCTCGGCCGCAGCAAGTTCTTTATCTAAATATTTTCTAAAAGCTACATCATCTGCAATTTGTTTTTTTAGTGTTTCCATTGTAAGAGGGATACTCTCAAGCTCCTCTTCAAATTGCTCTTCAGTTTCATAATTTGCTTTAATTTCAGCAATAGACTCTTCGACTTCTTCTTCAGTTGCCGTATACCCTTTATTAGCAACCTCTTGAGATAGAAGCTCTTGATCTATTAAAGTGTTTAATGTTTGTTCTTTAATCGTTTCAGGATCACCGGCTTGACCATATTGCATCATCATCATTTGTGTTTGTTGCATCATGCTATTATAGTCTTGTCCTTTAATTTCTTCCCCGTTTACTTTCGCTACGACTTTTTCTGGATCTACTTGTTCATTTGGTTGCTCTTCGTTTTGATCATCTTCAGTTGCGGCGTTGTTATCATTTCCTCCACATGCTGCAAGTAGGATACTGGACATCAATACCATTAAAAAGAGTGTAAGTTTATTTTTCATGTTGAAACCTCCATAAAATACATTTAAAACTATTTATTCATTTAAACATGGTTTTTATTAGGAAGCAACTAATTACCCTTTTTACCTTTATATTAATGACTTATCAAATTAAAAGAGGCTGGGACATAAATTAAATTCCCAACTTCATTTACGAACAATTTAACCTAAAGAGAGCCTTAATATAAAGGATCTGTTAAACACCGCTGTTGATTTCCGCACTAGGCTTCGCTTTCCGCGGGGCGCTTGTGGAGCCTCCTCGGCTTCGCCTGTGGGGTCTCCACAAAACGCTATCTCCCGCAGGAGTCTTCGCCTTGTGCTCCAATCAACAGCTAGGTTATCTAAAAATCAGACTTAAACAGAATCAAACTGAAAAATATTCTTTTGTCCCAGCCTCTTTGGTGCTTTATTATCCTTTTAACGCTATAATCATTTCTTCATTTGGCGTTACATACAGCGTATGCTGTTGTTCATAAATCACAAATCCAGGCTTTGATCCCGATGGCTTCTTCACATTACGAACTTTGGTAAAGTCCACTGGAACGGAACTAGAATGACGTGCTTTACTAAAGTAGGCAGCGATTGTGGCCGCTTCTCTGATGGTTTCTTCTGAAGGTTCTGTGCTACGAATTACGACATGAGAACCAGGTATATCCTTCGTATGCAGCCAAATATCATCACGCCTTGCAATTCGATTAGTAAGATAGTCATTTTGCTTATTATTCTTTCCAACTATTATTTCAGTGCCGTCAGACGAAGTATATAATTCTAGTACAGGTTTTTGAGGTTTCATTTTCTTTTGGTTACGCTTTTGCTTGATTTTCATATAGCCTTCTTCAGCTAATTCTTCCCGTATCTCTTTAATATCCTTAGGAGAAGCTGTTTCCACCTGTTGTAGAATCATTTCAAAATACTCGATTTCAGCATTTGCTTTTGTAATTTGTTCTTCTACAACTGAAATAGAATTCTTCGCCTTTTGATACTTTTGAAAATAGCGCTGTGCATTTCCAGAAGGGCCGCGTTTTGGATCAAGAGGAATGACAATGCTTTCTCCACTCTCACTATAATAATTGAGTACTTCCGCCTCTGTGTCTCCGCGTTTTAGTTGATATAAATTGGCGGTTAATAATTCACCATAAAGTTGAAATCTATCTGCTTCCCTTGCATCAACTAATGTTTGTTTTAGTTTCATTATTTTCTTTTTGTTTTTCTCTAATTCATTGGAGATAAAGCGCTCTAAATCATTCGCTTGTTGCTTCACCCGGTCTCTGGAAGCTTTACCAAAATAATAGCGATCAAGTAGTTCACTTAGACTAGAAAATAATTTTTTCTCACCCCTTATATGCTCTAAAGGGAGTAAGTAAAAGAATTCTTTATTATCAGCCATTGTCAACTGAGGCTCGATTTTCCCACTTTTAACGAAGTCTACAAGGCTTACAAAGCTCGCAGGCAAGGTCTGACGGTTTGCAAGTCCTGCCCGGTGAACTGCTTCTTTCGCAAAAAGAGGGGAGATTCCTGCAAAGGTATTTACTAACTGCTTATCGAGCTTCCCACCGATAAAATCAATTTTCCGCTGAACGATTTCCTCGGTAGCTTCAAATGGATGGATTTTATTTTGTTCAGGGGGATGCACGTACGGTTGACCAGGAGACAAACTACGATGTCTGTTTTGCGACATCGCTACATGCTTAATACTATCGAGTATCATTTTTCTTTCTTTATCTACAAATATGATATTAGAGTGACGTCCCATAATCTCTACAATTAACTGCTTATAAGAAACATCCCCAATTTCATTGCGAGCTTTTACATCAAATACAATTATCCGATCCATCGCCACTTGATGGATATTCGTAATAATACTTCCTTCTAGATGCTTTCGTAAAAGCATACAAAACATCGGTGGCTCTGTTGGGTTATCATAAGATTCCTCTGTCAAGTGGATCCTTGCATAACTAGGATGCGCGGAAATAAGGAGCTTATGGTTATTTCTGCCTGAACGAATGGTCAAAACTAATTCGTTTTTATAAGGTTGATAAATCTTCGTAATTCTTCCACTTTCTAATTTCTCCTTTAACTCACTTATCATTGCATATGTAAAAACGCCATCAAAAGACATATAAAACTCCCTTTCCTACCTAATGTACCTTTTAACTCTAAAACTATTATATACAACCAAATAGCATAAGTCCTAAAAAGTGTATCATTTTTTTGGACGAGTCTGAATAAGCTTTCTTAGATAGATTTTGTGCAAAGGTTGTGAGGTGAAACAGATGAAATGGCATGAGATGCGT
Source organism: Sutcliffiella halmapala (assembly GCF_002019665.1). Classification (GTDB taxonomy): domain Bacteria; phylum Bacillota; class Bacilli; order Bacillales; family Bacillaceae_I; genus Sutcliffiella_A; species Sutcliffiella_A halmapala. The sequence goes on along the minus strand of NZ_KV917375.1, from coordinate 2,854,028 downwards.
ACAGAAGAAGTAGAAGAGAGGATAAACTCTGATGTAAAAGCAGGATTAAGCGAAACAGAAGCGAAAAATCGTCTGTTGCAGTTTGGGACGAATGAACTTCAAGAGGCAGAACGACCAAACGCCTTTTTAGTTTTTCTAGAGCAGTTTAAGGATTTTATGGTAGTGGTTCTTCTAGCGGCAACTTTAATTTCAGGGCTACTAGGAGAATACATCGATGCAGTTGCCATCATGGCGATAGTATTAATTAATGGAGTATTGGGCTTTTTCCAAGAAAGGAAAGCAGAACGTTCCTTACAAGCGTTAAAAGAACTTTCCGCACCTCAGGTCACCGTTTTACGTGATAAAGAATGGCGAAAGATAGCTTCACGAGAAATTGTTGTAGGCGATGTTGTGAAGTTTTCAAGCGGTGATCGAATTGGTGCAGATTTACGTATTGTCCAGTCAAGTTCATTAGAAATTGAAGAATCTGCATTAACTGGTGAATCCGTCCCTGCTGTCAAAAGTGAAACTCCAGTCCATGGAAATGATATCTCCTTAGGGGATCAAGAAAACATGGCTTTCATGGGGACGCTAGTTACACGTGGTACAGGCGTTGGAATCGTGGTTGCTACAGGGATGAACACAGCTATGGGGCAGATTGCAGATCTTCTTCAATCAGCTGAAACGACTATTACTCCATTACAACGAAAGTTAGAGCAGTTAGGGAAAATATTAATTGTTGTAGCATTGTTCTTAACTTTGCTTGTCGTCATTCTTGGAGTTATTCAAGGACAAAATATATATGACATGTTCTTAGCAGGAGTATCTTTAGCTGTTGCTGCTATTCCAGAAGGCTTACCTGCTATTGTTACTGTAGCTCTATCCCTCGGTGTTCAAAGAATGATTAAACAAAAATCAATTGTAAGAAAGTTACCAGCGGTGGAAACGCTCGGTTGCGCATCTGTTATTTGCTCGGATAAAACAGGTACCTTAACACAAAACAAAATGACTGTCACTCAAGCATGGTCAGGTGGCAATACTTGGACTATCACGGGTAACGGCTATGAACCATCTGGAGAATTTATTGCAAATAATTCGAAAGATCCAGCGAAAAATAAATCATTACAGCAACTATTGAGCTTTGGATTACTTTGTAATCATGCAAATATAACGCAAAAAAATAATCAATATATTCTTGATGGGGATCCGACAGAAGGGGCTTTGGCTGTAGCGGCATTAAAAGCTGGCTACACAAAAGAAAACCTATTGCAAGAATTTACAATAGTTAAGGAATACCCATTTGATTCTGAACGGAAAATGATGAGTATGGTCGTACATGATCGACAAGGAAAGCTATTCCTGATTACAAAAGGAGCACCTGATGTTATCAGCAATGTTAGCGAATCAATCCTTTGGGAAGGCAAAAAACAACTCTTTACAGATAAATATGCCAACATAGTGAAAGATACCGTTCACGTTTTAGCTTCACAAGCTTTGAGAAACATAGCTGTCGCATTTAAACCTCTTACTGACTATCATCACAGTATGACGGAAAAAGAAGTGGAAAAAAACCTTATCTTTATTGGGATACAAGGCATGATTGACCCTCCAAGACCAGAAGTCAAACAAGCGGTTAGAGAGTGTAAAGAAGCTGGCATAAAAACGGTGATGATTACAGGGGACCACATCGTAACAGCAAAAGCAATCGCTACTGAAATCGGAATCTTGCCGATGGGTGGCAAAGTGTTAGAAGGGAAAACGCTCCAAAAGATGTCACAAGAAGAGCTTGAGAACATGGTAGATGATGTTTATGTGTTCGCAAGAGTTTCCCCACAACATAAGTTATCTATCGTTAAAGCACTGCAGAAGAAGGGACATATTGTTGCAATGACAGGGGATGGTGTCAATGACGCACCAGCTATTAAAGCATCTGACATCGGAATTGCAATGGGGATTACAGGAACGGATGTGGCGAAGGAAGCATCTTCCCTCGTATTATTGGATGATAATTTTGCGACCATTAAATCTGCTATAAAAGAAGGTAGAAACATATACGAAAATATCCGCAAGTTTATTCGCTATTTACTTGCATCCAATGTTGGAGAAATTCTTGTTATGTTGTTTGCCATGCTACTAGCACTGCCTCTTCCACTCGTCCCAATTCAAATATTATGGGTAAACCTTGTAACAGATGGCCTACCTGCAATGGCATTAGGTTTGGACCAGGCAGAAGGGGACGTCATGAAGCGAAAGCCAAGGCACCCAAAAGAAGGGGTGTTTGCAAGAGGATTATGGTGGAAAATCATTAGCAGAGGGTTCCTCATTGGAATTGCTACCCTAATTGCCTTTATCATCGTCTATAAACAGCACCCAGACGATTTGATTTATGCCCAAACGGTCGCCTTTGCTACTTTAGTTATGGCGCAGTTAATACATGTTTTTGATTGTAGAAGTGAGCGTTCTATTTTTCACCGAAACCCATTTCAGAATTTGTATTTAGTGGGGGCTGTTATTTCAAGTATTTTGTTAATGCTTATTGTAATCTATTACCCGCCACTCCAAGTCATTTTTCATACAGTAGCACTTGACCCACAAGAATGGCTCTTAATACTAGGATTGGCATCCCTACCAACTTTTTTACTAGTGGGTACTCTTTTTACAAGTAAAGCAAAGAAAAATATGGTATAATTTAAAAAAGGTAGTAGAGACATTCTCTATTACCTTTCGTTTGTTTAATAAGAAAGAATAAAATAACTTCTTTTAAAAATAGTAAAACAATGCTAATATAGTGTTTGCTTAGCATCAAAACAAGCCACTACTAGGCTCTTTTTTCTAAAACATGTTTGGAAAAAGAGCATTATATACTTAAGGAACGGACGTGAGTATGATGGTAAAAAGTATGACGGGCTTTGGTCGAGCAGAAACGAGTACGGATTCCTACTGGATTTTAGTAGAAATGAAATCGGTGAATCATCGTTTTTGTGAAATAAACATTAGGATGCCTAAGCAATTGCTTTCGCTAGAGGATAAAATAAAAAAGGCAATAAGCGCATTTATAAAGCGGGGAAGAGTAGAAGTTTTTATTACCATAGAAGGCCAAGGTCTTGCAAAAAAAGAAGTAACAGTTGATTGGAACTTACTGTCAGAATACATACAATCGTTAAAACAGGTGAAAGATAGATTTCAAATTTCTAGTTCCATACAAATAAATGATATACTACAATTAGAGAACGTGTTTACTGTAATAGAAGAAGCGTACATTCAAGATGAATTAGAAGATGCTTTATTGAATAATGTACATATTGCTACAGAACAACTGTTATCTATGAGGACTATTGAAGGGGCTCAGCTGCAAAAGGACATTTTAGATCATGTTTCTCGGATCGAAAAGACAGCACATGAACTTCATACATATGCACCAATAGTCGTGGAGGCGTATCGACTTAGATTAGAGAAAAAAATGAAGGATTTTGTTGGAACAATCATTGATGAACAAAGACTTATTTCAGAAGCAGCAATATTTTCGGATAAGGCAGATATTAATGAAGAATTAAAACGAATTCATAGTCATATTGTGCAGTTCACCAATTCGCTTGAAAGTATGGATGCAATTGGAAGGAAATTGGATTTCCTCGTACAAGAATTAAATCGCGAAGTAAACACCATTGGTTCAAAAGCAAATGACGCGAAGATTGCGAATTCTGTTGTAGAAATGAAAGCTTGCATAGAGAAAATAAAAGAGCAAGTGCAAAACATTGAATAATCTTTGATTACTAACCACTTAACAAGGTTAGAATAGAGTTTGTAACTAGAGGTGGAAACCATGATTAAGTTAATTAATATTGGCTTTGGTAACATTGTTTCAGCAAATCGTATCATATCTATTGTAAGCCCTGAATCTGCGCCGATTAAAAGGATTATTCAAGACGCAAGGGATCAAGGAATGCTTATTGATGCTACTTATGGTAGACGGACAAGAGCAGTTCTAATAATGGATAGTGATCATGTAATATTGTCAGCTGTGCAACCAGAAACTGTTGCACAAAGGCTTGTTAATAAAGATGATATGTCTGATGAAGGGTAGGTATTTATAGATAAATGAGAGATAGAGGGTTATTAATCGTCCTTTCAGGTCCTTCTGGAGTAGGTAAAGGAACGGTAAGAAAAGCGTTGTTTTCAAAGGAAGATGTAAGTCTTCATTATTCAATTTCCATGACTACTAGAAGTCCACGTGCCGGAGAAATAGACGGTACAGATTATTTCTTCAAATCCAAAGAGGATTTTGAACAGTTAATTGAACAAGATAAATTTATAGAATGGGCAGAGTATGTTGGCAACTATTATGGTACGCCAGTAGACTATGTAGAGCAATGTTTAACAGAAGGCAAAGATGTCTTTTTGGAAATTGAAGTCCAAGGTGCGATTCAAGTGAAAAGTAAATTTCCAGAAGGTGTTTTCATCTTCTTAATGCCTCCAAGTCTTTCTGAATTGAAAAACAGAATTACGACAAGAGGAACAGAAACAGAAGATTTAATCAACAACCGAATGACTGTTGCAAAAGAAGAAATTGAAATGATGGATGCTTACGATTATGTAGTGGAGAATGATCAGGTGGATTTAGCTTGTGACAGAATTCAAGCAATCGTACAAGCGGAACATTGTAAAAGAACGAGACTGCGTGAAAAATACAAACAAATGGTGGAGGCTGATTAATATGTTATACCCTTCTATTGATTCCTTAATGCAAAAACTTGATTCCAAATATACTTTAGTAACAGTATCTGCTAGACGTGCTCGTGAACTACAACAAGTAAACGACCAAATGATTGAAAAGACAGTATCTCATAAATTTGTGGGAAAAGCGTTAGAAGAAATTGACGCTGGATTACTATCTGCTAAAACGATTAAAACGGCTGAAAGAAGCGAAGGAATCCTGAATCACAAATAAAAATAACAACCTAGAGATAGGTTGTTATTTTTTTAAGTTAACATTTTAAGACATTCTCAAAGAAACCGTCTAAACTCATTGTGATTGAGAGATGAAACTTGAGCTTTTTCTAGATGAGTTAAATTAATAATCGGGGGAAAGAAAAATGTTGTTAACCAATAAGAGAATCCTTTTGTGTGTAACAGGTGGAATTGCTGTATATAAAGCGGTGGCGCTAACGAGTAAGCTCGTGCAGCAAGGTGCACAAGTAAAGGTGATCATGAGCCAATCGGCATGCAAATTTGTTACACCACTATCCTTTCAAGCATTATCAAGAAATGAAGTATATACAGATACATTTGCAGAGAAAAATCCAGCAGTTATTTCTCATATAGATTTAGCCGATTGGGCGGACCTTGTTCTAGTAGCACCCGCAACTGCTAATGTGATTGGGAAGATGGCCAATGGCTTAGCCGATGATATGATAACAACAACCTTACTTGCAACAACTGCTCCAGTATGGATAGCACCTGCAATGAATGTTCATATGTATGATCATCCAGCTGTAAAAGTGAATATGAATAGACTAGCTTCCTATGGGTATCGTTTTATTGAGCCAGGAGAAGGCTTTTTAGCATGTGGCTATGTAGGGAAAGGACGTCTTGAAGAGCCAGAAGCTATTGTTGCTGCAATTACTCAACATTTCGGCTCTAGTTCTAGCGATCAAGAACCGAAACCTCTTTCAGGTAAAAATTTTCTAGTAACTGCAGGCCCTACTGTGGAAAAAGTGGACCCAGTTCGATTTTTCACTAATCGTTCGACAGGAAAAATGGGATACGCCATTGCAGAGGTTGCTGCTGAATTAGGAGCAAATGTAATACTTGTTTCTGGACCAACAACTCTTGAAGATCCATCACACGTGCACACCATTAGAGTAGAATCGGCTAAAGAAATGTATGACGCAGTATTGGAGAATTTCGAAAACAGTGATGTGGTAATCAAATCAGCCGCAGTAGCTGACTATCGTCCAAAACATATTTCAGAAATGAAAATGAAAAAACAAGATGGTGATAGTGTACTAGAAATGGAACGTACACAAGATATTTTGAAAGAATTAGGCAAAAGAAAAACGCATCAGGTTCTAGTAGGATTTGCTGCTGAAACAAATAATGTAGAAGAATATGCCAAGGGCAAGCTGGAGAAAAAAAATCTCGATTATATAGTCGCTAATAATGTAACAGAGCTTGGAGCAGGATTTGGTACAGATACCAACATCGTTACGATCTATCGTAAGGATGAGACAAGTATTTCGCTCCCTTTAATGAAGAAGAAGGAAGTAGCTTCTGCTTTATTGTTAGAAATCGCTTCTCATATAGAGGATAAAGCATGACATATGCAAGTGTGATTGTTGATGTTCCTGCAAAACAAACGGATCGAGCTTTTGATTATGAAATACCTGAGAAATGGGAAGGGTTTATCCAAACAGGAATGAGAGTTATTGTTCCATTTGGACCACGTCAAGTACAAGGCTTTGTTATTGAAATCAAAGCCACTTCATCTGTCAAAAAAACAAAGCCAATTTCCTCTTTAATTGATGTTAGTCCGATTTTAACAAAGGAACTGCTACAACTAGCAGGCTGGTTAAGAGATCATACATTATGCTTTACTATATCTGCATTTCAAGCGATGCTACCAGCTGCATTGAAAGCAAAATATGAAAAATGGATTATTGCAAAGGACCTGGATAAAATTCCACCGCATTTGCAGCTTTTATTTCAACCGTCAAGCCGTGTTCGTTTTGAAGAGCTAGAAGGAACCAGTCATTATAAGTTAATCAAACAACTTATAGAAGAAGATATTGTAGAAGTTTATTATGAAGTAAAAGATAAATTATCCAAAAAAACAGTACGAATGATTGAATTAAATGTGAAAAAGGATGAATTAATAACTGCCAAACAACAAATCCCAATTCGAGCGTCTGCTCAACATAAACTCTTAGATTATTTTATTCATTCTAATAAAGAGCGTGTAGAGAAGAAACAGCTGTTAGAAGTTCTACAAATAGGTACGAGTGCCATTCAAGCAGTTGTAAAGTTAGAATTAATGAAAGAAATACAAGAAGAGATTTATCGTGACCCATATGAAAATAGAGAGTTCAAAAAATCAGAACCACTCCCCCTAACAGCTCAACAGCAAGAAGTAATCTCACCTATCCTTCAATCTATTGAAGAAAATAAACATAAAGGTTATGTAATGTTTGGCGTAACAGGTAGTGGGAAAACTGAGGTATATATGCAAGCGGTAGATGCAGTATTGAAAAAAGGGAAAGAGGCAATCGTACTTGTGCCAGAAATTTCACTAACTCCACAAATGGTGAACCGCTTCAAATCAAGATTTGGATCAGATGTAGCGGTGATGCATAGTGGGTTAGGGATGGGTGAGAAATATGATGAATGGCGTAAAATTCACCGTAAAGAAGTAAAAGTGGTAGTTGGAGCACGTTCGGCAATATTTGCCCCCTTTGAAAATGTCGGGATTATTATTATTGATGAAGAGCATGAAACAAGCTACAAACAAGAAGATACCCCTCGCTATCATGCACGTGATATTGCCATGGAAAGAGGAAGATACCATCAATGTCCCGTAGTATTGGGAAGTGCAACCCCTACGCTAGAAACTTTTGCGCGAGGAACTAAAGGGGTTTATCAGCTATTAACGATGGATAAAAGAATGAGCGACCAGGGCATGCCACCAGTTGAAATTGTGGACATGAGAGAAGAATTAAGAGAAGGAAACAGATCCATGTTTTCTAGAAACCTTCTTGAAAAACTTCAGTCCCGTTTAGAACGTGGTGAACAATCAGTATTATTTTTAAATAAACGAGGTTATTCTTCCTTTGTAATGTGTCGAGACTGTGGCTATGTAGTAGAATGCCCTCATTGTGACATTTCCTTAACTTATCATCGTAGCTCTAATCAATTAAAATGCCATTATTGTGGCTATGAAGAGCCTGTTCATGCAACTTGTCCTTCATGTGATAGTGAGCACTTCCGGTTTTTTGGAACCGGAACACAAAAAGTGGAGGAAGAACTGACTAAGTTGTTACCGAACGCCAGAGTTATTAGAATGGATGTCGACACCACCACCAAAAAAGGATCACATGAAAAGCTGCTTCAACAATTTGGCGACCAAAAAGCAGATATTTTACTAGGAACCCAAATGATTGCTAAGGGACTTGATTTTCCTTTAGTTACACTAGTTGGAGTATTAACTGCTGACACTATGTTAAATATCCCGGATTTTCGTTCCTCTGAAAAAACTTTCCAGCTACTAACACAAGTGAGTGGACGGGCAGGTCGACATCTTCTTCCAGGTGAAGTAGTTATTCAATCTTACAGCCCAGAGCATTATAGTGTAGAATTAGCAAGTGCACATGATTATTTGGCCTTTTATCAAAAGGAAATGCAAATTAGAAAGAACCATCAATATCCGCCATTTTATTATCTAGCTCTTGTAACAGTTACCCATCAAGAGCTTACAAAAGTAGTAACTGTCACAGAGAGAATTACTAGCTTTTTAGGAATGCAGTTATCAAAAGAAGCCATTATATTAGGTCCAGTGTCTTCTCCTATCGCTCGTATCAAGGACAAATACAGATATCAATGTATCATTAAATATAAAAAAGAACCTAATCTTCATGAAGCATTGAAAAGAATTGTAGAAAAGTATCAAGCACAGATGGACCAAGAAAAGTTATCTATTCATATAGATTTAAATCCTTACATGTTAATGTAATTGTTGGAGGAAGAAAAGTGCCAATATTAAAGATCGTAGAATATCCAGCAGCGGTATTAGAGCAACAATGTGAAATGGTGACAACCTTTGATAAAAGGCTAGTTCGCCTTCTCAATAATATGTATGATACGATGCTAGAAGCAGATGGTGTCGGCCTTGCTGCACCGCAAATAGGTATTGCCAAACAAATAGCAATCGTAGAAGTAGATGAAGTGCAGGGGAAAATCGAGTTAATAAATCCTGAAATTATTCAGATAGAAGGCGAGCAAGTAGGGCCCGAAGGATGTTTAAGCTTTCCTGGATTGTACGGTGAGGTAAGTCGTTCTAATTACGTAAAGGTCCGTGCCCAAAACCGTAAAGGTAAATGGTATGAGGTTGAAGCAAGAGGATTTTTAGCGCGAGCAATCCAACATGAAATCGACCATTTACACGGCGTGTTATTTACGTCGAAAGTAATAAAATATTACGAAGAAGAAGAGTTAGAAAGGTGATACGATGAAACGAATAGTATTTATGGGAACACCTGATTTTGCGGTTCCAGTATTACAACAAATTCTCCAAGATGGATATGAGGTAATAGCTGTTGTAACTCAGCCAGATCGTCCAAAAGGTAGAAAAAAGTTATTAACCCCACCACCCGTTAAGGTGGAAGCAGAAAAACACGGAATACCTGTTTATCAACCTGAAAAAATCAGAGAAAAAACAGAATACGAAAAAATCACATCATTAGAACCAGATTTAATCGTAACCGCGGCCTTTGGTCAAATCTTGCCAAACCCATTATTGGATGCGCCAAAGTTTGGTTGTATCAATGTACATGCCTCCTTACTTCCAGAGCTAAGAGGCGGGGCACCGATACACTATTCTATTCTGCAAGGTAAAAGGAAAACAGGTGTGACCATTATGTATATGGTAGAGAAATTAGATGCTGGGGATATCCTGACTCAAGTTGAAGTAAATATCTCTGAGAAAGATCATGTAGGTACACTGCATAATAAATTAAGTGAAGCGGGTTCTTTATTACTTGCTCAAACACTGCCATTATTATTTGAAGAGAAACTGACACCAATCAAACAAGTGGAAGAAGAAGCAACTTTTGCCTCGAATATAAAAAGAGAGCAGGAGAAAATTGATTGGAATCAGCCAGGTGAAAAAATTTATAATCATATTCGTGGCTTGCACCCCTGGCCTGTCGCTTATACAACCTTACAAGGTCAAGTAATGAAGGTTTGGTGGGGAGAAAAGCTTGAAACAAACAGTGATGCGATTCCAGGGACGATTATCGGAAAAGAAGAAGATGGATTCATTGTGAAAACTGGTAATACTATAAGTATAAAAATAACCGATCTTCAACTTTCAGGAAAAAAACGAATGACTGGAACACAATTTTTAAACGGGGCAGGAGCTTCGTTATCAGAAGGCATACAGCTAGGAGAATAAGATGAAAAATGTGAGAGAGCTAGCTTTTGAAGCATTAGTTAATATCGAAAAAAAGCAAGCATATAGTAACCTTTTATTAAACAATTATTTAGATTCGGGAAAGCTAAACAAAAAAGATGCGGGACTATTCACTGAAATCGTCTATGGCACGATACAACGTACGATAACAATTGATTATTATTTAGCTCCGTATATAGAAAAACAAAAAAAACTTCAAGATTGGGTTAAGATTTTACTACGAATGACCTTATATCAAATGATTTATCTTGATAAAGTGCCGGCGAGAGCAGCGATCTTTGAGGCGGTTGAAATCGCGAAAAAGAAAGGACATAAAGGCGTTGCATCTGTTGTTAACGGTGTCCTAAGATCCATACAACGTCAAGGGGTTCCCAACTTAGAAACAATGGAAAATGATCTCGATAGAATATCCATAGCTACAAGCCACCCACGCTGGTTGGTTGAGAAATGGATTGAGCAGTACGGTGTAGCGGATACAGAAAGAATGTGTGAGATGAATTTAGTTCCACCTAGTCAAACAGCACGAGTAAATACAGCAAAGGCTACGGTGGAGGAAGTTATAGCGATGTTAGAGAACCAAGGTTTTGATGTGGATAAGGGAGAAGTAGCAAAAGAAAGCATTATTTCCAATAAAGGGAATTTAGCCTATTCGAACGCTTTCAAAAATGGGTATATTACAATCCAAGATGAAAGCTCAATGCTTGTTGCAAGCACCCTTGGAGTTTCAGAAGGTGAAGTTGTCTTTGATTGTTGTGCAGCTCCTGGAGGGAAATCCACTCATATCGCAGAACTCATGAATGGAACAGGAACGGTTGTCTCAGCAGACTTACACGAACACAAAGCACGTCTTATTAAAGAACAAGCAGAACGATTGGATCTTCCTAATATTGAAGTACAAACATTGGATAGCCGAAAAGCACAACAGGTTTTTCAAAAAGAACATTTTGATAAAATACTGGTTGATGCACCATGTTCAGGCTTTGGGGTTATACGAAGAAAGCCTGATTTGAAATATTCGAAATCAATGCAAGATGTGAAACAGCTAGCTACAATTCAATCCACCATTTTGAACGAGGTAGCGCCATTAGTAAAAAAAGGTGGAACTTTAGTATATAGTACATGTACAATTGATAAAGAAGAAAATACAGAAGTTGTGAATGCTTTCTTAGAAAGTCATCCAGACTTTGAAATAGATATCAACATAAAAGATTTATTACCAGCAAAGCTCGAAAACTTTGTTAAAGATGGTATGCTCCAGCTTTTACCACATTATTTTGGTACGGATGGATTTTTTATAGTTAGACTAAAAAGGCAGGTGTAAAAGATGGAACAAAATACAACAACAACTAAGAAACAAGAAGACGTAACCCGTAAACCGTCCATCTATTCTCTTCAATTACACGAACTAGAAGATTGGTTAGCAAGTATTGGAGAAAAGAAATTTAGAACAAAACAGATCTTTGAATGGCTATACAAAAAAAGAGTGACATCTTTTGAGGATATGTCCAATTTATCCAAGTCATTACGTGAACAATTAGACGATGCTTTTGTTCTAACTACTCTGAAAACGATAATCCAGCAAACGTCAGCGGATGGCACGATGAAGTTTTTATTTGAACTACATGACGGCTATTCCATTGAAACGGTACTAATGAGACATGAATACGGAAATTCTGTCTGTGTGACAACTCAAGTAGGTTGCCGTATCGGTTGTACGTTTTGTGCTTCCACGCTTGGTGGATTAAAGCGTAATTTAGAAGCAGGAGAAATCGTTGCGCAAGTCGTAAAAGTACAACAAGCGATTGATGAGTTAGAAGAGCGAGTAAGTCATGTTGTTATTATGGGAATCGGGGAGCCATTTGATAACTATGATGAAATGTTAAGCTTTTTGAAAATCATCAACCATGACCAAGCCTTAAATATTGGTGCACGTCATATTACCGTATCGACAAGTGGAATTATCCCGAAAATTTATAAATTTGCTGATGAGAATATGCAAATCAACTTTGCTATCTCCTTGCATGCACCAAATACAGAAATTCGCTCCAGACTAATGCCGATTAATAAAGCGTACAAGCTACCTGATTTAATGGAATCTGTGCATTATTATATTAAGAAAACAGGACGCCGCGTAAGTTTTGAGTACGGTTTATTTGGTGGAGTAAATGATCAAGTAGAGCATGCCGAGGAATTAGCAAAGCTAGTGAAAGGAATCAAGTGTCACATTAACTTAATTCCCGTTAACTATGTCCCAGAACGTGACTATGTAAGGACTCCAAAGGAACAGATTAATCTATTTGAAAAAACATTAAAGAACCTAGGGATAAACGTAACAGTTCGTCGTGAGCAAGGGCATGATATTGATGCTGCATGTGGCCAGCTACGTGCGAAGGAGCGAAAAGAAGAGACGAGGTGACAAGTGTTGATGGTCTTTTTAACAGATAAAGGGAGAGTTCGTTCGCATAATGAAGATAACGGGGGAATTTTTGTTAATAAAGACGGAACCGTTTTAGCGGTTGTTTGTGATGGAATGGGGGGACATAAAGCAGGGGATGTAGCCAGTGAAAGGGCAATCCAACATATGAAAGAGATGTGGGAGGAGTCAGAAAATGTCTCTTCCCCAGAACCTGCTGAAATCTGGTTTAAGACTTACATTAGTCAGATAAATCAACTTTTGTTTGAGTATGCAAATGAGCATGAAGAGTGTCATGGAATGGGAACTACTATTGTAGCAGCAATTCGCGGAGAGTCTTTTGTTACACTAGCCCATGTTGGAGACAGTAGAATTTATATCATTTCAAAAGAAGAGGCAAAACAATTAACAGAGGACCAAACCTTTGTTAATGAATTAGTTAAAAGTGGACAAATTTCTAAAGAGGATGCCGAGCATCATCCGAGAAAAAATGTTATACTACAAGCTTTAGGGACAGAGAAAACCGTAAAGATTGATTTAAAGACTATTACATATGATGAAGCTGGTTACCTTTTACTTTGTTCTGACGGATTAAGTAACAAAGTAAATGGCAAGGAATTTGTTGAGGTACTTAACAATAATAAAATTCCATTTTCAGCCAAAGCAGAAGAGTTAATAAATCGTGCAAATCAATACGGCGGAGAAGATAACATCACGGTTGCCATATTGGAATTATCTGTCACCGAAGATGAAAGCGGGTGATATCTTTGTTAATTGGCAAAAGATTGAACGGGCGATATAAAATTCTCGAAGTCATCGGCGGCGGTGGAATGGCGAATGTCTACCTTGCTCGTGACATGATTCTAGATCGGGATGTAGCAGTAAAGGTGTTACGTCTAGATTTTGCAAATGATGAAGAATTTATACGACGTTTTAGAAGAGAAGCACAGTCAGCAACTAGTTTAGATCATCCTAATATTGTCAGTATTTATGATATTGGTGAAGAGGATGATATTTATTATATTGTCATGGAACATGTGTCAGGGAAAACACTAAAACAATATATTCAACAATCTGCACCTATCGAGCAATACAATACGGTGGAGCTTATGCAACAGCTTACCTCAGCAATTGCACATGCCCATGAAAATGGCATTATTCATCGAGATATTAAGCCGCAAAATATATTAATAGACGATTATGGTACATTGAAAGTAACAGACTTTGGGATAGCGATGGCTTTAAGTTCTACTACTATTACCCAAACAAACTCTTTATTAGGGTCAGTTCATTATTTATCACCAGAGCAAGCAAGAGGAAGTTTAGCAACTAAAAAATCTGATGTCTATGCACTAGGGATAGTCATGTTTGAAATGTTAACTGGCAGACTTCCTTTTTCTGGGGAATCAGCAGTTTCTATTGCTTTAAAACATTTACAATCGGAAACACCATCACCAAAGAGATGGAACCCAACTATCCCTCAAAGCTTAGAAAATGTTATCTTAAAATCGATGGCAAAGGATCCTTTTCACCGATATGAATCGGTAGAGGAAATGTCTGAAGATTTGGATACCGTATTAGAGCCTGGTCGTTTACATGAACCGAAGTTTTTTATTCCAAATGAAGATGAAGAGGCTACAAAAGCAATTCCGATTATTAAAGGCAATCTATCTCAGCATCTCCAAAATGATCATGAAACAAAGGTACGTCCAACCGATAAAGCTGTTCGACCAACTGAAACGAAAGAACCTTCTAAGAAGAAGAAAAAAAAGAAAAAGAAAAAATGGTTCATTTCACTACTAATTCTCTTATTTTTACTTATAGGAGGAGTAGTAGCGGCATTTACTTTTCTTCCATCACTTTTACTTCCTAAAGATATCGTCGTTGATGATGTCACTGATATGGAATACGAAGAAGCGATTGATTTGCTAAAATCAACAGGCTTTGTTATTGATAAAACCGTAGATGAGCCAAGTGATGATATAGCAGAAGGTAATGTAATTAGAACGTGGCCAGAGGCTGGTAAGACTAGAAAAGAAGGCTCGGAAATTACTGTTTATCGTAGCGTTGGGAAAGAAAAAGTAGCTGTAGAAGATTATACAAATCTTCAGGTAGAGGACGCTATAAGTAGAATAAAGCAGAAAGATTATCCAGATCCTGAGATAGAAGAAGTACATTCAGAGGATGTATCAGCAGGAATCGTAATACGTCAAACTCCTGAACCGAATGAAACGGTCATTCCAGAAGAAACGGTAATAAAATTAGTAGTATCCAAAGGGATAAGTCCAATCGTGTTAGATAATTATCAAGGTTCATCTTTAGATTTTGCCAAAAGGCATTTGGATTCCCTTGGAATAATACCAGAAGTTGAAGAAGAATATAACGCTGATGTGTCAGCCGGAAATATAATTAAACAGAATCCTGCCCCTGAATCTCGAGTAAAAAAAGGGGATAAGATACAACTAATTGTTTCCAAAGGTCCACAGCCTGAAGATAAAACGATTGACGTTCCACTTGAAATAGCGTATAAACCTTCAGAAGAAGGTGCAGAACAAAAAATAGACCTTTTTGTCGAAGATTTAAATACAAATATGGATGACCCTAAAGAAACGTATATTATTACAGATGATTTAAAAACTGAATTCACTATTACGGTGCCATATAAGCAAAAAGCAAGGTATGAAGTATTTGTTGATGGAGAAAAGGTCCAATCTATTACGATAGATTATGATGATATTGAGTAAGAATAAGGAGTGAGTGTATGCCAGAAGGCAAGATTGTCAAAGCACTGAGTGGATTTTATTATGTTTTGACAGCAGATGGCCATATAACCCAATGTAGAGGTAGAGGGGTATTTCGCAAAAATAAAATTACCCCTCTCGTTGGGGACTCGGTTGTTTTTCAAGCAGATAATGACCGAGAAGGGTATATTCTAGAAGTCTTATCTCGAAAAAATGAGCTAGTTCGACCGCCTATTGCGAATATTGATCAAGCAATCCTAGTATTTTCTGCATTAGAGCCTGAATTTAGCACCGTTTTATTAGATAGATTTTTAGTTTTAATCGAATCAAAAGAAGTAACCCCTCTTATTTGCATATCTAAAATGGATTTGATTGATGAAGATGAAAAACTAATAAGCTTCGCTGAATATTATCGTAATATTGGCTACGAGGTTGTGCTAACTTCAACAAAGGAACCAGAACAATTAAAACAAATTCTACCATATTTAAAGGATAAAACATCCGTTATCGCTGGACAATCTGGCGTAGGAAAGTCCTCTTTATTAAACGTGTTACGACCAGAATTAGAGTTGAAAACCAATAATATTTCCACCCATTTAGGTCGTGGAAAGCATACAACACGCCACGTGGAGCTAATGGAAATAAATAATGGTTTTGTTGCAGATACACCTGGTTTTAGTTCACTGGAATTCTTAGAAATAGAAGCAGAAGAAGTAAAAGAGTATTTCCCTGAATTCGTCAATCTTAGTGATCAATGTAAATTCAGAGAGTGTACACATGTAAAGGAGCCGAAATGTGCAGTGAAGGCTGCTGTTGAAGGAGAAGAAATTGCCCCATTTCGCTATAAACATTACTTATCATTTGTAGAAGAAATAAAAGACAGAAAGCCGAGGTACTAATATGATTAAAATTGCCCCCTCTATCCTAAGTGCAGATTTTGCTAACCTTCAAAAAGACATTCAAGAAGTGGAGCAAGGTGGAGCAGACTATATTCATATTGATGTAATGGACGGTCACTTTGTTCCCAATATCACAATAGGACCGCTAATTGTTGAGGCTGTACGTCCAGTAACAACACTCCCATTAGATGTACATCTAATGATAGAAAATCCAGATCAATATATTCCTGCATTTGCAAAAGCAGGGGCAGATATAATATCTGTCCATGTAGAGGCGTGTCGTCATTTACACCGCACAATCCAGCTAATCAAAGCACAAGGAGTAAAAGCTGGAGTTGTACTTAACCCAGCAACCCCTGTCGAAAACATCGTCCCTATTCTGGATGATGTAGACCTTGTCTTATTAATGACGGTAAATCCAGGTTTTGGAGGACAAGCATTTATTTCTAGTGTACTTCCAAAAATCAAACAGGTGCGCTCACTTATCGAAGAAAAGGGATTGTCTGTCGAGGTAGAAGTAGACGGAGGAGTTAATCCAGAAACTGCCGCACTTTGTGTTGAAGCTGGTGCAAACGTATTAGTGGCAGGCTCAGCCATTTACCAAAAGAAAGATCGTAAGCAAGCAATTTCAGCCATTCGTGGGGATTTAACATAATTATTTAGGGATTCCCCCATCAGTTGTAAGCAGAAGAGTCTTCATTATGAAGGCTTTTTTATTTTTAGGGCTCTGTTTAACAAGTATTCCTATCTTCAGGACTGACACCCATACAAAGAAATTTGCACCATGGTTTATGAAAAATTTGAACAATATGTTGAACCCGTCTCCCCTGTAGATCGTAGTGCAAGGTGTGAGACTCCTGCGGGAAGTAGCGTTTTGTGGAGACCCCGCAGGCAAAGCCGAGGAGGCTCCACAAGCGCCCCGCGGAAAGCGAACACCTGGCACGGAGATCTACAGGGTGTGTAATGTGCTACCCTCTATTTTCAGGGGTAGCCTATTACAAAAGGAAGTAAAAAATTTATATGGCGAATGCAATAGAAAATTACTCGAATGATAGGTTATGATGGTCGAATAAATCAAATAGAGCCCCTAAAAACAAATCAATTATTCAGAAACAAGGAGCAAAAAAGATGATTATACATATAGTAGCAGGTGGACCTAGAAATCAGTTGCCTGACCTAAAAAAAACAAATAACGAAAACATAATCTGGGTAGGTGTAGACAGAGGAGTCCATTATTTATTAGAAGAAAATATCAAGCCAGTAAAAGCCTTCGGCGACTTTGATTCTGTAACAGAGACAGAGCTTAGTCACATGAGAAAAGAGTTAAAGGAAATAGAGATATTTCCAAGTGAAAAAGACGAAACAGACACAGAAATCGCCGTAAACTGGGCTTTAAGTAAGAAACCTGACAAAATAAAATTATTCGGAGTAACAGGAGGAAGACTCGACCACTTCTTTGGTAATGTGCAACTGCTAATAAAAGGGCTTCAACAAGGAACATTAATTAGTATTCATGATAAACAGAATGTCCTATTCCTAGTAAATAAAAGCAAGCATTCCATTGTAAGAAGCTCAGTATTACCATATATTTCTTTTATTCCCATAACCCCAAATGTAACGGCACTGACGCTGGAAGGGTTCAAGTATCCGTTAAAAAATAGGAATATTCAATGGGGCGACACACTATGTATAAGTAATGAACTAGATAATGAAATTGGTACTTTTTCATTTAAGGATGGCATATTAATGGTGATAAGGAGCCGTGATTTATCCCCTATTATTTAACGGATCTGTACATCAGTACGTAATTATTCATTTATTAATAATGGTAAAAAGTTCGGAGGAGGGAAAGGGAATGAGATTTTATACAATAAAGTTGCCAAGGTTTTTAGGTGGAATCATCCGTGCGATGCTGGGTTCGTTTAAAAAGGAGTAAAGCACCTAAATTAGGTGCTTTTTTGATAGATATACCAGATAAATAATTTAATCATGTTAACTAAAAATGTTAAGTATGAATAAAAAGGTGCTTGAACAGAAAAACTCAAAGTAAAAAGCGACAGGAAACCCTGTCGCTTTTGTATGTGCGCCTGATTTACACGCGCTCAACTTTACCTGATTTTAAAGCTCTTGCAGAAACGTATACACGCTTTGGTTTACCATCTACTAAGATACGAACTTTTTGAAGGTTTGCACCCCAAGTACGTCTTGTAGAGTTCATTGCGTGAGAACGTGCGTTTCCAGAACCAGTTTTTTTACCAGTAATTACACATTTACGTGCCATGTTAAATTCCCTCCTAACTACAAAGAAACATCAATCAATATTTTCATACTAATGAGAAAATACATTCTTATTAGTGTAAGAAAAACAATCCAGCTACCTTTCGACTATAAGAAGTAGGCATTTGTAACGTCTTTCTTCTGCAAATTAAACTGTAGAAAATACTTATATAATTTAACATACAACCCGCCTCATTGCAATAGTTCTAAAGAAAGCTTTCAAGAAAAAAGCCTTGACATACATGTTTCTAGCATTCAGTATAATAATAGTATTGTTACGATAGTAATCGCCTTCTTTCAAAAACCTTTAATTTATAGTAAAATAGCGAGTAGATAAGGTGAAAAAACCAATTGAAGGGGGAACCTTTATGTCCATCGAATTAAAAACATCTTATGGTCACATAGATATTTCTAATGATGTAATTGCAACTATTGCAGGAGGAGCAGCTATTGACTGCTACGGTATCATAGGAATGGCTTCCAAAAGTCAAATTAAAGATGGGTTATCAGAAATTCTTCGAAAAGAAAATTTCACAAAGGGCGTTATTGTACGTCAAGATGAAGATCAGCTACATATTGATATGTACATTATTGTAAGCTATGGGACGAAAATTTCAGAAGTGGCGCATAATGTTCAAACAAAAGTAAAATACACCCTAAATCAAATGCTCGGTCTTTCCGTGGAATCATTAAACATCTATGTACAGGGAGTTCGAGTTACGAACCCGTAATAAGGAGGAAAATTTAGTGTCAGTAAAAGTTCTAAATGGGAAACGTTTTGCACAAATGGTTATTCAAGGTGCAAATCATTTATCTAACAACGCCAAGATTGTTGATGCGTTGAATGTGTTTCCGGTGCCAGATGGGGATACGGGAACGAACATGAACCTTTCTATAACTTCAGGAGCTAAGGAAGTTAGGAATAATGTATCAGAGCATATCGGTAAGGTTGGTTCTGCTCTGGCTAAAGGCCTACTTATGGGTGCAAGAGGTAACTCAGGAGTAATTCTCTCTCAATTATTCCGTGGATTCTCGAAACATATTGAATCAAAAGAAACGATTACGAGTCAAGATTTTGCAGAAGCTCTAGAAGCTGGTGTCCAAACTGCCTATAAAGCAGTAATGAAGCCAGTTGAAGGTACAATCTTAACTGTTGCAAAAGATGCTGCGAAAAAAGCAGTAAGCGTTGCCAAAAACGAAGATGATATTATCGTTTTAATGGAAGAAACGTTAAAAGAAGCAATTGCATCTTTAAAACGTACTCCTGATCTTTTACCTGTATTAAAAGAAGTCGGTGTTGTAGATAGTGGTGGTCAAGGTTTAGTTTATATCTATGAAGGCTTCTTAGCAGAGTTGAAAGGGCAAAGGATTGAAGATATCGTATCAACTACTTCTATGAACGAATTAGTAAATGCCGAGCATCATAAAGGTGTACAAGCTCACATGAACACAGAGGACATTGAGTTTGGGTACTGCACAGAGTTTATGGTGCGCTTTGAGGCGGAAAAATTACCTTTTACAGAAGAAAATTTCCGTAATGATTTATCTCAATATGGAGATTCTTTGTTAGTTATTGCAGATGAAGAGCTAGTAAAAGTACACATCCACGCTGAACAACCAGGTGATGTGTTAACATATGCACAAGGCTATGGTAGCTTAATTAATATGAAAATTGAGAATATGCGTGAACAGCATAGTAACCTTCTTTTTGAAGAAGAGAGTTATGCAACTCCAACTATTGCACCTGAAGTAAAGAAAAAACGTGAAAAGTTTGGTATTATCGCAGTTGCAATGGGAGAAGGGATTTCTGAGCTATTTAAGAGTATCGGAGCGAAGGCTGTTATTGAGGGCGGTCAAACGATGAATCCAAGCACGGAGGATATCTTAAAAGCGATTGAGGATGTTTATGCAGATAACGTTATTATTCTGCCAAACAACAGTAATATCGTAATGGCGGCAAAACAAGCTGCGGAAGTTGCGGAGCAAAATGTTGTGGTAGTTGAAAGTAAAACAGTTCCTCAAGGAATGGCTGCGATCTTAGCATTCAATCCTATTGGAGAACTAACAGAAAATGAAGCAACAATGAAGGAAGCTTTAAAATCAGTAAAAACTGGTCAAATTACCTTTGCTGTAAGAGATACGAACATCGATGGCATTGAAATCCAGAAAAATGATTTCATGGGAATTGCAGATGGTAAAATTGTCATTACAAGCAAGGACAAAAAACAGGCTGCAAAAGACCTACTTGATACGATGATGGACGAAGAGGCAGAAATCTTAACCGTGATTTACGGAGAAGATGTAGCTGAAGATGAAGTCGAAGCGTTAGTAGAAGAACTAGAGCAAGCTTACCCGGATGCAGAAGTAGAAGTGCATAACGGAAAACAGCCGTTATACTCTTATATATTCTCGATTGAATAGTAGTAAAACCTAATAGAACTTTTAGGAATCTACGTAAAACTAAAGGAGGGTTAATACCCTTCTTTTGTCTGTTTACAAAAAAATGATAAACTTTGTTATAATTGTCGCGTAGGGGGAGTGGGAAAAAATGAAATATAGAAGTGTATTTGACATAATCGGTCCTGTCATGATTGGTCCATCTAGTTCACATACTGCTGGTGCTGCTAGAATTGGTCGAGTTGCCAGAAGTTTGTTTGGGAGACAGCCAAAATGGGCAACCATTTCTTTTTATGGCTCATTCGCTAAAACCTATAAAGGTCATGGTACAGATGTTGCTATTGTTGGAGGATTACTTGATTTTGATACCTTTGACGAAAGAATTAAAACATCCTTAGCAATTGCAGAGTCTTTAGAAATGCGGATTTCTTTTCACGAAGAAGATGCAATTACCGATCATCCTAATACTGCAAAAGTACTGATTGGCGATGACGAAGGTGAATTAGAATTAGTTGGGATTTCGATAGGTGGCGGAAAAATTGAGATCACAGAGTTAAATGGTTTTGAGCTAAGACTTTCAGGAAACCACCCAGCATTACTAGTCGTGCATAATGATCGTTACGGTGCCATAGCTGCAGTTGCTAATGTACTTGCGAAATTCGCGATTAATATAGGTCATATGGAAGTTTCCCGGAAAGAAAAAGGGAAACAGGCTTTGATGACAATAGAAGTAGATCAGAATATCAATGATGCTGTTATAAAAGAGTTATCTGCACTTCCACATATAACACAAGTAACGAAGATAGTAGATTAACTTTCAAAAAATATTGTTAACGCTTTCATCTCGTCGAGGGGGAAATTAAAATGTTTCGTAATGTTGCTGAATTAATAGAGATTGCTGAGAGTACGAATAAAAAAATATCCGAAATTATGATTGAGCAAGAAATGGAGTTCACAGGGAAAACCAGAGAAACTATTATTGCTCAAATGGATAAAAACCTAGAAGTAATGGAACAAGCTGTAGAACGGGGGTTACAAGGAGTTAAATCAGTTTCAGGTTTAACTGGTGGTGACGCAGTACTACTTCAAAGATATATCGAAAAAGGAACCTTTCTAACGGGTAAAAATATCTTAGATGCTGTAAGTAAAGCTGTCGCAACTAATGAAGTGAATGCGGCAATGGGAACGATCTGTGCCACGCCAACTGCCGGCTCTGCTGGTGTTGTTCCGGGGACACTTTTCGCAGTGAAGAATGTTTTAAATCCGACACGTGAAGAAATGATTAACTTTTTATTTACTTCAGGAGCTTTTGGATTTGTTGTTGCGAACAATGCATCAATTTCAGGTGCGGCAGGTGGGTGCCAAGCAGAAGTAGGTTCGGCTTCTGGGATGGCAGCAGCAGCAATAGTGGAAATGGCAGGGGGGACTCCAGATCAAAGTGCCCAAGCAATGGCCATTACGCTTAAAAACATGTTAGGATTAGTTTGTGACCCTGTTGCAGGCTTAGTAGAAGTCCCATGTGTAAAGCGAAATGCAATGGGGGCTGCAAATGCTATGGTAGCAGCGGATATGGCCCTCGCAGGAATTACTAGCACCATTCCTTGTGATGAAGTTATTGACGCGATGTACAAAATCGGTCTAACAATGCCAACAGCACTTAAAGAAACAGCACAAGGAGGGTTGGCGGCGACACCAACTGGACGTGAGCTAGAAGCGAAAATATTTGGTGTTCCCTTACAAAAAGGTGAGTAAATTAGCTGAAACATCGATTACAAATTTAAAAGGAATTGGCGAAGAAACGGCTAATTCCCTTTATGCCATGGGGATTCAATCGGTCGAGGATCTACTAATGCATTTTCCATACCGCTATGAAGATTATCGGCTGCGGGATATTTCAGAAGTAAAACATGATGAAAAAATTACAGTCGAAGGGAAGGTTCATGGCGAACCTTCTCTTATGTATTATGGGAAAAAGAAATCAAGATTAACGTTTAGGTTATTTGTGGGGCGCTTTTTAGTAAAAGCGATTTGTTTTAATCGCCCGTTTTATAAGAACAAGCTAGCGATAAACGACACCGTTACTGTAACTGGAAAATGGGATCAGCATCGTCAGACTATTACCGTTTTAGAAATACACTTTGGTCCATTTACAAAGGAAAAAGAAGTGGAACCAGTATACTCCGTAAAAGGAAACATCACGGTAAAACAAATGAGGAAATTTATTGGCAACGCACTTAAGGTATATGGAAACGAGCTTGAAAGTTCATTGCCATCATCGTTATTAAGTAAATATAAATTGCCATCAAAAAGTGACTCTATTCAAGCATTACATAATCCAGTTAATCAAGAAGTGTTAAAGCATGCCAGGCGTTATTTTGTCTATGAAGAATTTTTATTGTTTCAATTAAAAATACAAGCCTTACGTAAATATAAACGTGAGCATTCTAAAGGTATTATTCATAACTTTACTGAGAAGGCTTTACTTGACTTTATTGCAACGCTTCCATTTCCGCTAACAGGTGCACAACAGCGTGTATTAAAAGAGATTTTGGGTGATTTATCTACCCCATTTAGGATGAATCGTTTATTACAAGGGGACGTTGGATCAGGTAAAACTGTAGTTGCGGCTATATGCTTATACGCATCTTGTTTATCAGGATATCAAGGTGCACTTATGGTACCGACTGAAATCTTAGCAGAACAACATGCCCAGTCCTTAACAAGCCTTTTTGCGAACACCCCTTTAACAATTGAACTCTTAACAAGTTCAGTAAAAGGAAAACGTCGAAGAGAACTATTAGAAAGACTGGGAAAAGGTGAAATAGATATCCTAGTTGGGACTCATGCCCTAATCCAAGAGGAAGTGGATTTTTCTCGATTAGGGTTAGTTATTACGGATGAACAGCATCGGTTTGGGGTGGAGCAAAGACGAGTGCTGAGGGAAAAAGGGGAAAGCCCAGATGTGTTATTTATGACGGCAACTCCCATTCCAAGAACGCTCGCAATCACTGCATTTGGAGAAATGGATGTTTCAGTAATAGATGAGATGCCTGCCGGTCGTAAGGTGATTGAAACTTATTGGGCTAAGCACCAAATGATTGACCGAGTATTGGCTTTTGTAGAAAAGGAACTCCAAAAGGGTAGACAAGCTTATGTAATTTGTCCGCTTATAGAAGAATCCGAAAAGCTTGATGTCCAAAACGCTATCGACGTACATGATATGTTGACTCACTATTACGATGGTAACTGGAATATTGGCTTAATGCATGGACGACTTAATTCAGACGAAAAAGAAAAAGTCATGCAGAAATTTAGTGAGAACCATGTTCAAGTTTTAGTTTCAACAACGGTGGTAGAGGTCGGGGTGAATGTGCCCAACGCAACAATGATGGTTATTTATGATGCCGAACGCTTTGGATTATCACAATTGCACCAGCTAAGAGGACGTGTTGGGCGAGGTTCCGAACAATCCTATTGTATATTGTTAGCCGACCCTAAATCTGAAGTTGGAAAAGAGCGAATGAAGATCATGACTGAAACAAATGATGGGTTCGTTTTATCGGAAAAAGATTTAGAACTAAGAGGACCTGGTGACTTTTTCGGGAGAAAACAAAGCGGTGTACCAGAATTTAAAGTAGCAGATATGGTTCATGATTATCGAGCGTTGGAAGTAGCAAGACAGGACGCTTATGAGATGCTTCATTCATCAGATTTTTGGGAAGAAGATCAATATCAAGGTCTACGTAATGTAATTGAGGAATCAGGTGTGCTAGATGGAGATAAGCTTGATTAATAATGGGGAGTTTGGCTTGTAGTAGCCAGCTTCCTTTTCAAGTTCTAAAATTGTGTAATTACGAGCAATCTTTCCTTTTTACGCACATTTTTTCTTGCAATCTGACGGACTCCTATATATACTACTATTAGTACCTAGTCATAATAGTTCGGATGGTGTTAAAAAGGATGAAAAGAAACAAAAAGGAGCGTCAATTATCGTTAAAAGATAAGATTAAAGAGAACCCTTTTATTACGGATGAAGAATTGGCGGAGTTTTTTCAAGTTAGTATTCAAACGATTCGATTAGATCGTTTGGAACTTAGTATACCAGAATTACGAGAAAGAATTAAAAATGTAGCTGCGCGAACACTAGAAAAAGAGGTGCGCTCATTACCCCTTGACGAAGTGATCGGAGAGATTATTGATCTTGAGCTTGACCATAGCGCCATATCGATTTTTGATGTACAGAATGAGCATGTTTTTAGTCGAAATAACATCACACGAGGTCACCATTTATTTGCACAAGCAAACTCCTTAGCGGTAGCGGTGATAAATGATGAACTAGCATTAACGGCAAAGGCAACCATTCGTTTTACCAGACCTGTAAAGGTAGGAGAACGAATTGTAGCGAAAGCGGTTGTAAGTAAAGTGGATAATGAAAAAGGTAGAACAACCGTTGAGGTTAAGAGTACCGTTGGTAGTGAAAAGGTATTTCATGGTGAATTTGAGATGTTTCGCTCTACAAGTTTTTAATATAGCAAAGGCAGGTAGTAAACATGATGAGAATTGCAATTGATGCTATGGGTGGCGATCATGCTCCTAAATCCATCGTGGAAGGGACAATGAAGGCGGTCGAGGCTTATTCTGATGTGACATTCACATTAGTTGGAGATGAAAGTAAAATCCGTCCATACTTAACGAACGACAAAAATATTACGATTATACATACAGAAGAAGTAATCTCTGGAGATGAAGAGCCTGTCAAAGCGGTTCGTAGAAAAAAGAATTCCTCTATGGTTCTAATGGCAAAAGAAGTGAAAGAAGGTAATGCAGATGCTTGTATTTCCGCTGGTAATACAGGTGCATTAATGACTGCTGGCCTTCTAGTAGTAGGTCGAATCAAAGGCATTGAAAGACCAGCACTTTCACCTACCTTCCCAACAATAGGCGGAGAAGGATTTGTAATGCTAGATGTAGGTGCAAATGTTGATGCTAAACCTGAGCATTTATTCCAATACGCCTTAATGGGTTCTATTTATGCAGAAAAAGTTCGAGGTGTTAAAGCACCGCGAGTTGGATTGTTGAATGTTGGTACGGAAGATAATAAAGGTAATGAGCTAACAAAGGCTACCTATGAATTAATAAAAGAATCTGGTGCTGTTCATTTTGTGGGAAATGTTGAATCGCGTGACCTTTTAACAGGTGTTGCTGATGTAGTAATTACAGATGGATTCACTGGTAATGTCGCATTGAAAGCTATCGAGGGCACAGCACTATCAGTGTTTACCATGTTAAAAGATGCATTAACAAGCGATTTTAAAAGCAAACTAGCAGCCGCTGTTTTAAAGCCGAAATTGAAAATAATAAAAAATAAGATGGATTACTCAGAGTATGGGGGAGCTGCACTATTCGGTTTAAAAGCACCAGTAGTGAAAGCACATGGTTCATCTGATGCGAACGCTTTTTTTAACGCAATTCGCCAAACGAGAGAAATGCTCCAATCAGACATGGTTGGCACGATAACAACGACGATTGAAAAAATGGAATTTGTCACAGAAAGTGAGAACGGAGGACAATAATGGGTAAAGTTGCATTTGTTTTTCCAGGTCAAGGCTCTCAGAGTGTTGGGATGGGGCAAGAACTTGCAAATGAATACACAGAAGTTAATGCTATTATTAAAAATGCAGATGAAAAGTTAGGGTTTAACTTATCGTCCCTTATGTTTGAAGGGCCTCAAGAAGAGCTTACTTTAACATATAACGCTCAACCTGCACTCTTAACAACTAGCATTGCGATTCTTCAAAAATTAACAGCTGCAGGGATTACGGCTGATTATGTAGCAGGACATAGTCTTGGTGAATATTCCGCTTTAGTTGCAGCAAATGCGATAAGTTTTGAAGATGCTGTTCATACGGTGCATTTACGCGGTAAATTTATGGAAGAAGCTGTCCCGGCTGGAGAAGGAACGATGGCAGCAGTTCTGGGCTTAGATGAAGTATCGTTGAAGGAAGTAACAGATACAGTTACAAGTGAAGTAGCGCCGGTTCAGCTTGCTAATTTAAATTGCCCTGGTCAAATCGTTATTTCCGGATCAGCTGAAGGTGTAAAAGTAGCTTCGGAAAAAGCAAAAGAAAAAGGTGCAAAACGAGTAATTCCTTTAGTTGTGAGTGGACCATTTCACTCAAGTTTAATGAAACCAGCTGCGGAAAAACTTGCTGCAACACTCGCTAGCATTAACATTCAAGATACGAAAATGTCTGTCATTGCAAATGTCAATGCAGAAGAAATGAGTGTAGCAAGTGAGATGCGTGAAAAATTAGTTCAACAATTATATTCTCCGGTACGTTGGGAGCAATCTGTTGAAAAAATGATTGAACTAGGAGTAGACACATTTATTGAGGTTGGTCCAGGCAAAGTATTATCAGGCCTCATTAAAAAGATTGACCGTAAAGTAACGACAATTCCTGTCTATGATTTGGAAACGTTACAAAAAGCAATCGAATATTTCGAAGTGGAGGGTTCAACAAATGCTTAAAGGAAAAACAGCTGTCGTAACAGGAGCATCACGTGGAATCGGCCGTGCGATTGCTTTAGAATTAGCAGAACAAGGTGCAAATGTAGTTGTGAACTACGCTGGTAGTGAAGCAAAAGCACATGAGGTAGTAGAAGCGATAAAAGATATGGGTGGAAATGCTATTGCTGTTCAAGCGAATGTAGCAAGCATGGATGAAGTACAGGCAATGATGAAGGAAAGCCTTGCACAATTTGGCACCATCGACATTCTTGTAAATAATGCTGGTGTTACAAGAGACAATCTACTTATGCGGATGAAAGAAGATGAATGGGATGATGTTATTAATATCAACCTAAAAGGTGTCTTTAATGCCACGAAAGCTGTAACAAGACAAATGATGAAACAGCGTTCCGGACGAATTATCAACATCGCATCTATTGTTGGTGTTAGTGGAAATCCTGGGCAAGCTAACTATGTGGCAGCTAAAGCTGGAGTAATTGGGCTCACCAAAACAACTGCTAAAGAACTAGCAACAAGACATATTACAGCGAACGCGATTGCTCCTGGCTTTATCACAACTGACATGACAGATAAGTTAACAGAAGAAGTGAAAACAGAAATGTTAAAGCATATTCCATTAGCACGATTTGGAGAAGCAAAAGACATCGCATCAGTTGTCTCCTTCCTAGCATCCGAAAAAAGTTCCTACATCACCGGCCAAACAATCCACGTAGACGGCGGAATGGTAATGTAACAAGAAAAGCGGAACGGCTCGTTCAGACCTGATAAGCATAAGACAAAAGCCAAGCGAAGCTGACACACAAAATGCAAAAGATTGAAAACATCTGGTTTTTTTTGAAGAGTTTCTCTATAATACTTGAGGGGAGGTGAAAGTTATGGCAGATGTATTAGAGCGTGTAACAAAGATCATTGTTGATCGTTTAGGTGTAGACGAGTCTGAAGTAAATCTTGATTCTAAATTCAAAGACGATTTAGGTGCAGATTCTTTAGATGTAGTTGAACTAGTAATGGAGCTTGAAGATGAGTTTGATTTAGAAATTTCAGACGACGAAGCAGAAAACATTACAACGGTTGCCGATGTGGTTAACTACATAAATGCAAACAAATAATGTTTCACTTTTAAGTCCCACTCGAATGTGGGACTTTTATTTTTTGAGAATGTAACACTTTCTGAGGGTGGTTCGGGAAATTTGAAAAACCCCCAGCTACATAT
Organism: Sutcliffiella halmapala; assembly: GCF_002019665.1. Classification (GTDB taxonomy): domain Bacteria; phylum Bacillota; class Bacilli; order Bacillales; family Bacillaceae_I; genus Sutcliffiella_A; species Sutcliffiella_A halmapala. The sequence continues at coordinate 2,825,400 of NZ_KV917375.1, read as the reverse complement.
ATAGAAGAGGTGCAAAGTAGGTTAACTGTTTTCGCAAATTGCACCATAATATGCAACAAAATTTATAAAAAGAGCCTTCAGAAAAAGATTTTTACATAAAAGAGGATAAATGGTGTAAGATGCTATTTGTAACCTAGCAATAATTTGTTAAAATAGTGATGTTATACATCTTTCATTACAGAAAAGAAAAAGTCTGCTTAGAGAAAGAAGATTGTATGTTGGAGGCACCTTTATGACGAGAAATAGAAGTCGATTAAATGAGAAGAAAAATGAAGCGATTAGCAAGAAGTTCCAAAAGCTTCAAGAAGAATTAGGCGTTGAATTTCAAAACGAAAAGTTATTATATCAAGCTTTTACCCATTCATCGTATGTGAATGAGCATCGGAGAAAGCCATATGAGGATAACGAGCGATTAGAATTTTTAGGAGATGCTGTTCTAGAATTAACAGTTTCTCAATTTTTATATAAAAAATTCCCAATGATGAGTGAAGGGCAATTAACGAAACTGCGCGCATCTATTGTTTGTGAACCTTCCTTGGTATCCTTTGCAAATGAACTTTCCTTTGGGACTTATGTATTATTAGGTAAAGGAGAAGAATTAACAGGTGGACGAGCTAGACCTGCGTTGCTGGCAGATGTATTTGAAGCTTTTATTGGCGCTCTATACTTAGATCTTGGCTTACCTGCAGTCTTCTTATTCCTCGAAAAATATGTGTATCCAAAGATTAATGAAGGTGCTTTTTCTCATGTGATGGATTATAAGAGTCAATTACAGGAATTGATTCAACGAAATGCTCTAGGTGCTATCGAATATGAAGTGTTAGAAGAAAAAGGACCTGCTCATAACAGAGAATTTGTTTCGAAAGTTTCTTTAAATAAAGAAGAACTTGGAACTGGAATAGGTCGATCAAAAAAAGAAGCAGAACAACACGCGGCACAATTTGCCTTAGAAAAGTTAAAAAACTTGAAATAGTAGACTGAAATAGAAGAGGGAGGGCGATCCAATGGTGCCTGTTTATGGCTATAAGGATCGCCTTCTTTCCTCGTGTACTGAATAGATGAATAGATTAGAGTAAAATGAGGTGAAGTAGAATGTACCTCAAACGATTAGAAGTGGTTGGATTTAAGTCGTTTGCAGAAAGAATTTCCGTAGATTTTGTGCCAGGTGTAACGGCGGTAGTTGGTCCAAATGGAAGTGGAAAAAGTAATATTATTGATGCTATCAGATGGGTTCTGGGGGAGCAATCTGCCAAATCCCTGCGTGGAACAAAAATGGAGGACATTATCTTTGCAGGAAGTGATAGTAGAAAAGCCTTAAATATTGCAGAAGTTACCTTAACTCTTGATAATAGCAATCGCATCTTACCGATTGATTATATGGAAGTAAGTGTGACGAGGAGAGCATTTCGTTCCGGAGATAGTGAATTTCTAATAAACAAACAAACATGTAGGCTTAAAGATATTGTGGACTTGTTTATGGACTCTGGACTTGGGAAAGAAGCATTCTCCATTATTAGTCAGGGCAAAGTAGAAGAAATCCTTAGTAGTAAGGCAGAAGAACGCCGTAGTATCTTTGAAGAAGCAGCAGGTGTTTTAAAATATAAATCTCGAAAGAAAAAAGCAGAGAGTAAATTGTGGGATACCCAAGAAAATTTAAACCGCGTGTCTGATATTTTACATGAATTAGAAGGACAAGTTGAGCCCTTAAAGATACAAGCTTCCATTGCGAAAGATTATTTAGAGAAAAAAGCTGAATTGGAGCAAATTGAAGTAGGGGTAACTGTTTATGAAATTGAAGAACTCCATCAAAAGTGGGAAAAGAATTCAGAAGAAGTAAAAGAAAGTACAGAAAAAGAAATCAAACTGTCTACAGAATTAGTTCATAAAGAGGCAACTCTTGAGAAATATAAGGACCATGTGGCAGCGTTAGATGAATCAGTAGACTCTCTCCAACAAGCATTAGTAGTGGCTAGTTCGGAGTTAGAAAAGTTAGAGGGTCGAAAAGAAGTACTCAAGGAACGGAAAAAGAATGCAACAACAAATCGAGCGCAACTAGAAAAATCTTCAGTAGAGTTGGCTCAATTTCTAGATACGCATAAAGAAAAGTTAAAAATAGAACAATCAGTGTTAGACACACTGCATCAAGAACTAGTTATGACAGAACAACAGTTAAAAGAAAAACAAGGTATTAATGAGTTATTTGATCAAAACATTGAAGAAAAAATTGATGCATTGAAAAGTGAATATATTGAACTATTAAACAAGCAAGCAACAGTTCGTAATGAGCTTTCCTATCTGGAGCAACAAGAAAAACAGGAAGAAATGAAAATTTCGAGGCTTGATGAAGGAAACAAAAAATATGTCAATCAGCGCTTAACTACAAAGGAAAAAAAGAAAGATATCGAGTATGACCAAAAACGTGTACAAGATGAACTACATCAGACAATAGACAACTATAGAAAAGAACAAGCTACATTAGAGCAATTTAAACAGTCCTATCAAAAGAAAGAAACGACGCTATATCAAGCATATCAATTCTTACAGCAAACAAGATCTCGTAAAGAAATGCTTGAAACGATGCAAGGTGATTTTGCTGGCTTTTTTCAAGGAGTAAAAGAAATCCTAAAAGCTCGGGATGAAAATAAGCTCTCAGGCATTAAAGGTGCGGTTGCTGAAATCATCCAAGTTAAGCAAGAGGTGGAAACTGCTATTGAAATTGCGCTTGGAAGTGCAACTCAGCATATTGTGGTGAAGGATGAACAAAGTGCTCGTTCTTCTATCCAATATTTAAAGAATAATGGCTATGGTCGGGCGACCTTTTTGCCATTATCAGTGATGAAACCAAGAACCATTCCGGAATATCAGATAGGACAGATTAGTCAGCATGAAGCATTTGTTGGTGTGGCTGCTTCTTTAGTAGATTGTGCTCCTGCGTATGAAAATATTGTCCTTAACTTACTAGGAACGATTGTTATTGCTAAAGATTTAAGGGGAGCGAATGCGTTAGCAAGCATCCTTCAACACAGGTATCGGATCGTCACCTTAGAAGGCGATGTCGTGAATCCAGGGGGTTCGATGACTGGAGGAGCCGTTAAGCAAAAAACTAACAGCTTGTTAAGTCGTAGTCGTGAGCTTGATTCTATTACAGCTAAACTTGAAGAAATGGAAGGCAAAACGGCACTTCTAGAAGATCAAGTTAAAACTTTAAAACAAAAAATTACTGAAAAAGAAGTTCAAGTACAAACATTAAAAGATTCCGGTGAAGAGTTACGCTATAAAGAGCAGCAGTTGCTAAGCCAAATTCGTGAGATTGAGCTAGAAGAAAAAAATGTGAATGAACATTTAAGTTTGTATGACTATGAAAAGCAACAGTTAACATTATCCATCAAGCAAGCGGTTGAACGTAAAGGGAAATTGGAGCTAGACTTAAAACACGTGGGACTTAGTATAGTAGAGCTTGATAAAGTAATTTCAGATCTTAATACAAAGAAAAATGAACAACACACGTCAAAAGAAGCCATCCAACATGAATTAACACAATTAAAAGTTGATTATGCAAGTAAAAAGGAAAAATTGCATAATCAGTCGGAAAAAGTGGTAACGATTAAGCAAGAGCTGGAACATTCCCAAGAAAAACTGACAGAAGTACAGGAAGATTTAGACCTTCTGCAAGGTGAAATGAATAATAATTCCTCTGGAGAACAAAAGTTAGAAATTGCAGCCAAAGAAAAGTTGCAAGACAAAAATACTACGATGAAATTAATCGCTGAAAGACGTGCTCAGCGTTTAACGATTTATGAAAAAGTAGAAAAAGAGGAAATAGAATTAAAGGAACTTAAGCGACAATATAAACAGCTTTCGGACATTTTAAAAGCAGAAGAGGTAAAGTTAAATCGACTAGATGTGGAACTTGATAATAGACTTCACCATTTAAGGGAAGAGTATATGCTATCATTTGAAGCAGCGAAACATGATTATCCTCTAGAGATACCTATCGATGAGGCTAGAAAAAAATTGAAACTCATTAAGCTTGCGATTGAAGAGTTAGGCTCGGTCAATATTGCGGCTATTGAGGAATACGATCGTGTTAGTGAACGTTATTACTTCCTAAAAGAGCAAAAAGATGATCTACAAGAAGCAAAAGACACGCTATACCAAGTAATTGGTGAAATGGATGAGGAAATGAAAAAGCGCTTTGAAACGACATTCACCAATATTCGTGCACATTTTCATGATGTTTTTCGTTCGTTGTTTGGGGGAGGACGCGCCGATTTAGTACTGACAGACCCAAATGATATGCTTAATACGGGTGTAGACATCGTGGCTCAGCCTCCTGGGAAAAAGCTTCAAAACCTCGGATTATTATCGGGTGGAGAAAGAGCGTTAACGGCGATTGCCCTATTATTCTCAATTTTAAAAGTAAGACCAGTTCCGTTTTGTATTCTTGATGAGGTAGAAGCGGCTCTGGATGAAGCGAACGTTCACCGTTTTGCACAATATTTAAAACAATTTAGTAAGGATACCCAGTTTATTGTCATCACGCATCGTAAAGGAACAATGGAATTTAGTGATGTTCTTTATGGGGTAACGATGCAAGAATCAGGAGTATCTAAGCTAGTTTCTGTTCGATTAGAAGAGTCAAAAGAACTTGTTCAATAGAGAGGAAGAGAGAAGAATGAGCTTTTTTAAGAAATTAAAAGAAAAATTAACGACGCAAACAGAAACAGTCACAGAAAAGTTCAAAGAAGGTCTAACGAAAACAAGAGATTCTTTTTCAGGTAAAGTAAATGACCTAGTTGCTCGTTATCGTAAAGTAGATGAGGATTTCTTTGAAGAGTTAGAAGAGATTCTTATCGGTGCCGATGTTGGAGTAAACACGGTAATGAACTTAATAGATGAACTTAAAACAGAAGTGAAACGCCGTAATATTCAAGACCCACGTGAAGTTCAAAGTGTTATTTCTGAAAAGCTAGTAGAAATTTATGAAGCTGGGGAAGATATTTCACCAAGAATAAATATTCAAGATGATGGCCTAACGGTTGTATTAGTGGTTGGGGTTAATGGAGTAGGAAAAACAACATCTATCGGTAAAATTGCCAACAAATTAAAGCAGGATGACAAAAAAGTGTTGTTAGCAGCAGGAGATACATTCCGCGCTGGAGCCATTGAACAATTGGAAGTATGGGGAGAGAGAGTAGGGGTTGATGTAATCAAACAATCCTCAGGCTCTGATCCGGCTGCGGTTATGTTTGATGCAATTCAAGCGGCAAAGGCTCGAAACGTCGATGTATTGTTATGTGATACCGCCGGACGCCTTCAGAACAAAGTGAATTTGATGAAAGAGCTTGAAAAGGTAAAGCGTGTTATTGAACGTGAAGTCTCTGGGGCTCCACATGAAGTATTACTAGTTTTAGATGCAACGACTGGTCAAAACGCTCTCAATCAAGCGAAGATATTCTCAGAAGCAACCAATGTTTCTGGAATCGTCTTAACTAAATTAGACGGTACAGCTAAGGGAGGTATTGTCCTAGCTATCCGAAACGAGCTGCGGATTCCAGTTAAGTTTGTTGGACTAGGAGAAAAAGTGGACGACCTTCAAGAGTTTAATGCAGAACAATATGTATATGGACTATTTGCTGATATGGTAGAAAAAGAAGAAGCATAAAAAGTACGGTTTGCGAGAGTGGCTCTAAAAAGAGCTGCTCTTTTTTTGACACAGTTAACCAAAGCTACTGATTTTCGCCCACTATTTTAAAGTCTCCCTGCCGCTTTCATCCCTTCTGCTCCAATAACATCGTGTTTAACAGATAACCTGCCTATTTTCAGGGTAGACTCTCACTCTGAGTTCTTACTTTTCCTTCCTTTCATAATCCATGACCTTGAACACTCACAAACACCTAGCACGGAAATCAACAGGGCGTTCAAAGAGGCCGCCGCATTTCCATGGTAGCTTTTATCTCCAAGCTAATTTGAACCCACTAGTTTATATGACAAGGAAAAAACTTGACATACCACAAAAAAATCTGTAAACTACTTTCTGTAAAGGCATTTCACTTAACAAGGGAGAGTGAGTAGGATGCTTGAGAAAACAACGAGAATGAACTACTTGTATGATTTCTATCAATCGTTGTTAACGCCAAAGCAACGAAGTTATATGGCTTTGTATTACTTAGAAGATAACTCCCTTGGTGAGATAGCAGAGGAATATAACATAAGTCGTCAAGCGGTGTACGACAACATAAAACGTACGGAACAAATGCTTGAACAATATGAAGAAAAGCTTTTGTTATTTCAAAAGTTTCAAGAGCGACAACAGTTAATCAATCAGTTAAAAGGGACTCTTTTGACAAACCCGTCTAAAGAAGAGCTTCTAACTTTTATTGAGTCGCTTGAGAAATTAGATTAGGGGGCGGCATGCATGGCATTTGAAGGTTTAGCCGACCGTTTGCAAAATACGATACAGAAAATTCGTGGAAAAGGGAAGGTTAGCGAACAAGACGTAAAAGAAATGATGCGTGAGGTTCGACTAGCGTTACTCGAAGCGGACGTAAACTTCAAAGTAGTGAAAGACTTTGTAAAACGCGTAAATGAGCGTGCAGTTGGACAAGAGGTCATGAAAAGTCTAACACCCGGTCAGCAGGTTATTAAGGTAGTAAAAGAAGAACTCACCGAACTTATGGGTGGAGAACAAAGTAAGATTGCAGTAAGCAATCGCCCGCCGACAGTCATTATGATGGTCGGATTACAAGGTGCAGGTAAAACGACAACAACAGGTAAGCTTGCTAATTTATTGCGTAAAAAACACAATAGAAAGCCACTACTTGTTGCGGCTGATATTTACCGTCCAGCAGCAATTAAGCAGCTTGAAACCTTAGGGAAACAATTAGATATGCCAGTTTTTTCACTTGGAGACAAGGTAAGTCCTGTTGAAATTGCCAAGCAAGCTATCCAAAAGGCGAAGGACGATCATCATGATTATGTGTTGATTGATACCGCTGGTCGTTTGCATGTCGATGAAGCATTAATGGACGAGTTAAAACAGGTAAAAGAAGTTTCTAAACCAGATGAGATTTTCCTTGTAGTCGATGCAATGACTGGTCAAGATGCTGTCAATGTAGCAGAAAGCTTCAATGAGCAGCTCGGATTAACCGGAGTTGTATTAACAAAACTAGATGGAGATACTCGTGGTGGTGCGGCACTTTCTGTTAAGGCGGTAACGAATACTCCGATCAAGTTTGTTGGATTGGGAGAAAAGTTAGATGCTATTGAAGCTTTCCATCCTGAACGTATGGCCTCTCGTATTCTTGGTATGGGAGATGTACTTACTCTTATTGAGAAAGCACAATCGAATGTAGACGAAGAGAAGGCAAAAGAGCTTGAACAAAAGCTACGTACGATGAACTTTACGTTTGATGATTTCTTAGAGCAATTAGGTCAAGTGAGAAGTATGGGACCGCTTGATGAAATTTTAGGGATGATACCTGGAGCCAACAAAATGAAGGGCTTAAAGAACGTCCAGGTAGATGAAAAGCAAATTGGTCATGTGGAAGCTGTTATTAAATCCATGACTAAGGCAGAGAAAGCAAATCCAGATTTAATCAATGCTAGTCGTAAAAAACGTATAGCAAAGGGTAGCGGACGTCCTGTTCAGGAAGTGAACCGTTTACTTAAACAATTTGAAGAGATGAAAAAAATGATGAAGCAGATGACAACCATGTCTAAAGGAAAAGGCAAAAAAGGTGGCTTTAAATTTCCTTTCATGTAACATAACTTACTCGTTTTTCTCTTAATAAATGAAGTGACAAGAAAAAACACTTTACAAACATTAAACAACTTGTTATCATACTATCTTGTGTGAAATATTTTCGGAGGTGCTTTAATAATGGCAGTTAAAATTCGTTTAAAACGTATGGGTTCTAAAAAATCCCCATTCTATCGTATTGTAGTAGCAGATTCTCGTTCTCCTCGTGATGGACGTTTCATTGAAACAGTTGGAACTTACAACCCTGTAACACAACCAGCTGAAGTTAAAATCAATGAAGAACTAGCTTTACAATGGTTACAAGATGGCGCTAAGCCTTCTGACACAGTTCGTAACCTTTTCTCTAACCAAGGTATTATGGAAAAATTCCACAATGCTAAGTTAAGTAAATAAGAGATCAAATGACAGAACTGATAAAAACAATTGTCACGTCGTTAGTAGATCATCCAGAGAATGTAGTGATTACGGAAAAAGAAACAGGTAATGCTGTCACGTATCAACTTACTGTGCATCAAGATGATTTAGGGAAAGTGATTGGAAAGCAGGGAAGAATTGCAAAAGCAATTCGAACCGTATTGTTCGCAGCTGCCTCTCACGACAATAAACGAGTACAATTAGAAATACTGGAGTAGGGGGAGGCTTTCAAGCTTCCCTTTTTCCTGTTTTATAGGTAATTCTCCACCCATGCAAAACAAATTTGCATGGGTGGAGAATGAAAAAGTGGAGCGTCAAATATCCCCATCTCCCCTGATGATTGTAGTGCAAGGTGTGAGACTCCTGCTTAGAATGCGAGTCGAAGGGAGACCCCACAGGCGCATAGCGCCGAGGAGGCTCCCGGACCGCCCGCGGAAAGCGAACACCTGGCACGGAGATCAACAGGGTGTTTAATGTAGTACTCTTATTTTCAGGGTAGCCATTTTTAAAAAACGGTTTAAGGGTAAAATAGAATTACATACAAGCTTGAAATAGTAGAATACGGGGGTGCAAGGATGTTAAAATGGTTTAACGTTGGAAAATTAGTGAATACACATGGTATCAAAGGAGAAGTACGAATAGTATCTAGAACCGATTTCCCAGAAGAACGCTACAAAAAAGGAAATCGTTTATATTTGTTTTTACCGGATCAAGAAACACCAGTTGAAGTAGTAGTGGAAACTAGAAGAGTACATAAGTCCTTTGATTTAGTTACATTTGAAGGCTACCATAATGTGAATGAAGTGGATAAGTTTAAAGGAGCGATTGTGAAAGTTCCAGAAGATCAGCTCGGTGAATTAGAAGAAGGCGAATATTATTTTCATGAGATTATTGGATGTAAGGTATTACTTCAAGAAAACATGGAAGAGCTCGGGACAGTTAAAGAAGTACTTACGCCTGGGGCAAATGATGTTTGGGTTGTTCAAGTTAAAAAAGGAAAAGACATTCTTATACCATATATAGATTCTGTTGTGAAAAAAGTGGACATAAAGGATAAAACAATAATTATTGAGCCGTTAGAGGGGCTGTTTTAAATGAAAATAGATATTCTGTCCATCTTTCCTGAAATGTTTAAGGGCGTGTTGGAATCTTCTATTCTGAGAAAGGCCTCTGAAAAAGGAGCGGTAGAGTATCGCGTCACAGATTTTCGAGAGTTTGCTTCCAATAAGCATAAAACAGTAGATGATTATCCATATGGTGGAGGAGCTGGGATGGTATTAAAGGCTCAGCCGATATTTGATGCAGTAGAAAGTCTGACTGCCGCAAATCAAGCAATCAAGCCGAGAGTAATACTTATGTGCCCTCAGGGTGAACGTTTTACACAAAAGAAGGCAGAGGAACTTGCTCAAGAAGAACACTTAGTATTTATTTGTGGCCATTATGAAGGCTATGACGAACGGATAAGAGAGTATGTTGTCACCGATGAGATATCTATAGGAGATTATGTGCTGACAGGTGGAGAACTAGCCTCCATGGTTATTGTGGATAGTGTTGTTAGGCTTTTGCCAGATGTACTTGGAAAAGTAGAATCACATGAGCAGGATTCTTTTAGTACCGGACTATTAGAGCATCCTCATTATACGCGACCTGCCGAGTTTCGTGGAATGAAGGTTCCAGACGTACTTTTATCTGGAAACCATGCGAATATCGAAAAATGGCGTTCAAAAGAAATGCTGCGAAGAACATGGAACAGAAGACCTGATTTGTTAGAGAATTTTTCACTAACGAAAGAGCAGCAACAATGGTTAGAAGAACTGAAAAAAGAGGATAAGAGATATTGATTTTTTTCACTCAATATGCTATTATACTCTTTGTGACTTAGCATGGCTAGGTCTTAAAACGATGTTCCGCTGCATTCAATTAAGTATGATATGAGCATCTGTGGAAAAGGAGCAGAAAACTATGCAAAAATTAATTCAAGAAATTACGCAAGGGCAATTAAAAACTGACCTTCCTACTTTCCGTCCTGGTGACACTGTACGTGTACACGTTAAGGTTGTCGAGGGTACACGTGAACGTATTCAGGTGTATGAAGGAGTAGTTATTAAACGTCGTGGTGGCGGCATTAGCGAAACATTTACTGTTCGTAAGATTTCTTACGGTGTTGGTGTAGAGCGTGCATTCCCTGTTCACTCTCCAAAGGTTGAGGGAATTGATGTAATTCGTCGCGGTAAAGTACGTCGTGCGAAACTTTACTATCTTCGTGCATTACGTGGTAAAAAAGCGCGTATTAAAGAAATTCGATAATAAAAAGAGGGAGCTTGGAAACAAGCTCTTTTTTTGTTAATAAAGGAACGGTAAGCATAGTTAGTTGTCCAATAAAAAAACCATTCCTAACATAAAAGTTTTCTCATAGCCTAATGAAGGTATATAATAGAAGAAACAAATATACATATATTTTCTTTATGAATGATAACACTAACTGATAGTAGCGGAGGAGCATATATGGCACGATCAAAAAATGAGCTTTGGGAATGGGTAAAAGCATTAGCAATAGCCATCCTGTTGGCCGCTGGGATTCGTTATTTCTTTTTTGCACCAATAGTAGTGGATGGTGAATCCATGATGCCGACTCTTCATGATCAGGATAGAATGATTGTGAACAAAATTGGTTATAAGATAGGTGAACCTGAACGATTCGATATCGTTGTCTTTCATGCAACTGCAGAAAAAGACTATATTAAGCGTGTCATAGGGTTACCGGGTGATGAAATAGAATATCGAGATGACACTCTGTATATTAACGGAAAAGCTTATGATGAACCTTATTTAGATAAATATAAAGAACAGCTGCGAGGCGAGGGTCCATTAACAGAAGACTTTACTCTTGAAGAACGAACAGGGTTGAAAGTTGTTCCGGAAGGTCATATTTTTGTTCTTGGTGATAATCGACGATACAGCAAGGACGGACGTCATATAGGCACGGTTAGTCAGGATGAAGTATTAGGGAAAACAAATATCGTCTATTGGCCTTTACCTGATTTAAGGATGGTTGAGTAGATTAATTTATAATGGAATGGAATTCAGGAGGCATTTGTCATGACAATTCAGTGGTTCCCGGGACATATGGCGAAGGCCCGGAGACAAGTAACAGAAAAGCTAAAGTTGATAGATATCGTGTACGAGCTAGTCGATGCTCGAATTCCGATTTCTTCACGTAACCCGATGATAGATGAGATTATTACAAATAAACCACGTATTATTTTATTAAATAAGGCCGACATGGCCGATTCCCATATTACGAAACAATGGTTGGATTATTTTAATACCAAAGGCAGTACAACAAAGGCAATTGCTATTGATTCTCAAACAGGTAAAGGAATTCAACAAATTCCAACCCTTTCAAAAGAGTTGTTAAAAGAAAAATTTGATAAAATGCAGTCTCGTGGAATTAGACCAAGAGCAATTCGTGCTTTAATTGTAGGAATACCGAATGTTGGAAAGTCCACACTAATTAATAGGTTGGCTAAGAAAAACATAGCTCAGACTGGAGATCGACCTGGAGTCACAAAAGCTCAGCAATGGGTGAAGGTTGGAAAAGAGTTAGAACTACTAGATACCCCGGGTATTCTGTGGCCTAAATTCGAGGATCAAGAAGTTGGCTACCGTTTAGCAACGACTGGTGCAATAAAAGATACCATTATTAATTTACAGGATATTGCGGTATTTGCCCTGCGCTTTTTAACAGCAAACTATCCTGAAAAGTTAAAAGGGCGTTATCATCTCGATGTAATACCAGAAGAAATTGTAGAGTTATTTGATGCAATTGGCTCCAAGCGAGGGTGTATTATGAGTGGCGGTTATGTTGATTATGACAAAACAGCAGAGTTAGTCATAAGAGAGATACGTTCAGAAAAACTTGGTAGATTAAGTTTTGAAGCACCTGAACAAATATAATTTTAACTTTTTTATATTTTACTTTAACTATAAATGAAAGAGGCTTGCAATTAATTGCGGCCTCTTTCATTTGTACTGTATACACATATTTCTGTTAACGTACTATCAATTTTTAGAGTTATTATGCTTATTTTAGAGTAATGAGAGGTAAATACGATGAATAAACAACCGATAAGAGAGATAGAAGCGCTTTTAAGCAATGTTAGCGGTATAGATGACCCTTTATTTATAAAATTTAGAAACGATGAAAGGAAGGGCGTTAGAACGCTTCTACGTCGTTTCGAAAAAAAGGTAGAGCAAGAAACTCTTTTACATGAACAATTTAATGAAATGCTTCGCTACGAAAAAGCACTTTACCAAGAGGGCTATCGTTATTTGGCAGGTGTAGACGAGGTGGGGCGAGGGCCGCTTGCTGGACCTGTAGTGGCTGCGGCAGTAATACTTCCACAAGATTTTTATTTACCTGGATTAACGGATTCCAAAAAGCTCAGCGCTCAAAAACGCGCTGATTTTAACGTATATATAAGAAAAAATGCAATTAGCTATGGAATTGGGATTATAGATTCAAGAACGATTGATAAAGTAAATATTTATGAAGCTACAAAACTTGCCATGATCCAAGCTATCGAACAGTTGGCGGTAAAACCTGAATACTTACTTATTGATGCAATGAAATTAGATGTAAAGATTCCTCAAGAATCCATCATAAAAGGGGATGCAACAAGTATTTCAATTGCGGCAAGCTCTGTACTTGCAAAAGAAACACGTGATACGTATATGAAGGAGCTTGGCTTGAAGTATCCAGCATATGGTTTCGATAAAAATATGGGCTATGGTACAAAAGAGCATGTAGAAGCGATAAAGCATGAAGGGATTATGAATGAGCATCGACATTCATTTTCACCAATAAAAGAAATAGTAAGCTAATATTAGAGGGAGAATGGGCGATGAATATATGGCAGCTTTTGCAGCATAGGATTCCTGAAAGCTTGGAAGTGAAAACGAATAATAGTTTGGAAAAGCTTACAGGAATATTTCAAGCCAAGGTAACGGAGCAACTAGATGATTCTCTGTTTTCCATTCAAAAAGGAACGGTTTCTTACGAAGTGAAAATAGTAGGAGCTGTAGAAATTGGGAAAGAATATCAGTTTCGCAGCAAGACGGATGGAAATGCACTAGTCTTAACAGTGGAGAACCAAATCGCACCTAGTGAAAAAACACGTGCATTTATTCCATCATCGAAACCTGTAGAGAGTAATCAGCTTCAGGCGACGCTCAATAGGGTAGAGCAGCTAGTTAGTCAGCTTGGAGTAAAAATGCCTGATTCTACTTTACGTGAAATTGTCAAGACAATTGAGAGCTATACAGGTACAAAAAAAGAAATAGCGATGGAACTAACAAAATTTTCATTAGCCCGAAACGTGCAACTCCCACAGATTGTACCAAGTAGCTTAAACATGCTCACATCCAGCTTTTTAGATAATGAGACGATGTTCTCCACATTGGAACAAATAAAACATATTCAAAAATCATCAAATAACACTAGCCCAGAAATACAAACATTACAAAGACAATTAGAAAGTATTACTACGCATATTCCGCTAAACTCCAAACAAGACATGCTCCTTTTTGTAAAAACTTTAATTACTAATTTAGGATTGAATTATGAACACGGATTAACGGAAAGTATAGTACAGCAGGATACTTTATCTAAACTAAAATTAGAGCAATTAAAGCCGATTTTACTTGAATTATCACAAAGAATGATACATGCAGAAGAGAAAGGAACCATTGCCCAACTTGTTTCTAAAATCACAGGCTTTCAGTTATTAAATAGAGAGGATGGACTACTTAATCATGTGTTTCTCCCTATTCCTGTCCAACTGGAAAAAGAGGCAAAGGAATGGTATATACAAATTAGTTCGAAAAAGAAAAAAAGCGGTGTAGTGGATCCAGAATATTGTCGGATTGTCTTATTTATTGATTTACCCATCTTCTCTTCAACGATGATTGATTTATTAGTACAACAAAAGGTTATCACACTAACGATTCATCATTCCTACGCTCCCATTGAAACATTAGTTGAAAAAGGAATACCGTTATTAAAGGAAAACCTTTCCCAGAAAGGATACACGCTCTCGACTATCAAAACAATTCCTAAAAATGAGGAAGAACAGGAAGAAATCTCTCTTCGGTTTTTCAAAAAAATCCTTAGCAGCTCTGAAGAAGGGGTGGATGTTCGAATATGAAACAGCAGCATGATAATCCGATAATGTCTAGAAAAAGAGCCGTGGCTATAACATATGATAAAGTCAAGCAAGCAGCCCCTGTAGTTAGTGCAAAGGGAAGAGGGATGATAGCAGAGAATATCATACAAGAAGCTGTAAAGCATCAAATACCTATTCAAGAAGATCCTGCACTAGTTGAATTGCTTTTAGAACTTGAACTAAATGAAACCATTCCAGAAGAATTATATGAGGTTATAGCTGAGGTATTATCATTCGTATATCAACTTCATCAACAAGAAAAAGAAAATTTAAAGCCCTTAGAAGAAGAAGTGTAGAGTAAGTAAAAAGTTTATTACTATAATAAAAAGTTAGAATTATCTGTTAATTTAATGAAAAATGAGGCTAATTCCCCGTATTTTGCACCTAATTCACTTGTCAAACTATTAATTTTTTGAAAATAGTATAATATTTTTGCAGAAAGGTAGACATTTGACAATCCATTTAATAAAATGAAAGCGCAGTCTATTTTTTAACAATTTTTTGCGATACATAAGATTGGAGGATGGGAAATGAATATCCATGAATATCAAGGAAAAGAGATCCTCAGAAAATACGGGGTTGCTGTTCCAAATGGCCGTGTAGCATTTACTGTGGACGAAGCAGTAGAAGCAGCGAAAGAACTAGGAACAAAAGTATGTGTTGTGAAAGCACAAATCCACGCAGGTGGCCGTGGAAAAGCTGGTGGCGTTAAAGTAGCCAAATCAATAGAGGAAGTTCGCGAATACGCTAACGAAATCTTAGGAAAAACTCTAATAACACATCAAACAGGCCCAGAAGGCAAAGAAGTGAAACGCTTACTTATCGAAGAGGGCTGCGATATTAAGAAAGAATATTACATTGGTTTAGTGCTTGACCGTGCAACTTCTAGTGTTGTATTAATGGCATCTGAAGAAGGAGGAACAGAAATTGAAGAAGTGGCAGAACAAACGCCTGAAAAAATCTTCAAAGAAGTAATTGATCCTGTTGTTGGATTAACTGGCTTCCAAGCTCGTCGTATTGCATTTAACATCAACATCCCGAAAGAATTAGTGGGACAAGCAGTTAAATTTATGATGAGTTTATATACTGCATTTGTGGAAAAGGACTGCTCTATTGCAGAAATTAACCCACTTGTAGTAACTGGCGACGGAAAAGTAATGGCTTTGGATGCAAAGTTAAACTTTGATGCAAACGCTCTTTACCGCCACAAAGATGTAGTAGAATACCGTGATTTAGAAGAAGAAGATGCGAAAGAAATTGAAGCATCTAAATATGATTTAAGCTACATTTCATTAGATGGTAACATCGGTTGTATGGTAAACGGTGCCGGTCTTGCTATGGCAACGATGGATATTATCAAGCATTACGGTGGAGACCCGGCTAACTTCCTGGACGTTGGGGGCGGTGCAACTGCTGAGAAAGTAACAGAAGCATTTAAGATTATCCTTTCTGATGACAGTGTAAAGGGGATTTTTGTTAACATTTTCGGTGGAATTATGAAGTGTGACATCATTGCTACAGGTGTAGTAGAAGCGGCGAAACAAGTAGGCTTAGAAGTTCCTCTTGTTGTACGTTTAGAGGGGACAAACGTAGATTTAGGTAAACAGATTTTACGTGAGTCTGGTTTAAACATCGTTGCAGCTGAATCGATGGCTGATGGTGCACAAAAAATAGTAGCACAAGTAGGATAAGAAAGGCAGGGGACATACATGAGCGTATTTATTAATAAAGATACAAAAGTAATCGTACAAGGTATTACAGGTTCAACTGCGCTGTTCCATACAAAGCAAATGTTAGAATATGGAACAAAGATCGTTGGAGGTGTAACTCCAGGTAAAGGTGGTACGGAAGTAGAAGGCGTACCAGTATTCAACACAGTAGATGAAGCGGTAAAAGCTACTGGCGCAAATGCGTCTGTAATCTATGTTCCTGCTCCATTTGCAGCGGATGCAATCATGGAAGCAGTAGACGCTGAATTAGACCTAGCAATTTGTATTACAGAGCATATCCCAGTTCTTGACATGGTAAAAGTAAAACGCTACATGGATGGGAAAAAGACCCGCTTAGTAGGTCCTAACTGCCCAGGTGTTATTACTCCTGACGAATGTAAAATTGGAATCATGCCTGGTTACATTCATACAAAAGGTCATGTTGGAGTTGTTTCTCGTTCTGGAACACTAACTTACGAAGCGGTTCATCAATTATCTCAAGAAGGTATTGGTCAATCTACAGCTGTAGGAATTGGTGGAGATCCTGTAAACGGTACAGACTTTATTGATGTATTAAAAGCATTCAATGAAGATGAAGATACGTATGCAGTAATTATGATTGGTGAAATCGGTGGAACTGCTGAAGAAGAAGCAGCTCTATGGGTTAAAGAAAACATGACGAAGCCAGTTGTAGGGTTTATTGGTGGACGTACTGCACCTCCAGGAAAACGTATGGGCCATGCTGGTGCGATTATTTCTGGTGGTAAAGGAACTGCTGACGAAAAAATCCGTGTAATGAATGAGTGTGGAATCGAAGTAGCAGATACTCCATCTGTAATGGGTGAAACACTTATAAAAGTAATTAAAGAACAAGGTATTTATGAAAAATGTAAAACACATTAATCGTTAACCTTATGGGAATAGTCGTCAATCGGCTATTCCTATTTCTTGTTTGCTTCAAAAATAAAATAATAGAGGTGTTGCGCTCTATGGAAGCCTGGAAAAAAAGATTGATCACTCTTCATCATTGTCCACAAATTAATAACTCCTCCTTACTTCAATTGTTAAAACTAAACCCAAATTTAGATAGAATTTCTGAACATTCGCCTACCCAACTTGCTCACCTATTACGTATGCCAATTAAAAAAACCAATGATATCCTCACTTTTTTAAATACATTCCAAATGGATCACCTACTTGCCAAATATGAAGAACGTAACATCCAAACAATCACTATTTTTGATGAGTGCTACCCGCCCCTTTTGAAAGAAATATTTGATCCCCCTATCATTCTTTATATCAAAGGAGATAAAACACTTCTTCATTCACGATGTCTTGGTGTGGTAGGAACGAGAAATATGTCTGATTACGGTGAAATTGCCTTGAAAAGAATCATTCCTCCTTTAATTAACAAAGGGTTTTCAATGGTAAGTGGATTAGCAAGGGGAATTGATACACTAGCACATACATTATCTATTAAGCATTATGGAAGGACAATTGCGGTCCTTGGAAGTGGAATTTTACAAGTGTATCCAAAAGAAAATCAGTCACTAGCAAACCAGATAGCGACACAGCACCTCTTATTATCTGAATACCCCCCTTTTACATCACCAAAGAAATGGCATTTCCCAAAAAGAAATCGTATTATCAGCGGCCTAAGTGAAGGCGTTATTATAATAGAAGCAAAAGAAAAAAGCGGCTCGCTTATTACAGCAGATCAAGCTTTAGACCAAGGAAGAGAAGTATTTGCGATTCCAGGATCAATCATGAGTAACACCTCAACAGGAACCAATTCTTTGATCCAACAAGGCGCAAAACTCGTGATGAGTTATCAAGATATCCTTCAAGAGCTTAAGTAACAACAACAGTGTTTAACAGAGACACTCATGAAAAGATATTTGCATCATGGATAATGAAAATGTGTACGTAATATATTCTCCGTTGCCCCTGATGATCGTAGTGGAAGGTGTGAGACTCCTGCTTAGAGAAGTGTGTCAACGGGAGACCCCGCAGGCGCTAGCCGAGGAGGCTCCCGGGACCGCCCGCGGAAAGCGAACACCTGCAGCGGAGATCATCAGGGTGTTAACCAAGTGATTTATTTTTCAAGGCAGCCAAAAAAATTATAGAAATAGACAAATAAAATACATTTTTTTTATAAATTTGCTATTTTCACTTTACAAATCAATATATGTCTATATTATTATAGGGTACAACGATATTCCTTCGTTGTACTTTTTTTCTTGAATATAAGTATGAAAAGCAATTTATCTGACTACATAATAGATAACGATATAAAAAACATAGAATTTAACGGATTATCATCTATTTTTCTACCTGATTTATTGAAAAATGGGGAAAACACTAGAGAAATACGTCCTGGTGTTTGACAAAACGTTTAAGAATATTTAATAATAGTGAAGATTTAGTCATATGAAATTACGAACTAAATGATTTTTTAGTATAAAACTTAAAAAAGTGGCTGTTAAAAACTTTGAGAAAACAAAAGGCTGTGTGCCAATTTTTTCTAAGAATTTACCCTCTTGAGGAGGATTATTGAATGTCAGAATACTTAGTGATTGTGGAATCACCTGCTAAAGCAAAAACAATTGAGCGATATTTAGGGAAAAAATATAAAGTAAAAGCCTCTATGGGGCATGTTAGAGATTTACCTAAAAGTCAAATGGGTGTAGATGTTGAGCATGAATTCGAACCAAAATACATAACAATTCGCGGTAAAGGTCCTGTATTAAAAGAACTAAAAACCGCTGCAAAAAAAGCGAAAAAAATATACTTAGCGGCTGACCCGGATCGCGAAGGGGAAGCTATTGCTTGGCACTTGGCACATAGTTTAGACATTGATATACATTCTGACTGTCGAGTAGTATTCAATGAAATCACAAAAGATGCGATTAAAGAATCTTTTAAACATCCGAGACCGATTAATTTAGATGTTGTGGATGCGCAACAAGCTCGCAGAATATTAGATCGGCTTGTAGGTTATAACATAAGTCCATTACTTTGGAAGAAAGTAAAAAAGGGATTAAGTGCAGGGCGAGTACAATCTGTAGCTGTGCGGTTAATTATAGACCGTGAAAAAGAAATAAATGCTTTCACACCAGAAGAGTATTGGACAATAAAAGGATCCTTTATCACTAACAATTCCCAAGAATTTGAAGCGAGTTTTTATGGAATTAATGGCAAAAAAACCGAATTAAATTCAGAAGAAGAAGTAAAGAGTGTCCTTTCAAAATTAGATGGTAACTCATTTGAAATAATGAATGTTACTAAAAAAGAACGAAAGCGTAATCCTGCACTACCTTTTATTACATCTTCTTTGCAGCAGGAGGCAGCGCGTAAATTAAACTTCCGTGCTAAGAAAACGATGATGCTTGCCCAACAATTATACGAAGGTATTGAACTTGGCAAAGAAGGTACAGTTGGATTGATTACCTATATGCGTACAGACTCTACACGTATCTCGGATACAGCAAAGAAAGAAGCTGTAGAATACATCGAAAATGTGTATGGGAAAGACTTTCTTGCAACGGAGCAACGAAAAGAGACAAAGAAGTCAAACACTCAAGATGCTCATGAAGGAATCCGTCCCACATCTACTGGTAAAGATCCACAATCGATTAAAGAATACTTATCACGGGATCAGTTTAGACTGTATAAATTAATTTGGGAACGTTTTGTTGCAAGCCAAATGGCACCTGCTATTCTAAATACCGTGAGCATAGATCTTTCTCAAAAGGATGTAATGTTCAGAGCAACAGGCTCAACAGTCAAGTTTCCTGGCTTTATGAAGGTGTATGTGGAAGGTAATGATGATCAACAAGAAGAAAAAGAAAATCTATTACCGCCATTAGAAAAAACAGACAATGTGTTTTCGAAAGATGTAGATCCAAAGCAGCATTTCACACAACCTCCTCCACGATATACAGAGGCAAGGTTAGTTAGAATGTTAGAAGAGCTTGGCATAGGTAGACCTTCTACTTATGCGCCAACGTTGGACACGATTCAAAAACGTGGCTATGTGGCTTTAGATAATAAGCGTTTTGTTCCAACAGAGCTTGGTGATATTGTGATTCAATTGATCTTAGAGTTCTTCCCTGAAATCATTAATGTTGAGTTTACTGCAAACCTAGAAACAAATTTAGATAATGTAGAAGAAGGTAAAGTAAATTGGGTAAATATTATTGATGGATTCTATCATGAATTCGCGAAGCGTCTAGAAAAGGCAGAGCAAGAAATGCAGGAAATCGAAATTAAAGATGAACCTGCAGGAGAAGATTGTGAATTATGTGGAAATGAGATGGTCTTTAAAATGGGCCGTTATGGAAAATTTATGGCATGTTCTAATTTTCCAGATTGCCGAAATACCAAACCAATTGTAAAAGATATTGGTGTTCCTTGTCCGAAATGTGAAAAAGGAAATATCGTGGAAAGAAAAAGCAAGAAAAAACGTATTTTCTTTGGATGTGATCAATATCCTTCTTGTGACTTCTTATCTTGGGATAAACCAATTGCTCGTAAATGTCCAAAATGTGAAGCCTTATTAGTGGAAAAGAAACTCAAAAAAGGTGTTCAAGTACAATGTGTGCAATGTGATTATAAAGAAGAACAACAGGCATAGGAAAGAACGAATACAAACTAAACAAAGAAAAAAAGGGACTGACACCTCAACACTTTGCGTCAGCCCCTTTTCCTTTGGTAAAGTAGCTTTAATGGAGTCGCCGTTAAAGTACAGTGTGGTTTAACAAAGTTTTAGTGAAAATAGATTAGATAGTAAGCAGATATGGAGGTTTTTTTTATGACAACTGAAATTGTAACAGTTATTGGTGCAGGATTAGCTGGTAGTGAAGCAGCATGGCAATTAGCGAATAGAGGGATTCAAGTTCATCTTTACGAAATGAGACCAGTTAAACAAACGCCGGCTCACCATACAGATAAATTTGCTGAATTAGTATGTTCGAACTCCTTGCGGGCAAATACACTTACAAATGCTGTCGGTGTATTAAAAGAAGAAATGCGTATACTTAACTCAGTTATCATTCAATCCGCTGACGAATGTGCGGTACCAGCAGGAGGAGCGTTAGCTGTAGACCGTCATGAATTTGCTGCAAAAGTAACAGAACGTGTGAAGAACCATCCGAATGTAACGGTATTTCATGAAGAAGTAGAAGTAATCCCAGAAGGACCAACGGTTATTGCGACAGGTCCATTAACGTCAAAGGGATTATCAGACCAACTAAAATCCTTGACCGGGGAAGAGTACTTATACTTTTATGATGCAGCAGCACCTATTATTGAAAAAGACAGTATCAATATGGACATCGTTTATCTAAAGTCAAGATATGATAAAGGAGAAGCTGCATATTTGAATTGTCCGATGACAGAGGAACAGTTTAATACATTTTATGAAGCATTAATCGCAGCTGAAACAGTACCTTTAAAAGAATTTGAAAAAGAAATCTTTTTTGAAGGTTGTATGCCGATTGAGGTAATGGCTAATCGTGGTAAAAAAACGATGTTATTTGGTCCATTAAAGCCAGTTGGATTAGAAGACCCTAAAACGGATAAGCGTCCATATGCTGTTGTTCAGCTACGTCAAGATGACGCTGCAGGAACTTTGTATAATATTGTTGGTTTTCAGACACATTTAAAATGGGGACCTCAAAAAGATGTTATACGATTAATACCTGGTTTAGAAAATGCGGAAATTGTTCGTTATGGTGTTATGCACCGTAATACATTTATCAACTCCCCAAATCTCTTAAAAGCAACCTATCAATTTAAAGACAGGGAAAACCTTTTCTTTGCCGGGCAAATGACAGGGGTAGAAGGGTATGTTGAATCTGCAGCATCCGGGTTAATAGCGGGGTTTAATGCCGCTAGACTAGTTAATGGGGAAGAGCCATTGGAATTCCCTAAAGAGTCAGCTATTGGTAGTATGCCACACTATATAACGACGACAAACGCAAAAAACTTCCAACCGATGAATGCTAATTTCGGGTTATTTCCAGAGTTACCAACAAAGATTAAGAATAAACAAGAACGTAATGAAGCACATGCTAGGAGAGCGTTGGAAACAATTCAGAATTTTGTAAAAAATTAATCAAATTAATTGCAAGGGCTACTAAATTGTGATACTATTTAGTAGCCCTTGTGAGGTGATAAAATGCAAAATGTTAAGATTCCGTTAATTTCTTTTTTAGAATATTTACAAATAGAGAAAAATTATTCAAAATATACTATTGTATATTATCAGAAAGATATTGAAGACTTTTTTGATTTTATGAAAGAAGAAGCGATTACTAGCATTAGTGATGTCACCCATACAGAAGCACGTTTGTATTTAACCATACTCCATAAGAAAAAGTATGCTAGAAGATCTGTTGCTAGAAAAACGTCTAGTTTGAGAAGCTTTTTTAAATATTTGCTAAGAGAAGATCAAATAGCTACCAATCCTTTCTCCATTGTCTCTCTTCCAAAACAAGAAAAGCGACTTCCGCAATTTCTATATAGTGAAGAGTTGGAGAAACTTTTTGCTGTTTCAAAGCGTGATACAGCTCTTGGACAAAGAAACCAAGTGCTCCTTGAATTGCTTTATGCAACAGGAATTCGTATTAGTGAATGCTGTCAGATTCAACTGCAAGATATTGACTTTGATCTTGGGACTATTCTTATTAACGGTAAGGGAAATAAGCAACGGTATGTACCGTTTGGAAGTTTTGCACATGATGCAATAGAATATTTTTTAGAAAATGGTCGAAAGGAACTATTGGCCAAAACTAAACAACCATCCACAACGAAGCATTTGTTCTTAAATTTCCGTGGTGAGCCCATCACTCCCCGTGGTGTAAGAGTGGTGTTAAATGAATTGGTGAAACAGACCAGCTCAACCTTACATATCAGTCCCCATGTTTTGCGCCATACTTTTGCTACACATATGCTGAATGAAGGTGCAGATTTAAGAGTGGTGCAGGAGTTATTAGGTCATGCAAGTCTCTCGTCAACTCAACTTTATACACATGTGACAAAAGATCGTCTTCAGAAAACTTACAATCAATTTCATCCTCGTGCTTGAGGAACGAACAGGAGGAATCCCCATGTCATCTTTTCATGCCACTACGATATTTGCTGTCAAACACAATGGACAGTCTGCAATGTCTGGTGACGGGCAAGTTACATTTGGAAATGCTGTTGTCATGAAACATACTGCAAGGAAAGTGCGAAGACTTTTTAATGGGAAGATTTTAGCTGGCTTTGCTGGATCTGTAGCAGATGCTTTTACTTTGTACGAACTGTTTGAAGGAAAGCTTGAAGAATATAATGGCAATCTGCAACGTGCTGCTGTTGAACTTGCCAAGGATTGGCGAAGCGACAAAGTGTTAAGGCGATTGGAAGCAATGTTAATCGTAATGGACGATACGAGTCTGCTATTAGTTTCAGGTACAGGAGAAGTAATTGAACCAGATGATGGTATTTTAGCGATTGGATCAGGTGGTAACTATGCACTTGCTGCAGGTCGTGCGTTAAAAAGGTATGCAGGTGAGCATATGACGGCAAGAGAAATAGCAAAGGCAGCCTTAGATATGGCTGGTGAGATTTGTGTGTATACAAATGACAATATCATTGTGGAAGAACTATAGAAAAGGCGGTTGCTAATATGAGTATAAAATTAACCCCTAGGCAAATAGTGGAAATGCTTGATCAATATATTGTAGGGCAAACAAATGCAAAAAAAGCGGTGGCTGTAGCGCTAAGGAATCGTTACCGTAGAAGCTTACTTACTGGCAGCTTGCGAGATGAAGTAGTGCCGAAAAACATCTTGATGATTGGACCAACGGGTGTAGGTAAAACTGAAATTGCAAGACGAATTGCCAAGCTTGTAGGAGCTCCTTTTATTAAAGTAGAAGCAACAAAATTCACGGAAGTTGGTTATGTTGGGCGAGATGTTGAATCGATGGTACGTGATTTAGTTGAAACTTCTGTTAGATTAGTAAAAGAAGAAAAAATGGTAAACGTTAAGGAAAAAGCGCTAGAAAACGCAAACAAACGCATCGTGGAACTCTTAGTTCCCGGTAAACAAAAAGGAACCTCTTATAAAAACCCACTTGAAATGTTCTTTGGAGGTAATACTCAGTCTTCAGAAACCGAAGAACAATCAAAACAAGAAGAAGTGTCCATTCGGGATCAACGAAAAAGAATGGCGCATCAATTAGCTCTTGGAGAACTAGAAGATCGTTATATAACGATTGAGGTAGAAGAACAACAAGGTTCTATGTTTGATTTACTTCAAGGTTCGGGTATGGAACAAATGGGTATGAATATGCAAGATGCATTAAGTAATCTAATGCCCAAGAAGAAGAAAAAGCGCAAGCTTACCGTAGCGGAAGCTAGACCGGTATTAACAAATGAAGAAGCTCATAAATTGATCGACATGGATGAAGTAACACAAGATGCTATTATTCGTGCAGAACAAAGTGGAATCATTTTCATAGACGAAATTGATAAGATTGCAAAGAAAAATAGTGGTTCATCAGCGGATGTTTCTCGTGAAGGAGTCCAACGTGATATTCTTCCAATAGTAGAAGGTTCTACAGTAGTGACTAAATATGGTCAAGTTCAAACGGATCATGTATTGTTTATCTCAGCAGGAGCGTTTCATATCGCTAAACCATCTGACTTAATACCAGAGCTTCAAGGACGTTTTCCAATCCGTGTAGAGCTAACGAAACTATCTATCGAAGATTTTGTCAGAATATTAGTCGAACCAGATAATGCGTTATTAAAGCAATACATAGCATTATTGGAAACAGAAGGTATACAAGTTGAATTTTCTGACGATGCTATTCGTAAGATAGCAGAAGTTGCGTTTCAAGTTAATCAGGATACTGATAATATTGGGGCACGCCGCTTGCATACCATCCTGGAAAAACTATTAGAGGACTTATCATTCGAAGCTCCTGATATTAATTTAGAGAAAATCGTGATTACCCCTCAATATGTCGAAGGAAAATTAGGATCCATCGTGAAAAATAAAGATTTAAGTCAATTCATATTATAGAAGTAGATTTTAGGAGGAAATAAAATGGCGTTATTACAAAAAACAAGAACAATTAATGCAATGCTTCAAAAAGCAGCAGGAAAACCAGTTAACTTTAAGGAAATGTCAGAAACACTTTGTGAGGTAATTGAAGCGAATGTGTTCGTACTAAGCCGTCGTGGAAAATTACTTGGTTACTCAATTAACCAAAAAATCGAAAACGAACGAATGGTAAAAATGCTAGAGGATCGTCAATTCCCAGAAGAGTATACAAAGAATTTATTTAACGTCTCAGAAACATCTTCTAACTTAGATGTTGATAGTGAATATACAGCTTTCCCAGTAGAAAATAAAGATTTATTTGGAACAGGTTTAACGACAATTGTACCTATTATTGGTGGTGGAGAGCGTTTAGGAACGTTAATCCTTGCTCGTCTACAAGAGCCATTCTCAGATGATGATTTAATCTTAGCTGAATACGGTGCTACAGTTGTTGGAATGGAAATTCTTCGTGAGAAAGCAGAAGAAATTGAAGATGAAGCTAGAAGTAAAGCGGTTGTGCAAATGGCTATCAGCTCTCTATCTTACAGTGAACTTGAAGCAATTGAGCACATCTTTGAAGAGTTAGACGGAAAAGAAGGTTTATTAGTTGCAAGTAAAATTGCGGACAGAGTCGGAATCACTCGCTCAGTAATCGTAAATGCACTTCGTAAATTAGAGAGTGCTGGAGTAATCGAGTCTCGTTCTTTAGGAATGAAAGGTACGTATATTAAAGTACTTAACGATAAGTTCTTAATGGAATTAGCAAAGTTAAAATCACATTAATAATTGAAACAAAACCCGCTCTGCAATTTAAAGGGTGGGTTTTTTGTTGCGCAAATTTAACAACGATTTCTGTAAAACGAGGCTGGGAGAAAAGAATATTTGATAAAGAAATATACGAACTAATATGCGAAATTCTAAGTAGAGTTTTGCATTAGTTCGTATTTTTTTAGTTTGATTCTGTTTAAGTCTGATTTTTAGATAACCTAGCTGTTGATTGGAGCACAAGGCGAAGACTCCTGCGGAAATCAACAGCGGTGTTTAACAGATCCTTTATATTAAGGCTCTCTTTAGGTTAAATTGTTCGTAAATGAAGCTGGGAATTTAATTTATGTCCCAGCCTCCAGTAATATCTAATGATTTATTTACTAAATTTACAAGTTGAATAGAGAAGTCACTTTTAGTTATACTAGAATTCGCAGTAGGGTTCTCTTTTTGGAAAGTCGACAATTCCTGAGGAACCCTACTTTTTTTGTGGCTTCATACAATTTTTGAAAAAAAGAAACTGAATGAACAAATTAATTCTAAAAAAATATTCAGAATTAATATTCAACTATCGAAAAATGAAGAATCGAATAGAACTAGGACTAAAATCATATTGTTCGGGAAAAAGATTCGATGAAATGTCGATTTTTGAATGAGATCGGGACCCTAGATTTAGTCTAATGAAAAAGTTGGCAATACGTGAGTCTTTGGGACTAGTTTAAAAAATGAGTCTAAAAGACGATTTTTTTTAACATTTGACACATAGACATATGGGTTGGGTTAATTTACAATGAGTTTATACTAACAATTTTCGACAAACGAATATAATTCGTCATTTTTCTTACTTTTGTGGGGGTAATAATGAAAATTTTTTCGACATCAATCAATGCACTAGAAAAAGGAATTCAATACGCTGGAACGAAGCACAAAGTCATTTCTCATAATATTGCCAATGTGGATACGCCAAACTATAAACAAAAGGTAGTAAATCCAACTTTTAAGGAAATATATAATGGAGCAATGCATGCGACAAGAACGGACACACGACATCGAGAGTTCAGTGCAACATCCAAACAAGCATACTCCATTAATAATACATCGCATTCATTTTCACATAATGGAAATAACGTGGATATCGATAAAGAAATGTCAGATTTAGCTGAAAATCAAATCTATTATTATACGATGATCGATCAACTGAATGGCAAGTTTCAGTCCCTGCAGTCAGTTATTAAAGGAGGCAGAGCATAATGTCTATGTTTAAAAGTATGAATATATCTGCTTCCGCACTAACGGCGCAGCGGTTAAGGATGGATGTTATTTCATCCAACATGGCGAACGTTGATTCAACTAGAGGGAAATTTGTTAACGGTGAATGGGAGCCATATAAACGAAAGCTTGTCGAGACAGCACCAAAGGAGCAAAACTTTCAATCGTTTTTACAAAAAGCCTCAGGTAATAGTAACGATATTGGAAGTGGCGTGAAAGTTACGAGAATAAAAGAAGATGATGCCCCATTTAGAATCGTTTTTGATCCAGAACATCCCGATGCTAATGAAGAAGGGTATGTGCAACTACCGAATGTGGATCCTTTAAAAGAAATGATCGATTTAATGAGTGCTACAAGATCCTACGAAGCCAATGTAACGGTTTTTAATGCTTCAAAAGGTATCATGATGAAAACGCTTGAATTAGGGAAATAGGAGGAATAAAGAAGAATGATTTCAAAAATTTCAAATCAAACACCTCTTCTTCAAACATCTGAGAGTATGAAGAAATCCACTGGTGAAGTACATCAGCAATTTTCTAGCTTTCTGAGAGATGCCTTAAATGAAGTGAATCAGTCTCAAGTTGTTTCAAATGAAGCGACTAAAAAGCTTGTTAATAACGAAGGAATCGACTTGCATGATGTACTTATCGCTCAGCAAAAAGCGAGTGTTTCCCTTCAATTAACAATGGAGATAAGAAACAAAGGTATTGAAGCTTACCAAGAAATCATGAGAATGCAGGTATAGTAGAGCATATATAAGTTTGAACTAGAGATTTGCAGACAGTAATACCATCTTACATTTAAAAAACGATACTCTATAAAAATAAATGCGGTTATTAACTGCATATATGTGCTGCTAGATAATAACCGGGGGAATTGACAGAATGAAAGAGAAATTACTTGAAATGAAAAATAGAGCGGCAGCCTTTTGGGGAAGCCGAGAAAAAACACAAAAGACTGCCATAATAACAAGTGTTCTTGTAGGGATACTCGCCATTATCGCTATTGTATATTTTTTAACAAAGACCACAATGGCGCCATTATATAAAGATTTGACTCCACTAGAAACTGGTCAAATTAAAGAAGTGTTAGATACTAGGGGAATAGCCTCACAAATTACTGATAATGGAACAGCAATTTTGGTTCCACAGGAAGCTGTCGATGGTTTAAAGGTCGACTTAGCTGCTGAAGGAGTACCGAAAAGCGGGAGTATCGATTATAGTTTTTTTGGCGAGAGATCAGGCTTTGGTATGACTGACAATGAGTTTCAGATAATGAAATTAGATGCTATGCAAACAGAACTCGCGAATCTAGTTAAGAGTATAGACGGGGTAAAAGACGCTAAGGTTATGATAACGATGCCAGATGAAGGAGTTTTTGTAAGAGACAGCGGACAAGAAGCTTCCGCCTCCATTGTCTTACATACAGAACCAGGCTATCAATTTGACCAAGCGCAGATAAATGCCTTGTATCATTTAGTTTCAAAAAGTATTTCCAATCTCTCTACAGATAATATCGTCATCATGAACCAAAACTTTGAGTACTTTGATCTTGCAAATAATAACAATTTAGGAAATGGTCTAAATGCTACCACTCAATTGGAATTAAAAAAAGAGATTGAGCGAGATATTCAACGTCAAGTGCAGCAAATGCTTGGCATGATGATGGGACATAGCAAGGTAGTCGTTTCTGTTACAACAGACATTGATTTTACCCAAGAAAATAGAAAAGAAGACTTAGTGACACCGGTAGACCCTGACAATATGGCGGGAATTGCCGTTAGCGTAGAGAGAATCACAGAAACCTATACTGGTAGTGAAGATGGTGCAGGTGGCATAAATGGAACAGGGGAAGCAGACCCGAATTCCTATATTGCTGGTGGCGCAAATGGTAGCGGTGATTATGAGCGGCTTGAAGAAAGAATAAATAATGATGTAAACAGGATAAGTAAAGAAATCGTAGAGAGTCCTTACAAAGTTAGAGATATGGGGATTCAAGTAATGGTAGAGCCTCCTGTTGCAAATGACCCTTTATCGCTACAGAACAATACGATTGATGAAATTAGACAAATCTTAAGTACCATTGTTCGAACATCCATTGATAAGAATGCTTTGGGAGAAAATCCACAAGAAGTAGATATGGAAGACAAAATTGTTGTTTCTGTGCAGACGTTTAATGGGAAAGCAGAATTGGTAGAAACTTCGACTCCGATTATACCAATTTGGATGTATGTAGTTGGTGGTATTCTAGTAGCTATTATCATCTTACTAATTGTCTTATTGATGCGACGTAATAAAGAGGAAGAGTTAGAAGAAGAACTAGTAGAAGAAGAGATTGTGCAACTGAATATTCCTGATATAAACAATGAAAAAGAGTCAGAGGGTTCGGCGCGTAGAAAGCAACTAGAAAAAATGGCGAAGGAAAAGCCAGATGAATTCGCAAAATTATTGAGATCATGGTTATCAGAGTAAAGATGGGAAGGTTTTTATATGGCGAAAGCAAATTTAAATAAATCATTTAGTAATAAACAAAAGGCAGCCATTTTATTAATCTCACTAGGGCCAGATGTATCTGCAACTGTATACAAACATCTTTCTGAAGATGAAATTGAAAAACTAACATTAGAGATTTCAGGTGTAAGAACAGTGGACTCTCACGTTAAAGAAGATATTTTAGAAGAGTTCCACCAAATCGCCTTAGCGCAAGATTATATTTCTCAAGGTGGAATTACGTATGCGAAAACAGTTTTAGAAAAGGCTTTAGGAAAAGAGCAAGCGGCGGCAATTATTACACGCTTAACCTCATCCCTGCAGGTTAAGCCGTTTGATTTTGCTAGAAAGGCAGATGCCTCTCAAATCTTAAACTTTATCCAAAACGAACATCCACAAACGATTGCATTGGTTTTATCCTACTTAGAACCAACTAAATCAGGACAAATACTATCAGAACTTCCGCAAGAGCTACAAGCAGATATTGCTAAGAGAATTGCTGTAATGGACAGTACCTCTCCTGAAATAATCAATGAGGTTGAGCAAATATTAGAAAGAAAACTTTCTACAACTGTAACAAGAGATTATACAAATACAGGCGGGATAGACTCGGTAGTAGATGTATTAAATCAAGTTGATCGAAGCACAGAAAGAACAATTCTAGATGCACTTGAAATTCAAGATCCAGAACTAGCAGAAGAAATCAAAAAACGAATGTTCGTCTTTGAAGATATTGTGACCTTAGATAATATGGCTATTCAGCGTGTGATACGAGATGTCGAAAGTGAAGATCTCATGTTAGCATTAAAAGTCGCAAGTGAAGAAGTTAAAGAAATAGTCTTTAAGAATATGTCAAAGAGAATGGTAGAAACCATGAAAGACGATATGGAATATATGGGACCTGTTCGTTTGAAGGACGTAGAGGAAGCTCAGTCCCGAATCGTAGGTATTATTAGGAAGCTAGAAGAAGCTGGTGAGATAGTCATTGCCCGTGGTGGAGGAGATGACATCATTGTCTAGATTAATCAAATCTTCTTTTTTGAAAATAGAGGAACAAGAGAAAATCTCTATTAAGGTTGCTCCTATATTTACACAACAAGAAAAGGAGCAACAGACTGTTTCCAACAATCATTCCATTGAACATATAAACAATCTCGTCCAAGAAGCTAAGGATGAAGCGACGAAAATTTTGGAAAAAGCTACTTCCGAAAGAGACAGAATTTATCAGAATATTGCTACTGAAAAAAATAATTGGGTGGTAGAAAAGCAACAATGGATAGATCAGGCAACTGCCCAAGGGTATGAGCATGGATTTCAACAGGGGAAGAAAGAAGCCATTTCAGAGTTTGAAAACCACATTTCCGAAGCTAAACACGTTGTAGAACTAGCAAAAAAAGAGCATGACGAGAAAGTAAATAGTTCCATTGAAACCATTATGTCTTTAAGTATCAAAGTCGCTGAGAAAATTATTGGGATAGAGTTAGAAAAAGACACTTCATCGTATTTGAAATTAATTCAGACTGCCCTAATCGAAGTGAAAGAAAAAGAAGACATTAGAATATACGTCAACCCTAAACAATACCCACTTGTCATTCAGAATAAACCAATTTTACAAAATATAATTAATAGTCAATATGAACTACTGGTATTTCCGGATACTGCACTAACAGAAGATGGTTGTTGGATTGATTCTTCGGCAGGCAGGATGGAAGTATCCGTTCAAACGCAATTATTAGAAATAAAGGAAAAATTGTTACATCTAGTCAAAGTGGGGGCAAAGAAATGATAACGCTGGAAGAGCTTTTGCAAGAAATAGACAGCATGAACTCTTACAAACGCTATGGCAAGGTTAAGCGAGTTATTGGCCTCATGATTGAATCTAAAGGTCCAGAAAGCTCCATCGGAGACGTTTGTAATATCATCATTGATAAAAAAGAACGTAGAATAGTTCAAGCAGAAGTAGTAGGATTTCGTGATGATCATGTCATTTTAATGCCGTTTACTGACATTCAAGATATTGGACCTGGTTGTATGGTGGAAGCAACGCACCAACCATTGGAAATAAAAATAGGAGAAAGCTTACGCGGAATGGTTTTGGATGCGTTAGGTAATCCATTGGATCCTTCTCAAGAGATGCCAATTGGACTTGGAACGTATCCTACAGATCAATCTCCACCTAACCCAATGACCCGACCATCTATAACAGAAGAATTAGAGGTTGGTGTGAAAATTATAGACGGTTTATTAACGGTTGGAAAAGGACAAAGAGTAGGGATATTTGCCGGTAGTGGAGTGGGAAAAAGCACTTTACTTGGGATGATTGCAAGGAATACCTATGCTGATATTAATGTCATTGCATTAATTGGTGAACGAGGAAGAGAAGTAAGAGATTTCTTAGAAAGAGATCTTGGACCAGAGGGGTTAAAGCGCTCTATTGTCATTGTTGCAACATCGGATCAGCCAGCATTGATGAGAATTAAAGGTGCATACACTGCAACGGCTATTGCTGAATTCTTTCGAGATGCAGGCTACAATGTGATGCTCATGATGGATTCGGTTACACGTGTAGCTATGGCACAGCGAGAAGTGGGACTTGCTATTGGAGAACCACCTACAACAAAGGGTTATACACCATCTGTTTTTTCCATGCTTCCTAAATTATTAGAAAGAACGGGCACGAATCAACATGGGACTATAACGGCGTTTTATACTGTCCTTGTAGATGGGGACGATATGAATGAACCGATTGCAGATACAGTTAGAGGAATATTAGATGGACATTTTGTTTTAGATAGAGAGCTTGCAAACAAAGGTCAATATCCGGCAATTAATGTGTTAAAAAGCGTAAGTAGAGTAATGAATAACATTGTGAGTCGAGACCAAAAACAGGCTGCTGAGTATATGCGTGAGAAGCTATCCAAGTACTATCAAGCAGAGGATCTAATTAATATTGGAGCATATAAACGTGGTGCTTCTCGAGAAATAGATGATGCTATTCAAGCATTTCCAACCATTATTCAATTTCTAAAACAAGATGTTGAATCGAAGTGGAGTTTTACACAAACAAAAACAGAGCTAATAAACCTGATGAAGTAGGGTGGTCGCATGACAGGAAAAAAGGGTCGTCTAGAAAAGATATTGTTCGTTAAGAAAGCAGAAAAGGATTTAGCAAGCTCTGAATACCAAGAAGCAATTTCTCAATTTGAAACAGAGGGTCAGGAATTATATTCTTTGCTAAAGAAAAAAGAGCAACTAGAAGGAACACTCCAAGACAGACTGAAGAACGGCATACCTATTGATATTTTAAAGCAACAACAATATTTCATCGGAAACATTGAAAAAAACGTCAAGAATCAACAAGGAAAAGTAAGTCATGCGCGTGCGTTTATGAATCTTAAAGAAGAAAAACTAAAAGAACAAGCAATAGAGTGCAAAAAGTATGAAGTGCTAGACGATAAGCAAAAGCTTATTTGGCAACAAAATGAGAGTAGAACGGAAGCTTCATTTATTGATGAACTCTCGATCCTTCATTACACGCATCACATGAATAGGTGAAATAGCTATGAAAAAAGTAAAACAACAACAGAACATGCAAGAGGAAGAAAAAAACTATTCGTTTATGCAAAAACTGCTATATTTGTTTATTTTCCCTTTCTTGTTTTTAATTACTTTGGTGTTAGGGGTTTTAACTTTTCATGGAACGAATGTTTTTGATCTTGCTCAATCCTTTATTCCTAAAAAACCAGCTATTACTCAAAGCGATGAAAAAGAAGTAAAAGAAGACAAAGAAAATTCTAGTATGCAACAAGAAGAAAAAAAAGCAGAAGTATCTCAACAGGTTGTATTACTTGAGAGGGACATTACTGATAAACAACGTCAGATTACCAAATTAGTTGCAGAATTAGAACAAGCGAATAAGCGAATTACAGAATTAGAAACTAAACAAGAGGAAGTAAATGCTTCGACAAAAGAGTTAGCGAACCTTTATGAAAGAATGTCTACAAAGAAGGCAGCACAAATTATGATGGAGTTAGAAGAAGATATGGCGATTCGTATCCTTACAGAACTTAGTGTCGGTAAGAAATCTTCTATTCTTGGTCAGCTAGAACCTGAACAAGCAGCTCGTTTTACAAAGTTGTTGGTGAAGGATGAGTAGAACGGTTGTGAAAGGAATGAACGAAGATGACATTTTTTGTAACAGGAGAATTAGGAAATCCTCTTCTAACCAAATCAGTTAAATCAGATGTTACCAAAAATACAGGCGTTGTTTCAGACACAGATGGGAAGTTTCAAAGTCTATTATTAAGTAGTCTATTTGATGGTTCAAGCGAAACGTTAGAATTACTACCTAAATTATCTCAATTAACGAGAAATGTTGATCTAAAGCTAAAGGCTAGTTTGGATGGAGATAACCTTTTTCACTTAGAGGATCTTGAAGAGTTATTGTATCTTGAATTCGCACTTCTAAATAATTTGCAGGATGAAGAGGTGCCAGAAGAATATTATCAATTAATAGAAGAACTGATTGTTTTATCAGCATCCTTGAAACAAGAAACAAACCAACCAATAGATGAGAATATCCCTAAAAAACTTTTCCAATTATCTGAAAGAGTAATAGCTTTTATGAATCAGTGGATGGAAGGAAACATCGAGAAAAAAGAACAAAAATCTGTTAAGCAAGAAGCATCTATTAAAGAGTTAATGACTTTGATTGAGAGTAAACTAGCAAAAGTGTTGCCTAGTGGAGAGAAATCAATACCAAGAATAGAAAAATCTCAGGTGATGAATAATCCTTTTCCACACGTTTTAACGGAGGGGCATACTGTAAGCAGTTTTTCTATTAGTCAGATTCAACAGCCTAAACAAGCAACTATTCAGTGGGTAGTGGATACGACCAGTGATCAAGTTGCAAGAGAACAACTCGTTCAAAAATTAGAAGCTATTCTTTCAAAAAGTCAAACTAGGATTGTGAACGGTAATCAGTCTATCACGATTAGGTTAAATCCTGAGCATTTAGGGACATTGCACATTAAATTGCAGGAAACACAACACGGGTTAGTAGCAAAGCTAGTTGCCCACTCCAAACATAGTGCCAGCTTATTAGAAGGTGGCATAGCTGGATTGAAACAAAATCTTCTAAATGCGAATATAAACGTGGATAAAGTAGAAGTCGTTTACCAAGAACAAGAACAACGCTTCCTGCATCAGGAGAAGAATCAAGAAGAGCGCCAGGAATTTAAGGAATCTTCTAAAAACAATAGGAACACCAGTGAAGAAAATGAACAATCTTTTGAAGAGGTTCTATTAGAAGAGATTGAATCAAATGAACGTGTAGGTGAGAGAGTATGACCAATATTTCGTCAGATCTATATATTCAAAATCGTCCAGTCGAGAGTACAAAACAAAATAATGTCCTTGGAAAAGATGACTTTTTACGCCTTCTAATGGCGCAATTACAAAATCAAGATCCGATGAATCCAATGGAAGATAGGGAATTTATCGCCCAAATGGCAACTTTCTCCTCCTTAGAACAGATGACAAATTTGAATAATAATATGGAAAGTTTCCTTAATGCGCAAAACAAAATGAATGTCCTATATTTACAACAATATTTAGGGACAGAAATAAGCTGGCAAGATGTTACTTATATAGAGGATGAACCTTTCGTAGAAGTGAAGAATGGTGTTGTAACAAGCATATCAATGGCTGATGGGAAAGCAAGATTAGTAATGGATGATGGAAGTGAAATTGCAGTTGAGCAGATTACAAAAGTATCTCATTCGGATAATATGACAGGCTATCCAAATTCCTCTCTGTTACAAGCAAGTCATTTAATTGGTAAAAAAGTGTCTTTATTACTAGACGAAATAACTTATAACAATGTAAGAGTCGACTCAGTTCTTTCAAAAAATGGAAAAACGTATTTTACTGTAACCGCTGATAACTTAGCAGAAAAAAAGATTCCATTAGACGCAATTACTAAAATATCTGAATAGCAAGGGTTTTACCAAAAAGGGGGAAACAGGATGTTACGTTCCATGTATTCAAGTATCGGAGCACTTAGAAACTTTCAAACTAAATTAGATGTTATAGGTAATAATATTGCAAATGTCAATACGTATGGCTTTAAAAAAGGAAGGGCAACCTTTCAAGAGATGATGGTTCAACAACTTTCTGGAGCAAGCGGGCCTGCTGGTGGAAAAGGTGGGGTCAACGGTAAGCAAATTGGGTTAGGTTCAATGATTAGCACGATTGATTCTATTCAAACACAAGGCTCCTTGCAAACTACAGCTAGACCACTAGATTTAGCTCTTTCAGGAGATGGCTATTTTGCAGTTGCTTCTATTGCGGACGTAACACGTGTAAATGTTGATTCTAATACAGTATATGGTGATAATCGAATTCTTGGTGGAGCAATAAATAATGCGGTTGCGATGAACTACACTCGCGCAGGAAATTTCTACATGGATAATAATGGTTATATTGTTAATGCAAATGGGATGTACTTAATCGGAGAAACTGGTGAGAAATCAATTCCAACAGATAATATGGTAAACGCATCGAATGCTGCTTTAAACGCAGCAGAGAATTTCTTTGGCGAATACCGTGATTTTAGAAATGATACAAATAAATTCTTAAACTTATCACAGGCCTTTTTAGAGGCTCAGCGTACCTATGAAGATGCACAGAAAGCAAGTGTTGAAGCCGGTGGAAACGATCCACAATTAAATGCTGCAGCAGTAGCGGCAGAAACGGCCCGTAATAGAGCAGCTAATGAGTTTAACGATTTCCATAACAACATATATAGAGATCAAATTACAAGCTTTAACGCAGCTGGTCAGTCATTAAATAGTGATATTGATGCATTTATTAATGCAACTGGAGAAGTAGTCTATCAAATGTTGGATCCAATTGTTCAACAATACAATGGGACAATCCCTACTGCAACAAATGCAAACGTCAATGACCTTTCCAAGCTAGTATTCTACGCACAATCTGTTAAAGAAGGCTTAGATAAAGAATATAAGACATTTGAAAACTTTGTAGCAAAAGCAGAAATGATTCAATTACCAACATGGAGTGATTCGTTAAGTGGTAGTCCTGGACTTATCCAAATCCCACCTAATGCTAGAAGTTACAGCATTTCTGGTGATGGTAAAGTAGTATTCATTGATCAGTTTGGGGATTTAAAGGTAGCGGGCCAAGTGATGTTAGCTAAATTTCCTAATTCATCAGGGTTGGAGCGCATCGGAGAAAATCTATTCCAGCAATCAAACAACTCAGGAACAATGGACAAAAATGGTGATGGAATTCAATTAAGTGAAATGTTTAGACCAGGTGAAGATGGTGCAGCTGCGATTATCTCAGGAACTTTAGAAATGTCTAACGTGGATCTATCAGAGGAATTCACCGAAATGATTACAGCGCAAAGAGGATTCCAAGCAAATACTAGAATCATAACCACTTCAGATGAAATATTACAAGAACTTGTAAACTTGAAACGATAAGGGGGGGTGGGCTAGAGAATATTATTCTAGCCCTCTACTATGATTAAATTAACGAAGCTAAATGGTAAACCCTTTGCATTAAATGCGTGGCTCATTGAACAGGTAGAGGAAACACCTGATACTATGATCACGCTTAATAATGGGAAGAAAATTATCGTTAAAGAAGCGATGGAAGAAGTAATTTTATTATCAAAAGACTTTTATACAAGCATTCATCAAGTTGAGCGTTAGGAGGGGCAAGTAAAATGTTCCGCAATAAATTAGTTAATACCATGATTATTATATTATTAATTATTACCCTTCTAGGTGTAGTTGCATTAATTACGATGAATGTATTTTACGCAGATAATTCAACAGACACAGAATCGATTGATGAGATAATAAAACATACAGTCGATATTGAAGAGATTACAACAAATCTCAAAAGTGGAGGGTATCTTCGCGTTCAATTCAAAGTACAAACAGATAGTAAAAAGGCACGAACAGAGTTAGAAAAAAGAGAGTTCCAAGTTCGAAGTATCGTTATTCACGAAATCTCAAATAAGAAATCTTCTGATTTTGGTGATGATAAAGGAATAGAGAATCTAGAAAAAGAGATTCAGACTAAATTAAATGAAGTCATGCAGGATGGGTTAGTCGTACAGGTTTATACAACTTCCTTTCTTCTACAAAACTAGCGCCAAGAGATTCATGTGAAAAAGGAGGTGGTGGGTATGTCAACAGAAGTAATGTCTCAAAGTGAAATAGACGCGTTATTATCGGCTCTTTCAACTGGTGAGATGAATGCGGATCAATTAAAAAAAGAGAATGAAGAAAAAAGAGTTAAGGTGTATGATTTTAAACGGGCTTTAAGGTTTTCAAAAGACCAAATTAGAAATTTAACTAGAATTCATGAGAATTTTGCTAGGTTGTTAACAACGTATTTCTCAGCACAGTTAAGGACGTATATTCAAATAAGTGTAGCATCGGTGGATCAGTTACCCTATGAAGAATTTATACGATCTATCCCTAAGATGACGATACTAAATGTGTTTGAAGTTACCCCATTAGAAGGTAGAGTTGTGTTGGAAGTAAATCCTAACATTGCATATGCGATGCTCGATCGTCAATTAGGAGGAAGAGGAACTGGTTTCAATAAAGTGGACAGCTTAACAGAAATTGAAACAAAATTAATGACCAACCTGTTCGAAGGCGCGATTGAGAATTTTGGAGAAGCTTGGGAATCGGTAACCGAGATTCAGCCTTTCTTAGCAGATTTAGAAGTGAATCCTCAATTTTTACAAATGGTCTCTCCAAATGAAACAGTAATAGTAATTTCCATGAACATTATAATTGGTGAGATAACCGGCATGATTAACGTGTGTATTCCTTACGTAGTATTAGAGCCCATTATTCCTAGGTTATCCGCCCATTATTGGATGGAGGATAAGCATAGGGTAAGGCAAGATCATGAGGTAGCAACTTTAGAAAAAGCAATAAAAGCGACTACCCTAACAATCACAGCAGAGCTAGGAAAATCAGAAATTTCTTTTTCAGACCTTGTAGACTTAAATATTGGCGATGTTCTAACACTTAATCAAAAGATTGAGCAACCTATCTTTGTTAATGTGGATGAAAAGCCGAGTTTTTTGGCGCAAATTGGACAAGTGAAAAAGAGTATGGCTATTCAAATAATGAAGGAAATCAAGGAGGGATACGAAGATGATGAGTGATGGAATGTTATCACAGGACGAGATAGATGCCTTACTTCGAGGTTCAGATAATGACAATGAAGAACCCCTCTTTGTTGAACAAAATGTAGCAGATCATTTATCAAGTCTAGAACAAGATGCACTAGGAGAGATAGGTAATATTTCTTTTGGTAGTTCAGCAACAGCTTTATCGACATTGCTAAACCAAAAAGTAGAAATTACCACCCCTAAAGTTTCCATTCTAGAAAAGAAGCAATTAGAATCAGAATTCACAGAACCTTATGTGGCCATTAGGGTGAATTATACAGAAGGCTTTAGCGGGTCTAATATCCTAGTGGTAGAAAAAAGAGATGCGGCAATCATTGCTGATTTAATGCTTGGAGGTACAGGAGAGAATCCTTCTGAAATGTTTGATGAGATCCATTTAAGTGCTGTTCAAGAGGCAATGAATCAGATGATGGGATCAGCAGCTACTTCCATGTCAACCGTTTTCTCGAAGAAAATTGATATCTCTCCTCCAGCTGTTCTGCTGATAGACTTCAAAGAGGGAGAAGGTACAGAACAGTTACCAGAAGACAATTTATTAATAAAGGTAGCCTTTTCAATTCGAATTGGTCATTTAATTGATTCTTCGATCATGCAGTTATTGCCCTTCCGTTTTGCAAAAAAATTAGTAGAAGAATTGTTAAACCAGAATGGGAATGTAGAAGAGGTAGTCTCATCTCCTCCGATTACAAGTACAACAACTAGTAGAGAAGAAATGAAACCAACAGAATCAATAAGACAACAGGAAGAACAGCTATATCCTTATACAAATCAAGACACAAGAAACCACCAGCAGTACCAACAAGAACCAACAAGAAATATGCACCAAACTCCATCAAACCCTGCACCAACAGTTAATGTTCAACCGGCAGTTTTCTCTAGCTTTGAATCAACTGCTGTTGCAGAAGCAGAACCGAATAATTTAAATATGCTTTTAGATATACCATTACAAGTGACAGTAGAACTTGGAAGAACAAAGCGTTCAGTTAAAGATATACTAGAATTATCTTCTGGTTCGATTATTGAATTAGATAAATTAGCTGGCGAGCCAGTTGATATATTAGTAAATAATAAGTTAATTGCCCAAGGGGAAGTAGTTGTAATAGACGAAAGCTTTGGTGTCAGAGTAACAGATATTGTAAGTCAAACAGATCGAATTAAAAAGCTTCGTTGATTACTAGGAGGAATAATGATGAGCAAACGTATATTAATAGTAGATGATGCAGCATTTATGAGAATGATGATTAAAGATATTTTATCTAAAAATGGCTATGAAGTAGTAGCAGAGGCAGCTGACGGTGCCCAAGCAGTAGAGAAATATAAAGAACATCACCCTGATCTTGTAACGATGGATATTACGATGCCAGAGATGGACGGTATTACAGCTCTTAAAGAAATTAAAGCAATTAATCCTAATGCTAAAGTCATTATGTGTTCTGCAATGGGGCAACAAGCGATGGTAATAGACGCTATTCAAGCAGGCGCAAAAGATTTTATCGTCAAGCCATTCCAAGCGGATCGAGTGATTGAAGCTATCCATAAAACACTTTCCTAGGAGTGTCCATTTTGCAGGCTAACATGAAAAAACTTAGTTTACTCTTCGTACTACTTTTCTTTATCCTGCCTTCTCCCTTTGCTGCTTCTCAGCCAGGTGGAGGCGGGAGTGAGATGGTAGATGATTTATTTAAACCTGAAAATAATGATGAAAAACCTGAAACTAGTTCAGAAAATAAACAGAGAACAATTAGTGATTCAGAAATGATCAGTGATCAGAGTGCTCCAACCGTTTCGATGTGGGATTTTGTAAAAATGATTTTCGCTCTATTATTTGTCCTGTTATTAATTTATGGTGCATTGCGATTTATTAACAAGCGTAATAAATGGTTTGATAATGGCCGTTCTGTTGAGAATATCGGCGGGACTAACTTAGGGAATAATAAATCATTACAGTTAGTGAAAGTAGGAAACAGTATATTAGTAGTTGGTGTAGGGGATTCAATTAATCTATTAAAAGAAATTACAGATGAAAAAGAAGCTGAATTGTTAGTACAGTCCTATAAGGATCGAACAGAATCGACATCGTTTTCTCCTGAAACTATCGTTGAATTAGTAAAAAAGTTACCCCTTAATAAAAAATCGGGGAAAACGAAAGAATTTTCTTCTTTACTAAAACATCAGATGTCTCAACTTTCTGATGATCGAAAAAAGAAGCTACAAGAGTTAGATGATAAGGAAGGGTTTAAACGATGACAGAATTAATGGAAATGTTTAGTGGTAATGATGCATCGACGGTTTCCACTTCTGTACAACTCTTATTATTACTAACTATCTTCTCCTTGGCACCGGCAATTCTCATACTAATGACTAGTTTTACTCGGATTATAATCGTTTTATCCTTTGTCCGAACATCATTAGCAACACAACAAATGCCGCCGAATCAGGTGTTAATAGGATTGTCTTTGTTTTTAACATTTTTTATCATGGCACCAACTTTTTCACAGGTAAATGAACAGGCTCTTCAGCCTTTATTTAATGAAGAAATCACTTTAGATGAGGCATATGAACTAGCAGCCCTTCCTATGAAGGAATTTATGAGTAAGCATACAAGACAAAAAGATCTCGCACTATTTATGGATTACACGGGAATGGAACGACCCGAGACAATTGCAGATATACCATTAACCGTCTTAGTACCAGCATTTGCTATAAGTGAATTAAAAACAGCTTTTCAAATTGGATTTATGATATTTATTCCTTTTTTAGTAATTGATATGGTAGTGGCGAGCGTGTTGATGTCAATGGGGATGATGATGTTACCCCCAGTAATGATTTCCTTGCCATTCAAAATATTGTTATTTGTTTTAGTGGATGGTTGGTATTTAGTAGTGAAATCATTATTGCAAACATTTTAAGAAGAGGTGTCAAGAAATATGAGCCCAGAATTCGTAATCTCCATGGCAGAACGCGGAGTTTTCACTATCTTACTTATATCCGCTCCTCTGCTAATACTAGCTTTAGTAGTGGGCTTAATAGTAAGTATATTTCAGGCAACCACTCAAATTCAGGAGCAAACATTAGCGTTTATTCCGAAGATAGTAGCTGTCTTAGTAGGACTTGTTATATTTGGACCATGGATGCTGTCAAATATGCTTTCTTATGCTATGGAAATTTTTAATAATATGCACCGTTTTGTGAGTTGAAAAGATGCTAGAATCATTAAATTACTTTCCAGCATTTTTGTTAGTTTTAACAAGAGTAACAGCTTTCTTTGTAACGCTCCCTCTCTTCTCCTATCGGAGTGTACCGGCAACTTTTAAAGTAGGATTAGGATTTCTTTTCGCACTTGTCATGTCATTTTCGATAGATTTACCGGTAATAGGCATAGATGGCTTCTTCATTCTTCTAGTAGTAAAAGAAATGATGGTTGGACTCCTCATTGGACTAGTTGCTTATATGATTCTTTCTGCGATTCAAATTGCTGGGGGATTTATCGACTTCCAGATGGGGTTTGCTATTGCGAATGTCATTGATCCGCAAACGGGGAGCCAGAGCCCTATTATAGGCCAGTTCTTTTATATGTTTGCGATGTTATTATTACTATCTGTGAATGGTCATCATTTAATGCTTGATGGTATTTTTTATAGTTACGAGCTTATATCGATTACGCAAGCTTGGTTACCTCTAGGTGATGAGCGTCTATTGGAATATGTTTTAAAGGCAGTTAACATGATGTTTATCGTTGCATTACAATTAGCAATTCCTATTGTAGGGGCACTTTTTTTGGTGGATGTTGCTTTAGGAATAGTTGCTAGAACTGTTCCTCAATTAAATGTCTTTGTTGTCGGATTACCTTTAAAAATTGGAGTAAGCTTTATTGCAATCATTTTTTCCATGACTATTTTGTTTACACTATTTTATAAATTATTCGAATTAATGCTTCACACGATGAGAGGTTTAATGGATTTACTTGGAGGATTGTAAATGACGTCGTTATTAAAACTAGATTTGCAATTTTTTTCTGGGGAAAAGACGGAAAAAGCAACCCCTAAGAAAAGGCAGGATACTCGAAAAAAAGGACAAGTAGCCAAAAGCTCTGACGTTAATACAGCCTTTGTGTTAATTGCTGTCTTTCTGTGTTTATTTGCGATTGGTCCGACCCTAAAAGAAAAGATTACCGAGGTATTCATACGCTCGTTTCAAATATATCTCCTAGATGAAGTCACAATAGATTCTGTTCATTTTATTTTTATGGATTTATTAATGCAGTTAATCATTATTATCGGTCCAATAATGGCTGCAGCGATGGTGGGGGCCTTCATAGCAAACTTTCTTCAAGTTGGTCCAATGTTT
Organism: Sutcliffiella halmapala; assembly: GCF_002019665.1. Taxonomy (GTDB): domain Bacteria; phylum Bacillota; class Bacilli; order Bacillales; family Bacillaceae_I; genus Sutcliffiella_A; species Sutcliffiella_A halmapala. The sequence continues at coordinate 2,782,079 of NZ_KV917375.1, read as the reverse complement.
TCAACAGAAGCCATTCATATGAAATTAAACAAACTAGATCCGATTCAAGGGTTTAAGCGAATTTATTCTGTCCGAGCTATTGTTGAATTAGTGAAATCATTATTAAAGATTATGTTTATCGGTATTCTAACATTTTCCTTGCTTTGGAAAAGTCTTGAGGATCTATTAATTCTGTCTCAAAAAAACATTCATGAAGCCTTGAGCTTTCTCGGGAATTTAACCGTTCAAATGGGATTGATTGCCGGAGCTGGTCTCCTGTTTTTGTCTGTTTTTGACTATCTATATCAAAAATTCGACTATGAAAAAAACATCAGGATGTCCAAGCATGATGTAAAGGATGAGCATAAGAAATCAGAGGGTGATCCCCTTATTAAATCAAAGATAAAGCAAAAGCAAAGAGAAATGGCAATGCAAAGAATGATGCATGACATACCTCAAGCCGATGTAATTATCACAAATCCAACACATTATGCAATTGCGTTGAAATATGATGAAAATAAGCTAGACGCTCCATACGTTCTTGCCAAAGGTGTAGATTTTGTAGCGATGAAGATAAAAGAAGTGGCAAAGGAACATAACATCACAACAGTGGAAAATAAACCACTTGCTCGTGCCATTTACAGTCAGTCAGAAATCGGAGATGCCATACCAGAAGAGTATTTCCAAGCTGTTGCAGAAATATTGGCATATGTATATCGATTAAAGAACTATGTTAAATGATGGATTTACCTTAAGGAGAGATAGTAAATGTCAGTAAGAGATTTATCCGTAATACTTGGCGTTATCTTGATTATTGCTATGTTAATTATTCCGTTCCCTGCATGGTTGCTAAGTATTCTTATCATTATTAATATCTCCCTTGCTTTAATTGTGTTATTAACAACGATGAATATTCAGGAGCCTTTACAGTTTTCAATATTTCCTTCCTTGCTTTTATTATTAACGCTGTATCGTTTGGCGCTAAGTGTTTCTACTACAAGGTCCATATTGAGTGAAGGAGATGCGGGTACTGTCGTAGATACGTTTGGTTCGTTCGTAATAGGTGGAAATATTGTAGTAGGGCTAGTTGTATTCCTTATTTTAGTTGTAATTCAGTTTATTGTAATAACAAAAGGAGCGGAGCGTGTATCAGAGGTAGCAGCTCGCTTCACATTAGATGCAATGCCAGGAAAGCAAATGAGTATTGATGCCGATTTGAATGCGGGTTTAATCTCTGAGCATACTGCGAAAACTAGACGTGAGAAAATCGCAAAAGAAGCCGATTTTTACGGAGCGATGGATGGAGCAAGTAAGTTCGTAAAAGGAGATGCGATTGCCGGAATTATTATTGTTTTTATTAACCTGATTTTCGGTGTTGTAATTGGGATGGCTCAACTGGGACTTTCTTTTGGTGAATCAGCTCAAAAATTTGCGTTATTAACGGTTGGAGATGGATTAGTATCACAAATCCCAGCGTTACTTATAGCAACCGCAACGGGGATTGTTGTTACAAGAGCAGCTTCAGATGGAAATCTAGGAACAGACATAACGAAACAGTTATTTGCGTTTCCACAAATGCTTTATGTTACAGGTGCAACAATTCTATTATTAGGAATTTTTACACCGATTGGAATTGTAATAACACTCCCAATTGCTTTATTGCTAGTAGTTGGAGGGTATATGATTCAGCAATCACTGAAAAAAGAAGAAATTGTTGAAGTGGAAACAGAAGAAGAAGTGGTTACAGATGAATTGCGTAGCCCTGAAAGTGTCATAAATTTATTGTCTGTTGATCCGATTGAATTTGAGTTTGGGTATGGTTTGATACCACTCGCAGACTCGAAACAAGGTGGGGATCTATTAGATAGAATTGTTATGATACGTAGACAGTTAGCGTTAGAGCTAGGTATTATCATTCCAGTCGTAAGAATTAGAGATAATATCCAACTCCAACCTAATGAATATCGCTTGAAAATTAAAGGAAATGAAGTGGCAAAAGGCGAGTTGTTACTTGATCATTATTTGGCAATGAGCCCAGGAATTGAAGATGATAGCATTGATGGTATTGATACAATTGAACCTTCCTTTGGCTTAGCTGCGAAATGGATCAGTGAAGAAAAGAAGGATGAAGCAGAAATGTATGGATACACGGTGGTAGACCCACCATCGGTTGTTTCCACCCATATAACAGAGAAAATAAAGCATCATGCTCATGAATTATTGGGACGTCAGGAAACAAAGCAGTTGGTCGACCATTTAAAGGAATCTACTCCTATTTTAATCGAGGAAGTAACACCGTCTCCTTTATCAATTGGAGATGTGCAGAAAGTGCTTGCTAAACTATTAAAAGAAAATGTTTCTATTAGAAATCTACCAGTTATATTTGAAACCCTCGCAGATTACGCAAAAATGTCTGCAGATACAGAGTTGCTAACGGAATATGTTCGACAGGCATTAAGTAAACAAATTACTAATCAATATGTTGTAGGAAATGAATCCTTTAAAGTAGTGACATTAGCAGGAAGAGTAGAAAAACTGATAGCCGATCATATTCAACAAACAGAGCATGGGAATTTTCTTTCCTTAGATCCCAACAAGTCGGTTGAAATTGTCCAAAAAGTTGGAGAGCAAATAGAACAGTTCTCTATTTATGAACAAACTCCTGTTCTCTTGTGCTCGCCAGCTGTAAGAATGTATATGAAGCAATTGCTTGAGCGGTATCTTCCACAAATACCAGTTTTATCTTATAACGAATTAGAAGCAAGTGTAGAAGTACAAAGTATCGGGGTGGTGAATGTGGAAGGATGAAAGTGAAAAAATATAAAGCTTCAACCATGCAAGAAGCAATGAGTCAAGTACGCTTTGAACTTGGAGATGAGGCAATAATCTTAAACTCTAAAGCAATTAAAACATCAAAGCTTTTCGGTCTAATTACGAAGAAAAGTGTAGAAGTTATTGCAGCGGTTGATGAAGAACCGATTAAACCCAAAACAAAAAATCAAGTTATACCTTTTGAGGAACCGCAGAAGAAAAAAATAAAGGCAGAGTTAAATGATTCACGACCTAACACCATTAGTCAAAGTGAAATTCATCATAGTCTAAATGAGATGAAGAGAATGATGAAACAGTTAACGAATGGAGCAAAGCGGGATCCGCTTGTACCTGATTACTTTTTGGAGATAGAAGAAAAGCTAAAGTACTCTGATCTTTCCACTTCTCTTGCGGAAGAAGCTAGTGAGTTTTTATACATGCAATGGGAAAAGCAAAAAAAACTGTCCAAGCCAGAAATGTTAGAACTTTTAAAGGGATATTTCCTTCAACAATTAGCAGATATTGAGTTCAATCAACCTATTTCTAAAAAGAAATTTATTTCGCTAGTAGGGCCAACTGGAGTAGGAAAAACAACGACACTAGCAAAATTGGCTGCTGATGCAGTGTTAAAGCAAGAAAAGTCTGTAGGCTTTATTACAACAGATACGTACCGAATTGCCGCGATAGAACAGTTAAAAACGTATGCAAACATTTTAGAGGCACCTATTGAGGTTTGTTATAATGCCGAAGATTTTCAGCTAGCAAAGGAAAAACTTTCTTACTTAGACGTTATCTTTATTGATACTGCAGGACGAAATTTCCTGAATGAAGAGTTTGTCAAGGATTTGCAGGCGGTTATAAATTTTGAAGAAGAAATGGATACATTCTTAGTGTTATCTTTAACTTCTAAATTAAGTGACATGAAGAAAATCACCGATCAGTTTTGGAATATTGGTATTCAGAAATTTTTATTTACGAAGAAGGATGAAACGTCATCATCTAGCTCGATGTATAGTTTAATTTATCAGTATAAAAAAGCTGCTTCCTATATTACGAATGGACAAAGTGTTCCAGAAGATATGCTGAATGCAAGTAAGGAAATGGTAGTGGAAGATTTGCTTGAGGAATTAAAGTGATGAATGATCAAGCAAGACTTTTACGTGAACAGATAGTAAAACACCGCTTAATTAATCCAAACGAAGTGGAAAAAGAAGCCAAAACCATTGCAATTATAAGTGGAAAAGGTGGAGTAGGAAAGTCGAATTTTTCTTTGAATTTCTCTTTGTCTTTACAACAGAGAGGCTTTAATGTTCTATTATTCGATTTAGATATTGGAATGGCAAACATTGATATTTTAATGGGGACCACGCAGAAGTATAGCATTGTTCATTTGTTTGAAGGAGGTCGAAACTTAAATCAAATCATTCAAAAAGGACCAGAAAACCTATCCTATATTGCTGGAGGATCAGGTTTAACTGATATTTTTAAGTTGGATGAACAAAAAAGAAAATATTTCTTATCACAATTGGCTGAGGCCACCTATCAGTACGATTTTATTATTTTTGATATGGGTGCTGGAATTACAGAGGAAAGTTTGCAATTACTTTTAGCCGTAGACGAAATTTGCCTTCTAACAACATGTGAACCTACATCTATTACGGATGCATATTCCGCTTTAAAATATATAAATATTCAGAATCCTTCTATACCATTTCACCTTATCTTGAATAAGGTACCTGATTTGAAAATTGCTGCTAAAACGGCAGAACGTTTACAATCTGTTGCAAAACAATTTTTAACAAAAAAATTAAATCATTTAGGATCCATCCCTGATGACCGAGCTGTTTTACTTGCTGTTATGGACCAAACACCTTTTATCTTGAAAAACCCTAATAGTCCTGCGAGCAAGGCAATATTTAAACTATCAACGATTTATTTAGATGGTAATAGTAAAGCCGCAGTTCGTTCACATGAAAAAACATCCTTTGTCTCTAAGCTTTTTCGTCTTTTTACTTGACTAGAAAAAGCTACAACTTGCTTTCGAAAGGGGATTCACTTCATTATGAATAAAATAAAGGTATTAGTGACAGATGATTCTATCTTTATGCGAAAGCTTATCACAGATTTGTTGAAAGACCATCCAGTTATTGAAGTGGTTGCAACTGCCAAAAATGGGCTTGAAGCAATAGAAAAGGTAAAAGAGTTCTCTCCAGATGTTGTTACATTAGATGTGGAAATGCCTGTTATGGATGGTTTACAGGCATTAGAGGCGTTAATGGAGTATACACCGGTTCCTGTTATTATGCTTTCAAGTACAACGTCCACTGGTTCTTTGAATACGATCATTGCCATTGAAAAAGGTGCTGTCGATTTTGTAACGAAGCCTTCTGGGGCTATTTCTATTGATATTTATAAAGTTAAAGAAGAACTAATTGAAAAAATACTACTAGCAGCTAGGTCAAATATCCGTTCACAAAAAAGACAAGGGCAAGAAGTGAAAAAAACTCCTCGTCTAAAAGAACAATATAGTAAAATGGACCTAAGTGATAAAAAGAAAAAAACAACCCAATCACTAGTATGTATTGGAACATCAACAGGAGGCCCTCGTGCCTTGCAAACCTTGTTGACATCTTTGTCCACCATAACTGTACCTATTTTTATTGTACAACATATGCCAAGGCAGTTTACGAAATCACTTGCAGAACGTTTAAATTCTCTTTGTAGCTTTGAAGTTATGGAAGCAACCCATAATCAAAAGGTGAAAAAAGGAGAAGTCTATATTGCTCCTGGAGGCTATCATATGGAGGTAATGCAGCGAGAAAGAGAATTATATATTTCTCTAAATGAAAAGATTCCACCAATTAAAGGCCATCGCCCAGCAGTAGACGTATTATTTTCCTCTTTAAGTGTTATCCAAGACTATCAAAAGATAGCGGTTGTCCTTACCGGAATGGGAGCAGATGGAACTTTAGGAATTAGAAAGTTAAAGGAAAGTGGACAAACTGTTGCAATTGCTGAATCTGAACAAACTTCTGTTGTATTTGGAATGCCAAATGCAGCCATCCAAACTGGGCTTGTTGATAGAGTAGAGAATTTAGAGGATATTGCAAACGTTATTCATCAATATACATTGTGATAGGGGTGTTTCAAAATGGAATTAAGTCAATATTTAGATATTTTCCTAGAAGAAAGCAAGGAACATTTAGAAACAATCAATAATCAGTTAGTCGAGCTTGAAAGAAATCCTGAAAATATTGAAATAGTAAATGAGATTTTTCGTTCGGCCCACACGTTAAAAGGAATGTCTGCAACGATGGGGTATGAAGATCTAGCAAGCCTAACACATCAGATGGAAAATGTGTTAGATATGATTCGAAATCATAAATTAGCCGTTACATCGACACTTTTAGATGTTGTCTTTCAGTCTGTAGAATATTTGGAAGCAATGGTATTCTCTATTGCAGATGGTGGAGACGGAAAGAAAAATGTAACAGATGTCGTTGAACTTTTAATAAAAATTGAAAAAGGTGAAAATGTCGAGAATTCCACCAAAGTTACACAAGCTAGTGGGACTAACGACTATACCTATGATTCTTATGAAGTGACAATCCTTGAACAATCAGAGGAGCAAGGCTATTCCCCAATTGAAATTACAGTAACACTTCGAAAAGATTGTTTGCTAAAGGCTGCAAGAGTGTTCATGGTGTTTGAAGTGGTCGAACAAATTGGAGAAGTTATTAAATCGACTCCACCAGTTCAGCAATTAGAAGAAGAGAATTTTGAGGAATCCTTTACTATTACGATGGTAACAAAAGAAGAACAGGACGAGATCAAGGAACGAATTATGAAGGTATCTGAAGTAGAAATGGTAGAAATAAAAACCATACATACAAAAAATCTTCAAGTCTCTCAAACTTCAAAAGTTGACCAAGCTGAGCAAGTGGTAGAAATAGAACAAGCAGCAATACAAGCGGCTCCTGCTATAGAACCGATCACGAAAGCTGAACCTGTTGCAAACACTAAAGGAGTACAAACAACTAAAACAATACGCGTTAGCATTGACCGATTAGATGGCTTAATGAATTTGTTTGAAGAGCTTGTAATTGATAGAGGTAGGCTCGAGCAAATCTCAAAAGAGTTAAACGAATCAGAGTTGATTGAGACGGTAGAAAGAATGTCGAGAATTTCAAATGATTTACAAAATATTATTTTGAATATGCGTATGGTTCCAATTGAAACAGTATTTAACCGTTTCCCACGAATGGTGAGACAATTAGCTAGAGAGTTAGGAAAAAAAGTAGAGATAGAAATTATTGGAGCTGAAACGGAATTAGATAGAACAGTAATGGATGAAATTGGAGATCCGCTTGTTCACCTTTTACGCAATGCTATTGACCATGGGATTGAAATGCCTGATGCAAGAAGAGCACTTGGCAAAAATGAAGAAGGAAAAATTACGTTAAAAGCATTCCATAGTGGCAATCATGTGTTCATTGAAATTGTAGACAATGGTGGTGGGATTTCTAAGCAGAAGGTCTTAAATAAAGCGATTAGTCGTGGAATTGTTTCACCACAAATGGCAGATAGCTTAACAGATCAGGAAGTTTTCCAACTAATTTTATCTTCAGGTTTCTCAACCGCTGAAGTAATTTCTGATATCTCTGGTCGTGGGGTCGGGTTAGATGTAGTGAAAAACACTATCGAATCGCTTGGAGGAAGTATAACCATTGACTCGATTGAAGGGAAAGGAACCACTTTCTCTATTCAATTGCCATTAACTCTTTCCATTATTTCCGTATTATTAACGGAGATAGAAAAAGAAAAGTATGCAATTCCATTATCATCCATTATTGAAACAGCCATAATAAAAAAAGAAGAGGTCTTAACCGCACATGGACAAGAGGTCATCGATTTCCGTGGGAAAATCGTCCCGATTGTGCATTTAGAAAAAGTATTTCATGTTAACAAAGAAGAGTCTAAAGAATCAAATCTTTACTCAATCGTTTTAGTGAAAAAAGGTGAAAAAATGGCAGCACTTGTAGTTGATTCATTCATCGGTCAACAAGAAGTGGTCTTAAAAGCGTTAGGACAATACTTGAATTCCACTTTCGCTATTAGTGGCGCAACGATTCTAGGTGATGGTCAAGTGGCGCTTATTGTAGATTGCAACGCATTAATAAAATGAGGATGACTTGAGGAATGACTGGAGGAAAAGGAATGCAGACAACCGCTCAAAAATTAAAATTTATTATTTTTGAACTAAATAAGGAAGAATATGCTATACCGGTTCATCAAGTTCGTTCAATCGAAAAACTATTACCAATTACTCGTGTCCCTAATGTCCCGTCTCATATAAAAGGAGTTATCAATTTAAGAGGGGTTATAACACCAATAGTCGATTTGCGCTTAAGATTTGAAATGGAAGAAAATGAGTATTCTGAATCTACTAGAATCATTATTACAGTTGTTGGCGATCATGAAGTTGGATTTATAGTAGATGCAGCAAATGATGTATTAGATATAACAGAGGATGACATTGAGTCAGCACCAGAAGTCGTAGGAACTGTCGAGACGAAGTATATTCAAGGTGTCGTGAAGTTAGATAAAAGATTGTTTGTCTGCTTAGATCTATTTGAAGTCCTTCAGATTGAAACAAGTAATAATTAAAGGATGACGAGATGAATAATCAAGAAATGTTAAATGAACTGGACTTACTGAAAGAATTAGGAAATATTGGTGCAGGCAATGCGGCAACCGCACTTTCACAGTTGTTAAATAAAGAAATAAATATGAATGTACCTAGAGCTAAAATTGTTTCATTTAATGAAATGATGGAACTGGCTGGTGGCCCTGATCGTCCTGTTGCTGCAGTTTTTTTAACGATGGAAGGTGAACTAGCTGGGAGCCTGTTCTTTGTTCTATCTCTTGAAGATGCTTTAAAGCTTGTTAATCAATTAATTGAAGATAAAAGTTTATGTGAGGATAATTTCTCACAACATGAAATGGGATTATCCGCTTTGCAGGAACTTGGCAACATTATTTCTGCTCATTACTTAACTGCCTTATCAGATGCTATTGGATTAAGGGTAACTCCTTCAGTACCTCAAGTTAAAGTAGATATGGTAGGGGCAATTGTGATGGCGGGACTACTCGAGATTTCTCAATTTAGTGATCATGCGATTTTTATTGATACAGAACTTTCTGAGATAAATGATGAGATGGTCCAAAAAGCAAAAGGACATTTCTTTCTTATCCCTTTTCCTGATTCCTTTGAAAAAATCATGGCTACATTAGGGGAGAAATAAATGCTTGGCTTACAAAATGTCACTAAAGTTGGAATTGCAGAAATGAATATTGTACAAGCTCCTCACTCTATTCGCACATCTGGTCTTGGTTCGTGTGTAGGCGTAGTTATCTATGATAATTCTGCTAAAATTGCGGGTATGGTACACGTGATGCTCCCTGAATCTAGTCTTGCAAGAACATCAACTTTCAACTCGTGCAAATATGCTGATACAGGGGTTGATCATTTATTAGAGACACTTCTTTTAAAAGGTGCAAGATTATATCAACTTAAAGCAAAAATTGCTGGTGGGGCACAAATGTTCCAGTTTACAAGTAAAAGCAGTGATATGATGAGAATTGGTCCAAGAAATGTTGAGGCAGTAAAAGCTCGTCTAGAAGCTAATAATATCCCATTAATTGGAGAAGATTGTGGTGGAAACAGTGGGAGAACAATTGAATTCTATCCTGAAAGTGGAAAGCTAATGATTAAAACCGTGAACAAAGGAATAAGGTATATTTAATGCTTTTAAATGTAGTAGTGATATTAAGGGGGGAGCCATGAAAACAGCAGCTGTAATCCAAGAATCGCATTATTGGAATCTTTGGAAATCAAAAAAAGATCCTGATGCAGGCGACTTTTTAGTGAAAAAATATATGCCACTTGTCCACTATCATGTGCAGCGTATCGCAACAGGCCTTCCTAAGAGCGTAAAACGTGAAGAATTAAAAAGTTTAGCTTTAGTGGGATTATTTGACGCAATTGAAAAATTTGATCCTACAAGAGATTTAAAGTTTGACACATATGCTTCCTTTCGAATTAGGGGATCCATAATAGATGGTCTAAGGAAAGAGGATTGGCTCCCTCGTAGTATTCGTGAAAAAGTGAAAAGAATAGAAGCAACCATGGAAAGATTAGAGCAATCTCTGATGAGAAATGCAACGCTTGAGGAATTGGCTACAGAACTTTCTATGTCTGAAGAAGAAGTAGCTTCAATTACCCATGAAGTATTTTTTTCGAATATCCTTTCAATAGATGATATGCCAAACGATCAGGATGACTCAAGTCAACAGGCATTCACATTAAAGGATGATTCTGGTGTTTCTCCAGAAGAAGAATTACTAAAATCAGAAGCTATTCAACAATTAATACACCAAATTGAAAAATTAAATGAAAACGAACAACTTGTTATTAGTCTTTTTTATAAAGAGGAATTAACACTTACTGAAATTGGACAAGTATTGGGACTTACTACATCGAGAATTTCCCAAATACACTCCAAAGCTATCTTTAAGCTACGAAAAGAATTGACATTAATCATGTAATGGATAACCGGTTGTGTTAGTGTTATAACACAACCGGTTCATTTTATTTATACGTCAAAAGTAAGGTCGTGAATGAATATGACAGGAATTTTATTGGCTATAAATTTCGCAATTAGCTTACTTGCGATTTTTTTTGTAATAATTTTATACTTGAAATTTTCCAAGGTTCAGCAGCTTGAAGAGGATTATCGAAATTTATTAAAAGAAGCAGAAGATACAATCAGTGGGTATGTGTATGAATTAAAAGAAGAGAATAAGATGTTTTTAGACAAACTACCTAAAACGCAGCAAACAACGAGTAATAATGAAAGAGAAGAACCTATTGTGAATGAAATAGAGCCTGAAATTACACAAGATGATGTACACACCCTTCTTGGACAAATTGCAGCTGTTGAGGATGAAGTGGGGATCCAAAGTGAGGAAGTTGATTTTGCAAGGTTAACCACCTATGAGCAAGTATCACACTTAGTTGAAAAAGGTTATTCTTTAGAAGAAATTGCGAAAAAGCTAGACAAAGGGAAGACTGAGATAGAACTATTATGGAAATTTCGACAGTGAAACGTATTTTCGACTTGATTGTGAAAACTGATTGTGATATATTTATTTCCGGTGTTATAAATTCACACGTTCGTCGATCCAGGCATTGGTGCTGATTCGTTCAGTTTTGCTTGGAAATGAAATGGACGGAGGAAAAAAAACCATTAGGAGGAATATAACATGTCAGTAATCTCTATGAAACAATTATTAGAAGCTGGTGTACACTTCGGTCACCAAACACGCCGTTGGAATCCAAAAATGAAGAAATTTATCTTCACTGAGCGTAACGGTATCTACATCATCGACCTTCAAAAGACAGTTAAAAAGGTTGAAGAAGCTTATAACTTCGTGAAGGAACTTGCTGGTAACGGCGGAACAGTTTTATTCGTTGGTACTAAAAAGCAAGCTCAAGATTCTGTGAAAGAAGAAGCAGAACGTTCTGGAATGTACTTTGTTAACCAACGTTGGTTAGGTGGAACTTTAACTAACTTTGAAACAATTCAAAAGCGTATTACACGCCTTAAAAACATTGAAAGAATGCAAGAAGATGGAACTTTTGAAGTTCTTCCTAAAAAAGAAGTTGTAATGTTAAAGAAAGAATTAGAGCGTCTTGAGAAATTCTTAGGCGGAATCAAAGACATGAAGGGCCTTCCTGATGCTTTATTCATCATTGACCCACGCAAAGAGCGTATCGCTGTTGCTGAAGCAAGAAAATTAAACATTCCTATCGTAGGTATCGTAGACACTAACTGTGATCCAGACGAAATCGATGTTGTAATCCCTGCAAACGATGATGCGATTCGCGCTGTTAAATTATTAACTGGCAAAATGGCAGATGCTATTCTTGAAGCTAAACAAGGTGAAGAGACTGCAACTACTACTGCTTAATTAGATTTAGCAAAAAGGTGATAAGAGGGGATAGCCTTTTATCACCTTTTTTTGGAAAATATTATAGAGGGTGGTAGTATATTTCATGCATAAACAACTACCACCGATTTACATACCCTAAGGAGGATTATTAACTATGGCTGTAACTGCTCAAATGGTAAAAGAATTACGTGAAAAAACTGGCGCTGGAATGATGGATTGTAAAAAAGCTTTAACAGAAACAAATGGTGACATGGAGAAAGCAATCGACTTCTTACGTGAAAAAGGGATTGCAAAAGCTGCTAAGAAGACAGACCGTATCGCTGCAGAAGGATTAACTGCAATCGTAACAAAAGGTAACGAAGCAGTTATTCTTGAAGTTAACTCAGAAACAGACTTTGTTGCGAAAAACGAAGGATTCAAAACTCTTGTTAACGAATTAGGTGAATTCTTAATTGCTAACAAGCCTGAATCAGTAGAAGTTGCTGTTGATATGAAAATGGAAAGTGGAGTTGCAGTTTCTGAACACATTAATGCGGCAATCGCTAAAATTGGTGAAAAATTAACTCTACGTCGTTTTACTATCGCTACAAAAACAGATGCTGATGCATTTGGTGCATACTTACACATGGGTGGACGTATCGGTGTATTAACTTTACTAGAGGGTACTACTGATGAAGCTGCTGCAAAAGACGTTGCAATGCACATCGCAGCTATTAACCCTAAATATGTTTCTCGTGACGAAGTATCTGCTGAAGAGGCAGAGCGTGAGCGTGAAGTATTAACGCAACAAGCATTAAATGAAGGAAAACCAGAAAAAATCGTAGCGAAAATGGTAGAAGGTCGTCTTGGTAAATACTTCGAAGACATCTGCTTGTTAGATCAAACTTTCGTTAAAAACCCAGATATGAAAGTACGCCAATTTGTACAAAGTAAAGGCGGAACTGTTAAAACATTCATTCGTTATGAAGTTGGAGAAGGTATTGAAAAACGTCAAGATAACTTCGCTGAAGAAGTAATGAGCCAAGTTAAAAAATAAGAGGAAAACTCTGTATATTAAGGGAGCACAATTTGTGTTCCCTTTTTTAGAAAAAGTGAGAGTTCAAAAGAAGAAAAGAAAATCCTTTTATTATGGAGGTTTATAATGGCTCAAGCAAAATTTCGTCGTATTGTATTAAAATTAAGTGGGGAAGCTTTAGCTGGAGAACAAGGCTTTGGTATCAACCCAACTGTCATTAAGTCAGTTTCCAAACAAGTGAAAGAACTTGCTGATTTAGGTGTAGAAGTTGCTGTAGTTGTTGGTGGCGGAAATATCTGGAGAGGAAAAGTTGGAAGCGAGATGGGAATGGACCGTGCATCCGCTGATTATATGGGAATGCTAGCAACGGTTATGAACTCTTTAGCTCTTCAAGATAGCCTAGAGAATGCTGGCGTTGAAACACGTGTACAAACTTCTATCGAAATGCGTCAGGTTGCAGAACCGTACATAAGAAGAAAAGCGATTCGTCACTTGGAAAAAAAACGCGTAGTTATTTTTGCAGCTGGCACTGGAAATCCATATTTCTCAACAGATACAACTGCAGCTTTACGTGCAGCTGAAATTGAGGCTGAGGTTATCTTAATGGCAAAGAATAATGTAGACGGAGTTTATAGTGCAGACCCATCGATTGATAGCACTGCTACTAAGTACGAAACACTTTCCTATCTAGATGTTCTTCGTGAGGGATTAGCTGTAATGGATTCCACAGCTTCTTCACTATGTATGGATAATGATATACCAATTATTGTTTTCTCTATTATGGAAGAAGGAAACATTAAACGAGTAGTATTAGGTGAAAATATCGGAACGATTGTAAGGGGGAAATAAACATGCCAAAACAAGTGATTACACAAACAAAAGATAGAATGGATAAAGCAATTCAAGCTTATTCAAGAGAATTAGCTTCGATTCGTGCAGGACGAGCTAGTGCAGCGCTTTTAGATAAAGTGACAGTGGATTATTATGGAGCACCAACTCCAGTTAATCAACTAGCTTCTATCAATGTTCCAGAGGCTAGATTATTAGTAGTACAGCCTTATGATAAGTCTTCTTTAGGCGATGTTGAAAAAGCTATTATTAAAGCGGATCTTGGTTTAAACCCATCCAACGATGGTACAGTAATCCGTATTTCTATTCCTGCGTTAACAGAGGAAAGACGTAAAGAATTGGTGAAAGTAGTTAAGAAATCTTCTGAAGAAGCAAAGGTTGCAATCCGTAACATCCGCCGTGATGGTAACGATGATTTGAAAAAGCTTGAGAAGAACGGTGAAATCACAGAAGACGAATTACGTGGATACACAGAAGATATCCAAAAGCAAACTGATAGCTATATTGCGAAGGTTGATACAGTTACAAAAGAAAAAGAAAAAGAAATAATGGAAGTCTAAGCGATTTACATGTAAAATAGAAAGATGGAAAGACCCTCTAATGTTTACAGGGGGTTTTTTTGTTAATACTGTTACTATAAATAGGTAACCAATAGAGGGACATCTGTTTATTTTTAATGGAGGATTTTTATGCTGAAAAAAATACAAGAGTGGAGAGGCAAAGAAACCTCTAAATCCTCTTTTTCCAAAGAGGAACTTTTAAAACATCCCATACCTGAGCACATAGCTGTAATTATGGATGGAAATGGGAGATGGGCTAAAAAGCGTGCACTTCCAAGAGTTGCTGGTCATCATGAAGGAATGAAAACGGTAAGGAAAATTACGAAATCAGCTAATAGCTTAGGTGTAAAAGTATTAACTATGTATGCTTTTTCCACAGAAAATTGGAAACGACCTAAACTAGAAGTAGACTTTTTGATGAAGTTACCGGAAGAATTTCTTGGTACATTCTTACCAGAGCTTATGGAAGAAAACGTTCGCGTACGATTAATGGGTAACAAATCTGATCTTCCGGCGCATACCCTTCGAGCTGTTGAAAATGCGATGGAAAAAACGAAAAACAATACCGGTCTAATATTGAACTTTGCTCTAAATTACGGCGGCAGAGATGAAATTTTACGTGCGGTAAAAAATGTAGCAACAGATATTCAAGAAAATAAGTTAACAACGGATCAACTTTCTGAAGAGCTTTTTTCAAATTATCTCTTCAGTAATCTACTACCAGATCCAGATCTTCTCATTCGTACTAGTGGTGAAATAAGATTAAGCAACTTTATGTTATGGCAATTAGCATATGCGGAGTTTTATTTTACAGACGTGCTATGGCCTGATTTTGATGAGCAACACCTATATGAGGCCATAAACAGTTTTCAACAGCGTGGTAGAAGATTTGGTGGTATATAAGAAGGTGTTGGACATACAATGAAACAACGGATTATAACTGCTGTAATAGCAGCGGCGGTATTTTTACCTATTGTTATTTATGGTGGATTACCATTTGTCATCTTTATGTATTTATTAGCAACAGTAGGTCTCTATGAGGCTTTAAAAATGAAGGGATTCTCTATCACAAGTATTCCTGGATTTCTTTCTTTTCTACTTATTTTAGTTCTGCTAGTGCCAAGTGCTTGGATACCTACTGATTTTGTGTTTGCAAAAGTAGATGTATTATTACTCATTGCTTTATTGTTGCTAACCTATACCGTGATTTCCAAGAATAAGTTTACGTTTGATGACGTAGGTTTTATCTTAATTTCTACCGTATACGTCGGAATGGGCTTTTTCTATTTTATTGAAATTCGTGAGATATCCTTAGCCTATGTATTCTTTGCGTTAATCGTCATTTGGACGACGGACTCCGGTGCTTATTTTATCGGCAAATCGCTTGGAAGAAATAAATTATGGCCTGAGATTAGTCCAAACAAAACGGTGGAAGGCTCACTAGGTGGAGTAGTATGTGCGATTGTTGTAGCGGTAATATTTCAATTCACAGTTGGGTTCGAGCATTCTTTACTAATAACAATATTGATTGCAAGTATCTTATCTGTAGTTGGACAAATAGGTGACCTTGCAGAATCAGCCTTAAAGAGGCATTATCAAGTCAAGGATTCAGGGAAGCTTTTGCCCGGTCATGGTGGGATATTAGATCGCTTTGATAGCCTTCTGTTCGTTTTACCACTACTACACTTTATACATAAATTTTTATCCTAACCCTTTGATTGAATAGTGGTTGTTTTGAGGAGTGAAGGCTTGTGAAACAAATTAGTTTATTAGGTGCCTCTGGCTCGATTGGGATCCAAACAATAGATGTACTTAAACAACATCCTGACCGCTTTCAATTAGTCGCGTTTAGCGTTGGCAGTAATGTGAAAGCTGCTGTATCTATTATTGAGGAGTTTTCACCAAAGGTAGTTTCCGTAAAGAGTAAAGAGGATAGTGAAACATTAAAGAACTTATTTCCTACTCAATCTATACGTTTTGTCTATGGTGAAGAAGGACTAGTTGAAGTTGCTACCTATAAGGATGCAGATATAGTAGTGAATGCTGTGGTTGGAAGTGTGGGACTAGTTCCAACGCTACATGCTATAGAAAGTAAAAAAACAATCGCAATTGCAAATAAAGAAACATTAGTAACAGCAGGACATATTGTCATGGCAGCAGCTAAACAGCATGGTGTTTCTATCCTCCCGGTTGATAGTGAGCATTCAGCAATTTTCCAATGTTTGCAAGGAGAAAAAGAAAAAAATATTCAATCTCTAATCTTGACAGCCTCAGGAGGTAGTTTTCGAGATAAATCCAGAGAAATGCTAAAAGGGGTAACCGTAACTGATGCTTTAAACCACCCTAATTGGTCGATGGGTGCAAAAATCACGATAGACTCCGCTACAATGATGAATAAAGGTTTAGAAGTTATTGAAGCGCATTGGTTGTTTAAGATACCATATGAGGAAATAAAAGTGGTGCTCCATAGAGAAAGTGTGATTCACTCGATGGTAGAATTCCATGATACAAGCATCATTGCACAGCTAGGTACACCAGATATGATGGTACCGATTCAATATGCTTTAAGCTATCCAGATCGTTATGTACATGCAACAGGAAAAAGACTAAATTTAATGGATTTGGGAAAACTTCATTTCGAACCGCTCGATTTGAACCGCTTTCGTTGTTTACACTTTGCTTTTGAAGCGGGGAAAATTGGTGGAACGATGCCAACTGTACTGAATGCTGCAAATGAAGAAGCAGTAGATGCCTTTTTAAAAGGCAAAATCGAGTTTTTATTTATTGAAGATTTAATTGAGAAAGCAATGCAAAGACATTCGGTTCAGAAAAATCCAGATTTAATAACCATTAAAGAAGTTGACATTGAAACGAGAGAATATGTTCGTTCACTAATAGATTAGAGGTGGGAAATCTAGTGAATACAGTTATTGCTTTTATCATTATATTTGGTGTACTTGTTTTCGTTCATGAACTTGGACATTTAGTTTTCGCAAAAAGAGCGGGCATTTTATGTAGAGAGTTTGCTATCGGCTTTGGGCCAAAAGTTTTCTCCTTTAAAAAGGATGAAACTGTGTATACGATTAGACTATTGCCAATTGGTGGTTTCGTCCGGATGGCTGGTGAAGATCCTGAAATTATTGAAGTAAAGCCAGGTTATCATATTGGTCTATTGTTTGATGATAAAGGAGAAGTAAATAAAGTTATTATCAACAATAAAGATAAATATCCAGACGCGAAAATTATTGAAGTGGAACACGCTGATTTAGAGCGGGAGCTCATTATACGAGGATACGAGCTGAATGAAGAAGAAACACTTCAAGAATTTCGTGTAAGTAAAGAATCCTTTTTTGTTATGGATGGACAAGAATTACAAAATGCTCCATATGATAGACAATTTGGTTCTAAGACATTAGGTCAGCGGACTATGGCTATTTTTGCAGGACCGATGATGAATTTCATTTTAGCCTTTTTGATTTTTGCTTTCTTAGGCATAGCTCAAGGATACCCAGTTAATGAATCGGTTATCGGAGAATTAACTCCAGATGGACCAGCGCAAACTTCAGGCTTACAGCAAGGCGATAAAGTGTTAGCAATTAATGATACAAGTGTCTCTACTTGGGAAGAAATCGTAGAAATTATTCAGGTTAGCCCAAATGAAGAACTGTTATTTTTAATTGATAGAAACGGGCAATCCGTGAATATTCCTATTACACCTAAAGCAGATACCGTTGATGGGAAAACAAGAGGAATTATTGGTGTGTACATGCCAATGGAAAAATCAGTTTTAGGAGCCATTCCAAAAGCAGCGACAGAAACATATAATTGGACAAAAGAGATTATTACTGGTCTAGGAAAACTAATTACCGGACAATTCTCCATTGATATGCTTTCAGGTCCTGTGGGGATATATAAATCAACAGAAGTAGTGGCAGAATCAGGTATCTTCTTACTTATGAGATGGACGGCGGTTCTTAGTATAAATCTAGGAATCATCAATCTTCTGCCAATTCCAGCGTTAGATGGTGGAAGACTAATGTTCTTTGCAGCAGAGGCAGTAAGAGGAAAACCAATTGACCGACAAAAAGAAGGATTAGTTCATTTTATCGGCTTTGCTTTATTAATGTTATTAATGTTAGTCGTTACTTGGAATGATATCCAAAAATTCTTCTTGTAAAATAGTTAGATAGTACTGAGACAATAACTTGCATCATCGATAGAGATGCAAGTTCTCTTTGCTTTTATTGAAAAATTAAACATGTTATGGGGTGCCCTATATGAAACAGAGTATGACGCTTATTCCTACATTAAGAGAAGTCCCTGCAGATGCAGAAGTAAAAAGCCATCAATTATTATTAAGAGCGGGCTTTATTCGCCAAAATACTAGTGGTATTTACAGCTTTCTACCTTTAGGGAAAAAAGTATTGAAGAAAGTGGAAGACATTGTTCGTGAAGAAATGGAAAATGCAGATGCTGTCGAGCTTTTGATGCCAGCAATGCAAGCAGCAGAGCTATGGCAAGAGTCTGGTAGATGGTACTCTTATGGACCAGAGTTAATGAGGTTAAAAGACCGTCACAATCGTGACTTTGCTCTTGGTGCCACACATGAAGAGGTTATTACGACCATTGTTCGTGATGAGGTTAAATCCTATAAAAAACTTCCCTTAACACTTTATCAAATTCAGAATAAATTCCGTGATGAAAAGCGTCCGCGATTTGGATTATTAAGAGGAAGAGAGTTTCTTATGAAGGATGCGTATTCTTTTCATGCCTCTCATGAAAGCTTGGATGATGTGTATCAGAAGATGTACACTGCCTACTCCAATATTTTTACAAGATTAGGCTTGAATTTCCGAGCAGTTATAGCGGATTCTGGAGCAATGGGTGGGAAGGATACACATGAATTTATGGTTCTATCAGAAATAGGAGAGGACACGATTGCGTATTCCTCTGAGTCTTCTTTTGCTGCAAACATAGAGATGGCACCGGTTGTAGCGAATTATGAACGTAAGAACGAAGAAAATAAAGAGTTAGAAAAAGTAGAGACTCCAAACCAAAAAACAATCGAAGAAGTATCTAGCTTCTTACAGGTTGAAAGTGCGGATTGCATAAAGACAATTGGTTTTAAAGTAGATGAGAAGTTTGTTGCCGTATTAGTTCGTGGTGATCATGAAATTAATGATGTGAAACTGAAAAATCTTTACCAGGCATCAATCGTTGAATTAGCTACACCAGAAGAAGTGAAAGAGCAATTCGGTTGTTCTATCGGATCTCTTGGACCAATTGGTATACCTACTAGCATCGAAGTAATAGCAGATTCAGCGGTAGAATATATCGTAAATGGCGTAAGTGGAGCAAATGAAGAAGGTTATCATTATACAAATGTAAATCCTGTAAGAGATTTCACTGTTACGCAGTATACCGATCTTCGCTTCATACAAGAGGGCGATCTTTCCCCAGATGGCCAAGGTGTTATCCAATTTGCAAAAGGCATTGAGGTTGGACATATATTTAAGCTGGGTACACGTTATAGTGAAGCAATGGGTGCAACTTATCTAGATGAGAACGGAAGAACGCAACATATGATTATGGGCTGCTACGGGATTGGTGTATCTCGAGTGATGGCAGCAGTAGTAGAACAATTCCATGATGAGAGCGGAATTGTGTGGCCAAACTCTGTTACTCCATATGATGTGCATGTTATACCGGTCAACGTGAAAAATGAGGCACAAGCAAACCTTGCAGAAGAACTATATTCGGACTTGAAGAAAGCTGGTCTTGAAGTATTGCTAGATGACCGTCAAGAAAGACCTGGAGTGAAATTTGCTGATGCAGATTTAATCGGTCTTCCGGTTCGAGTCACAGTTGGAAAAAAAGCAGAGGAAAAAATAGTAGAAGTAAAATGGAGAAAAACAGGTGAGATGGAAGAATTATCTGTGGATCAATTAATTCAAACTATTCGTCAATCTGTAGTAAAATAAGCTAGATTAAATTCTTATACTTCAGGTACCACTTCGTGTGGTACCTTCTATTATGAATGGAGAAAGGAGTCTGAACATTTCTATGGAATTATTGCAAGAAAAAAAAGATAGATTTCGCCTTCTTCTTCAGCAACTGGAACTAACAAGTGATGATATATTCCCCTATTTTGCGGATGCTGGAATTGATAAACTGACCGTAGAAAAAACGAGTAAAAAATGGCATTTTCATTTTGTTTTAAAGAAAATATTACCTGCAGCCATTTATGAATTATTTTACACAAAACTGACAAAAAGCTTTGCTCATATTGCAAACGTTTCTTTTCATATTAGTGTGAGTGATCGCTCTTATGAAGATTCTTATATCCAGGATTACTGGCCAATTTGTTTAAGAGAATTAGAAGGTTGTTCTCCGCCGTTACTAATGCTTTTAAAAGGTCAACTACCCACTCTTCACGGAAATAAGCTCATGCTTACTGCAAGAAATGAAGCGGAAGCAATAGCGGTAAAGAGAAAATTAAATACGATTATTTGTTCCAGTTATGAAAGCTATGGATTTCCCATGTATGTTCTTGATACAAGTCTTTCACATTCTGAAGAGGAATATAAGCAGTTTGTAGAGCAAAAACAACTAGAAGATCAACAAAAAGCATTAGCTGCCATGACAGAAATGCAGAAAAAAGATAGCGCAAATCAAGATAATGCAGCGATAACGGGACCGATTATGATCGGATATAACATCAAAGATGATGCTGAAATGAAAACCCTAGCTGAGATTGTAGAAGAAGAAAGACGAGTTTCAGTCCAGGGTTATGTATTTGATGCAGAAACGAAAGAATTGAGAAGTGGCCGGACATTATTAACGTTCAAGATTACGGACTATACCAATTCTATTCTTGTAAAAATGTTTTCACGTGATAAAGAGGATGTCCCTCTTTTACAAGGCATTAAAAAGGGAATGTGGTTAAAAGTTCGAGGTAGTATTCAGAATGATACATTTGTTCGCGATCTCGTAATGATGGCAAACGATATCAATGAATTTAAAGGGAAAGAAATAATCGACACTGCCCCAGTAGGCGAGAAAAGGGTAGAGCTCCATTTACATTCACCAATGAGTTCGATGGATGCCGTTAGTTCGATATCATCGCTTGTTGGACAAGCAAAAAAGTGGGGACATGAGGCAATTGCTATTACAGATCATGCAGTAGCACAAGCGTACCCAGAAGCATATTCAGCTGGCAAAAAAAATGGCGTTAAAATACTGTACGGTTTAGAAGCGAACCTAGTAGATGACGGTGTTCCAATAGCCTATAACCCAGCCCATCGAAATCTTGCAGAAGAAACATATGTGGTTTTTGATGTGGAGACAACAGGCTTATCAGCAATGTATGACACCATTATCGAGTTAGCAGCAGTGAAAATTAGAGATGGGGAAATAATTGATCGTTTTGAATCCTTTTCTAATCCGCATCACCCTTTGTCTGCGACTACAATTAATCTTACAGGAATTACAGATGATATGGTCCGGAATGCACCAGAGGTTGGGGATGTATTGAAGGATTTCTATAACTGGATAGAAGATGATACTTTAGTAGCGCATAATGCGAGTTTTGATATGGGATTCTTGAACATCGGATTCCAGCGCATTAATCTAGGAAAAGCAAAAAACCCTGTAATTGATACTTTAGAGTTAGGTCGTCTGTTATTTCCTGATATGAAAAACCATCGATTAAATACCCTGTGTAAAAAGTTTGATATCGAATTAACGCAACATCACCGGGCCATTTATGATGCAGAAGCTACCGGCTATTTGCTTATGAAAATGTTAAAGGATTCCCTTGAAAGAGGAATTACCTATCATGACCAATTAAATGATAACTCTGGTAAATCTGATGCTTATAAAAGAGCTAGGCCATCTCATATTACCTTACTTGCAGTAAATGAAATTGGATTGAAGAATCTATTTAAAATCGTTTCTATCTCTCATATGAATTACTTTTATCGTGTTCCGCGAATTCCTCGTTCTCAGCTGCAAAAGTTACGCGAAGGATTAATAGTTGGTACAGCATGTGATAAAGGAGAAGTTTTTGAGGGAATGATGCAAAAAGCACCAGATGAAGTGGAAGGTATTGCAGAGTTTTATGATTATATCGAGGTGCAGCCACCTAGTAATTATCAACATTTAATAGAGTTAGAATTAATTAAAGATGAAAAATCGCTAAAAGAAATAATCTCAAACATTGTCAAACTGGGAGAAAAACTAGAAAAACCAGTAGTTGCGACAGGAAATGTTCATTATTTGAAAGAAGAAGATAAAATTCATCGTGAAATACTTGTACGTTCTCAATCCGGAGCAAATCCTCTTAACCGTCACAAGCTTCCCGATGTTCACTTTAAGACAACAGATGCTATGCTAGCCGCTTTTTCATTCTTAGGAAAAGAAAAAGCGAAAGAAATAGTTGTGACGAACACACAGAAGATTGCAAATATGATCGAAGATATTAAGCCAATCAAGGATGATCTGTATACCCCTAAAATTGAAGGCGCAGATGATGAAATACGAGAAATGAGTTACTCTCGTGCACGTAGTATTTATGGTGAAAATCTACCTGAGTTAGTAGAGAAACGAATTGAGAAAGAGCTTAAGAGTATTATCGGCCATGGTTTCGCTGTTATTTATTTAATTTCACATAAGCTTGTGAAGAAATCATTAGATGACGGATATCTAGTTGGTTCTCGTGGATCGGTTGGATCCTCCTTTGTTGCAACAATGACAGAGATTACAGAGGTTAATCCCTTGCCACCACATTACGTTTGTCCAGCATGTCAGACATCGGAATTTTTTGACGATGGTTCTGTAGGTTCAGGGTTTGATTTGCCAGATAAAAATTGTCCGAACTGTGGAGAATCGTTCACGAAAGATGGCCATGATATTCCATTTGAAACGTTCTTAGGATTTAAAGGGGACAAAGTTCCAGATATCGATCTCAACTTCTCCGGGGAATATCAACCGCGAGCTCATAACTACACAAAAGAGTTGTTTGGAGAAGAATATGTTTTCCGAGCGGGGACCATTGGTACGGTTGCGGATAAAACAGCCTATGGATATGTAAAAGGGTATGCAAATGACCGAAACCTCATATTACGTGGTGCGGAAATTGATCGATTATCCTCTGGTTGTACTGGTGTAAAAAGAACAACCGGGCAGCATCCAGGTGGAATAATTGTTGTACCAGATTATATGGATATCTTTGATTTTTCACCTATTCAATTTCCGGCCGATGATACGAGTTCTGAGTGGAAAACTACACATTTTGATTTTCACTCTATACATGACAATCTTTTAAAGTTAGATATACTAGGACACGATGATCCGACTGTAATTAGGATGCTCCAGGATTTAAGTGGAATTGATCCAAAAACCATTCCAACAGATGATCCATATGTTATGAAGATCTTTAGTGGCACTGAGTCACTAGGAGTAACAGAAGAACAAATTATGTGTAAAACAGGGACACTTGGAATACCGGAATTTGGTACAAGATTTGTAAGGCAAATGCTTGAAGACACAAAGCCATCGACATTTTCAGAGCTAGTTCAAATTTCAGGGCTATCTCACGGTACTGATGTATGGCTTGGAAATGCTCAAGAGCTTATTCATAATAAAACTTGTACACTTAGCGAAGTAATCGGGTGTCGTGATGACATTATGGTATATCTTATATATAAAGGCCTTGATCCTTCCATGGCGTTTAAAATAATGGAATCTGTACGTAAAGGGAAAGGCTTATCTGATGAATTTAAAGAAGAAATGATAAAGAACGATGTTCCAGCATGGTATATAGATTCTTGTCTGAAAATAAAATATATGTTCCCGAAGGCCCATGCTGCTGCATATGTTTTAATGGCAGTTCGTATTGCTTATTTTAAAGTGCATTTCCCATTAATGTACTATGCGGCATACTTTACCGTACGTGCAGATGATTTTGACATTGAAAATATGGTGAAAGGTTCGGCATCTATTCGTCAAAAGGTTGAAGAGATAAATGCAAAAGGTTTAGATGCTGCTCCAAAAGAAAAATCTTTATTAACTGTTTTAGAATTGGCACTAGAGATGAGTGAGCGTGGTTTTTCATTCCAAAAGATTGATTTATATAAATCGCACGCATCCGATTTTATTATCGAAGGAAACTCACTGATTCCACCATTCAACTCTATTCCTGGACTTGGAACGAACGCGGCAATCAATATTGTGAATTCAAGAAAAGACGGAGAGTTTCTTTCTAAAGAAGACCTCCAGCAGCGAGGAAGAGTATCTAAAACGATTATGGAGTACCTTGACAAGCAAGGTTGTCTAGGAGACCTTCCAGATCAAAATCAACTTTCCTTGTTTTAATGAGGAGTAGAGAACGACAGAAACTAAGCGCCAGTAAGCATTGCAACTACTAGAAAGATTTGCATAATAAGCATGGATATGATATATTTACATTGGAAATGCTATATACAGGTAATTAACAAAGAGTGGGGAAACCCGCTCTTTCGTATTGTATTCCCGTTTTTCTAGCGACCTTACTCTCCGTTTAGGAAAAAGGGATAAGGTAAGATCTCGCATTAGGTGTACATAAGCTTGCTTGTTTATGATTCCCTGCTTTTAAGCAGGGTCTTTTGTTCAGATTTTAAATACATCGTTTCTCGCTACAGCGAAGGAGGAAAAAGATGAGCAAAAATGTAACAGAGACGGTAGAGGCATTAGCACTACCTATCGTACATGAAATGAAATTAGAATTAGTGGATATTGAATATGTAAAAGAAGGTTCTGCTTGGTTTTTACGTGTGTTTGTAGACAAAGAAGGCGGCATCGACATTGAAGATTGTGGTACGGTTAGTGAAAAATTGAGCGAAAAGCTTGATGAACTCGATCCAATTCCACATAACTACTTCCTAGAAGTATCTTCACCTGGTGCAGAACGTCCATTAAAGAAAAAAGAAGATCTAGAAAAATCAGTTGGGAAATATGTACATGTTAAAACATATGAACCACTAGATGGTCTAAAAACTTTTGAAGGCGACTTACTTAGTTTTGATGGAGAGACATTAATTATCTCGATGACAATAAAAACACGTAAAAAAGAAGTAGCAATTCCATATCCAAAAGTAGCCAAAGCTCGTTTGGCAGTAAAATTTTAAAAAGGGTTAATTACCTACAGGGCACATTCTAATATGTGTCTAAAACGAATCAATAGGTATGTTAAGGGGGACATGGTTGTATGAGCAGCGAGTTATTTGATGCTTTAACCCTGATGGAAAAGGAAAAAGGCATTAGTAAAGATGTAATTATAGAAGCGATTGAGGCTGCACTGATATCTGCTTACAAACGAAATTTTAATCAAGCACAAAATGTACGAGTAGATTTAAATCTAACATCAGGAACAATGCGTGTATTTGCTAGAAAAGATGTAGTAGACGAGGTATTTGATTCTCGTTTAGAAATTTCTGTACAAGAAGCACGAGGAATTGATCCGAATTACCAAGAGAATGATGTAGTTGAGATTGAAGTTACTCCAAAAGACTTTGGTCGAATTGCAGCACAAACTGCTAAACAAGTTGTCACACAACGTGTAAGAGAAGCAGAGCGTGGCGTCATTTATTCGGAGTATATTGAGCGTGAAGAAGATATCATGACAGGTATTGTCCAACGATTAGACGCTAAGTTTATCTATGTAAGCCTAGGGAAAATCGAAGCTTTGTTACCAGTAAATGAGCAAATGCCTAATGAGCATTACAAGCCTCATGATAGAATAAAAGTATTCTTAACAAAAGTTGAGAAAACAACCAAAGGTCCTCAAATCTTTGTTTCTCGTTCTCATCCAGGATTACTCAAGAGGCTATTTGAATTAGAAGTACCAGAAATTTATGACGGTACGGTTGAAATAAAGTCTGTTGCACGTGAAGCAGGAGACCGTTCTAAAATCTCAGTTCATAGTGATAATCCAGAAGTGGATCCAGTTGGTGCGTGTGTTGGACCTAAAGGTCAGCGTGTTCAAGCTATTGTGAATGAGCTAAAAGGGGAAAAAATCGATATCGTCCGTTGGTCCAAGGACCCTGTTGATTTTGTAGCAAATGCTCTTAGCCCGTCAAAAGTACTTGAAGTACAAGTGAGTGAGGAAGACAAAGCGACAACTGTTGTTGTTCCGGACTACCAACTTTCACTAGCGATTGGAAAAAGAGGGCAAAACGCTCGCCTTGCAGCTAAGTTAACTGGCTGGAAGATCGATATTAAGAGTGAAACAGAAGCCGAAGAATTAGGAATCTATCCAAGCCTAACTTTATCCAAAAATGATGAGGATGACATGGACGACTTCTATGAGGAAGAAAACACAGAAGAATGATCATAAAAAGAGGGTGAAACCAGGTGAACAATCGCAAGAAAGTTCCTATGCGAAAATGCGTTGCTAGTCAAGAATTGAGACCTAAAAAAGAATTGATTCGTATCGTACGATCAAAAGAAGGAGAAGTCTCCATTGACTTGACAGGAAAAAAGTCTGGTAGAGGGGCGTATTTAGCGAGAAACAAAGAGAGTATCCTTCTCGCACAAAAGAAAAATATATTATCCCGACATCTAGATGTAGCGATTGATAATTCATTGTATGATGAATTGCTTCAACTGGTAGAAACGGAGAAAGATTCAACATCATGAATAATCAATGGCTATCTATATTAGGTCTCGCAACAAGAGCGAGAAAAACGATTACTGGGGAAGAGCTAGTAATCAAAGAAGTAAGAGCAGGAAATGCAAAACTAGTACTTGTTGCTGGTGATGCTTCTCCTAATACGATGAAGAAGCTACATGACAAGTGTACTTACTATGAAGTACCGATAAGAACGGTGGAAGATCGGTACGAGTTAGGTCGAGCGATAGGCAAAGATGCGAGAGTTTCCATCGCAGTTACAGATGAAGGGTTTGCAAAAAAGCTCCTCACCTTGCTCGATTAATCTTTGGGGGTGAATGTATGACGAAATTACGCGTGTACGAATACGCTAAACAAAAGAACGTATCAAGTAAAGATGTCATCACAAAACTAAAAGAAATGAATATTGAGGTATCCAACCATATGGCAACATTAGACGAAGACACGATCCAAAAATTAAATGGCACTAATAAGAATGAAACACCTAAAAAGCCAGCAGCTTCCCAAGGTGCAAACACTGCACCCAAAAAACCTGCTTCTAACCAAGGTGCAACTCAAGCAAAAAACAGTCCTTCTTCTCAAAAGCCTGGGAAGAAACCTTTTAACAATAACAATAATAATTTCTCAAAAGGGAAAAAGAAACAACAAAAAACGCAACAAAACCGCGGCCCACAATCAGCGCCAACTCCACCAGTGAAGATAAAAGAAACACCTTCTAAAATCACTTTCACAGGTTCCCTTACAGTTGGAGAATTAGCAAAAAAGCTTAACAAAGAGCCATCTGAAATTATTAAAAAGCTTTTAATGCTAGGCGTTATGGCAACTATTAACCAAGACCTAGATAAGGATTCTATTGAGTTAATAGCTGGAGAGTTCAATGTGGAAGTAGAAGAAGAAATTATCTTTGAAGTAACGGATTTTGAAGGTTACGACACCGAAGATAAAGAGGAAGTATTAGAAGAGCGTCCTCCAGTTGTAACGATCATGGGCCACGTTGACCACGGGAAAACAACGCTTCTTGACTCTATCCGAAACACTAAAGTTACTGCTGGAGAAGCTGGCGGAATTACACAACATATCGGTGCTTACCAGGTTGTAGTTGAAGGTAAGAAAATTACATTCCTTGATACTCCTGGACATGCTGCCTTTACGACAATGCGTGCGCGTGGTGCACAAGTAACGGATATTACCATTCTTGTTGTTGCTGCTGATGATGGTGTAATGCCACAAACAGTAGAAGCGATTA
This sequence comes from Sutcliffiella halmapala, assembly GCF_002019665.1. Lineage (GTDB taxonomy): Bacteria > Bacillota > Bacilli > Bacillales > Bacillaceae_I > Sutcliffiella_A > Sutcliffiella_A halmapala. The sequence continues at coordinate 2,753,937 of NZ_KV917375.1, read as the reverse complement.
ACCATGCTAAGGCTGCGGAAGTACCAATCATCGTAGCTGTAAACAAAATGGATAAAGAAGGTGCCAATCCTGAACGTGTGATGCAAGAATTAACAGAACACGGACTAGTGTCAGAAGCATGGGGTGGAGATACTATCTTTGTACCACTTTCTGCATTAAAAGGAGAAGGCATTGACACTTTACTAGAAATGATTCTTCTTGTATCGGAAGTAGAAGAATATAAAGCAAATTCTAAACGTGCTGCTTCGGGTACTGTTATTGAAGCTCAACTTGACAAAGGAAGAGGATCTGTTGCAACCCTTCTTGTTCAAAAAGGAACATTAAAAGTGGGAGATCCAATCGTTGTTGGTAATACCTTTGGTCGTGTACGTGCAATGGTCAATGATTTAGGGCGACGAGTAAAAGAAGCTGGTCCATCAACTCCAGTTGAAATTACCGGTCTTAATGATGTGCCTCAAGCTGGAGATAACTTTATGGTATTTGCAGATGAGAAAACGGCACGTAATGTTGGAGAAGCTCGTGCGCAAAAGCAACTTCAAGAACAAAGAAGCGAAAAGACTCGTGTAACATTAGACGATCTATTTGAGCAAATTAAACAAGGTGAAATGAAAGAAATTAATCTAATTGTAAAAGCGGATGTACAAGGATCTGTAGAAGCGATGGCTGCATCTCTTCAAAAGATTGACGTTGAAGGCGCTAAAGTAAAAATTATTCACACTGGTGTTGGAGCAATCACAGAATCTGATATCATTTTAGCTTCTGCTTCCAATGCAATTGTTATTGGTTTTAATGTAAGACCAGACGTTGGAGCAAAACGTACGGCTGATGTAGAAAACGTAGATATTCGTTTACACCGTATTATTTACAAAGCGATTGAAGAAATCGAAGCAGCTATGAAAGGTATGCTTGACCCTGAATTTGAAGAAAAAGTAATCGGTCAAGTAGAAGTTCGACAAACATTTAAAGTGTCGAAAATCGGTACCATTGCAGGTGCTTATGTAACAGAAGGTAAGATCACGCGTGATTCTAGCATTCGTTTAATCCGTGACGGCATCGTTATCTTTGAAGGGGAATTAGATACTCTAAAACGCTTCAAAGACGATGTGAAAGAAGTTGCGACAAACTATGAGTGCGGTGTTACAATCAAAAACTTCAATGACATTAAAGAAGGCGACGTAATTGAAGCGTATGTAATGCAAGAAATCGAAAGAAAATGATCGGGTATTTAGAATGTGACTGTATGATCTATGATGCTCAATCTTTGAAGGACAAAAGAGCGGTGTTACAGCGAATTATGACAAGGCTTAAACAGCGTTTTAATGTCTCTGTAGCAGAGATTGACCATCAGGACGTATGGCAACGAACGAAGCTTGGGATTGTATCCGTTTCTTCGTCGAAAGTAATAACAGAAAAAGAGTTGCAAAAAGTGCTCGAGTATATAGATTCCTTTCCGGAAATAGAAAGAGCTGAAACTTCGCTTGATTGGCTCTAAAGGGGTGAAAGATATGACACTCAGATCAAATCGTGTTGGAGAGCAGATGAAAAAAGAGCTTTCTGATATTATTGGTCGCAAGATTAAGGACCCTCGTGTAGGCTTTGTTACGGTTACTGACGTACAAGTTACAGGAGACCTTCAACAGGCCAAAATTTTCATTTCCGTTCTAGGGAATGATGACCAAAGACAAGATACTCTAATTGGCCTGGCGAAAGCAAAAGGATTTATTCGAAGCGAAATCGGACGTAGAATTCGTTTAAGAAAAACACCTGAACTTTTCTTTGAATTCGATGAATCCATTGAATACGGTAATCGAATCGAAAACCTAATTCATGAACTTAATAAAAAAGACTCTGAAGATGAAGAGTAAAAAAGAAGGATAGGCAAATTGTGTCTATCCTTTTTTATAAGAAATCTCAGCAAAACACAATGCTTAACCCGTCTCCCTTGTAGATAGTACTGCTAGGCGTGAAACTCCCGGAAACAACAGGACATTTAAAGGTGACGCCTTAATTTCAGGGTAGGCATCCATACAAACCAAATTTTCTCTATGTCGGAAAAAAACAAGTGACTCAGATTCGTTAAGCACCATGTTTAACCTGTCCCCCCTGTTGATCGGAGTGCAAGGTGTGAGACTCCTGCGGGAGGAAGGGACAAGGGAGACCCCGCAGGCCGTTAGGCCGAGGAGGCTCCCGGCCCGCCCGCGGAAAGCGAACACCTGGCACGGAGATCAACAGGGTGTTTAATGTGGTCCCTTCATTTTCAGGTTAGCCTATTAGAAAAGTGAAAAAGGCTCGTTCAGTTCCGAAAACTGACATCTATAAATGAGAAATATAACCTTAGCTTATTAACCCGTCTCCAAAAAAAGTAATAAAAGAAAGAGGTGCTTCCTTTGGATGGCATTCTAGTATTAAACAAACCAAAGGGATTAACTTCCCACGATTGTGTATTTAAAGTCAGAAAAATATTAAAAACGAAAAAGGTTGGACATACAGGAACGCTTGATCCAGAAGTAACAGGAGTTTTACCACTGTGTATTGGTAAAGCAACAAAACTTGTAGAATTCTTAACCGCAGAAAAAAAGACATACATAGCCGAAGTAACAATTGGTTTCTCAACGACAACAGAAGATCAAACTGGCGAAATAGTAGAAGAAAAAAAGGTTTCTACCTCTATTTCAACCAAAGAAATTCAGGAACTACTCGAAAGTTTAAAGGGCAAAATAGAACAGACTCCACCCATGTTCTCTGCTGTAAAAATCAACGGAAAAAAACTGTATGAATACGCTAGGGAAGGGAAAGTAATTGAGCGACCTTCCAGAACTGTAACGATACATGATATTTTCTTAGTAAGTGACATCATACAGGAACATGATCAGGTTCGATTCTCTTTTGAGGTTACATGCAGTAAAGGAACATATGTAAGAACATTAGCGGTTCAAATTGGTGAGATGCTCGGGTATCCGGCGCATATGAGCTTGTTAACAAGAGTCGCATCAGGTAGTTTTTCTATTGAGCATGCTATTACACTTGAGGGGCTAGAAGAACTAGTGGCAGAGGAAAAAATCAGTGAAGTACTAATTCCAATGGAAAAAGCACTAATTTCGTTGCCTAAGCTTGAGATAAGTGATACAGTAGCAGAGAAAGTCCGTAATGGAGCGGTGTTACCTTATCCAGAAGAAATGGAAGAAGATCTAGAATACTTCAGTATTTTTCATGATAACGAATGTTTAGCTATTTACATGAAACATCCTACCAAACCTGGTTTAATGAAACCGAAGAAAGTTTTCCACGGGACTGACAATCTATTGTAGATGATTAAAAGAATTTGGCATACATACAGTATGAACATATAGATTTAGGTGATTAATATGAAAGTAGTATATTTAGAACATCCTCATACAAAAGTCCAACATGATTGTGATCCTTCTGTTGTAGCACTTGGATTTTTCGATGGTATCCACTTAGGACATCAAAAGGTAATTACTGCTGCTATAGAAAAAGCAGAAGAATTGAATTTGAACAGTGCAGTTATGACGTTAGATCCTCATCCTTCTGTTGTGTTAAGACGCAGTGTTCAGCATGTGCGTTATATCACCCCTCTTACAGAAAAGATTAAGTTGTTAACTTCATTAGGGGTTGATATTTTATACGTCGTGAAATTTGATTTTGATTTTGCTAGTCTTGTTCCACAAGATTTTGTGGATCAGTACATTATTGGGCTGAATATAAAGCATGTTGTAGCAGGTTTTGATTACTCTTACGGTCGTTTAGGCAAGGGAACTATGGAAACACTGCCTTTTCATTCAAGAGAGCAATTTGATCAAACTGTTATTGAGAAATTCACATCCAATAATCATAAAGTAAGTTCTACTTTTATTCGAGATGAGTTACAAGCGGGACGTGTAGCGGATCTTCCTCAAACCCTAGGTCGTTATTATGTAATACGTGGGACAGTTGGGCATGGGGATAAACGTGGTCGTACAATTGGTTTTCCTACTGCTAACATAGAGTTATCGGATGATTATGTTATTCCTAGAACTGGTGTATATGCTGTACGAATGTTTGTTCAAGATAAATGGTATTATGGGGTTTGTAATATAGGTTATAAACCGACCTTTAAGGAAAGAAAAGAAAACAGTTTACCTACAGTTGAGGTTCATCTCTTTGACTTTCATGACTCTATTTATGGAGAAAAAGTGATAGTAGAATGGCATCAAAGCATCAGAGAAGAACAAAAATTTTCTGGAATTGAAACACTTATTGCACAAATCCAAAAAGATAAAGAAACAGCAATTGATTATTTTCAAAAAAACACACCCAATACTTGCTTTTTAACGAAAAAAGATGTATGCTATTAAACGTACTAAAACCATTGCTTGGCAAGTCGAATCACCAACGCTTGCTCGGTAATAGGGGTTTTTACTTAAAGGGAGGTGAATAGGATGGCTATCACACAAGAGCGTAAGCAAGAGCTAATCAATGAGTACAAAACTCATGAGTCTGACACTGGATCACCAGAGGTTCAGATTGCTGTCCTAACAGAGCAAATCAATAACCTAAACGAGCATTTACGTACTCACAAAAAAGATCATCACTCACGTCGTGGTCTATTGAAGATGGTTGGTAAGCGTCGTAACTTATTAACTTACCTTCGTAACAAGGATGTAACTCGTTACCGTGAACTAATTACAAAATTAGGTTTACGTCGATAATGTTTTATGAGAAAGCGGGAGAATTCCCGCTTTTTTATTAGTATTTTTAGAAAGTATATCTTAAGGTTGTACCTTTAATATTCCATAGCTTCTGTTACTTACAAATAGTGTGGAGTTACTCACTAAAAGGGACATATCTATAAAAAAGGCAACTTTTTACCTATACACCACTGAATTCTATTGATATGTTGTAGTTATTTCGTTCATACTATACATAATACTAAATACATTATTTTTATTTTAATAATAGGCTTTTTTCTCCAACGTTACTTTTCACCTTCTTACATAATATGAAGAATTAAATACATCGAGGCTTCTTTCTTTCAGTAAAGATGTTGATTTAAGATGTAATGGAAGTAGCTATAATAAGATAAGCCTATACATATGAAATGCTAGAGAGGGGTTAAACGAATTCATGGGACAAGACAAACAAGTCTTTACTATCGATTGGGCTGGTAGAAGTCTTTCGGTAGAAATTGGCCAATTAGCGAAACAAGCAAACGGAGCTGTAATGGTTCGTTATGGCGACACAGCAGTATTAAGTACTGCAACTGCATCAAAAGAACCTAAAAAGTTGGACTTTTTCCCATTAACTGTGAACTATGAAGAAAGATTATACGCAGTTGGGAAAATTCCAGGTGGTTTTATTAAACGTGAAGGCCGCCCAAGTGAAAAAGCTATTTTAGCAAGCAGATTAATTGACCGTCCGATTCGTCCGTTATTTGCTGATGGGTTTAGAAATGAAGTTCAAGTAATCAGCATTGTAATGAGTGTGGACCAAAATTGTTCTTCTGAAATGGCAGCAATGTTTGGATCATCCTTAGCACTTTCAGTATCAGATATTCCTTTTGAAGGACCAATCGCTGGCGTAACTGTTGGAAGAATTGATAACGAGTTTGTCATTAATCCAAATGTTGATCAACTAGAAAAAAGTGATATTAATTTAGTTGTGGCTGGTACGAAAGATGCAATTAACATGGTGGAAGCTGGAGCGGATGAAGTAACAGAAGAAGTTATGTTAGAAGCAATCATGTTCGGACATGAAGAAATAAAGCGATTAATCGCATTCCAAGAAGAAATTGTACAAGCTGTTGGAAAAGAAAAGACAGAAATAAAGCTTTATGAAGTAGACAAGAATTTAGAAAATGAAATTCGTGCCCTTGCAGAAAACGATATGACCACTGCTGTACAAGTATTTGAAAAGCATGCACGTGAAGCTGCTATAAAAGAAGTAAAAGCAGCAGTTGTTGCCAAATATGAAGAGCAAGAGGTAGAGGATGATACGTTAAAGCAAGTTAATGAAATCCTTAGCATGCTTGTGAAAGAAGAAGTAAGAAGACTTATTACAGAAGATAAAGTACGTCCTGATGGTCGTAAGAGTGACGAAATCCGTCCATTATCCTCTGAGGTTGGTTTACTTCCTCGTACTCATGGTTCTGGCCTTTTCACTCGCGGACAAACTCAAGCATTAAGTATCTGTACATTAGGAGCTTTAGGTGATGTGCAAATTCTGGATGGACTTGGGGTAGAAGAAGAGAAGCGCTTTATGCATCACTACAACTTCCCGTTATTTAGCGTAGGAGAAACTGGACCAATGAGAGGACCTGGTCGTCGTGAAATAGGTCACGGTGCTTTAGGTGAGCGTGCTCTTGAACCAGTAATTCCATCTGAAAAGGATTTCCCTTATACTGTTCGTTTAGTTTCTGAAGTATTAGAATCTAATGGTTCTACTTCTCAAGCAAGTATTTGTGCAAGTACGTTAGCGATGATGGATGCAGGTGTACCAATTAAGGCACCAGTAGCAGGTATTGCAATGGGCTTAATCAAAAAAGGCGAGCACTATACAGTGCTATCGGATATTCAAGGTATGGAAGATCATCTTGGAGATATGGACTTTAAAGTTGCAGGTACAGCTAAAGGTGTAACGGCACTTCAAATGGATATCAAAATTGATGGACTTTCTCGTGATATTTTAGAAGAGGCATTACAACAGGCGAAAGTCGGTCGTATTCATATTCTAGAATCCATGCTTGCTACTCTTAATGAATCTCGTACAGAGCTATCTCAATACGCTCCGAAAATCTTAATGATGGCAATTAACCCTGATAAGATTCGTGATGTAATCGGGCCAAGTGGAAAGCAAATTAACAAGATTATTGAAGAGACTGGCGTTAAGATTGATATCGAACAAGATGGTACAGTCTTTATCTCGAGCATCAATATGGAAATGAACGAAAAAGCGAAAAAAATCATTGAAGATATCGTACGTGAAGTTCAAGTAGGCGAAATCTACTTAGGTAAAGTTAAACGTATTGAGAAATTTGGTGCCTTCGTTGAATTGTTCAGCGGAAAAGATGGTCTTGTTCATATTTCTGAACTTGCAGAAGAACGAGTGAAGCAAGTAGAAGATATTGTTAAACTTGGTGAAGAAGTATTAGTAAAAGTAATGGAGATCGACAAACAAGGAAGAGTTAATCTTTCTAGAAAAGTCCTTCTAAAAGAACAAAAAGAAAAGAATGAACAATTGTCTTAACATTAGAGCCTGGTAATCACCGGGCTTTTTTTGTAAAAACTTTTACAATTTTGGTTCTTGCCTAGCTATATTGGCTTAGCATTTCCGTGCCTCTTTCTGTTCTACCTTGTCCTCCTTCTACATAAATTTTAGTAGAAAGGGGGAAGGATAATATGAAAAGAAGGACGTTCCAATTTATTGCTTTTATTATAGTAGCTTTTTTTACATATAAAACGGTAAGTCACCCGAATCCCGAAGATCTAAACACGGTCTTATCGATAAATATTATGGAGACGTCAAAGCAAAAAAGTGAGCTGTATGCTGAAATTAGTGAAAAAGCTGCAGATTATGAGGTTGCTCCACAGGATGCAATAATCGATAAGGTATGGAAAGCACAGCCGGGTTTAAATGGATTAAAGGTAGACATCCAAAAATCATATGAGAATATGAAGAAAAACGGTGTTTTTGATGAGAAAAAGCTTATCTTGGAACAAACACCACCTAACGTACATTTAGAAGATTTACCGCCATCCCCAGTTTATCGTGGGCATCCAGATAAACAAATGGCTGCTTTTTTGATCAATGTAGCATGGGGCAATGAACATATCCCGGGTATGTTGGAAACTTTGAAGAAGCATGGAGTACAAGCTACTTTTTTCTTAGAAGGACGTTGGGTAAAAGAGAATCCTTCCATAGCAAAGATGATTGTAGAAGCTGGTCATGAAGTTGGGAATCATTCCTATACACATCCCAATATGAAAACGCTTGGTTCTGGTGCGGTTCGCGAGCAATTAGTAAAGACAAATGAAGTAATAGAAGCGATTACAGGAAATAATGTCACTTGGTTTGCTCCACCTAGTGGAAGCTACCGCGATGAAGTAGTCGAAATCGCACACGAATTACAGCTAGGAACCATTATGTGGAGCGTGGATACCATCGATTGGCAAAAGCCTGAACCAGCAGTGTTAATTAATAGGGTCATGGAGAAAATTCATCCAGGAGCAATGGTGCTAATGCATCCAACGCTTTCTACAGCTCAATCATTAGACTCACTTATCACCTCTATAAAAGACAAAGGGCTAGAACTAGGAACCGTTTCCTCTTTATTAAGTGAAGAGAGAATCGTTAACCATCACTAGAATTGGCAAACATGAATAGGAGGATTATCGTTGCTTACTAAACATACATGTTCAAATGGAGTTAGAATCGTTGTAGAAAATATTCCACACGTTCGTTCTGTAGCGATCGGAGTTTGGATCGGAACAGGATCAAGAAATGAAGATCATGAAAATAATGGTGTGTCTCATTTTTTAGAGCACATGTTTTTTAAAGGTACAAAAACGAAAAATGCGAGAGAGATTGCAGAAGCTTTCGATTCAATCGGAGGTCAAGTAAACGCCTTTACTTCTAAAGAATATACTTGCTATTATGCAAAAGTAATGGACGAACACTCGACTTATGCTCTTGGAGTACTCGCAGATATGTTCTTTCATTCCATCTTTGATGAAGATGAACTGAAGAAAGAAAAAAATGTTGTTTATGAGGAAATTAAAATGTATGAGGATGCTCCCGATGATATCGTACATGATGTCTTAAGTAGAGCAACTTATGGAAATCATCCACTTGGATACCCTATTTTAGGGACAGAAGATACATTATCCACTTTTAATGGAGATACTCTTCGCAACTATATGAAAGAAACGTATACACCAGACAATGTCGTAGTATCGGTTGCTGGTAATATAGATGAAGCTTCATTCATAAAAGAAATTGAAGAGCTATTCGGAAGTTATGAAACTGGATTTTCAAAGCGTGAATATGTAAAGCCATCTTTTGAAACAGGCAGTATTGCCAAGAAAAAAACAACGGAACAAGCTCATCTATGCTTAGGCTATGATGGCTTACCAATTGGGGATAAAGATATTTATAATTTAATCGTCCTTAATAATGTTTTAGGTGGTAGTATGAGTAGTCGGTTATTCCAAGATGTTCGTGAGGAAAGAGGATTAGCATACTCGGTTTATTCCTATCACTCTACATATCAGGATAATGGGATGCTCACAATCTATGGTGGAACAGGAAGCCATCAATTAGATCTCTTATTTGATACTATTCAAAAAACCCTGGAGAAATTAAAGCAAGATGGTATTACCCAAAAAGAGTTAGTAAATAGTAAAGAACAAATTAAAGGAAGTTTGATGTTAAGTTTAGAAAGTACAAATAGTCGTATGAGTAGAAACGGCAAAAATGAGCTGCTACTCGGAAGACATCGCTCCCTTGATGATATCCTAGATCGTATTAACAGTATTACAGAAGAGTCTGTAAATAGTTTAGCGAAAAAGATTTTCACGGATGATTTTTCTGTAGCACTCATTAGTCCAAACGGTGAGCTGCCAAAATCGCTGAATAATTAATAAATTTGCCTGCTAGGAGAACTAGCAGGTTTTTTTTTGGACACTCCTTAATATAGTAAGTATAAGGAGGCGGTGTGGATGCGATTAAGTGAGATGAGCGGCAAAGAGATTGTCGATGTGAAGCGTGCGGAGAGGTTAGGAATATTAGGGCATACAGACCTAGAGATAAACGAAAACACTGGAGAGATACGTTCTTTAATTATCCCTTCGTTAAAGTGGTTTGGTTTGAAAAAAGAAGGCAACGATATTCGAGTCCCATGGCAACATATAAAAAAAATCGGAACAGATATGATCATTATCGATATTCCGGATGAAGAATAAACGACTTGGCCAAGGCTGAGTCGTTTTTTTATATGAAAATTGGATAAAGAGGTGAGCATGAATACGTATTGAAGTTATGTGAGAACGTCCGCAACTTACGTGAGAATCCCCGCTATTTATGTGAGAACGTCGAGAGGAAGCGTGAGCACCCCCGCTATTTACGTGAGAATCTCATCAAGAACGGTGAGAACCGACTCAAAATGTCCTCTTCCTTTTTCCATTACAAGGAAGTATTACCCTACCCAAAAAAGTCATGTTACCTTTATACGCCTATTCAATCACAGAATTTCTTTCTTTGACATAAGATGTGGAAGTAAGAAAAGTTGAGGCTGTTTTTAAATACTTTCATGAAATAGAAGAAGGTGAACGATATATGCTGACCGGAATGCACATAGCTGTCATTGGCGGTGATGCAAGGCAGCTCGAAGTGATTCGTAAGCTTATTGAGCTTGACGCAAAGCTATCTCTTGTTGGATTTGATCAATTGGATCATGGTTTTACTGGTGCTTCAAAGGAGCAAATAGACGAAGTGGACTTCTCCACCGTTAGTGCCATTATCCTACCTGTCCCTGGGACGAATTTAGAAGGCCAGGTGGATACAATATTTTCGAATGAGAAGATTATTTTAACAGAGGAATTAGTAAAACAAACTCCCGCTCATTGTACGATTTACTCAGGTATAACAAACGGTTATTTAGATCAGTTAGTGTTGAGTACTAATCGGAAATTAGTTCAGTTATTTGAACGAGATGACGTAGCAATTTATAATGCCATTCCAACTGTTGAAGGAACAATTATGATGGTAATTCAACATACAGATATCACGATCCACAACTCCAAGATAGCAGTTTTAGGTCTTGGGCGTGTTGGAATGAGTGTCGCGCGAACGTTTTCAGTACTGGGAGCAAATGTACGGGTTGGTGCTAGAAAATCAGAACATATTGCTCGGATCTTTGAGATGGGCTTAACTCCCTTTTTATTAAAGGATCTTTCAACAAGTGTTTCTGATGTCGATGTTGTCATTAATACTATTCCACATTTAATTGTTACTTCAGATGTCATTTCCAAGATGCCTGCTCACACATTAATCATTGATTTAGCATCTAAGCCAGGTGGAACAGATTTCCGTTATGCAGAAAAAAGAGGAATAAAAGCGTTATTAGCACCGGGACTTCCAGGAATTGTAGCTCCTAAGACTGCGGGGCAAATAGTTGCAAATGTGCTGTCACAGTTACTTAAAGATGGCTTGGAAGGGCGAAAGGAGAATTAATTATGGATTTAAGAGGAAAACGTCTAGGGTTTGGGTTAACTGGCTCTCATTGTACGTATGATGCAGTGGTACCTGAATTGAAAAAATTAGTAGATGCAGGTGCAGAAGTCTTACCAGTTGTTACCTTCACTGTTCAAAATACAAACACGAGATTTGGCGAAGGGGAAGAGTGGATAAAAAAGATTGAAGAAATTACAGGTAATAAAGTAATTGATTCAATCGTAAAGGCTGAACCACTTGGCCCTAAAATTCCATTAGACTGTATGATCATTGCGCCATTAACTGGGAATTCTATGAGCAAGCTAGCGAATGCCTTAACTGAATCTCCTGTTCTAATGGCAGCAAAGGCAACACTTCGTAACCATAACCCGGTTGTACTTGGAATCTCCACTAATGATGCACTTGGTTTAAACGGAATGAATTTAATGAGGCTTATGTCGACAAAGAATATATATTTTATCCCTTTTGGACAGGACGCACCAGAAAAAAAACCAAATTCAATGGTAGCTAGGATGGAAATGCTTGTTCCTACTGTCTTACACGCATTAGAAAATAAACAAGTGCAGCCAGTTATCGTAGAACGATACAAAGACGATCTCTAAAAAGTAAATTGAATGAAGAAGAGAAGAAAAGCAAATTTCTTCTCTTCTTTATTTGAGTAATATGATAAAATTAAAAATTAAGTATGAATGTTTATACTATTTTATTTGTTATGGAGAGGTGCTTTAATAGATGAAAGGTTATCATGTAGCAGTAGTAGGTGCAACTGGGGCAGTTGGTCAGCAAATGCTCCATACATTAGAAGAAAGAAATTTCCCAATCGAGAAGTTGACTCTATTATCTTCTGAACGTTCAGCAGGTAAAAAAGTATTATTTAAAGGACAAGAGTTTACTGTAGAAAAAGCGGAACCGGAAAAATTTGAAGGAGTTCATATCGCTTTATTCAGTGCAGGAGGTAGTGTTTCGAAAGAGCTTGCTCCAGAAGCAGCGAAAAGAGGAGCAATAGTCGTCGATAACACAAGTGCGTTCCGTATGGATCCTAATGTACCGCTAGTTGTTCCAGAAGTTAACGAGTTTGATATAAATGAACACAACGGCATCATTGCCAACCCGAATTGTTCAACGATTCAAATGGTGGTGGCGCTTGAACCAATTAGAAAGAATTATGGCTTAAACAAAATTATTGTATCGACGTACCAAGCAGTTTCTGGTGCAGGTGCAGCTGCTATTGAAGAATTGGAATCTCAATCTCAAGCGATTTTAAATAAAGAAGATTTCACTCCGAGCATCTTACCTGTTAAAGGTGATAAAAAACATTACCAAATCGCTTTCAACGCGGTACCTCAGATTGATAAGTTTGAGGAAAATGGCTTTACTTTTGAAGAATTAAAGATGATAAATGAGACAAAGAAAATCATGCATGATCAAAATCTTCAAGTTGCTGCAACATGTGTACGCCTACCAGTTGTCACAGGACATTCTGAATCTGTATATATTGAAATTGAGGACGAAAATGTGACAGTTCAAGATATGAGGGCTTTGTTAGAGAAAGCGCCTGGTGTGGTATTACAAGACAAACCAGAAGAGCAACTTTATCCGATGCCTGCAAACTGTGTTGGGTTAAACGATGTATTTGTCGGAAGAATTAGACAAGACCTTGACAATAAAAAAGGATTCCATTTATGGATTGTTTCAGACAATCTCTTAAAGGGTGCTGCTTGGAATTCCGTGCAAATAGCAGAAAGCTTAGTCAAACTAGGTGTAGTAAAATAAAGCACGTAAGAAAAGGTCTAATGAAGCGAGACCTTTTCTTTTCTGCTGTAAATCCCAGGCCTTAACCCTTTAACGCATCCCCTCTTATCTTGAACAATGAATTCTAGTACATTAGGTACTATTTTGACAGCATGTTTCGTATGTATTATGGATGTTTTAAAACAAAGAGGTGCCTAATTATGAAAATTGTTGTTCAAAAATTTGGTGGAACGTCCGTTAGAGATGAAAGTACCAGAGAGTTTGCCTATCAACATATTAAAAAAGCTGTAGATGATGGTTTTAAGGTAGTTGTGGTCGTTTCTGCTATGGGACGTAAAGGAGAGCCTTATGCGACAGACACCTTGCTGAGCTTAGTAGAAGATGGTAAGCAAAACGTTTCTAAACGTGAAATAGACATTCTCCTTTCTTGTGGTGAAATTATTTCCTCGATTGTTTTTAGTAATATGCTATTAAATAAAGGGATAGCAGTTACTTCGCTAAATGGTCCACAGGCAGGATTTCGTACGAACAATGATCATACAAATGCGAGAATTATAGACATGAAGTGTGATCGTCTCTTAGAGGCATTGGATCGGCACGATGTTGTAGTGGTTGCAGGCTTCCAAGGAGAGTCCAAGAATGGTGACATTTGTACAATAGGTCGCGGTGGTAGTGATACATCCGCGGCGGCACTAGGAGCTGCTTTGCAAGCAGAGTGGATTGAAATATTTACCGATGTCGAGGGAGTGATGACAGCAGATCCTCGAATTGTGAAAGATGCCAGACCACTTCCGATTGTCACTTATAACGAAATTTGTAACATGGCATACCAAGGTGCAAAGGTTATCCATCCTCGAGCTGTAGAGGTAGCTATGCAGGCCAAGATACCGATACGTATACGATCTACTTACTCTAAGGCACCTGGCACCCTTGTCACCTCATTAGATAAAGTTAGCAAGGGGTCAGATGTTAAAGAGCGACTCATAACAGGGATTGCACATGTGCCAAACGTGACCCAAATCAAAGTATATGCAAAAGAAGGTAAATACGGAATCCAAACAGAGGTTTTCCGAGCAATGGCAAATGAGGAAATTAGTGTGGATTTTTTCAATATTTCACCTACTAGTGTTGTCTATACAGTAACGGATGAAATGAGTGAAAAAGCGATTAATGTTTTGAGAGGCTTAGGCTATGAACCGAAAGTAACCAGACATTGTGCAAAGGTTGCCACAGTTGGTGCAGGAATGACGGGAGTCCCTGGGGTTACGGCAAAAATTGTGACAGCTTTATCTGAACTTGGTATTCAAATACTACAATCAGCTGACAGCCATACGACAATATGGGTCTTAGTCAAGCAACAAGACATGATTCAAGCGGTTAATGCATTACACGGAGCATTTAACCTAGCAAAAAAACAACTAACTGTTCTACAAGCAGTAATAGATGAAGGAGAGATTCGTGTCCATGATTAACTTTGGTAAAGTTTCAACAGCAATGGTGACACCGTTTGACAATAAAGGAAATATAGATTTTGAGAAAACCACACAATTAGTGAACTATCTAATAAAAAATGGAACAGATTCGCTTGTAATTGCAGGGACAACAGGGGAATCTCCAACACTATCAACAGAAGAAAAGTTAGCATTATTTCGTCATGTAGTAACAGTTGTCGAGGGGCGTATCCCTGTTATTGCAGGTACGGGTAGTAATAACACAAGAGCGTCAATTGACTTAACTAAAAAAGCTGAAGAAGTCGGTGTAGATGCAATAATGCTTGTTGCACCGTACTATAACAAGCCAAGCCAAGAGGGACTCTATCAGCATTTCAAAGCAATCGCAACAGAAACATCCTTGCCAGTTATGCTTTATAATGTTCCAGGTCGATCTGTTGTAAACATAAGTGCGGATACTATTGTTCGATTATCACAAGAAAAAAATATCATTGCGGTAAAAGAAGCGAGTGGCAATTTAGATACAATTACTGAAATTATTGCCAAAACACCAGAAGATTTTCTCTTGTACTGTGGAGATGATAGCTTGACGTTACCAGTGCTTTCTATTGGGGGGAACGGTATTGTTTCAGTTGCTTCCCACATCATTGGTAAGGAAATGCAGGAAATGATCCATGCATTTGAAACTGGAGAGAATGCGAAAGCAGCAAAGCTTCATCAAAAATTAACACCTGTGATGAATGGAATGTTCTCTGCACCAAGTCCAACACCAGTAAAAACTGCATTGCAGTTAAAAGGATTAGATGTTGGTGGAGTAAGACTACCTTTAGTTCCATTATCTGAACAAGAAAGAGCAGAATTAACTAGCCTATTACAATCCATATAATTTTATAAAAGTTAAGGTCAAAGCATGAATTACTAAGCTTTGGCCTTTCTTATTCTCATAATATTTCTTGTATTCCAATTCTTGCATACGTTATAATAATGGCAAATGACTGGAGCGGATATTCTTTTAGATTAAAAGGTTAGTGTTTGTTGATCTCATAAAAAGAAGTATGCATTTTCGTCATAAGTTTTTACATACAAGTAGGAGGGAAGACTAGTGAATACAACAAAGATAGAGAAGCTCAAAGTATTTTCCCTTGGGGGCGTTGGAGAAATCGGGAAAAATATGTACGTCTTAGAAGTGGATGAGCATATTTATGTAATAGACTCAGGAGTGATGATCCCCGAAGATGGAATGTTTGGAATCGATATGGTGATTCCAGATGTATCTTATTTAGTGGATAATAAAGAAAGAATTCAAGGGATTTTTCTAACTCATGGTCATGAAGAGCACATAGGTGGACTAGCTTACATTCTGCGTAAAATAAATTCACCTGTCTATGGAACGAAACTTACATTAGCTCTTGCGGAAGAACTTGTAAAAGCTGAAGGACTTTCAGGACAAGTTGTTTTTCATGAAATAAATGGAGATTCTATATTGGAATTAGGAAATGTTAGCGTCTCCTTTTTTAGAACGAATCATAGTATCCCAGATTCAGTTGGTATTTGTTTTCACACATCTCAAGGAGCGATTGTTCATACTGGAGATTTCAAATTTGACCAAGCTCAATTAGCACAAAATGCTGATATTGGAAAGATGGCGAAGATTGGGAATGATGGTGTACTATGCGTACTAGCGGATAGTACAAACGCAGAAAAGCCGGGTTATACGATTTCAGAAGCGGTGGTAAAACAGGAAATCGCAGATGTTGTTTACAATGCAAAAGGAAGAGTGTTCGCAGCATGTTTAGCAACTAACCTTTCTCGAATCCAACAAATCGTTCAAGCAACCATTGAGAGCAAAAGAAAGCTGGTAATCGTATCTCATCCAACTAGTAAAATCATTGATATTGCCCTTAACCTAGGATACATAGACATTCCAGATGAACTTATAGTACCGGTAAGTGAAATGGGAAAAATGGCTAATGATAAAATGGTAGTTCTAACGATAGGTACCCATTCTCAACTGATGTCATCTTTGCTGAAAATGGCAAAGGGTACGCATAAACATGTTCAAATTAAGGAACATGATGTTGTGATGATTGCAGCATCTCCTTCACCTGGCACAGAATTAACCGTATCCAAGGTAATTGATAAAATTTATCGTACAGGGGCAATGGTTATTTATGGGCAGAAAAAAATTCATGTTTCTGGTCATGGCTGCCAAGAAGAATTGAAGTTAATGTTAAATTTACTCAATCCGAAATTTGTAATTCCTATTCAAGGGGAATATAAGATGCAAATAGCTTTATCTAAAGTTGCACAAAGTGTAGGAGTAGCGGAAAATTCGATTTTTCTCCTAGATAAAGGTGAAATCATGGAATTTTCAGCTGGAGAAGCGAAATACGGTGGAAAAGTGTATGCGGGCAATGTCCTTATTGATGGCTTAGGTGTAGGAGACATTGGGAATATTGTCTTACGAGATAGAAGACTTTTATCTCAAGATGGAATTTTAATTGTCGTAGTATCAATAAGCAAAGGAAGAAAAACAATCGTTGCTGGTCCTGAGATCATTTCACGTGGATTTGTGTATGTTCGAGAATCTGAACAACTTCTTGAAAAAGCAAATGCTATTGTAGCAGATATTTTAGACCATGCTGTCAGAGAGCAAGTAATGGAATGGTCGAGTTTGAAACTAAAGATTCGAGAGTCATTAAATCAACATCTTTATGAAAAAACAAGACGTAGACCAATGATATTACCAATCATTATGGAAGTATAGAAACTAGCTGATTAAGCTGTTAAGGGTGAGCCCCTTAACAGCTTTTTTTAATCCCCAAAAGAATGAAATTATCCTATGTGTTCATACTAGAATAGATTATGTTTTTCAGTTAGAAGGGATGAAAGGAGCAAACGTTCATGTCAGATTCTACATATCAATCTTCAGAGCAACCCCAGCAAGAACCAAATAAGCAAGATGCAGGTAAAGATTCATTGGTAAACAAAATACAACAATTAGGTCAGACTAATGTTCCACAATTACCACCCGATTCAAAGATTCACTGTTTAACAATTATTGGTCAGATAGAGGGGCATATCCAACTGCCACCTCAAAATAAGACAACCAAATACGAGCATGTTATTCCACAAATTGTCGCAATCGAACAAAACCCTAATATAGAAGGGTTGTTAGTGATTTTAAATACTGTTGGGGGAGACGTGGAGGCAGGGCTTGCAATATCTGAAATGCTAGCCTCTCTTTCTAAACCCTCTGTATCGCTTGTATTAGGTGGTGGCCATTCCATTGGGGTTCCAATAGCGGTATCATGTGATTACTCTTTTATAGCGGAAACAGCAACGATGACCATTCATCCTGTAAGATTAACAGGACTTGTTATTGGTGTCCCTCAAACATTTGAATACTTAGATAAAATGCAAGATAGGGTAATAAACTTTGTGACGAAGAATTCCAGAGTATCAGAAGAAAAGTTCAAAGAATTAATGCTTTCCAAAGGGAATTTAACGCGCGATATTGGAACCAATGTCGTTGGAAACGATGCAGTAGAATATGGATTAATCGATCAAGTTGGTGGTGTAGGGGAAGCGATAAAAAAATTAAACGAATTGGTGGATGCTCGCCAAGATCATTCGGAAGGAAAGATCCTGCAATGATTTTATATACAACCATGCCACAGGAAGTCATTTTTCCAGTAGACAATAGCGAATATGAGAAACAACGAGTAGTTTCTTACAATGGGGTATCATTCGTTGTCATGCAAACAGAAATGAATTCTTATCAAATCGTTCGTAATCTAAGTACAGATCCTGCACATTTCTTAAATAATGAGTATTCACCTGGACAAACAATCAATTTAAGCGAATATATGTAAAGCATCCAGTTATAAGGCGAAGTTTCTCTATATTTTCTGTAAACTACCTTTCAAGAAGAATGGCTTATGATATAATACAAGCATCAGAGGAAAAAGCAGCCATTAAATGATTGGCTGCTTTCTTCTTCTCATTATGTTGGTAGATAGGTGAGTAAAATGTCGAAGCGAAAAAAAAGACAGAGTAAAAATCGAAATGAATGGAAACGGACGGTTACCTTTGAGGTAATGGGCCTGTTATTACTTGCCATTACATGTATTGCCATTGCTAAACTAGGAATGGTCGGCCATGCATTTGTTTTGCTATTTCGCTTTTTTAGTGGCGAATGGTACATGCTTATGTTACTCGGTTTGTTAATATTATCAGGCTATATTATATGGAAGCGTGATGTGCCTTCCTTTTTCACAAGACAACTAGTTGGGATTTACGTCATTATCATGTCCGTTCTCCTATTAAGTCATGTTTCATTATTTAAAATGCTATCTCGAGGTGGAACATTTGCAGACCCATCTGTTATTGCAAATACATGGGAACTATTTTGGTTTGAAGTTAACGGTGAGACAAGCACAATAGATTTAGGTGGCGGCATGATTGGAGCGGTCCTTTTTGCATTATTTCACTTATTGTTTGATGCAAAAGGTGCGCAGTGGATTGCTACTATTTTCATTGTTATTGGGATCATCCTTGTTACAGGTAAATCCCTCAATGATACAGTTATTAAAGTAGTGCTGGGGATATTTTCTTTTGTCAAAGACCAATGGTTAGCTTTTTCCGAGGATATGAAGGTTTGGCGAACAGAAAGTAAAAAGCGGAAAAAGGAAAAACAAACGGATAAAAATCAAAAAGTGAAAGAAAATGAAGCGAAAAAGGCAGTAGAACAAGAAATAGTGGTTGCAGAAGAACAGGGAGAAGAATTAATGACTCCTCCAATCATCTCTTCCTTCAATGATCGAGCTGAGCAAAAGCAAAATGAAGAGAAGAATAGACAGAAAAAAACTTTGCAAGAAGAGTCAACAGTGGAAAGTAAGGAGCTAGAAGCGGAGGAAGTTATAGCGACGCCAATGGCTTTTACTGAAGTAGAAAATAAAGAATATGAGTTGCCTTCCTTAGACTTATTAAATGAACCAGTTACTAATCTTCAAACAACCGAGCATGAAAATATTTATCAGAATGCTCGTAAACTAGAAAAAACCTTTGCAAGTTTTGGGGTAAAAGCAAAAGTGACTAAGGTACACTTAGGTCCTGCTGTAACAAAATATGAAGTGTATCCGGATGTTGGGGTGAAAGTTAGTAAGATTGTTAATTTAAGTGATGATTTAGCTTTAGCTTTAGCTGCGAAAGATATTCGAATAGAAGCGCCAATTCCAGGAAAGTCTGCAATAGGTATTGAAGTTCCAAACAATGAAGTTGCAATGGTGTCACTAAGAGAAGTATTGGATACAAAGCAAGCAGAAAAGCCTGATGCTAAACTATTAATTGGACTTGGTCGCGATATTTCTGGTGATGCAGTAGTAGCAGAATTAAACAAAATGCCGCATTTATTAGTAGCCGGGGCAACTGGTAGTGGAAAAAGTGTTTGTATTAATGGCATTATCACAAGTATACTCGTTCGGGCAAAGCCGCATGAAGTGAAAATGATGATGATTGACCCAAAAATGGTAGAGTTAAATATGTATAATGGGGTGCCACATTTATTAGCACCAGTTGTAACGGATCCAAAAAAAGCGGCTCAAGCTTTGAAAAAAGTTGTAAATGAGATGGAACGACGATATGAATTATTTTCTCATACCGGCACAAGAAATATTGAAGGTTACAATGATTATATAAGAAGACACAATCAAAGCGATGAAGCGAAACAACCTTCGCTGCCTTATATTGTTGTGATAGTGGACGAGTTAGCGGATTTAATGATGGTCGCATCCTCAGATGTAGAGGATTGTATTACACGACTTGCACAAATGGCACGAGCTGCAGGTATTCATTTAATTATTGCTACACAGCGTCCTTCGGTAGATGTAATAACGGGGGTCATTAAGGCTAATATTCCGTCGAGAATTGCATTTAGCGTATCCTCCCAGACAGATTCAAGAACTATTCTAGATATGGGTGGTGCGGAGAAGCTTTTAGGTAGAGGTGATATGTTGTTCCTACCTGCTGGAGCTTCCAAGCCTGTGAGGGTACAGGGAGCGTTTCTTTCTGATGAAGAAGTGGAGCGGATTGTTGATTTTGTTATTGAACAGCAAAAGGCGCAATATCAAGAAGAAATGATTCCACAAGAGATAAACGAAGAAGTAGCAGATGTAAACGATGATTTGTATGATGATGCAGTTCAGCTCGTTATAGAAATGCAAACTGCGTCTGTATCCATGCTTCAACGTCGATTTAGAATCGGTTATACAAGAGCGGCTCGTTTAATAGATGCGATGGAAAGTAGGGGAGTTGTTGGCCCTTATGAAGGCAGCAAACCGCGAACGGTATTAGTATCCAGCCATAATGAAGATGTCGGATCTTAAGGAAGGATAACACCTCAATATGTTATCCTTCTCTTCATGAGAAAAGCGTAGAAAAGCTATTGTAATTAAGTTTTTCAAGTAATTACTTTATTTTTCTATTTAATTTAAGAATGAAAAATGTTATATTATTTTGGATAAAAAAGAATACACAAGATTTGCAAACGCTTAATGGGGGAAGAATTATGTCGATTCGGTCAGACAGTAGGCATTTATACTTGTTAGTAGTAGATAAATTAAAACAAGATATTGAAGCTAAGCTATACAAAGAAAAGGAAAAATTACCTTCAGAATTTGAACTATCACGACGTTTGGGAGTCAGTCGTGCAACACTGAGAGAAGCATTGCGTGTTTTGGAAGAAGAGAACATTGTTATACGTCGACATGGCGTTGGAACATTTGTTAATTCCAAGCCGGTCTTCTCATCAGGAATTGAACAATTAAATAGTGTGACAGAAATGATCACACAAGCAGGGTTGAAACCGGGTACGATTTTCCTATCGTCCACCATCGAAAGCCCGACTGAGGAAGATGTGAAAAAATTCCACGATCCTTCCTTGGAAGAACTCTTACATTTTGAACGTGTAAGAACAGCGGATGATCAACCAGTTGTATATTGCATTGATAAAATACCAACTTCCATTGTAGAAGATTACCAATCTTACAAAAATGAGTCGTTACTTGCACTACTTGAAAAAGAAGCAGGTAGGTATGTTTCATATGCTGTCGCACATATCGAGCCAATTGGTTACCATGATAAAATTTCACCAATACTTGAATGCGAACCAGAAACAGCATTGCTTGTGTTAAAGCAAATGCATTATGACCAAAATGATGAGCCAATTCTCTACTCGCTAAATTACTTTAGAGCAGATAAATTTAGCTTCCACGTTTTAAGGAAGCGTGCATAGAACGAAAGAGGGGCCTGGCACCAAATGGATATTATATCCATTTGGTGCCAGGCCCCTTTCATTTTTTTGATGGAGTAAGATAAAACCGAGCAGGAAGTGGACAGCATTTATGGCAAAAACAACGCCCATGCACCGAAAACATCCAAAATATTACCTGAAATAGCTTTATTTTTTAGAAAATAGACTCAAATTACATGGGAATTGAAAAATTCTCCGCTAAACGGGTTTGAATTGGCCAGTTAGAGGATGATTTTAATAGGATTTTTAGATTTATCTAACAGATCTTAGAATTTACCTAACAGATTGCTGGATTTATCTAACACATCTTCCAATTTATCCAATGAATAGGAAAAGAGCCATTAATTCTAGACTTAATGTTCCTTCTACTTATCGAGCAATTAATCAGCACAATAATATAAGAGTTTTGTATAAACTATAATAATATTATGTAAACAAAAAAATGAAGCCGAATACTTGTAATACTTTCTAATTAAACGTTATATTGGAATTAAGACTATTTTTCTTGAAATAATGAAAGAATAGTACTGTCTAATTTGCAATAATTATGAATACCATGTGTAAAATAATGAAGCATTAAGTTCTCAGCTTTAGTCGAAAAAAAGCATGCTGGTAAAACATGTTCAAACAAAGTAAAAGGAGGAGATTTCTTGAAGCTTATTGATGAGAGAACTTTTTCCCTTAATGGGGTAAAGGTTCATAGCATTTCCACCAAAAAATTCAAAACGAATACTCTTGTTCTAAAAGTAATGGCACCTTTGTTAGAAGAAGATGTGACACTGCGTGCATTATTACCATATGTCTTGCAGAACGGCACGAAGTCCCACCCACAATCCTCACATTTTCGTGGGTATTTGGATGAGCTTTATGGAGCTAGTCTTGCCATTGACCTTAGCAAAAAAGGGGAGTCACACATTATCACTTTCCGCTTAGAGATTGCTAATGAAAAGTTTCTTAAAGATTCCACGCCATTATTGGAAAAAGGCATCCAGCTTTTAAGTGAAGTCTTATTACAACCGGTAACAGAAAATGGAGTGTTTGTAAAAACAACCCTTGAAAAAGAAAAAAGAGCGTTAAAGCAACGGATACAATCTGTCTATGACGATAAGATGAGGTATGCAAGTCAACGCTTAGTGGAAGAAATGTGTGCAGAAGAACCTTACCGCCTTCCAGCTAATGGACTTAAAGAACAAGTGGATGAAATTACTCCTGAATCGCTCTATCACTATTATGAACAAATGCTCGCTACAAATGATATTCAACTATATGTAGTAGGTGATATTGAAGAGGCACAAGTCGAAAGCTTTGTAAAACAGCATTTTACAATAAAAGCACAAGATGAAACAGTTGAAACCATTCATACAAAGAGTCCCGTAAGTGATAAGGAACCAAAGGAAATAGTGGAACGTCAGGACATTAAACAAGGCAAACTTAATATTGGCTATAGAACAAATGTTACCTTCAATGATGATCTATATTATGCCCTTCAAGTGTACAATGGGATTTTGGGTGGCTTTTCACATTCCAAACTTTTCATAAATGTGAGAGAAAAAGAAAGCTTGGCTTATTATGCTGCCTCACGCGTGGAAAGTCATAAAGGACTGCTACTTGTTATGTCAGGAATTGATTTTGGGAATTTTGATAAAGCAGTTAGCATTATTAATAAACAAATTGAAGCAATGAAGCAAGGCGATTACAGTGAAGCCGAAATTGCTCAAACAAAAGCAGTGATAAAGAATCAAATACTTGAAACAGTGGATACAGCACGAGGATTAATTGAAATTCATTATAATAATGAAGTAGCAAAGGTTAATAAACCTGTGGATGATTTCTTAGATGGCCTTGAAAAGGTGACAAAGGAAGAGATTCAGGAGGTTGCGAAACTCGTGGAGCTTGACACCATCTATTTCTTAACAGGAAAGGAGGCATAATCGATGGAAAAAATTGAATTCAGTCAGTTATCCGAAACTTTGTACCATGAAACTTTAGATAATGGTTTACAAGTGTACTTACTTCCTAAAGACGGATTTAACAAAACATATGCGACATTTACAACAAAGTATGGTTCCATTGACAATAAATTTGTCCCAATTGATGGGGAGGAGTACCTTTCTGTTCCAGATGGTATTGCTCACTTTCTCGAGCATAAGTTATTTGAAAAAGAGCACGGGGATGTCTTCCAGGACTTTAGTAAACAAGGTGCGTCAGCCAATGCCTTTACGTCCTTTACAAGAACGGCTTATTTATTCTCAAGTACGTCCAATGTGGAGAAGAATCTAGAAACCTTAATCGATTTTGTACAAAGTCCCTATTTTACGGAAAAAACGGTAGAAAAAGAAAAAGGGATAATCGGTCAAGAAATAACGATGTACGAAGATAACGCTGATTGGCGCGCTTATTTTGGTTTAATTGAAAGTATGTTCCATCATCATCCTGTTAAAATCGATATCGCTGGTACGATAGAATCCATCTCGAAAACCACGAAGGATCTTCTATATACATGCTATGAAACATTTTACCATCCGAGCAATATGCTCTTATTCGTAGTTGGACCAATGGATACAAAAGAAATGATGACTTTTATCAAGGAAAATCAGCAAAAGAAAACCTTTAAAGAGCCCAAGGAAATCAAACGACATTTCGACGAAGAACCTACCAATGTTCATGAAGAAAAGAAAGTGTTAAAAATGAACGTTCATACATCCAAAAGTTTAGTAGGAATCAAAGAATCATCGCCAACTAAACAAGGTGTAGACCTATTAAAGCATGAGTTATCAGTCAACGTATTATTAGACCTACTTTTCGGGAAAAGCTCGGACAATTACCAAGAGCTATACGAAAGTGGACTTATTGATGAAACATTTTCTTACGACTACACTGGTGAAAATGGCTTTGGATTTGCGATGCTGGGTGGAGACACTGCAGAACCAGATAAGCTTGCAAATAAGCTAAAAGATATCCTTTTATCGCTGGATCCAACTACCATTAAAGAGGATGAACTCGAACGAATCAAGAAGAAAAAAATCGGTTCCTTCTTACGTGCCTTAAATTCACCTGAATTTATCGCAAACCAATTCACTAGATACGCATTTAATGATATGGATCTATTTGAGGTTATTCCACAATTAGAGAAAATAACATTAGCTGATTTAATTCAAGTGGCAAATGACTTTATTAAAGAAGATGCTTTCACAGTTTGTCAAGTTGTGCCAAAATAAAAGAAAGTCGATTCATAGTGCTTTTGCACGTCTGAATCGACTTCTTTCCTTTTAAAAAGAAGATAATGAAGGTGAGAATAGTGAAAAAAACAGCACTAATTATTGGAGCAAGTGGAGATATCGGAAAAGCAATAGCGATGAATCTCTCTAAAGAGGGATATTATACATATTTACATTACAATCGGGATCATCAAGCCATCCACGATTTACAAAAAAATCTTGGAACTGAAAATACAGAAGTCCTGCAAGCGGATCTTTCTCAGCCAGGCAGTGTTGAAATATTGGCTAACGGAATTGCTGGTGCAGTGGATACAATTGTATACAACGCAGGGGCTTCTTACTATGGATTAATGACTGATATCAATGAAGAAACAAAAAATAGAATGATCCAACTTAACATAACATCGTTATATTCAACTATACAAAGTTTTCTGCCGAGGATGATAAAAAGTCGATCTGGAAATATTGTAGTTATTTCTTCGATTTGGGGACAGGTTGGAGCTTCCTGTGAAGTATTATATTCAATGACAAAGGGAGCACAAATTTCATTCGTAAAAGCTCTTGCAAAGGAAGTTGCTCCAAGTGGAATTAGAGTAAACGCGATCGCTCCTGGTGCAGTGAACACGAAGATGCTTCATCATTTCTCCGAAGATGATATGCTTCAGATATGCGAAGAAATCCCTATGGGAAGACTAGCCAACCCGCAAGAAATAGCGGATTCTGTTTCCTTTCTTATTTCTAACAAATCCTCCTACACGACAGGTCAAACCTTAGGAATTAATGGTGGTTGGAATTGAATGAAGTTTGCATAATTCTAGATTACTCATGACATACTAACTCTTGAACATATGTGGAAGGAGGAGTTAGTATGTCAGTATTAGAAAATTGGGATCAGTGGAAAGGTTTTTTAGGTGAACGTCTTAACCATGCAGAGCACGAGGGAATGGATAACAGTGCTATTTCACAGCTTGCGTATGAGATTGGCGATTATCTTGCTAAAGAAGTAGAAGCAAAAAACCCCCAAGAAAGAGTGCTTGCAGATTTATGGAAAGTTGCTAATCCTGAAGAGCAACATGCAATCGCAAACATGATGGTTAAATTAGTTCAACATGATGGTTCACACTAAGAGAGGCGATTTCCTCTCTTTTTTTGTTGCTTACGTTTTATTTAGTTAAAATTTTTTACAAAGGATAGGAATTGCTTCCTTATTGCTTGATTATTAGCTATTATAGAGGTAACAATGGGTTTGGACGAAATGTTTTTTGATTGGAGTGGTTTCATGGAGAAAAAAGAGTGGTATTTAGAATATGAAATACATATTAACAGACCAGGGCTCCTTGGTGACATTGCCTCTTTATTAGGAATGCTTTCCATAAATATTGTTACGATCAATGGTGTGGATGATTCAAGACGTGGAATGCTTTTATTAAGTGATACAAATGAGCAAATAGTCCGGCTTGAATCTATCTTAAATACAATGGATAATATAACTGTAACAAAGCTTCGAGAGCCCAAACTTCGCGATCGTTTAGCTGTAAGGCATGGAAGATACATACAAAGAGATGCAGACGACAAAAAAACCTTCCGTTTTGTTAGAAATGAATTGGGCTTATTAGTTGACTTTTTAGCAGAGCTCTTTAAGCAGGAAGGTCACAAGCTAATTGGAATAAGGGGAATGCCAAGAGTAGGGAAAACAGAATCGATTGTCGCATCTAGTGTTTGTGCAAATAAACGATGGCTCTTTGTTTCCAGTACGTTGTTAAAACAGACAATTCGTAGTCAGTTAATAGAAGATGAGTACAGTGAGGATAACCTTTTTATTATAGATGGAATAGTCTCAACAAAAAGAGCAAATGAGAAACATTGGCAGTTAATTAGAGAAATTATGCGATTATCTGCAGTGAAAGTGGTTGAACATCCTGATATTTTCGTGCAAAATACAGAATATAAACTTGAAGATTTTGATTACATTATTGAATTGCGTAACAGTGAAGAGGAAGAAATCACATATGAAGTGGTGCAATCCAATAATATGTTTGAGGATAATCCCTTTGGGGGTTTTGATTTTTAAAAATGTTGGAAGGTGTTAGTTAGTGACAGAATTAGGAAATAAATTAAAGCAAGAAAGAGAAGCAAAAAATTTGTCTTTAGAAGATCTACAAACCATAACAAAGATTCAGAAGAGATATTTAATTGGGGTAGAAGAAGGTAACTATTCCATCATGCCAGGACAGTTTTATGCGCGAGCCTTTATTAAGCAATACGCTGAAGCAGTCGGATTAGATCCAGAAGAGATTTTTGAGGAGTATAAAAATGATATTCCTGTTAATGAGAAGGAAGAAATTCCACAGCTATCTCGTGTGAAAACAAGAAAACAGATCCAACCTAAGGATACGAAAGTCTTAAATTTCTTACCTAAATTATTGTTGATACTAGGCTTTATAGCCTTATGTGTATTAATTTATGGCCTTGTTTTATATTTTTCGAATAAAGATAATCCTGACCAAAATCAATCTCCACAAGGTGATACCATTACTGAAATAGATGCTCCAAATCAAACCTCAGATTCAGATACAGGGGAAAACGCGACTGACGAAGACGCTGCAACCGAAGAAGATGAAGAGCCTGATGAAGAAACACCTACTACTGGTACTATTACAGAGGTGGCAAGAACGGGTGCGAATACAACTTTAGAGCTTAGTGATACAGATAAATTTATTGTGGAGCTAACTTCCTCTGGTGAAACTTGGATTGGAATTAGTAATACAAAGGGTCACAATTTTTTCTCTGACTCGATAAAAGAAGGTCAAACGGAAACCATTGATTTATCGCAAGAAGAAGAGATTGTCTTTAATGTTGGTAGGTCCTATGAAACGGATATCAAGATTAATGAAGTGCCTTTTGAATTCCCGTCTGAAGCTACTGTACAAAAGATTACTATTAAATTTCTACCAAATGGAGAACAATAAAGTCATCAGCTTGATGGCTTTTTTTGTACATAAACCAGAATATGTTGCTTGTCGGATCTGAACGGGCCCGTTCCACTTTTCTAATTGTCTAGCTGCACCGGCTAGCCCCTCGAGTCATAAGCCATTTTTTCTGCGGAGGTAAAAATCGACCTCCTCCGAAAAGCTGTCTTATGCTTGTCGGTGCTGAACGAGCCGGTTCCGCTTTTCTAATTAATAGACAAACTTTCTATATTTATGTATAGTGGAAAAGCAATATTGAAGTTGGAGGAATGAATGTGAACTTACCTAATAAAATAACCGTTTCAAGAATTATAATGATCCCCGTATTTCTTATTTTATTGCTCGCACCATTGGATTTTGGTGAATTAGCAATAGGCGATGCAGCAATCCCTTATACACATCTTATAGCGGCAATCATATTTATTATTGCTTCTATTACTGATTGGGTAGATGGGTATTATGCGAGAAAATATAATCTTGTGACAAACCTAGGGAAATTTTTAGATCCGTTAGCTGATAAATTACTTGTGTCTGCTGCACTTATTGCTTTAGTAGAACTTGAAATGGCACCAGCATGGATTGTGATTGTTATTATTAGTAGAGAATTTGCTGTAACTGGTTTACGTCTAATCCTCGCAGGTGGAGGAGAAGTAGTAGCTGCGAACATGTTAGGGAAAATTAAAACATGGGCGCAAATTATTGCCGTTTCGGCATTATTATTACATAATATACCATTTGTCTTTATTTCATTCCCATTTGATACGATTGCTCTATGGGTAGCGATGATATTCACTGTCATTTCAGGATGGGATTATTTTTACAAAAACAGAGCAGCTTTTCTAAATTCGAAATAATAAAGAGAAAACGATACTGTCCTTTACTTACTCGATTAGAATTTACTTAAAAAGCGAGTGAAAGAAATAGTATCATTTAGTTGAAAATAGGGGAGAGAAGTTAAATGTTTAGGAGTGCTGAAATCATTGCTGTCGGTTCAGAATTATTGTTAGGACAAATCTGCAATACCAATGCACAATTTTTGTCTAAACAATTAGCAGAGCTTGGCATTAATGTTTATTTTCATACGGTAGTAGGAGATAATCCAGAACGGCTAACTACAGCCATACATACAGCGAAAGAACGGGCAGACCTTCTTATTTTTACTGGAGGACTTGGGCCAACCAAAGACGACTTAACAAAAGAAACAATTGCAAAGGTATTACAGAAAAACTTAGTAATGGATGAGAATGCCTTAGTTAATATTGAAACCTATTTTCGCAAAACCAATCGTTTAATGAGTGAAAATAATAAAAAACAAGCGATTGTGTTAGAAGGCTCAAATGTTTTAGCAAATGATTATGGAATGGCACCAGGCATGGCTCTTACAGAAAAGAAACATACCTATATCCTTTTACCTGGTCCACCTAAAGAGCTGCAGCCTATGTTCGTCAATTACGGGAGAGAATATATTCTTTCAAAGTTAGGTGTAAAAGAGCAGATTGTTTCTAAAGTATTGCGTTTCTTTGGCATAGGAGAGTCTCAATTAGAAACAGATATTGACGACCTGATTGAAGAGCAAACGAATCCGACTATTGCTCCCTTAGCCGGAGATCAAGAGGTTACATTAAGATTAACTGCTAAGCATCATTCCGAAGAGGAGGCTAAGAGATTAATTGCTCAAACAGAAAAGCTAATTTTAGCTAGGGTGGGCGAATATTTCTATGGCTATGATGAAGACACCATCTTCTCCGTGCTTTTTGATAAAATTCAACAATCCAAGTATACCTTGAGTAGTGCCGAGAGTTTAACTGGTGGACTATTTTCAGAAAGAATGACCACATTTACCGGTGCTTCTTCTGTTATTGAAGGAAGTGTTGTTTGTTACACAAATGATATTAAAGAAAACGTATTAGGCGTTTCTAAAGAAATTCTTGATCAATTTGGTGCTGTAAGTGAAGAATGTGCAAGGGATATGGCTGACTGTGCAAAAAAACTTTTTCAAACAGATATTGGTGTAAGCTTTACCGGCGTTGCTGGTCCAGGAACGATGGACGGTAAGCCGGTTGGAACGGTATATATCGGACTAGCACTTCCGAGTGGAGAAACAACGGTTCACCACATCCAATTAGTTGGTAGCAGGGACGGAATCAGGCAAAGAACAGTTAAATACTGCTGTCATCTCCTATTAAATGAATTATTCAAAAGTAGCTAAGGGAAACCGACAGCTACTTTTATTTTTTTCAGCTAAATCAAAAAGCACACTTTCCTTAATTTACTAAGACAAAATTACATTTTCTCTTTAGAAGAAATCCGCATTTTTCATTAAATTATAGGTGCAAAAAAACCGAATGGATGTTCGATTTTTAGTTGCCAAATGCGTAGAAAAGAGGTATAGTTAAAGTAGTTAATAGATAACAATTATTTAGTTTCATAGATACGAAGGAGGAAATTGCATGAGTGATCGTAAAGCTGCCTTAGATATGGCGTTAAAACAAATAGAAAAACAATTTGGTAAAGGTTCCATCATGAAGTTGGGGGAACAAACAGATCGTAAAATCTCTACAATTCCAAGTGGTTCTTTAGCATTAGATGTAGCATTAGGTGCTGGTGGATATCCACGAGGAAGAGTAGTAGAAATATATGGACCAGAATCTTCAGGTAAAACAACTGTAGCGCTTCATGCAATTGCAGAAGTACAACAGCAAGGTGGACAAGCAGCATTTATCGATGCGGAGCATGCACTAGATCCTGTATACGCGCAAAAATTAGGCGTAAACATTGATGAATTATTACTTTCTCAACCAGATACTGGTGAGCAAGCACTTGAAATTGCAGAGGCTCTTGTAAGAAGTGGTGCTGTTGATATTATCGTAGTTGACTCTGTTGCTGCATTAGTACCAAAAGCAGAGATTGAAGGGGAAATGGGTGACTCTCACGTAGGTCTACAAGCTCGACTTATGTCTCAAGCACTTCGTAAACTTTCTGGTGCTATTAATAAATCAAAAACAATCGCGATATTCATTAACCAAATTCGTGAAAAAGTAGGGGTAATGTTCGGTAATCCGGAAACAACTCCTGGTGGTCGTGCGCTTAAATTCTATTCTTCTGTCCGTCTAGAAGTTCGTCGTGCAGAACAATTGAAGCAAGGACATGACATTGTAGGGAATAAGACAAAGATTAAAGTAGTAAAAAATAAAATTGCTCCTCCTTTTAAAGTGGCAGAAGTGGATATTATGTATGGGGAAGGAATATCTAGAGAGGGCGAAGTAATTGATATGGGCTCTGATTTAGATATCGTTCAAAAGAGTGGATCTTGGTATTCTTATAACGAGGAAAGACTTGGTCAAGGTCGTGAAAATGCCAAGCAATTCTTAAAAGAAAACAAGGAAGTTTTACAAGAAATTCATCAACTAATTCGTGACCATCACGGCTTAGACAAAGACGCCAATGCACCAGCAGATGAGCGCGAACAAGAAGAATTAGATTTTTAATTTTAAAATAATAAGTGTGTAGATCGGCTATCTATAACATAGTACCTGGATTTTTGCAGGTACTATGTTGTTATTGGTAAAAAGATCTAGCACTTTTTTTTTTACGCCTATGAGAGATGAAAAAAGCGAAATCCTGACTAAGCGGATCCCCCTGTAGATTGTAGTGCAAGGCGCTGGCATCCTGCTTAGAATGCTCCCAAGGCCGCCTGCGGAAAGCGAAATCCTAGCACGGAAATCATCAGGGGCTTCAAAGGTGTCCATTTATTTTCAAGGTAGCTAATATAAAAGAAGCAAATATAACTTAATTTCTCCCGATTTAAAGAGAAAATCTTAATTAGTTTACCCAAAAGATGGAATCCTTGATAGGACGGGCTTGACAATAAATTTTCACAGATTTACAATTAGTATGTATATTTTATACTTTGTTAGAATTTTAGAGCTATAAAAAAGCTAAAAAAGCCTTTGAGCTGTATGTTGACACACATTGTTACAATGTACATGCCGACAATGAAATCTAGCAAGAAAAAAGTTCATAGCAAGAGGAGGTGTAATAATGGGAATTGATGTAATCATCTCCGCTTTGCTTGCCTTATTCGTCGGTGTAGTTGTTGGCTTTTATGTTCGTAAATCTATTGCTGAGCAAAAGATTTTAGGCGCTAAGGGTGCAGCTGAACAAATTGTTGAAGAATCAAAACGTGAAGCTGAATCACTCAAGAAAGAAGCACTTTTAGAAGCAAAGGACGAAATTCACAAACTTCGTACAGAAGCTGAACGTGAAATTCGTGACCGTAGAAGCGAACTACAAAAACAAGAAAATCGTTTAATGCAAAAAGAAGAGAATCTAGATCGAAAAGATGAATCGCTTGATAAACGTGAAGTAGGATTAGAAAGGCGTGAAGATTCTTTAAACGATAGACAACAGCATATTGAAGAATTAGAAAGCAAAGTGGAACAATTAGTGCGTAAACAGCAGGAAGAGCTCGAACGCATTTCAGCATTAACACGAGACGAAGCGAAGAATATTATTTTAGACCGTGTTGAAAATGAATTGTCCCATGACATTGCTCTTATGGTCAAAGAAAGTGAAAATAGGGCAAAAGAAGACTCGGACAAAAAAGCGAGAGAAATTCTTTCATTAGCTGTACAACGTTGTGCAGCAGACCATGTTGCAGAAACGACAGTTTCCGTTGTTAACTTACCAAATGATGAAATGAAAGGTCGAATTATTGGTCGTGAAGGCCGTAACATTCGAACACTTGAAACATTAACCGGTATAGATTTAATTATCGATGACACACCAGAAGCAGTTATTTTATCTGGTTTTGATCCGATTAGACGTGAAACAGCTCGTATTGCCTTAGATAAGCTAGTCCAAGACGGTCGAATTCACCCAGCACGTATTGAGGAAATGGTTGAAAAATCAAGACGTGAAGTGGATGAATATATTCGTGAAATGGGAGAGCAAACAACATTTGAGGTGGGCGTACACGGCTTACATCCAGACTTAATCAAAATTTTAGGTCGTTTGAAATTCCGTACAAGTTACGGTCAGAACGTACTTAAGCATTCAACAGAAGTAGCATTCTTAGCTGGTCTAATGGCTGCAGAGCTAGGTGAAGATGTAACACTTGCTCGACGTGCCGGATTGTTACATGATATTGGAAAAGCGGTAGACCATGAAGTAGAAGGAAGTCACGTGGAGATCGGTGTCGAATTAGCGACTAAGTATAAAGAGCACCCTGTTGTTATTAACAGTATTGCTTCTCATCACGGAGATACAGAACCAACTTCTATTATTGCGGTACTAGTTGCAGCAGCAGATGCATTATCAGCGGCGAGACCAGGAGCGCGTAGTGAAACATTAGAAAACTATATTCGTCGATTAGAGAAATTAGAAGAAATTTCTGAGTCGTATGAAGGTGTAGAAAAATCTTTTGCTATTCAAGCAGGTCGTGAAGTTCGTATTATGGTGAAACCTGATACAATTGATGACTTAGAAGCACACCGACTTGCAAGAGATATTAGAAAACGCATCGAAGAAGAACTGGATTATCCAGGTCATATAAAGGTAACGGTGATTCGTGAAACAAGAGCCGTAGAATACGCAAAATAAAGTGGTGCTTGCACCACTTTTTTTGTTTGTCTAGCATTGTCTATCCTGCTTTTTAGGTGGGCAATTTGCGAAGAAACAAAAGTTGTGTAAAACTAATACTAACGATTTGCTAGAAGGGATACGGTACATATGAGAATTTTATTTATTGGGGATGTAGTAGGATCTCCTGGAAGAAATATGATTAAAGAATACTTACCTAAATTGAAAAATAAATTTCAACCTGCTGCAACTATTATTAATGGAGAGAACGCTGCAGGGGGAAAAGGAATTACAGAAAAAATCTATCAAGGATTTTTAGAGGCTGGTGCAAATTTAGTTACCCTTGGTAATCATACATGGGATAACCGCGAGATTTTTGAATTTATAGATCGTGCGAAAAACATGATTCGACCTGCAAATTTTCCGAGCGAAACACCTGGAAAGGGAATCGCTTATATTCCCTTTCACGGTAAAGAATTAGCGGTCATTAATTTGCAAGGTAGAACCTTTTTGCCCCCGATAGATTGCCCTTTTAAGAAGGCGGACGAATTGGTGGAGGAAGCGAGAAAACGAACACCATTTATTTTTGTAGATTTTCACGCCGAAGCAACAAGTGAAAAACAAGCAATTGGCTGGTATTTAGATGGGAGAGTTACAGGGGTAGTAGGAACTCATACACATGTACAAACAAATGATTACCGTGTTTTGCCAGAAGGCACAGCATATATAACGGATGTAGGCATGACTGGTCCGTATGATGGGATACTAGGCGTGGAGAGAGACGCTGTACTGAAACGATTTATGACTTCCTTACCTGTCCGGTTTGAAGTAACAGAGGGCAGAGCCCAGTTAAATGCAATTATTCTAGATGTAGATATGAAGACTGGTAAGGCGAAATCAATCAAACCATTAATGATTAATGAGGATCATCCATTTTTTGATTAAAACACTAGTTTTTTGAATATTTAGACATAAAAGTGATACAAGCAGGAATACATTTCGATTCTCCTGAATATAGTAGGAATGAAATTATTAACAATTCATTCACCTATGGATCTTTCACCATGTACTGTAAATGTTGAGGAGGAGCTAGAAATGGAAATATTAAAGGTTTCAGCCAAGTCAAACCCAAATTCGGTAGCAGGGGCTCTAGCAGGGGTATTAAGAGAACGTGGGAATGCGGAAATTCAAGCAATTGGTGCGGGAGCTTTAAATCAGGCTGTAAAGGCCGTAGCAATTGCACGAGGGTTTGTTGCTCCAAGTGGAGTTGATTTAATATGTATCCCGGCCTTTACTGATATCTTAATTGATGGTGAGGAAAGAACGGCAATAAAATTAATTGTAGAACCTAGGTAAAGAACAACTATGTTCAATAAAAGCTTCAGCCTGTTTGCTTTTCATATGCAAACAGGCTGAAGCTTTTATTTGACTGGAAAATGATGAATTAGGAGGCGATAAATTTGCGTATTTTTGATGCTCATTGTGACACGGTTTATAGAATGTGGGAAGACCAAGACTTATTCTTTAAAGATAGTGAAGCATTACATATTACGTGGGATGGCTTAAAGAAAGCGAATGCAAGAGTGCAGTGCTTCGCGATTTATATTCCAGAAAAGGTAAGGAAAGAATCGGGATTTTATGTAGCCTTGGAAATGATTGATTTATTCTATGAAAATATCTTATACAGATTTCCGAAAATGAAGTTAGTAACAACTAAAAAAGATATTTTACAATTGAAAGATGGAGAGATAGGAGCCGTTTTAACCTTAGAGGGTTGTGATGCAATTGGTACGAGTCTTGAGCGGTTACGTACATTATATCGTTTGGGAGTCTCTTCTGTAGGTCTTACTTGGAATTATGCGAATGCAGTTGCAGATGGAATCTTAGAGGATAGAGGTGCTGGTCTTTCTTTATTTGGAAAACGAGTAGTAGTAGAGAACAATGATCATTTTATTTGGACAGATGTATCGCATCTGTCAGAAAAAGCTTTTTGGGATGTTCTCGAAATAGGAAAGTATGTTATCGCTTCTCATTCCAATTGTAAGGCGCTTTGTCAGAATCCACGGAATTTAACGAACAACCAAATTCAGGCATTAATCAAAAAGGACGCTGTGATAGGTATTACCTTTGTTCCTCAGTTCTTGTCAAATGGAAAAGCAAGTACAGTTTCAGATGTGCTTCATCATATCGATCATATTTGTAGTTTAGGTGGAGTACAACATATCGGATTTGGATCTGATTTTGATGGAATTACAAACACTGTGCAAGGATTGAATCGCTATGAAGATTATTCTAATTTAATTAATACATTAGTAAAATACTATTCTAAAACAGAGGTAGAGGGGTTCTTGTTCGGAAATTTCTTTAGAAAATTCCCTAAGTAACAAGGGGATTGTAATCTTTGAATGCGCTTTCATATTTTATTAAGAAAATTTTCAAATTTTTTGAAAGAAATTGAATCAAACGCTTGTATTTTTAAATAAATAGGTCTACAATGAAAGCGTTTAGTACATATTTAACGTGATTTTAATGCATAATTTTCTTGAATCTACCATGTTATATTCTAGTTATTCGATTGGAAAAATGCTACAATTAAAATCGTATTATTAATTCTGACAATGAACGTAATTAAAGGGGTGTAAGGCACATGATCAATCAACTTTCATGGAAAGTTGGAGGGCAACAAGGAGAAGGTATCGAGAGTACTGGTGAGATTTTCTCCATCGCATTAAATCGTTTAGGATATTACTTATATGGCTACCGCCATTTCTCATCTCGTATTAAAGGTGGACATACTAACAACAAAATTCGCGTTAGTACAACACAAGTTCGTTCTATATCCGATGATCTTGATATATTAGTAGCATTTGACCAGGAAACAATCGATGTTAACTACCATGAATTACGTCAGGGCGGAGTAGTAATTGCTGATGCTAAGTTCAAACCGAGTATTCCTGAAGATGGAAAAGCGACATTGTATGCGGTTCCATTCACGGAAATCGCTACAGAACTTGGTACTTCATTAATGAAAAACATGGTTGCAGTTGGAGCGTCAAGTGCCATTTTAGATTTAGATACTGAGTCATTCCGAGAAGTAGTGCAAGAGATTTTCGGAAGAAAAGGCGAATCTATTGTAGAGAAGAACATGGAAGCTATCCGTGCAGGTGTTGAGTTCGTAAAAGAACAAGCGGAAAACGTCCAAACGATGCAGCTTGATAAAGCTGATGGCAAAAAGCGTTTATTCATGATTGGAAATGATGCCATTGCATTAGGAGCGGTTGCTGCGGGATCACGTTTTATGCCTGCATACCCAATTACTCCAGCATCTGAAATTATGGAGTATTTAATTAAAAAACTACCGAAATTTGGTGGTACTGTTATTCAAACGGAAGACGAAATTGCTGCCTGTACAATGGCGATCGGCGCTAACTATGCAGGTGTGCGTACATTAACTGCTTCAGCAGGACCTGGGCTATCCTTGATGATGGAAGCAATCGGTCTATCCGGAATGACAGAAACTCCGCTTGTTGTAGTGGATACTCAACGAGGAGGTCCAAGTACAGGACTTCCAACGAAAATTGAACAGTCTGATTTAATGGCAATGATTTACGGTACTCACGGTGAAATTCCTAAAGTAGTAATTGCACCAAGTACAGTTCAAGAAGCTTTCTATGATACGGTTGAAGCATTTAATATTGCAGAAGAGTATCAAGTGCCAGTCATTCTTTTAACTGATTTACAATTATCCCTTGGAAAGCAATCTGTTGAACCACTTAAATTTGATAACGTCGAAATTAGACGTGGTAAATTAGATATAAACCAAGAAATTCCCGAATCAGCTGATAAGAGCTACTTTAAGCGTTATGAAGTGACAGAAGATGGGGTTTCACCACGTGTCATTCCTGGTATGAAAAATGGTATTCACCATGTGACAGGTGTAGAGCATGAGGAAACTGGGAAACCTTCCGAAGTTGCAGCAAACCGTCAAGCTCAAATGGACAAACGTTTAAGAAAATTAAACAACCTAAAGTTTAAAAACCCTGTTCATACTAATGCAAAACATGAAGATCCAGATGTGTTAATCGTTGGATTTAACTCTACAAGAGGTACAATCGAAGAAGCGATGGAGCGTTTAGAATTAGACGGTATTAAAGCAAACCATGCACAAGTTCGCTTAATCCACCCGTTTCCAACTGCAGAAGTATTACCACTTGTAAAAGCGGCGAAAAAAGTTATTGTTGTGGAATACAATGCTACAGGCCAGTTAGCTAGCATTCTGAAAATGAATGTTGGTCATGCTGAGAAAATTAGTAGTGTCTTGAAGTATGATGGCGATCCATTTTTACCGAAAGAAATCCACACAAAATGCAAGGAGTTGTTATAAATAATGGCAACGTTTAAAGATTTTCGTAATAATGTAAAACCTAACTGGTGTCCTGGCTGTGGAGATTTCTCGGTACAAGCAGCAATCCAACGTGCTGCCGCTAATGTTGGATTAGTACCAGAAGAGCTTGCAGTAGTATCTGGGATTGGCT
Organism: Sutcliffiella halmapala; assembly: GCF_002019665.1. Classification (GTDB taxonomy): domain Bacteria; phylum Bacillota; class Bacilli; order Bacillales; family Bacillaceae_I; genus Sutcliffiella_A; species Sutcliffiella_A halmapala. Next base: position 2,715,894 of record NZ_KV917375.1, on the reverse strand, counting down.
GTTCTGGACGTATTTCAGGCTATATTAATTCCTACGGTTTCCACGGAATTCATGGTCGTTCACTACCGATCGCACAAGGTGTGAAAATGGCTAATAAAGATTTAACGGTTATCGCTTCAGGTGGAGACGGAGATGGATTCGCTATCGGATTAGGACACACAATCCATGCGATTCGTCGAAATATTGATATTACTTACATCGTAATGGATAATCAAATTTATGGATTAACAAAAGGCCAAACTTCTCCTCGTAGTGAAGTAGGGTTCAAAACGAAATCCACACCACAAGGATCGATTGAATCTTCTTTATCAGTAATGGAAATGGCGTTAACTGCAGGTGCAACATTTGTTGCACAAAGTTTCTCTACAGATTTAAAAGATTTAACTTCTTTAATTGAACAAGGAATCAACCATAAAGGTTTCTCTTTAATCAATGTTTTCAGTCCATGTGTAACGTACAACAAAGTGAACACGTATGATTGGTTTAAAGAGAATTTAACGAAATTAAGCAGCATTGAAGGCTACGATGCTCATAATAAAGTAAGTGCAATGCAAACACTTATGGAGCACAATGGTCTTGTCACAGGTTTAATTTATCAAAACAAAGAGCAAAAATCTTACCAAGAATTAGTGCACAATTATAGTAAAGAGCCTTTAGCAAAAGCGGACCTTCAATTGGATGAAGCGCAATTTAACGAATTAGTGAAAGAGTTTATGTAATAGTTAAGATGACCCTGGACATTTGTTCAGGGTCTCTTTTTTATTTATATTTATAATCCTATAAATTCATAATTAATAAGCAAACCTATCTAAAATGAAAGCGCTTTACTAAAAACTAAAAAAATATCCTGAAATTTTATTCTACACAGTCACATGTTCGTCTCCAGTGGACAGTGGTGTTTACTCTACTTCACATAGATGATACACTATTACTAGTTATCAAGAATAATAGTTGTACTTAATGAAGGAGTGTTCTCTGTGAATGGAAAAATGAAAGCAATCGTGAAGCATCATCGTGGGTATGGTGCGGAACTTCAAATGGTTGATATTCCGAAAATTAAAGAAGATGAAGTACTAATAAAAGTGAAAGCAACATCTATCTGTGGGACAGATGTTCATATATATACTTGGGATGAGTGGTCTCAAAGTCGTGTAAATCCACCTTATGTGTTTGGACATGAATTTGCTGGAGAAATCGTTGAAGTAGGAAGTAAAGTAACTAATGTAGAGCTTGGAGATCAAGTTTCTGCAGAAACACATATTGTTTGTTATGAGTGTCCACAATGTTTAACAGGTGATTACCATATTTGTAAAGACACAAAAATTATTGGGGTAGACACACATGGTTGTTTTGCAGAATATGTCGCACTTCCATCTGTAAACGTCTGGAAAAACCCGAAAGATATGCCTTATGATGTTGCATCTGTTCAAGAGCCAATGGGGAATGCTGTTCACACTGTGCTTGCAGGTGATGTAGCTGGTAAGACTGTTGCTGTTATTGGGTGTGGGCCGATTGGAATTATGGCAGTTGGAGTTGCAAAAGCCGCAGGTGCTTCACAAGTAATCGCAATCGACTTAAATGAGTATCGTTTAGATTTAGCGACAAAAATGGGTGCATCCACAGTAATTAATGCTAAAGAAGCAAACCCGGTAGAATTGGTAATGGAATTAACAGAAGGTCACGGAGTCGATGTAGTTTGTGAAATGTCCGGACATCCGATTGCAATGAACCAAGGTTTTAAAATGATTACAAATGGTGGACGAGTATCTATTCTGAGCTTACCAGTTCGTCCAGTAGAACTTGATATTACCAATGACGTTGTATTTAAAGGAGTAACCATTCAAGGGATCACAGGCCGTAAAATGTATAGCACATGGCAACAGGTTTCTAGACTTTTAAAATCTGGTCAAGTTGACGTTAAACCAATGATTACACACCACTTCCCACTAGAAGACTTCGAAAAAGGCTTTGATTTAATGATTTCAGGTCAATGTGGTAAAGTTGTATTACAACCATAAGGAAATTTTAAAAAAAGCTTTGTTCAAGCTTATTGCTGAGTTTAACAGATATAACCTATCAATTTTCAGGGTAGCCACTCATGCAATGAAAAGAAAAATCGCACCATTGATAATGAAAAAGTGGCCCGTCAAATATCCCCTGTCTCCCCTGATGATTGTAGTGCAAGGCGTGAGACTCCTGCGGGAATGCGAGTCGAAGGGAGACCCCACAGGCGCTCTTCGCCGAGGAGGCTCCCGAGGCCGCCCGCGGAAAGCGAACACCTGGCACGGAAATCATCAGGGGGGTAAAAGGGGTCACTTTATATTTTCGGGGTTGCCAAAAAAGAAGAATATTTATTTTTAGGAGGCTTATTAATGAAAGGTTTTGAATACCTACAAGAAGAATTAGACCAAATGAAAGAGCAGGGAACTTTTCGTAAGTTAGTTCCTCTAGAATCAGATCAAGGCTCAAAAGTTGTTATCAATGGCAAAGAAGTAATTCAATTATCATCTAACAACTATCTTGGATTTACTACACATCCAAGACTAAAAAAAGCTGCGCTTGAAGCCGTAGAAAAATACGGAGCAGGAACAGGGTCAGTTCGTACAATTGCAGGAACATTCTCCATGCATCAAAAATTGGAAGAAAAACTAGCGAAGTTTAAACATACAGAAGCATCGTTAGTATTTCAATCTGGTTTTACAACGAACCAAGGTGTTTTATCTGCCATTTTATCACCAGAAGATGTCGTTATTTCTGATGCATTAAACCATGCTTCTATTATAGATGGAATTCGTCTAACAAAATCTGCTCGTAAAGTGTACAAGCATGTAGATATGGAAGACTTAGAGCGTGCTTTAAAAGAATCTGCCGATTACCGTAAACGTTTGATCGTTACAGATGGTGTATTCTCAATGGATGGGAACATCGCTCCATTAGATAAAATTGTTGAACTTGCAGAGAAATATGATGCGTTAGTTATGGTAGACGATGCTCATGCTTCTGGAGTACTTGGAGAAAATGGTCGAGGAACAGTTAACCATTTTGGACTTGATGGAAGAGTTCATATTCAAGTTGGAACATTGAGTAAGGCGGTAGGGGTCCTTGGCGGATATGTAGCGAGTACTCGTTCTTTAATAGACTATCTTATTCATAAAGGTAGACCGTTCCTATTCAGTACCTCTCATCCACCAGCAGTTACAGCCGCTTGTGATGAAGCAATTCAAGTGCTTTTAGAAGAACCTGAACTAATTGAAAAGCTTTGGGATAACGCAAAATTCTTCAAGGATGGTCTTGTGAAACTTGGTTTTGATACAGGACATAGCCAGACTCCTGTAACTCCAGTAATTGTTGGAGATGAAGCTTTATCTCATCAGCTTTCTGACAAATTACTTGAATATGGAGTATTTGCACAAGGAATCGCTTTCCCTACAGTTGCAAAAGGATTAGCGCGTGTTCGTACAATTGTTACAGCTCAACATACAAAAGAAGAGCTACAAGAAGCATTAGATATTTTTGAAAAAGCAGGAAAAGAGTTAGGAATTATCTCTTAACTTTCACTAAAGCAAAAGAGAGACACCGTATAAAGTGTCTCTCTTCTTGCGTTTAAGGCAAGGATAGTAATTATGGAGTTAAGTGAGGAAAAAAAGAAGTCAGCAAGCTCGGTTCTTCTTTTTTTGAACATTTTCCTACACTTATGTATTTATATTGTTTAAGACTGTATAAAATTATATACTATGTTAATGTGTAGAGTTTTATGCACTCTATAGAAAGGAGTTAACACAACAATGAATGAAAAACAAAGAGTGGAATCACAACAAGTAGTCGCTAGGAATTCATCGGACAAAAAATCCGAGAAGGATTTCAGTAAATACTTTGAAACTGTTTATGCGCCACCGTCCTTAAAGGATGCTAAAAAGCGTGGAAAAGAAGAAGTAGATTATAAAGACTTTAATATCGCAGAGGAATTCCAAGGTTTAGGTGCTGGTAAGAAGTTTTATATTCGCACATATGGCTGTCAAATGAATGAACATGATACAGAAGTGATGGCAGGAATATTCTTAGGATTAGGATATGACCCAACAGATACAGTTAATGACGCGGATGTCATTCTATTAAATACCTGTGCGATTCGTGAAAATGCGGAAAATAAAGTATTTGGTGAATTAGGCCATTTAAAAACGCTGAAGAAAACACGGCCTAATCTATTAATAGGTGTTTGTGGCTGTATGTCGCAAGAAGAATCAGTCGTAAACAAAATCCTTAAAACATATCAGCAAGTCGATATGATTTTCGGGACTCATAATATTCACCGCTTACCGAACATCCTGAAAGAAGCCTATATGTCCAAAGAGATGGTTGTGGAAGTATGGTCTAAAGAAGGAGACGTTATTGAAAACCTTCCAAAGGTACGTAAAGGTGAGATTAAAGCTTGGGTAAACATTATGTACGGCTGTGATAAGTTCTGTACGTACTGTATCGTTCCTTACACGCGAGGCAAGGAACGTAGCAGACGTCCAGAAGATATCATTCAAGAGGTGCGTCATCTTGCAGCACAAGGATACAAAGAAGTAACTCTTCTAGGTCAAAACGTAAATGCCTATGGTAAAGACTTTGAAGACGGGAACTACGGTCTTGGAGATTTAATGGATGAAATTAGTAAAATAGATATTCCGAGAATTCGTTTTACTACCAGCCATCCAAGAGATTTCGATGATCGTTTAATTGAAGTTTTAGCAAAAGGTGGAAACCTACTAGATCATATTCACCTTCCAGTACAATCTGGTAGCTCAGAAGTATTGAAAATGATGGCTCGTAAATACGATAGAGAGCGCTACTTAGAACTAGTAGGGAAAATTAAAGCTGCTATGCCGAATGCTTCTTTAACAACTGATATCATTGTTGGTTTCCCAAATGAAACAGAAGAGCAATTTGAAGAAACCATGTCTTTATATCGTGAAGTAGAATTCGATACGGCATACACGTTCATTTATTCTCCACGTGAAGGCACACCAGCTGCAAAAATGGTGGATAATGTACCGTTAGAAGTGAAAAAAGAACGTCTACAACGCCTAAACGCCTTAGTAAACGAGATTTCAGCTAAGAAACTGAAGGAATATGAAGGGCAAGTTGTCGAGGTTCTTGTTGAAGGCGAAAGTAAGAAAAACCCTGATGTGTTGGCTGGTTATACATCAAAGAGCAAATTAGTTAACTTTAGAGGACCGAAATCGATTATTGGAAAGTTAATTAAAGTAAGAGTAACGAAAACAAAGACTTGGACATTAGACGGAGAATTGGTAGAAGAAGCACTGGAGGTTAAATGACAATGGCAAAGTACACGAAATCCGATATCTTAGCAAGAGCAAAAGACTTAGCGCAAATGATCGCTGAAACAGAAGAGGTAGATTACTTTAAACGTGCAGAAGCACAAATTAACGAAAATCAAAAAATCAAAGAAATGGTTGCTAGTGTGAAAAGTTTGCAAAAGCAAGCAGTGAATTTCCAACACTATGGCAAACAAGAAGCATTAAAGAAAACAGAAGAAAAGCTAGATAATTTATTAAAGGAATTAGACGGCCTTCCAATTGTACAAGAGTTCAAAGACTCTCAAAAAAATGTAAATGAACTATTACAATTAGTTTCTTCTGCCATCTCAAATAAAGTTACAGACGAAATTATCGTTGCTACTGGTGGCGATGTATTACGTGGCGAAACAGGATCATACGTGAAAAACAGTAGCGGCGGATCTTGTGGGTGATAAAAAAAGCGAAGCTGGCTCGTTTTGCTTCGAAAGAGTGTGAAATCCTAATTATGGATTTTACACTCTTTTTTTATGCGTTCTTCCTCCCTCAACTACCAATCTAAATTTTCAAGAAAAAATAGGCACATATCTTGGAAAGCTTGCATACAATGAACTATACGTTAATGTGTTAGAAATTATTTGTTATGTTGTAAATGTAATCAAAGCACAATAGTCATTTAACCCGCATAGGATGAAATGAAGATTGTAATGAGGAGGGTGTATGCTCGAATGTCTGAATACAGAGAAATTATCACAAGAGCAGTTACCGGTAAAGGCAGAAAGTTTACGCAGTCTAAACATACGATAAGTCCCTCGCATCGTCCTACTAGTATTTTAGGATGCTGGGTCATTAACCATAAGTATGATGCGAAGAAAGTGGACGATACGGTAGAAGTAGCAGGATTTTATGATATTAACGTTTGGTATTCCTACAGCGATAATACGAAAACGCAAGTAGTAACAGAGACAGTGTCCTATACGGATGTAGTAAAGCTTCGGTATAAAGATGACAACAGTATCGGTGACGAGCATGAGGTAGTGGCTCGAGTCTTACAACAGCCGAACTGTTTAGAAGCAAGCATCGCTCAAACTGGCGCAAAAGTGGAAGTGCAGGTAGAAAGAGAATTTTTAGCAGAGATAATTGGGGAAACAAAAGTGGTCGTAGAAGTACATCCAGAAACATTAACAGATGATACAGATTGGGATGTCGATGATGAAGAATTCGAAGATCTAAATCCTGACTTTATCGTAGACGGATACGAGGAATAATAAGATTACTAGGGAGGTTTGCTTCCTAGTTTTCTTTTTGTTTCTTTTTACTTCCACACGTAACTTTCCTATAAGGGATCTGTAAAATATGATATAATTAAACAGCTAAAACAATGGAAAATAGTTGGGGGAATAACATGGCTTCTTATACGCCTATGATACAACAATACTTACGAGTGAAGGCAGATTACCAGGATGCCTTTTTATTTTTTCGTCTGGGAGACTTTTATGAAATGTTCTTTGATGATGCAGTCAACGCATCACAAGAACTAGAGATTACATTAACAAGCCGCGATGGAGGGGGCAAAGAGCGCATCCCGATGTGTGGAGTTCCTCATCATGCGGCTCCTAATTATATAGAGCAATTAATTAATAAAGGCTTTAAAGTAGCAATATGTGAACAAGTGGAAGATCCGAAACTCACGAAAGGGGTTGTTAAACGAGAAGTCGTTCAACTTGTCACCCCTGGTACGGTGATGGAGGGAAAAGGGTTAAGTGATAAGCAAAATAATTTCTTAACCACCTTAACAGATTTTGGTGACGAAACATTTGGTTTGGCATTTGCAGACCTTTCAACAGGGGAAATGCACACAACTATTATTTCTGGTCCCGTTCAGCAATTAATTAATGAAGTATATTCTATTGGGGCTAAAGAGGTAGTAGTGGAGGATAGTTTCCCAGAGAGTATTATTCAAATGTTGAAAGAGAGAATGATTGTTACCTTCTCTTATGAACAAGCAAAAACTATTCCGCAAGAATTTATCCATTTAGTAGACAAGCTAGAGCAAGAAAAACTACTAATAACGGTTGGGCGTCTTCTGCACTATCTAAAACGAACGCAAAAACGAAGCCTTGATCACTTGCAACCTGCGCTATTTTATGAGTTAGATCATGCGATGAAAATCGACTTGTTTTCTAAAAGAAACCTTGAATTAACCGAAACAATCCGATCTAAAGGAAAAAAAGGCTCCTTGCTCTGGTTACTTGATCAAACCGTAACGGCAATGGGTGGAAGATTATTAAAGCAATGGGTAGACCGTCCATTGATAAAAAAAGATCAAATAGAAAAACGTCATGAAATAGTAGAAACCTTAATGAAAGAGTATTTTACGAGACAGGAAATCCGTGAGCTTCTTAAAGAAGTGTATGATTTAGAAAGACTTGCTGGTCGGGTTGCATTTGGAAATGTCAATGCTCGAGATCTAGTACAGCTACGTAAATCATTATCACAAATTCCTAGCTTGAAAGAACTATTAGCAGGACTTCCTATTGATATGACCTCTGTATTAGAAAATATGGATGAATGTACGGAATTAACCGGATTATTACACGATAGTTTAGTTGAGCAGCCTGCCCTTTCTGTCAAAGAAGGGAATATGATGAAAGATGGCTTCCACGAGGAATTAGATAAATATCGTGATGCAAGAAGAAATGGGAAGACCTGGATAGCAGAGCTCGAAAAAAGAGAGCGCGAACTGACAGGAATTCGTTCTTTAAAAATAGGCTATAACAGAATTTTTGGTTATTATATCGAGATAACGAAGGCGAACATATCCACGCTTCCTGAGGGACGCTATGAACGAAAGCAAACTCTTGCAAACGCAGAACGTTATATTACTGAAGAATTGAAAGAAAAAGAAACACTCATTTTAGAAGCAGAAGAAAAGATCATTGCATTGGAGTATGAGCTTTTTCTGAAACTTCGAGAGGAAGTAAAAGGATTTATTCCAAGACTTCAAAAATTAGCAAAAGCGGTTAGTGGAATCGATGTCTTGCAGTGCTTTGCAACGATTAGTGAGGAAAGACATTATACAAAACCATCCTTTAATGATGAACGCAAAATATATATAAAGGATGGGCGTCATCCGGTTGTTGAAAAGGTCATGGATTCTAATGAATATGTACCAAATGATAGTTGGATGGATAGAGAAAATGAAATGCTCCTGATTACAGGGCCGAACATGTCTGGTAAAAGCACCTATATGCGTCAAGTGGCATTAACGGCTATTCTCGCGCAAATTGGTTGTTTTGTGCCCGCGACAGAAGCATCTCTCCCGATTTTTGATCAAATATTCACTAGAATTGGTGCGGCAGATGATTTGATTTCTGGTCAAAGTACCTTTATGGTAGAGATGCTAGAAGCACGAAATGCCATCGTCTATGCAACGCAAAATAGTTTAATTTTGTTTGACGAGATAGGTCGAGGAACGTCTACCTATGATGGCATGGCACTAGCTCAAGCTTTAATAGAATATATTCATGATAAAATTGGTGCAAAAACCTTATTCTCCACACATTATCATGAGCTAACCACCTTAGATCAAGAGCTGGACAAGCTTAAAAATATTCATGTGAGTGTTGTTGAGCAGAATGGGAAAGTTGTATTCCTTCATAAAATGAAAGAGGGACCAGCAGATAAAAGCTATGGAATTCATGTTGCGGAGCTTGCAGAGCTTCCAAAAGAGTTGATTGAACGTGCGCAATCCATCCTAGAAAAACTAGAAGCTACACCAGAAAAAGTCAATATCCCACAAGTAAGGGAACAGAGTAAAGATCCGCTAACGCAACTTTCATTCTTTGAAGTGAAAGAGGAGAGAGTACCAAATGATGAAAAGCTTAACAAGCAAGAGGCACAAGCAATAGCCAAGATTAAAAAAATGGATTTATTAGATACGACACCAATGGATGCACTAAATAAATTATATGAAATTCAAAAGCTACTTAAAACGAAAAAATAAAAGAAAGGAGGGAATAGGATGGGGAAGATTATTCAATTAGATGAAAGCTTGGCCAATAAAATAGCGGCTGGAGAAGTTGTCGAGAGACCTGCATCTGTTGTAAAAGAACTTGTGGAAAATGCTATCGACGCAAATTCTACTATTATCGAAATCGAATTAGAAGAAGCTGGATTAACGAAAATTCGCGTGCTAGACAATGGAGATGGAATGGACCAAGATGACTCCATTACCGCTTTTCAACGCCATGCGACAAGCAAGATTAAGAATGAAAATGATCTGTTCCGCATTCGAACATTAGGATTCAGAGGAGAAGCCTTGCCGAGTATTGCTTCTGTTTCTATTTTCGAACTCACAACTAGCACTGGTGATGGGCCTGGCACCTATTTAAAACTAAAAGGTGGTCATTTAGAAACCCATGAAATGGCAAGTAGTAGGAAAGGAACAGATATTGTCGTTCAGCATTTGTTTTTTAACACACCTGCTCGCTTAAAATATATGAAAACGATTCATACAGAGCTTGGTAATATTTCAGATTTAGTCAATCGCTTGGCACTTGCTCACCCTTCCATCTCCTTTCGTTTGAGCCATAACGGAAAGCGAATGCTCGCAACTAATGGAAGCGGAGATAGCCTTCATGTTCTAGCTGCCATTTATGGAATGAACATTGCCAAGAAAATGATTCCTATTTCCTTTACCTCCTTAGATTTTGAAGTAAGAGGCTATATTGCTCTACCAGAAATAACAAGAGCATCTAAAAATTATATTTCAACTATTATAAATGGTAGAAATGTAAAGAACTATACTATTATTCGAGCTATTCAAGAGGGGTACCATACTCTTTTACCAATTGGAAGATTTCCAATATGCTACCTACAAGTAGATATGGATCCGCTACTGGTCGATGTAAACGTGCATCCAGCCAAACTGGAGGTACGGTTAAGTAAAGAAGATGAGCTATATCGTTTAATTGCTGATGGAATAAAAGCAGTGTTTCAATCGAAACAACTTATTCCTTCCAATACTCCTAGAAAAACTACAAGCTATTTACAGGAGGAAAAACCGTTCCAGCAAACTTTTACATTAGAACATAAAAGTGAGAACGAGGAACTATCTAATAGCAGGATACCTTCGCTCTTTTCAGAAATAGAACAATCACCGAAACAAAAAGTAGAGGACACGGATTTTTCTATAGTAAAAGAAGACATAGCACCTGAGCCAACTGAGCGTGAAATAGAAGATTATATAGAAGAATCGAGTTACATTGACAGTCAAGATGAAGGAAGGGAAGAAGAGGAACCGGTAGTAATGGAAGCGGAATCCACGAGAATTCCTCAACTTTATCCAATCGGTCAAATGCATGGCACCTATATTCTGGCACAAAATGAAAATGGGCTATATCTTATCGATCAACATGCCGCACAGGAAAGAATTAATTATGAATACTTTTATCGTAAGCTTGGGCAAGAGGACAGAAATCTGCAAGAACTTCTTGTTCCACTAACAATAGAATGTTCAATGGATGAGTATTTATTTTTAGAAGAACATGTGGAGGCCTTTCGAGAAGTAGGAGTTTTTCTAGAGCCATTTGGTCATCAAACATTTATCGTCAAAGCTCATCCAGTATGGTTTCCGAAGGGCGAGGAACGCGAAATTATTGACGAGATGATGGAGCAAGTGATGGAGAAGAAAAAGATTAAACTTTCAGATTTGCGAGAGGAAGCAGCTATCATGATGAGTTGTAAAGCTGCAATAAAGGCAAACCACCATTTGCGAAATGAAGAAATAGCTGCCCTGTTGGATACGTTAAGAAAAGCGGAAAATCCTTTTACATGTCCTCATGGTAGACCTATATTAATTCATTTTTCCACCTATGACATGGAGAAAATGTTTAAGCGAGTAATGTAGTGCACTAAAAACTTCATAATTACGTAAAAAATGGATTGAACCCATAGGGAAATGGGTATAATGAAATCTTGTGATATAGATTAGTTGAGAGAGTGAATGCGTGTTGGGAGAGAAGCAAAAGGTAATTGTTATTATTGGTCCAACAGCAGTTGGAAAAACGAAATTAAGTGTGGAGTTAGCAAAAAGAGTGAATGGAGAAATCATTAGTGGAGACTCGATGCAAATCTACAAGGAAATGGATATCGGCACAGCAAAGGTTACACACGAGGAAATGCAAGGTGTCCCCCATTACCTAATAGATATTAAAGAGCCTACTGAACCATACTCCGTAGCAGAATTCCAACAAGATGTACGAAAGCTTATTCAAAATATTACTCAAAAAGGCTGTGTTCCTATTATTGCTGGGGGAACTGGACTCTACATCCAATCTGTTTTGTATGATTACCAGTTTTCTGACACTGGAAAAGATGAAGAAATTCGTCTTCGAATTGAAAAGCAAGTGCTGGAGCAGGGGATTGAAGAAGTATATGAAGAGCTTAGGCGTATTGATCCAATAAGCGCTGAAAATATTCATCCCAATAATGTGCGAAGAGTCATTCGGGCGCTAGAAGTGTTTTATTCTACCGGAAAGACGATGACGGAGTATCAGCAGTCCCAGAATCAGGAGCTATTGTATGATGTTGCGTATGTTGGTTTAACTATGGATCGTGAAACATTATATGATAGAATTAATTTACGAGTAGATTTAATGGTGAAAGAAGGCCTTTTGGAAGAAGTAGAAAAACTTTATCGAAAAGGTATTCGAGAATGCCAGTCTATCCAAGCAATCGGGTACAAAGAGATTTACGCCTATTTTGATGGCAAAGTGACTAAAGAACAGGCTGTTGATGCATTAAAACAAAACTCAAGAAGATATGCGAAACGTCAGCTAACCTGGTTCCGAAATAAAATGGATGTCACCTGGTTTGATATGACCGATGCAGACTTTGAGGAAAAGTTAGATGAAATTTTTTCATTTGTAGCAGGAAAGCTCAAACTTGAAGCGAATAAGTAACAAATATAGAGATAAGAGGAGGACGAAAAGATGAAGCAATCAATTAATATCCAAGATCAATTTCTTAATCAACTAAGAAAAGATGGTACAAATGTCACCGTATTTTTACTAAATGGGTTTCAGCTAAGAGGATTAATTAAGGGATTTGATAATTTTACTGTTTTGTTAGAAACCGAAGGCAAGCAACAGTTAATTTATAAACATGCTATTTCAACTTTTTCTCCATCAAAAAATGTCCAAATTGAAACAGAAGCTTAAAACCAGCGTAACTGCTGGTTTTTTTTGTAGGTCAATACTCCGTGGATGCGTCATGCTTGTCGATGGTAAACCGGACACTTCCAAATAAATATTCATGTTCCAAATAATCTGAACATATAGTTAGTTAATAAATGGAGATATTCTCTCCATTTGTTTTTTATGGCTTAATGCTAGGGATGAATAAATTCCTCATTATTTCTCGGGAAAGCGCATAATCTGACAAATTTGTCAACAGAATGATGAAAGAATCCAAAAAAATGTAGAATCGGCTCGAAGCAAGGCGTGATTATTGGTATTTGTATGGGATTTGTCACAAATACAGCAAGAGCTGATTATTTTGGTACGTTCGGAATGTGAGGTGAATGCTCTTGGAACAGTCGATGACTAATAATAATGGGAAAATAAATATTGTCCTGAATGGACAGAAAAAGCAAATAAAAGTTACTCATATCCCCACACAAACTATCGAGGAACAGTATACGTATCCTAAACATGCCATTTTAAAAGATATAGAGCGGGAATTAGGAGAGTTGATCGGCCTTCAAGAGATGAAAAAGGTAGTTAAAGAAATTTATGCTTGGATCTATGTGAATAAAAAACGTGAAGAGGTAGGGCTCAAAGCAGAAAAACAAGTATTACACATGATGTTTAAAGGAAACCCTGGTACTGGAAAAACAACAGTTGCCAGACTGATAGGGAAATTATTTTGTGATATGAATGTTTTAACGAAAGGTCATTTAATAGAAGCAGAAAGAGCAGATCTAGTGGGGGAATATATTGGCCATACTGCTCAGAAAACACGCGATCTTGTAAAAAAAGCACTTGGAGGCATTCTTTTTGTCGATGAAGCTTATTCGCTAGCAAGGGGTGGGGAAAAGGATTTTGGAAAAGAAGCAATTGACACACTTGTGAAGCATATGGAGGATAAGCAGCATGATTTTATTTTAATTCTTGCTGGTTATCAACGAGAAATGGAAGAATTCCTACGCACCAATCCCGGCTTAGTATCTCGGTTTCCGATAATTGTAGATTTCCCGGACTACACTGTAGATGAGTTGATGGAAATTTGCATGAAGATGCTTAAAGAAAGAGAGTATGTACTTAGTAAAGAAGCGGAATGGAAACTGCGGGATCATCTTAATCAAATGAAAAATATGCTGTTACCAACTGCATTTAGTAACGGGCGTTATATTCGAAATATCCTAGAGAAATCAATTCGAACGCAGGCAATGAGACTACTAACACTTGATCGGTTTGATAAAAGTGAATTGATGAAAATTGAAGGGAAAGACTTGGTTTTGCAATGGTGATAGCCGCTGAGTAATAGAGCGGTTTTTTTATTTTACTGCGATTAGCGAAAAATAAAGAAGATGGCGTAATTTCTACACCATCTTCTCTACTCGTCTTTTATCAAGTTGGTAAAATGCTAGCTAAGCTTGCTGCTGTAGAGCTCTGTTCGGTAATCTCCATTTATACGTGTAAGAAAGTACTCGTAACACAACGATACCGATGAAAAGGACAAAGAGTTGGAAGGGGGAGCTTGCTATCCCAAAGCCAATAACTAAACCTGCTAGTATGGCCCAAGCTGCATAAATTTCTGCACGTAATACTAACGGCTTTCTCCCTGCTAGTAAGTCACGAACTATTCCGCCACCACTTCCCGTAAGCACTGCGGCCACGACAACTGCGCTAATGGGATGGTTCATATTGGTAGCATAGAGGGCACCCTGGATTGCAAAGGCTGCCAATCCAATCGCGTCAAAGAAATTCCCCCACTTTCTCCAATGACGTAATAAATTATTTGGAAATAAGAATACAGCTGTCATTGCTACTAGAGCAACTTGAAACAGCATGCCTTGACCCCATAGTGCCGATACAGGGACTCCAATCAATAAATTCCGGATAGCTCCTCCGCCAAATGCGGTTACAATACCTAATATATAAACCCCAAGGATATCATATTCTTCTTCCATTGCGACAATCGCCCCACTTATGGCGAAGGCAATCGTACCGATAATACTAAATACTTCCCAAGTCATTTAATCACTCACTCTCTTACAAAAACATTAAAGCCTTCCTGATTTTATATAGAATCCTATAGGAAATCAATAGTTATCGAAGAAATATTAGAGAAATAAACGATATTTTGATATGATTAGGTTGAACTTCATCACTAAATATTTAATAAGTCATGTAAATAATGCATTTATTTTATAGAAAAAGGGGTATTGTGCTTGAACGACACGCAAAACAAAGAAAAAGAGCGAGTTATATTAATAAGTTGTCAATTGCCTAAGGATGAAGATGATTCCTTTCTTTATTCTTTAGATGAACTGGTATCTTTGACGAAAACGGCAAATGGAGAAGTGTTAGTAATACTTACTCAAAAACGAGATCGGATTCATCCAGCTACATATATAGGAAAAGGAAAATTAGAAGAACTGGTTCAATTAGAAGAAGAACTTGAACCAGACATCGTTATATTTAATGGCGAATTATCTCCAAGTCAAAATAGAAACCTCTCTAAAGTGATTGGAGCTAGAATCATTGATCGAACACAGCTAATCTTAGATATCTTTGCACAGAGAGCGAAATCAAAAGAAGGTAAACTTCAAGTTGAACTAGCTCAGCTACAATATTTACTGCCGCGCTTAACAGGTAAAGGTGTGGAAATGTCGAGATTAGCTGGTGGTATCGGAACAAGAGGGCCAGGGGAAACAAAGCTTGAATCGGATAGAAGGCATATTAATAGAAGGATTGTTGATATAAAGCAGCAACTTTCTTCTATAGTAAGTCACCGAGAACGATACCGTGATAGACGTAAACGAAACCAAGCTTTTCAACTCTCTTTGGTAGGCTACACAAATGCGGGCAAATCGACGATATTTAATCGATTAACTGAAGCAGGGGCGTTTGAAGAAAATCTACTGTTTGCAACGCTTGATCCAACGACAAGGAAAGTCGCTTTGCCGTCAGGTTTTCAAGCGTTATTAACAGATACGGTAGGGTTTATCCAAGACCTCCCTACGTCTCTCATTGCTGCATTCCGTTCGACTCTGGAGGAAGTAACAGAAGCTAATTTAATCCTCCATGTTGTAGACAGCTCTAGTCCGGATCATGTTAACCATGAAAAAACGGTAGATAAGCTATTAAAGGATTTAAATGTGGAAGGAATACCGGTACTAACCATTTATAATAAAAAGGATGAAGTAACGGAGTCCTTTGTTCCTTCTTATAACGAAGAAATGATGCATATTAGCGCATTACAAAAAGCTGATATTCAAGCGCTAATTAGTAAAATAGAAAATCTTATGAAAAAAGAAATGCAGACTTACCATATATTTCTTCCGTCTTCCGAAGGGAAATTGATGGCGCAATTGAAACAAGAAACGATTGTAGAGGATACAACTTTTATCGAAGAAAAAGAAGGCTATGAAATAAAAGGTTTCTACTTTGATAATTCTAAATTAGCCCAGCATATACAGAATAGAACGCATAGTTAGAGGAGAATGGCAATGTTTCAGTTATTACAGCATGGAGAAACGATACAACCAATTGTAACGAAAGTAGAAGACAAGCTACAAGAGCTATTCAAGCAAGTGGACGCGAACATAGAGACGAATCAATTTCGCGTGTTGCAAAGCTTCCAACAAAATCGCGTGAGTGACTCCCATTTCATACCAACCACAGGCTACGGCTATGATGATACTGGCCGAGATACACTGGAAAAGATATATGCAGAAGTATTTGGAGCTGAAGCAGGATTAGTCCGCCCACAAATCATCTCAGGCACACATGCGATTTCCATTGCTCTTTTCGGTGTACTGCGCCCTGGTGATGAACTTGTATATATAACAGGTAAGCCTTATGACACCTTAGAAGAGATAGTTGGACTCCGCGGTTCTGGAGTAGGTTCCCTGAAAGAATTTAATATTGGATACAAAACGGTCGACTTACGAAATAACCGCAGTATTGATTTTGAAGCGGTTAGTAAGGCGATTACACCAAACACAAAGATGATCGGAATACAGCGTTCTAAAGGGTATGCAACTCGTCCTTCTTTTACGATAGAGGAAATAAAAGAAATGATTGCATTCGTAAAAGAAATCAAGTCAGATGTCGTAGTATTTGTCGACAACTGTTATGGAGAATTTGTTGAACTGCTAGAACCATGTCATGTTGGAGCGGATTTAATGGCTGGATCACTTATCAAGAATCCGGGCGGAGGAATTGCGAAAACAGGAGGATACATCGTTGGGAAACAGAAGCTTGTTGAAGCTTGTTCATACCGTATGACTTCTCCAGGAATCGGTGCAGAGGCGGGTGCATCCCTCTATAGCTTACAAGAGATGTATCAAGGGTTTTTCTTAGCGCCACATGTAGTTGGACAAGCGCTCAAGGGAGCGATGTTTACAGCAGCTTTCCTAGAAGAGTTTGGGATGAATACAACTCCTAGTTGGGATGCGCCGAGAACGGATCTAATTCAATCGGTGCAGTTTGACGACAAAGATAAAATGATTGCTTTTTGCCAAGCAATCCAATATGCATCCCCAGTTAATTCGCATGTCACTCCATATGCCAACTATATGCCTGGCTATGAAGATGACGTCATCATGGCTGCAGGTACCTTTATCCAAGGAGCGAGCATTGAATTAACAGCAGATGGTCCAATACGTGCACCATACGTAGCATACGTACAAGGTGGTTTAACCTATTCGCACGTGAAAATTGCGGTTTGTACTGCGGTTGACAATTTAATAAGTAAAAAATTGTTGGAAGTTTAATTCAAGGGCAGCAGCTAATTTGCACTGCTTAGACTTATGAAATTTAATATAGTTTTTTTGGACGAATTCTTAAGGGAATTCGTCTTTTGTATATAACTAGATAGAAGAAGAGAGAGTGGATTGAACAAGCTTCTTGCCCATAAATTAATCTTTTATTCTTTAAAAAGTAAATTACTTAAAAAACGGTGTTAGAAAACCTAACATGTTGTTGACAGATTATCTAACATGAGATAAACTTAGGTTAACTTCACAAGGTAATAGTGAAAGGAGGATTTGTAGTGAGTGACAATATCAGACGTTCAATGCCTTTGTTTCCAATGGGAATTGTCATGCAACTAACGGAATTGTCCGCTCGACAAATCCGTTATTACGAAGAGAATGAATTAGTTCTCCCTGCACGTACAGAAGGAAATCGCCGCCTTTTTTCATTCAATGATGTGGATACTTTACTTGAAATTAAAAGCCTCATTGAACAAAAGGTTAATATAGCAGGAATAAAGCAATTAATGGCTGTAAAAAAGCAGCAATTAGCGCCGGAGCATAATGAAGTGGTGACGGAAGTTGCAAAACCTGATCTATCGAACGAAGAACTTCGAAAATTATTACGAGCAGATATGATGCAAGCTGGAAGACATAATCGCACTAATCTTCGTCAAGGAGATATGTCTCGATTCTTCCATTAATATTTTGAGTAGTTGAGAAAGTTTTATTAAAAACTAAAATAGTAGAAAATCTGAGGAGGAACAAGTAAATGGCTAAGTATACGCAAGAGGATATTAAACGCATTGTTGAGGAAGAAAACGTAAAGTACATCCGACTTCAATTCACAGACATCTTAGGAACAATTAAGAATGTCGAGATCCCTGTAAGTCAATTAGAAAAAGCATTAGACAACAAAATGATGTTTGATGGTTCATCTATCGAAGGTTTTGTACGTATTGAGGAATCAGATATGTACTTATACCCTGACTTAAATACTTTCGTAGTATTTCCTTGGACTTCTGAAAAAGGTAAAGTTGCTCGTTTTATTTGCGATATCTACAATCCAGACGGAACTCCGTTTGATGGAGATCCACGTGCGAATTTAAAACGTATCTTAAAAGAGATGGAAGATTTAGGATTCTCTAACTTCAATCTTGGACCAGAGCCAGAGTTCTTCCTATTTAAATTAGATGCAAAAGGTGAACCTACTTTAGAGTTAAACGATAAAGGTGGCTACTTCGACTTAGCACCAACTGATTTAGGTGAAAACTGTCGTCGTGATATCGTTCTTGAGTTAGAAGAGATGGGCTTTGAAGTAGAAGCTTCTCACCATGAGGTAGCTCCAGGACAGCACGAAATCGATTTCAAATATGCAGATGCAATTACGGCATGTGATGATATCCAAACGTTCAAATTAGTTGTAAAAACAATCGCGCGTAAACACGGACTACACGCAACATTCATGCCAAAACCATTGTTCGGTGTAAATGGATCTGGAATGCACTGTAACTTATCTTTATTTAAAGACGGAGTAAATGCATTCTACGATCAAACAGGTGATTTAGAGTTGAGCGAAACAGCAAGACAATTTATCGCAGGTATCATCAAGCATGCACCTAACTTTACAGCGGTAACAAACCCAACTGTAAACTCGTATAAGCGTTTAGTACCAGGATACGAAGCTCCTTGTTACGTAGCATGGTCTGCTCGTAACCGTAGCCCATTAATCCGTATCCCAGCTTCTCGCGGAATTTCTACTCGTGTTGAAGTACGTAGCGTAGACCCAGCTGCAAACCCATACTTAGCAATGGCTGTTTTACTAAAAGCTGGTCTAGACGGAATCAAAAACAACTTAGAAGCTCCAAAACCAATCGACCGCAACATCTATGTAATGAACAAAGAAGAGCGCTTAGCTGCTGGAATCGTAGATCTACCATCCACACTAGCTGCAGCTCTTGACAACTTAAAATCCGATGAAATTATCCAATCAGCCCTTGGTGAGCATTTACTAGAGCACTTCATCGAAGCAAAAGAGATCGAATGGGATATGTTCCGCACGCAAGTTCACCCATGGGAACGCGATCAATATTTAACTCAATACTAAGATGTATGACCCCTTGATACCGTTTGGTGTTGAGGGGTTTTTTGTTGTGACGGATCCAGGCAGTTTGTGCTTGAATAGCTAATATATAAATAGCCCGATAAGTGCCCGGTTAACGTCCGAAAATCAAGAGAATATGTAATATGTTTTTAAACGTCATAAATAAAATAAATATATGACAAAGGTTATGGATTTTGTTTTCTTTACTTCAAATCGAATAGAAAAAGCACCAAACTAATTTGTTGGTGCTCCAGGTGGATAGTAATAAGGAGGGGTTTTAATCCAACCTCTTTTTATCATTAATTCTTTTAAGGTAGTCCCGAACTTCATCTTTTCTAACATACATACAGTAAAAAGGGTACTAATGTCGTTTCTTATACATTGGCTTGCTGAGGTTGCACAATGCATGATGGCAGCAACTGTTTTTATACTTAAACCATTCATGATCTCATCATCTGTTAATTTTGCCCCTAAAGGCACTCCGGTCGAATCAGAATTTGGACGTTGTTCACTGGTATTAGGTAATGATATCCCTTCTTTTTTCATGAATTCTCTAAATCTGTACCCTTGTGCTTCACATTGCTTCAAGCTTTCTCTTAATATTTTGATTACGTCATCGTCTGTTGTGGTATTTAATCCTATTTGAATATAAATATTCGCCTCATCCATGATCGTTAGATAAAGCCAACAACCCATTACTTCTCCGATGTGAAGGGGATTTTTTGGTTCATTATCTAAGCTGATTTGCAAATAATCCTTAAAAGTTTCAAATATAGATGTCATACATAATCGATCTCCTTTCCTTATAAATATATATTTTCCATGAACAGGATACTGATACATTTAATCAAAAAATAAATTTTAGCAGAAAGGGAGTGTTTATATAAGTTGTTGTGCTTCAAAAGTTTTAATATGTGTACAGTTTGGATTATTCTATTACAATGATTTCTCCTAGAGATAACCCAACAATTATACTGGCCAATATAAATGCAGGGATAAAGAGTAAGAGCTTATATATGTATCGAATATGTCCTAATCGTTTGGTGAAATGTTCCATGACTATAACGATTATGATTGCAACAATAGCAAAAATACAGATGACAAAGAAATCAATTAGGGTAAACGGTTTGCTTAAATAGTCACTAACATAATAATTTCCCATAATTAATACACTCGCCAAAAAGAAGTAAAGTAGTAGGAATTTGAAATATTTCACGCTAGTTGTCCTCGCTTTATATTTTTGTGCTTGCACACTAAATAGCCCCCCCAATATACGATTTAGTCGAATTATTCTAAAAATACATTTCGTTTAAATTATCTTTGTTCCGTGAAAGATTGGCAATTAGAATGAAGTCCTTTTTGAAAAAATTCATAGTATTTTCTAATCTAAGATTACTTCTATTTAGATAAGTTGTACACCTTGTCATAATATTCACTTTCACAAAATATGATGAAGTATCTTACTGTTTTAGGAGGATCAAGTGTGGAACAACAGATAACTGGGGAAATGCTACAAAAGTATTATGAGTATAACAAACAGAAAAAAGAAATCGAATTGGAGATGAAGGAGCTCAAGGAAAAGTTTCATCACTATTTTAATAAACAATTCGGATTTGATTCGAAAGGCGAAATTACTATAAATGGTTTTAAACTTCAACGACAAGTAAAAAAATCAGAGAAATTTATCGATGAAGAGACCATTAAAAGGTTAGAGGAGCTTCAAATGGTAGATTTAATTCAAACAATAAAAAAGCCGGATGAAGCGAAAATCGCAGCTGCTTTTCAATTGAATCTATTGAAAGAAAATGATCTAGTCGATTGCAAAACTACCACATTTACTCCTGCAATTACCGTAAAGCCAACAACCCCAAGATAATGAGAGGTTAAAAATAGGTTTTAAAATGGAGGAGGTTCTAAAATGACAGAAAATACAACAACAAGTCCAGAAAATCCGGAAAAACCAGAAAAACCAATAAGGTCAGTGTCCAAAGGCGCTTGGTTCCGTGTTGTATTCTTAGTCTTGGCTTTAGTTAACCAAGTGTTAGTTATGCAAGGAAAGTCCCCAATACCAGTAAGTTCTGAAGAATTAGAACAACTATACACCATAACGTTGACCATTGTTGCATCAATAATAGCATGGTGGAAGGATAATGACTGGACGAAGAAGGCAAGACAAAGAATTAAATAATTGCAATTGGCCATTTGACCTCTTTTTAAGAAGGGGTCTTTATTTATTTTCCAATAGATGCATAATATAGTGAATTCCTATATAATTAAAATGGAATATTTATGTAGGGGGAGTTAAGATTGTATTTGCTTTTATCCATTATACTAGCGACCATTTTAGGTTTTTTTCTTATGTTGGATCCATTAATAGGTGGCGTTATCGCTTTTGGTATTATCGGAGGATGTTTATTTAGAGGCGTATACCTACTTAACGTAATTAGACAACAAGTTGCTCCAATTAGGCCGAAATCAGATAAAGTACAAGAGACGTATGAAACATATCTGAAAGAAAGAGAGAAAGAACGAAGTATATAAGGGAAGAAAATGTACTTTGTAAAATATTAATTGGTCAGGAGTTGATACCTAATGATGTATTTACTTGCAATCTTATTACCGCCTGTTGCAGTTTTGTTTACTGGGAGGCCAATCCAAGCATTTCTAAATCTAATCTTAACTTTGTTTTTTTGGATCCCAGGTGCGGTTCACGCTATTTTAGTAGTAAATGAACATAAAGCGGATAAAAGAATGAAGAAACAAGCGAAGCTAATGAGAAACAAATAAAAAAGAGCCAACAGCGCAGTGTTGGCTCTTTTTTAATGAATATTCCGGTAAACCCCAATAACTTTTCCTAAAATACTAACATTACGAACGATGATTGGCTCCATTGAGGAATTCTCAGGCTGTAAACGAATAAAGTCTTTTTCTTTAAAGAATCGCTTTACAGTGGCTTCATCTTCTTCTGTCATAGCAACGACAATCTCCCCATTGTTAGCAGATTGTTGTTGGCGAACAATGACGTAGTCTCCGTCTAAAATTCCTGCTTCAATCATACTGTCTCCCATGACTTCTAGCATAAACACTTGCTCATCTGCCGTAACATAATGGTCAGGGAGAGGAAAGTAGTCCTCTACGTTTTCAATAGCGGTAATCGGCTGACCTGCAGTAACTTTACCGATAATTGGTACATTAATCGCGGAAACTTTAGGTACCATGTCGTCTTCTAAACTAATAATTTCTATAGCTCTCGGTTTAGTAGGGTCTCGACGGATTAGGCCTTTCGTTTCAAGTCGCGCTAAATGACCGTGTACAGTGGAACTAGAAGCTAGGCCAACTGCTTCGCCAATTTCTCGAACAGAAGGGGGATACCCCTTTGCTTGCACTTCTTGTTTAATGAAATTTAGAATATCTTGCTGCCTTTTTGATAGTTTCATATTCCGCACCTCTATCATTAATATTATGAATATTATAGCATGTTTAATGTACAAATACAAACATAAGTTCGAATAATTGACAGGAATACATGTTCGCATGATAATAATTGTTTAGAAAGTAGAGGACGGTGAGTGAGATGAATGGTATTATTTATTGCCGAGTAAGTACGAAAAAAGATAGTCAAGAAACCTCATTAGCTAGACAGAAAGAAGAATTGGTAGCATTGTCGACTCAGCACCAAATAAATATTGTTGAAGTAATAGAAGAACAAGCTAGTGGCTTTGATTTAGAGCGGGAAGGTGTCTTTCAGATTATCGAGATCATTTCGAATCAAGAAATTGATGTTTTACTTATTCAAGATGAAACACGACTTGGAAGAGGGAATGCTAAGATTGCTTTTTTGCACTGGCTTAGAAAACATGAGGTGAAGATATATACGATAACTGATAATGGAGAGGTGTCTCTATCAGATTCTGATTCGATGGTATTGGATATTGTAGCAATAGTGGAAGAATATCAACGTAAATTACACAATCTGAAAATTAAGCGCGGGATGCAAAGAGCAGTTAAAAACGGGTACAACCCTGCAAAAAATCTTTCGAATCTTCACCTAAGTCCAGGGCGAGAGAAGCTAGAAATTCCGATAGAAGAGGTTGTAAGGCTTAGGAAGAATAAACTAACATTTCATGAGATTGCTGCCACGTTAAGAGGGTTAGGGTACGAAGTCTCAAAAGCGACTGTACATAGGCGATACAAAGAATTTATGGAAGAACAGGCTAGCAGTTTGCTTGTAAAAAAAGAAACGCTCTAGTAAGATAAAGACATATCTTTACAAGCAAGAAAGAAGGAGTTTTTTATGTTATCAAAAGAAAAAATTGCTAGGATTAATGCATTATCAAAAAAATCGAAATCACAAGGCCTTACCAATGAAGAAACGCAAGAGCAAAAAGCACTTCGAGAAGAATATATTAATACCTTCCGTGCATCTATGGAAAACACGCTTCACTCTGTAACAATCGTAGATCCTGAAGGAAATGACGTTACACCAGAAAAGCTAAAAGAACAAAAAAAGAATTTAAAGCATTAAGCGCTTTTTTTCAGAACATTGGAACATACTATTTATGTTAAAATAGAATTTTCCTAAATAAAATAAGATAAAAGAAAGGATGGAATTGATGACACATAATATAGATCAACTTTCCATTAATACTATTCGCACATTATCGATTGACGCTATCGAAAAAGCAAATTCAGGACATCCAGGAATGCCGATGGGTGCTGCACCAATGGGATATGCTTTATGGACTAAATTTATGAATCATAATCCTAAAAATCCTAGCTGGTTTAACCGCGACCGCTTTGTACTATCTGCAGGACACGGCTCTATGCTTCTTTATAGCCTACTACATTTAGGAGGCTATGACCTATCGATCGAAGACTTAAAGGAATTCCGTCAATGGGGAAGTAAAACACCTGGCCATCCGGAATTTGGACATACTGCAGGCGTAGATGCTACAACTGGTCCTCTTGGACAAGGTATCGCTATGGGTGTCGGAATGGCAATGGCAGAGCGTCACTTAGCAGCTACATATAACAAAGAAGACTTGGAATTAGTAAATCATTTTACATACAGCATTTGTGGAGATGGAGACTTGATGGAAGGTATTTCAAATGAGGCAGCTTCTTTAGCATCTCACTTGAAACTAGGTCGTTTCATTGTACTTTACGATTCAAATGACATCTCACTAGATGGCGATTTAGACCGTTCTTTCTCTGAAAGCGTGGAGCTGCGCTTTAAAGGCTATGGCTGGCAGTATATCCGCGTAGAAGATGGAAACAACTTAGAAGAAA
Organism: Sutcliffiella halmapala; assembly: GCF_002019665.1. Lineage (GTDB taxonomy): Bacteria > Bacillota > Bacilli > Bacillales > Bacillaceae_I > Sutcliffiella_A > Sutcliffiella_A halmapala. The sequence goes on along the minus strand of NZ_KV917375.1, from coordinate 2,691,215 downwards.
TTGCAGCTGCAGTAGAAGAAGCACGCGGTGATCTTTCTCGCCCAACACTAATTGAAGTGAAAACAACGATTGGATACGGTTCACCAAATATGTCTGGGAAATCAGATGTTCATGGTAAACCACTTGGAGCAGATGAAAGAAAGTTAACGAAGGAAGCATACAAATGGACTTTCGAAAATGATTTCCATGTTCCAGAAGAAGTGTATACTCATTTCCGTGAAACAGTTGTAGAAAAAGGGGAAAAGCTTGAGTCTGAGTGGACTGAACTTTTTGCAACATATAAAGAAAAGTATCCTGAATTAGGTCAACAATTAGAATTAGCGATCAAAGGAGAATTACCTGAAGGTTGGGATTCTGAAATTCCAGTTTATGAAGAAGGAAAAAGCTTAGCATCACGTGCTTCATCTGGTGAAGTTTTAAATGCGATTGCGAAGAAAGTTCCTTATTTCTTTGGAGGTTCAGCTGACTTAGCAGGTTCTAACAATACAAATATCAAAAACGAAGCGGACTTTACTGCAGAGGATTATAGCGGACGTAACATCTGGTTTGGTGTACGTGAATTTGCGATGGGTGCAGCATTAAACGGAATGGCCCTTCATGGTGGAGTAAAAGTATACGGTGGAACATTCTTCGTTTTCTCTGATTACTTACGCCCAGCAATCCGTTTAGCGGCATTACAACAACTTCCAGTTACGTTTGTATTTACACATGATAGCATTGCTGTTGGGGAAGACGGACCAACGCATGAGCCAATCGAACAGTTACCATCGTTACGTGCAATGCCGAACCTTTCAGTTATTCGTCCTGCAGATGGAAATGAAACAGCAGCTGCATGGAAACTTGCGTTAGAATCTGAAAAAACACCTACTGCTCTAGTGTTAACTCGTCAAAACCTACCTACAATTAAAGGAACAGACGAAACAGCATATGAAGGTGTGAAAAAAGGTGCTTATGTTATTTCCAAAGCTGGTAAAGAAACAGCGGATGCATTGCTTCTTGCAACTGGTTCTGAAGTTGGCTTAGCGGTAGAAGCTCAAAAAGCACTTCAACAAGAGGGGATTGAAGTTTCTGTAGTAAGTATGCCTGCTTGGGATCGTTTCGAACAACAAACTCAAGAATACAAAAATTCTGTGTTACCAAAAGACGTGAAAAAGCGTCTTGGTATTGAGATGGCAACTCCACTAGGCTGGGAGCGCTACACAGGAGACGAGGGAGACATCTTAGCTATCAACACATTTGGTGCATCCGCTCCTGGAGATAGAATCATGAAAGAATACGGCTTCACTGTTGAAAATGTAGTAGCAAGAGTGAAAGCATTACTAGATAATTAAGAGTTAACTGTAAAAGGGCTATGCGCATATGTGCATAGCCCTTTTCATGTTGGGTCGATCGGGAGATTATTGTAGTTTTCGATTTGGGGAGATGATGAGATACTGTGTACGGGTTAATCGTGCCCTCAAATTGCGGAAAATGAAAATAGAGGTAACGATCAAAGTCTAATCGTGCCCTCAAATTGGGGAAAGTGAAAATAGAGGTAACGATCAAGGTCTAATCGTGCCCTCAAATTGGGGAAAATGAAAATAGAGGTAACGATCAAGGTCTAATCGTGCCCTCAAATTGGGGAAAGTGAAAATAGAGGTAACGATCAAGGTCTAATCGTGCCCTCAAATTGGGGAAAGTGAAAATAGAGGTAACGATCAAGGTCTAATCGTGCCCTCAAATTGGGGAAAGTAGAAATAGAGGTAACGATCAAGGGCTAATTGTGCCCTCAAATTGGGGAAAATGAAAATAGAGGTAACGATCAAGGGTTCCACATACCCTCAAAGTCCCCAAAGAAAAAAGAGAGTAACAATCATCCCACCATTCTTTTTATCACACAAGTTTTCTTACTAAAAGAAAGAACTTCCAATTGACCGCGTCATCTCTAAGGCTGCACTCCCTAAAAGCAAATTATTTATCCTATTCGACAATTTTCAACAAAGAAAGTTATTGACTGCTACATCAACAGACAAAACTTTCTTCTATCATTCTTTATAATAATAGAAAGAGGATGATAGGAGGGTTCCGTTTGCGTCAATACATGATATATCTCATAGAGGAAGAAATTGCAAAGCATTACTCAGGGAATGAAGTAAAACTATTTCAGCTATTTAATCAGTATGAACAAGAGGATCGTCTTCAAAATGTTGTGAAACAACAAGTCGATTACATCACGATACCAATCCCAACCTTTCCTCTGCAGCAAGTATTAGAAAACACCCTAAAAAGTATAGATGGTTATAAACGAAATTCTTATCAACATAAAATAGAGAAAGTAGATTCTGTCGCTAAATTGTCCATCTTTGAAAAATGTTTGAAGCTAACTTCTACGGGATCATTTGAAGCGGAAGCGATATTTTTTGAAATAATAAGAAAGCAAGCACCGTATTTTTTGGCTATTGATACAAAATCGGAGCGGTTTGGCTGGCTACAACCAATAAAACAGAGGAAATTTGTCTAATAGATAGAGAAAATTGTCAGGAAATGTTGTATAATAGCATTTGGTTTAGTACACTACATTGGTAGACATAGTTTTGAGGAGGAAAGTAAGATGGTGTTAAGCACTTGGATTTGGATTCTGATTGTAGTTCTAGCGTTAATTGCTGGAGTTGCACTAGGATTTTTCATCGCTCGTAAGTATATGATGACTTACCTGAAGAAAAACCCACCGATTAATGAGCAAATGCTTCGCGTGATGATGATGCAAATGGGAATGAAACCATCCCAAAAGAAAATCAACCAAATGATGAAAGCAATGAATAACCAACAAGTGAAATAGACGATAGAGCACTCAATATAGCTCTAAGGTTCATCAAAGGTTTGATTAGTCACAAGATACCTAAAGTTAAGGAGAAGAGGGTGAAAACTGAATCCTTCTTCTTAATTTTATGATATATTTGGTGAATCTTTCTAAATTTTAGTAAAGCCACTTTTTCTGCTGAAAAATAAAGCAGGAGAGGTGGCTTTTTTATATTGTTAGAGGATGTAATGGAAGATTATTACTATCATTGTATAGCTAAAGGATATAAAAGAAAACCCATGATTAACAAGCGTTAAGAAGGTAAGTAGTTAATAACATTCCTGAAAGAAAAACGTGCTATAACCGAATTAGAAAGTGTAGGGTCAATGGAAAAGGGGGTAAGGAGCGTGGACAAAATAAACTTCCTTACAATGCTTTAGATGAATCAGTAAGACGTTCTAGAGTTACATAAAACATTAAAAAGATTTTCACATTAGTTTGTGGGTTCTTCTTTATTTCCAAACTAAAATTCTATAACCAGTAAAAGCACTTATCCTTCTACGAAAATGGAGTTGTGATGAGTACTGTTATTGTTTGAGTGGATTGTCTTACTTTCCATTTACCAATTCAAGAATATTCTGTATAATATACCTTATGCAAATATAGAAAGGTGTTGTTTATATGGAAATTCATTGTGGTAATTGTCGTGAAGAGTTGGATAATGAAGATATTATAATTATGAATTGGATTAATACTTTGACTCATTTTACTTGTTATGAGCAAGATACGGATTTGATTAAGGATATTGGGAGTTATGGAGTGATTAAGAATAAGTATCCGTTTTATACTGATAGTTTGAAGTAGTTGGGTTAGATAGGGTTGTGGATAAAAATAAGACCGCCAGATGGGAATGTTGGTGGTCTTATTTATGTTTATAGGAAGAAATTTTGTTTAATTTGGAGTGTGAGTTTTTTTTCCGTTTGAGCATTTATTTCTGAGACAAAAATATCGTATTTATTAGTGTCGAAAATTAAAATTAAACTGAAAAAATCTTCCTAACTATTAGAATTTTTGCTAAACTATTTAAGTTGAATATAGATAGAAAATATCGGGGGAAAATCTATGAGCATTTTTAAGGACTTGTGGTGGTTTTTTAAACAAGAAAAGAGATCTTACCTACCAGGAGTTTTCCTACTTGCATTAGTAGCTTTTTTGGAATTAATTCCACCAAGAATAGTGGGGCTTACAGTAGACTACATTGCAGAAGGCAACTTAACTAGCGATTTAATTTGGAAGTTGATGCTGATTCTTTTAGGGACAGCAATTATCGTATATATTCTTCGTTATCTATGGAGAATCATGATATTTGGTCCTTCGGTTCGACTAGCAAGATTATTGCGCAATAATTTATATGAGCACTTTACGAAAATGTCTCCTAGCTTTTATCAGAGACGTCGAGTAGGTGATTTGATGGCGCACTCAACGAATGACCTGCAAGCCATTCAACAGACGGCTGGAGTGGGTGTGTTAACGTTAGTGGACTCCCTGATGACCGGTGGATTTGTCTTAATAGCAATGGCAACAATGATTAGTTGGAAGCTTACTCTAATCTGTCTCATTCCATTACCGATTATGGCGCTTGCAACGAACTTTTATGGATCACTATTACACAAAACCTTTCACAAAGCGCAGGCAGCTTTTTCATCCTTAAACGACAAGGTGCAAGAAAGCGTAAATGGCGTTAAGGTTATTAAAACTTTCGGGCAAGAAAAAGAAGAAATTAACGAGTTTGAAAAGCAGGCGGAAGATGTGGTGAAAAAGAATGTCACGGTTGCTAGAATAGACTCTTTATTTGATCCAACGATTGGGTTGATCATAGGAATCTCTTTCTTTTTAGCATTAGCTTTTGGTTCTCATTATGTATTACAAGGTGAACTTACAATTGGCGAACTGATATCGTTCACGACATACTTAGGGCTACTAATTTGGCCGATGCTTGCCTTTGGATGGCTCTTTAATATTGTGGAGCGTGGGCGCGCATCTTATGACAGGGTTTCAGCTCTATTAAAGGAGGAAGTGGATATTAAGGATGTCGACTCCCCGAAAAAAGAAGTACCTACAGGAGATATTATTTATAATGTCGATACCTTCACTTATCCAACGGAAGATGAAGCATTGCTAAAAGATATTAAATTTGAATTAAGACAAGGAGAGACACTTGGAGTTGTAGGAAAAACGGGAAGTGGCAAAACGACTCTCTTAAAAATATTACTACGAGAATTCGATGGTATACAAGGGAATATAACAATTGGGTCGCGCTCCATTCATCAGTATTCACTAGATGCATTACGAAAAGCAATTGGGTATGTACCACAGGATCATTTCTTATTCTCTGCTACCATTGCAGATAATATAGCCTTTGCCGTTCCAGATGCGTCGTTTGAAGATATTATAAACGCTGCGAGATTAGCGAATATTCACGATGATATTATCGGTTTTACCGATGGCTATCAAACGATGGTAGGGGAACGTGGTGTTTCATTATCAGGTGGCCAGAAACAGCGCCTGTCTATTGCCCGTGCCTTACTAATGAATCCAGAAGTACTAATACTGGATGATTCTCTCTCAGCAGTGGATGCAAAAACAGAAGAGAGTATCCTGCTTGCATTAAAGGAAAACCGTCAAGGGAAAACCACCATCATTACCTCACATCGCTTGAGTGCGATTGGGCACGCCCATCTTATTCTTGTTTTGGATAATGGAAATGTCGTTCAAAAAGGTACACATGATGAACTGATGGAGGAAGATGGCTGGTATCGTGACATGTATCACCGTCAGCAATTAGAATCCCTTGTGGAGCATGGGGGCTAAACGATGAATAATCAAACATTAACTGCAAAAGACCAAAGACAAGTATTAAAAAGACTATTGTCCTATGCCAAGCCGCATACGAAGCAAATTATTTTTGCTTTTTCACTTCTAGTGCTTGCGACGATAGGAGAAATCGCCGGACCATACATTATTAAAATTTTTATCGATGATTATTTAACCCCACAAGTGATGGAAAGAGGACCTATAATTATGTTGGCTTCACTCTACTTAGGCATACTTGTGTTGAAGGTTATCATTACTTATTTTCAGCTACTTATGTTCCAGAAAATTTCATTAAAAATAATTCAAGAACTTCGAATCGATATATTTTCCAAGGTACAGAGTCTCGGACTTAAGTTTTTTGACAAAACCCCTGGTGGAAGTATCGTATCACGTGTTACGAATGATACAGAAGCGATTAAAGATATGTTTGTAAGTGTTATCTCCACCTTTGTTCAAAATGGTGTATTCTTAGTTGGAATATTCATAGCGATGTTCTTGTTAAATGTAAAACTAGCATTGTTCTGTCTTCTAATTATCCCCATTATATTTGCGATTATGGCAACTTATCGTCATTTTAGTTCTCGGTTCTATGCGGATATGAGGGAGAGACTTAGCCAGCTTAACGCGAAGCTAAATGAGTCATTACAAGGAATGTCAATCATTCAAGTGTTTCGTCAAGAGCGGAGATTACGGAAAGAATTCGCTGATATTAATGAAGCACATTACCAAGCAGGTGTGAAAAATATCAAACTAGACGGACTATTACTTCGTCCAGCGATAGATTTTGTTTATGTGTTGTCACTCATATTAGTTCTAAGTTATTTTGGAATTTCCTCTATTGGCAATGTCATTGAAATTGGAGTACTATACGCATTTGTAAATTACCTAGGTAGATTCTTTGAGCCAGTTAATCAAATGATGATGAGGCTTTCCATGTACCAGCAAGCGATAGTATCTGCTTCAAGGGTGTTTACTTTATTGGATGAGAAAGAGCTTGCACCAACAGCATCAACTGAAGGAAGTAAGCCTGTCATTACGGAGGGGGAAATCGAATTTCGGAATGTTACATTCTCCTATGATGGCAAAAGAGATGTCTTGAAAGATGTTACGTTTAAAGCAAAACCTGGAGAAACGATTGCGTTAGTTGGGCATACCGGAAGTGGAAAAAGCTCCATTATTAACCTTTTAATGCGATTTTATCAAATTGAAAAAGGAGAAATTCTAATAGATGGAGTATCTTTGAAAAGATTTGAGGACGTGGAGCTTCGAAAAAGAATGGGGTTAGTTTTGCAAGACCCGTTCCTTTTCTATGGAACTATCAATCACAATATTCGTTTACATGATCCGAGTATCACGGATCAAGAAATTATCGATGCTGCAGAATTCGTCCAAGCAGATACCTTTATTCGAAAACTACCAGATCAATATAAACAGCTAGTTGTTGAAAGGGGAGCAACTTTCTCTAGTGGACAAAGGCAATTAGTTGCGTTTGCAAGAACTATTGCGACGAAACCAAAAATACTAGTCCTAGATGAAGCAACAGCTAATATTGATACCGAAACTGAAGAGGCAATTCAAACTGCACTTGAAAAAATGAGGAAAGGTCGAACCACCATTGCTATTGCCCATCGCCTTTCTACTATTCAAGATGCAGAGCAAATACTCGTTCTTCATCAAGGAGAAATTGTCGAACGAGGGACGCATCAGCAACTTTTAAATCTGGAAGGCTTGTATTATAAGATGTATCTTTTACAAAATGGCCAGCCGGATAAAGTGGAGGATGCTGTGTTGTAATAGGATAAAACAGCTATAAGTGAAAAGACATGGAAATCACTAAATGAATTACCATGTCTTTTATTTTGTGTGTTAATTAATACGGAAAGTAAACCTTCTAATTGTTTAGTTCGTTTTAGTTAGTAGATGGAAGAATCAGCTAGTAAAGGGGATGTTTTTTTGAAATGGCTTGTAGTATTTTTATTAAGTCTATTTGTATTTAATTATTATTTCTTCTTTGCTTCGTGGACGGGAAGTTATCTTCCTTATGATAGAAACTGGGAAGAGTACACCATTTTCACTCCTGTAGATATAAATGATCCTAGGCAAATATATGAAATCGATAAATTCGTATACTCGTACATGATTGAACCTCGCCCTGTAATAATAAGTATAGTTTCATTTATTGTGCTATGTGTGAGTAGTTTAGTTTTAATTAGAAAATTAATAAGGTACATAAAAGAAAAAAACAAAATAGAGATTATTGGATAGTAAACTGGGAAAATGAAGGTGTGAATGTTGATTAAACAATTGGATATTACAAATTCTGCAATAGCGAAAAAAATACTTAAGCTTCAGACAGCTTCCTATTTGGTGGAAGCACAAATTATTGATTTTTATGAGATTCCTCCACTTAAAGATACCGTGCAATCATTACAAGAATGTGGTGAGACGTTTCTCGGATATTACCTTAATGGTGAGATATGCGGAGCCATTTCCTATAAAGTAGAAAAAGAAATAGTGGATATACATCGATTAATGGTGCATCCAGAGCACTTTAAAAAGGGAATTGCCGAAACGTTGCTGAAAACGATGGAAAATAACCAAAATAGTATAGATACGATTATTGTATCGACCGGATCTAAAAATGTACCAGCTAAAAAGTTCTATCAAAAACACGGTTTTCAGGTAACAGGTGAAAAAATAGTGCTAGCTAACCTGTCATTAACTTCTTTTATGAAGAGAATCAAAAAAAGTTAGTGAGAAGGAAAAAGAACCATTGTTCAAGGCAATGGTTCTTTCTGTATCCATATGTAACTTAATTTATATTATTTCGGTACAATTAAATGGTTATACTTATTTAATAATGTATCTAATTCTTGACTGATTTGTAACGTCTTAGAAGAAGACATTCCATATTTTGCAACAATATCTATTAACTCAGTTCGCTTTTTCTCTATTAGTTGTAAGATTTCCTGTTTAGTAGCCAATGTTGAGTTTCCTTTCTTCTTCCAATTCCTAATAACATTATACAAGAATCTGGTAGGGAATTCAAAGAATATTTTCAAGTTAATGGTACTATAATGATTGTCAAGAAATTGAAATAGTAGTAGGTAAGATTGTCATGGTTTCGTCATAGAATGTTAAGAAGAGATGGTTTGATTTCCTCTTATTTCTGGTACTATTATAGATATTACTGTGTAGGAGAAGTGATAGTGTGGATGCAGATTTAACTTTATTGTTAGCGTTTGGTGCAGGTATTTTATCCTTTATTTCACCTTGTACGCTTCCTATTTATCCAGCTTTTTTATCATACATAACTGGAGTTTCAGTAGGAGAGTTGAAAGAAGAAAAAGGAATGATGAGAAGAAAAAGTATCTTACATACATTGTTTTTCTTAATTGGTTTTTCGATAATTTTTATTGCTTTAGGTTTTGGTACTTCATTTATTGGAGAGTTTTTTAGTAAATATCAAGAATTAATACGTCAAGTTGGAGCTATTTTAATCTTGTTTTTTGGTTTTGTTATTCTAGGTGTCTTTCAACCAAAGTTCCTTATGCAGGACAAGAAATTTTCCTTTAAAAATAAACCTGCAGGCTATCTTGGGACTGTCTTAATCGGAATGGCTTTTGCAGCTGGGTGGACACCTTGTACAGGCCCTATATTATTTTCAGTAATGGCATTGGCAGCGAGCAACCCTACTTCAGGTGTCGTGTATATGACTGCCTATGTACTGGGATTTGGAATTCCATTTTTCGTATTATCCTTCTTTATTGATAAGCTATCTTGGATTAAACGAAACCACGCTCTCATTATGAAAATTGGAGGGTACGCCATGATCGTAATGGGGATTCTCTTGTTCTTTGACTGGATGACAAAAATTATTGCATGGTTTTCCCTACTAACAGGTGGATTCCAAGGTTTTTAATGATTTAGCCACTGTTTTAGTTGCTTCCTCTACATAAAAAGGGTAAAGTAAAATTGGGAATAAAGGAAAATAAAAACTTTTTTGTAGGACAAAAGGAGGATTTCTGTGTGGCTAATGTTTTAGTGGTGGATGATGCAAAATTTATGAGACTAACAATTAGGAACATTCTAACAAAAGCCAACCACACTGTTGTCGGGGAAGCGGAGAACGGGAAAGAAGCAGTCTCTCTCTATCGTGACTATCAGCCTGATCTCGTGACAATGGATATTACCATGCCAGAAATGAACGGAATTGATGCGGTTAACGAAATCCTCAGGGAATTTCCTAAAGCAAAGATAATCATGTGCTCTGCTATGGGCCAACAGCGATTAATTGTGGAAGCAATCGAAGCTGGAGCGAAGGATTTCATTGTGAAACCGTTCGATGAAAGTAGAGTAATAGAAGCCGTAAAAAGAGTATTAGGATAAAAGAATGATAAACTACCATTTGTAGCTCTTTATAAATGGTAGTTTATTCATTTATTTATGGCTTTTTAAATAATATATTCACTTTTATTATTTCGTTTTTTCGGTATAATAGTAAAAGGAAATAAGTTGTGAAAATAGAGGATGATTTCTTGTGCAAACAGTTCTATCGACGATTTTGGCAGTATGTATGGCGCTTCTTGTCATTTTTATAAGAATGAAGGCTGCAAAAAAACCTTCATCCGTAAAAAAAATAATTTTGCCACCAATTTTTATGAGTACCGGAGCTCTTATGTTCCTGTTTCCAGAATTTCGTGTTTCTTCCATTCAAATTATTGAAGCACTAACTGTGGGAGCGATTTTTTCGATTTTCTTAATAAAAACATCTAAATTTGAAGTGAAAGATTCGGACATCTACTTAAAACGTTCAAAGGCATTTGTCTTTATTTTATTGGGATTATTGGCTATTCGAATTGTGTTGAAGCTAGTATTAAGCACGACAATTGATATTGGTGAACTAACAGGAATGTTCTGGTTACTCGCATTTGGTATGATTGTTCCGTGGAGAATTGCAATGTATCTAAAGTATAAGAAGCTAGAGAGTGGAGGACTTCCATCCACAATAAAAACCACGGTTTAAAACCGTGGTTTTTATTAAAATAAATGTTGATATGGGGTTTGATCAATGTTTAGGTTTTCTAATGTTTTGATAAGGAATTTGTGATCACGCTTGGGGGTTGCTAGTATATAACCTCTTATCACATGTTCTTTTGTGATTTTAGGTGCTTTTTCTTTAAATGCAAGTTCCCCGATTTTACCAGCAATCTTTTGTCTAGCGATATCTCGAAATAGTTCTGGTACAGGCGACACTAGCTCCTCCAATAACATTTTTAAATCTTCAGGCCAAAGGTGACGTGTTTCTTTCAAATAATAATCTTGCCAATCTAATTCAGACATTCCATCTGCTTTTGGCAGTCGCTTTAAAAATTTTCGAAACATAAAAAATCCACCAATGGCAAGCAATCCAACCATTGTTACAACCCAAAATAAAATTAACCATAAAAACCATCCGGTTAACATGTTCTTTCCCTCCGAACTCGTTAACATTCTTGTATTATTATACCCGAAACTATTATAATTGCACTAGTAAAACAATGATACTAATTAAATTAATATAGAAACAACAGTTTTATCGGAGGTGTGTCCATTGAAAAAAATAGGAGCTGTAATAGGCAATATGGGCAAAACAGAAATCTTGTCTACTAGAGTATGCCCAAAGTGTAACAGAGAAGTCAAAAGAGTCCGTATGCAAATCATTGGTGGCGAAAATAAAGGTAAATGGCAAGAATATGAAAACGAATGTGATTGTCGTTTAGCCCAAGAAACCATGGAAGCAGAAAAACTGAGAAGACATAAATATTTTGAGCAGTTCTGTATCGTACCCAAAGAGCTTGAAAAGGCAACATTAGAAAACTTCAAAGTAGATTACAGCAGTCAAGGGGAAGCATTAGCCAACGCGATGGATTTCTTTGACCAGTTCACCGGTAAAGAAAATCTATATTTCTACGGTCGTACCGGAAGAGGAAAAACTCATTTAGCTGTAGGGCTATACAAATACTTTAAACAAAATAACATTACTGCTATGTTTTTTGATGTTCCCAAGCTGATGGAGACGATTGTCGCTTCATGGGAAAATGATTCGGGGTATTCCGAGAGCAAATTTATGAAGGCGATAGCAGAGGTAGACGTGCTTATTTTAGATGATCTTGGAGTAGAGCGCATTAGTGAATGGGTGGACCAAACCATTTATTCAATTTTGAATCAACGCCAAGGGAAAAGTATCGTTTTCACCTCCAACATTCACCCAGGTGATTTAACGAAACGTTACGGAGAAAGAATTGCCGATCGCATTAAGAATAAGATGAGTCAAAATCAATTGATTTCGATCGTGACTCCAGAAAGTTACCGTACCAAAGATTTGACGATGTTTAAGGATTAGTAAGGGTTGGGGATGATGAGACGTTTCTTCAAGTTCACATGGGAATGAACTTGGAGTAACGTCTTTTTTTGTGATTTTTTATAAAAATGATCAAAAATATCTGACACATCCTGAATTTTATCTAACACTTCCCCGAATTCATCTGGCCTAACATTATTTACTACCTTAATCTACCTAATAATAAGGTAAAGTAAATTTTGATTGCTATGTTTCTATCAACAAAATAGAAGAAGGAATCTGCTGAAAATAACGGTTCCTTCTTTTTTTACAATTTATTTCTATTTTTGCAATATTATTAATGATAAAATAATTATAAATAGATAGATAAAAGGGTGGTTAAACAATGAAAATGGTAAAACAACTAAAAAGTGAAATGGCCAATGTAGTAATCGGGAAAAACGATGTAGTGGAGCTTATGTTTAATGCGTTAATTAATAAAGGACATGTATTACTTGAAAGTGTACCTGGCACTGGGAAAACCTTATTAGCAAAGAGCTTTGCTAAGACGTTGGATGCAGACTTTAAGCGGATTCAATTTACGCCAGACGTATTGCCGAGTGATGTAACCGGCATTCAGTTTTTCAATCCAAAGGAGCAGAATTTTGAGCTGCGACCAGGTCCAATCATGACGAATGTTTTACTAGCTGATGAAATAAATCGCGCTACACCCAGAACACAGTCGAGCTTGCTAGAGGTAATGGAAGAACGACAAGTGACGATAGATGGGGTTACATTACCGATTCCTGGTCCATTTATGGTAGTAGCCACGCAAAATCCTATTGAGTCTCAACAAGGAACATTTCCGTTGCCGGAAGCACAAATGGATCGGTTCTTCATTCAAGTCGATATGGGCTATCCTACGTTAGAAGAAGAGAAGCAGATAATGAATAGTTACCGAGTAGAAGATCCAATTCAGCAACTTTCTTCCCTGTTTACGAAAGAAGAGATTCTAGAGTTTCAAAATGAAGTGAAGAATATAAAGGTTTCTTCTATCGTGCAAGATTATATATTGGACATTGTACATACTACGCGAAACCATGAGGAAATCGAGCTTGGTGTAAGCCCTCGTGGAACATTAGCGCTAATGAGAGCTGCTCAAGGAAACGCATTTATTAATGGAAAAGAGTTTGTGCTTCCAGAGGATGTAAAGAAAATGGCACCATATGTCCTTAGCCATCGCATTGTATTGACAATGGAAGGGTCTTTAAAGAAGACCAATAAGCAAATTATCGATGATGTGCTTTCTCGTGTAACGGTACCGGTGGAGGCGACATTATAGGAATGAATAACTGGAATCAGCAAATAGATAATTTAAGTTATCATAAATACTTAAGAGCGGCTACCTTCATGCTACTCTTTGCTGGATTTTTAAGCGGCAACACGATTTTCTTTTTTATCGCAAGCTTATACATGTTCTATTTTCTTGCCAGCTATTTTTATCTGGCATATGTGGGGAAGAAGCTAAAATTCACTATTGTGGAAGGTCAAATGAAGCTGTTTCCTAGAGATGAGGGGAAATTCACGATAAAAATAGAGCAGCATTCTCGTTTGCCAATTTTCTTTGGAAACATACATTTAGCGGTAGATAAAAATATTAAGTTTCCAATTGGGGAAGAACAGAGCAGATTAAATGTTTTGAAGATACCGTTTTCCTTGTTTGGAAAAAGTGAACTATTAATAGATGTGCCATTTATAGTTGTACAACGAGGAGTAGCAAAAATTCACCGAGTGGATATCGAAATCAGTCATTTTATGGACTTTGGTAAAGTTTATTTACAAAAAAATGATGTGACAAAATTTGAGGCGATTGTATATTCCGACCAAAGACTTGTTTCAGGATTAGAAAGGATTATTCCACGAAGTCAAGGTAGTTACCCGACAAAAACCTCCCTTTTTGAAGATATGTCCACGATTGTAGGCACGAGAAATTATCAGAATGGTGATCCATTTAATAAAGTACATTGGAAAGCTACTGCACGTATGGCGAAGCTACAAACTAAGATGTTTGAACGAACTTCTCAATTTTCATGGTTGATTGTCCTAGATATTCGTTCTGGGGAACTGGAAGAAAAAATAAAAGCGATTACGTTTCTATTACATCATGCAACCACTTATAGTATTCCTTTTTCTCTTTTAATAAATATTAAAAAAGTTGGAAAGCCATCTTACTTTGAATTGCCATATGGTGAAGGGAAAAAGCATTTGCAAGTTGCCTTAACCTTTTTAGCCAGACTTCAAACAAATAATGTAGCAATTGGAATGAAGACCTTTGAGCGTATTACGTATCAGCATGCCTTAACGGCACCTTATGTCATTATTTGTGCCGATAGAGATAGAGTGAGTGATTGGAAGCTGCCTTCCTCAACCAATGCGTATAGGCTGTTTATGGAGGAACAACATTCTATATTGAGACAATGGAGTTATTCCACACAGCAGGAGGTGCTTCATGGCTAATCGCTGGAAAAATAGTCTCTCTATATTGATGGAATTAAATATCATTTACTTTTTTCTTGTGCTTATCTACATGGATGGTGGAATTCTCCCATCTATCCCAGGAGTGTTGTTAGCTTATGCGAGTACTATTGCCACCTTTATTTACTTAGCTTCAAGACTATCTACCACCTATGTGTCTATTATGCTAGTTGCACCTGTAATAGCTATTGTACCTTATCTCTTTTCATACAACCTCGTAGTTTCCTTGTTAATCGGATTGTTTCTTAGCTTTAGGGGGTTTATGTATTTTATTGAGGAAAGACCTATTTCTACGTTTGCTATATTAATGCATTCCTTCTTTTGGATGTCAGTTATCTATGTTGGTGGAGTAGCAGTAGATTATCCTTTTAGCAACGTCTTATTAGGCTTATTTGCTTTGCAGCTTGTGTTTGTTCTTGTACTGTATAGTGGCGAAACATTTTTTGCATTAAGTGGTAACCGTCCGATCCAGAAACGAGTCCTGATTACAACCACTGGAGTGTTTGCTGCTATCGTTGCGACGGCTTTGTTCTTTTCGACAGTAGGAAAATGGGTAATTGCAGGAGCCTTTTCGTTTTTTGGAAGTGCGATAGCTTTTATAACAGGTTTAATAGCAACACCAATCATGTATTTATTAGGCTTACATGATTGGAAACCGAAAGCAAATCAAACTGTGGGAGATAACACAGTCATTTTCGAAGGGGAAGAGGAAGGGATACCAGAAGCTATATTGGAACAGGGAAATAGTAACCCATTCTTAGCGTCAATTCTGATTCTCGTGTTTGTCGTCATTCTTTACATGCTACTAAAAAGGACAAAGGTAAAAAAGGATGAAGAAATAGAGACAAACGAAGTTTCTTTCGCCTCCAAGATGACTAGAAAAAGTGAAAAGTTCGGATTTTCAAGGGAAAATCAAAAACCACCTGAAGACCAGGTAAGAAGATTGATGTTTGATTTAGAAAAGCTTATGGCTAAGAAAAAAAGAGGTAGACTCTCCTATGAAACCTTAGAAGACTGGTTAAAAAAAGAGACCTTCCTGAATCAAGAATTTATGCAGTTATATGCAAAAGTTAGATATGGAGATATAAAATTATCTCCTGAGGAAATCGCACAGTGTAAAGTAATGACACAAGAACTTCGTAAAACATTAAAAGAATTGCAAAGGGTGGAGTGAGATTTTAATAGAGTGTGAAATTTTTCTATAATGGCTATTATTAATTAACTGGAGGAAAAGCGTTGAAGCCTAAAATGTACAGAAGCACACTAATGAATCCTGACGACATTTGGAATGCAGTAATTGACGTGTTAGTAAGTGAGAATAAAGAAAATACAGTTTTTCAGGAAGCGAGTACGGTTTATCAATACTATTCCGAGCTAGAAAGTGGGGGGCATGAGAGCTTACTCAATTGGCAATCCGAATATATCGAAGACATCGGAATTACCACTTATTTAAAAGAACTAATAAGCATACTTGAGAAAATTGGTGCTCATGAATATGCTAATATTGTAAAAAAGTATGGTCTGAAAATGTGGGAAATATTTATGGCTTTAGAAAATGATCAGGTAGATGAAAATGAATTTTTATCTATTATCGAAAAAGCAAATAACGATTATGCAAATCTTAACGGAAAACTAGAAGAGTTCTTAGCGTCATATTTTGTAAACATCTATACCGAACTGATTGAAGTAGTTGAAGATTGATACAAAGATCATTGTGTATGGAGAAGGTAAGGGAACTACTATGTGTAGTTTCCCTTACATTTAAAACTCAGTGATTTAATTTCAACGTGTTCCTCTCGAAGCTCCATAATTTCTATATCATTATTGAATTCTTGTATTCTTTTAGCTAAACTCTCCACCCCGTAAATTTCTGTAAAAGTATGACTTCCCACTAAAAGATTGATTCCAACAAACTGGGCATATTGTATCGTATACAATGTTGCTTCACCCGTTATATATGTATCACAGCCTGCTTCCAATGCAAATTTAATATGATTGGTTGAATGTCCGGCACCAGTTAATACTCCAACTTTTTTTACTCCTTTATTATTATTTTTCCATGCTCTTACAGGCTCATTTAATTTCGTGCGCATTCTATCTACCAGTATAGGGAAATCTACAGTTTCATTGAACTCACCGATTCCAGGTGTCTCACCATTCGTGAAGCGTGAATATTGTTTAATCGTATCGATTTCGAGAACTTTCATTAAGGAAGTGCAGGTTCCGAATTCAATAAAATCTAATGGACTGTGTATCCAAAAATGGCTAATAGAATGTTCTTTTAGTTTCTTTATACAATCATCTCTTAGGCCATAAATAAAATCCCAAGCATCATGGTGAGTAATCATTAAGTCTATTTTATTTTTTATGGCAATATCAATAGTTTCCAGAGAAAGATTAGTAGAATAGCCTACTCTTGAAATGGAGTTATTAGTTTTATTTGTAAAGCCATGCTCATCCTCAAATGCATCTAAAAACTCTTTTTTAAATAGTTTTATTATCGACTCTTCAAATTTTTTTAAGTCCATTGAACATCCTCCTGATACTTGTTCTTCTAAAATAGGTTTTACATAGTTTAACATAATAATTTAACAATATTGGGAAATTTATTTTATAATCCATCTAATCGATTTCGATGAATGTAGATTTTACAGGAAAGAAGGAGTATGTTTTTGTAAATCAGCACTTCTTATATTCACTCATATTTAACTGTTATTCAGGATTATTAAGGCTCTACTGTAAATAAGAGTAGTATCTTACCAATGGTAGCGTTTACACTCACTATCTGGTCCTTATACAAAGTAATGGGGAAAACCCCCTTGATACTTTTTTTCTGCGTGTTACTATAAATGCGTTATATAAATGGACGGATTAGATAGGAGAGATACAATGTTAGGTGAAAAAAAGATTGGTTTTATTGGTGCAGGATCGATGGCAGAGGCAATGGTTTCAGGAATTGTGGCAAGTAAAATCGTACCAGTTGAAAATGTAATGGTGAGCAATCGCTCTAATATAATTCGATTGAATGAACTTGTAAATAAATACGGTGTTGTCGGTGTCCCAAAAGAAAACTTAAATATTGAAGAGTTAGACATTATTGTACTTGCAATGAAACCGAAAGATATCGACCAAGCCCTTACTTTTTTAAAAAATAAAATAAATCCAACACAGTTAATACTATCTGTCTTAGCTGGAATTTCTACAGATTATATAGAAGCCGGCTTGCATCTTAATCAACCGGTTATTCGAGTTATGCCAAACACTTCGAGTATGATTGGAGAATCAGCAACAGCGATCTCTATAGGAGCTTCTGTTAATGGGAATCATGTAGTGGATGCAAAAGAAATTTTAAACACAATTGGGACAGTCTACACGATTAATGAAGAGCAAATGGATGTATTTACTGGTGTTGCCGGAAGCGGCCCAGCTTATTTTTATTACCTAATGGAACACATGGAAAAAACAGCGAATGAAGCAGGACTAGATGAAGAGGTTACTCGAGATGTTGTGGCGCAAACCATCCTAGGAGCTGCGAAAATGCTACTTAATAACCATGAAGAACCAGAAAGCTTACGCAGAAAAGTAACCTCACCTAACGGGACCACAGCTGCTGGCCTTGAAGCATTAAGAAAAAATGGCGGAGGTAAGGCGATTTCTGCCGCCATCAAAGGTGCTGCACGTCGTTCTAAGGAAATTAGTAAAGAGAATTCTAGAATTAAGGTAGTAAGCTAACGAGCAATTAAAGAATTTAATTAGTGAACCTGATCATCTGATTTTTAAGAGATCGGGTTCTTTTTTTTGGATTTTTAAAATGTAAACCTAAAATGGCTGAAATAAGTCGAACTTTGCAGACCTTATAGAGGAATATAATGGGAAAATGTCGAATTAAAGGACATAAAAGAAAAGGGGATAGTTAAAATGAATAGTTCAATAGGAAAATTGATTCAAGTAATCGGCTTCGTTGTTATGGGGCTTGGTTTTATCACAGCACTTATTACACTTGAAAACACAACAAGTCTATGGTTAGCAGCTAGTCAGTTTTTTACACTCTCTATATACGGGATACTTTTGATTGGCTTTGCAGAGATCCTCCGCTTACTAACAGGAATACATAACAAAATAAATCCGTTAACCGAAGATCCAGCTACAGAGGCATCTAGTAGCAACCATTTACCAGATGAGGGGAAAGGGGAAGTTAAGGAAGTGCCTATATTAGCAGAAGCTGAAATAAGGGATTTTTATACTAAGCAAAATATAGAGGTTCTTCACATTAATCCTACTCCATTTGAAGATTATTACATTGTGAATGTACGTGGAGATCATGCTCTTATAGAATTAGGAGGATTTTCACCAATAGAATACGACAGTAATAAATGGCCGAACAAAATAACTATGTGGTATTCGAATAATATTGCTGAATTTAAATAAATTTATATTGGTACAAAGATAAGAATTTCTTATCATTTCAATAAACGAAAAGTGAATTTTGTTATCAAGTTCTCCAAGTTATACTTAAAGAAAACATCTTAAAATTTTGGAGGAGCGAATGATAATGTTTTCTATTAAACCAATAGCACACGCCTATAATGAAAGAAAAGAAATGACTGATGACAATTGGGGTAAGGTGGAAACAAAAATTGTTTTAGTACAAGATATTTCGGAGGATTCATTAGCTGGAATTGAATCCTTTTCCCATTTAGAAGTCATTTTTTATTTTCATCGAGTTAAAAAAGAAAAAATAGTAACGGAAGCAAGGCATCCAAGAAATAATAAAAATCTCCCGATAGTTGGGATATTTGCACAACGTGGGAAAAATCGACCTAATCAGTTAGGTTTAAGCACTGTTAGACTACTTAGAAGAGAGGGTAGGGACTTGTATGTATTGGGACTCGATTGTATCGATGAAACACCTATTATCGATATCAAACCTGTAATGAAGGAGTTCTTGCCACAGGGATCGATTGTACAACCAACATGGACAAATGATGTAATGAAGAATTATTGGAATAAGTAGCAATTAGATCATCGAATTTTAATTGGGGGGAGAAAATGTGCAAACAGAAATAGAAAGAGCCATCAAGCTAAGAAAAGAAGGGAAGCATCAGGAGTCAAATAACTTATTTTTAAGATTAGTAATGGAATATCCAGAAGACGCAATGATTAACTACCAATGCGCTTGGAGCTTTGATCTGCTAGGTGAGGAGTTAGAGGCAGTTCCTTATTATGAGAAGGCCATTGATTTAGGACTGACTGGTAAGGAGTTAGAAGGGGCTTATTTAGGGCTGGGCAGTACATATCGAACACTAGGAGAATATGAAAAATCCCAAAAAGTGTTCCTTGCTGGAATAGAATTATTCCCAACTAACAGAGCACTCCGCGTTTTCTACTCGATGACTCTGTACAATTTAAAGGAACATAGCAGTGCAATGGAAACACTATTAAAAAGCCTAATCGAAACAACTACTGATAAAAACATATTAGATTACGAGAAAGCTATCCACTTTTATTCTAATAAGCTAGATGATGTATGGAGAAAATGAAATGGGAAAAAACAATAGAAAACAACTTTGAAAAGTATGTTGACCCACAACTATTTGTTAATGAAAGCACCAGTTAATGTGTAAGTTTTTAAGGAGGAAGAAAATTGCTTTATGTAGCAAGAACTCAAAGAGGAGTTCTAGGATTTTACTTAGGGATAACATTATTACCTATAATAATAAATAACTTTTCCAATGGTATTTTCGTTCGAATTTTATTTATACTGCTAATTCTTTTAGCTTATCTAATCCAATTTAAGCTTAAGATAGAAGACGGTTTTATTACCTATCAAATATTACTTTTGACAATATCTATCTACCAAAAGAAGGTATCTCCTAATCAGATTATCGAAATGAAGTTTAAACGTGTTGGATGGTTTAAGAAAGGTGCTATTATACAAATCAAAAAAGGCTTTAATATGCGCGTGGTGAATTTTTCTCCTGATGATGTATTGGAAGAGTTAATAAAGTTCGCTAACGCAAATGATATATTAATTACTAAAAATGAAGGATATATGGCGCTAGAAAAAACAAAGTGAAGTTAAGCGAGAATGTTATTGGAATTTTTCCCCTTTATGCCCGGTAAAATACAACTAAGAACAGAAAGCAACTCAACTACTCATTTCATAGAATGATTGCAACAACGTTCAACTAAGTATTGGCTCGGATTGTGTTTCTATCTCATCCAGGAAGGGCAGGAACCTGCCAATTGGATTAGTACAGAAGGAGGTAAAAAATGATATTTAGAAAACTAGTAACTTCAATATTGACCTGTGGCTTAGTTATGCTAATTTTCTTTTTCATAGAAAGGACAGCGTTTATTATTTTTATTGGGATGTACTTACTTCCTATCCTCTTACTTTACGGAGTACCTGTTTCTATATTGTCCGATTTTACTACAAAAAGATTAAAAGGGGTTATTAGAGCAATTTTGGCATTATTCATTCACTTATTCTTCGCCACGATGTTTTATTTAATACCTATATACTTAGGGTGGGAGGAAAGTATTTCATTTTCTGATTTAAAGACTTTTTTAGTGAATTTCATTTTTATGCTTTGCATTTTAGCTTCTAGTCTTTTTTGGTGTATTGATGAAATATTCAGAAGTACTAGAGTAAAAGACAGATGTAGTTTAATTTTAAATAAAATAGGTGATTTGAGGATTTAAGTAGCACAGGAGTTTACTAATAAACATTTTCTAACTTGTTAAGGCGCACTATTGGCTGGGAGTGTAGTACGGGGAGAAGTAACAGAAACATCGGACCTTGAAATCGTGATTTTTGATAAAGAACTTAGTTCCTATTTATAGAGATCTCAGAAACAAATATGTGCAAAAATGGATTTCTGCTAGCATTTAAGGAGGAAGCTTTTTGACCGTTTTCCATTATATAGCCGCCAATCGTGATATTTTAACAGGAGTTTTCCCTGAAAAAACTAACTTAGTTCCAATATCAGATATATCAGGCATTAAAATAAAAGGTTTGGAATTCAAAAAAACTAAGGTGAATAATATAAGCAGCAATCTGATTTAAACGAACAGAATGTGATAGTTTATGAAAACAAGGAAGAATTTTTTTCGAGTATTGGAGTCTCAGAATTAGAGGATAATGATGAGATAAAAAGTAGATTTATAAATCCATTTGTATATTATCTGTATTGTTCTAATGACAGAAAGAGTTATGAAAACTTATTCTATTATATAGATCAGTTTCTATTAGAAAATGAAAAAATCGAATTATACACATGTTTTGCGGAAGATAAGTTTAAACAAAAAGATGATTCTTTAGATATCATCATAAATTTTAGAACAAATCATTATACTAATCATTTAGGTACATTTAAGTTAAATGAAAAGCGTCTACATGAAGATTTAAGTGAACGTTTTATGTTTAGGGAAAGACAGTATGTTGTTGTGATAAAATGATAGACATCCTTTATAAGGAATTAGAGAATCGGAGTAGCTGCCAATACGCATATAAACCTATTTAAAATACTTAATCGACTTACAATTTTAGATAGGAGCTAAAATAATGAAAGAAATGATTACGGAAAGATTACGTTTAATCCCATTAAATGCCGAAAATCTGAAATTACTAATTGATAATCAAAAAGAATTGGAGCGTAGATTATCATTAAAGGAATCAGCTACATCTCTGAGTACAGAAATTAAACAAGCGATGAAAATAAGACTTTCAAGATTGCTAGAAGATGAGGAAAACTTTATTTGGTATACCAATTGGATAATCATATTACAAAATGCAAACTGTATTGTTGGTGGAGTAATGGTAAAAGGTATTCCAAATAGTGATGGAGAAGTAGTAATTGGATACTATACACTACCTGAACATCAAGGCAATGGCTATATGACGGAAGCTATTTTAAATCTGAAAAATTGGTTGTTAAGTCAAAGTAATGTTAGATATGTTATCGCAGATACTGATAGGAATAATATTCCATCCCATAAAGTACTGAAAAAAGCTAGCGCAGAAATGTATAAAGAAACGGATGAGTTATTATTCTGGAGGTTTACTTGAATTTATCCTTTGATTTAAAATTAGCGGCTTAATAATGTAATAGATAACTAGTAAAAAGGTGCTGACATAAAGTCGGAATAATTGACTTACATAGCTCCTTTTTTCTTATAATTGACAGACATTTATTTATGTAGTATTTTGTATCTTCTGATTAATTGATGGGGGATGATAGAATTTGAATGTTAAGGTCATAGACATCTTAGAAAATATACCTAGCCTCAAGGGATATTCATCTGTTGAGAAAATTGATGAAGGTTACTCCGCAGATAACAAATATATAGTGAATGTTAGATTGAATAGGTATTTACTACGTCTATCTGACAAGAGGTTTAAAGATAAGAGAAAACTAGAATTTTTATTACTGCAAGATTTAGAAAAACAAGGTGTTCAAACGAATAAAGCAATAGAACACATATTTTTAGAGAAAGCGTCTTTATCTGTTATGGTGCTGAGCTACATAGATGGAATCCCTGCTAATGAGGTGATTTCTGTACTTCCTGATGAAACCCAATATGAAATAGGAATAGTTGCTGGACAACAATTAAGAAAAATTCACGCAGTAAATGCCCCTCAAGATTTTAATTGGGAAGTTACTCAAAAGAAGAAGTTTAGCTATTATTTAAGTGAGTATAGAAAGGGTAGTTTTAAGCTTAAAAACGAGGATGAAATCATTCGTTTTATTGAAGGTAATCTGTCCCAGCTAAAGCATAGACCATCTACTTTACTTCATGATGACTTTCATCTTGGGCATATAATACTTCATAATAATGCTTACAATGGATTCATTGATTTGAACGGATATGACTTTGGGGACCCTTATCACGATTTTTATAACCTATCTTTGTTTAGTAGGAGGGTTAGTGTTCCTTATTGTATTGGCCAGATTAAAAGTTATTTTCCAAACAATCAACCTGATCATACATTTTGGAGATTATATGCTCTGTATGCTGCCATGAACCTTTTTTCAACTATTGTATGGACAAGAAAGTATGATGAACATTCATTTGATGATGCCTTGGAAAGAATAGATTTGATTTTACAAGATCATGATTACTTTAATTTTGATAAACCACTTTGGTATAAAACAGTCTAATAGTGAAATTCTTGGTGTTGCATTAAAACACATCATAGTCATACTAGAACAAAATATTTGTTAATTCATAGAGAAATACTTCTTTTATAAGTTGAATTTTAGGGGATGAACTATATGGATGTAGTATTTAAAACAGATAAAGCAATTTTTAATTATCGAGTAGCTGGAATTTGGATAGAAAAAGGACATGTTCTTTTACATAAGGTTGTTGATGATGATCATTGGTCACTTCCCGGCGGGAGAGTAGAAATTCAGGAAGAATCACAAGTAAGTTTAAAAAGGGAAATTCGTGAAGAGCTGGAAATTGATATAAATGTCGAAAGATTAGTTTGGATTGTAGAAAACTTCTTTGAGTATGATGGAAAGGATTTTCATGAGATAGGTTTTTATTTCATTATTTCATCAGATGAAGATCCACTTGTTTTTACCGAAAATCCTTTTTATGGGGTTGAGGGAAAGAGATTGGTTTTCAAGTGGACGCCAATCGAGGAACTGAGAAATGTAGCATTGTATCCAGAATTCTTAAGAACTGCTATAAATAATTTACCAATGCATACAGAACAGCTAGTAGTAAAGCAAAACCAAGAAGCCTAAAAATTAATAGTTATGTACTTGCTTTTCAAAAAAAATGCACAAGACGAACGTTGGGGGATTAGATGCACAAAGTTTTAAAGATATCTTTAGGAGTAAGTTTTTTAATTTATTTATTTGTTTTAACTATTTTTCTATTCTTGAGTTCAAGGGGATATTGGGTACATATGCCACTATTAGAATATATTCAACGCTCATCAAATTTTGTACCCTTTAAGACTATAAGTATATACGTTATGGCAATTATTGATGGGAGTATGAATATAGACATACCAATAAAAAATCTACTTGGCAATTTAATTTTGTTTTTTCCAATGGGTATTTATCTACCATTCTTAATAAGAAAAATGGACAATATCAAAGTTTTTATTATTTCTATTTCAATAGTTATACTTAGTGTTGAAGTACTACAATTAGTGACAAGAAGAGGAAGTTTTGATGTAGATGACTTCTTACTTAATATATCCGGCGCATTAATAGGATTTGGAATGTGGAAAATGAAAGTTGTTCAGAAGTTGCTCAAATAATACATATCTTTTATAAGTTCTTTCTATATTTGCATGAAAGTGATGAAATATAGAATTATCCGCAGTGATAATAGAAATTAATTAAGAACATTCAAACTAGTAGGAGGGAATTTAATGATTAATAAAATTGGTCAAATTATGTTGTACGTAAATAACCAAGATGAAGCAGTGAATTTTTGGACAGAAAAACTAGGGTTTAGTGTAATTTCTGATGAAAATAACGGCCAAGGAATGAGATGGATTGAAATAGCCCCAACAAAAGATGCTGAAACAAGCATTATCCTTCATAACAAGGAATTAATTGCGAAAATGGATTCTGGACTAAATCTCGGCACACCATCGTTAATGTTTTTCTCTGAAAATCTAGAAAAATTATTTAACGATCTATCAAGTAAAAATGTCACAGTCGGAGAAATTGTAAATATGCCTTCCGGTAGAGTTTTTAACTTTGCTGATAGTGAGAATAATTATTTTGCAGTCATGGAAAAAAGTAAACAACTTTAACTTTAAAATTAACAAAACACTTAGTTTGCCATAATCATATTATGAAAAGACAACACCTCGAACTTGTGAATAGTTTGAGGTGTTTTTAATAGAAATTTAATAGCTCTCTCTGAATAATACAAGTCAGGTATAACATAGTGTGTAATAAAGGGACTAGATTTAGTTTCCAATACCTAGTAGGTGAAGGTCTTTCATACAAGAAAAAGCATCCTTAAGGGGTTGGTTACTTTGAATAGAAATAAATATATGCCACTCATTGCTTTTTTAGGTATCATCTTACTCCTATATATCGTGGTGAGTGCTTTCCGATACATCAGGATATTCATCGTGTTTAGCTCAGGTCTTGGCCCATTCTTAATTGTATTTGGGATAATATTGCTTATTGTAGTACTGTTTATCAAAGGTTTTAAATAAAGAATTCCCAGCTATAAGAAGTCTTTTTAAGTATGCAGATAACGAAAAGAAAGAGGCTGGGACAAAAGAATATTTGATAAAGAAAAATACGAACTGATATGCGAAAATCTAAGTAGAGTTTTGCATTAGTTCGTATTTTTTTAGTTTTATTCTGTTTAAGTCTGATTTTTAGATAACCTAGCTGTTGATTGGAGCACAAGGCGAAGACTCCTGCGGGAGATAGCGTTTTGTGGAGACCCCACAGGCAAAGCCGAGGAGGCTCCACAAGCGCCCCGCGGAAAGCGAAGCCTAGTGCGGAAATCAACAGCGGTGTTTAACGGATCCTTTATATTAAGGTTAAATTGTTCGTAAATGAAGCTGGGAATTTAATTTATGTCCCAGCCTCTTTAGACTAACTCCAATTTCTTATGAATCATTTTAAACTTGTTTATTTTCATTTTTAAGCAATAATTTCAACATAGGTGGTGTTGCGATTTTACTTTTATAAGTGCTATACGAGCTGCAAATTTGTGTAAGTAAAAAAATATGTTACTTTTGTCCTATTTGATTTATAATTAAGAAAATTATAAATGAACGATGAGGCTGCCAAAAATGAAGATTAAGTATGCGTTTGCTATGCCACAAGCTTCTCTTGAAAAACAAGGCTTGCTCGAAAAGCATCTATTTAATGTTAACATACAGCGCTGTAAGCTTTTCGCGAGTATTGTAATCTTGTTTGAAGTAATTCTTATTATGATGAATTTATCTTCCATGTATACATCAATGAACACTATATTTGTTTTTAATATCTATTTATTGTTATATTTCATTTTGTTAATCATGAGTATATTCATGCTCTTCTATATGCGGAGCTTCGAAAAAAGGCTTACATATACAGAAGAACAGTATAAGAGGTTCCGCTTTGGCTTGTTGAGCTTTGTGAATTTCTTTTTAGTTTGGGGAGCAGTAGTAACCTTAGTTGATCAGAAGGACTATGGACACGTTATGGCGTTTGTCGTTAATTTCATGTGTGTATCTATCCTTTTTCACACCTCGAATCGGACCATACTAATGTTGTACATCCTACCAATTAGTGTACTTGTAATCGGATTGCCAATTTTTCAGTCTTCAAGTGCTATTTTAATGGGTCATTATATCAATCTTTCTGTATTTTTATTTTTTTGTTGGTTGGCTTCACGAATGTTATACATAAGTGTTTCTTCGAATTTCTATAATAAAATGCTCTTAACGGAATCTAATGATAGTCTCGCATTGAAAATAGCAGAAAACGAAAAAATCAATCTGGAATTGGCAAAGGTTAATGAACAGCTTAAGAAAATGACAATCATTGATGAATTAACGAATATTCCTAATCGGAGAGGCTTTCACCAATATATAGCTTCAGTTTTATCGAATTCCACTGAAAAACGAAAATTAACGTTGATGATGCTAGATATTGACTGCTTTAAATTATTCAATGATAACTACGGACATCTTGAAGGAGATAAAGTAATCAGGAAGGTTGCACAAAGAATGCGATATAATATTGCCTCTTCTGCAAGTATTGCTGCGCGTTTTGGAGGAGAGGAATTTATTGTAGCGGTCTTTGATTTAGAGAAAGCAGAAGTAGTACGGCTTGCAGAAGATCTCCGAAGGTCCATTATCGATTTAAAGATTTCTCATGAATTTTCACTAGTCGAAAACCACGTTACGGTCAGTATTGGGATTGCTTCTGGTAATGTTGAAAATGAAAATGATATGGAGCAGTTAATGGAAGATGCAGATAGAGCCCTTTACAAATCAAAATCAAGCGGCCGAAATCGTGTCGAAGTCTTTGAAGAAAGTTTTGTAATTAGTTAGATAAAGATAGGTAGAATTAATATTTTCATAGAAATCATTTTAAAAAGGGAGAGTTTCTCTAATAAAGGAAACTCTCCCTTTTTGCAGGAATTTTATGGTTTTTAAAGAAATAGTCAAGAGAGTTATTTTTGAATGAGAAAGATACAAGACTATACGATTAACACAAGGAGATAGAGGTGGAGAGAGATGAATGATTATGAGAAAGTAAGAAAAATAGTCCAAGGGGAAAAGAAGTACTTTGCCGAAGCTATCAAGTTAATTTGCAATCCACTCTTTAAAATCCTATGTGGAGTAGGCGCGGATGAAGTAGAAGCAGAAAACAAGTTAGTCGCATGTTTTACAGCAATATATAAAGAATTACCTGCATACAAGGAGCATGAAATATTTCCAGATTGGATAATGGAACAAGGGTTGAAGAACGTATATCCACTAAGTAAGGAATTAGTAAACGAGAGTTCTTCATTCGGGGAAATGTCGTATACGATACGTTTTGTCTACATCGCTCATGATTTATTTCAAATAAAAAAAGAAGTAATAGCAAAAGCACTCCATATTACTGATATAAAGCTAGAAGAAATGCTTTTTGAAGGTAGAGAGTTACTTTACTCTGAAGTGGATGAAACCGCAGAAAACTCTTGCTTATTATTAAAGGATTTAATTGATCAAGTAGAATCCACGCAATTATCCAAGCTAAACCATGCAGAGGGACATTTAGAGTTTTGTCCCGAATGTCGTGAACGATTGTTTCATATGAAATCCATCAAAGCAGAGTTAACTAAACAGCTTAAGTCGTATTGGATGGAGGATGGTTTCACAGAAAGAGTAATGGATAGTCTCGAACCATATGAAGTGAAAAAGCGGTCATGGCGATATCAGCTAATAACTGTTGCTAGTATCGTTGTGATTTTTTCACTAGGAGTTTTCATTATTCCCAATGCTTCCACATGGTCCGAAAAAGCTTCTAATTATCTAAAGTATGGTGCCTTCTATAATGTCTGGGGCGAAGGAGAGTACGCAGCAACCGATCAAGGCATTACATTTGAAGTGACGTCGGTGGAGGTTGGGGAGGTATACTTAGTTCTTGATTACAAGGTAGAAGGTGAATGGGTAGATAACTTTATCGATGCAGGTTTTGAGGGTACGACTCCAATATTGGATGTAAGGGGTCATAACAATTTTCAACTACGTGTAAATGAAAGAGAGTTCATTTTAGCCAAATCAAATCCTATAGATGAACAATATAAAAAGACCGGAAAGATTGCTTTAACTTCACCAGTATATGAAGAAGTGGAAGAAGACATAGAATTAATAGTTAATCTGAAAGAAATTGCAGGAGCTTATGGTAATTGGGAACTCTTAATTCCACTAAATGGATCTACAAAAAAAGGAGAAATGGAAAGGTTTGATCTTTACAAACAATATGAATATGAGAATAAGATTAAATTATACATAAAGGATATGATAAGGACTCCAGAAGGCAGCAGAGTAAATTATCACGTTTCTTTATCGGAGCAGGAGCGAGCTAGAATTATAGAACAAGTCAGGAAACAGGAAGGAAGGTTTGCAAATTTAAATATTGATCAGCAAACTCAAGCGATTATACATGTAGTAAATGAAAATGGAGATAAGCTACTTCCAACAAATTTTAGTGGACTTGTTCAAAATCCAAATATGGACCGGATAGATTTCTTATCTTACATAATAGATCCAGTTACCTATGAGTTGAAGGAGGGTAAAATAGATCGAGAGGAAGCGCTATGGCTGGAAGTAGAAGGATTCACTTACATGGAACCTGTTGATTTCAGTTTTTCTATACCGACCGCTTTAGGAGAGAATATCCCTATAGACTTGGAGTATGATGGCGATGTATATGATTCGTTGACTGTAAGAGAAGTAGAAGCAACTGACTGGATACCTGCTGGATTAGAGTTTTTAATCCATGGAAAAAGGAGGAATCCTAACTTTCAAAGTTCTTACTTTTTCACACCAGTAGGGCAAGACCCAAATATGACGATTTATCCTAGTGACCATGCTCCTGACGAGAATGAGGAGATTTTAGCTTCTTTTCGAATAGAAAAGAAAGACGAATTACCAGAGCAGCTAAATTTACAGTCATTGCGAAATCAGATATTTTTCAAGCTAGAAGAACCGTTAAGAATTCCTTTTTCAAATGAAGATATGTCAAAATAAATCGAGGTGCTAATTATGCTAAATAATGAAATTAACGAGTTTTTGAAAATAGAAGTCCCGATCATCCAAGCTCCGATGGCGGGCGGTGTTACGACTTCGAAATTAGTGGCAGAGGTTTCCAGTGCAGGTGGGTTAGGGATGATTGGTGCTGGTTATATGACCCCTAGTCAAACGAGGGATCAAATTAGAGAAGTAACGCAACTAACTTCTAATTTGTTCGGAATAAATCTGTTTGTTCCAAACGAATTTTCTGTAACGAAGAATGAAATCACATCAGCTGTCGAGCTATTACAGCCAATTTATGAGCAATTGAACATTCAACAAATAGATAGCCAGGATATTCCTAATTCTAGTAATGTTATAGATACATTTAATGAACAAATAAGAATAGTCATCGAAGAAAAAGTCCCAGTTTGTACCTTTACATTTGGTATTCCTTCTAAGGAAATAATGGATGAGTTAAAGCGCCATCATATTATTCTGATAGGAACGGCAACAACTGTTAGAGAAGCAGTTGAAATAGAAAAAAGTGGTATGGATATCGTGGTGGTACAAGGAAGTGAGGCTGGTGGCCATCGAGGAAACTTTATTGATGGGTTTAGGGAAAGTTTAGTTGGATTAATGTCTCTAATCCCCCAAGTTGTGGACAATGTAAAGATTCCTGTTATAGCTGCTGGGGGCATTATGGATGGCAGAGGGCTACTGGCTTCTATGTGCTTAGGCGCAAAGGCAGTTCAAATGGGCACGGCTTTCCTAACTTGTATTGAAAGTGGCGCACATGAGGTACATAAAGAAGCAATTCTTCAGGCTAAGGAAGACCAGATTGTTCTAACCCGCGCCTATTCTGGTAAATGGGCAAGAGGAATTCAAACGAAATTTATTCAAGAAATGCAGCAACATGAAGAAATCGTACCAGAATTCCCAGTACAAAATACACTGACACAACCTATAAGAAAAGCCGCAGTAGCACAAAACAATCAAGATTATATGTCACTATGGTCTGGTCAAAGTCCTAGCTTAGCTAAAAGGCAAACGGTAAGAGAGTTAATGGAGAGTATTATTACGGATGCTAGGTCAATGATGAAAGACTTTTAAGTGGATAGTGATTTATTGGCTTGCTACAATTATCAGAGGACCTATAATTAGTCATTAGGTCCTCTTTAGTTGGTTCTATTCAATTTTAGTTGTAATAAATCCAGCTTATAAAGTCCCGTTTCTTCTCCCGCATATTATGGATAAGTATCTTCAAAGATCCTGTATCAACTCCTAATTATTATTTTTATAAGGTTCTAAAGAATTTGCCATCTTTATTAAATCTTCTTGAAGATAAGGTTCATCTTCCTTTGAAGTTGAAAATACGATAATTTGATAATTTAACATCTCTTCGTTCCAGGAGAAGATTTGTTTTCTTCCATCATTATAATATATCCCTATGTTACCTTTATCTAATTCAATTAGTTTACTACTTACATTGTTTGATACTTTAAGTTCAAGAAATGGTCTAATCTCTACGAAGATAAATTTATCCTTGGAACTATCACCAAATCCAATTGTTAAAGTAAAATCTGCTGGTTTGGCATCAGCTAAATTTAAGGGTAGTTCTTCGGTTGTCTGGAAATAATCAAATACTCTCACTTCTTCAACCTGATAAGGAAAATAAGTGGGCATTTTAAACTCATATGGAAAATCCTCTATACCCTCAATATTCTTAGCAACAGGGTGTTCAGAAATTTTCTCACTACAAGCAGTTAAAGCCATAGAGAATAACACAAAGGATAAAAATATCTTTAAATGAGTAATTGTTCATACCTCCTAATATTTTCTAGTTATATATACGTTTAAAACATGTAGATGGTTTCAAAGTGCATATTTCTGACAAAACGTTCCTTCTGGCTAATGGAACATGGATAATTTCTGAGTTAACATTACTTAACAAAAAGATAGTTCTTTTGAATTTATTTTAAAATATAATCTTTTTTACAGTATGACATACAAAATTGGAATATTTTTGTATGATAGAAGAAAATAGTATTCTACTATTAGTAGTGGTATTGGAGGAGTATATGGAAAAGAACGTCAAAATCATCGGATCTGTTTTAGCGGTAAGTATCATCTTAAACATGTTCTCAATCAGCCTATTATTAAAAGTAAGGGAACAGTCTAATGAGTATTACTATCTATTACATCAAATGAACAGTGATTTAAATCAGGTAATGGTTGAGCTAAATGAATTGAAGGAAGAAAATGAATGGATAAGTGAAGTAGAATTTATTCCAAATCAAAAATTATCCGGATCTAATGAAGTAATGTTATCGGCTGAATGGGTGATTAAAGAGTTAGAAAGTGGAGCAACCATAATTTTCGCGTATAAACCAATTGATGAGAATGACTGGACGGAGGTAGAAGCCAAAAAGGTGACAACTAGCAGTTTTCAGGCTTCTTTAGTAATAGACACAGAAAGAGAATATGAATATCAACTATCTTCCACTGGGGACATGCAAAGAGGTACCGAGGTGATGGAGATACCTAGTCATACCTATAAGCGAGCAGTTTCTTACTCGTCAGAATATGGTGACAATGGAAGAGGAAAGCTTACGTCGTTTGAAATATGGCTCGAACAGAACGAAGTCCAAATTTCTTTTTTTAAGGTCAAAGAAGCTAGGTTGTATGTAACGAGGGAGGATGGAATAGTCAAAGATGAAGAACTGATAAAAGGATCTGATTCGGATACTTATTGGAACCTGAGAATGGAAGGGAACGATATTCATAAGGTAGAATTAGAAGTGGAATTTGAAGACGGGTATAAGAAAAAACGTGAGATTTATCCAAACGAGGAATGGATTGGAGATAAGTCATGGTAGAGAATAGTCTTATAGAAAAGGATGAAGATGATGGATTACATAAACTATTTAAGGGCTATGGTAGGTCAAGAAAAAGTAATCATGGTGGTGGCAGGAGCTTTTGTTCTAAATAAAGAAAGCCAATTATTATTACAACGTCGTACTGATAATGGACATTGGGGACTTCCCGGAGGATTTATGGACTTAGGAGAATCGGTTCAAGATACTGCTAGAAGAGAAGTTTTGGAGGAAACCGGAATTAAGTTAGAGGAATTAGAATTATTCGGTATTTACTCTGGCCCCATGTATGATAAAACATTTGCAAATGGGGATCAAGTTTCAATGGTTCAAATCTTGTTTACTTGCAATCAATTTAAAGGAGAACTAGTGGAGCATAACCTTGAATCGCTAGAAAATAAGTTTTTTAGTCTCAATGAATTACCTGAAAATTTATTTAATGAACATAGGATTTTTATAGAGGATTTCTTATCTAAAAAGACAAAACCAATAATCAGTTAAAGTGCTTAACATAGAGTTGAGAAGACAGAGAACTGAGGATATAAAACCGTTAAAACATTTTTTGAACTGTACGTTTCTTGAAAAACAGGTATAAGAGATGCAAATGCTATAGAAATTACCAGAAACAAAAATTCACTTTCAGTTTGAGTTTTAGCGTATGGTTAAGATTTAGTAATTAGTAGTTGGGAGTTGTTTCTATGGTTTTTTCAGAGAGTAGTGTATTGCTGTTAGTATATACTGGCCTCATTATATTCTTTTTAGTTCCTTTTCAAAGTGATAAGAGCACAAAAATCCCACAACAAAGTTTACAAACATTCAAAACAGTATATAAAGTCAGCTTAATGAAAATGATTTTTCATAAGAAAGCGATATTTGCTTTCCTGTTAGTGATTATTTCTCTATTATTTATTTGGTTAGGATTTAGTGAGGCAGATTCACATACAAATAGACATAGCGGTAATCCTCCAATAAGTACAAAATTAGAAGCAATAATTAATATGTCTATGATGCTCGTTTACACATTAATACTTTATTTATCCCTAGCATTAATTCGTGCGCTAAAAATTGAGAAAAGCATACGATAGTAAAAGTAGTTTTATTAAGTCAGGTAAAGAGTAGATAATGAGAATACTGATTTTCTTTAGATATTGCTAATATTAAGGTGTTAAAATGTTTCTGACTTTGTGTGCGTTATTTATAATAAAAAATATAATGGGAGATTAAATGAGAAGGAGAGGAATTCACTAATGAATATAAGACTTGCTGAATCCAAAGACATTGAACAATTAATAAAAATGAGATGGGATTTTACAATTGAACATGATAAAAGTAAATTCATTGAAAAGTCTCCATATAATGTTTTTGAAAAGGAATGTCAAGCTTTTTTGGAGAATGCCCTAAATAATAGTCAATGGTTCATTTGGGTTGCAGAGGAAAATGGAAAAGTTGTATCTCATATTTACATAGAGTTAATTCAAAAAGTGCCTCGTCCTGGTAGAATAACGTATCCTTTTGCTTATATGACTAATGTCTATACTCTTAAAGAATATAGAAATAAAGGGATCGGTAGTAAACTTCTTACGACAATAAATGAGTGGACGAAAGAGAATAACTATGAATTTATTATTGTCTGGCCAAGTGAGGAAAGTATTAATTATTATAAGAAAAATGGTTATATCCATTGTACAGAACCTATGGAGTTTTTTCCTCGCTGAAATAGAGTACGTGCTTACTTTTCAAAATCACTTTTGGAGGTAACTTAATGATAAGGAAGGCAATTGGCGTGATTATTTTTCAGAATAATAAGTATTTAGTGGTGCGTAAAACGAAATAAATACGAAACAAGGACAGGAAACGATAAAGGGAGAATGGGATTTTATTTAGGGCGGCGTGAATGAGAGTGAAATAGATTTAGAGCAGACTCTATTTCGTGAACTAGAAGAGGAAACAGGCTCAACAGTATACAAAATCGTAAAACAGTATGAAGAAAAAATTTGCTTTTAATTTCCTGAAAATATGAAACAGAAAATTGGATACGAACGTCAGGAAACAACGATGTTCCTAGTAGAATATATCGGTGATTGTACCGTGCTTAATCCGATAGATACGGAAGTAAGTGAGATTCGCTTTTTGGAAAAAGCACACCGAAACATTTAACACAAAATCTATTCTTATTTATTTTAATAGATTAATTTTTAAATAAATTCATGACCTTAAAGGATAAAATCATATTAAGTAGAATATTCTTCTATTAGATTGTTAAAATTCTAATGGAGGTTTCTAATGCTTATTTCGTTTCTTTTCACAATCCTTATTTTATTATTTTTAGGTATACTGTTATTTTTTTTGATGATCTATTTTTTCAAAAATACTAAACCCATATTGTTATCGTTGCTAGGTATTAACTTAACATTAACTGGTGGAATTCTACTTCTACTTAGAGAATCAGAAACGATAGGTGTAGTTGCTTCAATCATAATGGTACTAGGACTTCTTTTAACATTTTATGTTGTTATAAAAAATAACTAAAAAGAAAAATCCTCCTTAAAATGTCGCATTCTTCTTTTTAACAATGCGACATAACTATTGTAAATAAGTAAAATTGTCTAATATAAGAGGGTGTAATAATACATAGTTAATTTTTTACTAACCTTATCTGCTGATTGGAGGAAAAGTTGTAGACTCCTGCGGGAAATCAAAAACGGCGTTCAAGAGAACCAATATCTTAGAAAGAGTGATTCCATGTTAAAAGGTGATAAGATTTATTTAAGAATGTTGACGATAGAAGATGCTGAATCTATGCTCGGAATCCAAAAGGAAAATCGAGAATTCTTCGAGAAATTTTCTATGGAGAGAAGTGCGGATTTCTATACAATAGAAGGACAAGCTGCTAGAATAAGCACTTTTGAAGAGGATTATAAACTGGATCAAGGCTATTACTTTGGGATTTTTAGTAAAGAAGATGATAGATTTGTGGGTACAATCAATTTATTTCAAGTAGTCAGGGGCTCCTTGCAAAGTGCTTTTATCGGATATTTTATTGATAAAGCTTGTAATGGCAAAGGCTATGCCACCGAAGCAACAAAGCTGATAGTAGACTATGCCTTTCATACGTTGAAATTACACCGTATTGAAGCTGGAGTAATACCGCATAATATCGGATCAATTCGTGTTTTAGAAAAATCGGGTTTTCACAAAGAGGGAATCGCCAAAAAGAATGTGAAGATTAATGGGAGATGGGAAGACCATCAAGTTCTAGCCGTCATCAATCCGAATGATTAATAGTAAGAATTTTTTTCAGACAAGAACTACATAATCAAAATGAAGGTTTAGAATTTAATAGAAAGTAAGATTATTTAAACATACCTCGAAAACTTATTATATCCTACATAATCAATTTGTATTAGAAAAAGGACTTGAAAAAGAGTCCTTTTTTTAGAGCGAATTTATACAAAAAGTTTATATTCGCGAAACCTTTATTATTTTTTCACGTCTATACAGTACGTTTTTTAAGGGGGAGAGTAGCTTGAAAGATACCGATCAGATGGAATTTTATATAGGTGAATGGTATCAGCAATATAGCAATCAAATTTTTCGGTATATTTTAGTAATGGTTGGGGAACGTCAACAAGCAAGGGATTTAATGCAGGAAACGTTTATTAATGCATTTAAATACATAAAGGACTTTAGGGGGGAGGCTTCCCCAAAAACCTGGTTGTATCGAATTGCACGTAATGTAACCATCGATTATCAGCGAAAAAAGAACCCGATTTATTATCTTGTGGATTCTTTTTCCCCTATAAAATCTCATCAATCTACACCAGAAGAGTTTTTGGAATTAGGAGAGGATATTCAACAGCTTTATATTGCCTTATCAAAATTGAAGAAGGACTATCGGGAAGTCATCATTTTACGGAAAATTAAAGAGTTTTCGATTAAAGAAACTTCCATTATTTTAGATTGGAAGGAAAGTCGTGTGAAAACTATGCTGCATCGTGGACTACTGGAACTACGCGAACAAATGGTGAAGGAGGGCTACACGAGTGAAACGATTAGTTGAAAATTTGGAGATGGATCATAACTTTCAAAAAATTAATCAAGTCAATCTTACGGAACAGGAATATGAGGAATCCCTTCAGCTTGTCCTAATGGCAGTAGAGCAAGAAAAAAAGCGTACAAAGTATCGTTTTATTCCCACTCATAAAGCAGTTATCGTTATTGTAGCTTTCGTCTTCAGTCTGCCCATCTTATTTTTTAGCGGTATAGTGGACTTCCAATCTTCAAATGAAGGAAAGGATTCGGTAATTCAACCAGCAATTGATAATAGGGAGGAAGATAAGGAAGAAATCGTTTTGAAAGCGGAGAATACTACCCAAGAAGGAATCCAAGCTGTGTTAAACGACGCTAACATCGTGTTATATGAATGGTCACCCAAAAATAGTCATGTTGCTTTTACAACAGTTACGAAAGAAAGTGATCACGGCCAACTGTATATTTGGCAAGTAGGTGAACCCGAGCCAAAAAGCGTTAAAGAGGTAAATGATTTAGTACTTCCAATTACAGCATTTTATTGGTCACCTGACAGTCAGAAAGTCGTTATTTCAGCAGGAACTCCCAGTGTTCAATGGGGGTATGTTGTTTCCAGTGATTCCTTGTCTATTGTTGGGCAATTGTCACTCTTTTCCCAGCCTGTGTGGTCATCAGATTCGACCCGTATTGCAATGAGTGTAGTTAATCCGGCAATCATTCCTGAAATTGAAAAAGAAATGGGAGCAGCTGATTTAGCCATTTACGATGTAACCAGTAATAATATGAAGACAGTTTTACCTGCTTCTATAGACTATTATTATGTTCCACGAAGCTGGGAGGATGAACAAGTTCTTGTGTATAAGAAAATATATTTTGACCAATCAAGTGAAGAGGAGCTATCCATTGATATTTCTACATTGAGCTCCCGAACTGCGAGATTGAATCATGCAACGATAAACGGAGATAAATTGAAATTAGAAATTACCTATACGGAAAAAGTATCGGACCCAAACACCCCAAATGGTTTTCGCTTGGAGGAGTCGGAGGGAGGTACAATAATAAATGTTGGGAAAGATATACCTATTTACTTATTAAAAGATCCATCCTTTTTAATTCAGATGGATTGGGATGAAATAATCATCAATGGAGCGATAATGGGGTTACTACAAATATATGAAAATGATGGTGAAGTTTTCTTTATCTCTGAAATTTATATTCCATAAAAACATGATATGGGTATTTATCCAAAATGTGCAAGATTTATACATTTTGGATTGTTTTTATGTGGAAAATGAATACTCCATATTTACAATGTCATAGTCAAAATTTGATCTTAAATGAATTAATGAATTTTTTTCAATAATAAATGAACTTTTTTGAGTTCTCAATACTCTTATATGCAGAGAGGTGAAGGGATGAATGTGGCGCGTTTAGTGAAAAAGGCGAAAAAGGGGAGTAAAGAAGCAATTCTGCAATTAATAATGGCGGAAAAGGATGCCTATTATAGACTTGCTTTCACTTATATGGGGAATTCTCATGATGCGATGGATGCAATGGAAGATATGATTGTAAAGGTATATGAAAATATGGAGCAACTTCAGAAAGAAGAAGCCTTTTATAGCTGGAGCAAAACGATTTTAGTGAATAGTTGTAAATCGCTACTTCGAAAGAAACAAAAGCTCGTGTTTATTGAAGATTGGACTGCTACAAATGAAGTAGAGCTAGCGAGTGCCATCACCACATCAGATCCATATGTAACTAGTGAGCAGAAAATAGATATGCAGGAGCTATTGTTATGTTTAAATGACCAGCAAAAGGAAGCGATTCAATTAAAGTATTTTCATGATTTAGATTATCAAACAATTGCAGATGTGACTAACGTGTCGATTGGTACTGTAAAATCAAGGGTTTTTCAAGGGCTGAAAAAGCTAAGAGAGCATTATGGGGGTGATGTGGATGAATAATGTGGAGAAACGGCTAGCAAAAGAAAAGCAACGTTTAGATTCAATGACAGCACCAGATGAGTTGGAAAGTAGATTAAGAAATGCCTTACGTTCGAGCCCTCCAAAGAAGAAGCAGCCATCCAAGATAATTTGGAAGCTTGTGACGGTTGCGATATTTGTAATCGCGCTAGTTGGCTATCAATATAATGCAGTTGCTTTCTATGGAAAAAAGTTATTTGGTTTTGAGGAACTGATGGCAGATACATTAATTAAGCTTAATGAAGAAGGACTGGGGCAGAGTGTTGAAAAGCGAGTGCAGTTAGAGGATGGGACTACCTTTACTGTTAATGGAATTATGGCGGATGAGAATCAGTTATTGATGTACTACACATTAACTAATTCAAAAGGAATCCCAGAGCAAACGATTGAACATTTTAGATTAACAAGATTGACTGGATTTTTAACGAACTCCTATTCAGTAGGTGGTACCTACATGATGAATGAGGAAGGCACCGAGCTAAAGGGGAATATGGCCTTTGAGCCAGTTAGTCCTTTTTCGAAAAAATTATCTTTAAAATTTATGCAACACATCAATAACAACCAAGCAACGGAAGGGACTTTATCGTTCTCGTATAATCCAAATAAAGCGATGCAAACCGAGTTAAAACAGACTATAAAGAAAAAAGTAAAGGTAGATAAAGGAACCATTACATTCCGTTCGATTACTGCAACACCAACGATGACTGTCATCCATGGTAAGCTAAATGTAGAAAACTATGACCGAGTAAACCTTCCATTAGATGACATAGAGCTACGAGCGAATGGTAAGCCAATCGATGGATTTGGTGCAGGTATTCGATCCTCTTTTACTGGGGTGGAATTTGACATTAATTATGATGCTCTACCGAAAAATATAGATTCATTGGAGCTAGTTGTGAATGAATTTGTTGGCTATCAGGAGCTTGATGAAAAGATTTCACTTCTTTCTGTTACAAATAAACCTATTATACTTGACGGAAAAGAACTATATATAAAAGAAGTGAAAGCTACATCAGATGGTGTGGAAATGACTGTTGCAACGGGTCATGATGTCATGCTAGACGGTGTATCGATAGAAGTACAAAATGAAATCATCCCTCTCCGTACGATTGTTAATCAGCATGATGTGAAGCAAGAAAATGGGAAGGAAATGAAGGAGCGTACCTTATTATTTGATACAAAAGTAGAGCCAGAGACTTTGCTTATTGATGGTATACACTTTATGAAGAGTTATGATATAGTAATTGAAATACCGATTCATTAATAAATTTGTAAACAGTATTTTTCCATGGAGAAATGCTGTTTTTTTTCCTTTTTGGTAGAGGCAAAAACAACATTTTCTCCTTTATGTTAAGCTAATTCAAGAAAATAGCATTATTGCTTTTGTGAGGTTGTTTAAATTAGGATGTAGGTATAAGAAAATTCATTTATAATAATCTTGAGGTGATGAAATGGAGAAACAGATGATCAATTTACTCACTTTAATGAGTAATGATTTGAAAGATTTAAAATCAGAAGTTAGTGAATTGAAAACAAATGTAAGTGACCTAACAACAGATGTTGGTGAATTGAAAACCAATGTAAGTGACCTGACAACCGATGTTGGTGAATTGAAAACCAATGTAAGTGACCTGACAACCGATATTAGTGAATTGAAGACAAATGTAAGTGACTTGACAATCGATGTTGGTGAATTGAAAACCAATGTAAGTGACTTGACAACTGATGTTAGTGATGTAAAATCCGAAATTATTGATGTGAAATTAAAAATGCATAGTCGATTTGATTCCGTCGATGCGAAACTAGATGGTATAGGTGGGCAGTTTGAACTCTCTACTGAAGCCAGAATTACGGAAGTCAATTTTGTTGTTGATAAGGTAAACAAACTTGAAAAAGAACTGTACATTTTAAAAACAAAAAATAGTAATTAAGCTATCATTGTTATTTTGAAACGACTCCATAAAAAGACCAAAACCACTACTCAAATAACTAGGTTTTGATCTTTTAATTTATCCTTACTTATTCAAAATACTTAAATATGCTTGCCAAGGACCGACGTCGCTACTATATCTCTTGGCCATTACTCGAACTATTTGGGAAATGTGGGTGAAATCATGCACGACCCAAGTAGAAGGCAATTCCCTCAGCTTCACGTCACCGAATTCAGGATGTAAACCTGTCAATTCCAAATGGACATCAGGTTTGATTCGTTCCTTTAGTAGCATGATATTTTGTGCGCGAATCGTTTTAAAGTCCAGCAGCGTTTGTTCTATGGATTTTTCAGTAGCACTATTTAAATGTGCAAAACGATCGAATACAGGGAATGGCTTATCCAACCTTTCTTGTAGGATTAGTTCTAATCTCGGAATCCAATTATTTCTTTCTGCTTCAATCAAATGTTCCACTACTTCTGCAGCATTCCAAGTTCCTTCACCTTCATTGCTTTGCAGCCATCCATCTGATAATCCTGATAGAAAACTCTCCAATGTTTTAGGTGTGCGCTCCAAAATCTCCATTGCTTCTTTCAGAGTGAAATTCATATAATTGCTCCTTCCTTGTAACGCCAAATTATGATTCCTTCCAAATTTCTATTTTCGTACATGGCTCTGTTCACCTTTAAGGTTGTTTATTGAAAATATAAAAATAGGCATGTCTCTTTATTAGAGAGCAAACCTATTTTATTCGTTAATAATGGTTGGGATTTTAACTAACACATAGTTAGCTGTCCATTTTTGTGTCGTTACTATCAAATTTTCACCTTTTTTTTCAAAGAAGAGTCCACTACCATCTTGTTGTTTGAATATCCAACCATTTTGACTTACCA
This sequence comes from Sutcliffiella halmapala, assembly GCF_002019665.1. Classification (GTDB taxonomy): domain Bacteria; phylum Bacillota; class Bacilli; order Bacillales; family Bacillaceae_I; genus Sutcliffiella_A; species Sutcliffiella_A halmapala. The sequence continues at coordinate 2,649,783 of NZ_KV917375.1, read as the reverse complement.
TGTTTTTGATAATTTCATTGGCTGCGGACTGGTCTCGTTTGGTTATTATATGCCACTCTAGACTGTTTTCGTTTGATAATTTAACGATTTGTTGCTCAGAATTATTTAATTTTTCGATAACCTCTTTTTTGCTCACATTTTCTATTGGGAGTGGAGGATAGTAGAGTTTGTTGTGGAATACGAATACTCCAACAAATATAAATATTAATCCGATTCCAACTAACACTTTCTTCATAAAACAACTCCTATTTAAAATCCTTCAAGACAGTACATAAGAATATTCCACAAATATTCTTAAATACCTTTTTACGATTCATTTGCAATTAATAGTAAAGTTTTAGGGAAAACAGCTTCCTATATGGATTATTGTGGTAAAATTATAGTGGTAATTATGTGAATATTTGATATATAACTGTAAGTGTTGTTCAGGAATGAAATAGAATCAAAGTATTCTTGTAATAGTTCGATAAGACTGCGTTTTAATCTTTATACATATATTGTAGTAAGAATAAGGAGGTTTCACTTATGGGTTCTTTCGTTATCTTTCTACTTATTGTTTTAACTGTAATTATTGATTTCTATTGGTTTGATACGGACCGAAAGAGATGGGGCTGGATGAGAAATTGGTCAAAGCTAAACAAAATTATTTTCTTCTCAGGATTCTTAATAGTCTCTAGTATAGTTTACTTCGGTTTAAGTCTTAAATTTCTGTGATAATTGTACGTGCTTTGTCAAACTGAATAGTGAATCGTCATCAAAATTGAGAGGATAAATAACAAATGACTACCACCTACGTAAAATGGGGAGAAGCCAAGGTTAAATTAACTTGGAAACAGGATATACAACTTCCTACAAGGAACTTGATTACAAGTGTCCATGGCTTCTGTTTTGTAGAAGACAAACTATTATTGGTAAACTTAAATCATAGAGGGTGGGATATTCCAGGAGGTCACATTGAATCAGAAGAAACTCCAGAGGAATGTTGTAAGCGTGAAGCAATGGAAGAAGGCTATGTCAATGGAGATTGCCAACTTCTTGGGTTTACTATCGTCGATCACAACGATAATCCTAAATGGGATGAAAATAGTTCATATCCGAAAGTGGGGTATCAAGTATTCTATCGAATGGATATAAAGCAAATAAATGATTTTCAAGGTGAGTTTGAGTCAGCGCAAAGAATCTTTGTAAACCCTGATGAAATTCTAAATTATCACCATAGTTGGAACGAAATCTTACAAGAAATACTAACACAAGCTGTTAACCTTAATAAATAAAACAGTACTATATTTATAATCTAAGACGTGTAGATAAAAATTATTATAAAAAGGCGGTTACTATGGATATTATTTTGAACAAAGCGAAGGAAGTAGCAATCAAAGTAATTTTAGAAGCAGGGAATATCGCTAAAGAAAGATTTGATCATTTTACTAGTTTGGAAGAAAAAGATGATTATGGGGATGTCATTACGGAAGTGGATCTTTTAGCCGAAGAGGTAATCTTGAATGAAATAAGTAGGGTATTTCCTGATCATCAAATACATAGTGAAGAAGCGGGGGATAACGGAATAAAAAGTGAATGGCTATGGCAAATAGACCCATTAGATGGAACGAATAATTTTGCAATCGGGTTACCCGTCTTTTCATCCTCCATCACACTTTTGTATAAACAAGAACCAGTACTTGGCGTTATTTATGAGCCAATGGTAAATCGGTTATATATATCTAGTTTAAATGGGGGCTCCTACTGTAATGAAAGATCATTACAAATTAAAAAGAAGGAGAATCCAAAAAAATTCACTATTGCTTGGATACAAGGGCATCAGGTTCAAAATGAAGAAAAAGCGGTAAAACTAAGGCAGTATATCGATGTGAATTGTAAGAGGATGATGAGACTTTGGGCGCCAACTCTACAGTGGTGCATGTTAGCTAAAGGTGAGATTGACGGTATTATCTTATATAATTCTGAAGGCGATGACTTATATTCAGGAATACTCATGGTTAAAGAAGCAGGAGGAATTGTCATTGATTTTCAAGGGAATGACTTTACAGGTATGAGCAACGAGCCTTACTTAATTGCTTGTCATCCAGACAATAAAGAGTATTTCTTGCAAGTCATAAATGAGGGGTTAAGGCATTCCAATGTATCAACGGAAATTGCCTAACTAGGAAAACAGATGGAACATTGCATAAGGAGAGATGGCATTATGGATTTCGAAATTACGAAAGCAATAGATACAAAGGAAAAAAACTATATTAATAATCTATTGTATGAATACAACTTAAAGCATTTCCCCGTAGATCTTAGAGGTAGATATGAAGAAATTAGTTTAATTATTAAGGACGAGAGCGGCAAGATTCATGGAGGAATATTAGGTGAAATTTGTTGGAATTGGTTAGAGATTCACACGTTAATGGTAGAAGAAGACATAAGGCACCTAGGCTATGGTTCTAAACTATTATTGGAAATAGAAAAGATAGCTAAAGAGAAGAACTGTGACTTTATCAAGGTGGATACGCTAAGCTTCCAAGCATTAGATTTTTACAAAAAACATGGGTATGAAGTATTCGGAGTCCTTGACAATGTTGGGAGAGATTATAAGCACTATTATTTAAAAAAAGACCTAGTGTTATAGAAAAGATGGAAAGCATGGAGGACAACGATACATGACAGAGCTTATTCAACTTCTTCAAGAAAAAGTAAAACTTCTTCAAAATGCCTCTCCACTTGAAAAAATAACAAAAGGTTATTCGTCCGATACGAAGTATGTGTTTACTCTAGATGAAAATAAGTTTTTACTACGAGTAAGTGATATGCAAAGGTATGTAAAGAAGAAAGCGGAATTTAAACTATTGAAAGATATGCGACATTTAAATGTCAACGTTCCAAAACCGATTGAAATAGGAAGTGTGGAAGAACAGAATTCCTGCTATACAGTTTACTCATATATGGAAGGCATAGATGCAAAAGAAGCTATACACACGTTGACAGAAGAAGAGCAATATAACCTTGGAGTGGAAGCAGGTGTACAATTATCGAAAATGCATTTATACGAGGCACCGTGCTCCATTAACTCTTGGTATGAACGAGTGATGGAAAAGCATTATCGGTACTTAGCTGCTTATAAATCTTCCGGGATAAAAATAAAAAATGATGAAAGAATTATTGATTTTATAGAAATGCATAAGCATGTTTTGAAAAATCGTTCCAACCGCTTTCAACATGATGATTTTCACCTGGAAAATATTATAGTGAAAGATAAAAAGTATGCTGGTGTCATTGATTTTGATAATTTTGATTGGGGCGATCCGCTTCACGACTTTGTGAAAGTAGCCTTGTTCCAAAGGGAAATAAGTGTTCCATTTTCAATTGGACAAATTGAAGGATATTTTGATGACCAAGTTCCAGACGATTTCTGGTTGCTGTATTCCATTTATTCTGGAATGGTGATTTTTTCATCGGTTGTATGGTCTTCACGTTTTGCTCCAGAGCAATTAGAACAAATGATAATGAGGTTGTACACTTTGTTAGAAGACCATAAGTATTTTGAAATGCAAATACCTAAATGGTATGAATCCAATAAGTTTTGAATCGGTAACACTCTGCTAATGAGAAGAGATTTAGATGAATGGGGAAAACGCAGGAATCATCAAGTACTTGCGTTTTTTTCTGTTGTCCAAATAGTACTAAACTTAAGTGTTAGTAAGACAGAGAGTAGCGTAAATGGAAAGAACTTTTTAGTCAATATCATCTTGACACGTAACTAAATGGTGACGTATCATAAAGGTAACTTTTTGGTTACGTTTAATGTCAGAGAGTTAGTAGCTAGATGTAGCATTAATACATCTGAAACCGGCAGAGAAAGAAGGTTTACCCGTTGTTTAACTCAAACGAAACAATAAAACCAGCAGAGATAAAACGTGCATATTTATTAGCAGTACTTAATGCAGTTGTGATTGGTATATCATTTTTGGTTGTCAAAATGACGCTTGATTATGCCAACCCAATCGATACGCTAACCTTTCGCTTTGCATCAGCGCTTGGATTGATGCTAATTCCGGTTTGCTTTGGATTCTTTAAACTGAAATACCGAGGAAAGCCGCTTATTCCATTATTCCTGTTAGCTACCATGTATCCAGTTGGTTTCTTCACGCTCCAGGCATTTGGACTTCAACATGCAACATCTTCAGAAGGTGGCATCATAAATGCATTTACACCAGTAGTCACGATCCTGTTCGCTTCGATATTCTTGAAAGAAGTAACGTCTCTCTCTCAGAAATTTTCGATGCTGCTCTCAGTAGTTGGGGTCTTGTTAATTTTTCTTGCAAACGGAAGTGCGATTGATTTTTCGAAAATAACAGGGACTCTCTTGCTAGTTCTTGCCTGCATTATTTTTGCTGGATATAGCGTGTTTGCCCGTTCAATTTCGAGATTTTTTAGTCCAGCAGAAATCAGTTTCTTTATGATTGGAATCGGCTTTGCGATTTCATTCGTCGTGTCCTTCATAAATAATGCGTTCGACGGTACACTCAAGTATTTTTTCACTCCACTTTCAAGTGGGACTTTTGTCTGGCTAATTGTTTATCTCGGTTTTGTTCAGCTTGCCACAGCTCTGATGGCAACTTACATCTTGTCAAAAATAGAAGCATCAAAAGCTAGTGTATTTATCAATTTGTCAACGGTAGTCTCCATTATTGCTGGGGCATTCTATCTTGGAGAAGTAGTGACATGGTACCATCTTTGCGGATCTATATTAATTATCGTTGGGGTAATTGGAACAAATCGTTTGGTGAAGAAACCTGTCTCAAAAAATAAAGCAACGAATGCCGCGAAAGTTATCTAAGCTTCTATTCTATTGAAACACAAATCGACCACTTCTTTGTTCGGGAGAAGTGGTCGATTTGTGTTATAAATATCTAGACTTGTAATTCAAACTGCTTAGAATATAAATTGGCATACGCACCATCACGAGCAAGAAGCGCATCATGTGTGCCTTGTTCGACAATCCCATCCTCTGTTAATACGATAATCCGACCAGCGTTGCGGATCGTGGAAAGGCGATGGGCAATGACAATGGTTGTTCGTCCTTTTGCTAATGTTTCTAATGATTGTTTGACAATGCTTTCACTCTCGTTATCTAGTGCACTCGTTGCTTCATCGAATATGAGAATAGGTGGATTCTTTAAGAATACGCGAGCGATACTTAAGCGCTGTTTTTGTCCGCCAGAAAGTTTCACACCACGCTGTCCAATCTCAGAATGATAGCCGTTTGGCAAACTTAAAATAAAGTTATGGGCATTGGCATGCTTCGCAGCTGCAATAATTTCCTCATCAGTCGCAGCTGGCCATCCATAGCGAATATTGTCCATGACAGTCCCTGTAAAAAGGTAAACATCTTGTTGCACAATCCCAATAGACGCTCTTAGTGACTGCAACTCAATATCCTTGACGTTTATTCCGTCTATTAATACATTCCCAGCTGTCACCTCATAAAAGCGCGGTATTAGTGAGCATAATGTTGTTTTTCCAGCTCCTGATGGTCCAACTAATGCGATGTATTCCCCACGCCTTACCTGAAGTGAAAGGTCAGAGAAGACATTATCTAAATGGTCTTCGTAACGGAAGGTCACTTGCTTGAATTCAACATCTCCCCACACTTCACGCAAAGTAATGGCATTTTCCTTGCTTTGGATAGCTGGCTTTACGTTCATAATTTCCATAAAACGCTGAAAGCCAGTGACACCTTCTTGAAGCTGTGTGCTCATGTGAGTCATCCGCTGAATAGGCTCAATCATAAAGCCGATATACAGTAAAAAAGTGATTAAATCTGCTAAATCCAACGTATTGTTCACGATACTCGCACTTCCAAAGATGATGACCGTAATCGTAATGAGCTGGATAAACGTTTCAACCCCATTGTAAAAATAAGCTTCAGCCTTGTATGTTTTTTTCCGACTATCTAGAAAACGACTATTTTCTCGGTTGAATTTCTCGATTTCAACGTGCTCATTGGCAAAAGATTTCACGACGCGAACTCCTGATAAGCTATCCTCTACCTGTGCGTTTACGTCGGCAATTCGTTCCTTATTATTTCTTAATGTCCGATTCAATACTTTATTAAAATACAAGGAAAAGATACCTAAAATAGGTAAAAAGCAAAATACAGCAATCGTTAATGGTGCGTTAATAAAGAACAAAATTACAAATGCACCAAGAAAACGAATGAGATATTTGATATAGTCTTCTGGTCCGTGATGGTACAGCTCCGAAAGCATTAATAAATCATTCGTTAAGCGTGACATGAGCTGACCTGTTTTTTCTTTATCATAAAAACTAAACGATAGCTTCTGCATATGAGTGAACAGCTCGCTACGTAGATCACTTTCCATACGCCCACCGACTTCATGACCTTTGTAGTCGACAAAGTAATTCCCGATATTTTGGATTGCGACTAAAACAAGCATGAGCCCACCAATCCAATACACGTCACGAAGGGCAGTGGACAAGTCTCCTTCTAGAATCTCCTTCGTAATATAGCGTACGAGTAACGGAAACACCAACGTAATACTTGATACGATGATGGCGCAGGCCAATACTGCAAGAAACAACCTTAAATACGGTTTATAATAAGAGAAAAATTTTTTTATTGGAAAATTCATGAGTTACCCCTTTATGTGTTATTTAAATAAACACATATAAGGGAGTACACCGAAAACAAATTAAGAAAGTGTTGCCCCCTTATATGTTTGTACGGTTTGATTAGTCACGTTTTTCATGTGAATTCCTCCCTATTTATTGGTAGTTTTAGTGTAAACGATTTCTAATAATCTGAACAGTATTTTTTAATTTTTCAGTAAAAGGAATCCATTAATGTTCAATATTTATAAAATAAAAATTTCTATTTGTGGATTTTTTTGTATAATACTATTGAGTAGAATACTAGATTGATATTATTTATACATAATTTTTGATGAAGGCTTATTAAAGTGTGAGTTATGTAAAAAGGAGACAAAAAATGATCAATGTAATTTCAATGAAGGAAAGCGAACTAAAGACAGTTTTAAAGGAATATAAACCAGGAACACAAACGTGGAATGAAGGAAGTAAAAGATTTTTAGTTAACTCAATGATTACACATATTGGTTCTACTGATAGTGAGCTTAGAGATGATCTAATTTATAGCTCTTTTTGTACATTAGTTTTAGAGAACCAACTTGAGCATGAGCTATTGAACGAACTATTAGATTGTTGCTTAAGTAACTCGTTATTGTTTAAGGGAATCGGTGAAAATGGATCAGATAGTGTATTTACAAGATCGTTTACGACACTTGTAATTGCACTCATTTTATACAAGGATAACGAAGCTGATTCTTTATCCCAAAGTAAAGTGTACCAAGTAAAAGATAAATTAATCCAGTACATAAATTCAGAAAACGATTTAAGGGGATATGTTACGGAGAAAGGGTGGGCACATAGTATCGCTCATGTTTCGGATGCTTTTGCAGAGCTCGTAAAAAATAGAAAAGTAGAACAAAACTATTATATAGAAATTCTAAAGGCTCTGTGGAATAAAATTTATGTCTATAACAGTGTTTATGTACATGATGAAGACGAAAGGATTTTAATTCCAATCATAGAGATGTTACAAAACGGACTAAAGATAGAAGAAGTTGTGAATCTAGTGCAACATATACCAGCGGAACTAAAAACACAGAAAGAGCAGATTGCAGAAGAACAATATTGGTATTTAGTAGCTAATTGTAAGACTTTCTTGAAAAGCTTTTATATAAAAATCAATACAAATTCTAACTTTCTATCACTGCAAAAGAAGATAGAGAAATGTTTAGCAGAAATTTAATGAGATAATCTGTGAATTATCTTCCAAAATCAATTTAAGTTCTTTTATAAAATTATTAATTTGGAGGAATTCCAATGAATCTACTTAAAAGGAATAGTAATACTTTCAAAGTAGGAGCTTTGTTAATCCTATTATTATCTATCAGCTTCCTACTAATATATGACTTCCCCAAAAAAATCGATCGTAAATACGCTGCTTATGAGTACTTTACTAATAATCCTAATGATGGTGAAACAACTAGCGTAACAATAGTAGGTACATATAAAAAACCGCTATTTAGGAACCCATCGTTTACTGGGAAGATTATGATAGAAGAGTATGAATTCACACAAACTTATGAACTAATGTAAATTGAATTTTACAATTCAACATATGAAAAAATGGGCACCTTAGCTTATACAACTATAGTAGATGGTGAGATAACTTTAGAAATGTTAGGAGCTATTTTGCTTAGTGACGATTTTGATTCATTTATTATTACTCTTCCTGAAAATCAAGAGTTGGAAATTAGTATGGAAAAAAGGATCTCAGCTCCAGCTTCTAGTTATGAAGAGGCTAAAACGATAGAAGAAAACACAATAAGGTAACGGGGAAGTATTCAAGATTCTTATAGTGAAGGTTGATATCAAAGATTCGGAAAACAATGTGTAGTCAATGGTGTAGAGGTGTAGGGGGAAAGGTTTTGCTTTTTTGAAAACAAGTATGGAGTTTATGCAAGTGAGATTTGCTCCAGAAAAAATAACGTTAGCAGTAGCCTGTTTTAATCATAGAGCAATAAAAGTGTACAAAAAAAATTGGATTTAAGGATACTGAAACTTTTTTGCAAGATACAAATGGTAGCACGTATGAATTTCTTAAAATGGTGTATGAATGTTAATTTTGAAGAATTAGGCTATGACGAGCCTTTTGAACAGAATATTCCTTAAGAATTCAATACAGGCGAACGGTACAACAAATAAGCCTCTAATTTAGTAACGAGTTCCATAACCTATCGCAAACATTAAAAATGTAAATATAATGTCTATCAATTTGTAACCTATATTGGTCTTTATCAACTGAAATTGCGATTGATACGCATAAATACCGTTGGGCAGGATTGTTGAAGAACGAATTTTGAATATTTTATTTGAAATGGTAGGATTCTATGAGGGTTTATTGGACTTTTGTTTTTGTATTTTTCTTTATTTGGGTTATAATATCACATTTATATCCAGAACCCAGTTGGTGGTCTATTTTTAATTCAAACCGAGCTACCCACACTCCTCTAATGGAGCAGATTTCAATAATTAAAGTGACCTTAATTGGAGTATTGCTTATTGGATTGTCCTATCTATTTCACAAATTAAAAGTTCGATAGTAAATTTCATCTTCAACTATCGGGAGCTTTAATGAGCAACAAAAAAAAATGCAGGATATCATTACCCCTGCGTTTTTTTGTGCGATTCTGCAGTTAAAACGTGTGTGATTTTGTTTGTTGATAACCTGTTAATTAACTTATTCAACTCCATAACCGAACTACTTAGTTAGATACTGGGCTTTTTGTGTATTAGGAATATTTTTGCAGGAAAGATGGAACCAAAAGTCTTTCGTGTCGTCAGTAAATAGGAAGGGGGAATGTAAATGGATGAAGCACATGAAAGTTTAACATTAAGCCAATCAGATAAAATAAATGTGACAGAAGATCTTTTTAATAAATATGGTACGGAAATTAAACGTATTGCTTATCTTTATGTAAGAGAACATAGCTTAGCGGAAGATATTTTACAAGAGGTATTTATTGCTTGTTTTCATAATTTGGATAAGTTTCGAGGGGAAAGCTCCTATAAAACCTGGTTAATCAAAATTACAGCGAATAAATGTAAGGATGTTCTGAAACGGTGGAGCTTTAGGAATATTTTGTATAAAAACACCATAAACGAGGCTTCGTCTTATAAGGATACACCGGAAAGCATTTTACTATCGAAACAGGAAGAATATGAGGTTGCCAGACAGCTATTGACCTTACCAATAAAATTAAGAGAAGTGATTATTTTACATTATTACCAAGAGCTTAGTATTGAAGAAATCAGTCATATACTGACTATCAAGCCTAACACGATTAAGTCAAGGCTCCATAGAGGGAGAAAGCAATTATAGGATTCTTTGAAGGAGCGTGGATATGAATGGGAAATAGAATGAAAGATTTATTAGAAACCACAGTCTTAAAAGATATCGCCACGACTGAAGAGGAAAAGGACCGCCTTATCCAAACTCTTAACGAAAAACCATCTAGAAGGCCATTTCATTTTAGGTATTTATTAGCATCGGTTGCAGTTCTAGTACTATCAGTCGTATTCATTAGTTCTCATCTTACTAATGACACCCAAGGGGGTATCGTCGATTATCACACGAAACCAGAAATTAATTTCATGGAAGAAGTGCCTGAAGGAATGATTAAATACCACCATCTCTCTGATAATATGGATCGAGGAAATCATGATTACTATGACACGTTAGTATTTATTGAACCATTTAAAAGGGAAGCGGAAATTTCTCGGGGAGACATCGTACTTTATGAAGGCGAGGATTCAAGGCAAACTCTTGCAAGGGTTGTTGGGCTTGGCGGAGAAACCATTAAGATAAGCAATGGGCAAATATATATAGACGGAAAAAAGTTAGATACTTTTTATGGAAAGGCACATCGACTTGGTTTAAGTAGGGAGGAGTATTTTGTAACGATGGATCAAGTAGAGGGGATGGAATATAACAAAGAAGGGATGGAGAACTTGTTTAGTTATGATTTAAATGAAATCAACCTTTCAGACAATGAATATTTTCTTGTTAGTGACGACTGGATGAGAGGGCGAATGATTACAATACAAGAAGATGAAATTATTGGGAAAGTTATTGGTGCAAGAAAAAAATAATGGTGAATTAAATAGATAATCACTAGATAACAAAGTAGTAGTTTACTTGTATACGTAGTTGTAACAGACTTAATTATAGATCGAATGTATAACAAATTAAAAAGTGGTGATTTTGTTATTTCAAAAAATAAAAAAGGTAGAGTTACTAATTTTGAACAGTTGGTTAGATCGATTGATTCCATTCCTCCAAAACAAGCGACCTTGTTAATTGGAATAGATGGTTGTGGTGGATCAGGCAAAAGTACATTAGCTGATAAAATGAGGACTGAGTGTTCTAATGTAAGTGTTGTTCATATAGATGATTTTTATTTACCATCCTCGCAAATTGTTAAAGCACCTCCAGAGAATAAGTCAATTGGTGCAGATTATGATTGGAAGCGTGTACAAAATCAAGTTCTTGGACCTATTAGTCAAAACAAAGAGGGACATTATCAGCGATATGATTGGGTTACAGATGAATTAGCAGAATGGCATACTGTGCCCATTCGAGGAATTGTCATAATAGAAGGAGTTTATTCTATACGCAAGGAGCTATCAAACCAATACGACTTAACAATTTGGGTCGATTGTCCGCGAGAAACAAGACTTTCACGTGGTCTTGAAAGAGATGGAGAAAAGGCGCGTGATAAGTGGGAAAATAACTGGATGATTTCAGAGGATATTTATGTTGAGGAACATAAACCCAATGAAAGAGCAGATTTAATTGTTAATGGAACTATCTTTAATTTCTGAACAAGCACAATGCCGATAAATTCCTTAGCCTCAAGGAATTATCGGCTTGTCCATATTAGATTAGCGTATTTTGGTTATGATCTTGATTCATTTTAGTCCCATATCATTGGCCTTTCCAAACCACTCATTCTTAAGTATTGTAAAAATTGGCCAGCATGGACGGAGTCATGGTAGGCAATCCGTAAAAGCATATCGCCTAAATATCGCTGATAGCCGACATCACTTCGGTCAATAAGCCTTGACTCTAATTCTTCTATGGAGAGGGATTGAACATAATCTGTAAAATCGGAAAAATATAACTCTGATAATTCGATCTCTTTTTTGATGGAAGTGATAGGTTCATTATCGTATGGGATAGGTGTTTCTGTTTGAACAGATCCATTGTTTCTTAAAACCATATGATAATGGTAACTTGCACTCCATACATGACGTATCATTTCTCCAAAGGACAAGGCTTCTTTATCTGGTTTCCAAGTAATCCAGCTGTCAGGTAGTGCTTCCCATAATTTTATAGAGCGTCGACGGGTTTCTTTTAAGTTCAATATAGTTAGATCGATTGCATTCATCAGTAATTCCTCCTAGTATTAGATTCAAGATAATTGTATCAATTATACATTTAGGGTATCATCGAAATATGAATGTATATCCAAATATCTCATATATTGCGAAACTAATTGGTGAACCAACAAGAGCTATCATCTTGGATTGTTTAATGGACGGTCAAGCTCTACCGGCAAGTGAATTAGCTTACAGAGCAAAAGTGTCACATCCAACAATTAGTTCCCATCTCTCAAAATTAGTCGACGGTAATCTACTTACTACGGAACAACATGGTAGACATCGGTATTTCCGACTTGCTAACGAAGAGGTAGCAGAGGTTCTCGAAAAGTTAGGAACAATCGCACCAACTGTTCAAGTTCGCTCATTGAGGCAGTCGGATCAACTAATACAAGTACGCCATGCTCGGACTTGTTACGATCATCTAGCTGGAGAACTTGGTGTGAAAGTTGCTGAGGTACTACTTGATAAGGAAATCGTAACTTTGAAAGATGGGGAATACGTAGTAACTGAACAAGGAAAAAAGTGGTTTTTTCAATTTGGAATCAATATCGAAGAGGCAAACATAAAAAGGAGGATATTTGCGAAACCTTGTCTTGATTGGAGTGAAAGGCGTTATCATATTTCCGGTTGGTTAGGATCTGCAATAGCCACTAGCTTTTTTGACAAAGGATGGATTACAAAAGCAGAAAAGAACCGAGCAGTCCATCTCACCAAAAAAGGCATAAAAGCTTTACAAGATCAGTTTGGTATTGAACTGAAATGCAGAGGTGAATAAATTGGTTTAACCCCTTTAGTCCGTTAAATGACGGGCTCTTCTATTTACAGCATGGGGAATAATCATGGTTTCATTGCTTGCTTTTTTACGTGGTTCTCCTTCTTATTTCAGCAGTTTCGATTATGGATATTATTAAGAGTGATGGTAGAAAGTCAATGAAGAGAAGTGTAAATGAAGTAACAGAAGCGAAGAAAGTAAACACTAATAAAGTAATAAGGTTTACTTCAGTAAAATAAGGTATATTATATTTGTTGAATAGATTCTTTTTAAAGACAAGAAAAGTAGGTGAACAAAGTGGGGAAATATCAATTGGATGCCAAAGGTAAGGTAGCTGTGAAAAAGTTTCATGAAAAACAGACGCCTGCCAAATTTGATAAAAAGCAGCAACTTGAAAAAATACGTGCGGAGTATTTGAAAAAGAAGCAAAAACAAACAGATAAATAATATGAATGAAAACATAGGAAGACTAAAATCTCCCTATGTTTTTCTTATTCGAAGTTCTTTTGATGATATAGTTTATTATTCCCATAAATTTCAGATTCGGTGACAAAAAACTCGTCATCAGATAACTGAATCAATAGACCAGCCGTTATTTTGGATACACCAGTAATTTTCACAGAAATTTTTTAAACATTATCAAGAAATAAAATGTTGCAAGGTCAATGAAATAATTTATAAAACTAACGGGAGCGTTGAAGAAGTCATTGGAAATAAAACTGAACAACAACCGGTTTGAATAAGAGTTACAGCGTTTTATGTCTTAATTGGAACTTCTCTTTTTATTCAACTTTTCATTTAGCTGGTTAAAATTTTTGACGATTTCTGGAATTAGTAGTTCTTCAGCTAAAGTAACCCCTTTTTTAATGGAGTTAGCTGCATCATCAAACAAATTTGCTTTTATTTGAGCATCTGCGAGTGTATACCAGTAAAACCACGCATCCATTTTTGTGATTTTCTCTTTGTGGAATTTTTCTATTTCTGGATAGTATTTAACGAATAGTCCTTCATCTGGAACCATTCTTTTTCCATTCCATTTAAGTACATCTACAAAGTAAGTATCTGCAATGTACCTTCTCCATACCGCTATACCGACATCCTCATTAGTAATTACCTCTAACCTATGATAAGGAACATCCGCTAAAAGGTTTAAAGAGTGATTACTCCATTTAAAAATTTCTAAATTATTTCCTGCAGCTGCGCCAATTGTTACACCGAAGAGATATTCTTTAACACCATCACCAGTAATATCGAAAAGACCTGAAAAATCTAATCCTGCCCCATGAGTTTGGGTCTCCCAAATTTTTTCCCATTTTTCATTCTCTTTTCTTAAAATAATTGCGCCGAATTGAGAAGGATTAGGTTGTACTTTTGCCTTTATTTCAAAAGTAATAATAAGCTCTTCTTTTCCATCTCGGTCAAAGTCATAAAACTGAATTGATTTGGTTGATTTAGGATTTTCAGGCTTTACTAATTGTGCACTTGAAGGCAAAAACTTATTTATAGCAATCCTATAGTCTTTATTTAATCTATCTTCACCATAAATAGAGGGAGGAGACATATAAAATAATCCAAATACAAGTAGGGTTACAATAATTATTTTTTTCATGATTATCCCCTTCGTCTTTCTGACATTATGAATTATTATTCCCTTATTTCCTCGTTTATCATTCGCATGCTTTACACATCATTTTCAACACCAATTTCAATCAATTAATTGGATATTTGTGTTAATATATAGAAGAGATTGTATGTGGATATTGAAGTAAATGTCGTCAATTCTATTAATTATTTGATAGGAGTTTTGATTAATTTGAGTAGAGTAGAACAGAGTCCCAAATTAGAGTTAGATAAAATTATTTTTATTGGCAGAACCTTTGAAGAGTATTTAGACATGTTTTCCCTTGCAATAGAAGAATTAAGGGGAAAGAAGATCCTTGATTGTCCAGGAGGCGCATGCTCCTTTACAGCAAAAGGAAACAAACTAGGGTTAGATGTAATTGCTTGTGACATTGCCTATTATCATTCAGTAGAAGACCTTGAAGATAAAGGTTTACTAGACATAGATCATGCAATGGAGCATATGGAAAAAGCTAAAGATAATTATGTTTGGGATTATTTCAAAAATATTGAAGGGCTTAAGACACAACGGTTAAGAGCTTTAATAGAATGTACGAAAGATAGGAAGGAATT
The DNA here is from genome assembly GCF_002019665.1 of Sutcliffiella halmapala. Classification (GTDB taxonomy): domain Bacteria; phylum Bacillota; class Bacilli; order Bacillales; family Bacillaceae_I; genus Sutcliffiella_A; species Sutcliffiella_A halmapala. Next base: position 2,634,764 of record NZ_KV917375.1, on the reverse strand, counting down.
CAGAGAAAGATACGTTCCAGTTTCCTTGCCAGCTTTACCTTTTAAAGATATGGAATTTGATATTCTGCTATCTGCCCATTTTCTTTTTACATACGCTGACAGATTAGATTTTGATTTTCACAAAAGGACAATAATGGAATTATTAAGGGTTACGAAAGAGGAAATTCGTATTTTTCCATTAATAGATTTAGAAGGTAATAGATACGAACATTTAGATAAAATAATAGATTTTCCCATCCGTATTGGATGTAAAGTGGAAGAAGTTAAAGTACCATACGAGTTTCAGTTAAATGGGAACTCGATGTTAAAAATCACTAAAGGTAAGTAGGGGAATTCATTCGTTTTTTAAAAATTCCCTATCAACGCTAACAAGGTGGTCCAAATAAAGAATTTCTTTATTGATCCAATGGGAGTAATTGATAAATAGGAGCAGTCGCACCTTACTAATGAAACAAGATAGTGGAATTAAACTGAGCGGAAAATAATCACCAGTATTCATTTGAAAAAAGAGACATTAAAATGAAACGCCCAAATAACAGCCTGTTAGGGTTTAGTTTATTGGTTTGTGCTTTAATAACTATATTAGTTCCAAGTCAATTTATCAGTGATGGCATCGGAAAATATGAATATGGATACCCTTTTACCAATATAACAATTTATCAAATAGAACCTAACAACAATTGGTTCGGAACTAACTTTTTCGCAGGAAATGATGGTTTACACATCAATCTTCTGAATATTGGATTAAATATCATCGTCATTTACTTACTAACGTACTTTATCGTTAGTAAATATAAGAACAGAAAAGAAATACGGTAGATTTGGAGGGATGTAATGCCTAGGCTAGTTGCAGTGTTCTTGTTTACTTTATTTAGTTTTTTGTTCTGGCTGTATTTCGCAAACTATCACTCTGATATTAGTGATTGGTGGACGGTAAATCATATAATAGAAAGCACTCCAGAGAACGAAATTATTACAATGTCACCTACGAAGCTCTTTATTGGTTTGTCAGCATTCATCCTAATAGGAACTCTACTTTCAATTATTGTAATGAAAAGAAAATAATATTCACAGTCAATGGATAAGCGAGAAAGGAAAAATAATATGAGCCATAAGAAAAATGTATTTTTCGTTATTGTTCTAAGTACCGTATTACTACTCACTCTTTATTTAACTTTTTGGCCCGTACCGATTCATCCTCCTTATTGGGAAGCCTCCCAGTCGGAGGGATATACAGGTCCTCATAAAGAGAATAGTAGGTTAGTAGGGATGGATTTTATTGAACTAGATTCATTTAAACAACCAGAGCATATCGAGTATCAGGATAATTGGCTGTATGCTGCAATGAAGGATGGTGAAATTATTCGCGTTCGCCCTGATGGATCGGAAATGGAAGTAGTGGTAAATACAGGGGGACGTCCACTTGGATTTGATTTCGATGCGGAGGGTGCACTTATCGTTGCCGATCCTTTATATGGAGCCCATGGTGGATTGCTGCGAGTGACTAACTTTGATAAGGGAGCGGAGATAGAGCTTCTAACAGATTTTGCTGATGGCAATCCCATTTGTTTTGCTGATGCTGTTGTCGTAGCGAATAATGGGTTGATCTATTTTACAGATGCCTCGTTACTAGTTAAGGCAAAAGAGATCGGTGATGTTGGAAAAGCTGGTGAACTAGACATATTAGCGAATAGTAGTACGGGGAGGGTATTGGAATACGATCCTAAAACCCAACAGACGCGAGTAGTAATGAAGGACTTAAGTTTTGCCAATGGAATTGCGTTAAGTGCAGATGAAAATTACCTATTAGTAACTGAAACGGGGAAATATCGAGTTTGGAAGATAGACATAACAGCAGAAAACATCAGTGCCTTTAAGCCGAATACATCTACCCAAATAGTAATAGATAACTTACCAGGTCTTCCAGATAACATAACGCAAGGTAAGAATGGAAGGTACTGGATCGGTTTAGTTTATCCTCGAAACGACTTTTTGGACTTTAGTGCAAACAAACCTTGGCTTCGTTCTGTAGCGATGCGCTTACCAAATTTTCTCTTACCTAAAGGTGCTGGGTATGCTCATATTATCGCCATTAATGAATCAGGAAATGTTTTAGCGGATTTACAAGATCCAGAGGGAGTCTATACAGAAATAACAGGAGCGACCGAATCCGAAGATAAGTTGTTCTTTCATCATTTAAATAAAACAAATACTATTGGTTGGTTGGATAAGAGGGATATAGGATTTTAACGTTGAAAGAAAGTCGGTGCCTGATGCCCGGTACAGTAATACTCTATCGTAATGGGTGGCAGGCACCATATTTCAGATAGTTTAAATCCAGTTAAATAAAAAGGTGGAGCAAGATGAATATTAAATTTACAGTGTATGTATCAAATATGAGACATGATTCTTCTGATTTATTAATATATGATCAGTATTATGAATTAGATTCTGCTTGTGTAACCTCAGAGAAAACAAGATATATACCAATTACACATCCAGAAGCCACTAAAGCAGCTCTTAAAACTTGTGAAGAACATGAAGGACCAGCATTATACATTCCAGGGTATGTACAATTAATGATTGATAATACTGAAGTTTTTACTGAAGATGACTGGACAACTGACCTACTTATGACCTGGAAAGGTTTCACTTTACTCTTAGACTCTGAATATTTAGATGGGTTTGATGAAGAGGCTGGAGTTAATATTACTTTGCTTGATAATCAAACGGAGTGTATTATTACAAACTCAGGTGAGAATATCCAATTAAAGGTAGTTAGATTTTTAATGCACGAACTTGAGGATGAAACCACAATCTTCGAGTCACCATTAATCCCTAAGCATGCATTTCTCAATGCAATCAAACAAGAATTAAAGAACGTTTCACAATTTCTACAAAGTAATAAGATATTCAAAGATGATAGTTCATATGAAATTATTGTTGAAGTATACAATGATATATTTATTGAACTACCCCCACCTAAAATCATGGCAGATTTTTGAGGAAGGGGATTCCTGGGTTATCAAACCTAATGGTCCGAATATTACCGGGCTAACCCCGCAGTCCCTGCGGTTTATTTTTTAGACACTTAGTAGTCTACGCGCTTCTTTTTCTATATTTTTACTAGCATTTTGGTCACGGTCGTGTTCCGTTTGACATGAAGGACAAGTCCATGTACGAACAGAAAGGTTTTTTGTTTTGGGATTTTTATATCCGCACACCGAACACAATTGACTAGAAGCAAAAGTCCTCGAAACCTTCTGAACCTTTCGGCCGTACCATTTAGCTTTGTACTCTAACATATTGGTGAATGTCGACCAGGACACATCCGCAATAGCTTTTGCTAATGGATGATTTCTAATCATCACACTTACAGAAAGATCCTCTATCCCAATCGTTTGATTTTCACGAATAAGGCTAGTGGACATTTTTTGTAAGTAATCGCTTCTTGTGTTCGTCATTTTTTCATGTAGTCGAGCGACCTTCATACGCGCTTTGTTCCAATTGGAGCCGCCTTTTTTTCGGTGAGATAGAACCCGTTGCCAACGGGCCAACTGTTTTTCGTATACGGAAAGGTACTTAGGATTGTCCAAAACGGTTTCATCGGAACAAACAGCAAGATCCTTGATCCCTAAATCGATTCCAATCACTTTTTCTACCTTTGGTAAAGATTGGATTTCTACTTCTGTTAGAAGAGAAACAAAGTAGTTGCCAGAAGGTTTACGTCTAACCGTTGCGGATAGAATACGACCTTGGACGCCGCGACTATTCGCATACTTGACAAGACCAAGTTTAGGCAATTTGATGTGCTTATCCTGCACGACAATATTGCCGTTCGTGAACTTTGTTGTGTAACTTTGTGTAGGGTTTTTCTTACTTTTAAAACGTGGTTTTTTATTTTGTTTTTTGAAAAAGCGCTGATAAGCATCTGACAGGTTTTTGACGGTGGATTGAAGGGAAATACTATCCACTTCTTTCAACCACTCATGTTGTTTTTTCAGAGGAGGAAGCTCCTTGGAGCAGCTGGCATACGTTAACCCTTTGCCTGTTTCTTCAAAATGAGTATTCCATAGGGAAAGAAAATGATTGAACACAAAGCGTGAACATCCAATGGTTTTATTAATTAACGTAGCTTGGTCCTTATTGGGATAGATTCGAAACTTAAACGCCATGTGTCGCTTCACTTCCTCACCTCACCGAATGTATGTTCTTATTTAATTATATCAAGAGGAGACGATGTTATCTACTTTTTTCTTTCTTCTTGTACATTTATTTTGAAAGGACAAAAAAGCGATTCATCTCCCACCTAAACACGGTTGTGTTTGGAGGAAGGAGTCTTCTCGCTAATAATGATAAATAAGTCAAATAAATTAATTTTATTTGAAAAAGATCAGTTATAGAGTAAATTGACGGCTATCATAATCTACTACTTTATGAAAAAAATTACTAAAGTTAGAGAGAGGTTTAGGAAGATTTCTTTCTTTTAAAAATATTTGTTATAAGTAAGTGTAAACTATTGACTTACCAATTATTAAAATGTTAAAATTTTCTTACAATTAAAGAAGGGAGTGAGATTAAGCGATGACTAATTTAATGAAGATAACCTTGGAAATTATATTTATTGCCTCTCACTCATGCGGATTAAAAAATTAGCCTTTTTGATTTATTAAAAAAAGTGCATGATAGTGGAAAAAATCGGCTTTTTGTAAAGCGAGCAATGTGTGGCCACAGGGTTATTTTATATACCCTGTGGTTTTTTTGTTGTCTATTTAATGCTCTTATAAAAATATAATTTCCAGTTATACTTCTCAAAATTTATAACTGGAGGCAAATTTAATGGAACCACATTCACAAGGCTGGAATGCTAATTTTGAGGAATACTTTAAACCCTTTAAACAAAAAGGACTAAATGCAGGTAGGGTCACATCCAAAAAAAAGGACAGTTATCTAGTGAAAGTTGAAGGGAAGTCAATAATCGCTAAAATAACAGGTAAGTTTATGTATAATGCCCAATTAAATAAAGATTTCCCGGCAGTCGGAGATTGGGTCGTGTATGAAATAAAAGAAAATAATAAACATGCCTTCATTCATGCTATTTTACCAAGAGAAAATGCTTATGTAAGGAAGCTTCCTATCTCTGGAGGGAGAAAATTTAAAAAAGGTATTATTGAAGGCGGAAAAACAGAGGAACAAGTAATTGCTTCAAACATCAATACAGCATTTATTGTTATTGGCTTAGACTATAATTTTGAAATTCGTCGCGTAGAAAGATTTTTGACTTTGGTTTATAACAGTGAAATTAAACCGGTAATTATTCTAAACAAAATAGACTTATGCTTTAGTGTTGATGAATATTTACACCAAGTGAAAGAAATAGCAGATAAAGTTCCCATTTATTCTGTCAGTGCTGAAAAAAATATAAATATGGATGTTTTCTTAAAATATTTATTGTGTGGAGAGACAGTTATAGTTCTGGGATCATCAGGAGTTGGAAAATCAACCATAACTAACTTCTTGGTTGGTGATGAAAAACAAAAAATACAGTCCATTAGTCAGTCTACGGGAAAAGGAAAGCATACAACAACTAATAGTGAACTTATTTTCCTTAAAACGGGCGGCATCATTGTAGATACTCCTGGAGTAAGAGAATTGCAACTTTGGGGAGAGGAAGAGATTCTTGACCAAAGTTTTGAAGAAATCAAACTATTGAGTTACGAGTGTAAATTTAGGAATTGTCAACACCGAGAAGAACCAGGCTGTGCCATTCAAAAGGCTATAAATGATAAAAGTTTAAGTCAAAGTAGAGTTAGTAGTTATAAAAAACAGTTAGCTGAATTACAAAGTTTAAATACAAAGAGAAGAGATTTCGAGAAAAAATTAAACAAAAAATAACACACTAAAAGAAAATAGGGAGAGTTGTCTATTTATGTTGAAATTAAAATATCTTTTTAATAATGTGGACTTAGCAGAAATGTTGTTGGGAAATTGGGAATTCGATCAACAATCTCTTGATATGTTTAAGTATTATAGAATATCTTCAAATGCTATATATCCATTTCAAATCCAAGGCAAAACACAGCTTTTAAGATTTTCTCCAAAAACAGAGAAATGCCGAGAAAATATTTTAGCAGAACTGGATTTTATTTCTTACCTGCGTTCCAAGCATTATGGAGTTTTAGAAACGGTTGTATCAAAAAATGGGGAGGAGCTTGTCGAAATGGAAACTCCATGGGGCGATTATTTTGCCTCTGTATTTAAACGTGTTGCAGGTGTACAAATCAACAAAACTGATTTAAGTGATTTGGTTATTTTCAGTCATGGAAAAGCATTAGGACAGCTTCACCAGTTATCCAGTGAGTATCAACCTTCTAAAAACAAACGATGGTCATATAGCGACGTGTTAAATTGGATTCATACGATTCTAGTTGAATTTCCACATGAAAAAGCGGCTTTAATGGAAACTAAGTTATTACAAGATTATTTTGATTCCATTCCTAAAACAAAATCCAATTATGGACTGATTCATTATGATTTTGAATACGATAATGTATTCTATGATGAAGTGTCTAAATCTTGTAACGTGATTGATTTTGACGATGCGATGTATCACTGGTATGTGATGGATATTGAGCAATCACTTGATAGTTTGCAAGATTGTATGCAGCCTGAAATGTTTCAGCAGAATAAACAATGCTTTTTGGACGGATATCGTACTGAATTTGAGATCCCAGATGATATGATGTCATTAATACCAGCTTGTAGACGATTTGCCAATTTGTACGGCTATGTACGTGTATTAAGGTCAGCAAAAGATAAGTGGGACAATGAGCCAGAATGGTTAGTAGGTTTGAGAGAGAATTTAACAGAGGATATGGAAAATGAATCTTTGTGTTTTGGCACGGATTTATAATATTTAGTTTACAACGAACATCATCGTAGCATCCTTTAAACGGGGATAAGACTAATTTCATACTAATAGTAGTGGTAGCGCAAAAAATGCCAGATTTTCTTATATATTTATAAGGAATCTGGCATTAATTATAAGTGGATATAAATATTGTAAACCCGCATGGTTATATATATTTTGATAGGCGTCAATATCTAGTATTAGTCTTGACAACCCTTATTTTATCATTGTACCCATTAATTTAAGTTCTTTGGATAAGGGGAATATCAATCTCTTCCTTACACTAACTAAATAATAATTCGAGCAACTGAATGACAGGGTAAAATGCCCAAAATCCTCCATATATATTAATGGCAATACACCATAAAACAAGAGCAATAACGATGCTAATAATTGAATGGTGTAGTTTTTTTATTCTTCCAAAGGAATGTCCAATCGCAAGTGTAAACAAAATGAAAGCGATACTCAGCGTATATAGACCAATTGAAAATCCAGCTAGAGCACTAAACAAATACATACAAATTCCACTTATCCAGTATTTTTTGCTTTTGCTATCTACTTTCCAGAGAAACACTAACAAAGAAGTTCCAAGTAATAAATAGGCTAAAACACTAAAGATATAAACATCCGAAAACATTCCAATAAGTATTGCTATTAAAAATGTCCCACTTAACAAGGCCATCATTTTTTTTCTAATTCTTAAAACAATCCTTTGAACGTGATCCTCAGAAGAGTTCGGCTCTTTCCTAAGTGTCGCATCTGCCACCAATTCTGTTTGTAAAGCTAGTTGTTTTTCCCTGCATTCATGACAAGTTTTCAGGTGTTCTTCTATCATTTGATTACTTTCGTTACTTGTTAGTCCATCTACATATAAGGGAAGCAAATCCTCAATCACTTTGCATTTGATAGTCATTTTTTCACCTCTCTCATTAAGATATCGTGCAATTGAAGCTTTGCACGATAAAATGTCACTCTTGCCCAGTTCTCACTGTTGGAAAAGATATCCCCAATTTCTTTAAAACTTAATTCATTAAATGCACGGAGAACCATGACTTGTTTATATGGTTCTTTGAGTTCCGTGATGGCAAAATGCAAAAACATATCGTCTTCTTTCTTTTGTAAAATCGTTTCAGGAGTATCAAGATTAGCCAAGCTTTCACCGCTATCATCAAATTGTAAATTTGAAGGGAAAGGATTTTTTTTAAGGTGCTTATAGTAAACATGTTTTGCTATTTGAAATAACCAAGTTTTGACCTTCGATTTACCTTGAAAACGATGAATGGACATAAAAGCCTGATAAAAAGTTGCTTGAACCAATTCCTCTGCTAAGGAATGATCATTGGTTAGATAAAATAAGTAATTAAATAAATCCTTTGAATAAATTTCATACAGCTTTTTAAATTCCTTCCCCCTTCCTTATGTATAAGTACCTAAAATTTCAATTTCGTTACAAGTTTTTTGTAAATGTACAAAAAAATAGCAGTCTAAACTCATTAATTCGACGGATAAAATTAGCTATTCTGGTTTTTTTATTGGCTCTGTTATAGGTGTTTGGGGCGTATTGTAAAACCGAAAGTCGATACCTTGATTGTTTTCTAAACTGTCCAAAGAAAACGTGATTGTAACCGATGCTTGGAGAGCTTATAAAACCTGTGCAAAAGAAAAAGCTTAAAACATTACCCTATTAAATAGACAGTGGGAACACGTTATTAGCGGCTTGTGTCAGATCCAAATTGTCAATGGTCTCCATTCCCGTCTAAAACAGTGGATAGACCATTTTAAAGGTGTGGCTACAAAGTATCTGGACAATTACCTTGCTTGGTTCTTATTTGTCGATAGTCGTTGTAACGAAAGCATAAAACAGCATATAAAAGAGCTTCTATTAACATCATTTGTATTTGAAATGACTAACACATATGGCAGCTTGCGTTTGTCAAATAGTAATTAACTCAAAAGGTGCTGAATAAATCATTTTAGTTCTTTAGAAACTAAAATGAGGTGGTAATAATGAAGAAAATTGTAGTAACTTTTATGATTGGAATGATTGTTTTTGTAATGTCTAATACAACTGCGAATGCAAAAACAATAAATGAAGCCGAGACAGATTTATGTGACACACTTAAACTGGCACTTATGAATAGCCTAAGAGAGCCAGTAGATAAAGCAATTGTAGAAATCTACAAAGATGACACAAATGCACCAAAAGGTCTTAGATGGGATACAAATGGTGCAGAAATTCTAAAAATAAAGCAGGTATATGGTATCGGCGGATTATATGAGATAACTTTAAAAATAGAGCCTTTTTACAATGCTCACATAAGTTACGGAATTGACGAAATTGTAGTTAATTCAAATAGGGAATTAATAAGGTATAAGCATTTAAAAACATATCCATAATCTCTCAACAAGTCAGTGGTGGACACCCAGAAGTGTGTGTCCCTACATTTTTTAACTAAACTATCAACAACATTAGGAAATCATCATTTAATGGAGATAAAAAAAGTAATTTTGTGAAACCTCTAAGTTAATAGAAATAATCGTACTGGATATGGAATCATTATGGTTTATCTCCTGTTAGCCATGCAATTATATACCCTATAAAAATTATCAAACAAAATATGATCAGTTTTACAATATTAATTATTTTTCTAACAGAAACATTACTACTACGATTGGACGAAAAAGTTTTACATGATATTAAGTAAATGCTTAATGATAAAAAAGTAGAAACCATAACAATTCCCCTTTCTATCTAATATTATACATTTATTTCCTGCAAGATACTAAAGCTAATATGACCAACCTCTATTGCCAGATTCACCTCTAAGTTATTATTTTCCTAGTCTATTCAATTGTATATTTTTCTTGGAGCTTTGTGTATTTTGTGCACCGTTAAGGCGATGAATTCTAAAAAATTTGTAAAGTTGAAAAGACTGTCGTACGAAATTACAAACACAAGTTTTTTAATTGAAAGTAAAGAATAGGGATCTAAAAATAGAAGTTAATTGGATTTATGTGGTAAAATTAACTTAAGATGTTATTCAGGAAACGGGTAGTATTGGACAAGCACCGAAGCTGAATACTGACATTCATGGGTGTAGTAATAAATATGCTAACCAATCCAAAAAGAATTTAAGGAGGTAGGTAAGAAATGTGGAAATCGATGCCGTTTGAACGTCCTACTGATCATTATGATTTAAAAGCATTAGAAGTTGATGAAAAAATTTGTGCTTTACTAAAGAAACGAAAAGAGGTTACGGAAAATAATCCAGGATTTCCTCCACTTGAATACATTTCGGAATGGTCAAAGAAATATGAGCTCTATGAAAACCAGCTGACTTCTCTTTTTTCATTAATTATGACGGAGGAGTATCATAGACCAATTGTAGAGCCTGTTGGTTTTAGGAAAATCCTCCAGATTTTTAAGGCGACTGAACTGGAAGATAGAGTATATTATATTTCCTCTATTCGTCAATATGAAAATGCTAGTGTAGTCTTTCTGAATATGGAATGGGATGAATATAAGGAAGAAGAATATAACCCGATCCATTTAGAATTGAGTATTGAAGGCGACGAAGAATACTATTGCAGAATGACAGGTGGTAGTGGATCTTCTGGGCATTATTATTACAGCTTTATTGTGGAACCACCATTACCTGATGACATGATAGGTAAGAAAATGATTTTTAAGGGGTCACTCTTACCATTTGAAAAGAATCAATCGGAATTAGAGCTTGTTTTTGAGGTGTAAAGGAGGATGGTTGCTGAGGCTATATTTTGTGAGAGTAGTAATTTGTATCTAAGAGATGTCCAAATCTCAGATAGTACATTAATAGCAAAATGGAAAAACGAAAAATTAATGAGGCAAATGTCAGTCGGATTGGATACGGTTATAAATGAACAAAATCACATTAAGAAAAGCATCGATGCTAAACACCCTTATTTTATAATCTCCATTAAGGATAATAACAAGCCAATCGGTTATATAAGGTTAAATTGGATGGACAACACTAATTATTTTGGATGGTTACGTTTTGGGTTAGGGGAAGAGAGAGGCAAGGGTTATTCAAAAGAAGCCTTACATTCTTTTCTTCAAAAGACCTTTGAAAATGGTACAAAAAGAATTGATGCAGAGGTCTATGAGTTTAATGAAATTAGCTTTAAACTGTTGACAGCATTGGGTTTCACACATGAAGGAACAAGAAGAAAAGCATATTACTCGAATGAAGAATTTTACGATGTTCACACATTAGGACTTTTACATAGCGATAATAATAAATAAAGAATGTAGTCAAGATAGTTTAATAAGAATTTCCTTAATTGTTCATAATAAGAACAATATGGAATGGAGGTTTTTAATGAAAAAAAACCTTTTTAATATTAATGACCTTCTTAACTTTTTTCTCTTATTCTCCCGTTCAAGCCGAAACCGTAACTACAAGTGATGTACAGTTGTGTGATGATGTGATTATCAATTTGCTCTTTCCATCCATCGACCAAGCACTCGAACAACATTTCGATAAACCGAAGGAGTTTTATTGCGAACAGATTCTCCAAGTCAAAAAGAAGGTAGAGCCTTACAGCTACTTTAATGTCATCTTGCAAGTAACAACATTTGAAGGTGCTCACGATTTCCCATATGATTTAGTTACTATCACTTTTAGTAATAAAAATAGTATGGATTTTCAGGCAATTGATGTTAAAAGCAGAACGTTAAAAACAAACGAAGTAACTAAGTGCAGGCATCTTTTGTAAGAAGGGTGCTTTTTCTTCGGATTAATTTTAGAATATTTTACACAAAAAGAAACTTGTCAAAAGCCGACAAGTTTTCTTTCAGTTTTTATGTCAATTCACATGTCATTTTGGTCCTTATTTTTGAAAAAACACCTCAATACGGATACTTTAGCTATTTATAAAGAGCTTATTATAAAGAAGAATTGGAATGTTTTATGGCATAAGATTAAATTCCTACACATGAAACAATTGATTACAAATAGATGAAAGCGAGAGGGACGAAACTTTTGCTTTTTTCGTTTTGCTAAACAATAGAAGAGACGTATTCGTCTTGATGGATCCCAACTATTATACTGCTAAACTTATTCAATAATCCCTTTCTAAACGTGCATGGTGGCAGAGGGTAGGTAGTCATTCAACAATAATTTCTTCTTAAACCACCGGAGCTTCTGATAAATTCAGAGGTTCCTTTGTTATGAAATAATAACAAATTAATTTTCTTTCAAAAGATAGACAATATTGTTTTAAGGAGAAAAAATTTCCATCTTTTTAAGGCAGCAAAGAAAGGAATAGTCTATGTACACAACCGTCAGTATTAATCTGCTTTTTTTCTAATCGCTGGAATTGAATAATAGTAAAATAAATCTAATAAATCCAATAATTTGTAGACGATGTAACTGTTTTAAGAATAAAATAGGAATTAATAGGTAGAGGAGGCTGGGAGGAAGAGGTTATTTAGCGTATGTTGGTACGAAAGGTAGTGACTATTATGTCGGTTTTCTTTATCAGGATTCTCTACCATATCCAATTCTTTTTTACTTCATTAGGAAAGCTTGGTTAATATCCTATGTCACTGGCTTTCTATTATTCTGTGTTGTAAAAAAACTGATTGTTACGCTCAGATTCAAATAAAATTTTTCGAAGGAGAATTCAGATGATTCTTACAGTTAATCGAGTGAATAAATCGTTTGGTAATGAAAAAGTATTGAAGGATATCACTTTATAGCATTAGGAGAATACCTTATTTATAGTTGTGTGTTATTAATCCTATGTTTAATCTTTATCCTTACTATAACTATATTCCTATCCACATTTATCAAGAATAGTTTATCAGTTTTTGCTGTATCCATTCTGATTAATATTAGTGGTTATTACTTAACCACTAAATTCGGAGAAAACTATGCTCACCTTTCTCCATTTACATACTTTAATTTATCTAAAGTAGTAAACGGAGAGCTTTCGGTTGTAGTAGACAATGTGAATATAAATTTCTTAAATGGTAGCATCGTTTTGATGGGACTTACGCTTCTATTCATGTTTTTCGGCTACTTGGTACTACGTAACAATAATGGGAAAAGTAAAAGCTTGAATCCAGAGAGTCATGTGGCTAAATATGAAGAAAAAGCTTAAAGAATAGCCTCTGGAAACTTAAGGGGTGTTTAAAAGATAAGAGTAACGCATTATTTCATTTTTCTGAAACGAGAGGGGTTATATTTAAAATGCCTTTACTTTTATTCACGATAATTTATTGTGTTATCACACATCTCTTAAACATTTCATATGGACCCGCTCTAGGGATTTATTTAATCTTTTTTGGCTATATTAAGGGTAATTTTAGTAACAAGTTTCATGATTTTTTAAATTTAGAACCATCTAAAATAATATATAAGCAAAATGGCCTTAAAGATTCTCTAACAGAACTACTATCGTTAACATTAGTATTTATTAATTCTTATTTAATTGCTAATGATCCTTTTACTATTTTTGAATTCGTTTATATATTTGCTGTTTTGGGAGTTGTATACCGTTTTGCATTTTGGGGTATAACACGAACAATTAGAGAAAAAGACATTTTTTCTAGAAATTGATTTTCTGTTTTTCAAAATATGTACTTGCTTACTTTAACAACTAAGAATTCTAGTAAAATCCCTTTGTAAAGCCTCAGTTACGTAACAATTTACATGATAATAATTGACTATTCCATAGAAGAAAGATGGAATATTGGAAAATTCATTTTGAATGTGGAATAGCTAGTTAAACTATAATTCTATGTGTATCCACTAGTAAAATAAGAAAATTGCATCTTGATAAATGGTAGTTCAATCTATCCAGAAAATTTAAAGCTTGCTTCTAATTCTAAAACACATTCTTATAAGAGTGTGTTTTTTTATCTTGAAAATTGAACAGTAGTGTCGTTATTACTATAAAGTAATAAGACACTCTAGAAGTTTCCTGGGCTCTATTCAATAATCGAGGCATATATTAGATGAGGAAGGAAATTAATGGGTTAAACTTGAATTAATAAATGATATTAGATGCAAGGATCAAGGAGGAGGAGAAATGTCTGAAAGAGAAAGGTTACCACATAAAAGTCCAAAAGGTTGAGGAGTTGAAAAGTCGTATAAATATTATATGAAAGGCGTGATTAACCAATGATTTTTCGTTCCAAAGTAGACTTTGTTTTTATAACATCTATATTTTTAGTGGTTTTAATAATGGGGACTATACCATTGCTTCCCCTTTATAAAGAAGCATCAATATCAATTTTAATTATTCTATCTGCTATCTATCTTATTTCGGCAGGTTTTTTATTGTGGTACGTAATTTCTATTAGATATGTAATCTGTAAAGATTATCTAGTAATTAAAGGCGGACCATTTAAAAGTAAAATTCCGTATCAAAACATAACAAAGGTATCTTTAACGACAGAAAGCCTCACTGGTTATCGAATTTCTTCTTCTGACAAGGGAATTGAATTATTTTACGAATCAGCAAGGCATGGGAGTATAAAGATTTTACCAAAGAATAAAAGGGTGTTCGTCTCCGAGTTAAGAAAACGATGTCCTAATGCACAGATTCAAGGATTCGAATAGGAAGCAATAGGGTTCGTCCCGATATCCTTAACCTGCGTATTTCGCAATTTATGCTTACTTAATTTAAAACAATGGAGAAAATCATGATAACTAATTCAAAAGAGTTTTTAAATGAACAGTACGGTGATTCAGCTAGATTAGATATCCGAATAGCATTACATGATTTGTATAGTACCAGCAACCTAGATTGGCATGAATGGGTGTTTGATAACATAAAGTTTGAGGAACAAAGTAGTATTATAGAATTCGGGTGCGGATCTGGTGCTCTGTGGGCTAAGAATAAAAACAAGATTAAGAGTGGATGGGACATTATATTAACTGACATGTCTGAGGGGATGCTTGAAAGAGCGCTAGAAAGCATCGGAGAGATTCAAAACATTAATTATCAAGCAACGGATATTCAATCAACCGATTTTGCTGATTCGCAATTCGATATTGCCATAGCAAACCATATGCTTTATCATGTTCCGAATATCAATACTGCATTATTTGAAATTAAACGAATAGTAAAACCCAACGGAACTTTTTATACATCAACTAATGGTCTAAGCCATCTTAAAGAGATTTATGAATTTGTTGCAGAATTTGATTCTTCCATACCGTTTTCTAAACCATTGAATTCAAGTTATTTTGGTCTTGAAAATGGGGAACAACAACTTCGGAATTTTTTTAAAGATGTAAGTTTGTTACGCTTTGAATCGAATTTGAAGGTTACGAATGTGAGAGATTTGGCTGATTATATGTTTACGATAGGTACTGACCTTAAAGAAGCACTTATCAAGAATGGAAGTTTTAACGAGTTTATTGATTTCTTAGAAGGTAAGAAAAATAATCAAGGATATTTACATATTACGAAAGATACTGGAATCTTTGTTTGTTCTAATTAAAAGCGAAGATTCTTTTAATAAAGGTGAAGTGTCATCAACAAGTATCATAATAGTTTGTTACATTTCTATTTACTAATGAGAGTATCAAAAGATAATTTACTAACGGGATTCATATCATCTTTGATATGAATCTCTCGACAATATGATATGTGTATATTGAAAAGAGGGCATATGTATGGAAGATAAAATACTTAATATAGCTAAATTAATTCCTAAACTTGAACAAGGTCAAAGAATCGTTCTTGGATTAGACGGACTAAGTCGTTCTGGAAAAACAACATTGACAAAAAAAGTTGAAAAGTATCTTCAAGAAAAAAATATCTCATTTCACCTTTTACATATTGACGACTATATTGTAGAAAGAAAAAGGCGTTACAACACTGGATATGAAGAGTGGTATGAGTATTACAATTTGCAATGGGATGTTAAATATTTGAAGGACAATTTATTTGTAAACCTAAAGAATTCTAACGAAATACAGTTACTCACTTATGATTACGGTTCTGATACTCAAAGACTGGAGATAACTAAGATACCAGATACTTGTGTAATTATTATCGAAGGAGTATTTTTACAAAGAAAAGAGTGGAGAAATTTCTACGATATTATAATTTTTTTGGAGAGTTCGAGACAAAAGAGATTCAATCGTGAAAGCGAAGCCATCCAGAGTAATATTGAAAAATTTCAAAACAGATACTGGAAAGCCGAAGATTATTATATGGAGGTTGAAACTCCATTGACACAAGCTAATCTAGTTATTCAAAATTAAATAATATCAAAAAATCTTTAAAGAACCCATTATAGAAATGGAAAAAGAAAGAAATGGGACGAATTCCATTTCTTTCTCTCAGCAAATATATTTATTACGATTTGAAACACTAGTAGAGACTAATTGAGAAGTAATAACTAAGCGATCACATAGTGGCTTCTTGAAAAATGTATTATACTATTTATTTTTCGAATCTGCTGTTCCATAATAGCTTTTCATATAAAAATAACCCCATGTAATAAATACCGTTATGATTAATCCCATAAACAATAGAGGGAAGGGACTGGAGTTTTCAGTAGGCTCTCCGAATAGAAAAACTAATAAATCATAGCCTATGCCGCTGCCAAATAATTTAGGAAACACGAAAAGTCCTGTTAAAATCCCTGACACACCTATGAGTATCAGTTGCTTTTTTGTCAGCGTTTTTTTGTTTGATTGCTTAAGTAAGTTTGCTATTCTCCCTAAAAAATTAGGCTCTAACTGATAACTTTGAGCAACAATAAAAGAAATCATTGGTTGAATGACAATGGCGATCCCTAATAGAATTAATAGAAACATATTAACTGTATCATTTATTATGGCATCACCAATAACCGCGAAAAAGATGAGGAGTGCCAATATTTGATAACTTACACTTGAGCTCTTTTCTTGAATTCTTTTTCCAAGTTCTTCATCCAATAATATTCCATCATTCTGCTTTTTTGTACCCCATGTCATCGTGAAGAAAAAACACAGTAGTAATGCACTAATAAATAATACATCGTTATAGCCAATAAAAAGTCCATTCGAGATTTTGTTCATGATAAATCCTATAAAGATAAAAATTAATACGCCAAAAAACAGACTAAACATCAATCGCTTACTCATCCTTATTCTGCCCCCCCATGTAAAAATAGTTTATCGACTATAACCCCTAGATTTTTAGCGATGTCAAACGCTAATTGCAGGCTGGGGTCATATTTGTTGTTCTCGATAGCATTAATGGTTTGCCTGCTTACATTGCATAACTCTGCTAATTTCCCTTGCGAAATGCTTTTCTTTTCTCGGTAGCTTTTAATCTGATTTTGCACAATCATACACCTCTAATTCGCTCAGATGTGTAAAAAACTTTTTACACATTAAGCATAATAGAAGACGATATAATTGTCAAACATATTTGACAATTATATCGTCTTAAAGTACTTTGTAGGGGATTCATTTTGACATTCTTGTTTTATAACGAAAATTCTTATTGAAACCAAGCTTCATTTAAACGGATGATCCCATCATATATTAGCTCTTCAGAAACTCCACCAAATCCAATTTGAATCAATGGATATGTCTGCTTGTGTGCATTCATCCAAAATCTAGAAGTGGGATATACCTTTACACTTTTATTCTTAGCTGCTTGAATAAGCTCTACTTCATTCATTCCATTATGTACTTCAAGTAAAATGTGTAACCCTGAATGAGCACCTATAACTTGAACTCTGTCTTTCATTATCTTTTTTATGCTGGATATTAATAAGGAATGTTTCTTCGTGTATATATTTCTCATTTTTCGTATATGTCTCTCCCAATGGCCGTTTTCCATAAATAGTTGCATCGTTTTCTGGTGTAACTTGGAAACAGGTTGTTCATAGAGCGGAAAATTTGTCTTAAATGTATTTATTAATTTAGTAGGGAGTACCATATAACTCATACGTATTGCTGGCAAAAGCGATTTTGAGAAGGTTCCTAAGTAAATAACTTTCTCATTCCGATCTAAACCTTGTAATGCAGGTATAGGCTTTCCTATATATCTAAATTCTCCATCATAATCATCTTCTATAATATAACTACTATTACTATCGGCCCAATTAAGCAATTCGATTCGTTTAGAATAGGGAAGGATCATCCCGCATGGAAATTGATGAGAAGGCGTTAAATAGACAAATTTAGCCTTCGATTTTTTTAACTGCTCTACATTAATGCCATCATGTTCAAGTTCAATTGGATATATAGTAATACCGAAATTTCCAAATACCATTCTTGCTCCATCGTACCCTGGATTTTCTATTGCTATTGGCTCTTTATTTCCTGTTATTTGGCAAAATAGAGTTAACAACTGCTGTATACCTGCACCTAAAATAATTTGATGTGGTGTACAGAGTACTCCACGCGATTGATAAAGGTAGTTGGCAATCTCCTTTCTCAGCTCTGGTTCTCCCTGTTGGTGTCCATATAAAAAATTATTACGATACTCTGGACTTAAACATTGATTTGTAAGCTTTCTCCAGATTGAAAATGGGAAGTGGGTTAAATCAACTTGTCCTTGTCGGAAATCATAAATACTTTCCTCTTCAATGAATGCTTGCTCTAAATGATTGGATGGCTGCTGTTTTATTTGAGAGGAAAAATTGGTCTCCATTTCTAATACATAATAGCCACTTTTAGCTTTGCTTTGAATATAGCCTTCAGCAATTAATTGCTGGTAGGCTATTTCAACCGTGTTTTTGCTTATCTTTAAATGTGAAGCAAGTGTTCTTATACTAGGTAAACGAGTATCTTTTGCGATTTTCCCAGTTTGAATCTCTTTTTTTATGTATTGATAAAGCTGGTAGTATAGAGGTTCATTAGTCGTTTCGTTGAATGATATTGTGATTTCCATATTAATTCCCCATTTCTAATCTGACCCTATAAGTTTAATTAAAACTGTCACTTTTGTATAGGTCAATATAAACGTATAGTGTATGTAATAACCTAAAGCGGTTATCAACGAGCTTAGTAGATGCAAATGGAAAAGTGGAAAACCATAAAAGAGGGGAAGTACGAGAGATATGAATGAATTTTATAATAGTCAAGTAATATTAGAAAATGAGAGAGTCAAGTTAATCCCATTTGAAGGGGATTTTAGAGAACAGATAAAAGATATCATTTTCGATGAGGAGGTATACTATACAGTAGAGTGTAAAAATGAGGAAGAACTTCAAACATACATAGATGAAACCGTTAATCAAAGGATGATAGGGAATGCGTATCCCTTTTTAATAATTGATAAACTTACCAATAAAGTTGCAGGCTCAACACGGTTTGGAAATATCCAATTTAACAATAAACGATTAGAAATTGGCTGGACTTGGTATGGAAAGCCTTATCGAGGATCGGGATTAAATAAAGCTTGTAAATTCGAACTCTTAAAATATGCTTTTGAAGTTTTAGATTTTAGAAGAGTCCAGTTTAGTGCAGATGTAAGAAACCTTCGTTCACAAAAAGCAATTAAGAAGTTAGGTGCTACAAAAGAAGGCGTTTTTAGAGCAAATTATATTGATACATCTGGTGTAAGTAGAGATGATGTCTATTTCAGTATTATTCAAGAAGAATGGGACGATATTAAACGAAACATGTTTAAAGAGTTCATTTAATATAATTAGTAATTAAATAGAAGAATTTTGATAGTATCAGCATAGTTACCATCAAATACAAAATAAGGATTGTTTTATATGAAGTTTTCAAAATATTAAACTAACCTAAGACTTTTAGTTGAAGAAGGACAATGTAGTATTAAGAGTTTGGATACCCCAGGCTGTTTTGTCAAATAATGTCGTTCCATTCGAATTTTTTCTCCGTTATCCCTATTCGTTGTCCAGCTGTTATATTTTTTTATTTGCCGATTTAAAAAGATGATAAAAGTTGTATTAAGTTCTAAGAATGGTTACAACATACGGTGCATACTTCGAATCGCATTTCTCACGTGTAAAATGCTAGGTTTATTTTTTGATTATCAGAAGCTAATGGGGTTTAATGTTAAAATAGTATAGAGATTTTGAAAAGATATAATAACTCGAACGAGACTAGTTTAATTGTTTTTTAGGTAATCTTTATTTAAGTAAAGGAGGAGATTCTAATATGGGCTTCGCTTTGGAAATTGCGAGTATTTTACTACCCCTTATAATAGTGGGTGGGATTGCAGTATTTGTAGTTTTTAGAATGAAACATAAATATAAGAAAGGTACCTTGGGTAAGAAAAAATCAAAAGGAGCTCAAAATTTATTAGATAGTTTAATGCCACTCGGAATGATAAGTGGTTGTGCTGTTGCTGTACTTCTTAGCATATTTACCCCAATCCCCTTACTATCTACTATTGTTTTGGGTGCTGGAATAGGTTTATTATTTGGATATTTTGCTTATGAAATTTATAGCAACAAAGGAGACAGTTATTCATAAGTAGCCATCTTCCAGAAATGGGTGCGATTGTGGAAGAACAAAACATTAAAAAAAGGTAAAACGCAGAGGGATAAAACCTCTGCGTTTTCTTATGTCTTTTATAGCACTATTATCTGTTATATTTTCCTCTCATTTGTTGTGTGACTTTTAACGTTATATTAGATGTTATTTAATATTTTCTCCATCGAAAGTGAACTACTTCGATGGATTTGAAGTCCTTTTTCAAATGATCATAATTGTTCCAAAGGTTACAAAGGTAATTCCAATAAATAAAGTGAATGCCTTTATTACACCAGATGGAAGTCTACTTAATAGTTTTAATAAAAATTCAAACTCAATATAGCCACTAACTCCGATTACACCGTTATCTTTATAATTACTTTGTTTCATTTTGAATAATGAGGAATATAGGACAAGACTTCCCCAGAAAATGAGCAATACTCCTATAAAAATAGACAATTTATCCTTCACACCTTTCACATATTGGAGATAGTTTCTTCTTGGATGGTAAATTTTGATAATTTAAGCCTAACATAAGTTTCATTGGTTTTAAATAAAGAGCTTTCGACAATCATTTTTGCATATTAAGCATAATTTTAATATCTTCCAATTTAGTGACGCTGCATTTACTATAACCTAACTTGTAATGAACCGAACTTTTTTAGTAATTATTGATGAGATTTTTGTTTTTATTCTAAATATTTAAAAAAGAAATAAATGGAATAGGTAATTTATGTTAATATATAAAGAAAAGTAACTCTTGTTCTGTTAACTGGTAATCTTGTTAAACAATCTAGATGTGTTTTAAAAGTTTATAGTTTTTTTATAGAGGGGAATGTTCAGATGTCACACCATGAAAACGAAGAGTTGTTAACAGGAGGGAATGTCTCACAGGTATATCGTACGGGAGATACCGTTCGACGAGAATTAAAGCCAGACAGTACCAAAATTCACAAGCTATTAAAGCATTTGGAGAACAAATGTTTCAGTTATGCACCAAAGTTTTTAGGTATTGATGATGATGGTAGAGAGATATTATCCTTTATTGTTGGAGAAGCTGGCAATTATCCTTTAAAGGAATATATGTGGACTAATGATGTTTTAAAAGAAATAGCGAAGATGCTCCGTCTTTATCATGATTCTGTGAGTGATTTTATAATGGAAGACGGTTGGCAATCAATAGATCATACACCCCAACCATTTGAGGTACTATGCCATAATGATTTTGCCATATACAACATTATTTTTAATGATAAAAGACCAGTAGGCATTATTGATTTTGATGTAGCTGGACCTGGTCCAAGACTTTGGGACATTGCGTATACACTGTATACTTGCGTCCCCTTAAGTAGATTTTGTCTTTCTGAAACAGGGGAGAAAGTTTATTACAATTCATTAAAGCATGCTGACCATTTAAAACAAAGAGTTCGATTGTTTTTTGAAACTTATAGTGGGGGAGTAGAAGGAGATTATTTGGAAATGGTATTGCTACGATTAGAAGGTTTATGCCAAACAATTACAAGAAAAGCCAGTGAAGGTGATATTGCTTTTCAAAAAATGATAGATGAAGGACATCTTGAACATTATGAAAACGATATTAAATTCATTCGTGAACATGGAAAAGAGTGGTTTTAAGTCGTGTTTCATAGAACTAGGTTTTAAACTGAAAATATTTGGAGGAGACTAACTTTAATTAAGGTAGCAAGTAAGATTAGCACAATTTAGAACAAAAAAATCTTTGTTAAGGAGAAGGGGAATGTACCAAAAATCTCTCATTCTATCAGGCAAACGAGAACTAAAATGGACAAAACAAATTCTACCACCGCTCGAGAAAGATGAAGTTCTAGTTAAAACGATTGCAGGGGCTATAAGTGTCGGAGCTGAATTGCCACAATATATGGAAAGTGATAGGACTAATGCATCGCCGCACTATCCGAAAGAGACCGGGTATGAAAGCTATGGAGAAATTGTAGCAATTGGGGAAGCAGTTGAAGCATTAAAAATTGGCGATCGAATTGTAGCATTTTATGGCCATAAAGATTACGGAATTATTAAAGCGGATAAAGCGATAAAAGTTCCAAATGGCATTCATTATTCCGATGCATTACTTACCATTTTGTCATGTGATGCAGCAAAAGGTGTTCTTAAACTAAATCCGAAAGAGACAGATAAAGTATTAGTTGCTGGAATGGGGACAATGGGGCTATTAGCTGTTTTCTTTCTAAAGGAATTTTCGAATCTCCAACACGTCGATGTATTAGAACCGAATTCTTCAAGAGGATCCATAGCAAAAATGCTAGGAGCGAACAATGTCTTCGATGATTTATCAAAAAGTCCAAAGGATTATTATGCATTTGGATTAGAGTGTTCTGCCTATAATGAAGCCTTTAAAACACTTCAAAAATCAGTTGTAAATAATGCTGGAATTTGCATATTGTCAGATGGTAATAAAGACAAGTTTGAGCTTCACCCAGCGTTTTTTAAGAAGGAATTAAAGATAGTTGGCTCAAGTAATGGCTGGGATTACAAGCAACACTCAAAATGGTATTTTGATAAAATTAAAAAGAATAGCTTTCAGTTAAGGAGATTATTTGAATTAACAATAAGTAAAGAAGAGCTGATCCAATGCTTTGAAGATATTAGTAATGGGAGTATAAACCCTATAAAGGTTTTAGTTGTATATTAAGTAAGATAAAAGCATTTAAGACTTGTTTTTCAATTATAAGAGGTAGAACCGTTTGCTACATATAGTGCAGCTACATAACAGAAGAAAAGAGAGTAGTAAATATGCATGATTTAACAGTAATGGAATGGCTGCAAGCAAAAGCATTGAGTGAATCTGATATAGATTTTCTACTTACGTTCATACCATCTATCTCCGTAATAAAAACAAAACCTAATCTGAAGGAGCCAGTGTTTCGTATGTTACAGGAACAGTTTCCTGAATATATAATCGACTCGGATGCTAATCATTTGAAATTTGCAACAATCAATTCGGCAATCCAAAGAAATATTAAAAATAAAATTAATACGGAAGAATTATTAAAACGTATGTCAGCACAAGGCTTATGCAGGCCATTTTGTGATTTATTGGTTACAACGGTTCGCACAGCTGAAAAATAAAAACAAGCCAATCCTTTTATTCTCTTTAGAAAAAAATTTCGAAACTAGTACAACAAATTCTAGTATAAAGTTGTATATCTCTTTCAAAAAAATTATGGAAAAGGATTTATTCAGGGTGAGGCTGGTTTATTACACTTTCAACAAATTGGTATCACAGCACAACATACTTTTTCAATGACTAGATAGTATAGATAAGGAATGATTTTATTGAAAAATTGGGCAACTAAGGTTGATGATGTTAGTAACGCTGGTTTTTTTAGTGACAACAATATGATAGAGATGGAAATTGGTGATATGGCACTTAAACTTAATAAATATAATATTAAGGCGCTACATGAATATGATGAAACACCAACACCTTCCATATTAACGGAGGTGGAGCAACTTATACTTGCTCCTTTCTATGTTTATAATAGTTATAATTTTGTCTACAAAGTTAATAACTTGAATGATTACGAGGTCGATAAAATAAATCAAATTGCAAAACATTTTAATAAAGTACAAGGGATTTATTTTGAAGATAATATGAACCAAATCCAATTGATGGAAGCAAAATCAATGTCATTAACATTATTTAATGATTATATCGAAGGCGGAAGAGTGAATCCCTATGTTAAAGCATTTTATCTATCTCCAAGCCACGAAGTAAACATAAGTGGCTCTGTTTTTGACATAATGAAATCTGGTTGCATAAGGGTTTTTTATAAATTTAATAAGGAATTTGTCACTCCAATTAATTCTGAAGACATAGTGAAAATCGAACACTTAATTGAATTTTTTAATATTAATAATCCATCCTCATATGTTACCACACCAAATAAACTAGTTTTTAATGAGTCGTTATTGAACAATTTTGGGTTAAGGTTATTATCTACTATTTATAAAACTACCTTTTGTTGTATTGATTCAAAGTCAAATGTAATTTTGTATTTAGGTGGTACTAATAAATAATTTGTAGATAAAAGTCTAGTTCTAGCAAGTGTTAATCTGTAGACTAGTCTTTATGAAGAGCAATAAGATGTTATGAAAAGTGTGGTTTCTTTTAAGAAGTTATAGAAAGAGAAGGGACCTTAATAGAGGGAAAATATAAAACAGATGTAATGGGGGAAATGGTTTGTATTACGATAGTGTAATTTCTGTAATTTATATAATATTAATTTGTTGGGTAGTATTTCTTCTGTTCCAAAGAGTTAACAATCGTTATCCTAAGAGCAATTCTTGGAAAAAAGACATTATCTTCACCTTTATCCAAAGTGCTGTTGTTGTCTTAATAGTGCTTCCTATTTTATCTATTTTTATTAAATAAATAGAGTCTGAGACACTAAAAACGCAAAGATGTAGTATAAAGGGCTCCGTATTGTGTTGCTTTACAAAAATTCAAGCCGAATGACATCTATATTATATAGACTATTGAGATTTAATACAGCGAAACTCGCCGAATATTTGTGGCGAGTTTTGCTCGTGAATAAGTTAAATTATTTTAACTTGGAAACCAGTAATAGTAACTTAAAAGTAAAATGCTTATTATCATTATGATCCCAAACTGTTTGCCCTTTGGTTTCTTAGCAAAGTTACTACCACCAAAGAAGAAATACAGTGAGCCAAGAACAAAAATAATATAAGCAAATATTTTTAGAAAAAAGTCCATAGTACCTCCTGATTTCCTTTTTACTAATTTATTCAGAAATCTTATTCTAATGTCCTTTCTTCTTATGCCTGATTGTCTAGTCCGCTTATTATACTCAAGGGCAGTATAGTTAAAATGACATTCAAATATACATTTTGGATTAAAGTGTTTATATCTATTAACACAAAAACGAATATCCTTGTGTTAATATTTAGAAAAAAGGGGGTACTTATTATCATGATAACGAGTGAAAAAGAAACTCTATTAATGAATAGCGAGAATAATTTTCAATCATTATTCGAAATAATTGAAACTGTGCCTAGCAGAAAAAGGGATATTTCTATTGAAACTCATGAAAGAGATAAGAATTTCCGTGATGTATTAATGCATTTGTATGAATGGCATTCAATGCTTGAGAGGTGGTATAGAGAAGGTATGGATGGAGATAATCCTTTTATGCCAGCACCAGGTTATAAATGGAGAAATATCAAACTACTTAATTTGCAAATTCAGGAAAACTATCAAGATGTAACATTAAATCAAGCTATAAGAAAATTGAAGTTAAGCCATGAAAGAGTAATGGACCTAATAAAATTACATAGTAATGAAGAAATCATGACAAAAAAATACTATAAGTGGACAAAAACAAGTAATTTATACAGCTATTTCACAGCAAACACTTCCAATCATTATAGTTGGGCTATAAAAAAATGTGAAGTTATTGCAAATACTTTAAAAGAAGAAGAAAGGGATAAGCTTGTGAAATAAAGTACTTAAACTAACGGTTGATTTAATACAATAAGCATTTACTGTAAATAAGGAGGTATGTACAAGACTTGTATATACCTCCTTATTTACAAACCATTTATTTTCCATCCATTTCGCTTTCGTTTTAAGCTACGAATTATTGTTTTCTTCAGTTACATTCATTGTTCACCAGTTATGGCTACTATTATAATGCCAAGAAGTAATAGTATTTTCCTGAAAAAAGTTCTTCTTATTTATTTTTCCATATTTTACTACATTGTAGTTAACGTACGTAAGTAATATCATCTAACTCAAATACCTTTCCAGTTCATCCCATTCACATAGCTACCCATAATTCTATTATGCATGTATATTTTTCTCCACACCGCCCTCAAAAGTCTTCCTATTCTTTCTAAAACTAGCTGCGCCAATAAATGTAGCACAGAATAATAAGCTACCTGCAAATAGATAAGCAACTTGCGGACCAAAGATGTCGACGATCACACCAATAAGAAAAATAGAGAGAGAAAAGATGATTGTAGAACCTGATTCTCAAACAGCAACTTTAATACTAGATAGGCTAGCTTTTAAACATCATGGTAAACTTAGGATTGATGTTCCATCAGGTAATGAGGAATTTACATTGTTTTTGGAGCAAAGTGGATTTATTAAAGCTAGTAAACCTCCAATCATGGTGCTTAATTCTGTTAAAATGCCAGCTAGAAACAATACCTTATTCGGCATTGCTGCTCAGGTTTTCGGATGAAGAAACAAACAATAAAAAGGAGAGATTAAAAAATAGTTAAAAAACGCATTTATTTGTTCATTATATGAATTACTAACAAAAACCAGCTAATCCTTCGATAGGACTTTAGCTGGTTTTTGTAATGAATATTTAGACGTTAAAGAAACGCATTCTTTCCTCTGGAAAATCGACCGATTGTTTAAGCTTTTCTTTCGAACACCCACATTTTTGATACATCTCGATAACCTAATTTTAGATATAAAGGATTCCCGATCTGACTAGAAACAAGTACACTCTGGACAGCGCCTTCCTGCTTGGCATCAATAAGCATTTTTCGGCAAAGTGCTTTGGCCATTCCTTTACCCCTATGTATTTTTGAAGTAAATACATTATTCAAATATACGGTTTTATCTAGTAGTGCATAGCTTCCATGAGATACGAGATTTCCGTTTTCCTCACCAACGTAAAAATGCAGATTTGGATCATTTAATTTCTTAAGATCGATAACAGTCTTATTGAAAAAAAGATTGATACGTAGAGCTTCTTCCTCAGTTTTGATAAACTTGATGATCTTGTTTTCTGTTTCAAAAGACAAGCTTTTCAGATTTAAAATCATAAGAAACTCTGTACTTTTGATGGTATACCCCTCTGCAACATATGTATACGGTTCTTCATCAGAAAACACAGTAAGCCAATAGTCTTTTTTTATGTCTAGTTTATTTATGGAATCAATAACGTGAGCAGGATTTGAATTATAAACGATAAATTCGTCAGTTCTGCCACCAACATTTGAACCAAAAGCAAGATGTTTTATAGAATCATATTCATGTAGTTGGGATGCAGGTTGGCGACTACAGTAATACTCACCTCGAACAAAAAAATCTATAGCTTTTTTTAACTCCGAATTTCCCCCCATACAGTCCATTCCTCCAAATACATTTCGATATTTTAATTAACCAACAAACTGGCCCGATTGCTTCATAACCTATTTCCATGTTAATACATACCATAACCAGAAGCAACGGGACGGACCTTTTGTTTCTTTTTATTGCTATACGAAAGAAGGTAGGGAATCTTGGCCATATCTTTCTCCTTTTTATCCAAATTTTTCTTATTGTTTTACATAATTAATAGTATAATAGATTATTGACAATAATATACATTTTAAATCGAAAAAGTGTTTTTTGAAAGAAATAGAGTTGGGGCATAAATTATTCACATGAGTTAAATGGTCTGCGGTATGCTTGGAAACAAGCACGCTCCGTGTAGAGCAACCATTTATGATGCAATGTACATATGCTTGATAATGTGAAAAATAGCATTTACGATTCACCAGAACGAAATCTTCTATGAGTAATTCTCTATACACCGTCGGACGCCTTCTGCGATCAGGAGCGATGTAATGGATCCTAAAGATATGAATGATAATTGCATTAAATTAAACAGTGGATTTAATAATGACATTTATCTAATACCAGATAAAGGGAAGATATTACGTTTGTCGAAAAAAGGAAAAATGAAGGAAATGGTCAGGCAGGAATTAGAATGGATCAGTTTCTTAGATGAAAATGGTGTGATAGTTCCTAGCCAAGATATAGTTCTAGTAAGGAGTTGAACCTATTGAAAAAAATTACAATTATAATTCAACTTAGTTTTATTATTTTGATCTTAACTGCATGCTCAGAGATTAACACATATTCGGGAAATGGCGAAAATTGGATAGTGGAATTTCATGTAAAACCTTCTAATGATACTGGAGAATACGAAGCTACAATAAAGTATATAGGTCCTGGTGAACCACCTGAGGTTATTGGATATTATGTAGCTGGAAATCATGGAACAAGCTCCGGAACTAAAGATTATAAAGATGGAATTTTAGTAGCAAGTTACATCTGCAACAACTGTCACACTATTCATAAGGATGATGAAATTGAAGTGAAAATTACTTGGGGAGAAAATGAAGAAAAATTTACTCTGTTATATAAAAATAAATAAAAAGAGTAGTTTTATATAATACAAATATTTTTTGACTACTGGAAAGACATGATTAACGGAAATATAGTATAGATTGACGTTATCTTTTGTATATCTTTTTGTTATCCACTTAAATCTTGAGTATAAACTCGGTGCCTGACCCCCGGTACAGTAATGCTCTATCATAATGGGGGTCAGGTACCATATTTAGAGTGGGGCTAATGATTTTACAAAGTGTATTTACAATTAAAAGGAGCTAGCTTCATGAACGGAATTTTAACAGTAGATATAGGAAATACAAATATTAAAATAGCATATTTTCAAGGTAAGCAATTAGAAAAAGTTTGGAGTCTTACTTCAGAAAAGGATTTAAAGATAAAAGATTTAGCAAAAAATATGGAGCGAATCATCAACCAAGACTCTATCAATGTATTGACTATTGAAGCTGTAGTTATTTGTTCAGTTGTTGAAGAATTAACAACGAAACTGCGAAAAATTTTTGAAGACTGTTTTCAACTTCCTGTTTACATTATAGGTGTAAACCTTGAAATAGATTTACAGATAGACAGTAATTGTGACGGTCGAATAGGTACTGATCGAATAGTATGTGGATATGCAAGCTTAAAAGTATATGGAGCTCCATGTATAGTCGTATGTTGTGGAACGGCAACTACAATTTCTGTTATAGATGAAAGAGGATTTTTTATAGGAGGAGCGATTTTACCTGGAATAAAAGTATCAAGCGATATTATGACTTTAAAAATATGGAACCTGTATAATTCAGCATTAACTAGACCCCAAAGTGTTATTGGTCAGGATTTACATGAGTGTATGAACATAGGTACATATTATGGTTTTATTGGTCAAATTGAAGGGATTATTAAGCGAATAAAAGAAGAAATGAACTTACCATTTAAAGTTGTACTGACTGGAGGACTATCTAACCTCATTAATAATGATTTGGAAGTAGATACTTATCATAATCAATATTTGATATTAGAGGGCATTAGATTAATTTGGGATAATAAAAAGAGGTTGCTTAATTTACGAGACGGGGACGAAGTAAAACAATCGTTCTGATGTATTCCTGTAATTAATCGGTTTTTTAGCTAAGGGTTAGTTTTTATTATGAAGGATATAGGTGAAATAATGAGGAAATTTTATGTTGCATCAAGTTTTCAAAATCAAGAGACAGTTCGAATTGTTAGTAGACAATTAAAAGATCAGGGTTATATTCAAACTTATGATTGGACAAAAAATAAAAGAGCATCGACATTTGAAGAACTAAAAGAAGTAGGTCAAGCAGAAAAAACGGCAGTAATGGAAGCAGATTTTTTAATCGTTTTATTGCCAGCAGGCAAGGGAAGTCATATTGAATTTGGAATAGCTTTAGGACAAGGTAAAAAGATATTTCTTTATTCGCATAATAATGAGGTAAATAACTTTGAAACAACAAGTACCTTCTATCATTTGTCTGAAGTTGAAAAAGTAATTGGAACTATAGATGATTTAATAGAAAAAGTGATTAACAGTAAATGTTAAGAAAAAAGTCAGAAAAGCATTTTTTTGAGGGGTTGGAAATGAAAGCTAATAAAAAGAATTTAGAAACGAACAATAAAACTATTAGTTATACACATTTTGCAACAGGGTCGAAAACCATTTGCTTTATGTTTTCAGGGGCAGGATACAATTATGACAAGCCTCTATTTTACTATGCAACGTTGGCAATGCTAGAAAAGAATATTGATATTGTTCATATCCATTATTCCTATGGGGAACATTTATGGAAAAAACCACTTGAAGAAATATCTAAGGAAATGATGGAAGATATTAACCCAGTCATCTTAGATGTACATAAAAATGGAAAATACAACGAGACGATTTTTCTAGGAAAATCGTTTGGAACAATTCCAATTGCTTATGACTTAATAAAAAGAGATGAATTTTTAAAATCGAAAATGATTATACTTACTCCATTGCTAAAGTTCGATTTAATTTTTGATGCCATTTTGAATAGTGAACATCAAGGACTATTAGTTATCGGAGACAAAGATCCTCATTTCAATCTAAATCAAATAGTCAAATTAAGTAACTCGAATTTAATGATAGAAGTTGTCCAAGATGCAAACCATTCCTTAGACGTCGGAGAATATGGGACAACTAAGTCATTATTTGCTTTAACAAGGGTAATGGAAAAGCTTCAGGAAGTTATAAAGGAAAGTTAGTAAGATTATGAGATTATCAAAAAATTGGGTATCGTGGTGGGAAGATGCATGCAAGACTAGAAACCTCTATTCTAGGGCATGAGAGTGACGTGTGTCGTAAGCGAAAAGTTTCACACTCAACTTTATAATATAAGAAAAGGCTGTCCAAAAAGTATTTCTTTTGATGACAGCCTTTTCTATTATTAAGAGAAATGAAAAATTAAAAAATTCTGAAAGCGCTAACTTATTTTTGGGAATTTATGTTATTATTATTTCGGAGTGAGTCCGAAAAATATCCGTAAGCAAGTATATATTCATATAAATAGACGGGAGCAGAGCAGTATATGGAACATAAGATACTTTCATTACTCAACGAATTATATCCATTGGATTTTATAAAAGTAGAGGCAGTAACCAATGAAATGTTCAGATGTATTTCAGAACAAGGGAATTACTTTGCAAGAATAACGAACTATAAAACGTATGATGAACAGTTAGAGGAAGTTGATTATACGAACTTTTTATATAATGAAGGATTTGGTGTTTCTCCAACAATACCTTCTTTAAACGGTAAATTAGTAGAAACGATAACATTGGATAAAGAAACTTTAACTGTTTTATATAAAGCTGCTTCTGGTGTGCATTTACCAAGAGCTCAATGGAATGCCAATGTATTTAAAGAATTGGGTCGGCAAATAGGGCATTTACATCTTTTATCAAAACAATATGAAAATAGGCGAACACTTAAATACATGAATGATTGGTATGATAATGAGGAATATGCTTTTCTTAAATATATCCCTAAGGAAGAAAGTGCAATTAGAGAGATTGCACAAGAGGTTCTTTGCACCATACAAAACTTACCCAAAAGTTATGATACCTATGGTTTGTTGCACGGTGATTTATGGCTGGAGAACATATTGGTAGATCGCGATAATAGATTAACCATGATAGATTTCCAAGATTGTGAGAAGCATTTTTATATATTTGATTTAGCCGTTCCAATCTATAGTGCTTTGGAGTACACATTTGTAGGGAATGGCAACATAGTTGATTACGGACGTTCTATTACAAAAGCAATTATCGAAGGGTATCAAGAGGCAAATGAAATATCTCCAGAGATGTTAGAGCAACTTCCACTTTTCATTAAACTGAAGGAAGTATTTGAATACAGTTTGATGCATATGTACTGGAATAAAGAAAAATTAACGGAGGAACAACTACGAATTATGAATCACTTTAGAATAAGGATTGAACATAAGCATTCACTGCTTCATATTTAGTAAACTAATGTTCTAAAGAAGCAAATGGGACGGACTTGTTGCTTCTATCGTTTGACTATAGAAAAGAAGCAACGGGATCGTCCTGATGTACCAAAATTAGTAAAGTAATGTTTTTAGCCTAACGATACATAAATATTGAAGATAGATAAACTTAGGCAAATAAAGGAGAGCTTTCATGTGGGGATTATTAAGAAAAGTTCAATGAAAGAATGGCTTCTTACTATGATAGTAGCTGTATTTATAATTGGAACTGCAACATATTATATTCTATTTTTTACTCCTAAAAATTCTCTAGAATTATATCAAGCGATTTCTTTTGCTGATAATTTTGAAAAGGCACAAAAGGTAATGTTAGAGGGATATGAAGCTAATTTCGATAAAGAAGATTATGATTATATTAATAGATTGGATATCTCACCAAATAGAATAAGTCAGTTTACTATTTTTGAATATGATGAAAAAACATATATGGTGATGACTACACCCGGAACGGAAAGGTTACAAGTTCTTGCAGTGGAAGAGTTACCAAAAGAGATAAGGGACTACTTTCTTGGAATAGATCCATGAAGAATTCAGGATAAAGATTATACTTCTAGTTCAATAGTTGGAAAGGGGGCTAAACACAGTGAGTAATCACAATAATAAGGCTTTTAAGACGTTCATTTGTTTTCTACTCCTTTGGATCTTATTTGGATATAATCCTCTTTCAACGTTTTCTGCAAATGAAAATACTGTGTTAGAAAATAAATTAGAGAATTATATGATAGAACATGGGGGAGATGTTGCTGGATTAGCAACGATTGTGATAGACCAGGATGAAATAGTTTACAAAATGAAAGGTTATGCAAATATAGAAGAACAAATTCTGGTTAATGAAAATACTGTTTTTGAATGGGCACCCGTTTCTAAAATTCTTATTTGGATCAGTGTTTTACAATTAGTAGAGACTGGAAAGCTTAATTTAGAAACAGATATCGAAACTTACTTGCCAAATGATTTCCGCTCCAAAACAAGATTTGAGGATTCTATCACGATGCATCACTTAATGCATTATACAGCGGGATTTGATGATAGTTATACAGATTTAATGATTCATCGTCCAACGAAAAAGAGTTCATTAAGAGAAGTACTCGAAGAAGCAGATATTAAACAAATATTTCCTCCTGGTGATGTGGTTGCTTATTCAAATTATGGAAGTGGTCTCGCTGCCTTCATTGTTGAAGAAGTTAGTGGTCTAGACTATCTGGAATACATACGGAAGAATATTTTTGAACCACTTCAAATGACGAAAACTGCAATAGATTCCGAACTAGACGATAACAAATGGGTAAAAGAACAGAGGGGAAAGGTGCAGGGCTATTCGAATGCACTGCAATTGATTGAACCTAATTTTTACTCGATTCCCATGTATCCGGTAGGTAGTGCTATCGGGACAGCTACAGATCTACAAAAGTTATTACAAGCGTTATTAGCTGAAGACGGAACCCCTTTATTTAAGGATAAAAAAACGATTGATATAATGTTTGAACCAACACTATATTATCCGGGAACCAATATCCCAAGGGCAGCAAACGGTTTATTTTATTTACCATCGAAAAGTCAGCATGTTTATGGTCACAGTGGGAATTCTATGGCCTTTAGCTCCTCTTTTTATGTAGATAGAAAAGAACGTATCGGAGTTTTAGTGTTGACCAACATGAAGGATGAAAGCACGTTCACATCGGGAATACCTGAAATCATTTTTGGTGAATATGCACATGTTGAAAATGAGGTAAATTTGGAAAACTCATCTCAATGGAATGGTATTTATGAGCCGGCTCGGTTGCCCAGCTATGGGTTTAGTAAGGTATATGGATTATTTTTAAGAGGTAAAACGAAACATAGTGGATCAAATAATTTAATAATGAACGACTTAAATTATTCACAGCTAGAACCAGGTATTTACAAAACAGAGGATGGTCCTAGTTTGTACAGTCTAGATGTTTATTCAAAACATCCACAAATGAAAAACGTGTTATCTAATACATATTCAGATTTACTTTACATTCCTTACTATAAACACTTCCTAGAGTGGGGAGGAATTATTCTAGGATTAGTAGCCGTAACGTTTTCTTTCATCTATAGTTTGGTCACTATTTTAAGAAGGATATGGAATAAAAACAAGCTGCATATATTCCTTTTTAGCCAACATGTTTTAAATGTACTTATGTTTATGAACGTTCTTTGGATAGGTTATAAGACATTATCAATGACGAGTTATGCCTTTCTCAAACCATTTTTAACTTTAAATCTTATATATATAGTTATCGCTCTTGTTAATTGTGGATTTTTAAGTGTTAAGATAAAAAATCAAAGTTTAAGCAAACGTGAAAAACTAGTTTGGATTATCACAGTTATTTTTACAGTTATTTTATGTGTGAATATTTTGTATTGGGAATTTTATTATTAGATATTTCATGTCAATACTGTATAAATTTGAGATGCCAAGTATAGAAACAGCAAAAATAGAACGACAATTTTTAAAATAGATTGTATAACAAAGAGACGCAATTGTATACTAAGCGTCTCTTTTTCCTTCTTTAACTAACGGCATTTAATTCAAAAAGAGGGTTAGTGTATTTTCTGTAAAAGTTATTGTACTAACGAAGCAGAAATTGTTCAAGAATGAGTCTTTTTGTAACGAAATTAACATTAACATCGTCTGAAACATTAAAGGAGTAGGCTTTGAAGTTCATTTTTGAATTAGAGGGGATACAATGAAATTTGCTTTTTTATTAATAGTCTTATTTACCCTGAGTTCCTGTGATACTACTAATGAGTACGAAAAGAATACGCCTGAAATCTCAGGAAATAGTACCACAAATAGTGCTATAAGCACTGAGATTACATCAAGTACAGAACGGAATGTATTACAAAAATATCCTTAATATTTAGCTGAAAATGAAGGGGAACTATCTGAACTGGATTTTGAAATGGCTTATGTAATGTGTGAGAGTGTGCTTACTGACTATTATAAAGCCGTCTGGAACGGATTGGATATTGAGTTGGTAACAGTTATCGATAACGATAACCTTAAACAGTATATGCAAAAGAAAATTCAGTCCCAACATGATTTGTACGGTAATTTAAATGATAATGTCCAAAATATTACGATTGGCGATTGGGAAGTAGAGTATACGGATGATGTGGATGGAGGTTTTCTCTATTTAAAATTACCTGTGGATATTAACAAGGCTGTAGGTGGTTATAGTGAAATCACTGAATTTCTAATACGTAATATAAACGGCAATTTGGTCATTGTTGATTGGTATACTGGTGCAAAAGATAGTTATGATTTCTTGGTACGTGGTGAAAATCAAACGATTGACAATCCTAATATTTGGAATGATAGTGAATGGGCAAAGATGTTAAATAATAGACAGATAGAATTTTCAGGCTCAACGCGATAGTTCGTTATTTATAGCTAACTTGACAATCAAAGTTTGTTAATTAAAGACCAGTATGAGGCTTGTCCTCTCGTTACGAATATCTAATGAGAGGCATTTATTTCTTTTCACTAATTTAATAGATAAACAACACCAATATTTGAAGAGTAAAGGCTATAAGATCGTCCGAACAAAAACAATGAACAAATGGCGTAGCATGTTAATTTTGAATATTAAACATGGATTTGATGTCATCAGTACCGATACGGATGAAAAGGGAGTACATAAAATCATTCTTGAGAAAAAGTTACTCAATTAATTAAAATTGAATTATAAGGGACGTTGTATAGATTAGTGTTTTTATTGTAGATTAACGGGACAATTATAGGGGGCTTTATTTTGTTCGCAAACGTAATTTGCTTGTGTTGTTATAATTCCTATTCACAGTTTTAGTTTGGTATTTTAATGTAACAATAAGTAATGTAAATTCAAATATCCTAAGAACTAAATAAAATAGTAGAGTCATAGGTTTTCCTTATTTTATGTTATGATTTATATGGAAATTATAAGGAAGGAAGCAGATATAAAATGGAAGTATTACAAACTAAGTTAAAAGTCACACAAAATGATTGCGAAGAAATGATGAGGAACCTACCTGCTACAAGATTCGCTTACTGGATACTTATATTAAGTATTCCTTTTGCAATATTATTGGGATATTTTCATCACAAAAGAGCAAATTTAGCTATAGCAGAGAACGCTGAACACTTATCGAAGCTTAATAATGATGCTATATTACTGGGGATAATATTGGGTTTTATTCTGTATATTCTTTGTCAATTTTTTTGGAAATACGCTGTAAAATCTTTTGGTAAAAAGTTATACAAAACTCATAAGAAAAGAAATGCCATGTCGCTTGATATACGCTTTGATAAGAAGAGTCAGTGGTTCGTTTTTTCCGGAAGAGAGCAAGAAAAATATACGAAAAACGCTAAATTAACTATTGTATCTACGCCTAATAATTATATTTTTTACATAGGGAAAGGGTTATATGCGGGGAAACTATTCTTACCAAAACATGGAGACGAAGCGCAGAAGTTAATAGTGAAGGAAATAATTGATATCCTACATAATAAAGAGAATATTCCTATTAGAACAAGCAAAAAATGAACGTCACTTTATGCTTGATTAATAGATAAAATAGTGAGGTTTTGCCCAGATGTTAATTAATAGGATGTGTTTATTGCTTTGCTTAACTGTGATACTAACTTTGACAACAGCCTGTAATACAGAAAATATGGAAGACGCTATGAGAGAAGTTATATCCACAGATTTATTAAGTGAGAGTATTGATGATATTAAAGTAAGTATGTCCATTAATGATGAAACATTAATAAGGAAACACGGACAATTTGAACCGCATCCAGATAATGAATACTATGCCAGGAAAAGAAATACTGATCAGTATCGGAATAAAGATATTATTTTGAGTGTTGATAGAGAAACAAAGGAAATTTTACAAGTCGGAGTTTTGGAAGACAACGATACATCTTCAAGTGCAAAGGGAATTAAATTAGGCATACCAATTGAAGAGGTGATTTCTGCTTATGGAGAGGATTATTTCACTTTTGAAGACAGAGAACAAACCATTTATATAATAGGATATGTTGACCATCAAAACAATTTAGAATTATCTTTTGTGCACTTTGATGGCAAAGTGATAGGCATTAGTTTTGGTTATGCTTTTGACAGAATAAAATGGGGAAAGCAATAAATAAGATCAAACTTGCCTATAAGAAACAGGGGTATTCAATAACAGATTTGTGAAACGAAGGATGGTTTTCTTGCTGATACCTAAGTAACTTCCAAGAATCAAGCGACGAAGTAATCAAGGTCTGTTGGCCACACTAAATACAGGTGTTGTTCAAAAGGAAGCAAAGGGAGGGACCTTTGCTTCTTTCGTTTTGCGGAACAACCAAATAGACAATGGAACCGACCAAAATAAGTGAGCAAGTATTACCACAACCACACTTGTATAGTTGGATAGCTTAATAAAAACAATTCAAGCATCTCGCTCCGTACAAAGAAAATCCCCACAAATTCTAACCTATAATATCACTAAGATGGTATAATTAGGTAAAGTGGAGTTGGCGTTTATAATGAATTATAAAATAGCATTTTTCGATGTAGATGGGACTATTACCAGTCATGAAGACGGAAGTATATCAACTAAGACAAGGGAAGCTATTAAAGCATTGATAAATAAGGGAATTAGAGTCGTGGCTGCGACAGGCAGACCATTGTCAATGTGTAAGGATATAAAAGAATTAGGAATCGACACTTTTATCACAGCCAATGGTGGTTATGTAAAGCACAAAGAAACGGTTATTCATAAAATCGTCTTGAATAACACTATTGTTCGAGAAGTTTATGAGTTTGCTAGAACAGAAAATAACGCTTTGTCCTTTTACACCGAAGAGTTTAGTATGAATGGTGTCGAGAGTATGGACATATTATCGGCCTTGCAGGAAACATTATCCCTAGATAAGTATCCTATGATTAATTCTTTAGTGGACAATCAGGAAATATATTTAATGTGCTTATTTGCCGATGATGAAACCGTAAAAAAATATATGTGTAAGTTCCCTGGTCTTTCCTTTAGAAGGTGGCACCCATATGTATTGAATGTCTTGCAAGAAGATGTTTCTAAATCTGTTGCGATCAAGAAAACCTTGGACTATTTTGGCTTTAATAAGTCAGAGGCTATTGCATTTGGTGATGGAGAGAATGATATTGATATGTTGCAGCTAGTACAACTTGGTATATCTATGGGGAATGGAAATGAAAAATTAAAACAGGTTGCTAATTTCGTGACAAAAAAATCGAGTGAAGATGGCATAGAATATGCATTGAAAAAATATAACATCATCTAATTAATCTTAGTTCGAAAAACAGTTCCATCAATAAAAAGCGGAGCAGCTCATCGGGGGAATAAAAATGAAAATTTTAGATTTCAGTAAGGAAATTGGAAGTAGTATTGGTAACTACAACTCTATTTCTGCTTTTTACTCAAAAATAATGAAGACGCAGGAACCAACAAATATTGGTTTGATTCATATTGACCAAGGTGGAGTAGTTGGGTACCACGAAGCACAAGTACCTCAGTTATTCATATTCGTTCAAGGTGAGGGATGGGTAGAAGGAGAAGAGAATCAGAGAAAGTTGCTGAAAAAGGGGCAAGGAGTTTTTGGGAAAAAGGGGAAGGGCATATTTCTGGTAGTGAAACAGGGTTAACGGCCTTAGTTCTTCAATCGGAGAATTTAGAAATCTCTACATTTTCATAAGCATTATTTAATAATGAATTTTCAATAACGATACAGAGTATATCTAACTATGTAGGAGTAATTTCTCTGTTATTTTCTGAAGTTTGAAATAATTAAAAATTTTTATATTTGTAAATTACCGACGAACATAAGGAGGCGAAAAATGCATCCAGTAGAAATTATTGAGCTCATGTTTGTTGGTGCAGTACTTATCACGATAATCGCTGTCTCGTTTTTTCTAAAAGGTAAATGGCGAAAAGTTGGCTGGACAGTAGCGATCGTTATTTTAATAGCATACTCTATTTTTTATGTTGTTCGTCCGCATTGGATTGATGTACAAATTAGTGAAAAAGTAGACTTACTGGTGCCTTACTTGAAACAACGATATCCAGGTGAAGAATGGGTAATCTCAACAGTACCTCACCGTTTACCTGGCCATAAATCTAAAAATCCCTATTATATAGGGGTCATTTTTGAGAGTGAACCTGATGTTACCTACGAATATTGGATAGAAAATAAGAATAATATCTTTCAAATTAGTTTTGCGACAAATAAGAGCTTCGCAGACTTAGAACATATGGAAATTGAGTGGGATAGCGAATAATCGAGAAGCTGTGGTTGGAGATTAATAAATTATGATGGGGAATCTGGGGATGAATATATGAGACAGATTATAGCAATGGGTGGCGGAGGGTTTTCGATGGAACCAGAAAATCTTTTGCTGGATCAATACATTTTAAATCAAGTGAAAAAGGATCTTCCGAAGGTTTGTTTTGTTCCAACCGCAAGTGGTGACCAAACAAATTATATTGATAGATTTTATAGAGCGTTCAAGACGCTTCCTTGCCAACCTTCTTACTTATCTTTATTCGAGCCAGAATTTACAGACATAGAAAGATATGTTCTTGAGCAAGATGTCATCTATGTCGGTGGTGGCAATACCAGAAATATGCTTGTTCTGTGGAAAGAATGGGGGTTAGATGCGGCTATAAAAAAAGCGTATGAGCGAGGGGGTTATCCTTGCTGGACTTAGTGCTGGCTCCATTTGTTGGTTTGAAGAAGGGTTAACTGACCCTGTAAACGCACCATTATATAAATTAGATTGTTTAGGCTATTTGAAGGGCAGCAATTGTCCTCATTATGATGGAGAGAATAAAAGGAAACCCTCCTATCACCAATTAATTTTAGAGGGAAAAATAAAAGAAGGTTACGCGGTAGATGACGGTGCTGCTCTTCATTTTAAAAATGAAACACTAACTACCTCTGTAAGCTCCAGACCAAAAGCAAAGGCATACTATGTTAAATGTGTAGATAGAGAAATAATAGAAAGCGAAATTATTACCGATTACTTAGGAGAATTATCAGAGATTGCGTATTGAGGTAAAGAGAGAGTTGATTGATAAGATAAATAAGGACAAGTCTCGTTTTACTATATTGGATGGACAGACCTATGCTGTCCTTATTTATTCTAAATTAGAAGATGTGCTATTTATACTCTGATCTTTTTAACGCTTTCGCCTAGCACTAATAGAATCAATTATCTTAATAGAATATTATGGATTTAAGAAAGTTAGAAGTTTATTATAGTAATAAAGGAGTTGAAAAAATTGGAATATAATAAAATTAGTTCCACTAATTTCACTAAATTTAATTTATGTATTTTAGTATTGTCGATTATATTTGGCTTGTTAAGTATATCTTATCATGGTTTTATCCCAATGTTTTTTGCAACCATAACATATTTATTATTAACATTAGTTTTTAAAGGAAAAAAACTTGATCGTGCATTGAAAATCGCCATTTTCATATGTCCTGTTATCTATTGTATTTTATTATTTCTTAGCAACATTTAACTGATATTCTACAGAGGTCCACCTAATGGAATAAAGATAAAGGGAGATAGTAAAGTGTATTTACTTTTATTTACCATCATTTATTGTGTAATGACTCAGATTTTGAATATAGCATATGGACCTGCTATGGGAATTTACTTAATAGGTTTAGAATAATCAATTAAGAAAAGACGACCACTTTAATAGCAATCGTCTCTCTTGGTTCAGCTATTGCAACCAAAGTATCAGTTCAAGAATGAGATCATTATTAAGACTGAGGAAATTCCGACTACCGCCCAATGTATTACATGTAAGTTGTCAGGCTTCACTTAATATGTTTTGAAACAAGCATTTTAACTCCGAGCAACTGATAGGGAATGATGACACCCCTGTGATTTGTAGGGATGTCGAATTCTACACCTCATATATTGCAACCCTATTTTATTTGTACTACAAACAGGGGTTATGTAAAATTTCATAAAGAACTCCTTTGCTAGTTATAATAAATAAGAACTAATTAAATGATGAGAAGGTATTTCTATTGAAGATTTATTTCGGAAAAGTGTGGAGGTTGGCATATTGAAAAATACTGCATTTTATTCATTAGGGTTAGGAATCTTTGCCATCGTCTTCGTTATATTCGCTATTATTTTAGACCAACTTATTATTCACAAACTTTCCGATGCCCTTCATATTCCCCCTTATATCCTTCATGGAATCCTATTGATATTATTGTTATTACCTTTATTGATAATATTCAATTACATAAGGAAACAACGCAAGAAATACATTACTTCCCAAATAGAAATACAACAATATAGATTAACACTGGAAAGCTCTACTATAGCCGCTTATATTATCAGCGATAAAGGTTTTTTGTATGTTAGCCCTGCCTTTGCAGAGTTATTCGGTTATTCAAGAGAAGAATTTTATGGAAGGAAAATTGGACTTAGTGATCTTGTATCAGTTAATTTTCAAGAGATACTTTCTAAAAACATGAAAGATAGACTTGAAGGAAAAGATGTTGCTGCTAATTATCAAATAAGTGCTCGAAGAAAAGATGGGGTTGAGCTATATTTAGATTTATATCCATCATTAGAATTGTTTAATGGAATAAATGTTATTATAGGAAATGTTGTAAATATAACTGAAAAACACCTGATGAAAATTGAGTTAGAAAAACGTGAAAAAGCTCTTACTCAGGCACAGAAAACTGCTGGCATTTTTTATTGGGAATACGATACTATTCATGAAAAGCTTATTTGGAGCACCCCCATTTACGAGCTGCTTGAAATCCCGAAAAATGAAGAAGCGAGTTTTGAATTATTGTTATCAAAAGTTCATCCCGATGACCGTGAGCTGCTTATAACTAGTAAGGAACAGGAAGTAAAGGGACACTCTGTCACTAATGTGTTTCGACTTCTTAGAAATGACGGTTCTATAAGAACGGTATTTACCGTATCACAATCCATGCAGGACGAGAATGGACCACCTACCATGATTGTTGGGACCATGCAAGACATTACAAAAAGACTCTTTGAGGAAAATAGGTTAGAACGTTCAGAAGTTCAATACAAATCCCTTTTTGAAAACAATTTAGACACGGTTGTTTTGCTTGATATAGAAGGAAATATACTGTCTATTAATGAGATGGGGTTAAGGACATTTGGTTATAACAAAGAAGAGATCCTACATCAATTTGCCATCAATGTCGTATGTCCTGATTATATTGAAGTAGCAAAACGTTTATTTGAGCAGGTATTGCAGGGCGAACCGAAAAGAATCCAGCTCCAAGCCATTCATAAGGAAGGGCATTTTGTTGATTTAGACGTGACCTTCATGCCGATCACTGTGAAGTCCGAAGTAGAAGGTGTTTTTTGCATTGCTAAAGATATAACGGAACAAAAGGAACACGTGAAAACCATTGAAAAGTTAGCTTATCAAGACCATTTAACAGGATTACCAAATCGAAGAAGACTATTGGAACTAATGACTTTACATATTGAAGAAGCGAAGAATAATTCGCTTATGATGGGAATTTTGTATATAGACCTTGACCGCTTGAAATTTGTTAATGATAATTTAGGTCATGTCTACGGAGATGAACTAATCATAGAAGCGGGGAAACGAATACTTAATAGCATTCGAGCCGAAGATACCCTTGCTCGCGTAGGGGGAGATGAATTCGTTGTCATCACCCCTAATATTCCAAATGTAAAAATTACTACAAGAGTCGCAAAAAGGATTATGGCATCTTTTAAGCCAGGTTTCATTATTGATAATAAATTGTTTCGCACGACAGCGAGTATTGGAATTAGTGCATACCCTATTCACGGAACGGAAATAAATGAACTGGTTAGCAAAGCGGATAAAGCGATGTATTATATAAAATCAAGAGGTAAGGATTATTTTAAAATTTTTGAGTCAAATTTGAGCGAACTAGAGGAAAGAACGTTTATTTTGCAGACTACATTAGCAAATTCTCTTAAGACTAATGATTTCTATCTGATGTATCAACCTAGAATGGATGTAAAAACTGGGGAAATTTCTACGTTCGAATCTTTAGTGCGCTGGAAACATCTAGAATTAGGTGTAGTAAATCCTGTTGAATTTATCAAGATAGCAGAAGAAACGGGCGATATTGTCCAGTTGGGCGAATGGGTACTTTCGGAATCCTTACGAACTTTGAAACATCTTCATTTGGCTGGAAGGATAGATTTGAAAGTCTCTGTCAATGTTTCAGTTAGACAGCTATACCATTCACACTTTGACCAAAAGGTAAACGCCATGCTCCAACAATATCAATTGCCTCCTAGTTCTTTGGAACTTGAAGTGACCGAGAGTATTCTCATAAATGATGACCAAGAAATATCATTTATTTTAAATAACTTACGCGCTTTAGGCGTATGTTTATCGATTGATGACTTTGGAACAGGCAATTCGTCTATCTCCTATTTGAAAAGATTGTCGGTTGATATACTTAAAATTGACCGTTCGTTTATAACAGGTTTACCTGGTGCAAAGGAAAATGCTGCAATTACTTCTGCGATGATCAATCTAGCACATGATTTAAACATCAAGGTTGTTTGTGAAGGAATTGAAACAGAAGAAGAGTTAGCAACTATTATAGAAATGAATTCTGATGAAGTGCAAGGATATTTCATAAGTTATCCATTATCGAAAGAGGATTTGTTTCAATTTTTAAAAGATGAATCGGAGAAGGGGTCTAAACTTCCAGAACGAT
The DNA here is from genome assembly GCF_002019665.1 of Sutcliffiella halmapala. Taxonomy (GTDB): domain Bacteria; phylum Bacillota; class Bacilli; order Bacillales; family Bacillaceae_I; genus Sutcliffiella_A; species Sutcliffiella_A halmapala. The sequence goes on along the minus strand of NZ_KV917375.1, from coordinate 2,590,879 downwards.
TCACTAAAAATAATAAGTCGCCTACTGACTAAAAGGCTATGCATCGTGTGATAAGTAGTTTAGATAATGTGGAGAAAAAAGAAAAATCTTTACAAATAGCTCCATAATTCACAGTGGAAATCTCACACCAAATAACAAATAAAAAATCTCAGAGTTATAGTCCTCTGAGATTTTTATTATTACACCTATTCTGTTAAAGTTCCCGTACGCTGAATAAGTAATTATTTATTAAATATTTGGTAATCATCAATATAGAAAGCTAGATTCCCACAATTTGGACATACAGCTGCTTTAGTCTTTGCAGAAACATTTTTGAAAAGTCCTTTACGCGTTTGACTAATCGTAATTCCAGATACGTCATATTCAACAGTTACTTTACAATCTTTTAACATTTCAGTTTGGCATTGATTGCAAATTCTTTTCATTATTAAATCCCCTCTTCAATCAATTTAAAGCTAAACTACTTCGTTTCAACTCTTAACAATCTATATACCTATTTTAACATATAATTAGAATTTCCCTTTTATTCTTTCAAGTTGAAAGTCAATTAACAATCAATTTAACAACCTAAATAACAGGGTGATATTTGCTATGTTATTTTCTGTGTCAAAAGCGAATAAATGTTGAAGTAACGGTAATTAGAATAGACTGAGTTAATTTGTGATTAAATCTGCTAATTAGTATCCTATATACGATGTTTCTCCACAAAAACTGAACTACTTAATCGTACGATATATGCCCTTTGTAAACGAAAATTGATTTCTGGTTTTCTTGAGTTATGCTTTTATAGGTTTTAAGGATTAATCGTATATTGTATTTTTTCCTTGTTCACTTAACTTTTTTAAAGATGTAAGCATATGATTTATTTCATCCTCGGAATGTCTTTCCCATGAACTTAATTCGGCTATTATTTTCAAAGGAGATTTAGACCTATAAGAACGTGTTGGGTTTCCAGGAAATCTATTGTCAGTTAAGTTCGGATCATTTTCAAAATCACCTAATGGTTCTACAATATAAATTCTTTCTATTGAATTAGATCTTGCTAATTCAGCACCCCATTTAGCAGCATTCAGTGTCGCAGTAAAATAGATATAGTTAGATTTTTTTTCTTGGTAATTTGATAAGTATTGTGGTTCTAATAAATCCCCAATTTTTAGTTCTGCTTTAGTACCATGGAAAAATGGACCATTATCTAAGACATCTTTTTCGTTATTCATACTGATACACCTCCTATATTTTTAGGTTGCATATAAGAGTATAGTATCCAAATTACAAAAAGAACAGTCTATAAATAACTTGTAAATAGCAGTATAATGTAAATAGAGAGAATGATAATAAACGACAATTACCTATTCTTTACGTCACGATTAGCAATCAACGTTTTTGATTGTTGGTGGTTTTACGGACTTACATCTGGTGTTAAGTGATATAAGTAATCTGGCGCAATCCTGTAACAAGGAGCTGCGCTCGTTTTATTTTTACCAAGGTGAAAACATATTGTAGGAATATATAGATTATTAAGCAATAGGGCAGTTTAGTGTAACAAAGTTATTTATAATTCAATAATATAAGGAGAATTTTCCATTAAATTAGTACCAGGTTTATAGTTAAGCTAACGGATATGATTGCAGCATAGATGGTCGCCCCTTGCTTAAGGTTTTCCGTATAAACTACAAAATTCTGTCTAATTATTAAAGGGGTGATGATATTGAAAAAACTTAGCTTAATTTTATCTTTAATATTTTTGTCAATAGGTTTATTGGGCTGCCAGCAAAGGGGTAAAGAAGAGGAACTTGACAACGAGATTTCTAAAAATGTAGCCAATACTACCACTCAAAATACGCCAAAAGGTATGCCAAGTGATTTTAATTTTTCTACTCAGTTCGGTATTAAAAAAAAGAATGAAATTAATACTTTCAATGGAACCGTGACCAAAGCTTAATTCCTAGTTAAAGATAAGGGGATTAGGCTTTTTTAATTAAAAATCGTTGACTTTCTTCTATTGGTAAAAAATGTTGACATCAAGTGGTAAATTTCGTGGCAAGTGCTGGTAAAAAACATGACAGAGATGATACATTCTTGTGGCTGTAATCACAATTTTAGTCTATTTCTTGTAAATTTAAGGATTTATAGCATTATGTGGTAAAAAATATGAAAATTCAGTTCTTTCGCTAACTAAGAAGGTTTGTTGAAGAAGTAAACCGTATATACAATAATAACTATCTATTTTAAGATAAATAAATCTGAAAAGAGGTATTGTTTTAGTGAAAATACGCTGGTTCATCTATATAGTAATTGGAATTATATTTGGAGTGTTTGACTTTTTTTCCCATAGGTTTATTTCTAATGTACTTGTTCAGGGAGAGGCTTTTTGGAGAGTATTGACTTATGGTGTTTGGTTAGTACCGATTGTCCCCATTGCTCTATATGAAGCACGTATTTCCAAATCAATAGTGAGGTCTGGTTTGGCGAGTAATTTGACATGGCTCTTTTCAATTATTTCTTATTACCTATACATGGCATTTCAGCTTGCTTTTATAGGAGTTTCAACAAGACCAGAATTACATATATCCAGTCAAGGAGACCCATTCTTCTGGGGGAATTGGAAAAGTGTATTTTGGGGTGATATTCTAGGCAATATTGTTGAATGGAGTGGTGTTGCAGTAGTAGGTGGTTTCATTGTTGGTTTTTCAGTTAGCTTTATTTATCTTCGTTTTGAGAAACTTATAAAGTTTAGAAGAACGATAAATAAAGATATTTAAACTTAACACTATTCTTATAAATAACGTTTTTCTTGTACTAACGGGAGCTTTAATTGAACAAGAACAGTATATTAAAGGAAAAAAGCTTGGGATGTTTTATTAGTTGTTATTCTTCAACATAAGCTCCCGTTAGTGGAACAAAGGCTCTTGAGAGTCATTTACTTTTCAGTTACCCATTGTATCTTACTTATTATTACCTTTACTATTTTCTTTATCATCATAATACGTGTTCAATTCTTTATAAATATAGTTAGCTATGTTTTCAGGAAAATAGCTATTGAACTCATGATTGTACTTGGCAAAAAAGTTAACATCATCAATAAGACTTAAAAAGTTTCTACTCGCTGGAAATAGGTTATCCATTTCGTTTAGAATTTCTTGTACTTTTTTTCTGCTTGTAGAATCATTATGCTGAATAGCATTTTTAATCGCTTGAATTAATTTCCATACTTCTCTATCCATTTTCTCCTTATATTCTGGATCATGAAGCAACTTTATTTCTTTCATGAGCTGCTTGTCAGTTCTAAAATATTCTTCCCATGCTTGTATTTGTGATTTTTCCCGCCTAAATAAATCAAGCATAATAAAAGCAAATTCATCTAATTCTTCCTCAGAAATACCTTCCATGTTGTACAGCCGATCCATTCTCGTAATTACTTCTAACTTATCATTTAATTCCGCTTGTTTTTTTTCAATTAACTGCTTCTGCACCTGCAAAAACTCTCGACCTTTTAACTTCTTATTAGTCATTTGTTCTTTTATTTCATTTAAGGATAAACCAAAATGTTTTAAAATCATGATTTGTTGAAAAAGTTCCCAGTCTAGTCGTGTATATACTTTTCGACCATTTTTATTATGTTTTTTGGGGGTAAGTAACTCCATTTTATCGTAATACCGTAGTGTTCTCACCGTTGAACCTACTAATTTTGCAAATTGACCAATTGTCACTTCCATATTAACACCACCTTACTGAATTATATACTGTTACGTAAGGTCGCAATCAATAGACTTGTTAATAGTTTTACTATTTATTAGAAGGCTCTTTGGGCTTTTAGCAAAAAAGCTATCTCCCGCAGGAGTCTTCGCCTTGTGCTCCAATCAACAGCTAGGGTACCTAAAAATAAACAATGTACTTTAACAAAGCCTATTAAAAAAGGTTGCTTACGACGTTACGTCACAATTTATGATTGGTTCTATATTAAGTTTGAGAGGAAGGTTATGTATGGAACAACAATCATTATTTCGAAATCGCCCTTTTATATTTCTATTTATTGGTAGTTTTTTGGCACTTATTGGTTTTAGCATGTTTTTCATGACAACGACTTGGTTTGTCATTTCTGATTTAGGTTCTGCTAGTTCATTGGGCATTATACTTATTGCCATTACTGTGCCACGTATTCTCATGATGGCATTTGGTGGGGTTCTCGCTGATAAATTCAAGAAGACGACCATTATGTTCAGTACGAGTTCCATTCAAGGAATTCTACTAGTTATCATATTTTTATTGAACAATGCAGATCAATTAACATTTGTATACCTGATCATTTTAGGATTCTTTTTTGGAACATTAGATGCTTTTTCTGGACCAGCTGGGACATCCTTAATCCCGAAAATAGTACAGAAAAACCAAATACAACAAGCAAATGCCGTCATTCAGGGATTGGGTCAGATTGGTTTTGTTATTGGACCTATTATATGTGGGAGTGTCATGGAATTCGCTGGCGTAACCACTAGTTATTTAGTCTCGGCTATTATTGTTCTTTTGTCTGCCTTTTTTATGTTTCCACCTTTATTAAAAGAAGGTCCTGTAGACAATACAATTAAACAAACACCGCTTAAAGATCTCATAGAAGGGTTTTCCTATGTAAAAGCAAGTGAATTTTTAGTTACAGGTATCCTTATTTTAATTACGTTAAACTTTTTTGCCTTCGGAGCGATATCCATTGCAATCCCAATTTTAGTGGAAACGTATGGAGGGACACCCATTAATCTTAGTTACATTGATGCAGCTTTAGGGGGTGGGATGCTAGTAAGTACAGCAATAATCGGTATGATCAAAATACGCCGTAGAGGATTAACCTCGATTACTGGATTAATCGCAACATTAATCGTAGCGATAGCATTTAGTCAAATTCCTAATTTATATATTTTGACAGCATTAGCGTTCTTCATTGGATTTACCATGACCTTTGTTGCAATCCCGTTTTTCACTTCCGCACAAGAAGATACGGATCCACGCATTATGGGGAGGGTCATGAGTATTGTCTTCTTAGCTATGAATGGGTTTGATCCGCTTGCCTATGCAAGTGTAACTTTACTCGTTTCTAGAGGATTTGATATTCAATTAGTCATTTTGTCCTTTTCTATTGTTGGATTAATTATTGCTCTTGCGATTTTATGGAGAGGGCAGACGTTTAGAAATTACAAGTCTAACTATTAATTCGCCTTCCGGAAAGAGGCTGGGACAAAAGAATATTTGTTAAAGAAAAATCCGAACTATTATGCGAAATTCTAAGTAGAGTTTTGCATTAGTTCGGATTTTTTTGGACTCTGTTAAACACCGCTGTTGATTTCCGCCCAAGGCTTCGCTTTCCGCGGGGCGCTTGTGGAGCCTCCTCGGCTTCGCCTGTGGGGTCTCCACAAAACGCTACCTCTAAGCAAGGAGTCTTCGCCTTGTGCTCCAATCAACAGCTAGGTACTCTAAAAATCAAAAGTGTACTTTAAAAGGGCATTTAGATTAAATCGTTCGTAAATAGAGATGGGGATTTAATTAATCTTAGTATGTTTTAGGTTTTATAGAAAAAGTCCCTTTCAATTCTCATATATTTTTACTTATTTGGTTGGAAGATAGGTTTAAGTAAATTATTTATTCCACTTATGAAACTATGCGTATATATGCAAGTTGGTTAATAACTTGCTGCGCAATATTAGTCTAGTAGGTAATACAAGAGTTAATCTGGACTGTTTGCAAGTTTTATTCCGAAGCTATTATATATATTTGACAAAACACTTTCTGTAAATAAATCCTATTGTTAAGAAAAACAAGATCTCCAATAGTCTAAAAGCAACTCTAAGCAATTCATGCAAGAAACTCCTCCCTTTATAAGAACAATATGCAAACTAGTTAAAGAGTTTGTCCCAGCCATCTTGTCCTTAACTTAGGGCAATGCGAGTGTTGTTTTTATTGCATGATTACAGCTATTGAGATGTACTACCTCTAGTATATAATTTCCCGTAAAATCACAAAAAAGTGTACCAAAGAATGACAGATTGTTTACCATTGCAATTAATCTGGTGATAAAAGATATAAAAAATTGATTGATTCTCAATAAGGTAAGCCTTATGCAAACAGTCTAGATTAACTCTTGTAATACGTAGTAGACGGATACTGCGTAATAAACATCCTCTAGTTCAGAGGGTTTTGTGAAGTATTTCACATAACGGGAGTTGAACAAGAAAAAACATTTACGTTGGGTAGTTTTACGATTCTCTATTGAAACTTTAATAATATTTATGCTATATTAATGCTAATAAAATAACACGGTGCTGTTTTTATCCCCGGGTAAAAACTATAAAAAGCATTGAATCTCATTCCCATTAGGGCCTATTTTTAGGAGGGGTGAGATTCAATGCTTTTTGTTTTTTAAGTCATCATTTTTATTTGAAAAGCAAAAGGAGGTTAATATCTATGTTTAAAATCAGAGTTTTAAGTAATGAGGATGTAAAACAGGTATTAAACGTCAAGCAGGTGATTAGATTAGTTGAAACAGTTTACCAGTCAAAAAGTGATAGTAAAGCAGAAACCTGGCCAACCATTTTTTATGATTTTGAACCGGGTAAGGCAGATATGGACATAAAATCAGGTTATTTAAAGAGCGAAAAGCTATTTGGACATAAGACCGTAACATGGTTTGGTAATAATGAAAAAAAGGGCATTCCAACTTTAATAGGAGTGATTGCCGTGTTTGATGCTGAAACAGGTAAGCCTTTAGGGATAACGGATGCTTCGTTCATAACAGGGATACGAACAGGAGCATCTGGTGCAATAGGTGCTAAATATTTAGCCAGAAAAAATTCTAAGAATCTACTTGTTCTAGGAGCAGGAAACCAAGCAATTTTTCAGATTGCTGCCACATTAACAGCATTGGCGAATATAAAAATGGTCAGGATAGCAGCCAGAAATAAGATAAAACTAAAGAGTTTTGTCAGCGGTATTTCTCAAAGTCTACAACAAGACTTCGGGATCGATACAGACACGATCATATTTGAAGAAGTTGAATGTTTGGAAAGTGCAGTTAAAAACAGTGACATCATCATAACTGTTACTTCTTCAAAAGTACCGTTAATAAAACATCAATGGGTACAAAAAGGAACACATATTTCCTGTATAGGTGCGGATATGGCTGGTAAACAGGAAATAGAATCAGAAATCATGTCAAATGCAAGCATATTTGTAGATGATAAGGAGCATTGTGTTCAGGTTGGTGAAATTGAATTACCCCTTAAACAAGGCATAATCACAGAGAGTAATATTACTGGGGAGATAGGTGACTTAATACTAGGAAAGATTAATGGAAGGTCCAACGTTGAAGAAATAACTGTATTTGATGCAACAGGAATGGCACTTTTAGATATTTATACAGCAAAATTTGCACTACAAGTTGCAGAAGAAAAAGGACTTGGAATAAAATCAGAAATTTAGAAGGTGGGAACTAATAATGAGTTTTAATGTTAATCATGTTAAAAATGCTTATGAACGTATAAAAAAGCATGTACCTAAAACACCTCTTGAGGAATCTTTTTACTTGGGGAACGAAAGTAATAAGTATTTCTTTAAACTTGAATCTTTTCAAAAAGTAAAAAGTTTTAAAATTCGTGGGGCTTTAAATAAAATGATGACCTTAACTAAGGATGAAATGAGTCAAGGAGTTGCAGCAATTTCTTCAGGTAATCATGGAAGTTCCGTAAGCTATGCAGCTTCTATCCTAGGAATAAATAATGTAAAAATCATTGTTCCTAAAACTACACCGCAGAGCAAAATAGATAAAATCCAACATTTTGGAGCTGAGGTAATACTTTTGGGCGATAATTATGATGAAGCTCATTCATTAGGAATTGATTTTATAAAAAAACACCAATTAACATATATTGATGCTTACTATAGTGATCCAGAAATTTATGGTGGTCAGGGTACAGTAGGGCTAGAAATTTTAGAGCAGAATAATGACATTGATACTATCGTTGTACCGATAGGAGGAGGTGGCCTAATTACTGGAATAGCTGTTGCGGCTAAAGCTATAAAACCAGAAATTCGTATCATTGGAGTACAAACAGAAGCATGTCCTGCTATGATAAAATCATATGAGGACAATATTTTTTATGAAGAATATCCAAGCGAGGAATCAATATGTGATGCTCTTGTTGGAGGAGTGGGTAAGCTTAGTTATGAGTTAGCCAAAAATTATGTGGACGACTTTATAGTTGTTTCAGAAGAGTCTATTGCTAAAGCAGTTAGTTTCATGGCAAAAAAAGAGAAGTATATTGTGGAAGCAGGTAGTTGCACAACAGTAGCTGCTGTTATAGATTACAGAGAGCGAATTGGAGGAAAAAACATTGCTCTTGTTTTATCCGGAGGTAATATAGACGGAGATGTATTGACTTATATTTTATCTAAGTACTAATATTTGTGTTTTAGTCAGGGCAACTTTATAAACTCTTTTCCTGACATAACTCAAACTTGCAAGCAAAAATTGCTATAAATTCAAGTAGGCTTTCCTTAATAAATGAGAGTCCCTATTAAAAGTATGAGGTGAATCAGCTTTGTGAACAATTTACTTATTTTAATGGATTCTCATGTTGGATAAGAGCAACTAACAAATAAAAGTTTTTACTGCACAGTACAACCATACTATTCAATAAAATTGATATTCCACAATTGGCGCGATTGTTGTAGAAGACCAAAGCCTAATTCCTCGTTAAAAATAAAGAGGATTGGGCTTTTTCACTTGAAAAACGTGGACGTTCTTCTATTGGTAACATGTTGACATCAAGTGGTAAATTGCGTGGCAAGTGCTGGTAAAAAACAAGCAGAGATAGTACATTCTTGTGGCTATAGTTAGTTGTACTTGTTAGTCTCTCTTTTATACAACTTTCTTCTGGAATACACCACTGTTAAGATTTGATTCGTCTCGATTTGCTTTCTCAATATTGCACCGAATACAAGAATAGGATAATGTTGTATTCAGTCATATGGTTCATCAACTTAAACTGTTCAACCGATTATTGGAGGTAATTAATAGAATGAATAAACAGGACCAATTAAATATTATCAAAGAAGATTTTATAAATTGTCAAAAAGTACTATTGGCGATTGGTGATGAAACACGTCAATCAATCTTGTTAGTTTTAATGGGGACGGATTGTCAATCAGGATTGCGTGTAGGTGAAATTACAGGACAAACACATCTTTCTCGTCCTGCAGTGTCCCATCATCTTAAAATTTTGCGAGATGCCGGTATTATTTTAATGCGTAAAGAAGGTACAAAAAACTTTTATTACATTAATGTACGTACAAAATTAGGTTTATTAAAAACTCTTGTAACGGATATTGAAGAGTTAATGGAGAAGTTTTATTGAAATTACTGAAAATAAACATACAAATAATTGGAGGTATCGGCAATGAGAGCAATGGTTATTGAGAAATATGGGAAAGTCCCAATGAATTTGGTAGAAATGCCTACACCTGAAATTGGTGAATATGAGGTACTAGCAGAAATTCATGCAGCTAGTATTAATCCTGTTGATTTTAAGATACGCGATGGGAAAGTGAAAATGTTAGTTAAATATAAAATGCCTCTTATCCTTGGGAATGACTTTTCTGGTGTCGTGGCAAAGGTCGGCGCAAAAGTGACTCGTTTTAAAGTTGGGGATGAAATATATGCCCGTCCACGTAAGAGTAACATCGGTACTTTTGCAGAGTATATCGCCATTCATGAAAATGATATAGCGTTAAAACCTAAAAATTTAAGCTTCGAGGAAGCAGCATCGATTCCTCTGGTCGGGTTAACCGTATATCAAGCCTTACATGACATCATGCAATTACAAAAAGGACAAAAGATTTTGATTCATGCTGGTGCGGGTGGTGTCGGTACCTTTGCTATTCAACTGGCAAAATTAATGGGTGCCACTGTTGCAACGACTGCAAGTGAAGCTGGTACGAACTTAGTAAAATCTCTTGGTGCAGATGAAATTATTAATTACAAGACAGAAAGATTTGAAGATATATTGAAAAATTATGATGCAGTTTTGGATACACTTGGAGGCAAGATCCTCGAAAACTCATTCGATGTGGTAAAAGACGGAGGAAAAATTGTTTCCATTTCGGGAATACCGAATGCTCGTTTCGCTAAAGAATATGGTTCGGGATATTTGAAAACGGTGCTGTTTTCAATAGCAAGTACTAAACTTACTGCTCTTGAAAAAAAGCATAATGTTCAATATACGTTTTTGTTTATGAAGCCAAGTGGAGAGCAGTTACGTATTATAGCAGACTATATTGAGGCTGGTAAAATCAAACCTGTAATTGATCGAGTTTACCCCTTTAATGAAGCTCAAAAGGCGATGGAATATGCCGAGTCGGGAAGGGCTAAGGGGAAAATAATTTTAAAAATTAAGTAGTTTAAACAAAACAAAAAGCATGGCCAAACTTTCCATTTTTCTTATAAATGTTTATATTCTTGCATCCTTACTATTTTCGCTCATTTTTATTTAATTCTGTGTATGTGTACACCAGAAGAGCTACTAGTGCAAGAGGTTTCAATTATTGCCGCACCCTGGGGTAGAAGTTATATTTAAAATTGAATTAGTAATTTCATTCTCACCTATTCCTTGCACTTCCAAAGGGTCGTGTAAGGGTTATTATGAACTTCTTTGATTAGTTGAACAAAAAGGCGAATTTCCTTTAATCTATGTTACTGCCTATACAGACCCTAAGATTCCCTAGGTGGTAGGCGAGTATAACCGATTAGGGAGAGAGTCATAGTTCCAATGACATCAAATTTATTATATTAATTTATTTAAAGTATTAATGGCAGAATGACTACAATAAGTCCTGCAATTAACAGAATACTTCCGAATATACGGGATAAAAGGGTTTCGTCACCTGTAACACTATTCCATAAAACAAGATTTATCAGAAATAGGGCTTTTTTCTTCAGCACCAAGAATCCCACAGCCATAACAAAAATCCCAATGAGAACTGTAATTATTGTTTCAAAAGGCATAAAACATTACCTCCTATTGTAAATAAGTCCATTAATAGTTCTGTACTTCCTACATTTAAATATACGGATTCACTAGAAAAGGGTTTCAAACTAAAACAAATGCTATCACTTATGTTGTGAAAAAATAATAAATGATATTAAACTAAAGGGTACTTTCTTAAGAAGGAAAAGTGCCGTTTTTTGTAGAAGTTATTAAATTAACTGGTAGATTAATTTAAAAGGAATTTATCTTAGTTTATCGAAAATTTATTGAAATTAAGTTAGAGGTGAAAGAATGAAAGTTATTACTTTATGTGGATCTACAAAATTTAAAAAACAGTTTAGAGAAGCAGAAGCAACTCTTACTTATCAGGGTAATATTGTTCTCAGCCTTGGTTTCTTTGACCAAAGTGAGAATATAATATTATCAAAAGAGCAAGAAGTACTTTTTGAACAAATGCATTTCCGGAAAATTGATATGAGTGATGAAATTTTTGTTATAGATGTTGATAAATATATAGGTAAAAGTACCCGAAACGAAATTGAATACGCTAAAAGAAAAGATAAGGTTATTAGGTACTATTCTGAAACAGACCTTCAACCATTACTTTATGCAAAATAGTTTTACCCTTACTAGGACTGTAGTTTAGAAAATTAGGAGTGGATTGCATTGTCATTAAAGGATGAAATTCAATTAATGATGAAGGACAATATAGATTTAGGCTGCTACAAACACGATACTAAGTCACAATTTTTCAGAATATATACTTTTAACTAACATTATATTTATTCCTGAAAAAGGAAGGAGTAAAGGTAATGAAAAAAATACTAGAAGTGCTAGTTATATTGTTTATATTAAGTTCATGTAGTCAAAGTGATTCAGGATTACCGGCAAGATTATTGAATTTTGACGGTAAAACTTATGAAGGAATGGGGCGAGTAGACGATATAGAAAGTAACAAAAATATAAAATATACAATTAAAGAAGAAGTTGGTGTCATTAAGAAGACTAGTAAAAAAACTAGACGTCATTTATATGCTAGTGAACTAGAAAAAGGTTCAAAAGTATATTCTGTTTATGAGGATGAAGATATACTTATCGTAGAAAGGAAAACAACAGATAAAATAAAGGAAATTTATAAGTTAATGCCTTAACTTGTTTTTTATACAATATTAGTAAACGAGTCTATCTAATAAGTCGACATTAAGACAATAAAATGGTACTTTTTAAGCATTAGGGATTGACCCTTTTGCTTTGCTAAACAAAAGAAGCGACTAAACTATCCCCATGTAGCATGTATCCTTTATTAGTTTTAGTTAGAGAAATGGGGGATAACTGGAAAAATGAAGGAATATCAATGCTTGAAATAGCGATGGATTATGAGAGAGAAAATTATAAAAAGGATAATGAGTCTCTTGATAGCTGAACTTTAGTATCTTTCCTCTTTTGTCCTTAGGAACAGAGAGGAAAAGATTCACTTAATTTCAGAGTGAATTCGACTTTCATTGAAATATGTCTCCAATTTTACGATAAACTTTACTGTTAATGTTTCAACCTTAGAATTCAAAAAACTGTCTGTAACATTACCTCAAGCTTCAGAAGGGATTTTCCTCTTTCACGAACGGTATCAAAATAGTAAAAACGGAAGTCAAAAATAGCAACCAGAAAAATACAGAAAAAAGACTTAGTTTATAAAGAGCATTGCCTTTCATTACTAATAGACCAACTGCCATGTCATATAAGGCAAATAGGATGTAAGAAACTCCGAACCAGTTCACCAAACATTTCCTCCAAGTTTTATTCTGAAACTCTCATATGTGTTTGTCAAGACAGCTTCTGTAAATAAAAAACCTATTATTATTAAGAAAAACAAGATCTCCAATAATCTAAAAACAACTTTTAGCAATTCATGCAAGAAACTCGCCCCTTTTATAAGAACAATATGCAAACTAGTTAAAGAGTATGTCCCAGCAATCATGTCCGCAACTATTTGGCAATACAGGTGTTGTTTTTGTTGCCATTGTTAGTCTTTGATTGTTTCAACGATTTTCTGGAATACAGCTGTTTCTTTTTCAATGTCCTGAAGAAGAAATCCACAATGCTGACACCATGTGTATAGAAAGCATTACCTTGCATCCTATTGTTACATTTCCTTCCGGTTGAAGAAACGTATGAAAGTCTGCATTAATCACAATTTTCTGTTGCTTTTCAAATTCTTTGATCAATTACCCAACCTTTATTAGTAAGTAAGTTAACTTTACAGAATTGTTCTTAATAATTAGTGACAAGATAAACCTAATGCGTATAGTTTAGGGGTGTTTAAATGTACAAATTTGTATTTATTTTATTATCAGTGTATATCCTAAATCCGATTTATGTGTACGGGTCGGAATTCAAAGTCAGCGACACATGCCTGGAAGTTTCCCAAAAGTTTAGGGAGTATTATATTAATGAAATAAAACAGGATCTAATAAAGAGTTTTAATTTTGATACTACTAAGTATACTGAATATAATTCTCATGATGATATTGAAAAACTGTATCATGACTTAGGCAAATACGATACAAGGATTTCAAGTTTGACCGATAAGTTAGTAGGTGAATATTACGGTGTGAAATTTGTATTTATAAACAAAGAACAAAATGGCGGTTACATTATTTTCAAAAACAAACATGGAAATAATATTATGGAAAAAGTAAATAGAACTAGTAGAAAGTGGATAAAGGTAGATGTAGAAGAAATAAAGTCAATACCTCCATATCAGTTCGATTATAGAGGTTTTTTCTGTCTATAAAGGATATTGTGTAGCTAAATATATGATTTTTAGTACCTTCCCTCTTATGTCCTTCATAGAAAACAGAAGGGAAAAGTTTCTATGAATTTCAGAGTAGATTCGCCATAGAGTAAACCTTCCGTGATTACGAGTGGTTTTAACTTTGGAATAATTTTGAATGGAGAAACAATAGTGGATTTATGATAGATGTTAACTTTGGGAAAATAAAAGAAACTTAATAGTAAGGAGAGTTTTATGAGAAAAATAAGAAGCTATATAATAATTTTTACAGCATTTCTAATAGCCTTTAATTTATCTCTTTCTCAAACTAAAGCGAATAACGTAGAACTAGATAAAGAAAATTGTGAAAAAATAAGGTATGCACTAATTGTTAGTTTAGGACCTATAATATTCGAGGCAATGGAAGAAATTTATAAGGATAAACCAGGGGGAAAGCGACAATGGGCACCTTGGGATACAAAAATACTTAAAGTAGAACAGTTATATGGAGAAGGTGGTTCATATAATGTGACAGTGGAGGTCCATACATATGTAGGAGCTCATAATTCGCCCAATGGTACGGATACAATAAAAATAGAAGTAAATGCATGGGGTTCCAAACTATTGGAGTATGAACATAGGGATTCATAATAATAGTAATATTTTTTCTGCAAATAGGACTTATTAATAGTGCAAGGAGCAGAAGGGCTGGCCCCCTTTTTAGTCCACAAAAAGTCAGTTAATGAGGTTAGTTATATTCTATCATTTATCCCACTTCTCTTTCCAAAATGGATCGTATTTGAAACCATGCCGAACCCTTTTCTCTACAAACTGAGATCTGCTATTGAGCAGATCTTTCTTTATATCTTGATAACTACCTTGCGTGGTTCCAATTGCTTGTAATTATCCAGCATCAACTTAATGAAGTTACGGGCAATGATATGATAATTAAAGGGAATTTAATTCCAATTGTCGAAACATATGATAACTAAGATTATCTAAGTTTACTATATAAAGGTTATGTCTTTATTCAACTAACAGTACAGGTTTGTTCAATAAGAAATCACAAAAGGAAGAGCATTTACTGCAAAACAAGATTAGACGTATTAATGTCTGATAATAAATAATGCAAAAAATTTAGATGAAGCACATTAGTATTATTGCACGGTATAAATAAAAATATATGGAGGGAATAGTTATGTGGGTAATATTAGGGGTTATTGCAATAGTAGTAACTTTTATAAATCTTTATATGTATGCAGCAGGAAAGGATTATAAGCTTGCTATGGCGATGGGATTATCATTTACAGCATTAACACTTTGTGCAGAATACAGTCTTGTATCGGATTGGGTAGAAGTGGAAGATTGGGCAGCTTTATTGGATGTAGTACCTGGTATGGAGAGGGCATTATGGTTTTTGACGATTGTTTCTATCTTACTAAATATAACACCTATACTTTTAGAACGAAAAAGTAAGAAACAATGACTTGTCGTCACATCACTTAATATGCAATTATTGTGTAATTCTTCCTATATAACTAACGGGAAAGTTAGTTATATAAGGCAATAAACTAAACAGAACTCCCAATTAGATGGAAGTTCTGTTTTTTCTATAAATATCAACATTAAACATTAACATAGCCTTTTATATAAAAGAAGGGCTTACGAAGTTTAATGTTGAATTGTTTAATATCCTAAAGTAAAGGGCTGAAATCATTTCGATGTAAGGTGGGAACACAATGTTGCGTGTAGAACTTATCTCTGAGATTGCCAATAGAATAGAAAGTTTAAAGCTCCCTCATCCTACTAGAGTTGGAGTCAGCGGGATAACAGCATCTGGAAAGAGTACATTTGCCGATGAACTTGCGGACGCACTTCGGGTTAGAAAAAGGAATGTGGTTAGGACTAGCATTGATCATTTTCATAATCCAAGAGTGATACGATATAGACAAGGCAAAGAATCGGCGAAAGGGTATTACGAGGATGCCCATGATTACATATCCTTTAAAGAGAAGATGCTACTCCCCTTGGGACCAGAGGGAAGTCGCCACTATCAAACCATGTCGCTAGATTTAGTAAAGGATGAATTTGTTACTCAAGACGCAAAAGTGGCCGATAGAGATTCGTTATTTATTATAGATGGGACTTTTCTATTCAAAAAAGAGTTAAGCGATTTTTATGATTTTAAAATTTTGATAAACACTGATTTTGAGATTGCTAGAAAAAGAGGGGCTAAAAGAGAAGAAGCGAATTTCGGCAGTTACGAAAAAGCGGATAAGATGTTCCTTCATCGTTATCATGCTGCGTCGAAACTCTATTTGGATCAGCATTCCCCGCACCTACATGCGGATGTAGTGATTAATAATAATGACTTTGACTATCCTTACTTTGAATTGTGATAAAGTAGAGCAGTATGCAACATGAATTATAATGATGATGATAAGCCAATGGCGGTCTCGGTAATAATAGTAAGAAAAGGAGTGTAAAACGATGGATTTCGAAACAGTTATGCAAGAGCTTGAAGCTTTAGGTAAGGAAAGAATGAAAAAAATGTACATATCTAATGGTGCGCACGAGCCGCTTTTTGGTGTGGCGACTGGAGTGATGAAACCAATCGCAAAGAAAATAAAAATAAATCAACCGTTAGCGGAAGAGCTTTATGCAACAGGTAACTATGATGCCATGTACTTTGCAGGCATTATTGCAGATCCAAAAGCTATGACTGAGTCAGATTTTGATCGTTGGATGGATGCAGCGTATTTCTATATGCTGTCCGATTATGTGGTGGCAGTAACTTTATCAGAGTCAGATATTGCCCAAAGTGTCGCTGATAAATGGATTGCAAGTGGAGAAGAGCTGAGAATGTCAGCTGGCTGGAGTTGCTATTGCTGGCTTTTGGGAAATCGCAAAGACCATGAATTCTCCGAAGGCAAGATTTCCAATATGCTTGATAAAGTTGAAAATACGATTCACGATTCACCAGAACGAACGAAATCTGCGATGAATAATTTTCTATACACAGTTGGAATCTCTTATGTGCCGCTCAATGAAAAAGCGGTTGAGACCGCAAAGGCAGTAGGGATAGCAGAAGTCAAACGAGAGAAGAAAAAAAGCAGTCTCCTAAATCCTTACGAGAGTATTCAAAAAGATATGGATAAAGGGCGGATAGGTTTTAAACGTAAATATGTTAGATGTTAAAAATTGACTTTGGATTGGAGTACAAAAAGTAAATAAGTGTAAATCGCCTATTAAATTGACATATATGATAGCTTTGTAATTACCAAAACGACTAGATTGATGTCTGGTCGTTTTCTTATATATTCATATTCCATAGATTGATTTGAAAAAAGGGAGTTAAATCGCTAGTTGTTTCTGGCATTTAATTTATGTATGTTTTGGCAGTATGTTTATAGAGGATTATGTAATAAAATTTATAATGATATTGTATAGGTACTAATTTTTATACAGACTTGGTAAGAGTTACTTACTAACTAAGTGGTTGCGTACACTCAATTATTGGAAGGAAAGTTTTATCCTTTCGCGAATTCATTATACATGCCGAAATTACGAAATTCGCAAAAAAACGCGGTAGAGCATTGGAAAGAGCATTTTAATTTTCTATAACTCCATAGAGAGGTGATTACGCATGAATCAAAGACCGTCAGAAGAAGAATATGCCGGAGACTTCGGAAAGTATATCCGGTTGGTGCCGGATGGCAACATCATCGACATTCTGCTCGCCCAGGAAAAGCAAATGACCGAGCTGCTGGCATCGTTGACCGAAAGCCATGGCGCGTATCGGTATGCGGAAGGAAAATGGACGCTGAAAGAAGTGGTGGGCCACATCGCAGACGGAGAACGCGTCATGACCTACCGCCTGCTCCGGTTCGCAAGAGGGGACCAGACGCCTCTGTCCGGTTTCGACCAGGAATTGTTCATGCCTCCTTTCGGAAGCTGGACAACCGCGCAATTGGCCGAAGACTACCGGGCCGTACGGCAATCGACGATCACACTGCTGCGCGGGTTACCGGCGGAGGCGTGGTCCCGCAAAGGCACAGCCAACAACGCAAGCATTACGGCGCGTGCCCTCGCGTACGGCATCGCAGGACACGAGATTCATCATATGGGGGTCATCCGAAATCGGTATTTGAGTTAGTTGTTCGGAAGATCGAGACGGAAGCTGCGCGGAAAACACGGCTTCCTTCCTTTCTTTATGGCAGCCTTTCCGCCCTGTTCATAGACTGATATGAAGAGAGGACAAGACGGGTTGAAAAAAGCAGCAGCGATTGGTTGCAGACTGGATTTTGTCTAAAAATGAAAAGCAAATAATAATCTCAAACAAGAAAAAATCAAGGCCTCCTCGTTAAGCTAACGAAGAACGAGAGCTCAATACATCATACGAATGACAAATATGGATTGGTGGTTATTCCGCAAAAGGGCACTTTAATTTAATAAGTAATTATTATAAATGAGGCTTTATATACAAGATTTTATGCATTATTTGTATATGAAGCCTTAATTTATATTCAAAAAATATACTTCCGTAAACATCATTTTTAATTGCCAAATACAATCGCTAGTTTCTTCTTGATTGGAAATATATAAGATAGCAGTAACAAAAAACTGTATAAAATGGGGGAATGGTAATGAAATGTAGCATAAAAATGCTATTTGTTTTTTCAATATGTTTAACAGCGTTTATTCTGTCTGGTTGTAGTGTAGGTATCACTGAAAAATCACAAATTAAGATTATTGCCGGAAATCAGGATATTCAAGTTATCTCGTATGAAAACATAAGTGGTCAAACTATGAAAGATTTAGAAGAAGTACATAAAAAAGTAATTAATGATATTGGTTGGGAAGAGTTGACCTATGTATCTTTAAATGAAACTATTTTTATAGAAACTTCTTATTCAGATATGAACGAAATCGAAGTATATGACTATATTCTTGCTAGAACTGGGGAATTTAAATATGCTGAGGATGTTGCGAAAGTATCTACTATTCCGGTTAATAACGGGGAATCTTTAATTACTTTACAAAGAAACAATGCGATAAATTTTAGCTCTGATAGTGAAGATTATTCACAAGGAAACACACTAAGGTGCTTCATTGTTCAAACTAATAAAGAAAATTCTACTCCTTTATTTGCATTTATAGTAAGAACGGATGCAAGATGATTGTTAACCTAATTGAAGTATTGTAAACCATTACTTGTTTCGTGTTTAATAAACGAAAAATTTTGACATTCATTAAATTAAAATGTATCATATTGGTAATTAACTGAATTTCAATGACGAGAAAGAGTAGGCTAAAATCCCTGTCCCCAGAGAGTCGCTGTTAGCTGAAATGCGATGACATATTAAAGCTGAAAATCATCTTCGAGAAGTTTTCCTGAAATGTCTAAATTAGGGAGAACCGGTAGACGGCCGTTATACGTTCTGTTAACCAAGTGCCGTGTAAAATCAACACGGAATATGGGTGGTACCGCGGATTCAATCCGTCCCTGTTTTTTATACAGGGGCGGATTTTTTTATTTTCTTCGGTAAAAATCTCTAGAGTGATGTGTTAAAAATTTCAATAGATAAAGAGGTGGATGAAATGCGAAGTGTCTATACAAAAGAAGCGGCTTTAGATCGTGAAAATCGTGTGAAAGATTTCTGGAATGCTGAGCGTGTGTTTAACCGTTCAATGGAAAATCGAGATGGTGCAGAAACGTTTGTATTCTATGAAGGACCTCCAACAGCGAATGGTCTTCCCCACGCTGGTCATGTGCTCGGGCGTGTCATTAAGGATTTTGTTGCACGCTATAAAACGATGAAAGGCTACCAAGTATTACGTAAGGGAGGCTGGGATACACATGGATTACCGGTAGAACTTGAAGTGGAAAAGCAACTTGGAATTTCTGGAAAACAAGAAATAGAAGAGTATGGCGTAGAGAAGTTCATTGAAGAATGTAAAAAGAGTGTATTTAACTATGAAAAACAGTGGCGTGAGTTTACCGAATCGATTGGCTACTGGCTAGATATGGACGATCCTTATGTCACCCTTCAAAATCGTTACATTGAAAGCGTTTGGTACATCTTAAGTAATTTACATAACCGTGGACTGCTATATAAAGGTCACCGGGTAACGCCATACTGTCCGAGTTGCCAGACTACTTTAAGTTCTCATGAAGTTGCCCAAGGCTATAAAGATGTAAAAGACCTTTCAGCAACAGCAAAATTTAAAGTGAATGGCAAAGAAAATGAATTCTTCTTAGGATGGACGACAACACCTTGGACCTTGCCTGCGAACGTAACACTTGCTGTAAACCCTAACCTTACTTATATAAAAGCGAAGAAGGGTGATGAAGTTTATATTGTTGCAAAAGCATTAGCAGAAAAGAACCTTGGAGAAGATTTTGAAATCATTTCTACCCATAAAGGAAGTGAGTTTAATAATCTCGGTTATACAGCACCATTTACGTTTATGAAGCCAGAGCGTGGTCACTATGTTGTAGAGGCTGATTTTGTAAACGCTGAGAGTGGAACGGGGATTGTACACATTGCACCAGCTTATGGTGAAGATGATTATAATTTAGTAAAAAAACATAATCTTTCTTTCTTCAATGTTGTTGATGGCCAAGGTCGTTATACGGAGGATATCCCTCTATATGCAGGTCGATTTGTGAAAGACTGTGACGTAGATATCGTAAAATATTTAGCAAACGCAGGACTTCTTTTTCATAAAGAAAAATATGAACACAGCTATCCTCACTGCTGGCGTTGTGATTCTCCTTTGCTTTACTATGCAATAGAGAGCTGGTTTATTAAGACTACTGAACTGAAAAATCAATTCCTCAAGAACAATCAGGAGGTGGAGTGGTATCCTGCACATATAAAAGATGGACGATTTGGGAAATTCCTTGAAAATATGGTTGATTGGAATATCGGTCGGAATCGTTATTGGGGTACTCCGCTACCTGTCTGGATTTGTGATACTTGTGAACATCAATATGCACCACATAGTCAGAAAGATTTACAGGAGAAAGCTATTGGTGATATTGGAGACGTGGAGCTTCACAAACCTTATGTTGATCGAGTTCAATTAAAATGTGGAAAGTGTGAAGGCACAATGAACCGGGTTTCAGAAGTAATAGATGTTTGGTTTGACAGTGGCTCTATGCCGTTTGCACAGCATCATTATCCATTTGAGAACAAAGAAAAATTCGAGAAACAATTTCCAGCAGATGTAATCTGTGAAGGAATTGATCAGACTCGTGGTTGGTTTTATAGCTTGCTTGCTGTTTCAACTTTGTTTACGGGAAAAGTTCCATATAAACGTGTTCTTTCAACAGGACACATCTTAGATGAAGAAGGACGTAAGATGTCTAAAAGTAAAGGTAATGCGCTGAATCCAATGGAACTAGTTAACAAGTTTGGGGCGGATGCATTTCGTTGGGCACTTCTAGCTGACAGCGCACCATGGAACAATAAGCGTTTCTCGGAGCGGGTCGTGATTGAGGCGAAATCAAAAGTAATTGATACACTTGTAAATACTCACGGGTTTTATACTCTTTATGCAAACATTGATGGGTACCATTATGATGAAAAGGAAACAGGTGAGAAGACGCTGCTTGATCGATGGGTATTATCGCGTTTAAATAGTGTGACTTCAGTAGTAAGTGATGCATTGGATGAATACGACTTTACAAAAGCCGCGAAAATACTGGAAAAATACGTTGATGAAATAAGTAACTGGTACATCCGTCGTTCCCGCGATCGTTTCTGGAAAGAAGGGATGACAGAAACCAAAAAAGCTGCCTATCACACACTTCATCAAGTACTTGTGCAGATGAGCAAGCTATTAGCCCCTTTTATACCGTTTCTAGCAGAGGACATTCATTTAAACTTAACTGGGGAAAGTGTTCATCTCGCATATTTCCCGAAAGTTGATAAAAAAGAAGTAGACACACAGCTAGAACAGGATATGGATGCTGTCCTCCAAGTGGTGGAATTGGCACGTGGTGTACGTAACACAGAAGCAATCAAGACAAAGCAGCCACTCTCTGAGCTTGTAGTTATCCCAAATAAACCTGAAGTAGGGAAAACATTAGAAAAGTATAGTAGCATCATTCGAGATGAAATTAATGTAAAGAATGTGGTGATAAAGGAGTCCTCTGATAATTTTGTCAGCTATGATGTCAAGTTAAACTTCCGAGTTGCTGGTCCTGTTCTTGGTAAAAATATTAGCGTTGTAAAAACTTATCTAGAAAAGTTGTCTGATGAGGAAAAAGCAAAAGTTATTCAAGATGAAAAGGTTCTTGTCCCAACTAGTAATAAGGTATTAGACATACCTCTAGACCTTTTAAACGTGGATCGTGTAGCTGATTCAGGACTATCCTTGGGCTCGAATCAAAACTTTTACGTTGTTTTAGATACTACCATTACAGAAGAACTTCGCCTCGAAGGACTAGCTCGAGAAGTGATCCGTGTTATCCAAGATGAGCGTAAGCAACAAAACCTACCAATCGATCTCCGTGTTGACTTTGCTCTTGATGGAGATGAAGATATAAAGAAAGCAATTCAACAAAACGAAGAGTTAATCCGTAAAAATGTACTCGTGAACAACCTCATAATTGGAAATACAGAAATTATGAAAGAGTTCTTGATTGGTAACAATCGAGTAAAAGTGGCTATTTTAAAAAAAATGGATTGAGATGTTCCATACCTATCTGTATTAATAAAAAATAAGCAGGGTGGTAGTTAACGGGGGCGATAGTTTTGTATTTATACCATATGATAAATGAAAAAGATGACGACATATATATAAGCCCACAAAATGCTTTAAATGAAGGATTAAATTGTAAAACGGTAACAAGATGGTATACAAACGGTGGTAGTTTATTTCCAAAATTAACAGCCCGTTTCAAACCGATAAATTCACCAAAATGGATTGATTTTAAAATTGCTTTCGGTGCTGAATTTGAACCACCTGTAAATTCTCACCTTAGATTTACTGTGTCTAGTGATAAAATTTTAGTTTTCAATCTAGATATATCAAATGATTTATTTGCTTATAAAGAAGATGAATATGTGGGCGGAGGGTACTTTACTGAAGGATTAACTTCTAAAGAAGATTTAATAAAACAGTATTGGGAGAGTATGAATACATTCGATGAGTATTTGAAACACAAGCCATTTAAGAATCCTGAAATCTTAATTTTTGAAACAGTCCCGCGGAAATTAATTGAGTATATAGAGTAAAATCTTCTTCAACTAACGGGTGGTATACCGAAAAAAAGGACAGTAACAAGGAAGAATTGGGGACGGATTTTTTGCTTCTTTGGTTTTGCTAAATAATAGAAGCAACAGAACTGTCCCGGTGTATCAAGTAGCACTCAATTAACTAATAACGAGCTGTTTTATTGTATGCCCGCTCATGTTATAATGAGAAACTTAGGATAAATTACGACTTTTGCTCATAATTTCGGATGCCAAGAAAAGCCTCTGCCTAGCGATAAAATATGGAGGTGTTAGAGAATGAATAAACGATGGACAATCAGTAAAATTAAAGAATTTGTTGAGAAGAATTCGGAAAGCAAATTGCTTTCGACCGAATATCACGGTTTTTCTCAAAAATTACTATTTAAATGTGCATGTGGTAGTAATTTTGAAAAAACATTTACGAAATTTAAAAATAATTCCCAGCGTAAATGTGATGTGTGTGAACCACCAAAAGAGTCACGTTAAACATGTAGCGAATAAAAAAAGCACCTATTTCTATTTATTGGAAATAGGCGCTTTTTTTGCAGTAATATGATTAATTCATAATTTGCTCATAGAACGAAAAAAGAATTTTTAGACTATATTTTAGCTAGAAATGCCACTTAAATGGTACAATTAGGTAAAAAGAATATTAGAATAGTGATCCGATGCTTTGAAGATATAACCAAGGGGAGTATAAATCCAATAAAAGACTTAATTGATTATTGATTGAGAATAAAGTGAATCATTTTCTCCTTCAACTATAGGGATACTATTCTATTTTAAAAAAGATTGGAGTACTTAATATGTTTGTAAACGTAAGAGCAATTATCGAACGGGATAACAAGGGAGAAAAAGAAATAATCATTCAAACGCGAAATAAACCAAACCAGCCCCAATTATTTGAATTACCAGGTGGGCAGTTAGAGGAATACGAATCATTAATCGATTGTCTTTCAAGAGAAGTGAAAGAAGAAACTGGATTAGACGTGGATAGCATAATTGGTTCAGATAATAAGGTGATCAGTAAAAGCGAAATTTTCAATTCTGAGGTTGAATGTATGGAGCCTTTCGCTGTTTATCAAACAACAAAAGGGCCAATTGATTCAATGGGGGTTTATTTCCGTTGTAATGTGAGCGGAGAAATAATGATAAAAGGTGATGGATCAAAGGATGTAAAATGGATAACAGTGACTAAATTATCTGAACTGGTAAATGCTGATATTGAAAAATTTAGTTGGGTGGATAGAGCTGGTATTAGTTTCTACTTGAAATTGTAATATGATGGATAGTTTTGAAGTCGTTTTTATTTGTATTATTTTCCATGGAGTTAATGAAGTTGCAGAATAATAAACTAAATTACTTACCAATCAATTCGTTTAAGAAGAGGTGTAGCTTTGATTTTTAATGAAGTGTTAGGGATACAGGAAACTAATCATGATACTACTAAACTAAACAATAGAGAAGCAGTTAGAGCTATCATTATTAAAGATAAAAAAATTCTGCTGGTTCATTCTAATTTAGGTGATTATAAATTTCCAGGTGGGGGTTTAGAGAAAGGTGAAAGCCATGCAGTAGGTTTAGCTCGTGAGGTGAAAGAGGAAACAGGGTACCACAATGCAGTAATTGGAAGAAAAATAGGTATAGTGATAGAAAGATATAAGGATGAGTATGTGAAAGAAGCCGTCTTTCAAATGACCTCGCACTATTATTTATGTAAAGTGACGAGTGAACAGGGCACTCAACAATTAGATGATTATGAAAAAGAACAAGACTTTACGCCTAAATGGGTTCCTTTAGAGGATGCTATTAAACAAAATCAAGAAACTCTAAATAAGTGTGTTCAAAACGGTTGGATACACCGTGAAAACTTTGTTTTAAAAGAATTAATAAAATATTCTCCTATAGAGCATTTTGTCAAACTATAGAGTTTAATTGGTTAATACATAGGTAGAATAAACAATAAAATAGGAGATTACTATGAACGAAACTATACATTTTTCATTAGAACCACCAGATGATTTCACTCAATTACTATCTATATATGAAGTATTAGGATGGAATTCACTTAATTTAACCGTTAATGAGTTAGAACAAATGTGTAAGCAAAGTTGGTACACTATTTATGCCTTTAACGATGCAAAATTAATTGGCATGGGTCGCATTATTTCAGATGGCGTGATTACTGGTGTTATTTGTGGAGTATGTGTACTGCCAAGTTTTCAGTCAAAAGGAATTGGAAAAGAAATGTTGCACAGAATGGTTGACCATTGTGAGAACAATCGAGTCATTCCTCAACTTCTTTGTGCTGAAAACTTAGAGGCATATTATGAATCTATTGGTTTTGAAAAATTTTCTATCGGGATGACCAAAAAAATAAAACGATAATTTTTTGTGAATCTGTGTAACAAGAAAGGTAGCGGATTCAGAAGGAGGAGAATGAAGTTGAATTATAGTATTGGAGTTTCATTAGAAAAGAACGATAAGTTTTCTACTTACTTAAACGAACAGATAAAGGAATTTAACAATGTTCACTCCAATCATCATAAAGCAATCAGGAAGAAGGATTCTGTACAGCCAATAAATATTATGGTTTCAGATGAAAATAACCAATGGATTGGCGGATTAACTGCTGAGGTTTATTGGAATTGGATTGAAATAAACTATTTTTGGTTTAAGGAAGAATACAGAGGGAATGGCTTAGGTGGGACTCTACTCGATAAAGCTGAAAAGGAAGCGATGGATAAAGGGGCCAACAAAGCGCTGTTAACTACCTTTGAGTTTCAAGCACGGGCGTTTTACGAGAAAAAAGGCTATGAAGTTGTAGGGGAAATCAAAGATTATCCACCTGGCAGCAGTTATTTTACTATGGTAAAAAAATTAATGTAGCATTTTAGTTCGGAGGAAAACATGAGTTTAGTGATGCTATATATAAAGAGTATGATCGGTTATATGATGATGGCGATGCCGTTTTATGTAATTGGTAGACTGGTGTTATTAAAAAAGAAACAATTAAAAGTAAAAATAGTGCGCGAGATTTTATTAGCGATGTTTGTCATCTATAGTATTGGACTAGCTTCACAAACAATCATACCGAATTGGCATGCGGGAATTATTAGTGATACAGGAGAATTCTACTTTACGATAAATACTATAAATGAAAGCGCAAGCGTTAATTTAATACCTTTTAAAACACTCTATGACAATTTTTTTCAATATAATGCGAATGTTGACGACTGGAGTAGCGTTTCACTATTAAATATCTCCGCGAATATGCTTTTATTTTTACCTTTAGGTATTTTAGTACCACTTATTTGGAGGTATTGGAGGTCTTTTAGAAAAGTACTCATTTTAGGGGTAGCAGTAACCTGTTGTATAGAAATCATCCAATCTTTTATCGGACGCAGCATGGATATTGATGATGTGATTTTGAATACAGTGGGGGTCATGATTGGTTATAGTAGTATAATTTTACTGGAATTTAAGAGGAAGTATAAGTATCTCGCAGATAAAAGGAGCAATTTTCATCATGTACCGTAACAAACGAAAATACATATGGATCGTAATTATTGCAAGCATTATATTTTTTTCATTAAAAACTTTTAATGACTATAGAGAAAGAAACTTAGATGAATTAATTAGTTATAAACCAAAAGATTTTTATCCATTTGCATTTACGAAAGATAGAGAGAAGGTGCCAAATGATCGAGGATATGAGTGGTGGACAGATGAGCAGGAAACAACCGAGGAATTACTGAAATTTCTAGCACAGTACCGCGTGAAAAGGATTAATGAAGAGACTTACAATGTACATTTAAATAGTGAAAGTTTTGAATTTATTATTTCACACTCCAAAGCTAATCCAGCAATTGTACAAGTAATGAGTAACAATGTACATATTTTCGTGGGCAATTATTATGAGGTTCTAAATGGACCAATCGATATGGAGTGGATAACAAACTATAATGAAAAATATCTAGAGAAGTATGGGGAAAACTAGTACCTAATCCAATATTCTTATATATAAAAGTACTTAGTTTGTATTTTTTATGAAACGCTATTTTTCTTTTTTGTTAATCCAAAGAAAATATGGCGGTCTTTTTAGTCGAATAATTTAGAGGATATCTTATAAAATGGTAGAAGTTCAAAAAAATATAAAAATAAATCGGTTGACAAGTTAGATAATTTCTACTATTCTACTAATATCAAATGAATACGTATTCAAAAAGAAGTTTTTATTTTTTTACTAATTTTTGAATACGTATTCAAAAATAATGAAAGCGTTCTATTTTTATAGAAAATTGCTTTTTAATTTAGGGGGATGTTAAATATGGCGAGGATTTTAAAGCATGGGAAAAGTATAGAAGAGATCGCACAGAACGATGCGAAAGTTTCTGAGATTGTTAGTCAAATTTTAAAAAGGATTGAAAATGAAGGGGATTCTGCATTAAAGGAGTTTTCTAGTCAGTTTGATAAATGGTCACCAGAAAGCTTTAAACTGAGTCAAGAACAAATTGAAGAAATTATCGGTACTGTTCCTGCTGAAACCATTGAAGATATTAAATTTGCTCAAACACAAGTGAGAGGATTCGCAGAGGAACAACGCAAGTCAATGCAAGATATTGAAGTGGAAACATTACCAGGGGTTATTTTAGGTCATAAAAATATTCCGGTAAATAGTGTTGGATGTTATATACCAGGTGGACGCTATCCAATGGTAGCTTCAGCTCATATGAGTGTACTGACTGCAAAAGTTGCAGGTGTTAAACGAGTTATCGCTTGTACGCCTCCTATTAATGGGGAAATTCCTGCAGCTACGGTTGCTGCGATGCATTTAGCAGGAGCAGATGATATTTATATTCTTGGTGGCGTACAGGCAATGGGTGCGATGGCAATCGGTACGGAAACGATTAAAGCGGTTGACATGATCGTTGGACCAGGGAATGCCTTTGTGGCAGAAGCGAAAAGACAATTATATGGTCGTGTCGGGATAGATCTATTTGCTGGCCCTACTGAAACATTAGTGGTAGCAGACGAAACAGCAGATGCAGAAATGATTGCGACAGATATACTAGGACAAGGAGAGCATGGACCGACTTCTCCAGGAGCATTAATTACTACTTCTGAAAAATTAGCGGAAGAAACGCTTTTGGAAATCGAGCGTCAATTAAAGGTATTGCCAACTGCAGATGTGGCAAGCGTATCCTGGGAGGATTATGGTCAAATAATTCTAGTAGATTCGAAAGAAGAAGCTTTATTGGAAGCGGACAAGCTAGCATTTGAGCATGTAGAAATCTTAACAGAAGACCCTAATTACTTTTTGGAGAATATGACGAACTATGGTTGCCTCTTCCTTGGACCTGAGACGAATGTAGCTTATGGGGACAAAGTAATTGGAACAAATCATACACTTCCAACAAAAGGAGCAGCTCGTTATACAGGTGGTTTGTGGGTAGGGAAATTCTTAAAGACTTGTACCTATCAAAGAGTGACACCTGAAGCTAGTGCATATATCGGTGAATATGCAGCTCGTTTATGTCAATTAGAAAATTTTGCTGGCCATGCAGAGCAAGCACTTCTCCGTGTACGCCGTTACGGCAACAAATAAAAGAATGATAGTCTGATGTAATGAGAACTGAGGGAGCCATTTATAGAATTTGTGTGGCTCCTTTTTAATTCAATGAATAAGGGGAAATGGAAAATGATTAGTATGATTGGTTTGCTTGGGGGTCTCCTACTATTGATTGTGTTAACAATGAGAGGAATGAACCTTCTCATAGCTGCACCTCTATCTGCTTTGTTCGTGGCAGTTTTAAATGGTTTACCACTCTTTCCTCAATTAGTAGGAGAAGGCGAGGTTAATTTCCTTTCTAATTATATGGGAGGATTTACAGGTTTTATTGCCTCATGGTATATGATGTTCTTAATTGGCGCAATATTCGGGAAGTTGATGGAGGATAGCGGCGCAGCAGATAGTGTATCTAAATGGATTGTTGATAAAATAGGATTAAAGAATGCAACGTTAGCTATTGTAATTGCATGTGCTGTTTTAACCTATGGGGGAGTTAGTTTATTTGTAGTGGCATTCTCCGTTTATCCAATGGCGATCAGTTTATTTAGACAAGCGAATTTGCCAAGAAGATTTATACCTGCGGCACTTGCCTTCGGTTCTACTACCTTTACTATGACATCAGCGGGTTCGCCTGAGATTCAAAACTGGATTCCCATTCAATTTTTGAACACTTCTCCTTATGCTGGTTGGGAAGTCAGTTTAATTGTTGCCCTTTTTATGATGATTTTTGGCTATTGGTGGTTAAAGCGCATGGTTATGAAAGCGGTTAAAAATGGAGAGTCGTTTGTTGTAAGAGAGACGGATAATACGAAAATACGTGAAAATTTACCGAATCCAATTGTTAGTATGATTCCACTTTTAGTGGTACTTGTTATATCTTTTATTTTCCATGATTCGTTGGCACAATCCGCTCTTATTATCGCTCTTTTGGGAGGAGTATTTACAACCTATATACTTAACAGAAAATACTTCTCAAATCTATGGAATGCTGTTTCTGAAGGAACAATGGGAGCACTTATTGCGATTGCAAATACCTCCGCTGTTGTAGGTTTTGGTGGAGTTGCTAAAGCAACACCTGCATTTGCTACAGCAATAGATTTTATGACAAGTATTCCAGGTAGCCCACTCATAGGAGGTGCGCTTGCTGTATGTGTTATTGCAGGTTTAACTGGTTCAGCATCTGGTGGTCAGACGATTGCATTACCTTTATTGGCGCCTCATTATCTTGATATGGGAGTAGATGCAGATGCGTTACACCGGGTTGTTGCGATTTCATCTGGTTCATTAGACTCACTTCCACATGGAGGCTATGTGGTAACGACAATACGTGCAATTTGTGGCGAAACCCATAAGGATGCTTATCCTGCCTTTGGTGCATTAACTGTGGTAGTACCTTTATTAGGTGTCATACTAGCAGTTGTCTTATTCTCACTTGGTTTATAAAAATCTAAATTACAAGTCAAAGAGATTCGATATAAACTTGTTCTCTATTGAAAGGAGAGTAGAAATGGACAATTTTAGTGACTTGAATGGTAAAAAAATATTGATTACTGGTGGCAGCAAAGGAATTGGAAAAGCAATAGCTCTTGCCTTTGCGAAGCTTGGGGCGGAAATAATGATTACCGGCCGAAATGAAACGGTACTTATAGAAACCGTAAAGGAATTACAGGAATTTCAACCTTCCTCATTTTATTTGGTAGCAGATATCCAGGATGTACAAAGTGTTTATCAAATGGTTGATGCTACTATTTCCATTCTTGGAGGACTAGATATTGTCATCAACAATGCCGGTGTTAATATCGCCAAGCCGGCATTGGAGGTTACTGAAGATGATTGGGACCAGGTTCTTGATACCAATTTGAAAGGGACATTCTTTTGTTCACAGCGAGCAGCACAACATATGGTGAAGCATGGTGGGGGGAACATTATCAACATCGTCTCACAAATGGCATTTGTCGGTTATGTGAAACGTGCGGCTTATTGTTCAAGCAAGGGTGGTGCTGTTCAGCTAACAAAAGCACTGGCTGTCGAATGGGCCACTTCGAATGTAAAGGTAAATGCCGTGGCACCTACGTTTGTCAAGACAGAATTAACGAATAATATGTTGGACGATCAAGTATTTTATCAAGATGTCCTAAATAGAATTCCTTTAGGTAAGCTGGCAGAGGTATCTGATATTACAGGAGCAGTACTTTTTCTTGCATCAGATATGGCTCGTTTTATTACGGGGGAAACGATAAAAGTGGATGGAGGTTGGACGGCAATATGAATTCTACATGTGAAAAGTTAGCGATTATCGGATCAGGCACAATGGGACATTCCATTGCTTTATCTGCAGCGATGGCAGGAATTAAAGTGAAAGTATGGGGGATGAATAATCAGGATATTGAACGTGGCATGACTGGTGTTGCTGAAAAGTTAAGTGTGCTTGTTGATAATGATGTAATTAAACATCATGAAACAGAAAAAGTACAATCAAGCATAGAATTTAGTAGTTCATTAGAAATGTGTGTGCAGGATGCTACGTTTATTATTGAATGTATTCCTGAGGACCTTGAAATGAAGCAGAAGATGTTTCTAGAGTTGGAAGCTTTGTGTGATTTTGATGTCATCATCGCAAGTAATACGTCCGGTCTTAGCCCGACGGAAATTGCCTCCTTAATCGTTCACCCAGAAAGAACATTGGTTACGCACTTTTGGAACCCAGGACATTTGATACCGCTTGTAGAAGTGATTCGTGGTGAGAAAACATCGGATGAAGCTGTAGTGAGATCGATGAAATTACTAAAAAGCATGGGAAAAGAACCGATCCTTGTTCAAAAGGACATTCTCGGTTCGATTGGAAATCGTCTGCAATATGCATTATTCCGCGAAGCACAATATATTTTAGAGCAAGGAGCAGCCACGATGGAAGACATCGATAAAGCGGTTCGCTATAGTATCGGTCGTAGACTACCTGTGACAGGCCCATTTATGACTGCTGATATGGGTGGACTTGATGTATTTGATGCCATTTCATCTTATCTATTCCCAGATTTAAGCACTCATCAAGAATCATTTCAAGCAATGAGAAAGCTTGTGGAGGAAGGAAAATACGGGCAGAAAAATGGGGCAGGATTTTATACTTGGTCAATCGAACAATCTCAGATACGGAACAAAGAACGCGAGCAAGAGCTCATATATTGGTTGAAAAAGGATTTGGAATCAAAGAAAAATAGGGGCCAAGTCAATCTAACTACCTAAATAATGGTTAACTATTAATTCTAAGCCAAAGGTATGATATAATCTTTTCTGCCTAGAGTTGCAGGGGGGAATTGGCTTATGGAGAAAAAAAAGGTCACAGCACTAGATGTTGCGAGGTTAGCTGGAGTTTCACAGCCAACTGTATCCAGAGTTTTTGGTTCAGAAACAAATGTTACGGAAAAAAAGAGAAGGCTAGTATTAGATGCTGCAGAAAAATTAGGCTATCAACCAAATGCAATAGCAAGAGGATTGATTACAAATAAAACGCAAATGATTGGAATTGTCATGAGAAATGTACAAAATCCATTCTATCCAGAAGTACTGGAAAAATTTTATGCAAAATTAACGAAAAAAGGTTACCACTTACTTTTTATAAGTTCTGAAAATAATCAAATTGAGGAACCGGAAATACGTCAGTTAATTGAATACCATGTGGAAGGGGTTATAATAACTGACGCACTTTTGTCTTCCTCAGCTGAAGAGAGATTTATTCAAAATGATATAGCTGTCGTACTTTTTAATCGTTATATAAGCGATGCAAATTACAATGCAGTGTACTGCGATAATTTTTTAGCTGGCTATCAAATAGGGGAATACCTTGTGGAAAAAGGCCATAAGAATTTAGCCTTTATTTCAGGTCCCCCAAATACCTCCACTACAGTAGATCGAAAAAGCGGATTTGCCAAAGCGCTTATCGAAGGTGGTATCTCTGACTTCTATACTGAAGAAGGAAACTATACATACGAAGGTGGATATCAGGCAGCACTTCGATTAATGAACAAACACAAAAATATTGATGGGATATTCTGTGGTAATGATATAACAGCCTTTGGGGCAATGGACGCGATTCGCTCAAAAGGGTTAAGCATACCTGAGGATATCTCGATCATCGGCTTTGATGATATCAAAATGTCCAATTGGTCTAGCTATTCCCTTACAACCTGGAAGCAACCGGTAGATCAAATGGTGGAGAGCACTGTAGATGTATTAATCACTCACATCAATAATGATTGTGAAACACCTAAAGTGAATTCATTGAAGGGCGAACTGATTGAAAGAGATACAGTGCGAGATAGAACGAAATAGTACAAGGGCAATGATAAAGATAATTTTATCATTGCCCTTTTTTAAACTTTAGGTTTCTTTCTTCCGTTAATAAACTTTATTTGTCTACTACGCCTGCTTGTGAAATAGTGATTGGAAGGAGGGATTAGAAGAGTACGTATTGAAGTATGGTAATTAGCATATATTTACTTTGAAACGAACAGGGAAATCGCTATTGAACTGAATATATACTACAACTCAAAAACTGTCTTAATATTACCTCAACCTTCAGAAGGGATGTTCCCCTTTCACAAACGGAATCAAAACGGTAAAAATGGAAGCTATAAAAAGCACCCAGAATAAAGATGAAGAAAGACGTAGATTATAAAGTACATAGTCTTTCTTTAATAATTGACCAACTACTATGACATATAATGCAAAGAGAATATAAGAAACTCCGAACCAGTTCACCCAAACATTTCCTATAAGTTTTATTCCGAAACTATCATAAATGTTTTTCAAAACACTTTCTGTTAATAAAAAGCCTATTGTTAAGAAGAACAAGATTTCAAATAATCTAAAAGCAACTTTTAGCAATTCATGCAAGAAACTCTGCCTCCTTTTTAAGTACAATATGTTAAATATATGTAAGTTAGTTAAAGAGTATGTCCTAGCTACCATGTTCTCAGTTCTATTTGTTTTAATGTTTAAACATTAATAGAGTAGTAGGGTGCAGTGATAGAAATTTGAACGTTGTGATGTGTTTGAAAATTTAGTGAAATTTCTTGAGTTAAGTAATTAACTGTTTGAAACGATAAGGTAGCGTGATAGGATTAAATAAAGTGTACTTCATTTCTTTAGTAATTTGTTTCAAAATGAAGAAAAATTTTACTAGTACGAAAGATTAAAAGAGTAGTAATTGATTTTTGGAGGAGATGGATAAATGATGGGATCAACGATGATTTTCGATATGGATGGAACATTATTTCAAACAAATATAATACTAGAGGCATCTCTAGATGAAACATTTACATACTTAAAATCTCTGAATTATTGGGAAGGATCAACACCAATAGAGAAGTACCGTGAGATTATGGGAGTCCCGATAGAAGTTGTGTGGGAAACATTATTACCGAACCATTCTAATGAGGTACGAACTATTGCAAATGAGCATTTTCATGCAGATTTAATAACTAAAATTAATGAAGGTAAAGGGGCACTATACCCGAATGCTGTGGAGATACTGAGTTATTTGAAAGATAATAACTATTCTATTTTTATCGCAAGTAATGGTGTAACAGAATATTTAAACGCTATCGTAAAATACTATAATCTAGATGAGTGGGTGATAGAAGTGTTTAGTATTCAACAAATTCAATCACAAAATAAAGCTGATTTAGTCCAAACAATCCTAAAAAAATACAATATAGTGAACGGTGCGGTCATTGGAGATAGATTGACAGATATTAAAGCTGCAAAATCTAATGGGTTAACAGCAATTGGGTGTAATTTCGATTTCGCTCAAGAAGCAGAGCTAGCACAATCTGATGTAGTCATAGATGATTTAGGAGAATTAAAAGCTATTATACCAGCGTTGAGTATCAAGAATTCTTAGAATTTCCTAAGTGTAAACTATATCGATAATATCTGTGTTTGGAGAGTTGTAACTTAAGTTTTAATGAAAAGCCATTCGATTTGAGAGAATTCAATTTGAATGGCTTTTGGTTTCGAGTAATTTCTAGATATTAATTAGATTTGATATCTTGCATTAGTTCATATAACCATTTGTAATCTATTGGATCGTTAACTACCTTGTATATATTGGATGATACAACTATATTTCTATCAAAGATATATGGTGCACTATCGCCATCGTTATATACGAAGGAGAAGTGAAATTGTTCGCTTGCATTTTCGGACACCCATCCCTCTTGCTTACTCGCTTTTATCTGATACTGTTTAAAAAATTCAGCAAGTTTATTTATGGTTTCTTCATCTTCAATTGTGTGTGAAATCACTTCAATTATGTGTGTATTAAAATCGGAGTTCTCTTTGGGATTCTCAAAAAAGTAAACCTTCTCAACATTATTAATATCTAGTACATCGCCTAAATTTTGCTCCCGAAACTGATAAAAGTGAAATATAATAAATACACTCATTATTACCAACAGAGAAACGAATAAATACCTTATTTTTAGTTTACTCAATAAGGTTAGCCTCCTAACCATCTTTCTATTAACACAGGCAATTGGATAATAGCTGCCTCCTTGGTTGTTATGGCAGAATCCTGCATTTTTTGCTAAATACCATCGTCAGTTATGTATTAACATAAAATCCCATTAATTTTTTATAAATTATCAGAAAGCACCCTATTTAAGTATCATGCTTGAATTCATCGATAGAAGTTATGGTGATGCAAGGGTATGAGATTAGTAGAGTGGACTACAGCTTAGCCTAACAACCATTCTATCTTCTATGTGTTATGGTACGATATTTTCAAAGGAAATACTGAATTAGCAACATTGACTCACAAAAAAATTAGTTTAAAAATGGATGTTCAATTAAGTTGTTTAACATCCAAAAGTTATAGGGGGAACGAAATTGAGTAGTATAGGGAAAGAATATCTTATAGTAGCCATCAAACAACTAAAGCATTTGAAAGAACGTGCAGAAAAAGGCATCCAGCAATTGTCTGATGAGGAGCTGCATTGGAAACCGAGTGAGGAGTCGAACAATATTGCGGTTATTATGCAACATATTAGTGGAAACATGAGTTCTCGTTGGTTAGATTTTTTAACAACGGACGGAGAAAAAGCTTTCAGAGATAGAGATTCGGAATTTCTTGATCAATCTCATACAAGAGCTAAATTAATGGAGGATTGGGAAGGAGGATGGAAATTATTGTTTCAAACGTTGTACTCTATAAAAGACGACGATTTAATGAAACAAGTGACATTAAGACAACAACCTTTAAGTGTAATGCAAGCGATTCAAACGGAAATAGCACACATTAGCTATCATGTCGGTCAAATCCTATTTTTAGGTAAACAAATAAGAGATAGATCTTGGCAAATATTGAGTATACAAAAAAATGGTTCTAAAGAATTTAATAGAGTGGTTTCATTTGAAAATCACAATAATGATTAATAATGGAGGACCTAAATGATTAAAGCAGTTATATTTGATCTAGATGGAACCTTATTAAATAGAGATGAGTCAGTCAAGTTATTCATTCATCGACAATATGAGAGATTGAATGCATATGTTGGACATATTCCGAAAGAAACATATATTACTAGATTCATAGAGTTAGAAAAGCGTGGATATGTTTGGAAAGATCAAGTGTATCAACAGTTGGTAAAAGAATGTAAGATAACGGGAATTACTTGGGAAGAGCTGTTTCAAGATTATTTGACGGAGTTCAAAAATTGTTGTGAACCTTTTGTAAATCTAATAACGATGTTAGATACCTTAAAAGAGCAAAACTTTCTGTTAGGTATGATTACAAACGGATTTGGGCAGTTTCAAATGGACAATATTAAGGCACTTGGCATTGAAGCGTATTTTGATGTAATTTTAATTTCTGAATGGGAAGGCATAAAAAAGCCTGATTCTCAACTATTTCATAGAGCAATTGAGAAACTAAATATTTCTCCGCAGGAAAGTATTTTTATAGGCGATCATCCTTTGAACGATGTAAAAGGTGCTAAGGATATTGGAATGATAAGCATCTGGAAGAAGGACAATCAATTCAATGATGTAGAAGCTGATTATATAGTTGACGACTTGATGGAGTTACCTGTGATAATAAGGGAGATAAATCATAATTGTTACATTGAAAAATCTTCCCTAAGTCAATGACACTCATAGGAAATTATAAGAAGGAGGGATCTTAGAATTGGCTGAATACATAAAAGATATAAGAAGAATGATAGGGAAAAGACCTTTTATTTTGGTTGGGTCAACAGTTATTGTGTTGAATGACAAACAAGAAATCTTATTCCAACTTCGCTCCGATACAAAAGAATGGGGACTTCCAGGTGGAGCGATGGAATTAGGTGAAAGTCTGGAGGAGGCGGCCAAACGTGAATTGTTTGAAGAAACGGGTTTAAAGGCAAGCAACTTTACCTTCATTGATATGCTATCGGGAAAAGAATTTTATTTTAAGTACCCCAATGGAGATGAAGTGTTTAATGTTATAAGCGTATATTTAGCTGAAGGAGCCTATGGTGAATTGGTGTTGCATGATGGTGAAAGTTTGGATTTAAAATACTTCTCACCAAAAGATTTACCTACTAACCTCGATGAAA
This sequence comes from Sutcliffiella halmapala, assembly GCF_002019665.1. Lineage (GTDB taxonomy): Bacteria > Bacillota > Bacilli > Bacillales > Bacillaceae_I > Sutcliffiella_A > Sutcliffiella_A halmapala. The sequence continues at coordinate 2,553,665 of NZ_KV917375.1, read as the reverse complement.
GAGCAAAGATTATCATTGAAAAACACTTTGTGTAGTAAGACAGGTGAAAAACTGCTAGATGATAGACTAACTTAGTAAGGATGACAAACAATGAAAAAATTCGAATGGCGTAAAGAGTTAAAGGAACTTTATCTACCAAAGAATCAACCAACAGTGGTTGAAGTTCCTGCTATGCAATTCTTCACAATAGAAGGTAGTGGGAATCCGAATAGTGAAGGATTTAAAGAAAATATCGAAACTTTATATACTGTTTCGTACGCACTAAGAATGATGCCAAAAAAAGGAATAACACCTGAGGGATATTATGAATATACAGTTTTCCCTCTGGAGGGAATATGGGATTTAGATGAAGAAGGTCGGAAATTAGATTATTTAAGCAAGGACCATTTTGTGTTAATGATCAGACAACCGGATTTTGTAACAGAAGAGTTATTTCACACAGCTATACATATTGCAAAGTCAAAAAAGGCTGACCTCCTTCTAGAAAAAGTAAAATTTGAACAGATTGAGGAGGGGGTATGCGTCCAAGCTATGCATATTGGAAGTTATGATAACGAACCCGAAACTTTTGCTTTGATGGAAGAGTTCTGTAGGCAAAACAAACTCAAAAGATTAGAAAAAACACATAAAGAAATATATATTTCTGATGCGAGAAAAACAGCACCAGAAAAATTAAAAACGGTTCTGAGAGTTAAAGTTACTGAAATATGAAATCACCCCACACAATGTGTGAGGTGGTTTTTTTACCACCCATAAACACTTTCGCATGTATCGGCAATTGGTTCATAATAACAATGTTGTTTATATTGTCCTGCAAAAGGTTGATTGTACCACGTAGGTGGACACGGAGCATATGGATTGAAATACCAAAGGGAAAACTTTGAAGGGTGTTCTCTCCAATGGTCTAAGGTTTGCTTCGCTAATCTTTTTTCTACTTCTCTTGCTCTGTTATAAAAAATATTACCTTTTTGAACTGCTTCGAAGGAATAATTCCCTCCTTGTATTTGGAAAATGACGTCGTAAACGGATCTGACATCTCTAAAGTCCAAACAATCTGCTTTAACACGATTAACAATTACATTTCCAACCATTAACATTCCCTGTTTTCCTTCTCCTTCAGCTTCTGCCCTCATCATCCTTGCAACTAAAGCAACGTCACTATCTGTATATTTTACTCTTGCCATTTTTCATCACCTCTAATGAATTGTATGAAATAAACATATTTATAATGCAAATACTTTAATCTGCTTTATATGAATCCATTTTGGCTTCTTTTTATCTTTAAATAATAGGCTCTGTTAAAGTTCAATGTTGTTTTTTACTATGTTAAAAAAACCTCCGAATATATGGAGGTTTTTTACGTTATTATTAATGGTTTCTTCAACTAACGCTACCGTTAGTACAAGGTACAAGAAGCGGCTGCTCTTATTGAATTCTCACTCCAGTTAATGCAATAATTATCTTTTTTCTTTTAGTAAAGTAACTACTCCAATACTACACACCAAGGTACCAATTAACATCAATGAATGTATAAATCCGTTTAGAAGTGGTACAAATTCTCCAGTTAAATTCTGGTTTCGATACACGATATTAACTAGGCTGTACCCTAAAGGTGAACTGATCAGTAAGATAATAATCCCAAAAATAAAATATACCATTGCTTGCTTGTTCATCAATCATCCCCCTATTACAATTTAATTCTTCTGCTTGTTAGTTGAATAAAAATTATGATTATTTCGTGAATTTGGATAGCCTAAGTGTATCATATGTTTCCTTATTTGGTATCAATTTTCCTTTTATGATGAGGTCTTTTATAGTGACTTAGGTATTAACCTAATCAATCACCGCAAGTTCAAGTTAATGAAGAGGATTTTCATACATAATAAAGAATTTAATACTAGATGAAACCATCTGCTTCGCTTATCAAGCAAATTATTTCAATGTACTAGACCGTCGTAATTGATGGTTTTTTTATTGAGAACTTTGCTATCAAAATTCTTTCCTCAATAGAAAAGTAAAAACTTGTAACTTTTCCAAAAGCTTAAACGATTAATAAATGAAAACATAATTGAGGGGGAAAACAATTGCTTGATTTTGAAAACTTAGAAGACAGGATTAATGAAATCTATCGTCTCCACTATTTAGATGTGTATCGATTTCTAATTTGTTTTACTGGAAGTCAAAACGATGCAGAGGACTTGACTCAAGAAGTGTTTATTCGTGTATTGAATCATTTATCAAATTTTAATACAGGTAACTTAAAAACTTGGATTTTTTCAATAGCAAAGCATGTAGCAATTGATCACTATCGAAAGAAAAGATTTAGTTCCATTTTTTCAGAAGGATTTTTCAAACAAATTGTTTCCACTGAAATGGAACCTAATGAAATATTGGAACAAAATGAAATGAAAAAACTTGTGCACGTAGCATTATCCAAACTAAAACCAACTTTTAGAGCGGTCGTTATCCTAAGAGGTATTAACGAATTCTCCATTAAAGAGACATCTGAAATCCTTCAATGTAGCGAGTCAAAGGTCAAGGTTGATTTTCATAGAGCTTTAAAAGAACTTAAGAAGAAATTAAATATTAATGCAAAGGAGGTTCTTGGAAATGAAAACGGAAAAGGAATTATTTGACCTTATAAAAGAATCGCACCCACTTAATCCTAGACCAGAATTTGTATCGGATACATCGAGAAGACTTAGGCAAGCTGCAAGGAAAATAAACAGGAAAAGAAAAATTAAATACTTTTCGTTTGCTTCAACTAGTGTAGCAATATGTACTATTGCTTTGACATGGCTTATCTTTTTTAGCGGAACAGATGTGATCATCAAGAATTTCAACACCCTTAGTGAAGGTGGTTTAGCATCTTCTGTTAACGAACAGGATTCTTTAATATATATCTATCAATCACATAATGTAGAGTCATTTTTCACAGAAGCTAAAACGAAAGACCCTAGTAAAGCGATTCACGAAACAAATAATATTACTTTAGTAGGAGAGAGATTAAGCCAATCTTTGAAAAAGAGAGGTATTAATTCCATCCATGATACAACTAATGTAGCGGAAATTCTAAAAGAAAGAAGCTTACCGTATAGCGAAACGTATACTGTTTCAAGAGAGCCGTTACATGAAGCCTTAGAAAAACACAAGAGCATTAAAATGGTATTTGATATACACAGAGATTCAAGTAAAAGAAGTGATACTACTATTCATTTAAACGGAAAAGATTACCCAAGAATCGCATTAATAGTATCTCGATCAAGTATAAATTACGAAGAAAACATCAAATTTGCTGAACTTCTTCATGATAAATTGGAAGGCAAATATCCTCTCCTATCAAGAGGAGTCCAAGTTAAAGACAATCAACCAAACCAAAATACGTATAATCAGGACCTCTTAGGAAACTCAGTTTTACTTGAAATTGGTGGGGTTGATAATACGTTGCAGGAGGAATACAGAACAGCAGATATCCTTGCAGAGATTATTTATGAAATTCTTTCTAAAGAGAAATAATTTAAGATTTTAAATCTAATGGTGAACATAAGCGCAATATAATTTTAACCACCTTATAGATTAACAGGAAAACGTATTCCACACTGATACGCTCCCTTAAGGGAGCGTATCAGGATTAAGATATGTTTCTTTTTTGTGAAAAACATCTTGTGATCAAGGTGTTTTTTTGAAATAATTGGTATTAAGTAATGGAGAAGGATGTTAGTAATCTAAAAGAAATATACATAGGAATTTAGAGGAAATGAGGTTGGAAGAATAGAAGATGAAAAAAATACTTGGTATTTTGATTATTGTTTCATTAGTCATTACGGCTTTCTATTTGCATTTTACCGACCAAGAAAATATTGTTGCTGGTAATAGCCCTGGTGAATCTGCAATTGATTTTGAATTACAAACATTAGATAACATACCAACTAAACTATCTGGTTACAAAGGTAAGCCAATAATCCTTAATTTTTGGGCAACTTGGTGTGAGCCGTGTGAGAATGAAATGCCAGAATTAGATAGATTTCATCAAGAGTACTATGAGGATGTTGTGATCTTAGGTGTCAATATTACTAGTCAGGAAAGTAATGAACAGAGTGTCCGAAATTTTGTGAACGAATTAGATGTATCATTTCCCATTTTATTAGATACAGAAGGTGTTTTCAGGCATTACCAAGTCATAAATCTACCAACAACATACTTTATTGATTCAAATGGAATGATAGTAGACCGTTATGCTGGAGAATTAACATTCGAAATGTTAGAACAACTTAAAGTAAAACTTAAATGAATTAACTAAATAGAATTCTAGATTCACTAAAATTATTAATTATAAAGGGGTCATTATGCAAGATATTACGTTATGGTTAGCTTTTACAGGTGGATTACTTTCGTTTTTTTCACCGTGTTGTTTACCACTTTATCCAACCTTCATTTCTTATATTACTGGAATTTCAGTTTCTGACCTTAAGAAAAATGAACTGAAAATAAGAAGTGTAGTCTTAAAGCATTCAATTGCCTTTGTTTTAGGTTTTTCTATAGTATTTTATCTGCTAGGGTTTTCAGCTAGTTATTTTGGAAAGGTATTTATACAGTACAATGATTTATTTAGAATGTTAGGATCCATTTTTATCATTACGATGGGGTTATTTATGATTGGAATTTTTTCTCCAGAGTTTTTATTAAAGGAAAAGAGATTGCCTTTCGTTAAAAAGAGTGGAAATATTATTAACTCGTTCTTAGTAGGGTTAATTTTTGCAGCAGGGTGGACTCCGTGTATTGGTCCGATTTTTGGAGCTATTATATATGCCAATGTTCTTTATCCTAGTGAAACATTTATTAACATAACAGCTTTCTCTTTAGGCTTTGGCATTCCATTTATTATAATGGCATTATTTATTTCAAAAGTTAAGCTTTTAACTAAGTACTCTTCAGGTTTAATGAAATTAGGCGGAATATTAATGATAGTGATTGGGTTAATACTATTTTTTGATAAAATGTTTTATTTAAACATTTGGATGAATCGAATTTTAGAATTATTTTAATGATTGGTAAAAGACGAAACTCTCACTCAACTACAAGCGATTGCGGGATTAGAAAGGGAACTTCTGTAATTGGATGTTCCCTTAATTCATTATTCACTTGGTGAAGGTCTCTGTGGTCTAAATTCAATCTTGTTAGGACTATACTTAGTTCCATCCCAGAGATACTCTATTTCCAGTTCTCCAATACTACCGGAAGGAGAAATATAAACCACTGTCGTTCCATATAGAATTCCTTTTTCAATGCGATATTCTTCTACACCACCTGTAAATGGCTTTGGAAAATATGTTTTCGGATTATAGTCAAACTTTGAAACATCCACTTTGTATGTCTTTTTACCAATTGTAATGATTGCCATTTCACCCTCTTTTTCAAATTTAACAAGTCTTTTGACTACACTGCTGATGGGGTCAACTGATACTTCTTCAAATCTTTGATAAGGATCAACTTTTTGATGTAAGATATGGATGTCTTTTGTAGACAACCCAGTGCCAGAACCACTTATTAATACAACTATAATGTCTTTTAATTCATCCTTGTTTAAATCCTCATAAAATAAATCAGGAGAAAATTTATCATTATACCATTCTGGAAAATTGTATTGCAGTACGCTACTGCTACCACTAAGTCCGACTTGAATCGTAAAATTCTTATGAGCCATCGAATTGAATTTTTTTGCCAGTAAAAAAATGTTTTCATACCAAATATCTGAATGAACCATTGCTGTAACCACTTGATTATCTTCAAGATCCTTTTTGTGTTCACCAATATTTCTTACTTGATTAGCGTATATCTTGTTAATATCTCCTTGAAAAATCAGTAAAAAGAAAAGGAGGAGTAGAAGGAAAAAACGCTTATTCATTTTATCACCCAATTATTTTTCCAATAGTTTCTCCGGTCAAGTTCTATTTATTCTTTGGTCGGTTGTAAATAAAAAGGTTAGATGTTTTTTTAAATACTTAAAACTTATCATAAATATGGTTATTTAATTATTGGGAGCTTTGCTTGAATAAAATAGTTTATAAAAAATACTTTCAGCTTTATAAGAATGGAGAATTATTATGTTATTTGTTGGAATTGCAATTTTGCTAGTCTTATTTATCACTTCAAGCACAATTGAAAAAACTTTAAAATCTATTGAAAAGCAGAATGATCAGGTTATTGAGTTATTAAAGGAAATTAACAGAAAAAAATAGCGCTTGTGGAAATAAAATTGGTAATGATAATAACTGCAGTAGTAGATAAAAAGAGAGTATGAGGCGGAGTTTATAGTCGATTAATAAAGAAGCAAACTTATCTGTCGCTAGACTCGTATAGAAGGCAGAGGGGAAAAAGGAGGTAGAAAAATGTTCCGTATAAAACCTAAGTGTTCGATTTGTGATAAAGACATCAAAGCGGAAGAGAATGTATTTGTGAAAATGAAATATCCAAAAGGTAGAGGGATGACAGAAATCAAAGCTTACATTCAAAATGAAGGGAAAATCATCTGTGAAAGCTGCTATGAAATCAAATGAGATATTGGAAAGAAAACAAACCTAGGAGTGATAAGATGATCTTACATACTTCCATATTTGGCAATGGAGAAGCAATAGTTTTTTTACATACAGGTTTACAAACTGGATTAACAGATTTTGAGTATCAAAGAGAATATTTTAAACAGTATAATAAAGTAATACTTCCAGATTTACGTGGCCACGGACAATCAAAAACAGAGAAACTCGACAATTTTTTCGAGGATTCTGTTCTGGATTTAGTAGATACACTTAATAGCTTAGACGTTCCAACTGCTCATATTGTTGGTTGCTCCTTAGGGGGAATGATCGGGTTAATGTTTGCAAAACGTTTCCCTGAACGAGTAAAAAGTTTGACCATTTCTGGGGTAATTCCTGAAAAACCTGAGGATTGGGAAGTGATACAAGGAAAGGAAGCGGAAAAACTAGCAGGTCTTCTCCAAAATGAAGAATTAGGAAAGTACTTTGACTCTGTTCATTATTCGAACTGGAGAGAAATGCTTCAATTAACATTAGAGTCTGATTGGTACCCATTCCATGAAACAAAGGATGTTACAGCGATTAAAGTTCCTGTTTTATTTTTAGTTGGTGAAGGAAAAAAACATGAAGTAATCGGAGCAATAACATACCCGAAAGCAAATGAAAACATCCATGTCTCCGTAATACCATTTGCTTCCCACCTAGTGCATGCCGAGCAACCCCAATTATATACGAATATATTAGAAGTATTTCTAAAAAAGTATAATAACAACATCATAGATTGACAGCAAAAATAACTTCCACAATCAGACGCTTCCGTTTTATGGAAGTGATATTTCCGATTTAAAGAAAATGGTGCCAGGTTCCGCTTTAATACTTTATAGTAGCGTGGCGTTTGTAGTAAGTAATTAAGAGGAAGGGGAATGAGTATGAATAATAATCATTGTGAGGGTACGCCAGTAGTGGCCTGTAATTTGTTAGCATTTAAGCCAGAAGAAAGAATTCGTTATCAAGAGCTACGAAAGGAACTAATGGTGGATGCTTCGTTTGAGGAAATTCCAAATGGCTATGTGTTTTATTATCCTAATCAGTACTCAGCTTTAGTGAAAATTGCTGAATGGATTTCGTACGAAAATCGTTGTTGTCCATTTATACGTTTCTTTATCTATGTGAGCGGAGAAGCAGACTTGATTAAGGTGAAATTAACTGGTGATGAAGCAGTGAAGAATCTATTAAAGGAAGAATTTTTATAGAATTGAATATTTGAAATTAGTAAAAATCTGCGCCATCAACTGTTTCTCATGACCGAGTGCTTTTTTAAATGAAGATGAATGTTACTAATTAAGGAGGATCCTACGTTGAATGAAACATTAAAACAATTGTTTGAAGAAGACCAACATGATCTTCGTACAATGCGGTTTGATAGGGTAGATCGAGATAGGGAAAGAAGAAAAAAAGTTAAACAAGTTCTTGATAACGGTGGGGCAACAGTTGGAATAGATTTCATACATGCTGCTATTATCTATCAACACGGCGAGGCACAAGAAGATTGGTGGCAAGCTTATCAATTAAGTGTAAGAGCTGTTGAATTAGGTTTTAAGCCAAAATGGTTAGCTGCACTTGCGTTGGATAGATGGTTATTAAGTCAAGGATTGCCACTTAAATATGGAACTCAAGTAATTCCATTTGGTGGAGTGTATCGAATCCCCAAAATAGATCCGAATACAACAGATGATGAAAGAATTAAATGGGATGTTCCGTTGTTATCAGAACTATATTCTTTTCGAAATCTTCGAGGCTTTATGAACTATGAAATTGTTGGCGCATCCAAAAATGAAAATTTAAAAGTAAATGTGATCAGGCTAGAAAGACCTCCTGCACATACACCAGCACTTAGCGTCATTCCATGTGGTATCACAGATGATAATCGGTCAATTTTTGAAAACCCCTTCGGTTGGCAATGGGTAGAAAATAGCGAAGGAACTTTTGATTTAGGGTGGCTACTCATGCCAAATGTCTCTGAATTAGCACATGCAGTGGTTGATGAAGGCACACCAATTATTGAAAAAGTAACTTTGAAAGATCAAGTATGTATTTTAATTAACTATAATGAGAGTAAAACACTTTATACTAGAAGTAATAACGGGGTATGGGCGATAACAGGGTTCGATTATCATAATGTAATTGAAAAGGCTCTTAGTTTATTAGGAAGATCTTCATCTATATGTAGAGATAATAGGTAGATTAGGCAAAAAAAATTTGAAACATAAAAATGAATTATTAATATATTACAAAATTTGGAGGGATTTTTAGTGAACGAGAAATTATTAAGGGTTGGAACTACATACATTCCAGTAACTAATGTTGATCTTTCGTCTAATTGGTATGTCAATAAATTGGGAGCAGAGTTAAGCTATAAAGATGAAGACAAAGCAATTTTAAATCTTGCAAATCAAAGTATCTTCCTTGTGAATTCAAACGAAAATCAAAGTTCTAACTTCATTGATATCTATGGTAAAGAGCGCTTTTCTTTAACATTTGAAGTTAATGGATTAGACGCTTTAAAAGCATTACATAGTGAATTCAAGAAAAATGAGATTAATGTGGGAAATATTGAAAATAGAGGACACTCAGGAAGGAATTTTGTCTTTTCAGATATAGATGGAAATAAATTTGATGTCTGGAGTGAACTAAGTCCAATTTTCAAAGAAAAGTATTTTATTTCTAATTAATCTAAAACCCTTTACTAAAGGTAAGTACATCGAAATTATTAAGCGTGAGGCAGAGAGTTTAATAGGGAATAAAGAAAATAACCCAGGGTGAAGTTAAACATCCTATGTTAATTGTTAGTGTTGGTTTTTTATACAAAGCAAGGGAGCTCCGTAATTGTCTTGGAGTTCCCTTGCTTAACTAAATCCCTCTATAATGGAGTATAGTATCATTAAAATTCAATATAAAAAGGTTGTGTGTCTTCATTTAAACTGTATTCAATTCTTTGTCTAAAATTCATAAAAGTTACCATTTCTAAGGCTTGCTCAATAGGATAGAACCCTACTTCCAAACTTTCTGCTGAAGTAGTTAATATGCCTCCAACTGGCTGAGCTAAAAACAACGTATTGCATATTGAATCGTTCACATTTTGGAAGATTCCACAAAATTTTAAAACCTCAATATCAATCCCTGTTTCCTCTTTAGTTTCCCTTATTGCCGCATCTCTCAAAGACTCTCCTTCTTCAACTTGTCCACCTGGCATTTCCCAACCTCTTCTAGGTCCCTTGATTAATAGTATTTCCCTTTGTTCATTCAATACAATAGTTGCTGCTGAGACTATATGTTTTGGCGGTGAGTATATATTTTGTGTGCTTTGTTCCAATTGACTTCCCCATTTCTGCGAATTTAATGTTCTTTAACGTAATTCGCTAATCATTTAGAAAATTTCGATAACCTAATTTTATCATAGGCATCATTCGTTGAGTACAGGTAGCTTCAACAATCATCTCACTCTCGTACATTTTTACATATTATAGAAGAATTAAAAAAACTAGATTTGCTCGTTACTCATATTGGTCTAAATTCTCGATATTTACTTATGTTAAAATTAGAATAGAGATTGTTAGAAAATTGTACAAAAAGTTACATAAGTATGTGACAAGGAGCCCAGAATACAATACTCCAAATGAAGAAGAAGTGAAGTAACAAAACGTTAAAAAACAACTTTTGTAGGTGTTTATTCAAAAGCGCTTTAATCCTATATAGAAGCGCGGGTCAGGCACCAGAAAGGAAATTTATGAAACTGTACTGGATATGGCTTTTATTCAACACTGTTCCTTGGCTGTTTGCTTTTGTGTTTTTTACAGGGAGTATGGAAGAGATCATGTGGCGATTAGTTGGTGTTGCGGTATTTTTCGTCGTATTTTTTATTATGCCACTTGTTGATAGACGACCGGTTGTTGTGATGAGTTTACTAAGTATCAATGTATGCATGATGATTATCACGCTATATCCCTTAGAAGCTCAAGGCTTTAATCCCTTTTTACTGCTTCTAATAGCATTGCTAATTGCGGAAGCATTTTATCGCTTATCCATTCGACATGCGAGTATTGTAGGGGGAGTCAGTGTAGTTGGAGTATTGGTTACAATGGTCAGCACAGAGCTTTCTGCTTGGGAGTTTACGTTTATAACGATCTATTTTATTTTGCTCGTTGCTGGCGTCATTATTTATAAACTAACGAAGGAAGGCAAGGATGGACTTGCTGCACGATATGATGCACTTTTGAGTGAATATCGAGAATTAAAAAGGCGTCTGGTCTCTGATGAAGAAGTGGCTAGGCAGGAAGAACGAATGCTAATTGGGCATGAAATTCATGATTCGGTCGGTCATAAGTTAACTGCGCTTCTGATGCAATTGGAAGTATTTCGATTAAAAGCCTCTGAACGGGATATAGGACAGGTTGAATCGTTGAAGGCTCTTGCAAATCAGAGTTTAGAAGAAACGAGAAGTGCTGTGAAGATGTTAAAAAGAAGTGATGTTGGTGGGCTTCCCGGGGTTTTACGATTAATTCGAAAATTGGAAACGGAAAGCTTTATCCGTATCCAATTTACTGTGAAGTCTGGTGCATTTGCGGCCCCACTCACTGGGGAGCAGTCTTTTATTATTTATCGATCGGTCCAGGAAGCTTTAACGAATATAATGAAGCATAGTAATGCTAGGGCGGCTGAGATTACGTTTGACGCTCCAGGTGGAAGTATCTTTCGTTTTGAAATAAGTAATCCCGTTAAAAATAACAATCGTTTTCAAGAAGGCTTTGGCCTCTCATCTATGCGAGAGAGACTCGAAAAAATCGGTGGACAATTGGATGTACAAAGAACGACAGAGAAGTTTATTGTAAGCGGCTATATAAAATTATTCAACGTGGAGGAACATAATGATTCGGATACTACTAGCTGAAGATCAAGTGATGGTTCGGCAAGGGTTAAAAATGATGATAGAAACAGATGACGAAATAAAAGTAACCGGGGAAGCAAGCAACGGCAAGGAAGCAGTTGATCTCTGTGAAAAGCAGGCATTTGATATTATTATTTTAGACATACGGATGCCTGTTATGGACGGTATCGAGGCAGCAAAAATCATTCGATCCCGTTGGAAGGATTCCAAAATTTTGATTTTAACGACGTTTGATGATAACCAATATGTAATGGATGCGTTAAAAATTGGTGTCAGCGGCTATCTACTTAAAAATGCCGATACAGAATCGTTGGTCCGCTCGATTCGAAGTGCGTTGAGTGGAGGATTACCAGTCGAGGATCAAGTTGCAGCAAAGGTTATGCCTCTGTTACTCCAAAAACAAGAAGAAAAACGTGCTGATCCTTCCCTTAGTCCGCGTGATCGAGCTATTTTAACGTGCATTGGAGAAGGGCTAAGTAATAATGAAATAGCAGAAAGAATGGGTTTATCTGTAGGAACCGTGAAAAATAATACAAGTCAGCTCTTAACTAAGTTAGGGCTAAGAGATCGAACGCAACTTGCCATCTACGCAATTCGTCATAATCTAGTTTAATCATTCATTAAAAGAATGGTAAGTTAACGAGTAATTAATAAGCGTATTCGAAATGATACTCGAATACGCTTATTTTTTCGTATGGTGCACAGCCTCCATAGGTTGATTTTGCATGTTACTTACTCATCCTTTTCATTAATAATTCCATACAGCACTAAATCTAAATATTTCCTGTCTTTTATGACATGCTCCTTTAAAATCCCTTCTTTTTTCATACCAAGCTTCTCCATAACTTTTCCTGAAGCAGGGTTCGTAGGAAAATATCGTGCAAATACTTTGTGCAGTTTCTTTTCTTCAAAGGCAAATTGTATAATCGCCTCTGCTGCTTCTGTCGCATAGCCCTTTCCCCAATATGACTCACCAATCCAATAAGCTATTTCCCCGTGGTTAAAATGTTTATTATTGGATAATACAATTGCTCCAAATAGCTCGCCAGATTCCTTATCTGTTATCGCCAACTCATAATTTTTATCCGCTATAAAATTATCATAATGGTGCTCCATCCACGACAAAGCATCATTTAAACTATACGGATAAGCTAGGTACAATGTATTTTTGTAAAGATTATAGTTATTGCAAAGCTTCGCAACCGCTGCCGCATCAGTTGTTTGAAACAATCGAAGGACAAGCCTTTCCGTCGTAATCATTAACTTCTCACGAACATATCCCATTCTACTCGACTCCCTATATTTACTATTAGACCAATAGATAATTATTCTACAAAAACTCCTAAAAACCTTGTTAAGCAATTATCTTTCTTATCATAAAGGTATAGTCACGATTGTTACTTCCAATTATGAACAGCATCTTTACCAGCTACTTAGTTAATTTCAGGGGAGACCTTCACGCAAAGAAATTAGCACCATTATTTATGAAAAAGTCGAAAGCTATTGTAGAACCCGTCTCCCCTGTAGATTGAAGTGGAAGGGGTGAGACTCCTGCGGGAAGTAGCGTTTTGTGGAGACCCCGCAGGCTGCAAAGCCGAGGAGGCTCCACAAGCGCCCCGCGGAAAGCGAACTCCTGCAGCGGAAATCTACAGGGCGTTTAACAAGTCTCTACATATTTTCTGGAAAAAATAAAACAAAAATGACTAAAGTCACGGCTAACAACCATGATAATGACCAGAGATAGTGGTGACACTGACTTTTTTTATGTAATCTTAAACTACCATCCAATAAAGGAGCGAACAAATATGATCGAAACGATAAAGCTAAGCAAAACCTACAAAGGAAAAAAAGCGGTTGATGAAATTAACATTTACTTAGACGAAGGGGAAGCGGTTGGTTTACTCGGGCCAAATGGTGCAGGGAAATCCACAACTATTTCCATGATTTCTTCCTTATTAAAGCCCTCATCTGGTGATGTAAAACTAAATGGCGACAGTACGATAAAAAATCCAGCAGAAATTCGAAAAGTGCTCGGAGTTGTACCACAGGAAATAGCTTTATATGAAGAGCTTTCAGCCTATGAAAATCTAAAGTTTTTCGGGGAAATTTATAAAGTGAAAAAAAGCATTTTAGAAGAGCGAATTCAGGACGTTCTTGAAATGGTCGGCTTGAAAGATCGACAAAAAGATCTTGTTAAAACATTTTCAGGTGGGATGAAAAGAAGGGTAAATATTGCCGCTGCTTTGTTGCATAATCCTAAAATCCTTATTTTGGATGAACCAACTGTCGGAATTGACCCTCAATCAAGAAACCATATTTTAGAAACGGTTCGAAAACTAAATGAAGAGAATGGGATGACGATTCTCTATACGAGTCACTACATGGAAGAAGTGGAGCAATTATGTAATCGCGTGTACATTATGGATCACGGGAAAGTCGTGGCATCAGGAAGTAAATCAGAGCTATTAAGTATTTTATCCAGTGAAGATACGATTCAAGTACAGCTGAGTGAAACGAGCGCTGAGCTTGTGGAGAAGATAAAATCCATGGAACATGTACGTCGCATAGATGAATCGGAGCAAGGGATTCGAATTGTTTCAAAAAAAGGCAGTAACATTCTAAGTGACTTAGTGCATGCCGCTGAAAGTGAAGGGATTCAAGTGACGAATTTTCATATGGAAACACCAAGTCTTGAGGATGTATTTCTACATTTAACTGGACGAACGTTAAGAGATTAGAGGAGGTAAAAGAAGATGGGCTCATTTTTTAGAAAAGATTTATTAGTCTTTTGGAGAGATCGAAAGGAAATACTCATTTCCTTACTAGTTCCGATTGTGATTATTATTGTCTTGACTTTTGCCTTCTCTGGTTTGATGGGTGAAGATGCAGAGACGATGGATATAAACGTTGGAATCGTTTTACAGGATGACGAATCTCTTGGACTGCAACAGTTCGAGGAAGTAATTCTAGCAATGGATTTGCCAGAGCAAGAAAAAGAAGCAATGACCGAACAGGCTGCTATGTTTTCACCAGTCGGGTTATTAAATGCGTTCCTTAACGATCCTGAACTAAGTGAATGGCTAAACACAAAGCAATTAAGTGCAGAAGAAGCGAAGCAGCTGGTGAAGAGTGGCGAGTTAGATGCTGTAATTAAGATCCCAGAAGGATATACGTATGATGTCCTTGGTCAAATAATATTAGGGGAATCTGCCAATACCTCACTTGCGATACAAATGGAAGAGCAATCCCTAGAATCCGATGTGCTCTATAACATTATGGAGCGTTACTTGGATACACTCAATTTTCAACTTGCCCTTTCTAGTGTGACGGATGGCGAAGCAATAGCTCCAATATTACCTCTTGGGGGAAGAGAAGTGATCGAAGGTATCGAGACATTAACGATATCTCAATATTTTACGCATGCGATGACTACCCTTTTTACGTTATTTATTGCGGCGACAGTTGCAATGAAGACTGTAACGGAAAAAAGAGAACGTGTTTTTAATCGAATTCTTTTAACGAATAGTAATCCAATTTCGTATTTAATGGGCAAAGTACTTTCTACCTTTTGTTTTGCTTGGCTTCAACTTATGATTATATTCAGCGTTTCACAATTACTGTTAAATGTTTTTCCTAGTAAATCAATGGAATTTTGGTTCGGAATCATCCTTATCATTACTTTCTTTTCAATGGCCGTAGCGGGCATGTCTGCCGTGTTCACGTTATTAACCTTGAAACTTCAAAACTCAGATGCAGCGAATGGTTTGTTCACTATGATTATTATGATGATGGCAGTTGTTGGCGGAAACTTCTTCCCAATCTATGGTCTTCCAGAATGGATCCAAAGAATTGGAGAATGGACGCCAAATGGATTAAGCCTATCCGTCTATATACAGTGGGTTCAATCTGGTGACTTAAGTTCATTAGTTATTCCGATGATAAAGCTTTTCCTGTTTTCTGTTGGTTGTATCATCATCGCAAGCCTAATGTTTCCTAAAAGGGGGAGGATCTAATGTTCCCAGTTTTTAAAGCGCAGTGGATGAAAGACAAGCGAAGTCCAATGACAGTTATTATGTTTTTCACACTTAGTATTGTGTTAACGATTGTTTTTAGTGATAGTAATTATAATCCTCAAACGCCGGTAGCTATTTTTAGCAGTGAAGCTAATGGTCGAGAAATCGAAGAAAAGTGGGAGCCTTTATTAAATAATAATGATGCTTTTCAGTTTGTCATTACAGATGAGGCAGTGGCTCGCGAGGATGTTTTAAAAGGAAAAACTGATAGTGCCATTAATTTGAAGGAAAATGATTATCAAATTATTGCAGCCGCGGAAATGCCATCCATTCAACTTGTTGAGCAGTATGTCCATTCGGTGTTTACCGCTGAAGCTTTACTAGAAGCTGCTGCTTCAGAAAATATCGAGAAAATTAGAAGTGACGTAGAGGTTTACTTGGATAATGCTCCATTTAAAATGGTAACCGAGTCACTTGATGGCGGAGTAGTTTCACAGCATAATATGGGGATTCAATTGCTATTTGGTTTTACACTCTTTATGGCCATGTTTACGATTGGATTTAAGGTCAATGGTGTGATGGTAGATAAGGTTAGTGGTGTGTGGAATCGAATGATCCTCTCTCCTGTAACGAAGACAGGGATGTATACGGGACATTTGCTGTATAGTTTCTTCATTGGTTTTTTACAATTGTTAGTAGTTCTCTTAGTATTTACTTCTATATTCCAATATAATTTGGGCGATAATTTTGGCTTGATTCTCGTGATTGCTGCCGTTTATACGCTAAGTACGGTTAGCATGGCAATGTTATTTACGGGCTTTGTAAAAACGCCGGAGCAATTTAATATCGTCTATTCATCTGTAATCCCTATTCTTCCGCTTTTAAGTGGAGTGTATATGCCACCAGGAACTATCAGTAATACGGTTCTAATATTTATTGCTGATTTATTTCCTTTAAGTCATGCAATGGAAGCGATGATGAATGTTGCATTGTTTGGTGCAGGCTGGAATGAAATTGCTTTACCAATAGTTCTCATGATTTTAATTGGAGTTATTTGTATGGGGGTAGGGGTTAATTTAGTAGAGCGAAGAAATGATTAAGAAAGCTATACTACATGTATAACTAATGAATAATATAATGCACTAAATAATTGTAGTTGGAAGTATTTTCGCTTATTGAGTAAGTAGCGAAAATACTTCCATTTTTTTGTTTGATGCAGTACACAAATAAGTAATTACATATGTACCTTTACTAAAAAATTACTATATCTTGTAACTATTTCTATTTATTATCGTAATAAGAGGGAGGGAACTCTTAAATAGGAGAAGTGGGTGATTAGAATGATGGAGACATTAGGGTATATTGTTGGTGGGCTTGCTATGGTTTCTTTTGGTCTTCTTATTTGGAAGAAAAAGATGCTGCACTTAATTATCGGTTATAGTAATGCTACCTTTTATGGTGATAAAGAAAAATATGCTAGGAATGTTGGAGTCGTTACGATTTTTTTAGGTGTTATCATTATATTCAAGCCAATATTTACGCTCCTATTCGGAGATTTTATAACTCCCTTTTTTCTAATTGCGATTGTTTGTTTAGTCATTTTGCTTGGAATTGTTGCACATTATTGGAGATTTCGATTTTAAAATAGTGAAAGAGTAGAATTTTCGAAACAAGGGGAGTTGTACATGAATGTTGCGGAAATAAAGCAAATGCGAAAGAATCAATATATCTTTTTAAATACTTTATTAATAGCGGCTTTAATCCTTTTTTATTGTTTAATACGTACTTTTGAAATTACGTATTCACATTTTTTTCTGTTTTTAGGTGTACTTTTAATTGTCCAGGCGATAATCGGTTTCTTAAAAAGGGATTCTACCAAATCTATCTTCCCTATTATAGAGAAAGTAGCAAAATATGAAAAAGAAAAGATGGGAAGTGAGTGGAAAAAACAGAGGATAATAGGGTACGTTTGGAATGTATTATTAGGTGGATTCATGCTATTCCGAGTTTATTGGGACCCATACTTAGGTGAAGATGTTATGAAAGCGGACTTTCAGTTTTGGTTTATTCTGCTCTTTATTTTTACCTTATTGCTAAATGTTAGCATGCTATTACATATCAGAAAAGTCGATCGTTCCACTTCAGTAGCAGATTTGAAAGGGTATACATGGAAATCAAATGCTCTAGCGGTATGTGTAGGTGTTATCCTTGCGTTCCTATTTATGGTGATAATCATATTCTATGTGTTTACCATTTAATATCTAATTTGAAATAAACATGCTTATTAGGTTATACCCACAATTTCCAGCATATAATTCTTTAGGAAGAATTATACGGAAGGTGGACTGACTATGGACTCGAATTATTTTAGAAATGCAATCCATTACTATCATACAAAATTACAAGAAACAAATAATCCTTCTTACTGGTATTATCTAGTCGATACACAGGTGAAAGCTGGATTACGAAATGAGGCATTACAAACGATTGAACAAGCCTTGTTACACTCGAAATCTGAGCCTTTAAAGGAAAGGCTTTTGGAAACGAAAGAAAAGCTTCAAGAAGTAGTTTCAAGGGAAATGAACTCAAATCGACCAACTGTTGTGAGTGCCAAACGTGGTGATATTGACGGGGATGGCACCAAAGACAGTGTGCTACTAACCGCTAATAAAACGCCTGATAGTCCTTTTTGGGAAAATATAACGCTTGTCGTCCACAATGAAAGAACCAATCAGTCTCAACAGATTCCATTAAAAAATAATTCCGGCTACAACCCTACTCTCTTTCTAGGTGATTTTACAGGCAACAAAGCGGATGATATTTTAATAGTCATTGATACAGGTGGAAGCGGTGGGGCTATTTATTCTTATGTATTTTCCTATATTAATGGACAATTAAGGCAGATTTTCGATTCTGATAGATTTAATGAGGAGTATCAATACAGCGTGAACTATCAGGATCAATACAAAGCGTCTGTGATCAGTCAGAAGCTACAAGAAAAATACATTCTGGATCTTACTTACAAGGGAAAAGAATATTTAACGGAAATTTATCAGGAAAATGGCGTGTTGAAGGCACCCATAGAAGGATGGGTTAATCCTTTGTCTGGATTATATCCGATTGACTTTAACAGAGATGGCACTTATGAGCTTCAAGCGTACCAGAGGATAGCTGGGAGATACAATGCTGATTCACTTGGCTATGTGCAAACCACTTTGAAATGGAATGGGCAGATATTCGGTCCTGACCAGCAGAATGTGGCTATCTTTGGTGGGAATTTATAGCAGTAAAGAGTGTCCTTTTTAATAGATTGGCAGAATAATTACAAGGCGTGCTTCAAAAATAGGAGCACGTTATTTTTTTTGTAAAGGTACGAAGATGTTGGTTGTACTGGATATTAATGTTAAAATTAGAGTAGATGAGAGTAATAGATCTATCCAATGAGAAAATTATAGATTCTAAGTGAGAATGGAGTTCGAAAGGGTGCGTAAAGGAATGAAAAAGAAGCGTATCATTACTATATTAGTAGTCATTAGTTTGCTTTTATCGATTGCGCTAATATGGCTCTACCATCACAAAATTATCGAAGGCCAATATAATAAGCTTACCATTAGTAAAATGGGAGATAGCTTATATGTCATACATAATAAAGAAGAGATTAATAGAATAATGAGGAAAATAAATACTAGTCCAAGAACATTTCATCCAACCAATGGGTTTCGTTATGATCATTTGCCTCATGGCACGTTACTCTTCGAAAATGATAATGAGCTGGTAGAAATAGAAATCGTTTTTCAAAAAGGAAACGTATTGACGAGGTACTGGGAGATTGAGACAAATTTAGAATTTGGGCGAGAGGTAGAATGATATTTTTTCGAAATGAGTTTTCAAGGGGGAATAACTATGAAGGTTCGACTAACCGATTTTAGTGAGAAGTGGGTTCAATTGTATGAGGAGGAAGTACAGGTTTTGACAAGCATTTTTGGTGAAGAAATTATCCGGTTCGAACATTTCGGTAGTACAGCCGTACCTGGGCTAAAAGCAAAGCCAGTAATTGATATGATGTGTATCGTCAAAGACATAGAGAAAATAGACTCGTTTAATGAAAAAATGGTTTCACTTGGCTATGATGTTGCTGGAGATTGGGGGATTGCAGGTAGAAGGTTATTTCGCAAAGGCGGCGAGGAGAGGACGCATCATATTCATTTCTATGAAATAGATAATCCTCATATTAATCGACATTTAATTTTTCGAGATTATTTGCGGTTTCATCCTGAGGAGGTTGCTCGTTACAGTAGTTTTAAAGAAGACTTAGCTCAACGATTTGTCCACACGAGTGAATATAGTCCCGCGAAAAGGACATTTGTAAAAGAGATGGAACAGCAAGCACTATGTTGGTATGAGAAACACAGGGAAATAAAATAAACTAATAGTTACTGACATTAGAAGGTAATGATAGTTATACTTTTAGAATTAATATTACGATTATTCCCCCAAATAGCAAGCATATTAGCACTCATTCTTCACAGAAATTAAAAGTGCTGGTGGAGGATGACCCGTTTCATGATATTTATTTTGACAAAGCGCCTCCAGCTCCGATGTTCACTTACGATACAGCTGGATATGTTATGTATATCAGAAGCTATAGTAAATATGTAGCGCCTGGATTACGGATTGGAGTGGTGGCAAGTCGACAGCCGCTGATGAAAATCCTTTTGACCTCGAAATCGTTAGCTGATAACGGCACACCATTGTTGAACCAAAAAGTGTTCCTTCATTATTTCACCTCTGAAAGAATGCAAATACATTTAGAGAAGTTGAGAATTGCTTTGCAGGTACGAAAGGAAGTCATGGAGGCTTCCCTTTCACAGTATGGGTTAGAATGGATCAGTCCAAATGGAGCGTTGAATCTGTGGGTAAAGCTACCCGAGCATATTGATTCAGTCAAACTGCTTTCGCTTTGTAACAAACAATCTATTTCGTTTGTGCCTGGCCCTATCTTTGACGCCAATAATGAATTAGATAATTGGTTCCGTTTAAGCTATTCTTTTGCTAATGAGAAGCATATAAGAGAAGGCATCGATAAATTTTGTGCTTATTTAAGAGAAAGTTAGGATTTTCAAACTCATAAATCTTAGTTCAATCTCTGAAAAAAATTGAGCGGATTGATATGGTAATCGTACATGGTCAAAAGCGATATAGTACAATAAAGCTAAAACGTAGGCGATGTCATGAAATTAGCACAACAATTTTTTAGTTGGAGGGCAATAAGTTGAATGTGAAATTGTTAATAGACGCAAAAGCGACTTTAGGTGAGGGGCCGATTTGGGACTATGATAAAAAAGTCCTTTATTGGATAGACATTATGGAAAAAGAAATATTTAAATATGAACCGGAATCAGAAACTACCCAAAAGGTTAAGCTTGACCAATATATCGGTAGTATGGCTCTGAGGGAAAATGGCGGATTTATTTTAGCGTTGCAAAACGGGCTTCATTTCTATGATTGGGACAGCGCTTTATTAGAAAAGCTAACTGATCCGGAGAGTCATTTAGTGGATAATCGATTTAACGATGGAAAGTGTGATGCAGCAGGAAGGTTCTGGGCTGGCACGATGCATTTGAAGGGTGAAGCGAAAAAAGGAGCCTTATATGTTGTAGACGAAAATATATCGGTAAGTAAACAAATTGAAAATGTCAGCATTTCGAATGGACTAGCCTGGTCACCTGACAATAGATTTATGTATTTCATTGATACCCCAACTAGGCAAGTTGTTCAATATAAGTATGATATTCGAACCGGAAAAATCGAACAGCCACAGGTGGTAGTTACTTTCTCAGATAATGTCGGTTTCCCAGACGGTATGACAATTGACCAAGAGGGAATGCTTTGGATTGCCCACTGGGGTGGTAGTGGAATCTCAAGATGGAATCCATTAACGGGAAAGCAATTAGATTTCATCCCCGTACCAGCTGTAAATGTAACGTCTTGTACGTTCGGTGGTAACGATTTAAACAATATATATATTACTACAGCTAGAACAGATACGAGTGAGAAGCAGCTAGAAAAATATCCTCATGCAGGAGGAATATTTACGTTGCAAACGAATGTCAAAGGAAGTATTAATTATAAGTTTAATGGTTAATCCTATATGATTTTTATAAGGAAATACATGCTACTGCTTCAGTATTTCAAGCTAGCAGGTAAGCGGAGACTAACTCGAAATTAGTAACAGACGGAGCGTTAAAAAACGGAAAGAAGCCTAACTTATATAAAATGAGTTAGGCTAATTGTATTATGGACAGAAAAAGTCGACAGGTAGATTAGATTATTTTCATCGACCATAAGAGCAAGAATGAGGACGAAATAAAAACATATTCCTTGTTAGAATAGGGACATCGTTAACAAGGAGAAATTAACAATAATAGAAACGTTGCTAATGCACTATCGGACAAGATTATAGCTGTTTTAGAAAGTTACAAGGTAAAGGGTTTTTGATTTTAACGTGAACGTGAGCAGGAGGAGGCAGTTTATCATGGAGAAAATCAAGCTATCGTTTGAGGAAATGTGGGAGAAAATCATGGCTTGTGATTCAACATATGATGGGTTATTTTATACAGCGGTGAAAACAACCAAGATTTACTGTCGTCCGTCTTGTAGATCTAGAAAACCGAAAAAAGTAAATGTTGAATTCTATCAAGATATTAATGAAGTTGAAAATGCTGGCTATCGCGCTTGCAAAAGATGTCAGCCGGAAGTAGAGCATTCCCCACACATTAGTGTTGTAAGAAATGTCATTGCTTTCTTAATAAACCATCATAAACAAAAGCTGGAATTACAGGACATTGCTACTCATGTGGGATTAAGTGCTTATTATTTAGAACGATTGTTTAAACAGGAGACTGCAGAAACACCCCGAACATATTTAGAAAAAATCCGTATTGATCAAGCGGCACACCTTCTGAAAAACACTAGTAAAACGAACTTGGAGATTTGCTATGAAGTTGGGTTTCTGAGCACCTCTAATTTTTATAAGGTGTTTCGCCGGTTGAAAAATTGTTCACCTACTGAATATCGAAATAGCAGTAAGGAGTAATGATTATGAATTGGAACGATCATATTTCCTATATAGAAATCTTTCCTCCAAAAGAATTTAATTTCGAAGAATGCTTAGTGTTTTTAGGTAGATCCTCTCATGAAGTACTGCACCAAATACAGGGTGATTTTTTATTTAAATTGTTAAAAGTGCAAACTGAATTAGTATTATTCAAAATGGGATTTACCGATGGAATAATACGAGTAGAATTTCCTTTAGGTGCCCCAGATACAACTATTCGGAGAGAGGTTGAGGCTTATATCTGGGAATGGTTTGATTTTGAAGCCGATTTGAAGATTTTTTATAAAGTAGCTAGTCAAGATAAAGTCTTACAGCAATTAGTGGATAACTATTACGGATTACGAATCATGTGTATTCCAGACTTATTTGAAGCCTTGACTTGGGCGATTATGGGCCAACAAATTAATTTAACATTTGCTTACACTTTGAAAAAACGTTTTGTAGAACACTTTGGGGAGAACTTAACCGTCGATGGACATACTTATTGGCTATACCCAACGTATGAAAGGATAGCAACAATAGGTATAGAGGATTTAAGAAAGCTTCAATTTATCGGTAGGAAGGCAGAGTATGTAATTGGAGTTGCGAAAGAGATGGAGAATCGAACATTAACCAAAGAAGGTCTGTCCCAAAAGCAAGACTATCAACAAATGAAAAAATCGCTAGTGGCCATTAGAGGAATTGGTGCATGGACAGCAGATTATGTCCTGATGAAATGTTTACACCATCCATCTGCATTCCCCATTACAGATGTCGGACTCCACAACGCACTAAAGAGTCAATTAGGGCTAGAGCATAAGCCGACAATAGAGGAAATTACAGAGATGGCAACATATTGGGAAGGCTGGCAAGCATATGCCACTTTTTATCTATGGAGGTCTTTATATGATGAAACTACATAAATTAGATTACGATTCACCAGTTGGGGTGTTAGAAATAATCGGTACAGATGAAGCAATCTCTTCTATTATGTTTAAGGAGACAGATGAGGTTTCAAATAGTTTTCGGGATGAAACACCAAAAGTAGTAAAAGATTGCTACGAGCAACTAGATGAGTATTTTAAAGGAAAACGCCAAGAATTCACCTTTCCCTTTATCTACGAAGGTACAGTTTTTCAGAAAAAAGTGTGGGACGCTTTAACCTGTATTCCTTTTGCAACAACAGGTTCCTATAAAGACTTAGCTTTATCTATTGGGCATGAAAAAGCGATCAGGGCAGTAGGAAGCGCAAATGGGAAAAACAAATTAAGCATTGTGATTCCATGCCATCGAATAATTGGATCAAATGGCAAATTAACAGGATATGCAGGCGGTTTGTGGAGGAAGGAATGGCTCCTTCAGCATGAAAAGTCGGTGCAAAGTCAAAGTAAAGCAGGTAGTGTAGTTAAATAAACATGAATCTTAATCAGTATTTAAATTGATTGAGTTTGATAGATGATCTCATTAGACAAGACAAGTGTCATTCAAACACTTGTCTAATGAGATTTTTTAGTTAGAGCGCTATTAATCATGTGTAAATAACGTCTACTCGTCAATAAATTCCTTTACTCGTTAGAAAACTATCAGTTCCTCTGAAAAATACACAAATTTTCCATAATTGTTAGATGTAGCTTTTAATTATTGGTATATAATGAATTTGAATAGTGAATTTTCCGATAATTAAAACAAGCAGGGGATGTGGAAGAAATGCAAGAAAATAAGTTGAATGTGTTGGGAGTAAATATAGTCGTTTCAGCATTTATAGTTTATGTTTCCGCTATATTGGTGAGGGTAGTTAGTGGACAGTTTTTGTTTGCTAAGGGAATATTTGACGTTGGCTATCTAGTATTAACGTTAGGAATTGCTGTTCCAATCATTTTTTATAGTTTAATGGCTACTAAAAATGTCTTAGAAGTTACCGTTTTATCTAGTGTATTCATATTTGTCCTTTTTTTCTCGGTCTATTTTACGTTAACAGTAGAAAATCCCGCAACGACACTAACAGATTTAATGAACTTTATTATTGTGATAGTAGGTATGGCGATTGCATTTATTACAACAATCCATTTCGCAGTTAATGATAAACAAGGCTCAAGTAGCAACTATGAGACATCCTATTCGAGAGATGTATGATTTTGCTCCACAACAAGCTATAAGAATTCGAAAAAGATCGCTACACTTTACAATGTAGACGATCTTTTATTTTAGTCGGTTATATAAAATAAAGGTAAATGGTTATTAAAATGTGCTTTCTAGATCACTTAATTAACTGTTTAAAACTAGATTTCTTTTGCTATTTAGTTAGTTGATCTCGATCCTCCATTTGCGGTGGTTCTTCCATCCAGCCGTTTTTTATCATAATTTTTCCACCGGATTGTGCAAAATCATAAATATCTTTCATTAGTACTGCCATTGTAGCTGGCAAATCACTTCGTAAACTAAATGCTCCTCCTAGTGCGTTACTACCTAGACCAAAGGAAGTTAACAAACTAGTGTTGTACATCATTAATTTTTCAGAGAAAGGAGCGGTTTTTGAAGTAGTGGCTCTCCCAGAGTGTGTAGCTGGCGGCTCAATATAGATATCGCGTAAAAATTCACCGAGTTTCACTTCAATTTTTTTGGATAATTTCATTCCATCCACAAAATATGCTTGAACCTCTTTATTGGTTGACACCTGAGCAAATCCCATCATTAATTTCATTCCTACTAGATTTGTCTCAATGGCATGGTGTATAAGTGAAACTTCTACTGTATTTAAGACTCGCTTATCACTAAACCAATTTAGCCCTCCCATATACTCTTGATTTTTAACAAAATTCACCTCTTGAGGCATTGTCACATATGGTGGTCGTACCAAAATCCCTTTTTCCAATAAGAATTGAGTTGCTTCGCCATTAAGTGCTAAGGCTTCTGCTGTCAAGCTTATAAAGAAATCCTTAATATCCTTTCGATAGGACATACCTGTAAAAAGTGCATAAAGATTCATCTCGACTTTTGTCATCATATGTAAATACATGATATCGTAATAGAAATCAAATAATCTTGGTACTGATTTACGTACATCGCTCTCTGTAAACCCATTTGGAATGACTGCTCCTTCTTGATGAAGGATATTGGAAATTGTCTCGATATTCTTCGTGGCATTATTAGAGAGAGTTTGAAGAAGTTGTTTTCCTTCCTCTTCTGCATGCTCCAAAAAATGCTCTGTTATTCTAAGGATCATCGTTCTTTCTTGATAAGCCATCCACAAATTTGCTAATTCCGAAGAAGCGATCGGTGCTTGAGTTGAAGACATGATGTTGAACCCTCCTAGCTTTATTTTCTTAATGTAACCAACGGTGATTTATTTTATGAAAAGAGATGAGGAACCGAATTTTTGTTGGAATATTAGAAGGCTCCACAAAAATTTTAAAAGAAGTATACGGCTCATGACTAATCAAATTTTAATAATATCATTTGAATTAATTGAAAATTCTTATATAATGAAAAGGACTTAATTCGATATACGAAATATTTTGTTATTAGAGAGGAGCTTATTGATGACTAAAGTAATGAAAAAAACGTTAGTCAGGTCCGAGGTACCTACTGAACAAACATGGGATTTGAGTGATTTATTTGCAACAGAACAAGCCTGGGAATCAGAATTACACACGTTACATAAGGACCTTCACTTAGTTACAAAGTTTAAAGGGAGACTTCATGAAAATGCGAAAGTTTTACTAGATTGTTTACGTACGAAAGACGCATTGACAGAACGCTTGTCCAGAGTGATGACATTTGCTTCGCTACGTCAATCAGAGGATGGAACTAATCCAGTAAATCAAGGTAATTCTGCGCGTGTTGCTTCTCTATTTGCCAATTTCCAAGCTAGTGTTTCATTTGTGAACTCGGAAATCTTGGCGTTAGAAGATGGAGTTGTCTTAGAATATCTTCAGCATGAGTCAGGATTGACCTTATATACGAAGGTGCTAACCGATATTTTAGAAACAAAGGCTCATAAGCTTTCACCTGAAGCGGAGGAAGTTTTAGCATCCTTTGGGGAAATCCATGGTGCGCCGTATATGATTTATGAAAGAAGTAAAACGTCTGATATGCAGTTCGCCTCTTTCACGACGAATGGTGGTGAGGTGCATCCATTAACATTTAATTCTTTTCCAACCTATGAAGGATCACCGAATACGGAGCTCCGTAGAAAAGCGTATCATTCATTCAATGAGACACTTAAACAGTACAAAAACACGTATGCTGCGACATATGCCACAGAGGTAAAAAAACAAGTGATTGAAGCGCGGATGCGAAACTATGACTCCGTTACCGATATGCTTCTGCACGAGCAGCAGGTAACAAAGGAAATGTATGAAAATCAATTAAATACGATCCAAACAGAGTTGGCTCCACATATGCGTCGCTTTGCTAGGTTGAAGCAGCGAGTTTTAGGTTTAGAATCCATGCAGTTCAGTGATTTAAAAGCGCCACTTGACCCAGCATATAATCCGAAAATAACTTATGAGGAAGCTTCACAGCTTATCCTTGATTCTCTGCAAATAATGGGA
Source organism: Sutcliffiella halmapala (assembly GCF_002019665.1). Taxonomy (GTDB): domain Bacteria; phylum Bacillota; class Bacilli; order Bacillales; family Bacillaceae_I; genus Sutcliffiella_A; species Sutcliffiella_A halmapala. The sequence continues at coordinate 2,526,525 of NZ_KV917375.1, read as the reverse complement.
CCTGAATATAGGAAGATCATGGAGCAAGGGCTACGTAATCGCTGGGTTGATTTAGCTGATAATGTTGGAAAATCGTCAGGTGCTTTCTGTTCAAGTCCATATGGAGTGCATCCATATATATTGTTAACATGGAATGATTCCATGCGTAATGCTTTCACGTTAGCACATGAATTAGGGCATGCTGGTCATTTTAGCCTTGCGTCTCGTTATCAAAGTATTTCTAATACTCGTCCATCAAGGTACTTTGTTGAAGCGCCATCTACTATGAATGAAATGTTATTAAGTCAGCATATTTTAGCTAAGTCGACGGATAATCAAATGCGTCGCTGGGTTATTTTGCAATCATTAGGAACATATTACCATAACTTTGTGACCCATATTTTAGAAGGGGAACTGCAACGTCGCGTTTATGAATTGGCGGATAAAGGTACACCGATTACCGCGAAACTTCTTTGTGAGCAAAAAATAGAGTTATTAGCTAATTTTTGGGGAGATGCTGTAGAAATCGATGAAGGCGCAGGATTAACGTGGATGCGCCAGCCCCATTATTACATGGGTCTCTATCCATATACGTACTCAGCTGGATTAACCGCATCAACAGCTGCCGCTCAATCGATAAAAGAAGAAGGGGAGCCAGCAGTAAATCGTTGGTTATCCGCTTTAAAGGCTGGAGGAACGTTAAAGCCGCTTGAGCTTATGAATTTAGCTGGAGTCGATATGTCAACTCCAGCACCGATTCAAAAAGCAGTGGCTTATGTCGGATCTTTAGTGGATGAGCTAGAAAAAAGCTTCTAATGCACAAAAATTTTGAAAATTACTTGAAATGCTTGCATGAATTTGATAATATCATGAGAATTATTTAATAACTGCAATGATAAGCAATGACGAGACGAGTAGATAAGAGGAAGCTTTACAGAGACCCTTGGATGGTGGAAAAAGGGAAGGGAAATCTTATTGAACAAAGCCTCTGAGCTTCATACGGAACTAAGTTTATTTTCTTAGGGATGCTATGACGATCTCCCACGTTATCGGGATAAGGTATCGCTCTTTTGGCTGTACCTGATAAGGCTTATTGAGTGATCAATAAGTAAACTGAGGTGGTACCGCGAATCCTTACTCTCGCCCTCAAGATTAATTCTTGGAGGTGGGAGTTTTTTATTTGCTTTGATTAAAGTATTAATAAAAAGAGGTGAAAGGTATGCACTGGGCTTATCAAATTGCTGAAAAATTAATAACCAAGCATCCGGAAAAAGAGATATTCACATGCGCTTCAGGTATTAGCCCTTCAGGATCTGTCCATGTAGGGAATTTTCGCGAAGTTCTCACAACCTATTTTGTCGTAAAAGCGTTAGAGAATTTGGGGAAGAAAGCTCGATTTATTTTCTCTTGGGATGATTTTGATCGTTTAAGAAAAATCCCGCAAAATATTCCAGAAAGCTATCAAACTTATCTAGGTATACCGTATTCAGAAGTGCCGAATCCATTCGGTGAAGGTAGCTACGCTATTCATTTTGAAAAGGAGTTTGAAGGGGCACTACGAGAGTTTGATATAAAACCAGAATTCATATATCAGAATAGAGAATATCGCTCAGGAAGATATGCGCCTTATATCTCGATTGCCTTGAAGAGAAGAAAAGAGATTTATGATATCTTTATGCAATTTAAATCTACAGATCCAAAGAATGATGACCGGAAAGCATTTTATCCACTCTCCTTGTACTGTGAGGATTGCTTGAGGGATACAACAACCATCATTTATTATAATGAAGAGCAAGATCGAATTGATTATGAGTGCCGCTGTGGAAAAATAGGATCGCAAGAAGTTGGCACTAGTCGCCAGATAAAACTCAATTGGAAAGTGGACTGGGCGATGCGTTGGATGGTAGAGGATGTTGTTTTTGAACCAGGAGGAAGAGATCATTCCTCAGCAACTGGCAGCTACAATGTATCAAAGATTATCGCTAAAGAGATTTTTAATTTTGAAGCTCCCGATTATACGGCTTATGAATTTATCGGCTTAAAAGGCACTAATCAAAAAATGTTTAGTTCTTCAGGGAATGTCATCACACCTAAAGATTTATTGAACATTTATACACCTGAGATCATCCTGTTTATGTTTGCCAAGTACAAACCGAATGCTGCTTTTAATATAGGTTTTGATGACGAGGTAATCCGTATTTTTTCTGAATTTCAACACTATCAAAACGCTTATGCTAAAGGTATGGTACAAGATGAAAATATCATTCAGTCATTAATCTTAAGCAAGGGTGATGTGAAGAGAAATACGCCAAGCTTTTCTCAGGTTGCTGGGATCTTTCCTCTGATAGATTTTAATGAATTGGTCATGCAAAACGCTCTAATTACTATAGGGGAAACATATGCATTAGAGGAACTTAAGATAATAAGTGATCGTGTAGCTTATTGGATCAAACATTGGAATCAATATCGAATGATTAAAGTTAATGAAGAGAAGAATGAGATTTATTACCGTACTTTATCTGATGAACAAAAAGAAAGACTTCGAATACTTACTACTTTCATTAGTAACGAAGCTATCAGTGGAGATTTATTAATGAAAGAAGTGTATGCTATTTGTCACCAAGAGGATAAAAAAGCAATGAAAGAATCTCAAAAAGACCTTTTCAAACACGTATATCAACTAGTTTTAAATCTAAACAATGGACCACGCTTACCACTCCTAATAAGTGCTATCGGCAGGAAGAAAATAAGTGATTTGCTCACATTCACTTAAACATAGTCCGTCAAGGATAAATATGTAAAAGAAAATCATAGTATTATCATGTTAATAGGGTCCCGAACTTAACGTCAGTTTTTCACGTTATAAGTTCAGGACCCTTTGTAACGTATACATATAATTAACGTCAAATTTTTTAAAAGCTATTAGGCGGTGGAGTTATTGAAATTACTAACTATTGCAATTTTAGTTATAGGGTTAGCTACGGGTTGTTCTAATAACAAATGGAGTGGTAAAGCAACCGTAACAAAGCCTCTTCAAGAAGATACTATGCCTGATAAAATGCCAGATGATTTTCATTTTAAGATGAGCTATGGTGTAGGGGCGAAAAATGAAATCGATACTTTTAAAGGAGTATATACCAAAGACTTAGTTTTAGATGGGGTAGTACAAACGGAACTAGTTTTTACTAATGAGGAACGGGAGAGAATATATGGGGAAATGAAAAAGATTGAATTGTTAGTACGTTCAAAAAAAGTGACGAACCAGACTGAAGATGGGTCATATTGTGGCTCAGATCCAGTTGAATCGACAATTATTAGTATGGTCATAAATGGAGAAACACTTGAAGTTAGTTGGACTACTGACAATTGCCAAACGCAGGATTTGTTGGAATTAGAGGGTTTTGTTGATTTCATTCATAAAGAATTAATCGTAACGAAAAAAGAGTATCAAAAATTGCCGTCTGGAACAGGTGGATATGATTAAGAGCTAAATAGTATCAAACTTAAAGTAGCAACATATGTTGTTTGGTTTTCAGAAAATTACATCTATTTTAACGCGAAACATGTTAAAATTAATTATAGATTTTACAAAAGTAAAGGAGAGAAGAGCGGGTGAAGTTAGCAGAAGGTTTGATTAGAAGAGCTGATTATCAAAAAAGAGCGGAACAATTAAAACATAGATTGCTAAATATTGCGAGGATACAAGAAGGGGAGAAGCCATTTGAAAGCCCACAAGAATTAGAAAATGAGTTGGGGGAGGTATTGAAGGAATTAAAAGACTTGATGAGCCGCATTAATAGAACAAATCATCAAACTGCGTTTGATGATGAATTATCTCTTGGGGATGCGCTGATAAAAAGAGAAATCTTAGCTAAGGAACGTAAGGTTTATAGTGATTTAGCTGAGCAAGCGGCAACGAGACAGGATCGTTATTCGAGAACAGAAATAAAGTATGTAACGCCATTTAATGTGAAAGATCTTCAAAAAAAAGTAGATGACTTAGCTAAGCAATATCGAGAAGTCGATACAAAAATTCAAGAGCTGAATTGGCTTACTGATTTGTCGGAGTAGAATTGATAGTTTGGTAGCGATAATAAAAAGCGAGTACAAACCCATCAACGGGGTACGTTGAATAATGGTAGGGGTTTCGGGGTGACTCCTGAGGTTCAAGTCCTCAATTAACCATTTAGACCCAGAAATGTCACAATAGAACGTTGAAATGTTACGAATTATTACCATGTACTGGTTTATTATCGTGAGGGTGGGTACGGGGAATTTTAATAAAAAAGTGTTTGTAAAGTAGTTTAAGAGACAATGAGATTGTTAAGTCTCCTTTGATAGAATGTTGAACTGCCAATGAAGGAAGGCAGAAAGTTCTGCCTTACCCTTCTTTCACAGTAGCTATGTAGGGGAGATTGCGGTACGTTTCTGCATAGTCAATACCGTATCCAATAATGAATTTATCAGGAATAACAAATCCTACATAATCCGCAACTAAGTCTACTTTTCGACGCTCCGGTTTATCAAGCAAGGTGCATATTTTCATGGATTTTGGTTTATGAAGTTGAAAATGCTCTTTTAAAAAGCTAAGTGTTAAGCCAGAGTCGACGATATCCTCCACTAGCAAGACATTTTTGTCTGTAATATTAACATCTATATCCTTTAATAAGCGTACTTTTCCAGTTGTCTCTGTTTGATTGCCATAACTGGAAGCAGCTACAAAATCAACCGTAACTTCGCCATTTAGTTCTCGAATTAAATCGGCAGCAAAGACAAATGCCCCTTTAAGTACAACAATCAATACAAGGGATTCATCTTGAAAATCCTGACGTATCATGGCTCCTATTTCTTTCACTTTATCTTTCAATTGATCTTCTGTAATTAAAATATCATCTAATTTGTATGTCATTTTATCACCTTCCTACATATAGTATAGCCCATTTTTGTTAATGCATTTAACACATATGTAGGAGAAATACTGTTGATTTGAGATGAATTTGCACTGCTTATAAAAGGTAATAATAAAATTATTCCATTAAATGACCAGATTGTTGAAGATGTAGTTTAGCACTAGTAGTGGGGAACCGTACCATAAGTAACGGCGAAATGAATCACTCCTTTTACATTGTTATGGTACAATTATGTGCAATAAGACTTATAACGAAATTTAGTTATTGAAATATCCCGCCAATGACATATTATGAAACAGTGCTTTAATAAGGAGTTGTGTCAAATGAATAAAAATAAAAGCACAGAAATAAAACACTCATCAAAAGCAGAAAACATTCTACCTCAGATCAATAGTAAAACTAAGCTAGGCGACTTACGAAAAATCGCGAAGGACATTAAAAAGGATCACGAACTAGCTATGGAACTTTGGTCAACCGGAAAGTTTTTGCCCAGACTATTGGCAATCTTAATTATGGACAAAAAACTTCTTTCACAAGATGTACTAAATAAGCTTGATAAGGATATGCAGACTCACACATTTGATGAGCGAAATAACTTAATGGATTGGTTAATGGCTAATCAGCTCACTAAAGACAAGAAGAACATTGCATTGATGGAGATATGGGAAAATAGTCCTTCTGCTCTTCAAAGGCGAGCTTTCTGGTATTTTCAAGGGCGATTGAGATGGACTGGACAAACACCGCCTGATAACACCGCAGACTTACTATCTGCAATTGAAGCTAATATTACGCAGGAAGAACCGGAAGTTCAATGGGCTATGAATTTCACCGCAGGCTGGATAGGCGTTTATGTTGAAAAATATCGAACACGTTGTATTAAACTTGGTGAGAAAACGGGTCTTTACAAAGATGAAATGGTATCAAAAGGATGTACTCCCAATTATTTGCCGGAGTTCATTACAATTGAAGTTAACAAACGAATTAATAATTAGTTACCACTGAAAAATTCATAAGGGTTTGATGTGAAAATAAAGGAATTCAAAGCCTCAATATGGACAGGATCTGAAAGTAAGCTTCCAGATCCTTTTTTCTTGGAGGGAAATTTCAAAAAATTTATTATGAGAAATTTTGAAATTCGCTAATTTTACCTTTAAAGGCGTTATGGTGAGCCTTATCATAAGTAAATGAGGTTCTTCACAGGTAAATTCGTGAACGTAGTTTTCTCTACTATATTTTCCTAATCTATTGCCCCTGTTCGTTTGATCTCTACCTTAATACTTGGTTTTAAATTTAATGTGGAATACTTTCCTCTCAAATCTTTTTCATTTAAATTGGAATATTTTCTTATACTTTTTATTTTTCTTCCAATGCCAATTGGATCAGTATTTAATTTTCTAAACTCCTCAATTATATCCCCGAATTCTTTGTTTAGTTCTTCTTCAATTATTAGCTCCATTTTTTTTATTGATTCCTTATCTTTAAGAGTAATAGAAGGCTGTAATTCTATAGTTGAAACTAAAATAGATGCATTTAAATTAACCGACTCTTCCTGAGATAATTCAATATTTCCGCGGTACTTTATTGGGTGAATTGTAATATTAAATTTATCTCCTTTTTGCTTTTCGACTAGTTTTATTCCCTTTTCTTCTAATACCTCTACAGGAATATTTAAAGTTATATCCCCCAAAAAAGCATTATGATTGGTGAATAATTTTATATACAAGGTTTTTTTCATGGAAATAGAACCAACCATTTTATCATCCCTAAATAATGCAACCCCATCTAAATAGGGTGCTACACCATTCTCATTCGATAGAATAGGTAAGGTAGGATCGATACCAATTTCATATAGTGTGGAAATAAAATCATGTAAGTTGGAGTTTATTAACATTTCCTTCTTTTCGTGCTTATCTAATAATTGATAAATATATGACCCCATTTCAGGGTATTCTTCATAGTTTTTATTATTAATTGTACTCTCAGCATTGTTTGTAATTGCCAAAAATACTAAAGATCCGATGCTACTATCTCGTTGCATTGTGTCTAGAAAAGATGAAATCCCAATCATTTCTGTCATATATTTATCAAATAAAATTGTCCTTAATTGTCCAGAGGTAATGTCGTGGCTTGTCTGTTGCTCTAACCTTTGTCTTATTTGTTTGCTTGTAGTTCCGACGGCAGAAATGGTTACACTCGTCTTTTCTTGTTTACGGTCGAATTGTAATAAGCTAATAGTGCCTTTGTATGTATCCTCTTCAAGTAAGTCAAAACCAATAATAGTTGAAATTCCTTGCCTTTCTAATATTTTTTCCTGTGGCATACATGCAGTACAGAGAAAGAAACAAAGTAGAATAAGCCATATTTTCATTTTTTCAACTCCGTTTTAAACGTAAAAAGATTTTAGATTTGATGATTAAAATGAAATATAAGAATATCGGATAGATAAACCAAAGGTAAAAGCCAATTTCACCAACTTTATCAAAAAAACGGTTGTTATCTACTCTTTTTGTGACAAAAAAACTCATGATAAAGATGATTATTGAGATTACCCATATTCCATGTGTTATTTTTAAATGAAATATTTGTTTAACTCCTTTGGAAGAAATGAATAAAGTTATACATAAATTCGGAAAAATAACTAATATCCATAATGCAACTGCTATAAATTCAAAGCGCTCAATAAATGGAAAACGGACAGCGCCTATCATACTGACAATAGGCCAGATCTGTATTTCTAATTCTTTAGGGCTAAAAAATAATATGGAAATAACAGTTGCAATTAAAACAAGAAGGGTGGTAAACCAGATTGCTAATTGACTGAATAGAAGTAGTTTATTTTTCTCCTTTATAAGAGGAAAAATAAAAAATAGAGTCTCAAACCCCAACATTGTAAAACTGCTTTTAAAAACTCCTTTCATCATTTCTGACGGAGTTGTCGACATGACGGGTAAAATTCTAGTTAAGTTCATGGAATCAAGTGGTGGATATATCACTAATAGCAGCCATATAGTCATCAAAAAGGATAAGAAGCATATTCCTGCAACTACTCTGAATCCACCTGATACTGCATAAATTGTTATTAATAATAGCGCTAAGGTGCCTATCCATTCATAAACTCCTTCGTATCCCCATGTTAAGGACAATTCAACATAACTGATGATAATAGAGTAATTTACAGCAATAAAGTAAATGACAATTAAGGTATTGATGATACTTCCTATAAAGCGACCAAATAAATTTTCGTGTATTTCATAAAGATTACAGTTTCCATGTTTTTTAAGTATGCTAATAATAATCCAAGTGATAAGACTAATGAATAGACCAGATAGTAAAACTGAGATCCAAGCATCTTTCTTAGATTCAAGATAAATAATCCTAGGAACTCCAAGTATGCCCATTCCAATTTGGGAAGTGTGTATAATAAAGAAAGCAATATAGGCATTTACAAAACTAATATTTGATTTCATTATCCACCTCAAAATTCATCTAAATCTTTTTCTGTTTTTTTAAATCTCCACCTTGTGCGAAATGTGTCTTTTGGATGAGTGACAACAGGACGTCTCTTATAAAAATGGTGTGGAAGACGTATTAAGAAGTACTTTAAATCCTTTATCCTAAACGGGTATAAAGGTGCGAGATAAGGTTTGTTTAATGATGTCAATTTTAACAAGTGGACCATCAGTACACTGACTCCGATAATAATCCCATTTAATCCCCAAATTCCTGCTAGAATAATGAAAGGAAATCTAGCAATTCTTATAGCAGTCCCCATTTCATAAATAGGAGCTGTAAACGCACCTAATGCACTAAATGCCACGATAATAATTAAAATGTTGCTAGTTAAACCTGCCTCAACAGTTGCTTGGCCAATAACAATACCTCCTACAATCCCCATTGTTTGTCCTACTTTTGACGGAAGGCGTGCCCCAGCCTCTCTAAGTAATTCAATTAATAATTCCATTAAAAGTGCTTCTAGCAAAGGTGGAAAAGGAACTTGTGAACGTGATTGCCCAATTATAAGTAACAATTTAGATGGAATTAGTTCAAAGTGAAATGTCATGGTTGCAACATAAAATGCTGTAAAAAAAAGTGACCCTGTCATAGCAAAAAATCGTATAAATCTTATTAAGGTACTTAAGGACCATCTCAAATATATATCTTCTGTTGATTCAATAAATGAAAAAAAATTAGCAGGTCCAATAATAGCAATTGGACTTCTATCTATAAAAATACCAATCCTTCCGTTTAAAATAGAATAGATGAATCTATCGGGCAACTCAGTTAGTATAAACTGTGGAAAAATTGAGTAATGATTATCTTCAAGACATTGTGCCAATACTGAACTGTCACTAATATCATCAGTTTTTATATTTTCAAACCTCTCCTTAAGTGTTTTAAGGGTTTCATCATCCGCTATATCTTTAAGGTATATAATTCTTACTTGCTTCTTAACACGTTCTCCTATTTCTAATTCATCTGTACACAATTTAGAATCATTTAGATTTTGTCTTATAATTTTAATATTAGAAGATAATGATTCTGTAAACGATATTTTAGGACCGTATACCAAAGATTCTGTTTCTGCTTTTTCGATGGATCTTTCAATTGGGTTGGAGCAATTTACCATAAATGCTTTACTTTCGTCTGATAAGTAAATATAAGCGAATCCATTTAAGAGCGAAGAGATAACCTCTTGTTCCTCAAGGTTTGACATTACTTCGTCCATTGGTATGTTTTTCAATAAATAAGAGCAAGTTATGTATTCTTTTGGAAGTTGTTGAATGTATTTAATTACATACTCATTTAGTAACTCTTTTTTAATTAAATTTTTCATGAAAATAACTTCGAGACAAACTCCACCAACTTCAAGTGTTCTACAAATCAAGTCTGGTGATTGGTTGAGGATGGATTTTACTTTTTCATAATTAGGGCAGCTAATTTCATTTAGATGGTTTGTCATTTGAAACATATCCCTCAATAGATTTTCTATATTATTTGAAGTAAAAATCATTTTATACTTGTTTTAAACAAAGAAGTAGGGATTGAGAGTAATTTGAGGACCTTTGAATGTTTATTTATACTGAACAGAAAGAGATATCTGGGAACTATAAACGGTGTGGAAACAGCATTAGTAGCTGTGTATTCTAAAGGAATAAAAACCTCACCTTGATACAATACGGAGAACTGTGTCATACTCTAGCTTGGTTCATAGAGTTCGGTGCATTAAATCAATATTCAAATGGGCAAATGACGAAGGCAAAGAAGAATCCTGTAGCTAAGTTGAAAGAACCGAAGCTAGGGAAGCGAATTCCAAAATTCCTAACCTAACTTAAAATTGAACATCTCCGTTAGTCCTGTCAAAGTGCCATGGAGAATGCGTTATTTGAAATTTTTCTACTCAATGGGTTGTCGTATTGGCGAAATTGTTAAACTTAATCATGATGATATCAATTTTGCCGCAAGTTCCGTCATTTTTCATGGAAAAGAGATAAAGAACGGGAGGTGTACTAATACTCGTTGCTCTTTGTAGTTAAAGAGATATCTCGATGAACGTGATGACCAGGACCCTTGCTTGTTCATTACGGAAAGAAGACAAAAAAAAGAATGAGTATCGAACTAATAAGATACATCTTTAAGCGTATATCTTCTGGAGCTGGAATTAAGAAGAGCATACATCCACTTCAATTAAGGCACAGCTACGGGACTCATATGATTAACAATGGAGCTAGCTCCTCTTGAAGTGATATAGAGTTTACTTGGCTGCGAAAAGAGTGGAACTACGAGGATTTATGCTCAACTGAGTGGGAAATTGAGAAAGGATTTCTCCAGTAAATACTTTTAAGAAATCACGGTTATTTTTGAGGGTGATTTTTTAAATTGAATGAAGATAAAAGATTGAGTTTATCACTTGGTTTTGAAATAATTGGTATTAAGTTAAAGGCAGCATTCCTGTAATGAAGAATACGGACATTACTCCGCAATCGGGCGCTTTAATGGAGAAATGATGACAAAAGGTTTGAATAGCATTTTCTAATCAAACTTTATTCCAAACCAACAAATACATTTTTATAAAACAATATTGCAAGATAGAAAAAGTGTCTTTTTCACACAATTGTAACTATTTAAAACAATTAAGGGAAATTATACTAGTAATAGGATGATAATCTACTATATAATGAATGAAACTAAATGGAGTAGGTTTATATGGCACAAGAATTATTGATGTATATAGTAGTAGTAATGCTAGCAGGTTCATTAAGTCTTTTTTTATGCGTGTATGCATTTTTCAAGATGAAAGATGCACCAGGTGCAAAATATTATATATTAGTAACGTTAATGTCCACAATTTTCACTTTTGCATACTGTTTTGAGTTAGCGAGCATATCCATAGAGCAAATGAAATTTTGGCTAAGTATCGAATATCTTGCTATGCCGTTCATACCAGTATTGATTCTCTTAATGTGTTTGGACTATGTTGGACACAAAATCAACCAATGGATTTACTATCTCCTTTTTGCTACACCTATCATTACAATCTTTATGCACAATACAAATGATCTTCATCACTTATACTACACATCGATGGAAGTCCGAAATGACACCCCATTTCCTATTCTACAGTTAGAGGGTGGGCCGTGGTTTTATGTTCATTCTATGTTTTTATTTGTATGCATCATGTTAAGTGTGATTATTTTGCTTATGCAATTAAAGAAATCATTGTTTAGATTTCGCATGCAAGTATTAACGATGGTAGCTGGACTTATTATTCCTCTCATAGCAAATCATTTCTATATAAATGGCATGAGTCCATATGGAATTGACCTCGGACCAGTGTCTATGAGTATCACTTTTTTACTACATTTCGTAGCTTTAGTCTCCTATCAAATGTTTAATGTATCTCCGATTGCACGAGATAAAGTATTCGAAAACATGAAGGAAGGGGTCATTGTATTAAATCAAAATAAAGTAATTGTTGATTACAACAATGCGATTCAAACAGTTATCCCTCAATTTAAGAAACACGTAATTGGAAGGTCGATCGAAGAAGTACTTAGTGACAATCAAAAGCTTTACCAAATTATTAGGCAAGAGAAGCAAATTGATTTTGATATGGATGTAGAAAAAAGATTGCTACACTATCAAATTCGATTTACATCATTGGTTAATAAAAGCAATCTACATATCGGCCAAATTATCACATTTTCCGATGTAACCGAAAGAGTAAATACACAAGAGCAACTACAAAAATTAGCGAGTATCGATGGATTAACGCTAGTATACAATAGGACTTTTTTTATGAAAAATTCAGAAAAAACCTTGGATGAACTTGCCATAAAAGGTGGGGATTTATCCGTCATTATGTTTGATATCGATCTATTTAAAACTGTGAATGATACATACGGCCATGAAACTGGAGACAGAGTATTAACTCATGTCGCGCATGTAGCGAAACAAAATTTACGTGAAACGGACATTATTGGTCGTTATGGAGGCGAGGAGTTTATCATATGTTTACCTGATACTTCTTTATCTATGGCATATGATATTGCAAATACCCTTCGCAAGAAAATTTCGGAGAGTTCAATTAAAATCAACACAAGAGAAATTTTAGTTACATCTAGCTTTGGAGTAGCTTCTTCACTAGTTACAAGAGCGGATGACCGACAAATCATACAAAGGCTGATGGAACAGGCTGACCAAGCGTTATACGTTGCCAAAAGAAATGGTAGAAATTGCGTTTACTCTTATAGTCCCGTTCTCCAGTACGTTAAGTAATGTAACTACAAATAAGGTTTTTTTATGACAGAAATGCTTTACTCTTTTAATTAATTTAATATAGGAGCTTTATAACACAAAAAGACGCTTAGTATTAGCGTCTTTTTGTGTTTCAATCTAATTCTGTTGAGAGAGGGTAACAAAACAGAGAACTTCTTCATACTTACTAGCAACTCAGAACGTTAAAAAACCAAAAACCGCAGCTAGGAGATATTGAAAAAGAAAGAAACCTCGGAAATAATCGCTAATTAAACGGAATATCATAGGTTTTGTTAATTACCCAAATAATCAAAATATTATTTACTACATAATACGACTTAGTAGTATAATAAAAGTAGCAAATTTAATGATGAAAGGAGCTTTTTCATGTCAGATAAAGAAGAATACAAAAATCCAAAAAAATTCGCATTAAATATGACTGCTGCACAATTCACTAAATTTTACATTCTTTACCTTCTTCATAAAAGACCAACGATGATTGCGGAAGAGTTTAAAGATGAATTTAAATTCATTACTCGAAACTGGCAACCAGCTCCATCTACATTATTAAATGCTTTACATGATATGTCGGCAGAGGGATTTCTGACAAAGAGGAAAGAAATAAAAGGAAAACGTCAAGTATTATATAATTATAGTGTGACGCAGGACGGAGAAGTTTACTTCGAAATTTTGAAAAAGAAATACAAAATATTGTTTGAAGAGCAAAAAACAACGATTGAAAAGATATTGAGGGAAGTATATTAAGTTCTAATTATTATCTTATCGAACTCTAGAGGTTTGAGTTAAAAAAGATACTCTTTTTAATAACATGGGTTTGAGCTATTTTTAAGTTTAAATAAGTCTAACTTTATCCTCCACTATAGAGACACCCTCCCTAAGTTATGGGAAAAGGGGGTCTTTTTGCGTTGAGTGATTTTGAATAAATTTCTATCTTTGAGAAATAATATTCTCAGTTGTATTTACAAGTGAGGTGAAAAATATGGATTTATTATTGAAGCAGAATTTATTGTTGATGATAAGAGCTTTATATTTTTGTGTAGAGGAAAAATGGGCAGAGCTAGGAAAAAACCACAATATATCACCAGCACAGCAGCACGTTTTGTTTTTGCTGTATTCCTCAAAATCCAAAATATTATCACCGTCTGAGTTAAGCGACCTAGGAGGTTGGCATATCTCTACAGTTTCACGGTTAATTAAGCCGATGGAGAATAGAGGATTTATTACTATCACACCAGATAAGCGTCCTAAATATAAGGAGGTGAAAATCACAGATTCTGGGATGATCCTATTACAGGATTTAATTTCTGAAGTGGATAAAATAAGTACATTTCCGTTAGATATTAGTCATTTAACGGAAAGTGAAGTGGAAAGCTTTCTGCATGTTATCCAAAAAATATTGTATTCAAATAGAAGTATTACCTATGGAAGTTGGTTAGCGCGTGTAAAAACTGGAAGTGACGATTAGGGAGGAACTTTCTTGTTTACTGTAAAAAAGAAGATGGAAACATTGTTTTGGTTAGCTGTCGTAGGTTTGTTTTTAACCACGATTTATACAACTGTAATAGTAAACCAGGGCATGAAGGCAAAAGAAAAGATTAATTTTATTTATACATATCTAAAAAGCGCATCCAATTCTTAAAATGGAAATTGAATTATAATAATTCAAAAAATGAGAGCCAATTCTAAAAATTCATTAGATTTGGCTCTTATTTATTTTGCGTCTACCATTGGATAAACTACCATCATTTTTGCTTCTTTCAGAACTTACTATAATATTGTTATAATAAAATAAAAAGTTATATGCTGGAGGTTCACATTGGATTTATATTGCTCGAAACATAAAAAACTGTTAGCTGAACGCTTTAATTCCATTAATAAAGAAATCGAACCTTATTGCGTCGATTGTCATATTGAATCTAAGTTTCAAGTCCAAATTGAACTTAACAAAATAGAATGTAAAGATGATGTCATTAAAAGTAAGGGAGTTAAATTCTGGAGCTTTTTAATAGTGACTTTCATCGTTATTGTCATTCTACCTATACATATATTTTTCAAAGTGCTTCTCACATTAGTCTTATTAGCTAAGGTTATTAAGAACGTTCTTAACCCGTATTTATCAAGGTTAACCCAGCCTCAAAGCCATTTGTTGGATGAGATTCGGGCTCAAGCCTTAAACCAAAGTAGTATTCAGGCAAATGAAGTAGAAAACAAGAAACGACAATGGAAAAAAGCATTCTTGCAAGAAAAAAATAAAACAAAGTGGACAGAAGAGGACTGGCAGGAGTATCTCAAAAGATTTTATAAAAAATGAGTTGTTAGTTTAAGACGTCCACCTATACAAGCATAAACATGCCCTCATACGCTAAAAGAAAAAGGAGTGGCGGAGATGGCTTGTTTTATTAATAAGGTCGTTATTAAGGAAGTAAGCGGTGGTGTCGTGAATTTCGGAAACATTTTTAAGATTTGTCCTATTGCAGAAGAAACAGGAGTTACTGGTTCAGGAAGTGGAAATTCAGGAACTCATATTAAAACTTTTACAAAAATAAGTGTAGTAAAAGTGTGTGGTAAGAAGTGTTTCCAGGTTAATAATGATGATGAAGAATTTGGTGAGTTTCTTGATTAGGTATTCTTCTGAAATGGTTTCCCCCAAGCAGCATCATTAAGTAAAATCGTACGGTTTATACGATTTGTAACGATGGAGCAAGGGGAACCTCTCTAATAATAAAGCTACTTAGGTTAGTTACATATCATGACTTGAGTTATGCTTTTGTCGAGTATGGTTACGGTTCTTTACCTTGTGGGAACCGCTTAATGGTTCAGGTTGACCTGGTTGATCTCCTTTTGGTGCGTTTTTCTTCATATCTTTATGATCATTTTTGTTCATATTATCTCCTCCTTTGCTATTAGTTTTTGAAAAATCATTGCGTTTATTCGGAGTGTTTTTAGGAATAATTTTTGGGATTATGGGCAGTATAGGTAGAGCTATAATTTTCTACAAAGGAGCGAACATCCATGCCTTACCATAAAAATAAGCAACAAGCGTTTCAAGCAGCCCAGCAAGGGACCGAGCAAGCAAGAGATGTATACGAAGCGATTGTCAGAAACGACCCGGACTATGGTCATGACTTCAAACGTCTTGAAAATGAAGTAAATGAAGCAATGGAACAAATTAACAATGCATTAGAGGTTGCATCTGAGACACAACGTCCTCAACTTATGCAATTTCAGCAGGATTTGAATACTATTTTACAACAAGGAACTTTGGAGGAATAATATTCGAAAGCTACCTAACTGTTGGGGATTATCGGTTAGGTAGTTTTTTTATTTTTCGAAGTTTTTCTCTCCCAATGGAGGTTCTGAAAATGGATAATGGGGAAAAGCAGGGCACGAGTGCGACGGACTGAGGTCATGAATATGGAATAGGGGGATAAGGAGGACATCAGAGTGACAGGTTAAGGTCATGAATTTGGAGGAGGAGGAAAAACAGAGCATCAGATCGTCCGTCCAAACATTCCCTGAAAATCAAAAAAAGAAAACCAATAATGTTTTATAAGATTTCAAAACTTGTCACAAAATAAAAAGCAAGCAGTCGTGAACCACTTGCTCTGATATAATATTTTATTGTTTGAGCGATTACTGATTTTTCTTTCGTTTTTTATTATTTTGCTTCTGTTCTTCTGTCAAAGGTTCATTGGAATATTCCTCATTATATCCTGCACCTTGTCCTTGTGCACTTGCTGCGTTCATGCCTTCAATGACATGGTTTGCCTTTCTTTTTGCCATCTTTTTCACCTCCCTATTAGTATTCTTTCCCAACGTTTGAAATGCATGTATTTGTGGAATATTATGAAAGATAAGAGTAACTTATTGTATTTGATAACTTTATTGATATTTACTTATGTTAAATGTTGTATTAAGATAATGTCGTAAGGACTATTTGGTGGGAGAAATTACTCGTATTTTGTCTCAAAGAAAAACAATCGCAAACGCTTTCTATATAGAAAGCTTGTTTTTCAATGCCTATTAATTAATCATAGCGAAGTCCTATTAAACTATGAGTAGCAGGGGGTAATACATATGACGAAAAAAGATTTTTTTAACGCACGTGCATCCTTTGATGTCAACGGCAAAACGTATCATTACTATTCTTTGCAAGCGCTTGAAGATGCAAATGTTGGCAACGTTTCTCGTCTGCCATATTCCATCAAAGTATTATTGGAGTCCGTTTTACGTCAAGTAGACGGTCGTGTAATTACAAAAGAGCATGTTGAAAATTTAGCTAAATGGGGCACAGATGAGCAAAGAGAGATAGATGTACCTTTCAAACCATCTCGTGTTATCCTACAAGACTTTACAGGAGTTCCAGCAGTTGTAGATTTAGCTTCTTTACGTAAGGCAATGGCTGATCTTGGTGGAAACCCGGATAAAATCAACCCTGAAATCCCAGTGGATCTTGTTATTGACCACTCTGTACAAGTTGATAAAGCAGGTTCATTCGATTCATTAGACTTCAATATGAAGCTCGAATTCGAACGTAATGCAGAGCGTTACAAGTTCCTAAGCTGGGCAAAGAAATCTTTTGACAACTATCGCGCAGTACCACCAGCAACTGGTATCGTTCACCAAGTTAACCTTGAGTACTTAGCAAATGTGGTTCACGCTGTAGAAGAAAATGGTGAATTGGTAACATTCCCAGATACACTTGTTGGAACAGATTCTCATACAACAATGATTAATGGTATCGGTGTACTTGGATGGGGTGTAGGTGGTATTGAAGCAGAAGCTGGAATGCTTGGCCAACCTTCATACTTCCCAGTACCAGAAGTAGTAGGTGTGAAGCTTACTGGAACTTTACCAAATGGCACAACTGCAACAGATTTAGCGTTAAAAGTTACACAAGTACTTCGTAAAAATGGAGTAGTTGGTAAGTTTGTTGAATTCTTTGGTCCTGGTGTATCTGAACTTCCACTTGCAGACCGTGCAACAATTGCGAACATGGCACCTGAATATGGAGCAACTTGTGGATTCTTCCCAGTTGATGATGAGTCCCTTGACTACATGCGCTTAACAGGTCGTGACGAAGATCAAATCAAACTAGTAGAAGCATATTGTAAAGCAAACGGCTTATTCTTTAGCCCAGATGCAGATCCAATCTACACTAACGTTGTAGAGATCGATTTAGCAGAAATTGAACCAAATCTTTCTGGACCTAAACGTCCACAAGATCTTGTTCCACTTTCGATGATGAAAGAAACATTCCATAATGCATTAGTTGCACCACAAGGGAACCAAGGCTATGGTTTAACACCTACTGATATTAACAAAGAAGTAGAATTCACATTAGCTTCTGGTGAAAAAACAACAATGAAAACTGGCGCAATTGCTATAGCAGCTATTACATCCTGTACCAATACTTCTAACCCATACGTGTTAGTTGCTGCCGGATTAGTGGCGAAGAAAGCAGTAGAGTTGGGACTAAGTGTACCTAGCTATGTGAAAACGTCTTTAGCACCAGGATCTAAGGTTGTAACAGGATACTTGCAAGATTCCGGTTTACTACCATATCTAGATACTTTAGGTTTCAATATCGTTGGATATGGTTGTACAACGTGTATTGGTAACTCTGGTCCATTAGAGGATGAAATTGAAGAAGCAATTGCTGCAAACGACTTACTAGTGACATCTGTACTATCTGGTAACCGTAACTTTGAAGGTCGTATTCATCCGTTAGTAAAAGGTAACTACCTAGCATCCCCACCTCTAGTAGTGGCATATGCACTAACTGGTACGGTTGACGTTGACCTTCAAAACGACGTACTTGGTCAAGACAAAGATGGAAACGATGTATTCTTCAAAGATATCTGGCCTTCCATGGAAGAAGTAAAGGAAGTAGTGAAAACTACTGTAACTCCTGAGCTATTCCGTAGAGAATATGAGCATGTTTTTGATGATAATGCTCGTTGGAATGAAATCCAAACGTCTGATGAAGCACTTTACACATGGGATAATGATTCCACATACATTCAAAATCCTCCATTCTTTGAAGGATTACAACCAGAGCCAGGTGTGGTAGCACCATTAAATGGTCTACGTGTTGTTGGTAAATTTGCGGATTCTGTTACAACAGACCACATTTCACCAGCTGGTTCAATCGGAAAGGATACGCCTGCAGGTAAATACTTACAAGCTAATGGCGTAGCTCCACGTGATTTCAACTCTTATGGTTCTAGACGCGGTAACCACGAAGTAATGATGCGTGGAACATTTGCTAACATCCGTATTCGTAACCAGGTTGCTCCAGGTACAGAGGGTGGATGGACGACGTATTGGCCAACAAATGATGTGATGTCTATCTATGATGCTTGCATGAAGTATAAAGAAGATGGAACTGGCCTAATGGTAATAGCAGGAAAAGATTACGGAATGGGAAGCTCTCGTGACTGGGCTGCAAAAGGAACGAACTTACTTGGAATTAAAACAGTTATCGCGGAGAGCTACGAAAGAATTCACCGTAGTAACTTAGTTCTTATGGGTGTGTTACCTTTACAGTTTAAAGAAGGCGAAAGCGCTGAAATCCTAGGATTAAACGGAAAAGAAACATTTGAAGTTCAAGTGGATGAGTCCGTTAAACCACGTGATTTTGTAAAAGTTACTGCAATAGATGAAGAAGGAAACAAAAAAGAATTTGACGCATTAGTTCGTTTTGATAGTGACATTGAAATTGATTACTACCGTCATGGTGGAATCCTTCCAATGGTATTACGTGACAAACTAAAAGCATAATAGAAGTGAAAAAGCTGGTCTACTCTTTGATAAAAAGGGAGATCAGCTTTTTTATTTTAAATGTTATAAAATAGACACAAGAATATAACGTATAAGTGTTCCTATATGATTAAATTAAAAGTAAACGAGGTATGTACAACGATGGATGCGATACAAATTGGTCCGCTACTTCTAAAGAAATCAATTCTTGTCCTTCTTTTTTCTTGTTTAATTGCATATCTTTATATTGCTATATTACATAAAAGGGAACCTGATAGGCTTAAAGTAATTGAACAACATTTGCTTTCTGTTACTTTATTGTGGATTTTAGTGTTTAAGTTTAGTATCCTCGTCTTTAGACCTTCCATACTTTGGACAAATCCTTTTGGACTCATCTTCTTTACTGGAGGAACAAATGGGATCTATTTAGCAAGTTTACTGGGGATTTTATATTTTTACTGGAAAATGTACAAATCAAACATACATTTTAAAACAACGACCATCATTGTAATTCCAAGTATTGCGATCATAGTTTTAAGCTACTTTATAATGATGTACTTCTTGTAAAAGGATGGAGATACGCATGAAAAAAATAATAGCTATTGTATTTTTAGTGGCTTTAAGTGGATATGCATTATTTCAAGTTTTTTCTGAAGATGATCCTACTGTGGGAAATAAGGTAGGCGAGATGGCAAGGGAATTTGAATTAACTACACTAACCGGAGAAACGGCTAAGCTCACTGATTATAAAGGGAAGAAAGTAATTCTCAATTTCTGGGCAACTTGGTGTGGGCCTTGTCGAGCGGAAATGCCCGAAATGCAAGAGTTTTCTGAAGGTAACAAAGAGGATGTCGTTATGTTAGCAGTGAATTTAACAAGCTCAGAGACCAGTATTGATAATGTAAAGGCTTATGTGGAAGAGGGGGGTTATACATTTCCAATTCTTCTAGATGAGGTGGACCTTTTCCGTTATTATGAAGTGCTTACAATGCCGACGACTTATTTCATTGACTCAGAAGGAATTGTTTCCTATCGTCACCTGGGTCCCATGACATATGAATTGATGGAGGAACAGATTAATAAAATGAATTAGACATATGTTTGGTAGTAGACGCTAAGAACTTTGCCTTAGCGTCTTTTTCAATCAGTTAATGTCAGTACTTCCATCTATAATGGCCAGTGATTGGTGATTTAAAGGATGATAATTTAACTTCTGCAGCAAATGGGTAGGTATTATGAAGAAGGTATGGTGTACCATCCTTTGCTCTTTTGTCAGAGACAATTCCCACATGATCAAAATCCCCCTCTAGGAAAACGACTATATCTCCTGGTTGCCACTGCTTTAAGTTATTGACATCACCAATTATCAATTCAGTTGGTAATGAATCTGCAAAACGTTGAAAGAATACATCTTGATTAGGAACTCTTCGAAAGTCAATATTAGGATCAGGACTTCCAGCAACTCTAGGATAGAGCTTTGTATTGTCGAGGATATCTGCATCCATTAGATCCTTAAGCACGATATTAGCCCCTATAAATGCTCTCCAAACGACATCTGTACAAACACCTTCTATGTCTGGAGGATACCCACCAGCATAATAAGTACTTTTATATTTTGTTCGTTGCTCTACTTCTACTCTTGCTGCTTTCACGAAATCGATGGGATCGGGTATTCCGTTGTTGTTCCGGTCAACAGAAGAGTATTCATCAGGTACAGTTACTTTCTTAGAAAATGGTGAGTTTAAATGTAGTCCAAGGTGATCTAGAATGATTCCGTTTCTAAATAAAAGTAGGAAGCAAAGAGCGCATAGAAATGAAAAGGACAAGAAATAAAGGAACTTTTTCTTCACTACTTACCTCCATATATATAATTTTTCTTATTTTCAAATATATTCTAACATAGTCGTGAAACTAGTAGACAAAGTACTTGGTGATAGGAGGAAATCTCTAAAAGTTTAAGGCCACTTTTATTTGTTGAATATGATGTAAGTCATGCTTGACGAACATATTTATAAAGCTTTCTGGAGTATAGTTGCGTTTACCATTTCCGATGGTAAAGCTTATTGATTGGTCAAGGGTTGAGATTTTTTCAAGTAATGCCCTTCTAGTCATTTCAAATTCATTGATTAACGCTGTGGTTGTAGGGTATTTGGATATGTATGGTATTGCCTTTTCATTATATAAGTCATGGTCTGGAAAACTCGACAAGTTGCTTTCCTTTTCCATATTTGGAATCATTGTATCGATAATAAATTTATCCCAGTAATAAATATGTCCAATGATTTCCTTAGTTGACCATTTTCCTTCTGCAATAGGATTCGTTAAGTCGACTTCTGACAGTTCAGATAAGGAAAGGAAAAAATCTAAGTTTTCTTCAAAAGAACGATATGCTTTTACCTTTTCCATAAAAGCTCCCCCTCGTATATTTTTATTATTTGTTACACTACTTTTATGATATTAGAAAATCCCCACAAAAACAAGAACATATATTCTGTTTTGTTATTTATATTTTGTATTTAAAAAATTTTGATAATTATCTGTTTGGAAACCTGGAAAAAGGGCTATACCTTAATTAGATAGCTTTTTTTACCCCATGAATTGCTCCGGATTTCACTCATTTCTAATCAAGAACACTATTCTAATGAAAATCTCATCAATTTGTCGGAAATTTATCATAATTTTAAAGTATTTTGGACATTAATACTATTACAATAATAAGTAAGTAGGTGATACTATGAGAAGAATACGTAAACGTTCTTTTGAAGAGCTAGTTTTAGAAAATAAGCAGCTACTTTTAAAAGATGAGGAAGCTCTTCGTAAAATCGAAGACCGCTTAGAACAGAAGATGTTAAATAAAGCCGAATAACTTTCAAATATTTCTAGTTATGATTATCCCTCTTCCTTGAGATAGTAAAGGTAGGAGGGATGTTTTTATGAGTAATCCAAAAAGAAGTAGTAATCATTTTAACCCAAACCATATTGGTACACAGCCGCGAGCAGCGGGAGGCAATAAAGGGAAGCAAATGCAAGACAAATCAGGCAAGCACGCACAAGTTATTCAAACAAAAGGTGAATAGAAACCCATGTTTTTCAAGTTATTTAAATGCCTTTCCTGTACACAATAATACTTGTAGTTAATCTTCATGAGATATGGGAGGCGTTTTGTTATGGCTGAAAACAACCAACATCAGCATCAACCAAATCCGGATGATCGCAGTGACAATGTTGAGAAATTACAGAGTATGGTACAAAATACAATTGAAAATATTGAAGAGGCACATGAATCGATGCAATTTGCTGGTCCAGAGGAACGAGAGCTTATCGAAGCGAAAAACCATCGACGGGAAGAAAGTATTGCAGCTTTTAGGGCTGAGATTAAGGACGAAGCGAGTTCTCGGGAAAACGGACATCAATAGTTTATAAAGAGGTGGGCATATAGGGTGCCCGCCTCTTTTCTATCTCTTTCGATTGTTTTTCATATGGAAGATTATTCATTTATGGTATTATAAATAAATACTTTCTTAGCAAACGGGGGATAGAATATGTTAGTATCTACAAAAGAAATAGAAGTAAGATATGCTGAAACCGATCAAATGGGAGTTGTGTATCACGCGAATTATTTAGTTTGGATGGAGCTTGGGAGAACGCAACTGATAAAGGATTTAGGGTTTTCTTATGCACAAATGGAGCAGGATGGCATCATTTCGCCAGTCATTGATATAAATGTTTCTTATAAAAAGTCACTGCGTTATGGTGAAGTCGCTACGATACATACATGGATTGAAACTTACGACGGATTTAGAGTGGTGTATGGCTATAAAATTTTGACACCGAAGGAAGAGGTGGCGCTAATCGGTACCTCGTCTCATGTTTGTGTGAAAAAGGATAACTTTAAGCCTATTATCATTCGAAAGAAGTTTCCAGAATGGCATATTGCCTATGAAAACGCGAAAAAACAAGGAGAATAATCATGGCTTTTGGAATTGCTCGAGATGAACTGCTAAGGTGGAAACAACAAGTAGCTCGAGGAGAATTGGCGTTTATTACTCATTATTGGGTACATCCACGCTTCGAGGGTATCCATACCGTAACAAAAGCTGGGTGTAATGATTTGAAGAAACTTATTGCATGGGGGAACTCTTACGGTTTAAAAGAAGAATGGATCCACAAACGTGAAAAGTACCCTCATTTCGATCTAATCGGAGACAAACAATTAGCAATTCTAAAAACTGAAAATCAATGGGAACAAATTTATCGTTTCTTTCCAGAAGAAAAGAATTAGGATGCTTCCTAATTCTTTCTTTAAAGCGATTTATGCGTAATCAAACTTAGGTTCTTTTAATTCTTCGTCAAAGGAAATATGGAGATCATGACCGTCAAAATACCATTCCTCTTTTTCCTCCACGAAGAAGGTAATTCCATCATGTTCTACACTAGCTGCTGGTTGATCTGGATTTTCTTTTATTATTCCTAGAGAGAATCCTTTTTGAACGGTACTGCATCCACCATATCGAACATGAAAGCGAATATTGTCACCGCTTTTTAATTCAAGTTCACGCTTATACCAGTCTAACGCTGATTGAGCCATTGTCATTTTCATTTTTGTAACTCCTTTATTTTTAGATTGCATGAATTTTTTGAAAAATAATGGAGTTTCCATTATATAAAAATCATACGGAATATGTACCTTCTTATTATAACTAAATTCCACTATATGAACCAAACGAAACCACTTGGGGGGAGAACATTGGAATTACCTTACACGATCTGCTTTATAACAAAAGGAGACTCTATCCTATTACTATTTCGCAACAAGGCACCTAATAAAGGTAAGTGGAATGGGGTTGGAGGGAAGATTGAGTTAAATGAAATACCATATGAAGCTATTTTAAGGGAAGCTTGGGAAGAAACAGGGCTGATTATTAAGGATCTGTCTTTTAGAGGGATTGTCACCTGGAACAAGAAAGGTGGTATGTATGTGTATACTGGTTCTGATACAGAAGGTAGTCTCTTAGAAGGGCCTGAAGGAAAACTGGAAT
The DNA here is from genome assembly GCF_002019665.1 of Sutcliffiella halmapala. GTDB lineage: Bacteria > Bacillota > Bacilli > Bacillales > Bacillaceae_I > Sutcliffiella_A > Sutcliffiella_A halmapala. Next base: position 2,502,059 of record NZ_KV917375.1, on the reverse strand, counting down.
GGAAGCCGCTAGAATGGATAAAGACTTCTTCAGAAGTGGTGAGCAATATGCCATACTTTTTACCGTATATCCTTACGGAAGGCAAACCGAAAGAACATGCTTTTTTCTACTCGGAATCTGGAGGAATTATAGATTATAAGGTGTTTGATTTAGCGGATTCGCTAATTTCTAAAGCAGGTAGCCAGAGAACTGAACAGCATAGCAGGATAGTAGTGGCAAAATAAGATCAATCAACTACTTGTATTTGGCTCTTTTTACAATAAAATTTCTTAATATTCATGGTATTCGGAGGATTAAAATGATGATTCGAGTGGATGTAGCTTACGTACTTCTCTATAACGAGGAAACGAACCAAATACTAATGGTGTTGAACAAAGGCGAAGGAGAAGATCCGTCTTATTTCACGTTGCCAGGTGGTGCTGTGGAACAAGGAGAGACGTTAGAGGAAGCCGCAAGAAGAGAGACCAAGGAAGAGACTGGTTTAAATGTGGTAGTGAATGGCATTGTAGGGATTACAGAAGCGTTTTTCCGAAAAAGAGGCCATCATGCAGTATTCTTTATTTTTCTAGGGAAGATGGTTAGTGGTGAGGTGAAAATTTCGCTACCAGAGGAAATTGAAGAGGTAGTATGGATGGATGCATCAGTTGCAAGAGAACACATAGGTATTTCTAATATTGATGTTAAAACAGTAACAACAATCCCATATTTCTATCAGGGGTTAAAATAAATAGTACAAAGGGGAAATAGAGAAATGACTATACATAAAGCCACTTTAGATCAATTAGAAGAATTAGGAGCATTGTTCGATTTATATCGAGTTTTCTATGAACAACAAACAGATATCGAGGGAGCGAAAGGATTTTTAAAAGAAAGAATAATGAATGAAGAATCTGTGATTTTCCTGGCTTTTGACAATGGAATTGCCGTTGGTTTTACTCAGCTTTATCCGACCTTTTCCTCTGTGAAAATGAAGCGAACATGGGTGTTAAATGATTTGTTTGTTAATGAAAAGGCTCGAGGCAAAGGTTTCGGAGAGAAGCTCGTGAATGAAGCAATTGCTTTTGCAAATGAGACTGGTGCATCTGGAGTATTGCTAGAAACAGCGCAAGATAATGTAAATGCCCAGAGATTGTATGAAAAAATCGGCTTTGTAAAAGAAGAAAACTACTTCTATTTTTATTCAGTTTAATAAAGAATAATTGCTGATTTTAAGAGGACAAGCGAACTCTAATTTTTCAGATGAATACGTTCTTTTAAATCAATAATTGAAGAAATCTAGCACAAAAAATAAAAATAGCTGACGGATTTCGGCCCATCAGCTATTTTTATTTAGTTTATTTCCTCATCTTCTAGCCATTGATACATATGGTTTAACATTTCTTCTGTTTTCGCTTTTGCATTTGGAAAACCAAAGGAAGCAGCATCCTTTAATGGAACAACATGATATTTTGTAGGATTAACTTGAGAAACATAGGTTGGGATAAAATCATCTACTTTAATATCAATTTTTGTGTTATCCCCATCGACAAATTTCTCCACTTTTAATTGAACGATTCCACCGATATCTTTATAGTCATCCTTTTGTCCAGATAAAAAGTTGCCTAACGAATAGACGACAAACATCTTGTTACCGTCTGGACGCTCTAAGAACTTCATTGGCTGAAGAACGTGTGGATGATGCCCGATGACAATATCCACATTCAAGCCTGCTAAGAAATCTGCCAGGTCTTCTTGTTCACTGTTCGGTAATAAGATGTATTCGACACCCCAATGCATCGCGACTACCACAACATCGGAATTTTCTTGAGCCTCTTTTACATCACGTTCGATTACTTCACGATCAATCAGGTTCACGAAATATTCTTTTCCTTCTGGAATAGGGATTCCATTTGTGCCATAAGTATAGGACAGGAAGGAGAAGGTAATCCCTTTTTTTGTAATAGTACGAAGTGTAGCTCGATCTTCTTTACTTTTATATCCACCAACATATTGCATGTCAATTGTTTCATAATGATTAATAGCGTTCATTATGGCTTTTTCTCCACGATCAAGCGTATGGTTGTTCGCGATACTTACAATATCTACTCCAGCATTTTGCAGGGCGTCCGCTACTTCAAATGGGCTATTAAAGCTTGGATAGTTAGATAACCCTATTTCCGTACCACCAATAATTGTTTCCTGATTGGCAATGGAAATATCCGTGTCTTGGAGATAACCCTTTACTCGGTCTAACATTGGATTAAAATCGTAGCTGCTTTCTCCAGTTTTTGCAGCATCATAAACAGTACTATGGATTAACAGGTCACCAACAGCAGAAATCGTTGCTTCGGTGCGGAACGCCTTTTCTTGTGCTTCCATTTGTTTGTTCTGGTGTATTCTTACTTCCTGAGGTATCGAATCCCCTGTTTTTGAGGAAGAAGAATTATATTGATTGAGTAGTAACGCTGAAAAAGCAGTTCCTATTACTAAGATTAATAGGATAGGTAAAACTATTTTCCATTTAGCTTTCACGATATTGACCCCTTTTTTATTCTTTTCTACCCTCCACTATAATACATTTTTCAGCTTTTTGTTATCCTTTTCTAGGAAAAAAGTCGAATTTTCAAATTTTTTGCAGGGATTTTCATTTGTTTCCCGAAGTACAGTATAGGAGTCAATTGATTTGAAAGGGGAATAACGTATGCTAGCATTTAAAAAACCAGAAGTGGAACAATTCTTTAAAGTTTTCAATATCCAAGATTTCACCATTAGTCCGGATGAAAAGCAGCTAGTTTATAGCACAAATTTAACAGGTCATTATAACTTGTGGGCGATGGATTTACCGAACAACTATCCCTATCCGTTAACATTTAATAATCAGAGCTGCCATGAGTTAAAATATGAGCCAAATGGAGCTTACATTTTAGCGAGTTTTGATCAGGATGGAAATGAGTTGACCCAGTTTTATGCATTGCCGAATCAAGGCGGGGAATTAGAGGAGCTTCGAGTAGATAAAGAACATCGTCATATGCTTCCGAAATTCTCTAAAGATGGCCAAAGACTGTATTTCACTTCTTCAAAGAATAATCAAACCTATTTGAATACTTATTGCTATAACATAGAAACAAAAGAAGAAACAATGATTGTGGAAGGCACAGATGCCCCAAACTTCTTGGTGGATGTTGCGGCAGATGAAAAAAGTCTTATCATTATAAAGCATTTTGCAAATACTTACACATTAGCCTATTTAGTGAAGGATGGAAAATCCGTACTATTAACGCCTGAAACGAAGAAACAACATACTGTGAATAGTGCGATTTTTACTGATCCAACTTCTATCTATTTAGTGACTGATTACGAAGATGATAATGGGTATCTTGCACGCTATAATCTTGAAACACAAACGTTCTCAAGGGTTACAGAAGAGCATGATTTACACCTCACTAATATGTATTTTGACAAAAAAGGTAACCAATTGTATCTTGTTTCTTCCAAAGGGGTAGAGGATACCTTCTATTCTTACTGCTTGGAGAAAAAGGAACTACATAAGGTGGAAACACCGGTAGATATCATTGACAAAGTTATTATCGCAGAGAGCGGTACTGTATATGTATTAGGTAAAACGGCGAGTAAACCAGCTAATTTGTATAAACAAGTGGATGGCTCATGGGAAGCCCTAACCAATAATCGTGTTCCAGCAGTGGAAGATGAAAATCTATCAGATCCGGAAGTACTAACGTACCCTTCTTTTGATGGATTAGAAATTGAGGCGTTATTTTTCAAAGCTAAGGAAGAAGTAACGAATGGCCATGTCATTCTATGGCCTCATGGGGGACCACAAAGTTCGGAAAGAAAGTTTTTCCGGTCATACTTCCAATTTCTTGTGAATCGTGGCTATAGTATTTTTGCTCCGAATTTCCGTGGCTCCTCAAATTATGGTTTGAATTACATGAAAATGGTGGAAGGAGACTGGGGACACGGCCCTAGATTAGATAATATAACAGGATTAGAATGGTTAATCGAAAATGGCTATGCAGATCGTGACAAAATTTTCTTAATGGGAGGAAGCTACGGTGGCTATATGGCGCTTCTTCTACACGGAAGACATCCTGAATACTTTAAGGCGGTTATCGATATCTTTGGAGTAAGTAATTTGTTCTCCTTTATCGAGTCTGTCCCAGAGCATTGGAAACCGATAATGAAGCAATGGGTAGGAGATCCGGTAGAGGATAAAGATAGACTTATTGTTGATTCTCCAACGACCTATTTGGACACGATGACGAAGCCAATGCTCATTATCCAAGGAGCTAATGACCCGCGTGTGGTAAAACAGGAATCCGATCAGATTGTTGAAGCATTGAAAGAAAAGGGTCGAGAAGTTGAATACCTTGTACTCGATGATGAAGGACATGGATTCTCGAAAAAAGAAAATGAAATTAAGGTTTTCCAAGCAATTTTAACGTTTTTAGACGCTCGTTTATAAAAAGTACTCAAAAACAAGCTGCTCTTATGTGGTAGCTTGTTTTTTGATGCACTAGTTTTTATCATTTGCCTGTTTCACTGGCGGATTCGTCGGAAATTATTGGACATTGGTCCGATTCGGTGGGGATTCGTCCGGAATTACAGTACATTCGTCGAATCTAGGTGGGGATTCGTCCGAAATTACTCTACATTCGTCCGATTTGAGCAAAGATTCGTCCAAAATCCTTCTCCATTCGTCCAATTCACTAGAAGACACCTAATATTCAGAATTCACTTTCATTCTAAATGCCTTTTTATTATAATAAGAATATACGTTCGCATTATAGGGAAGAGGCGGAAACATGCTGTACAATGAAGAAGATGTGAAAAAACTTATCATTAATGATGAGTGGATGATGGATATTATTAGAGCTGTGAAAACATTAAACTTACCCGATTGGTGGATTTGTGCCGGATTTGTCCGCTCTAAAGTTTGGGACACGCTACATCAATTCCAACGGACAACTATACCAGATATTGATGTTATTTACTATGATCCTTTTAATACTACTAAAGAAGTAGAAAAAGTATTAGAAGAAGAATTAAAAGCTCTCCTACCTTGCATTCCATGGTCTGTAAAAAATCAGGCAAGAATGCATACGGTGAACAAGTTAGCTCCATATACTTCATCAATAGATGCCATATCGAAATTCCCAGAGACAGCAACGGCTTTAGGAGTTAAGCTAGATTTAGATAATAGGTTAATACTTGCTGCTCCTTGTGGATTGGATGATGTAATAAACTTAAGGGTCCGACCTACTGATTTTTTCAAAGAAACGGAAGAACGTAGGGAAATCTACCAAGCACGTTTACGAAAAAAGAACTGGATTGCAATTTGGAATAAGATCGATATGGAAGAAGCATAAAATAGGAGGGTTAATTATATGGAAGGTGTCTTACACCATGTAGAGCTATATGTGTCAAATATAAAGAAATCAACTGAATATTGGGGGTGGCTCCTAGAAGAATTAGGATACACGGTTTATCAAAAATGGGAGCAAGGGCAAAGCTGGAAGAAAGGAGAGACCTATCTAGTTTTTGTGCAAGCTGAGGAAAGATTCTTAGATGTACCCTATCATAGGAGTAGAGTAGGATTGAACCATTTAGCTTTCCATGTTAGTACTCGAAATAGAGTGGATGAAATGACAGAGAAATTAAGAGAAAGAAATATACCTATTCTCTATCAGGATAAGCACCCTTTTGCAGGGGGAGAAAATTATTATGCAGTGTTTTTTGAGGATCCCGATCGAATAAAGGTAGAACTTGTGGCTCCTTCAAAATAAAATAACTAATAAAGAGGGCAAAAGTATGACAGGAAATATTAAGATAGATCTATATACGATGTGTTTAGTTCAGAATGGAGATAAAGTACTTCTTATCAATAGACCAGATAAGAAAGGTTTTCCAGGTTATATTGGGCCAGGTGGTAAAGTCGATTTTCCAGAGAGTCTAACAGAAGGCGCAACCCGAGAAGTATTGGAAGAAACGGGGCTTAAGGTTAAGAATTTAATCTACAAGGGATTAGACGAATATGTAGATATTAAGAAAGGTTACCGTTATATGGTGTATAATTACATTACAAGCTCATTTGAAGGAGAATTATTACAACATCCTCCAGAAGGTGATTTACATTGGGTTTCCATCGAAGAGGCATTAGAACTCCCGATGCAACCTTGGTTCAAGAAACGTTTTCCGCTTTTTTTTGCAGATGGTACTTTTGAAATATACTCGATGTGGGATGAGGCAGAAAAAGAAACGTTAAAGGAAACAGTTAAACACCTATAAAAAAACGCCCAGATTAGAATCTGAGCGATTGTTTTAGCTGTTTTGCTTTTTCTTCTTCAAGTTTAACCATGAAATCTTAGGTTCTGTTTTATTCCAAATACGTCCTATGTTAGCCCTGTGTTTAAAAATCACAAAGGCAGTTAACAAGGAGACCGCAATAATCAATGGTAGATCTCCGAATGCGATGCTATAAATTGTTGCAACGACACCTGTAAGCATGGAGGAAAGCGATACATATTTAGTTAAAAACAAGAAAAGAAAGAAACAAAATAGCATAATTACAAATAATAATGGACTTATAAAAAGTAAAACACCACCAGAAGTTGCAACAGCCTTACCTCCGCGAAATTTAGCAAATATCGGATAAACATGACCTACTACAGCAAAGGCTCCTGCAAGTAATGGGTGGATATTTGCAGCTAGCAGAATAGGTAGAGATGCTGCTAGTGTTCCTTTTAAAATATCACAGATCGTGACGATAAGTCCGGCTTTCACACCTAACGTACGAAATGTATTGGTTCCACCTAAGTTTCCGCTACCATGTTCTCTAATATCGATTCCATATCCGATTTTTCCAACAAGTAGCGCGAAGGGGATGGAGCCTAGTAGATAAGCAAGTATAATGATAATAAGTTCGATCATTCCATAAACTCCTTTATGTAATTATTCCTATCTTTAATATATGTTAAAATTCACAAGATGCAAAGGGTTTCTTGCATCTAATGAAGAATTAAGTATAAGGAGAACAAATCAAATTCTATTGTTAAATTTAATATAAACGGGTATACCATACAGAGATACCTTAATAGAAAGGGGAATTATTAAATGAGTGTTCCAAACCCGAGTCGTGAAGAAATAGGCAAGATCTTAAAACAGAGCAAGCGAATTGCAGTTGTAGGCTTATCTGATAATCCGCAGCGCACTTCCTACATGGTTTCAAAAGCCATGCAAGATGCTGGTTATGAAATCATTCCTGTCAATCCAGTAGTGGAGGAAGTATTAGGAGTAAAGGCAGTATCTTCTCTTAAAGAAGTAGAAGGGCACGTCGACATAGTTAATGTTTTCCGTAGATCTGAGTATCTATTCGACGTTGCAAAAGAGTTTTTAGAAATAGATGCAGATGTATATTGGGCGCAGCTTGGTCTTGAAGATGAAAAAACCTATGAACTATTAAAGGAAAAGGGCTACACAGTGATCATGGATCGTTGTATTAAAGTGGAGCATGCTTTAACAAAATAGTACTTTTCGTCCTTGTTTTGTTACTCAAAACAAGGATTTTTATTCTCGATAAGACAAGAAATGTTGGCGAGAGCTGAAGAACGCTATACAATAGAGCGTAGACAACTTTAAAATGTATGTTAATATATATACGAATATTTGTTTGTTGCTGAACGAACAAATTGGATAAATAAAAAGGTATATAGAGTACCTATACATAATTAGTTTTTGGTAGTAGTTTTGAAAGGGGTATGTTTTTTGTGGTAAAAAATACGATTGAATATAACGATGATGCGATACAGGTATTAGAAGGTCTTGAAGCAGTTCGAAAACGTCCTGGGATGTATATTGGAAGTACGGACTCTAGAGGTCTTCATCATCTTGTATACGAGATCCTCGATAACTCTGTTGATGAAGCATTAGGCGGGTTCGGCGATCATATCATTGTGACGATACATAAAGATAATAGTATAAGTGTGAAGGATAAAGGCCGTGGAATGCCTACCGGAATGCATAAAATGGGAAAACCTACCCCTGAAGTTATTTTAACGGTATTACATGCAGGTGGAAAATTCGGACAGGGTGGCTATAAAACAAGTGGAGGTTTGCATGGAGTTGGTGCATCCGTAGTTAATGCCTTGTCAGAGTGGCTTGTCGTAACGATTAAACGTGATGGTTATGTATTTGAACAGCGTTTTGAGAACGGTGGAAAGCCAGTTACGACCTTAGAGAAAATAGGAACGACAAAGCAATCAGGAACGACGATACATTTTAAACCAGATACAACGATATTTAGCACGACCACATATAATTTTGAAACTCTTTGTGAACGTATACGCGAGTCAGCGTTTTTATTAAAGGGGTTAAAAATAGAGCTGAATGATGAACGGAATGGTGTAAAAGAAGTATTCCACTATGAGAGCGGAATCGAGGCTTTTGTTACTTATTTGAATGAAGAGAAAGATTCACTCCACAACGTAGTATCCTTTGAAGGAATTCAAAATGGAATGGAAGTTGACTTTGCATTCCAATTCAATGACGGCTATTCTGAGACAATTCTCTCTTTTGTTAACAATGTGCGTACAAAAGACGGCGGTACCCATGAATCAGGTGCTAAAACAGCGATGACGCGAATTTTTAACGAATATGCAAGAAAAGTTAATTTACTAAAAGAAAAAGATAAAAACTTAGATGGATCTGATATTCGTGAGGGATTATCGGCGATTATTTCTGTAAGAATTCCAGAGGAGCTCTTACAATTTGAAGGCCAAACAAAAGGAAAGCTCGGAACAAGTGAGGCTCGTTCTGCTGTTGATTCTGTTGTTTCCGAACATCTAGCGTATTTTTTAGAGGAAAACCCTGATACAAGCTCCATGCTTGTAAAAAAATCAATTAAAGCCTTTCAAGCACGTGAAGCGGCAAGAAAAGCGCGTGAAGATGCACGTAGCGGCAAGAAAAGAAAACGTTCTGACGCGATGTTAAGTGGGAAATTGACACCTGCTCAGTCCCGTAATCCACAAAAAAATGAAATCTATTTAGTAGAGGGTGACTCTGCAGGTGGTTCGGCAAAACAAGGCCGGGATCGTCGTTTCCAAGCCGTCTTGCCTCTACGTGGTAAAGTAATTAATACAGAAAAGGCAAAGCTTGCGGATATCTTCAAAAACGAAGAGATTAACACGATTATTCATGCAATTGGTGGTGGAGTAGGTCCAGACTTTTCGGTTGACGATATCAATTACGACAAAGTAATCATCATGACAGATGCTGATACGGATGGAGCACATATCCAGGTTCTTCTTCTGACGTTCTTTTATCGTTATATGAAGCCTCTTATTGAAGCTGGAAAAATATTCATTGCCTTGCCACCGCTATATAAAGTTAGTAAAGGGACCGGTAAAAAGGAAATTTTGGAATATGCATGGTCCGATGAAGAAATGAAAGGCGCCATTCAAAAAATTGGACGTGGTTATATCATTCAGCGTTATAAAGGTCTAGGAGAAATGAATGCGGATCAACTGTGGGAAACAACCATGAACCCTGAGACAAGAACGCTTATTAGAGTGCGTATAGACGATGCTGCAAGAGCGGAACGTCGCGTTACGACCTTAATGGGAGATAAAGTAGAACCACGTCGTAAATGGATTGAAAGTAATGTGGCTTTCGGTCTAGAAGAAGACCCTAATATACTAGAAAATGATAATTTATTGGTCGCAGAGGAGGTATAACAGATGACACAGACAGAGAAATTTCACGACTTACCCCTAGAGGATGTTATAGGCGACCGATTTGGACGTTATAGTAAATATATTATACAAGAGCGAGCACTTCCGGACGCACGAGACGGATTAAAGCCAGTACAACGTCGTATTTTATATGCCATGTACGCGGAAGGAAATCTAGCAGACAAACCATTCCGTAAATCGGCCAAAACAGTTGGTAACGTAATCGGTAACTATCACCCACATGGAGATTCATCGGTTTACGATGCAATGGTACGTATGAGCCAAGACTGGAAATTACGGAACATGTTAATCGAAATGCACGGAAATAACGGTAGTATTGATGGAGATCCGCCAGCTGCGATGCGTTATACAGAAGCTCGTTTGTCACCAATAGCGTCGGAACTACTACGTGATTTAGATAAACAGACAGTAGAATTTATTCCTAACTTTGATGATACTAGCAAAGAACCGACAGTTTTGCCTGCAATGTACCCGAATCTTCTGGTGAACGGATCAACAGGTATCTCAGCTGGTTATGCAACCGATATCCCTCCACATCATCTTGGCGAAGTAATAGACGCAACCATTATGCGTATCGACAACCCAAACAGTACAGTGGATGATTTAATGACCATTGTCAAAGGACCTGATTTCCCGACAGGTGGTATTATTCAAGGGGTTGAAGGTATTAAGAAAGCCTATGAGACTGGTAAAGGGAAAATTATCATTCGTGGAAAAGCTGAAGTGGAAGATATTCGTGGTGGAAAGCAACAAATCGTTATTACGGAAGTTCCATATGAAGTAAATAAAGCAAACCTTGTGAAAAAAATTGATGAGCTCCGTTACGATAAAAAGGTAGATGGTATTTCCGAAGTGCGTGATGAAACAGACCGTACAGGATTACGTGTTGTCATCGAATTGAAAAAAGAGGCAGATGCATCTGGTATTTTAAATTATTTGTATAAGAATACAGACTTGCAAATTCCATTCAACTTTAATATGGTTGCGATTTATAACAAGAGACCCACTTTGATGGGATTACCGCACTTTTTAGACGCATACATTGCCCACCAAAAAGAAGTAATCTCCAATCGCTCCCGTTTTGAATTAGCGAAAGCAAAAGAACGCGAGCATGTAGTCGAAGGTTTAATGAAAGCACTCTCTATTTTAGATGAGGTAATTGCTACTATCCGTGCTTCCAAAGACAAAAAGGATGCAAAAGATAACTTAATTGCAAAGTATACTTTTACAGAACCACAAGCCGAAGCGATTGTTTCTTTACAGTTATACCGTTTAACGAATACCGATATCACTGCACTTCAACAAGAAGCTGCAGAATTGGCAAAGAAAATTTTCGACTTAGAAGCGATTCTTTCAAGTGAAAAGAAATTGTTCTCTGTTATAAAAACAGATCTTAAAAGAGTGAAGAAGCTCTATACTAATGAGCGAAAATCAAAAATTGAGCAAGAAATAGAAGAGCTCAAAATCAACTTAGAAGTTATGATTCCTTCAGAAGACGTCATTGTTACCGTTACGAAAGATGGCTATGTAAAGAGAACAAGTCTGCGCTCTTATTCTGCTTCTAATGGGCAGGATTTTGGTATGAAGGAAACAGATCGAGTCATTTCTAAACTTGACATCAATACAACAGACACATTATTGTTGTTTACCAATAAAGGAAATTATCTATATCTCCCTGTTCATGAGCTTCCAGATATTCGTTGGAAGGATATGGGGCAGCATGTAGCAAATATAATAAGTATTGATCGAGATGAGTTTATATTAAAGGCGATTCCAGTTAGTAATTTTGAAGAGGCAAAGTTCTTATTATTCTTTACGAAAAATGGAATGGTCAAGAAAACGGAGCTCTCGCAGTATAAAGCACAAAGATATTCTAAACCTTTAATGGCGATTAACCTTAAGGGTGACGATCAACTTGTAAATATTCACATGACAGATGGCCAACAAGATGTGTTTCTAGCAACGAGAAATGGCTATGGTTTATGGTTCACAGAAGAAGAAATTAATGTGGTAGGGGCACGTGCAGCCGGAGTAAAAGGGATTAACTTAAAAGACGATGATACGGTGGTAAATGGATTAGTTTTTGAAAAGGACGTTAAGATTTCATTATTTATTGCGACACATCGTGGTGCAGTAAAAAAACTAAAAATCACTGAATTTGATAAAACTTCACGAGCTAAACGTGGGTTAGTAATGCTACGTGAAGTAAAGAATAATCCTCATAAAATCGCAGCAGTAGATTTGGTCCAACATGACAGTCTGATCTATTTACAATCAGAAAAAGGTACAGTCGAAACCGTAGAAGCCAATCTCTATCGAAATAATGACAGATACTCCAATGGATCCTTTGTCATTGATCAACAAGAGGCTGGAGACGTTATCGAGATGTGGGTAGAGAATAAAGGACCTACAAAGTAAAATCGTTATTAAAATTAACCATAAATAAAACGGCTTGGAGATTCATTCCAGGCCGTATTTTTATTCGAACTATTAATTAAAATTACATTACCTAAATAATATCAATTCTTTCATTTGCTATAATTCTGTTATTAATCTAGAAATCCTGCTTTATATTTCCCTTATTAACAAAAAACTCACGTCTAAAGTGAAATTGATCCTCGTATGTGGTTGATGTTTTCTTGATAACTATTTGCGCACTCTAAAATATGTTATTGTAAAGGGAGTAGGGACAACATTGAGGTGTTTGGATCAACAATACAATCTTAGTAGTCTAACAACATAAAACCTCTTGCAAATTAATAGAATAGACAAGAAGAAAAACAAAGAAGAGGGGTAGGAATATGAAACCAGTATTGATTGTAATTGATGTTCAAAAGGGATTTAATGATCCATCTTGGGGGACTAGAAATAACCCTAATGCAGAAGAAAAAATGCTACAACTGTTGAGTAGCTGGAGAAAGCATGAATACCCAATAATCCACGTGCAACATGTTTCACAAAACCCTCAATCAACATTACATCCTTCACATCCAGGATTTTCCCAAAAGAAGGGGTTCGAACCCCAGGAAGATGAGTACTTAATTAGGAAAAAAGTAAACAGTTCTTTCATCGGAACAGAGCTAGACTCCTATTTAAAAAATAATGGCTTTGAAACATTAGTAATAGTAGGGCTTACAACGAATCATTGTGTGTCAACTACTGCAAGAATGGCAGGAAATCTAGGGTATCGAACATTCGTTTGTCATGATGCAACAGCATGCTTTAACTCAGTTTCGTATGATGGAATCCACTTTGAAGCAGAAGAGGTGCACAGGCTTGCTTTAACATCCTTACATAAAGAATTTGCAGAAGTAGTTTCTGTGAAAGATGTCATAAAGGAATTAATTAAACCTAAGCATGAATATCATTAATCGAAAGCCCGAACATATCGGGTTTTTGTTTTGAGGCATACTAAGTCACTCATAAATTAATTATGTAAACTAAAGTCGTTTTCTAATAGAGGAGTAAAGTAATTGTAGTTTGAGATACGAATAATTAAATAAATCAAGATAAGTTTTATCTGGATTTCTAAGATTACAGTAGACACATAAAATTAATATTGGTGAGTTTCTTAAAACTAAAGATCAAGTAACAAAATTGCATATTGAATGGGAGTTTAATTCGAACATAAATATAAATAGCAATTATAGTGTTTTTTTAGTTTCTGTCTCACTATCCATAGTATACTTGGTATTTGATACACGAAAACAGTATTCCGTTTAACTTCCTATAATATATATTATGTAAACTAGAATATTTGAAAAATAAAAAAATGTATTCTCACATCCCTGACTGATGACGGTTGACACAAAAGTGCTTACTTTTGTGTCAACAAAGTACCTACTAATATTTCTTCCTCTGTTTCTTCTCCCTTTACAGAATCATCAAATCTCTAATGTTTAGATAACATTTTAGTAGGCAACTTTTGTGTCATTATTTTATTAAATATAGACTTGATTCTTGTTCAAGAATCGCACCCGATTGCTGAAGACCGTTCTGCACATCTATGCTTTCTGTATAACGAAGAAACAATCCTATCTTGCGTAGTTCTCCTTCACTAAATTTAGAATAGAAGCTTTGTATAAAGAAATTAATACAATTAAGCCATACCCATTCACCACAACTAGAGCGTCTCATCCAATTTCTGAATCTTTGAGCGGGAAATTAAATATACATTGCCAATAATGTCGATTTTGTCTCCCTTGGTACGTACAGCGCAATCTTTGTTCGACGCATAAATATTCATTTCTTCCGATAAGGGAGACAGTTCACTTTGAACCAGCGCAATGTTATTTTCAAGATCAAAGTGAGACAGGACGGAAATATCGTCAAGGCCAATTCCGTCGTAAACAGAGCTTGTTTCATCTCCAAAGTTTTTCGAGCACAACCATTTAGCGGACATATTGATCGCACCAGCGCTTGCTCCCATAACAACGGCTCTGCTTTTTTTAATCAAATCCGACAATTCATATTCCATCAAAAAATCTTTTTGTTTAAGAATACTTCCACCCAACAAGAAAATGACTGAAGCATTTTGAATTAACGTTTGTGCATCTTCCTTCTGTACGCGATAATTAATTAAATGATATTCATCAAACATAATGCCTGCCTGGTCAAGCCACGAACGTTCAGTAGCACCATCATTTTCATAAAAAAATGGATTCGAGCTAATCATAACAAGCGATTTTCTATCAGTTATATCCTCCTGTAAAACCCTGCCCAGATTCTCTGGAAAAAAGTTGCTAAACCAACCTAAATAATAGTGAGTTTTCATAAGTATCCCCCCTCATTACTCATTCTGTTTTCTTGTCACCAACACAATATTCTCAATATGGCCCGATTTTATTATATGGACGCAAGCGTTTATTTAGCAATTGCTCCCAAATTGCTGAAGAAGCGGATCTACTAAGCTCTTATTAGACCCAATTATCATATGGTAAATTATAAATAGAAGTTTGCATTTCATTTTTTTCACACTCTATTAACAAGGCAGTTATAGCATCCTGGTTTTGCGTTAAGAATGTGAATATATTCTACTTCTTTATTATCAAAAATTTCATCTATATTTTCTCTTAAATTTACACCTTCTGTAACCCTTGCTTCTACAATCATTGAGTCAGCATTGTAGCCGCGTACAGATAGATACCTATGATGTAACATATGCGGAATTTCATTTACATCTAGCTGAGCGGTAGTTGCCCCCTTTCGTATAAATATAGGACCACTTGCTTTATAAGGCGAATTAACACTATGATATTGGTAATTCATTAAGATTACCTCTTCGCCTACCTCTGCATCCTTCAAACTTATCCTGCAAGGATATCCAGGATTGTTTTTTGCTATTATTTTGACTGCCCCGATACTTTTTAATACTTCTTCATTCATTAGAAATAGGTTATGAAACTCCTTCTCTTGTAACGCTACGATTTGAAAGTTATTTCTCATATTCTATCCCTCCTTAATTAGTTGTTATAAAGCTACCACTAAAGTTCATAAAACTTGTTCAATAATCCTACACTATTGCTTAATACCAATTATTTCAAATATCGACCAATTACTCAATATATATTTTCACATAAAAACGAAGCTTACCTTGTTCCAGATAAGCGCCCGATCACTTAAGAACACTTTAAAGCTCTTTGATGTTATACATACTAAATAAAAATAAGCTGTCATTATGACAGCTCTGGCACTACTAAAGGTTCTTTTCTGATTTATGATCGTGAAGATGTAAATATTCGACTAACTCAATAACTACATCATCGAGATTTTCCCTCTCTAATTCAGAGGAACCGAAGTATGTTTTCGGATCTATATTAAATGTAACAACATCAATTCCCCAGACATTTTCTTCATTTTCTGTATTTGTTGTATTGATCATAATGCTTACCTCATACCATCTTTTCGACTTTGAACCAGTATGGTCAACAATCAAATTTAGATTCTGGACTCTCTCAAAAGTCCAACTTACATGCTTTCCACATTCTTTGCGAACTACCTTTGTAATATAAGGATTCAGCACATCTACCAAGAGTTCGTCTGAAGAAGCATATATTTCCTTCTTGATTTTACCACTAGGGTGTACCGCAGCCTGACCAATATTTGTTGGTAAAGAACCAAAGAGAATTAAGAAAGCAAAAGCCAACAAGATTTTCTTCATATAATTCACCTCAAATATTATTTTTCCAACTATAAGATGAATAATTCTGATGCTTTTTTGTTTCAGAATCGCGCCTATAATGGAAGAAAAGTGGATTAAATACTCTTAGAACGCCACTCTTCTTTTAGTAGCCCGTAAATAACCCTATCGTGGTATTCACCGTTTAAAAATTCATAATTTCGAACTATTCCTTCTTCTCTTAACCCTATTCGTTTAGGTATTGCCCTGCTTTTTATATTGTTACTCGCAACATTTATTTCAACCTTTTTTAAATTCAGATCATTAAAAGCATGTTCTATAAAATGCTTTACTGATTTTATCGCCAGGCCTTTACCTTTATAGTTATCACCTAACCAATAACCTATTTCTGTCTTTTTGGCACTCCAATCTACATATAAAAAACCTATAGATCCGGCAATTCTTCCATTATGCCATATCCCAGCCCAATACCCGTTATTTTGTGATAATCTCTTTAGAGACTTTTCTATGAAAGTAACTGAATCCTCAATTTTGTTTGTTTTTGAAGGAAAAGAAAGCCATTCACCTATACTATCACGACTTTCATCTATTAATTGATATAATTCTTTTGCGTGTCTTGGTTCCAAAATCGCAAGATAACTTTCCGAATCAATGATAGATTTGTACATATTAAATCCCCTATTACTTTTAAATTTTTTGGATCTTATTCTATTTTTCTTTCCAATTACTTAATACCAATTATTTAATAATCTAAAAATCCCCACAATAAGTTATATTAGTTATAATCATTACGATTAAATAAGGAAAGACACATTTCTCATTACAGAAATGCGCCATATTCTTAAATAAACTATAGCTCTCATTGACTGATATACCTTAATAAAATCACAATGAAGTTGGGGCTTTCCACAAATTCATTTGAATGTACAATTAAGCAGTTTTAATAGTTACTTCTGATTGAATATCCACATTGCCTTGAATTGCACGGCTAATCATACAAGATTTTTCAGCTTTTTCCGCAATCTTTTGTGCCACCTTTTTGTCTCGATCGGAAGCATTTTGTTTCAATACTATTTCTGGTCGATGGATAATTTTTTTATATGTAAATACACCATCTGTCACATCAACAATTGCTTCTGATTCCATCGTTAATCCTTCTTTCTCTATCTGACTACGTTCCATCATCGCAGCTAGTGTAATAATATAACATGTTGCTGCTGCCCCAAGGAGCATTTCGTCAGGATTTGTACCAATACCGGGACCGTTCATTTCTTTTGGTATAGAGATTTTTGTCACTAAATGATCGGCTTCGATTTTCCCTACATCATTACGTAGTCCAGGCCAATGCGCCTTTAAATGAAAATGATGCTCTGCCATTTTCATTCCTCCTTGCATTCATTTTTATTTTGTTAATAAATAACAAATAAAGGTCATATAATATAGTCACTAACTATATTATATGACCTTATATTTTTTACAACAAATGCGCCCTTTAATGGAATAACTATTTAATCTAAAATTACTTAATGCTTGAACAAACGCACCCGTTACTTTAATTAGTTTATAAAGGTACCTAAGCGCTACCTTTAATTCACGGTAAGTAGAACTTTATCTTCTATTTGATTTCTATTTTCATAAATCCATTGGAACATTGCTTTATTGATTTTATATATGTCTTTGTTACTAGAAAAATAGCCCATGAAAATAGTTTGGATACAAAGCATTACATACCAGATAGACTCTTTTTCATTAGCCGATAAGGGATTAACTTGATTATATCCAGTTACTAAATTTCCAACATAGTTAAACCACTTTCCTCTTAATTCCTCTTTAGTAAATACTTCACATAAAACACTCGTGGAGCAATAACAAAGATCAAATATGTTAACATTAATTTCTACTATTTCATAATCAATTACACCAGAAAGATGGTTGTTATTAAATATAATATTATGAATATGAGCGTCCCTATGAATTAACTGCTTTGGAAGCATATTCACTATCTTTTTTACATCCTGTTCCAAATCTTCATAAATAGAATATAGTTCATTAGAATGATCTACTTTGCGAATTTCATTTACTGCAAAACCATATACCATTTTATATAAATCTTTATTTGGGTATTCGGTTAGAAAATCAGCAGATTTCATGATTTTATTTAGGTCCGCAATGGTTTCTCCAAGAAGCCTTGGTATTATATGATTGTTCAGAATCTCTTCTGCCTTAAAGGTAAAACCATCAAGATAATTATATATTGAGTAATTTGAACCTTTGTAAGGAACACTAAAACCTCCATAATTAGTTCTTAAAGGAAATTGAGTTGAAAAATTATTGTTTCTTAAGTCATTAATAAGTTTTAATTCGCTATTAAACTGTTCTAAATTTTCCTTTCTCTTTATAATTTATTTCTCTTTATCATTACTGATTATTAGAGTTGCCCGCTCCGAAAACTTCATATAATTATTAACTTTAATACCCCAACTTGAAGATATTTTTTTACGTCTATAAATTCCATATAAAACCTCCATTTTCAATCGTTTTGTTTGAAATCAAACAATATATTATTGATATTCTCTTTACGCTCTACTGAACCAAATTTTCTATTCCACCATGATTTTATTATCTTTGGATTTTCAATATCTTCCTTCATGGAGTCAATCAAATTTAGATAATTTGCTTTCCCTTCTTTTGTCTTGATATCAATCCCATCTGTTTCACACTTTGCAAGATTTTCAATCACCTTGCTTGAACCATATAATATCACCAAGTTTTTCAAATAGTAGTAGTTCCTATTGATCTCATCATTTTCTCTCATCCTTTGGTGAACTGGTTTACTGAATTCCAACAAAGCACTGATATAATCAGCATAATATTGTCCTTTTTTATCAGCAACCTTCATCAAGACTTCTTTATTTTTTGTGAGAAATGTGTTGAGATATGCTCCTATTATTAAAGAGAATAACGAGACAGCCCAGATATTTTCTCCAATCCAAATAATAATCTTATCGGTCATTGTATTTATCCTTTCATTATCCTTATTAAGTGATTTTCTTCTTGTCTTCAAGTATCTATTTATTTGAGTGTTGATCCTATCTTTATTTACTTTGTATTCAAAACCTTTTAATGCTTTCTCCAATATTTAAATTCTCTTGTCATATGCCATTTGTTTCCTAAACATCAGAATAAATAATCTATACCGCTAATACACGCCATTCACAAACTTCAGTCATGCCTAGATTTTTGTAGACACTTCGAGCAACTGGATTGTTATAAAATAAATATGGATATTTCCCTTCGCTCAATAACATATTAAACAAGCCAGTTAGTACTTCTGTTCCATATCCCTTACCACGATATTTTGGATTTGTATAAACACCTATTATAATGGCACTTTTATCACCTTCTCTAATAGTAGCAACAGATGAAACCATGACATTATCTATACTTAAAAATGCAGTTCGGTCAGTAGTGTTTTTCAGTCTTTCACTTTCCATTTTAATATAATCGTCTCTATCCTTTGGAAGACTACCGTGGAACTCATCAGTTGTTAAAAATAAATCATATTGCATTCCAATCTCTTCATCAGATTGAACAATTTTCATCTCTAAATCTGGGTACATTCTTTTAACCGTTACGTTCTTCACTACACCCATATGAGATATAGCATCATTTTGCAAATTAATATAAGGTTTAAACTTTAGCATTAATTTACTTGGGCCAGATAGTTTACTGAAAGATAAATTGCTTAAAATTTCTTTATAAATCTCTACCTCCCGATCTGAATGAGAATAATAAGTAATATTGTTAAAATTATTTAGTAATATAGATACTAGTTCTCCGTTTTCATATTCTCCATATACTTTGAAATGATCACCTTGATAATTATTGACAATTAAATCATTTATAAGAAAGTAGTAGTTTTCAATGTCGCTACTAAATAGTCTGATAATTTCTTCATGATTCGAACTTGTTAACTGCATAATACTCATAGATTTACCTCCAAATGAACATAGTAGATAGTTAATAAAATAATTTCATTCAAAGAACGCATATGAGTAATAGGAGAAAGGATGGTAAAAAAATAGAGCTCCCCAAAGGCAGCTCTGCAGTATAAAGAAAAATTATACTTAGCGTTCGCGTTCCTTGTAATGGAAAAAAAGACATACTACTCCCTTGGTTGAAAAAAGGGCATTTATATGCTTTTATATAAGACCATTACAAGTATGTTGGCATAAAGTATAAGACTCCTTCCAAATATCTCCTATTTATTTTATAATATTCTAAATATCAAATTAAATCAATGTTTTTTTCCAGAACCTGACCCTAAAATAAAGAATTAGCGCTGTTCCTGGATAGCGCCCCGATCGTAGAAAATCGATTAGAAATGTATTGTTGGATCTACCCTTGCTTTTCTAAATATACCAATCTCTTCAAATTGTAAATTTATCCTAGATTTGTTCTTTTCGAGTGTAAAGGAAAATGGTTGTATTATTCCTAATGAAAATGGTATGCCGTCATAAATTGTTTCATCATCAAATTTGTATACTTCTTGAATTATACAGTTAGCCTCTATAATCAATTCCCCTGAAACAATAATTTCCTCTGCTATAATTTCTATGTTAAAGTCCTGAATTTCCGTTATATCTATACCATCAAGATTTGGTTCACCATTATAGTTCATACCATCTAAGTTAATACGATTCAATGAAGAGATATAGTCAGAACTTAGAGAGTATATTTGGTTAAACAGTCCATTGAAACTAGATTCTTTAAAATATCCTAGAACAAAGTTCTCATCAATATTATTTTCGTCAATCCATTCTTGTATTCTTTGTTCTTTTTCTTGTTTTTCTTTTATATTTAGTTGTATTTTTCCGTCTTCTTGTGCAAGTTTCATTAAGGTAAAAAAAGGCTTGAACTTGGTTGAGTCCTTGAGTAAATCTGTGTGTATATTTACTTTTTTATCATCGAAAAAATCTGATACATTCTCAGTAATAAAATAACAATCAGACAAATCATTTTGTTCGGTGTATTTCACATAAGTTAACCATGTTGCTGCATCTCGGAACTCAGATTTGTTCTCTTTAAATGGCTTTATTCGATTTACGGCTCTATCTATAAGGTCAGGTAAAATGTTATCAGGACAGGACAAGATAAGATATGTAATAAACCTTCCTCTTGTAACTCTGTATAAAACGTTTCAAAGTCCTTCAATAAGCCCTTCGCATTTTGTTCTATCTCTGCTCTAGCATCCACACCTGTTTCGAAATAGCCCCTTTTATAATTCTGTAATTTGCTTTGTGCTTTATTTAGGTTTTCTAAATTCTCTTTAACATTTTTTTTAAATGTCTTTTGGTTTCTTTATATACAATTTAAGACATATAAAAGGTTAAGTCTTTATAATCTCTAGCCAACTTTAATAAATTTCGGTTATAATTCCTTTTGAAAAATGGGTCTGAAAAGGTAATAGTAGTATCTAAAAATATATTCATGGTTATCCTCACTTAAAAAAAATTCTTTATTTGAACATAAAATAATCTTTATTTATATAAATAGTATCATAATTAAATAGGAGCAATAAAAATATTTCTTATTACACAATCTGGCCCGTTTGTTGAATAAGCTAATAACTCATATTATCAATAGCAATTCTGATTGGAGATTTATAAAAATAGGCATGAGTAATTTACACTTACATCTTGGATAATTTTTTCATATGTTTAATGAGATTATTAGGAAAATAAAAACTTATTTCTCCATTTAAAGTTAGGTAAATGAGGGAATAAAAAAAGAACCCAGGTAATCTGATGTTCTTTTAAGCTAGATTTTAATTAATTTTAATTAAAGCAATGTTAGTAATGTCCCTCCGATTGCACCTGTTACAACAATAACCCATGGTGGTAGCTTCCAATAAACTAACATACTGAACAAAATTGCAGCAAATGCAAAATCAACTGGCCCTAGAATTGCACTTGTCCAAATAGGTTGGTAAAAGGCAGCAATTAATATTCCCACTACGGCTGCGTTTACACCCATTAAAGCTCCCTTAACTTTTGGATTACGACGTAAATGGTTCCAAAACGGAAGTGCACCAAGAATTAAGAGAAATGCAGGTAAAAAGATAGCAACTGTTGCTAGTATACCGCCTGTCCAACCATTCATAACTGTTCCTAAGTAAGCAGCGAATGTAAATAATGGCCCAGGAACTGCTTGTGTAGCCCCATATCCGGCAAGAAATGCTTCTTCACTTACCCATCCTGTTGGAATAAATTCACGTTCAAGTAATGGTAAAACGACATGTCCTCCACCAAATACTAGAGAACCAGAACGATAAAAACTATCAAAAATAGCAATCCATTGAATCGATGTTGCCTCTCTTAAAATAGGTAAAAAGATAAGTAACCCGAAAAATAATGATAAGCAAATAATGGCCAATCTTCGGGATATTGGAAAGTGAATATTGGATTGATGAGTATCACTGTGATGTTTGTAAATAAGATAACCAATAAAAGCTGACAATAAAATAATACCTACTTGTGTGAATACGGTTTGCCATAACAAAGTGACAATTAAGGCAAATAAAGCAATTGCCTTACGTTTTAAATCAGGAGTTAAATTCTTTGCCATTCCTATAATTGCATGAGCAACAATCGCTACTGCAACTAATTTAAGTCCATGAATCCATCCAGTCGTCCCTACATTAAATCCTTGCATAATTAAAGCGAATATAATAAGTGCGATAACAGACGGGAGAGTAAATCCTAGAAAGGAGACAATTCCTCCTATCACTCCCCCTCGCATTACGCCAATTCCAATGCCTACTTGGCTACTTGCAGGACCAGGAAGAAATTGAGCTAAAGCCACTAAATCTGCATAACTTTTTTCATCCACCCATTTTCTTCTACGGACATATTCCTCGTGGAAATATCCTAAATGTGCGATTGGCCCTCCAAATGATGTTAATCCTAACCTGGTTGAAATAATGAATATTTCGAATAACGATCGTAATGAAGTTTTTGCTTTTTTTGTGCTTATTGCTTGATCCTCCATTCCAATTGCTCCTTTCACTAGTTAAATGGGGCTATTCTTTCATGATTATTTTTTATTCTCCCGTTTTAGCAAAATGCAGAATTCTAGTCCCAATTTCATCACGAACTCTTTGGAAAAATCCCCATTTCTCTTCATCCGTTCCTTCTGCTTTGGCTGGGTCATCAAATCCCCAATGCACACGTTTGATATGTGGAGGAGTAACAGGACAATGATCTGCTGCATGTCCACAAAGCGTTACGACTAAATCCGCTCGATGGAGGATATCAGGATCGATAGTATCGGATGTTTGATTGGAAATATCAATTCCAGCTTCTTTCATTGCCTTTACCGCATTAGGATTTAAACCGTGTGCTTCTAACCCAGCACTTTTAACCTCCCACTCCTCATCTAAATGTTCTTTTGCCCAGCCCTCTGCCATTTGACTTCTACAAGAATTTCCTGTACATAAAAAGTAAATCGTTCTTTTAGACATGTTGATTTCTCCTTTATAGTTAAATTAATAAATAACAAGTAACCAAATATATAAACCAACTAGTGTAATAAACAAAGTTGGGATGGTTAAAATAACTCCCACTTTAAAGTAAGTACCCCACGAAATCTTTACTCCTTTTAGGGATAAAACATGTAACCAGAGTAAAGTCGCTAGAGAACCAATTGGAGTGATTTTCGGACCTAAATCAGACCCAATCACATTTGCATAAATAAGTGCTTCACGAGTAACTCCGCTAGTATTCGTGTCGGCTATCGCTAGAGCATCAATCATCACCGTTGGCATATTATTCATCACGGATGATAGAATAGCCGCAATGAATCCCATCCCAAGCGTGGCTACAAACAACCCTTGATCTGCCGTTACTTGTATAACGTCGGTCAAAACATTGGTAAGTCCAACATTTCTTAATCCGTATACCACCACATACATTCCAATAGAGAAAAATACGATTGCCCATGGTGCCCCTTTCACAACAGTTTTCGTATTTACGGCAGGGCTTCTTCTCGCCATGATTAAAAAGAAGATCGCAATCACACCTGCAATAAAGGAAACGGGTACTCCGATAAACTCACTTGCAAAATATCCGATAAGCAGGACACCCAACACATACCAAGATAAACGAAACATTTTGGCATCGCGAATGGCTTCCGCAGGTTGTTTCAGATTCGTTAGGTTGTAGTTTCCTGGCAAATCTTTTCGAAAATATAAATATAAAACCAAAATACTAGCTCCTAAAGCAAAGAAATTCGGAATAATCATTCTTGAAGCAAATTCCACAAATCCAATCCCAAAAAAATCAGCTGAAACAATGTTTACTAAGTTACTGACTACTAAAGGTAAGGAGGTAGTATCTGCGATAAATCCACTTGCGATAATGAATGGAAAAATCATTTTTTCTTCGAATTTTAAATTGCGTACCATCGCTAGTACGATTGGTGTTAAGATGAGTGCTGCACCATCATTTGCAAAAAATGCAGCTACTAACGCACCAAGGATGGATACGTAGATAAACATACGAACGCCATTCCCTTTTGCAGCTCTAGCCATATGTAGCGCTGCCCACTCAAAGAATCCTATTTCATCAAGGATTAAAGAGATAATAATAATAGCGATAAAAGTTAAGGTAGCGTTCCAAACAATGGAGGTTACATCTAGGACATCATGAAAATCAACTACTCCCACAAGTAAGGCAAGAATGGCACCGCCACAAGCAGACCACCCAATGGATAACCCTTTAGGTTGCCAAATTACGAGCACAAGCGTGAGTAAAAAAATAAATGAAGCTACGATGATTTGTGTCACACACGGTTCCCCCTATTGATCACAGGAGATGCGTAATCCCTGTTCTTCCAATTCTTTTAATTTAAAATCTTGATTAGGGAGATGCTCCAGTAACTCTTGAATCAATGGGTAAAAATCACTTTGTTTATTAAGCGAATAAATAATCCATTGACCTCTTCGTGTTTCTCGAACAATTCCCACATCTTTTAATTTACGTACATGTTGACTAATAGCTGGTTGACTCGTTTTAAAAATCGCGACAAACTCACACACACAACAATCATGTGAATCAAGAATTTTCACCATGGTTAGTCGTGTCTTATCTCCAAGTAATTTTAATAGTGAAGCTGCATTTTCTATTTCCACGGTTGATCTTTTCACGTTAGCACCTCCTAATAGCACGGTATATAATAAAACACTTATATAATAATTCTTTTATATAATAAAATACTTATATATAAATTTCAAGCATGCTTTTGTAAAAGAAAGACTGGTAAAAGCTATATGCCATAGCTTTTACCAGTCCATAACTAACCATTATAAATACTAAAAACTTTTCAGTGGAACCCTTGTATGAGCACGAAGACAATGATTTAAATTAAAATGAACATATTCATTTCTTTCATTTCATATAAGGTGATAATTTCCTTATATAGGGACATCTTAAGAATTAGGAGGTGAATTTCGTGGATAATCGTGTTGAAAAGTTTATTGACTTTGTTCACTTAAGAGAGGAATCAACCAGGTATCTAACTGAGTATTGGAAAGAATATTCTAATTTTTCCACAATACAATTTTGGATTATGGTTGCTATATTAGTTATTCCATTAATCATTCTTATACTCAACATTGATAAAGATAAACTCTTCGTTATTTGTTTTTATGGCTATAGTATTCATATTGCCTTTGCGTATCTAGATCTTTACGGGATTAATAAAGGACTTTGGGGGTTTCCGTATCAAATTTTCCCGTTTATGCCCAGTTTTTCTTTAGATTCATCTTTAGTTCCTGTGTCTTTTATGCTTGTATACCAGTGGACTTTAAATAAAAAGAAAAACTACTACTTATACGCGATAATTACGGCGTTTATCTTAGCATTTATATTTGATTCTATTTTAGTAAGATTTGGGTTATTTGAAATGTATAAAAACACAAATTATTTTCATCTCTTTATTGGAAATATCCTCACCTTTCTTTTTGCAAGATTTTTGACTTGTTTTTTTCTGAAATTCTCTAAATATACATTACATTAAATTTCTAATCACAAATGTATCACACTATTCAAACCACATAAAAATGAAGTGACTAAAAAGCCCGATTTCTCTAATTTAACTTGCAGAGAATTGGGCTTTTTACTAGTAGAATTCCTTCACCCTTGAATACCCTCATTTTCCTAATTCTACTCCTATTAGAAAAAGTTAAAAACCTATGTGAAGACAGCGAAACTGCTAAAAATATAGATTCTCAATTGCTTTAATTTATTACACCACTTTGAACAACTTCAACTTTCACTGTTGGCTGGAACTGAACATTTTGGTATTCATTTTCCCATTTAATATTTTTCCAATAATCATAATGGAATGCTTTTACCCTTCTCCCGATTTCAAGAGCATCGCACTTAGATTTCTGAATTTTATTCAATACCTGTATAGTATCTTGCTGTAAAAGCTCTGTTAAAATACGATTTAATTCTTTAATCTTCGAATCTTCGCTTAAGTGATCATCTGGAAATTCGTCTATCGTTACTTCTATTGAAAGTTCCAAAGGGACTTTTATTATATTATCCTCGAGTTTCACATTTATCTTACTTTTGTGTATCTTCACTCTGTAAGAGACAAAGGTTTCTTTCTCGTTAATTGTTATTTTTTTCGAAAATGGGATATTAGAACCTGCTTTATTTTTTAGTAGAAGCAAAATTCTAGACTCATCAGGAGATATATATTGCCCAGTATAGGAGCTATTGTGGAACATGGCCATTCCACCAACTTTTACTTCATTATTTTCAGGTAGTTGGATTAGATAAGGGATTAGAAAATCTGCTCCTTCTTCAAACATTTCTGCACATATCGATTGAATATCTTCAGTAATAATGGAAGTGTTATCCTCAGCAGATGTAAGCAGATCCATAAGCACTTGACTAATTAACCTATTTGAAACCAACGGATTTTTTAAAATATTAAATGATTTCCCTTCTACTATTGCTATTTTTGCGTTTAAAGCTGCTCTAGGATCTCGATAAAAGACATCTAATAAGGGGTATATATCTTTTTTAGCTAGCTCGGAACTAATTGTTAAGACACGGATTTTAGATGTATCGAGTTTTTGCCCAACTTTTAGATCAATATTGGACCTGGCTTCCCTTGGTGAAAATCCCGTTGCATAGATATACTCAGCTGTTTCTGCTTGATTCTCCGATTTGCTGGATAGAATAGGAGTATTTATACTTAATAATAAATCTTCACGATTCACCCTATCAAATCCTGCTGCTAAAATAAGCCTAGCATCCTTCACTAACATTTGATCCCAACAGCCAGAAATAAAGAAGATTGGAATTATTACTAACATCAATTTAAAGATTTTTTTCATTGGATTTCCCCTTATTAAATAAGAATACTACTAAAGAAATAATGAACAAAAGAGTCGGAATAACAAAGAAAAAAATAAAGCTAGTGTTTGTTATATGTTCAGCAATTTTAGCTAATTTAAAACTATTATCGTCGATTAAATAATCCACTAGGACTAAGGAAAATCCCAGAAAAACAGATAAACTTCGATGATATTTTTTTTTAGGTATAAGGTATTTCCCTGCGTTCATCATTAAATAAAAATAATTAACTAGTGAAGTATAGACGATCATTACCCAAATCGTTAAAAAAATCAAATCCACTCTCTCAATAATTTTAAATGAAAAAGATCTGAGAACGTATAGTAATGGTTGTGGAACTATTTTAATTTCATCAGGGCTAAAATACATATACGTTATCAGGACTAAAATACAATAACTGCTTGTTAAAATAAGATTGGATAACATGAGAATGAAGGCTTTCTTGTTCATACTCCCCATGGAAATAGGAAGGATAAATAGGAGTATTTCAAAACCAAGCATTGCAAGAAGTGCGTCTTTCGATCCTAATATTATATTTTTTATGCCGGACTGACCAATAGGTAAGAGATACAAGATGTGAGCTTCTTTTAACGCAAGGGCTGGCATGACAATTATTAAGATAAGTAATGGAGATATTAAAACATTAAATCTCGCTATGGTTCTAATTGAATCGCTACCTAACATTAACGCAAGGTATACAAACATAATCCCCACTATCCAATTAGGCGTTACGGGTAGAATCCAGATATCAATAATTTCAACAAAGAGCATAGAAATTAAGGCAGAAATACCAAAAAAATAAATAAAATATAAAACCACGACACATTTACCTATCCATTTACCAAAGTATTTAACAATGATATTGAAAAACAATTGGTTTTTGTTCAGTTTGAATAGATAAATATAGATAAACATAATGACTTGTATTAAGGCTCCAGCAATAAGTATTGATATCCATCCATCCGTTTTAGATTTTTGAAATACTTGGTAAGGTAAGCCTAAAATGCCAATTCCTACTTGTGATTGAATTATCAAAAAAAACAATTGATGTTTAGAAATCTTATTAGTATTCATCTTGTTTTTTCCAATCTCTAGTATGTTTTTTTTGTCTTTTTATATTTTGTGGTTTTGCATCAAGAGGCCTTCTATTTAATAACCAAAGAGGTGCTCGAATAATCGAATCTTTTAATTCAGAAATATTCAGAGGAGCAAATGGTGTAAAATAAGGAACACCAAAGGATTCTTGTTGAGTTAACTTTACTAAGATAAATATTTGGCCAAAAATAAGTCCAATAAATCCAAATAGAGAAGCTAAAATCATTAAAGGAAATCTAAGTAATCTGATTGTCGTACTCATTTCATTATTCGGAACAACAAAGGATGAAATAGCAGTTATTGCTACTACTACAATCATAATATTGGAAACGATACCAGCATTGACAACTGCGTCACCGATAACTAATCCACCAACTATTCCAATAGTTTGACCAATCGGTTTAGGCAATCGAATACCAGCCTCTCTCACTAATTCAAATGTTACCTCCATGATCAGTGCTTCAATTAAAGGTGGATATGGTATTCCTTCTACAGAACCTTTTAATGGTAATAAGAGCTCATGTGGTATCACTTCAAAATGAAATGCGCTAATGGCAATATATACAGCTGGGAGGTTTATAGCCAAAATCATAGCCATAAATCTTAATAATCGAATGAATGTTCCTGAAATCCATCGACTACTGTAATCATCAGGTGATTGGAAAAAGGAATTAAAGGTGGAAGGAATGATTAGTGCTGTCGGTGAATCACTACTTAAATGAATTACTTTACCTTCCATTAAAGAACTCATAACTTTGTCTGGCCGTTCCGTGTTTAACGTTTGAGGAAATATAGAAAAAGAATCATCTTCAATAAATTCTTCTATAAATCCAGGGTCAATGACCATATCTATATCTATGAATGATAAACGTCTTTCAATCTCCTTAATAATGGATGGGTTAGCAATTCCATCTATATAAAGCAGTGCTCCTTTTGTTTCAGATATTCTTCCAGTAAACGTATATTTCACTTTTAAATCCTCATGCCGGATTCTTTTTCGAATAAGTAAAATATTTGTATGTAAATCTTCTATAAATCCGTCATGTGCTCCTCGAATTATTGCCTCGTTTTCGGGCTCCTGAATGGATCGATTTCCATTTAATTTACTTGGTAAATTCAAAGAAAAAAAACTATCCATTCCATGAATATGTACACCGAATTTTCCATTTACAATTTTTTTCGTCAATAACTCTGGTGTGTCTATTTCTTCTGAATCAACGGAAGAGATGATAGACAAGACATCAGAATTATTTAAATTAGCAATTTTATTAAAAAAATATTCGTTTAAAGAGCTTAGATCTACAATAGTTTCTAGGTACATAACGGAAAATAGAATTCCATTATGGTCAAATTCTATAGAATTAAAATCATCCATATCTTTGAGTTTTTTTAACATGTTTTTTTGTACTTCACTAGGGTATATATTTTTCCCGTCAACCTTTTTCATACTACTATCACCTATTAAATTATTGTATTTTCTATATCATCTCCCATCAGAACTAAAATTATAAAACACCTCAAGCTTTGTATTTTTTCACAAATGTAAGACCAAACTTATTTTTACGGGTACTTTGATTTTTCAGTTGAACTACAAACAGGCGCTATCCTTGTTCCAGGATAGCGCCTGTTTGTTGAAGAACGAATTGAAAACTTTTGTAACAAATGACCTTTTCATTTTTTATGATAAGGTTCTCGGCACCAAACAGTGATATTTTAAAACTGTCAGCTTTTTAACTTTACACTTCTAATTTAATTCGGCGCTGCTGAGGTAGCAGCTGCTTGATCAGCCTTCACACAATCGATTGCAACAACGAGTGCAATAATAATGGTTTCCATCTCTTCATCTATTATTTGAACCTTGTAGCTATCTCCCCAAGTGAACCACTCCTTGCTCACTTTACCGACGATTTTACCATGCTGTAAAACTTGAAAATTCATATCCCACCAGTTTCCATGTACTTCAATTCCTGCCGCATCAATTGTATATCGTGCTTTTAAAAAGGAAAATTCCTTCTTTATTGTTAATACCTCCCGACCATTCACCTCAACAAAAAACTTAGGTAGAAAGCTGAATACCTTTTTCGTAATGAGTGCTACTTTATCTCTTGTTGTATTCATAATGGAGAAAGTCTTTGGAACTTGCATAAAACTTCCCTCTACGTAATATATATCCTTCTCTTGCTGATCTTTTACTGTAAACTTCCCTCTAAGACTTAATAACTTCTGCTTTATATAAAGCTGCTTCATACTTATGCCTCCTAATCCTAAATCTTTAACATTACTTACGTTTGAAATTGGCTTTGGTTCCAAACTTATGCTTTAAACTCCAAATAATGGTTCTATTCAAAAGTGCTTTTTCGGTTCACCCTAACGAGACTATATGAGGTTCTTTTGGATTTTTTTAAAATGGAAAAATTTAAAAATTAAAACAAACTTTAAAAAACCCGCCTCACTTCCTTTTAAATAAAAGTCTTATCCTCATTTGAGTAACCAACGAAATCAAAATAAGCGGAGATTTTTCGGTTAGATAAAGAATGAAGCTCTCTTCGGAGGATATAAGGGAAGGTTTTCCGATTATGCAATGCAAAATCCCTCATTTTCACGTTTTTTGGGTCAATAGGCGGAATCTCTCCGTCTATTAGGGCTATTTTCAATGCTAGTTGTAATTAAGCGAAATTTTTCCGTCTATTTATCAGATCGGTTGCTTAATTCGATCCCCCAACCGCCCATTCAGAAAAATGAATTGATGTGGTTGGTACAATAAGATCTTCCGTAATATTTTCATACATACTTAAAAGCCTTACTACACTTCAGTTCACAGATGTAGTAAAGCTTTTTTTTATCGAATTTTAACCTACCTATTCTATCCCTTCATTTTCCACCAGAAGGAAATCGGAATGGATAAATCTTGAGTTAATGTAACTGTTTCTCCAAGATTTGGAGCTATTTGGTTCACATTTGCTTTTCTTGCTTCTATTAAAGCTCGTTCAACAGGTTCTGTCCAACCATGATAAGCAAGGGTAAATGCTCCCCAATGAATTAACATCATATGCTTACCATTTAAATCTAAATGCGCTTGTACGGCTTCTTCTGGTGTCATATGAACCCAAGACCAACGTCTATCATATTGACCGCCTTCCATTAAGGTAATATCAAATGGCCCGTATTTTCTCCCAATCTCCTTAAAATGACCATCATATCCTCCATCTCCACTCGTATAGAAACGAGTATTTTTTCCGAGAATAACCCAACCGCCCCATAACGTAGTGTCTCGATTAAAAATCCCTCTTCCTGAGAAATGTTTAGATGGGGTAAATGCAATCGTTAATCCTTGGTACTCCAGCTCGTCCCACCAATTCAATTCAGTGATTTTTTCTTTTGCAACTCCCCAGCGAATCAAGTGAGCACTTACTCCATGAGGAACGAAGAAATGAGCAACCTTACTCTTTAACTTTTGAATGGATGGATAATCTAAATGGTCATAATGGTCATGTGTGATAAATACAGCATCAATTGGCGGCATGTCGTCAATAACACGTAACATGTCCTCACTGTAGCGTTTGCTTCCGGCAAATGAAACCGGTGAAGCAGCAGGCCCTAACATGGGGTCTACAAGAATCTTCTTATTGTCGATACTAAGTAGAAAAGCAGAGTGCCCAAACCACGTAATACTATCTTCTTCCCTTTTAATTTTGTTCCAATCAACCTCGGAAACAGGAATTTTATCAGCTGGATTGCGGTCTTTACCACCTGATAGATAGTCCTTAAGCATGGAAAAAATATCAGATGCACTCATGCTCATCTTGGTTGGAACCTGATTAACAAATTTTCCATTTTCATAATTATCGAAAGTATTGTATTTTCCCTTTTGTTCTTTTCTAGGGTTACCACCGAATACAGGGTGTAATTTTATAAACGATATAATAATTACACATAAAGCAACTAAAAATATGGATAAATAAATCATGATGTTTTGATAATTCCTTCCCTTCTAAACTTCTTTTATCTTTTAAGAAATCCTTGCATTGAGAATCGCTTTAACTTGTGCAATGGTGATTTTTAAGATCCCTTTCTATACATCTTAGCTTATTATCAATGTTCCTGTAACCATACAAATGCCGCTTTCCAAAGTATTTCGGAAAGCGGCTATATATTTACTTTAAGTTTTATAAATTCTTGCCAAAGAAATCTGTTAACTTAGTTAAAGCTTCACCTACATATTCTGCGATATCATACATAGCGATATGCGTTGCACCCTTCACTTCAACTAATTCTTTTGGTCCATTGGACAATGCGTAGAATTGGTCACTGTAGCCACGTATGTCGGCCTCCGTTCCTACAATCAATAACAAGGGTTGAGTTAGGTAGGTGCCAATTTGGCTTGATGCTGAGAATGACATCAGCTTGTCCATACTTGTAAATTGGAATCGATTTGTAGAATTAGGATGTTGTGCTCTAGGTGTTCTATAGTAGTCATAAGCTTCACGTAAAAGCACAGGTGTATCTTCATTAATATCTTCAAGTGTATCTGGTGCCCATGTAAGTTGGTGCACTGCAGTGCCGTTTGCTTCTGCTACGCTACTTCGCTACCGCCTCAAGTGTTTGTAATTGTGTTTCAAGTACTTGAAAGGAATTTATAAAAATTCGATAATCGTTTTTAAAGGCTTCTAAACTTTCCAATGTAACCCCCTGAAAAGTTTAGAAGCCTTTGTCCTTGTAGCTAGAGGAATGAATAGTTTAACTATTCATTCCCTAAATTTTAATGAAATAAAGTATCTGTTTCGTTCCAAAGTTTAATGGCCAGTTCCTTATCTACAGCCCAAGGCTTTACGCCTGTTTGATCAATTTCACTTAATGCAAGAGAAGCAATATTACTATTCTCACAATATTGCGCGCCAAGTTCATCTAAATCTGAACTTGTGGCACACCAAACTATTGTTGCTGCCCCTTCTGCTATTGTTTTTCTATCATCATCGTAGCTGTCAAATCCTCTTACTCCACTCGAAGTGATCGCCCCCATTGAAGCCATCTCCTCATTAGTTAAATTGCTAGAAAGATTCGTTACTATGCTTCCTGGATGAACCGAAAAAGAACGTATTTTAAAAGTTTTATATAAGTTGTCTATTGCTACACTTAATAAAGCTACAGCTGTCTTGGCTTGTCCATATGCCACCCATTTATCATAAGGAGTATTTTTAAAATTTGGATCCTCAAAATTAAGTGGTCCAAACCAATGGCCACGAGAAGAAAGGTTAATAACCCGAGCACCATTTGCCTTTTTTAACTGTGGGATTAAGTCTTTTATTAAGTGATAATGACCTAGATAATTTACTGATATTTGTAATTCATTTCCGAATTCATCCCTGTCTAAGGAAGATAATGCCATAATGCCAGCACAATTTATTAGTATATCTAGCTTATCAAACTGTTTTTGAAACCAATTAACAAAAGATTTAATAGTATCACGCTTACTTAAGTCCATTTCCTTGGGGTAAAGAATCACATTTGGAATCTCTTCTAGAGTCTCACGTGCCTTAGAAATATTTCTCGCAGGAACAACCACTTTTGCACCTGCCCTTGCAAGTGTCTTAGTCGTTTCTAAACCTAACCCTGAAGCTCCCCCCGTAATTATAACTATCTTACCGGTTAAATTAATGTCCTTAATTACATCCTCTGTAGTTGTTCGTGCTGTATAGGTATTATTTAAAGACTTTTGCATTATTTCCCTCCACCTTTCAATTCGCTAAAGTGAGCAATTTTATATTGAACTTTCCCCAAAATTTGTTGGCGTTTCTCTATCTCTAGTTGCATTTTTTCGGCATGATCTTTAAGAATAATGAAGCATGTATGATGATCTTTATTTTTGTAGGCGTCCACATATTTTTTTATCATCTCTAAGGACATGTCTGTTTCCTTTAGATTAATGATAAAGCGTAAATATTGAATGATATCCTCATCATATTTTCTATAACCATTCCTATCCTTTATAGGTGTATCTATTAATCCAATTTTTTCATAATACCTTATAGTTGGAATAGATATTCCTAACTGATCAGATACCTCTGAAATTCGATACATTTACTCACCCCCATTTAGACTTTAAAGTATAAAGTTAACTTCATGGCAAGAGTTTAATCAAAATTTTTTTGAATTGAATTTCTGATGTTTCAATATCACGGGATGTAACATGTAACATTTTAGATAGTTTGCCCTGTCTCAATTAGTCATATATATTTATGCAAAAAAAACAACCAGTCTATTGCAACTGATTGTTTTTTTATAATATTTATGATTCTATTCTTCCTCAACAGAAAAGTTATTATAAATATTGTTTGCTATAACATTCCCACTTGTTATATCCTGATTCGTATAACCAGACACCGCATTCCCCACTTTAAACTCTTTTTCCAACAGCTGATCTTCAGGATCCGGTGCTGTCGGTCCAGTGATACCGAATACTGTATCTTCTGTCACCGTCACCCATAGCTCTCCTACTTTAAAGCTTTTTCCATCCTCGCTTACTTCTGTAATAATTCCATCAATATTTACTTGTTGCTTTGCTGTGATACCTGGGTCATTTACTTCCATTTTCTCGGGAGCTGATTCTTGTTGGAATGTAGAATATAAACCTACACCTCCAATCGAAATAATTGCTAATGCAGATAACGCAACTGTGTACGATACTAATGGTTTCTTTATTGATTTCATTATTATACTATCTCCCTTGTGTTTTGTTTTTTGCTGACCTTCAGCCAACTCTAGATTTATTCGTTGAATAGTTTTTTCTTTAAAATCCTCGCTAGTTTTTAATTGGGAAATAGCAGATTTGTAAATTGATTTTTTCATTTTTTCACAAACCTCCTATCGTTTCTTTAAGATATTTACGACCGCGAGCAAGCCATGTTCCAACTGTTGCGGGCTTAGCTTGAAGGATATCGGCAATTTCATCAATGGAATATCCCTCATAATAATGCAAATGTATAGGAATTCGATATTTTTTATCCAAAGACAAAACATCTTGCAAAAC
The DNA here is from genome assembly GCF_002019665.1 of Sutcliffiella halmapala. GTDB lineage: Bacteria > Bacillota > Bacilli > Bacillales > Bacillaceae_I > Sutcliffiella_A > Sutcliffiella_A halmapala. Next base: position 2,466,623 of record NZ_KV917375.1, on the reverse strand, counting down.
CATATGTTCTTCTGATGGAATATAAGATAAATTTTCAGGAATTCGATTCCTATTCTTAAACCATCCTGCTTTTAATACATTTTTACTTTTATTTATTGTTGTCCTTATTAACCATGCTTTCTCATGTTCACTGGTTGCAAATACAGGGGGATTTTGAAAATAAGCCAAAAACACTTCCTGAACCACTTCTTCTGAATCTGAAACGCTTTTAAGATAAGTGAATGCAACCCGTACAAGACTATCTGAATATTTTATTACAGCTTGTTGTATAGACTCATTGAGCTCATATGAATCGTACACCGCATGCCCCCCTTTCACCTATAATACAACTGAGCACCCCGTTTTTTTTCAAGGAATCTTATTTTTTTTTAATATGTCAGCGATAATTTTTTTCGTATTTCAATACAACTCTTCTTTAAATAGATTTCTGAGATAAAAGAGTGTGAGCGAAGTTTGAATACACACTTCATATTTGTTCCTTTAGACAAAAAAAGTATGTACAAAAATTGACAACAATTTTTGTACATACTCTAGAATCTGTTGGGTTAAATTGAAAAATTATGAGCTATTTCAGTTTAAATTCCTTGAAGTACCTTTAAAGACTTGTTATTGCTGTGTATTTTGTTTACTAAACTAGTATCTTCATAGCAAGGGTTTCTATTTCATTCACAATAGTTTCCAGGTCGTTTGTTGTATCGATTTTTATTGTTGAAGAGGATTCAATGATAGACCCGAAAGCGTGATAGTTGTCGATGATTTCTTGTCTCTCTTTATCCGTTTTACCATAGTTGTTAGTCGTTCTTGTTTGGATTCTATCTAAAATCGTGCTTAAGGGAGCGGATAAATAGATTATTTCATTGAAATAACGATAAAACTTCCCTTGATTTGAAACAGTACCGGAAATGAACAAGATTCCTTCACGATGACTATGGATGATTTCAATTATTTTCCCCTCATCCCAAAGCCATTCTGATTCATGGCCATCCTGGTTCATTGTTTTTTTTGAAAGTTGATTATAATCCGTATCAATGGTTTGATATCCTATATTTGATAATTTTTCTAAAATAGCAGATTTCCCAGTTCCAGACATGCCAGTAATAAATATAATAGCTTTCTTCATGCCGATCTCCTCTCCCCTTGAGTGTGTCAATTTTTCGATTAAATTAATATTGCATAAGCCTTATTGAGAAAAAAAGCGGGTAAGACTTGCTGCACATAACATGAAGATTTTTGTTCTTTACTAAATATAATCACATTTCTCTTATAGTTCTAATAGTAACGGATTAACATACTTTACTTCTATTTTTTTTATTTCAACCAGCTTATCGTTCACATAATTAATTCCATATAGGGAAAAATAATCTATCAATAAATGTATGGGCGGTGAAGCATTTGTTTAATCAAATATTCCTATGGCTATGTTTAATTGTTCCTTGGTTATCATTATTTTTTATGAAAAAAGAAAGCATTAAGCGGTATATGCCTGTAGCAATTTTCGTAACTTTAATACTGACAATCATTTATGAAATAGGTTATACATTTAATTGGTGGGTGATTAAAGAGACAATTGTTCCTTGGGGTTATATAACGAACATTTCATTTGCATATGGTCTTTTTTTTATCGCTACTATATGGATCTTCCATTTTACTTATCGTAATTTTAAAATTTATTTGATCACAAACATTATCGTAGAAGCCATCTTTAATTTTGGCGTTCTTAAACTTACAGCAAAGTTTGGAATAAATAAGCTAATTAATATGCCTAATTGGGGTATTTTTTTAATCATGCTCGGACTTGCACTTGTCATTTATGCTTATCAGCGCTGGCAGGAAGGGATATTTAAGGAAGAGTGAGACTAGGTTTACTACTAAATACCAGTAAATCAGAACTAACGAACACTTGTTCTCGTGTGGAAAAAATGGCATTTTTCTATAAAAAAGGATGTAAATATAACAAAATCCCATTCTTTTTACCTGAATAAATGGGATTTTGTTACTTTTATTTGAAGTGTAATCTATGATGATACTTTATGTTCGCCTTCATCTTTTATTTGAACATCTAAATTAATCACATCATTATCATTAAGCTTTTCAAAAATAGGATGTAGCCAGCAAACAATGGTCGTTAACGCAATCATACAGCCTAAAACCGTGAATAGGAGTGGGATGGAGTATACTTCAGCGAACAGGCCCCCTAATGCTGCGCCAAAAGGTATTCCCGCCTGGGCAAGTAAGACTCGGACAGAGAAAACACGACCGCGTAAATGCTCAGGCACTCTTCGTTGATAAAGCGTTGTATTATTGATGTTAAATATGATAGCAAACAATCCTTGCCCAAAACAAAAAACGAGCGCTAACCAGTAATAGGGTGTCCAGGCTAATCCTAAAAATAAAATACCATTAAGTAATAGTGATCCTAACATCACGCGTTTTCTGTTTTTTGGTTCCTTTAAGGTTCCGGTTAAGAAAGAGCCTGCAACCATCCCAAATGAAAAAGCGGAGGTGAATAAACCGTATTGAAAAGCGGAACCACTTAATTCATCTGTTATATAAGGTAAGAACATCGGTTGGGCAGCTCCTGAGCTAAAATTAATGAGCATCATCATCATTCCGACCCAAAACAATACTGGGTAAACGCGGTAAAATTGCAAGCCCTCTTTAAATTGCTTAAACCAGCTTTCCCTTTTCTCGATTTGTTGCTTTTTTGCGCTTGGATTCATCATTAATAAAATACCTGCAACTCCTAACGAGATAATTAAGACAAGTAAGACTAATTCGGTACCGAAAGCGGAAATTAAAAGACCGCCTAATGTTGGTCCTAACAGCATCATTATTTGTCCTGTACCTTCAAGCAACGAGTTCCCTTTTATTAACTTATCTTTAGGTAAAATCCCAGCCACATACGACATGCTTGCAGGGTAGAATAAAGGCTGGGCAATACCGATTCCAATTGCCACTAAATATAAATGCCACGTCTCTAATAAATCGAGTGGTATTAGGATGGCTGGAATAAGGAAAACTGCCGCTCTAAACCATTCTGAAAATATCATGACTTTTTTACAGTCCCATCGATCTAGAAAAGGGCCGGCAAACATTTGAATGATAATATTCGGGAGCATAAAGGATAGCCAAATACTCCCCATCGCAAGTTTAGAGCCTGTCATTTCATAGACAAGCCAAGATAAAGCAAATGCAGCAAAGGTACTCCCTAACCCGGAGGCCGCTTGTGCTAACCATAAAAAGACAAATTTTCTACTCCTGAATAATTCTTTCATGAATCCATCCCCTTTTCTTGACTATTCTCTCGAAAATAATCCCATCCTTGCGTTTTTCAGTGTTTAAAGATCTGTAGGAAATAAATACTGATAGTAATTCTGAAAAATATGCCCTAGACCTTGTTCTCTTAAGCGAAAGCGCTCTGAAGTATCGGGTGATAAGATGACTTGAATTAAGCCCGAAGCACGTAATATTATCATATGGTGATGAACGGTACTTTTGGCTAGCCCGATATACTTGACTATTTCAGTAAAGCTTCTCTCCTCTTTTCCTAGAAAGCGAAGGATTTTCAACCTATTTTTATCGGTTAGAGCTATTCCTTTCCGCATTAGTGCTGGAGACGGTTCTTCCTCTGCTAAAGGGGGAAGATCGACTGGGTATCCATAACAGTGGAGGTGTTGGTAATGAGAAATGGTAATAATAGGTGTTGAGTGGAAAACAGGATATAAAATAACCTTTTTCACTTTATCAAACCCTTTCATAACGATCCCATTTGTTACCTTTTCGACAAAATCTAGTGAATCGCCGTCATACTCTTCTTGTCTTTTTTGTTCACAGCTCCTCTCTAATGATGAAATAATGTTGGAGTCTATGTGACAGAAGTATTCCTCGTTCCACTTCTTTACAAGCTGAAGAGTCTCGTGAAAGGTTCCCTTATGTGAGTCTAGATAATCTTTTGAGACATGTAATTCGCTTAGAAATTGAATAACTTGTTGCTCATCCGTGTTATGTAAGTCTTCTAAAACTTGGTCAATCGACTTATTGCTAATTGGTTGGCATAAAACATACTCAGACAGATAGCTGAGGTGCTCTAATTGTTTTGAATTTAATGCCTCTGCTAGTTCTTTACTTATTTTGCTTGAAGTTGCTTTTCTCCAATTCATTCCTAATTCAGTCTTTTTATAAAAACTCGAATTAGAATATGAAAGTAAGCTATTTAATAGCTCATAGATCGGATGAAAACGAACTTCGATCGAATAATTCATATGTGTTCGACTCCTATCTAACTCTATTGTATTTAGTTCGATTATATTCGAACTTTAAGAATGATTCAAGCAAAATTTCCCTATTTCCTCTTCATTCTGTAATGAAATAAGCCCTTACAATAAAAAGAAACCTATAGTCAGCTATAGGCTTCTTTCTAAAATGAATCCATAATTCAGTTTAAATATAAAATAAATCCTAAAACAATCATAACTAGCAAAATGACATAAATAGAAGTAAGACGTGTTACGTTCCCTTTTGTAGCACTCTGATAATTTTCGTCCCCTTTTCCAGCAATCGCAATAGTTGTCACTAACCCGCCTACTAATATGATGATACCCAATATAGATAATAAAAAAATCATGTGCTGTTTTCACTCCTGTACAAACAATTCACTTTATGAAGTATGAGTCTTAATTAATCCAAGAAAGACAAACCATAAGCTAAATACCTATAATGCAATTTCTATTATAAAAGAATTAAATAAAATAGAACCATCCACTTCATTGTAAAATTGCTCATCCACTTTATAAAATGGTTCTGTTAAAGTACAGCGGTGTTTAACAAGCCTAAAAAATAAAAGAATCACGATTAATCATGATTCTTAGTGTCACAAATTTGATGGATGATAATGGTAGTTAATTACTAATAGCATTAAGTGCTGCTGCGAAACGTTTAATTCCTTCATTGATGGATTCTTCGCTTTCTCTTGCAAATGTGAAACGGACATAACCTTTCTTTGAGCCAATTGTTGATCCTGGGACATAAATAATGCCACGTTTAATAGACTCCTCAAGCAATTGATTCTCATGATAGTTTTTATTTATTTTACACCAAATATGAATCCCACCTTGAGGGATTTGAAACTCGACTTGATCTTTTAAATAAAATCTTAGGCTATTCACAATTTGATTTCTTCTCTTTTCTAGCTTTACGACTAATTCATCAATGTGTAGTTGGAATTCCTTCGAATTTAAAAAATCATTTGCTATCCATTGAGTAAAGCTGGAATGTCCGAAATCTATCTGCTGTTTCGCATCTGATAACCGCTCAATAACTTGGCTCGGACCTATTATCCAACCAATTCTTAGTCCTGAAGCAACGATTTTGGATAAAGAGCTAATGTATAGAACATTTCCATTTTGATCCATTGATTTGAGAGTGGATACCTCTTCTCTTGTAAAAGCAGTTAAGCTATATGGATCATCTTCAATAACTGGTATTCCTAATTTAGATGAAATATCTAAAATGGCTTTTCTACGATGTTTTTGAAGTAAAGCCCCAGTAGGATTTTGGAAAATCGGATTCAAAAAAATCATTCGAATACGGTGTTTTTTATGTAATGACACTAAATCATCAGGGTTCATTCCATCTTTATCTACTGGTAAAGAATATGTTTTGACCCCAGCCGATTTAAATATCGGTAAGTTATAATGGTAAGAAGGATCTTCTAATGCAATGGCATCACCGGGCTTTAGGAGGCATTGTACTACTAAATGTAAGGCTTGTTGTGCTCCCGAAGTTATGAGAATAGAAGATGAATTTGTTTCAATTCTTCTAAAATCTCTCACATGATTGGTAATAGTTTGTCTTAATATCTCATTACCTTGAGGATGATCATATCCTAAGCTACCAATAAATGATCGTGTCGAAGTAATTTCTCTTAAAGAAGCCAGTGGGAAAAGATCCTTTGACAATTCTCCACTGGCTAAATTTATCAGCTTTTGATCTATCATTTCATTTCGTATTTTTTGGGTGATGGGTAAATTGGGTAAAATCGACCCTGCCTCAATATATCTGTTCCAGCTAGGAATACGTTTCCTAGTTATTCCCCAGATATCCTTACTTATAGTTGTCCCGCTTCCTCTTTTCCTTTGAATGAGTCCATTAGATTCCAATTCATCGAATGCGGCAACCACGGTACTTCTGTTGATGTTAAACTCCTTCGCTAAATATCTTTCAGATGGTAGTGGTTTATCAAGCGGAAAAGTCCCATCTGCTATGCCTTTTTCGATATATTCAGCAATTTGTTTGTAAATAGCCTTTTTTAATTTTCGGTCAGGTTTCCAGGACATTGAATACATTCCCCATAGTTAATTTAGTAGGTTGTGTTACAAAAAAGCCCTTTTAGTATAACATTCATCTACTTTGTGGAATAGTTGGAAGCGGGAATTGCCTTTTGAAGAAAAGGTTCATAAAAAAACATTCCTTTTGTTAATCTGGGAATTGGTAATTCAAATCTGAATAAAAAGAAATCGTTGTTTTTGTATTTTTGCTTTTATACGCTTAGATTATCAACACATAATGTTGAAAAACTCTTGGATAAAAGCATCATAGTGAAGTTTTATTGCAATTCTTGTCTTCCCTGTTTGACTGGTTGGGCGAATGTCGATATAGGACATACCTTTTGCTCCTTCATCTTCAATCACTTTTGCAGTATAATGCAAATAGTCAACAATGGTAGGATTTTTCACCACCATTAACGTAACAAGATCATGGATCGGAGCACCAGAAATACCAGGCACCAGTCCTTTATATGCTGCATAGTAATACTCGAAAATAGGCTTCATCAATAAGGAGAAAGGGTTTTCAGCATTTTGGATAAGATAATTAACCATTTCAGGAGTGATGATGGCGTGTTGGGTAACGTTTAAAGGAGTAATCGTTAAATTATGGGCATGTTTAAGTATGAAATTAGTTGAGGTTGGATCTCCAAAAAAATTCGCTTCCGCAAGGGCTGTGATGTTACCTGGAACAAAAAATGCTCCTCCCATTAAGTAAAAAGCGCTAACCATTTTTATTTGTTCATGGTAAAGGATAAACGCAGTAGCTAACGTAGTTGTTCGGCCTGTATCAACGATGATAAGTTCATTACCGTACCTTTCTATCATGATTCTAATAGTATCAAAAGGATAAATCTGATACTGCAAATTTCTTGGGGGCTGGATAGGACCAATGCCGTTCTCGCCATGAATCTGTGGATAATAGATAAGGTCATCTTGTTGCACTGGCATTGCTGCTCCAGGAATGATAGGAATGTCGTTTTTACCAGCTAATTGTAATAAATATGCAGTATTGGCTGTGGCTTGTTCTTTCGATACATTTCCATAACTAGTCACGATACCAACTAGTTCAAATCCAGGGTCTAAAAGTGCATACATAATGGCCAAGGAATCATCGATCCCAGGATCACAAAAAAGCAGAATTTTTTTCGGCAAAGTAATCCCTCCCTTAAATAATAATGTTTTAAATATAATTATATGAGGGTTACCCACTCTCCATGTCACTAACAGTTTGTTAGGGATAGTTATTTAGTGAATTATTTGAGTTTAAGCCCTTAAGATCTTGTTCTATCCATCATTCTGTAGTGCAAATCGAAAAAATACAGATATTGGATTATCAAGAGATGGTGTACTATCCTTAATGGCTTGTTTTTTTTCTTTTTTTATAATTCTGAGTTGCTAGTAAGTATGAATAGGAATTATATGCGGCACCTGTCAATTGTTTCACTTCTGATCCAATTGATAGGTGTACAACGCATCTCAGTAATATCTATAATTGTTCCTCTTAAACTATGTAAATGTTCTGGAGTAGAAAGAGCCCACTTCTCTGTTAATGAAAAGTGGGCTCTTTACCATTACAAACTTACTACTCTATATTCTATTCCGATTTATTAAATCGTCGTGCTGTTCATTCTATTTTTTATCGCCCTTCATCATTTGCTGACCAATTACACCAATAATTAAAATGATAAATGAAATGACATTATAATCTCTAAAGAATGTGGTGAAAGGAATATCGAGGAAAAAGAACACCGCAGTAATGACTCTTCCTAATAAAAGTACGAGTCCAATTACTACCATCCAATTAAATACTTTCTTTAAATAATCCATTTATTTCTCCTTGTGAGTTACTTTTAGTTTGTATCTTTAATAGGGTATTTCCTTATATGCCATTCTCATAATGACCTCTTCATGCTGTGGATATTTTTCTAATAGCTCTGCTTGAGTAAATAATTCAAAGTCTTCAAATTCAAAGCCTGGAGATACCATGCAACCAACAAGTGCAAAGGAATCTTTTATTTCCACAGATGATCCAAAAATGGCGTTTTTGGGAACTAAAATTTGTGGTGCTTCGCCGTTTTCTAGATCCAAGCCTAGCTTGGATTCCTGATACTCCCCGTTCTCGTGGATGATATGCACGGTTAATGAGCTGCCACCGTGGAAATACCAGAGTTCGTCAGATTTAAGACGATGTAAATGGCTTATATTCTTATCGGTTAATAGAAAATAGATACTAGTAAACAGTTTGCGCGAACCACTGTAATCTACACTTAATTCTTTATCAGAAATTTTTTCTTCCGAAACAAAGGTTTGTTTGTAATATCCGCCTTCCGGATGTGGTTGAAGTTCAAGTTTTGCTATCAAATATTCTAATTCTTCACTAATCATCGCTCATGTCCCTTCACATTTTATTTCATTTATTATTATATAGGAAAATACATCAAATTAAAGTAAATACCTCCCCACAGGTATCCACGCTTTATTCATTTACTACCTTATTGTATGAATAAAAGGTCAAGACATAATATCCAAGATAAATAACGAAATAGGAAGCCATCGAAAAAATAGTAGGGATTGTTAAATCATAATAAGATGCTCCATAAATGGTTTTTATTCCTTCAAGTAGCATTAAGCTATGACAAATACCGATCAACAGAGGTAAAGCAAGTACAAAAAATGTTTGTTTGGCCACTGTGGAGCGAATTTCTTTTTTACTAACTCCAAGATTTCGTAAGACTTCATACTTTTTAACTTCTGCATGGGCTTCTGTCAACTGTTTAAAATAAATGATGCTCCCCGTTGCCGATAAGAAAACAAGGCCTAAAAATCCTAATAAGAATAAGTTAACACCGGACATTTCTAATCCTTTTTTATACTCGTTGTAGTAGGTATACATTTTCTTGTCTTCGGAAATTTCCAGGTTTAATAGTATGTTAGAAGTCACTTCGCTTGCTTTATGATTCTCAACCTTATACCCTTTATACAATATTTCTGTCTCCACCACCGATCCTAGTTGTCCATATGCTTCATCCGAAACAATGAGATAGAAATCTGGATATGTCCAAGGAAGTATATGACTAAGCTTCATATCTACTATAGTTAAATTAGTTTCTCCTAGGTCACTATTCAGCCTTACCTCTCTCCCACTATAATCTTTAAGCGAATGCTCGGTTAATCTTGGTTTTAATACAACCGCTTCCTCCAAGGAGAGATTTACAGTATCTTTAGAATTCACAGCTAAAACAGCTTCGTTAAAAGTAGACTCAGAGATGATTTTTGTAGGGTTAGTTACATAGTTTCCAGGAGCTTCGAAATCTACTCCATCTAATATTAGTACAGGAATTTCTAATTCTGCTTCTAGCGGGTGCTCATCATCTCCTGAGATAATTTGTTTAACTTTTTCATCAAAGTTCTTAGATTGCGATTGGTGCACATAACTTAATGGAATAAACTCATTTACTCGTTGTTCATTAAAATAGTACATACTATAGGCGGTACAAATCAATGTTAACGTTACTGCACTTAGCAAAGAAATTATCGTTAATGATCGTGCGTTTTCTTTCATTCGATATAAAAGTTGAGTCAAGCCAATCAGATTCATTCCATTGTAAAAAAAAGACTTCTTCTTTTGTGTTAGTTTTAACATATATACGGTAACAAATGAAATAAATAAAAACGTCCCTATACTTAGTGTAATAGTGGTAATCGTTAAATAAATGAAGAACTGTATATCACTTTCAATTGGCTGTAGGAGAACGAAATAACCTATCGCTAATAATATGATTGCGCTAATCGCTTTAAATAAAGAGGCTTTTGGTACAACATCTCCTGTTTTTTCAGCTTGAAACAATTCGATAAGCTTAAATTTATAGATGATTCTGTATCCACGAATCGAAGTGAATAGAAAGATAATGCCAAACACAAGTAGCGTGTTTAATACAGCTTCAATGGAAAAATTCATGCCTACTTCGACTACATATCCCATGAGTCTAAATAAAATAAGTGTAAATAGCTTTGATAAAAAAGTTCCCGCTATAATCCCGATAACACAAGCAAAAGCACCCATTATAAGATTTTCATAAAATAACATACGTGCAATTGTTTTCTTCCTAACACCAAGTAAAGAATAAAGACCTAATTCCTTTTTTCTTCTTTTCGTAAAAAAGGAATTAGAGTACAAAATAAAAACTGCTACGAAAACAATTAATATAATGGAGGCTTGTAAGAAAATACTGCTTAAATTTTGGGAGGATTGTAGGTCCTGTTGAATTTCCGTACTATATTGTAACGATACAAATGTATAGTAAATTACGACACTAAAAATCATGGAAAGGAAATATAATAAGTAACTTTTGAAATTTCCTTGTATATTCTTTTTTGCTAAACTAAATAGTGTCAATGGTCCCACCCCCAAGTGTGGACAATACATCTAATACTTTGTTAAAAAATTCTTTACGCGAAGAAGTACCTTTAACAAGCTCTGTAAACATTTCTCCGTCCTTGATAAACAAAATACGGTTACAATAGCTTGCCGCAAACGCATCATGTGTCACTAATAGGATCGTTGCTTTATCCTGCTCACTTAAGCCCTTTAAGCTCTCTAAAAGATCCGTTGCTGATTTGGAATCAAGGGCACCAGTAGGTTCATCTGCTAAAAGAAGGCTTGGCTTCGAAACAATGGCCCTCGCCGCTGCTGTTCGTTGCTTTTGTCCACCTGAGACATGGTATGGATATTTATCTAGGATGGGGCCTATCCCAAACTTATCTGCCACTTCCTGTACTCTTTCTTCTAATTCAGGAATGGGAACTTTCGCTAATGCCAAGGGTAATAATATATTTTCTTTAAGCGTTAAACTATCTAATAGATTATAATCCTGAAAGATAAATCCTAGTTTCTCTCTCCGAAATGAAGATAGTTGCTCCTCATTCATGGAAAGGATATTCACCCCATCAATCGTAATTTCACCCGATGAAGGATCATCTATTGTCGCTATTACATTAAGGAGTGTCGATTTACCAGCACCGGAAGGTCCCATTATACCTACAAATTCTCCTTCTCTTATCGATAAATCGATTCCATTTAATGCAGTATATATATTTCCTTTCTTTCCAAATGCTTTTTTTATTCTTTTAGCTTCTACGATTGTTTTCATCCTTTATTTCCTCCGTCTATGAAATATCTTCTCTCTGACATTATTGTATCTTAAGCAAAGTACCTCTTATCTTACAGATTGCATCTCCAACCTTACAATATTGTCACTAAGATGCAAAACACGATACTTTCAGCTAGTATTAGTAACAGATATTCTTGTTATGAACATGATTCCAAATAACTGATGTCTAGCTGGAGGTAAATGAAAATGAAAATTATGATTGTGGAAGATGATCCTATTATTAGGGAATTGCTTGGAGAAACTATTGAAAAATGGGGATTAGAAATTGTAAAAGTGGAGAACTTTGATGAGGTTCTTAAGACTTTTCTTACCTTCGAACCTCATCTTCTCTTATTAGATATAAATTTACCCTCTTTTGATGGATTTTATTGGTGCGGTAAAATTAGAGAGCTATCGAAAGTGCCTATTATTTTTATTTCTTCACGTGATACTCCAATGGATATGATTATGTCCATGAATATGGGCGGGGATGATTTTGTCCAAAAACCGTTTGATACAAATGTATTGATGGCCAAAATTAATGCTCTTTTGCGACGTTCTTACTCCTATATAGAGTCAAAACCATTAGTCCTTGAGCATAAAGGGATTGTATTAAATCTTAAGGATTGGGATCTGCATTTTGGAGAGGAAAAAACAAGCTTGACTAAAACTGAGTTCATCATACTAAACCTACTGATGGAGAATAAAGGAGAGATTGTAAGTAGAAATAAAATAATGCGCAGCCTATGGAAGGATGAAAACTTTATTGACAATAATACGCTAACGGTAAATGTCACGCGGTTAAGAAGAAAATTAGCGGATCTTGGTAAAGAGAATTTTATCCTAACGAAAAAAGGCGAGGGATACATTATACAATGAGTTTCTTTGAATACGTAAAAGATAAGCGTTTTTTCCTAGCATTCTACTTGGTCATTATGTTTTTTATATCAATCATGGTTATTTTGAGTGATCTAAACGTAAGTACATACAGTAATTTAATCTATATACATATTTGTTGTTTGCTAATGGTGCTCTTGTATATCACGCTTGGTTACTTTTTCAAAAGAAGTTTCTATCAAGATTTATTTGACAATATTTCTAGCGATCGATTATTACATACCGCCAACTTACCTACTCCCCAAAACAATCAACAAAAATTGCACCTAAATTTATTGAAAAAGCAATCGATTAACTTTCAAAACGAGTTACAAAAACTATACGATGAGAAGAAAGAACAGCAAGACTTTATTATGTCTTGGATCCATGAAGTGAAAACACCAATCGCAGCTAGTCGGTTACTAATGGAGCATAGCTTGGATAAATCGGTAGAGTTTCTTGTAGATAAGTTAGAAGATGAGATTGGAAAAATCGATAATTATGTTGAGCAAGCGCTCTATTTTTCTCGAGTGGACTCTTTTGCAAAGGATTATTTTATTAAAGAAGTTTCTCTGAAAAGTATGGTTAAAGAAAGTGTGAAAAAACACGCCAAACTATTCATCAACAAAGATATTAGCTTGGTGATTGATGATATCGATCACTTTGTTCAAAGTGACTCTAAATGGCTAAGTTATGTAATTGATCAACTTATTGCCAATGCTTTAAAGTATACAAATGACGGTGGAAATATTGTAATTACCCTAAAAGATGATAGGAAAGAAAAAAAACTTATAATAAAAGACGATGGGATTGGAATTAACTCAGAGGATATCAATCGTGTATTTGAAAAAGGTTTTACAGGTTCAACAGGAAGAACACATACTAAATCAACAGGAATGGGACTCTATCTTGCTAAACAATTAGCGATAAAGTTAGGTCATGAAATAACCATTGAGTCGCTAGAAGGTGAATATACAAAGGTTAGTATTCATTTCCCGAAAATCAGAAACTACTATCAATTATAACTTTTGTAAGTACCTCATTTTTCAGTTCCTTCTAGGTACATGCACAGTAACTTACCATTTGAATAGTTTATAGTTGAACCATCAACTTCTAAACAAAAGGAATGAAAAATAAATGGGGAAAAACATTGATTACACTTCACCTAATACGCAATTCGCATTCGATGTAAACAATAGCAGATCATTTACGAAAGATAATCAAAATTATATAAATGTGCTAGGTGTAGATCAACTCAATACATTAGATAATATATCGTTATTGGATATTTTTTTAAGCAAAAATAATGTAATAGAGCCTCACTATCATCAAAATGCTGCGGAGTTAGTTTATTGTATTTCGGGCTCGGCGGTTGTTTCGCTGTTAAATCCATTTACAAAAAAGCTCCATAATTACTCCATTACTCCTGGTCAAGTTGTGAATATACCTCGTGGCTGGTGGCATTATGAGGTTGCGACTGTCGATCAAACACATCTACTTGCAATTTTTAATGCACCAACCCCTGAAGTCATATTAGGTTCGGATCTTTTAACTCTTACACCGGCAAATATCATGGCCCATACTTATTGCATGGACGAAGATCAATGGATAAAAACGATTGCCCCAGTTCAATCTTCCACTTTTATCGGGCCGCCGAAAGAATGCGAACGCACAGAGCATGTTCAGGGACCAACAGGCTACTACACTCCGAATCAAAGTTACCGTCAGTATTACCCAGATCAACGGTATTCTTACGGTTATTATTGGTAAAAGAAAGGGGATACAATATGAATACTTTTGACCCAATGTACTACACAAACTATTGGAATCAATTAAATAAGGCAAACGCATTATTGCAACGCACTTATCCTTTGCAAATATTTCAGGAATCCCGAAGCCAGCCGCCCCTCACCTTTGTCTTAATACATGGATCATGGGCAGACGGGAGTTTTTGGGATGGTATTGCTGATGAACTGCGAAAACGCGGGTCTACCGTATATACACCTACATTAGCAGGTCACGGAAAGGTTAATGAAAAGAATGTTACTCATGCTCAAATTACCAAATCAGTTGTAGATTTTATTTTGCAAAGGAATCTACATCAAATTGTCTTAGTAGGTCATAGTTTTGGTGGTTCAGTCATTCAAAAAGTCGCAGAACAAATACCTGACAGAATCAAACGATTAGTATTCTGGAATGCATTTGTTCTGCGTGATGGGGAGAGCTTAGCAGATCAGTTTCCCCCTTCCACCCAAGAATTCCTACTCGGGCTTGCTCAACAATCTGATAACAATACGATTTTACTCCCTTTTCCTTTTTTCAGAGAAACATTCGCCAATTTAGCGGATCTTCCACTTGCTTCAAAGTTATATCATGAAATTTCCCCAGAGCCTGCAGGACCACTGACCGAAAAATTAGATTTAAAAAGGTTTTATCAATTAACTATTCCCAAAAGCTATATAAATTTAATGGAGGATACTGCTACTCCACCTGGAGAGGAGTATGGGTGGCATCCTCATCTATCAAGTCGATTAGGCGTGTATCGCCTAATTCAAGGTCACGGCGATCATTTTTCAACAGCAAGAACTGAGCCGCGTATGATAGCTGATCTTATTATTAAGGCTGGGAGAGATTGAGTTAAAATAATCTGAAAAGGTCCTTCATAATTTAATGAAGAACCTTTTTTAAATAGAATCAATGCCTATCTTATTCCTTCTTCTATAAACCCTAACAACTTAATTTTTTGGACTAATTAGATTTCCGGTATTTTGAATTTCCACTTGCACATTTAAATCCATATTTAGACGTGGAAAATAACCGGAACGCCATGTTTTTAATTCGTCTCGTGAAAGATTCTTTCTAAAAAGCTGTCCTATAGCTAAAATGTCCGCTTCATTTGTTTGAAGCATCGTGAACATATCATTAAAACGTTGGGTTAGAAGAAGCTCTAATTCTTTTTTTATCTCTGCTACTGTAGGATCTCCTCGCGTTTCTAATAACATTACTTTTAGACGAATGTTGGATTGCAGATTTGGAGTTGAATTCTCCATTTTGCTGCGATGGTTCATTTTATCTCCTATAATCAAGACACTAGAACCGCCTAAAACCTCAATTTTTCCGTATGTCCCTTCTCCTTGAAAAGCGTTATATAGTAAGGTCTCATCTGAAGAGATTTGACCAACCATCCGTCCATTTTTTATAACTGCAGAACCAACTTGTATCCAATCCGTACTCGATCCAAGCTTTATGATAGGGATTGCAACATCCTGTGTATAAGAATGGATACTGCGGTATACTTGCCATACTCTTGTTAAGGCAATTTGTGGTCCCCATCCAGCATTCTTTTCAAAGCAATCTAATAAACCGGTGCCATCAGGATTTGTTTCATGGGTTATTGCTGTGAAAAAATCATCCAAATCATTCTCAGATATTGCTACTAGTGCCTTTGGAGAGAGATCCCGTGACCTCATAAACCCTGCAAACAGATCCTTTACCCCTTCTTCTGCAAGTCCTTTTTCAATAATAATCACTTTGACATGAAGAAGATCTACATCGCTTTCTAAATTTTTACTCATGTCTTCCATCACTTGATTGAGGGAATTACCAACGGCAGAAACGATCCTAAGTTCAAAGGTATCTTCTTTAGGATAAGGTATTTCTAAAAACGCCTTATAATTACCATCCTCCAAGGCAATTCCTAAAACTACGGGCATTATTCGATGGTTAATATCCTTGTTGTCCCAGCAGCCAGAAAGCATGAGTAGCAGATAAGTCCATACTATTGCTATTCTGATTGAACGCTTATACACTTTGTGCCTCACCTTTCTTTCTAGATCTTAAACTTAAGAAAAAAATAGATAGTGGTACGGTAAGTATGACATAAAATCGTACAAAGGTATTCCACTGAAATAGCTGCGTGACGTCTTCCCATGTTGGTATTACTAAACAAATTGGAAAAAGAATGACAGAAAGTAGGATGACGAGTTTTTGATATTTAATTTTCGGGAAACTAGCTTGAATGATGCGAACAAGATTACATAATGTTAAAGATAAAAAAAGCATGATAAAGGTAATTAAGCTCATTAAAAAGAACATCGATATTCGATCAAACATGACCCAATTTATACTGATAGAATCCACTGCTAGTACAAAAGGAAACATAAATGTTGAAGCGGTTGCTTGACCAAATGTTAAAATAGGTATATAGACTGAAATAAAAAAGAACGGGATTAAACAACACGCAGTAAGTAAAACTTTTTTTTTACTGAATGTGAAGTGAGGTCCCACAAACCCTAGAAACAAAAAGCCACCTCCTATTGCAAAATAACTTTTATAATAGGAAGCTTCTTTAAAGAAAGTATACTGATCATTCCATATCGGAAAAATATAGTACCCATCTGTATTTTGTAATGCTGTAACAAGGATAAACAGAATTAGTGGTATAAATATAAAACTAAGCAATACTCCAGTTCTAAATATGGCTTCGAGTCCCTGATAGGCTAAAATAGTTGAAAAAAGGAATAACGCTGCCATTACTGCCCATAGAGGGGTTGTGGACAAAAAAACAATATTAATTATTTCTGAATAAGCACGAATGGATAACACAATTTGTACCGAAAAATAAAACGCAGTTGGGATGAGAAAACAGAAAACCATCGCTTTTCCTGCCTCTGTATAGATTCCAATAATGTCTTTCTTCGGAAAAAATTTGAGCCCATTCATATACAAGGAAATAAGCACAATATGAGTAGCGACACCTATAAGAATCGGTAACCAGTGCCCCTGATCTGTACTAGCTATTATGTCACCTGGGTACATAAAGAAAATTAATCCTAAATGCACTAAAAAATATGTCACAATAACATAAAATGTTTTATCCACGCTTCATGTCCCCCTTAAAATTAAAGTGGAGGTACGGTATACCAAAGGAGTTAATACTAGCAATGTAACTACATAAAAAAAAGAGACCGATTAATATACCTAATACTCCATAGATAGATGCAAGTATTAAGATAATATATTTAAAAAATCGAATGAACATTGTATTTTGAACACCAACTAAAACAGAATTCGCAATTGTTGTCGCTGCTAATACGATAATTAAAAGGTTACTTACTAGCTTCGCTTCAACTACAGCTTGCCCAAGAATAATTCCTCCAACCATTGTTATGGTTGGCCCGATGCTTTTAGGTAATCGAATACTCGCCTCTAGCGTAAGTTCAAGTATAATTAGCATGATAAGTGTTTCTACTAAAGCAGGGTACGGTACTCCGTCACGACTATTCGCAATTGACAATGCAAGTTCAATTCTTAGTATTTCTGGATTGATTGAAACTAGCGCAACATATAGCCCAGGAATAATGATAGCTAAAAGGGAAGCAAATATTCGTAAGAAGCGAATGGTAGACATTAGAATGACAGGGAAATTCCGATCATTCTCTGATGAAAACATATCCCATAAATAACTTGGGAGAATAAGTGCAAGTGGTATTCTATCTACAAATAAAACGATTCTCCCTTTCTCTAATGATCTTGTAACCTCTTGTGGTAGCTCTGTAGAGGTGTATTGAGGCAAAATACCCCACTTTGAAAGACCTAAAATATTTGTGACATCTTGTAAACTGTTTAAATTGAGAGATTTATTTGATTCGATGGCAGTTGTAATTTTACTAATTAACTGCATATTTTTTGTGTTATTGCTATAAAGTAATGCTAAATTTTTCGAATAATCGGTACCGACGGAAAAACACTTTAATTTTAGTTGGTCGGAAGCTATATGTTTTCGCACAATTCCTATATTTGTGAGAAGATCCTCATTAAAAGAACTTAAAGTACCAATAATAACATTCTCATTTACAGGTGACTCAATAGATCGATTCAATTCTTGGCCAACCGGACATACTTCAATCACAAAATTTGTATCATTTCGTAGATGAATTATTAATTTACCTGTCAAGATTGAAGAAATTACTTCGTTATAATCACGATTAATTTTATCCCCTATTCCGAGAAGTTTTTGTTCTAATTGCTTTTCATCAAAAGATTCATAACCTAACTGTTCTTGAATAGTAGAGATAGTTTTCGGCATATCAATAAGTGTTTTGTACCCTAAAAGGATAACCGGGAGTTTACCAAAAAAATGATCCATCATAAAGAAATCTTCATTATCTCCAAGAGCTGATTTTATTCCCTGTAATATGTTGTCCATAATCAGGTTCCCTTTCCTGGGTAAAGTAATTGATTTAATTATTCCCAGTTGACTACAATTTATGTAACTACACTCTCCTGATTTTTTATTTAAAAGGTCTGTTAATCACAATCAAAAAAACCGTGTTGAACATGTCAACACGGTTCATTCATCCTTCATACGATGTTAAGCTACTATATTGTTTGAATAGCTGATCCCATTTTTCCTGTCGCGCCCTTTCTTGTAAGCGATACTTTTCCTCTAAAATCTCCCATAGTAGTTCATCCTTTTCCTCAAAGGAGATTGGAAGTTTTTTTATAAGTGATCGATATTCTGCTAAAAAATGTGTATATTGCTGCCAAGATACATCAAATTGTTCCTCAAGCTCTCTCTTTAATTTTCGAGTAAGCTTCGGACTAGCCCCATTTGAAGTGACTGCGATTTGAAGATGTCCTCGGCGTACGGTTGCTGGAAATGTAACATTGCCTTCTCCAGATTCATCTACCACACACACTAGTTGATTTGGAAAGAGTGAGTCAGCTAACGTTTTATTTGCTTCTCTGTTGTTCGTTGCTAAGATTACTAGAAATGAATGCTTAAAGTCAGAGGGCTCTGCTTTCCGTTGTATAAGGGTATATCCCTTTACTGAAGAAAGTTCTATCACTTCCTCTGAAAATGCTGGGGCGACAAATGTAATATCAGCCTTTTCCA
Organism: Sutcliffiella halmapala; assembly: GCF_002019665.1. Lineage (GTDB taxonomy): Bacteria > Bacillota > Bacilli > Bacillales > Bacillaceae_I > Sutcliffiella_A > Sutcliffiella_A halmapala. The sequence continues at coordinate 2,447,373 of NZ_KV917375.1, read as the reverse complement.
TCTCCAATACCTTCGCTTTTCTAGCAGCAATTCTCCCGCCTCCAGCAATAATTACCTTTTTGTCCTTTAAATCAATGATTAATGGCTGCACCTAGAATCTCCTTTCGATTAGCTCGGTCCATAACAATATCCTGTATTACTTTATGCTTGGTTAGTGGACCTGTGTGTATAATTTGTTGCCCTTGCCTTTGCCGCTTTTTGACTTCAAGGTTTATTTCATTTAAAAGAAGCCCTGAAAATAATAAATAGGGAATTACAATCAAACGTCCTTGACTTATCCTACTCATTTCTTCTATAGCCTGGTTGAATATCGGGGTAGTTGCTGCTAAATAGCAAACAGAGATATTTTGAATATGAAGCCGCTCCCCTAACCCCTTTATGATTGAATCAAAAGATTGATGAATCGCAGGGTCACTGCTACCCCTTCCGACTAGCAAAATAGAATCTTTAGGCCTTATTTCTGATACAGTTCCTATAACTAGTTCTTTGATAGCATCTAAGATTCGGTCATCTACTCCAAATGGATCAATCATGCTTACCTTAATATCTGAATGCTTTTTGAGTAGAGGTTCTAGTGCAAGAGGAATATCTTGTTTAATATGTCCCGCAGCTAAAAGAAAGATTGGAATTAGGGTAATCTCCTTTGCTCCTTTAGCGACACATGTTGTGAAGCTATCATGTATAGATGGCTCAGTCAGCTCTAGGAAACTTACTTCTTGAATAGGTATGTCTATTCTTTCGATGACTGCTTGTAAAAATTGCTTTGCTTCGGCAGCTCCTTGCTTAGAACGGGTTCCGTGGCCAATATATAGGAGAGCTTTCATGATAAACCTCCTTTCTGGATTTTTAGTAGACTTGTAGATGTTTATCCATGTACAACTGGAAGATGCGGGAGAATCTCTTGATCAAACCAATTTAATTTATGATGAAGGCTAACAACCTCTCCAATCACAATCATACTCGGGTTTTTAATACCCGCTTCCTTCACCCTTGCTTCAATTGTTGAAAGTGTTCCTGTTACAGTCCTTTGATCATTCAAGGTTCCCCAATGGACAAGTGCAATTGGTGTGTTAGAGGGTTTCCCATTTTCAATTAAATGATGAATAATATTAGGTAACTGTGAAACTCCCATGTAAATACAAATCGTATCGACAGCATGAGCTAAATGTGCCCATTTATGCTCTGCTTCCACATCACCTGCTTGATGCCCAGTCACAAAAGCAAAACTTTTACTTAACGTTCGATGGGTGACAGGAATACCTGCATAAGCAGGAGCGGCAATACCAGCCGTAATTCCTGGGATTATTTCAAAGGGTACATCATGATTGACACACTCCTCTGCCTCTTCACCACCTCTTCCAAAAACAAAAGGATCTCCTCCTTTTAAACGCACTACCTTTAAGCCTTTTTTTGCGTATTTAACAAGAAAGTGATTAATGGTTTCCTGTTTCATCGTGTGATAATGAGGAAGCTTTCCACAGTAAATTAGCTGGGCGTTTTCCTTGGCATGCTGTAGAAGCTCAGGATTAACCAATCTATCATATAAAATAACATCTGCTTGCTCTAGACAACGTAGCCCTTTTACTGTAATCAATTCTGGATCTCCTGGACCCGCTCCAACTAAAAACACTTTTCCTGTCATTTCCCTACCACCCCTTCTCATCTGGATCCAGTATGAAACCACTCTTCTTCCCAATTCTTTTCTTCTCTCTTAAAGCAATTTCTTTCACTTTTGGATCTTTTAGATAGAATTTTTCAAGCTCAACATCTAAATGTAAAAACGCAGCTTCATCGTTTTCTGCATAAATAACTGCTATTACTTCTTTCTCCGCCGTTGTTACATCAAATCTATATAGATACGCCATAGGTTTCTTTCCCCAATATAGTATCGAGCACCTCTTGCAACGTTTCTAGACCTACTCTACCAACAAAGTCAAAGAAGGATTCCCCTGCTACTTTTTCATTAAGAAAGAAAATTAATAATTCTTCTAGAACATCTGTTAACTCATCGGCAGCTACTTTGCCTTTTAGTTTTTGATTAAATTGTCCTCCTGCGTTAAGGGTTCCTCCAACATATATTTCAAAGGCTTCGACCATTTCTTTATTTGAATTACGTAGTTTCATCCCTTGAAGGCCGATGTCTGCTATCTGTCTCTGCCCGCAGGAATTGGGGCACCCTACCATATGAATCCGAATCGGGACATCCAAACTAATCCGTTGATCTAGTTCCTCAGCTACCAAGCGCATCCGTTCTTTAGTTTCCACAAGAGCTAAGTTGCAGTACTCAATTCCTGTGCATGAGACTGCATGGCCGATAAAGGAATGTGGACTTATTGAAATCCGTTTAAATATTGGTTCGGCGAGTAATGCCGGGACATTTTTAGTAGGAATATTAGGTATGATTAAGTTTTGCGAGTTACATGTACGAACTTCTCCATTCCCATAAAGTTCAGAAATTCGAGCGATTTCGAAAACCTCTTCCGCATCAAGCCGGCCGACTGGTACATTAAATCCTAGAAACTTAAGTCCTGCTTGCTTTTGATCATGTACTCCATAGAAATAACCGGCGTTCCATTGTTGAACGGGTTCTTCTCCTTTGCTAGGAAGTGGTCCAGTGTATTCTAGAAGCTTCTCTTTGAACTTCTCCACCCCCCAATCCGCAATTAAAAACTTCAAACGAGCCAGATGACGTTTTTCCCGGTATCCGTGGTCACGGAAAATGGTTGTAACCGCGATTGCCACTTCTAGTGTGCGTGTTGGATCAACGAATACATCAACTGTTTCAGCAAGGAAAGGACGGGAGGATAATCCTCCACCAACCTTTAGATGAAAACCATTCCTCTTTTCGCCATCGATTAGCTTAACAGCCGGTGTAAAAGAGACACAGTTAATCTCTGCATTAGAAGCATTTTTTGTATTTGCACTAATCGACATTTTGTATTTTCTTGGTAAGTTAGAGAAATCCTCATTTTTTTGAAAAAAGTTATATACTTCCTGGACAATACTAGTTGTATCAAACAGTTCCTCTGGGTCAAGACCGGCAATAGGATTCCCAACAATGGTTCTAGTGATATCTCCACATGCTCCTGCACTGGAAAGACCAACCGCCTCCAAACGTTTGAAAATGTCTGGTATCTGTGAAATTTCGAGCCAATGAAACTGGACAGCTTGCCTCGTTGTGATATCAAAAACACCCCTACCATAGTCTCGAGCAACCCCTGCAAGTGTATCTACCTGTGGCTTTGTTAAAATTCCAGAAGGTATGTTTACTCGCATCATGAAATAGCCAGCTTCTTTTGGTCGTTGTAAATAAAGTCCTGCCCATTTAAATAAATCCCATTGCTCCTTAGGTATAGATTCAAAACCATTTTCCGCATAGTAAGGAATATCATCTAAAATTCTCAGACCATCTTTCTCCAATTTTGCTACTTCCGTTTTATTTAGCTTTTCATTATTAGCCCAATTTTTTATATATGCCATGTACTTCCCCTCCTAGATAATGTTCTGTTCGCGAAGATAGTTAATAATAAGATCTACTGCTCCCTCTACTGTTTGCTTATCAGTGTGAATAACTATTTCTGGCCTTGACGGCGGTTCATATGGTGAATCGATTCCAGTGAAATTTTTGATTTCACCAAGACGAGCTTTTGCATAGAGTTGCTTCGGATCCCTGTGCTCACATATCTCCAAGGGGCAATCCACAAACACTTCCACAAATTCCCCTTCCTCAAAAATAGTACGAACTTGTTCTCGATCCGAAATGAATGGAGAAATAAACGCAGTGGTAATTATTTTCCCACTATCCACAAAGAGCTTAGCGACTTCTCCAATTCGGCGAATATTCTCTTTTCGGTCTTTTTCTGAGAAGCCGAGGTCCTTATTCAAGCCGTGTCTGACATTATCACCATCTAATACATATTCATTAATTCCTAAACGATATAGTTCCTTTGAGACCGCGTTAGCAATTGTTGATTTGCCAGACCCAGAAAGACCGGTGAACCATAATGCACAGCTTCCGTGCCCATTTTGGGCGCGGCGCTCCTCTTTTGTAATCGTTGTTTCATGCCATGTAATATTCGTTGCTTTAGTCATTGACGAATTCTCCTTAAACTGGTGTTTTTTGATTTAAGCCTTCAATTAAAACTTCAATTACTTCTTTACGGCTAAAGGTAGACGGTGGCAGTACACCATTTCTAAGCATTTCTCTTACCTTTGTACCTGACAAAATCACTCGATCTTCCGTACCATGTGGGCATGTTTTATCTGATGCCATTCCCTCACATTTATTGCAGAAAAAGCTATGTTCAAAAAACAATGGCTTAATTCCTAATTCTTCTTCTGTAAATTCGTTGAAAATGTACTGGGCATCATATGTACCGTAATAATCCCCTACACCAGCATGATCTCTGCCAACGATAAAGTGCGTGCAACCGAAATTTTTACGGGCAATCGCATGGAATATCGCCTCACGTGGTCCTGCATAACGCATTGCAGCAGGGTAAACAGCTAATTGAACACGTTCTTTTGGATAATACTTTTCAAGCAAGATACGATAGCTCTTCAATCGGACATCAGCCGCAATATCATCGGACTTTGTTTCCCCAATAAGTGGATTAAGAAAAAGTCCATCTACCGTTTCAAGGGCAACTTTCTGAATGTACTCATGAGCACGGTGGACAGGGTTTCTTGTTTGAAATCCTACTACAGTATTCCAGCCCTTTTCTTGAAATAAAGCACGAGTCTCTTTCGGTTCGAGCCAAACATCTTTAGCAACCCCTTTTTCTGGACGCTTGATAAGTATCACCTCACCAGCCACGTATACCGAGCCTCGTTCGAATAAGCGATTTACACCGGGATGGTCTAAATCTTCCGTTTTATATACCTCACGGGCTTCTGTCGCTAAATCAGGCTCATACCATTCTGATACATGAATCACTCCATAGACATCTCCGTTGAAGGTAAGCTTAAAGGATTTTCCTCTTTCAAGTTCTCCGGAATTTTCGTATGTAACAGGTAATGTCACAGGAATCGACCAGACAGTATCATCTGACAGTCTCATTCTTTTTACTACAGATTCATAATCTCTTTTTCCGAGGAATCCTGTTAAAGGACTAAATAATCCAACTCCAATTAGTTCTAAGTCGCTTAATGCAATTGCATCGAGCTTAATTTCCTTTTCAATGAGAGAATAATCATAATTTGGATCAAATGCTTGAATCAGGTTTCCACCATGTGGTTTTGGTAATGCCATTTTCATCAACCTTCCATTAATCTATTTTTTATTTCCCTCCATGCAGGCCACATTCTGTTTTCGTACTACCAGCCCATCTGCCAGCACGGGAGTTTTCTTTATCAGTTGCTGCTTGGGTACAGGGAAAGCAGCCTATACTTGGATAACCATGTTGGTGTAGTTCGTTAAAAGGTAGTTCTTTTTCTCGGATATAGCTCCAGACCTCCTCCCATGTCCAATGAATTAGTGGACAGATTTTGATATTTTGAAACTTTGCATCTTTATTAACGAATTCTGTATGTGCTCTTGTTTCGGACTGTTCTCTCCTTAGGCCTGAGATCCAGGCATCCTTCGGTGATAGAGCTTCCTTTAAAGGGATTACTTTCCGAATTTCACAGCATTTGTTTGGTTCCCTTCTCCAAAGAGCTGTTCCAAACTCAGCTGCTTGTTCATCTAGGGTGAGGGCTGGACGCCTTCGATTTATTTGTAGCTTCGGAAAGCGCCTTTCGATCTTTCCAATGACATCATATGTTTCTAAAAAATGGAGATTGGTATCTAAAAAAACAATATGAGCATCCTGCTTTATCTCTTGGATTAAATCAATGAGAACCATTGCTTCCGCCCCAAAACTTGAAGCATAAATGATTTTTTCTGGAGAATACACACGGTATGCCCACTCTAGAACAAGGCGTGCTCCTTTAGTTTTATCCTCTATTGGAAAAGTGTTCGAAATTTCCTTCCAATTTTCATAAGTTACAACTGTGCCCATTTTGCCTTTATCTCCTTTCCAAGTAAAAAGGCAGTCCTTCTACATGATGATTCAAGTAAAAGGACCGCCTCTAGTTTGTCTAGTCAGCGTGTTTTATTTGGTTGAAGACGAACCTTTTCATTTTTCTCGATTTGTATGACCTTTCCATCCTGTACTACCAACGTAATAGATCCAAATTTCACTGACTGCAGCATTCTTTCTAGATGTGTTACGATATGTTCCCATTCCACTGATTCCAGCTTGTTCGCCTCCTAAAAAAAACACCTTTCCCAAATAGGAAAAGGCGCTTTGTCATAATAATTGCACCTTATCTCCCAAAATGATCTCCATTTTGCTGGAATTGGCACCTTGCTTGCGCAGGTTGCCGGGCGTCAACGGGCCAGTCCCTCAGCCGCTCTAGATAAGCGATATTTATTGTTGAAATTAATCCTACCATACTTATAGGTATTGTCAACGAATAATTGAAAGAATTTTTTAAATAATATATATTTGGGGATTATTTCACATAATCTCCGGTTGTTAGAATAGATCGAATTGCTTAGAGGGTACTTGAGGAAGACGGAGAGACCGTATCCAAGACACCAGCACAAAGATTGGGTATTACAGAAAGTGCGCTTGATTGGAACGATATAATTAATCTAAGATTAGCCAAGGAAAATAACTTGTATTATTTTTTGAGTATTCATAAGGTTAAATGGAATTTTATATTAAACTAGTAATGGTAAATGTAAAAAAAACGACTAGAAATTGGATTATGAAACTTTATAGGTTCATATTCGTATAACTTATTATCTACTAGTCGAAGGGGGAGAGTTAAAATGGGTTATCTTTACTACCTGACACTTGTTTTATACGCAGTTTCAATTGGTTTTATAGGGTTTTGTTTATTCAGTTTCTTTGTAAAAACGGACAAGAAAAAAAGTGTCATTGGCCTAATTATTGGACTTGTGTTCTTCGGGGCTGCAATGTCATTCAACAAGATACCGAGAGAGAAATCTATTATCGTAGGTAATGTCCAAGCATCAAGTTACAACAACGAATATGCATGCACAATCAAAGAAGAAAACGTTGATGCCGAATACGTTTATGTAAATAAGGACAAGCATGATGTGGAAGATTTTTGTTCCCAATTTGAAGTAGGCAAGGAGTATAAACTTCAATACTCATTGAAAAATGATATGTATGTTATATCAAAAGTAAATCCTTAATCGTATATATGAATGCAAAACGCAGAAGTTACTAAAACTTCTGCGTTTTCTCTACTACAGCTCATTTTACTCGGTTGTGAATCACACTTTTTACCCAAAAATAAACTAGTCATTTCCTCAGCTTTCTCACGTGTTTTTTATAATTTCATCTACAATTCCATAAGATTTTGCTTCTTCGGCTGTCATAAAATTATCGCGATCTGTATCACGTTCAACCTTTTCAACCGGCTGTCCAGTTAATTCTGAAATTAATTTGTTCGTATCCTCTTTTAGTTTTAAAATTCTGCGAGCAGATATTTCGATATCGGTTGCTTGCCCTCTGGCACCGCCTAACGGCTGGTGAATCATTATTTCACTATTCGGAAGTGCAAGGCGTTTCCCTTTTGTTCCTGCCATCAATAGAAGGGCGCCGAATGAGGCCGCCATCCCAATACAAATGGTTCTGACATCTGGTTTAATATAATTCATCGTATCAAGAATGGCAAAACCAGCTGAAGTGGAGCCTCCAGGACTATTAATATATATGGAAATATCTTTTTCAGGATCATCGGCTGCTAAAAATAACAGTTGTGCAACGACACTGTTTGCTATTTGTTCGTTTATTTCGTCTCCAAGCATAATAATGCGATCTTTTAACAAGCGAGAGTATATATCATAGGAGCGTTCCCCCTTGCTGGATTGCTCAATAACATATGGGATCGTGTTCATTTTAAATTCCTCCTTCTTATTTTACTACCTATGCCGCAGCATTTAATAGACAACGAGGAGTCTGGGAACGAGCAGAACGATGATGATGCAAGAGAACTGGAGCATTCGGCTTTAACGATTGGATTGATGGGATTGCTTTAATTAATATGGAAGGATCTTGAGTACGGATACTCGTATTCATTAAGTGAGTTATCCACTCAAATTCCTCCTCTTCCCAGAAAGAATTGATGATTAAGCTCTCATCATCCCAATCTCCCTTTTTGAGTCGACTTTTATAACGATGAATGATGGATTTAATCGATCCTTCTGACATTTGCAAAATTTCCGCAATCTCATTGGACTTATAATGAAATGCTTCCTTCAAGAGAAACGTAACCGCTTGCTTCGGTGTTAATATCTTTAAAAGTAGGTCATTAATGATAAATGGATCTTCCACTTTATCAAAAGAAGCTTGCTCTTCAACTTCTTCCAACAATTCTTCCCTTTTTCTTTTACGTGTTGTATCGATCCAATGGTGATAAGCTGTTTTCTGAAGTAGTTTTGTACTAATAATGGAGCTTTGTCTGTATTTATATAAAATCTTAGCAAAGGTTTCTTGGGCAAGATCATTTCCATCCCATTCATTTCGCGTTAGAAAAAAACAGTATTGTAGTAGCTTTTTGTACTTATTTAGTAATTGTTCTTCCGCTAAATCGTTGGCTATTTCTGCTCTTTGTCGTTCCGTCATCGTTTTGTTCACTCCTTTAACACCACTCAATATATTAACGTTTTAAAGATATTGAAAAGATACGGGTCATGAAAAAATAATTATCTTTTAAAATACCCCCAGAAAATAAAGAGTTCTGTTTAATAGTGTATTAGTATGAATTCATTACATGTATTCATTTTGTCCTGATTATTGTTATACATCTTACGGAGGAGTTGAGGTTGATGAAATCAACATATGTAAGGCAATCATTAAGAGAATGGAAAGAAGAAATATTAACTCAGAAAAAGGAAATAGATGAAGAATACGAGAAGGTTAAATGTGATTTACAACTTTACTCCATTAAATTCAGCATAACCAAACAAGTCATTCAATCTACAATAAATGATGAAATTATCAATACAATTAAAGACACTTATCACCGACCATATGAAGAAAAATTCAATGAACTTAAACAATATATTAAAGAATTAGATGAAAAAAGAAAAGTGTTTCAGATGTTTGTCGAGAAAATAGAAAAGATAAGTGAAGGAGAATTTATCGAAAAATAGGAAGCAGAAGACCATTAGTTATTCGTGGTGGTCTTCCGCCTCCTTTTATCCTATATACGGCGGACCTCCACCCCAATTATTCAACTGACTATTGTTCATTTCCACTTCCAAATCATGTATCATCCCTCTTTAATCCAATCATATCAGCTGGATTAACCTTAGCAGTGAACTCCTCTTCTGTTAACAACCCTGTTTTTACTGCAGCTTCTTTCAATGTAATTCCTTCATTATATGCAAGCTTTGCGATTTTTGCGGCATTTTCATAGCCAATATGAGGGTTTAAAGCTGTTACCAGCATAAGAGAATTTTGTAAATTATGCTCTATTTTATTATAGTTGGGTTCAATCCCGATAGCGCATTTATCATTAAAACTTCTCATCGAATCAGCTAACAGCCTTGTTGATTGAAGAAAGTTATAAATAATGACAGGCTTAAATACATTTAATTCGAAATTCCCCTGACTAGCAGCGATTCCAATTGTTACGTCATTGCCCATTACTTGAGTAGCCACCATAGTTATCGCTTCACTTTGTGTCGGATTTACTTTACCTGGCATGATCGAGCTTCCTGGTTCATTTTCCGGAATGAAAATTTCTCCAATACCACTTCGCGGTCCACTTGCTAGCCATCTTATATCATTAGCAATTTTCATCAAATCTGCCGCAAGTGCTTTTAGTGCGCCATGTACATAAACGGTTTGATCGTGGCTGGTAAGAGCGTGAAATTTATTTGTAGCGGAAGTAAAGATTTTTCCTGTATATAAGCTAATCTCTTCTGCCACCATCCCCCCAAAGTCCGGATGTGCATTCAAGCCAGTGCCAACTGCTGTCCCACCAATCGCAAGTTCTTTCATATAAGGAATACTTTCCTTTAACATACTTTCATTCTTTTGGAGCATATGATGCCAGCCGCTAATTTCTTGTCCTAAAGTTAGTGGAGTTGCATCTTGTAAGTGAGTTCTTCCTATCTTAATAACGTTATCAAAGCTTTTCGACTTGTTTTCAAATGTTTCCTTCAACATGGAGAGTGCGGGAATTAACTGATCTTCAACAGCTAAAACACCTGCTATATGGAGTGCAGTAGGAAACGTATCATTTGAGCTTTGCGACATATTCACATCATCATTAGGGTGTAGACTTTCATCATATCCTCTTTCTTTAAGTATTTGATTCCCACGATTAGCAATTACTTCGTTTAAATTCATGTTCGATTGAGTTCCACTTCCAGTTTGCCACACGACTAGTGGAAAATGGTCATTCCATTTTTCTTGTAAGATTTCTTCACAAGCCAGTGTAATAGCTTCTGTTTTCTCAAGGGAAAGCTTCCCCAATTTATAATTTGCAACTGCTGCCCCTTTTTTCAATAAAGCAAACGCTTGGATCATTTCAAAAGGCATTGTTTCTGTACCAATTGCAAAATTCTCCGTACTTCTTTGCGTTTGTGCACCCCATAATCGGTCCTTTGCAACCTTAATTTCACCCATTGTATCTTTTTCGATGCGATATTCCATGATCACCCGTCCTTTCAATTAGTCATGCTCTTCTTATAATTCTATTCCTAAGAGGGAAGTATCCAAAACTTTTTATCATTGGATTGCGGGAGAATCAAACCTTGTATTATAATACTAGAATAAATATTCTGAAATTTCAATTTTGAAAGACTTAGTATATATTAATGATTTAAAATAAAACGGGCTCAGAGTTTATCTGAGCCCGTTTTATTTTTTGCTTTGTATGATTTCAATCCAGTCTCCGCTTTCTACGGGGGGTGGATAATAGTAAGTGATTAATTCACCTGTGCTTCTTCTTCCTTGATAGCTTGTAATCTTTCTTGTACTTCTTCTTCCGTCAAATTATGCTCTTGGATATAACGGTTACGCGAATGTGCTCTACATTCAGCGGAGCAGCTGCGTAAATAACGATGCTCGTTCTCCTCAGAGCTAAGAATCTTTTTGTTACATTCTGGATTTGCACAGTTCACATATCGCTCACAAGGTTCTCCAGAGAAGTGGTCTCTTCCAACAATAACATGCTCTTTTTGGTTAATCTGAACACTGATACGCTCGTCAAATACATAACATTGCCCGTCCCATAATGCCCCCTGTACTTCAGGGTCCTTACCATAGGTAACAATACCACCGTCAAGCTGTGAAACATCCTCAAAACCTTCGTCTAATAACCATCCTGAGAACTTTTCACAACGTACGCCACCTGTACAATACGTTAATATTTTTTTTCCCTCAAATTGTTCCTTGTTTTCTTTAATCCATTGAGGCAATTCCTTGAATGTATTAATATCTGGTCGCACTGATCCTCTAAAGTGACCAAGATCGAATTCATAATCATTTCTTGCATCTATGACAACGGTATCTTCCTGCTGCATTGCTTCGAAGAATTCTTTTGGTTTTAGATGTTTTCCAGTCGTTTTATTAGGGTCTACATCATTTTCAAGGCGAAGTGTAACAAGTTCAGGTCTGAAACGAACTTTCATCTTCTTAAACGCGTGTTCAGTAACCTCGTCAATTTTATAGATCATATCCGCAAAAAGTGGGTTTGCGTTCATATGGCTAATATAAGCATCTGTTTGTTCTATCGTTCCGGAAACTGTCCCATTTATTCCTTCACTTGCAATTAAAACGCGCCCCTTTAGGCCTAATTGCTGACAAAATTCAAGATGAGACTGTGTAAACTCTTCAGCGTTTTCGATTTCAACATATTTATAATACAATAACACTCTATATTCTTGATTCATTTTTTATCACCAGTACCTTTTATGAGTATATTTATCTAATGTGTATTTCTGAAAAGAACATACAACATACTACTATAGCAAAAACTGTTCTATTATTGCAACTATCTACCTTGTATTTTAGAAATCATTGACAAGAAAAAAACTTCGGAAAATTTATCCGAAGTCTTCCTGTGCACTACTTATTTAATTGCTCCAACATATTGGAGCGATGCGACTTCTACAGAATCCATCATGCCGTCGAGGATTTTTCTTACGTCCTCTAACGTGTCTTTTAGGCTGACGGATTCGCCTTTTTTGCCAGAAAATTGTTCTGCTACATAAAAAGGCTGTGTTAAATAGGCTTCTAAGCGTTCTCCTCGCTTAAATGTTTGTAGCTCAGATTGAGGAATTAGCTCCATCCCCTTCACTTGAACTAGGGATCGCAGTTCACGATAGCGGCGTAAGAGTTTCTGAGCTCGTTGTTGAATAGTAAGATGATGTTGATCTAGATGAGCCCCTTCAAGGACCGAAGATGTGGAGTATAAAGGGTTAACTGCGGGAAATTTTTGTCTTGCTGCAAGATCTGCATCAAATTGCCAAAGTGTTTCAAGAGGTCCATACGGCAAATCCTCATCGACAACCTCTCCGCTTAAGTCGACTAGGAATGTTGTGACGGATTGTATTCCTACATTTTCGAGTTTTTCTTGTAATTCTTGGATTTTGCCAGATACAACATGACTGCGATCTGCTGCAAATGCGACTTCTTTTCTGTTCCCCAAAGCTACGAGCTTTTCATAGCTTTCTTCGATGGAATTCGTAATAAGTTCCATTTCTCCCACAATATCATTCACTTCTGGAAAATTCCCTTCAGGCTTTAATAACATTGTTGTAAATCCGTCTTTCTTTAAGCGATAGAAAAGTTCGGCAAGTAATACAAGCTGACCCATTCCAGGCCTTGCCACTAAACCATTTGTTCCTCCTTTCGTTAATGGTGCAAAAAGATCTAATGATTTAATTTTCGTTTCAATCATCTCTACCTTCTCCCCTCTAATAATCAACTCATCTAGACTACATCCAGCTAATTCCGCTAAAGCAACTAAAGTACGAACCTCTGACCTTCCAACTGGGATTTTCCCTGTACACAGATTGGATACTGTCGCAGGACGTAAACCAACTGTTTTTGCTGCACTCGTTAAATTTGGGACACGTCTTCTAAGAAGCGCAACATTTAATCGTAAGTTTTCCAAATTTTTCACTCCTTTCTTACTTTTAACAGTAATAGATTTTTCTTTAGAAAGCAAGGGTTTTTTCGTTTAAAAGTAATTATTATTACTCTAAAATTCATTTCTCTCTCTCACTTTTGAAGTTGGTAGTTCGAATTTAAGAATTAGAACGAAAACTAACTAGGCACTTGTATTTGAATGTAAAAAAGGGGCAGAGCTTTTTGTACTCTGACCCAGTTCTATTTATATGTGGCTTTTTTCTTACTCGGTTTTACTTCAATGATAGGTCTAATCTAATAATTTATTTTCAAGTAGTAATTCATTAACTTGATTCGTTAAATTTTCAGACAAGGTATAAATAGTATTTGTATCTTCAGCATTCATAATTCCAGCAGTTGTCCCATTAGTTCGATCAGTCCATAAGAAAAATATTTCATCTCCCATATTTATCTTGTAAGGAGGACTTGCCATATTTACAATACCTGGATGCTTGATTGCCCCTTCAATGACATTTTGAATGGTTGTGATGGCTTTTTCCTCAGTTAAAATAACTGGTACGACACCATCATGCATTTTAATGATGGTGATTTCTTCAGAATGTTGTTCCTCTACATTAAAATTGGAACTTTTTAAATTAGCATCAGAACAAGCACCTAATAATAGACAAACTAATATAGTAACAAATTTTGAAAACAATCTAATCATCCAATAACACCCCATTATTTTAGACGAAGAACGAGACATTTTGTTACTAACGTACCACCAATAATTCTATGTAACCAAAATAAATGATGACTTTCAGTTCTTTAGTTAAGGTTCTGTTATAAGCTCTATAAAGACCCCAGCCGGATGAAAAGGAGATTTAGATTGTAAGCTTCAGGCTTAACCCGTCCCCCCTGTAGATTGGAGTGCAAGGTGTGAGACTCCTGCGGGAGGAAGGGACAAGGGAGACCCCGCAGGCCGCTAGGCTAGGGCCGAGGAGGCTCCCGGACCGCCCGCGGAAAGCGAACACCTGGCACGGAGATCTACAGGGTCTTTAATGTGGTATCCTTCGTTAAAAAATCAGCAATTAGTTTGCCAGTCTCTATAGTTAGGTTATCAAGATTTTCTTTGATTTATGAATTCCTCAACGCTTTTATAATCATAAAATGAGGATTTTTCATTAGTCCCACATACTTCTCTGGCTCTTTTTCTTTAAATTCTTTCGTAGGTTGAGGCTCAATTATTTTCTCAATAGAAAAATACTCAAGTGTTTCATTTACTACCACTTGAAGAGGACGTCGATAAAACGGGACTTCAATCATTTTCTCTTGCCTTTTCCATTTATCAACAATAAGTTCAGTAGCAAAGTAATCATCATTTGTCGACAATTTAATATCCATAAACGGATGGTGTATGGAAAAAAGCAATCTCCCATTTGGTTTTAATATTCGTCGAAACTCGCTAAATGTTTTACTCCAATCCTTTACGTAATGAAGGACAAGCGAACTCACAATTAGATCAAAAGATTGATCCTCAAAAGGAAGCCGCTCCTCTAAGTCTAAACACAAAACTTCCGCAGTTTCCCCAACTCGCCTTTTAGTAGCTTCTACCATTTCTCGACTTATATCAGATGCCGTTACTTTTGCTCCACGGTTTACTAATTGATGCGTATACCAGCCTGCTGCACACCCTGCATCAAGAACGTTCCAATCTTTTAAATCAGATGGAAGTAGTTTCATCATCGCGGGTCTCTCATAATCAATGTTATATACATTCTTTGTATCAACATTATGTTCATAATCATTGGCAAGTTCAGTAAAGGCTTCTTTCACTCTATTATTCATACGACACCCCTTTTTCACATAATATTCCATCTATTATTTTAACATAAATACCAAATTGAGTTAGGGTTGTCATAAAAAAATGAACAGTCCATTTATCGAAGAATCGGACTGTTCATATGCTTGCATGAGTAGTAATGTACCTGTAAATCGAACCTTTTATTTATCTAAGCATGTATTAGTGAAAGAAAATCACCACTCCGCATTCTCTTTCTCAAACATAAATAAACTAGCTAGTTGAATTAGTTCTTCACGAATTTCCTTCTTTTCTATTTCCGATAAACCCTCCATCGTTTGACTAGTAGAAAGATAATATTCATAAGTATCTGTTACTATATTCATACTTGTCACGCCATAGTCTTGATTAGATTGGCGGATGACAGCTTGGTGTCCGTTAATCGTCACTACTTCTGTCGAATAAGAATTTGATGGAAACTTAGGGTGTGGAAGAAAAACTTTTATTCTCTCTTCTGCTGTCGAATTATGGTATGAATTATGAATATGGATATCCTTACTAATGGAGGATTGATAAAATACACTTGAATGGAGAACCTCTTTTCCTGATATCCTATCAAAATTTGCACCTACCGAACCTTCTCCTAGGATGGTGTTTATTTTTTTATAAGCCTCTATCGGATAAACTAGTTGCTGCTTCCCCTTTTCCGTTAATATTAACCTTTCTGTGTTATACGTTTTATTAACAACTTTCCTTTCATAAAGTTTCGTTCCATTCTCGGTACCAGTAGCTTTGACGCTCTCTCTTTGGAATATATCAGGAGTATTTAGCTCAGTATGATAGAAATAGAGTAACAGTGTCGCAGCTACTACTAGACTTGATGAATACATAAATAAATTCCGCAATGTTCGCTTCATTTTTTGCTTTTGTACCTTTTCAGTAAATCTTTCACGGGCGATGGCAGTTCGTTCAGCCTTCCAATCCATCTCGTATTCAATCTTTTGAAGTGATTTATCATAGATGCTTTTTTCTTGTTTGCTCATGATAGAAATCCTCCTTTTTTAATTCCTTTTCTAGAACACCCATGGCCCGAAATGTCGTTGCTTTTACCTTTGATTCCGACCAGTTTAAAATTTGAGCGGTTTCCACAATAGAAAAGCCCTTGATTTTACGAAGGACAAGGACTTTTCGATGAGATTCCTTCATTTTATTTAACACATCATATAACTCCCGAGAGCTTTCTTTCACTTCTAATATTTCTTCAGGTAACATTTCAGGATCCTTTTTACTAGAAGAAAACACTTCTCTAAACAATCGGATGGGCTTTGATTTACGTAAATAGTCGACCGTAACATTGTGAGCTATGGAAAAAAGCCATGTTTTAGGGCTAGCATTTCGTTTGAAAGATGGATAATACTGATATGCCTTCACAAAGGTCTCTTGTGTAAGATCCTCTGCTTGGAAATAATCCTTTACGATCAATACAATAAATTTAAAAATGGTTTGATGGTACTGGTCGAACCATGCTACTACTTCTTCCTCTCTGCTTTTAGCCAAAATGCTTTCCCACCTCCCTCTCTTGAAATTGAATCTATGTTTAGACGTATAAACACAATAAAAGTTATGAATTTTGTTTATTATTTTTACTCTTATAAATTGTAGATGATATTTTAAAAGAAATATAGGCTTCAATATTAATAATTCCCTGTTGATTTCCGAGTAAGAAAAAGGTTATATTTACACAAATGAATGCCTTTTCATACCGTTCAATCGAAACGTTTCGCCGTTGTTATATTGAAAGTGTAATAGGCAATATTAGCAGGAAAAGTAAATACATATAGGAGGTTTCGTAATGAAAAAATACTTATTTTTTGCATTAGCACTAATACTAGTTGTTTCCATCGTTATTTCTTTTGTCGATAAAAGAAATAGTAGTCCTGGCAGTAACTTAAAGGTGGAAGGTGAACTTGGTCAAGAGCTAATTCATGCCGCAGAAAAAACGTTTCAATTTTTTGAAGACTATACAGATTCTAATACTGGATTAACGATGGATCGTGTTGATTTTGAAACTAGAGAGGTGAAAGCAGAGTATACTTCTCCAACAAATATTGCGATGTATATAATGGGGATGGTTTCTGCTGTGGAGTTAGAGTTTATTTCCAAAGAAGATGCGCAAGTAAAAGTGGAAACGACCTTGCACACTTTAAACGACATGGAAACATGGAATGGCCTATATTATAACTGGTATTTCACGAAGGACGGTTCCTTGAAGAAGGATTGGGGACAGTTCATTTCTAGCGTTGATAATGGCTGGTTAACGGCTGGATTAATCGTAGCTGGACAATATTTCGAAGATTTACGAGATCTTACAGATCCTTTAGTCGAAAACATGGATTACTCTACTTTATATGATCCTAATGTTGGACACCTTTATGGAGGTTATGATGCGGAGAAGCAAAGTGTTACTTCTCACCATTATGGACTTCTTTATACGGAACCACGTGTAGCAAGTTACTTAGCTATTGGAAAAGGAGATGTTCCAGAAGAACACTGGTGGAAGCTTTACCGTGCCTTCCCGCCAGAATTTGATTGGCAAAATCAAAGACCTTCTGGAACAATGGAAACCTATGATGGAATTGAACTTTATCAAGGTCATTATGAGTATGAAGGTATAAAGTTTGTTCCAAGCTGGGGTGGCAGTATGTTTGAAGCGCTTATGCCAAGCCTTGTGATAAAGGAGAATGAGTTAGGAACAAATGCTTTAGGGTTAAATAATAAGCATCATGTAGAAGGACAAATTCGTTTCGCAGAAATAAATGAGTACGAAGCTTGGGGCTTTTCTCCTGCAGCCATTCGCAATAATTATCAGGAATTTGGCGTTCCGATATTAGGTACAGAAGGTTATGAGGATAATGCTACCGTTACAGCGCATGCAACATTTCTTGCCTTAGAACACGCACCAGACGAAGCTTTATCTAACATAAAAGCGTTGAAAGAGTTACAGATGTTTGGAGAAGATTACGGATTCTATGATACGGTTAATTTAAAGACTGGCGAAGTTGCTCACACTTACCTATCTTTAGATCAAGGAATGATTTTACTCTCCATAACTAATTTTTTAAAGGATGGGGTTATTCGCGAGTACTTCCATCAAGATCCGATTGGAAAGAATCCGGAACATTTATTAAAGGATGAAGATTTTAAAATAGCAAACTAGAATCAAGCATAGAACAGAGCGATTCATCAGGCTCTGTTCTTTTAACGTTACCTTTAAGCTGATCTCCCCTGATGATTGTAGTGGAAGATGTGAGAATCCTGCGGAAATCGAACATCTGCACAATAAGCCTCCAGGTTGTCTAACCGGACCCAATCTATTTTTAGGGTAGACAACTATGCAAATAAAATTCGCACCATGAAGTATGAAAATAAAAGACATATATTCAGTTAAACGCTAAAGTTTACCCGCCCCCCTGGCACGGAGATCAACAGGAAGTTTAATGAAGTTCCATTGTTTTCAAGGGAGACAATAAAAAGAAGGACAGAACCCTCTGCCCCTCCCTTTTCTCTTATCACCTATTAAACGTCCGATTCAAAATCAGTCGACGGTGCACTATTATAAACAGTCGTATCTAGATTATTCGTTGCTTTCCCTGTCAACACACCTGCTGTCATACTTCCACTTACATTTACTGCAGTACGTCCCATATCAATGAGTGGTTCTACAGATATTAATAAACCTGCTAGGGCAATTGGAAGATCCATTGCAGACAACACTAGAATCGCGGCAAAGGTTGCTCCACCACCAACACCCGCTACACCAAAGGAACTAATAGCTACAACTAATATAAGCATAAACAAGAAAGATGGATCTAATGGGTTGATTCCAACGGTTGGTGCTATCATTACCGCGAGCATTGCCGGATAAACTCCTGCACATCCGTTTTGTCCAATTGATAATCCAAAGGAACCTGCAAAGTTAGCAACACCATCTGATACACCTAGCTCTTTCGTTTGGGTTTTGATATTTAGCGGTAATGCCCCTGCACTGGTTCTGGAAGTGAAGGCAAAGGATAATACCGGGAATGCTTTTTTGAGATAGGTTAATGGGTTCAAGCCTGCGAACATTAGTAATAGTAAATGAATTCCAAACACGATAAGAAGTGCTACATAGGATGCGGCAACAAATTCACCAAGCTTTGCGATCGCTCCATAATCACTTGTCGCTGTTACTCGGGTCATGATTGCCAGTATCCCATATGGTGTTAAACGGAGAATTAATGTTACCACACGCATGATAATGGTATAGAAGGTATCTACTATCTTAGCAAATAATTCTGCCTGTACAGGATTTCTTCTGCGTACTCCAAGATACGCAATTCCAATAAAGGCAGCAAATATGACGACAGCAATTGTAGAGGTGGATCTAGCACCAGTAAAGTCTAAGAATACATTAGATGGAATGAGATCTAACATTTGCTGCGGGAACGTTTTAGAGGCAATGTCTCCTGCACGTGCTTCCATTTGCTCTCCACGCGCTGTTTCCGCTTCACCCTGTTCAATTTGAATCGCTTCTAAATCAAACACGAGGGTGGTACCGATTCCTACTGCTGCAGCAATTGCTGTTGTTCCTAGTAAAATCGCGATAATTAAGGCACTTATCTTCCCGATGTTGCTCTTAAGCGTTAAGCGGGTAAAGGCAGCGATAATACTAATGAATACCAAAGGCATAACAATCATTTGCAAGAATTTCACATAGCCTGAACCGACTATATTATACCAATCGATGGAGCCAGTTAGAACCTCTGAACCAGATTCATAAGCAAACTGCAAACCAAGTCCGAAAATAATACCAATTCCTAAACCTGCAAATACCCTCTTCGCAAAGGAAACTCCCTTCTTTTGCATCTTGTAAAGCCCGTAGCACAGTAAGAGTAGTAAGATAATATTGAGGACAATTAAAAAAGTGGTCATGCTGTCTTTCCTCCCTTTAATCAAAATTAGAGAAGAGCTTGCTCTTCATTACATCTTATGGGCGGAAATGATGAACATGCTATTTTCTTCATCCATAAGCAAAAAAAATAGGGGGCACCAGTATTTGTGCCTCCTACTTTTTTATATTGTTCTATTCTTCGTCTTCTATTTCACCATCAAATGCAGTAGATACCTTTTCAAACTCTTCATCGGATTCGATTTCTGAAAGCTCGCCATCCTCTTCTACTTTTAAGAAAAAGACATCAATGTCCTCTGTTGTTTGGTTTTCAATTTCTTCGACAAATCCAACAGCGACGTAAGTGGAACCATCCACTTCCATAGTACCTAGTACTTCTAATTCTTGGTCTTGATCATTCTCATCCTGCACGATAAAAATATCCCCAACTGCTACTTCTAACTTATCCATATTTATCTCTCCTTCTTACTTTGTATAGTCTAACTATTATTTTCCTTTTTCGAAAATTAATATACCTGTTCATCTTACCATAATGTGCTAATCTATTAATAGGAAATCTATATGTTATGAGGTGTTCTTATGAGAGATTTGCGTTCTTTTGATGCAGTTGGGCTTGCGGAGTTAGTGAAAAAGAAAGAGATAAAACCTAGTGACCTTGTTGAATCTACTATTACGCGTATCAAAGAGGTTAACCCATCTATCAATGCAGTAGTAACAGAAATGTATGATGATGCGAGAATTTTGGCGAACTCAGAGAATTTATCGGGTCCTTTTGCTGGCGTACCTTTTTTAATGAAAGACTTAGAGTTCTTTGCTGGAGCACCGTATACTGGCGGATCTAGGCTTATGAGTGATTTTGTATGCCCTACCGATTCTGTACTGTCCTCTCGAATCCGAAAATCTGGTCTTATAACGGTTGGAAAAACGAATACTTGTGAATTTGGGATTCAACCAATTACAGAACCGGAATTATTTGGTCCCACGAGAAACCCTTGGAATCCTGACTATACTGCGGGAGGTTCCAGTGGTGGCGCTGCGGCTGCAGTTGCTGCTGGTATCGTTCCAATGGCACATGCTTCAGACGGTGGCGGGTCGATTAGAATCCCGGCATCCTGCTGCGGCTTGTTTGGCATGAAAATAAGTAGAGGTAGAAATCCAAGAAACCCAGATACGTTGGGCCTTGGGGTAAGTCATTGTGTATC
Source organism: Sutcliffiella halmapala (assembly GCF_002019665.1). GTDB lineage: Bacteria > Bacillota > Bacilli > Bacillales > Bacillaceae_I > Sutcliffiella_A > Sutcliffiella_A halmapala. The sequence goes on along the minus strand of NZ_KV917375.1, from coordinate 2,426,319 downwards.
ACGTAGTGTACGGGATAGTGCGGCATTATTAGATGCAACACATGGACAAGGGCTAGGAGACCCTTTCATTGCCCCACTTCCAATACGGTCCTTTTTAAGTGAAGTTACGGCAGATCCAGGTAAACTAAGAATTGCTTATTTATCTACAACTTTTGACGGGAAGCCAATCCACCCTGACTGTGTAGAAGCAGTGGAAGATGCCGCCAAACTTTGTGCTGATTTAGGTCATCATGTCGAAGAAGCTAGCCCCAAGATAAATGTTCAAGATTTTACCGACGCTTTCACTGTATTATGGTATCAGATGGTTACATTAGGGATAACATCTCTTCCTAAAATGGTCGGTAAAGAACCCAATCCGGAATATTTCGAGAAGCTAACATGGGAAATTGGACAGATTGGGAGAAGCTATACAGGGGTACAAACCTTGTCAGCCATGTCCTATATGCAACAACTTGCTCAGACGATGGCTACTTTCTTTACTAACTATGATATTTTACTTACTCCTACTCTTTCAAAACCACCAGTAAAAATTGGTGAATTAGTTTATAAAGGCGATCTAGAAGAGTATTCTAGGTTAGCTAATGGCTGGGTTCCTTACACACCACTTGCCAACGCTACTGGCATCCCAGCTATGTCAGTCCCTCTTTTTTGGAATGAAGCCAACTTACCAATCGGAGTACAGTTTTTTGCTCCATATGGCGATGAGGCTACTCTTTTTCGCTTAGCTGGAAAATTAGAGCAAGCACGCCCTTGGTCTTCCAGATTAGCTAATATACCATTAACGCTATCATAATGAAAAAACCAGCTTCCTATTGGGAAACTGGTTTTTTTATCAATAATTCGAATGTTTAAAAGTAACAAGCCACAGCTGCCGTAACTTAGTATAAGAAAGTTTTAAACCACCACTCCTTAAAGTGGGTGTTCGCAAAAACCATCCTGTCGTCCTCTATCGCGGAGGCTTGACATTCTTGTTTCTATATAAAACTCCCTATTACAGCTTAAAGGTTAAAACTTTGTTATGGTTACGCACATCGTAGCTTGTTTTAATATAGTACAGGATAATGAATGAAATTGCAACTCCAATTAGTTTCCGATTTATGGAAAGAAAAGCAATTTTGTGCAAGTACTTATTTTCTATCATTTATTCAAATTTTTTAAAAACCAATGTTGCGTTATGTCCGCCAAAACCTAATGAATTAGAGATAACTACGTCTACGGTAGCTTCTGTTGCAACATTTGGTATGTAGTTTAAATCTAGCTCGTCATCTGATGTTGCATAATTTATCGTTGGTGGAATAATTCCTTCTTTAATTGCAAGTATTGAGAAAATGGCTTCTACAGCACCTGCTGCACCAAGCAAATGACCAGTCATTGATTTAGTAGAGCTGACGGAAAGCTGATAAGCATGCTCGCCAAATACTTCTTTTATCGCTTTTGTCTCATATAAATCATTGTAGTGGGTTGAGGTACCATGGGCATTAATATAGTCTACTTTTTCAGGAGAAACATTGGCATCACTTAATGCGAGCTTCATCGCACGTTGACCGCCTTCTCCATTTGGTGCAGGTGTGGTGATATGATACGCATCACCAGTTGCTCCATATCCAGCTAACTCCCCGTAGATAGTTGCTCCTCGATCTAAAGCATGTTGTAATTCTTCCAAGATAACGATTCCCGATCCTTCTGCAATGACAAACCCATCTCTATTTTTATCAAACGGACGACTAGCAGTATTTGGGTCTGGATTCGTTGAAAGGGCTGTCATATTCGTAAAACCTGCAATCGTCATTTCCGTTATAGCGGCTTCTGTTCCTCCAGCAATCATGACATCCGCTATTCCATTCTGTATGACACGAAAGGCATCACCGATTGAATTTGCACCAGATGCACAAGCAGTAACCGAGCAATTGTTCATGGCTTTTGCACCTAGCTCAATGGATACACGGCCAGACGCCATGTCAGGAATAAACATCGGAATAATGAAAGGGCTAACACGCTTTGGGCCTTTTTTAAGGAATTTTTTATGTTCCTCCTCAAACTCATTTAAGCCACCAATGCCTGAACCAATCCATACTCCTGTTCGTTCTGCATCGACATTCTCTCCAATAGTTAAACCAGCATCCTGTATTGCCATTTTGCTAGCAGCTATAGCGAAATGGGTAAAGCGCCCCATTCTTCTTGCTTCTTTGAAATCGATATAGTCATTAGGATCAAAATCTTTTACTTCTCCAGCAACTTTTACTTGGATTTTTTCTGCATCAATCCTCGTTAATGGGGCGATTCCTGAGACACCGTTGATTAGTTTTTTCCATGTTGCTTCTACAGTGTTACCTAAAGGTGTTATCGCACCGATACCTGTAATAACCACTCTTTTCTTCATCGCTTTTCTCCCCTTACCAATTGTTATGACCAAGTATTAATATCTGCTATCTATAAGTAATTTTATCATATTCAATAGGAAAGAAAAGTACTTTGGTGATCGAAGTGAAATCTTATTTTGTTTTATAGAAAATAGGCTGGGACAAAAGAGTTTTAGTCTAAGAAAAACCCGAACTAATTTGAGTTTTAAAATCAAATTAGTTCGGGTTTTTTTAAGTGTTCAACTATACCTTTAATTTTTAGGCGACTCCAGCGGTTGATTGGAGTGCAAGACGAAGACTCCTGCGGGAGAAGTGGCCAATGTGAGACCCCGCAGGCGAAGCCGAGGAGGCTCACGGGTCACCCGCGGAAAGCGAAGTCTTGCACGGAAATCAATAGCGGTTTTTAGAGCCGGTACTTAAATTGTTCGTCTTTTGTAAGCGTTTTTTTACTTTTGTCCCATCCTCTTTCGGTTATTACTGATTAATACTATCTTCTAATTTTTTCACGCAATATTCTTTTACTATGCTTATTTCTTCTTCCTCTAATTCAAAGTCTAGCAATTTACTCGAGTTTTCTTCAAAAAGATTATATTGGGCAACACGAGTATCGTTATCATCAACGGCGATGATTACCTTCAAATATAGACCATTATCTGAAAATAATTCATCATCTTCAGGAACTTCGATATCTAATATAAATTCATATCGTTCTCCCTCAAGAATTCCAGTAGGGTCTTTCAGTTTTTCTACCTCATGTCCAGTTATATTCATTATTAATCATCCTTTCCAATTAGCGATATCGTTTACTTTCCGGTGTCGTTTTATATTTATTCTTTTGAAGATTTTTGCGACTATTGAGAGAGTCAGATGCCCTTTCACTATCTCTTTTTGCAGAACGCCTAGCTTTGGCAATATTTTCATTACGCTCTTTATCATAATCTTCGCGGTCTGGAATGCTAATCCCTTTAATTACAATATGTTCTAATGTTTGTTTTATCCCTTTTTCTATCATTTGCAGAAAATCCACATCGCGAGGGGCATATAACGTATATGCTGCTCCATCACCACTTGCCCGGCCTGTTCTACCGATTCTGTGTATATAGGACTCGACATCTTGTGGAACATCGTAATTATATATATGAGTAATTCCTTCTACATCAAGCCCTCTTGCAGCAACATCTGTTGCTACTAGATATTGAATCTTTGCATCTCTGAAGTTTCTCATTGCTCTTTGACGTTTAGATTGTGGGATATCTCCGTGAAGTTCATCGGAATTAAAACCCTTTTGTTTCAATGTTTCTTGAAGCTTTTGTACTCTAGCCTTCGTACGACAGAAAATAATCGCTAAATAAGGACGATGTTCTTCGAGTAAATGAAGTAAGGTGCCTTCTTTTCGACGATCTGTTGTTTCTACTTTAAATTGCTGAATTTTTTTTACGGTGACTTGCTTTTCTTTAATTTCAATATGAACAGGCTCTATCATATACTTGTTTGCTAAAGCATGAATTTCATTTGGGATTGTCGCAGAAAATAACATCGTTTGGCGAGAAGAAAAAGTCTCTCCAATAATACTATCTACATCTGGAAGGAATCCCATTAAAAGCATTTGATCTGCTTCATCTATTACAAGCTTGGTAATAGTTGAAAGATCAATAGTTCTTCTGCGGACGTGATCTAATAAACGTCCTGGAGTTGCTACTATAATATGTTGTGCTCCACGCAGTTTCTTTAATTGATGTTGGACATCTTGTCCACCATAAATAGCTAGTACATTTACACCTTCCACATTCTCAAGCATTTTCTTTATTTCTTTTGTAATTTGATGCGCTAATTCCCGTGTAGGTGTCAATATAAGTGCTTGGGTTTCTGGTTTATCGACATTTATTTTCTCGATTATTGGCAGGACAAATGCTAATGTCTTACCTGTTCCAGTTTGAGCTTGAGCAATAACATCTTTGCCCTCTAGCACAGAAGGAATCGTTTTTTCTTGTATAGGGGTTGGCGCTACTAAGCCTAGAGATTTTAAAGTATGGTTAATTTCTTTTCTAATGCCTAGCTGTAAAAAATCAGTCAAATATATCACGTCTCTTTTCTTATTTATGCAAATATGTACGTTGTTAATTGCTTTATAACTATAACATAACCAAGTTTAACAAAAAATAAAAAACGGACTTCCATATTAGGAAGTCCGTCTAACAACTAAACTAATTTTCACTTAAACCAACCTTTTTCCTTCGATTGTGTGATCGCTTCAATACGGTTTTTTACTTCCAATTTATCAAGAATGGTAGAAATATAATTACGTACTGTCCCACTTTTAATGCTTAGCTCTTCTGCGATCTCTTGTGTGTTTTTTCCATCTGCAACAAGCTCTAACACTGCTTTTTCTCTTTCTGTAAGTGGGTTTTCTTCGCCATATACATCATCCATAAGTTCTGGAGCATATATTCTTTTACCAGACATGATGCTACGAATCGAACTAGCTAATTCTTCACTTGGGCTATCCTTTAGTAAATAACCTCTTACTCCAGCTTTTAGAGCTCGTTGAAAATAACCAGTTCGTGCGAAAGTAGTCAATATGATTACTTTGCAGTCTGTCCCCTTTAGTTCTTCAGCTGCATCTAGTCCAGTTTTTTCAGGCATTTCTATGTCCATAATACAGACGTCTGGCTTGTGTTGCTCATACAAGGCAATAGCCTCTTCCCCATTTCCCGCCATGCCTACTACTTCCATATCATCTTCTAAATCTAGTAATGAACCTAAGGCACCTAACATCATTCGCTGGTCTTCAGCAATGACAATCCGTATCATTAGTGCTCCCCCTTCTCTCTTTTAATAACGACATTCGGCACCTTTATGACTATGGACGTTCCTTCGTCTGCAATAATCTCCAGTGTTCCGTTTACAAATTCCAAGCGCTCCTTCATCCCAAGAAGTCCGCTCCCTTTTGTTAAATCCTGTTGCTCCTCTATACCAATCCCGTTGTCTTTAATAGTCAGACATAACTCCATCCCTATTTGTTCGATATGTATGTGACAGGAAGAAGCTTTACTATGCTTCACTACATTTGTCACTGCTTCTTTTAAACACATACTTAAGATATTTTCTAAAAACAAGGATCCATTTTTTAAAGGCAGGTCATGATCGATTGTGAATTCAATTTCAGCTGCCGCTAAGATTTGTCTTACCCGAACAATTTCTTCTTTTAAGCGAATGCCACGCATTTGAGAAACCATTTTCCTTACTTCATTTAAAGCAGTTCTGGCAGTTTGTTGTACATCCTTAAGCTCGGTTTTTGCTTGTTCGGGATTTTTGTATATAAGTTTTCTTGCAAGATCACTTTTTAGGCCAATTAAAGAAAGTTTTTGACCGAGAGTATCATGTAAATCTCGAGCGATTCTTTGTCTTTCTTCTTGTTTTACTAGCTCTGAGATACGTTTATTTGCCACATCTAGCTTAGCCTCAAGCATATCCTGTTTCCCTTTATTAAATAAATTAAATGGTAGTAATATAACGCTGATCCATATAATAACGATAAAAGGCAACTGTTTTAAAAACAACTCATCTCTTAAGACGACATTAATGTTAATGGCGACCGTAGTGGCGACTAAATGAATAATATATAAGGTAATGAAGGCAAGTCGATTTTTAATTTTCCCGTTGTAATAGGCAATATAAAAAGCGAAATAGATAAAATGGAAAACAATGGTCATCGTAATGGAAATCCCAATGAGGATACATGTCCATAAATAAACCGGCCATTTTTTCGAAATAAATGCAAGCCTGTAAGAGATAAAAAACAAGATGGTAAGTATGAGTCCGACAATTATCTCTGCAGTAGAGGACGATTGGAAAATAAAGTAGAACGGTAATATACTGAAAACCGTCCAAATATAAGGGTTTATACCAGAACCCTTTTGAAAGAACCCAAATCTTTTTTGCATAAATTGTAACCCCGTTTACTTATGGATAGCTTACCTTTTCTTTATTTTATCATATTAAATAGGAAAGTAATGTAAAACTTTTTTCTTAAGAAGAACCCCTATTATTGATTAAGGTTACCATTCAATAATAGGGGTTCTCTCTATAAAAGAATTGATTGAATTAGTTTTTATAATCCCCATTCTTTATATAGTCCATTGGTCATGTATAATTCCAACTAAAAACCACTTATCCCCATCTCTTTCTAATACTAAACGAAGGCTTTTCCAATCCATTCCTTCATATTTTTCATCAAAACCAGGAAAATGGAATTCAATTACTGTCCCTTCTGGATATATATCTTTACTATTATCCAGACTATTTCCTTGCCCTAGCCGTTGATTGATGGATCTCTCTTTGGCATTTACATAATCGGCATCATAGACAAAACGCGAATAGTATTCTTGAAAAGTAAGTTCAATAGGATCACCAGTTCCATCATAATACCCCCAGAGAAAACTTCGGTCATTTTCCCAAAGATCCACTACTTCTTTAGACGAGAAAACTTGGTCTTCTTCGGCATTAACATAGCCATAAGGAGTAAAACGGACTCCTTTTTCCGGATGTACCAAGGTTTCCAATTCGGCAAAATCTTTAGTGCTTAAAAGCGAGACGATATGTTCCGCTGTTTCTTCAACTGTTAGAATTTCTTCTTCGTTCTCATCCGTACCATTTACCTTATTGTCATCTTTTTCTTCAACTATTGAGGAATCATTCGAGTTAGTGGAATTAACTTGAGTATTATTATTACATCCTGCAAAAACAATCGTAACTATGATTAGAACGATAAAGCAGTATACTTTTCTCATAGTAATCCTCCTTCTATACATTTTATTCTCGCCAATTTACAGAAAATCCTTCCCTTACTATTAGAATATTTTGTAGTTTTAGATCTAAGAACATCATCTGTTTTTTATCTTAATTGGAAGGGTTTTTTTCAAACTTTTTATTTGTAAGTACATTTAGGGCTGCCATTCCATCACTTGGACATCCATTTAAATGATTGATTGGGAATAGAGAAAAAAAGGTGAAATAAAAAGAAAAGTAAGTAAATTGATAGATGAAAATATTTGGTTCAAGTACTCCATTATTAATTAATCCGTTTATCATTAAGATAGAAGCTATATTAAATAGTGATCCCCCTAAATACACCAAAGCCTTTTCTACCTTCGCTGCACGCTTACTTATCGTAATATATTCACACCATCCATCATAAAAATATAGCTTACGAATTCGAATAGCTCCGATACGGAACAATTCATTGCCAGTCCCTATATGTACGATCACTTTTCCACCGAATATCTTAGCGAAGAAATAATGGCCTAATTCATGAATAATCGTGACCAAAGGAAGTACAAGGAAAAAAGAGAGAAAGAATAGCCACAAGTCGTTAAATCCAAACATTAGAATCGCCCCTTTTCAGGATAGTAAATAATGGTCTAATACCCGAATTCAATAAAAATATGTTTGATTTATACACAAAAAAACACACTAACTCTACTAGTCAGTATGTTTCTTGGATTGCTATATTTGTTTATATAGCGCTTATTATGTTGCAATCATTTTTTCTTTTTGTACTTGTAAGCAGATTTCAAAATATTCACAGGCTAATTTGTAATTTTGAGCTTCTGAATAATAATTGGCGAGTAGTTCAGCATACCTTACAACTTCGTCCTTCGTACCTGCATTTCTAAAGTAAGGTATTACATAACTTGAAACATAATTTTCTATTTTCGGATTTTGATCGAGTTGATATAATAGCACTGTAAAATGGATAATATAATCTTCCACGTTATTCTTATTTGCCAGCATCAGGCCTTCTTCTGCCCAACCCCTTGCAAACTCAAATTGATTTAGTTTGTGATATTCTCTAACCAATGTGCAAATTGAGTAGAGACTTCTATCTTCTTGTTTTTTCATCTTTAATGATTCTAAAAAGTAAAATATTGCTTCTTCTGAATTCCCTATGAATGATTGAATGCAGCCGAGATTATGCATAGCCATAGATTCTAAGTAAACATCCTGCAGTTCTACTCCGATTTTTTTAGCCGATATATAGTTTTTCTCAGCCTTATCGAACTGTTGGATTTTGTGGTAGTTTAAGCCAAGTATCACATGGCATTCCGCTGATCTACGATAAAAGTATAATTTTTGATACAATATCAAGGCTTTTTCTGCGAAGTGAATAGATTCAAATACTGCTGAAGTTTTTTCACTTGTTAAGGCTATTTGGTAATAAAGTTCTGCTTTATCTTCTTCTGTAATGTTCAGTTCATTTGCCATAGCTAAAGCATCTTTTAATGCTAAAGTTGATTCTAAGTTATTATTAATTCGATAGTAATAGATTCCAAGCGTCTTTTTTCGGATATACTCTATAACAGGATTTAAGCTAATTGGTAGTTCTTTCATTTGATTATAAAGAGATTCAATGACTTTTTTGTTCAGTATTAGAAGATAGAATTTAAGTTTAACGACTATATATAGTAGTTGCGTATCAGGATGCATCGATTTTAATCCAATTCTATACTCCTCATTAATATAATTGAACATCTTACGTGCTTCTTTTGCATTTTGGGAAACCGTACTGTTGTAGCAACTAAATAGTTTATCATCGATATCTGTAATTATTGAATCTTTAAAAACATTCATATTTAATTCAAGTCTGTCAGCAAGTAATTCTAGGTGGTTATGACTTGGTTCCGATTGATTGCTTTCAATATCGGATAAATGAGAAGTGGTAAGAATACCCTGAGAAAGTTTTTCTTGCGACATTCCTTTTTGGCTTCGGTAGTATTTAATAATTTCTCCATTTCTCAATGCATACACCCTTTTTGTGAAATATAAGAATATTTTACCATTGTTTTCTACATATATGTACAATATTCAGTAAAATTCTCTGTTAATTTTTTTATCTATCTTCATTTATCATGCTCTTTCCCTTGTCACAATTTCGTCGTTACCTCGCCATAAAGTTGTCATAAACAGAGTGTTCTACCCGGTTTTGCAAAATTATAAAAGGGAATATACTATGAACATAGGGAAATTAATAATCTTATATTGTGAAATAGTGAGCATTATATAGTAAAATAGTTCTTATAGAATTAATTAATAATATTAATGTCGTTATTCTATTGCATTTGAAGGAGTGAAATTTATGTTTGAGTACGATCCGGTTCTTTACAGTAGAATCCTAACTGGAGTTACCCTTGCTGTTCATGTAATCTTTGCAACGGTTGGTGTTGGTGTGCCATTAATGATTGCACTAGCAGAATGGATGGGGATTAAAAGAAATGATGAACATTACCGTCTTCTTGCACGACGTTGGGCACGTGGGTTTGTTATCACTGTTGCCGTAGGTGTTGTAACTGGAACGGCAATTGGATTACAGTTAAGTCTTCTATGGCCTAATTTTATGCAGCTAGCAGGTCATGTCATAAGTTTACCTTTGTTCATGGAAACATTTGCCTTCTTCTTTGAAGCGATTTTTCTCGGTATCTACTTATATACATGGGATCGATTTAAAAAGAAAATTTATCACTTTTTCCTCTTAATACCTGTTGCAATCGGAGCTACTGCTTCTGGGTTTTTCATTTCAACGGTGAATAGTTTTATGAATACACCTCGAGGCTTCGATATTGAAAATGGTGTTTTAACGAATATTCGTCCTTTAGAAGCGATGTTTAACCCAGCAACTCCCACAAAGGTTGCTCATGTTCTATCATCTGCTTACTTAACAACAGCTTTTGTTTTAGCCGGTATTGCGGCTTTTGCAATATTACGTGGAAAAGATCATGTGTATCATAAAAAGGCCTTACATCTAACTATGACTGCGGCGGCTGTCTTCGCAATATCAACCGCAATCATAGGCGATTTATCTGGAAAGTTCTTAGCAGAGTATCAGCCTGAAAAACTAGCCGCTGCTGAATGGCATTTTGAAACGTCTACTGAAGCTCCACTTATATTAGGTGGATACTTAACAGAAGATAATGAAGTGAAGTATGGGCTTGAGATACCGTATGCATTAAGTATTCTTGCACATGGTGATCCAAGTGCTGAAGTGATAGGATTAGAAGAATTTCCAGAAGAAGAGCTCCCACCGTTAATCGTTCATTATTTCTTTGATTTAATGGTCGGAATTGGAATGTTCTTGGCTCTTATTTCTATACTTTATGTACTTTTTGCTAAGGTGAAGAAGTGGAATGAACGGAATAAACCTCTACTTTGGGCAATTGTTGCAGGTTCTCCACTTGCATTATTAGCCATTGAAATGGGTTGGTTTTTTGCCGAAATTGGCAGACAACCGTGGTTACTAGTAGGTCATATGACAGTCTCAGAAGGGGCAACTACCTCCAATCACGTCGATTTAATGCTCGTTATATTTATATTATTATACATTGTGCTTTGTACAACTTGTCTGACAGTTATTAGAAAAATGTTTAAGAATAATCCTATCGAAAAAGAACTTCGGGATAGAGGATTAGAGTAAAGGAGGGGAAGCATATGAACTATGAAATAGTCGGAATTACCGTGTTATGGACTTTTCTATATGGCTACTTGATTGTCGCATCGATTGATTTTGGTGCAGGATTTTTTAACTACTATTCAACGATTACAAAAAAGGATCACCTTATTGATAAAGTAATTGTTCGTTATCTCTCACCGGTATGGGAGGTAACGAATGTGTTCCTTGTATTCTTTTTTATTGGAATCGTCGGGTTCTTCCCTTCCACTGCGTATTACTATGGAACTGCCCTTCTTATACCAGGAAGTATTGCCATTATCTTACTTGCCATCCGTGGCAGCTATTATGCTTTCCATAATTATGGTACTAAGGGAAGTCCGTTTTATCAGCTTTTATACGGAGCAACTGGGCTATTAATTCCAGCAGCACTTTCAGTCGTTTTAACCATTTCTGAAGGAGGATTTATTAGTTTAGCTGGTGATGTCGTGACATTGGACTATCACGCCTTATTCTCTAGCTTCTACTCTTGGGCAGTTGTTATTTTAGCGCTAGTAAGTGTACTCTATATCTCTGCCTATTTTTTAGCCTACTATGCAAAATCTGCAAAAGACGAAAAGGCGTTCGAAGTGTTACGAAAATACGCTCTAAATTGGAGTCTTCCAACAATTCTAGCTAGTGTCTTAGTTTTCTTTGCACTTAGTGACCATAATCCGACACACTTTAGTAAAATGTTAGAATTATCCTGGATGTTTAGCTTATCGTTTCTCTTCTTTTTAGGGGCAGTTTTCTTAATGTGGAAGAAACAACGATTAGGCTTAGCCTTCATTCTCGTTATGCTTCAATTCGCAACAGCTTTCTTTGGATACGGAGCATCTCATTTGCCATATCTTTTATATCCTTATTTAACAATCTATGATGGATTCACCAATGAATCGATGGCCATAGCATTGATTACAGCTTTTATTGCTGGTCTATGTTTGTTAATCCCATCTCTCTATTTGTTAATGCGTCTCTTCTTATTTGATAATCAATACGTTCAGGGAAAAAAGTAAGGAGGAAATGAAATGAATAACTTCTTAATTATGATCGCTCCACCTCTCATTGTGGGGTTTGCAGTATTTATCTTGTTTCTGTGGGGAGCTAAAGGGAAAGAGAAATATTAAATACTAGTCGATAAAACCTAGCAAAGATTATTTTGTTAGGTTTTATCGTTTGAGAAGGTTAATTAATAATGGTCAAACTCCTCTAGAGTTCCTCTAACTTTACCTTCTCAAAAAAGACCAATCGATTACCAGAGGGATCTGAAACAGTCACTTCTCTCGTGCCCCAAGGAGTGCGCTCTATCCCTGGTCTAGCGTACTTATACTTCTTATTACTTAAAAATAAATGAAATGCATCTAGCTCATTCGTTTCAATTCTGATAGCTGATCCAGGATTTGCATCTCCAAAATGCTCAGATAGATGGATAACGCATGAGCCTAGTGATATCTCCATATATAATGGAAAATCCTGCTCAAAACGATGCTCCCATTGCTTCTGAAAACCTAAGAAATCTAAATAGAATTCTGTTGTTTGGTCCACATCAATCATTCGAAAAATGGGCGTTACTGCTTGCATGTTAAATGGATTACTCATTTTTAACTCCTACTTTCTATGGCGGATTTAATGATGTTAAATGTTTCAATATAAAAATGATCCTCATGTGGAACAAACGCTTCTTTCGTAACAGCTTTTTTTACCTTTATGTGTTCACCAGCTGCGGTTATGTTAAACCCAGAAATAAAAATGGTTTCTTTAGTTCCTGACCAAAGTTCCCTACAGTCATCCAACCTAATTTTTACGATTCCAACTACTTCTTCCAGCTGTAACTGAAAATCTTCCATTTCACAATTCCTTATAAGTAAAAATGCGTGAGCTAGTTCTTTATCAATGAGATCTCCTTGTTGATTACTGTATGGTATAATTCCTAACGAATGAAGTTCTCCTATCGTAACCTCAAGACCTATTTCCTCTCTTACTTCTCTAATTCCATCTTCTACTGTTTCATTAGCTAGAAGATGACCAGCAGCGGTAATATCTAAAAGGTTAGGATAGTCTTTTTTTATTGGACTACGAAGTTGGAAATATATATAATCACCATCCTCTTCCCTGCTAACTACCCAACAATGAAACGTTTCATGCCAGTGTCCAACTTTATGTACTTCTGCTCTCGTAGCTACACCTAGAAAATTTCTATATTCATCAAAAATTTTTAATTTTTCTGATTCCACTTGTTCGCATCCCCTATCAAATAGATTTTAATACGTGCAGGTATTAATCCTGCACGTATTAAATAATGTGTACTTTAAGGAATTTCCTCTTCCCAACTTGTAAAGTCATTTCATTTTTTAACTCGACAATTAGATTAGGATCCATTACTTTTTCTCCCGCTATTCTAATCCCGCCATTTTGGATCATGCGTCGTGCTTCACTTTTGGAATTCTGCAAGTTTAACTGAACTAATAAATCTAGAATCCCAATTTCCTTTTCTCCATTCCAATCAATAGTTGGAATGTCTCTGGGTATGGCACCTTTTTGGAAAACCGTTTTAAAATGCTCTTCCGCTTGTTGAGCAGCTAGCTCGTCATGGTACATTTCAACAATCAGTTTAGCAAGTTTCATCTTTGCATCTCTAGGATGTATATCTCCACTCTCTATTTGGCCTGTTATTTGCGTTTTCTCTTCTACTGTTAAATTTGTCACTAAATGAAAGTACTTAGTGATTAACTCATCTGAAATCGACATGGTTTTCCCGTACATTTGTGAAGGTTCTTCATCTACTCCAATGTAATTGTTTTTAGACTTAGACATTTTCTCTACACCATCTAAACCTTCTAATAATGGAAGTAACACGACCACTTGCTTTTCTTTCTTAAAATGCTCTTGCAAATGACGTCCCATTAATACATTAAAATGTTGATCGGTACCACCAAGCTCAACATCACTTTCTAATTCAACAGAATCGTAGCCTTGCATGAGTGGGTAGAAAAATTCGTGAAGCGAGATTGGCTTTCCTGATGATAGTCGCTCTGAAAAATCATTTCTTTCTAAAAGTCGAGCGACTGTTATACTTGCTGATAAGTTAATAATTTCTTCTAATCGTAAAGCCGATAGCCATTTTGAATTGTAGTATAATTCGACTTTTTCCATATCGAGTACCTTACCGAATTGTTCGAAGTATGTTTTAGCATTATGCTTTACTTCCTCGTCAGTTAGTTGCTTTCTTGCTATCGATTTTCCTGTTGGATCACCGATTTTACCTGTAAAGTCACCAATTATTAACTGTATAATGTGACCGTTTTGCTGAAACTGTTTTAGCTTATTTAAGACAACTGTATGGCCTAGATGAACATCTGGAGCTGATGGATCTAAGCCTAATTTTATTTTTAAGGGTTGATCATTTATTAGTGATTTGGCAATCTTCTGTTTTAATTCGTTTGCTGGGATTATCTCGGATACTCCATTGTTATAGAGGGTAAATTGTCTCTCTACTTCTGTTTTTTGTTCATTTGATAGCTTGTTTAATATATTCTCCATTTTGGCTTTTCCTCCTTTAAAAAATATCGGCTACCCTGAAAATAGGGTTATCACTTTAAACACCCTGATGATTTCCGTGCCAGGCATTCGCTTTCCGCGGGCGGTTCGGGAGCCTCCTCGGCGCAAAAGCGCCTGTGGGTTCTCCCGAAACACGCTGCCTTCCGGTCGAGTAAGCGGGAGCCACACTTTTACTGTGTTCTCCTCACTCCTCACAGATCCGTGCATGCGATACTATCGCACACGGCTCTTCTCATCACCCTTCACAAAATGTAGCTAATGTCTTTCTTCAGTTGATATATGTTTACTTTCGCCCTTGGACTCTTCAAAGGATATTTACTTAAAAATATGTTGAACTTCTCCCATGTGAATGATTTCCTTTGGCTCCTTCGGTTCATCCACTTGAACAATAGTAGTCGGATACGATACAGAAAACTCTCGACATGTTGAGTGTTATCGGTAATACAGTAGTAGTTGTAGTAGCCTGTTAAGGAACGGTTAATGCTTTTCATAATGTCCTTGATGTCCATTGTTCGATTAGCTTTGAGCCATTCCTTATGTTTCTTTAACTTGGCTGTTACTTTCTTCTTACTACTCTTCCGTTTAACCCTAAATGACCCTTTCTTACTCTCACTACAATAGTGAGTGAAGCCTAAGAAATCGAATGTTGGTGGTTTTCCTTGTCCATTCCGCTTACTATCTTTATCTGCATAACGACCAAAGGAAATGATTTTCGTTTTATCTTCTGCAATTTCAAGATGGAACTTTTGTAAACGCATGATAAGGGCAGAGTAAAAGGCATCTGCATCGCTTTTGTACTGAAAGCAGCACACAAAGTCGTCCGCATAACGGACCATGTAAGCTTGACCATTACACTGTTTACGAACCACTTTTTCGAACCATAAGTCTAGGACATAATGTAGATATACGTTCGCTAAAATTGGTGAAATGATACCCCCTTGGGGAGTTCCTTTATCCGTATCGAAATATTTACCTTCTTCCATGTACCCACCTTTTAGAAACCTAGCGATAATTCCTAAGAAGTTTGGGTCATTGATACGTTGTTTCAAGAATTTCATCATCCACTCGTGATTAACGTTGTCAAAGAATCCTTTAATATCAACATCCACTATATAGTTGGTGGGGCGTTCTTCAATATACACATTCAGAATCTTTAATGCATCGTGGCAGTTTCTACCTGGTCGAAATCCAAAGGAACTGTCCAGGAACTCATGCTCAAATATGGCTTTGAGAATTTTCCCAATGGCTTGTTGAACGATTTTATCCTCGTGGTCTGGGATACCCAGTGGTCTTTTCATCTTCGTTCCAGGTTTATCGATGTATGTTCGTTTTACTGGGATAGGACGATAAGCCTTCTTCTTTAATTTCCCCACTAGTCTTTTGGTGTTCTCATCCAGATTTGTGTCATATTCCGCCTTTGTCATGCCAGTTATGCCTGTTGCCTTCTTGCTTGGCAACTCTCGGTGACATTGTTTAAGATTCTCTTCATTAAGTAAATGAGCCAACGAAGTGAAAACTATATCTTGATTCGATTTCGCTAATTCTGTTATCCTTGCTAGTTTTGTTTCCACTTCTCTCTCTACCTCCGTGTGTAGTAAGTGTGTCTCTTTCAAGGTCGATGACGAGTAATGGCCTTTCCTATCATTATTTTAATAGGTACTATGCCACTATCCGACTTCCTTTAAGCGTTTGACAGCCCTCACTTTGTTATCGCTTGTTCGTCATTACTCTCCGATATGAAGGAGAGACTTAAAGGACCTCCCGAGTTGCCGTAATATATCAATGTGAAACGTGCCACGGTCATCGACTCCGAGGAAGTTGTCATTCTCTCACCATTACGAGAATAACAATGTTGCCTTCTGCACTCCCGAACACATCGGCCTTCCTAACTTGGCACTGATTTCGGAGCTCAATCCCTTCAACCTTTATTCGGTTTACGGCCCATTCCCTAACTGTCTACGCTTAAAGATATAGTGTTACCACATATCCTCCAAGACTCGCTACGAGTGAATGGTTAGTTCTTTCTCGACGGGAATCCCACCCGTTATATATTACGACCTTGCTCGGTCGCTCCAGGAGTCTCATGCCTTGCACTCCAATCATCAGGGGAGACGAGGGAATCATAGCGGTTGATGATCCGAGTCTCACTTTCATCTGCCATGGTGCAAATTTTGTTTGCATGGGTGTCTCCCCTGAATAAAGGGGGGCGCCTTTAAATACTTTGTTGGGTTCGTTTCACTATAAATGTTTAACCGCTCCGAAATATAAAAAACCACGCCCCTAAGAAAGGGACGTGGTTTACGTGGTACCACCCTTTGTTGAAGATTTCTCTTCCACTCAAACGAATAACGGTTCGGCCGTTTTCTGCTACTTTTCTTTCACAGAAAAAGTTCAAGGAGGTACTTCGCGTTTATCTTTGTACTGATTTGCACCAACCATCAGCTCTCTTAAACAGGGAGATAATACACTACTGAATTCCTATCATTACTTACAATCTTTAATTTTTATTTATTTTATAGGATGTTACAAATTAATACAAGCAAATTGTTATTTTTTATTTTACGGAAGAAGAAGTAAAATGTTCTTCCTCTAACACATTGTTTTATTTTCTCTTAAAAGAGCAAGTAATAATTCGTTCTTATTCTATAACGCTTTGACTATATTATCTACATATCTTTAATTCGATTAATCTATCGAATTTGTGTATAGTTTGATTAAATAGTCGAATTGAATTAAAATAATAGCATATACTATGATAGTTAAAAGATTATCTAAGTGAGGAGGGACAGCCATGAAAAAGCCTGTTTCCATATTTATGATGGATGTAACAAATTCCAGTAGAAATTGGAATGATATTACGAACTATTTAGAAGCATTAGAAGGTTATATAAAAGTTTGGACAAGAGGGCTACCTAATGCACATGTCAAACACCGACTAGGTGATGAGATTGTCTGTATATTTGACCATTTTTCTACTGCCTATACGGTTGCTTTTTACTTAAACCAACTATGGAGACTGGAAGATCAACCTCCTTATTTTGGAATGTCCTTTGGATTAGTAGAAGAAGACCTTGCGAAAATTGATATTGATAAATGGAATCATCCGTTGATGAGACAAGCTAGATTAGCTAATGAGAAAATAAAAGCCTCGACAAATCGAACATCCATTTTGCTTTTTCCGGACTCTGAAGTGATATCAATACAATCTTTAGATATGTTAAATTTATTGTTAGAGTATCAAGGAAAACTAATAAATGAGCAAACAAAGTTACAACGACTAATATCAGGACTTTATTCCGTATTGGAGGAGCAAAAAACGATTGCAGACCTATTAAGAAAGTCCCCTTCTACTATTTCTAGTCACTATAAGAAAGGAAATTGTGAGATACTATTTAAAACATTGCACACTATCCAACAAACATTAAATCATCTTGAGGAAACTTATGCTGACACTTATCCAAAAAACCTCACGATGGAATTAAACAAGACAATAAAAAATCAGCTGAAGCAAAACCTAGACATCCTACTCTTAAAATAAGTTTTCAAGTTAGGAGCTGACATATGATTATTCTTAGCCTCATTCTTGCTCATTTGGTTGCCGATTTTTATTTTCAAACAGAAAACATGGTGCGAGAAAAAAAGCGTTTTTTAAAGCTCCACCTTATGCACCATAGTCTTTTAGTTTTTCTTGCTTTAACAGTAATTTATCTTGGACAAAATGATTCGAATTTTTACTTACAAGTAATTACTCCAACTTTATTACTAGTATTGTTACATTATTTTATAGATGATTTAAAAATACTATTACAAGAAAAAGTAAGGTTTACAAAACAAAAAAACGGCTGGAATCTTGGCCTTTTTTTAGCAGATCAATTATTACACATCTTTACGATTTTAATAGTTTGCTATTATTTTTTCGATGTAAATTTAAATGAACTATTGGAATTTATCCTTGTTTCCCTAAATATACAAGATGGGCCAATTCAACAATTAAGTTTACTTAATAGCACTCTATTTATTATTATCATGTTTATTATCATAACGTCAGTTACTGGTCACATTATTAAAATCATGCTTGGTTCCTTAACAAATCATCTTTCTTTGTTCGAAGGAAAGTATACATTAAAGGATCTAGCAGTTAGCCCCTCTAGTCAAAAACATATGTCAGAAGAATATACATACATGGTCATGAAACATCAAGATCTTTCGCGTGGGAAAATTATAGGTTATTTAGAGCGCTTGCTCGTAGTAGCATTAATATTGATGGGATCTTTTTCTGCTGTAGGATTTATCGTGGCAGCAAAATCGCTGACTCGCTTTAAACAAATGGATGATCGAGATTGGGCAGAATATTTTTTATTAGGAACTTTAACTTCTTTTCTATTCGCCATTGTGTATGGTGTAATTCTTAAAGTGATTTTTTTTAGCTAAACAGTCAAAATAAATGGCTCAACCTTTGTGGTTGAGCCATTTCCTATTAGACTTTTTTTCTATCATTAAATTCATTTTTTATAGCTTCTAAAGTGCTTGGTTCGGATATTAATCGCAATGCTGTAAGTGCTAATGCTTTTGCCCCAAGTATTAGTGCATGATCTCCTTCAGCTGACCTTGCTGCATTTTTAAAGGCTTCCGTATGCCCTACTAAATTTTTCGGTCCAATTTTCAAATACGGATGAATCGTAGGGACAACCTGACTTACATTCCCAACATCTGTAGAGCCTAGACCGCTTCTTTCTGCCACATCCACCTCTTCTCCCAATGATTCAATCACCTCTTGAAAAACATGGTCAAAGCTTTTGTTTGGTAGAATATTATCTATTTGGTTTTGAAAGGCAATAATATTCAGCTTCGCACCAGTGGTAAGTGCAGCTCCTTCTGCAACTGCTTTAATTTTGTTTGTTACCTCATCTAGAACTTCTCTTGTAGCTGCTCTAATAAAAAATCTGGCTTTTGCATATTCTGGCACAATATTAGGTGCATCACCACCATGAGTAATGATTCCGTGAATCCGAACATCACTTGTTACATGCTGACGCAACGCATTAATTCCGTTAAATAACTGTATAACTGCATCAAGTGCATTGATTCCTTCTTGAGGAGAAACTGAAGCATGTGCAGGCTTCCCGATATACTCAAAATCTAAAGGATCCACAGCAAGACTAGCTCCTGTTAATCTATTCGCATTTCCAGGATGAATCATCAAGCAAACATCAAGATCTTGAACAAGACCACTCTTCACAAAGCTTCCTTTTGCACTTCCATTTTGTCCCCCTTCTTCTGCAGGTGTTCCAAGGACAACTACCTCACCACCAACATCATCGATCACTTTACTTAATGCAACAGCTGCCGCTACACTTGTAGTACCAATGATATTATGACCGCAAGCATGACCTAATCCAGGAAGAGCATCATATTCAGCTAAAAAACCAATTGCCGGACCTGGTTTACTAGATTTTTTTCGGGCGAGAAAAGCTGTTTCATGTCCTGCGACACCGGTTTCAACTAAAAATCCTTCTTCCACTAAAATAGTTGTTAGGAGGGAAGAAGCGAAAAATTCTTCATTCCCTATTTCAGGCTTTTCGTGGATTTGATGACTAGTAGATAAATAACGTTCCTTCTTCTTGTCAATGTCGAGAATAAGTGCTTCTTGCAAATAGATGCTGTTTTGTAGTTGAGTTGTCATAATTTTAATTCCTCCTACTTTTTAATGTTTTACACCTATATCACTTAAAGGTACAAACGTCGGGATTGTACTGCCTTTGTACTCATCGATAATGAATTGCTTTACATCCTCTTGTTGGTAAATTTCAGCAAGTTTCTGTAAGTCCTCGCGATCTTTGTCCTCTGTACGTACAGCGATGATATTAATGTAAGGTGTTGCAGTTTCACTTTCATGGAAAATTGAATCCTCAATTGGGTTAAAACCAGCGTCTACTGCGATTCCGTTATTAATTATGGAAGCTGCTACATCTGGAAGAACACGTGGTGCTTGCCCCGCGATAACTGGTACGATTTCTAGGTTTTTTGGATTTTCTACAATTTTATCTAAGGAACCATTACCGTCAAAATCGTCAGGTAACGTAATCAGACCTGCCTCTTGAAGCAATAGAAATGCTCTTCCCATGTTCGTTGCTTCGTTTGGTACCGCTATTTTCCCGCCTTCTGGGATATCTTCCACATTATCGTATTTGTCCGAGTATAAACCCATAGGAGCAATAACAGTTGTTGCAATCGGTGTTAAATCTAAGTCATGTTCTTTAATAAATGCGTTAAAATAAGAAATCGTTTGGAAAGCATTTGCATCTAATTCTTTTTGAGCTAGTGCTAAATTTGGTTGGACATAATCAGAAAAGCTAACAATCTCAATATTTAGTCCTTCTTTTTCCGCCTTTTCTGCTACATAATCCCAGATTCGATTATCGGTCCCACTTACTC
Organism: Sutcliffiella halmapala; assembly: GCF_002019665.1. Classification (GTDB taxonomy): domain Bacteria; phylum Bacillota; class Bacilli; order Bacillales; family Bacillaceae_I; genus Sutcliffiella_A; species Sutcliffiella_A halmapala. The sequence goes on along the minus strand of NZ_KV917375.1, from coordinate 2,405,487 downwards.
CGATTTTTAATGTTGCATCGTCCCCTTTTGTGCAGCCTACTGCCGTCAATAATAAAATAAATAAAATACCGAATGATAAAATTTTTCTCATGTTGTTCTCTCCCTTATCTTCTTCTAATTTTTTTTGATAAAATATTTCCTGAGCTTTGAATGAATTGAACTAAGATTACTAAGATTGCGACTGTAATGAACATCGTTACTTCGTCAAACTGTTGGTAGCCGTATGTAATCGCTAAATCACCAAGTCCACCTCCGCCTATAGCACCAGCCATTGCAGATGCGCCAATTAAGCCGATTGTTGCAATAGTAATCGCAAGCACTAAAGAACTTAATGCTTCTGGTAGTAAAAAGCGATAAATAACTTGCCAGGGGGAGGCTCCCATTGCTTCTGCTGCCTCTATGACGCCAGGGTCCACCTCTAATAATGAATTTTCTACAAGTCTTGCAAAATAAGGTGCTGCGTAAAATACGAGCGGTACTATCGCTGCTGCTGTCCCAATTGACGTTCCAACAATTAACCTTGTTATTGGAATGATGGCAACAAGTAAGATAATAAAAGGAATGGACCTTAGTACATTAATTACGGGATTAATAATATTAAAGAATCCTACATTTTCTAAAAGGTGACCCTTACGTGTTACAACAAGTAAGATTCCTAATGGAAGTCCAATCAATGTCGAAAATAATAATGAAAAGCTTACCATTGACACCGTTTCTAAAAGGGCATCTATAATGTGTTCTGGTCTAACTCGCATGTGCATTCACCTCCTTGATCTGTACTTTTTCTTGTTGAATATAGAAAAGTGCGCGTCTGATTTCTGATTGATCGCCCCTTAACTCCACGATGATATTTCCAAATGGAATTCCCTGAAGCTCTGTAATGTTTCCAAAAAGAACATTGACATCTACATCAAATCTTTTGGCAACTTGTGAAAGAAACGGCTGTCCAGTAGAGTTCCCAACAAAACTAATTCGATAGATTCCTTGCTGTTCGCCTTGATTGTTTACTAGTTTTTGAATGGATTCTGGAATCTTATCATTCATAACAGAACTTACGAAATTTTTTGCTGTGTTTGTTATTGGATTAGAGAAGAGATCGAATACGGATCCTTGTTCAATAATTTTTCCGCCTTCAATCACTGCCACTTTATCGCAAATGTCACGGATAACGGACATCTCATGTGTAATCATTAAGATGGTAATTTGATATTCCTGATTGATCTTTTTTAATAACTGTAGAATAGAACTTGTTGTCTGTGGGTCTAAGGCTGATGTAGCTTCATCACAGAGTAAGATAGAAGGCTTTGTTGCTAAAGCCCGCGCTATTCCAACACGCTGTTTTTGGCCACCTGATAATTGATCTGGGTAATTATCCTTCTTATCACTTAACCCAACAAAATCCAATAATTCTTTTACCCTTTTTCTAATTTCTGCTTTCGGAGTTTTCCCTACTAACAGGGGCATGGCGACATTATCATAGACAGTCTTTGAATTAAGTAAATTAAAGTGTTGAAACACCATCCCGATGTTTCTCTTCGCCTCTCTTAGCTCTTTTGCTGTTAATCTCGTTAAATCTCGTCCTCCGACTAATACTCTTCCGGAAGAAGGTCGTTCTAATAGATTAACGCATCGGATGAGCGAGCTTTTACCAGCACCACTAAAGCCAATTACTCCATAAATTTCCCCTGCTGCTATCGTTAAATCAATCCCATCTAGCGCAGTAACCTTATCTCCATTACTATCATAGACTTTTCGAACACCTTCAAATGTAATCATGCTGCTCCTCCTACTTTCCATAGAAAAATAAAAACCCTCTTCTTAAACACAAGAAGAGGGCAATAAAAAACCTTGCTCTTCTCATCTCTCAAGCTTTCGCTTGCAGGAATAGGCACGGTTCATGCTAACATGTCCGTTGCCGAGGTTTCATTGGGCCAGTCCCTCCACCTCTCTGGATAAGAAAATAATCAAATATTAAGTTTAGCAATCAGAATACTAGGTTTTAAGTAAATAAAAACCCTCTTCTTGTAAAAGAAGAGGGTAGCATACATCACTTTTCTCTTCTTATCTTTCAAGCTAAGTAAGCTTGATGGAATTGGCACAGTACTAATAAAAGCCTGCTGCCGAGGTTTCGTAGGGCCAATCCCTCCACCTCTCTGGATAAGAATATTCGTATTTGAAAATCGCTTGGTTAATTGATTTATACATTACACCGTTTTTAGTAGGGTGTCAACAATAAAATTAATTTTCTTTATTTCATCATTTTATTAGTTAATATTGACAATCAAACAAAAACAACATATAATACAAAAAATTACCTGATAAAGGCAATGATGAGATAAAGTAAAATGATGCTGTTTTACACAGAGAGCTTCGGGAGCTGAAAAGAAGCAAAAACGCCCATTTGAACATGAACTCTGAGCTTTGTACTGAACATCTTTTGTGGATTAGTAGGCTACAACGAGTTTTGGCACTCGTTATCTATGTCACAGTATAAGAGTGTCAAACTCCGTACTTGTAGAGACAAATAGTGTGAGCTATTTGTGAAATAAGGTGGTATCGCGTGGAAATCAAACCTCGCCCTTAACAATTATTGTTAGGGCGAGGTTTTTTGTGTTCATTTTTTTAAAAAACAAGGAGGTTATTATGATGAGTATTTTTATTGGTGGAGCCTGGGCTTATGCGAATGGTTCATTGCATCTTGGTCATATTTCCAGCTTGCTACCTGGAGATATTTTGGCTAGGTATTATCGAATGAAAGGTGAAAAAGTTCTATACGTTTCTGGAAGTGATTGTAACGGAACGCCTATTACTATTCGGGCAAAACAAGAAGGATTGACAACTAAGGAAATTGCGGATCGGTACCATGATGAATTTGTTACGTCATTCTCGAAGTTAGGATTTAGTTACGATTTCTATACACGAACAGATACGGAGCACCACCATAAAATTGTTCAAGCAATTTTCTTAGAGTTATTAGAAAATGAACTTATTTATAAAAAGGAAATAGAGCAAACCTATTGTGAGACGTGTAGACAGTTTTTACCGGATCGTTACGTAGTCGGTACTTGTCCTGAGTGCCATCAGCATGCACGTGGAGATCAGTGCGATCATTGCTCCACTATTTTAGATCCAATAGATTTACTTGATAAAAAATGTAGTATTTGTAAAGGCAGTCCGAAAACTAAGCTAACGGAACATTTTTACTTTGCATTATCCAAGCTTCAATGTGTATTAGAAGACTATCTCGAGGCATCGAAAAGTAACTGGAGAGATAACGCTGTTTCCTTAACTAGAAGATACTTAAACGAAGGTTTACAGGATCGAGCCGCCTCTAGAGATTTATCAGTTGGAGTAAGTGTTCCAGTAACAGGCTATGAGGGGAAAAAAATCTACGTTTGGATCGAGGCGGTCGCTGGTTATTATTCTGCAAGCAAACTATGGGCTTCAGAAAACAATGAAGATTCAGGAACGTTTTGGAGTGAAAATACCCTCTCTTACTATGTACATGGAAAAGATAATATTCCATTCCACTCCATTATCTGGGCAGGAATCTTAGCTGGTCTAGAAATGAAACCTTTACCCACACACATTGTTTCAAACGAGTACCTGACCCTAGAGAAAAAGAAACTATCCACTAGTAAAAATTGGGCTGTTTGGGTTCCAGACATTTTGGAGCGATACAATCCAGATTCTATTCGCTACTTCTTAACGATCAATGCCCCAGAAAATCGAGATGCTGATTTTTCTTGGCGCGAATTTATCTATAGTCATAATAGTGAGTTATTAGGAGCCTATGGTAACCTTGTTAACAGGACATTCAAGTTCATCACCAAGTATTATAACGGAACCGTTCCTAATGCGAAGCTCCTCTCTGCTCATGAAAATGAGGTGGATATACTATATCAAACTGTAGGAGATTTAATTGAAAAGACTTATTTTAAAAAGGGCTTGGAGGAGATTTTCCAATTAGTCCGTTATGGCAATAAATATTTTGATGAACAACAACCTTGGAGGCAAATAAAGCTAGACAGAGTAGCTTGTGATAAAACAATCGCTAATTGTGTGTTTATTATTACGAACCTTGCCCATCTGCTTAGTCCATTCTTACCATTCTCTAGTGAAAAAGTGAAGCAAATGCTACAAGTGAAATCAACCACCTGGGGAACGATATATACTCATCCAAGTAAATTGGAAAATATAGAGCCATTATTCGAAAGAATCAATCTGAAGCAAGTAGAGTTAGAATTAGAAAAACTAAAACAGGAGTCTGACTACTAAAATCGATAAGAAATCTATCAAATGGGTCTATCATACGGTCAAACACCCTTACACCTTCTAGCGTATTTCATATGATAGTAAATAGAAGGGGGTGAGTGAATGATTGTGAATAGAGTTTCTAATTTTATTGGAAGTTTGGGAGTAAATTCTTTAGGTGATGTAAGAAAATGTCGTAAAGTTACAAAAAAAATCGCTAAAAGGTTAATTAAAGCTGCAAGAAGAAATTTAGATGCGATTGAGGATTTACTTTAACATTACCATTGATTCTAATAGTAGTTCTAGCCTTATAAAGAGAGTTGGTCATACCTCTCTCTTTTATCCTTCCTTTATTGATAGGAGCAATACGAAAGAAATAATCCAATAATAAAAAGTAGTCCTAGAATTATCATTTTTGTTAAACATCCGCTCCGTGCTATTCCGTTTAAATCTCCTACTGTAGATCGATTAGTACTATCAGCAAAATTAGCCATTGGATTTTTTTTATATTCTTTTTCATTTGCCTTGTCATGTATATGTTTTTTCATCCAATCCCTCCTGACTAAAATAAAATGGATTTTCCTTCTTTAGGGGGAATTTAAAAAACTAATAACACCTATCATAATAAAAAATGCAACCATCGAAACAATTATTAAAGTAGCTATTTGAAGGTTTCTTCGCTTAAATATGGCAAGGATAAAAAATAAGATGACACTAAGAATAATAGCCCCTATCAAGGGTGGTAAGAAAAATTCAAACATGCACAAAATCCCTCTTTTATTTTTTGTTTTTTCTAAATAATAGCATAAATTCACAAATGACGTTAGACGCTTCTTAAATAAAGATTTTAATAGGGGCATTCAACTAATAGTACTCTTCAACTTCATAAAAAATACCATCCTCTAGCTTTAATTAGAGGATGGTATTTTGGATTTATTCTTTTTCAAAGGTTAAGGTACTTCTCACAGTATCAATCGGTCGAACTAAACTTTCAATTTGTTCCCTTTTTGACTCTAAGAATGGTGGCAAGGATAATTTCTCTCCCAGTGTTTCATAAGGCTCATCCCCCATAAAACCAGGTCCATCTGTTGCAAATTCAAAAAGTACCTGAGGAGCAACTCTTGCGTATAAGGACTCAAAGAAATATCGATCTACATATCCAGAAGTATTGAAGCCAAATCCCTTTAGTCGTTCATCCCATTCTTCAATTACAGATCGATCCGCTACTCTGAAAGCTGCATGGTGAACAGTGCCATATCCTTGGACAGCTTGGGGTAAAACGGAATTATGTTCAACCACAATTTGCGCACCGTTTCCTCCTTCGCCTACCTCGAATAAATAGGTAGCTCCTTCTTGTTCTATTTGCTTAAATAGCAGAGCCTTTTCCAAAACCTCTTTAAAGAAATCGAAATTTGCTACACGAATAAAAATTGGCCCCAACCCAGTAATCGCATACTCTAAAGGAATCGGTCCATTTTTCCAAGGAGTTCCTGAAGCCACACCTTTGTTCTTCTCATCAGAAATTAATTGATACTGCTGATCATCAAAATCAACAAAAGATATTGTTTTTTTACCGAATTGATCGTTGATTCCTGTATGCTTTACATCTAATCGATCAAAGCGTTTAATCCAGTATTCTAGTGCAGCATCTGTTGGCACACGGAATCCTGTCTTAAAAATTTCATTCGTACCATGTGACCCTTTTTGAATACCTGGAAAGTCGAAAAAAGTCATATCTGTTCCTGGATTGCCACTATCATCTGCAAAAAATAAATGATATGTTTGAATATCATCCTGATTCACTGTCTTCTTCACTAGTCGCATTCCTAACACATAAGTGAAAAATTCATAATTTTTTTCTGCACTACTTGTAATTGCTGTTACATGATGAATCCCTTTTAATCCATTCATTTTCATACCTCCAATTTACTCTATATAGTGTCAATTAATTAACAATGAAAATATCTTGAATTCGAGATAAATATACCATGGTAATAAAACCGTGTCAAATAAATTTAGGTAAACTGCAGTTATTTTCAGTGATAGTAACTGGTATCTATGTATGTATATCCTTTCTCATGTGAGCCAAATTAATGTAGAGGACATCGAAGAAAGTAATATTCTTAGAAGGTAGCGTTATTGGAAGATATAGAGATATGAGGTTACTAACTAGCACTTAAAGTCGTTGTTTATTTTGTCACTTTAACTTTTTACAAATGAAAAAAGGACTCTAAAATAGAGTCCTTTCATCGCAATTATGCTTTGTTTACGTTAGTAGCTTGAAGTCCACGTTGACCTTGCTCAGTGTCAAAAGTTACTTTTTGACCTTCGTCTAAAGATTTGAAACCGTCACCTTGGATAGCTGAGAAATGTACGAATACATCTTCTCCACCTTCTACTTCAATGAAACCGAAACCTTTGTCTGCGTTAAACCATTTTACTGTACCTTGTTGCATGTTTGTTTCCTCCTGGGTGGATTTAATCCACATTTTATTACTATAGTTGCTCATTGGATATCAAAGGAGAAAAGTTTGTACACTTATTCGTTCCTTACATACCGAACAAAAATAATTCTTACTTAGAATAACAGATAAAAATTGGAAAAGCAAATAGTATTTAAATATAAATTATAAATGGCGTGGAAAAAGGTCGAAAAAACCTTACGTAAAGAACGTCATAACCACTAAAATAAGTCTATTCAAGTTGACCACTTAAAAGATAATAGCAAAACTATTTACAACTCAAACTCCCACTCATCCTTTAGTACTAAAAAAAGACTAAGTAGAATATTTTCTAGCTCTTCATAGCTTTTATCGCTAATATTCATCTCTAATTTCGGAGAAAGAATATTAGCAACTTGTCGGGTCAATTGGATTCTGTCATCAGCTGACAGTTGTAAAAAGCGATGACAATATGTATTTAATAACTGCCAGTCCTTTTGGTTGAATCGCTTAAGCTCCCATTCACTTATAGGAAGAAGATTTCTTGTTAAACCTCGATTAATAATTTCTTTTTCTATTTTCGTTATTTTTATCTTTGTCCCCTTTTTTCTTCTTTCATGAACAACTATTGTACCTGCTACCAAATCACCTAATCGTTTATGCTTAGAGTGGAAAAAGATCATTATCATGCCTAATAAATAATTTGTTGGCAGACTATCGATAATACGTAATAAATTGCGAATCAAACTAGAAAGCAAAGTAATACTGTGCCCATTTTCTTGGATAACTCGAATTCCTACTATTTTTTTCCCAATGGTACTTCCGCCTGAAAAATATTCAAATGCAAAGAAATATCCCCATCGGAGCAAAAATAATAAAAGGATTAAACCACCAATTAAATATGAAGGCATATCGAATAGGAAAAAATCCATTAACGTACCATTTAACATGAAAAGTAAACCGAGGAGCATTAAGATACTTACTAACGTTAAAATAATTTGATCAATAATAAATGCGGCAGCACGGCTACCAAGCCCTGCTGATTGAAATTGCAAGGATACATATTCGGGTGTTTTGATATCTATTTGTTCTGCATTCAAAAAGATTACCTCCATTCTTGGATAAATTTTACTGGAAGTGTTTCTATTTTTCTATAAAATTACTATAATAAGGTAGAATAATGAATCTTATAAGAGGGTGCGTACCTATATGAATGTTAATCAATTTGTTAAACTACATCGAGATGAATGGAAAGAACTAGAAATAATAGTAACAAACTTACATAAAAGAAAAAATATAACCGGAACACAATTAAGACAGTTTCATCGGCTTTATCAAAAAATTGCCCAACATCTCTCCTATAGTCAAACTTTTTTTCCAAACGAAGAAGTGACTCCTTATTTAAATGGGCTTGTCTCAAAATCTCATAACCTTCTTTATAAGGACCAAATATCTAGCTGGAAACAGGCACGTTACTTTTTCGGGACAAAATTTGTCGGTTTACTTGCTGAACAATGGAAGTTTGTTCTACTAGCAATGCTTCTTTTCACTTTAGGTGGTGTAGGAAGTTTTGCGGCTGTGGCGAGTGACCAACTTCTATTATATTCCATACTCCCTCCTGAAATGGCAAATAGTTTTGATCCAATGAGACTTGGAGAAATTGATGGACAAGTTGATGCACCATTAATGTCAGCAAGTATTATGACGAACAATATTCAAGTTGCCTTTTTAGCATTTGCTGGTGGAATAACGTTTGGACTATTAACAATCTATGTATTAATTTATAACGGTATTATTGTCGGGGCTATTGCCGCTTTATTTTGGCATTATGGGAAAACCTATGAATTTTGGGCCTATATTGTTCCACACGGGATGATTGAGCTTACAGCAATTTTCATTGCAGGTGGTGCCGGGTTATTAATGGGATATAAGCTAGTTGTACCAGGAGACTACTCAAGGGCTTACCAACTAAAAGTACAAGCAAAACGTTCTGTGCAACTATTACTAGGGACGATCCCTTTATTTATTATTGCAGGTGTAATAGAAGGCTTTATTACACCTGCAGCTATCTCACTAGAAACTAAATATTTTGTAGCTATCTTAACAGTATTAGGCTTAATACTTTATATTGGGATTGGAAAGTTCCGTAGCCAAGCTAATTCCTTACAATAGCCCTCTATTAATCATATCAATATAATACGAAACAGCTGCTGTTGCTAGTTTTTCTTCACGGGCCTCTACCATTAGGAGGCCTTGTTTTTCCCATTTTATTTTCTCTCGTTTTTTTACCATAATCTGTTGCTGGGCCATACTCTTTATCATGGCTTGTTGTACGTTTTCAGGCTCCATTTTCCCTCTAGATAGAAGCGCCTCATCTTCTACACCAATCATCAGAAACATATGCCTTTGTCGCAATCGTTTTAAATAAACTAGTGCATTTTCTTCATATAAAAATGTTTGAATATCACTAAATAGCAAAATAAGACTACGTTTCTTTTGAACAAGCTGTAAATAATGGAGTACTTCTCCGTAGTTAGATTCCGCTGCCTCAACTTCAAGATTATAAATTGCATGCAAAATCGTTTGAAGGTGTACCAAACCTTTTGCTGGTGGAATAAAGACTTTGACTTTTTTCGAGAAGGCAAGGACTGCAACATAGTCACCTTTTTGTAAAGCAGCTGCAGTGACAGTTAATGCTGCCTCAATAGATTTTTCCAAGCGATTTCCATGCTTCAATTCGGCACCCATCATTCTGCCACAATCAATTAAAACGGTAATATATTTACCATGCTCTGGTTCATATTCATTGGTCATGACTTCTTGGAGCTTTGCAGTTTGTCGCCAGTTAATTTTCCGAGGATCGTCTCCAACCACATAAGATCGAATTTTTGCAAATTCACCAACACCACTTTTGTGTTTTCTAACCATTACTCCGTCATAATTTAAAAACTTCTGTGCATTTTCTAAAAACTGCTTTGTTTCTGTCATATCAGGAATTACCTTAACCGAATTCTTTATTGAAAAACTAATTTGCTTTTCCCATAAACCAGCCATACTTCTATATCGAATATATATCTTCTCAACACTATATAGTCCACGAGTAGGCGCTTTTGTTTCATAGCTTATTTTGGATCCAGATTCCTTCTTTATCATCCCTGTCAAAGGAAATGGACGATCAAAGGATTGTGGCAGTCCATCAATGATTCTTAGTCTAGTATCATAAATAGACGAATTCACTATATCAATTGCCACTTTATAAGTAATACCTCTTTCCATTTCATTAGAGATGGAGCGCTTAACCGTTATCTGTTGTTTTTTAGGGGTAAAAAACAAGTCGAATAAACTAAATAACAGAATGGCTATATTAGCTAAAATAACAAACGACCAAGGTAATACCCATCTTGTTCCTAATAGGAGTATTAAAGAAAGTAAAGTGAACAATAACACTAGTTTTTTAGTAGGTACAATGCCCCTATCTCGGAACAGGAATCGCCCCCACAAGCTCTTCAATAATTTGATCAACAGTCGCTCCCTCCAATTCCATATGAGGAGATAATTGTATACGATGTCGTAAAGCTGGTTTGGCTACCATTTTAATATCATCAGGTGTCACATAATCCCGTCCGCTTAAGTAAGCCCAAGCTTGTGCTGCTTTACCGATAGAAATCCCAGCACGTGTACTTGCTCCAAAACGAATGGAATCAGACTCTCGTGTTTGCCGAACAATTTGCATAATATAATGTAGAACACTCTCACTTACCGTTATTTTTTCTATTTCTTTTCTAATAGCTAAGAAAGATTCCAAATCTAAAACAGACTGAACCTTAGTAGTGTCGAAGCTCTTATCAATAACCTGTCTTAAAATACTTGTTTCTTCATCTAAAGATGGAAAATGGATATGAAGTTTAAAGAGAAAACGATCCTGTTGTGCCTCTGGTAATGGATAAGTCCCTTCAAATTCAATTGGATTTTGTGTTGCTACAACGAAAAATACATCTGATAAAGGATAGGTTTCTCCTTGAATTGTTACTTGTTTCTCTTCCATTGCTTCTAGTAAAGCCGCTTGCGTTTTTGCTGGAGTACGATTGACTTCATCTGCAAGTAATATATTGGTGAAGATAGGCCCTTTCAATGTTTGAAAGACTCCTTCCTTCAAGTTGTATATGGTACTTCCAGTTATATCACTGGGTAATAAGTCTGGAGTAAATTGTATACGAGTGAACGTTCCACCTAGTAAACTTGAAAGTGTTCGCACCATTTGTGTTTTACCAGTACCAGGTACTCCCTCTAATAGCACATGTCCTCCTGAAAGAACAGCAGATAGCAAGAGTTTCAAATTAAGAGTTTGCCCTAAAATTCGTTGTTCATATTTTTCAAGTAAGGATGCTAATTCTGGTTTCATCCCTCTTCCACCTCTTTCCTTAATTGATCCAATTTTTTTGACCATTCCAAATATTCCTGTTTACTCACGTTCTCTTTTGCTAAAACAGTTGATAATTCTTTCAAGAATGCTCGAATTTCCTCTAGGTTTTTATTTTTCAATTTACGATCTAATTGATCTGCACGATCGATCCATGCTTTTTTTACCGAAATACCCCATCGTTCTTGTAACATATATTTCACATAATCAGCTTGAATGACTAAAGAGTCCTGATAGCGTTTCCCTCTAATATGCCACGCAGCTAAAGCTCGTAGACTCTCATCACTAAAGCGAACGTATTCCTCTCTAGGAGAAAGTATAGGACCAAACCTTTTCCCTCGTTTCCATAGAAAAAGTAGGGAAAGTAAAATCCCTTGTAACATTATTAGTAAAAACCACTGTGGGTAGGTGGAAAGTATTGTAACATTGTATTGATCTCCGTGACTAAACTCATCAAATAAAATTACCTCTCGATGTTGAACCTCTTCTCGTAAGATCGACAAAATTAGTGAAAGATGATCTTCTTTTACTATAAATTCATTTGTCATCCATTGCGGTGTGTTGAAAACTATTAAAGACCCTTTTCCAAATGAACGTGTTAGCGCGATAGTTCCTTCTGAGTCAACTAGTAATATTTGATCATCGTTCTCAGCAGAAAGGCGAATGGGAGAATTAATTTGCGCTTCAAACTCCGTACCGGTTTGATTTGTTAGTTCCATTGTAGCTTCACTTGGAGGATTCTCTATGTATTCAGTATTCAACCCAAACATAGAATTTGGATTTCCCATTAAGAGTAGAATGGTATTTCCGTTTTCCAGAAAACTTATATAATCTGCCATTATTTTTTCATTCGGAACTGTGTATGGTTCTACCATAATGAGTAATTGATTATCACCTTTTGGTAAGAGCTCAGGAGATTCATTCCACCGGTTAACCGCATTGGTTTCGTTATCTAAGTATGTATAAAAAGCTTTTAATCCAGTCGGTGAAGGAGAGTGTGTGTCATATGAAAGATATTCCTGTGGATCTTTTGAAAGAATAAAATAGCTACCTAACATAAATAAGACAAGTAAAGCCGTTAGCCATAGCCAACCTCGATTTTTCGACATCTTACTTAACAAATTTTATTCCTTCCTCCTTTCATCTAAGACATCATTCTGTTCTTTCCCGAACCACTTTAAAGCTTCATTACGATAAGGGATATATTCTTCTTTCTGAATCTGCTGTTTTCCATATGTTGCACGATCGAATAATAAAGCGAAATTAAAAAAAGTAACGGCACTTTCTTTGTGAACTTTACGGAGCTCCTCATAGTACTCCCAATTTGTTTTCCATATCCTAGCTTCTAACCAAGTCTTTTCGTGAAAATATAAAAGTAAAGCAAGAAACAAATGACGTGTAGATAAAGTATAATCACCTAAGGTTTCTTGTTTTTTTGATTCAGTTAAATGTTGATAATACGTCCATTCCAGTTCATTTTCGGATTGAAAAGGTTGTTGATTACGAATCGAGCGGTCTCGTCGATGTTTACTCATGATCATAATAAAAATAATCACTAACGTCACAATGACAAGGCAAATGACTACAAACAATATATTGCCTGCTGTACCACTTGTCGCCTCTAAGGAAGGGAAAAACTTGGTTAGCAATTCTGCTAACCAACTCAGTAATTTATCCCATAGAATTTCAAATGTGTTTCTTGTGTCTACGTAATAGTCTTGATATTCCTTTTGTTGTAAGATGTTTTCTAACTCTTCTCTTGCTTTCTCTTCATTTAACAATGAATCATCACCTAACTTTCACTAGGAAGAAGGAATTATTAGCTAACATGATAGTCGTCGATCATATCTTTTAAATCATCTGCATCATGTCTCGTTTTTAAATCTAAGTACATAACAGCATATCCTACTGACATAATAAACGTCGTAAATAATGTAGCAAGACTTACAATCATTCCCAGAAGTACACTATTACCTAAAAATAATGTAAATGACAACTCTATGGCAAAACTAATTGAACTAATAATTAAAAAGAAAATGATATATAGTCCCATGGAAACCCAAGTGCGTCCTTTTGAAAGTTTCCAACTTCTAGATAAACCAGGAGCTTGCTTATCAATAACAACAGAACCAAAGTAAAAACTCCACCTTGTTAATAAGTACCCTACCAAAATAGCAGTACCAATCGCTAAAAATATTGTAACAATAATTCCTATAACTAAATCAAATGCCACTATAAAAAATCCAAAAAATACTACTAAGAATATAGCTGGAGCAATTATGAAAAACATTATAATTCCATAAAGAATACTACTACCAATAATTGGCCAAAAACGACTAAAGCTCCTCTTTATTAATGATCCAGCTGTAAAGTCTTCATTATGCTTTAACTGATTAACCCCATAAAGAATAGCAGCCTGTGCAACTGGATACATAAAAAAGCTTATAAGGCCTACTAGTATCAGACCTATGTCAGCACCGAGATTAGAAGTGATTACAGGTTCCGTCTCATCAAAGCTAGCCATCAATTGTTCCAACCAGCCATTACCTTCCCCAACTTCTCTTAAAAAACTTGTTCCAGCAGCTAACTGAATGATAGCTTGTAGCAGGTAGATTGGTCCTACTAAAATGAGAAAAATCATAAAAAAATCTTTAAAACGGTGTTTACTTAATCGAAACGTGACATCCAAAATCTCTCCAAACCCTTTTGGCTTGTTTAATTGTTCTCTCATACATTAAATCCCCCTATTTTCTATTCCAAATGTTGTCATATCGACTATTTTACCATTATTTTCACAAATTTCGAGTAGTAAATTAATATTTTACTAGAAAATATTAGACTATTCACATTAACAGTTAAAGAGGCTAGGACATACATTAAATTCCCAGCTTCATTTACGAACAATTTAACCTAAAGAGAGCCTCAATATAAAGGATCTGTTAAACAACCAAACGAAATAAATACGAACTTATGCAATACTCTACTTAGAATTTCGCATAATAGTTCGTATTTTTCTTTAACTAATATTCTTTTGTCCCAGCCTCTTATAGCGAATACCTTTATTAGAATAAAATCTTAATTTGTAACACCAGCTTCTGAAATTTTAATTGCAGCGTTTACTTCAATAGGTATATTGGGATAAAGGTCTTCCCATTTTTTTAAATCCCATTTCCTCGATCGATGCCTTACTTGAAATCCAATACCTAAAGGATCAATGTTTAACTCTTGAAATTGACCAATTAACCTTTCAGCCTTAAACTTAATATCCTCCTCCATTTTCTTCTCGATTTCTTCCTTTATCTCACTAGTTAACTCTTGACCTGAATACTCTTGAATGATGGCTTCTGCTTTAACTGTTAATGAAATTTCCGGATTAGTTTCTGCATTCTTCACCTTATATTTTCTCGTCGAATGCACATGAAAGACAGATGCAAAAATACCTTCTTCCCCAAGACTCACTGTTAAAGTTGCATCTGAAGTGAACTTCTCATTAATAAACATAAAAATGTAGTTATCTTCTCCTTTAATATAATCGATGTATTTATCTTCTTTGAATAAAGCAATTCCTTGAATAATAGCTTCTTTATCATCCATCTTTAAAAAAGGGAGAATGGGATCTCTTCCCTCTTCATGATAGTTTTTTGTAAACAAATGGAGGTTTGTTTTTGGAAGTATGCCGCTTTCTATATTGTGTTCAATTAAATTTGAAAGGTACATTCCGTTATCTGTTTCCCCATATTGGATTTGTAAATGCTTTTTCAAATCTCCATCTACTACCGCAAGAAACATATTAGCTCCTGTGGATGGATCACGTCGAAATGTATCGACAATCTCATGTATTCCTTTTGCTGCCAATTTTTTATCATATAAGGCAACTTCAATTTTTCCACTTACAAACGGTTTAGGTGACTTTCTATTCAGTTGATCACGAATTATCTTACTTAGAGTTGAAGAGGAAGTGTATGTTTTATTGATAACAGCAAGGTCTGGTTTATATATCGGAACAACAGCAGTAGCTATTAGTGTATTTTCATCATCTCCTAATTCAAATCCTGCTGCAGTAGCTAATTGAACATCATCTAATATTTTTTGTTTTAAGCAACCAGTCAAAAATAATGGCAATAGAATGATTACTATACAAAGATACTTATTCATTTTTTTTCCTCCTTACCTTTGAAAGGATAAGGTATAGTAGAAATAAAATAGGGACGTAAACAAATTCTGAATATAAACCTACTCTTGTAGTCCATTTACTTAATGTTAGAATATCTTCTCTCTTAATAAAGAAAAAACTTAATATCAGAACTAATACGATGATCCCCATCATTGCATGTTTTTGGTTCATATGAAAAATCTTCTTAAATCCTCTTGAGGCTGCCCAAAAAAGGAGACATACATTTGGCAAGATTATTACTGCCCAAGAGGTAATGCCTATATATTCGAACCGCTCTACTACGGGCATTTCGACAATTTTCCATAGGGTCAATGTGGCCCACAACTGTTTAGATAATTGTTCTTCACTAAAATAGCATAAGGAAATAACTATTATTAAAAGATAAGTAAGCATCGTTAATAGAGCGCCTAATTGAGCCCATTTTTGAGAGCTTTTCGCTTCTTTTATAAACGGATAATAAAATAAGATGGTGGAAAATCCTAAATAACTTAGTGTCATCTCCTGTGAAGCTTTTCCCATCTCTTGAATAGAGTGATTCCAAACAGGGAGCAAGGATAGGAAATCTGCATAAGGAACAGGGAAGAAAAATGTAAGGATTAAATAAGCTGGTATCACTACTCCTAAAAAACAAATGCCCGCTACTGTTCTGAACCCACCAAAAACGCAGTAGAGTACAAGCAAACCAAATAAAAGTGACATCAAAAATACACTGATCTCTGGGAACATCCACACCCGAATTACTTCAAAATAGGAAAATAAAACCGTTATTCCCACACTTGTAAAGTAAGCTACCCAAATTAGACTAAAAAAATTACCCAACCATTTACCAAAAAGAAACTTATGGATGTCAATTAGATCCATTTGAGCTCGATTCAATAACTGATAGATAATCCAAATTATGATGTGAACACCTATTCCAGCAAGTATTACAACTATCCAAGAATCATTACCAGCCTCAGCAACAAGTGATTGCTGAAACCCCAAAATTCCAACACCAACTTGAACAGAATGAACGAGAAAAAACACAAAATATGGAGATACTTGAAAGACTTCGTTTATTTTCTTTGTCATACAAACCTTCCTATGAGTAAAACTCGTCAATGTCTTTAAGCTTTTTCTTATTATTATTATTTGGTTTAAATCTGACAGTATCTTCTGACTGAACTTCAATAGGACGCTTGGATTGAAGAGTAAACGGTAACCGTATAATAGCATCTCTTAAATCTGCAAGCCTTAAAGGGTAAATAGGTTCTAAAAATGGTCTTCCTAAAGAAGTTAACCGCAACAAGTGAATCAGCAAGAAACAAAAACATAAGGTTACGCCTAATAGCCCTAAAAAGTGGGCTGAAATTAAAAATGGAAACCGAATTAAACGAATAGTATTACCCATCTGGTAGACAGGAGTTGTAAAGGAAGCGAGTGCAGATAATGCCACAATTATTAGTAATACATTACTTGTAAGTCCTGCTTCTACAGATGCAGTTCCGATTACAATCCCGCCTACGATACCAATTGTTTGACCTACCTTTGTAGGTAGTCTTGCGCCTGCTTCTCGTAACAATTCGATTGCAAGTTCTAAGATAATCGCTTCTAATATAGGTGGTAAAGGGATTGGACTTCTGGATGTAACCAACGTACTGACTAAATCCTTTGGGATTAATTCATAATGATACGTTAAAACCGCCACATAGATCGGAGTTACTAAAATAGAGAAAATAACAGCGAATAGACGAACCAACCTAAAAAATGATGCGATAATCCAATTTAAAAAATAGTCCTCAAAAGCAGAAAAAAATTCAAAAAGTGTTGTCGGACCTATTAAACCATGCGGGGCACCATCAACAAGTATGACAATTTTCCCCTCGGCTAAAACAGATGCCACCCTATCTGGTCGTTCTGTATCAATGAATTGAGGAAAAGGGGAATTATTATTGTCTTGAATTAACTGAGTAATATAAGAACTATCATTTATTTGATCAAATGTAATATCTTCAATTCTCTGTATAACCGTGTGAATATTCTCACTGTTAGCGATATCTTTTAAATATACAACTGCGACTCTGGTTTTCGACAGCTTTCCAACGACAAATTCTTTTACCTCTAACTCAGGTACTGGCAGTCTTTTACGCACCAAATTTAAATTCACATCTAGTGACTCGACAAATGCCTCTTTGGGACCAACAACACTGAATTCTACTTCTGGTAATGATACTTGTCGCCCTTTTTGTGCAACTGCTGGTAGTAAAGCAACAGTTGAGTCTTCCCTGTTTAATTGGATTGCAATATATCCGTATAATAAATACTCTTTAATTTTAGTACAATCATCCGTTTTTTTTATATCATCAATCGGTATTTTTTGAATTAACTCTTCTAAAGTACTTAATTGGAAGTTATTGAAGCAAGGTAGAATATCTCTTTGAATAATATCGTTCTCTACTAATGAACTAAAGTAATATAAAT
This sequence comes from Sutcliffiella halmapala, assembly GCF_002019665.1. GTDB lineage: Bacteria > Bacillota > Bacilli > Bacillales > Bacillaceae_I > Sutcliffiella_A > Sutcliffiella_A halmapala. Next base: position 2,387,738 of record NZ_KV917375.1, on the reverse strand, counting down.
GGAAAGGTGTATTTGCTTGATGATAGACAGAGTGAATAAAATCATCGGATTTTTTGAATTCTTCCAGTAATTGATTAAAGGAAGTCAACTTTTCTTCAGTTGGTGGTTCTTTAGGTTGTTTGTCAGGTACTAACTCTTTTCCATCTGCATCAGTATCCTCAATGTCTCCAATGTTATTGAGTAATTTTTTTATATTTCTTCGTTTCATTGCCTTCACCTAACTCTGTATAGAATGGATATTTTTGTTATTATCCCTAGAAAAAGGATAAACATACGATGAAAGTACTAATCTTTACATTACATGGCTTTCTACTCTGAAAATATGGTCTCACCTTTAAACTCCCTGTAGATCTCCGTTGCAGGGGAGACGTGGATACTTTACGCTCTTCTTCATCATCCATGGTGCAATTTTTCGTTTCATTGTTTAGGTTGGTCAGCTATTGTAGGGGTTTGTAGAAAAAATAGAATGGGGTCTGTTCTTTATTGTTTAGATATTGGGGAGATAACGAAGGGATGAAAAAAAGCCCTTCATCTCGCTGGTATGACAGAAGATGAAGGGCCGATTTTAATGAAGTGGTTTATTCCACAACTGTTTAAATTTTGAGTAGAAAGATTAGTAATTCAAAAGTTTACTTCCACTTTTTATCGATATATATTTTTCTTTTTTTGCATCAACACTAAAACAGGTACAATCTACTTATCTTCTGTTGCTACATCTTGTAATAAAGGCGTTTCTACTACTTTCATTACAAACCAACCACTTATAAACAAAATCAAAGAACCTATGTAAAAAATTAAATCTATCGTAAGAAAATCGATTACATAGCCTCCTGCTATTACAGCAAAGCCAGAAAAAATTGAGATCCAAAAGTGATAATGGCCAATAGCACGGCCGCGACTATTACCGTCCGTAAAATCAGCAATAATAGCTTTTTCACTTGTTTTCTGCATGGCACCGAAAACTCCTAAAATAACTTGTAACAGGTACACTTGCCAAATAGTCGTAACCAATGGAAACAATAGAAATAGGGTAGCCGTTCCCCAGGCGTTTAATAAGAGAAAGATTTTTCTTCCCCATTTGTCGGAGTACGATCCAATCCAACGATGAACTAACGCTGCACTTATTGTAAATAAACCATAGGCGAGACCAAACTCTGAAAAGTTTCCGCCAACCTCTCTTAAAAAAAGAATATAAAACGGAAACACCAGCCCTGTTCCAAACAACACAACACTTTGAGAGATGATCACCCACTTAAGATTCATTGTGAGCATATCTTTCATAAAAGTTATTGAAGAATCGTTCATCTGGATCGTATTTTAGCTTGTGTTCAAAGAATAAATTTACTTTCGGATATGCAGCACGAATTTGGTCATTGGTTGGATATAATTGATACGTTAAATAATACTTTCCATCTAAGGCTATTGCTGCATCGACCATTCTTTGAGTAGCTTGCTCCATATGTTTTTTTCCTTTATCTGATAGCTTTTGATTGAAATAGAGGACAAGTGCAAAGGTCTCCTCCTCTGAGTATCGTAGCATTCCTTCGTCATGCTTAGGTGTATAGCGCACTGTCACATTCAGTAAATTTAATTCTTCCTCTTGAACAATTTCTCTTAGAGTCTCGACAAAGCTAGCGAAATTTTCAGTGGGAATAAAGTATTCTTGTAATATATCAGTGTCTCTAGAAGATTCATAGTCTAAAAATTGTATAGGAGGCTTCATTGCATTATTACGACTCACAATTTCCCCTTCTGTACCATCTCCATAAATTCGCTTTTGAAGGTACCAAGTTAAGGTTTTTCCCCAGTCATATTTTCTTGATAATCCAAGAAAAAACTTGTCTCGTTGAACATTTTTCTCTTCTTTAAGCGTTCTAAGTTCTTCTAATTCTGTGCTTGACGGATAATCTTTATCCCCTTCCTCTAATTTTTCAAAGGTTGTCATATACATTTCGTCTAACAGCGTTTCGGGTGTTACTGATAGGCGAGCGAAATGTAGACCAATATCGTTATTACCTTTAATATGTTTCTGAAAATAGGTATAGTAATCTTGATAATTCATTTTTGTTGTTTTGGAAACATAGAGCTCATCTTCTGTTAGTTCGATAGTCACATCCAAAATCACTCCAAACAAACCATAACCACCAATCACTAGATGAAATAGTTCTTCATTTTCGTTTCTACTAACCTCCAAAATGGAACCGTCTGCTTGTAGTAGTCGAAAGGATTGAACAGTTTCAATAATCGGTCCGTAGTTCGGATCTCGTCCATGAACATTAGAGCTCAATGAACCACCGACAGTAAATACATTAGACGATTGCATCACCTTAACCGATAGCCCAAACGGATTTATATAATCTTGAATTTGATTCCAGGTAGTTCCACTCTGAACTGTGATGGTTTTTGCATGTTCATCGAAATTAAGTATTTTATTGTAGCTTCGCATATCCAACCATAAAGAATCTTCATAAAAAGAATGACCACCTTGACTATGTCGGGTTCCAGCAATCGATATCTTTAAATTTTTTTCTCCCGCTTCTCGTACTGCCTGTTGTAGCCCCTCCTCTACCTCCCCTTGTATTATCTTTTGTACTTTTACTGGATTTAATCTACTTACATCCTGAATTAGTAGATCATCCGAAGTTTGATTTTGATAAAAAGAATAGCTGAATATTCCGCTATATAGTAGTAGTGCTACTCCTAAAATTAAAACTGTTTGCTTCTTTCTTTTGCTACGCATCATCATACTAATCCCTCGTTCTTTACTAGTTTCACTTTTTAATATTACCAAATAATAGAATAATCAGATAGACGTAAAATCAAAATAAAGAAACATCTATCATAGACATTCTTTTAAGAAATTTATTATGTACATTAAGTAGTATCGTTTATCCGATAAGTAAGTCTATTTTCTACTAACTGAATGTACACCATAATTAGATTCAGCCTTCCGTCAGTACAAAAAGAATAACCAAACACATAGATATAGTTGGTTTTTTATCAGCCATTAACAACTGACATCTAACCATGCACTACTATCTGTTTAAGTGCAAAAAAACGTGCTAATATAGGGAAAAACATAGTTGGAGTGAGGATACATGAAGGAAGGTTTAATCATTAAATTGTATCGTGAGCGAGCTGGCTTAACACAGACGCAACTAGGAGAAGGTATTTGCTCAGTCACTCATGTAAGTAAAATCGAAAGAGGAAATACACAATATTCATCAGAGATAACAAATTTAATTTGCCAGAGACTAAATATTGATTTACAAAAGGAAAAAGAACAGTATGATCTATTAGAAAAGAAGCTACAAGAATGGCTCGAAGTAATGGTAAAACAACAAATGGAAGACTTGGAGCAAATAAAAAAAGAAATTGAAGATAATACATATGTTCATATTTCGGAAGTACAACACTCTTATCGTATTTTATTAGGACGATATTTTATATTAAAAGGTAATCTAAGTAAGGCAAAAGATATATTAGAAAACTGCCAATCAAAGTGGAATCTTATCGATCGCTATGAAAAGCATTTACTCGACCATACTTGGGGAATCTATTATTTTTCACTAGGAAAAAGCAAGAAAGCCATTGATTATCTTAAGAATATAAATCCAATTGAATATAATAACCATGAATTTTACTACCACCTCGCATGTGCATCGCATCAAATACAAGCTAAAGTAAAGGCTTACCATTACGGAAATTTAGCTCTTTCTTATTTTAGAAAAACAAACAACTTTAAAAGAACACTAGATACTGAAACGTTAATGTTACTCCAAATTGGCTACAATGACATATTTCATTTTGAAGAAACTGTCCAAAAATATCATTCGTTAATAAAAACCTGTCATACATTTAAGGAAATAGCAAAGGAAACCATGCTTTGGCACAATCTAGGAGTAGAGTATGAGAGAAAAGATTGTTATGAGGAAGCGAAACATGCATTTAATAATGTACTAGAAAAGAGCAAACAAACGAACTATCTTAAAATGGAACTATTTGCGTTAAGGGGATATATTCATTGTTCCCTACAATTAGGGAATTACAGCAAAACAGAAATGAGTGCTTTATTTGCAAAAGGAAAAGCATTAGCTAAGAGACAAGGGAATGAAACCTTTCTGCATGTTTTTTATTTGCTTGAAATAATGATGGACACTGGAAAGAACAACGACTACTTCGAATTTTTGAAAACGACCTTTCTTCCGCATTTAAGAGAAGTTGGCAATCTGTCACTTCTCAGTATGTATGAAAAAGAATTGTTTTATCACTATCGAAATACTTCTCAGTACCAAAAAGCAAATGAAATCGCTGCAAGGTATTTGGAATATTACGGATAACATTTAAGTGTAAATATACCTGAAGGTTATAAAAGAACATGCAATTAACTTTGTAATTTTGTCTATATCTCTTGAATATTCTAAAACTAGGAGAAGAAATTAATATTAGAAAGGATGCCAGTTGGGTGAAATACCTAGGCATCCTTTTCCTACATGTAATCCCAATTAATTGGACTATTCTAATCTAGATAATGCTTCCCTCCCCCTCTCTCTTGACAGATTATAGGATTGCCATGTTGCTTTTTCTTCCTTTAGCTCCCTTTTCTTATTTTCAAGCATAAGCTTTAGCCCATTTACATTTGGATTCTTTTCATATAATTCAACTAAAGGAGGGATAACTGTATATGATAGATTTCCAAGATACTCTATGTCAATCTTCCCTGTTTCCTCATAACGTTCGATGTTTTTCGTAACAATATATTGATCTATCCCCACGATATTTAGTCCAACATAGAATAAGAGACTGGACATTAAATAAAAGCGCGATAGAATTAAACGATTCGCCCAAACCTTAATAAGTGTATAGACGAACATGACAAATAGATAAATCATCGCAGCATGAGCAAAAATTCTAGTATACGTAAACCCATAAGCTGCTTCATAAAGCAGTAATCGGATAAACGCAGAGCCTAATAATACGCTACTACATACAATCAATAAAGAAAGCAATACCTTTACCATTCGGAATTTATCTTGTATCGTAAATGACATTGTAAAGATTAAAATAACATAATTAATACATGTAACTAGTAACAGTTCAAAAAAACCTTTTCGTGCATATTCTGCATAGGAAAGCCCGTTCTGAAGTGTGCCGCTAAAGAAATATTGGAACTGTACCGCGATGAAAAGAACATAAATAAGATTAATAACTAGGAGAATAGTGGTAACAATTATAGCATCCCAGTTTTTTTGTCTTTCTTTTAGGATTACGGTCGCAATATTCGTTTTCTTCCCTACTACTTTTAAATAGCAGTAAAAGAGAATAGTCAAAAAGCTGATGAACAAAACACGCCATAAAATATCCGTTTGAAAGCTAAAAAATATATCGGGTATCGATGAAAGCACTCTCGAAAATTTTTCGTCAGCCGAGGACAAAAGAGTTGTAATGACAAAGAGTAATGGAATAGAAATTATTATCCCTATACATACCTTTTTACCTGTTTGATACGTATCTTCGTTCACTCTTCTTTTTAGTTTTCTTCCTGAAAATTTGGACGTTACTTTTAAGAAATGAAAAAACTGTGAGATTTTTTTTATTATAAGTACCACAAACATAGACGTATACCAATTTGTTTTTTTGGAACTAGTTAACAAAACAGTATGAAGAACTACGAGTATTGGAAGCAGCAAATAGTTCAATCCATAAAAAATCGGATTTGAATAGATGGTAAATGTCAACGTCAACACCCAAATTGCTAGAAATAAGAATCCATTGATTTGTTTATGATGCAATGCTCTTTTACGATGTTGATAAAAGAAAAAACTATAAAAAGCTGCGATAAAAACACTGTACGAAATTCCAATACTTTCGATAAAAATAGTCGCTTCTGCTACTATTCCCAATACAAGACATCCGATAAAAAATAACCACTCTTTTTTCATTTTTTATACTCCCTTTCAACTACATAGTTATTCTATATAGATAAATAAAAAAATACTGAGAATTTCTAAATAGTTAAGTAAAAAGTACACCTAGAATTTCTATATAGTACTTCAAAAAAAATTAGATAGACCGAATCGTTCCCCAACGATATGCGGCATAACTAATTGGAAACAAGATTAATGTACAAACAATACATATTGCAATAAAACTTGGAGTTAACAGAGGACCAAACCAACTTTCAGGTACTACACGGAAAATCACTAGCAACATCAACACCAAATTTGGGATAAGTGAAAAATAAAAGGTATTCCTCAACAATTTTCTTCCGCCAAGTCCAAACTCTTTCCCTATTTCATACCCTAGAAGTACCCAGAAAAACATATATAAGAGAATCAATAAAGTTGGGATACTCGTCAGTATATTCCACAGTATGCTGATAAACGGAAAGGGTAGGAGATTATACATAACAGTTAAACTAATACCGCTGATAAAAAAGAACAGATTGACAGAAATAAAGGTCCATTTCATTTTTGTTGGAGTAATATCGAGATTTTCTTTATAACAAGCTGCGATATCCTTTGGAGCTCCGAAGCGTAGAACGATTTTTCCCATTGCCTCTTTCTCCTCTAATCCTTCTATCTCAATGAGATCAGCTAACATTTCTGATAGATGTAAATCATATTCTCTCAACAATTCTTCACAATTCGGAAGTTTCTTAAGTTCTTTATGCAATTCTTCTAAATATGCTTGTTTAGATTGAATCATATCCTTTTCTCCCAATTACCTTATCAATGGTTTTTACAAAATCCTGCCACTCACTCGTTTTTTCCTTCAGAATCGTCTTTCCTTCATCAGTGATGCGATAGTATTTTCGAGCTGGTCCTTTATCAGGCTCTCTCCAATATGCCTCGATGTAGAGCTGCTTCTCTAATTTGTGTAATGCTGGATACAATGTACCTTCTTTTACCTGTAACACGTTCCCGCTACGAGCTTCCATCTCTTTCACAATTTCATAGCCATACATATCCTTCTCTGCAAGGAGCTGTAACAGGATTAAAGAAGTACTCCCTTTAACTAACTCACGGTTAAACATAGTTTTTCACCTACCTAGAATAAAAAGGTACTGTTTCTGATTTCATCTTACCGAAATATTCAAATGAGCGCAATATTTATTTTATTCATTAATTAAGATTTTTCATTAGTATACCTATGTTCATACTTTGGAATAAAAAATTTAACACGGTAGGAAACTACAGTTGTTACAACTATTTTAGGGGGATGAAAATATGGATTATTATAAGAAACATGAGTTGAAAAAAATCAGTCCTAATACAGAAGAATATGCACTAGTAATTCATCTTGATTCACAGTTTACAGAATTTGCTGAAGAATTAGGCACAAAACCTCGCACGAAGGAAAATATAAAAAAGACAGCCTTACTATTAATAAGTAAAAAATATCCAGGAATAAGAATAACTGTAGTAAATGTGATGATGGGAGGGATGATTGTTTCCTCCCTGCCACTTCTCACTAATCCGCAATCTGTATCAGCGCAAGGAAATACCACTGCTACTCAGACAACACAGGCATCAGCTATTTATTATCATGTTTTACCAGGTGACACACTCTGGTCTTTATCTAAAACGTTTAACACATCCGTTGATTTTATCAAAAAAGGAAATAGTTTAAAATCAGATACGTTGCAATTAAACCAAAAATTAATCATCCCTAAAGCTTTTCATACTGTTGCAGTTGGTGATTATCTATCTGTATTAGCTAGAGACTATAATTCTAGTGTAGCAGCTATTCGAGAAGCAAATAACTTAACAAGTGATAATGTTCGATTAGGGCAACTATTACTCATACCAGTTCTCGTTAATCAAAAGGGGTCATCATCATCTCCAGCACCTACCCAACCGCCTGCACAAGAGGAGACTAAAACTTATACTGTTGTTTCAGGCGATAGCTTATCTGTAATTGCAAAAAGATTTGGTGTTTCTTTAGAAACGATTCGAAGCGCAAATAATTTATCTTCTGATGTAATCCGAGTTGGGCAGAATTTAATCATCCCATCTGGTAATCTGACTAGTACTACTCCTGAAAAACCAATCAATAATCCTGTACATACAGTGATTGCTGGAGAGAGTTTATCAGTCATAGCCAAACACTATGGTGTTACTGTGGATGCCTTACGAACGACGAATAATCTTAAGTCAGATATTTTACAGCTTGGACAAATACTTATCCTTCCGAAAAATAATGGAAATAGCACACCTGTTCCGGATCCTACTCCTGAACCTGTACAAACACCAAAACCAACGCCAGAACCAGCTCCAGCACAACCAAATACTACTTATACTGTAGTTGCGGGCGATAATTTATGGAAAATAGCACAGCTGTTAGGAACGACGATTGATGCCTTGCGAAGCACAAACAATCTACAAACGGATAATCTGCAGATTGGCCAGACATTAATCATTCCTACTGGTGGAGAGCAAGTTACTCCATCTCAACCAGTGGCACCGCCAACTTCGAAACCAACACCTGAACCAATACCAGTGCAGCCGATTACCACTACTTATACTGTAGTAGCAGGCGATAATTTATGGAAAATAGCACAGCTGTTAGGAACGACGATTGATGCCTTGAGAAGCACAAACAACTTACAAACGGATAATCTTCATATTGGTCAAGCCTTAATTATTCCTATTGCGGGAGAACAAATAGCTCCATCTCAACCGACTATACCGTCTGAATTAAAAATATCCACATTTACTTATCGGGTCATATCAGGAGATACCTTGTCGCTTATAGCAAATCGCTTTGGCGTGACGGTTGACTCTATTCGATCAGTAAATAACTTGAAGTCAGATGTTTTACAGATAGGCCAAGCGTTAGTAATACAAGAAGGTAAAAACGCTCCTGCTCAAACAAATAGTAATACACTTACCTTTACTTCCTACAGAGTTGTTTCAGGTGATACGCTCTGGGGATTAAGTGTACGTTACGGCTTGCCACAATCAGAATTAATGCGAGCTAATAACTTAACTAATAGTAGTGTGTTAACTATAGGACAAATGCTAACTATTCCTGTTCACCACATAGCTGTTAAAAGTACTGTCAGCGAAAAACACGGCGAGCTCTTAGATTGGTGGACAGAAGCTCAATATGTATTCTCGATAGGTAAGACCGCTAAAGTAACAGATTTTGCTACAGGGAAAAGTTTTTATATTAAGCGAACCATCGGTGCAAATCACGCAGATTCGGAAACGGTATCTGTTATTGATACTGAAATTGCTAAGTCCATTTGGGGTGGTTTTTCATGGACGCCAAGAGCTGTAATTGTCGAAGTCGATGGTAGGAAACTAGCTGGAAGTATGAGCTTTATGCCACATGATGTCGAATATATAGCCAATAATGGGATAACTGGCCATTTTGATGTATATTTCTCTAACAGTACTCGCCATAAAGATGGTATGCCTGATCCAACACACCAACTGCAGGTAGAACGTGCAGCAGGTATCAGGTAGCTATAAAGATAAGATTAGTGAACTTAATAAACACACACCACGACTTTTCTGTGGTGTGTGTTTCATTTCATATTAAACTTAATTGATTAATTATACTCAGATCCGTCATCTTTATGTTTTGCTTTTACTGTTAGTTCAGCGTTATATGTTACTCCTTGGTATTCATTTCCTGCATGCTCATCTAACTTAATTGCAAAGGATAAGTCAATATACTCATCGGAATCAAGCTGCCAGAATTCGTTGATATGACCTGATTCAGCTCCATCTCCTAGTAATACTGTCTTTTCACCAATATTCCCAGCTGTCTTTTGTTTTTCTTCTACATTTACAAATCCATAAATCATTTCTACTCCAGGTGCAATCTCTTTAACGGTTGGTGCAGAAAAAGTTCTTTCATTTGTTGTACCATCAAAAAGTTCTTCAAACGCAAGTTGAGCTGCTTCTAATGTTTCATCATCTAATTGAACCTTGTATTTATAAGCAACATAGCCAAGCTTATATGTATCAACTGATACTTGTTTATCTAGTTGTTGATGAAGTGTTGCTTGTAAATGAGCATCCATCGTTCCGGTGTTCTCTAAAGTCATCCAATCACCCCATACTAATTGAGAAGGAGCGAAGTTATCGATAGAAACAATACTCGTACTAATATCTTCTCCGTTATTTAACTGAAGTGTTCCGTTTATGATTTCTCCAGTGGCTTTCACTTCAGATGTAAACCATGAATAAGTGCCATAGCTTCCTCCAATTACGATTGCTCCAGCTAAAGTTGCTCCTAATAATGCTTTTTTTGCAGCTACTAATTTTTTCATTATCTTTTCTCCTTTAAGATAGTATTTAGGCTTTTTTTCCTTTCGGCGTAACCAATTTTTCATAAACGGTTAAAAAAACAAATCCTGTGAAGGGTAAAACTAAAAACAACATAAATCCTATAGGTTGAGAGAGTAAATTTGAAAACAGTCCGATTTTTGGAATCGATAGTACCTCTTTGCCTATAAAATTATCAGCAACGACAATCTTTTCATCTGAGGTATTATTATTGTCTCCTTGAGTTATTAACCCAGCTTGTCCATTCTCTTCCACGATCTCAACGACCCTATGGGTAATGAACTTATCGGCCTCTTCCCGGAAAGTGACAACATCTCCAACTGCAATATTGTCGTCTAATGGAATTCGTTTGACAAAAACTAAGTCACCTGTTTCCAAATAAGGATTCATCGAATTAGAAAGGACAACTAACGGTGTATAACCAAAGAATTGAGGTAAATCAGCCCCATTTTTTTTGGCTTGATAGATAGATACAGCCATGTAGATAATCAATATTAGTAGTAGGAAAAATACTAATTGTGCTATTCTCTTTCCCTTTTTGTTCTTCATAGATGTTCACCAACTTTATTTAGTTTGGATTAGTAAAGCCTCTCTCTCGATAATTCCCTCCCCTCTTTTTATTAAATATGTCACAGGTTAATAAGCGTGTAAATTGGGATAATTCTGTTTGCTTCCAAACAAAAATGTTAGACAAATAGTAGTGGTTTTAGGTCCTAATAACTAGCTAATTTAGCAAGTATCTAATTTTTATTATCATTTATTCCTATTCCTCTTTCTTTCGGTTCAAAAAAATAACCCAAATCCGTCACTTTTTCTGATAAAATGACCTTTTTTATCAAAATATGAAAAAGCTGACTAACAAAAAATTGTTAGTCAGCTTTTAACTGTAAAGTAAAAAATAAGGAATATAATCGCGTGTTATATTCAGAACAATTAATCAAACACAAAGAAAAAAGAGCCTCTCACAAGTTTAGGAGATAGCTCTTCTATATATCCGTCACTTTATTACTTGTAAAAAACTTTATCTACATTATATTTCGATTCTAACTCGTTAATAATGTATGTTTCATAAATCTCTCTTTCCATTGGGTCCTCCACGATGCATACATCAATTCTGTACACCTCATCACGATGGTTTTTAATGGGAGAGACATTGTCTTCAAAATGTTTTTTAACGCGTTGTCTAAGCTTTCTTGCTTTTCCAACAAAAAGTAGCTCGTCATTAATGTTGAAGAATAGGAAGATTCCGCCCAAGTCTCTTGGAATCTGGTGAAGGTCGATAAATCCATTGATTGGAGTGATCATGGGTTCGTTATCTCTTCTTATTTGTTGGCGCTCTGTAATAGATATGCTCGGTTTTGGTATGTCTATTTTTATCATGTTTAGTCACGTCCTCTTTTTCTGTAGAGATATATGGTATCACACATGTGTGGGAAAAGCTATTGTAGTTACGATCAGTTTGATTGGAAAAGCTTTAATTATTTTAGCGCACCACCTACATCATAATGCTTGATATCCAGTTCAGTCGCTTCTCCTAATGCAAGATTAGCAAGTTCTCTTCCTAGATATGGACCACTCGTTAAACCGGATGCACCCAGTCCATTAGCTATATAGATTCCTTCTATGTTTGGCAATGGTCCGATAATGGGTAAAAATCCAGGAGTAAATGGCCTGAAACCAACTCTAGTTTCCAATAACGTACTAGAAGCTAATCCTGGAGCAACTTCTACTGCTTTACTTAGAATACCATTGACACCTTCTGCAGTTACTCGGTAGTCAAAGCCGACATTATCCTCATGTGTAGCTCCTACTACCACTCGACCGTCTTCAAAGGTTAGTATGTATTGATTATTTGGTGGCATTACTACAGGCCAATGGGAAGTTTCCGTGTCTGGCAGCTCAAGGTGAACAATTTGGGCTTTTTGAGGTGTTACAGAAAAGTGCACCCCTAACGGCTCTAATATTTGCTGAGCCCATGCTCCACCAGTAATGACTACTTTATCAGCATGTATCAAGCGATCACCTACAAAAATTCCAGTTACTTTACTTTCCTTAAGTATTAAAGATGCTTCTCCCTCAAGAAAGGTAGCCCCATGCTTTTTTGCGGCATTTATGAGGGCGGTTCTTAGTGCCCTACCGTTAACACGTGCTCCACCACTTATAAAAACTGAACCGAATTCTTCGGATAAAGGTGGAAAGAGGTTTCTTGTTTCAGAAGGCGATAAGATTTTTATTTCTCCTATTTCAGGGGCATCCTCTCTACGATTTTTTGCTCGTTCAGCCATTTTTTCAAGTTTTTCTAGATCGCTATGTATACTTAATGCACCTACTTGACTATAACCTGTATTCTCTTCCCCATCAGCTTGCAATTGTTCGATTAATTTAGGATAAAACCTTGCTCCATTTTTGACTAACGTATACCACGCTTTGTTTCTTCTCTGTGATATCCATGGACAGATAATCCCAGCTGCTGCATCCGTAGCTTGGCCCTTGTCAAATCGGTCTACTAATGTGACATCTGCGCCAGATCGCGCCAAATGATACGCTGTAGAAGCACCTAGAATTCCTGCCCCTACTACTATTAACTTTTGCATATATGAAACACCTTTTCAGATAGATTTGCTTTTTAAGCTACAGAATATTATGCCTTAACTATCAATAAAAACCAAGTATTGTGTTTTTCCATTGTTTCTAATATAAAAGGAGGAGTCCATTTAAATAAGCACTCTTATCTAAATGGACTCCTCCTTTGTTTACTTTTTTTGTCTTTCTGTAAGCTTGCCATCCTCAATGTGTAGCACTCTGTCACATAGATCTAACATTCGCTTATCATGAGTTACCATTATGGCAGCTTTATTCATATTTTTCACTTCTCGTGACAACATTTCCACTACCTGTCTTCCTCGATCCGAATCAAGACTTGCAGTAGGCTCATCAGCCAAAATCAGATCAGGGTTGTTCATGAATGCCCTCGCAATCGCGACTCGTTGTTTTTCCCCTCCGGACAACTGATGGATCTTACTATCTTCTCTGTGAGCAAGTCCAAGATCATGGATGAGTTGTGCCGCCTTCGTTTTATATTCATTATTTCGTGATTTGTTAATATCACTAACCAACAATAGCTGATCTTTAACTGATAAAAATGGAATCAGATTTGAAGATTGAAAAATAAAGCCAATATTGTTTAAACGAACCTTTGTTAACTCGGCAGGTTGATATTTTGATATGTTTTCATTATCAATAAAAATAGAACCGCTCGTTGGAGTTAATAGTGCCCCGATAATGGATAACAGGGTACTTTTTCCTGATCCGGAAGGTCCTTCGATTGCAATGAACTCTCCTCTATTTACTTTTAGTGAAATACTTTTTAATACCTCAATCTGAACATCGCCATCCATGAATGCCTTCGATACATTTTCTAGCTTTAATACGCTACTCATTATTCCACCCTCCCAATTGCATCTAGTGCATCTGCTTTGTACACCTTAAAAACAGAAATGATTGAACCAATAAGATTAAGAAATAAAAATATTACTCCTGTCCATGCAACAAGAGAAACGGATAAGACAAAAGGCATATCAGCAGGTAACACTTGTGTCATTGCAAAAATTGCTAACAGACTTAACCCTAGGCTGGCAATGGTAATGATTACTACTTGCAGTATAATACTTTTTGCGATATATCCTGTATTAGCTCCAATCGCTTTTAAAATTCCGAACTGATTCGTTTTTTGTATAGTTATTACATAGAAGAAGACGGTCGAAACAAAAGCAGAAATGAAAAATAGGAATACTTTCATCATCGTTAGAGAGGCTTGAGTCTCCTTATAACCAGGCATTGCCTGAACTACTTCATCTTTTGTAAACGTGTCAAACCCTGTTATTATTTCTTTTTCTCCAATATATAGAATTGCATTGTTTGTATTCAAAGGTAAAAGATTCATTTCTTCCCAATAAGCTAAATTCGTATAGATAACTGGTAGGTGACTATAGGTTTGATTTTGTGTGAATCCGACTATTTTAAACTCTATATTTAAATTTTCATCTACCAAAACGTCATATAATGTGTAGCCTTCATTTTTAACGGATTCATTTACAATTACCTCATTATTCTTCAGCTCTTCAATCTTTTTCCCTTCAATCACAGGAGGTAAGGAAATATTCTTCGTATTCACTGCAAAATAGACGACATCCGCTTTTTTATTTTCTTTTTTTACAGAGGATAGTTTAATAGTGAATGGGGTTGCATTTTTTTGGTCAATTATTTGGTTTATTTCCGACGTATCCTGCTCATTAATTTCTGACTTTGTTATATTTCCTTCCGCATCCTTATTCATCACAATATAGTCTGCTGGTAAGTTTTTTAAAGATGAACTATCTGCATTAGACAATCCAGAGGCAAGGCCATTAATAAAGAATAAAAGAAATAGAATAGCTACCATAATTAGTCCTACTAAAATATACTTTAACTTAGATTGAGAAAGCTCTTTAATTGCTAAAAACATTCAAACCCCCGCCTTCCTGAAGATTACCATTTGTTTTCAATATACTTTTCATCGAACGCCCTCCTTGTTATTAGTAATACCTACCAAGAATATAGGAAAACTAGTAAGCTAGGAATGTACCTAAGGTGTAATCTTAATAAGCCTATAGGTTTATTAGTTCTTAAACAACTAAAAAATGGACTAAGCTAAATAGCTCAGTCCATTCCGTAGATATTCCTTTTATTTCCCTTAGCCAACCTTTACCCTCTGCAATTTTTTCGTTACTTCCCATACTCTTTTTGCATCCATTTCTAGAATAGTTTTCACGTCCCGACCAAACCATTCTAGCGATGCTTCGACCTCCATCAAGGATAAAATGGAAGTAAGATATTGGTCATAATCAATTTCACCTTCAAATAAAGGGACCATCCCCTCTCTTGAGCCCGCCGCAGCATAGACATTATGCGGGTTGAAAACATGTAACTGGTTGCGTGAAGCAATATTTTTAAAATGAAAATGAGAAATAAATGGTTGTAGCTTTTTCACAGCCTCCAGAGGATCCGTCCCTGACTCCCACATATGTAACACATCAAAGTTAACTCGTAGAGCTGGGTGATCTACTTCCTCTAGAAGTTGTAGCGTGGAAGGAAGATTATCTGTTAAGGTGTTTGGATGCGTTTCTACTAGTAAATATTGACCTTCTTTATACAAATAATCACAAATCTGATACAGCCGTTTAACTAACTGAACTCGCTCTTCCTTGGTTGTTTCAGCACTTGCTTTTTGGCCAGCAAAGGTACGCAGCTTTGTCGTTCCCCAAATATGCCCAAGGGCAGATAGAGAATTGGTGGCGATCATCGTTTCCTGTAAAGGAACTTCTAGTGGAAGGTAATCACTAATCATACTTGTATGTAAGCCATATGTTTTTAACCATTTCTCATTGTAGTGTGGCTCTGCACTAAGGTGTTTAGCATGAATTCCCCATAATTCGATTCCTTGGAACTGATGCGTCTGTGCCCACCTTGCAAGTTGATCTAAGGAATGTAAATGATGGCGAAATGAAATGGTGCATAGGGATAACTTCATCTTATTCCCCTCCTTTAATTGGCTACCAGCTTTTGAGCATGAATTTTTTGGGACCATTCCTCAAAGCAAGCTTGTAGCCCATTTTTAATCTTATATTCTCGTTCATCTTGCTCTGCTAGTTTTACCTCTAATTCTTTTACTAAATCTAATTGTCCAGTCATCGCAAGTTTCATTACTCGGTATTGAATGGTTGTGTAGCCTTTTACAAGTAATTCAATTTCATCGCACCATGCTTCAAACCATTCCTCAGAAAGTCCCAGCTCTTCCCAAAAATATGCGTAGGCATGCTCATAAGCGTATTTTCGAATAGCCAAAACTGGAAGTTGTTTAAGTGCATTCCCTAGTTCCGCTAACCTGTGTTGTTCCTTTCCTGATGTGTACAAATGTAGGATGGAGCGAACAGCTTCTGTCATCGGGTTAGAATCATGCTTTATACAAGTATTAAAATATGCTTCAATTGTTTCGGAGCTAGAGGGGACAAGATGATTTGCGTCAAAATAATATCCACCTTTCACAGCTGGGTTCCGAATTGCTGCTAGAATTTTTTCTTTAGGAAGAACTCCCTCCCAGCGGAAGTCTGGATCAAACATAAACCATTCCTCTTCCTTTTCTGTCGTTTCTAGCATACAATAGTGCGGAAATGGACTCTGATGAAATTTATTTTCTCTTTCTGGGAGCATAGATAGGTCAAGCATAACCATGATGTGTCGATGCTTCGGCTTATTATTGATAAGTTCTAACAAAACATTCACATTCTCTTCTTTGGATTGCTGCTCGTTATACCATTGGTTTATTTTGATTCCATAGAGTAACTCATACCAATTCTTGAAAAAATCATGAGAAATCTTTTCTGAATGATAAGTAAGTACCCCATTATCCAACACGTCAAAATCAGCATCCCATACGCCAAAATAATATGGTCGATGATCCACTCCCTCAGTTTTCTTAATTACTTCACATACACAACTGACGAAACAATGAACCTTTATCATGTTATCCCTCCAGCACAGCATTTTGCTGCAATTGTTCTAAAAAATCTGCTAGACTGCTAACCGTATGAAAGTCTTTAGGAACGAGCATTTCATCTGGAATCGTAAACCCTAAATCCAACTCTAAATGTAGAATAAGCTGAAGTAGCATAATCGAGTCCATATAAAGGTCTTCGTTTAATCGTGCTTCCTCCGTAAAGGATGAAAGCATTGGTAATGTTAACTTGTTTTTCATCACTTCAAAAATACTTGTTATTATTTCTTCTCTTGTTAAAGTCCCTTTCATAAAAGTACACCTCCGACCAACTTTCTACTAATCTTTCCATTCGGTAGTTTTGGTATTTCTTGCACCTGTATTAATTCATAAGGAATCTGATGAGGCGCCAGACGTTGTTTGCACCACTCTCTTAATTCCAGTTCTGAAACTATCTCATCAGCTATAAATTGTACACAAACCCGCTCTCCTGCAAAGACGTCTACCTTTTTATAGGCGACTGCTTCCGAAATTCTAGGCTCCTGCATTAAAACATCTTCTACTTCCTGAGGATACACATTAAGTCCTCCAACATTAATCATGTCATCCATTCTTCCTAAACAACATAAGACGCCATTTTCCGAAAAATAACCAAGATCTTTCGTATAAATTGTGTGCGTTCGAGAATGTATGACAATCTCACCTGGTTCACTTTCCGAGTTTCCAGCCTCTACCGATAAGTGAGGAAGTGGAAACCCCATTTGATTGGCATTATTTATCGCTGGGTGAATTGCCACACAACCTGCTTCTGAGCATCCATATTGTTGTAATACTACATTTGCTTTTTCCTTTAGTAGCTCAAGCCATAAAGCCGGTAACATCGTACCGGAAGTCATCACGGAGTCTAATTTTTCCTCTCTCTTTAAGAAACTTGCAATCAAATGTAGAAAAACAGGTGCAGCATAAAGGATGTGTCTTTCATGTTTTTTTGTCATTTTCAAGACATATTTAGGGTTTAAGTTACTGATAATAACCGGCTCATTTCCCCTTTCAATAGCTGAGAGGACCCCGCTAATCAATCCGTATGAATGTGTAATAGGACAAGCAATAATCGGAACTTTTTCCTTTTCTACAGGTAAACTGGCATTATAACTAGTTATTTCCTCTTCTATTGAACTCCACGGTCTCTCGATGCACTTAGGTGCCCCAGTCGTTCCCGAACTCATCTGAACAAGTACCCCTTCTTTTTCTTCACGATCATTAATCATTAATATTGGCGTGTTTAAAGATTGAAAAATAAGAAGATGACTAGCTGTATTGTGTGCATACCGAATAGCAGCATCCCTTGGAGTAGCTGGATGAATTGGAACCACGGAACCGCGATGCTTACGGATATAAAAGCAGAGTGCTAACCATTCAAATATGTTCTCCGTACAAATTGCAATTCTCTTTTTCTCGCAACCTACTAATAGTGGCATTTGCTCGAAATGAAGATACTGTTCTTCAAAATCCTGTTTTGTATAGTAGTGGTCGTTTATGTATAACACTTTTTAGCCACTCTCCTTCTAATCATTTATAAGTAAGCTATTTTGAATGAAATGACGATAATCTGATTGTCCCGGCTTTATTTTTTTTGTAAATAATGATTCTACTGCAATCTTTGAATTATCGGACTGTACTAATTTATGTCTCTCCACAAGTTCAGGAAACGCTTGTAGGTGCTTGTTAAGTATTTCTTGTACTTGTTTCCAGAAGCGTTCCTCTAAGTAGTGATAGTGTATTTCTAACAGATAAGAGAGCTCGCTTAAATGGAAGACAAACAAGGTATCCATTACTAACTCCCGTAATGCTTCTACTGAGGACATCCAATAATATTTATCATTAGGAGCGTTTAGATAATCAGTATGCAAGCTATTAAAATCCGGTAGTAGAGTTGGAGCAGAAAGAAAGCTCTCTGTATATTCCACACTTTCATGAAAATCTCGAAGTATTAATCGTGTCGGCCAACCATCTTCGTGCAAAAGCACCATGTTTTGAGCATGGGCCTCTACGCCAATACCATGTGCAATTAGTAAATGCCAAACAGGTAAGACAGCGACTTCTATAAATTGTACGAGCCACTTTTCTATTCCATATTTTTGCAACCAATCGTCGATGAATGGTTTACCATCTTGTTCCATTAAGGACAGGGCGTTAACCGGGACTGCCTCTTCCCCTTGCTTTAAAACTGCTCGAACACTTTCCCGCCAAATTACCGCCAACTGCCCTTGAATCGTAGGAGACTTAGTATCGACAATAGATCCTGCATACTCTTGTAATAACACTAGTCTATCTTGTAAAAAGGGATCAGTTTCTTGAACACGGCAAAGCCAAGTAGAAATTTCTGGCGCTGTACATACTGAATGCGGTTCAAAAATTCGTAAAGAAGAAGTGTTCACCATATTCATAGCAAGCTTTATATGTGATTTTCTCAAGTCTGTTTCATTCCACAAAGTGCGTACTGATTGAGTAGCCCGGTAGGAATCTCCCACACATCCTAAAAATAGGATAGATAGATCCAACGTATGCTGCTGGATGAAATTCTTCCATTGCCAAGGATGAACAGGGAACAATGTATGGATGGAAAAATCCCCCCCTTGTTCCTTTAGACGATTTATCAGTATTGAATATGTTTCTTCTCCTAATTCCTTTTTCCAAAATTCTATTTCGTTGCTCGGAAAGGAAGAACGAACTGTCGTTCTTGGAATCGCAATCCAACATAACTGAAAGGAGTAATTCGCTTCAGGTCCGTAATTTTCATGATCCGCCAAAGTAAAGCCTGTTCGTGCTTTATAACAAGGGTGGTAAGGATGACCTTCTGTTATAGCAGATTCAAGTTCTTCATAGGGAAGGTCCCTTCTTGTTGAAAGGATTGGCACATTTCTTTCGTTCCATTTACTCAAAAGAATGGTCTGCTGTAATTCCAATAACACTTTTGATCTAATATTTCCATCAGTGGTCAATTCTTCAATCAAATGATTCAAAGAGACATCTTGTGACGTGCCATCTTGATTGATTTTAAGAATACTCCTCTCCACTATTCGATAACGATCAAATGCTGTAATACGACCTTTACATTGAAAGGTATGTGTTCGCCCTTTTATTAGAAATATTGTACTTTCCTTCTCCTCAATTAGCTCAAAAGGGAGTAGCCTTTCAAACAGAATCGCCTCTACTAACTGTCTCTTTACACGCTCTTCAGTTTTACAATGGGAAAGCAGATGCATATTCTCTCTCCCTTCGCTCTTTTTGATAGACTTGATGTATTGGGTTTGGAATGAATGTGTATACTGCCTGTTCTAATTCAGCCATTAACTCATCAACATCGTGAAAGCGGGTTAATAAGTTACCTTTGCAAGCTAATTGTCCTTGCTCTAAAACACTTTGCACGAATTGTTTTCCAGCTCCTGTCAACTCTTCTGCCAACTTTCTTAATGTGGGAATCATCCAATTTATTAATTCTTCTTCTTCAATCAATTCATCCACTCCAAAACGATGAATCACCGAAAAAATGTGATTGATAAAGAGATAATAAGAAAAACGATTGGAAATCATATCCTCCTCATAAAATAATTCCGATGCTTGGCTCAAATCTACGCCAAACCCTTCTAAGTGTGAGTAATAAGAAGAAGCTAAATAATAGCCCTGGTTATCGCGGAAATAGTAAGCAGTTGGATAGCCTAGCGAAATGTCTACTAGACTGTTTTGCTGATGAGCCTCCAATGCCATTCCATGCTTATCATAAAGCCTAATCATTGGTTCTACTGCGCAATTCCAATAATGTTTAAACCATGTTACGCTAACTTCTTTTATCGGCCTTCCCGTTTCAAATGAAAGTTTTCTTATAATGTTTTTTAGCATAGAATCGTATCCAGGAAGTGCATCTTGTACAAGCGCTGCTATAGATATTATCCCTTTATCATCCCCAGCTTGAAACGGATTTGATCTAATGATTAGTTCAAAACCAGTCTCCACTCTATTAGGAAGTTGTACAGTCATAAATGCTGGATCATCTACTACTCGAAATTGTGGATATTCCTCTAAAAAGTCTATCTTTTGTAAAAGTTCGGCCATGACTACCCCAGCCTTTAATTCATGAAGTTTATTCACTCGAAGTGAGTTTGTAACCTTTACTGGAATAGAAAACTTTAACATCCATTTCTCCAAAGGATTGTACACTGCTCGTACCGACGAAGTGGCTGTATATGTTCTACCATGGAGTCCTAAGTTCTCGATTATACCTTGATCCATCGCTTGTTGAATGTATTCCTGTTGGAGCAACCATTCAGCTTGTAGTGGGTGCATAGGAATGAGCGTACCTGATTTGGTTTCTAAATTAGAGGCAGACTCCTTCACCATTTCCTTTATTATTTCTGTTGCTTTTTCTTTTAATATAGATGCTTCTTTTATGTAGGTTGAGTCTATTCGGAAATAATGAAGCTGAAAACTGCCACAAAGTTCAGGAGCATAACGATCATGTTGCCATGAAGCCATTCCTTGTCGGCTTTTTGGAGTCGGATGCATCCAATGTCCGAATAACAATGACTGCTCTGATTCAATAAAGGTACAATCAACTGCATATAATCTTTTTGCTTCATCTTGTCTTTTTTCAATATAGGTAGTCATGGAATGGTAACTCTCTATTAGTCGTAAGAGAAGTTCATCATAATGAGAAGCGAGCTCAGGGCAACCATTCTCTTTTGCCATTAAATGGAGCTCCTGAATTAATGAAATCATGACAAACAGTCGCTCCACTTCTACCCAATCTTGTTGCTGTTCGTCATTTTTAAGTGCTAAACCGAAAGTATGTCTTCCAACCAAGGATTTATATTCGACCTCTATCACAAATTTTAATTTTTGGTGAGGAAGGTTTAGTTCTACTATGTCGTTGCCCATTAGGATTACAGAAGGTCGTTGTTCTCTATACCATTTCTCTTTCTTTATCCAGTGAGCGCCATTTACTTCCCTTATGTAACTATTTAAAAACGCCTGAAAAGAAGCATTTTCTGCAATCTGTTTAGCGGAATGCCGCATGTTCCCACCCTTTCTCCTAAAATCTCCACTTTCATTGATAATGATTATCAATGAATAACAAAAAAATAAATGAACCCTAAGTGAAATTCATTCTCAATGATAACCATTATCAAATAATATGAACATGACCTTTTTTGTCATATCGCATGGACAAATGAACCCTTTGAGCAAATTGGTTATTTAGTCCTAATGCTCAAAGGGTTCTATTGTTCACGCTAATTTGTCAGATTGTTGGAAAAAGCTAACTAAGTTTTGAATCATATATTTTCTACCAAGCGGTCCCCACGGGTCCCACTCTGTACTATCAGGGATATATACTTCTTTATTTTGCACTGCTTTTAATTGGCTCCATGTTGCAGAATTCATCAATCTGCCAATATCGACTTTTTTACTCCAGAGTATTAGTAATTTGTCTGGGTTTAAAATAGCCAATTCCATTGGAGTAATGACTCGATAACCACTTTTCGGCAAACCAGGATGAGGTTCGAAGCCTAATGTTTGAAATAAAAGATCTAAACAAGCATGATCGGAATAGCCGTATAATCGAATTTCTTCAGGTCGAACCCATATCACTGCCCATCCACCAAGTCTTGTAATCGGACATAACTTTTCCTTGGCTTCATTTTCTAATTTCTGTATTTCTAGCTTAATTTGTTTTACCTTTTCTTCCTTCCCTACTAAGGAAGAAATATCTTCTAAGTAATCTTGCCAAGAACGTTGCAAGCTTAGAGAGTAAACATCTTCTCTATTTTCCCATGACAATGACTGTTCTTCCCCATGATGAAGGAATGTTTTAATTATACTATCCGGCTTTGTTTGTAATATTTCTTTTGGATCAAATGCTTTTTCGGCATTTAAAAGGAGTGTCCCTTCCAATTCCTTTTCCATATAAGACGGCACCCCATTTGATGCGGGAAATACAGATGGATACATTGGGGCAGCGACAGGCTGCACACCAAGTGCCAGAAGATGGTCCTGTAAAAATATCTGACTAACAATTGCTACACGTTCCTTCGCGCGCTTCACATAAATACTTGGGGCAACCCCCACTCTCTTTTTAAACATTCTACTAAAATAAAATTCATCTTGAATACCAAGCTGATAGGCTATATCCTTCAATGTCATTCCTTTATGTTGAATGATGAGCTCCTTTGCTCTTTTCATTCTTTTTTCTACGACATATTCCTTCGGTGTGAGACCAGTTTTCTTTTTAAAAGCTCTTGAAAAAGAAGTCGGGGTCATTCTGGCCATAGTTGCTAATTCTGAGACAGTTAAATTTCTTGTTATGTTTTGATCTAAGTATTGAATTGTTTCTTCTATATCATCTATTTCTTGGATATCGGTGAGCGTAGCCAAGAAACTCCAAATTTTAGCTTGAAACCTACATTGCCCTGAGAATGTTGTATTATCCTGTAAAAAAAGCAGTTCCTCTACCAGATGTTCCATTTTATTAGGATCGATATATGCTAATGATGTCTTAGTTAAATTTATTGTTGATGGGAAAGCTATGGTATATACTTTCAAAAACTCTTTGGATGTTGAGAGGAGAGTAGCTTCTTCTACCCAAATACTTTTTCCAGCTTTTAGTGCACGACTTACACTGTTTCTAGTAGAAAATAGTTCCCCTGTTCCGGCTGCTATGTATAATAAAGTTTGTTGGATGGAACATTTTTCGCCTTCTTCAAGTGTTGATGACGAAATATGGATGTTCTTCATTTAGGATCACCTTTTCTTTGGTTGCTATTAAACACTTATTATATATGATAATGATTATCAGTTTCAATAGTTAAATAGTAAGATAATGTAATTCAAGTTCGAAATAGGTGAAGGTCTCTATTAAATAGCTACCCTGTAATTATAAGGTGACCCATTTGAACGCCCTGTAGATTTCCGTGCCAGGCGTTCGCTTTCCGCGGGCGGTCTTGGGAGCCTCCTCGGCGCAAGCTTGCGCCTGTGGGGTCTCCCTTCGACTCGCATTCCCGCAGGAGTCTCTCGCCTTGCACTACAATCTACAGGGGAGGCGGGGATATTTAATCGTCCACTTTTTCATTTCATCATCTATGATGCGAATTTCTTTGCATAGGTATCTATTCTAAAAATTAGGATGACCTGTTATACTCACTGATGATTACAAGTTTTAGCAGGGTTCAAAATAAAAAAGCAGTGCGATGACTGCTTTGGGGGTTAATCTTTATCTTTGTAGCCGAAGTTAATATTCTTTCCATAAAATATTTCGTCCATTTCTGTTGTTAGCTTTTCTGTAATTTCATAGCGTTCTTTATCTTCAAGGGAATCTTTTGAAAATCCAAATAGGTAGTTGTTTAAGTCAAATTCTTTTAGCCTACATTTGGTATGAAAGATATTCTCTTGATATATATTCACATCAATCATATCATAGAGACTTTTCACTTCATCTGGTATGTAGTTTTGGATAGAGTTAATATCGTGGTCAATAAATAGCTTGTTTCCGTTTATATCACGGGTGAAGCCGCGAACCCGATAATCCATTGTCATAATATCTGTTTCAAAGGAATGAATTAAGTAATTTAATGCTTTTAGTGGTGAAATTTCGCCACAAGTAGAAACGTCTATATCCGCACGAAACGTACTAATTCCTTCTACCGGATGATATTCAGGATAAGTATGCACGGTGATGTGACTTTTATCTAGCTGGCACACAACGGAATCTGGTAGTGGCCCAGGTGATTCTTCATAAGTTCCAGTTGGTACCTCTACTACTGGCCCTTCTGATACTAGAACGGTTACACTTGCTCCCTGTGGTACATAATCTTGTTTAGCGACATTTAACACATGCGCTCCTATTAATTCAGCAACATTCGTTAAAATTTTTGTCAATCGTTCTGCATTATATTGCTCATCAATATAATCGATATATGCCTCGCGTTCTTCTTTTGTTTTTGTATAACACACATCGTACATATTAAAGCTTAATGATTTCGTTAGGTTATTGAATTCATGAAGTGTAATCCGTTGCTCTGGTGTAACTTCCATCTTAAGATCCCCCTTGTACAGATTTTTGTACTCCATTTCTACAGAAATCTTTTAATTATTTGGCTCTATTAAACACCGCTGTTGATTTCCGCACTAGGCTTCGCTTTCCGCGGGGCTTAGGAGAGCCTCCTCGGCTTTGCCTGTGGGGTCTCCACAAAACGCTACCTCCCGCAGGAGTCTTCGCCTTGTGCTCCAATCAACAGCTAGGGACCTAAAAATCAACACTGTCCTTTAACAGAGCCAATTATTTTTATAGTACCCTTTCCTTTTGTGAAAAAAACAATTATCTGTTTGGTTCTATATTCAAAAATGAACTTATCTCTTCTTTTCGCTCATCAAAAACTACTCTTCCTAATTGAATTAGGTCTTCCATACATGTAATGTCGTCAAAGGGAACCTCTTCTCCAAGTTCTTTGTTTAAGCGCAGATAATTATCTCCAAGCAAATGTTGACATTGATAGCTTACCGACTCAGAAGACAATTGCAAGGCTAAATCAAGTAGTTTTGGCGTTACTTTCATAAATGGCAACTGAAATGGAAGCCACTGTTTCACTCCCCAATATTTATTTTTTTGGATTGTGAAATCAATCTTTTGTAATCCTGTTCCGATTGACAGTATCTTCATTTCCTTTAAATCAACTTTGAAATATTCTAATGCTTCGGTTAGACATACTAATGAAGGGTTATTTGCCCACAATCCACCATCTATCGATAAATAGTGGTTATTAATATTGTTTGGGGGAAAATAGACAGGTGCTGAACAGGAGGATAACACCGCATCCCAAAGCTTGATTGTTAAATCCTTAGTATCTTTATTACCATAATTAGATCGATGAACAAATGGACGCCCATGTGTTACGTCCACAGCAGGAATCAACAAAGGCTTTGTGACATCAGCAAGGGAGCGTTCTCCAAATGCCTGATGAAAAAAACGACGTAAATATTTATCACTGTAAATACTTTTAAAAAGACCAACTTTTGCTTGTCTGTCGAAAATCTTCCCACCAAACTCTTTATAATTCTTTAATACTGATGTCATTTCTACTTTTATACTGACAGAGGAGGCGATAATTGATCCTGTACTTGTACCTGCTACCATATCAAATAGATCACCGATTGGTTTTTTATATTCATTTTCGATAGCTTGTAAAATGGCTACTGCAAACACGCCACGAATGCCACCACCATCTATACAAAGTATTTTCATTAGAGTCCACCTGATTTTTGTTTTACTTTATCTTCCCCATTCCTAAAACTACTTATGTGAGGTAAAAGTAAAAGAAAAATTTGTTTCGTTTTATTTTTCGCTACTGAGCAAGTTACGATTTTCTCCTTCTTCTAATGTAATTCCGTACTTTATTAAAGAAAATGATATTACACACCATAATAAGTATGTAAAAAATGAAGGAGTAAAAAAGAGTCCATTCCTTATATTGAAATAAGTTAAAAAGTAAGGAGAACCTTTCCAATATAGTTAAGATTATTCCCCAAAGAAGAATATAGAGAGAATTATTCGGTTTAAATCTCGAATAAAAATACAACGCAATAACAATAGTAGCTGGGTAAGCAAAGGTTTGCAAAATCACGTCAAATATTTCAGCATGCGCATGGTCCACCGTATCATACAAATCTATTGGATGATCTGCCAAAAGGGATTCCAACGTTGTACTGAGTAATAAGTTAAATAAATAAATGCTTCCTAATTCAAGCTTGCTTAATTCTGGTTGACGCTTCTGGAAGTAAACCAGAACAGTCAACACTAGAATCGTAATTATTATGGTGTAAACCTCATTCTCATCAAACTTCTTTGGTAAGATAGGGTCCATTACATTAGCAAACATCTCCTTCATGAGATCACTCTTTCATTGGCTAGCAATCGATTAAGAAACTTCATACCAGCAATTGAAATAAAAACAAGCAAGATGGCAAAGCATAAATCAATAGCTGGATACCAATTCTTTCCGCCTAATTCCAAAACACCTAGCAAAAGATAAAGTTTTTCACTCCCTAGCACGAATAGTACCCATAGGGCACTAGTAATCAAAGCAATAAGTCGTTTTCGAACGATAAAGAAAGACATAACTCCGATTAAAAGGACAGGTAAAATGATCCCGAAATGTAATTTCACGGTTAGTTTTGCCCAGCCACTATCCGCAATACTTATCCGATCATAAGGGGAAAATAATTTATAGTATGTGTTCTGGCAAATATACGAAGTAAATAGAAATATGAGAACTAACTGAAGGGGATCAAATCGCTTTTTCAGTGACCAGAGATAGAACAGTAAAATGATAGAAATAATTAAGGTAGTAAAAAAGAACCAGAACATAATTAGAACTCCTTCGTTATGTCATTTCTTACTAGTATAACTAAGGAGTTCTTTTTCATTCTTATTGTTAATGCTTAATACAAACGTAATTAAGTAAGGAAGATGCTCTTTGTTTCTGCTTTATCACTCTCCTGTTTTCCAGCTAAATGATCGATTCTTCCGTCCTTCATGTAATAAATTTGATCACATAAAGGGAGAATCGTTTCATCATGAGTCACGACAATTCCAGCCTTTTGATTTTTCTTAATTTCATTAGCTAAAAGGGACATGATTTCAAAGCTTCTGGAAGAATCAAGACTAGCTGTCGGTTCATCTGCTAGAATAATACTAGGATTATTAATAAGGGAACGTGCTATCGCTACTCGTTGTTTTTGACCTCCTGATAATTGGTGAGGAAAATGGAATTTTTTATGAAGAATACCCATCGACTCTAGCAATTCTGCAACATATAATTTATGCTGCTCCCAAGGCTTCTTCGCTAATTTTAGAACTAGTTTTAACTGTTCTTCCACTGTTAAATATGGGATAAGATTGGATTGTTGAAAGATAAATCCTATTTCATTTAATCTGATACGCGATTTTTCTATTTCATTATTTTGAGAAATCTGCTTCTTATTAATCCAGATTTCACCTTCATCAACACTCTGTAATAATCCAGCTATTGAAAGTAAGGTTGTCTTACCGGAGCCTGATGGACCAACGATCGCGATTAGATTCCCTCTTTCTACTTTTAATGATACCTTGTTTAAAACGGTTAGATTATGTTCTCCATCTTTAAATGACTTCGTTACATGATTTATTTCTAATAAAGTAGCATTCATTATTCCTTCCCTCCTAATGTAATAATGGGGTCAACCTTCACGATATTTATAACAGATACACCAGCACCAAATAACGCCACAATAAATAATAGAATTGTGTATACAGCAATTGTTTCTATTTCTAGAAGAAAAGGGATTTGTTTTGGTAAAATCATTTGAAACCCTGAGATAAACAGTAAAGCAGCTAAAATTCCAGTAAGAGATAGTAAAATCACTTGACTCAGAGTCGATTTAATTAGAAATCCATTACTTGCTCCAATTGCTTTTAATACGCCGAACTGTTGAACTTTTTGAATCGTTAATATATAGAAAAAAGCGGCTAAAATACAAGTGGAGATGATGAGTAGGAAGATAATCATCATCGATAATGACATTTGCTCTGCTGCGTTACCAGGGATATTTTGAATGACCTCCTCTTTTGTAACCCAATGAAGATTGGATGAATGCTTTAATACTTCTTCCATTGTTTTCGAATCGATATTATTTACTGCTATCGCATTATAGATAAGAGACTCTTGTCTCCCAAGCTCAGAATAATCTTCTAAAGCCATAAAAACTGTTGGGGTATGGCTATATTTCTGACTTTTTGTAAAACCAACAATAGTAAATTCTGCTTCTGACCTCGGTTCAATTAATGTATCACCAAGTTGAAAACCATCTTGTTTAAGAGAGGAATCCACGATGATTTGCATTGAATTTGACAATGATACCCCTTCCCCTATTTCAGGGAGAACCTTGCTCTCTTTATCTAATCCAATAATCGTTACATCAAAAGAAGTGTTATTCTTCTCACCTTCCATAGCAATTAATCGGAGGGAAAATGGTTCGAAAACAGGATTTTGTAGGAAATCCTTCCCTTCCGATTCTAAGATAGACGATCGATCTAAGCGTCCGTTTGAATCCATTGTCATTAAGTAATGCGTTGCTTCCATTTCTTCAATGAATGAAGAATTATCATGGGAAAGTCCTTTTGCTAATCCGCTAATGATAAAAATAAGGCTGGCGATTAGAAAGATAATGGTGAAGATTAGAACATATCTAGTTTTAAAAAATCGTATCTCCTTACTTGCTAATGAACCCATAAAAAAATCATCCTCCAAATGTTGATATTCAAAGTCTAAGCTCTGAATATGAACGGAGGATGAATAAGCTATTACATTTTTTTATCCGGTAAAATAACGGTGATGGTCGTCCCTTCGTTTAATTTTGATTGAATAGTTATGGTGCCACGGTGAAGTTCAACAATTTTCCTCACAATAGCTAACCCAAGTCCAGATCCCTCAACATTAGAAGATCGAGAGACATCAGCGCGATAAAAACGGTCAAATATTTTCCCCTTTTGTTCTGAAGTCAATCCTATTCCGGTATCTTTAAAGGTTACTTCTATAGAATCTTTTATAGTTTGGATGGCAATAGCTATACTACCCTCTTGTTTATTATACTTAATGGCATTACTTAATAAATTATCCCACATACTTAAGAGGAGGGAAGAGTCACCTTTAATAGTCACGTCTTTCAGTAAAAGTTGTATAGAGATTTCTTTTTCGGAAAGCTTCCATTGATATTTTTTCATTAATTCTTTTAGTTGTTGGGCAATATGCACTTCCTCTTCTATACGTAGCTCCTTCAATTGGTTTAAATTTGAAATAGTTAGTAACTGTGAAGTAAGACTCGATAACCGATCTGCTTCTTGTTGAATAACGGTTAAGTATTCCTCCTCTTCCTTTTTTAAAGATGCTTTTTCTAGCAAGCTAGCATACCCTTTAATATTTGATAAGGGAGATTGGATGTCATGTGAAATATTCGAAATAAATTCATTTCTCATATCATCTAGCTGAGCAAGTTGCTTGGACATATCTTGGAAACTAGACGCCAATTCTCCAATCTCATCCTTTCGATTAACAGATAAAACAACAGGATACTTACCAATTTGTACTAACTTTGTTGCCTTATTTAGCTTTGAAAGAGGATGAATGAGATATTTAGCTAAAGTAATTTCAAATATTAGACTGAAAACTACGGTTAGTGTTAATAACCAGGCAAAGAGAAAATGCATTTCATTAAATAATAATTTTAAGTTGGGGCGGAGAAACATTGCATATTTATTATCATTATGCTCGATTGCTACACCAATGCTATTCTTTGTTTCATTCGCAAAAAAACCTGTAACAAATGTATCCTTTGGAAATCGAGCCATCCCATGATAAATTTCACCATTCAAAACCGGCTCGATCACATCTGCTTGTAAATTATCTTTTCTAAAAGATGTACCATAAAAGACAGCTTCTCCATTCGTGTCCACAATCATCAATTGGTAACCAATGTTAGATAGTAACTCAAAATATTTAGCAAGTTCTAAATTGGTTTCTGTATTTATATACTGAGCAATATTTAATGAGATGTTTGTGTATTTTTCGTCATTTTGTGATTTCAATACATGCTGATAATAAGCATTCGACAGAAAGAAAGCCAATAAAGCACTTACTATCATAATAACTAAAGTAAAAAGGACAAATTTTGAATACAAAGATCTCATGATGAAAGAACCTCGAGAGAATAACCAACTCCTCGAATGGTTTTAAACGATACATCTTCCGTCAATTGTCTCATACGTTCACGTAATCGCTTAATATGAACATCTACAGTTCTTTCATTCCCTTCAAAATCTAAGCCCCAGATTTTCTGAATTAATTGTTCTCTTGTCAAAACACGATTTTGATTAGATGCTAGCACAAATAGAAGCTCAAACTCTTTTAAAGGGAGTAGTAAGGTTTGGTCTCCCACCTGTACTTCATAGCTTGCCTTATTTATTACAATAGATGAAATTTTTATTATTTGCTCAGATTCTTGGTTAGTTCGACGCAGTAAAGCCTTTATTCGAAACTGAAGTTCTTTTAATTCAAATGGCTTAATTAAATAATCATCCGTACCAACAGCAAATCCTCGTTCTTTATCTTGAAGCTGCGATTTAGCTGTCAGCATAATAACAGGCAAATCATAGACTTCTCTAATTTCTTTTGTAAGCTCGTATCCATTCATCTTCGGCATCATAATATCTACAATTGCTACGTTATAAATATTTCTACTGAGTAGCTGTAATGCTACTATTCCATTTTCAGCTTCCGCTGTCACATACCCATTTTCACCCAAAAAATTACAAATTAACTTTCTTGTATGCTTATCATCATCTACTACTAGGATATTAGTCATTTATAACACTCCTTCACGCTCTAATTCCTAGTAATATTTTGCCTTATTAAATTGTAAACATCAATTTTAATTGTGAATTGTAAATAATGTGTCGGAATTACTTTATATATTTTATTTTGGCTACCGTGAAAATCGAGCTAACTCTATACGGCCAGGGACATGGTTATATCGCAGAAGCTAGGGGAATTATTTTTCTTCCAGATTAAGTAGTATTTATGAAAGATAATATTGAGGATTACGAATTCTAATTTAATTATTATTGGAGAATAGCTGGTAATACGACTATTCTCCTTTTTTTCAAACCGCTGAATCAACATCATGTGCACTAACTTGATTCCTACCTCGTTCCTTGCTTAGGTAGAGGGCTTGATCTGCTTGTTCATAGTAATCTTCGAATCTTGTATTTTTTAGTGAAGAAATCGAAGCTACTCCTAATGAAATAGTAACTTTTTTATAGGGACTCCCTTTGTGGGGTATTCCAAGAGCCTCGATGTTCCTTCGGAGTTCTTCTGCAATTCTTAAAGATTCCTGTAAGCTTATTTGGGGAAGTACAATCGCAAATTCTTCTCCCCCAATACGGCTATAATAGCCATATTTGTTAGTATTGCTTTTAATTACATCACTTACCTTTTTTAAGCAAGCATCTCCTGCTCTATGGCCGTAAGCGTCGTTATACTGTTTAAACTTATCAATATCAATTAATATTAATTGAAAAGGAGTACCTGATTTCCTCATTTTTTTTATCGTTTCCTGAAAAAGTCTTCGGTTTCCAATCCCAGTTAGCGCATCAAGATTTGCTAATTTTTTTAATTGGCGGAATTTCACTTTGATAAGTTTATAGAATCTCAAAAAAATCATAATTGATAGCAACAAAACAAATAACGAAAAAATAAACATATACTTTGACAAATCTCTATAAAAGTCATTTTGGAAAGAAACATCACGCATTTTTTGTTCTACAGCAAGAATCCACCTATCATGTTCGTCTTGATAGTCATCCATATACATTTTGTTTCGATACCAATACTCTCTGGAATTAAATTGTGTGTATTCTTCGAGCTGAAACATCTCTTGTAATCTATTCTGGATTGGCTTTACCTTGAAATCATATAATTCCTGTAACTCAGGATAGTCTTGCATAATTTCTTTAATTGTTCCACTATTCTTAGAAACTATATTCCCACCTTCGTAATAAGCATTTAAGAAGGTTGTATCTGATGTAATCGAGTATCCTCTTATACCAGTTTGTTGGCTTATTAAACCCGTTAAAACATGATCGGATGCTCTAAGTGCTGGATATAATTTTTGATTAAGGGCTTGAGTACCTGCTTCCAATTTTAGGTTTGAGTAGTATTGTACTCCATTCGTAAAAATCAAAATGAACAATACTAACCAAATAAGACTTGATTTCATTCTATCTTATTCGCCCCTTGTAGAATTCAAATAGTGATAATGGTGAATATGAACATTCTTAATAAGCTAATGTTAAACTCCAACTGTTGAATACTTTAAATAGCATTTCGATAGAGTATTGTTCACCTTTATTTATTTCGTATACAATAATTTGCTTGATAAATTGCAATTCCTCTATATTTAATTCTCTATTGAAAATTGCTTGTAAGTGTTGAATGAGTTCTATATACCTTTCAGTAATCTCCAAAATACCACCTCGGAATCGTGTTCGAATATTTCACTAAAATAGATTCGCCAATTTTTGAGTATCCCCTTCTTTGGAACTATTTAACAAAGGATAATCTAGCTAATTTACTCGGTAAAGTATTTTTGTACTTCACTAATTTTCAATTTGGAGATAAACGCTTTTTTATTTGTTTGGGAAAAGTATGCTAAGTATGTTTCACCAGAAGCTTCAATACTACTTATTTTATTTAAATGAACTAAATATGACTTATGTGTTTTGAAAAAAATATTTGGTAATCGGCTGGATAGCTCTTTTAAAGATTCGCTAATTTCGTATCGTTCATTTTTCAAATGTAAAATGGTTTTCCGTGCCTCTTTTTCAAAAAATAAAATATCCTTTAACTGAATATACAACATAGCGTTATTAGATTTAAAAGAAACTTTATAATCGGAGGTTGGTAGTTCATTTAACGCATTTTGTTCAAAATCCATCATTTTTTTTGCTTTTTCTAAAGCTTGTAGAAGTCGAGTTCTTTCAATTGGTTTTATTACGTAATCAATAGCAGATACGTCAAAAGCCTCCACTGCAAAATCACTGTATCCAGTTGTGAAAATAACTTGCATAGGGTTAAGTCTTTTGAATTTTTTACATTCTTTGATCGCTTCAACACCTGATAATCCTGGCATGTTAATATCAACAAGTACAATATCTGGATCCGCCTGTTGCACGAGCTTTATGAATTCCAACCCACTTTGAGCATCACCAACCAATTCGTACTCCGGGAACAAGTCAATGAAATG
The DNA here is from genome assembly GCF_002019665.1 of Sutcliffiella halmapala. GTDB lineage: Bacteria > Bacillota > Bacilli > Bacillales > Bacillaceae_I > Sutcliffiella_A > Sutcliffiella_A halmapala. Next base: position 2,354,021 of record NZ_KV917375.1, on the reverse strand, counting down.
CTTCAGTAACGTTCTGGATGAAAGATCATCATCGGCTATAACTATTTTGTATACTTTCATTGAGATCCCCCTCTATAAGCCTCTTTTTATACTTGTAATTGTTACTAGATGGATGGAGGATTTCGATATAATTAGAAGATTCCTTACGTTTAAGAATTATTGTTAATAGCTATTAAATTCTATTTCATTTTCCTTACTAAGTGAAGCTACAATTTTTTTCCAATCTGTTTGGAAAATATATTGTTTGTTCCCTATTTGAATGAAGGTGCCTTCCCTTACTAAATCAAATTGAATTACTTCATCCGAAGGAACTATAACTTTTGTTATAACCCCTCCAACAGAGCCTGATTCTTTAATAAATACTCCAAGTTTACCGAAAACTTCTCCGCCTCTTAAAATACCATTTATATGAACTTTTCCTTTAGCATAAATGTTGGAATTATAACAGCCCAGCCCAAATATTTCTATATTTCCATTACAGGATATGATGCTATTTAATACATAGCTTACTTGTAAGTTGCTTTCTTCGTTTGTCATTGCTTTATATTTATCTAATACTACTTGAATATCATTTGCTAAAATGATTAATTGCGGCATAGTGTGTAGGTCACTTTTCAAGGAGGTGAAGAAACTATTTTTTAATCTTCCGACAAGTGAAGTTAGCTCTTTATCTACCAAAAAAGCAGGTTTTTGACTTTGATTAAAAAGTTTACTACATAATTTCTTTAAGTCTAAACTGTGATGATCTACAAGATGGAGTATAAATTGAAAGATATTTATCGGTTGCTGGCTACTGAACTTATTAGTTTGAATGATTCTTTCTAGTGATTTTAACATCGTTACTAATTCTTGATTAATCCTGGAGAGAGTCTTAATCAACTCTGTAATTTCTTTAGGATTTTCTCCTACTATAATTGTACTACTTAAAATATTTTTATTTATAAATAAGGATTGCTTAGAAGAAATAGTAGAAAAATTCGCATTTCCAGAAACTCTTACAGAGCCGTCTGCCTCTACTTTCATACCATCTTCTACATTTCCGAATATCTCTATATCTCCTTTAAAATGAAGATTTCCAGTCTGTAATGTTACATCACCTTTATGTGTTAATTTCGATACAATAGATACTTTTACGAGTAAGCCATTTTGTTCAAGAAAAGGTCTTCCCGCTTCAGTGGCAACTAAAGTTTCACCATCACGTAATAACGCTACCCCGTTTCCTAATTTTAATTTTATTGGAAATGTGGGTTTGCAATGAATCGGTTGAAAAGTTACGCCAAGACCAGCAATTCCTGCTTTAGGCGGATGGACTTTAGCAATTACTTCTCCTATATTTACGGTTGGTATTTGCTTTACTTCTTTATAATTTATCAACCCATCTTCTTTTTCTAAAAAAGCTTTCTTTACTTTTGTTTCCACTAGCACCTCAATGCGTCCATTTTCACCTTCTGTTGGATCAGAACCTCTAGCAATGATAAATTCATCTTCTACTTTTGTATTTACTGCCTTAACAATTTCACTATAATCTATTCCATATTGAATATTTAATAAGTTTAATTTTGTCATAATTTCATCGATAGTGAGCGGATTGAAAGGTTCATTTACTTCATAAGTTTTAAGGGTGATATGATAACCTGGTTCCACATCTTCAAGCTTAAAGTATTTTCTTTCGCTTGGTTTAATGTATAAAACTACTCTATTTTTAGTACTATCTATGTTTACTTGCCAATTTACTTTAGGTGTCGGTGCACTATCTTTTATTGTGAAATGATCTGTTTTTGAAACCACGATAGTGCCTTCTACATGTTCTCCATTTTTCATGAGATTAATATTTTTATTTACTGTTATTGTAGGAAACTTATTATTAGCAGGACTACAATAAATGAGACCGTCTCTAACCCATACTTTCCCTTCAAGTTCATTTAAAATGAAAGATGGATCGAAGACCTCAATATTGTTGGGGAAAGAATTAAACAATTCATTCATTATTTTATTTTTCACTTCCGATTCTTTTGATGAAATTGGTGAATTTGTATCTAGATTTATTTTTTCGTTGTGCGTAGTTAATTGTGCTATAGAAAGTTGAACTAAAGAAACTAACTAAAGCTTTCTTTCTAAACGTTGTTTCTCACTAAATGTTTTCACGGTTATTTTTCCAGGAATGCCTATGATATAACCTTGGCCAATCGGGACTTGTAGATGCTTTGCTATTTCGAGGTCACTTTCAAACTCTAATCCTTCTAGTATTAATCCCATTCTTCCTTTGCAATACTTCACAAGGAGGGAAATAATAAGTTGCTTTTCTTTTGATTTTGATAAATCTTCTGCAAAATAGCGATCTAATTTCATATAATCTGGCTTAAATTCTACAATTTTTTGTATGGTTGCAGCGCCTTTACCAATATCATCTAAAGCAATAAAACAACCGCATTCTTTAATCGTATCAATTTTTTTCTTAAGTTTTTTTACATCCCATAAATGGTTTTCTTCAATTGCTTCGTTTAATTCGAAAACAATTCTTCCTTTAATTTGTGGAAACCTACAGACTAATCTTTTCAAAAATCCCTCAAATTTTGCATGTATTATAGTTGAAGGGAAAATATTAATGAAAATATGTTCAGTTTCTGTAAGGTGAAAAGGGAACATTTTTAGTGCGTGATGTATAGATAATGTATCAAGTTCAAACAATAGATTAAGAGATCTAGCCATCTGAAAGATATCTTCGATGATTAGTTCTGGGTATTCGGGAAAACGGATCAACGCTTCATACCCATAAATGCTTCCACTATTAATTTTAACGATAGGTTGATACAAATGTTCGACTTTCTTATTCTTAATTATCTGATATAAATCCATAATCATCCCTCCTTTTTTTGGAATATAATTGGTCGTTCTTTGATAATAAGTGTAACTTTAGACCTATATTTATGTCTAATTTTTATTAGGCATTTTAGACGCTCAAATAGGCATCAATCAAGCACCTTTCGACAATTCACTCCACTATTAATACTTTTTAAGACAATAAAATAGTAGGAGATTATGTCCACGAGGCTCCAGACGTTTTGCAAGAGTTGATAAAGTTTAACACAAATAATTTTCCCTTAAAGTTCGCATAGAAAAACGTTCACTTCATGAAGTGAACGTCAGATTAAATCAATTTTCCAAATAGTTTAATAGAGTGTTGATAAAAGAAGTAACATCTATCGGTTTAGTTATATAATCTGTAAAACCTAATGCTATTGCACTTTTTATATCTGAATTCATCGCGTCAGCACTAATAGCAATGATTGGTATACAAGTATCTTCTATTTCGCGAATTTCTTTTAAAATATCATAACCTGACATATCTGGCAGATTTAAGTCTAGTAAGATGAGATCGAATGTATTTTGCTTAAAGGCTTTCAAACCTGATTTCCCATCATTCTCAATGTGTAAATTTATTCCTTTTACTGGCTTGAATAAATATTGCATTAACTGGATATTTGCAGGATTATCTTCTACATAAAGAATGCGATAGTTTGCTTCTCCCCTTTTATTAACTAGCTGCTTTTGCTCTTTAGCTGACTTTATTATCATTGGGTGATTTACAATTGGTAAACGAATCCAAAACTCACTACCTACATCAATTTCACTAGTTACTCCAACTTCACCTTCCATTAAGGTTACCAATTGCTTTACTATTGATAATCCAATCCCAGTCCCTTCTGCAAAAGAGTTCAAATTAGATACACGGTAAAATGGATCAAAGATTTTCTGTGTTTCAATTGCTGGAATTCCGATTCCAGTATCTTTTACTCTAATATAAATATTTCTTTGATCTGAACTGCATGTTACAATGATTTTCCCATCTTTTGTATTATATTTAATCGCATTTTCTAATAGATTTAAGATTATTTGTTTAAGCCGTAATTCATCCGTAAACACGAAATAATGTTCAAATGCCTTAAGATGATATTCGATAGAAATCCCATTTTTGTTTGCTACTGGTTGTACCATCTTCACACATTCTTGCACTACCGACAACGCATTCACATTCTGCATCGACACTTTTATTTTTCCAGCTTCAATTTGTGAGAGGTCGAGAACTTCATTTATTAAATTTAGTAAGAGGCGACCACCTTTTAGAATTTCTTTTACAAATATATGCTGCTGATTTGATAGTCTCTCTTCTAGTTCTAATAATTGCGCGAAACCTAGCACTCCATTTAAAGGTGTTCTTAATTCGTGACTCATTTTTGATAAGAACTCTGTTTTCGCAATATTAGATTGTTCCGCCTCTTCTTTTTCAGTCAAGATTCTTGCCTCTTTTAGTTTACGTTCTGTAATATCCTCGACAGTCCAAAAATGTGCCTTTATGTCATCTTCTAAAAAGAAGGGAATATATTTAATTTTGAAAATTCTATCATCTTTTGTTTCAAACTCTACTTTTTTATAGCTTTTTTTAATTAACATCTCTGAAATTATACTTTCTACATGACTTGGCTCTTTAAATAACTTAGTATAATAACGTTGACCATTCTTTTTCATTTCTTTGCCTGAGTTATGTTTTATATTGAATAGTTTAAACAGGTATTCATTTGAAAATACGACATTATAGTCATTGTCTACAATTATGATCCCTATAGGGAGTTGTTGTAATAATGTACTATTAAGTAAAGATTCTTCTTCTAGTCTTTTTTCATGGTTCTTTTGAAGCGTAATGTCTTTCATTGTTATCAAGACTTTTCTAGTATTTTCTTTGAAATCTATTTCATTTTTTAATAGCATTGTATTTACCGATAGCCAGGTTATCTTTTTATTCTTTTTGATGCCTATTATTTGATCCTTTATTGCTTCCCCAGTTTTCATGGTATTCATGTATGGATATCGGTCTTTCGACATCATTCTGCCGTCATCATCAATATATTCAATGTTATGGAAACTAAAATTAAATTCATTAACATTATTGTAATTAAACCATAGATATTCAAATGCCCTATCATTTAAATAGATAAACTCTCCATCTTCACTATAGATGGCAATAGCTTCAGACATTGTATGGAATATATCTTGATACAAATTTTTTTCTCTCTTAAGCGCATTCTCAGCTTGCTTTCTTTCAGAAATATCCACACATGAACCAATTATTTCTACAACTTCATCATTTACAAATATAGGACTTATTCTGACAAAACAATCGATATCAATTATCTTAGTTTCAAACCAGACAACCTCACCAGCCCAGCTTCTTTTATAATAATCAATATGCTCATTTGCTACTTCCTCAGGTAAAAGCTCGTATAATTCTTTTCCTACTACCATCTCCGGGGTTAGTCCCAATTTGTATAAAAGTTCACCATCACAAATAGTGTGTATAAACGTCTCACCTATTCTAATGGCTTTCATCGTTATCCCTTGCTGTTGTCTAATTGTATCTGACAATTCTTTTTGGAGCTTTAGAGTATTTACTTGAGATTTCTTAATATCAGTAATATCCCTTCCGACAACATAAAGTCCATTAACTTCGTTTTCAAGTATGATAGGTACAATTGTTAATTTAAATGGGATTTGTTTTTTTTTAGAAGATAACATTTCAATTTCTATATCCAAGGAAATTCCTTTATGTGCTTCAATTAGTTTATTTTTCAACTCTATTTTGTTTTTTTCTGAAATTAACGATAAAAATGGTTTTTGCAGAATCTCTTTCTGAGAATATCCTAAAATTTCAGTGCCTATCGGATTCATTTTTGTGATTAAGTTTTGATTATCTATGAATAGAATGGGAGAGGGGTGCCGCTCAATTAGTGATTGAAGATGAACATCTGTGATTGATTTTAGTTTTTCTGCGCTCTTCTTATCCATGTACACCATAAAAATATTAACAAGAAAAAGGAAAATTGTGGCTATTCCAAGAACATAAGCTAACAGATCTCTTGTAATTTCCCCTGGGATAAAAAAAAGGAAACTATCATTATCATCATGAAACATTTCATTATGCATTTCATTCGTTCCCATCATTGCAGCATAATGCATGAAAGTAGTTCCTATACCTAAAACAAAGGCAATAAATATTTTATATTTGCCCTTATCCTTACTAATCGGAATTTTCCAATACTTTGATAAAGATAAAGTGATCCACGTGGTAATAAAAATTATAATAAAAGACACGATAAAGTGTTCAAAATCAATATTTTTATATATAAACAGATGTCGAAACATCATTCCAAAATAATGCATCCCTAATATGCATACTCCAAATAAAATACTATTCAAAATTTGCATTTTCCAACTATAGTCACTTCTTATAATACTATTCAAAAGCTGATAAGAAGAAAGAATAGCAAAAACTAAGGAAATTATAATAATCAATCCATTAAATTTTATTAATAAATGACTATGAGTAGCTAGCATTCCCACATAATGCATCGTCCAAATTCCTATACCAATAATAACAGACGCTCCGAAAATAAGTTTATTATTAATAGGTTTTGTAGACTTTGAGATAATTTCCAGACCGTTAAAATAGGCAATTATCACGATGATTGCCGAAAGGATGACCAATTTAAAATTAAATCCACTTAATATTTCTAACATATTATTCCCCTTAAAAATGTTTTTTGCTTATAAATCATTTTCTTTATTTTGGAGTCTTATGAAGTAGGCAATTCATGTAAATTCCATAAATTACATGCCGTATGGGCAGAAAAAGAGACATTTCATTCACTTTAATCAATGTTCTATTGGAAAATAGGTAAAATAAACCTAGGATATTAAAAGGAGAATCCAATAGAATGAATAAATGTACAATAGAAAAAGAGATTGAGCAGTGTCGAAAAAAAATGATCGAATGTGCAAGTAAACACGGTTTGTCTGCTTCAATCACTGTTGACTGTAGTCAGCGATTAGATAAATTACTAAATTTACGAGAACAGTATAAGAATATTAACAAATAAAAACTACAGCTTCTTTACATAAGCTGCAGCTGCATAAATACACTTATAGTATAATCGTTAACTATAAAACAAATAAGAGGAAATTTTCGCTTTAACCTCGTTAATTTTTAGTTTGGAGATATTTGCTTTGAACTCATAATCTTGGAATTGAACTATAAATGTTTCACCATGAGGTTTAATATGAGTGATTTTTTTTGTATTAATTACGTATGATCGATGTCCTTGAATAAATACATTATTTTCTAGTTTTTTTACGATATCACTAATATTTTCGTTAGTTTCATAAATTTTATTAGTCGTATGAACATAACATTTCTTTCCTTTTTTTTCAATAAAAAGAATATCACTATAAGGGATATAGAAAATGATGTTTTGGTATTTTAGTTGTAAACTTTTATCTTTCTCTTCTATCTCTATTTTTATTTCCTTATTATCATACATAATTCGCTTTCTAGCCTTTTCCATCGCTTGGTAAAAACGATTTCTTTCTAGCGGTTTTATTATGTAATCAATAGCCTGTAGTTGAAAGGCTCTTAATGCAAATTCATTATATTTGGTAATAAAGATACATTTTAATTTAGGATAAAATAATAAACATTCTTTTATAACATCCATCCCATCTTTATTAGACAACAACGTTTCACTTATGATTAAATCTGGTTTTTTCAGTATAATTTGCCCAACTAAATCTTCAATATTTTTTTTACAGATTACAGTAATTTCAATATTCGTAAAAAACTTTAGGTATTCTACGATAGTTTTTACATCATTTTCATTTTCATCGACAACCAGTACTTTCATTTCAACCATTACAAAATTTACCCCTTTGTTACACTATTTAATACGAATTTACTGAAGAAATTATAAATTCTACTCTTATTTTAGATAGGTATATTAATTACTCTATTGTTTATATAGGACATGTATAATATTGTCAAGATGAAAAATCAAAAAAATAGCATGTTTTTCCATCAAAACAAATATTACTAATTTCTATTTTTTTGTTTTTCCACACTATACTACTAGTATCCGATAATTATTATTGGAGAATTTCAGTTAAAGAATTTCCCAATAACCCTTAGTTTTAATTGTAGCTAAAGGTTATTGAGTATTTTATTAAGTTTTCTATCATATTCTACATATTTCCAAACTACTGCAGTTTCTTAGTGTTCTATTTTCAATCATTCACCTTTTGATTTTCAGAAGTGTTTTGAATTTGGTTGATCCATTTCTCTATGTCCAATTTTCTTTTAAACAAATTTCCTTTATATAAAGGAGCTATTTCTAATCGCATGATTTGTTCGAACCATTTTCTTTCATCCTCAATTGAATCTGCTCCATTTAGGCAAAAATAGCTATGACCAATTTCAAAACCGCTCCCAAAGTTCTCAACATCAGATTGTATTTCATTATTTATACTCGTCATATTGGTTGTTAACTGCTCAATAAAGTTTGGACTTAAGCCTTTATTTAGTAAGTATTTCTTGAACTTTTCCGAATGAAAAGCTGGCTCTATTAAGATAGTTGAAAAACGTCTTCTAACAGAAAAATCAATTGGAGGTGGTGACATACTAAGCGTACCTTCCGTGCAGATAAGGAATACATTTTCAGGAATGTAAAAGATCTGCTCTGCTTTCCCCTTCGTAAGTCTCACTGCATTTTTTGGGCCACGTTTATCAGATTCTATTAACATGAGTCCCTCGCCGAAAATTTCAGTAATATTGCCACGGTGTATATCATCAATTATTAAGTAATAATTGTTAGCTTGATCTGCAATAGCTCTTTGACAAAGCCGAAAAAAAATACCTTCTTTTAAGGTGTATCTTCCTTCTGAAATCTGCACATCTCCTCCGATAAAGTCTTCATATGAAAAAGAGGAGTGGAATTGTACCATCTCTACTTTACTATCGTCTTTACTCTTCATATGTGTATAGGCTATTTTTTTTGCCATAAATGTTTTTCCCACACCTGGGGGCCCTTGGATGATGATGTTTTTCTTCGAAGTTAGCGCTCCAAATATTTCTTCTGCCTTTTGGTCACTAACAAACATTTCCTCTAAAAAATCATGCATGGTATATTTAGTTGGTAATAGTACTAAATCATTATCAAGTATATTTCCTAATATTATATTTTTTTCTGGAATTACTTCTTCTCCTTTCTCCCCCTGATCGCTGCTATGGGATAATGGTTTTTCAGATTGTTTTTCAGGGTCATTTCTCTCACTCGCTATCCTTTCTGTAGTTAGTGTCGACAATTCTTGTTCTCCTGAAATAATATCAAGTAAGTAAGTAACAAAATCTTTATATTCTGTAATATTGGTTAAACACTTATTAAAATAAAATGTTCCTTTGACTTTCCATTTCCCCTCAACTAGCCACTTAACTTTTCTAACAGACTTATTTTTTTTTCGAACAGAATTAAAAATATAGTCCGAATCGATTTCTCCCATTGCCACTATCTCATTAGATCCGCGCTTGATAAATACATAATCTCCGAGATTCATTTCATGGCAAAATTGAAAATAGATAGAAGCGTCGTATTTAGACTTCGAATTGAATTGTCCCAGTCTTTTTAAAGCATCTGTTATCTCACTTTTGTTCTTAAACTCCCTAAGATCCCCTAGATGTGCATTTTCAAATGTTATAATATTATTTCGAAAAAATCCTTCTAATTCTTTATTTTCAAGTCCTGAGATGAACCAGTATTTCCGCTTATTTTCCTCCGGTTCCACTTTACTACTATATACAGTTTTTTTATCGTGAAAAGTTTCATGTAAATAGGACAAGAACTGAGATATTTCATAATAAATGGGTAATTTTGTTTGCTTCCCAACTATATCAATATATTTTTCGACTAAACCACTTTCTACGAAAAACTCTTTGTCCTTCCATAAATTAAGCGCTAGATTTTCTTCTTTTCTTTCATCTGGTAAAAGCTTCAATACACTTTTTAAGGAAGTTCTTTCTTTTGGTTTAATATAACAAATATAATCAGGGAAAAGTTTTGCTAATAGCTCACTAACTACATGACTACCAAAACCAAAGAGCTTATATTTTTCATTTTTAGTAAAATCCTCTATCCGCATTCGAATGGGGTCGTCCCCATAAATAAGATACAAAAAACTAGCACGATAATGTTCAATAGGAGTAGTCAATTGATCCAATGCTCTAATTTTGGCGATGGAAAAATTAAATGCATTAACATGATCTCCAATTTTCTGGATATCGTTCCATTCCATTGTTTCGAGAAACTCTCTTTTACTAAACTCTCTAAAAAATTGATAGCTTGCTTCCTCTTTCTCACTATTTATAAACCATTTATCTGCTTGTTGTTTAAAGAGAAATAAATATTTATCAATATGTGTGTTTTTCAATTTACGTTGGATGATTTCTGGGGATTTCCATAATGTATACAGTCTTTTAAACTCTTCCTCTGATATTCGAAAGATCCACATTTCTTTAATTTTGAATATCTCAAGATTTTTCACACCATGAACTTGCTTTAATTCGTCGTGTATAAGCATTTTCTCTTTTAGTGATTTACGTGTTTCTATTATGTTTAAAGGAACCTTTATCTCGTTTTTACCTTTATAGGGTTCTGATGATATTTTACTTAATGCTATGATACCATTTTCAGCTTTTTCATCTATCCGCCAAATAAATACATAGTCCTCTACCTCTAATTCATGGTCATAGTCACTCTGTTTCATTCTCCAAACAATTTGCTGGTTCTGTTCATTCAACTGGTTTGAATTACCTAGAAAAATCCAATATGCCATTACGCTGGTACTCCTTTCGAAATACTCCCTTCCTATACTTTATTAAAAAAATTATAAAAAATTCGAATGTTTTTTTATAACTTGTTCAGAATATTCTTCAATAATAAAATCACAAAAAAAGAGCTAAGTTACCTCAGCTCTTTGTAAAATTCCTTTACTATTCTTTTGAAGCCACTAGGTGCTTCTAGGCTACTAGTTTTATTATTCTAAAATTGCTAATAAAAGTGGAGAAATTCTTTAACTTAAGGTTTTCTAAAGTTAAAGTTTTTATGCTTTTTTCTTATTTTCGTATAATGACATGTATCACAGACATTAAAATTAAAATCGCTATCAAGCTTCTTTCCACAATTCCTACATTGTTTAGATAATGATTTAACATCAGTATTTAACCTTTCATGTGCTTCGTCGCTAAAGCTCTCTCTAATCCTTTCCCAGTAAGTAGCTTCTGTTCTTCGATCTAATCGATATAGAAATAAGAGGTGGAGACCAACTGACTTGTAGGAAAGTTCTGCATCTTCTAAGCTTCCTTTCCTCATATATGGTTCTGGAAGTGCGGTACCCTCTACAATTGCAAGCATTGTATCATACCATTGACTCACTAAAACTTGCTCCTTAGTTGAGAAGGGTAGGTGGAGAAAACCGTATAAGTCTATCGCGGGAAGTCGTGCTTCGATTACACTATCTTGGATGGTTTCATATAAGTATTGTTCTTCATCTAGGGTTGCTTTTTGTGTTCCTTCTGGATTATCAAACTTTTCCCATAACTCAAAGAAAGTCCCAAGTCTTCTAGAATATTTTTGGAATCGCTCTAGAACGGAGCTAGTAGGCGCAATGGCAAAAGTATGCACCTCTTCATCTTTCTTATCTAGTAGTTTTTCCATTACAGCGATATCATTAGTAAAAGCTACTTTTCCAACATTATAAATACCTTTTCTCCCTGCTCGTCCCGCTATTTGTTTCACTTCCTGGGAGATTAGTCGTCTTCTTCTTGTTCCATCAAATTTATCGTTTTGCAAAAATACAATTCTTCTAATTGGTAAGTTTAGACCCATACCAATAGCATCTGTAGCAATGATTACGGTTGTTTCACCTTTGATAAATCGCTGCATTTGCTTTTTCCTTGTCTCTGGAGGCATACTCCCATAAATCATGCTCACAGAATACCCTCTATTTTGAAGAGCAGAAGCAGTTTCAAGTACTTTCTTTCTAGAAAAACAAACAAGAGCATCTCCCTTTCTTGCATCAGAAAGTGTGAAGATTCTTGACTCTACTTGTAAAGGTATTTCTCGACTATACTCGATTACTTCCACTTCTGCAGATCCTAGAAGCTGCAGAATCATTGTTTTCATATTGAAACTTCCAATTATATGTACCTCTCTGGCATTTGCTTTTGTAATTGCCTTATACCAAGAAAAACCTCTATCTTTATCCGCGATCATTTGCGCTTCGTCTATCACAACGACTTCATAAAAATCTTTTTCATGAAACATTTCTACTGTTGATGAAATATGCATCGCGTCTGCCTGTAGCTTCTCTTCTTCCCCAGTTTTTAACGAACAGGGAATGCCCTCAGCATTCAGTGCATCATACACTTCAAGTGCTAAAAGTCTGAGTGGGGCCAAATATAATCCACTTTTAGCTTGTTGCATTCTTTGCAAGGCTTGAAAGGTTTTTCCTGTATTTGTTTCTCCAACATGAAGCACATAGCGAATCTGTCTACCAGCTGAAGGGATGTATTCTCTTCCAAAAATATCGTCAAGCATCCGTTCTTCTTCATCTTTTTTCCTTTGTATCTCGGCTAATTCCTCTGCGATTTTTAGTTCACGGGCACTTACATCTTTTTCGAAAATTTCTTGATGTAGAACTGCATCAAAAGGTATTTCAGCCAGCTTCAGCAAGTCTGAAACATACTCCTGTTGAATTTCTTCCATATAATTATTTATGATTAAATGGAAGGCATTGGCTAGTAGTTTTCTTAACTTAGATGTCGATAGACCTTCCTCAATCACCGCTTCATATTGTTCAAGGAGCCTTGAATCGATTTGCGTGAAAATCATTTGTGGAACAACACCAAATAAGTAATCTGTGATTCGCTTCTCATACGCATAATAATACGTTTCATACTCAAAGTAGCGCTCACCATAGTGATAGGTTTTATGAACAGCCCCGGTTAACTCAGTAAAGAAAATAGCAATTATACTATATTCCTCCGGCTGGAATTCTCCTGCCTCAATCAAAATCTCTTCAAGATGAAAGGAATCTACTTCTTCATATTTTACACGTTGTTTAAAATCTTCCACTAATTTTTTAGCGACAAAATGTCTAACATGTAAATAATAGAGAGCTTGATTTTGTTCAACAATTTTATGAGTAATTTCTTCTAACTTACTGATAATTTCTTCTTTTTCTGCTTGAACGCGTTTTTCCTCCATTCTCTTGTGTAAAAGGTTTCTTGCTTTCTTATACCTTTCTTCCCAGGGGAGTATATCTTCTGTGGCTACTTGCTTTAACCAAGCTAACGCGTCAAAGGGTTTGTAAGTTCTCATTTCATTGCGAAACAGACGATTGATGAGCTTTCTATCTACTCCCTCCACTTCAAGTCCACGTTCACTTAAAAAAGATTTTTTCTCTTTTCTAGCAATATCATTGGTCACTTTATTTAGCCAAACATTTAGCCAAATTTGCTGAACATATTGACCTCGTTCTTCTACGTATTCTAAGAATGTTGGTAACTCTTCCTTTGTTTCTAAGTATTGATCGATGTCTTCCTGTATTTTATATTTTGTCTGATCTAATGCAATAGAATAGAGTATATTTAATTGATTCAACATGGTGTCCCCTTTCTTATCTATCTCTGGTCATGTAAAAAGAAATTTAGTCTATTTCTAATTCTCGAATGATATATTCAATTGGAATTGCTAATCCGTACCGCTTGTTATCTGATGAATCTTCTGTTGTAGCATACACAACAGCTATCACTTCACCATGCTCATTAATCACTGGACTACCGCTATTCCCTGAATGTACTGGCGCATCAAGTAGAAGTGCTGGTTCGGGAATACCACTATTAATTGTGCCCGAAGTTTCACCGTCGTTTACGATAAAAGAATGTGCTAAGGGGTTACCGATAATATATACATGTTGTTTGGTTTCTAAGTCATCCGCTTTCTGTATTTTTAGGGCTGGCAATGATTCACCTTCCACCTTAAGGACAGCAGCATCATACTCCTGGCTAGTGGCTATAACATCCGCAGCAAAATACTGCCCATCTGGAAAGGTTACGACGATTGGATCCATTCCTTCAATAACATGATAATTGGTAATAAGCGTACCCGATGGATCTATATTAAAACCAGTCCCTTTTTTATTATTCCCATTTATCGAAACTACTGCCTTCTTCCATTCCTGTATATCTTTATCATTTGATAATTGATTGGATTTCAATAAGAATTGAATCGAAGGCAAATTATATAGTTTAGGAAAGATTCCCCACACATTCACTGATAAAGCAATAATAATGACAACTGACAGAATTTTAAATATTTTTTTCCGTTTCTTATCGTTTTTTTCTTTCCTTTCTTTATCAGCTTCATCAAATAGAAAGTCCTTGAGTGGTGGTTCTTCTGATTCTGTCTTCTTTTCTTCTAAGCCCTCATTCTCTTCGCGCATCTCGTCACCCTTTTCATATTCGAATATGGTTAGATTAATGGTAAATTTACCATAAAGATGATTTTCTTGTCACGTTAGGATAACTATACTACTATTTCTGAGTAAAATTAAGGAAAAATATGATTGACTTTATTTATTCAGCATCATATAATTTACCTTGAAGTTATAAATCTCGAATTAAAGATAATAAAAACTGAGGGAAATTAGGAGGAAATACAAATGGCAAAAACAAATTGGAATGTAGACAAGGCTCATAGTACAGTAGACTTTTCCGTAAAGCATATGATGTTCGCAACTGTTAAGGGTGGATTTCAAGATTTTGATGCAACAATCGTTGCAGATCCAACCGATTTAACAACAGCTGATATTGAATTTACAGTTGACGTAGCAAGTATTGATACTCGCAGTAGCGACCGCGATGCACACTTACGCTCTGCAGACTTTTTCGATGTTGATAATCATCCGAAAATGACTTTCAAATCGACTAAAATTTCTAAAACAGATGATAACGAATATGACGTAGCTGGAGATTTAACAGTGCGAGGTACAACTAAATCTGAAACTTTTTCTGTAACTTTTGAAGGAACTGGTTTAGATCCATGGGGAAATGAAAAAGCTGGATTTGGTGTTGCAGGTAAAATCAAACGTAGTGACTATGGTTTGACTTGGAACGCACCATTGGAAGCTGGTGGCGTACTTGTAGGTGACCAAATTAAAATCGAATTACAACTTCAAGCTGCTAAGGGCTAATATTCTTTGAGTTAGAACGTTAAGACGACAATGTCTTGACGTTTTTTATTTTTGGCTCCCCTGAAGATAAGTAGGTTGCCTGTTAAACTCCCTGTTAATCTCCGTTGCAGGTGTTCGCTTTCCGCGGGGCGCTTGTGGAGCCTCCTCGGCTTTGCCTGCGGGGTCTCCACAAAACGCTACTTCCCGCAGGAGTCTCACACCTTCCACTTCAATCTACAGGGGAGACGAGGAAACTTAACATTTCCCTTTTTCATCAACTATGGTGCGAATTTATTTGCATGGGGGGCTGGTCTACTTAAAATAAGTCCTTAAAATCGATCTTACGCTTTAACAAAGGTTTTTAAAAACGTAAATACCTGCTTTTTTAAGTAGGTATTTTAACGATAGTAAAGAGCGTCTGATGAATAATGCTAAGTTAATCTCCTAAAAGGATTCTTCCATTCCATTAATACACCATAATTAAGGGATTCTTTGTCTTCTAAATAATTTTCCACAACCTTTACAGGCGTCCTACCACAACGCAGTAGAAAAGTAATTACGGGGTCTTTAAGATTTCCTTTGAGGACTGATTCAATATATTGCTCAGCAGTCATATTCTCGGAATGGTCCTGATAACCAGGTATTCTTCCCCCACCTAATAAACGTTCTAAGTTATGGTGAATTACGATTTCGTACATAGATTGCATTAGCCATTTACCTACACCTAGTTTTCGAAAGTTAGGACTTACACTAATATCCACTACATATAAGGTATTTCCGTTCGGATTATGTGTCCGAATATATCCATTGTCGGTTATTTCCTCCCAAGTGTGATTTGGTTGTAACGGGTCATATTCCACTAACAGACCAGTCATTGACCCTGCCACCACGCCATTTACTTCGAAGCACAAAGCACCTTCAGGGAATAAAGTAATATGATTTCGAAGCTGTTCTTCATTCCACCATAATTCCGCAGGAAACGGTGGTGGAAAACTTTCTTGTTGTACACGAATCAAATGGGGAAAATCCTTTTCTTCATATGTTCGAATCACTGCCTGAACAGGACGATTATTATCAAAGATATAGAATTCTTTACGATACATATAAAACCCCTCCTATGTTTGTGAAATTTAAAAAATGTTCCTGCTTACCCAATTCACTGCGAACGTTTATACTTAATAGATGGAATAAATTTTGTTGTTTTCTTACATCAATAAAAAGGGGCGTATACATGGCAATCGCATTTACACTAGTGGTAATTATCGGTATTGCGGCATTGATAAGCACGTTAGCATTAGCTGGGAAAAGTGACGAGAATTACCGTTCTTCTACAAAAGGAAATTTATCACGCTTATCATGGATTTATGTGGTTCTTGTTGTTATTCTTGCAGGCGGACTTGGGCTGTATCTATATTTTATGTAATTGCTTGCATGAAAAATCAGGTGAAGGGGAGTGTTGGATTTTTTCCTACTCCCCAGTTCTTTCCACATTAGCTAATTAATCAGCTAATTAGCTCTAAGTTTCTATCCAAAAATACGATTGTTAATTCTTCTTCAAGGCCTCATAGAATCGTTTTGTCAGACCAACTGTATACGTACTTCCACCTGGTTCTTTTTTCTCTACGCCTTCGATTAACATAGCAGTTAAAAGACTTGGATCCTGTTGATCATAAGCCACGAATAACCCATTTTCACTACCCGTTGTACCTTGTTCTAATTTCATTTCACTTGTTCCTGTTTTTCCAGCTATCTCTCTGTTTGAGACATTCGCGTTTTGTGAACTACCTTCTGAAACTACTTTACGTAGATTGGTTTGTAGTTGTTTTGCTTGGTCTTCTGAAACTATTCCTTCTTTCCAAACACTTTCCTTTTCTTCCTCTAATAAAAGTGGTTGCATCATATTTCCATTATTAACGACACCACCATAAATACTTGCTAAGTGGACAATGTTTAACAGGATTTCTCCCTGTCCGTATGCAGTATCTGCTAATAGAATTTCACTATCAATGGATTCAGAATTGGAAGTTTGAGACTTGACCGTCGGATAAATAAATGGAAAAGCTTCACCGATTCCTAATTTTTCTAAGCCATTTTGAAACTTTTCTGCCCCCATATCAATTCCAACTCTGGCGAAATAAATATTATCGGAGAACTTTAATCCACTTTCTAAATTCACCTTATTGTCGTTTTCATAATATCTCGTAACTTTGTAATCTCCCCAAGATACATCTTTTTGCCATTGTTTTTCATTAATATCATAGGAATCTGCTGGATCTAGCTCACCATTTTCTAATCCGATTACTGCCGTTAATAGTTTCATTGTAGATCCTGGTGAGTACGTATAGGAGAAACGATTGAGTGAAGGCTTTTCAGGATTATCATCAATTGCTTTCTTTTGTCCTGGTGACATACCTAAAACATAATCATTAGGATTAAAAGTAGGTAGACTTACTAAGCTTCTTACCTTACCACTAATAGGATCGATTACAGTAGCTGTACCCGACTCCTCTCTTAATGTTTCAAAGAGTGTTTGTTGCATATTACCATTGATTGTGAGCTGAATTGTTTCCCCGTTTTGAGAATCTGTTTCTACCACGTCAACCGTTGTGCCATCTTCTTTTTCTAAGTATATCTTTTCCCCATTTTTTGCTCTGAGACGTTCTTCTAATAATTGTTCCAGACCTCGTTTTCCTACTTTATCTCCTGATGAGTAACCTTCTAATTCTTCTAGGTCCTCTGCTGAAACCTCTCCAATATATCCGATAAGATGTGCAGCTGCTTCCCCATACGGATAAATTCTTTCTTTCACTCGAGTTACTGAAACACCAGGTATTTCATCTGCAGCACGTACTGTTTGCTCATCTTCTAGCAAAAATTTTTTTACCGGCATTAAATAGTCCGGTTGTGCCCAGCTCAGTGTGTATTGACTTTTAATGTATTCTTCTTCCAGGTTAATTATTTTGGAAAGGGCAGCTAAAGACTGTTCCTCATTAAAATCTCCTGGTATTACTCCTACTTCAAATACCTCCCCATTTTGAGCTAAATGGTTCCCTTCGTTATCTAAAATTTCTCCTCTTTCTGCTATTGTAGAAGCTATTCTGACTTTATCCGTTAAGGTAAGACTAGGCAAAATAAAACTTGGATCCCATTGCAAATACCAGGTTTCTTTTTCTTCTTCATTAGTTTCTTGCTCTAAAACAAAATCTATCTCGTATTCCACCTTCCCGGCGAAAGTATCAAAAGTAATCTTACCAGGAATAGTTACGGAACTTACTTCTTCCCATGGTTGATCTCGATTAAGTAACTCCACGTTTAGATTTTCAACTTCTAAGTCCCCATATAATTTTTCATATCTTTCTACAAACACTTCATATGAAAAATTCTCTTTCGTAGTTGCCGTCAAATATGTATCATACATTTCTTGAAATTCTAAATCATGCCATGTATCGATATATTTGTCCATTACGTTATAAGGACTTATTCTTTCCTCTTGGCAACCGCTTAATAATAAAACGAAAAACAAAGACAAAACCACTTTTTTCAAAATTTCTCCCCCTCAGTTAATCTCTTTGCTCATCTTAGATTGAAAAGTAAGCTATACTTTAAGAATACAAGATTTTCCACCTTATTAAAAGCCAAAAGCAATCCACAAAATAATGGAGTGTAAATCACCCGATTTTTTGTGAATTGCTTAATTTTTCTCTTTAAGTTTCTATGAGATTACCTTCTGCAGGTATTGGATTTTCCTTTAACAACTTGGCAAAGTGTATAAGGTTATAGGCCATTGTTTTAGCATGTTGGATCGTAAAATTATTTTTATATCCTTCTGCTTCAATATATGATGCTCCTGGACCTGCCTCTCCTACCCAATAAGTATCTACGTTAGGAGGAATGACAAATCCTGAATGAGTTAAGCCATAAAGGATTGAACTAGCCGCATGTTTTGCACCGTCTTCATTCCCAGTAACAACTACACCCGCTACTTTGTTGTAATAGATGCATTGCCCCTTTTCATTGGTTAAGCTACTTCCCCCATAAATTCGTTCCATCGCTAACGTTGTGATGCTACTTTTTTCACCTATCCAAATAGGGGTTCCGATTATTAAAATGTCTGCTTTCTTTATTTTTTCAAGAATCAAAGGCCACTTATCCCCATCTCCCAAATCATCAGATATTCCATATTTAATCGTATAATCTGCTAATCTTATACACTCCGATTTTATTCCTTCTCTATCGAAATGCTTGATTACTTCATCCATTAAACCTTCTGTATTAGAAGGTTCTTCACTAGTTTTCAAACTTCCATTTAAGAATAATGCGTTTAAACTCATGTTTGTTCCTCCAGTCTTAATTATTCTATCTATTCCTTGTATCTACCCTTAGAATAATTTTAGAAACAAAAAAAGCTGTCTTAACGCTGGAGGGTTTCCAGACCTTAAGACAGCAACAGTGAGAATTTGTACTTTTCCGGTACTTGCTTTAAAGAACAACTCTATCTAGTTCGAAAAAAATAGACATTAACAACTAAGTGAAAAGACTGCTTTTTTAGTCCTTCCAAACTTTCGAAAGTAATTCAAATGATTTAAGGCGGGCTTGGTGATCATATACGCTGGTATTGACAATTAGTTCATCTGCTTTTGTTTCTTTTAGAATGTGCATTAATTTTTTCTTGACTGTATCTCCACTTCCTGTAACAGTATATCGTAATTGTTGAGCAACAATTTGTTGTTCGTATGCACTCCACAATGTGTCGATGTTATCTACAGGTGGTTTTAATTTCCCAGGATTTCCTCGGATTAAGGATAAAAACTGTTGTTGTAGGGATGTAGCTAAATACGCTGCTTCATCATCACTATCTGCAGCAATTACATTAACACCAATCATTGCATATGGTCTAGTTAATTTCTCAGACGCTTTAAAGTGATTTCGATAAAGTTGTAAAGCAGGTAGCGTGTAGTCAGGTGAAAAGTGACTTGCAAAAGCGAACGGTAGGCCAAGATCTGCTGAAAGTTTCGCACTAAACCCGCTCGATCCTAATAACCATATAGGGATATCGAGACCTTCACCAGGTACAGCGCGGACACGTGTGGTACCATCTGGGTGAAAATAAGAACGAAGCTCAGCCAATTGTTGAGGAAAATCCTCACCACCACTTTTTCTATCTCGACGGAGGGCTGCAGCCGTAAGTTGATCACTACCGGGTGCCCTACCTAAACCAAGATCAATTCGACCTGGATAGATAGTTTCTAACGTGCCGAACTGTTCTGCAATCACTAATGGAGCATGATTGGGTAGCATAATTCCACCAGAACCAACGCGAATAGTGGATGTTTCTCCAGCAATATGGCCAATTACAACAGATGTCGCTGAGCTTGCTATGCCTGTCATATTATGATGTTCAGCTAACCAATAACGTTGATAGCCAAGCTTTTCTACATGTTGGGCAAGTTCTACACTATTTTTGAATGCTTGTTGTGCATTGCTTCCTTCAACTATTGGTGCCAAGTCTAGAACAGACAGCGGTATATTATTATTTATATCATTCATTTTTTTATGGATGCCCCTTCCTTTTGAAGATTTCTCTATTTTACTAAAGAAAACTCTTCTTTAATTTTCGTCAATGTATCTGGTTCTGTTAGGATACGAAGTGACGCTAACCCCATTGCTTTTGCACCTAATATCATTGCATCTTTCCCTTGCTCACTAAGAGCAGCATCACGAAATTCCTTTGTATGGCAACTATACAGCTCGTTACAAATTTTTATATATGGATGGATAGAAGGAACCACAAGACTAACATTGCCCATGTCCAGTGAACCAGAACCATCTTTTGATTCTGTTATTTCATTTGCTTCTACACCTAATTCTATAAGTGAATCAGTGAAAACATCAGATAATGTATTATTTGTCACCATGTTATCGTAGGATAATTCATAGTTAGACATTTTCATAGATGCACCTGTCATTAATGCGGCTCCCTCGGCGATAGCCCTTACTTTTTGCACGACTTCATTCACATAGCTTCTAGACTTTGCTCTAACATAGAATTGTGCTACGGCATATTCGGGAACAACATTTGCTGCTGTACCGCCTTCCTTAATAATTCCGTGTATTCTTGTATCAGACGTTACATGTTGTCGTAAAGCATTAATGCCGTTAAATGTTTGGAGAACTGCATCTAAAGCGTTAATCCCGTCTTGAGGATTTGCAGCAGCATGAGCTGGCTTGCCGAAAAACTCAAATTGAATAGCATCCATCGCCAGCGAGGAACCACTTTTCACATAAGAATGCAAAGGATGAACCATCATCGCTACATCAAGATGATCAAATACGCCTTCCTCTGCCATAGTAACTTTTCCACCTTTAGTTTCTTCTGCCGGTGTTCCGTAAACGACTACTTTTCCACCAGTAGTAGGAAGTATTTTGCTAACCGCAATACCTGCTGCTACCCCCATCGTTCCAATTAGATTATGACCACATGCATGTCCAAGCTCCGGTAAAGCATCATATTCACTCATAATTCCAACTGTAGGACCTGGTTTTCCACTATCAAATATCGCTTCAAAAGCGGTTGGTAATTCACATATCCCTACCTTCACATTAAATCCATACTCTTCTAGTTTTCTCGTAAGTATGGAAGCAGCTTTAAATTCCTCGTGCCCTAATTCAGGATTTTCTCCAATAATGGTACTTATCTCATATAAATCTTCCCTTAATTCTTCAAGCGCATCTATTATTACTTGTTTCATATCATTTCTCCTTTTTTATGTAACCAGTTAGTTTAGAAAACATATTATCATGAAGTAGAAAATTAAAATAATTATCTGCTTATAAAATAAATTGACCAAACGACATGAATTTCGTCTTTTTCTAATTCCGTGATCTTTCCAATTCCATAAACTCAGACAAACACTCTGAGGGCTTGCATTTCGCCTCATTCCAATTCTGTGTCCTCAGACAGGCACTCTGAAGTCATAGAATTCGGCTTTTTCAGATTATAGGGTATCATCTCATCTCGAGCTATTAGACCGAAACCTCGCATGCACATAGCCCACTGAGGAAGCTTCCAAGACCACCCGTGACCGTGGAAAGCAAACGCCTGGTACGGAAATCATCAGGGAGTTTAACAGATAACCTACCTATTTCCAAAACCAGGGTACCCCTCAACAAAAAAAGACGGTTGGATTTTTCCCCAACCGTCTTTGTACTATCCTACTATTATCTCAAAGCACCTGCTCCAGCGATAATTAGAATGATGAAAAGAACAACAATTAACGCAAAGCCTCCACCGTATCCTCCACCTGACATGTGATTCCCTCCTTCACATAGACTACTATACACATTATGCAACGTACCTGTACTACGTATGGGCAGGCATCGTATTTTTTATGAGGTCCGATACTTCTATTAAATAACTCTGTGGACTTTCTGCACCTATTATCTGTTCTTTCACTACTCATTTTGTTAATTTTGCCTCGTGAAAAAAATCAAGTTTTTTACGTTCCTCTACATATAATTCAAATAAAAAATTGACACTACAAAAAATGTAGTGTCAATTCGCAGAAATTACTTCGCCCAGTTACCATTTCTAAATAACGGTACTCGTTCCCCGTCTTTCGTAAGCCCATCGATATCCATTTCGCTTGATCCAATCATAAAGTCAACATGTGTAATACTCGAGTTTGCTCCTGCTGCTTCAAGTTCTTCGTCTGTCATTTCTTTTCCGCCTTTTAAAGCAAATGCATAGGCGTTGCCAATCGCAAGGTGATGGGAGGCGTTTTCGTCAAATAATGTGTTGTAGAAAATTAGATTTGTATTTGATATCGGTGAATCGTGCGGTACAAGGGCAACTTCCCCTAAGTAATGGGAACCTTCATCCGTTTCTATTAGCTTTTGTAACGTATCATAACCTTCTTCAGCTTCAATACTAACAATTCGGCCATTTTCAAAAGTTAATGAAAAGTTATTGATTAGGTTTCCACCATAATTCAACGGCTTAGAGCTTTTTACTGTTCCGTTGACACCAGTTTTTAATGGGGTCGTAAACACTTCTTCTGTCGGCATATTGGCGATGAAGGTTACACCCTTGTCATTGATGCTTTCTGGACCAATCCATACGTGCTTTTCCGCCAATTCGATCGTTAAATCGGTTCCTTCAGCCTGATAATGTAAAGCTTTAAAATGATGCCCATTTAAGAAGTCAACTTTCTCACTTAAATTTTCTTTATGCTCATTCCAAGCTTTGACTGGATCCTCTAAATTTGCACGTGTGGCATGAAAGATTGCCTCCCATAACTTTTCTTCTTGTTCTTTTTCCTCTAAATCCGGGAATACTTTTGCAGCCCAGCCTTTAGATGGAACGGCAACGATAGACCAACTTACTTTATCCGCCATCGTGAGTTTACGTGCATTCTTCATCGCCTCTCCAGATACCTTTTGCAGATTAGCAATCTTTTGAGCATCGACACCTTTTAATAGGTCTGGATTTAATGAGGTGATAGCAAGTAATGCTGCTCCTTCTAAATAGGCTTTTTCCAGCATTTCTGCTCGCCAAGTTGGAAAGTATTCAAAGGATTCATCAGATGCATGATCAAAGCGAATTCTAGTTACTGTTTCATCCGTCCATTCAATTTGGACAAGCTTCGCACCAGCCTCATATGCTTTTTTGGTAACAAGTCTTACATATGGTGCAGCTGCAATGTCAGCGTTTACAATAAGTGTTTGGCCAGGTTGAATATTCACCCCAACTTTTACCGCTAGTTCTGCATACTTTTCCATCGTCTGTTTAAATGTATTCATTATGTATTCCTCCTAATCTCTTCTTACGATTACAAATACCTGCATTTTCAAAAATAAATGTAGGTGTATCCCCAAAAAATATCATGTTCAACAACTTTTGTCTAGAAAAAAGGAAAGAGGCTGGGACATAAATTAAATTCCCAGCTTCATTTACTAACAATTTAACCTAAAGAGAGCCTCAATATAAAGAATCTGTTAAACAATCAAACTAAAAAAATACGAACTAATGCAAAACTCTACTTAGAATTTCGCATAATAGTTCGTATTTTTCTTTAACTAATATTCTTTTGTCCCAGCCTCTTGATTATTTATTTAGATTTAACTACACTAGTCACCCGTGGCAGTCTTTCTGTAAAAAACGACATTCCATGCTTAAATCCTGCTAAGCCATATAACATCGAACTCCAGTCTATTAAGGTAACCTTCGTTGGATACCAACGATTGGGTTGTTCCAAATGCCACCAAGAGAAGCGGTGTAAGCCATACTTATATGCCGCGCGGAATTTTGCTTCGTCTTCTTTATCGGCATTGTTCGTGTAAACATCGTATGGGATATGAAGTTTATATTGAGCGTATAAATCATAAATACCTGCAGGATATACCGGTAGGAATCCTCCAATGATATAGGAAGATGCAATATCATGAGGAGCATTGTTTATTTTATCAGCGTGATATCCACCAAACAGACCGTCATTTGGACCCGCACCATAGCCCCATACATAAGAAGGTACATCATGTAATTCTTTCCACTTGAATCGATCTGCCAAACAAGCATTTTTATAGTACTCTAAGTATGTTGGGCTTTCTGCATATTCTGGAACTAGAAAGAACGGAAACTGTTGTACAAAAGAAGATAAAAACGTCCCAGGACGATCATTCAATACCGAAAGTCCGCGGAAATCTTCTTGTGGTAGCTGGCTAATTTTATCTTCTGCAAAGTTATTATTCCAAAGTGCTTGGATATCTTCGTTTTCGGGTTGTCCTAATAACGCAAGATAAGAGACCATTACATACTCATTATAAGCTGGTAGTGGCGCGATTCCCTCGCCATCCTTTGCAATCATATTAATGACACCTGTTTCTTTATCAGCAACCACGATACTCCAATCAATGGATTTTAGAAGTTTGTTGGCCATCTCTGCAATTTCTGGTTTGTTGTCGGAGAAGTGTTGACCAGCAAATAAAGCTCCTGTTAATAATAAAGTCGTGTCGATAGTCGAGAATTCTGAATTGAGGTTTTCCCCGGTTTCCATGTCCACAAAATGAGCATAAAATCCGGTTTTCTCTTCTCTTGCAACTTGGCAACCTTCAATTTCTCCAGAAACCCCACGCATCGTAACAAGCGCTTTTTCAGCTGCTTTGTCATCCCAACCTTCCATATCGGCGACACAAAGGCTTATTAATCCGACACCAGTAGCGGCAATCGAGCAACGAAAATCGGGGTTTTCACCTAAAGTAAAATACGCATCTGCATACAAACCTGTACGCTCATTACGTGAGGCTTCAAACAAAAGATAAGAATCCTTATATTGGCGATCAAAAAAGTTCTTCACATTTAATGGTAATTGATTATATACATCCGTAATAGTGGTCATTCTCTTACCCCTTCCATGGTAAATGATTTTCCAATTTGTACAATTCACTGATAGGTTCATGTTAATTTCCATTATTATTCATCACATCAACTCGCACTTCAAATATGTTGATGCTATATTTATATTAAAATATACCGTAAAATAACGAAATAGACAAAATATCGTTATTTGGATGATTCATCGATTTTTTTAGGAGAGTGGTAGTATGCTAACAATTAATGGGGTATTTCATGACGTGGAGCCTAACTGGGATATAGAGAGAGCAAGCGGTTACTCAACATTGGTATTTGTTACAGAAGGTACTGTTATCTATCATGTAGGTGAGAACCATTTCCACTTAGTCAAAGGCGAGCTGGTATATATTCCAGCTGAACTTGAAAGATCTTGGACGAATCACCCTGAGATTTCACATAAAAAATATACCGTTGTTTTTTCAAAGGATAACCATCTACCACTTTTCTCCAATAACAAGGAAGAATTAATTCGTTTTAAACCTAGAAAAGCAGCCTACTATGAGCAGAGATTAGCTTTTTTATATATTCAATGGTTAAGTCAGCGTTGCTACTACAAAGAGTTATCCCATACAATTTTATCAGAGTTACTAATCATCATTGCCCAAGAAAAAGAAGAATGGCATACCTCTCCTATTAAAGAAAGAGCCGTTCGCAAAATCCAAGAATATATTCTTTATAACTATCGGAGGAATATTACGATTGAAGAATTAGCTGATCTAGCTGATGTTTCAAAAAATTACGCAACGGTTATTTTCAAAGAAGTATTAGGAGTAACTCCTATCCAATATTTACATCAAACAAGAATCAATACTGCTTGGAACCTCCTTCATACTACCAACATGACCATACGCGAAGTATCGGAGTATCTAGGATATTGTGATCAATCCTATTTCAACCGGATGTTTAAAAAATGGATGGGAATGGCTCCTACGCACGTGAAGGTTTGAAAAATTTCTGTTATAAAATAGCAAAGAAAAAACGTAAGAGGGATAATTCCCCTTACGCTTTTTGTGTTGTTTCTTTTTTCACCATTTCCGAAAATGCTAACTGGATTTCTTTTGTTAAACTTCCAGGTTTCCCTGTATTTACGGCTACTCCATCTATAGAGATTACCGGTACGACTTCGCTGGTAGTCGACGTCACAAATACTTCGTCTGCATCGAACAATTCTTGTTTTGTAAAGGTTTGTTCCTTATAATCCCATCCGTTCTCTTGAAAGAGCTGTAACAACTTTGTTCTTGTTATTCCATTTAAAATTAGATTATTTACAGGATGGGTATATATGATTTTATTTTTCACCATAAAAACATTCGATGAGGTCCCTTCTGTTACTACATCATCTCGTATCAATATCGCTTCAAAAGCCCCTACTTCGAATGCCTTTTGCTTCATCATGACATTGTATAAAAGATTTAAGCTTTTTATATCACAACGAAGCCAACGTAGATCTTCCTTCGTAATAGCAGGGACCCCGATAGCTTGCGCGTGTGTCATCTCTTTATATGGAAGAGGATAAGCAACAAGAAGCGGTTTAATATCTGTCTGGTATTGATGTGTTCTAGGTGCTACACCTCGTGAAAATTGCAAATAAAGTCCACCATTTTTCATATCATTAGCTTGAATAACACGGAGGATATCATGCATAAGTTTTTCCGGCTCTACATTTATTAACAGTCCAATCTCCGTTGCACTACGATACAAACGTGCGATATGCTCTCTTAATGTAAAAGGTACACCATCGTACACATTAATTACTTCATATACACCATCACCAAATTGATAACCTCGGTCTTCAATATCCACCCTTACTTCATGACGATTCACAATTTTTTCGTCTATTAAAACTTTCATCCGAGCACCTCCATCAACCATTACTTTTTAATTTCTAGTAAAATCGGACAATGATCACTGCCAAGAATTTCAGCGTGAATCGCTGCACCAACTAATTTATCTTGCCAACTTTTCGATACAATAAAATAATCAATACGCCACCCTATATTTCGTTCACGGACTTTATTCATATAAGACCACCATGTGTATTTTTCAATTTGATTAGGGTAAAAATGACGAAACGTGTCAATGAAACCAGCTCCAAGCATTCGAGTCATTTTTCCACGTTCTTCTTCCGTGAAACCAGAGTTGTTTCGATTTGCTTTAGGATTTTTCAAATCAATTTCTGTATGGGCTACATTTAAATCTCCACATAAGATAACAGGCTTCACTTCATCTAATGACTGGATATAAGCCAGAAATCGGTCTTCCCAATCTAACCTAAAATCCAATCGAGCTAAATCCCGCTGTGAGTTTGGGGTATACACATTGACTAAGAAGAAGTTATCGAACTCTAACGTTATGATTCTACCTTCAGGCTCTCTTCTTTCTTTATCTTCCATATCCAGACCATATGTAACATGAAGCGGCTTTACTTTTGTAAAAACCGCTGTTCCTGAATACCCCTTTTTCACTGCATAATTCCAATACTGGTGATACTCTGGAAAATCAAGTTCTATCTGACCTTCTTGTAACTTTGTTTCTTGAATACAGAATATATCTGCGTCCATTTGTTGAAAATATTCCATAAAGCCCTTTTTCACACATGCCCGTATTCCATTTACATTCCAAGAGATTAATTTCATATTGTAGTTGTACTCCTTAGCTTTCTATATTACTTACATTCAATATTCATTTAGCCCAGTATAACAAAAAAAAGGAGCGATTCCTAAGAAAAGCCCCTCCTTCCAGTATCATTAATTCACTTCAAATAGATGGAAGTTTAAACCGTATGGATCTTGAATCATAATGCTTTTTTCACTATATTCCTTTGTTATTTTACATTGATTGTTTAGTAGCGTTTCCTTTACCTTGTTGATATCCTCTACAGCAAATTCAAAGAATACTTTATTTTCTGGACCTTGGCTATTCTCAATAAAAAAGTTGGTTCCATTCAAGCTGAATTTTGTTTCAGATTCCTTGGATTGTACTAAGGTCATTCCAAGCGTTTCTTTATAAAATTGGACTGCATTTTCATAATCCTTTACTTGGACTGCAATATTATTTGTCAGTTGAAATGATGATGCAAGATTTATCTTTTTACTTGGACGGTATTCTTCGTATCCAGATGGGAGTAAATCAAAAAATGACCAGACAGAACAAAAATCGTCTCCAGGACCAAAAAAGGTTTTAGTATGATGAGAAATATTCCCTTGCGCATCTTTTGTAAATACGGAAACGCCAGGATAATATAGGCCCTCCAGCTTAAATCCAGTATCCTCCTTAAATGTTGTTTCCTGCGTGGAAACCATGGGAAACGTCCATCTTCGTTCTGCGGCAAAATCCTCTTGTACTTCTGGGCTATCAGGGCTGGAAACAACAAATGCTGCTTTCCTCCGTATATGGTGATATACACTGTTAAAACCATCTGCCCACATCGTACAATACGAGCAGCTTTTCCCCATATTATGTACAACAATTAATTCGTCTTTTTCTTCAAATAATTGTAGTAAACTAACTTGCTTGTTATTTGTGGATAAAAATCGATAATTTTCAACAGGTGCTCCCGCAACCTCTTTTCTTAACTCAGCAAGAAGTTTCTTTTTTTCAATAATTTCTTTTTCGAGAACTTCAATTTCACTTAACCTTTTTGTTTGATTCATTACCCATACCTCCTTATAATTTTTAAATAGATTAAAAATTATTCTTTTCATCGTGTTCTTCATGCTTTAAGATAGGAATAACATATTTTTAAAGAGGAGCGTGGTAAGATGAAGCTAATAAACTATATTTTAGCTTTTGCTATTTTAATAGCTTCCACACCGTTCCACTTACATGATATTTCTCATCCTTATAAGATTCTCGCTGTAGTAGAGAATTCCCTTTTTATCGATTACGAAAAAAAAGGTACCAATGACGGCTCAGATAATACATTACATGGCTTTAGCTCAAACATAGCAGCTTCCGTACAAATCCCCTTCTATTCAACTAATAATTCTGTGGAGGAAGAGCAGTTGCCATCCTACTCACATTATTTAGTGACCATATTTTACCAGGGGAATTATATGAATTCACTTATTGATCACCTCACATGTTAATCATTTAACAAAAAGGAGGAGACAATAAATGCTTTTATTCCGAATAATTGCGATATGCTTTTTCTCATTTACTTCATTGAGTTTATTTGCCTTTCAAGGTATTGAAGTGATCAAGGCATTTTCTGATTTTTTCCACCAGAAATAATAGATTCTCGTAAGTCGCATTTAATAATGCGACTTTTTCTTTGTATTTTTTTATTAATTTTCTAAAAATACAAAATATTTAAACCGTTCATACATATATTAATACTACAAATACTTATTTTGCTACCTTTTATCGTAAACGCTTACTACCCATATTCATAAAGGAGCGATGTACATGAGAGACACCCCTAATTTCGGGGAATTTTACCCAAAGTCACTCGTACCAATTAATAAAGATGATTTGTTAATTTTTTTAGAAAAGGTTACAGAGGTTGAGTGCTGTGATCACTATAGTCACTGGTTAATTGCTTTAGAGGGACGTGAAATGAATTTAGGTGAAGATTATTATCATTGGCAAGTAGTTGTTTTTCCAGCAGAAATCAATGGGGGCTTTGATTACAAGTATCCACTATATGTCTCTTCATTTTTCTTATCTATCGAAGAAGCCATTGATTTCACTTCAGAAGTAGAAAAAATCGCCAGCCAAGGTCAATTATTCACTATTGCCGGTTAATTCGCTTAAAAAAGAAAAACAGTTTCCGTTTTTCTTTTTGCAGGTCTATGTGAAACAGTGTACAAAGAATACATATAAGATCTCTTTCTTCAAATCCCCCTAAACTGCGCTTCATTATTAATTCACCTTGCCTTTTAACTTTTTTTATTTTCCCGCGATATTTCAAGTACCGGACAAACTTAATTTGATTCTTCACAAAAAAAAGCCTATCAAAATGATAAGCTCCAAGCCTACTAAGCTAATCGGAATACGATACCGTGCCCGCCTTTTGGGTAATCCCACTTTATATTCTGGTGTGGACAGCCGATGCGACAGCTTCCACATTCGTGACAGCCCTCGTACCCAACATGCATTCGAATTTCTTCCCATTTGTAAATTTCCGCCGGACAAAATATTGTACATATTTTATCTGGACATTTCGTCAAACAGATATCTTCATCTAAGACATGGAGATGTGATTTCGTATCTGCATTGAATCGAACAAGATACTGTTTTTCTTCGATGGACTGACCCTTCTTTTGTTCACTCATTACTTCATCACCTTCCACGCTCGATAGGCATCTCGAGCTAGTTTGAGTTTTTCTTTTGGTGAACCTAAATCCTTCCAGATTTTCTTTTGTTTCTCCCATTTCGATTGACCATCAACGGTGAACATTTGACTTGCGGCCCGGTTCACCATCGGAATGTATTGGCCAAAGTATTGCGGGAATTTATTAAAGTGATGGGTGGAATCTTTGTATTTCTTCATATCCTGTCCGACGAAGCTCTTCATTAAATTAACTCGATACTGATCTAATGTTTTTTCTGAAAAATCTTCCTGTTCTTTAGCCGAGAGGATTGTTTCTGCAGCAAGTCTTCCTGAAGTCATCGCAAGGTTTGAACCTTCACGATGGATTGCATTTACAAGCTGGGCGGCATCACCAACTACCACCACGCCATTGCCAACTATTTTCCCCATTGATTTTAGTCCGCCTTCTGGAATTAGATGAGCTAAATACTCAACAGGCTCTCCTCCCGCAAGATACGGCCGTACCATAGGATGATTTTTCACATACTCTAAAAGTTCGTATGGTCTTATTTTATGCTCAATTAGTCCAGAAAGAAGTGTCCCAACACCAATACTTAATGTATCTTTATTCGTATAAAGAAAACCCGTGCCTAATATGCCTTTCGTTGCATCACCAAAAAGCTCTATCGTACAGCCTTGGTTTTTTTCTAAATTAAACCGTTCTTCAATTGTCTTACTATCAAGCTTGATAATTTCCATCGTAGCAAGTGCGACTTCATCTGGTCGATATTCTTTATGAAAACCTAGGGATTTTCCTAACAGCGAATTTACGCCATCAGCTAATACAACAACATCGGCATACACTTCTCCATCTGGCCGGTCCGTCCTTACTCCGACCACTTTTCCGTCCTCGACGATACACTCGAGAACAACCGTCTCATTAACAAGTAACGCCCCTTGCTCCACTGCTTTTCCCGCAAACCATTGATCAAACTTTGCTCGCAGTACTGTGAAATTGTTATAAGGTTCCTGTGCCCACTCTAAGCCCTTATACCCCGCGGTTACCGCCGATTCCTTATCCATCATCATGAACCGTTGTTCTACGATGGGACGCTCGAGTGGTGCTTCCTTGTGGAAATCTGGGACAATGTCCTCCATCATTTTGCGATATAGGACTCCACCCATGACATTTTTGGACCCGGGATATTCTCCTCGTTCCAAAAGCAACACCTTCGCACCTCCCTTCGCTAATTCATACGCACAGGAGATTCCAGCAGGTCCAGCTCCAACGACGATACAATCAAACTTCTCTGACATGATTAACCTCCTCTCTAGCTAGTTCTCTCTTAAATTCTTGAACTAGTAATGGAATAATTTCAAAGGCATCTCCAACTATCCCGTAATGACAGGACTGAAAGATAGCTGCTTCTGGATCCTTATTGATAGCGATAATGAGTCCGGAATTTTTCATCCCAACGATGTGTTGGATGGCACCCGATATTCCGATGGCAAAATAAAGCTTAGGTGTGACGGTTACGCCAGTTTGTCCGACTTGATAATGATGTTCCACCCACCCTGCTTCTACGACATCTCGACTAGCACCTACTACTCCACCTAATGCATCTGCTAGTTGGTGGATCAGTTGAAAGCCATCCGCACTCCCTAGCCCTTTACCACCTGCTACCACTATGTCCGCTTCATCAATTCGAATTTTTTTCGTCGCTTCTCGAACAATTTTTAACACCTTTGTCCGCATGTCTTCTTCTTTTAAATCAATCGTCTCTTCTATTAAGCTACCCGTTCTCCCCGCAACAGGATCGAGGGCTTTCATGACTTTCGGGCGGACCGTCGCCATTTGCGGGCGATATTTTTTACATAATATCGTTGCCATAATGTTTCCACCAAAGGCTGGTCGGCTTGCTAGTAAAAGACCTGTATCCTCTTCGACATCTAATTCGGTCGTATCAGCAGTCAGTCCTGTAGGGAGATCGGTTGCAACTGCACTAGCTAAATCTTTTCCAGTTGAAGTTGCTCCGTATAAAATCATTTCCGGCTTAAATTTCTCACTACAATGGAGTAGCGCTTTCATAAATGACTCTGTCCGATAAAGCTTAAAGATTGGTTGGTCATAGACGTAAACAATATCTGCTCCATATTCAAAAACAGTTTTTGATAAGTCTATAACCCCTTCTCCTATAAGTACCCCAGCCAGCTCTACGCCACGTTTGTCAGCAAGCTTTCTTCCAGCACCTAGTAATTCCAACGAAACAGGAGCAATCTTTCCCTCTTTTTCTTCAATAAATACCCAGACTCCCCGGTAATCCTCGAAGTTCACTCCGATCCCCTCTTTTCTTCAAAAAGCTCTTTCTTTTCTAAAACAATAGAAAGAATTTGTTTTACTTGTTCTTGTGTATCTCCTTCTAACAGCTTTCCTCCTTCTGGTTTAGGTGGTGCCCAAACCTTTGCGACGATTGTTGGCGAACCCTTTAGTCCTAGTTGTTTTCGATCAATATCTGCTAAATCATTAACGGACCAAATATGAGGCTGATATCTTGCTCCCTTTAGCATGTTAGGAAACGAGGAATATGGCACCTCATTAATTTCCTTTTCGACGGATAATAAACAAGGTAGGCTAGTTTGGATTACTTCATAGCCATCTTCCAATTTTCGGTGGACAACCATATATGCTTCCTCTTTATTTATTTCTACTACTTTGTTCACAGACGTAAGCGGAGGTATATCAAGGCGTCTTGCTATTCCCGGTCCAACCTGGCCGGTATCGCCGTCAATCGTCATTTTTCCGCAAATGATTAAATCGATTGGTTTAATCTCGCCTATTTTATGAAGCGCTTTCGTAAGCGCATAGCTCGTAGCTAATGTATCGGCACCTGCAAACGCGCGGTCCGAAATCATATATCCCTCATCTGCTCCAATTTCGATACACTTTCTTATTGCCTTTACTGCTGGAGGTGGCCCCATCGTTACAACTGATACTGTTCCACCATATTTATCTTTAATTCGTACCGCCTCTTCTACTGCATGTGCGTCATATGGATTTAAAATGGCTGGTGCACTTGAGCGGTCCATTGTGTTTGTTCTTGGATTCATTTTGATAACCTTCGTATCCGGTACCTGCTTAATACATGCGACAATATGAAGCAATACTTTCCCCTCCTTACCTTCATCTCATTAAGTAGATAGTAGTCCCATTACTATTACTATATAGACAAGGTTGTGAGAAAATACCGATTTTCGAGATTAATAGATGGAAAAAAATAAGGGGGTGTAGTTGGTGGAGGGTATAGGGTATAGTTAGGGGGATAGTAGTTCTCATTTATTTGAGAAGAGAATGGTTAATGGGAACACGGTCGTGCTACGATCGTTGCTTGAAATCACTGAATTCACGAGTTCAGGGCACGATCACGAGTCAAGTCCATATTATTGTGTAAAAGTGTCAACAATGAGTTTCGACAAGACAATAAATAAGATTAGGTGAGCGATACGTATTTCGAATTTACATCGAGAGGTGGGCATGATAGCCTGCGTGGGCAGGCCAGGTTTAAGAAACCTGGCTTCCTGGCTTTTCATCATGCCCACAGAGGCTCGATGTCAATTTGAAATTAGGCTTAACCACTATCTTTTAGGGTTAATTAGGCTTGATATCTTTTAGATAGGGGATGTTATGCTTATTCCAGTCTGCTTCTATATTCATTAAAACGGCTCCAATGATTCGATTGGCAGATTGTTCATTAGGGAAAATCTGAATGACTCGTTCTCTTCTACGTATTTCTCTGTTAACACGTTCTAACATGTTAGTGGTACGTAGGTTCTTATGGTGTTGAACTGGTTGTGAATGAAATTGAATAGCGTCCTCAAACCCATCCTCTAGTTTATTAATAGCTTTACTGAAGCCCTTTGTGTCTTGGTACTTTTCCACAAAACGGGCTTTCATCTCTCTTACAAGTTTGATATCCGAGTTCTGAAACATGTCTTTAAGCTCTTGTCGAGCTTCTGTTGTCTTTTTAGGGAGGGTGTCCATGATGTTCCTTAAGAAATGGACCACACATCTCTGCCAAGAGGTTCCTAAGAATGATGTTTGAATGGAAGAAACCAAACCAGCATGGGCATCAGAGATCACCATTTTAGGAGATTGAAGTCCTCTAGATTTTAGGTACTCAAAGAAATTAGACCAGCTTTCAGTGGATTCCGAGTGATTAACTTTCAAGCCAATGATTTCTCTATGCCCGTTTTGGTTCACCCCACAAGCAATATGAACACTTTTAGACACCACCTTTTGGTTTTCCCGAACCTTGATATATAGAGCGTCCACGTAAACATAAGGGTAGTAAAACGTGTTTAATGGACGGTTTCTCCATTCGTTGATGATAGGATCAAGTGTTTTGGTTAAATTGGAAACGAGAGATTTAGACACACTTTTCCCACACAGCTCTTCTACAATTTTCGTTACCTTTCGTGTAGAAACCCCATTTACCACCATTTCAATCATGGAAAGAATAAGAGCCTGTTCGCAGCGTGCATATTTTTGAAAGACAGTGGTAGAAAATTCCCCATCTCGTGTACGAGGAACTCTAAGTTTTAGAGAACCAGCTCCCGTAATCAACTCACGCTCATAATACCCATTCCGATAGGATCGGCGTTCTTCAGTTCTCTCATGAGAGAGTGCGTTGATGTACTCATCTCTTTCTTTTTCCATCAAAGAATTTAAAATAAGGGAAAGGGATGCTTTTACAGGTGATTCTAAAGCGCTTTTTTCGATTTTCTCTTTGAGATCTTCTAAATTTATAGTAATATTGATTTGGGTCATCATCATGTCCTCCGTGCGTGTAGTTTTCTTGGTCGAAAACATTGTAACACCACGGGTCATGATGGTGACCTTTCTATTTACACAATTATATGGACTTTATCCGATCACGCCTCTATCGTTACCCATAATCACTATATTCTCGAGTTCAGGACACGATCACGCCTTTATCGTTACCCATAATCACTATATTCCCGAGTTCAGGGCACGATCACGCCCTTATCGTTACCCATAATTACTATATTCTCGAGTTTAGGGTAAGATCACGCCTCTATCGTTACCCATAATCACTATATTCTCAAGTTCAGGGCACGATTACGCCTCTATCGTTACCCATAATCACTATATTCTCAAGTTCAGGGCACGATCACGCCTCTATCGTTACCCATAATCACTATATTCTCGAGTTCAGGGCACGATCACGTCTCTATCGTTACCCATAATCACTATATTCTCGAGTTCAGGACACGATCACGCCTTTATCGTTACCCATAATCACTATATTCTCGAGTTCAGGGCACGATCACGCCCTTATCGTTACCCATAATTACTATATTCTGGAGTTTAGGGTAAGATCAAAATTTTTCTTTTTTAATTAGCTCACACTTCCACTACTACTTCAAATTCACTTATAAGCTCATATGGTCTTAATTTGTATGCATCGTATGGGATATAGCTAGGATTTAATGCGTCCATTACTCGCTTTTTGAAGTGTGGTCTCTTAATAAATTGATCGATATTATTTTCATTTAATTCCTGAAAAAACACTTCTTTCGTCTCGATCTCATCTGCTCTTGGGGTTCCTGATAGATACTCACCTCTAAAGACTACACAAACAATCCCACTTGTTAAATTTTGATAAATCCCAGTGATTCCATAAAGTTTTACTTCTACACCTGTTTCTTCCTGAATTTCTCTTAATACTCCCTCCTCCAGCGATTCGCCTTCTTCTAATTGTCCACCAGGAATCTCATAGGTATCATCACGATGATGATTCTTGACTAACAAGATCTCACCATTACTATTGGTAATTAGTCCACTTACTGCAACAATATGCTTTGGTGGCTGGTACTTTCCTGTAGCGTTTAGAAAGTCTTCCTGGCTTTCAAAGAATAGTTCTCCTAACTCCTTTCTTTTTGCTTGTGCTAATTTATGTAGTTCACTATTTCGGATTGCGTGTTCGATGCTTTCATAATGTTCTCTATCTTCATACTGCCATATTGCGACTACTTCATCCTTTTGTTCTGTTACCCATCTACCAACAAGCTTTGCGCCATGCTTGATTTGATTTGGATATAAATACTGATGAAAAAAATCTGTAAAGACCTCTAATTTTTCTGGATTTACACGGTACGTTTTTCTCCTAAATATCACTCTAACTACACATCCTTAAACTATTAATTATAGATTTTCCCATACTCTCATTGATTCAAAGTGAGAAGTATTTCATGCACTAACTCTTCTACACTCTTCTTCTCTGTATCTATTTTCACTTCATTCATCTCATCATCAAAGGCTTGCAGGCATTTAGTGGTCTGTTGAAAGCACCAATTCCCCTCTGTTTCCCCACGTTCAATCAATCGATCATGAATCGTATCTTGCGTAGCAGTTAGACAGAAATGAAAGGTGTCTTTATCAATTTTTTCAAATCCATTACGAATAAACTGTAAATATTCCTTATTAAATACAGTCATGGGCACGATCAGGTGCTTCTGATAAGTGTCTTTTATTTGTTCTGCTACCTGAACCGTTAGAGTTTTCCACAAAATATAATCCTGAAAATTATCTGTCTTCTCTTGATCTAGCTTCACATTTTCAGGAATTAGCTGCCGTAGCATAAAACCTACTTCTTCTGGATCAAAAATCATCGCATTTTCTATTATCTCCACTAATCGTTCTGCAACTGAAGTTTTTCCAACTCCATAAGCACCGTTAAGCATGATAATCAAGTCGATCCCTCCTCTCCATTAATCTACTAACACTTCTTTCTCTGGCTTATCTAAAAACTCAAACATACAACGTAATTGAGATTCTGTATTTCTATCAACAGATAAAGGAGGTAGATCATTTAAACGAAAGAATTCGACTTTCGTAGTTTCTATGCCAGATTTGGCTTCTCCCCCGATAATTTCACAACGGATAAAAAGCTTATAGACATGATAAGGTGAAGGTGGGTGTGGATGACACTTTTTATCAAATACTGCAAGCAATCGGACCGCTTTTACATCAAATCCCGCTTCTTCCTTCACTTCCTTCACAGCAACTTCAGAAGGAGTGTAGCCAATATCTCCCCAGCCACCAGGAAGCGACCACCCAGCATCTTCTCGTTCCTGAACTAGCAAAATCTTATCCTCTTGAAAGATAACAGCACGCACATCTACTTTAGGTGTTTGATAGCCCGTCTCATTAGCAAATAAGGTACGGATTTTCTCTTTTTTCATATCTGTTTGTTCTGCCATCATCTCGATACTTAATTCTCTTAACTGTTGAAAGCGCTCCAAATCATAGACATCCTTTGAGTAGGTCAATCCAGCTTGTGCGATTGCCTGTATTTCCTTTGCCCAATCTAACCATTTTTGACTCATCTAAAAACTCCTAACTTTTAAGTTATCGTTTACTTTCTATATTCATCTTAAAATTTCCTCTTAGATACGGAAATTCCCTAAAAACTGGAGAAATTCTTTTTGAATGGAGTGCTCATATTTCATTAAGGCATATGTTTTTGCCTCTGGGAATGTAATGGAGTGGCATTGTACCTCAAGTAGCCTGCCCTCGAGTAATTCTCTTCTTACAGTAGTCATCGGTAGGATCGATACACCTAATCCCTCAATAATAAAACGCTTCGTAATATGAATTTGTGATACCTTCATCATTTTTATCGTTGGATATTTCACTTTTAACTGCTGACAAAGCTCGTCCCAATATACTGGGTGATTGTGTGTCATTAAAGTGTTGGATGTGAGAATTTCCTCTTCGTCTAAAGGAATGGCGCTTTCTGCATCAAAGCCATCATGCGGTGCTACTAGTACAAGTGGATCATGATACAGATGCTGACAGAAAATATTGGATTCCTTATTTGGTAAACACGATAGACCGATATCCACCTCCTCATGAAGAATGGCCTGTTCAATTTCTTTAGATTCAATAATTTTTACCGAAATTTCCACTTGCGGGTATTTCGTAATAAAACGTTTCAGGACATAAGGTAAGATGGTATCGGCAATCAGTGGCGAGATCGCAATTGCTAGGTTAGAAGTATACCCTTGTTGATAGGAGTGTAAGTCAGCCACTCCTGACTCGTACACTTCCAGTAATTTTTTTGCATGGTGAAAATACCTTCTCCCCTCCTCTGTTAGTAAAATGTTTCGGCCATCTCGTTGAAAGAGAGTTGCACCTATTTCCTTTTCTAGTTGCTTAATATGCACCGTTACCGTTGGTTGTGAAATATATAGTAGCTCAGCTGTTTTTCTAAAATTCCCATTAGACGCAGCAATGACAAACGTACGTAACCAATTAAAGTCCATATGCATTCTCCTTTGGATTTAGTTTGTGTGAATGTACAGTATTGTTTTTTAGGTACCTAGCTGTTGATTGGAGCACGGGGCGAAGACTCCTGCGGGAAGTAGCGTTTTGTGGAGACCCCGCAGGCGATAGCCGAGGAGGCTCCACAAGCGCCCCGCGGAAAGCGCAGCCCCGTGCGGAAATCAACAGCGGCGTTTAACAGACCCTTGATTTAAAAACATAATCAATTTAATTAAATATATTTAATATTCATAATCAATTTTATTTTATACAATTTAAATATAGAAAGAAAGGAGAGATTTATTATGTTACAACGAGGTTTAAAAGGTGTAATCGCAGCTGAAACAGAAATAGGTGAAGTCGATGGGAATAATGGTAGACTAATTTACCGTGGCTATGAAATAAGGGAACTCACTAAGGATAAATCCTTTGAAGAGGTTGCCTATCTTCTCTGGTATGGTGAGCTACCTAATCAAGTGCAGCTAACTAGCTTTAAAGAAACATTTTATAAAAATAGAGTGTTAACAAAAGAGATGAAACAAGTATTAGATGTTTTACCAAAAGACATGAACATGATGAGCACGATTAGAACGGTGATTTCAGCAGCAGGCATCCCAGCATTCGGATGGAAACCAACGATTGAACAGGCGATCCAATTAACCGCTCTTGTCCCTACTATCATTGCCTATCGTAAAAGAATGCAAGAAGGAAAAGCATTTCTACCTTCTAATGACGCATTAGGACATGTGGCCAATTATTTGTATATGATCAATGGTACTCCTCCTCTATCTGAACATGTCAGTGCCTTAGAGACGTATATGATATTAACAATGGAGCACGGGATGAATGCTTCCACCTTTTCAGCGAGAGTCACGGCTTCTACAGAGTCAGACATCGTTTCGGCGATCACATCCGCAATTGGAACGATGAAAGGACCACTACATGGTGGCGCTCCTGCTGAAGTTATTGCGTTGTTAGATGAAGTCGTTTCCGTTCGAGATCTTGAATCTTATTTACGTGAAAAAATACAACGCGGAGAAAAACTGATGGGATTTGGACACCGTGTTTATAAAACACATGATCCACGAGCAGTAGCTTTAAAGAAACAATTACTACAGTCGGTTGGGAAGGACGATTGGCTCGATCTTGCCTTACATGTGGAGGAAGTAGCAACAAAGGTCTTACAGGAGGAAAAGCCAGGAAGAGCATTGTATACGAATGTCGAGTTTTATGCAGCTGCAATTATGAAAGCGATAAAAATGGAAACGGAGCTCTTCACCCCGACCTTTACAGCTAGCAGAATGGTTGGCTGGACAGCACATGTGTTAGAGCAAGCAGAAAATAATACAATCTTCCGTCCCTTATCGAAGTATGTAGGGAAAATACGTGCGGTGGATGTTCGATGATTTTTGGGGATTAGATGGGAAGCAGTTGCTATTATGGGACAGCTGCTTTTATTTTCCCTTCGTTTTGTTGACATAATATTTTTATGGTATATATAATCCATCAAAAAACCTAGCACGCTTGAAAGTGCTAGGTTTTTTGATCAATCACAGCCCTCATCAGAGCAGTACGATGTTTTATCTTTCGATTCAAACTTTTGTAAGGTTGGTTTTTCTTGTTCTTCTTCCCATATCTTTTGAAGTGCTTCGGTAAAGACTTCTACTGGTTGAGCGCCTGAAATCGCATATTTTCGATTTAAGACAAAGAACGGAACACCTTGAACGCCAATTTCTCGCGCTTCTGCCTGATCATTGCGAACGTCTTTATCGAATTTTGATCCACTAAGCACTTCCGCTACTTCTACTTCATCTAAGCCGAGGCTTACTGCCAGTTCTCTTAAGAAATCAGCGTTTCCAATATGTTTAGAATCTGTAAAATGGGCTTTTAATAATGCTTCCGTCATTTCTTTCGCTTTGCCTTTTGTTTCGGCAAACTTCGCAAGGCGATGGGCATCAAATGTGTTCGTTGGGATGTTTGTATCAAAATGGAATGCTAACCCGACTGCAGCCGCCTGTTCAGCCACCCCATTACTCATTTTCTTTGCCTCTGCCACTGACATTCCGTATTTTTTTGCTAAAATTTCATGAATCGTTAAATCTGTATCTCGTTTAGCATTTGGGTCCAGTTCAAAACTTTTGAACTGAATTTCTACTTTATCTTGATGGGGAAACTGTTCTAAAGCCTCCTCTAATCGTCTCTTTCCTATATAACAAAATGGACAAACAAAATCAGACCATATTT
This sequence comes from Sutcliffiella halmapala, assembly GCF_002019665.1. Taxonomy (GTDB): domain Bacteria; phylum Bacillota; class Bacilli; order Bacillales; family Bacillaceae_I; genus Sutcliffiella_A; species Sutcliffiella_A halmapala. The sequence continues at coordinate 2,312,663 of NZ_KV917375.1, read as the reverse complement.
CAATTTTCATTATGGCACCTCATTTCCTAATGTTGTATTTAAACATCTTACCATAGTGTCGCATAATCCTCTCCTATTATGCTTAGTGGTAGTTTATAATATGTGTTCGTCCTAGTTAAATGCTGTTTCATATTCATGAGCGCTAGCACATATATAAGCAATGTAATGTCTTTCCATGCTTATGGAGGTGCTTTGTCAATGAGCAATAAAGAAGCTGTGCAATCATATGTCAATCAACTAATCGAAGAGATTTCCGCCTTACAACATAAAAACGGAAGATGGGAGTTTTGTTTCCAAGGGACCTTAATGACAGATGCCTATATGATCATTCTCTTACGTGCGTTAAATATAAAAGGTGAGGAAGAGTTGATCAAAGGACTAGTAAATGAAATTCTTACACAACAACAAAGCGACGGCACTTGGAAGATTTATCACGATGAGCAAGAAACGAATATTTCCGCTACGATTGAGGCGTATTTTGCATTACTATATTCAGGTTATGTAACTGCTAATGAACCTAATATGCAAAATGCGAAAAGAAGAATTGTACAAATGGGCGGACTTTCAAAAGCAGAAATACTAACTAGAACGATGTTGTCTCTCACAACCAACATTCCCTGGCCTTCTATTGCGAAAATTTTTCCAATTGAAATCATGTCTTTACCCAAGTGGGCACCTGTAAATATTTATGACTTTGTTGGATATTCTCGCGTTCATTGGGTTCCCATCATGATTTGCAGTAATCTTAACTTTTCATTCACTCATCACACTACTCCAGATTTATCTTCGCTGTATTCCACTAGAGAAACGGAATCGGCAGAACGTTTGCTAAAAGAATTTTCTCCGTTAGTCAAAGGGATAAAGCAACAAGCACATCAACTTTTAAAAGCAGCTAGCCCTAGTAAGGTTAAGAAGGATTCCTTTAAGATTGCCGAAGAATTTATCATCGAAAGAATCGAGCCAAATGGAACATTATTCAGTTATTTTAGTTCTACTTTTTTTATGATTTTTGCGCTGCTAGCACTAGGTTATAAAAAGAACGATCCGATTATTTCAAATGCTATCAATGGGATGAAGTCTTATCTATATCAAGGAAAAAATAATTTTTTTCACATGCAAAATTCACCATCTGAAGTTTGGGATACGGCTTTATTAAGCAGTGCCTTACAAAATGCAGGGGTAAGTCCCACTCATTCAACGGTCACAAACGCAGCTAAGTACTTACTGTCTCGTCAACAAACCAAATATGGCGATTGGGCTGTGAAAAATCCTGATACAATGCCAGGTGGCTGGGGTTTTTCCGATTGTAATACAAGAATACCTGATGTTGATGATACAACAGCTGCTTTAAGAGCCATTCAACAATTTGTTCATACAGACCCTGCTTATGAATTGGCTTGGAACAAAGGCACAAACTGGCTTCTCTCCATGCAAAATAACGATGGCGGCTGGGCTGCATTTGAGAAAAATACAGCGAATTACTTGGTTCCATTTTACCCTTTTAGATACGAAGATAGAGTGTTGTTTGATCCTTCCACTGCTGATTTGACCGGGAGAACCTTATACTTTCTAGGTGAATATACAGACTTAACTAACACGCATTCCTCTATTAAAAAAGGAGTGGAATGGCTCATACAAAACCAAGAGAAAGATGGATCTTGGTATGGTCGCTGGGGAATTTGTTTTATTTATGGCACATGGGCGGCTCTTACTGGCATGGCAGCAACGGAACTTCCAGCTAATCATCCTGCCATTGAAAAAGCGATGGACTGGTTATATTCGATTCAAAACAAAGATGGAGGCTGGGGGGAGTCTTGTGTCAGCGATTATAAAAAACGATATATTCCCCTTCATGCCAGCACTCCGTCTCAAACAGCCTGGGCATTAGAAGCATTGATTTCTTTTGAAGAAAGACCTAATGAACAAATTATAGATGGGATTCACTATTTACTAAATTCTAAAGATAAAGACGATTGGACGATTCATTATCCAACTGGGGCAGGAATTCCCGGTAGTTTTTACGTGCATTATCATAGTTATCGCTATATATGGCCACTTCAAACATTAGCTACTTTTTTACGGAAGTTCGGGAAATTCATTTAACAGTACGGTTTCGGTCGGCTCGTCCCCTCTTTTTGTTTTTTCCCCGTTTGGAGGGTACGACTTCGCTTTTCTCGTACCCTCCTTTCTCTTTTTTCTAGTTTGGAGGGTACGATGAACAGCTTAATTCACCTGTTTAGTAGATACTAAAGAATCATCTGCCTCAACAAATACTGGGATAAGACAGTCGATTGTACTCTTACAGAAACATAAGGTGGCACTACCCGTCTTGTTCCTTCATATGGCGTACCTAACCATAAAATTTGTTCATCAACTACCACAAAAGGAAAAGTGAGAGCTTCTACATTTTTAATAGGGTGCGGAAAATTATCTTCCATTCCTTTTGACGAAATTAACGTAAGGGATACTCGTTCTTTTAGATGTTCAAGCATTTCTAACCATTGGTGTGAAAGCTTTTGAAAATCAGGTACCGCAACTACAACAGATGATTTAGCTTGTTCTAAATCTTGAAATACTCGTTCAACCTTTAACGCATGCATCCATTGTAGGCAGGGATGCTGATTTTTTACCCATTTTCCGATATCCTGCGGAAAAACTTGTCGTTGCTTTTCTATTTGATAGTCTATTAATTGTCGTATAGCTTTCTTCATTCCCACTTTGCTTCTCATAAATTGGGTATCACTAATATGAATAAACTTCCCTTTTGATCTTGTGATGGCGACATTTAATAATCGTTCACTTTCTTTTCCGATTAACAGCATTCCTGGGCGTTCGATCGGATAGCTATCGACAGAGTCAAAAATCATCACATCTTTTTCACTGCCCTGGAAACGGTGTACTGTGGCAGCTATGATATCCCCTACCATTTTTTCCTGCTGATAAACTTCTCCTAGGAAATCATCCATTAATACTGCTTGGGACCGGTATGGTGAAACATAGCCAATTGAACGAGAACCATCTACAAATGCTTCATGTAGTAGCTGAAACCCAGTAAGTAAATGCCATAAATTTACTCTTGAGCGTGTCGTTCGATCGATAAGTCCATGTTCCCCAGTATTACTTGTATGAACAAGAATGGAAGCCGAATTAGAAAAAGGTCGTTTCTTTGCGATGTTCTCTCTGTTTTCTTTTACACTTTCGTGATCTCCTACGAGTGAATGATATATATATTTATTTGTGAAAGCAGAAATTGCTGGATGCATTCTTCGTTGCTCTTTTAATAAAAATAAATGTGGATGAAGCTTACCTTGTTCCACAGAGTCTGCCACACCTGTTCGATGAAAAATATCCTCACGAAGCCACTTATCAACTAGCTCATGTCTTGCTGAAGCAATCGGTGGGAGCTGTTTGAAATCTCCACAAATGATGATATGTTTTCCAAGCGAAACGGCAAATGCTGCTTGTGGTACATAGGCCATGCTTGCTTCGTCTACAATTACGACATCATACTCTTTTTCATAAATAGCTGGATCAGTTGCCGCTTTTGCTAAAGTGGTGCCTACGATGAACGCACTTTTAAGAAAATCGACCTCTTTTTGACGGATTTTCTCAAGGTTTCGAGTAATTTTGATTTCTAATTCTAACAAACGATCTGAATCTCTTTTACTGAAGGAATGGGATAAATCCTGCTTAAGTAAAGCTCTTTCTTGGAATAATTCTTCTTTCTCTTTTGAAAGCTTCGGATCATGCTCTTCTAATAGCTGAGTTGTCGTAAGTGGAATGGATTGAGCTAGAATTTCAATACTCTGCGCCCCATATCGTAATACATCCCCTTCATGAAATCGTCCTTGTTTCGTAACAAAACGGGCAATTTCCTTTACTAATACATCAACGGATTGGTTACTATGAGAAAGGAGTAATACTTTTTTCTTTTTAAAGTATTTATTAGCAGCCACACGTGCTAGTGTATACGTTTTTCCTGTTCCAGGAGGACCCCATACAAAGGTTATCGGATTATATTTCGAGCGAAGAATCAATTCATGAACATTGGATTTGATAATTGCTGTCGGATGTTTTGTTTCCATTGTAAGTGTCATCAGTTTTTTGACTCGAGAACGTTTTTTCTTATTTTCCTTGAGCTCTTCTAGCCTTTCAAATAATTGATCCAATAATTCCCATGGATCATGATAAATATAGGCCTCTGACAGTTCATCGCCTAACGATTCTTCAAAAGAGAGAATAACGCTTTTTCCTTCCGAAGAAAGAATCTTCCCCTCTTTGATGTGACTGCCCCACTCTAACTTAATCATGCTCCCGGTTGGAATACGAATGGATTGAGTAGCTTCAAAAAAATAGGTGTAGGATTTATCTTTTGCTATTAAATGACCATTCCTCACTAAATATTTCGTACTTCCAAACTTTTTCAGGTGATGGATTTCTATTTGTAAGGCTTTTTGCCATTCTTTTATGTAGCCTAATGTACTCTTTTTCATATTATTCTTCCTTTACAATAGACTCTGATAAATACTGTTCTTCAACAGAGCCATTCCATAAGAAAAAACCCCATCATGACAGATAGAGTTTATCTATTCGTTGCTTCACTATAGCATAGCTTGTCGCTTTTTTTCTATTTCTACCCTTGTTCATTCCATTTTAATCAAACCATTCGGAGGTTTCTCCATCAACGATTCGCTCTAATTCCGTTAAAAAATTTAATTGAAGCGGTCCTGGTAGTAGTTCTTGTATGTCGACCACTAATTTCAACGATTCGGCTTCGTCCAATTGAACTGGCTTTGTTTCTAAGTTGACGAACCACTTTTCGAATGTATCGATAAATGTGTAAAAGTCTTGTTCGAATTTCTCGGCCCAAGCAGCCCCGTCATCTCCATCGAGTTTTTGCATCCAACTCCAGTCCTCTAATGTTACTTGCAAACTCTCTCTTACTTGCTTTTCCATCCTTTGCTCTCCCTTCATTCTGTCATAACGCTTTACCTATATTCTCGAAAACACTGACGACTGATAAAAATAAAGAGATCTTGCCTGCTATATCCTATGTATTTCTTCATGTATCACTTGACAAAAATCATTTAAAAACTTTTTCTTTTTGCTCATTAAAGCTTCATCTATGATGAGTAGCGAGCTTACGGTTAGATGGTCGTAGTGCCCATGAAGCAAGGACTATGAGCAGAAAGAAGAGCGGTTGTATAATTTGCGTGATACTATCACCAGTAAAGGCATGTGACAAAGCAGCGCTGCTAAGCAGGAAGAAAAATCCAGCATAAGCCCATTCCTTCAACCGTGGAAAGCCGGGGATGACAACTGTAATTGCTCCTAAAATTTTCGCAACACCTAGAATCGTCATAAAGTAAACTGGATAGCCTAAATGATTTATCATCTCAATCATTTGTTCTCCACGAGTAAGGTAGCCAAAACCACCAATAACAAAGCTTGCTGGACCAATTATCGTTGTAACCCAATAAGCGATTAGCTTCATTTTATCTTTATTCAAGGTTAATTCCCCTCCCTATTATGTACTTCCATTCCTTTATTTGCTTGTTACGGATTTTCGAGTTCACCATTACCTACTTTTTCTATTATAGACCTAGAAATTAAACAAGCACCATCCTTTTTAAAGGAAAGCGCTCGCCCAAGTATACAATAGCCTTCTTACTTCGTGTAAAACTAGTTAAAGACTAGCTTACATTACAAACTCGTAACGAAGCGATTTTATTGTAAAAAATAATTATTTATAAAACTTCACGACCGTCTTTTCTACTTTTTTATCTTCTTTACTTACGTTTTTTGGCTTTATTGGAGAAACAGGCTTTACTTTATCGTTTTCAGTGGAGGTAATTTCTAAATAGAAAGGATTGGACTCTCGGTTACCGCCTAAGTAACCTTTAAGGATTTTAAGCTTACTTGTGGAGCCTTTTAGCATCGCCTTATAATCCCAATCAATTTCATTTTGATAAGTATGATCCATTCGTTCCTTAAGTGCTAATGCTTCTATTACAGCTTCTTGGGGGGTAGAAAAGAACGTATCAGCTCTTTTTAAGCCGCGTTTCTTAATCCCATCTCCAGCTCTTGCTTGATATAGTGTTACAGACATATTAGGTCATCCTTTCTGTATGTCGGTTTCACACCTTTAGACGGTGAGCTAAACACCAGAATACCAAAGGAAGTTACCTTCTACTTATAGTATACCCTTATATTCCAATTACTACCACGATTATATTTTTACCGACATGAAAATCATCTGAAGAAAATATATTTTTAGGTTTCAGTGGGAAAGCTGTACGTAATGTGAGATAATGAAAGAATGATTAAAACTTCACAATGGAAGAAGGAATCGATTTGAAGCTAAAAAATAAATACCACGATAACGAAAAGGTAATTCTAAAATGCACAGGCGAAGAAGTTACAATTAGTAAGTTTAACTATGTTCCTAATTTAAAAAGGTATTCCTACACGTTAAAAGAATATCCTAAAACGTTTTACTTTGAGGAAGAAATCAAACAATTATAATTTTAATACAACTTGTGTTTACAGATGAATTAAACATAGTGGCCCCTCGTTCTTTCAACCCGCCCTCTATATAAAAATCATTTTGTGACCTTCATTCTTTCATAATTTCTTTTGACACATATAGATATTCAGATCAGTTAACTATCCTTGCGATTAGTTAGCTGATTTTTTATGCGGGTTTGTTATTAGGCGACAGGTTTCATTTAACAATCCATTGTTACTTTCACGTAAAAACAGGGTAGTAATTAAGATAACTGTTTTAAGGAGGGGAAAATGTGATTTTATTACTTTACATCAGCGGAGCGGTTTTGGTTATCTCCATCATATTTTTGATTGCCGCTTGGATTTCTTTTCGAAAGGCAACTAAACCAAGCATTACTAGTTTACAATCAGTGAGTCATCGATTCCAAGAAGAAAATGATAAAATAAAGGTTCAAAGCGACCAATTAACAAATAAGAAACAAACAATGAAACATGATATCGAATGGAAAAAAGCTGTTTTTTCTTTTACTACCTCAGAAGCGAAAAAAACTCCGAAGATTTTATTTAAAACAAGTGCAAATCAAAAGATTGAAGATTATCCTCGTGAAATGTAAAGCGGAAGCAAAGACTGCTTCCGCTTTTATTTGTATTCAGTCAACTTTTCATTATAATGCTCTATAAGTTTCATTCTGAAATTCCTGTTTGGAACTTATTTTATCTTTATGGTAAATGGCATTTATTTCTCCTCCAATAACTAGAGCAAGACCCGTTAAATAGAGCCAAAGCATTAAGACGATAACCCCGCCTAAACTACCATATGTAGCAGAATAATTTCCGAAATTACTTACATAAAAGGAAAAGCCTAATGAGATTATTTGCCAAATAATTGTTGCAACTAGAGCTCCTGGTACAATCTCCTTATAACTTTTACTCACATTTGGGGCAAATCTGTATAGGAAGCTAATAAGTGTATATATAACAACAAAGGCAATTAGAAATCGTAAAATATTTAGGATAAGTTCTGTTCCACCAGGAATTTCAATCATTTTTGCTATGCTATTTATAAGTACTCCTCCAAAGATGGGAAGCAAAAATGCGATGAGAAATGCAAAAATCAAACAAATAGTTAACCCAATGGATAATAGTCTAACTAAATAGAATGGCCTCGTTTCTTTTACATCAAATGCTTCGTTCATTGCTCCAATAAAAGCATTCATTCCATTGGATGCCGACCAAATGGTACCAAATATACCGACTGTGAGCAATCCTCCATTTGGTTTACTTACGAATTCATACACGCTGCCTTCCATAAGTTCTACAATTTGTGGTGGCATAATTGTCGATAAGAATTCTATTGCTTTTACTGGATCAATGGATAAATACGGCAGTATAGCTAGTGTAAGTATTAATAGTGGGAAAATTGACAACATATAATAATATGCTTGCTCCGCTGCTAATCCTGTTGCACGATCTTCCTTCATTTCTTTCCCGAGCTTTTTCCCAAAGTTTAATACCCTGCTCATCTCCACCACTTCCTTCTTCTGTTCTTTCCGTTTGTTTACTCTTCAAAAATATTTAGTAGCACCATGTACAATTCTAGACTAACTTCAGTCTTTCAAAATCGCTTAATAATTGTTACTTATTTTATACATACATTCCCTAAATTTGAAGCTCTTTAAACCTAATTAAGAATTTGAAAAGAGCAAATTCAATTCATAAGAATCAAATTTGCTCTTTTATTTATCTATTTTCCAATAAACATTTGTGTCCAATAGTTTCCATCTTGCACATAACCTACGCCAATATGTGTGAAGTTACCGTTCAAAATATTTTTACGATGTCCTTCACTGTTCATCCAAGCCTGTACTACTTCCTCAGGACTGCGTTGTCCCATTGCAATATTTTCACCTGCAGTATTATAGGAGATACCAAAATCCCTCATCATATCGAATGGTGAACCATAAGTTGGACTTTGATGGGAGAAGTAATTTTTCGCTTTCATATCTTTTGATTTTTCACGTGCTACATTACTTAAAGGAGCATCAGCTTTTAAGTCAGATAAACCATTTTTACGACGCTCTGCATTGGTTAACTCAATAACTTTTTGCTCAGTTTGAGAAATGCCTTCTGTATTACCAGGTTCTGCAGCTTGCTGTTTGTTTTCATTAGCACTAGGTTGTTCACCAGCTTGATTTTGTGTAGGTGGTGCTTGTTTTGGCTGGGGTGCTGCTTCAGGTTGCGCTTGGTTTGCTCTTGGTTGTTCTCCCTTTGGTTGCCCTTGTTGGAACTTATAAATAGCATAGGGTCCACGTTGTTCAATTTTTTGACTGTGTGGGAATTTTTCACTCGGTATAGTTGTACTAAATGAGTTTTGATCTATAGTTAAATAACCCTGCTTAACTCTTTGAACTTCTCCACTTCCTGCGTCATTACTTTGTGTTCCTACATTTCTAACACCAGTATTATCCACTCTGCTTCTATCATTGAAAATCCCATTTCTGTCGTTTACCGTTGTATTTCGGTTGCCAAAAAAGCCATCTCTTTCATTTAGAGCGGTATTTCTATTGCCGAAAAATCCGCCTCTTTCATTAAATGCTGTATTTCGATCATCATACGTCGTGTTTCTTGGCTGCGTATTATTATCTAGGTCTCTTGTAAGATTGTTGTTCCCACAACCACCTAGGATTGAAGTTGTTAAAACAGCGACCAAACCAATTTGAGCTAATTTTTTCATGTGACATCTCCTTTGACAAAGTTATTACGTTAATAGCTTCTCTTTTTTAAGGAAAAAGTATTATTGGTAATAACCGTGAAAAAAGGAGAAATATCGCCAAGTATAAGATTAGCTAGTTATGATTTTTTCTAACACTTTTTGAACCTCTAAGCCTTCTTGGAAATTGATAATATAAGCATCTTTCCCATTTAATTTCTTTACAAGTTCCTCCACTAAATCATATCGAGGAAGTACGATATTAGCTAAATCCATTCTCACCCATTCCTCTTCTTGCTGAGCAACTTTTACGATTCTCCAATCCTCTAAGGAGACCGATTGTTTCGTACCATGGATGACGAATGCAATATGTTCTTTTTCGGCTTGTCCAACAAGCCCATCCACTAGAATCTTTATTCCATTTTCTAATTCTAATGTTGCAATTACGCCCAGTTCACTTGATTTTGGATCAACAGGAAACTCCACGGCACTTTCAACTTTCTTAATAGAGCCAAATAAACGCTGTATTATATGTAGATAATGGGGAGTGATTTCTCTAATAAATCCTCCTTGTTCTCTTGATCCAATCCAATTTGTTTGTTGCCAAGCCCTTGGCCATTGCGGAAAATGCATTTTCAAATGAATTCTTCTTATTTCACCTAATGTTTTCTCAGCCACTAATTTTTTCATAAAAGCAAAAGCTTGTTGGTATGCTAAAGGAAAGTGCATCGCATGTATAAGTTCTTTTCGCTCTGCTTCTTGTAGCATGAGAATTGCTTCTTGTTCGGAATTCGCTAAAGGCTTCTCACATAACACATGCTTATTGTGCGAAAACGCTGCCATAACTATCTTAAAATGAATAGCAGGTGGTACTGCAACATAAATAAAATCGATTTCTTTTTTTTGCATTAACTCTTCATAGCTAGTGAAGTGAGCTATTCCACCACACTCAATTGCCGTTTTTTCAGCTAATGTTTCATTACTATCACACACTCCAGCTATTTCAATATGTGATGATTTTTTAAATTCTGAAATTAAACGCTGGCCAATAACACCCAAACCAACGATTCCAACTTTTTTTAAATCCCCCACTTTTTTATCCTCCTCGAAAACATGAAGAAAAGATAGTTCCCTAAAAAAAGAAAACTACCTTTTACTCCCTAATTAGCTAATACTTTGATAAATTCTCTCATATAATCTGGCAGATCTGGTGGTCGACGGCTTGATACAAGGTTGCCATCCACTACTACTGCTTCGTTTAGCCAGATGGCACCTGCATTGATCATGTCATCCTTAATACCAGGTGTACTTGTTACCTTTTTACCCTCTAAAATTTTTGCTGAGATAAGCACCCACCCGGCATGACATATTTGTCCAATCGGTTTTTGTTGTTCATTCATCACTCTAATCATAGTGAGAATATCCTCATACCTTCTTAGTTTATCTGGTGACCATCCACCTGGAACTAAAATGCCATCATATTCGTTTGGATCAATATCATGGAAGGAAACATCCGACTCGATTGGCACTCCATATTTACCAATATACGTTTCTTTTGCTTTCTCTCCAGCTATGACGACTGTAGCTCCTTCTTCTCTAAGTCGCAATACTGGATACCATAACTCTAAATCTTCAAAATCATCGCTTACAAGCTGAATGATTTTTCTATTATGTAATTTCATCGGACATACCTCCTCGTCTTAAGTATATTGTGAAGGAGGAAAATCAATTTTGCAAATATTCCCCTTAATCTTTTTTAAGTGTTCGAGCCACAACATTTCCTAATGACTGTATTCCTTGAACAAGTATGATTAATAAGAACACGGTGACATACATTACCTCTTCTACATATCTCAAATGCCCATAGCGGTATCCAAGATCTCCAAGACCTCCTGCACCAACTAATCCAGCCATCGCTGTCGCTCCGATTAATCCAATAGTGGCGATGGTTAATCCGAGGACAATCGAAGGACTAGCTTCTCTTATCATGACATTCCATATAATGTCCTTGCTTTTAATTCCCATTGCTTCATATGCTTCAATCACTCCTTTATCGACTTCTAATAAGGAGTTCTCCATTAGCCTGGCAATATAAGGAGCTGTATACACTACTAAAGGTACCATTACACCAGTAACCCCCATGGTGGTTCCAACTAATAACTTAGTAAAAGGTAAAATGAAAAATAGCAAAATAATAAAAGGAATCGAACGTACAACATTAATAACTATATTTAAAAGTCCATAAACATATTTGTTCTCTAAATTTTTCCCTGGTCGAGTTAGAACTAATAAAATCCCGAGTGGTAATCCTATAAGCACGGATATGGAAAGAGCGATTCCTACCATTTGGAGAGTTTCTAAGATTGCTTTCCAAACAGCATCGCCCCAATCGTTATGAAATTCGCTTATTGCTGTTAACATGGTTACTCGCCCCCTCTACTTGAACATGTTGTTCTTTTAAATATTGAATGGCTTTTTGTACTTCTGCATGCTCGCCCTTAATATGAACAAGTAAGCTTCCAAATGGCTCTTCTTTTAGTTGCGTGATATTACCAGATAATATATTCGGGTAAACATCAAACTTCTTGCTTACTAAAGCCAATGCTGGTTCTTTAGATGAATGACCAAGGAACTTTAATGACACAATTTCACCAGTTCCTCCAAGTGATTGCAGCAGCTCTGGAGTTAAATTATGATTGAAAATACTATTGACGAATTTTTGGGTTGTTGGATGTTTAGGTGAAGTAAACACATCTTTCGTTAAACCTTGCTCAACTATTTCACCTTTTTCCATTACGGCTACTCGATCACATATTCGTTGAATGACTTGCATTTCATGCGTAATTAGCAAAATCGTTATACCAAGTTCTTTGTTAATTTTTAATAATAAATCTAATATTGCTTCTGTTGTATCGGGATCGAGTGCACTTGTCGCCTCATCGCTTAGCAAAACACTCGGTTCATTAGAAAGTGCACGAGCAATAGCGACACGCTGCTTTTGTCCACCCGATAATTGACTTGGATAAGCATCCTTTTTATCTAAAATACCAACAATATCTAAATACTTGTCTACTCGAGCATTGATTTCTTTTTTTGAAACACCTGTTAGACGAAGTGGTATTGCAATATTTTCAAATACTGTTGCCGTTTTAAGTAGGTTGAAGCCTTGGAAAATCATACCGATTTTTCTGCGTGAAGCTAATAATTTTCTTGAAGAAAGAGTGGTTAACTCTATATTATCTACATAGACCTTACCATTTGTCGGTTTTTCTAATAAATTCACACATCTAATCAGTGTACTTTTTCCTGCACCACTATAACCAATTACACCAAAAATCTCACCTCGTTTAACTTCTAAAGAGACATTGGTCAAAGCATCAATTTTGGATTTTTTTGAGATAAAGCTTTTTGAGATATTTTCTAGTTTAATCAAATGTAATTCCCCATCTCTGTATTAAAATGAAGGAAGCCGCTACTTAGCGACTTCCTTGGTTTGTCGGAGCTGATCGAGCCGGCTCCGCTTTTCGGGTTGTCTAGCTTTGCCGGCTCCACTTTTCTTGTTACCAAGAAGGTACTACGGATCCTTCGAAAGTTTCGTCGATGAATTGTTTTACTTCATCTGATTGGTAGGCTTTGATTAGTTTTTCTAGTACTGGGTCATCTTTGTTTTCTGTGCGTACAACTAGTAGGTTTACCCATGGAGAATCTCCTGGCTCAATGAAAATTGAATCCTTTGTTGGGACGAAACCAAATTCTACGGCAAAGTTTGTGTTGATTGCTGCAGCAGCAAGTTCATCTAATTGACGTGGAATTTGAGATGCTTCAAGTTCAATGAATTCAAGATTTTTCTCATTTACTTCGATATCTCTCACAGTCGCATTCGCTCCCGCATCTTCTTTTAGCTTTATTAGACCAGCCTGTTCAAACAGGATTAAGGCGCGTGCTCCATTTGTTGGATCATTCGGTAGTCCAACTTTGTCTCCATCTTTTAATGCTTCCACACTATCGATGCTTGTTGAGTAAACTCCCATCGGAAAGTTTACAGTTGTAGCAACTTCAGTTAGGTCCAAATCACGGTCAGCCTTAAATTGCTCTAAGAATGGTTTATGCTGATAGCTATTTACGTCTAATTCTTTTTCATCTAATGCAACGTTTGGCATTACATATTCAGTAAATACTTCGATTTCAATTTCTAGTCCGTCCTTCGCTGCTACTTCTTTTACCTTTTCTAAAATCTGCTCATGAGGTCCTGCTGTAACTCCTACTCTTAATTTTTCTTCACTTAATGCCGTTCCACTTGATTCATTGCTTCCACAAGCTGTAAGGATAATTAAAATAATTGCACTAAAAAGTAATCCTAATTTTTTCATTAAACTCGCTCCTTTTTCTTCTCGTTTATTTTTTCTAGCTCTTGTAATGCTTCCACCACGTCTTTCTCTGAGAAAGTCTCTTTCATAAAATGAATCGATTCAGAGGGATGAAGTGTTTTTTGGGCTATCGTTTCTAACACAGGTATTGAAGTAGTCGATAAGCCAAGATCAATTAGCTTTTTGGGAAGTCCTATTTTTTCGTAAAAAACTAATAACTCTTCTATTTCTTGAAAATCCCTTTCTAATGCCAGTTGAATCAAAATTCCGTATGCCACTTTTTCCCCATGTAGTAAATGGTGTGTAAATGGGAGATGAGTTAAAGCGTTATGTACGGAGTGTGCTCCAGCAATTCTGCCGTAATAATCAGCAAAGCCGCCTACCATCCCGCCTAGCATGATGGTGGCATCCGTTACAGCACGGACACTATGAGTTAATTTCCCTTCTGAAATATCAGTTAGAGCTTGCACACTCTCATTGATTAAAATCTTCTTACAAAGTTCCGCTGCTTGAAGTCCGATTTGCACAGCTACTGGAACTGTTTCTAATTTATATATCAGACTTTTTGCTTCATACCATTTGGCAAGTGTATCTCCAATGCCTGCTCGAAAGAATTCTATTGGTGCTTTTAGAATTACTTCTGGTTCCACTAATACCATATAGGTACTTTTAGGATAAATTATATATTGCAGAAAGTTTCCTTTATCTGTATAGAAAACACTTAGCGGTGTCCATGCAGCACATGTAGAAGCAAGGGTTGGAATAAGTACAACTTCCTTTTTCATCTCGTATCCTAAGGCTTTGGAAAGATCCATTATTTTTCCTCCGCCGATGCCAATAATTATATCTGCATTAAATTTTTCTGCTTCCTCTTTCAAGCGAAGAACCTCGGCTTTTGAACATTCCCCACTATAATGTTCAAAATGTACTTGAAATCCGTCAAACTTAGGAAGATGTGATTTAACAGAATGAAGTGATTTTGTACCATGGACTATATATAATCGCTGATAATTTTCTCTCGCTAAGGAGCTTGGTAGTCTTGCTAGAACACCTACCTCTGATTGATAGATAGTCGGTGCACCTTGTACGTTGATCATAAAAGCCCCCATTTCTCTTTTATTTGGCTAGCCTGACAATAAGGGTTAACTGTCAAACTCCCTTTCGATTTCCGTTCCGGGTGTTCGCTTTCCGCGGGCGGTCCGGGAGCCTCCTCGTCGCTGTCGCTCCTGCGGGGTCTCCCGAAACACGCTTCTCCCGCAGGAGTCTCACACCCTGCACTCCAATCTACAGGGGAGACGGATAAAAATTAAGGTTAACAGTCTAAAGCCTTCTAATTTCATTACTCATGGTGCAAACTTCTTTAAATGGTGTCTACTCTGAAAATAAGTTTAGCCCTTTAAACATCCTTGTTAATCTCCGTGTAACAGTGGAGACAGGTTAACCATACATTTTTGGAAAACTCTTTTTTGAAACAAAAAATCCTCCCTTTTAAAATAAGAGAGGATGGCATTGTAAAATCGTCCTCTCTTATCTACCAAAACATGATTGTTTTGTAGGAATTAGCACCTTTTCTATTTTCGTTAGAAAGGTTGCCGGGCGTCATAGGGCCAGTCCCTCTGCCACTCTTGATAAGAGTTTTAATTTTTATAACTATTAAATTATTAAAGCAAGTATATGCGTGATATTTATTGGTGTCAATAACGTTTTTTTAAATTTCGGAATGTAAGCGTTTTTATATTTAGACAATTTTTTCGTTAGCCGTTCTCTTGAGTTTTATCAAAATTATACTAACTGCTCAGCGTATGCTAACTGTATTTTCACTTGATTGAAACCAGTTCCGCCTTCGCTATTTCTAGTTCCTACTACATTTTTCGGCTGGAGAATTTCATAAATATCTTCTTCAAATAAAGGAGAAAATTGCTGATAATCTTCTAAACTAATTCCTAAAAGATATTTTTTTTGATTGATAGCAAAGAGCACAATTTTCCCGATAATTTCATGTGCTTGTCTGAATGGTAAGCCCTTTGTTACTAAATAGTCGGCAATATCTGTCGCATTGGAGAAGTCCTGAGAAACCGCCGCATACATTTTATCCTGATTTACTGTCATCGTTTCAATCATTGGGGCAAGTAAACGTAAGGATCCATCCAAAGTGGCAACAGTATCAAACATTCCTTCTTTATCCTCCTGCATGTCCTTGTTGTAAGCAAGAGGTAAGCCTTTTAAAACAGTTAATAATCCAATTAGATTCCCATAAACTCGACCAGTTTTTGCTCGCAGTAATTCTGGCACATCAGGATTTTTCTTTTGTGGCATAATGCTGGAGCCAGTACAAAAGGCATCGTCAAGCTCAATAAATTGAAATTCTTGACTAGACCAAATCACGAGTTCCTCTGCTAGTCGAGAAATATGCGTCATGATCAAGGATGCATGGGACAAGAATTCTACAATAAAGTCACGATCACTTACTGCATCCATACTATTGGGGTATACCTTTGTAAATCCTAATAGTTCAGCAGTCTGCTGGCGGTCAATCGGAAAGGTAGTACCAGCCAACGCACCTGCCCCTAACGGAGACCAATTGATTCGCTTAATACTATCTTGTAATCTCTCTTTATCGCGTTCTAGCATCCAAAAATATGCAAGAAGATGATGGGCGAAAGATACAGGTTGCGCTCTTTGTAAATGAGTATACCCAGGGATAATGGTATGGATATTCTTTTTAGCTTGTTCTATTATTGCTTTTTGAACTTCTGATATTAATTCAATCATTGATTTAGTTTGTTTTCGCAAATACAAATGCATATCTGTCGCAACTTGATCATTTCTACTTCTTCCAGTATGTAGCTTACCACCTACAGGACCAATTTCATCAATTAGTAGTTTTTCTATATTCATATGAACATCTTCATGCTCTACAGAGAATTCTACTTCATCATTCTGGATTTTCAGCTGGATGGCCATTAAGCCATCCATAATTGTTTGTGCATCTTTTTTTGAAATAATGTCGCAACTACTTAACATTTTTACATGGGCCAAGCTTCCTTCAATATCTTCATTTGCTAAAATTTTATCAAAGGAAATCGAGGCAGTAAATTCTTCTACTAGTTTGTCTGTTTGTTTCGTAAATCTTCCACCCCATAGTTTCGTCATGCTGTGACCTCCTTGTAGTTTCATCATCAATTTAATAATTACCAACCTTTTCTTTCGCATGAATCTCTGCATATACTTTAGTTGGCAAGCCCCAAAGCTTAATAAAGCCCACTGCAGCATTATGGTCAAACATGTCGCCTTTTGAATAAGTTGCAAGCTCTTCGTTATACAGGCTATTTGCGGATTGGCGGCCGACTACCGAATAATTTCCTTTTTGTAATTTCACTCGAATTTTTCCTGATACATGTTTTTGTGATTCTTCCACGAACGCAAGCAATGCATTTACAAGTGGTGAGTACCAAAGACCTTCATAGATTACTGTTGCCATTTGTTGATCGATGGTCGTTTTAAATTGTGTTACTTCTCTTGGTAATGTTAGAAACTCGAGTTCTTTATGTGCTTGGATGAGTATTAGAGCAGCTGGATTTTCGTATACTTCACGAGATTTAATCCCTACTAAGCGATTTTCAATATGATCAATTCGCCCAACTCCATGCTTACCTCCAATAAGGTTTAATTCTTCTATTAACTGTACAAGCTCCATTTCTTTGTCGTTTAGAGCCACTGGAACTCCTTTTTCAAAGGAAATCTCGATGTATTCTGGCATATCAGGTGTTAATTCAATTGGATTCGTCCAAGCAAATGCCGCTTCTGGAGCTTCATTCCAAGGGTTTTCAAGGACACCTGCCTCACATGCTCGCCCCCAAATATTTGCATCGATTGAAAAAGGATTATCTAAATCTACTGGAATCGGAATATTATGCTTTGCTGCATACTCTATTTCTTCATCACGCGTCATTCCCCACTCTCGTACGGGGGCAATAACTTTTAAATTAGGATTTAATGCTTGGATGGAAACCTCAAAGCGAACTTGGTCATTTCCTTTACCAGTACAACCATGTGCTACTGCAACGGCTCCCTCTTGTTCTGCAACTTCCACTAATAATTTTGAAATTAGGGGACGAGATAGTGCGGAAGATAATGGATACTTTCCTTCATACATCGCGTTAGATTTTAATGCTGGTAGGATATAATCCTTTGCTAATAATTCCTTCGCATCGACCATAATTGCTTTTATCGCTCCGACATCTAGCGCTTTTTGTTGAATCGAAGTCAAGTCTTTGCCTTCTCCAACGTCTAAACCTAAAGCAATTACATCATACCCATACTTTTCTTGTAACCACTTAACTGATACCGATGTATCAAGACCTCCAGAATACGCTAAGACAACTTTTTCTTTCCCCATTTCCTCGTCCTCCTTAAGAATAAAAATCTACGTTGTTGTATTTTTATGCATTCATTTGTAAAAAAAATTAACTTTCCATTAATAATTTCAAAATCGCCTTTTGTGCATGAAGGCGGTTTTCTGCTTCATCAAACACAACTGAATGTGGTCCATCAATAATGGTAGCAGTCACTTCCTCCTCGCGGTGAGCAGGTAAGCAATGAAGGAAAATAAAATCATCTTTTGCTAACTGGCAAAGACCATCATTTACTTGATAGGATGCAAAAACTTCAAGCCGTTTAGCTGCTTCATCTTCCTGACCCATGCTAGTCCAGACATCTGTTACTACAACATCTGCTCCTGCAATCATTTTCTGTGGATCTGTTCCACACTCAACGTTAACACCAGTTACTTTCGCTTCTTTTAAGACGTTTTCTAAAATAATCTCGTTAGGCTCATAGCCCTTAGGAGTAGCGATTGAAATATCCATTCCAACCTTTACTGCTCCTTCTAGTAAAGAATGGCACATATTGTTATTCCCGTCCCCAAGATAGCATAGTTTCAAGCCTTTAAAACTTCCTTTATGTTCTAAGATCGTGAGCAAATCCGCTAATACTTGTGCAGGATGATGAGAATCAGTTAATCCATTAATAATCGGTACAGTGGAATGCTCTGCAAACTCTTCAATTGATTGATGCTCAAAGGTTCGGATCATAATGCCATCAACATATCGCGAAAGTACTTTAGCAGTATCTTGTATGGATTCTCCTCTACCAATCTGAATGTCTCTTGAACTTAAGAATATTGCATGCCCGCCAAGCTGAAGCATTCCAACCTCAAATGAGACGCGAGTTCTTGTAGATGCTTTGTCAAAAATCATTCCTAAAACCTTACCTTGTAAGTAGGGGTGTGGAATTCCTTTTTTCTGCAACTTCTTTAGTTTTTGTGCCTCTTCCAATAGAGAGAAAATCTCATTGGACGAAAAAGAACTTAATGTTAAAAAGTGTTGATCGTGAACTTTATTTGTTTTATCTTTCGTTTCCCATTTTAGTACATTTTGCATAAATATTCAACCACCTTTTTCTTCTTTTCTAAATAGTTTTTCATTGGAGCGTAGGTAAGCTGAGAAAAATCCTTTAGCGAAACGGCCATTTCCACTGTTTCTAAACAAGTAAAAGTTCGAACCCCATATCTCGTACAAAGCGCTCGAAATTGTGAGCCTATTCGTTTTTTATCTCGACCTTTTGTAGGAACGATTATCGCAGCAATGCACTTTTCGGCAGATAACCAATCTGTAAGATTTTCTTCTGTCAGCTCCTTCACACTTTCTATACCAGCTACTTTTAAAAACTCTGCAGTGCCCTTTGTAGCGGCAACTTTAATGCCCATACTCACTAATCGCTTTATGATTGGAAGTGCTACCAGCTTTTCACGATCTGCGATTGAACAAAAAACATATTTATCTTTATTATCTAGATGAAACGGATTCTTTCCGCCTGCATACACCGCTTTTGAGAACGCTTCTTCTATTGTCGTGCCTAAGCCGATAACCTCACCCGTTGACTTCATTTCTGGTCCTAATACGTGATCAACATCTTTCAATTTTGTAGCAGAAAATACTGGTGCCTTTACTGTGTAGAATGCTGGTTCTTCCCCTAGCCCTATTTGTGTTAGTGGAGTTCCTACCATAGCAGCCACAGCAAGCTCTATCATCGGAATCCCTGTTACCTTGCTAACAATAGGTACTGTGCGGGATGCCCGCGGATTAACCTCTAAAACAAATACTCGATCCTCTTTGATAACAAACTGGATATTTGCGATACCAATAATTCCTACGGCTTTACAAATGTTTTCGGTGTAATTTAGAATAGTCGCTTTTAATGATTCTGTTAGCGTGATGGGAGGAAATACAGCTATACTATCCCCAGAATGTACTCCTGCTTTTTCAATATGTTCAAATATTGCTGGAACGAAAATACTCTTCCCGTCAGAAATAACATCTAGTTCACATTCCAGACCTGGTACAAATTCATCTACTAATAGTGGCCAACTTCTTGTATCCTGACTAGCTAATTGTTGTAAATAAACGTCCAACTCTTCTTCTTGATAAAAAGTAAACATCGATTGCCCACCAATCACATAGGAAGGACGCACGAGTACTGGATAACCTAATGATTTTGCTGCTTCTTTCAATCCATCTAAACTGTAGACAATCTTGCCTTTAAGATGAGGAATATTTACCTGTTCTAGAAACTCGTAAAATAATGCACGATCCTCTAATTGATCAATTGCTTGTATTGATGTACCTGCAATGTAGACTCCTTCTTTTTCCAAGTCTTCTGCTAGATTGATAGCAGTTTGACCACCAAATTGGATAAATACAAGTTCTACCCCTTCTTTTTCAATAATTGGCAGGATATCCTCTGACGTTAATGGCTCAAAGTATAATTTATCCGCTACTGAAAAGTCAGTACTAACCGTTTCTGGGTTATTATTCACAACGATTGTTTCGTAGCCTTGTAGTTTTAGTGCCTTAACTGCATGAACAGAGGCGTAATCAAACTCAATACCTTGCCCAATTCTAATTGGACCAGAGCCAATGACAAGTGCTTTTTTTCGAGTACTTACTGCTACTTCATCTTTTCCTACATAGGTAGAGTAGTAATAAGGCGTAATTGCTTCAAATTCTGCAGCACAAGTGTCTACTTGCTTATAAGACCGTGTGATTTGATTTTTCTTCAAATGGTTTGTTACCGCATCCTCTGTAGACGAAAGTAGGGAGCTTAAGCGCTTATTACTGATATTCTGATATTTTGCAAGCTGCAGATGTTCCAAAGAGATTGTTTCTAGATTAAAAGAATGCAAGGAATGTTCGAATTCAACCATAGCTTTTATTTTTCTCAGGAACCAGTTATCGATATTTGTTAGCTGATGGATTTTATCTACGCTCATCTTTAAATCTAGAGCCTTGACGATCGCGAATAATCGTAAATCAGTTGGACTCAATAAAAGCTGAGTAATTTCATCCTCCTTGACATTGATTAAACCAGGATGAAAAATACCATCAATCTTACTGTCTAAAGAACGGATTCCTTTGTTCAATGCTCCTTCAAAAGTTCGATCAATCGCTAATACCTCTCCTGTTGCTTTCATTTGAGTACTTAATGTTTTATCAGCTTCTGTAAACTTATCAAATGGGAATCTTGGAAGTTTTACCACAATATAATCAAGTGCTGGTTCAAAAGATGCAAATGTGTTACCAGTAATAGGATTTGTTATCTCATCTAAATAATAGCCAACTGCACATTTTGCAGCTATTCTCGCAATGGGATAGCCTGTTGCCTTCGATGCCAGAGCCGATGAGCGACTCACACGAGGGTTCACTTCAATAATATAATAGTCATCCGAATTGGGATCGATTGCAAATTGAATATTACAACCTCCTACAATCTCCAACTTACGAATTATTTTTAGAGAAGCATTGCGTAAGATTTGATACTGTCTGTCTGTTAAGGTTTGAGATGGAGCGACCACGATGGAATCTCCTGTATGGACGCCAACTGGATCGAAATTTTCCATATTACAGACAATAATGCACGTATCATTGTGATCACGCATTACCTCATACTCAACCTCTTTCCAACCTTTAATACTCTTTTCAATTAGTACTTGATTGATTGGGCTAAGATTTAGTGCATTCTCAAGTATCGTTTCTAGTTCTGCTAGATTGTTGGCAAAACCGCCACCTTCTCCTCCAAGAGTGTAAGCAGGACGGATAATAATCGGAAATCCAATTGATTTAGCAAAACTGATTCCTGTTTCGAGAGAATGTACAATTTCCGATTCTGGAATAGGTTCCTGTTCATCAAGCATTAGCTGACGAAATTTCTCTCTGTCTTCCCCTTGTTGAATGGATTTCACAGAAGTCCCTAGCACTTGAACTCCATATTTTTCAAAGATACCCTTTTCATGTAATTGGACAACTAGATTTAGTGCAGTTTGCCCTCCTAATGTTCCGATAACTCCATCTGGCTTTTCTTTTTTAATTATCTCTTCTATGGCATGTATGGTAAGCGGCTCCATATAAACAACATCTGCAATATTGGCATCCGTCATAATGGTCGCAGGGTTATTATTAATCAGGATAACTTGGATTCCTTCTTCTTTTAAGGCAAGACAAGCTTGCGTACCTGCATAGTCGAATTCAGCGGCTTGCCCAATCACAATTGGCCCCGACCCAATGACTAGCACTTTTTTAATTTCGTTAATTAATGGCATAAGTCAAAACCTCTGTGCTTTCTTTTATGCTTTCAATAAAATTTGTAAATAAATGCGTCGTATCATGTGGACCAGGATTTGCTTCCGGATGAAACTGAACGGCAGTAATAGGTAAGTATTTGTGACGTATTCCTTCAATTGTCCCGTCATTGATATTCGTATAGAGTATGTCAAATTGAGAAGTATCAATTGTCGCTTCTTTCACAACATAACTATGATTTTGTGATGTAATAAAAACTTTACCTGTAGATAATTCCTTGACAGGATGATTTCCACCCCGATGTCCAAATCGTAGTTTATTCGTTGATGCCCCGTATGCGAGTGCAATTAATTGATGGCCTAAACAAATTCCTAACGATGGGAAAACTTCAGTTATCTTCTTTATTTCTGGAAGGTATGCTGTTAGTGCTTCTGGATTACCTGGACCATTGCTAAAGACAACTCCAGCAGGATTTAGTGATTTCACTTCTTCAAAGGTAGTATTGTAAGGTAGTAAGGTTACTTTACATCCTACTTGCTGGAGGGCTGATAGGATCGACTTTTTATAGCCATAATCCAGTAAAGCAATATGAGGTCCTATGTTTGCAAAAGTTCTTTTGGATAAAGTAGATACTTCTTTTACCCAAAAAGGTGTAGTGGTTTCAGTAGGAATCTCTTTTATTTCATTTGAAATTATTCCTTTCACTGTTCCATGTTTTCGAATCGTTTTAACTAATTCTCTAGTGTCCACCCCTGAAAGTCCACTAACTTTGTATTCCTGCATAAGCTTTTCGGTAGTGTCTTCTAGTGAATAATGATTTGGAGTTGTGCACAATTCCCCTGTTACAATGCCACGTACATGTATTTTTTCTCCTTCAAAATCATGAGAGTTCACACCGTAATTTCCAATCAGAGGATAGCAAAATACAATAATTTGTCCTGCATAGGAAGGATCTGACATAATCTCTTGATACCCTGTCATGCTCGTATTAAAGACAACTTCTCCCATTACCTCCTCTTTATTACCTGTTAAAATCCCTGGGAAAACTTCGCCTGTTTCTAGAAGTAAGTATCCTTTCTCCATGTTCAATCCTCCTTTAACTGTTCTAACACCTTGATAAATTTAGCTTCAAACTCTTCAATCTCATTCTTAGATACCGTTAATGGTGGCAAGAAACGGATGACGTTCGGTCCTGCCGTAAGTATAAGGAGTTTTTCTTGTAAGGCTAATTCTACAGCCTTTGTGGCATCCCCCTTAATTTCCATACCAATTAATAGACCTTTCCCCCGAACTGCTTTGATAAACGAATAGTTTTCTTGTAACTCTCTTAATTTAGCAAACAAGATACTACTCATTTTCTCACTATTTTCCAAAACAGTGGAAGTAATCATTTCTTGTAGAGTGGCGAGTCCCGCTGTAGATGCTAATGGATTACCGCCGAATGTACTTCCATGACTTCCTGGTTGAAAAGCATCTCCCACATTTCCCTTTGCCAACATTGCTCCTATCGGAAAACCAGAGCCTAAGCCCTTTGCCAGCGTCATAATGTCAGGTTTGATTCCATATTGTTCATACGCAAACAAGCTACCCGTTCTCCCCATACCAGTTTGAACCTCATCTACGACTAGTAAAATCTCTTTTTGTTTACATATTTTCACTAATTCATCGACCCATTTCTGATCAGCAGGTATCACACCACCTTCACCTTGGACAAGTTCCAACATAACTGCACTTGGTGAAATATCAGCTAGCATTTTCAGCGAGTGGAAATCGTTGAACTCCAAATGAATAAAACCCTGTAGTAATGGCTCAAAGCCCGCTTTTATCTTCTCTTGCCCTGTAGCAGAAACAGTTGCGAGGGTTCTGCCAT
The DNA here is from genome assembly GCF_002019665.1 of Sutcliffiella halmapala. GTDB lineage: Bacteria > Bacillota > Bacilli > Bacillales > Bacillaceae_I > Sutcliffiella_A > Sutcliffiella_A halmapala. The sequence goes on along the minus strand of NZ_KV917375.1, from coordinate 2,288,573 downwards.
GAAAAGATTGATGAAAAGTTACGATTAGAGGATTGGTTTTGTTTTGAGAGACAACATAAGCACGCACTAACTTTATCGCTGCTTCGTTCGCCTCGGCGCCACTATTACAGAAAAACACTTGATCAAAACACGAATTTTCTGTCAACAGAACCCCAAGGTCTTCCTGTTTCTTTATATGAAATAGATTAGATGTATGCCAGAGATTAGCAAGCTGAGCTTCGATTGCTTGCTTTACCTTTTCCGGAACATGCCCTAGATTACAAGTTGCAATACCAGATGTAAAATCAAGATATTCCGTTTCATTTTCGTCCCAAATTTTACTCCCATTTCCTTTTTTAAATGTAATCGGGAACCGTCGATATGTATTCATAATAGTGGGTTGACTTATGATTGATTTAGCCAATTTGCTCGATAGCCTCCTCTAAGTACAGGATAGTACCTACTGAATTTCCTTCGACAAACTGCAATAGGGCATGCTCTTTCGCTCCATTAATAATTGCAACTTCTGCGACTCCTTCTGCTAAACAATCAAAAGCTGCTTTCACTTTTGGTATCATTCCACCTGTAATTTTATTATTTTCTATTAAGCTAGTCGCCTTTTTATCTGATAGAGTATGAACGATCTCCGTATCCAATAAAACTCCATCTACGTCTGTAATCATACAAAGCGACCCTTGTAAGCTTTTGGCAATTGCTGAGGCTGCCATATCCGCATTGATATTATAATTTTGACCAAATTTATCTACTGCTACTGGAGATATGACAGGAATCATTTCTTTTTCCATTATCTGTAGAAGTATGTCTTTATTCACATTAACAACCTCTCCCACTAATCCAAGATCTGCTACATTTTCAACTGATTTTGCCTCCAAAAGCATTCCATCTACTCCACTTAGACCGAAACCAGTACCACCAGCTTGCATGATTTGCCGAACAAGTTGCTTATTCACACTTCCTGATAATACCATTTCTACTACCTCTAACACTTGTTCCGTAGTTTTTCTTAGTCCATTTACAAAGGTGGTCTCAATATTCATTGCATGTAATAAAGAAGAAATATTAGGACCCCCACCATGCACGATAATCGGATGAACTGTACCTTTTCGTTTGACTTCAACTAGATCTGTATAAAAAGAAGCAGGTAGTTTGCTAATAATACTGCCTCCACATTTAACTATGAGATAGTTCAATTCCTCTCCCCCTTTTAAGTTCGATAAGAAGCATTGATACGAACGTAATCATAAGATAAGTCACAGCCCCACGCTGTAGCCATTGCATTACCTGCACCAATGTGGACATAAATCTTAATCTCTTCATTTTCCAAATATACTTTTGCATTTGCTTCTGAAAAAACAAGTGGTAACCCATTTTCCACAACCTTAATTGGGCCGATTGCCACAGTGATTAAATTGGGATTTAATTGAACACCACTATAGCCAACAGCCGAAACAATTCTTCCCCAGTTTGCGTCTTCTCCAAATATTGCTGTTTTTACAAGACTTGAGCCAACGATAGTTTTCGCGATAGTTTGTGCGTCAGTATCGGTTAAAGCTCCATCTACTGTTACTTCAATTAATTTCGTAGCTCCTTCTCCGTCCCGCGCAATTTGTTTTGCTAAGTGTAGCGATACTTCTTTTAAGCCTTCAAGAAAAAGTTGATATTCTTCATCCTCCCCTATCAAGACTTCATTCCCAGCTAATCCACTTGCCATCACAACAACCATATCATTGGTACTTGTATCCCCGTCTACTGTAATCATATTAAATGATTCCTTCGTTACTGATTTGAGAGCTGTTTGCAGAACTGCTTGATCAATATTCACATCAGTCGTAATAAAGCCCAGCATCGTAGCCATGTTTGGATGAACCATTCCTGAACCTTTTGCTGCTCCAGCAATCGTCACTTCTTTGTTTTTCATCTTCATCTTTACACATGCATTCTTTGTAAACGTATCCGTTGTTAAAATGGACTGTTCAAAGTCGAGACCATCCACTTCCTTCTGAACATAGGAGATATTGTGGATTCCTTCTATTATTTTGTTAATTGGTAGCTGCTCCCCAATTACCCCTGTAGAAATCACGCCAACATCTTCTTGTGCAATATTGAATTGTTCCGCAAAGGTATTTCTCATGTTATAAGCATGTTGCATTCCTTCTTCACCAGTACAAGAATTGGCATTTCCTGAATTAACAATTAGCCCTTGTAATATTCCATTACTTTTTAGGCTTTCTTGCGTTACTTTTAATGGAGGTGCTTGAAATAGATTTGTCGTATAAACAGCCGCAGCATTGGCAGGAACTGTACAATAGATCCATCCTAAGTCCTTTCTTTTTCGCTTAATTCCACAATGTAATCCACCAGCTGTAAATCCTTTAGGGGTGCAGATGTTTCCACCCTCCACCTTTGCCCATTGATTCTTTATGTTTGTAATTACATGTGCGTTCATATTTTCCGCCCTTTCGTCATGGATATACTGGACTCAATGTAAGTCCTGTTTCTTCTGACCAGCCTTTTAATATGTTCATATTTTGAACTGCTTGCCCCGCTGCACCCTTTACAACATTATCGATAACAGAGACGATAATAAGTTTATTCGTTCTTTCGTCCACCTTTACACCAATATCACAAAAGTTCGATCCGAACACTTCTTTCGTTGCTGGCCATGTATTCAATGGTCTAATTCTCACAAAATAGTTATCTTGGTAAAATTCTTGATACATAGTTAACACATCTTCTGTTGAAACTGGCTCGATTAGGTCGGCATAAATCGTACACATAATCCCTCTTGTCATCGGTACGAGATGAGTTGTGAATGTAATAGGATCATCAGAATATGTAAGTTCAGAAATGATTTGTTCGATTTCTGGAATATGTTGATGTTCTCCTAACTTATAAGCTTTCAAATTTTCATTTATCTCACCGTAGTGTGTTCCTAAAGAGGCTTTTCTTCCCGCTCCGGATACTCCTGATTTGCCGTCAATTACTATGGATTTCGATTGAATCCATTTGCTTTTTAACACTGGTGCAAGCCCGAGTAAGGATGCAGTAGGATAACAACCGGGATTAGCAATTAACGAAGCACCTTTTATTTCTTTATGGAAAAGTTCTGGTAAGCCATAGGTAGCTTTTTCTAAATATGAGGTAGATGCTGGCGTATGTTTATACCACTTTTCGTATAAACCTTCCTTTTTTAATCTGAAATCACCAGAAAGGTCTATACATGTAACACCTTGGTCTATTAATCTCGGAATTAAGTCTTTTGAAATTCCAGATGGGGTTGCAAAAAACATTAACTCTGTTACTTTAGCTGCTTCTTCTATATTAATTTCTTCAATTTTATGTTCTACAACACCTTGTAAATGAGGGTATTGCTCTTTCATAAGCTTTCCACTCGAGGAATGTGATGCAAGATAGTTTAATTGAATATGGGGATGTTGAATTAATAGCCTAATTAGTTCCACCCCACTATATCCATTTGCTCCAATGATTCCAACGTTCAACATCATCCATCCTTTCTGTTTCTTTATAATATGAATTATTATAACTTCGGATGAATAAAAATACAATATAAATTTTCAAATAAAAAATGCCTCTGCAATGAGAGGCATTTTTATTAGGTAGTTGCTAGCTTTTCAATTGTTTTTGCTAATAATTCCGTACGTTCAGTTAAAGAAGGGATTTCTAAATATTCAGCATCACTATGAGCATTTCCTCCAACTGGACCCATGCCGTCAATTGTTGCTACCCCCATCGCAGCAGTAAATGAAGCATCTGACCCCCCACCTGTTGCCGTATCTGTCACTTCAATTCCTATTTTCTCTCCAACATCTTCGATTAAATGAAGAAGTGATGTAGTTTGTGCATTCTTTTCCATTGGCAGACGATTCATTTTCCCCTCTAAATGAATTTCGGTTCCTTTTACATCCGTAGATGCACAAATCTTTTCTATTCTTGCTTCCATACGGCTTGCTTGTTCACGCTCTGAAATTCTAATATCGACTTCCGCCACCGCTGTGTCTGAAACAGTATTTACAGATGAACCGCCTTCAATTAAACCGACATTCACACTAATCCCCTGTTCATGATCTGTTAGATCATGTAGTCGGATAATTTTATATGCTAATTCCTCAATAGCACTTCTTCCTTTTTCCGGTTCAATTCCAGAATGAGCTGCTCTTCCTTTTACGCTTAAGGTATAATGCCCCTTTCCTCTTCTAGCGGTTACAAGCGAGCCATCTTTTCTTGCTGGCTCCATGATTAACGCATATTTCATTCCCTTTGCTTTTTGCTCTATTAGATCTTTTGATGTTGGCGAACCAATTTCTTCGTCACTATTCAAAACGATTACTACGTTTCTGTATGCTTTTGTATGACTTTTAATTAAAGCTTTCATTGCATAAAGTAAAGTAATCTGACTTGCCTTCATATCAATAACACCTGGTCCATATGCGCGGTTGCCGACCATTTTAAATGGACGATCTTTCACCGTACCTGCTGGAAATACTGTATCCATGTGGGCAATAATAATGATTTGGGGATTTTTAGCTTGTGGATGTTGGATGATTAAATGATTTCCGTATTCTTGTTCTTGTATTTCTTGAATGGAAAAACCAAGAGCTCGATATTCTTTCATTAAAATAGAGCCTACTTTATCCACGCCTTCTTTAATAAAAGAGCCACTATCAACATTCACAATCCTTTCTAATAGTTGCAGCATTTCTTGTTGATTTTCGGTTAAAAACTTACGCATCTTACTCTCTCCTGACATATTTCATCATCACTCTGATGGTTGTAACTATCATAACTCTTTATACATTATACCTTTATTATTAGGAGAATTTCTTATTTTTTACTTTTTTTATAGATTTGTCACTTGTTTTAGCTAGAATTAATAGGATTAATTTATAATTTTTTGTTGTAATATAATGTCGCTTATGTTATAGTAATTGAGCGATGAGCTGAATTGTGTAAGTCGATTTTCACGCTTTTTAAGCAATGCATGAATGTGGTCATGCAGATTATCGCCTCAATACGCAAGGAAGACACCTATTGTAGGTGTCTTCTTTTTTTATTTTTTTTGCTATAATAATGAAAACAATCATTTAGATAAAGGGGACGTCCATATTGAAATTCGGTATTATTGGAACCAACTGGATAACGGAACGATTTATTGAAGCCGCACAAGAGATTAAAGGATTTTCGCTCACAACAGTCTATTCTCGAACAGAAGAGCGGGCTAGTGAATTTGCAAGAAAATTTAATGTTGAACATATCGAGACAAATCTTGAAGCATTTGCAGCAAGTAAAGATTTTGAAGCTGTTTACATCGCTACTCCTAATTCATTACATAAAGAACAAGCCATTCTTTGCATGAAAAATGGCAAGCATGTATTATGTGAAAAACCAATAACTTCCAATGCAAAAGACCTTCAAGAAATGGTAGATGTGGCTAAAAAACATAATGTTGTTTTGATGGAAGCATTAAAATCGACCTTATTGCCAAACTTTATATCTATCCAAGAAAATTTACATAAAATTGGTGAAGTTAGAAGATATATTGCAAGCTATTGTCAATATTCCTCTCGTTATGATAAATACAAAGAAGGTATTGTACTTAATGCATTCAAACCTGAATTTTCGAATGGCTCTCTCATGGATATCGGTATATATACGATCTATCCAATGGTCGTACTATTTGGGGCTCCTAATACGATAAAGGGAAATGCTATTATGTTAGAATCTGGTGTGGATGGCCAAGGTAGTGTTCTTTTCCAATACAATAAAATGGATGCGGTTGTAACGCACTCAAAAATAGCAAACTCCTATACATCAACTGAAATTCAAGGTGAAGATGGAACGATTATCATTGATAAGATCCATACTCCTGAAAAGGTACAAATTCTGTATAAGGATGGAACGATTGAAGATATTTCAGTGGAACAAAATCACGCTTCTATGTATTATGAAGCAGCGGAATTTATGAATCTTGTACAAAATGGCCAATTCGAATCCACTGCAAACTCACATAAACACTCACTAATAACACATACGATATTGGATGAAATAAGAAAGCAAATCGGGTTAGTTTATCCTGCAGATCAATAAGTAAGACAGAGGCTGCGCAGCTAAACATTACCTAAACTTAACAATAATCAGACTGGTCAAAAAACGCTAATCTCAAATAGGAGGTTAGCGTTTTTTTGTTAGCTATCGATATCGGTTGATTCTACCAAAAATCAATACTTCTTCCCCACCACAAGCTTCCATTCTATTCCCATCTATTAAATGGATGTTTCTCTATTCTTTCCACCCATTCTATTAAAAATAGTGAAAAATGGTCATTTGATAGAGGCTGTTTGTCCACTCTCTTCTCTCACTTTTACATAGAATGTTGTGAGGAAGGAAAAGGAGGTGTGTAAATGGTAGATCGTAATGATATGCAAGATGAGATTTCGAAGCTCTCTCAAACTAGCACAAATCTTTTATTAGATAACTTACTAAGAAAGCACAATGTTAAGCTTAGCAATGATAATTTCACAAATGAGCAGAAATCACAATTAAAAAAATTAGTTCTGGATTTACAGGAATCTTTTCAAAAGCTTCAAAAACAAGAAAAAAAATAAAAGGGATAAAATGGGGGAATTTATAAATGAGTCAAGTTGATAACTGGTTATTCGGAAGTAGAGGTTCATGCAACAGCGGTTGTGGAAGCAACTGGAGTGCACTTGATCCTAGTGGAAGACATCCATTAGATGACAGTGCTGTTTATCAAGATTCAGCTCAAGTAAACAAAATGATCCAACAATCATATGAGCAGATCGTAATTAAAGATTCAAAAGATGTTGAAGTAACAACAACAGATACAAAAATAGCAGTATCTTTACAGGCAGCAATTCAAGCGGCAATTGTTTTAGTAATTAGTGTCTCTATCGCTGACAGTTCAAAAGCAGAACTAATAACGCAAGAGTTGTTACAATCATCAAAAACTGTACAAGTAAATCGCCAACAAACGTATATTCAGAACTCATGTGGTGTAAGAGTTACAACTACAGACACTGATTTAGTCATCAACATTCAATTACTTCTTCAAATTCTATTAGCTTTAGTTGTTAGAGTAGACATTCTGTAACACTTCTTTTGGGAACGTAAAGCCTTTCTACCGCCACCTGCATAGCCAAGATTAAGGCCCTTCTCACACCTTCTTAATTTTAACGAAGACCACCGCCAATGGTCTTCCATATAGGAATTTTTCAAAATTCGAGCACTTTCATTTTTAAGAAATACACGTTACGCCCACCACACCGTGAATAGCTGCATTAAAAGGAGAAGACATTTAATTATAGTCTTCTTCTTTTTCTTATATTATGAATTTCTACTTAATATACTTTGAATTAAAGGCGTATTCTTTATATACAATATTAAGTGATGATATGATAATGTTAAGCGTATATTTACTTTTAGTTGAGTCTATCTTTCATTAACTTTTAGATTGGCTATCCTTAAAATATAAAGTGACCCCTTTGAACGCCCTGTAGATTTCCGTGCCAGGCGATCGCTTTCCGCGGGCGGCCTCGGGAGCCTCCTCGGCGATAAAGCGCCTGCGGGGTCTCCCTTCGACTCGCATTCCCGCAGGAGTCTCACGCCTTGCACTACAATCTACAGGGGAGACGGGGATATTTGACGCTTCACTTTTTCCTTATCCAAGGTGCAAATTTGCAAATTTTGTTTGTATGGGCGGCTTACCATTAAGAAAAGAGTTTATTGTTAATTATGAAGTTAGGTCAATTCTATGGAAAAATCAGGAATGTTTTTTATTGGGGATTTTTAGTTTAGTGTTAATACATATTTCGGAGGAGATGTTATTGAGAGGTTTTGGTGGATTCATTTATGAGAAAAGAAAATGGGTAGTGGTGGCATGGTGTATTTTTATTATATTTTTTGGATACTTTGCTTCTAAACTGCCATCTGTACTTAGTGGTAACGGTTTTGAATTTGATGGAAGTTATCAAAAGACGCAAGCCATATTAGCAGAGGAATTTAAGCAAGATCAATCTTCTATCATTGTTCTTTTTGAGAAAGAGCCAGAAGTGACAATGGAATCCTTTGAATCATACATAACTGCTACTTTTGAAAGATTAGAAACCGTAAGTACTGCGAGTACGATTATTAGCCCCTTTATTCAGGATAACATGATGCGTGATAATCTGGCTTATGGAATCCTTTCCTACCACGAGCATCCTGAAAATATCGGAAAAGAATTAGAACAACTCTCTTCAGCATTATCTAATGAAGATGGGTTAACAGTTTCGATGACGGGTGGACCTGTAATCGAAGAAGATTTAAATGTAGCTAGCCAAAAAGATTTAGCTAAAGCTGAAATGATAGCTTTACCTATTGCACTTATTATCTTATTACTAGCCTTTGGGAGTTTGATTGCCGCAGGAATACCATTACTAATTGGAATTGTTTCGATCGTTTCTACCATGGGGATTATGTACTTCTTTAGCCACCAAATGAATTTAACGATTTTCATATTAAATATAGTACCGATGATTGGTCTGGCTTTAAGTATTGACTTTGCTTTATTGTTTATTGACAGATTTAGAGAAGAAGTTCAAAAGCGTTCCATTAAAGAAGCTATTGAAGTCACGGTTTTAACAGCCGGAAGATCGATTATATTTTCTGGATTATGCGTATTTATTGGGTTATTAGGACTAATGTTTATCGAAATAGATATTTTTCGAAATGTTGCTTTAGGTGGAATGACAGTTGTGTTCGTCTCTGTTTTATCTGCTATTACGTTCCTACCAGCCATGCTTTCACTTATCGGCAAAAACATTAACCGTTATTCCATCATAAAAGTATCCAAAGAAAGGTCTTCCCTATGGAGGAATTTTGCATCCTTTGTAATGAAACGACCGGTAATTATGGCTATTGTGACACTTATTCTTTTAATAAGTGCACTTATTCCTGTAAAAGATATGAATTTAACAGTGCCGGGTATCGATGCCTTACCCCTTTCCTATGAATCACGAGTAGCTTATGATACATTTGCAGAAAACTTTGTGGAAGAGAATAAAAGTGATGATGTAAAAGCAGTGATTATCATGGAGATAGAAGATGATATATTAAAAGAAGAAAATCTATTACAAGCTGAAGCGTTGACGGAGGAAATCGCTAAATCTGATGACGTGACAATGATTGAATCTCCCTTTTCCCTATCAGGACTCGAAAGTGCAGAAATGTTCTATCAATCACTCCAACAACCTGAAGCAAAGGCATCATTAATGCCGTTATTGGATAATTTCACAACTTCTAATATGATGCTTTTTCATGTTTACTTCGAATCTGAAAAAGCTGCTCAGAGTTGGGTGAAACATTGGGAAACCAACTATACGGATTTGACATTGCATATCGGTGGAACACCTAAGTTTGAACAGGAGATTTTTGATGAAATCATCAAGAAGGCTCCTTATGGATTTGCGTTTATTGTGTTAACTACATTCTTTATTTTACTTGCAGCTTTTAAATCTCTGTTAATACCTATAAAAGCTATATTGATGAACATTTTAAGTTTAGCAGCAACTTTCGGAATAGTAGTTTGGATCTTCCAAGAAGGCCATTTGGGGATGGAACCCGTTTCTTTAGCTCTTATCCTCCCTATCTTTGTTTTCTCTATTGTGTTTTCGTTAAGTATGGATTATGAAGTGTTTCTTATTTCCCGAATTCATGAGAATTATTTACAGAGCGGTGATAATGATTCTGCTACACTAGAAGGTTTAACCGTAACAAGTAAAATTATTACATCTGCTGCTGCCATCATGATTGTAGTAACTGGGGCATTTGCCTTTACAGATGTAATGCCTGTCAAACAATTAGGAGTTGGTATTGCGCTTGCAATTTTCATTGATGCAACTATTGTTCGGATGATACTCGTTCCTGCCTTTATGAAACTTCTAGGTGATTGGAACTGGTGGTTTTTTGGAAAAACAAAAATAACTAAAGCTTCAAGAGATTAAGTTGTTCTAGGGGAGTAAAAATCTTACAATAGATTCTTACTCCCCTTTCTTTTTTCAATTCAAGGAATAAGACAAACAATACCGCTACTAAACTGTTACATATATTAACTAATAACTTAAGGGCTATCTATGTTACAAAATATTGATTACGGGAAGCGAACACCTAGCACGGAAATCATCAGGGAGTTTCACAGGTAACCATACTTTTTCAGGTAGTCAATCTAAAAAAGAGCAATTCCGCTATTTTGTCATATGATACATTATCCCTTTCTCTTTCCGCTTTACAATATTAAGGAGTGGTAGCAGCATGACAGAACCTAAACAAATTCATCCTCAGCCCAAGATCTACCTGGACCCTTCTACTATGACAACAACTAACCAAACGATGCTGAAAAAAAATTATCTCGCAGAATTTTTAACCATACAAGAGCAAACAAATCATGCTCTTTCAGATTCTGTAACCTCTATAAATGATAAATTGGAGGATGCTAGTTCTGAGCAGCATACCCAATATTTGCACCTATTGAGTAAATTGCAAGACCAGGAAATGATAAATGAACAATTTAGAGGCGAAGTACAATTAAATGAGTTGAATAATAAGGAAGTAATTCATCGGTTAAATAACTTAGAGACCATTAGCGAAGAGGTTAGCAGAATTTTAGAAGAAGAAAAACTAATGAGTCAAGCAACCATTGATCAACTATCTTTTCAAGAAGATTTAACAAGAAAAATACACAATAAGCTCGAGGATTACGAAAAACTTTATCTTGATATTCAAAATAAAATGAAAGAACAAGAAACTTTTTACCAACAAATTAACGATAAATTAGAAGTACAAGACATGTTCCACAAAACGGTAATGGAAAGAATGGATAAGCAAGATGTGAATTCGCAGCAAATGGCGAAACAACTGGATAGCCTACGTAGTATGATGATAGAAAAACTCGAATCTGCTATCCAATCTATTGAAACAAAGTATAAGCAAACACTGCACTATTTCAGCACTATTTTCAGCAGTAAAGAACGAGTCGTTCATAAATTTCCGATTAATGTAGATAAAAAACACTCAGAAAATGAGGAAGTGAAGAAAGATTAGCTGTTGCAAATAGCAGCTAATCTTTCTTCTTCATTTGATTTTTCTGAAGATTCGTACTAATATTTAGTTATCAGCTTATTTAGGAGGTAGCAAAAATGGCAAACTTGGTACATAAAACAATTGGTGATCTTCTTGATGAAACCACTAAACAATATCCTGACAAGGAAGCAGTTGTCTATGTGGAGAATGAATTGCGTTATACATATAGGGAATTTCAAGAAATATGTAACACTGTAGCTAAAGGATTGATGAGTTTAGGTATTCAAAAAGGTGATCATATAGCAGTTTGGGCTTCCAACAAGCCAGAGTGGGTGATTACTCAATACGCTAGCGCAAAAATTGGAGCTGTTTTAGTTACAGTAAATACAAGCTACCAGTCTCAAGAACTAGATTATTTATTACGTCAATCGGATTCTACCACTCTTTTATTGATGGACGAGTTTAAGGGCGTAAGCTATCTTGATATGCTATATGGATTATGTCCAGAATTAACGGAACAAGCACCTGGACATTTATCGTCTGCACGCTTTCCTAAGTTAAAAAATATTGTTTACCTAGGTGATGAGCAAAAAACCGGGATGTTTAACTGGAATCACTTAGTACGATTAGGTTCATCGGTATCTGATGAAGCTTTAAAAGAACGACAAGATACTTTGAATCCAGATGAAGTAATTAATATGCAGTATACTTCAGGTACCACTGGCTTTCCAAAAGGTGTAATGCTTACTCATTCAAATATTATCAATAATGCTATTAATGTAGCAGAATGTCAGCAAATAACTTCGCAAGACAAGATTTGTATTCCTGTTCCTTTTTTCCATTGTTTTGGTTGCGTGATGGGCACACTTGCTGCCGTCGCTACAGGTGCCACAATGGTACCGCTAGTTATCTTTGATCCTACCCTCGTTTTAAAAGCAATAGAACAAGAAAAATGCACTGCTCTTTACGGTGTACCTACGATGTTTATTGCAGAACTAAATCACCCTTCTTTTAATGATTATGATTTATCTAGTTTGCGCACAGGAATCATGGCAGGTTCCACTTGCCCAACTGAGGTGATGAAGAAGGTTGTCTATGATATGGGAGCTTCCGAGATTACCATTGCTTACGGACAGACTGAATCCTCGCCAGTCATCACACAAACTCGTCCTGATGATAGCATTGAGCGTAGAGTTACAACTGTTGGAAAAGTGCTGGAAAATGTGGAAGTGAAAATCATTGACCCAACTACTGGAGAAACTGTTCCTAATGGGGTTCAAGGGGAGCTTTGTACAAGAGGTTACCATGTGATGAAAGGGTATTATAAGATGGATGAACAAACTGCTACTGCGCTCGATGGAGAAGCATGGCTTCATACTGGTGATCTTGCCACCATGGATGAAGAAGGCTATTTAGTGATTACAGGCAGATTGAAAGACATGATAATTCGTGGTGGAGAAAATATTTATCCAAGAGAAATTGAAGAATTTTTATATAGTCATCCTAAAATCTTTGATGTTCAAATAGTCGGTGTTCCTGATGAGAGGCTTGGTGAACAGGTTGCGGCATTTATTAAAGTAAAGCCTGGTGAAGTTTTATCAGCTGTAGAAGTCAAAGAATATTGTACGGGGAAAATAGCACGCTTTAAAATTCCATTCTATGTAGAAATTGTCGAGGAATACCCAATGACAGCTTCTGGTAAGATACAGAAATTCAAGTTAAAGGAATATGCGGTTAAAGAATTGGTGAAATAAAGACTTTTTACATCGTGCATGCATAAAATGTGACCCCTTCATTGTAGAAGGGGTCTTGTTATTTACTGGAGAAAAGCGCCTGGCACCAATTGGTAAATAAATCCTACTAATATCAACACCCATCCCTAACCTAATGAAGACAAGTCACTAGTTTACCCCTATTACTTCTTTCGTTAGTTCATTTATTGCTTGAATTGCTGTTGTAATGTTTGCTTTTGTTACATCATAATGTGTCGTTAACCGCACTAACGTTGGACCAAAGGTTACTGCAAGTACGCCTTTTTGTTTTAGTGCTTCTACAAATTGATCAGCGGTACAACCTAGATCTGCTACCTCTACTACAACAATGTTTGTATCAACTGAATTTAGGATAGATAAACCTTCTATTTCTCTGATAGACTTCGCTAAGTATTGAGCGTTCTCGTGATCTTCTGCAAGTCTTTCAGTCATTTTCGTCAAAGCAACAAGCCCTGGTGCTGCAATAATACCAACTTGTCTTAATCCCCCACCTAAGCGTTTTCTCCATTTTCTTGCTCTTCTAATGAAATCTTCTGAACCTGCTAGAATCGAGCCTATTGGAGCTCCAAGTCCTTTCGATAAACATATTTGCACAGTATCACTGTACTTGGTAAAATCTTGAACCGAACAGTTTGCACTTACTGCAGCATTAAATAATCTTGCTCCATCTACATGAACTGGGATCGAATGAGCGTTGGCATGATGATAGATTTCTCTCATATTGGCGACTTGAACGACAGCACCACCTGCACGATTATGCGTGTTTTCAATACAAATCAGTCCCGTTTCTGGAAAGTGCTGATCCTCTGGCCTAATAGCTGCAAACACATCTGCTGGATTCATTTGGCCCTTATCCCCTTTTATCGTTCTTGTTTGCACCCCTGCTAGTGCCGCTACTGCCCCAGATTCGTAGTAAAAGATATGAGAATCGGATTCTAATAGAATTTCATTTCCAGGGCGACAATGCGTCAATACCGCAATTTGATTTCCTTGAGTACCACTTGTTACAAACAAAGCTGCTTCTTTTCCTAAAATTTCTGCTGCCTTTTCTTCAAGCTTCCTTACAGAAGGATCTTCTCTATATACATCGTCCCCTACTTCTGCCTCGTAAGACGCTCTTCTCATTTCTTCTGTGGGCTTTGTAACTGTATCACTTCGTAAATCTATCATTCTATTTATCTCCCCTATCATTTTTTATTTTAGTCTATCTTATTTATACGTTATTTATCAATTTATTTCGTATACCGTAAATTTTTGTTACAAATTGGTTTCTTTCCATGATATTATAATCATAATTCTGAGTAAGGGAGAAAAAATATGCTAGCACAAAAAGTAAAGGTTGCGACCGAGCAACCAGAAAATAAAACCGTTTATTCGATTCTTTTTATCATAGGCTTAGTCCACCTACTTAATGACGCGATACAAGCTATCGTGCCGGCTTTATTTCCAGTATTACAGGAATCTATGGGACTAACATTCACACAAATCGGCCTAATTGGTTTTGCTTTGAATGCGACCTCCTCACTCATTCAACCAGTAGTTGGGCTATATACAGATAAAAAGCCATCGCCATATGCTCTTCCTGTGGGCCTTATCTTCTCCTTCTTTGGGATCATTGGTTTGGCAGTAGCTTCCTCTTATTGGGTGATTATTGTCTCTGTTATGTTTATAGGTATTGGCTCCGCTACCTTCCATCCTGAGGGGTCACGAGTAGCCTATATGGCAGCTGGAAACCGTAGAGGATTAGCGCAATCCATTTATCAGGTTGGCGGAAATTCTGGTCAGGCGTTAGCTCCATTAATAGCTGCTTATATGCTCATTCCTTTTGGACAGTTTGGCGCCATTTGGTTTACATTCGTTGCAGCTTTAGGAATATTTCTATTATTTTATATTGCGAAATGGTACAAAGAGCAAGTGGAAATTGCAAAATCAAAACTAGTATCTAAAAAGAAAGCCATAGCTACTAAAACGCAGACACAAAATAAAAATCTAGTATTATTTTCTATCAGCTTACTAATCTTTTTAGTATTTGCACGTTCTTGGTTTCATGCTGGAATGACAAATTTCTATCCTTTCTATCTCATACAAAATTATGGGATTTCCATTTCAGAGTCACAAATTTATATCTTTATCTTTTTAGGGGCTGGAGCCGTTGGTACCTTCTTCGGGGGTCCTTTAGCAGACAGATTTGGTAAAAGGAATATGATTCTAGTTAGTATGCTAGGTTCTGCTCCTGTCGCATTACTACTTCCTTTTTCTGGTCCTATTCTATCCTACGTATTAATGGCGATTATTGGATTTATCATTCTTTCTAGTTTTTCAGTTACAGTTGTCTATGCACAAGAATTGGTTCCTGGAAGAATTGGATTAGTATCAGGTTTAATTGTTGGTTTAGCATTTGGGATGGGTGCGATTGGTTCTGTCGCTCTTGGGATTTTAGCCGATTGGATTGGCTTAAATAATACGATTATGTTTGCCGTAGCACTACCGTTGATTGGACTACTCACCTTCTTCTTACCTTCAGACCAAAAGCTTAGAGAAATAAACCAATAATACTATAGAATTGACCCATTCGAAGCTATTGCCTATACTTGTAAAGTAATTTCAAAAAGCTCTGTTAAATATGGCTGTATTTTTAATAGAGCCTTTCAAAAAGATTAAACATAAATTAGGTGATTATTCGTGGATTTTGATATTCAATCTCTGTCCTTTTATGTAATTGAAGTAGAAGGAAGCGGAGATAATGCAAGCAAAAAATACAAACAAATGGCAACACTTGATGAAGAACAATACCAAGAAAGTCCCTTAAAGTCTTTTTTGGATGGAGAATTAATGAAAATATCCAAACGCAAGGTGGATCGTCATCCAAAAAATGAACAAGTTCCAACCAAGATAGGACGTTTTACGGTAGAGCCTGGATATGATCTTGGTTCTAATCCGAATTACAATTTGTTTCATCGAATTAAATTCGCTCAAACCCTTGAAGAGTTTTCTAAGGCTAGTGAGGAAATAGCGGTCACTTATACAGATACTACCGCTGTTCGGGGTGGTGTACTAATTATTGCCAGAGCAAAGCTAAATAAATACTTCGATGAGCCCTTTGTCTTTGTATTAAAATGCGACTTTGAGCAAAAGGTAGCATCCATTACTGACGAGCAAACGTTAATTCATAATGTGCAAATGGCGATTACTACAAAAAATATGAAATCGATTCAATATCCATTTATGCCCGAAGAAGGAATCGTAGAAGAAGGAGAGTTGAAAATTCATCAATCCTCACATTCTCGCTATTTCGAGGATTTCTTGAAATATGTGGAATATGGAGAATCGATGCCTGAGATTATCAAAAATCAGGTGATGGGGATGGTTCATCAAGAATTATCTGAAACCTATCAGAATCATGATGATAGTGAAGAAAGAGAAAAAGTGGAATCAGCTATGGAAGCTTGGGCTACAAGCCCTAAAAGAGAATTACAGGAACGTTGGTCAGAGGAACAAGTAATTGAGGCATCATCTAGTATCATCGAGCAGACGCCTGATATTGAGCTTAAATTCAAGCTAGACCATCTCTCTATTAAAGCACTTCTATCCGATTACGGTGAAAATGTTCATATTGCGAAAGTGAATAACCGATTTGTTGTTCTACTCGAAGGTGACTTTCTACAATTCGAAAAAAATGTCTCCCCGGTTGAAATGCTTAAGCCGAGTGATTTGAAAATGATTGTAGAAAAACTGGAAAGAAAATACTAAAAATAACCTCAGGATTATTAAATGGTCCTGAGGTTTTTCGCTTTCGCCATTTCTTGTATATTTTACTCGTAATTAGGAAAAATACCTCTAACTTTTAAATGAGGTGGTTTCATGGATTGGCTGAACATCGTCAAGTATACATGCACTCTAGTTGGTGTTGTTTGCTTAGGATTTACTTATGCATATATGATTAGAGGCTCTTTAAAAAAGAAAACTTAGAGCACCACAAAGACTTATAAACACTTAAATTACTCCTAATTATTTTTCGAAAAGCTCAATCCATTCTCCATCCGGACCAGTAAAGAAAATGTATTTGGCACCATTTGGGAGAGTAGTAATTTCTTTTTCGATAAAGGTTACTCCCAATAATTGAAGACGTTTATATTCTTCTACTACATCATCAACGGTTAAAGCAAGATGATGAACCTTTCCTTCAGCCGGCAAGTTATCATTATAGCCCTCGATTAACTCGATTTCCGTTTCGCCCTCCAGTTGAAATCCTAAAAAAGCTAATTTTATCGTTCCGTTTGGATGAGCTAATTCTCCTTTTAATGACAAACCTAATATTTCTGTATAAAAGGTAATAGACTTCTTTATATCCTTTACCATAATCCCCACATGTTCAAGTTTTTTGACTGCCATTATACCCCTCTCCCTTCAAGCTTATTTAGTCCGTAATTTTCGGAAGTTTTCTGCTAAAAAAGAAACATATTCCTCATCCTTAACAAGCCAAGCGGCGTGGGTTCGTTTTATGTATTTTTCTACTTCTGTAAAGGATGAAAAAAGCTTATCTTTCATTTTTTCATTGTTCTCAATTTGCCACTTCCCACTATCTGTTGGAACAAGGAAAAATACCCCAAGGCTTTTGGAATCGTAAAGCACACCATTTGGAGATTCTTTTATATTGAAAACATTATTAGACGCATCTTCTCTTAATGGCTCTAATGGGAAAGATTCCGCGACAAATAACTTGTAAGCTTCTTGTGTTAAATTACACCCAGAGGCCTTTGCATGTCCGCCACCCTCAAATTTACCAGCAACCTCCGATACGTCGACATTATTGTGGATTGTCCGTAGACTAATTCGTCTATTTCCCATATTAATCATCGCAATATAATCAAGATGTGGATTCTCTTTTCCTAATTCATTTCCAAGTTCAGACAAATATGATTCTGCAAAAACAATTCCTGCCCAATACTTGCCGACTTGCTTTTGAATAATTTCTCGCTTTTTTCGACGAAGATACTTTACCATCTTCTTTTCTTCCATATTTAATAACTGATCTTCTAAATCATCAAATGAAAAATCTCCAGTGGTTGATAATTTAGTGAGCATTCTGGTTTCAAATTCTTCGATAGACATCATATACAATAAATCATTTAATCTTTTGGCTTTAAAATTTTGATTTTTATCCCATTCCCAAGTATCATACTGGCGAATTAATTCAACAAATTCATGAATTGCATCATTTTCTTCGATGAAATGATTATCTACTAAATATTCATAATAAAGAGATGTTGCGCTTGTTAATCTTCCATCTTCATACTCCACCTTTACTTTTGCCCATGGAAAACCATTTAAATGCAAAGCTGTTTTGTGATGGTCAATAAACTGGATTTTACCACCTTGTTTATGGAGACTATCTAGTTTCTTGGCATTTTCTTCATGGACTGATAAATCTGTTATGTAAATTTGATCTTGAACTTTAGCATGTTCTAAATGGTCTGCAACCTGGTAATTTAAACTCCCGACCGAGTTATAGTTAACATCCACCTTATTCTTAAATGCCAGCTTGGCCAAAATACCACAGCCTACGCCGTCTAAATCATTATGTGTAAATAAATGAATCAAATCCTTCATCCTTTCTTCCCAACGAAATAGAGGCCGACGATATCGACCTCTCTATTTAGTATATTCTGCACCCCAATGCTCTTTTATATGAGCATCTCTTCCTGAATCCACTCTTTCTTGTTTATATTTCTCAGGATTCTTTTTATAGAAGGCTTGATGGTAATCTTCAGCTTGATAAAAATCTACTGCTGGTTTTATTTCTGTGACAATCGGCTTTTGAAAACGACCGCTTGACACAACTTCCTCCTTAGATTTTTCCGCTAATTCTTTTTGGTTCTCATTATGGTAAAATATAGCTGTTCTATATTGCGTACCTCTGTCAAAGAATTGTCCACCATCATCGGTAGGATCAATTTGTGGCCAATATAGCTCTAATAATTTTTCATATGGAAATACATCTGGATTAAATACTATTTGCACGGCTTCATAATGTCCAGAATCACCCTTTTTTATAATTTCATAAGTAGGGTTTGTGATATTACCTCCCGTATATCCTGAAACAACTTTTTCAATACCTGGCATTTCATCAAACGGTTTAACCATGCACCAAAAACACCCACCTGCAAAAGTAGCTCGTTCTGTTTTCTTTGTAGACATGAAAGCGCACCTCTCCTAAAACTGAATATGTATTTGATGGAATTTTACACTAATAATAGAATTGTTACAATTAGTTTGCGTAGTAATGATTTTAGTTTACATAATAACATTACAGTATATAAAAATAAACTTAATTATTAAACATTTCAATGATTACGTTTACACACGTTTACTAACACATTAGAGTATTGTACGATATCTTTTGGTAAAATAATTGAACGAATGGAGTATTATAATGGAAATACTAGAACAAATTACACACTTGCAATTGTTAAACCAATTTTGGTTACTACTTTTCTTTGTCATTCCAATGGTTTTAATATCTAGAACCGTAGTAGCTGGGACAAGGTTTTCACCAATCTTGATAATTGTTATATTCGGTTTATCTTTCGGGTATCTATTAGTCTCTACTGGAGTTTCTTCACCTGGGTTAGTAGAGTTTCCATTTGTCGATTTAATGGCTAGAACTACAATTATTGCTTTAACTGTCTCCTTTTTTGTTGGTGGACAGGAATTAAGAAAGATTCTTGGGAACAAGGATTTAGAAAGCGAAGATATCATCGTTCCTTCCGATGATGAAACGATACTAGGCACAAGTAGAAGTCAGTTCATTTTTATCGTTCGTGCATTCTTTTTATTGCTTGGTCTTGAAGGATTATTTCGTTTTCTGTTGTCAGATAATAACAGTGTTTTTAGTAGTTATTATCCACTTGTTGCTTATGTTGGTATTGTTGGTGCAATTCTATTTATTGATAATCGAGCGCAAATTAAAAACAAGCACCAATATATTCGTAAGGGACTAATAGAAATGGTTGTAATTACATTGGTATTAGTATTTTCTTACCATATTGCGCAACTTGTTCAACCTATAATAGCTCTACCTCAAATATTTTTTGCAATGATGATTGCTGCAGGACTTGGAGCTATTCTTTATAACTGGACTTTTGGTCCTACTATTCGTGCCCTGCTTTTTGCCGGAATTCCAATTGTATTAGCGGCAAATTTTATGATAGGTGGTTCAAGAATAGGAGATGCTTTTTCTATTACTGGAATGAACGCTGTTTTAGCTTATGGTTTTTTTGGTCAATTATTTTGGATGTTTGGCGGTATAGCACTAATAATGTTCTTCGCTAAAAATGCCAATGCAAGGAATCTTGCGCCAGGTATGGCAGGATCCTTATCTCATTCTGGCTTAACTGGTGCTTGTACAGCAGGTGACTTTGGTTCTACAGCTGCAAAGAGAGCTCCTATTATGATTAATATCCCTTTCTTCGGACATATTTTTGTCTTTTCTGTTTTGGCTATTAGCGCTGAACGTGGGAGTTTATGGGTATGGCCATCTCTTCTTATTGTAGGAGCCGGAGTTCTATTAACTGTACTTTCTTTAATTAACTTAAGAAAAGCTAATGGAGAAGATAAAAAAGAAGTAAAGGCTTTGATGCAATTCTCTTTTGGTTGGCAAATGTGTGCAGTATTTGGAGGTTTAGCATTATTAAGTTTAAGCACAATGTCCCTTGAGTATAGTGCTATGGCCCAATCATCTGCAATATCACATTTCGGTCTATTTGCAGCTATTCAGGGTGAAATGTTTGGCAGTGAGGCAGCTTTATTAATTCCATTTATCTTTTCCATGCCATTTTTAGTCCATCCATTAGTTTTCTTTATGTTCGGAAAAGCGATGGAAAACAATGGTGAAATGCCAATCAAGCCCGTGTATGTACTTGCGTTTATTGGTGTATTAGGAGTCGCATACTCAATTTTTGGAATGTAAGTTTTTATAACACTTTCTTCAATAATCTTATAAATGGAAGTAGGAGGGAAAAACGATTCGTTTTTCCCTCCTACTATTTATTTAAAAAACCAGGTTGCCAGAAAGTCAATTTACGATTTTTCTGGACAGCCTCTTTCTTATATATACTTTTATTCTACTGCATCTTCTTATTATAATATTTCACAGAATACATAGCACCTTCACTTACCATATTGTTATCTTCTATATCTTGAGGATCTGGATTACCTGCTTTTTCTAATGGTAAATTTGTATTTCTGTATTTCAATGGAATCATTTTATTTTTGATTTTTTTCGTTAAGGTTAGAAGTTTATTTCTATTAGGCTTATATGCTAGTAAGCCTACGCTTGTAAGACCAGCACCTACTAATAAATATGATTTAAGTGGACGAACATTCATCATGGTATCCTCCTATTGAATAAGTTTTATAATTATTCTTTTATAAATACCCTTCTAGTCGGAAGATAAAACATCGTTGATCTTATAAATCTCTCATGACTATTTTAAACCATGCTTTATCATTACTGCCTTTATTGCCATATAGTCCACATTCTCAGGTAATGCTTCTTTAATAGGCTTCAGCTTTTCATTTCCTACCTCTTCCACCGCTTGAATAATTTCCTTTTCATATTCTTTAGGAATAAAATCATCTAAATTAATCATCGTTGCATCCTCTTCGGCACACTTAAATAGATGATTTTGAACTGTGATGAGACTCATTTCTCGTTCTTTTGCAATCTCTTTAGTAGTAAGTCCTTCATTATATAGCTTCAACGTTTGAAGATGGCTAGGTTCGCCTGTATTACCTTTCAAACTTCTTTTTTCACGAACCGTTGTATCTTGTAAAACTGGCTTTATTTCTACATTATTCTGCTCAACGTACTTCACTATTGCTTCTAAAAAGACCTTACCATATTTTTCAAACTTATGTACCCCTACACCTTTAATTTCAAGCATCGTTTCTTCTTCAATTGGGAAGTGTTTACTCATTTCTCGTAAAGTACTATCTGGAAAAATCACATAAGGTGGTACTGCTTCTTCTGATGCAACTCCTCTTCTTAACTCTCTTAGAACTTCAAATAAATTATTATCTTCCACGATAGCTTCTACTTCTTTTTTCAGTTTAAAGAGAACCTTTTCTTGCCCTTTTAATACAGGTACAGCACGGGCTCCAATCTTAACAATCGGGTATTGCCCTTCTGTAAGTGTAAGATACCCTTCTGCAATAAGATTATTGATGAGGTCTACTAGATCCTTTTCTGTATATGTGTTCATAATTCCGTAAGTAGGTAACTTATCAAATCGAAATTGCTGTATTCTCTTATCCTTTGAGCCTTTTAAAACCTTCGCTACAAGAGTTGCACCAAAGCGTTCGTTCATTCTATGAATACAAGAGAATATTTTTTGCGCCTCCAATGTAATGTCGCGTTCAACAAAATCTTGCGAGCAATTGCTACATTTCCCACAATTGATTTCTGTTTCTTCCCCAAAATAATGCACAATATAAGATTGCAAACAGCGTTGTGTATAACAATAATCCATCATCGCTTGCAATTTTTGATATTCTTGCATTTTTCGTTGGGGAGAGCGAACACTTTCCTCGATTAAAAACTTTTGAACTTGCACATCTCTTGCATTAAATAATAGAATACATTCACTCTGTTCTCCATCTCGTCCAGCTCTTCCCGCCTCTTGATAATAGGACTCAACGTTTTTTGGCATATTGTAATGAATAACAAATCTCACATTCGATTTATCTATACCCATCCCAAACGCGTTAGTCGCTACCATAAGTTTTAGATGATCAAATAAAAATTCTTCCTGATAGTGCTTTCTTTCCTCTTCTGCTAAACCCGCATGATACTTTCCGACCTTGTAGTGTTTTTTTGTTAAGGTAGCATGAATTTGATCTACCTCTTTTCTAGTGGAAGCATATATAATTCCAGATTCCTCTTTATTCGCCTTTAGAAATTGTAACAAAAACGACTCCTTGTTCGTGCCTCTTAGTACAGAAAACGTTAAGTTCTCTCTTGCAAATCCGGTGACATGAGTATTACTCTCCGAAATATTCAACATACTTCTTATGTCTTCAATGACTTCTGCCGTTGCAGTTGCCGTAAATGCTGTGATAATAGGATTCCCTGCTATCTTTCTTATAAAAGACCCGACTTCTCGATAACTCGGACGAAAATCATGGCCCCATTGTGACATACAATGCGCTTCGTCAATCGCAATTAGTGATACATCGATGTGTTGTAAAAGGTTCATAAAGTCATAAGATTCTAATCGCTCCGGAGCTAAGTAAACAAGCTTTATTTCACCTTGTTCTATTTTGTTCAAGCGATCCTGGACTTCCTTATGGGAAAGTGAACTATTTATAAAAGTTGCCTTAATTCCCATGCTATGTAGTGTATCTACCTGATCTTTCATGAGGGAAATAAGGGGTGAAATGACAATGCTCACACCATCCATAAGAAGAGCAGGTATTTGATAACAAATCGATTTACCTCCACCAGTAGGCATGACCCCAAGAGTATTTTGTCTTGCTAGAATACTAGAAATAATCTTTTTCTGTCCAGGTCTAAAATCTTGATAACCAAAGTATTGTTGTAATAAATGGACGCCTTGTTCGTACATGTTACACCTCGTTCTTGGATTTTTTTCAAAATAAGGAGAATTCTGTTTTAGTAGATAAAGGACGCGAGGAAGAAAAGTGGCTAGTACGCCCTCATTTTACCTGAATTAACACGGAACTTCAACTAGTCTCCTATTATCACCTTCGATTAACCCTTTTTACTTGCTTTTTAATTTCAGAATGTTTAAAATTTACCTTACAATAAGTTTACTACCTTACTGATTGCTATATTTTTTAAAATTAAATTGTATACGCTTACATAACGTGGGTAGTCGATACTTATTAGTTATTTTTAGGGGGAGTTTTCCATGATTTACGCAAATCCAGGTGAAAAAGATTCGAAAGTTACGTTTAAGAGTCGTTATGAGAATTTCATTGGTGGAGAATGGGTTGCTCCTGTAAAGGGAGAATACTTTGAAAATGTTACTCCTATTACTGGACAAGTTTTTTGTGAAGTTGCAAGATCTACTTCTGAAGATATTGAATTAGCACTTGATGCTGCACATAAAGCAAGAGTAGCTTGGGGGCAAACTTCCGTTGCTGAAAGAGCAAATCTATTAAACAAAATTGCCGATAGAATGGAAGAAAATTTGGAAATGCTTGCAGTGGCAGAAACTTGGGAGAACGGAAAACCTGTTCGAGAAACATTGGCTGCTGATCTTCCACTCGCCATTGATCATTTCCGTTATTTTGCTGGGTGTATTCGTGCACAAGAAGGCTCATTAGGAGAAATTGACAATGACACTATCGCCTATCATTTCCATGAGCCACTTGGTGTCGTTGGCCAAATTATTCCTTGGAACTTCCCGTTATTAATGGCGACATGGAAGCTTGCTCCTGCCCTTGCAGCTGGAAATTGCGTTGTGTTGAAACCTGCGGAGCAAACTCCTGCATCCATTATGGTCTTAATGGAATTAATCGCCGACTTGCTTCCACCTGGTGTTTTAAATATTGTTAATGGGTTTGGCGTAGAAGCAGGTAAACCCCTTGCTTCAAGTGATCGAATTGCTAAAATTGCATTCACTGGCGAGACTACTACCGGCCGTCTAATTATGCAATATGCTTCTCAAAATATTATCCCTGTTACACTTGAACTGGGTGGTAAATCTCCAAACATTTTCTTTGAAGATGTTCTTGCACACGATGATGATTTCTTCGATAAGGCAATTGAAGGGTTTGTTATGTTTGCCCTTAATCAAGGAGAAGTATGTACATGCCCTTCTCGCGCATTAATTCATGAGTCTATTTATGATAAATTTATGGAAAGAGCATTAGAGCGCGTTGCCCAGATTAAACAAGGAAACCCACTTGATACAAGTACAATGATTGGTGCACAAGCATCGTCTGAGCAGTTAGAGAAAATTCTTTCTTATTTAGAAATTGGGAAAGAAGAAGGTGCAGAGCTTTTAGCTGGCGGAGAGCGTAATATGCTTGCAGGAGATCTTGCGAATGGTTATTATGTAAAACCAACAGTCTTCAAAGGCAATAATAAAATGCGAATTTTCCAAGAAGAAATCTTTGGCCCAGTCGTATCGGTTACGACTTTTAAGACTCCGGAAGAGGCGTTAGAAATTGCCAACAATTCCTTGTATGGTTTAGGCGCTGGTGTTTGGACGCGTGATGTGAATACAGCATACCGCTTTGGACGTCAAATTGAGGCAGGACGAGTATGGACTAACTGTTACCACGCCTACCCTGCTAATGCAGCATTTGGTGGCTATAAAATGAGTGGAATTGGACGCGAAAATCATAAGATGATGTTGTCTCATTATCAACAAACGAAAAACATGCTAGTAAGTTATAGCCCTCAAAAATTAGGATTCTTTTAAAATGAAGAAAGTACTAGCAACCGAGTCAGCTCTTAAACTCATTAAAAAACTTGTCTCTAAACACGGCCCCCTCCTCTTTCATCAGTCTGGAGGATGTTGTGACGGTAGTTCACCAATGTGCTATCCACGAGATGAATTTTTAATTGGAGATTCTGATGTATGTTTAGGAGAAATCGGTGGTACTCCTTTTTATATGAATAAAAAGCAATATGAGTACTGGAAGCATACACAGCTTATCATAGATGTCGTACAGGGCAGAGGCGGAATGTTTTCATTAGAAGGACCTGAGGGTGTAAGATTTCTCACTCGTTCTAAAGTGTTTCCAACATAAAAAGAAGGCAACCCTCTTATATTGTGGGTTGCCTTTTTTGTTTTAAGGGGGCACCTTATATTTTCAAGGTAGCCCAATAATTGATCGGTTGGGGAACCTTCTTACCCCTCTATCCTAGGTTGAGTTGGATCGCAGTCAGGTTTATGTGTTGCCGTAGATTGTGCTAATTTCATTAAATAATAACATTCTTCTCTTGCCATATGAT
Source organism: Sutcliffiella halmapala (assembly GCF_002019665.1). GTDB lineage: Bacteria > Bacillota > Bacilli > Bacillales > Bacillaceae_I > Sutcliffiella_A > Sutcliffiella_A halmapala. Next base: position 2,262,719 of record NZ_KV917375.1, on the reverse strand, counting down.
CTGCCATAATGACCGAGAAGGTACCTAATAATTGATCTGTAAGTTGTAATTCTTTGATTTCATCTAAAAAAACCATAAAAAGTTCTATTTCTAACTTCACTTCTTTATTCATCCTATTTAACGCAGGAAATGATTCCACATTTGCTCGTAAGTAACCCGCAAGCTCTACTGCTTTGACATAAAACTCTTTGAAGTCATTTACAAAATCAAAGGATTTCATTTTTATTTTATGCTCAACCATGTCCAAACTATCGTTTATCCCTTGTGCATGCCCTGCTGCATCTAACAACCAAACTAGATGGTGATGGAGCTCATGGAATATCGGTGGACTTTCGCCTTTTTCTAAATATTGGTGGACATTTAAATATTCTTCTAATTCATTTACCATATGATTGATAAAGGTCGGTGGGAGATTGATACTAATTTTCCCTTCTAATTGTCTGCGTATAATTGAAAGTTTAAAAGCGCGTAATTGATCGGTGAGGTTTTTCGTTTCTTTCAGTTGTTCTTGGACATTACTTTCTGTCAGCCGCTTACTTGCTTCATACCACTTATCATATTCCTTCTTAAAGTATAAAGCCTTTTTCACGTCTTCTTCTTCTTTAGCTGCTAATGTATCTATAAAAAAGCGCGCATGATCTCCAAAAACCTGCATCCAAAAAAGCTGTTCAAACCTAGCATCCTCGATATAGCTCAAATTTTCGTCCCCCCTTCTACTCATTCCAAATATATTCCAGTGCTTGTAATTTATTTCTATTTGTCTAGAAAACATCCAAATTATATGATGTTTTTTTTATAAATCAGACAACCCTCCTCTTCTTTTCGCATACAAATTAATAGATAGACATGCCTATGAAGGGGAGCTGATTGTTCAATGAGATTTTTTATTGTGAAAAAAAGCTGGATTGTAACGGTAATGTTATGCTTTATCGTTGCTTTAGGAGGTTGGTACATTGTAAATGTTGGAATTATTCCAACCACAGGAAAACCAACACAGGAAAACAAACTTACTTATCATATGATAACGTCAGAATTTAAAACTACTTTAGCGGATGGGACAGAAATTGAGGCATACCGTTTCGATCCAGGTACTATTACGGTACCAAAAGGAAAGGATATTACCATAAGTATTATTGGAGTAAATGGGAGTGAACATCCTTATACCATTGAAGGAACAGATATATCTGGCGTAATTAAAAAAGGGGAAGAAACGATAATTAATACTCGTTTTGATAAACCTGGTGTCTACCAAATAATCTGCACCACCCATTCCGATCATGCTAGTCACAGTCATCACAAAACCCCACCAATGATTGCTTATATTTATGTTTATTAAGAGAGCTAGGTTCGTTCCTAGCTTTTTATTTTGAACAATTTTAAGCAACTTCTTAAATGAACCTTTTGCAAGCCCTCAGATTAATGGTATAATTTCAACGACATTAATTTTGGAGGAAATGCATACATGCTAACAGTTACAAATATAAGTTTACGTTTTGGAGATCGAAAATTATTTGAAGATGTTAATATAAAATTCATTCCTGGCAACTGTTATGGTCTGATTGGAGCTAATGGTGCTGGTAAATCTACTTTTCTAAAAATACTATCTGGTGAAGTGGAAGCTCAAACTGGTGACATACACATGAATCCAGGCGAACGTATGGCAATATTGAAGCAAAACCACTTTGAGTATGAAGAGCATGAAGTAATGAAGGTTGTAATTATGGGTCATACTCGCCTTTATCAAGTAATGCAAGAAAAAGATGCCATCTATATGAAAGAAGATTTTTCGGATGAAGATGGTATGCGTGCTGCTGAATTAGAAGGTGAATTCGCAGAACTTAATGGTTGGGAAGCAGAGTCAGAAGCTGCAATTTTATTAAAAGGTCTTGGGATTTCTGTAGATCTTCATGATAAAAAAATGTCTGAACTAACTGGTGGAGAAAAAGTTAAAGTCTTACTAGCTCAAGCACTATTTGGTAAACCAGATGTTCTATTACTTGATGAGCCTACGAACCATTTGGACTTAAAAGCTATTCAGTGGCTAGAAGAATTCCTTATTAATTTTGAAAATACCGTTATAGTTGTATCCCATGACCGTCACTTCTTAAATAAAGTTTGTACACATATTGCCGACTTAGATTATAGTAAAATCCAAATTTATGTTGGTAACTACGACTTCTGGTATGAGTCTAGTCAACTTGCTTCTAGATTAGCATCAGATGCGAATCGTAAAAAAGAAGAAAAAATCAAGGATTTACAAGCCTTTATTGCAAGGTTTAGTGCCAATGCATCTAAATCAAAACAGGCTACTTCTCGTAAGAAATTGTTAGATAAAATTTCTATTGATGATATTAAACCATCTTCTAGAAAATACCCATATGTTAACTTCACACCAGAACGTGAAATCGGAAATGATTTACTTCGTGTTGAAGGGCTAACAAAGACAATTGATGGTGTTACAGTTTTAAATAATGTCAGCTTTATTATGAACAAAGACGATAAAATAGCTTTGGTTGGCGCAAATGAAATTGCTAATACAACGCTAATGAAAATCTTAACCGGTGAAATGGAACCTGATAGTGGAACATACAGATGGGGGATCACGACTTCTCAGGCATACTTCCCTCGAGATAACTCCACTTACTTTGAAGGAGTTGACTCTAACTTAGTAGACTGGTTACGTCAGTTCTCCCCTAATGACCAAACAGAAAGCTTCTTACGTGGTTTCCTAGGAAGAATGCTATTCTCTGGTGAAGAAGTATTAAAGAAAGCTAGTGTCCTTTCTGGAGGAGAAAAAGTTCGTTGCATGCTTTCGAAAATGATGTTAAGTGGTTCTAACGTGTTAATATTAGATGATCCCACAAACCATTTAGACTTAGAATCCATTACAGCATTAAATAATGGGTTAATCAGCTTTAAAGGGTCAATGATTTTCACTTCACATGACCACCAGTTTATTCAAACGATTGCAAATAGAATGATTGAGATTACTCCAAATGGTTTCGTAGACAAGCAAATGGCTTATGATGAGTACCTAGAGGATCCAACTGTTCAACAGCAATTAGCTGAACTATACGCATAATGGAGAAAGCCTTCTTTCCGAAGGCTTTTTTTCTTCATTATGAAACCTTACTGACCACTCGTCCGTATAAGTAACATAGATTCCATTTTTCGTTACTTTATTACACTTTTAGGGTATAGTAATTTTATGTTTTCTATTTAATTTGTTAAGAAGAATGAGGTGTAAGCATGCCACAATCTAAGTGGTTTCGTATTGGCTACGGATTAATTGTAATTCTCTTAGTTATTTATTTGTTATCATTAGTTAATTTTATTTTCACACCAATCACTATTATGATTAAAACACTATTTGCACCGATTATTCTTGCTGGTGTGATGTATTACTTGCTCCGTCCTCTTGTAAACCTTGCAGCACGTTATATTCCTAGAGGTTTAGCTATCTTAAGTATTTATTTAATGTTTATTGGTATTATTACCCTCTTATTATTTCTAATCGGACCTACTTTGCAACATCAGGTAAATAGCTTAGTAGAAAATACACCGAAAATTATTAATGAAATTAGAGAATTTACTGTTGAATTGCAGGAAAATGAATATGTAGCAAGATTTCAGCAGGATGAGCGTTTTTCTTTAGAAGAGATTTCTGGAAAAATAGCTGATAATTTAAATGCTTATTTAACCGCATTTGGCTCAAATGTCATCAATATTATCGGTGCCATTACCGGATTTGTGATTTTGCTCGTTATTATCCCATTTGTCCTTTTCTACATGTTAAAGGATGGGGACAGATTACCTGAACAAGTCATAAAGTTTATTCCTCGACAGCATGAGAAAGAAGGACGTCATGTATTAAAGGATATGGATATTGCCCTTAGTTCATATATCCAAGGACAAATAATCGTTAGTGTTTGTGTGGGTGTCCTAATCTATATTGGCTTTTTAATCATTGGATTGGAATATTCATTAGTACTTGCATTAATTGCGATGTTCACTAATGTAATTCCATTTATTGGCCCTTTTATTGGAACCGTTCCGAGTGTTATCGTTGCTTTCTTTGATGAACCGATAATGGCTGTATGGGTTTTATTAGTAGTTATTATCGTTCAGCAAGTTGAAAGTAATTTAATATCTCCACAGGTTATGGGGAAAAAACTAGATGTACATCCTCTAACGATTATTTTCTTATTACTAGTAGCAAGTAAATTTGCAGGATTAGTAGGTCTTTTACTTGCTGTACCGACTTACGCGATTTCAAAAGTAATTGTTTTGCATACAATTCGATTTATTAAGCTACGAAAAGTTAAAGAAACGGAAGAGTCTTTGTTGTAAGTGAAGAAGCATGGAGTGGTCTCCCCCACTCTCATGCTTTTTTCTTATTGGCTAAGTAGCATTGCGAGACTAGGAAAATCCGCTTCCGCTTTTCTTCCCATTGGAACTTTGTAAGAAAACTTGTTATGATGGTATTATGTTTTTAGCTCATTAAATTATGAAAGTGCGGGGATTTGGATGGCACAAACACATACTTTTTCAAAAGGCGAAGAAATTGCCAATTCCATTACACATGGTATTGGTATCTTATTAAGTGTTGCTGCGTTAGTTCTCCTTATTATCTTCTCAGCCATTAACGGAACTCAGTTGCATCTTGTAACCTTTATTGTCTATGGCGTAACGATGTTAATGCTTTATACAGCCTCAACATTTTTACATGCATTACCAAAAGGGAAAGCAAAAAATGTTTTCGAGATCTTAGACCATTCATCAATTTATTTCTTTATAGCAGGAAGCTATACACCAATTACATTAGTCATAATGGATGGAGCTCTTGGCTGGACGTTATTTGGGATTGTATGGGCATTAGCCATTGCTGGTACCGTATTTAAGGTCTTTTTTGTTCGGAGATTTATTTTTGCTTCTACTATTCTTTATGTGTTAATGGGATGGTTAGCTGTTTTTGGGTGGAGTGAAATTACAGCTAAAGTCGGAACGAGTGGCATTGTATTTTTAGTGATGGGTGGAGTCGTTTATAGCCTTGGCGCTATCTTCTATATTTGGAGAGCATTCCCCTATCATCATGCAGTATGGCATGTATTTGTCTTAGCTGGAACAGTTCTTCACTTCTTTTTCATTATGTTATATGTACTGCCTGTAAGTTAATTTGAAAAGGTGGCAAAACAACTAGTTTTGTCACCTTTCGTTTTACAATAACTAAACCTGACTAATAGGTAGTAAACCTCAAAAGCTTTTGGATACGATACATTATTTTTTTTATGGTGGTTGTATCATCCTGATATGATTCTAAAGGTAGTGTATAGTTTGCCTCTTCATTTAACCATTGTCGCTGAAAGTACTCCTCTACTTCTTTTATGATTTCTTCCTGGTTTTTCGCTTTTATTTTAAGGTTTGTTTCTAAATTCAAGTCGTATAAGTTTCTCTTCGTAAAGTTTGCTGAACCACCTATTATTGTGGATTCATTCTCTTTTTTGACATAAATCATTTTTGGATGATATTGTTCACCTTTTGTATTAAACCACTTTATTTCAATATTTCCAATTCCTTCTTCGATTAATTCCGCTGCTACTGGACGATTAGGCAATCCGATCTTTTGTTGGCCAAATGCATGTTCATTTGGGTCAAGAATTAGCTGAATGGAGACACCTCTTTTAGCAGCAGTAATTAATTCTTCAATAACACTGCGTTCAGCTAAATAGAACATTGCCATCCATATTTCATCTTCTACTTCCGCTTCTTGGATTTCAGCCAGTACATGCTTTAGAATTTTTCCTTCCGTTAAAAGTTGAACCATTATTTCTCCTTCATTTTGCTTACTCGTATGGTTAGTAGGGAGCTTACCTCCCCCTGAAAAATCTAATACTGCTTGCTCAGTTACAAGAATATCTTGGATAATTCCTCCTGTTACTTCAAAAGCGATATTGGAATGAAAACCACTGGCATCATGTGGATTAGCAGAGGTTATAATAGCTGTTTGATCTGTAACAACAACCTTTCGATGGTTCGCCTTCACATTTAATAACTTTAAGTAAGAACGAACTGTGGTGTTAGGTGCATTTTCAGACAATGGATTTTTCACCCAGCCAGCCCCTTCTTGTCCAAACCACTGAAAAAAGACTCTCCATAACCCCGAGTATAATGGATTAGAATCTCGAAGAACATTTACATTTGTCTCTATAACCTGAATATCACTCTCTATTAGTTTTTTTAAATTTTTTGCTTCATGGGAACCATAAGTTGTGTTTATCATGTCAGTTATAAATACAATGTCAATTTCCGGATTACTTTTTTTCTTTTCTACTAAAGCATTCATTAGGTTATCACTCAATGGAGGAAAGTCTTTTTCTCCATCGTTATAGCCATTAAACAAAAACATATCTAATACAATAAACTCATTTGCTTCTTCAATTATTTTATTAATCCTATCAAATATTACATGCTCAGTAATAGTTTCATTCTCTTTTTGATACGTTAAATCATACAAAAAACTCACATCTGATACGAAGTGCTCTTCTCCTTCAAAAGAAACATTTTTCGGCAAAGGTTTATAACTATGATAAATGCTTGTACAAATAATGAGTGCGCTAATAAATACAATAAAACTTGTTAATTTATTTTTCTTTAATAAGCTGATCATACTAATCCTCCTTCGAACCTACCCACTATTAATAACATAAATAGAAGTAATTTCAACAAAACAAATAAGCTTGCCAAACAACAAGCTTATTAATCTAAAAAGTATACATTTTAGTGCTTACTATTATATTTTCACCAATTGATACCCTTTTTTCTTCCAGACATATTGAACACCTTGTTTAAATGACTGACAGGTTTTCACTCGAATGCTTAATCCCTTTCTAATCATTTGCTGTACAAATTGGGCATTTAACCCAACAAAGATTGCTTCGGATCCCATTAACTTTAAAGCTTCTGCTATTTGATCAAGATGGAATACGATTACCTCATCCACATCGTTGACAATACCAGTAAAATCAAAAATTATATACTCCGCCTTTTTTTGAGCACAGGCTAGTAATATGGAGTCCTTGGTGTATTGCATTCTTTCTTCTGTTAAAAGACCAGTTAGAGCTACTAGTAAAACCGAATCAATCGCTGTTCCTATTATAGGGGTGTATAGGCTTTTAAGGATTTTTTGTTGATTTTGTAATTCTTCTTCAAAATCCGTTACATCCTTCCATGTCAATATATATCCAGTTGGCTCATTCTTTTCGTTAAGCACTTGATCGACAATAATTTTAGCAGAGAAACGACTGAAGAGCTTTATCTGAGCGTTATGTGGAAAAATACCTTTTGCCAATATTGCATCCTGTCTCGGACCATGAAACTTAGAAAGATTTACTCCTATAAATTCCTCTGGTGTATGAATATTTAAGTAAGGGCCTATCTTTGATAAAATCTCTTTTGCTGAGCTATTAATCCATCTTATATATTGTTTGTCGTCCGCGAAAATTATGCTTTCTCCTATACTATCTAAAAGCTTTAATAAATGAACGTCTTTAAACATCTCTATATTATTTATCTTCATATATGTGACCATCTCCAATGCTAAGTCTTAGTATTGTTCCTTGCGCTACCTACTCTCCTATTAATGGGATTTTCACTAGCTGATCATCAGTTGAAGATGGGTTTCCTCTGCCATCGGTATTATTTGTTATTGCATATAAGTCGTCTCCATCGATCAAAACATCTCTTATTCTTCCAAATCCATCTAAAAGGATAAACTCCTCTTTCGTATCAAGGTCAAATCCACGAATCATTTCCCCTCGTAAGCTCGCCACATAAAGTTTTCCTTTATGAAATACCATACCTGAAGGTGCCCATGTATTTGTGCCAGAATGAAATAGAGGAGTTAACATCCCTTCCTCCTGTTCGTCGCCAGTAATGGATGGCCAACCATAATTTTCGCCAGGTTGTATAACATTGATTTCGTCTCTTGCAGAAGGTCCATGCTCAGATTCATACATCACTTCACCTTCTACATCCCACGCCATACCTTGTGGATTACGATGTCCATAAGAATATATGTAGGAATCAGTGAGGGGATTATCAGTTGGAATAGAGCCGTCTAATTCCATTCTTAGTATGCTACCTGTTAAATTAGATTTATCTTGAGCACTTTCTGGTTTATTAGCATCTCCTGTAGTTACATATAGCAACTTATCAGGACCTATCATAATTCGGCCACCATTATGATTAACCGCACCTTCTATATCTTCCAAAAGTGGTTTTTCTTCGACCCACTGTTTATTGCTATATTTTACTAATACTACACGATTTTTCACTTCTTCTGTACTTCCATATGTGTGGTATACAAATGCTAATTGGTTTGTATCAAAATCCGGATGTAAAGTGAAGCCTAATAAGCCCCCTTCTCCATGTTGCAGAAGTGGTTTCGTTAAGGATACCAATTCTCTATGAATCGTACCATTTTCCACTTTGGCTATGGACCCACTTCTTTCTGTTATAAAGAAAGTGTCTTGATGCTTGGAAATTGCCCATGGTACTTCCAAATTTTTCGCTATTATTTCTACTGATTCTTCACTTGTATTGGTCTCCACAGAAGTTGGTGGATTTTGATTACTATTTTCTTGGTTAAAATTCATACATCCTGTACTTATAATACTCAACATCGTTATCCCTAAAAATAGTGTTTTGTTCATTTGCACACACCTCTCTTTTCTCCATACCCTATTTAACTTATTTTAACCATTTATTTTGAGTTTAAGGCATTTTTATGATTCAGGGATTAAAGTATTTAAAAAAGCAAGACGAATAATCGCCTTGCTTCTAAACTGTTTCAAAGTAATCTTTATAGTAGCCACCAATATGTCCACTGTTATCTTCAACGAAGTAAAACTCTTCTGTTTCATTCTTCACTTCATAACTCTTTCCAGCTGTTAACATATTATTTACTAAGTATTTTTCCGCATTTGTATGTACGCATTTTACTACTTTGATACTTGGACGATCTTTCCATACTTCATGTATCAATTTCGGCACCTCCTACTAGAATTCACTTTTATCATATCTTATATTTGCTTTTTGTGCTAGTTCAATTGTAGCTAAGAAAACGCAGGATTCTCGTTAAACGCTATAAATGAAAAAGCTCTTGAGTAACCCCCTTCCTACTGAATCTCAATGAACATAACTTAGCTTCTTATCATATTATTAGTTGAGGTGATTAGTAAGTGAACGAGTATGCGTATACAGAATTACTCGCTTTATTTGGAATAGGTGGAGCACATCCAGGTGGGCTAGAATTAACCAAAGATATTTTAACGAATTATGACTTAAAAGACGCGAATGTATTAGAAGTAGGGTGTGGTACTGGGCAAACTTCAGCATATTTGCATGCACGTGATGCCAAGTTAACTGCAATTGATTACCATCCACTGATGGTGGAGAAAGCGAATAAGAGATTTAAAGAACAACAGTTAAAATACCATGCCCTTCAAATGAATATAGAAGAAACAAACCTGGCCTCTTCATCATTTGATTTCGTAATTGCAGAATCTGTTCTTTCCTTTACAAATCTCCAAAAGTCACTATCTGAGATAGTCCGACTTTTGAAAGCAAATGGAAAATTAGTAGCTGTAGAAATGACTAAAAAGAAATCCTTGCCATTATTATTAGAAATAAATATGAAGAAATTTTATGGTTTGCCACAAATACTGTCGAAGCAAGAATGGATGGAAGCTGTTGAGAAGTCTGGATTTCAACATGTTCAGATCCAGACTATTTCTCTTGTAGACATAGACCCATCTGAACCTGACATAGATCCTTCTTTGGATATTGGGAATGAGTACTTTGCTATGATGGAGGAGCATGAAAACTTAACAGCAGCATCAAGGCCTTATATAGAAGTAAGTTTGATTACTGCTTATTAAAGGCTACGCTGAAAATAGATAGGTATAGGACTTTCACGCTACAATATGTTTTGACGGTCCAGAAAAGCTTTCAGGTGCATTTCTTATTATGGAGATGCACCGATTAAGGAAGATAAAATTTCTTATAGCAATGCACTTTTATATAGACTGCATTTGGACAAGGTCTTTTCTGCGGTAAACACTTAAAATCAAGCCAATCAAGCCAGCGTAAATCAACTGAAATTGACCACCATAGCTGATAAAAGGAAGGGGAGTACCAGTAAGTGGCATTAATCCAAATACCATCATAATATTCCATACTGCTGCAAGCCCTATTATGCTCACACTTGCTAAAACTAGCATGACGCCTAATGGATCACTTGTTTGATGGCTAATATAAACAATCCTGATTAGAAATAGTCCAAAAGTGGCTAGTAATATAATACCGAAAAGCCAGCCTAAATGTGCAACAAGTGAAACGAAAATTAAATCCTGGTCAAAATCTAGAGTTGGAAGCACCTTCATAACCTCTGAAGAAGTTACTTTACCGAAGAACTTTGATTCGTTTAAGATCAGATTTAATTGTATTGGAAAATAGCCATAGGTTGTTGGATAAGAAGACGGATCAATAAACCCAAGCAACCGTTCATATTGATGTGGCCTTATGTTAATCCATAAAACTAAAAGAGCGCTAACTGAAAATACTCCCTTGATTAAGAACATCCGTTTCAACTGATCCTTTGCAATTGGTGAAAATGCCATAACTATTAGGAGTGTCAAAGAATAGAAAACTGTTAAAATAAGAGTTGGATTAGTGAAGAAAAAGTAATTGGGTAACAAAAACATCACAAGCGTAAAGACCCATAATTTCTTTGTTTCTCGATGAAGCTTTGATATCATTCCAACAAAGCTTATTACATATATAACACTTACTAACCAAGAATTTATGGAGAAGAAACCAACATTTAAGTAGCTAACTCCATTCATAGTGTGATTTGAAAAGTGTATGAGTATAGATAAAAGCAATGCTATTCCAAATAACCAGTGCCATATGTTGCTGATTTTTCTATAGTCGTAAAACATAAACATGACAACTACAACAACGGCCATAAGACTAAAAGCAACTTTTTTACTAAAAAACATTTCGCTAAATTCGACTGATAAAAAATAAAAAGGTACGGTCCCTAGTATTATTAATAGAGCAAATACCCCGATTAAAAACCAGTCAATCTTTGGCTTATGGATTATGTGCATCTCTTTCCCTAATATCGTCGGGTTTCCCATTTGTTCTATCGTTACCCTCTCTGCTTCTTCCTCTGAATATCCTTCGAGAATACATTCTCTTTTTCGTTGTTCTATGTGATGTTGTAATTCACGTTCAACAAAAATTTGTGCTTCTTTCGAGCGAATTTGATATTTAACTCGCTGTAAAAACTGGCTAATGGAAAGGGATGCTTTTTCAGTCATCAGCTTAATCCTCCATTCCATTCAAGTTTGACGTTCGTTTTCACTTTTTGTTGTATCTCTTTTTCACAAACTCTAATATAGTCCTTACCTTTTTTTTCTAAATCATAAAATTTAGTTGGGAAGTCTATATTGTCTAACCACATTGATCGTATGAGTTTTCTTTTTTCTAATTGATGAAGTAGAATATATAATTTTCCTTCTTGTTCGTTCAACACTTCTCTTCCAGCATGTTGCTGCAAGTATTTATAAATCGAAAAGCCCGCTTTTGCTTCTGCTTCAAGAGATTTCAATATCTGAAACTCTATGTTAGCTTCTAACTCGTCTCCAACTGAATTTAAGATGTTCTCTTGTTGTTTTTCGGAAAATCGCATATCACGAAAAACTGTTTTATTCATTGCTTTCTTTAAGCCTTTGAGTGGATCATTCATCACAAGTCCTCCTCACCTATTCTTTTTTTTATCATAAGTCTAGCTCGATTCAATCTTGTTTTAATCGTGTTTTCATTTTCTTTTGTCATTTGACTTATCTCTTTCGTTGTTAATTCTTCATAGTAATACAGGTATACAACTTCTCTATATATTAAAGGTAAATGAAGTAAAGCTTGAACAAGCCTATGTTCTTCTGATCTTTTTATTACTAGCTGATCGACGTCTTTCTCATTAGATTCCGCATTGTCAATTTTTTCCTCATCCAATACAAAATAACGATAATGCCAGCTCTTTAAATAATCTTTGCAGTGATTCATCGCGATACGATACACCCACGTTTTTATTGATGATTGTTGCTTGAAAGTATGTAGTTTCTTATAACATTTAAGAAAAATTTCTTGAGTTAAATCTTCCGCCATTGCATAGTCCTTCACATATGTATAAACAAGTTGTTGGATTGACTGCCCATAATCAATCATAATTTCATTTAACAATTGCTTATCACTTTTCGTTCGAATTGGTAAATCATCGATCATTTCTACATCTGACATTCCTGTACCCCCTTTCTCTAATTCTTTGACGAGGTCATTTTGCATTTAGTTTCAAAAATAATTCAACGTAAATTTTAAACAATGTTCCCAACAAAATTGCTTGTTAAATACACGCTCACGGGCTCTCATTATTGAAAATTCAGCAGAACCATTTTTCTTCGGATAAGGAAAATTATACTATTTTTTAGAAGAAAGTAGTTGATTTTCAAAGGGTTTCTTTTTGTTGGTTGCCGCAATCTAAAAAAACAGCTAATGTCTCCTGTAATGAGACATTAGCTGTTTTCGGTAACTTCTCTTTTTTGGCCTTTAAAATCTTCCATCATTATAACGGGAATATGGTTATTCTTTGCAAACTTATGTAAGTCCTCATACATTTCCTCTGGTTTGAAATTAACTAGTCTAAGTGGAAAGCGTTTATTTGCATAGAATACAAAAGCTCCTTTAGTAGACCAACTTACACGCTTAAATTCTATTTTTCGTACTTCCAATACAGAAACTCGTTTGTTAATAAGCTTTAAACTCAAAACAGTCATCCAATAATGAATTTCCTTATCCTTAATCCTAATATTATGTCGAATAGTTAAAGCAAAGAAGGATAAAGTAGCTAATGCAAGATAACAGAATCCAATTAGTCTATTCTCAGAAAGTTGATTGATGCCTTGAATAATACTAATAGAGATAAGAAAACCATGAAAGGCAGTCGAATATATGGCTTGATATACGATATTAATCACCCGTCTTTTCCAATATTATTATAATTACCCATTATTTATCATTATTTTGGCGCTAATCATCCAATTTTATGTAAGATTAAGCTAAAATCTACAATATATATGTTTTGTTGGTAACATTTATACAATGAAATGGGCTCATATACTTGTTACCATTTAAACTAGAGTGTCCGAGAGTTGCTATTATTCAACACAAGGAGGTTTTTTACATTATGAAAAAACTTATTACAATATCAACTCTAGCTGTTGCATTATTTACAGGAACTGGGTTCAGTGCACAAGCAGCAGAGTCATATAAAGTACAATCAGGTGATACCTTATATAACATTGGAAAAACTTATGGTGTATCTGCAAAAGAAGTTCAGGAAATTAACAATAAAGGGAATCATTTAATTTTCCCAGGTGAATCATTGCAGCTTCCAAAAACAGTTTCGGAAGAAGAAAAAGAAGTACTTGCGCAGCTAGTTCATGCTGAATCTAAAGGTGAACCCTATGCAGGAAAAGTTGCGGTAGCAACTGTAGTATTAAATCGCGTAGATAGCGAGCATTTCCCTGACTCTATTAAAGAAGTTATTTATGAAACGACTCCAGGTGGTGTCTACCAATTCTCACCAGTCCAAAATGGAGAAATTAATAAAGAGGCAGATGAAGAAGCAATGAAAGCTGTAGAGGAAGCGATTGCTTTCCATGGCGAAGGAAAGAATTCTTTATATTTCTTCAATCCTGATAAAACGAATGACCAGTGGATTCGTACTAGACCCGTAACGAAAACAATTGGCAATCATGTGTTCGCACAATAATCAAAGAATTATATTTTAAAAAAAGAAGAGGCTGGGACAAAAGAATATTTGTTAAAGAAAAATCCGAACTATTATGCGAAATTCTAAGTAGAGTTTTGCATTAGTTCGGATTTTTTTAGTTTGGCTCTGTTAAACACCGCTGTTGATTTCCGCACTAGGCTTCGCTTATCCAGAGGGCGTTGGTGGAGCCTCCTCGGCTTTGCCTGCGGGGGTCTCCACCAAACACTATCTCCCGCAGGAGTCTTCGCCTTGTGCTCCAATCAACACCTAGGTACTCTAAAAATCAAAAGTGTACTTTAAAAGGGGATTTAATTAATGTCCCAGCCTCATCTTTTTTATACCGTTTTATAGTTTTTATGATTGATTACTGTCCGAATTGGTTCGCCGGTGCTTGGATTTTTACCAATTTCGACAATAACAGAACTCTCTCTTATTACAATAACTTTACCTTTAGTTCCTTTATTCGTGCCAGTTTTGATTTGGATCGTATCCCCTATTTGAATACCATTAGCTTTTGTTTCTTCCATCACTATTCCACCTCATATTTAAGTTTATGTACCTTTTTATTATTACCCTTAATCAATCGAAAGCAAAATACTTTTTATGTATTCAAATGTAATTAATTGAATCGACTGCTTCTCATTAAAAAGTTGATGATTCCCCCCGTCAATCAATATTGCCTTACTGTTTGGAAATTTTTGAAGTAGAAAAGAAATATTAAAATCCCAATCAACTGTTTTATCCTTATTACCTTGAATCAAGTACAATGGTTCGACCTGTATTGGATATTGAAGAACGGTGTCTTGCCATCTAGATAAAGACACTAACCAATTAATTGGTAAATCAGAAAATTGTAGCGGATCTTTTTTCACAAAGTCTAAATAAACTTTGTTTGAAGCGTTTTTTCTAAATTTCCTTTTGATAGACTTTACTCTCTTCCCTAACAGTTTAACCCCTAACTGAGAAAAAGACCATAGGTATGGTTTAACAAGGGGAGCAACTAGTATAGTTTTTTGAAAAGTTGAAGGATACTTCACAATATAATCAGTTAAAACCGAACAACCTGTACTATGTCCAATTGCAAAAAATGGAACTTCTTTTTTAAAATCAGATTTAGAATGTAACACTACATCATGTAGTACTTGGATATATTCTTGAAAATGATTAATATCCCCTCTTGCTCCATATGAATAGCCATGCCCTGGCAAATCAAAAGTTATCACACCAAAGGAATTGTCTACAAGAAAATGAATTATTGGTGCAAGTGAACCAGAATGGTCTAAATAGCCATGAATTAATATAACGATTCCCTCTTTATTTTCAGGAATAAAACTTTGTGTAAAAACCTCTCCAGATGCACAAGGTAAAAATTCACTTCGGTAAATAGAATTCAAAGCTTTTAAATCATAAAGATTTAGATAGGCGTCTTCTTCGTAAAGTAAATGATTCCCATTTGTTTTCTTCATAATTTCATCCTTTACTAAGCTTGCTATTATTTAGTTTAACCTATTTTCAGTTGTGATGAACATTTTGAATAATTTAATGTTCTTTGGAGGATTATAACAGTAACAATTTAGGAAAGAGGTGAAATTTATGAACGTCAAAGGATTAGTTGTGACCGGTCTTGCTTTCACCATGCTAGCAACTGGTTGTGGAAACGTTAATGAATATGATACTGCAGGACGAGATGCCCCAAATGATTCACTTAATGTAAACTATGAGCAAGGTGATCGATTTACAGGGACACGTAATGTCCGAAATAATACCGTTAACCCCCGAAGAGTTAATGACAGAAATGAACCAAGATTAGCTATTGCAGATCGTGCCGCAGATAAAATTACTGACTTAAACGAAGTTAGGTCATGTAATGTTGTTGTCACGAATCGAAATGCTTATGTTGCTGCGGTGTTAGAAAATGGGAATCAAGATGAAGTAACAAGAGAAGTAGAGCGTAAAATAGCAGACCAAGTTAAAGCAACAGATTCTAATATACGAAATGTTTATGTGTCTGTTAACCCTGAATTTGTCGACCGTATGGACGGATATGCTAATGACTTACGTGAGGGAAGACCTATTGGTGGTTTTTTTGATGAATTCACAGAAACAATTGAACGTATTTTCCCTACTAATCGATAATTAAAATCAACAAGAGAGCCGGTTTCTATCAGCCGCTCTCTTGTTTCTATTTTAGCGCTGGTTACCCTGAAAATACGGTGGACGCTTTTAAAACACCCTGCTGATTTCCATACTAGGAACTCGCTTTGCGTAGGTGGTTTTGGTTGAGTTCTCGGCGGATTGAGCCGATTTTAGTAAGCAAGGTAAAAAGGCTTACACAGTGAATTTCACTTATGTAAGCCTTTTTTTATCATTTTGTATTCTTTTGGGCTTTCGATCGTACGTCTAATAACTTATTTTTGAGCTCGTTTTCCATAAGTACAAGTTCTTGTTCTACTTGCTGACGTTTTTGTCGTCCCTCTTGTTGAATTTGTAAGGTTTCTTCTAATGTTTCAATTAAATTCTCCTGCGTTTTCTTGAGGGTTTCTATATCTACTAGTCCGCGCTCATTTTCTTTTGCAGCAGAAATCGTATTTTGTTTAAGCATTTCAGAATTACGAAGCAATAATTCATTGGTCGTTTCTGAGACATTCTTTTGAGTAGCTACAGCTTTTTGTTGATTATAAAGGGAAACAGCAATTACTAACTGGTTTTTCCACAATGGAATGGCTGTTAAGATGGATGACTGTATTCTTTCTACAAGTGTCTGGTTTGTATGCTGAATCATCCGAATCTGTGGCGCCATTTGCAATGTAATCTGGCGACTTATTTTAAGATCATGTGTTCTTTTCTGAAGACGATCAGCAAATTGCATCATATCACTTACAGCTTGAACATCCATTTGGTTGTTAGTCGCCCTTGCTTTTGTTTCTAACGCGGGAACTAAAGTATGTTGAATCTCTTCCAATTTGTGCTCCGCTGCTGCGATGTATACATTTAATGCTTGAAAATAATCTTTATTTTTCTCATACAATGATTCCAACATAATATTGTCGCGTTGTAAGACCTTTTTAAAGCTTTCGAGCTGGTCAGCGATTTTATCAATTTCAAATCCTATTTTACGGTATTTTGTGAACATTTGGCTTACAGAATTGTTCACAGATCCAAATAATCTACCAAAGAAGCTTTTCTTTTGAGGTTCCAGTTCTCCCGGCTTCACTTCTTTTATTTTTCTCATTAAATCTGAAACCACTTCTCCCACAGGTCCCGCATCCTTTGCTTGAACGTGTGAAAGAATGGAATTAGAGAAATTGGAAAGTTCGTTTTGCGCTGTGATGCCATAAGAAGAAATAGCATGCTGATCATTGGGATCGATTTGTTTAGCTATCTCTCTCGCTCTAGTTTTCATATCTTCTGATAGAGAATCCATTACCTTTTCTTGCTTAGGTACTGGCTGCTCTTCTTCTTGAGCTACTAGTTCATTTTCCATTGTTGGTGTTGAAAATGGATTAGTTAATAAGTCATTTAACGTATCTTGTTTTACTTTTTCTTTAAGTTTTTCATTGTTATCCATTATTTCACCTCATATGCTACTTCTTATCGATTGTTAGATGTTGATTCAAAAGTTTTATTTCCGTATTTAAATTATTCATATCACCAGAAAGAACTACTAATAATTCCTTCTCCATATTACGTTCTAATTGTTTTAGAGCTCTTTCCGTATCTCTCAATGCAGTTGATACCTCATGCGTTCTAACTGGCTGTGAGAGTAATTGCACATATTTTTCAGTTATGATTGCAGAAGAATCTAAATGCTGTTGGAAAAAGGTTTGGGCACTTCGATATCGAATTGGTTCTTTTTCGACGATTTTAATTACTTTGTTCGATATTTTATAAAGTTTTGTAATGTTTTGGTAGACAAAGATTGATCTCACTTTAAACCTTGTACTATTAATTTTTTTCACTTTTTCTTTTGCTTCTTTAATTTGTGTGAGCGCATACTTCTTTTCTTTTCGTTCTATCTTGTCTAATTCGTCATTGGGTAACAATTTCCTTTTTAATAGCCAATAACTTATCAAAAATCCCACAATGGAACCAAGCACCCCAAAATGAACTTGATTGGTTGTGGTAAAAAAAACAATAACAAATGTCAGTATCGCTATATTGGAAGAAGCAATAAATATAAATGCTTGCTTTAAAAATCGTTTCATCTTCTCACTCCTCACCTCTTACTTTAGGCCTTTCCTTATGTTTAATACACTTATATTACTAATACGAATTAATTTATAAAAAGTTTCATTTAACTACTATCTTCATTATATATGATTTTGGAAGATAAAAAAATGCCCAACCTCTCAGCGACGTACACTTAAGGCTAGGCAATCCGTTATAATTTAACACAATCTACATAGTTTTAGATTCCAATAGATACATATTTTACCTCAAGATACTCTTCTAATCCTTGATGTCCTCCTTCTCGACCAATTCCGCTTTCTTTTAAACCACCAAACGGAGCCTGAGCTGATGAAGGAGCACCATCATTTACACCGATAATTCCATAATCTAGTCCTTCTGTCACTCGATAAACTCTTCCGATATTCTCTGTATAGACGTATGCAGCTAATCCATATGGTGAATGGTTCGCTCTCTTTAAAACTTCTTTCTCCTCTTTGAAGGTAGTGATTGGAGCTAATGGACCGAAAGTTTCTTCTTGCATACATATCATGTCATCAGTCACCATTGAAAGAACAGTCGGTTGCATTAGAGTCTTCTCTATCACATCTCCGCCGTAAGAAACGACTGCTCCTTTGTCTCTTGCGTCTTTTATATGCTCTTGAACTTTATCTAATGCATCTTGATCAATTAGTGGGCCGATATTTGTGCCTCTGTCTAAGCCATTCCCAACCTTCAACTTAGATACTTCTTTTACAAAAAGGCTTGTAAATTCTTCTGCGATGGTGTCGTGTACATAAATTCTATTTGCACATATACACGTCTGCCCTGCATTTCGAAACTTGGATTGAATAAGTCCATGGACAGCTTTTTCTAAATTTGCATCTTCAAAAACGATAAATGGCGCATGTCCACCTAATTCTAAAGAGAGGTTTTTCACTGTTTTGGAAGCCAGCTTCATCAATGTTTTTCCCACTTCGGTAGAACCTGTAAATGTCAGCTTCTTTACCTTCGAGCTATTCATTAATGTTTCTCCAATATCGCTTGATTTACCAGTAATTACTTGAAGTACCCCTTTTGGGATTCCAGCCTCGTGCGCATACTTTGCAAGTAAAAGTGCTGTTAAAGGCGTCTGACCAGCAGGCTTTACAATTACCGTGCAACCTGCTGCTAATGCAGGGGCTACTTTTCTAGTGATCATTGCTGCTGGAAAATTCCAAGGGGTAATGGCTGCAACGACACCAACCGGTTGTTTTTGAATAAGAATTCGTTTGTTTTCTTGCGATGTAGGCATGGTCTCGCCATAAATCCGTTTTCCTTCTTCTTTATACCACTCTATGAAGCTATTAGCATACATTACTTCTCCTAATGCTTCCTTGAACGGTTTCCCTTGTTCTTTTGTTAATGTTTCTGCGATGATTTTCTTATTTTCGTCTAACAAATTAAACCATTTTTCCATTAGCGCTGCTCGTTCATACACAGAGGTTTCTCTCCAAGATTCAAATGCATCAGAAGCATGTTCAATAGCCTGTTCTAACTGTTCCTTTGAAATACTTGGCACCGTGCCGATAACCTCTTCGGTAGCTGGATTGGTTACTTCTATTGTCTTTTCCGTCTGAACCCACTCACCGTTTATGTACATCGAATACTTTTCCATTATGTTTCCTCCTCCTTGTATCACACTATACTTTTATCTTACTTTATATATTCACTTAGTTTTGTACTTTCCCTTTTTTCCGCACAAAAAAACACCTTTCGCTAAGGTGTTTCCTGTTTAACAACTCGGATAGGTTGTCTAAAGAGCTTGAGTGCATACATAACTATTAAAGTTAAAGATAATAAACCGAAGATAATCGCCATCATCTGTAAACCAATGGTATCAAGGAATAGTCCTGTACCTAGAAGGACGACTTGGAACATTACCCTGTCAAGCATATTACGGAACGAAAAGAAGCGACCATGATATTCTCTTGGAATTTTCGTTTGAAAAATCGTTGAAGCAATCGGGAAAAAGCATCCTACTGCTAAACCAAAAATACCAAACGATACTAGTGACATAATTTTCATATCAGCAAAAAACAATGTTAAGTGCGCGACAGCTATCAAACCAGCAAAAATAAACATTAGCTGAACCATATTATTATCATTAGACAGCTTTTTCACAGCGAAAGCTCCTATCATAAAACAAATACCTTCCACTGTATAAATTAAACTTTTGATCGTTTGATCATCTTGAAGTTCACTAATATTAATAACCATTAAGTTAAATCCACCAATAAAGAGCATTGGTACAATCGTTAAGATTAAAACTGTTAAGGCGATTGGCGTTTCTTTTAATACAGGTAATACCTCTTTAAAACTGCCCGAACCTTTGGCACCATTTTTTCTATCCTTTGCCTCTGGTCCTTCATCAAAATTAAGAAGGAATGTTAACA
This sequence comes from Sutcliffiella halmapala, assembly GCF_002019665.1. Classification (GTDB taxonomy): domain Bacteria; phylum Bacillota; class Bacilli; order Bacillales; family Bacillaceae_I; genus Sutcliffiella_A; species Sutcliffiella_A halmapala. The sequence goes on along the minus strand of NZ_KV917375.1, from coordinate 2,242,223 downwards.
TGAACAATATTCCATAGGCAACCATGGATGCTAAATAAAGAGAGGATAAACTCATGATAATTAACATTGCTCCAGCAAGGGCAGTACCAGCAATCCTTGAGATAGTGGACACATTCATGTGTACACCGTTCATTTGTAATAAATCCTTATCTGCCACAATCAATGGAATGGACGATTGTAATGCAGGGAAGTAAAACGCGGCTGAAAGTTGGATAGTGATCATAAATAAAATCATAAAAATAATAGATTGATATTCTATAGCTAAAAACATAAAACATACACTGAACATTCGAACAAAGCCCGAATAAATCATTACCTTCTTCTTACTGTATAAATCAATTATCTTTCCAGCATAAGGTCCTACTAAAACTCCAGCGAGTAGTCCAATAAATAAGATAAGAGCCTTTGCAAAGTCAGATGGAACTTGCGCTTGCATAAACTCAAGATTTCCGATAATTCCTGTCCAGAGGCCAATCCCTGCAATAAATTCACCGAGTAATATGATCCATACGTTTCTATTTCTCCACATGGTTGCGAGCTCCGTTCTACTTTTGATAAGTAAAATCATACCACGCTTAAAGACTTTTCGCCACTCGAAGTTTCTTTTAAATTTATCCCACAGTAAATCAATCCGAACAGACAATTAAAGAGATTCTCCCCTGACAGTAATTTATATTGAAGAGAGATTTCAGTGTCGTTTAAGGATTAAAATAGTAACTTTGTTATTATCGAAAAATGGAATAAAATATTAAAGAGCTTGGTGATCCACCAAGCTCTTTTTCCTGTGCCAAAAGAGATAATATATTTCATTGTTCCATTACATCTCATAGTATTTCTTAAGTTTAGATCCTTCACTTATTATTGAACTAATTTATATTCTTTTCTCGTTCCATCCGCAAATGTTACTTCTAATTCAAATTCTGTAAAATCATCTTGTAGGCCAAAAACCTCTAACACTTGCGTTAAAACCTCTTGATCCTCTGAATTAGGATCAAACTTCAGTTGTTCTAATTTTGGAGATAGTTCCTGATATGCTTCATCTCCTTTTAGTTTTTTATTTGTAATATCATCTTCAATTTCCGCTTCTCCATTGCCTTCAGCTTCAAAATCTGCTTCATATTTCACATTATCTCGATACTTTACTTCTAAATCAAACTTCTTGAACGAATGCCCTGTTTGTACCCCTTGGTTTTCCTCTGGATTATTAGCTCCGTTATCTTCTGGGGTGAAATTTTCTTCCTGATTAGGTGTATTCTCAGGAGGCGCAGATAAATTATTGTTATCTGTACCACAAGCGGTAACTAGTACTGCAGTTAGTAGTAAATTCATTACGGTAATCATTGATTTAGCTGAAAGTATTTTTTTCATCTCTTGATCCTCCTACTTGTTAGTTATTGGCTCTATCAAACATCGCTGTTGATTTCCGCACAAGGCTTCAATCAACAGCTAGGTTCAAAAAATCAACACTGACCTTTAACAGTGCCTAGTTATTAATTATTTTAACCAGATGGTAGAGTATTTACCCAAAATTGCTAATGTAAAAACAATCAACATGCATCTGAGCTAGCTGCGAATTTTATCCATACTCCAATAATGAACGATAACCAAGCTGATCCTGCTACAAATCCAGCAAGGACATCTAGTGGGAAGTGGACTCCTAAATAAATTCGACTTAAACCGATTAAAATGATAAAAGTGGCTGTGGATAGAATTATGGCTATTTTTATCTTTTTTACATGCACCATAGAAATTAGCAAAAAAGCTATCATTCCATAAAATGCAAATGAGTTCATAGAGTGTCCACTTGGAAAGCTATAATAGTTCACATCTACAAGATGATCAAGACTTGGCCTTTCTCTTGTATACATACTCTTTAAGAAATGATTAAGTAAGCTCACTCCAATTAAATTTGCCCATACGATTATTAGCGAACGAAAGTACTTCTTATAAATAAGAAATAGCGAAAAAAGTCCTAATGCCGGATAGAAAAACTTACGTGAACCAAGGAAAGAAAGAAAAATAAAGAAACGATCTATCCCACCCAGTTGATAGAAAGCTTCTCCAATTTTTGTGTCCAGTACTTCCATTCCATCCATGCTTACTATATATCCCAGTACTAAAAGTAATAAGCTTAAAAAGATACTACATCTAAAGAAATGTAGTGCTCGAGCATTCATTGTACTGCAACAACTCCTTATACCAATAAAAAAACTAACCCTAGCAGTTATAATTAGGGTTAGCTTTTCCATTCATTTATAAACTTTTTAATAGTAATTTTTTCAAGAGTGGAAATAAAACCTCAGAAAGTTCATCTATATTAGGGACAAGAATACTATACTTTCCATACATGTTTTGAATGGTCTTTACTTGACTTTCTTCAATTTCCCCATTAGCAAGAAATACATTAATGACTTCAATGCCACTTTTTCGCGCATCCATGACAGCCTGATGAGTATCGATAATCCCATTTTGCTCATATTGCATAGCAGCAGGCTCACCATCAGAAAAAACTAATAAAAACTTCTGTTTTTCACTTCTATTCAATAACCGCTTTGTCATATGTCGTATGGCATAGCCGTCTCGATTGTCTTCCTCAGGTTCTAACTGAAGAATCTCTGGACCAGTAGTAAGACGAAGACTTGATGAAAAATCAATGACCGTTTTCAAATAATTTGGTTGGCTAGTAGCAGTCGCGTCATTCGTATCTTCCCAAAATCCAACTACTTCATGTGGAACAAATACCGATTTAAGTGCTTCATGAAATAATGTAATCCCATACTTTGTTTGTTCCATCTTATCAAACATGGAAGCAGAGCAATCGACTAGTAACGAAAAAACAGCATCAATTTCGATCGATGGATTATCTTTTTTATAGAACATCTTCGGGTTATTTTCTATGAACCAAGGTAATAATTTTTTACTTAATCGTCCAAAAGCTAAATCATTACGAGGTAAAATCTTTTTATGTTCTAATGTTTTTTGAATTAATTGCTTTAGTTTTTTCTGAAAAGAAGATACGAACAATTTGTATTCTTCGTATTCTCTTTTCTGTTCTGGAGTAATTGAAATTGGTGAAAGAAAAATAGGATAAGCATACTTATTTTCCTTACCGAATTCAGTGGTTGAACCACCTTCCTTTACTGCATGATCAAGCATCTCCAAAGCTTCCAGTTTTGAGTAGTCATTTTTATTCGTTTGTTTACTCGATCCCTGTACAAAGCCCATTGCTTGATCGCCATCTTCTCCCTCTCTTCCACCTTGTCCCATTAGATCCATTTTCGTTCCTTGTTCTAAATCAAACTGTAAAAAGCTTTTTGTAGCAGATTCTGTTTCTCGATGCCAAGTCGGAAGTTTTTCTTCATGAATATCAGTATCATCTTTTTCTTCCACTTCTTTTTTATCATTATTTTTTAACTCACTCTTTCTTTTCATCTCATCAAAAGTAAGCCCATCTTGCAATTCTTCTTTTTCAGCGAAATCCGGGAGTAAGAAATACATATTTAACATATCTCTTTCAACAAGCTCTTCAAAGACTTCTAGGATGTTTCGGCAAATTTTCTCTATGTCTTTAGTAGACGTTGCTTCGTAGCACTTAGATGCTTCCGCACGAATAAAAGGAAGAGCTAAATTAGTTTCTTCACTTACAATTGGAATATCCTCCAATGGATTATCTGTCGTAAGCAATAAGTAGAGTAAATTATAGAAAGCATCAGTCGTAATATTCCGCTCAAGATTTACCTTTAATTGACTTCTAAAGTATTTTCGATACTCCTGTCTTCTTGATAAAAAAGTTTTCGTAGTACCAGGTCTTTCACGTTTACAAATTTCTTCTAATCGCAGATCCTCTAACAGCATAAAAAGTTGTCTGCCAAAACTAGGTATTTTTTTATTTTTTTCACTTCTAATAAAAGTAGAGATGCAAGAAAAATCCGTATGATGGATAGTTCCCACACTTCGTAAGTAAACGTCACTTTTTAAGCCATTCACTTTTTCTGTATAGGGGTGATTATCCCAAAATAAGCTGATAAAAAGTTTCTTATCAAAAGGATCATAGTAAGACTTAAATGCATACTCCACTTCTAGTAGATCCTTTTTCGCCAAAGATACTGCTAAATCGGCAAGTTCCATGAACAAAAAAGAATCAATTTTTTTATCGTTAAAGACAATAGGTTTCAAAACGAATCCCTCACTCGAACAAAGTTTGTGCAACATTCATAATTGCTGCTTTTTCACGTTCATCTTCTAATTTTTCTACAATTCCACGTTTAATCGCTCTAAGTGGGGGTAGATATATGCTTAAATCACAAGTATCGAGAAGTGCACGGACTGAAGCAGCTTCCTCTGATAGCTGACCATTCTTCACGAGGGCAATGAGATCAGCAGATAACGTTACAAATTTATTTAACAATTTCTCATCTTTTAGTTTTGATTGCTCTTTAAGAACTTGATGTAATACATCTCCTTGAATATATGGAACATCTATCACAACGAATCGATTTTTCAGCGCTTCATTCAGTGGAACCGTTCCCACATAGCCTTCATTAATCGCTGCAATCACACCAAATTCCTTTTTAGCAGATACAACCTCACCTGTAAATGGATTCGTGATTGTTTTTCGGTAATCTAATACACCGTTTAAGATAGGAAGTGTCTCAGGCTTCGCCATATTCACTTCATCAATGTAAAGCAGATGTCCTTCTTTCATTGCTTGTATAACAGGACCTGCAACGAATTCAATGGATGCTTGGTCATTGATATGTTGAATCGTTTTAAAGCCTAATAAAGCCTCTGCATCTAAATCCACGGAACAATTTATACTATGCATGGGCTTTTGAAAAACCGAAGAAAGTGTTTCTGCAAGCTTCGTCTTTCCAGAACCTGTTGGACCTTTTAATAACACATTTTTACCTAGTGATAACGCAATGATTGCGTCAAAGATTATGCTATCGTCAGAGGACGTATAACCCGCATTCCCAATCAAACTAGAATGCTCCTTGCTAGCTGTATTTTGATTTATTACTTCTTGAATTTCTGTGGGTAGATTTTTTATATTAAACAAAGTAATAGACTCCTTTTCTATATATCGAGATATTCACACCACTATTATTTCACAAGTTTTTTATCAGGATTAGTTTTCATACATCATTTTCCGGATATTTTATGTTTGTATTTTTATCATTAGCTATAACAAAAACCATTAGTATAAAAAGCCCTATAAACTTGAAAAAAGCTGCTGACAAATAGTTGTCAACAGCTTAATTTATTATAGCAATATTTATGAAAGTCTTAAAGTAAAAAGATTTATGTTATATTCACTTATTTAATACTGTCTACTTCTTTGACTACTTTTTTCTTACCAGAAATAATCCAAGCTCCCACTGCTATTCCTATTAAGACAATCCAGAATAATGCTTTAAACAATGGAGAGTGTGGGAAATGATGTGGCAAGATTCCTACGCTTTCGTGAGCTAATGTGAACAATAATAATTTAATTCCAACCCAACCAACAATCAAAAATGCTGCAGTTTCCAAGCTTGGTCGTTCTTTTAAAAGCTTAACGAATAATGTTGCAGCAAATCTCATAATCACAACTCCAACAAATCCACCAAGGAAAATGATAATGAACTGTCCACCATCAATTCCACCAATTTGAGGAAGGTTCGTTTCCGGCAATGTTAATGCTAAAGCAAAAGCAGCTAAAATCGAATCGACTGCAAAGGCAATATCGGCAATTTCTACTTTTAAAACTGTCATCCAGAAACCAGATTTTTTTTCTGGTTTCTCAACCGCAGCTGCATGCTCTGCTCTAGAAACAACAAATCGTCGCCAAATATGATTGATAGCGATAAAGAGTAAGTATGCTGCACCAAGAGCTTGAACCTGCCATATAGTAACAAGAAATGAAATAACAAATAATGACCCTAGTCTAAATACTAATGCTCCAGCAAGTCCATAGAATAACGCACGTTTTCTTTCTTCTTCCGGTAAGTGTTTTACCATGATAGCTAGTACTAACGCATTGTCTGCTGCAAGAATACCTTCAAGTGCGATAAGGACAAGCAGTACCCAGCCATATTCCAATAATAATTGAAGTTCCATTTTTTCTCCTCCTACTACAAAAGCCTCTACCTAAGAAACACGGTAAAGGCTTTTTAGACAAACATAAAAAGACCTTTACCTTAAACTGTTTTTAGTTTAGGCAAAGGTCTTGCTAACAACGAAAAAGTTGCCAATAAAGCCGGTGGCTGTCAAGCAGACACGTAATGACGGCAATATTGTTTTCATAGCTACTCCCCTTTGATGGGCTCGTAAGTATATAATTTTAATATAGTCTTATTCTAGTAGCTTACTAGTAGCGTGTCAAGTGTTTTTCAATAAAGTTTAATTATCGCCCATTTCCCGACTTTTTATTATTTCTTAAACAATGACTATGTTAAATACCGCTATTGATTTCCGCACGAGGCTTCGCTTATCCAGAGGGCGCTTGTGGAGCCTCCTCGGCTTTGCCTGTGGGGTCTCCACAAAACGCTACCTCCCGCAGGAGTCTTCGCCTCGTGCTCCAATCAACAGCTAGATACCTATAAATCAAAACTTTACTTAAACTGAGCCTAAACAAAAGAAAGACCTTGCAAAAATATTATCAATATTCAAATTTTTATGAATTAAATTCCCGACGATTATTTCTACTCCCTAAATAAAACGATTATGATATAATCACTAGATTATAATTAACTCAAAGGACTGTGGCGAGTAGATGAAACAAGTATATTCTCATTCTGAACGTATCAAATTATTTATTAGTATAGTTTTTCCAATCCTCATAACTCAGCTTGGTCTATTTTCTATGACTTTATTCGATATTATGATGACCGGTAATGTTGGGCCAAGTGATTTAGCTGGTGTTGCTATTGGTGCAGGACTTTGGGTACCCATATATACTGGTTTAAGTGGTATCCTATTGTCCATTACACCAATCGTCGCTCATTTAGTTGGAGCAAAAAAGACAGAAAGTGTTCCATTTTCCATCACTCAGGGAATATACGTGGCAATAGCGATGAGTTTGCTTGTTCTTCTAATAGGAGCAATAGGTTTGAATCCAATTCTAAATGGAATGAGTTTAGAGTCAGAGGTACGCTATATAGCAAAGTATTATTTAGTTGCTCTAGGATTTGGAGTCGTCCCTTTATTCTGTTACACCGTACTCCGATGTTTTATTGATGCTTTAGGCCACACAAGAGTTTCCATGTTTATTACTTTATCTTCTCTACCTATAAACATAATTTTAAATTATGTTCTTATTTTTGGTAAATTTGGGTTCCCTGCTTTTGGTGGCATTGGTGCTGGAATAGCATCTGCTATCACCTACTGGATTATTGCGATTATTTCATTATATATCGTACTTAAGAAAAATCCATTTACTGCGTTCCCGCTTTTCAAAACGCTTTATCCTATTTCATTTTCTAAATGGAAGGAAATATTACTAATCGGTGTGCCAATTGGGTTATCGATATTTTTTGAAACAAGCATATTTTCTGCTGTAACTCTACTGATGAGCTCCTTTGACACGATAACGATTGCCTCTCATCAAGTAGCTCTAAATTTTGCTTCCCTTCTTTATATGATTCCATTAAGTATTTCCATGGCGTTAACTATATTAATTGGGTTCGAAATTGGGGCAAATAGGACGAAAGATGCAAAGCAATATACGATTATTGGGGTGATCGCTGCAGTTGCTTTATCATCTATTTGTGCTATTTTCTTATTTTTTTATCGATCAGAAGTAGCAACTCTTTATACAAATGATCCAGATGTTATAACTTTGTCTACGGCATTCTTACTTTATGCGATATTTTTCCAACTCTCAGATGCAATTGCAGCTCCAATTCAAGGAGCATTAAGAGGATATAAAGATGTAAATGTTACATTTATACTAGCTTTGGTGTCCTATTGGTTTATCGGTTTGCCTATAGGTTATCTACTTGCCAACTATACTATTTTTGGTGCGTTTGGGTACTGGATTGGGCTAATTTGTGGACTTGCAGCAGGGGCAGTTGGTTTAACGTGGCGCTTGGTAAAAATTCAAAAAAACTTTCAATCTCGAACGCAGGTTGATTAGAACTGAGACATGGATTTTCTCCTCAATTTCCGATTCGTACTATTCTTATAGGAATAATGAAAGGGTAAATGTAGTTATTTGTCGAATATACTATTAACAGGAATTCTCACTTAAGAAATAGATTTCCTCGATTTATTTATTCCTTTTAATCATTTAACTACTATTTTTGAGGGGATTATTTATATGAATAGTTATGATATAGACAAAGTAGCATCTGTTTTAGCTTATTTTGATGGCGAACTAAAAAGATTAATCGGCTTGCTTGCACAGTATGAAAATGAAGATTACGGGAAAAAAGCAACCATTCAACAACAGATAAAACAACAATTCAAAAATGTAAAAGATGAATTAAAGAAACAAATAAAAGTATTAATTGAATTTAATTCAAATAATTTGGTTGTAGACTATCTTCTTCCCCCTTTATGTGTAGCCTATATTCATTTACAGGATATTGGAATAAACAGAATTAATCCAAATAGCATTCATAAAGTTTCAGATCTTACTTTAAAAGCTAATGCATATATCTCCAAATATTATAAACAGTTAGTTACTGAGTAATAATGAACAACAGAAAAGGCAGCCATAATGGCTGCCTTCTGTTTGTAGCAAATTATAGTTTAAAGAATGTCACACTAATTATTTTCCGATAAACATTTGAGTCCAGTAGTTTCCTGCTTCTACATGGCCTACACCAATGTGTGTAAAGTTACCGTTCATTATGTTTGCTCTGTGTCCTGACGAATTCATCCAAGCATTTACGACTTCCTCAGGGCTCTTTTGTCCCATTGCAATATTCTCACCAGCAGTACGGTAAGAGATTCCAAATTGCTTCATCATATCAAATGGAGATCCATATTTAGGACTATTATGAGAGAAGTAATTGTTTTGCTTCATATCATTTGATTTCTCTTTGGCAACTTTGCTTAACTCTGAGTCAAGCTGTAAAGGTGCTAAGCCTTGTTTTGCACGTTCCGCATTCGTTAGTTCTACTACTTTCTTTTCGAATGCACTTACTGCACTAGCTGTTTGTTCTGTTTTATTCTCACTTGGCTTTTCAGCCGGTTGTTGTGGTGCTGGTTGTTGTGGTGCCGGTGCTTGCTCCTTTGGTTGTGTAGGAGCTTTTACCTCTTCTTTAGGTGCTGGTGCTGGTTGTTGCTTTTGCTCTTCTTGCTTTGGTGCCGGTGCTTCTATTTTTTCAGCAGGCTTCTGTTCTTCTTGCTTTGGTGCTGGTGCTTCTACTTTTTCAGCAGGCTTCTGTTCTTCTTGCTTTGGTGCTTTTGGTTTTTCAGCTGCTTTTGGAACAGTTTGATTAAACTGGATCTTTACACCAAACTTTTCTTCAAGCTCTTTCATATAGTTATCAAAATATGCCTTTGCATCTTCTTGGTTTTTAAATGTAGTTATCTTCGTTCCTAAGTCACAAGTTGGTTTAACAGGTGATTTAGCTTCAGCTTTTGCATTCATTCCGAATGGTGCCACAGTTAAAACCGCAGCAGCTGTTACAGCAGTAATGATTGAAGTTTTGTTGATTTTCATAGGTGTATTTCCCCCTTGAAATAATTTTTTGTGTTTGTTGCTACACGAAAATCATACCACGGGTTTTTCGTAATATTTATGGAATAAATTCACAACTCACTTCAACCAGATTTCCAGTATAATACAATATCTTATGAGAGCTAATAATAGCAACGAGTATTAGCTCCGACGATTTTAATACAAAGTTAAATTTTTTTACCACAATTAAACAGTTCATTAAAATTATTCTAGTAAAATAGTATTGACAACCTTTTTTCAGAGCCTATTTTATTACAAATCTACATTTATTGTTACAAGTATTACATGAAAATCGTTTCATTGTCATTCTGCTAAGCTAATTACACTATAAAAAAACCAAGCCAGTTATCAGCTTGGTTGAACTATGGAAGTCAAAATATGTCCATTTACTTTTCTATCCATGTAAACATATAGTTTTTATCTTCAATTTCTTGCGCTTTTTTGACAATCTTCAACGGTTTAAAGGTATCAATCATAACAGCAAGTTCTAATGTTTCTTTTTTACCGATGCTTGCTTCTGTTGTGCCTGGATGTGGTCCATGCGGAATGCCAGAAGGGTGCAGAGTAATCGATCCCTCTTTGATCCCTTTTCGACTCATAAAGTTCCCTTCCACATAGTATAACAATTCATCGCTATTTACATTACTATGATAATATGGAGCTGGAATTGCTTCTGGATGGTAATCATAAAGTCTTGGCACAAAAGAACAAACAACAAAATTATGTCCTTCAAAAGTTTGATGTACAGGTGGTGGTTGATGAACTCGACCTGTAATTGGTTCAAAATCTTCTATATTAAAGACCCATGGGTATAAATATCCATCCCACCCTACTACATCTAATGGATGATGACCAAGAATATGAGAGTGAATGTACCCTCGAGACTTAGTTAGAACTTTATATTCTCCCTTTTCATGATGCGTTTCTAACACCTCTGGCCCTCGGAAATCACGTTCGCAAAATGGACTATGCTCTAGCAATTGCCCATATTCGTTACGATATCTGCGTGGTGTCGTAATCTGACTGAAGGATTCAATGAACAATATCTTAGTATCCTCAGCTGGGACAACTCGATAAATCGTTCCAATAGGAATAATCACATAATCACCAGAACGATAGCTTAACGTTCCAAACATAGTTTCCACTTTTCCAGTACCATGGTGAATATATAAAAGCTCATCTCCATCACCATTACGATAATGATTTTTCATTTCCTCAGTCACATTAGCAGTACCAATCAGCAAATCACTATTTCCAAGTAAGTATTCTCTAGCATCAATAGCATTTCCACTTTTCTGAATCGAAGTGGTCATCAGGTGCCGATGATTTAAAGCCGTATGTTCTTCATACTCTGGTAGATAACTAGAAAGAACCTCCGACTTTACTACCTCAGTTGGCAAGTAATGATGGTAGAGGATAGATTGGGTTCCAGAGAAACCTTTTGTCCCCATCACTTGCTCACGATAAAGATTACCATCTTCTTTTTTAAATTTTGTATGTCTTTTATGTGGAATGTCTCCCATCGTTCGATAATACATAAGATCACCTCTTCTACCTATTTAATCGTATTCACAATTTTTCCTAGTCCTGTAATTTCTAACTCTACTTTATCACCAGGTTCAAGCCAGCGATGCACCTCAGTTCCAAGCTCTAAGATACATCCAGTACCCACCGTTCCCGATCCGATGACTTCTCCTGGATATAAAGTAACACCGGTTGATGCACGTTCTATCATTTGCCCAAATGTATAATAGATATCTTGAAAATTGCCCTGTGAAAGCAATTTTCCGTTGACCCTAGCCTTCATCGACAAATCATACTTCCCATTATTAAGGTAAGGATCTAATTCATCCTTTGTCACAATTGATGGACCGATGGTGGTAGCAAAATCCTTACCTTTTGCTGGACCTAACCCAACCTTCATTTCTTTTGCTTGTAAATCCCTAGCGCTCCAGTCGTTCATCACACAATAACCAAAAATATAGGAGTCTGCTTCCTCGGCTTTAATATCTTTTCCTTCTTTTCCTATAATGCAGGCAATTTCAAGTTCATAATCTAGCCATTCACATTCAACTGGTTTTGTTATCAAATCATTTGGACCTTTAATCGCTAAATGATTGGTAAAATAAAACACCGGAATTTCATACCATTCAGGTACAACCTCTAACCCTCTTCTTGCTCTGGCAGTTCTCACATGCTCTTCAAAGGCATAAAAATCACGAACACTTTTGGGACGAGGCAGCGGTGCAAGTAAATGCACGTCACTTAAGAGATGCTTCCCCTTTTGATTTGGTAATGCATTTAATTGATTGATATAGGAATGATGCTCTTCTTGCTGTTCTATAAAATCAAGTAAATCCTTCGGCAGACGTCCTTCTGATGCTTCAAACATATCGACCACATACTCACCATCAAGCCAACCAGCTCTTTGTTCGCCATTTACATTCTTAAACGTAATGTATTTCAAGATTATCACTCACTTTTTTTCGATTCTTTACGAAGGAGTTCAAACATGTCACTTGTTGCCCTTGTATAGAAACTTCCTGCCATTCTACCGACTGGGTTTAATTTTTTCGTATCTATTTTTCCAGCATAATATAGATCTTCTGCGATATGTATCATTTCTACTTTCCCGATAACAAGACTCCCGGAACCTGGCACCTCTCCATAATGGAGAACTTCATGTAAAGTACATTCCAATTGCACACTACTTTCCTTGATTCGTGGAGGAGTAATTATCTGACTCTCTTGCTTCGTAAAGCCTGCTTCCTTAAATTCATCTACATCACTTGGAAATTCAGTAGCTGTTATGTTCATTTTTTCAACAATTTCTTCACTAACAATGTTGATGACAAATTCTCTTGTGCTTTCTATATTAACTAATGTGTCTTTTTTAGACCCATCATTTCCTCTTCGCATTGGGGAAAAACAAATAAGCATTGGATCCGCACAAATTGCGGTAAAAAAACTAAATGGTGCAATATTCCCGATTCCTTCTTTATTAATAGAAGAAACTAGGGCAATAGGTCGTGGTAAAATGGATCCTACTAATAATTTATAGGCATCTTTCCATTCAAGACTACTTGGTTGAATATTCATTGACACTCACTCATTTCTTCGCAAACTTTTTAAGGTTTGGATAAAATATTGATTATCTTCCATTGAACTTATGGTAACTCGGATAGAATTGGGGTAACCTAACGCATTACCTGACCGGACAAGAATTCCAGCCTTTAATAGTTCGCTACTTATCCAATCTCCCGACTTATCCGTATGTACCATCATAAAATTAGCCTGTGTGTGGAAAAATGTATATCCAATACTAGAAAGTTCCCTTTCTAAATATATACGGCCTTCTTCGTTTTTTTTTACACACTCTTCTCTAAAGTCTTGATCTTCTAATGCAACAATAGCTGCTGTTTGCGCTAATTGATTGACGTTGAATACCTCTTTTACTTTGTTTAATTCGGCAGCGACAAACGGGTCCATTATACCATAGCCTACTCTTAGTCCAGCTAGTCCATACACTTTGGAAAAGGTTCTCAAGATTACAAGATTGCTGAATTTTTTTAATAACGGGATAGACTGTAAATACGCATCGTTTGTTGCATATTCGTAGTATGCCTCGTCTAGTACAATTAAAATATCTTCTGGGACTTCTGCGATAAAGTCCATCAGGGCATTCTTTTCGACGATTGTTCCTGTTGGATTATTTGGGTTACAAACAAATATCATCTTGGTTTGGTCCGTAATACTTGTTAGCATTTTATCTAAATCATGGACACCATCTTTTAGTGGGACAAGGACAGGTTTTCCTCCTTCTATTGTCACATTTGTTTTATACCTTGGGAAAGTTATTTCAGCCATAACCGCTTCATCTTGCGGATTTAAAAAGGCCCTGATTAGAAGACGTATAATTTCATCGGATCCATTTCCAATAAAAAGTTGCTCCGGTTCGACTTCTAAAAAACTAGCTAATTGCGATGTAAGTAACCTTGCTGCTCCGTCAGGATATGCGAATAAATGGTCAAGCTGGTTCAATAAATGGTTTTTCACCTTAGTAGAACACCCGAAGACATTTTCAATCTCAGATAAATTCCTGATACTTGGTAAACCAAGCTCTATTTGTAATTGCTCCAAATTTTTACTCAACGGATATGCAGTTACTAGCTGTAATATATCTCGACTTTTTACTTTCACCACCAAAACAATACCCCCATTTGATTCTTCTAAGCTCTTTTCTTTATCCAAGCTGACATAGTTGGGTAACTATCCTTCGCTCTATAGAGAAAACAACTTTTAAAAAAGGAGGCGCTATACCTCCTTTTCAAACTTGCTTATAAATTTCCTCTTAATTCTTGTTCTCTTTCAATGGATTCGAATAACGCTTTAAAGTTACCTTCACCAAATCCTTTTGCTCCTTTACGCTGAATGACTTCAATAAAGAGTGTAGGACGATCCACAATTGGTTTCGTGAAAATTTGTAATAAATAGCCTTCGTCGTCCCGATCTACAAGAATACTTAATTCACGAAGCTTCGCGATTTCTTCATCAATTTCACCAACTCTTTCTGAAAGCATTTCATAATACGTATCAGGTGTACTTAGGAACTCCACTCCGTTTTCCTTTAACTTACTTACAGTTTGAACAATATCTTCCGTTAAGATGGCGATATGCTGTACACCTGCACCATTGAAGAACTCTAAGTATTCTTCAATTTGGGATTTTCTCTTTCCTTCAGCAGGTTCATTGATTGGGAATTTAATACGTCCTCCATTATGCATAACCTTCGACATTAACGCGGAATACTCGGTATTAATATCTTTATCTGTAAAATGAGTCATTTCTTTAAAGCCCATCACCTTTTCATAATAAGCAACCCATTCTTCCATTTGCTCCACATTACCTACAACATGATCAATTCCAATAATGCCGGCATCTTTTACCGGTGTGGAATTTTTATACGCTCTAAATCCTGGCATAAAGACACCTTTATAATTTTTACGCTCTACTAATGTGTGGATGGTATCCCCATATGTACCAATTACCGCTTTTACGACAGTACCATGCTCATCTGTTAAAGCCTGTGGAGGCAAAATAGCAATGGCACCTCTTTCTACCGCTACATTGTAAGCCTTTTCAACATCATCTACTACAAGAGCAATGTCCTTAACTCCGTCCCCGTGTTTTTTTACAAATTCTGAAATTCTTGTGTCTTGTTTCAATGAACCTGTAATGACAAGACGAACATTTCGTTGCTTTAACACATACGATACCGTCTCTCTGTTCCCAGTCTCTAGTCCAGAATAAGCAATAGGCTCGAACCCGAAAGTCGTCGTAAAGAAGTGTGTAGCTTGCTTAGCATTTCCTGTGTAAATTTCTAAGTAATCAACATCTTTCACTGGAAAAAAATCTTCTACCTGATTTTGGTTTTGCATCGTTTTTTCAAAAGTCATTTCGTTTCCCTCCAAATATAGCGAAATATAAGTTTATTCTGAATTTACTATAATCTATTCATTACTTTCCTAGCAAGAGTGCCATTTAAAGCTAGAATGCTTTGCCGTACAAAAGCATCCTAGCAGATTAATTGAATGTACATACACAAAACATTAAACAATTACCTTCTGATTATTTGAAGAAGGTGCCTTATGAATTGCTTTATTTGATAAATCGTCAAGAGATTCTAGTAAGCTCTCATTTATACTTGGATGAGGGTAGAGTGGAAATAGTAAATCCTCTTCTCTACCTACCATTTCTAGTGCAAAAGTACCGGACGAAATAAGCTCGATAGCACCTAATCCGATAATATGAACTCCAAGTACTAGTTCAGTATCCTTTTCACTAATTGTTTTCACGAACCCGTCTTTTTGTCCAAGTATAGAGGCATAACCACTCGTTTTTAAGGAGGATTCTCCAATATTGATCTCATGCCCACTTTCTCTAGCTTCAATTTCTGTTAGACCTACTGAAGCGATAGGTGGAATCGTATGTAGAACTCTCGGGATAAAAGTTAAATCAACTTCTGAAGATATACCAGCTATACTTTCAGCAGCTACTTTACCTTGCTTAATTGCTTTTACAGCGAGTGCCGGGCCAGGTGTTATGTCACCAATAGCATAAATATTAGATTTATTAGTCTGGCAAACTTCGTTGATGTCAATCCAACCGTTATGGGTTAGCTTTATCCCCGCTCGATCTAAACCTAAATTTTCATTGACTGGCATTGTTTCTGCTGCAACAAAAAAATGGGTTCCCATACATTTTTGCGTTTGCTCTTCTTTGTTCTTCAGTTCGATTACCCAGCCTTCATCTGACAGTTGCGCGCTCTCTACGCTTACACCTTTGATCATTTTTATCTTTTGCTTTTTGAATTGTCTTGTTAGTTCTTTATTAATAGAAGTGTCGAATGTGAATTCTGTTTGATTTTTAGGAAATATGATCGTTATTTCAGAACCAAGCTTCCGAAAGCTCATTGCTGCTTCCAATGTAATATCGTCACTTCCATAAAGAATGAGTTCGCTTGGAAGTTCTTCGAGTTTCCAAATGGATGTAACTGTGAGGTGATTATCCCTTATATTTAGCAGTGGCTTTTTGTGACTACCTGTAGCGATGATCGCATGTTTAAAAGTATAAGTATCATATTGATGCCCCCACTCAACCCCAATTTTTTCAGAGGAAATAAAGGTGGCTTCTCCTTTTATCAGTTCGATTTTATTCGCTTTACAAAGAGCTTCGATTCCTTTTTTCAACTGATTTATGGTGCTTACTTTATATTCCTGTAAAGTAGGAAGATTAAATGTAGCCGGACTTGTTTGAATTCCCATTTTGTTCATCGAGCTTAATTGATTGAGTTGTTGTGCAGCAGCGGTATGAACTTTGGATGGAATACACCCTTCATTTAAGCAGACTCCCCCAAGCTCTCCTTTTTCAATTAGTGTCACCTGTAACCCTAGTTGTGCTGCACGAATGGCTGCATGATAACCTCCTGGTCCACCGCCTATGATTATTACATCTCTTTCTTGTGTTAGTTCTCCAACTACCATTTAAACCAACTCCAGCAATAATAGTTTAGGTTCTTCTAATAATTCAGTTAGTCTATTGGTAAAGGCTACTGCTGTGGCACCATCTGCTACCCGATGGTCAAAGGACATGGAGATATTCATCATTGATCTAATCACAATCTCCTCCTGTTCATTAACTACAGGTCTTTTTTTCGTTTTGTGGAAAGAAATTAATCCCACCTCAGGCTGATTTATAATTGGTGTTGCTCCGATACTACCACCTAAAGGACCGACATTACTTATGGTAAAGGTTCCTCCTGAAATATCCGCAATGGTAAGTTTGTTTTCTAATGCTTTTTTCGTTAATTGTTTAAGTTCTCCATGTATTTCCTTCAAGGATTTCGATTCAACATTGCGAACGATTGGCACGATTAATCCCTCTTCGGTATCTATTGCCACTCCAATATGGTGATTTTCATATAAATCTATCAAAGCTTGTTCTTCGTTTAATCGCGCATTAAATATCGGAAACTCCTTTAATGCGATTGAGATAGCTTTTATAAATATTGCAGTAGCTGAAATGTTCACATTGCGTCTTTTCCAAAGCTCACGAATCTCTAAGATGTTTGTAACATCCACTTCTTCAAAATGAGTGCAATGAGGAATCGTGTAGAGAGATTGTGACATTTTATTTGCAATTTGCTTCCTTCTACCTTTGAACGGGATAGAAGTATTCTTTGTCACTTTGGTTGTGATCTGCTGGGATAACGCTTCTTGTTCGTGCGTTTTAACTAGTTCTATTTCAGTTGCTGGGTGATTTTTTTGTTTTGCAAAAGTAAGAATATCATCATCAGTGATTCGTCCAGCAGGCCCCGTCCCCTTTACTAACTCAATATTAATACCATGTTCTCTTGCAAGCTTTCTTGTAAATGGTGCTGCCATAATTCGCTTCGTTGAACTTTTTTTGTTGGTCAGATTCGTCTCTTCTCGCTGTTCTTGGTTTAAAGAAATGGGAGTTTCTATGGTTGGTGCAATTTCTTCAAGCGATGCCTTACTTGATGTATCAACATCTAGTACAAAGATAGTCGTACCTACTGGAATAGTCTGACCTACTTCTACTTTAATCTCTTTAATCGTCCCAGCATATGGCGCAGGAATTTCAGCTGTCATTTTATCAGTCTGTACCTCCACTAATGGTTCATCTGGATTTACATGATCTCCTGGTTTTACAAATAGGGCTAACACATCTGCTTGTGTCATGCCCTCTCCAATATCATGAAGTTTCACTTCTATCATCATTCCACCTCCTAAAACTTCATTACTTTCTCAATAGCCGCGATAACCCGTTGACTAGTTGGTAAATAATAGTCTTCAAATCCAAAATATGGGACTGGCACATCATATCCGGTTACACGTTCAATTGGAGCTCTTTGATATAGAAAAGAATGATCATTTATAATTGCTGTGATATCCCCACTCACACTTGTAGCTGCATGTGCCTCATGAATAATGACAGTTCTTCCTGTTTTCTGAACAGATTCCGTAATAATATCCTTATCGATTGGATATAGACTTCGTAAATCGATTACTTCACAACTAATCCCTTTGTCTTCCATTTGTTTTGCCGCTTGTAATGCTACAGGAATCATAGCTCCCCATCCAATAACAGTAACATCGTCGCCTTCTTTACAGAGCTTACCTTTGCCGATTTCTACCGTATATTTCCCTTCTGGCACTTCTTCCCGTACAGAACGGTAACAGCGCATTGGTTCTAAAAACAACACGGGATCTGGATCCTCAATCGCTGCAATTATTAGCCCTTTTGCATCATAAGGATTCGAAGGACAAACTACTTTAATTCCTGGCATATGGGTAAAAATAGCTTCCGTACTATCCGAATGAATTTCAGGTGCGCGAACTCCCGCTCCATATGGGGCACGAATAACCATTGGTGCGGTAAAATGACCCATCGTTCTCGCTCTTATTCGTGATGCATGCGTCATAATTTGTTCATAAGCTGGATAGATAAATCCTAAAAATTGAATTTCCACAACAGGTCTAAATCCATTGATTGCCATGCCTATTGCAGCACCTACAAAGCCCGCTTCACTTAATGGTGTATCAAGTACACGTTCCACACCGTACTTAGCTTGTAATCCATCAGTTGCACGGAAGACTCCTCCATTCACACCAATATCTTCCCCCATGAGTAAAACCCGTTCATCATGCTGTAGCATTGTATCTAAACCATCTGTAATGGCTTGCACCATTGTTAAGGTATTTGTCTTAACAGCTGTTTTCATTCGTTTTCACCTCTTAGCACTTGAAGAAGTTCTTCTTTTTGTTGGGCAATTCCCCAGGTAGGTTTTTCAAACACATAATCAAACATGTCCGCTGGGTTTGCTTTCGGAAAACGTTCCATTTCTGAAATAGCAGCATCTATTTCTTCTGAGATTTCTGCTAGTAATGCACTTTTATGATTTTCGTCAAACCAACCATTATTTTTCATAAAGCGTTCTAAACGAAGAATAGGATCATTATCTTTTCTTCTTTTTTCACTTTCCGCTTGATTTCGATATTTCGTCGGGTCATCTGCTGTCGTATGTGCACCATATCTCCACGTCATAGCTTCTATTAAAGTCGGTCCGTCTCCGTTTCTTGCTCTTTTTAATGCTTCTTGAGTGTAAAAATAAACGGCAAATATATCATTTCCATCTATTCGATATCCTGGTATATCATAAGCTAATGATTTTTGCGCAATCGTAGAAGTTTTCATTTGTTTCGTCATAGGAACAGATATCGCAAAATGATTATTTTGATTAAAGAAGACAACCGGCGCATTCAGTACACTTGCAAAGTTTAATCCCTCATGGAAGTCACCCTCTGATGTTGCACCATCTCCAAAGTAGACAATACTAGCATTTTTTGTGCCTTTTCTTTTTTCTGCATAAGCAGCTCCCACTGCATGTGGGAGTTGTGTTGCTATTGGGATACCTGGCGGAAATACTTTTTTTCCTTCAGCAGGAACACAGCCTTCATTTCTCCCATTCCAAAACAGGAGAATATTACGTAGAGAGTGACCAAACGTCATTGTTGCACCGTGATCACGATAAGAAGGAAATAACCAATCATCTTGGGACAAAGCCAATGCACTCCCCACTTGAGATGCCTCTTGTCCCTCATAGGGAGCGTAGGTTCCAATTCGACCTTGACGCTGTAAACTAACCGCCTTTTTGTCGAAAGTACGAATACGAAGTACATGCTTATAAAATTTCTCGGTAAGTTCTTTCGTTATTTTTGAACTGTATTCTTGCTTTTCTATGTTTCCATTCACATCCATCAATTGTATGATTGGAAATTGCTTCTCCATCTTATTCCCCTCCTTCTATTAAACTCGGACAGACCATTTTGGACGTTTCGAGTGTGTAAAGAAGCTATTACGACGACTGCGATCGGCCAGACGCTGTTCACAAAATATATTTGCAGCTTCCACAGTAGTAATATTCATTTTTTCCGCTTCCTTATATACATCCATTAAAGAGTTATAGATTGCTTTCGTTTTTCTAAGCACTCTTTCTTTGTTTGGCTCATATAGTTCATCTGCTACTTGAATTAAACCACCTGCATTTACTATATAATCTGGTGCATATAATATGCCTTTTTCTTGTAGCAATGCTCCATGATGGTTTTCTATTAGTTGATTATTAGCCGACCCTACAACTGCCTTTACTTTTAATTGATCCACTGTATGGTCATTGATTATTCCACCAAGTGCGCAAGGTACAAAGACATCTGCCGGGGCGGAGTATATTTCATCTCCACCAACCACTTTAATTCCCGCTCCGATTTCTTTTGCCTTTGTCACTAACTGATTAATAGCATGTTCATTAATATCTGATACAAATAAGTCTGCTCCAGCAAGTAGTAGCTGTTCCGCGACTTTCGCTCCTACTTTTCCTAATCCTTGAATAGCGTAGCTTTTCCCATATAAATTCTTCGAACCCCATATTGTTAGGTTGGTCGCCTCTATACCATAAATAACTCCTTGCGCGGTTGGGACAGAAGAATCGCCACTTCCACCGTATACTTCATCCACACCAACGATACAATTCGTTTCTTTTAAGGAATGAACAAAATCCTCTGGGGAAGTACCCATATCTGTTCCTGTATAAAACCGACCATTTAATGAATCAACAAATTGACCGAAAGCACGGAATAACTCCGGCGATTTATCTTTAATTGGATCCCCGATGATGACAGCCTTTCCTCCACCAAAATCGACATCAGCTGCAGCACATTTATAGGTCATTCCCTTTGAAAGACGTAATACATCATATAGAGCAGCATCTACAGATTGGTATGGTTGCATGCGACACCCACCAAGTGCCGGGCCAAGTGTTGTGTTATGTATTGCAATAATAGCTTTCAAACCAGTTTCTGGATCATTACAAAAAACTACTTGCTGATGATTTTGGATTTTTTCAAACATATCTATTCCCCCTACCTCAGAAGTAAGCGTTTTCAAATTATTCATCATTATCACCCTTGTTATCTCATATTCTTGTTACTTGTCACTTATTAATCTATTTATCTTACTTTTTGCTAAAACTACTTGAGTAACCTCACCTGTGCCAACCATTCTTTCGCCAGCTTTCACTTGAACATTCGTGACAATGACATTTTTCTTTAGACTGACCACATTGGCTTGTATGTCTAACTCGGATCCCACTGGTGCAGGTGAAAGATGTTTTACAGAAACTTCTGCTCCCATCCCCTCTTCTTCATTTTCTAAAAATGGCAAAATAATTAGTCTAGATACCCATTCCATATGGTAAACCATCATTGCTGTAGAATAGACAGGATGAACTACCTTACCTTCGAATTGAGCAAACATTGCTGGAGTAACTTCAACTTTCAGCATCTGTTTTGATCCCACCATTAACCCCTGCTTCACTTGCTATCACCTCTAAACGTATAACGTTTATTTAACGATATAATAACATTCCGTTAAATAAACAGTCAATGAATTGTAACAATTTTATAAATAATCATTTCATTCCGATAATTCCTCTCATAAAAGAAGGAATAGAGCAGCTTAATCTCTGCACTATTCCTTCTTTATTACGATAACAAAGCTCGATCGTTTGCCATTTGTTGACCTCTGATACGCTGAAACTCTTTTAATAACCGATCAATTGTTAACGATTTCTTTTCTTCTTCTTCAACTTCTAAAATTACTTGCCCTTTATCCATCATAATTAAGCGGTTCCCAAGATCGAGTGCCTGTTGCATATTATGTGTAACCATAAGTGTCGTTAGACCGGTGTTTGCTACTATTTCTTTCGTAATATTTGTTATTAATTCGGCCCGAGAAGGATCTAATGCAGCAGTATGCTCATCTAATAAGAGAATAGAAGGCTCTGTAAAGGTTGCCATTAAGAGAGAAAGTGCTTGTCTTTCCCCTCCTGATAAAAGTCCCACTTTGGCGGTTAAGCGGTTTTCTAGGCCTAAGTGCAATGTTTCTAATACCTCTTTAAAGTAGACTTTCCTTTGCTTCGTTACTCCTCGTCTCAAGGTACGTGTTTTGTTTCTTGAATACGCCATTGCTAGATTCTCTTCAATCGTCATTGTTGGAGCAGTTCCTGCCATTGGATCTTGAAAGACTCTTCCTATTAATTTTGCACGCTTATGCTCTGATAAATAGGTTACATTTTTCCCGTCTATCTCTACCTTACCTGTATCTGGAGTTAGCACCCCTGATATCATATTCATTAACGTAGATTTTCCCGCCCCATTACTCCCGATAATCGTGACAAAATCGCCTTTATTTAACGATAAATTAATATGATCTAATGCATTTTTTTCATCCAATGTTCCTTCATTAAACACCTTATTAATCTGAGTTAAATGTAGCATTGTGCTCCCCCTTTCCATTCGGCCCTAGAGATTGAAGTTTTAACATTTTTTGTCGTTTTCTTTTCTTCTCTTTATAACCGTCCATTAATTTAGGGGTGATTAGTGCAATAATTACAATAGAAGCCGTAATCACTTTCATATCTCCAGTATCCAAAAACTCTACACGAAGAGCCAATGTTACCACAATTCGGTAGATAATCGCTCCACCAATAACAGCTAAGGTTGTCCGAGCAATCGTTTTTGTGCCAAACAAAGCTTCTCCAATAATGACAGAAGCAAGTCCAATAATGATCATCCCGATACCCATTCCTACATCAGCAAACCCACCATGCTGAGCAATTAACGCCCCGGAAAAGGCTACCATGGCATTGGATACACCTAAACCTAAAATAACTAAGCCATTTGTATTGGCAGAAAAACTTCGAATCATTCGCTTATTATCACCAGTCGCTCTTATCGCTAAGCCAATTTCCGTCTTTAAGAATAAATCTAATAATAACTTTATAAGTAGGGTGACAAGTATCATTACAAAAATGATACCCCATGTTCTCGGTACAAAATTTCCTAAGCCAATGGAAGCAAAAATATTATTAATAAATGGATCGATTCCTGTTCCATTCCACCAAGCACGTAAGTTTGTAAAAAAAGTATCCGTGTTCATCATCGGAACATTGGATCTTCCCATTATTCTTAAATTAATCGAATATAAGGCAATCATCATGAGAATTCCTGAAAGAAGTGCATTTATTTTACCGAACGTATGTAAGGCACCGGTAATACAACCTGCTAAAAACCCAACTACCATCGCTACTATCGTTGCTGTAATTGGGTTTGCGCCATTCACAATCATTGTTGCTGCTACTGCAGCTCCAGTAACAAAGCTACCATCTACAGTTAAATCTGGAAAATCAAGAACCCTAAAGGATAAGTATACCCCTAGGGCCATGATTGCGTAGATGATTCCTAATTCTACTGAGCCAAATAGTGCTGTAATCATGCTAGAATCATCTCCTTGTTGTCGTTGTTCCTATAAAGATTAAGCGTTATTACTTCCCGTCAAAAAACTCTGCGATTTCAGACCAAGCATCTTTAACTTCAACACCTTGCGCTTCGGCCGCTTTCGTATTGATTACTAACTTTAAATTTTGCGGATAGGATACTGGTATTTCAGAAGCTTTCTTTTCACCTTTTAAAATTTGCACTGCCATTAAACCAGTTTCATAACCTAAATCAGAATAACTAAATCCACTTGCAGCTACTGCCCCAAGTTCCATTGAATCAAGTTCACCAGCAAATAGTGGGATTTGCTCGTCATTTGCTACACCTATAACTGTCGGTAAAGCAGATACAACGATATTATCTGTTGGTATGTAAATAGCATCTACACGTCCAATTAATGATTCTGTCGCTTGCTTTACCTCTGCCGAAGTAGCTACAGTTGCTTCAACAAGTGATGCACCTTTTGCTTCAGCTAGTTCTTTAATATTACTTACTTGCACGATAGAATTTTGTTCGCCTGCATTATAGACGACTCCAATGGACTTAATTCCCATCTCTTCTACCATAAAGTTGATTGTACTTGCAAGAGCATCTGGATGAGTATCAGAAGTACCTGTAATATTGTCACCTGGTTTATCAAAAGCTTCAACGAGTTCAGCTCCAACGGGATCCGTTACGGATGTGAATACTATCGGAATTTCTTTTGTTGCTTGAAATGCACTTTGCGCACTTGGAGTAGTGTTCGCAAAAATCAAATCTACTTTATCTGCAACAAAATTATCTGCAATTGGCTTGTTGTTATTCATGTCCCCTTGTGCATTTTGCACATCAAATTTAACATTTTCACCCTCAACATAGCCGTTATCAGCTAATGCTTTTTTAAACCCTTCATAAGCTGCATCTAAAGAGGGATGCTCAACAAACTGGGTAACACCAATCACAATTTGTTTCTCTCCATCTTCACCAGAGGAAGGCGACCCACAGCCTACCAATAACATGAAACACACAAGTAAAGCTAAAGCTGATTTAATTCGAAATTTTTTCATAAATATCCCCCTTTGTTTTATTTAAAAGCTTGTTTTTGATTAAAGCTTAGACAAGCTTTTGAAACTAAATGTTTGAAACCGGTTACATTTGAAAAATCCTGTAATGGGAAAAACCATTTTCGTTTTTTCAACGTTATATTAACACTTCGAATTAAATAGTGTCAATATATTCGAAAAATTTAATTTATTATATTATTCTAGAATAAATACGCCATTTTTATGAAAAACCCTTTTTTCTTTAGAAAAAAATAAACTTCTGCTAAAAAGAAGTTTGGTTTTTAGGTTATGGTTAGCCTGAAAATATGGTAGCTTCTTTGAACGTCCTATAGATTTCCGTGCCGGGGGTGTTCAGAGTGAGTATGGCTGAGGGGCATGGATTTTAACAAAACAAAAAAAGCAGGACCTTAGAGTGAGTAGCTGAGGACATGGATTTTAACAGAAAAGAAAAGCACGACCTCAGAATAGATGTCTGAGGTCCTTAAACGAATTTGAGTCACATTTCATCCACTATGGTGTAAATTTTCTTTGCACGGGTGTTGTCTATCCTGAAAATAAAGCGTCACCGTGAAAATCCCTGTTGATTTCCCATAGGAGTCTATTTCTTGCTTCAATAATCTATTTGGGATAGTTATAAAAATGTTTAGATTAAAGAAGCTCTGAAGCTCTTTGAAGCTCATTTTTCGCCTCTTGCATCATAGAAGTGAATAACTCTCGAACACTTGGTATGGTGGTTATTAAACTAGATATCTGTCCACCGTTCAGAAAACCTTCTTGTAGCTTTCCTTCAATAGCACCATATTTGTGTTGTTCTTCTGTCGTTAAGCGATTAAAATCTTCTAAGCTAATCCCAGCTTGTTCTTGTTGTAGCAAGAATTCCGCATATGGAGTTCGTAATACTCTCCTTACTCTGCCTACTGTACGGCCAACAATGATTGTTCCCTGATCGTCGGCTTCAAGGATTTTATTTTTGTACGACTCATGAAAGGGAGCTTCCTTTGTAGCAATTAATCTTGTGCCCATTTGTACACCTGATGCTCCAAGTGCTAGTGTTGCTGCAAGACCTCGCCCATCACCGACCCCCCCTGCTGCTGCCACGGGAATCGAAACAGATTCTGCAATTTGAGGAATTAATACTAAGGTGGTTGTTTCTAAGTTAGAATTAATCCCAGCAGCTTCATATCCTTCTGCTACAATAATATCTGCACCAGCCTGTTCGGCCTTAATTGCTTGTTTAGGAGATGCTACGACACAAATCACCTTCACCCCATGCTCTTTTAGCTTCGGAATATATGGTGCCGGATTTCCAGCAGATAAGGACACGACTGGTATCTTATGCTTTACTACTAAGGTTAAAATATCTTTTGCATAGAGAGTAACGGATAATGCTATATTGACTGCGAACGGTTTTTCTGTAAGTGTTTTTGTCTCTGTAATGATTTGCTCTACTTCATTTGGCGTCATCGTTCCAGCGCCAATAGTTCCTAATCCACCTGCATTAGAAACGGCTGCCGTTAGTGGAGCATTGCTAATATTCCCCATCCCACCTTGTATAATTGGGATCTGAATTTCTAATATCTCTATTAATTTATTCATCTAATAATTCACCCCTCGTAAAAATAATGTTATACTAATTTTAATATTTAGACAATACGAAAAGTTGAAGTGGCTCTAAAGCTATCCACGTTTTTAAGCTTGTTTAATACTTTTATTTTACAATTCCAGCTATAGAAAGGGGTAAATTTTATGTTCTATCGTTATGGGGAAAAAGAACCTAATGTTGATTCTACTGTTTTTGTGGCGCCAGGTGCTCATTTAATTGGAGATGTTACTATTGGAGAGGAATCAACAGTTTGGTTTAATGCGGTTCTTCGAGGCGATGAAGGGCCAATACATATTGGAAAAAGGTGTAGTATTCAAGATAATGTAACAGCCCATTTATATGAAGGGTTTCCACTTGTCATTGAAGATGAAGTGACTGTTGGACATAATGCGATTTTGCATGGATGTACGGTTAAGAAGCGCTGTATCATTGGAATGGGAGCTACCATTCTAGATGGGGCTGAAATAGGAGCAGAGAGTATAATTGGGGCTAATACGTTAATTCCTTCTGGAAAAAAGATTCCACCACGTTCACTTGTAGTTGGTTCACCCGGAAAAGTAATCCGTGAAATTACCGATAAAGATGTGGACCTAATTCAGTTGTCGATCGACACATATGTGCAAAAAGGGAAAGAGTATAAAGCGGAATTAAAGGAAAGATAATGGATTGTTTTATAATACATGATGTGATGAGCATTAATAATTTTAATGTTTATCACATTATTTTTGTTTCAATGAAGTAATAAGCTGTTTAATAAGCAGCGCTTTACCCACAAATTACTTGTGCACTGAACGATTCGTCCAATAGTATTCAACTAACACAAAAAAGCTGAATCACCCCTACATTTATTCAATAATATAGGGATGATTAAGCACATCATATTTTTTATCCTTAAAGCTTAACTCATTGCCATCTTCAAATACTCCTTCAAAGAATCGTGAAGCAGGTTCAGCTAGCTCTTTATAATATTCACTAAACAGTGATCCTGCATGACTTCCTAACCACATATCTGGTAGTAGCTCTTCAGGAAGACCCGGGTCTACAAAGAGGAATTTTCGATATTCGTGAACAAGTTTTGTTCTTTCCACAAAACATTCTGCATCTGTCATTTGACCTTTTTGAATCTTGTTTTTATCTATAATATACTTTTGACTGTATTCTTGAATAAACTCTTGATATTTCCCATTAATTTCTTGCAAATCCCAGCTATTCCTTACGAGCCGACTGTTCTCATGTGGTCCTTTGTATTCGGAAATAAAGAAATCGACATATTCTTCTATTTTATATTTGCTAATTAAATCATTGACCTGCTTTTCTAATGCGATGGGTGATATCCAGCAGCTATTGGACAATGTACCAAATCCGCTCCAAACTAATTCCTTACGAAGCTCGTCCCGTACGCTACGAATCTCTTCCGGTATGGTGTACATTAAGATACGCCATTTCCCGTCCCAGCTCTCTGTTTTTAATTTAAAGATACGTTTTGCTGCTTCCTCTATCCTTTTTACGCCACGTTCCGTTAAATAATAATAGCTTTTGTTCCCTTTTTTCTCAGCTTGAACCCAACCTTGCTTATTCATTCTAGAGATTGCTGCTCGAACTGCTTGATCATTATGGCCAAATTCTTTCAGTAGGCGTATTAAGCTACCAATCCATATTTTATTGCCATAATGTCTAATATAGTCTCCATATAAGGTAAATATCATCGATCTCGTGTTCATGCCCGCTACATCCTCTTTCTATCTTTAAAATCAAATAATCGTATCACATTATTTCTATTTTATCAAAGTAAAGCGTCATAAGGAATACGAAAAATCATAGAGAAGCCTCTATGATTTTTCGTATCTTTCTACAATTGTTGCGACTCCTTGACCAACACCTACACACATCGTTGCAAGACCGTACTTAGCTTCTCTTTTCTTCATTTCATGGATAAGGGTAGTCAATATTCTAGCACCGCTTGCTCCTAATGGATGACCAAATGCAATGGCCCCCCCGTTTACATTTACTTTCTCCACATCCAGTTCTAACTGTCTGATACATTCTAGGGATTGAGATGCAAAAGCCTCGTTTAATTCGATAAGTTCAAGGTCTGCTACCGACAACTTAGCTCTTTGTAGGGCTTTTCTAGTTGCATAAATAGGACCATTGCCCATAATGGATGGAGTGAGCCCGGCTGATGCAGAGGTTACATATTTAGCTAGCGGCTTTAAATTTAGTTGCTCTGCCTTTTCAGCACTCATTAGTAAAAGTGCAGATGCACCATCATTCACACCAGAGGCGTTTCCAGCTGTAACTGTTCCATCCTGAAAAAGCGGTCGCAGCTTTCCTAACTTTTCTAAAGTCGTTTCTGGTCGAGGATGTTCATCTCTATCTACGACTATCTCATTTCCTTTTCTATCTTGAAAGCGCACTGGGATTATTTCATCTGCAAAACGATTAACTTCCATTGCCTTTTTCGCCTTTTGCTGACTTTCATACGCGAATTTATCTTGATCCTCCCGAGAAATCGAAAACTCTGTTGCCACATTCTCTGCCGTTTGTGGCATTGTGTCTACCCCGTACATTTTTTCAAACCTTTTATTGACGAATCGCCAACCAATCGTTGTATCAAGGAGTTCCATATTTCCACGTGGATAGTCCATTTCAGGTTTCCCCATGACAAAAGGAGCCCTTGTCATACTTTCTGTTCCCCCTGCAATGAATATATCCCCTTCTCCAGCTAAGATAGCTCTAGCTGCATAGTTCACTGCATCTAAGCCTGAACCACATAGACGATTAATAGTTGTTCCGGCAACTTCAACTGGTAGTCCTGCTAATAGCGCTGACATTCTTGCTACATTGCGATTGTCTTCACCAGCTTGGTTAGCATTTCCGAATACTACTTCTTCTATTTCACCTGTTGGTACGGATGGGTTTCTTTCGATTAGTGCTTTAATGACTATAGCTCCTAAGTCATCTGGCCGAATCGATTTAAGCGCTCCTTTATATCTTCCGATTGGTGTGCGGCACGCATCTACAATTACTACTTCTCTCAAAAGAAGCACCTACTTTCTAGTCGTTTTTCTGATAATCATAAACGCCTTTCCCACTTTTTCTACCAAGTCTTCCCGCCTTCACATACTTTTCTAAAAGAGGAGCAGGACGGTATTTTTCTCCAAGCTTTTCGTGAAGGTATTTCAAATTATTTAAGCGTGTATCTAGACCAACTAAATCTCCTAGTTCAAATGGTCCCATCGGATAATTCAGTCCTAACTTAATAGCTTTATCAATTTCTTCCGGGGTTCCTACTCCTTCTTGGAGCATGTAAAACGCTTCATTGCCGACAAGCGCACTAATTCTACTTGTAACAAAGCCTGGGAATTCATTGACCACCACTGTTTCTTTTCCCATTTTTTCCGCAACTGCACGAATGCTTATTGCTGTTTCATCACTTGTCTCAAGACCTCTTACAATTTCTACTAGTTTCATTTTATGTACTGGGTTAAAGAAATGCATCGCAATTACTTTTTCTGGTCTAGTCGTGAAACTACCTATTTCAGTTGGACTCATAGTAGATGTGTTCGAAGCAAATAAACAATGGGCTGGTGCAAACCTATCTATGCGCTCAAATACAGCTTTTTTTATTTCGATATTTTCTGGTACTGCTTCAATAATCAGGTCTGCTTCTTTGATAACATCTTCTAAATTAATAGAATAAGATAAATGTGCTCTAATAGCGGAAGCTTGGATTTCCGTTAATCGCGCTCTTTCTACTCCACCATCCACAATTAATTGAATCTCCTTTTGTGCACTCTCTAATTGTTCTTCTTTTACATCTACTACAGTTGTGTGGAAACCGCCTAATGCACTAACATAGGCAATTCCTCTTCCCATCACGCCAGAACCTATTACAACAATATGTTTCATTTTCAATTCTCCTCCTTAGCTGCACTTGAAAAGAGCAAAGGGAACCTGACCCCTTTGCTCTTTATTTAAATTCTTACACCCCAAACGGGTTTAAAGGGCGACTACCGAAGTAGGAGATAATACTTTTAGTTTCTGTATAAAGATCGAGTGTTTCAATACAAAGTTCACGACCGTAGCCAGATTGTTTGTAACCCCCAAATGGTGTACCAGGGAAAGCAGAGAATGGACAGTTGACCATCACAATACCTGCTTGAATTTGTTTTGCTACTCGAGTTGCACGCCCATGGTCCTTTGTCCAAATAGCGGATCCTAAACCAAACTCACTATCATTCGCTAATCTAATTGCTTCTTTCTCATCGCTAAATGGCATAACGACAACGACTGGTCCGAAAATTTCCTCTTTAACAACCTTCATATCATGATTCACACCAGTAATAATCGTTGGCTCATACCAGTAACCATTTTCAAATCCTGCTACTTCTGCCACTTTTCCACCTAAAACAATGTTCGCTCCTTCTTCTTTTGCAGATTGAACATAGCCATCAATTACATCAAGCTGACCTTTATTAATGATTGCTCCAATATGCGTTTCTTTCGCAAAAGGATCACCTAGAGAGAGCTTCTTTGCCTTTTCAACAAACTTTTCCATAAATGCATCATATATATTTTCATGGACATATAAACGAGATCGAGCTTCACAAGATTGTCCAGTATTGTAGAATATACCAAATAATGATCCATCTACTGCAGCATCAATATCTGCATCTTCAAACACTAGATTTGGAGATTTTCCACCAAGTTCTAATGTTACGCGCTTCAGCGTTTGAGAAGCTTTTTCCATAATATCTTTACCGATAGGCGTAGAGCCTGTAAATGCAACTTTATCTACTCTTGGATGTTCAACTAAATAGTTTCCTACCTCAGAACCTGCTCCAGGTATGATATTAACTACTCCCTCTGGAACTCCAGCTTCAATACAAATCTCACCAAGAACGATAGCAGTAAGTGGCGTTAATGTTGCTGGCTTTACTACAACCGAACATCCAACAGCAATTGCAGGTGCTATTTTCCATGCAGCCATCATTAATGGATAATTCCATGGAATTATTTGTGCACAAACCCCTACCGGTTCTTTTTCTGTGAAATTGTGGAATTGACCTGGTACATTGTTTACTGAACCACGATGTCCGACAATTGCTCCAGCGTAAAATTCAAAATCTTCGATAGCTTGCATAACTTGACCTTGAGCTGCTGCAAGAGATTTACCTGTGTCTAAAATTTCTAATTCTACTAACTCGTTAAATCTTGAACGCATAATAGACGCGATTTTATTCAGTGTACGTGAACGCTTATTTAAAGGAAATAGCTTCCATTTCCCTTTATCAAAAGCATGTCGCGCTGCTGCCACTGCTTTTTCTGCATCTTCTTTTGAAGCTTTTGCAATAGTTGCAACTGCCTCTCCAGTTGCAGGATTGTAAGTGGTAAATGTTTCACCAGATGTACTGTCCATTCTTTGCCCATTAATAATTAACTGATATACATCACGCTTCATAGCTAGTTGCTCTAATTTTGCATCTTTTACTGTTGCCATATTCACTCATCCCCTTTAGTGTCTATTAATTGCCTTTAAAAGTTGGCTTACGCTTTTCAACGAATGATGAAACTCCTTCTTTATGGTCTTCTGAAAGCCCTGCAATTCTCTGACCGTATGCCTCTTGTTCCAAGTATTCAACGTAATTCATATTCCAGCTCGCTTGAATAGATCTTTTAATAAGACCAATTGCTTTTGTTGGCATGCTAGCTAATCGTTCTGCGAATTCACTTACTTCAGCTTGCCAATTATCGTGCGAAATTACTTTTGTTGCAAGACCGAGCTCCTTTGCTTCCTCTGCCCGAATTTTTTCTCCTAAAACGGCAAGTTCAAGCGCTTTGGCATTTCCAATGAGTTTTGGAAGAAAATATAGGTTACCAGAGTCAGGAATTAGTCCTACATGAATGAAGGCTTGAACAAAGCTAGCTTTCTCAGAAACTAAGCGGAAATCACAGGCTAAAGCAAGACTAAATCCAGCTCCAGCTGCGACGCCGTTTACTGCTGCAATGACTGGCTTTTCACAATTTGCTAATTGTTTCATCATCGGACCATATCGTGTTCGTAGTACTTCACCATGGTCCATACTTTCATCCACTTCTGCTAAATCTTGACCAGCGGAAAATGCTCTTCCTTCACCAGTTATTACAATAGAGCGCACCTTTGAATCGGAACTAGCTTGTTTCATTGCTTTTGTTATTTCTTTATTCATTTGTTCTGTAAACGCATTCAATTTATCTGGTCGATTTAGGATGATCCATGCCACTTCGTTTTCTATTGAATAAGTTATCGTTTCAAACACTTCGTTCACTCCTCTTATTCTCCCTCAAAGTTCGGTTTTCTTTTCTCTATGAAAGCTTGCATTCCTTCCTTTTGGTCCTTCGATGCAAATAAAAGATAAAAATTCTTTCTTTCATATTGCATCCCTTCATATAAAGAATAGTCTACCGCTTTTAAAACGGATTCCTTAATTAAACGTAAAGAAAGAGGAGCTTGTTTTGCTATTTTATTCGCAAATTTCATGGTTTCTTCTAATAATAGTTCCTTTGCAATGACACGATTTATTACACCGTAGTGAAGTGCTTCATTGGCACTCATTCTATCACCAGTTAACAACCATTCCATTGCTTTTGATTTGCCCATTAATTTAGTTAACCGTTGTGTTCCACCGGCACCAGGCATTACTCCAAGACTGATTTCTGGAAAGCCAAATTCGGCATCATGAGCGGCAAATAAAATATCGCAGCACAGTGCTAATTCGAAACCACCACCAAGTGCAAATCCTTGAACCGCACCAATAATTGGTTTTTTAACCCAAGCAATTCGATCCCATTCTGTAAACTGATTTAATAGTTCTAATTCAATGGCATTAGCCTCGGCCATTTCGTCAATATCTGCTCCGGCGGCAAATGCCCTGCCATTCCCACAAAGGACAATGACTTTCACTTGCTCGTTGCGATCGAATTCCTCAATAACCGTAACGATTTCTGTTACCATCGGTCGATTTATAGCATTTAAGACTTTCGGGCGATTCAAGGCCACAACGCCAACGGACCCATGAAGAGAAACGTCAATAAATTGGTACTCTTTATTCATTCACTTCTTCACCGATCATTAGTGTTACTAAATCACCGGCAAATCTCATTAAGTCCTTCCCAGATGCTTTTGCCTCATCCGTTCTCATTGCTTGCTTTAGTGCATCGTGGTTATCATAATACATCTCACACATCAAATAGTATTTACCTTCTCCACCCATTGGGCTTCCTACTACCTTAGTCACTTCCATTTTACGAAGTCCTGGAATTTTTTGCGTAATAGGTCCGTGTGTTTCAAAATAGTGCTGATCAAATTCCTCTCTATTTTCAGGGTGCTTGTAAAGCGCGATTAATTTTACCATGATTATCTCTCCTTTTAATATGTAGTAAGCCTAATAGAGGTTATCTCTAAAAAGCTTTAATACCTAAATTTACATTAATGTTGAAATAGGCTTCATTGCTTCAAATGGATTTTTACAGCCTTTGCAATATAGGATACTTCTACAAGCTGTAGGACCAAAAATGTTTTCTAATGTTGTATAGGTGGAGCCACAATACGGGCAGTCTACATGCCATTCTCCCGATTCATCCATAATTGGTGGAGGGGCAATACCAAAATCCTTTAGTTTTTCTCTTCCTTCTTCAGTAATTCGATCAGAAGTCCAGGGAGGCTGGTAAATGAATTTCACTTCCACTAATTCAAAAACTGCTAGACTAGCTATCTCTTTTTCTACATTCTTTCTAATTATATCCAGTGCTGGACAGCCCATAAATGTTGGAAGCATTTTTATTGTTACGGTATCTCCAACTACCTTTACTTCATCTACCATCCCTAATTCGACTACGCTGACAGAGTCAATTTCAGGGTCTTTCACTGATTGGAGTTTTTCCCATACTCGAAGTAGGTTTGCTTTATCCGTCATGTTTGCATCATTCCTTATTTTTGAGTAAAAGGGCTCCTGTATTATTGTACGTGTATTTTCTATTTCCATTACTCTTTACCAAGTAGCCGTTGGGTTACTGTTATATACTTCACCTAATGTTAATATAGCTTCTTCTAAATCTTTGGTGTGTTGCCCTTTGCGGCCATCACCACTTTTCAATCCCATTTGAGCAGGGAAGGTTAATTCGACCTTTTCAAAGACTTCGGTCATGATGGTGATGAATTGTTGACGTATCCTATCTTCTCTGCCAATTAGACCGAATTGAGAAATCGTTGCCGCTTCTGGTCCTTGAGATAGCACTCCTTCAAAATCATCAAGGACCGTCTCAATAGCAGCTTTCATTCTAGTTTTTGCTTCTCCATTTGCTAGACAAAGCTGGGTAAACCACGTTTTCCAATGTAGCAGATGGTAGTATAGCTCCATATTGACTTTAATCGCTACATGCTTTAAAGGCTCATAGGAAGAATTTTTTAGTGATTCTATTTTTATTTTTTTGGCTTGTGTATAAAAATAGTGCCTCACTACGGCAAAGGCCCAATCATATTTAGGTTCTATAAGATAGTTACCTGGGCCGTTTACTTTTTCCAAAAGAACAGCATTTACTCGCTCATCTGCTTTTCGCGCATGTGCCAGTGCGTCCATGTCCCCTTCCCCAAGCTCTTCTAACAATTGATAAAACATCGCGGAATGACCCATTGTATCTTGATTGATAGAAGAAAAAGCAACATCTTCCTCTATATGTGGGGCAAGGCCAAGCCATTCCGACCCTCTGAAGGCTATAATAAAATCATCATCTGCAAGTTGATATAATAATTGGGTTAGGGCCTTATAATAGGCAGAGTCTTTTTTTGCTTCCTCTACAGATGTTATATTCATTTCTTTAACTTCCCTCCCCACGACATGATTTCCTTTTCGTCTAACATTTCTTGTTCATAATGACGCCATTTCTTTTTTAA
Source organism: Sutcliffiella halmapala (assembly GCF_002019665.1). GTDB lineage: Bacteria > Bacillota > Bacilli > Bacillales > Bacillaceae_I > Sutcliffiella_A > Sutcliffiella_A halmapala. The sequence goes on along the minus strand of NZ_KV917375.1, from coordinate 2,207,059 downwards.
ATAGCCATAGCCTTTTGTGTTCCGATATTCTTTGTTATCTATTCTTTGTAAGGTTTCACGTTCCTCTTGCGTCATTTTTCTGATGTTGTCACGTTTTACTACCCAGATATCAACTACGGGCTCACGGCGCATGAAATTTTCCTGTGCCATTACAAGTGCTAGCTCTTCATTTGGTGCCAGTAAGCTAAATTGATATTGCATGGGGGAATTGTGGGATCTTTTACTAAATACTTCAAATTCTTGGTAAAATCCTTTGTGACTCAACTAAGCTCCTCCTTTCTAGCGTGCGTTTGTCTCGGAGCTTAAAGCTTCTCGGACCCATGCATTATTTTCGTGAGAGATAACGCGAAGACGTAAACGGTCTTTTGATTTAGGACCATTGTTTTTAATAATCTCTTTAAAACGGTTCCAGTCAGGCTGTTGATAGATCCACTTTTGCTCTGTTTCACTATAATGCATCGTTTCGTCAGGTATTGTTAGACCTAAGGACAATACTCGCGGTACGTATTTTGTAAAAAAGTCCTGTCTAAGTTCCTCGTTACTCTTTGTTCTGATGTTATATTTCATCGTGATATCTTGCTTAGATGTTCCTGTTGTTGACGCATCTGCTGGACCAAAGAACATTAATAGTGCTTCCCACCAACGGTCAACGGAATCTTGTATCATCGCTCTTTGTTCTTCGGTTCCTTCTGCAAGTGCCATAATAATCGCTTCTCCATGCTGAGCATGAAACACTTCCTCAGCACAAATTCGTTTTAAGGCTCGTGCATATGGACCGTAAGATGCATCTAACATATTTGTTTGAGAGATAATCGCTGCACCATCTACTAACCAACCGATTAAACCAGCATCTCCCCAAGTTGGTGCTTCCATATGAAAAACATTATGAAACTTTAAATCTCCCGAAAATAAATCTTGCATGATCTCTTCTCTTGTTTTTCCATAAGGAACCATAAGATCCTCTGCAACTCTTAGTAAAAGCTGACCGTGCCCCATTTCATCCTGTACCTTTGCCATGATGCCAAGTTTCCTCTTTAAGGTCGGTGCTTTAGGCACCCACTCTTTCTCTGGAAGCGCTCCCATTATTTCGCTGATGGCGTGCATACTGATTAATTTTATTAAGGTTTTCCGATATTCTTCAGGCATCCAATCGTCTGCCTCTATCTTCTCACCAGCCTCTATACGTTTCATAAAAAGCTGATGTTTCTCTTCTTCTGTTAAGCGGTCAAACGAAAGTGAGTTTGTCATTGTCGCCGCCTCCTATTTCTATAACGTTTATTTAACGAAATTATAATATAATGTTATACATTTATCAACTCTGAAAGTTCTGAAATTTCATTTTGTAGGAATTCTTTGATCGATAATCCTTACGGCTTTCCCTTCTGAACGGGAAATTGTCCTTGGTATAACAACTGTTGCACGAACAGATACATAACAATTACTCTTTATTACACGCTCTATTTTTCGAGAGAGTGTATTCATTTTTTCATGTAAAGAAAGTTGATCCATCTCTAATACAAGACTTTCTTTGATTTCAACCTTTACTTCTAGACAATCTAAATTTTGCTCTTTAGTTAGAAATAATTGATAGTGAGGTGTCAGCTCTTCTATTTTTAAAAGATGATGCTCAATTTCAGTCGGAAAAATATTGACACCACGAATTATCAGCATATCGTCAACTCTTCCTTTAATACGAGACATTTTTAGTGTCGTTCTTCCACATAGACACTTTTCTTTTCGAATCGAAGCTAAATCTCCCGTACGATAGCGAATAATCGGCATCGCCTCTTTTGTTAAACTCGTAAAAACGAGCTCGCCTTCTTCTCCATATGGTAGATTCTCAAGAGTTTTAGGATCAATTACTTCCACTAAGAAGTGATCTTCTGCAACATGTAGGCCATCTTGCGCTTCATGGCATTCCATTGCGACACCTGGTCCGATTACTTCACTAAGACCATAAATATCACAAGCTTTAATATTTAGCTTCGTTTCAAGCGTATTTCTCATTTCCTCTGACCACGGTTCCGCTCCAAATATTCCATATTTTAATGAAGTTGTAGCAGGATCCTTTCCCCATTCCTCCATTTTCTCAGCGATTGTTAATACATAGGATGGCGTTCCACAAATAACAGATGGGTTAAAATCCTCTAGTAATTGCACTTGTCTAATTGTATTCCCTCCAGATACTGGAACGGTAATCATTCCTAAACGCTCACTTCCATAATGGAGACCGAGTCCTCCAGTAAATAGTCCATAGCCATATGCATTATGCAATAGTTCTCCTGGTTGTCCTCCACCAATTGCAATCGCTCTTGCCACTATGGTACTCCACATATCAATATCCGCTTTAGTATATGCCACTACAGTTGGTTTACCACTTGTTCCTGATGAGGCGTGCAGTCTGACAATTTCGTCTTTTTTTACGGCGAATAAGCCAAACGGGTAATGTTCTCTTAAATCATTTTTGGTTGTAAAAGGAAGATTTCGAATATCTTGAAGTACTGTTATATCATTTGGGGTAATCATCTGTTCTGTAAAATGTTTTTGATAGAAAGGTACATTCAGGTAAACATGGTGTAAGGTTTCTTTTAATCGTTGTAGCTGAACTTTCTCCATCGTTGCTTGTGTTACAGTTTCAATATCATGAAGAATCAAACTAACACCTACCTTATTTTTTTACTATCACCTAAGAGTATGACGATTTTTTTTCGTTATATTGCATTTTGTAATATAGTATATTCACAATTAAAATAACGTTCTACTGGACAAAAGTCAATATATTATCAGAAAATTATTAAAATTACAGAAAAAGGACAGATTATCTCATCTGTCCAAATGACTTCGAAATGTTACACCTCCTCTTTAGGAAAGTTAAGCTTTTTAATTCATAAAAAAAAACTGCCGAAACAATCTCGACAGTTCCTAACTACCCTGAAAATAAGGTGCCCACGTTTTCATCCTCCATGGTGCAACTTTTCTTTGCATTGCATAGTTGTCTACTTTAAATTCTAAACGTGATACGTCCAAAATGTCTCGCGATATAGCCAGTCTTCAATTTCCGGGGAACTTTCCTTTAATTGTTGCTCCATTAATTCGACCCAGCCACTTGTTTGCGATGTGTGAGCTTTTATAGCTTTTAGTTTGTCTTCTGCTACCGTTTTAATATCAATGACGATATCCGGCTTACCGATGAGATCGACACTGTTTTTCAAAATTGCTTTTCCATATATAGTAGGTCTAGTTTCTTTTGGTAATCGGGCTACAGCAATTGCCGCCGCATTACTCATAGCGTCATGATCGGGATGTACCCCATGCTTTGGATAGAAGGTTAAGATAAGACTTGGCTCTATTTCATGTAATACTTTTTCTATGATATCTGCTAAATATTGTTCGTCTTCAAATTCAAGTGTTTTATCATGTAATCCAAGCATTCGTAAGTCTTGAATCCCCATAACGTTACAAGCATCGATTAGTTCTTTTTTTCTTACTTCTGGCAATGTTTCACGGTTAGCAAACAATGGATTCCCAAGGTTTCTGCCCATCTGTCCAAGTGTTCCACATAAATATGTAACAGGAACTCCACTTTCAGTAAAAAGTTTAATAGTACCCGATGAACTAAATGCCTCATCATCTGGATGTGGAAATATAACTAAAACATGCTTTTCTGATTGCATCGTAATCTCTCCTTTTCCCGAGAGTAAAAAACCGATTTTAAAAAGGCTCTTTACTTATTTGAAGCGCCACCGCAAGCTTCCCTTCTGGATTTAAGCCAGCAAGCAATAATCGTTCTTTTTCGTCAATTTCATAATGTGTTACACCCTCAGCATAAACCCATCCATGTTCTAGCTTTAAGCCTACTCGAAAAGGATTTAATCCTATTATTTTCCCTCTTTCAAATTTCAGTTGAACATTTCTAATAAATGCTCCTACTGGTAAGCCAGTATTATGATGGCCTGCATAGGCCCCATTGGTTGTTTCTAAATGTAGAAAGACGTCTACATTTGCTAGCTTATCTAATTCGGCTTGCACAATTGTTTGATCAATAAGCTTCATATAACCCTCCAACTTGAATTTATTGCTACATCAATTATTCCTATTAATAGTTTATAATAACTTTACTGTAAATGCGAAATGGTTTGCTTGCTTTTTAATAAATAGGCTACCCTGAAAATAAGTAGGTTGCCTGTTAGACTCCCTGTTGATCTCCGTTGCAGGTGGCAGCGATCGCGGGGCGCTTGTGGAGCCTCCTCGGCTTTGCCTGCGGGGTCTCCACAAAACGCTACTTCCCGCAGGAGTCTCACACCTTCCACTTCAATCTACAGGGTAGACGGGGGATTCTTTGACGTTCGACTTTTTCATCCGCCATGCTACGAACAGATTTAAGAGCCAAGGCGCTGGACGTCACTACCCTTCCTAGAATGTCTTTCCCTAGAGCATTTTTTCTTTCCTACTCTATAATAAAAGGGAATGACCGTGCAGTAGGTCATTCCCTTTTCAGTATTATTTAATATATTGATTGTACCATTCTTTCGATGCAGTGACTTCTGAGTGTGTTAGTTGATGGCCTTGGTATTCCCAGTGGACTTGAACTTGTGCTTGCGCTTTTGATAGCAGGTCATGTAAATCTTCTGTTTCTGATGCTGGACAGATTGGATCATTTTTTCCTGCGCCAATAAATACCGGAGTGGCACTTAAGTTTGGAAGGGTAATCCCTCTTCTTGGTACCATCGGATGATATAAAATCGCACCCTTTAAGCTATTCTGGTAATGAAACAATAAGCTACCCGCAATGTTAGCACCATTTGAATACCCTACGGCTACTAATTCTTCGCGCTTAAAATCATAGTTGATTGCTGATTCTTCAATAAATTGGTTTAGTTCCTTTGTGCGAAAAATAAGGTCTTCTTCATCAAAAACGCCTTCAGAAAGTCTTCTGAAAAACCGTGGCATTCCGTTTTCTAATACGTTTCCTCGTACACTTAACACAGATGCTTCTGGATCTATCATCTCAGCTATTGGTAAAAGGTCTGTCTCTGTACCACCTGTTCCATGGAGAAGTAAGAGCGTTTTTTCTGAACCTTTTTTAAAAATATGCTTCATTGTCATTTTGTTATACCTCACTTCATTTTTATCTTGAATTCGAGATATTTTCAGTATAAAGAAATATTCTAGGTACGTCAAGACTCGACTATTTTATAAGTTCAGCAAACTTCATATAACCATCCAATATAATTTGGAATAAACTAAAAATAAAAAACAAAGGAGATCAACTAATGTTTCCATGGAACAAAATGTTCCCTTTCCCAAAGGATTATATGAAGGATGATATTTTTAAGCAATCCGATGTAGATGGCTGGATGAAGAAAGCAATGGGAGGGAAATTACCGCAAACGTCACAAATGTTTCATTCGACAGACTTTTTTGAGCAATCCTTTGACTTATTAAATAAAGTTCAAGCAAAGAAAAAGAATAAACGGAAGACAGACTTTGAAGCAAGCATATTTGAAACACATGAAGAAGTTATCATTCGTTTCCCACTCTCATCAGAAGAAAAACTAGGCGAGTTAAAAACATATCACGATTCTACCACTTGCTTTATTGAAAATGTTCCTCATAACGGGCATAAACAAAGCTTGAAATTGCCATGCATCGTCAAGTCAAACGGGACAGTAGCGAAGTATAAAAGTGGAATTGTCGAAATTAGAATACCAAAAGAAACCAATATTTCTATCACTAAAATTCCGATTGAAATAATTAAGAATTCATCAAAAAAATAGAGGAACCTCTCTCCTCTATTTTTTTACAATTGCTTGATTAAGTTTTCTAAGTCAATTGTCCACGGCTCTTCAAGTGAAGGACGTACGATGTTAAATGTTACGACTTTATTTACTGTTCCCGTGTCACGATGCACGTGTAATTTTACTGTTATCGGAAAAGAAAGCTTCGTTTCATATTCACTCGATTCAGGTAAATCAGATAATCTCTTTATTAATTCTATCTCTGTTAATTCTGGCTTATATTTCTCGAGCAAAACTCGATTTTTGTCATCTAAGATGGATGATAAAATAAACCAGTCATTTTGGTGAATAGCAATAACTGTTGCGTCAACTATTTCTTGGGGAGACAGTTTTTGTGTATAGTCTAACCAGTCGCCTGCTGCTTTCTTTATCATAATCGAGTGAGCGTGATCCATCTTCCTTGACTTATGAGTAATACTATCTTGAAAGTGAATACAAAAATGGCCTGGGAAACCATTTTTCAGAGCGCCTTGTCCATGCGGCATACCATGCATGGAAGCTGCAATTTGACCTGTTTCGGTTAATACAAGTATCCCTCTTCGATCCCAGCTCCAAGTACCCCGATAAATCTCCTTCATCTTTTTCGTATCATCATGAGTTAAAGGTTGGACATCCGCATGATAGGAGCCAGCCCTTCTTTGAACTTGAAAGGAAAGTCCTGTATCTAGATCTAGCACTGTAAATATACTGTATCTTGGTAGTAGCTTATTCGCATCCTTCCATGAAACTAATTGGCCATAATGCTTACTGTGTAGCTTTTTCATATCTTGCGAAAGCTGCTTTTTAATTTTTTCTGGCATATTTGCCAGTAGCTTTTTCTTGTCCCTATCATAAATGTTTAATTGATGATCTATTGCATAGGTAACCTCATCATTTATTCTAATAAATGTATCCGTTGGAGGGACGGGATAGGTAATAGTGCTCCATTTTCCTTTTGATAATTGCTTACTTATTTTCTTAGGTAAGGGATTGGCCGTTTCATAGCCTGACTCGATTGACGTTTGTATCACGTATTCTCCGATAGCAGTTTTATTACCAAAAGCAAATACACTAGAACCAGAAAAACTAATAGTCCATGCTAGAACAATAATGGTTACATAACAAAAAAATAGTAGTAACCTTTTCAACACTTGGTGCCTCCTTCAATAAATTTAATTACCTTTGTTATTTTGTCAAAAGTAGAAAAAAGTATGTTCTGTTTTTTTTCGTACACATTAGTAATAGAGATTGATGAAAGCTAGGGTGAATATTTTTGGCACAAGCATTATTTTGGGGAGCTATTGCTGGTCTAGCACTTGTATTGGGTGCTGTCATAGGGTTGTTTGTCCCTATGCCTCGAAAATTAACAGGTTTTATAATGGCCCTTGGAACTGGAATTTTAATTGGTGCAGCATCTTTTGAGCTGTTAGGAAAAGTTGAGGGGAAAACTGGGTATAGCTACTGTATATTTGGTTTCTTGATTGGAGCGATTCTCTTTACGATTGCAGAATTACTAATAAGCAAAAAAGGTGGAAAGGAGCGAAAGCGTTCTAAAGGTAAAAAAGGTAATTCCTCCGGTTCTGGGATGGCGATATTTATTGGGTCGATAATTGATGCTGTTCCTGAATCAATAATCATCGGCGTAAGTATTTTGAAAGATAATACCGTGAGTTGGGTTATCGTATTTGCCATTTTTATGAGCAATTTCCCAGAAGCTCTCTCTAGTTCTGTCGGATTAAAAAAAGATGGGTATACGAATAAAAAAATTATGTTAATGTGGATTATCGTCTTCGGCCTCACTTCTTTAAGTTCTTTTTTAGGCTTTGTGACATTTAAGGAGTTAAGTGAGGAATACATGTACCTAGTTAGTGGATTAGCAGCAGGTGGGATTATTGCGATGGTGTCCTCTACTATGATGCCAGAAGCTTTTGAAGAGGGTGGTCCGATCGTTGGGTTACTTTCTGCCATAGGTTTACTCTGTTCATATATTCTATCTAGTTGCATTATATAAGAAGCCCCGCCAGTCCAAGGCGGGGCCATTTCTATTATTGTTTAATTGCTCTATCGAAAAATTCTTCTAATGTTAAATCGTTTTCTTGAATATATGTAGCCACATCTTTGCCAACATATCGAAGGTGCCATGGCTCATATTGATAACCTGTGATGACTTCTTTACCTTTAGGATAACGAATGATGAACCCATGTTTTCCCGCGTTTTTCTTAATCCATTTACCCTCAACAGTCTCACCGAATTCCTCTGTCAAATCCAGTGCAGCTGATCTACTAGATACATCCATCGCTAAACCAGTTTGATGCTCACTATGACCTGGGATTGCTGAGACAGCATTTGTTTTTTCTTCTCCCCATCTCTTAATGTAGCTGTTATAAATACCGTACTGGGTTTCATAAGAACGATACCCAGAGACTGCAAACAGTTCCACATTTTCACTAGCTGCAACTGAAAATAATTCCTCGAGTGCTCGCGCTGCTTCTTCTCTTAAATATTTTTTGTCATAATCTCCGTCAAAAGAAAAAGCTACATCTGGAATAGCTAAATCACTAGGTACATAGTCAGCAGGTAGGGATTGTTCTTTATTTACAACAATTAATATGTTTTCTGTATTTTCAATAACTTGATCCTCATTTAAAACAGTGAAAAACGGTTCTTCTAATAAATATTCATCTTCATTTGGAGTAGGCGTTTCTGGCTCTTCTTCAATCGGTTCCACCTGATCTTCATCGGTTGGTTCCTCTTCTACTTCTTCGGGAACTTCATTTACAGCTTGCTCTTCCTTGTTAAAATACTCCCAGAACTTCCAATTAATATCTTTCATCTGATTGGAACATCCTGTGATTAAAAATACACTCACGATAGAAATTACTGCTAATTTATATTTCATTACAATCACCTTTTTATTTTCCCTAATAAAATTCAATAAAGCATATTAAAACAAAAATAAATGCCTCACCAAATAGCGAAGCATACCACATAGTTTAACATTAAATTGTTTAATCGTAAAAAGATTTACTATAGAAAATAACAGATTTAAATAAATAAGGACATTTTACCTATTTAGCACCGATAATTTTTAAATGGACCGTTCTTTTACGTGGACCATCAAATTCACAGAAAAATATTCCTTGCCAGGTTCCTAAGACTAGTTCACCATTATCAATTATTATTTGCTGAGAGTTTCCTACTGTAATGGCTTTTAAATGAGCCGCAGTATTTCCCTCCATATGCAAATATCTTGGATGGTCCCAAGGATACACCTCATGAAGCCTCATTTGCACATCCGTTACTACGTCGGGATCAGCATTTTCATTGATAGTGATACCAGCAGTAGTGTGAGGACAATACACTACCACTATGCCATCCATTACATTCGTGGATCTAAGTGCATCATTAACTTTATCTGTAATGTCTTTCCACTCATCTTGTTTGCTAGTTGAAAGCTCCAATGTAATTAACATACTTTTCCAGCTCCCTTTTTTATAGAAAAAGCCCTTGAATAACCAAGGACTTTTATCTTTATTATTTTTTAATTACTGCTTCTAACGCTACTTCCATCATTTCGCTGAAGGTAGATTGACGTTCTTCAGAAGTAGTCTCTTCCCCTGTTAAAATATGGTCGCTCACTGTAAGAACTGATAGTGCATTTCTTCCATACTTAGCAGCAAGCGTATATAGTGCAGCAGACTCCATTTCGATTGCGAGAATGCCATACTTCGCCCATTTTTCTAATTCGCCATTATCGTTATAGAACATGTCAGCCGTGAAGACATTCCCAACTTTCAGGTTTAGTCCTTTTTCTACACCTACATCGTATGCTTTCTTAAGCAAGTCAAAACTTGCTGTTGGTGCATAGTCAACTCCACCAAAAGTTAAACGATTCATTTGAGAATCAGTGGAAGCACTCATTGCTAGTATGACGTCACGAACTTTAACGTCTTTTTGAATCGCACCACAAGTTCCAACACGGACCAAGTTTTGAACATTATATTCGTTCATTAATTCATTAACATAGATAGAAATCGATGGAACACCCATGCCTGTTCCTTGGACAGAAATACGTTCTCCTTTATATGTCCCAGTAAACCCAAGCATCCCTCTTACTTCATTATAACAAACGGCATCTTCTAAAAACGTTTCCGCTATATACTTAGCACGTAACGGATCTCCAGGTAGAAGAATCGTTTCTGCAATTTCACCTTGTTTTGCTCCAATATGTACACTCATTGTGTTACCTCCTAATTACCTAGATCTCATACTTCATTTTGTAACAAACACTACTATACCATATCTTTACCTTGTTTCAAAAGAACGAAACAAAAAGAAACGCATGCTTTTTCTTTTTCAGCAAAACATATTAAGGAACAAAGTTTAGATAAAGAATTATATTATCTAGGAGGTAACACGTAGATGGGTAAAAAACACCGAAATCGTATTAATGCTCCAAAGAAAAATAATCACATTCCTCCCGAAGCAATTGAAGCTGAACAAACAGCTCATAAAAAAGAATTTTCTCCAAACGGTCGAAAAAACGGACCAGGGAATCATCAATCTTAACTATTATCACTAAATTATGGGCAGCCTTTCTTGACTGCCCATATAAATTACGTTAGCGTACCTGCACTCTATTTATTTTTTTCCACCCACCAAATTCTAATCGATAATAACTTATCCCAAAAGTTCCTTCATCAATCATGAGGACATCCCCTGTACCGATAAATCTTCCTACATAATTTTGTGGGATAGAATCTGTTACATTAAACTTCTTATACACTTTACTAATTAATTCTTTGTGGTTACTTGCTTCCATGGTTAAACGTAATATTGGAGCATAACCTTTGGATTCTCCATAATTCGGTGTTTGCATAATGGTGACATCGTATTCTCCCGAACCAATTTTCATCATTCTTTTTATCGCCAACATCCTTTATCACTCCTTAACCATTTCTATACCTTATTAATTAGAAACTTACCCTGTCGATTCCTTCATAAAATAATAAAAAGTTTTGTCGAATAGAAGTGATATTTGAAGAAAACTACCACCAACCTCTCCAAAACTGTCATTCCTTCTTACTTAATAGTGTTTTTTTCTAAAAATTCAGACTTTCATTTTCAGAAAAGAGCTAGTTCCAAATTAAAAAAACGACGAGTATTGTCCCGCCGTTAACAATTACAATAAATTGAATTATTGGGCTTAGAGGTCAAGAAGAGCTTCTGTAGTAATCTCTACCAAATACCGTTTACATGTTGGGAACAGAATGAGGGAAATGCATTAATTATTCTACATCCATCTCTTCATCAATAATGCATTTGTCTAACAAATAATCAAACATGATGTCTGCTAATTCCTCAATCTCACTCTCCGCTGGGACATACCCTCGTCTTACCAGCTCATTGTAAAAGAATTCGGCTATCTCCTCTGTATCAATGACTACCTCGATTTCTTTCACAATATCACCCCTTTTTTAAAGGTTTATGTACGTCTTTCTAGATATATGTCTTACCCTCTATAATAATCCATTAGTTTCTACTTTTACCAGAAATGTTTTTAAAAAAAAGAAAAAAATCATAATTTTTAGGTGGGAAACATATTTTTAAGTATGTTGGACAAGCAGATAATCAAAAGGGGGTAGTTGGAAATGAAAGAACATTTATCAAATATGGAAAAATTAGGAGAAGAAGAAGTATTGTTACCGATTTTAGATAAGATGAGTAATGTCATTGTTACGTTAACTGCTATAGTTGGAGTTCCTTTTATACTATTTTTACTTCTACAATTCTCCTTTTTATTTTTCTAATTGACTATGTTTTTTGCCATCCATGTATTTTTTTAAGTTTTTTACGACAAGATTCATTACTTCTTTGTATTCTTCATCTCCAAATAAATCATATAATACTTTATAGTCATTATACACATCTAATAACCCATCAATAATCCGTTGATATTCTTGATTATACTCTTCTTTTTTGTAGTGTTTGTTTGATCCTGTCATGGGATTATACAACTCCAAGCTTGTATTTTCTTTGTTGAACATATAGGACAAACCAAGTTTATGAATGAGAATTTCTGCATGATCATGATGTACCACCATGGTTAATTCTTCTTCCCCAGCTTCTAACCATTCCCCATCTGACAGTCTTGTTAACTCGTAAATGATATCCTCCCAAGAGTCTTCTTTATATCGCCAAATTTCTGTGCGAAATCCTACTATTTTAAATAGCTCTGTGCCATACCCAGATACATGGACAATATCTCCAATAAAATAAAGATATTTTATATCCAAGCGTTCGGTGACTAGTACTTTCCCTTCATACTCAGACACAAAGGCTAATGTCTCCTCCTGATAAAGCCCCTCACTTGAGTTAACTTCATATACGTATGCTCCGTCAATTTGCTTCCTATCCGTTATTTTCCCGACTGTTCCATAAATGGTGATGACAACGATGTCACCAATTTTATATTTAGGTTTATTTGGTTTCTTTTTCTTCGCCATTTCATTTCTCCCCATTTGTCACTGTGGCTTTGTAATTAATCTATTATATGCACGGAAAGGTAAAATCGCTAAAGAGGAAATAAAAAACGAGCGCGGATGAATGAGGGGTAACGCTTTTGAAAAAAAAACATAAAAAATGACACGCTCGCACCCTTGCGAACATGCCATTCTTTAAATAGCCTATACATCCTGCTTATAAAGCTCCCATGCCTCATCAAATATTGACATGCTTGATAGATACTGACCATTCAATTCTAAATAACTACTAATTTCATGATAATCCGTAGAATTTTTTGGAAAGCTATGATCTTCATATGCATGATTAGCAAAGATGCTAATGTCATTCTTTTTTAAAGCATGACGATATTTTAAAATATAATGATAAAATGACTTTCTCATGAATACACACACCTAGTTTTTTCTCTCATTCTACATGAAATTCTTTTTATTGTTAAGAACTCCTGCTTAGAAAAATGCAAATTAGTTGCTAAAATCAAAGTAATTACGTTTCAATAATCTTGCTTTAGCCATTAGAGCCTTATAGGACAGCTCACTTTCTAGCTCCTTCGTATTGATTAAAAAAAGCTGATCTTCTATTTCCTTTGTCGTTTCATCTTCTTGGTATTGCATGCCACATGCATGACAAGTAACAGAAGGAGTAGCTGTTATTGTTATAGCTCTTAGCCCATCAGGAAGCTCCCAATAAACCGTACTTTCTGACACTTCACATGAGTTGGGGGTATCACACCATTTACAAGTCATCACCTTACCTCCTAACTACTTTCACTTGTTTTGTCGACGTCGCTATACTTTTGTTGCTGGGCTTGAAACTTCTTTTCCTTTAGCTCGTCTCTTTTGCCTCGTTTATCCTTAAGGGTAGTATGATCTGGATCTATCTCATAATTTTTTCTGCGATTGAGCCTGTTTAATCCTTCTGGAACAAGGTTAAATTGTGTGTCATTCATCAGACCAGCAATCCCAATATTAGACCGTTTTTCCTCCATATTGGCATATATTCCTTCAAAATAAGCTTCTGCTCGACCTGGAATGTAATTCTCCGGTTCTGGATAAGTCGTAATAACCCCTTCGAAGTTTCGCAACACAACCTTATTAGCACTTTGTGAGATAATATAATTCGGTTGGACAGCAATTTTCCCTCCCCCTCCAGGTGCATCGACGACAAAAGTTGGGACTGCGTATCCTGAGGTATGCCCTCTTAGTCCTTCAATAATTTCTAACCCTTTAGAAACCGGTGCACGAAAATGACCAATTCCTTCTGAAAGATCACACTGATAGATGTAATATGGCCGTACTCTTATTTTCACTAAATCATGCATCAGTTTTTTCATGATCGGTACACTGTCATTAATTCCAGCTAAAATGACCGCTTGATTCCCAACTGGGACCCCTGCATTTACAAGCATTTCACAGGCTAATTTAGATTCCTCTGTAATTTCTATAGAAGTGTTAAAATGAGTATTGAGCCAAACTGGGTGATACTTCTTTAGAATATTACATAAATTCTCGGTAATTCTTTGTGGAAAAACTACTGGTGCACGTGTACCAATTCTAATAATCTCTAAATGAGGGATAGCGCGAAGGTTCTTCAAGATGTATTCAAGTATTTGATCGTTAATAAGCAGCCCGTCTCCACCGGAGATTAAACAATCACGCACTTGTTCGTTCGCTGCTATATAAGCAATTGCTGCATCCAGCTGTTTTTTCGGCACTCCCATACCTATTTGTCCGGAAAACCTTCTTCTTGTGCAATAACGGCAATACATCGAACATTGATTTGTCACTAAAAATAGTACTCGGTCCGGATAGCGATGCGTTAACCCTGGAACCGGTGAATCTTCATCTTCATGCAAAGGATCCTCTAAATCGTATTTTGTTTTATAGATTTCCTTTGATATTGGGACTGACTGCATTCTAATAGGACATCTAGGATCATCTGGATTCATTAAGGAAGCATAATATGGCGTTATATTTAAAGGAATTGTTTTGGTTGAAATTTTAACACCCTCTTCTTCCTCAGGTGTTAAATTAATAACCTTCTTCAAATCCTCCAGCGTTCTAATAGTATTCGTTAATTGCCAAATCCAATCATTCCACTGCTCCTCTGTAACATCTTTCCAAAGCTCTATCTCCTTCCAATGGCGATCGGGCGTATATAAATCCATTCTCATCTCTATCTCCTCCCTTTACCTACGAAATGCAATAACCGTGCCAACTGGTAAAGTTGCCTAGTTACTATTTATATATGTAAAGAGTAGCGATTCTGTTATTCGTCCTTTACCCTAGAGTTTTTTTATGCCCATTTTTCGGCAGAAAGGACCTAGCGCAATAATGCTAGGTCCCTTCCTGTATTTCTTGCATTTTCGAAATTTTATATTGGAGAGTTTGTCTTGGAATATCCAAATACTTTGCTGCACGTAAGACATTTCCATCGGTTTTTAATAAGGCGTTTTGGATAATTTGTTTTTCTGTTTCTAGTAGAACTTGTTTCAACGGTTTATCATGTATTTGTAAAGTGGAATAGGTTCTTTGGAGAAACCTTTTGGGTAGATCTAGCTCGGTAATTACACTTTCCTTCGCTTTTATAAGAACGTATTCCATTGTATTCTTTAATTCCCTAACATTACCTGGCCATGAATAAGACAGCAACTTCTTTTCAACTTGTTCACAAAGCTGCATTGGTTTGGAAGAAGGATGAAATGAAGTGGTTGGTAAAGTTGTTAGAAAATAGTTTGCTAGTACGAGAATATCATGAGGTCTTTCCCTTAATGGTGGCAGGATGATTGAGCATGTACTTAATCGAAAGTACAGGTCTTCTCTTAACCTCTCTTGCTTTAAACAATATTCTGGTGATTCATTCATCGCAGTAATAATTCTTACATCCACTCTATGTGTTTTTGTGCCTCCAACTCTTCGGATGGTACCGTCTTCTAA
This sequence comes from Sutcliffiella halmapala, assembly GCF_002019665.1. Classification (GTDB taxonomy): domain Bacteria; phylum Bacillota; class Bacilli; order Bacillales; family Bacillaceae_I; genus Sutcliffiella_A; species Sutcliffiella_A halmapala. The sequence goes on along the minus strand of NZ_KV917375.1, from coordinate 2,191,823 downwards.
TACCCTCAATAACTTTGTTTGTAGCTCCACCGGCATGGAATTTAATTCATCTAAGAATAACGTCCCGCCGTTAGCTAGTTCAAGGAGACCCACTCTCTCTATTGCCCCGGTATAACTTCCTTTTTCCGTTCCGAATAGTATGCTCTCTAGAAGAGATTCTGGTATCGCACCACAGTTTTGTGTAATAAAAGGGGCTGTTTTTCTTAAAGAAGCCTGATGTATTCCCTGTGCGATGATTTCCTTTCCTGTACCTGTTTCCCCGTAAATAATAATTGGTAGTGAAGTAGAAGCGAACAAATTGGCTTCTGCAACTACTTGCTTACATACTGGATCTACTGTAATAAAATTTTCCAATGATAAAGTAATTTCCGGAGAACTTCTTTGATTCTTCTCATTTTTATGATACATTTTCGTTTGCAGATCCATCAGTTTATTTGAGAGGGATTTTACTTGTCCGTAGTTTTTTGCAATTTCCACCGCTCCAATTAACTGCTCTCCATCAAGGATTGGTATGGTAGTATTGATGGTTTCTATCAGCTTGCCATTTTTATTTTCGAACCTCTGATTTTGATGATAGATAGCTTTTTTAGTCTTGAGTACTTTTAACAAAGTACTTGTGTACTCTGTTAATGAGGGAAAAACATGTAAAATGTGTTTCCCCATTACTTCTTCCACCTTCATCCCGTCATGCTCAGCTGCAATTTTATTATAGTAAATGGTGACACCTTCTTGATCAACAGCATGTATCGCCTCATCAATTCCATTTAAGATAGCTTCTAACATTTCCTTAGAAAGTAGGCTTGATCTTTTCATTCGCTTCACCTGCCTAATTTATAGCAGTATCTGCTGAATTTTCGGCACAAACTCTGGATAGATCCTTACTCCAAACATTCATATCTTCTATTTTGTCATAAATATAACAATTATTTTTTAGTCTTCCAGAATAGGAATAATTTAAATTATGAAGCACAGCATTCATACCAAACGATAGGGCTCTTGCTATCGAATAACTACAGAATACTTGGTTTTGAATTAGCTCCTCCTCTAAACTACGGATTATGTCATTCATGTATCCCCCTTTTCGATGAGAAGGGAGCGTCGCACAATCGGTAATTTCTGCATTCTTATATTCTCGATTTATCTCAGCTGAGGCTGCAGCAATAATTATTCCATTTTCTTCAATCAGGTGAAAAATTGTATTATCCTTAATTTGTTGTGTCACGTATTCAGGACTTTCAATAGGTACTGGATAAATCGGAAATACACTTGCATAAAAACGCGATAAATTATTCGCATCTTCTATTGTAGCTTTTCTTATTTGTAGCATTGAACCTGATTTTCCATTTTCAGAGCGACTCTTCTGCTTCACTCCCTCTAAAATCTGATCCTCCTCCCCCCACTTTTCACTAGTAAAACGACTTAACTCTTTATATTTACAGAAATAATACGCATCTGTTCCTAAGTAATAACCTTTTACGATTGCTTCTAACGTAAAGCCAGCTTCGATAAAGTAACCTAATTTTTCTGCGCGACTTTGCACAATTGTTTTTTTTACATATTCTTCTTGTTGTAAGCTTTCTAGCTCGATAAACACCTTTTTTATGTCTCCCCGAAAGTCTTCTAATTTTAGTCGTTCATTATAAAAATCTTTGTATCCTTTTAAATAAATGTACTCATTTTGGATGATAAAACGTTCTCCTCTTTCTTTCATCTAATCACTCCTCATGATACTTGTTCGATATTGAACTAGGAATTCCCCTTTATATTGTACATTTTTTCCTTCAAGTTCAAAGTTTGAAGCATAAAAAAGAATCGATATGCATGAAGCACAAACGATTCTCCTACTTATTATTGAGCAATTTCACACCAATCTACTAAAGTTAGTGCAATAATTTCAGCTACTGAAAGCATATTTTCAATAGAGATATACTCATTTGGATAATGAGCAACCTCTGTCGTACCTGGCCCAAATACGACCGTAGGAATTTTGGCCACTTGTGTAAATAGTCCACCATCTGTTCCCCAGGGTGAGGCCTCGAGAATTGCTTCTTTTTTCGTTACTCCTTGATAGTTTTTCTTTATTAGTTCGACAAAGGGATGTTTTCCATCAACAGAGCCAGGTACCCATCTTGCCCCATACCATTCGAGCTCCACAGGATGGTCAGCAAACCATTTATCCTCTGCTTGTAAGGTTTGAAGGAATGCTTCCATTTCTTGTTGGACATCAAACATCGATTCTTCTGGACCTACACCTATTCTTCCTTCTAGCGTCAATTCGTCAGGTACCGAGGATGGCCATGATCCTCCAGCGATTTTCCCAATATTTATTGGCAAGGGAATCGGAATTTTTTCGTATAATGGATCTTTGACACGTTCGTTTCTTACTTTTTCTAGCTTCCTTATTTTCTCGACGACAAGCATACTTTTTTCAATCGCACTAACTCCTTCGTATCTCGTTCCACCATGAGCTGATTTTCCTTTCACCTTAATACGGAACCACATCGAGCCTTGTTGCTTTGGAAAAATCTTAAGATTAGTGGGTTCAGGAATAAGTGCTGCATCCGCTTTGTATCCTCGTAAAATCGCTGCTAACGATCCTGCACCGCCACTTTCTTCTTCAATGACACTTTGAAAAATGACATCTCCTTTTAACTTTATTCCAGCAGCTTGAAGGGCTTCTACCGCAAGTAACATCGAGACATTCCCACCCTTCATATCTGTTGTCCCACGTCCGTACACTTTACCATTTTCTACTTTCCCTTCGTATGGATCACAATCCCACTGATTCCGATCTCCTTCAGGCACGACATCAATATGCCCATTTAAGATGATGGAGCGACCGCCCCCTGATCCTTTCCAGACTGCTACCACATTGGGAGAATCTGAGAAATATTCCCTAGTAGAAACAAAATTCTCGTGTTCCTTTAACTCTTTTCCGTCTGGCTCCCATATATCAATCTCTAGTCCCATTTCCCTGCATGCCTCAATCACTACCGCTTGGGCAGAGCTTTCATTACCTTGTACGCTCTTTTCCTGCACTAGTCGCTGCAAGAGTTTCACTGCTTTTCCTTTATTCTTAGCAATCCAGCCATGAATCTCCTTCACCTTGCTTTCCATTTTCTCATCCCCCTCTGAAACCGAAAAAGAAATAACTTATTCTATTTGAAAGATGGTGATAAAGTAAAAGGTGCATTTGTCTTTAGCGTAACTGTTTCAAGCGTTACTCCAGGCATTAGCTCTTGCAAAACTAGTCCATTTCTTGTGATTTCTAGCACAGCTAGTTCCGTTATGATTAAATTGACACATCTTGGTGTAGTAATAGGAAGTGTGCAAGCTGGAAGAATTTTCGATTCTCCATTTTTATCACAATGATTCATTAAAACAATTACCTTTTTGGCTTTTTGAGATAATTCCATCGCCCCACCCATTCCAGGTACACGCTTTCCTGGGACAATCCAATTGGCTAAATCTCCTTTTTCACTTACTTGAAGGGAACCAAGTATCGTTATATCTAGCTTCCCTCGTCGGATCATTCCAAAAGCAACGGTACTATCGAAATACGCTGCCCCGTTGTGAACTGTTACCGGATATCCAGCTGCATTACACAAGTTTTCATCCTCTTCGCCCATTGGAGGTGTTGGCCCCATTCCAAGCACACCGTTTTCCGCATGGAACATAACGTTCAACTCTTTTGAAAGATGGTTCGGCACTAGAGATGGTATCCCGATCCCTAAATTCACAACCATCCCGTCTTTAATTTCTTGTGCTGCTCTATTAGCAATTAAGTTCCGTATGTTTCCTCCCACACCCACTTCCAATTCACTCCCTCACTTTGAATCATGTAATCCACATATACACCAGGTGTGATTATTTCTTCTGGATTTAAGGCTCCAAGTGGAACAAATTCCTCCACTTCTACGATGGTTAAATTTCCGGCCATGGCCGCAAGTGGATTGGTGTTTCTAGCACTTTTATCAAAAATTAAGTTACCGTATGGATCTGCCTTTTTTGCATAGATAATGGAAATATCCGCAGTTAAGGCTGTTTCTAAAATAAAGTCATGTCCTTCCAAGCTCACAATCTTTTTATTTTTCGTAACAACTTCACTTGTAATCCCAACATCTATCAATATACCGCCTAATCCAACACCGCCTGCTCTCATTCTCTCAGCCAATGTACCTTGAGGATTAAATTCCACATCAAGTTTTCCCTCTGTCATTAACTTACCTGCTATAGGATTGGAACCGATATGTGAGGCGATTAGCTTCTTCGCCCTTCCTTCAGATACAATTTTCCCAATCCCAATAGTAGGAAATCCAGCATCATTTCCAATAAGCGTTAGTTTTTTTGCCTTTGATTGGAAAATAATATCGACTAAAGTTGGTGGTGTACCAACTCCACCAAAGCCGCCAAACATGATGGAAGCCTCATCCTTAAACATTGGTAAGATATCATTATATGTTTTAAGTTTCCCGAATATATTTTGAACCTTCTCCACCCTGCAGACACTCCTTATAATTCTTCTTTAAGTTCTGTCAGTGTTTTTTCTAGAATAGTAACAAGTTCATCGACTTCTTCTTTCGTTATAGAGAGAGGAGGCGCAATGATAATAGCATCTCCTCCTATTCCTTCTGTTCCTGCTGCTGCTGGATATAGGAGGAGTCCATTTTTTTGTGCTTTTTCAATAAGTTTTAAAGTAACCGCTTTTTCATGTGAGAATGGATATTTCGTTGTATGATCAGCAACTATTTCCATTCCTAGAAGTAACCCTTTTCCTCTTACGTCACCGATAAAAGAAAACTTTTTTTGAAGCGTCTCAAGTTCATTCCTTAAATACAAGCCTATTACTCTTGCGTTTTCTACCAAGTTTTCCTTTTCGATATATTCCAATACTGCTAAGGCTACAGCCGAAGATTGAGGGTTGGCACTATACGTATGCCCACTCATAATAATTTTGGAACCATTTAATATCGTTTCAATGATAGAATTACTAACTAGTGTAGCTGCAATTGGTGTATAGCCTGCACTCATTCCTTTTCCGATACAAATAATATCTGGAGTGACACCCCAATGCTCCATCGCAAACATTTTCCCTGTTCGTCCTATCCCTGTCATCACTTCATCTGCAATAAACAAAATGTCATGTTTCTTACATATCTCTTTAATTTGTTGATAGTAGCCCTCAGGAGGTGTGATAGCACCAGCTGCAGCACCAACTATTGGTTCTGCGACAAAAGCTGCGATGTTTTCAATTCCAATTTCTAATATAGCTCTTTCTAAATCGTGTGCACACTTCACCTTGCATCCTGGATACTCCAAATCAAAAGGGCAGCGATAACAGTATGGCGGCTCGACTACTGGAGATTTTTCCAACAATGCTTCAAACCGAATCCTTCTATCCGCATGCCCAGAGAGAGAGAGAGCTCCTATTGTTATTCCGTGATAACTTTTCCACCTAGATATAATTTGATTTTTCTCTGGTTTCCCTTTTTCTTGCCAATATTGAATGGCAATTTTCATCGCTGTTTCAATAGATTCTGTTCCGCTATTTACAAAAAAGGACCAGTTTACATCACCAGGAGCAATGCTCATCAATTTTTTCGCTAATTTTTCCGCTGGCAAACTGCTAAACTGTGAACGATAGACGAATGAAACCTTGCTTGCCTGATCTGTCATGGCATCAATTACTGCTTGTACATGATGACCTATACTAGCTGTAACAGCACCTGAGGAGCCATCTAAATATTTTTTGCCATTCACATCATACAAATAAACTCCTCTTCCATGACTGATTATAGGATAGTCTTTATCCAATAAAGGTTTTATTAGATAGGATTGATAATCCATAAACGATTACTCCCCTCCCCTATGTTCTGTAACCGTTTACTAACCAAAAATTTTTTACATAAGATAGCTTAATATAGTCTATGTTCAGAGGAACGAATTCTTTCATAGAAAAAGCAGCTAACCAATTGATTAGCTGCTCAAATCTCAGATCATTCTCATTCTTCATGACAACATAAAAGTATCATCCTTCCGAGATTTCTAGGAATAATACTTTTGTTTTTCATTTCTTACCTCTAATTATTACAGTTCTTTTTTACTTAGTACTTACAGTAACAAGCTCCTACGATAATTAGGAGGATGAATAAAACAACAATTAATACAAAGGTATTTCCGCCGCCACCATATGCTGGCGCTACGGCTGAAGGGTATCCGTCACAAGGTCCACAAGTGTAGTAACAGTAGTCGTGCATGATTATCACTCCTGTTTATTATTTACACTTCTAACCTATGAACTAGGTGGTTGTCTCGTATGTGCATCTGCCTATTTTTCAAAAATAAACCCAAATTTATTATTTTGGCTCTGTTTAACGGCGCAGTTGATTTTCAGCAGGCGTCTACGACTTCCGCTCCAAACACCAGCAAGGGTTAGCTAAAATATCAACCTTAAGTTCTTTCAAAATCATTATTTCACAAGCATTAATTTAGTAATTAAGTGGCTTTTTACAGAAAATCACTTCTTATGATCCATATCATCAATAATTTGGAGCATTTTTTTCAGAATGGTTTCTATTTGCCAATTTTCGTCTGTTAATTGTTCGATGTTCGCACTTATTTCTTGTAAACCTGCAGTAGCTTCCTCCATTAATGCTGCAGCTTCATTTGTATAATGATCGGTGTTGTTTGTTTTTTCTTTTACTTCGTGAGCAAAATGATGAAACTGCTTTGCATTAGAAAGTAAACTTTCTAATGTTTCACCAATCTGACTGAACATCCCGTTTACCTGTTCAGTGGATTGGAGATTTGTCCCCATTTTTAACACATTTTGTTGTAGCTGATGCAATACTTGCTCTTTCGTGATATGAAGAGAGCTAAGATTTTCTGTAATTTCTTTCGTCGTATCCCCTGTTAAGCTAGCTAGTTTTCTAATTTCATCTGCAACAACTGCAAATCCTCTGCCAGCGTCTCCTGCTCTAGCTGCTTCAATCGACGCGTTAAGTGCCAGGAGATTGGTTTGCTCAGTTATTTTTTTGATATGCTGTGTTAATTGATTCGTTTCATCAATCTTTTCTGTTAATACCTGGAAGATTGAATCCACTTGCTTCACATCATCGGAAAACCTACTCATATTTTCCTGTAAATCCATTGCCATGTTTTTTCCTTCCAAAGCAGTCATTTGGGATGAGCCTGTGTCTTCATATAGAGTATTTGATTGATCGACAATACGGTCCATTAAGGTCGTTACATTATTCGTGAGTTCTGCGATGCCAGCAATATGATCTGTTTGCTTTTGACTTCCTGTTGAGAGTTCCTGAATAGTTAAGGAAATTTCCCGTTGTGAATGAATATTCACACTTAATCTTTCATGAATTTTCTCCACGCTGTCCATCAGTTTCATTGCGTCACTTCGAAAAGCTTCTTGTTTTTGTTCTCTTATTTCATTGTCATGTTTGATTGTTTGAACAATGTTTTCAAATTGAGAAAATAATTTCCTCCCAATTGTTACCTGGACACCTGTAATAACAAATAATAGGAAAAATAGCAAAATGATGTTTCCAATTTGTCCTTCTGTTAATAGGTTTCCATTTAAGAAGGACCATACAGAAAACACAAAAAGAATCATGCTACAAATGCCGCCAATCACTAAAACGATTCTGTCAAAATAAACAGTAGCAATGATTAAAACAAAGAACGGTAATACAAAACCGGATAACGAGGCACCACGGTTAATTAGAATTAGAAAAAAAACAAAAAAAGTGACAATTACTGCAAAATACGGAACAAGCCTATGTACACTTTGCTTCCACATAGTTAGAAAAAACAAACCAATCCCTAAAACTAAAGCGCCAAGGAGAGAGTAGGTAATAAGAGATGATGCAGGGTAGATTACATTAACAATAAACCCGGCGGCGTAAGAAAAAATTACGATAAAAAACATTAACTTATTTTTGTTAATTAAATCTTGATACTTTAACTCCTTAATACTATAAACCGACATTACAGATCCCCCACTCAATTAGCAAATCTACTACTTTTCTACTAGCTATTTCAATAATTCTTCATTATATTACAAAATCCTGCAAAGCAGGGAGGAATTTGTAGAATTTTGACGTGACGATACAAATAGGTCGGGTTGTTTTTAATTAGCACAACAAAAAAAGGATACAACCATCGTTACGGTTCCACCCTTTCTTTTCGTACTATTTCGTTTCAAAAAGAGCTAAATACAATCCATATCCTTCTTTCTCTAAATCACTCACAGGTACAAAACGCAAAGCTGCTGAGTTAATACAATATCTAAGTCCACCTTGTTCTTTCGGGCCATCTTCAAAAACATGCCCTAAATGAGAATCAGCTTCTTTACTTCTAACCTCTGTCCGAACCATGTGATGGGTTACATCCATCTCTTCTTTAATTAACTGAGATTCAATAGGTTTTGTAAAACTTGGCCAGCCACACCCTGCATCGTATTTATCTAGTGAGCAAAATAATGGTTCACCAGATACAATATCCACGTAAATGCCTTCTTCTATATGATTCCAAAACTCATTTTTAAAAGGAGGTTCTGTCCCATTATTTTGTGTAACTTCGTATTGCATAGGAGTCAGCTTTTGTCTGATATCTTCCGAAAGCTTTTTCCAATTTTCCTTAATAAACTTGGCCCGACCAGACCCGGATTGGTACATCTTATACCGGAATGCATTTTTTTTATAATAGTCTTGATGATAATCTTCTGCAGGATAAAAGATTGCTGCTGGAAGAATCTCTGTTACGATCGGTTTAGAAAATCTACCACTAGCTTGTAATTGTTGTTTGGACTTTTCTGCGATAGTTTTTTGTTCCTCTGAATGATAGAAGATTGCTGTTCGATATGATTCTCCTCTATCATGGAATTGTCCACCAGCGTCAGTTGGATCAATTTGAGTCCAATATAACTCTACTAATTTTTCGTAGGGATATACTGTTGGATTAAACGTAATTTGAACAGCTTCATAATGTCCTGTTGTATTAGAACAAACCTCTTTATAAGTTGGGTTTTCTTTATGTCCCCCGGTATATCCGGAAATCACCTCTTCAATCCCTTCCTGCTCGTGAAAAGGTTTTACCATGCACCAAAAGCAGCCACCTGCAAAAGTAGCTTTTTCTAATTGATTAGTTCTCTCCATTGTTCGTCCCACCTTTACTGTATATGAGTAGGATTATATCAACTTCAACGACTATTGCCTAATTTATTGCACTTTCGATCAACGAGTTAGCTGTACAATATGGTAAAATGTATGGATGAGATCATTCCTTTCATACTTGTAGGAGGTTACGAGGTTACCATGAGCAAAAATGTAGAGGTATATATACTGTCCGGCTTTTTAGGAAGTGGGAAAACAACGTTATTAACCCAAATGTTAGAGCAAGAACAGAAAAACGCTAGAAAAGTAGCCGTTATTATGAACGAATTAGGCAAAGTATCCATTGATTCCGATGCAGTACCTGAAAATTTACCACTTGCAGAACTTTTTGACGGTTGCATTTGCTGTACCATTCAAGAAAAACTTGAATCTACGATGCAAGGCTTATTGATGAATCAAGAATTGGATGCTATTTATATAGAAACTACTGGGGCTGCGCACCCTATTGAGGTTCTTGACACTGTACTATCCCCTATTTTCGCCAATCAGCTTACTACTGTAAAAATCATTACTTTATTGGATGTCTTGAGATGGAAAGAAAGAGATAGCCTCTCCATTCAGATAAGACAATTAATTAGAGAACAAGTGAAACATGCTGATTTACTTATTTTAAATAAAACGGATCTTCTCAGCGAATCTGAAGTCGCTTCCATTCTATTTGAGTTACAATCCATTAATCCTAATGCGAAAACGATTCTAACGAGTTTTGCCAAAATACCAGAATACAGCTGGAGACAAGTTAAACAAATAGAGAAAGACAGCCATTTAAAAGCACATGCTACTGAAAACTTATCTTTAAAAACATTCGTCTATCAATTTGCTTCTTCCATAGACTTGGATGAATTCGAAGATTGGTTAAGAGAACTACCTGACTCGGTATACCGTATTAAGGGGTATCTAAATCTTAAGCACACTTCTAGTATTTACTTGTTCCAATACTCTTATGGCACACCACTGTATTTAAAGGAGCCAATTAAAGTACCGCTGAACTTAGTTATTATAGGAGAAAATTTAAATATTCCTTTATTAACCTCCCAACTTCAGAAATTGGAAGAAACTTTGTAACTAAAGAAAAGCTAACTCTCCAAAAACGAGTTAGCTTTTCATTTTGCATTCTGTACATGTCTTAATACTTCCAATGCACGTTCCCCGGCATGCTGAAGCAATTTCTCCCACATTTCATCGCGTAATTCATCTAATTTTACTATCTCGCTCGCTAATTTTATTACTTCTACTGTTTGCATGCTACTTCCGCTCCTTATTAATCACCAAGTTGTATTCTTTTTTTAATTCACTGATTGTATAGGATGAAAGAGAATACATGTCAAGCTTGTGTCCATCGTCAATCAATTTTTGAATATAAAAATTCCTGACATCTTGGATCGCTTGCTTCAGTAATTTTGCCATCTGTTTCACCTCTCCTTTTTTTCTAGTGTAAAGGATTAGGTAAATACTGTCTTCTTATGTGTTAGGATATATAACAAAGTATTGACAACTTTTCGAAAAGTTTGTAAGAAAACCTCACAAACATACAAGAACATTCTCTATTTTTGTACTATAATGGATGGAAAGAGGGCAAATAGATAGGAAGTGTGAAGCCATGAAGCAGGAAGATCCAACATCCATAAAAGAAAAAAAGGTTATTTCTATTGGTACTGTTCGTGAACTTACAGGATTATCTGAAAGACAAATTCGTTATTATGAAGAGAGAAAGCTTATTTTTCCAGCTAGATCGGGTTCTTCTGGTATTAGAAAATATTCTTTCTCCGATGTCGAGCGATTAATGGAAATAGCAAATCAGATGGAAGAGGGTGTCCAAACACATGAAATTCGAAGAGAATGGAAAAAGAAAGAAAAAGCTAATGAAGATTGGAAGAAACAAATGCTAAAAGGGCAAATACAGGCGCATTTTAATAATAATAAACAGTAAAGAGACTGTTCTATCATTAGATACTCTCTTTACTGTTTTTCATTTATCTAATAATTCTTCGGTTCATACACGATAAGAAAAGTCCTTACTTTATTTCTTGCATAATTTTTCTATGAAAGAAAAACATAAAGTAAAGGAGGTAGAAGCCAAATTATGACGTCGCCTTATTTATGTCCAAATTGTAAAACAAACAGATCTCGTTTTAATATTATTGAACAGGTTGCAAAGTCGGTGAAACTAGATCCACAGTCTGGTGAAGTTGTGAATGAATATACGTCAGATTCACTTGATGCCTTTCATATTCCATACAAAGGACCAGCATACAAAATCCAATGTGCGGCCTGTGGTTTAATTGAGGAAGAGCGCTCCTTTATTAAAAGAGCTGAATATCAGAAAGGATAAAAGGCTGAAATAGTCAGCCTTTTATCCTTTTAGTCAACGTTTATTAACTTTTTTTCTTATTTCCCTCAACCATTTTTAAAAAATCACTAATCGCGTCTGCAAGAGCTTTTGGTTCCTCTAGCATACTCATGTGGCCTGATTCCTCTAATAAGACTTGCATAATATTAGGTCCCTTTGCGATAAATGTTTTTTCTACAGGAATGACTTGATCCCCTTTTCCAGCTAGTAATAATATTGGAAAATCAGACTCTTTTACTACACGTTGAAGATCCTTTCTTTCCTTCATCGCATTCAGTGCACCCTCCGCACCATTTACACTCGTGGTAAATCCGATTTTCTTCACAAACTCTATTTCACTATTCATTTCTTCCAAATTTTCTTTAGCGAAAAGTTTCTGAACTAAGTCTTCAATAAATCCATTCATTCCTTCTTCGTTTATCCTATTTATCGCTTTCTCTCTTCCTAATTTTGCTTCATCACTGTCAGGAGCACCTGTTGAGTGTACGAGACCAAAAGCGTTTATTAATTCTGGGTAATTTTCAACCAATTCTAATGTTACGTAGCCTCCCAATGAATGACCAATTACCGTAGCATGTTCTATCTCTAATTGTTGTAAAAGAAGTTGTACGTCTTGAGCCATATCTGTTATGGAAAAGGAATCTTCTGATACTGCTGATTTCCCATGACCGCGTAAATCAATGGCAATAACTCTGTAATGGATAGACAAATCCTCAATGATGTATTTCCAATAAGCATGAGATCCACAAAAGCCGTGCAATAAAACAATAGGCTTTCCTACCCCTCTGTCTTCATAATATAAAGAGATATCCTTTTGTATGGTACTCTCATATTCAGCCATGATATTTGCTCCTTTGTCTTCTGAAATAGCTAGCGGTTCTTAATCTTAATTTACCACTATTTTCTTTAAGATAAACCAACCTTTTTGTTGTTTATTTTCTTTGGCGTTTTTTAAGTGATTTTTCATTTGAAATTTAGACAAATACCCAAGTCAACTTGCATATCCTTTTAGCGAACATCAATTATCTGGAGGTGAAGATATGCAATATATCGAAGGATATTATCAAAAAGGAAAGGCAAAAGTTCGACTCTTACATACTTCCACTAACACGAAATCAGTAGATGTGTATATAAATAATTGCCTTCTATTAAAAGATTTCCGTTTTAAATATAGTAGTGAATACTTAAATTTACCTGAAGGATCCTATCAAATTGATATTTTCCCAGAGGGTGTTTCCAATCGCCCAAACCTTACGAAATATCTAAAAGTGATTGCTAATAAATCCTACACCTTAGTAGCAACTGACCAAATGGATGCTTTGCAGCTATTAGTTATTTCCGATGATGAGTTTGTCCATTCAGGCGAAACCAAAATTCGTTTTTTTCACCTCTCCCCAAATACTCCAACTGTAGATATTGCTATCTACAAAGGCGATACTATTTTCCCTCATATAGAATATGGTGAGGTAACCGATTATTTATCATTAATACCTATGACCGTTGACTTAGAAGTTAGAAAAGTTGGGACAAAGGAGGTAACATTTTTACTCAAAAGAGTAAATGTAAAACCTAATTTAGCCTATACTATTGCCATAGTGGGGCTTACTGAAGAAAACCTTCATTTAGAAGCAATCTTTTTAGTTCCTTGATTAAGGTGAATTACTGAAAATTCTTATGTAAAAGCCTAAAAAAAGAAAATACTCAATCAATTAGATTGAGCATTTTCTTTTTTAAATTATTAGCACCAAGCAGCGCCAACGATTATAAGAAGAATAAACAATACTACGATTAATACGAAAGAACTTCCTGCACCAGGGTAACCTGCACCTGCTACTTGGCCGTATCCGTAAGATCCGCAACCACACCAACTCATAGCTGTCACCTCCTCTACAAAACAAAAAATATTCTTTGATTTTTTAGAAGCTTAAAACACCAGCACCTACAATCACCAGTAAGATAAACAGAACAACAATCAATGCAAATCCCGTTCCATATCCAGGACCACCCATGCTGTACACCTCCCCCTCTTTCCTAATACTTAATGTATTCATCTATAGTCTAAAGGGAAAGGCATATGCCCAGTTCCTAAAAAATTAGGTGATTTATCTAGTTAATAAAAACCAAAAAGACGCATGGTGAACATTTCACCACGCGTCTTTTTGGTTTATTCGAGTTAATAAGTCAATTAATCCTCTACAGGAACAAGTAATTTAAACTCAATATCGTCAGTTTCTAAATTGAATTTTGTAAATTCAACTTTGGCATCACTTTGTAATTCAAGTTCTTCTAAAGAAACATAAATACTCTGATCACTTGGTACGATTCTTACCCATGATGGCAAAGGATAATTATCTCCAACATATTTCAATACCATTGCAACCGGAACTTGCAATCTGCCTATCGACATCGAATCTTGTTTTAAATTGACATCACCATTTTCCTGGACTTCAGGAATGAATGTCATCGTAAGTGGGATGTCTCTTTCAAATACCGTCATTTCACCTCTAAGCTCTACCCTATCTGTTAACAGCACTTCATAATTTAAAGGGCGCTTTGTTTCTTTTTCTAAGTAATACCGAATTAAATCATTTAAATCATTTTTATCTGAGCGAATATTAAACGCAACTCGTGCTCGATCATCATCATTTTGAGATAACATCATCTTTGGGTGATTTGGAAGAAGCACCAGTATTATAGCTATTCCTGCAATTAAAATATTTACAATGAGTAAGGAAAGAAATGCAATCTTCCAATTTATTACTTTCTTAACCATAATTTGTTTTACTACTCCCTTTCCATCAGCTCATTTTCTTCAAGAACGTCCTCTTCATTATATACTTTTATTTTTTCTACAATTTCATTTCCTATTAATTGATACCCTATCTCATTCGGATGAAACTGATCATCATCTAGTAAGCTTTCTTCTGTATCAATAAACAAATCCTGAATAGGAACAAAAGCTGTTTTTTCGTATTTTTCTAACACAGAGATAGTAGTATCGTTCCAATTGCTAACAACCTGATTCATTTCAGGAATTTCTTTAAAAAATTCATAAAACGGATTAAATAATCCAAGAAGATAGATTGTACTATTTTCGTTATTCATTCTTACCTCAGATAAAACTGTTTCTAGTCTTTTTGCATATTCAGCCTGTTCACGATCAAATAAATCAAAGTTTAAATCCAGAAAATTTTCTCTAATTACTTTCATTAAATCATTACCACCAACCGTAATAAAAATAACATCGGCATCTTTTAATGATTCTTGTACTTCCGGTTCCTGTAATCGTTTCAATAAATGACTTGTTCTATTTCCTCTTACGCCCAAGTTTGTAATGGTTACATTATCGATGTATGACTTACTTGTATAATGCTCTTTTACAATTGAAGTAAATCCGCCCATTTCTGTACGATCTCCCACACCTTGTGTTAAAGAGTCTCCAAAAAACACAAGCTCAAACGAACGATCAAAAAACTCATCGGGTACTTCTTCCTTCACTTCCAAAGTAGTTTGTTTTAACTGATTGTCCGATTGTTCTTCCTTATTAAAGAAAAATACCCCTTCAAACAACTCTTTTTCCTTTTGACTTTCTCGTCTTTCTTTCACTTTTTCTAAGATTATGCTAGACGAATTTTCTGCACTACAACTAGACATACTAACCATACCTACTATTAAAAGGGCAAAAATGCCTATTATTGTAATATTTTTTTTCATTACTCATTCTCCTCATTAAGTGAAACTTCATCGGTGTGGTTCTATCGCTTCCAATTACAAATTGAACCATCCATATTTAAAAGCACTCATGGGCATGTAATTTCAAATGAGTATTAACCTACTCATAATTATATACCCTATCTCATACTACAGTATGTTTTTTATAACATACTCTTCAACTTTTTTCAAAAATTTCTTTACAAGATGGTGATAGAAACAAGAAACCAAAATTCACTAAAGACCATGTTTAACCCGTCCACCCTGTTGATTGGAGTGCAAGCCGGGGGACTCCTGCTCAGAATGCGAGTCGAAGGGAGGCTCACGAGGCAGCCTGCGGAAAGCGAACACCTGGCACGGAAATCAACAGGGAGTTCAAAAGTCTCACCGTATTTTCAGGGGGTCCTTCAAAATAAATCTGAAAGGAAGTTAAAAATGGATTATAAACAAAAAGAAGAAATAACAGAAAAGGAAATACTTGCATGTAACGAGGAAATAGCAAAAGAATTATTCTCAAAAGAGTTACACGTAATTGTAACCGATGGCTTGCAAGCAAGTATAGAAAAAGAGGAAGATTGAACTAAAGATATACTTTTTCTGAAGTATGAAGCATAACTCGTTTAAGTTAAACATAAGGACATTCCGTTTTACTTGTAAAGTAAAAATGTCTAGCACCGACCTGTAGTGGGCGGAATGCTAGACATCCATTTATTATTTAGCATGCAAAATTTTCAAGTGATCAATAATTTCTTCAAAAGGTACATCTAACCCATCGTAACTTTTAATTATGACGCCATCTTTGTCAATCAGATAAATGCTTGTACCATGTACAACTTCTCCACCATTTTTAGGCTTAGCTACGATTGTTTTAAAGTTTTTCGGTCCATATTCCTCTATTTCCTTTTGAGTATAACCCGTTAAGAAATTCCATTTTGTAAAATCCGCTTCGAATCGTTCTCCGAATTCTTTTAATACTTCAGGTGAATCTACTTCTGGATCAACAGAGAATGAAAGATAATGAACATTAAGTCCTTCTCCCGTTGACATTCGTTGCAATTTCGCTAAATTCGCCGTAATCGGTGAACACACAGTCGTGCAGTTTGTAAATATTAAGGAAGCAATAGTAATATCTCCTTTCACATCTTCCAAACCAAAAGGTTCTCCGTCTTGGTTGATAAAACTAAACTCCTCTAATTGCCAATTTGTTTTATCAGGTATATCTTTGCCAGATGACGCTCCACAAGCTGCTAATAATAAAGTCATTATTATAAAAACATTAAGAAGACCTAATCTTTTACTCAAGAATTTTCACCCACTTCAAATTATCATGTACCATTCCAAATACTATCATTAAATATTGTGAGATAAAAGAAGGTAGCCGTTAAATTCATAAAACTATCATATTTTCACAGATAAGAGGGCTATAAGATTAACTTTTTAAAAATCGGCTCTGTTAAACACCGCTGTTGATTTCCGCACGAGGCTTCGCTTTCCGCGGGGCGCTTGTGGAGCCTCCTCGTCCCTGGCGTTCCTGCGGGGTCTCCACCAAACACTATCTCCCGCAGGAGTCTTCGCCTTGTGCTCCAATCAACAGCTAGGTACTCTAAAAATCAAAAGTATACTTTAAAAGGGCATTTAGATTAAATCGTTCGTAAATAGAGATGGGGATTTAATTAATGTCCCAGCCTCATCTACAATATTTTTATCTGCGTTTTCGGTTTTTGGCTTTCAAGAGTTGCGAAATCCTATCTTCTTTTTCTTCTGTCGATAAGGATTCCTCGACTAAATCTGACTTCTTTTGTTTCGTGGGCTTCGGGTCTTCTCTTTTTAGTTCATTTTTTGTATGTCGTTCTTTCTTCCTTACTTTTTTAGTATTCTTTTCTTTTTTCTGACTAGAAGATGGAAAGATAAATCTTTTCCACCAGGAAAATGGGGCTAATCCAAATCGTCTGATGAAAATTTCTAATATGAGTAAGAAGAAAGCAAGAAAAATAAAGGGACTCCAGATAGATTGAGAGTTATAGATATTTTTATGCCAATCTCTAAAAGCTTCTTCAGGCTTTTCTAAAATTTTCCCCTTATTATTAGTTGCAAGCGTTTCTAATAAAGAAAGATTCAATGGTCTTTGTTCATACTCCGTAGAAAACGGGATGACCAGTCCACTTGTATAGCTATTTACTGTTTCCTCATCTTCTTCTTGTGTAATATTAATAAAATATATTTCTGGCATTGCGGGAAATTCAACCTCATATTGTCCAGGGCCAACAAGCTTACTTTTTGCTTCTTCAATTAATTTACCCTCATTATTTGATACAGTAATGGAAAGAGGTAATAGTATGTCTTGTACCGCCTCTATCGTAACTTGTGCTTTACCATCCGAAACTATGGATGAAATGTCATAATTTCCTTTTTCATAAGACGGCAACGACCAGTTTACAATCTCATTCCAAAAGCCTGTCCACTCAACCCAAGCAGGAAATCCACCACTCCATTCTCCTGTCACATCAGATGTCCAGGCAACTGTTCTACCTAGGCCATAATTCATTCGTGCGAGAATAGGATCGTCTTTTTCGCTACTAATTATTTGTTCTGCTCGTGATTTTAATGTAGTAGCAATATAGCTGTTTATTGGAGGAATACCAGTTGCAAACCTTTTGGACCAGTCATACCCAGCAGTCACATTTGGGGTATGAGGGTTATCTTCAATATAGGTTTTGGTTGTAAGTGCAGTTTCTCTTGAAAGAATACTTGGTATAGAGCTTGCATCATAAACATCATAGAATCTTCCTGTTCCATATTCAGATAACTCTTCTAATAAAGAGCGATCTGCATCGCCACCTATGGCAACTGTAGAGAGTGTTACATTATTAGAGAGACCTTCTTCAATTAGTTCTTCATAGTCACCATTTGGTGATTGGCCATCAGTTAATAGGATGATATGCTTACGCTTTAAATCCATCTTATTAAGTTCTTCATAAGCAAGAGATAATGCAGGGTAAATCTCTGTCCCGCCTCCCAATGCTGTCGAACGAATCGTTTCAATAACTTCTGCTTTATTTTTTATTTTTTCTGTTTCCACGACTGTCCAAGGCTCTGTATCAAAAGCAATAAAGCCAAATGTATCTTCCTCTCTTAACATTTCTACAGAACGAGCTGCAGCCTCTTTTGCTAATTCAAACTTCTGACCTGACATACTTCCAGAACGGTCAAGAACAATGACAATTCCAAGAGATGGGATTTCCTTTTTCCCTTTTACATCCATATCAACTGGTAAAATTTTCTCGATTGGAGTTTGAAAATATCCCCCTAACCCATAAGACTCCTCTCCACCAGTCATGATGAAGCCTATCCCGAAATCCTTTACAGCTGTTTCTAGCAATGTCATTTGATTTTCGTTTAATTGATGGCCAGAGATATTATTAAAGATAATGCTTTCATAGGCAAGGAAACCAGCTAGAGTAGTTGGGA
This sequence comes from Sutcliffiella halmapala, assembly GCF_002019665.1. Classification (GTDB taxonomy): domain Bacteria; phylum Bacillota; class Bacilli; order Bacillales; family Bacillaceae_I; genus Sutcliffiella_A; species Sutcliffiella_A halmapala. The sequence goes on along the minus strand of NZ_KV917375.1, from coordinate 2,173,106 downwards.
GAAGATCGGGTTGAAGTCGATCTATTTTCCAACCACTTGCAGTAAGTGCTTGGTAGACATTTCCCCCCTCATTATCCTTGTCTACTAATAAAACTTTCGGTTGACCATTTACTCTTGTAATAGAATGGGAAATGTTGTTTTCTTTTATCTGATCGGAATCTGGTATCACTTCTGCTTTAAAAGTATATAACCCTGGGGTACTTAATTCCGTATGATATGAATAGTAGTTTTTTCCTTTTTCAATCCTTATTGGTTCTTGAATGACCGTCTTGCTATTTTGAGTAATCTGCAATAAAGCATTCGTTTCTACATTAGAGTCTAGCGTAATATGAAACGGGAGCGCTTCTCCCTCAAACCCACTTTGTGGCGTAAAAAATGATTCAAAAGAAACATCTTGAACATTTTGTGGCTGAAAAGGTAAAACATCCAATTCAATATTACGAGATGCTAAAAGTTTTCCTTGACGTAAAACATTCCCCGTAGTTTCTATTCCATCGCTCAGGAGAACCACTCGACCTTTAGCCTCAGTAGGAATATAGGTTGTTGCTAATTTTAAGCCCTCTTCTAAATTAGTAAAATAAGTTTCTTCGTTAGTAGATAGATTACTAATCGTTTCTTTTTCTGACTGAAATGACCATTCTAACTTCGCCCTATTGGCAACAGTCATAATAGAAAACGAATCTTTCTCTCCTTTTGCTTGTATTGCTTTATTCACGGAGTCAAGCATTTCATTTTCTTTTCGTTTTACGCTTTCTGATTGATCAATAATAAATACTGTGTGTACACCCTCTACAGGATAAAGTACTGCTGGAACACACAATCCTAGTATTAGGAGAAAATAGAGCAAACTTCTTAAGGTGAAAATCACATATTCTTTTTTCCCTTTCTGTTTCTTTTTACGCCAAAACAAAAACAAACTAACAAAAATAGGAAGCAAAAACAGAAGCATGAGAGGGTGTTCAATTTGTACTTGCACGTCTGTATACCTCCCATTCCAATAGCAAAATTAGTAGGGCCAAGATTAAGAAAATAGATGTTATATCTTTTTTCGATTTATTCGTTTCTTCAGTAATTTCTTCCATAGAAGAAATTACGAAGCTTTTCTCCGTTTTGATTGACTTTTCTTGGTCTTGTAGAATTACTTGTAGAAACTTTTCTGAAGTACTTGTTTCTTTTGACTCCTTAAATCTATAAAGACCTGGTTTATTTGGCATTTCTAATTGCTTATCAAATTGATCTTGCTTGAACACAACATCCTCAGAGTCATCGAATATTTCAATAAATTTCGTGTCAGAGGAAGGGTAGTAGTCTAGCAATTGTCCCGGATAGAAATAACCAAGTAAGTTCTGACCTTCTGTTAAATACTGAATGGAATTATAAATGAACAACGGAAAGCTTGGGTGTAATGCCCAATCACTTGCTTCTATCTCTATGCCCACGACAATAATTGGATATCCCTCATACTGCCCAGCATAGATAAGAGGGTTAGCTCCTTTCTCCGCAATAACTTCAATACCATCGAGTTCTATTTGATGAGTCCTTTCCATATAGACTTTTTCAAGTTCTATTAGATTTAATAGTGAATGCGTTTCATCAACGGTCAATTTCTCATCCAACTCCATTAAACCTTCCTTACTCTCTTCTGTAGGCAAAAAGACTAATTTAGGTCCCATCGGCCATTCGTTAATTGATTCACCTCTAATTATATGTACGCCTTCTTTTTCGGTAGTCGTGGTAGATGTAAGGTGAACAACATTATTATTAGTAATTTCCACCGCTTTTCGCACAAATGGATGTACCGCATCATGAACATATATCGTCGTATCTTGTTGTTCAGCTAAAAAAGCATACTGGACATTATCAAGCTTATATTGTGAATCACCACTTACCTCTGCACGGTAAACATCTGAATGGGCTAGATCTTCGAAATAAATTGTTTTCGTTTGATTTGGTTTGAGCTGTTCAGTTGTCTCAAAGATTGTTTCTTCCTCGCTAAAAATAGACAAAATGACATCCATAGGTTCTTTACCTTCATTCATGACTGTAGCCACTCCCACTACGCTATCTTCCCTATTAACTACCGCAAAGGTACCCAGCGAGAGGTTTTGATAATCTTCCCCAATATTATGAGAAAAGAAGGCTGTCTTTTCGTGGAAAACAAGCTCATTCTCTCTTGAGAAACTATCTGTGTATAGATGAATTTGTCCTAACTCTTCTCCAATCAATCCCTTAGCTAATTGGATAGAATCCAGTATATTTGATGATCCATAATGAGGCTCCAACTTTTCTATAATACGCCGTATTTCACGTTTAGATTTAGACCTTTCGTCTAGAATAATAGGTGATTCATTAGCAATAATGACAGTGATATCTTGTTTATCTAATTGTTGTAAGGTATCAAGGGATTTTGCTTTTGCAATCTCTAATCTTGTTTTATCCCCATCTAATGCCGTCATCGTAGCAGAAGTGTCAAATATCAACACAATGTGATCACCTTCTATACCTTCCTTCTGGATAAAAGGCTGGGCTAAGGTGAAAATTAATAGCAGAAGTGCTAACAATTGTAAGTAAAGTAAAAGGTGATGCTGTAGCTTTTTCCACCAGGCTTGTGCTTCAAAATCATTCATCCACTCTTGCCACAACAAAACAGATGGAACAGTTTTGTTTTCATACTGTTTCCGGAAAAAATACATAAATATTACTAACAGTAAAAAAATCGTTAATATAAAAATTATTGGCGTTGTAAATCCCATTTTTATCACCTAATCCAACCCATTGAGGTCATGCGTTTAAACAATATATCTTCTACGGTTTCATTAGTGGCACAAACCATATATGATATGCCTCTTTCGAAGCAAAAGCTCTCTAATTGTTCTTTTCTGGCTTTCATTTTTGTTCGATAACCATTTTTTGTGTAATCTGATATTGTCACATTCATTTCTTGATTTGTTTCACTATCCTGTAGCATAAAGTCCCCTTCAAAACTAGGTTCCATTTCTTCTTGATCTAATACTTGCACAACATATATTTGCTGACGATTTGCTTGTATAAGCTTTAGTGTATGAATAATAGAATCTAAGGGCTCCATAAGATCACTTATCACAATAGATACGCTACTTTTTCGTTGGACGTATTTCGAGACTGCCTCTGAAAATAGCCCATTAGTATCAAGTGGCTGTAGTTCCTCCACATATTTCATCATCTGATACAAATGTACTTTCCCTTTACGATAAAGATATGGAGACTGCTCTCCATGTACACCAATGACAGAAATCCTGTCATCCTGACATAGTCCAAGATAGGCGAATGTTGCCGCAAGGGTTTTTGCTAAGTTCCATTTTTCTGAAATACACGCCATGGATTTTGTACAATCTAAATAAATCGAAGCGATTAATTCCTGCTCATCTAGGTATCTCTTAATATAATGCTTTTGTGTTCTGGCATAGATGTTCCAATCAACCTGTCTAAGGTCATCTCCCAATTGATAGGCACGATAATCTGAAAAGTCGTGAGATGCCCCAAATCTTTGAGCTTTCCTTGTACCCTTATGCCAGCTTCTCTTTAGCTTCCCTGCTTGCAGTGAATACGATTGAAGTTGTTTCGTTATAGTGGCGTTTAACATATACCCTACCTACCATTCAAAACTTTATCAACGTGTTGAATAACGTCTTCTAAAATAATGTCTTCTTTTATACCTGATGCTTCACCTTCAAAATTTAAGAAAAGACGATGTCTTAGGACAGGGAATATCGTCTGTTTGATATCTCCTTTCGAAATATGAAAGCGTCCAGAACAAAATGCTCTTGCTTTCGCAACTTTAATTAAACTTTGTATACCACGTGGCCCTACTCCATAACGAACATATTTCTTCACTAGTTCGCTAGCATTTTCATCTGCTGGATGAGTTGCCATTATGAGATTCACTGTATAGTCTAACAATTCTTGAGAAACTAGTATCTCTTTCACTGCCTGTTGAATAAGTTGGATATTCTCGGTATTCATTAACTTTCTCACTTCATATGTTGTCGTACCGGTAGTTCTATTAATTATTTCATAGAGTTCTTCCTTTTTGGGATAACTCATATTTATCTTTAATAAGAAACGGTCCATTTGTGCTTCGGGTAATGGATAAGTTCCTTCCATATCAATCGGATTTTGTGTAGCCAAGACAAAAAAAGGAGATGCTACTTTTCTTGTTTCCCCCATAATAGTAACTGTTTTTTCAGCCATTGCTTCTAGCAAAGAACTTTGTGTTTTTGGCGTAGCACGGTTTATTTCATCTGCTAAAACGATATTTGAAAAAATCGGTCCTTCATGAAAAACAAAAGATTGTTTTCTATTAACATTTATTTCAATCATTTTTGTACCTGTAATATCCGAAGGCATCAAATCAGGTGTAAATTGGATCCTTGAGAAACGAAAATCCATTACATCAGAAATTGTGCGAATCAACATTGTTTTACCTACTCCTGGCATCCCTTCTAAAAGCGCATGCCCTTCAGACAACATTGCCCAAAAAAGCTGCTGGATTACCTCCTCTTGCCCAACAATAACTTTTCCAATTTCCTGTTGAACTTCCAATAAAATTGCTTGAAATGCTTTTAACTCTTGCTCTTTTTCTTCCAAACTAATCACTTAATTTTCTCCCTTCGGTTCCATTTCACTGAAGTATTGCTTCACAATATCCTCTAGTCTTGTTGGTAAATTCATTCGATCGACCGATTCCCGGTATGAACGTTCATATGAGGAATACACCTCATCATAAGTGCGAACATGACCTTTAATAGCTGGGGAATTTGTTGTTTCTTCAAACTCCGATTCTCCTTCTCCAGTAGGAGCACTGTCCGTTTCTATTCTTGATTCACTGTCAATATAAGAAGGTACCGTTAATGTTTGATCCCCTACGCCAGTACCTGCACCACTCCCCCCTGAACCAGATCCATTACCATTGCCAGAGCCTGAACCAGATCCATTGCCATTGCCAGAGCCTGAACCAGATCCATTGCCATTGCCAGAGCCTGAACCAGAACTTGCATTGTTTCCTTGTTGGTTGTTGGAAGGACTATTCCCTGGAGTTTGTGCTGTTGTATTCGATGAATTTGTAGTGTTTGAATTAGATAAGGTTAATTTGCTAGGATTTAACCCTGATTGCGCCATTTTTCCATATTGATTTGTAGCGGTCGCTTGTAAAGCACTTTGCAATGCTTGTAAATCTGATATAGACGCAACATTTTCCAATACCTGTTCTAATTGCTCTAACAAAGCTAAAAGTTCATCCTCTGAGAGTTCAGAGATATCTTCGGTTTTCTGATCCAGCATATTTTCTACAAGCTTTTGAAACTGTTCTATTTCTGTTTCATTCAAATTAGCGATATTTTCCTTTAGTTTATTTAATTGTTCCTGCATCTCTTTACTTTTGCCTTCTAGTGCTAGATTTGCTAAGGAATTTTTCGGACTATTATCCGCTAGTTCCTTTAACTGTAGCTCTTTTTCTTTTAAATTTTTTATTGACTCATTCAATTCATTTTCTTTCTTCATTAACTCTTTCAATAAGGTATCTGCATCCTCTTGTGTTTGTAAATCTTTTAACTTTTCTAACTCAAGTATTAGCGGTTTTTCTTCTTCGTGTTTTTTTAATTCCTCTTTTAATTCATCCTTTGTTTCCTTTACAATTAGCTCCTCTTGTTCTATTGCTTTTGCTTTTTCCATAATGTCATTTGGAAGTAATAAAAGAATAGATGCAACAAACAAAGCCCCAAATGAAAACACGATAGCTTTCCAATCAAACAAAGGTAATTTTGTATCTTTTATTTCAGCTTTTTGTTTCGTTAAATGGTTCATCGTTTCTTTCCGTTGAAGCTGCGCTAATAAAGAGGTATCCTCTAAATAATCTAAAGAGGTAACAAGACGATCTTCCTTCAAAAACCCATCTCCAAAGATGGCTGCATCATACATAGACGGCTTATTTCTCCAATAGAAAACAAAGGAGATGATAAAAAAGCTAATTGCGATCAAAATGGCTTTTCTAAGGAGATATGTCGTTACGAATAGCCTCCCAAATAAAACGAAAGCTAAAAAAGTAAGACAAGCAAACAGCAACGCAAATTGTGTTTGCTTCGTAATTTTTTGTATTCTAAGCTTTTTTCTAATGGATAGTAAAAAACCAAAAAGTTGATCTTTTTCGTTCATTTTATTTCTTACCTTTTCTAGGTCTCATATTAGGTCGAAGTTTTTTTATACTAATTAACACTAATAATATCGAGATTGCGATGTATGAAATAATAAAACCTACTCCAAGTGAAATTTCCCACCCTGTAATTTGATGTAATTCCATTTCAACAGAAGGTTCAAATGCCGTCATCAAAAGGACAAATGGATTTAGCATCGCCACAAAATATGGTGCCGGATTAGTGGATGGCTGCATCCCGCCCATCCCATACTGGAAAAAGCTCACCATAAAAAGGGTTAACACTGCTGTACCAGCAGCTAAAAAGAAGGCAACACCATAAGTACAAATCATTGCAACAATGGTTTTTCTAATAAAGGTTGAGAAAAAAACACCGATACTACCAAGCGTGATCATCGTAATTAGGTATATTCCAAAAGTCATAAAAAGTAGTTTTGGAGATATTCCCCCAAACAGAAAGACTATACTATATAAAGGTAGAGAGGATACTACAATTAACAACAAAAAAGATAGAGACGAAGCCAATTTACTTATTATAATACTTGTTGATGATTGTTGAGTTGTAAGTAAAATGTTAAGTGTTTGCTTTTCACGCTCACTACTTATAACTCCCGCAGTTAATCCAGGTGTCATGAAAAATATTAAAGCTAACTGTACAAAGGCTAAAAGCATAAACATGTTCTTACTATTTTCTGGTCGAAACATCCCCATTGAACTATATCTTGTCTCCATATAGATAAAGAAGAGTGCAATCATTCCAAGAACTGCCAGGTAGAAGAATACTCCAAGAAAACTTTTAAAACTTCGAAACCTTAATTTGAATTCTTTATTTAACATTGGATTCGTTATCTGTGCCTTCATTTATTCCACCCCCTTTGTTATCTCTAAAAATATGTCTTCTAAATTAGTTTCTTCCTGACTGAAGCTACTAATCATAATTCCCGCTTCTAATGCTTTTCTGAGAAGGTATACTTGTTCTTCATCTGTACCTTCAAATGAAAAAGAAAGTAGATTATCTTTCTGGTCGTTTACTTGAATATTCGATACAGCTGGAATATCTTCAAAAAAGCGAATGGCTTCTTCTATCTGATGTATAACAAATACTTTTAACACTTTGTTAGCTTGTAATTGCTGATGTATCTCCTCTACTTTCCCAGTTGCCACTAGTTTCCCACTGTTAATTACTCCGATCTCATCACACATTTCAGCTAACTCTGGCAGTATATGAGAGGAAATCATTATCGTTTTCCCCATATTCTTTAATTCTCTTAAAATTTCTCGCATTTCTATTCGTGCTCGAGGGTCTAATCCTGAAGCGGGTTCATCTAGTATTAATACCTCTGGGTCATGAATCAAGGCTCGTGCTAGGCATAGCCTTTGCTTCATACCTCTTGAAAGCAAATCTACATAGGAATCTTTTTTGCTTGTTAAATTCACAAGTTCTAAAAGCTGTGGAATGAGCTTTTTACGCTGATCCGATGGAATTCCATAGCTAGCCCCATAAAAATCTAAGTATTCATCAGCTTTAAACTGATCATAAACTCCAAAGAAGTCGGGCATATAGCCTATATGTTTTCTTACCATTTGAGGGTTTTGTGTTACATCAAATCCATTCACAAAGGCAGTTCCAGATGTTGGAGCTAACAAAGTGGAAAGAATCGAAAAGGTTGTAGATTTACCTGCTCCGTTATGTCCAACAAATCCAAAAACAGTTCCTTTCTCTATTTTAAGAGAAAGTGAATCTAATGCTGTAAAATTACCATATTTCTTCGTTAAATTAACCGTTTCAATCATTCTTTAACTCTCCCTCAACTTCAATTCCTGGTACCGTCATATCCCGATCCATATTCGTTGGCACAGTAAATACAAGCTGTATCACCTGATTCTCTGCGATATAATGCTCCAAGTTTCCTTCAATTTTCACTGTGTTCATATTCTCTAACGGTTCTAATTTATTTGTTCGTTGATTTAATACGAAATATTCCAAATCTTCACCACTAGTTCTTAATTTGAATTTCAGCTCCGTCACTTTATCTCGTTCTACTGAAAACATATCTGGTATTCGGTAGGACATGGTATAACTTCCACCACCAATGTGTATAACTTTATCACCATAGTCTAATCCATTGTGATAAATAGTTCCTCTTTCACCTTCTGTAACTTGAAGCATTGGATTTAGGTTCTCTTCTGTAAAGCTGAAACTTGCAGAACCTTCATTTTTAATCGTAATGGGAAGGGCAACAAGATGCAGGGAATTCTGATTTGAAGACTTCCCATTAACTTTTGTTCCTAAAATATCTTGTGCGATAAATCCTACTAAAATGGGTTGTTCAGAATTTATGAATAGCTCTTTTCTATTTACAATTAAGTCTAGCATTTGAAATTTCTTATGGTTTTCTAAGTCTGTTTTATCGATTTTCGGTGGATTAGGCTGATTATAAGCATTGGATACATTAGGAAAGCTCTTCATGACAGATGCATTGGTTGGCGAACTCATCACATTAGCAACATTCTTTTTATCCAGCTCATAATTTAATTGAATCTCTTGTCCAGCTTTTACAGTACCCAGTTTTTCTGAATGCCTACCAGATAAGAGGAATACATCCGTTAATTCATAACCTAGTTGATTTGAAATCTTCCCTCTTACATTTCCTTCTTTGACACTAATATCATAATCGATGTTCCCAAGTGGTACAGAATGAACTTTTCCAATACTTGAACGTAACGACCAATACTCTACATCATTGAACGTAATATCCGTACTTTTTGATCCGGCATTTAAATAAGCATAATTTTTCACAATATCAAAGTTATGATTATATCCATATAATACCGGAAAGAAATCGGTACCTTTATGTTCCATTTCAACTTTATATTTACCGCCGCTATTAGTTAAAATAGATACAGTTCCATAACCAGTAGCAAGCTCCGTCTCATTATCTAGTAAGAGAATACTGGCATCGTTGATTTGCGTCCCTGCAATTCTATCTTTAGCACCGACCACAAAAATACTAATACTAGTTATCATTGCAACGGTTGGTATAATCCACCATGCCTGTTCTCGTTTATCCATTTTCTTCAGAATAATATACAAAACAGGGATTAATAGAATTAAGTACACAATAAATGCACCAATTAGAAGCGGCACAGAAATAATAGATCCTGGAAAAATTTCACCCACAGCTGTCAATTGGTAGGAAAGATCCTCCAATGCATGAGGATTATTAGAATTAACTTGCTTATTAGTTGATTTTTGAATAACACTCGACCACCAGTTATTAAGCTTATCCCAATCCTTCCAAGCATCACTAGAGAGACTGCTTGATATCTGAGTGACAGAGCCTGCACCAATTTTCTTCATCAAAGTAAGAGGCGTTTCTCCTTCTTTAGTTAATACCTGTAGATCACTTTCCACCGTATTTCCGATAAAAACGGGTAACGACCCTGGATACGTGCTATCAGGATTAATGGAAGAAATCATGGTTTCTTCATTTGGGTTTAGAAGCAAAAATTCACTTAATTCTCCTAAATCCTGAGCAAGACCTATTTTTGTATCAAAAACGATGGAACCCCCGCTTCTAACCCACTCTTTTAGTGAAAATTGTTGAGCATCAGTAAGGGTGGCTAGTGAGAAATCGTGTACAAGAATAACATCATATATCTCTAATCCAAATGATTCAGTTGGAATATTCTCACTCTTAATAGTAAGAAACTCCATTGGTTCTTGTTGATATTTCAAAAGTTTTATGTAATTAACTGCATCGGGATTGTTGCTTAGAACTCCTAAAACTAATCGATTATCTTGTAAAATGCGTGGCATTGAACTTATGTTCCCTGAAAGTTTTACTTCTTTTCCTGTCTCTACTCCACCTTCAAAGAAACGAACAATCTCCATTTTATTATTAGGAGACGTGTTATGATGAAAATAATCGTTAGTTCCCTTTACAGATAATTCAATTATCTTTGTATCTCCAGCTCCGATTTCTACTGGAACGATATAGCTACCTGCCATATTATATGTAGGGTTTGAAAATACAACGAAATCCCCTTTTATAGCATTCCCATTGTTGATGACTTCAATTTTAACGGGATGTCCCTTTCCCATTTGAACTTTATTTTCTACCCCATACTCAACCTTTACTTCCAATTTTGCTTCTGCGTTAGTAAAACTAGGATAAATAATAAGAAAAAATAATAAAAAAACTAAGCATTTCTTCATAACGTCTAAGCTTCTCAAGTTTCTTCCCCCTAATGAATATAAAGACTCTTCCCTATTAATTAGTTATCTATCATCTTTTTTTAGGCTCTTTTCGTAAAGATTGTTGCTTTAAGCTGGTGAAAAGTCGGCATTTGGACTTTTTACCGTCATTTTGCTTAGAAAATAGAAGCAGGCTCTCGATTACATAATGGAAAAGAGCACGATTGCATTGATAATGACGGATTGATTCTATTTACGAAAAGCAACAAAGTATGCGAAAACAGCCTTTTTTAACAGTCCTGAATAGTTAACTATATCTTTGACGAAATGAAAGCCTAAAAGTTTCAAATAATTTCTAAAAAATAGAAGAATACAACTTTTTTATCCCCATCAAAAAATACACAACCAATAAAAAAGGAAAGCTAAAATAGCTCTCCTAATCCATCACACCAGTTCGTAATATTTTTGTCTCTACCTTTATGTTAAAGCTTGTTTCAGGATATAGCTTTCTCCATTTTTCCCTTGTGAAATTTTTGCTTCCTATTTTTGCTCGATAATGATTACCAAAACCGATTGGATCAACCGTTAGCATTTGAAACTCTTTGATTAATTCTTCGATGTGAGCTTTCATTGTGGCACTAATAACCTTTTCTATTTCTTTAAGTGCTTCTGGATTACCTAAATCATAATCCTCGGATATTTCTTGCATTCTTGTTACAACATCTACCTCTATGCTAAAAGTTAAAGGATTTACATTTTCCATTTCAATACGCACATCGCTCTCTAAGTGATCAAGCGAAGCGAATATTAGTTCTTTTTCCACTTTTGGATGTTTCCTTTTTTGCAAATAATTATCTAGCTTATCTTTCGGAAATGATATTTCTATATTACCTGCTCTGTAAGGGTTTAATAGGAGCTTCAAATAAAATGATTTTGTTGTGTCTATATTACCTACCATCCGATCATCTTTAAATAAAGCTAGTCCATTAACAAATATTGTATTTCCACGAAATTCCATATAAGGGAGAGCCGGATCTCTACCTTGACTATAATAGCATTGCATAAATTCATGTAGTGTTGGAGAAACGAGTGATTCCGACTGGACATTTTGACTAATTAAATCATAGAGGTAGGTTCCTGCATTCGCAATATCATCTGATTCTTGAGCTCTACTTAGAAGTTCATGTGCAGTAGTATTACTTACAGCTAAGTAAGACATTGTTCCTATTTCTGAATCTCTGGACAACGTATCAATATAAGATATAATCCCTTCTTTTGCAAGTTCTTGACCATAAACCGCAACCCTTAATTGCCCAGATACTAATTTTCTACTTGATGCTAAATTTTCTTTCTGTCTAATACCCTTACTTGTATTTGCAACAGTAGAGACCATTTTTGAATTATTGGGATGTAATGGATCAAACTCATAGTAAACGATGGATCCTCGTATCAGATCGTCTTCTTCTTTGTCATAGCCAGTAGCTGTAAGTAATCCTAATTCTTCTAATGGTTTTTGTTCGAGGCACCCAACTAAGAGTAGAAAACATGAAAGAAGACCAATCAATTTTCGATTTATCATCCTGCCTTCCTCCCTGCTACTATTCTGTTTCGTACGAAAACAATTAGAAATAAAATTATCGTATAAACAAATATCACTCCAAACCCGAAAAGACCAACAACATCTATGTATAAATTAATCTCTACCCTTCTGTTAAATAACATTGTAAGAGCAATTATTAAAATGCTACAAATAATCACTAACTTCCGTTGCTTAATCTTAATTATCTTTTTAAGACCCTTTGTAGCAGCCCACATCATAAATAAAGTATTCGGAAGAATGATTACTAGCCACATGGATACAGCAAAGAACTCAAATCTCTCAAGATTAGGAAATTGAATGATTTTGAACATGGATAATGTTGCCCAAATTGTTTTTTCTAATTGTTCTGCACTATAATAGCCAATCGCAACAATCGTCAGTAATAAAATTAATAAGAAGGTGAAAAACACACCAAGTTGTGCATAAATATGCACTTTCTCTTTATTTCTAATGTAGGGATATACGAAATACAAAATTTCTAAGCCTAAAACGGTAAAAGAAGTCTTATATGCTCCTCTTAGCAATTCTTTGGGTGATGCTTCTAATATCGGAAGAAAATTTGTCCACTCCATATATCTTATAGGTTCGTAAATTAACAGCACTAACCAAATAGCTAAAAAGAAACCTAAAAAGCTTACACCTACAACTGTCCTAATCCCACCGAATACTCCATACAAAGTTAGAAAAAGGATAAAGCTTGAAATTGTCCAAGACTTCATGTCTGGGAAAATCCAGGCTTGCACTATTTCTGTATAGCCTAAAATAATAGAAAGTAAGCCAGCTAAAAGGTAAGTTATATACACCAAATTTAAAATAGTTCCGATGAATTTTCCAAAAAGTGAAACATGAATATCAAAGAGATCTTTATCTTTAAATGTTCGCAGTATATAACACATCGCCGCTATTACTACTACCATCCCGATGTAACTTATACAAACTGATATCCATGCATCTTGCTTAGATTCAAAGAAAATGATTCTTTGGACACCAGCAATACCTACTCCCATTTGGTTAGTATGTACGATAAAAAACACTAAAAAAGCTTGAAGTAAAAGACTCTTTTTTGGTGTTGTTTGAGTGTTCATCTTAGACCATCCTACTCATCTATATCTTTCGCATATTTTTCATTAAAAGAGAAAAAGCCCTTTTTCTCCGGATTTGTTTTTATCAATTCAATTGGTAACCTGATGACAGTATTTTTTACCTTCCTTAATTCAAGCGGATAGATTGGTTGTAAATACGGTCTCCCTGCGCTGGTAAGTTTAATTAAATGAATAAGTAAGAAACATAATCCAATTGCTATTCCAATACCTCCCCACATCCCTCCTAGAACGAGAATGGGAAAGCGAGTAACCCTGATAGCAGTCCCCATTAAATAACTAGGCGCTGTAAATGAACCTAATGCACTCAGTGCAACAACAATAATTAGAATATTGCTTGTGAACCCTGCTTCTACGGCAGCTTGTCCTAATACAATACCGCCTACGATACCCATTGTTTGACCGACTTTTGTTGGAAGCCTTGCTCCTGCTTCTCTTAATAATTCAATCATAATTTCAAGTAGAAAGGCTTCGAAAATTGGTGAAAATGGAACCTTAGATCTCGATTCTCCAAGCGATACAATTAAAGTTGAGGGGATCATTTCATAATGGTACGTAATCACAGCCACATATGCGGGAGTTAGTAAGATGGATAAGAACATCGTCAAATAGCGTAGGAAACGAATAAAGCTACCCATATTCCACCGCATATAGACATCTTCTGTAGACTCAAAAAAGTGGAAGAATGAAACTGGACCGAGAAGTACCATTGGACTTCTGTCGACAAATACAGCAATCATACCTTTTTCTAAACTGTATGTAACTCGATCTGGTAATTCTGTTTGAAGATATTGTGGAAACAGAGTATAACTATTGTCTTCAATTAATTGCGCTAAGACAGATGTATCCAAAATTTCATTTACTTCAAGATTATTTATCTTCTCTTTAATATATTCGACAGAGTCCTCATCAGCTAAGCCTTTTAAATAAACTAATCTGATCTCCGTTTCATTACGCTTTCCCACCGTTAATTTGTCGGCACAAAGTTCTTCTGTCAGTATATTTTGGCGAACAATACTGATATTGGTATTTAAAGATTCAGTAAAAGCTATCTTCGGACCAAATACTAAAGATTCCGTTTCCGCTTTTTCCAGCCCTCGCTCCGTCTTTTTGGAAGCATTCGCAAGAACTCCCGTTTCACCTTTTTGTATATAGATGTATATAAAGCCTTCTAGTAACTTTTTTGTAATCTCTTCACCATCATTGCTAAGTAAGCTATTTGATGTTAAAAGGTTATTTCTAAGCTCTTTTGCATGAAGCTCAATCTCTCTGGCTAACTTTAAAGCTGGTGAAAGGATAAACTGATTAAATGAGGAATCATCGATTAAATTCTTCATATAAACAAAAATCAAGACGGACTCTTTTATGGGAAGTTCATAAAAGTATAGATCCGGACTGTGATGTAGTTTTTGCGAGAAATAGTTCTTAATCTCCTCTATTTCTAGATTTGATAGTTGATTGTTGCCATCCACTTCGAACATTCCTTTCTCTCTCCAACACTCTTATTGATAGGATTACCTAATCAAACAAATTTATGAAAAAAGCATCTTCTTTAAAAGATGCCTCTAATTTATACTCTTATTCTCTATCTCTGTCATATACAGTTTGTTCTCAAAATTGAATGCTTTTTAATTTACATAATATTTTTCTGGTCAATAAATCACTTTCTTTTTATGAGCATTTAATTTCCTGTCAGACAAACCAAGACAAACGTACAAGCAACCTAGTTATAAGTAGAATAGTCTATTATGTATAAAATCGATAGGAGGATGAACATGTCACAATTTTATCATCAGTGTCAGCGTTATCACGGTCAAGTTGTAACACTTAAATGTAGAGATGGCTCAAATCATAGTGGAAGAATTGTAAGAGTTTCTCCCACTCATGTATATATTCAACCAAGAGGAAAAAATTTAGGCGGATTTGGAATGGGATTTTTCGGAGGGTATTATGGAGGGTATGGTGGGTATAGTCCTATCGCCGTTCCTTTAGCATTCGTAACTGGAATTGTATTAGGTGGACTATTGTTCTGGTAAAAATGCTTGACAAAGTTTAAATAGTCAAAATGAAAGGTTAAAAGCTTCGTTCACAAAGATGTTAATATTTCATAGTTCTTTGTTATGATATAGTAAAATGGAATAGTTTATGTGAACGAGGTGTATTAATCATGAAAAAAACGGTATTTATACTAAGCGCACTTTTATTTCTTCTTGCTGCTTGTTCCAATAACTCGGAGTCAAATAGTACGGAGCAATCACATGAGGAAGGATCCCACCAACACAATAAACCTTCTTTCTATCAAGGTGATCTTAGAGAGAAAACTGCTTCTGTTGAAGAACTACCATCTTTTTTAGATGATAAGCCTGAAGATATGACAATTATTTATTCTGCAGCAGCACAACATCAAGAGGTATTAGAACAGATTCCTTGTTATTGTGGTTGTGGTACTTCAGCGGGTCACAAAAGCAGTTATCAATGCTTTGTCCATGAGGTTCATGAAGACGGCTCTATTGATTGGGATGATCACGGAACAAGGTGCGGGGTATGTTTAGAAATTGCTGCATCATCCATTGTAGAATACAGTAAAGGAAAATCAATCATTGAAATCCGCGATATGATTGATGAGACCTATAAAGAAGGCTATGCAACACCGACCCCAACTCCAATGCCAAAAACTAATTAAGTAAATATCAATAAGAAAAGCTAAGGGAACCCCCCTTAGCTTTTCTTATTATTCTGCGTGATACATTAAAGCAAGTGCACCTGGTCCAGTATGTGTGGAGATAACTGGAGTTGTAAAAGAAATTTGAGTATCCTCGAAACCAGAAACCTCTTGTATAGCATCTTTTAATGTTTGGGCTAATTTTATGCAGCCTGCATGTGCGATTCCTACACCTTTTACCTTTTTCCCTGCTATATCTTCTTTAAATTGTTTTGTGTAGAATTTAATAACTTGTGAGTGGCTTCTCACTTTATTTACTGGAGTATAAACACCATCAGCAAGTGACGCAATTGGTTTAATATTTAATAGGGAACCAATCAATGCCTTGCCCCTTCCAATTCTTCCACCCTTAACCAAGTTTTCTAATGTATCAACCATAAGATACAAGTTGGTATGTTTTTGTACCTCATCTAGTCTTACTAAGATCTCCTCGATTGTTTTTCCTTCTTTCGCCATCTTTGCAGCTTCTACCACTTGAAATGATAAAGCAAAAGATATAAAGCGAGAATCGACAACCGTTACATCAGAATCCGACATATTAGAAGCGCTTTCTGCAGAAGAAACTGTTCCACTCATTCCACCAGTCATATGGATGGATAGAACTTTGCTCCCATCTGCTCCTAAACGATTATACACTTCTACAAATGTTCCAACTGCAGGTTGAGAACTTTTAGGTAACTCTTTTGAGACTTTCATTTTATTCATAAATTCATCAGGCTTTATCCCAAACCTGTCTATGTATGAATGCCCATCAATGATGATGGATAATGGTACAACTTCAATGTTTAGATTATCAATGATGGATTGATCAATATCGATTGTAGAATCCGTCACTATTTTTACATTTGTCATGAATTCACTTCCCCAAATATAGCCTTATGCTTTATTATACCTACAATTTAAGCTTGTTAAAACAAAATTATCTTAGATTTCGACATTTCTAGCGCGTTCTAGATAAATCTTCGCATTTTAGACAAAAAAAATAACAGGGATATTATCCCTGTCTTCATATTATAGCATATTGCTTTCTTCAAGCATTATTTTTTAGGATATCTGATTTTATAACATTACAATAGTCTGGCCACTTTAATACTTTTTGAAGGTATTCCCGAAATGAATATACTTGCTTCGGTTCTTTTTCTGAAAGTATTTTTGCTATAAATGATTGTAGCCTTACACGAACCATAAAGTGATATGTGCTATCGTCCTCCAATACTGGAATTTCAATGACTTTTACCTTCTGTCCCTTTTCAATCGTGAACTCTAGGCTTTTCCATAGCAAAATATCAATCCTCTTTTTCACCCGTTTGTTATATTATAACCTAAATTTTCTTACAAGTGTTACTATTTAGTGTGACAAAATAAAACATCTTTCAACTAATTTCGATAGTTTTTTAAGGATAAAGTTAGAATTGTCGAGAGTTAGTCAGTGCAGCTCACTATATAACCCAAGTTGTGACTTCATTATAAGTGTTCTTGAATTTTAGCCTGTACTAATTTCCCTAATTCAGTGCCATCAACTTTTTCATCTTTAGGTAAATAGATAGGATCATTTATTGTGACTGTTACTCTAGCTGCCTTAAAGCTTACTTTGCTACGTTCCATGATTTTATAGGAACCAGAGATTGTCACTGGAACTACTGGAACTTTACTTTCAGTAGCAAGTCTCAAGCCACCTTTCTTAAATTCTCCCATAGAATTCCCTTTACTTCTTGTCCCTTCTGGAAAAATCACAAGGGAATGTCCTTCTTTCAATCTCGAGACACCTTCTCTAATTGATTGAATAGCCTTTCTTCTATCTCTACGATCAATGAATACACAATTCATAGCCACCATCCATTTTGAAACGAATGGAATCTTCTGTACTTCCACTTTTGAAATAAATCCTACTGGTTTTTTCAGGAAGCCAATTAGTATTGGAACATCAAAATTTCCTTGATGATTACTTACGAACAATACTGGTCCTTTCGGAATTTTTTCTTCCCCGATAACTTTAATTTCAGATCCAGTAATGTTAACTAAATTCTTTGCCCATGTTTTTGGTTTTTCATGGATAATAATATCTCGTTTTTCTACAGGCATTGATGGATCTAACTTATTTACTTTTTTTATCGTTGGTAAGCTATAAATCAAATAACCAAAAAAGTAAATAAACCACCAAATAGTTCGCAACATCTTGTTCTCTCCCTAATCAAGTACATTCCTTTTACTTTCTTTTATACACTTTGAAGTAATAGTCATACGGGTTCTTCTCATCTTTGACACCTTTTTCATTAGATATCAATTCCCATTCTTTGGTGTCTATTTTAGGGAAAAAAGTATCACCCTCGAACTCTTCATCTATAAACGTAAGATAAAGTGTTTCCGTAATCGGTAATAATTGTTTATAAATATTAGCTCCGCCAACTATGAAAATTTCCTCATCTAGTTTCGCCATTTTTTCCACTTCCGTTATTGAAGACAATGTTTCACAGCCTTCAATTTGCAGATTGCTATCTCTTGAAAGGATGATATTCTTTCTATTAGGCAACGGCTTTCCAATCGACTCAAATGTATTTCTTCCCATTATAACTGTTGAACCTGTTGTAACCTGCTTAAAATAAGCTAAATCAGCAGGAAGCCTCCATGGCATATCATTATCTTTTCCGATTAAACCATTTTTATCTGTTGCAACAATCATGGATATCATACACTTACAACCCCTTTAATATGGGGATGAGGATCATAGCCTACTAAATTAAAATCTTCATATTTGAAATCAAATATTGATTTTACTTCCTTGTTAATCACCATTTTAGGTAGTGCTTTTGGTGTTCGTTCAAGCTGCATTTTAACTTGTTCGATATGATTAGAATATATATGTGCATCTCCTAAAGTATGGATAAATTCACCAGGTTCTAAGTCACATACTTGTGCAACCATCATCGTTAACAATGCATAAGATGGGATATTAAATGGAACCCCTAGGAATACATCGGCTGAACGCTGATAAAGCTGACATGACAGTTTCCCATCTGCAACGTAAAATTGAAACATCGTATGACATGGAGGGAGAGCCATTGAATCAACATTTGCTACATTCCAAGCAGAAACAATTAATCTTCTCGAATCTGGATTTTGCTTAATTTGGTCAATTAAATTCGTAATTTGGTCGATACTTTTGCCGTCTGCTGTTGGCCAAGATCGCCATTGGTAACCATAAACTGGTCCTAAATCGCCATTTTCATCCGCCCACTCATTCCATATGCGTACCCCGTTTTCTTGCAAGTACTTAACATTGGTATCTCCGCTTAAGAACCATAACAATTCATGAACAATCGATTTTAAATGCAGCTTTTTTGTCGTTACTAATGGGAATCCTTCCGCTAGGTCAAAACGCATTTGGTAGCCGAATGTACTAATCGTACCTGTACCTGTTCTATCTTCCTTTTTTGTTCCATTATGTAAAATATGACTACAAAGTTCTAAATATTGCTTCACTTTTCCTCACCTCTTAGGCTAAAATCAACCATTTTATTTTACCATACTTCGTGTAGGATAAATCGCTAGACAGAAAAAAAGCATTTCATATAGGATGAAATGCTTAATGGTGGTTTCCTGATACGATGAATTCATTTGTGATCGGCAACGTCTCTATATTTTGTATGAACAAAAAGGTTTTTGGCGCGTTCATAGCGAGTTCAAACCTTGTTTTCTCGTTTAAATAATACATAGCAAAGGTTTCAGCAAAATACTCTTCTGGAAAATGGAGAAAATAATTTTTCTCCGGGAACAAAAGCGATGCTTCCTCTTTCCAAACATTTAAAAAGGATTGATTTAAACGGACATTGCCTAATACATATCGGTCCACTGAATGTGCAAGCTCATGTATTTCTAAATTTATGGAACCGTGCCCCATCCCTTTATTACTATGGCCAATCTTCGCTAATACAAGCTTTGAGCCACCAATCCCTGGTACTTCTTCCCAATTTACTCCATTGTTACTATATCCTCTTGGTTTTGACCCATGTAAATGTTCGAACCCTTGAACGTCTGTTAACTTCCCATTAAAGAGGTAAAGGTGGACATTTTGGTGCACAAGTACATCTAAGATATTAGTAGGAATATTGGAAACTCGCTGAATCATTAAGGCTGCCTCTTTTTCAGAAAACTTACTTGAAGGTAGATACACTAACTCATTCATGATTTCTCTGTTAGGTAATTCCTTTAGATGATTATCAAGAGAAGGAGAATAATAGGCTTTTAGCGATATAGCATCTAAGCTTGCATAGGCTTTCCAATAAACAGGAATAATTGTAAAAACTAATAAAATTATGATAGCTAAAATTCGACGATTCATCTTCCTGCTCCTTCTCTTGTTGGATATTCTACGTTGTTAATTATTCGAAAATTCATTTTGTCTGATAATATAAATTTATTATACCACCAATCTATTTAATTGAAATGTTATTTTCGTAAGGAAAGTTTAATATTATTAAAAAAAGGTAATAAAATATTTCCAATTTTTAATGATAGTGTGAACTGAGTTCAGCAGTGAGTCTTTACGTAACTCCCTTTAGTAAACACATAGGCAATGAATTATTTTTTTCTTTCTTATTCTGCAAAAAAAAGAACCTTCCGAAGTAATAACGGAAAGTCATCTACAGTGTTCTTTATACAATTATCTCTTCCTCATTTAACGCTGCTTCTTCAATATCTCTCGTTCTGTGAGCAATTCTACTTGCTGCCGCTGCTGCTAGTGCACAGACTATATCATCCATAAAAGTGTGAACTTCCTCACCTTCATGCTCATCTAAACGTTTAATAATCCCGAATTTTTCTTTATCGAGAAAGCCGAAATTCGTCAAGCCGATCGAACCATATACATTTACAATAGAAAGTGGAATTATTTCATCAATCCCATATAATGGTTCATCCGTTTCTACTAAGTATTGTAAAGGTTCAGGCAGGAGTTTCTTTTCTGCCAATATATCTAAGGATACGCCCGTTAATACTGCGTGAACTATTTCCCTTTTTTCTAAAACTTTTTCAACATTATGAATGCAATCCTCTAAGGTTACATCCACAATATATCTTTTTTGCAGAAGCAAAACGATTTCTGCTATATCTTTAATTGTGACACCACGATCCTCTAACATTTTCTTTGCTGTTTCTCTCATTTGTTGTAGTGTGTATTTTCTCATCATTACCCCTCATTTTCTCTCTTAGCTTAACCATTTAGGCGGCATGTTTTTGGCCCAAAAGATAGACCCTATAGTATGATGCTCTTGAAATTCATCATGGTAAGTATGATAATGAAAATTAAACCAGTACCCTTCTTTTGGCGGGTTGTCTTTTCTGACGTGGAAACGAATAATATCTTGTCCTGTTACTTCATTATAAATATGAAAAATTTTCTCACCATTACCACCTGAAGGCGATTCAGATATAGTTAAATTACTTAGCTCTTCTTCTGGGTGTTGTTGAGCAAGGTCATTAATTACTTCTTCCATCTTCGGAAGGATTACATCTTTAAATTCATCTTGTATTTTTGGTCCAATTCGTGATCCAAATTTGGCAAAACTCTGTAGTTCTGCTTGTTCCACAGCTAATGCCAGAAATTGTTCTTTTGAAAATTGAGAATCAAATGGATGATAGAGTTCTGGAGCAAATCTATTATTCTCTTTACTTGATATATTACTAAATTTAGAATCATCGGATTTGTCGTCAGCTATTAAATAGGCAGGAGGTGAAACAGTACCGAATGTCAGTGCTGTAATTAAGACGACTAATGATTTCTTTAACCATTTCGGCATGGTAATCTCCCTTTCTCTTATGTATATTCATTAAATATAAGGAGTAAATCTAGTATATCATAAATGTAAGAAAATTATATTAATTTGTGTTTGTTTTTGTGATTCTACTTTAAAATCATCCGGTAATTCGTAGCAAATTTCATTCCTTTTTTAAACACCTTTTCCTAATAATATTTTTTTGTTCATTTATTTAGCTTTTTTTGTTAATATTAAAGAAAAGCGTTATTATAAGAAAACATTACTAACGCTCTTCCTAAATATTTAGTAATATGAGTACATAATGGAGGTATTATAAATGGCTGAGGTTTTAATCGTTGTAAGTTGCTTTGTTACTTTAGGGTACTTAACTTATTTGTGTCTTGTAGACTAAAAAAAGAAACTCGTGTGGTAATACCAACACGAGTTTCTTTTTTTAGTTGCGTTTACTACTCTTTCTACTAGAAGATAAAGATTTACCATCGATTTCCGTGTTGGTAGTTCCTTGACCCTCTACTTGAGGCGACGATAAGCCTACATTACCTGGTTTCTTTCTTTTTCCACTCACTTTATAAGACCTCCCATTAGAAAATGCTAACTTCTTCAACTTTAGGATGTCCCAAATTAAATGTTTTTTTCCAAATAACCATAATGAAATTTCGATGTTTTTCGTTTCATCACTATAAATCCAAATCGTTCAAAACGCTGACTCTGCCAATGGTCCTTCAACACTACTCTTTGCTTCGCTACTCTTAATGCCTGTTGAAGTGTATTCTCTGATAAATCATTGTAATATGCCACACTTCTTAAAGTATGAATTCCTGTTGATTCCTCTATTTGTTGTTCAAACATGGGATCAAAGTAAACAACATCATAGCTGTTGTCAGGGAGTGTGTGTAAGATATCATGATGGTTCCCTTGTATTACTTCGATTCGTTTCATCGCCTCTTCTGTTTCTTCGTTTTTCATTTCCCAAGCGTGCAGTCCTGTTTTCACAAGATAAGCAAGCATTTTATTTGCCTCAATAGCTGTTACTTTGCCACTTACACCAGTTGCAAGGCTTGCCATAATACTGTCAGAAGCTAGTCCTAACGTACCATCCAAAAAGCTCATTCCTTGTTTTAATTGTGTTGCTTGCAGAAATGGTTCAATCTCGCCAGCTAGCCATCTTTTTGCACGGAAAGCTGCACTATTGGGGTGAAAGAATAGAGGTTGATCTTGACCTAGTCGGTACCATTCGAATCGATCTTTTCCAATAACCAGTATTTCTTTTTTGTGTTCTGTTTGTAAATGTAGAATTGATTTTTTGTTTCGCTGTATGTATGGAAGTTGCAAGTCCTTTGCTACTTGATGGGCAAGTGCTATCATTTCTTGGTTTGTTCTTCCAGCTGTTGTTACAATCATAATTTTATCTCCTTGTGCTTGCTTCGTTCTGTTCAATGGCTAACTTGAAAATAAAGATAGCACATTAAACACCCTTTTGATCTCCGTGCCAGGTGGCAGCGATCGCGGGCGGTCCGGGAGCCTCCTCGGCAAATTCGCCTTCGGGGTCTCCCTTGTCCCTTCCTCCCGCAGGAGTCTCACGCCTTGCACTCCAATCATCAAGGGAAACGGGGATACTTGACGGTCCACTTTTTCATTATCCATAGTGCTATTTTTCTTTTCTTTGCATAGGTGCGTATCTTGTGAATGCAGTGTTATCTTTAAACAACTGTTTGGGATCGTGAGAAATTAGCAATGGGTTTTAAGATGGCATTTAAAAAGGGAAGTGTGAAAAACTACACTTCCCTTTTTTTTATTTACAGTGCTGATTAAAAGCTTCTGTCAAATTATTCATAATGTTTTCCATTGAGTTTGATTCAATATCATGACGATGGATGAAATGAACGACTTCTTTTCCCTTTAATACTGCCATGGAAGGCGAGGAAGGTGGGATGTCACCGAATATTTCTCTCATTTTTGTAGTAGCTTCTTTATCTTGGCCTGCAAACACTGTGATAAGATGATCTGGTCTGCTGTCTGATTGAATTACTGCCTGTGTTGCTGCAGGGCGTGCTAATCCAGCTGCACATCCACATACAGAGTTAACGACTACTAGGCTAGTTCCTTCAACCTTATCAAAAAAACCTTCGACCTCTTCAGTTGTTGTTAGCTCTTGGAACCCTGCTCTCGTTAACTCAGCTCTCATTGGTTTTACCATTTGTTTCATGTATTCTTCATAAGCCATTGACATTATAGTGTCCTCCTTTTATTTGTTTCGTTCGGTCATTTGCTTCCAAACGGACCCTTTTGCTTCTTCTCCACCTTCAATACGGTGAATTGCCATTTTCACTTGCATGTCTACTTCAAATTCCGAGTCATTTTCCGCTTCATGTAAGGCTGGTAACGCCGTCTCATCTCCAACCTCATATAAAAACATTGCAGCTCTCCAGCGAACTAACTTATTCTTATCCTTTAAGGCTGCTATCATGGCTGGAACTGCCGCTTCATTCCCTAAGTCAGAGAGGCAATCACCGGCTGTTCTTCTTACTGTGACGGATTTATCCTTTAAGGCAGTATATAGATAAGGTAAGATATCTGCATCTTCTAGCATCCCAAAGTACACTGTTGCTAAACGACGAATCGAACCTTTCTCATCTTCAAGTGCTTTTGCTAATACTGGTATGTCTTCTTCTGTCGGATTCATTTGGTCTAATGCAGCAAATCGTTTCGACCAGTCAGGATCATCTAGCATCTCTAATGTTACTTTATATCGCTGTTTTTGCTTGATTACATTTTTCTCGCCACTAACAGAATGCTTTGCCATGGTTTGCAATCTCTCTTCACTGTATGTTGCTGCTATTTCATCTACAATCTCGATACCAACTGCCTCGAGATCACCGTAACGAACACCATGTTCTTTCCACTCACGCTCTAACACAACATTGTCTTGATTGTTTTGTGCCGTTAAAACGGCGTTCATAAATCGCTCAGGTAAACCGACACGTTTTTCTTGTTCTCCATCGGTTAGTTTAACTTGCATAGGAATGCCTTGGAACAATTGTACAAAAACTTTTATCTCTCCATAACCGCTTAGAGGATTTTCACCAGTGTTGTCCTTGTCTTCTTCTGTTTCACCGAATGCGCTTCGTACCTCTGCTAAAATAGTTTTCCAATCGTATCTTGCATTACGCTCTACCGCGAGAAAGTCTGCCACATGATAAACACCTTTCACACCTTCAATCGTTAATATAGACTGAATGATTTCCGGGGCTTGTGAACTATTTTCTGCTGTATAATTATTACGAGCACCAGCTGGTAATTCCTCAGCTAAGATAACTTTCATCGTATTTGGACTCGGAGTAGGTTCTATTGCTTTAATTCTCACGAGAAATCACTCCCTTTGTACTTTTCTATCCCTTAATGGTAGCATATGTGACTGGCACTTTACATTAATTGAGTCTAACCTTGTTCTTTTATCTGTTCTACTTTTTCAGAGAGCTCTTCCCATCTTTCCATCAGTTCCTGAAGTAGCTGGTTATTTTCCTCTTGTTCTTTCAACCATTTGCTAACCTTTTCGTAGTCACTTCCAGCCTTGGCAATCTCTTCTTCAATCGTTTCCAGCTTTTCTTCTACCTTCATGATTCGTTCCTCTATTGATTCCCAATCCTTTTGTTCCTGGTAAGAAAGTTTTAACGTTTTCGTCTTTTGACGTTGTTGGTTTTCCTTCAAAGATTGTTCCTGTTGTTTTTCTTCCTGTTTCTTTCTTTGCTGGTCTTGAACATAATCAGAGTACTCGCCAAATATACGCTTTAGAGTCCCATTTCCTTCTAAAATAACGAGCTCATCTACCACTTTATCAAGGAAGTAGCGATCATGAGATACTGTTATTACAACACCTGGAAATTCTTCTAAATAAGATTCTAAAATAGTTAAAGTCTCTGTATCCAAGTCATTAGTAGGTTCATCTAATAAAAGAACATTTGGCTGAGACATTAAGATTCTGAGCAAATAAAGTCTTTTTCTTTCCCCACCCGATAACTTGCGTATTGGGGTACCATGAGAGGAAGAAGGAAACAAAAATCGCTCTAAAAGCTGAGAAGCACTAATATGTTGGCCATCTTCACCTTTTATTACTTCCGCTTCCTCTTTGACATACTCAATCATCCGTTGTTCTAAATTCATTTCTCCCTGCTCTTGCGTATAATACCCAATTTTAACCGTTACCCCAGTGTCCAATTCACCACTATCAGCTTTAATTTTCCCAACTAATACATTTAAAAGACTCGACTTTCCGACTCCATTTGGCCCTACAATTCCAATACGGTCCTTTTGTTTAATTAATAAGTTCACATTGTCTAAAATAACCTTTGTTCCAAATTGTAATGAAACATCCTTTAATTCCATTACTTTTTTTCCAAGTCGTGCTGATCCAGTAATAAGTTCTAGATCTTGAGACGAGGTAGTAGATGCTACTTTTTCATCTAAATCTTCAAAACGCTTTATTCTCGCCTTTTGTTTAGTCGTTCTTGCCTTTGCACCTTTTCGCATCCAATCTAATTCTTGGCGATACAAGCTTTTTTGTTTAGACTCTGCTTTTTCCTGCTCCTCTAGACGGAGCGCTTTTGCTTCTAAATAATCTCCATAATTTCCAGTGTATGAGTATATGGAGCCATTATGAAGTTCAAATATTTTATTGCTGACTCGATCTAAGAAATAACGGTCATGTGTGACTAGGAGAACGGCTCCTCTATATTTACTTAAGTAGTCTTCTAACCACTCGATTGCTTCAAAATCCAAGTGGTTTGTTGGTTCATCCAAAATAAGTAAATCCGCAGACTCTATTAATGTTTGCGCCAATGCAACCCGCTTTTTCTGCCCACCTGATAGATTAGCAATGGTTAGACTCACATCATGGATTCCTAACTTATGTAAAATAGCTTTCGCATTAGCACTTGCATCCCATGCTTGTAATTGGTCCATTTGCTGTTGTAACTTTGCAAGTTCCTCATGCAGCTTTTCATTCATTGGATTTTCTTGTATGAGAACTAAGCAGGTTTCATAGTTTTTTATGACGATATTCGTTTGACTATTTTTACTAAAGATTTGTTCCATGACGGTATACTCTTCTGTCAATTCAGGCTGCTGTGAGAGAAAGCCTATACTATAATCATTAGAAGTAGTAATGTTTCCTTCGTCTGTACTCTCAATTCCAGCAATTATTTTAAGGAGAGTTGATTTACCGGTACCATTAACTCCAATTAATCCTACTCTTTCTTTTTCTTGAATGCTGAATGACACATTTTTTAATAGGACTTTTTCCACATATGTTTTTGATAGATTCTCACCGATTAGCATTTTCATGTTTAAATTTCATTCCATTCTTTCATAAATTGATCCACAAAATTCACCATATAGTGATGTCTCTCTTTTGCAATTTGCTTCGCGGTTTTTGTATGTAAGGTATCTTTTAATAAAAATAATTTTTCATAAAAATGGTTGATAGCCGTAGACTTTTCCTTGCGATATTGCTCGTAGCTCATCGAATCTCTAACCGCAATTTCAGGATCATACATCGACTGGCCTTTTGCACCAGAATACATAAAGGTCCTTGCAATTCCAATTGCACCAACTGCATCAAGTCGATCAGCATCCTGAACAATTCTACCTTCTAAACTAGGAAGTGCAATTCCATTTCCACCTTTAAAACCAATATTCTCAATTATCGTTAGGATTTCACTTATCTGCTCTTCCATCAACTCGATACTTTTCAACAGCTCTATAATTTCTCGTTGTGCTTGCGCTTTATCAACAACAAGTTTATCATCGATTACGTCATGAAGGAGCGCAACAACTTCCACTAATCGTAAATCGGCATTTTCTTGCTCTGCAATATGTAAGGCTAATTTCCTCACTCTTTGAATATGATTCCAATCATGACCTGTTGCATCATGTTGAAATTTCAATTGAACAAACTCTTCTATAATTTCTATCACAAAACTGAATCTCCTTTACCATCGATCGTACCTTTTTTCTTTACCCTAATCCATTTTACCATGTTTACCACCTATTCTATAATAGAAATGGCTTACTGTTACTTTTGTCACCGTAAGAAAAGAATCTCATATACTAAGTACTGGGCCGGGGCTCATAAAAAAAGCTAACTGAGCGATGAGATTAAAATGTTCTCATGGTTCAGTTAGCCTTACGGAGGTACTTCTATTGTGATACATCAATTTCCCAATCAAATTGGAACTGCTTGGCATGGAACACATGTCATACTTATTAAATGCAATCACCAGACTAATGAAGTCCTCTCTTTTTACAAGAGCGATCATGCCCCAACAGAACCAATAAGCACTAAATGTGCCGAAACACTCTCTCGGTTTATTAGTATTGGATATACACTAATCGGAGCTTACCCATTAAGTCCTTCTGAAGTTCAATACTTGTTAATTTACCGCTAATCTCATTCTTTAAACCAGCAGATACCGATCGTATTAACTCCTGCATGTACCGCAATTGCTGTGGAAAGAGGAAACCCGTTAACTGGAATGTTCGGATACTTTTCACGTAATTCTTCTACTAGCTCATGAGCTTGTTCTAGATTGGTGCCGTGCAAGACAAAAAGCTCTTTTATTGTGGAAGTAGCAAAAGCATCTGCTAAATAATCTGTTATTTTTGCTAGCGCTTTCTTTTCTGTTCGTACTTTTTCTGATACGGAAAGTTTTCCTTCTTCAATCTTAATAATTGGCTTAATTTGAAGAAGACTTCCTAAAAGCTTTTGAACGCCAGACATTCTTCCACTTCTGTGTAGTTGCTCCAAACTTCCAATTAACACATAAATTTCACATTTATCCGATAGTTCATTCAAATGGGAAATGACTTCTTCATGAGTTTTCCCTGCTTCATAAAGCTCAATACCTCGCTTTACCATAGCCGAAAGTGGAAATGATATCACTTTTGAATCTACTGTATGGACTGGTATATCAACGATATCTCCTGCTTGCATACTAGAAGAAACTGTCCCACTTAAATGACTAGAAAGATGAATGGAAATGATTCGATCATACGTTTCTGCAAGCTTATTATATAATTCTACAAACGCTCCTACAGATGGTTGAGATGTCTTGGGTGGGGTAGGACTAGCAGCAAGTTTCGTATAAAAATCCTCCAATGAGAGTGTTACTCCGTCTAAATACTCTTCCTCTTCAAAATATACGACCATTGGAATACTATAAACATCCGGATGATTCGTTAATACCTCGTCCAAAAAAGCGGTGCTATCGGTGACCCAAGCAATTTTCTCCATATTAACTTTCCCCCATTTCTATTTCTTTGTACCTATCCTATTCTAGTTTTTCGGTAAAAATCCCCTTAATTTCGGAAAAACCTTTAATGCTGTGTCGAAAAATACAGCTTGATGATACTTCTCTGGTATAATTTCTTTAATAAATGTTATGTAAGATCCAGTGCTGATCAATGGCCAATCGGTTCCAAACATTAATTTCTCATAGTGATCACAATAATCTAAGGCATGTAGAAGATGATTAAGAAAACGTGTTTTTCGGTGTCGATTAATTTCTGCTTCTGTACCAACAATTAAACCAGAAAGATCAGCAAACATGTTTCTGTTTTTATATACGACCTCAGCACCGTCTAGTACCCAAGGATCACCAAAATGAGCCATCACAAAATTTATATCCCGATAATTTACAGCTACTTCATCTAAAGTTAATGGATGCGAGTACTTTAACAATCCGCGCTCTGAATACGTATCTCCTGTGTGGAATACCACTGGTACCTGATACTTTGCAGCAAGCTGATAGACCGGAGTATAAACCTCGTCATAGGCATAAAAAGGATAATAGCCTAAATAGATTTTAATTCCTACAACATTTGATTTTTGCAGGTCTAGTTCCAGTTCACGTTTATTTCTCTCATCCATTTTGAAAGGATTTATCCCTACGCAGTGGACTAAATTCCTAGGAACGCTATCTGCTAGATCAAGCCCCATCGGAGTTTGGCTCTCATAATCAGGAAAGTTATTATGTATCGTTTCCGTGACTCCCATTGCGACCCCAGCCACCACATTATTCTCCTTCCATTCTTGTAGGAGACCTTCATAGGAATAGGATAATTGAGAGAGTCGGTTGGCAGTATCGTGAAAGCTTCCAATATTGGAAAAATGCACATGTGCATCTATAATTTTCACCCGCACACTCCTTTCGTAACATAATAGTATTATTATTAATTCGATAACATTAAAGAAAAATCCTTTTCAAATAGTAGAAAAGGATTTTTCTTTTAAACTTTATCATTATTAGACATTTATATACTTGTAGATGTGAAATTTTCACTAAAAAAATTATAGTAATGCTTCAATATCACTTTTCATTTTTAGTGGAGAAGTGGTAGACGCAATTCTGTCTACTACTTCTCCATTTCTGTTTACTAAAAACTTAGTGAAATTCCATTTAACCGCTTTGGAACCTAATAACCCTGTTGCTTGCTCTTTTAAGTATTCAAATAAAGGATGTGTATCCTCTCCATTTACATCCACCTTTGCAAACATAGGAAAAGTGACACCGTAGTTCACCTGACAAAACTCACTTATCTCTTCTTCGCTACCTGGCTCTTGATTACCAAATTGATTACAAGGAAAACCTAAAACAATAAATTTTTTATCCTTGTATTCATTATATAATTGTTCTAACTCTTCATATTGTGGAGTAAAGCCACATTTGCTTGCTGTATTCACAATTAACATGACATACTCTCTATACTCACTTAATGGAATCTCATTACCTTTAAGGCTTTTTGCAGTATACTCATAAATACTCAAACCTATCACCTCTTTTTCCTCTATTATGTCGGTATAACCTCTGATTTGTCTAATTATTAGCACACATTAGTTTAAGGACTTTATCACATAAACTACTAACTCACGAAGGTCGTCGATATTGTCTTCATAAAATAACCGATTGAAGGTAATCTCTGCTGAGAGTTTTATTGGCGCCCTTTCTTCTAAATCTACCGTTGCATAGAAAGCCATGCCCCACTCTTTTCCCCATATTGCTTCCAGGTCTTTTTTCCATTGCGTTAAAACTTGATTTCGGGTGTTAAATTCATTTATTTCTCGATAGAATGTTACTTTCACTGAACAACCAGGTCGATCAATTCTATTTAGTAATTCTCCCGCAATATTTTCTATGTTACTTGATAGTTCCAATCGACCAATGATTCTGCCAGTAATCGTGAAGTCCATTGTAAAATTCCGTGACATAGTAGCTAAGTCGACTAAATCTTTCCGATCCACGACCTCAAGCTGGCCTTCTAGATCAAGGTCATAGATATCCCCTTCTATCACTACTTTTAAATTGTCAAAAACGATAGGATCAAACATGGTTGTTTCAACCTCTTCTCTTAAAATAATCCAACCGCTTTTCCGTCTTCGTCCACATCCATATTTAAAGCTGCCGGTTGTTTTGGAAGTCCAGGCATGGTCATGATAGTCCCTGTTAGTGCTACGATAAATCCTGCTCCGACAGATGGCTTTAATTCTCTTATTGTGATGACAAAATCTTCTGGTCTTCCAAGCTTAGAAGCATCATCAGTTAAAGAGTATTGTGTTTTCGCCATACAAACCGGCAGTTCTCCCCATCCTTCGCCTATGATCTGTTGCAACTGTTTTTTAGCAGCAGGTAAAAGATCGATATCTTTTGCACCATATACTTGCGTTGCAATTGCTTTTAATTTTTCTTCCAACGTATTTTCTTGTTGATACAATGGCTTAAAAGTAGCCTGCTTTTTATCTAATTGCTCTAGCACCATTTCAGCAAGATTTATGCCACCTGCTCCCCCCTTTTCCCACACTTGAGTTAAGGCAATCGGAATGTTATGCTCTTTGCACCAGTCTTTCACAAATTGAATTTCCGCTTCTGAATCTGTGACAAACTCATTTAATGCAACAACATAGGAAAGTCCAAATTTTTCAATGGTTTCAACATGCTTCTTTAAATTTTCTATACCTTTGGAAAGCGCTTCTACATTTTCTTCTTTTAGCTGTTCTTTCGATACTCCACCATGCATTTTAATTGCTCTAATGGTAGCAACTATTACAACAACCTCTGGATTGAACCCTAAGGAAGGTGTTTTAATATGAAGAAATTTTTCCGCTCCTAAATCCGCGCCGAACCCTGCTTCTGTTACGACATAATCCCCTAGTTTAGCCGCCATTTGTGTCGCAATGACACTATTACATCCATGGGCGATATTTGCAAACGGTCCACCATGAATGATAGCTGGTGTATGTTCTAATGTTTGAACTAAATTAGGCTGACACGCATCTTTTAATAATAGTGTAAGGGCTCCTTCTACCTTCAGATTCTTTACGGTAATCGGTTTTTTATGAACATCATAAGCAACGACTATTTTAGATAAACGTTCTTTTAAATCCTTTAGATCTTTCGCAAGGCAAAATACGGCCATAATTTCAGATGCTACGGTGATGTCAAACCCATCTTCTCTCGGTACTCCTTGAATGGGACCACCAAGTCCAATGACGACTTTTCTGAGAGCACGATCATTTAAATCCATTACTCGCTTCCAGCTAATTCTTCTCGTATCAATTTGAAGTGCATTTCCTTGATGGATATGATTATCAATCATGGCAGCCAAAGTGTTGTTAGCTGTAGTGATCGCATGAATATCTCCTGTGAAATGCAAATTAATGTCTTCCATCGGGAGTACTTGTGAATACCCCCCACCAGTAGCTCCACCTTTCATTCCCATCGTTGGTCCTAAAGAAGGCTCTCTCATCGCAATGACTGCTTTTTTGCCGAGCTGATTCAGAGCCTGACCAAGTCCAACTGTTACAGTAGACTTTCCCTCACCAGCAGGAGTAGGATTAATTGCCGTAACAAGAATTACTTTACCGTTTTCTTTTGTATGTAATCTTTTCGTAATATTTAAGGATAATTTTGCTTTATAACGACCATACAGTTCTAACTCATCTTCTTGAATATCTAATTCATTTGCAATTTCTACGATTTTCTTCATCGATGCTTGTTGTGCAATTTCTATATCAGAAGGCACAGCTGTTTTTGTATGCTTCACTATAATTCCCCCACCATATAATAATTAAAAATTCTCACATTGGTTATTGTACCACTTTTTACAGCTTGATTATGCTTCGATTTATGCTTATAATGTGAAAAAGCATCGACAACTGTTCGTCAATGCTTTTCTCACTATCCTTGGTTTCCTTCCATATATACCTCTTCATAGGGTTGGACAACAACAAAACCATTTCCAGAAAATTTCATTTGAATGGACTCGCCACTGCCTCTCCCAAAAAATGTCTTTATTTGAATATCTGTCACAAATTCAGGCTGAAGATTACCTGACCACGCAACAGTCGCATTAGGGTCTGTAAAGACTGGTTGTCCTGGATAAACCATTAAAGTAAGTGGTTCATAGTGCGAAGTAAAAGCAACCATGCCTTCCCCTTCTAATCGTACATTAAATAATCCACCTGCCATCATTCCAGCAATTCTTCGCATTAGCTTAATATCCCAATCCAATTTTCTTTCAAATGCCAGTAGATCATTACCGTTAATATAAATACTCTCGCCTTTTAAATCTAAAATAGTAATTTTCTTTCCTTGATCTGCAACATAAAGCTTGCCTTTTCCAGTTGCTTTCATTAATTGTGAGCCTTCTCCTGTAAATGCTTTTTTCATCAGTCGCCCGATTCCATGTTCGAGAATACCTTCCCGTACAAATTTGATGGACCCATCATAGGAGATCATCGAACCCATTTTCGCCCAAATCTCGCCATCTAAATTAATTTCTAAAATTCTCTCTGTTTCTAACTCGAAAAGACCTTGCCCTTTATCCTCTTGTTTACTCTTTTGTATAAATTGTTGGATGGAGTACTTTGACATGAATGATCTCCCCTTATTTTTTTTGTAGCATAAACACCCACATAAAAGATAATGCTTGCTTTAAGTGTCTTGGTAGAGCTGTTGGTTCTATTCTTTTTACTTCTTCTTTATATACGGGCATGCCGTCTAAAAGTTCCCAACCATTTTCCTGCGCGAGCTGCTCTAATTCCCAAGGCATCATCGTATTGCAGATTGCTCTTTGCTCATATAAACGCGGGAAGCTATTCGCCCGTGGTCCCGCAGTAGGACCTAACAACCCTAGAAATAATATTCCTTTTTCCTTAGTAACTCTGTGAAACTCATCTAGAACATCTAATGGATGCTCAACCCATTCAATCGAATTAATCGCCATAATAGCGTCTACATAATTCTTTTTGAATGGTAGTTTTGTTAGATCGCCCTGCAGATAGGAGACATTTTTGTGAATCCTCTTTTCTTGCGCTTTCTGTATCATTTTCCCTGCTATATCTATTCCAACAACTTTGTAATTATTTTCTGCTAATAAAAAGGAGCCAAATCCATCTCCACAACCTGCATCTAAAATAAACGAGCCTTCCTGTAACCTCTCCTTAATAAAGGGAATGATGGTTTTTCTACTTCCTTTTAGCCACATGTTTTCACTATTTTCATGCCAAAAGTCCGCTCTATCATTCCATTGTTTTTCCGTTTCTTGATTCCAGTTAAAGGTTTTCATAATTTGGACCAATCCTTTCTTTTTTCAATATTTCTCTATTGATATGATTTTTTCCTTTTTTTTCCTAGAGAATAAATTCAACTTTCTAGGAAATTCTAGAAGCGTATAGATAAAGGAGGATTCAATTTGAGTGAAACCTTTGTAGCTGTCCAAAAAAATGGCGATGGAGATATTGTAAAGTTTAAAACATCAACTGGTAAAGTCCTTGCTTATGAAGAAGCAATCCTTGCAGTTAATCAAGGAGAGGTATTGGGTGCCAATGTGTTTAAGGGCAAAGACGGAGATATGTATATCAGGGGTAACGCGGACGGAGACCCCACCAATAATCTAGATCAATTACCAACATTTTCTTAAGGAGTGACTTTCCATGACAAAAAAATACAATCGAGGCAGCAAAAATCAAAATAGTCCAACTGGCGATAGCATAAGCCAAAAACAACATATCCCTGGCGATAACAGCAAAGGCAACAAACATAATAAAGACCAAAAAGATAAGACCGAACTATAAACAAATAAAAAAGCAAGTATGTGGCAAACTAGCGCATACTTGCTTTTTCAGTTGATGAACTTGAGGGATAAAAAAATTATAACTCTGTACGAATCGCCCATAACTCTGGGAAAAAGCGTTGATCAAGTACCTTCTTTAAATAACCTACTCCAGATGACCCACCGGTTCCCATTTTGAAACCAATAATTCTTTCAACCGTTTTCATATGGCGGAAGCGCCACTGTTGCAGCCAATCCTCAATATCTATTAATTTTTCCGCTAACTCATACAACTCCCAATACTGATCAACATTTTTATAAACCTTCATCCATGCATCTCGCACAGAATCATTTTCTTTATAGGTTTGCGTAATATCTCTCTCTAAAACATCAATATCAATCTCAAGACCAGCTCTATGCAAAGCACGGATAGAAACGTCATAAAGACTGTGCGCTTCGTACGCTTCTTTTAAGATAGTGTGTAATGCAGGATCTTTTTGATAGATTTTCAATACATGATCCGTTTTGTATCCAAGTGAGAACTCGATCATTCTATATTGATAAGATTGGAATCCAGATGCCTGGCCTAAAGAATCACGGAATTCCATATACTCTGATGGAGTCAATGTAGAAAGCACATCCCATGCTTGGATGATTTGAGACTGTGTTTTTGAGACCCTTGCCAAACGTTTCTGGGCAGTAGATAAATCATCTTTTTCAATTGATTCAATAGCAGCCTTCGTTTCATGAAGAATTAGTTTCATCCATAGTTCGCTCACCTGATGAATCACTATAAAAAGCATCTCATCATGATGACCAGATAATCTATTCTGTGCTGACAAAATTTTATCTAAATTTAAATACTCTCCATAGGTCATATTATTCGTAAAATCCGTATGAATAGCCTTTTCATCACTTGTTGCGTTCTTTTCTCTTTGATCATTTTTGTTCATCTTGCTAATCCTCCTTCATAAATTTATTATTTGGAAATAGCCTTTTATTATTTTGTTAATTCATAACTTGCATACTGTAATCTATCAATCTATTTTTAATTCTTTATCATCTATGCAACTATCTCGCGCTTGTTCTCAAACTGTTTATATTTTTCTTCTACCATAATGCTCTGAAGAATTTTAACAGATTTCCATACTTCTTCATACGTATTATAAAGGGCAACTGGTGCTAGACGAATCCCATTGGGCGAGCGGTAATCAGGAATAACTCCATCTGCTTTTAAAGCCTTACAGATTCTTGCCGCCTCAGGATGTTCTAAATAAATGTGTCCACCTCTTTTATGATCCTCAATCGGATTTCGAATGATAAAGCCATGACCATCCAACTCACTGTTTATCAGTTCCATCAGATAATTTGTAAGCTTCAAAGATTTCGTACGGATTTGAGCCATTCCAACTTCATTAAACATGGAGAGTGACCCTATAATTGGAGCCATGCTAAAAATATTTGGTGTACCAATTTGATATGCTCCAGCATCATCTGCAGCAATTAACTCATGGTCCATATCGAACTGTTTATCTTTTCGAGAACTAAACCAGCCTGCAAGACCTGGCATTAATCCAAAGTGTCGCTTGTTAATATACAGACCACCTGTACTACCTGGTCCACCATTTAAATGTTTATAGTTACACCAAAATGCAAAGTCAACATCCCATGCACTTAACTCATGCGGAATAGACCCAATCGAATGACAAAGATCAAATCCAATCAGAATATTACGCTTATGTGCTTCTTTCGTCAATCTCTCCATATCTAAAACTTGACCACTACGATACAAAACTCCCGGTAATACGATTAGCGCAATATCCTCTGTCATTGCTGCAATAATCTCTTCTTCCTTTAATGTGTGACCATCTTCACTTTTTACTTTCACGAGATGCTCTGAAGGATCATATCCCTTCAGCTTCAATTGACTCTTTAACGCATAAATGTCGCTTGGAAAATTTAATTCATCCGCTAAGATTTTCGTGCGCTTATCGGATGGTTGATAAAAGGTTGATACTAATTGATGTAGATTCACTGTAGTGGAACCACTTACAATTACTTCCTTAGGCTCTGCTCCTACAATTGGTGCCATTTGTTCACCTATTGTTTCGGATAAATAAAACCAAGGTTTATTACCAGAGGTCCACCCATTAATACCAAATGATTTCCATGAATCTAACAAGTCTAAAAGTGAATTCTCTGCCCTTTTCGAAAGAAGTCCAAGTGAATTTCCATCAAGATAAATTTCATCTTCTTTTATATAGAACTCCTGACGATACTTTGCTAACGGGTCCTGTTCACTTAACTTTTTAGCATATTTAAGATCATTCATGACAACCAACCTTTCAGAATCTTTACTTTTTAACAACATTATATCTTCGTCACTGACACAAAGTCAATGACACCATGTCAATATAGTAGGACTAAAATGTAAGTGTTCCTTTCCCAGAGATTCCTTAAAGTTGTCAGTACATTTATTTACTTGTAAACTAAGATTTAAATGACCATTGTCAATTAAATTTGAAAGGGGTGAAAGCATGGATGATTCATCTAATAAGTTATCTCCTAGAAAACAACAAGCCCAACAAACTAGACAAAAACTCTTAATAGCTGCCAAAGAAACATTCCTAGAAAATGGCTTTCAAAAAACGACCATCGCTCAAATAATAAAAAAAGCTAATACCGGTTACGGTACAGCCTATGTATACTTTAAAAATAAAGATCAATTATTCATAGTTCTAATGGAAGATCTAATGAACCAATTTTATGAAATTGCAGAATTACCCTTTAAACCTACTTCTAAATTAGAAGCTTACGACTCCATAAAAAAACAAGTACGACTATTTCTAACATTAGCTGTAAACGAACGGAAGATGATGTTAATTGTAAAAGAAGCAATCGGAGTATCTCCTGAAATCGACCAAAAGTGGTACATGATAAGAGAACGATTTATCCATCGCATTTCACTTGATATAAAGTACGCTCAAATTAACTCACTAGCTAAGCGTCAATTAGATCCAACTCTAGCTGCAAGAGGATGGTACTATTCAAATGAAATGTTTTTGTGGGAGCTTGTGAATAATGAAAACAAATACTCAATAGACGATATCATTCATAATTTAACGAGTATTTATACAAGTGGGCTTTATGAATAGTTAAGGGCTCTCACCTATCAGTTTTATACCACAAAAACAGTTAATACGCTCTATATGTCATCGCTAGCCACCTTTATATATATAATAGAATTATTAACTAAGAGAAGAGGTATTTCCTTCATGTACATACCAAAACAATTCAAAAACGCCAACCAACAAGAAATAATCGAGTTTATCCAACATCATAGCTTTGGAATTTTATTCTCCCAACAGGATGAGGAGCAAAGTGCTACTCACCTTCCCTTTATTGTAAAATACGAAAACGATAAAGTTGTGCTTTTAACGCACTTAGCTAAAGCCAATCCTCAATGGAAAACGCTCCAAGGAAAATCGGCTTTAGCTGTATTTACAGGACCTCATGCCTATATTTCAGCTTCATGGTATAGGGAAGCTGGCACGGTTTCTACCTGGAATTATGTCAGTGCCCATGTACATGGAAAGGTAGAAGTTGTGACTGATTCATCTTCTTTAAAAGAAATCCTAAAAGCCGCAACTGATTTTTATGAGCAAGGTTTTCAAGAACCTTGGAAACTAGAAGAACATGAAGAAACAGTGGAAAGTATGTTAGGTGGGATTGTCGGAATCAAATTAATCGTGGAAAAGCTTGAAGGGAAATGGAAGTTAAATCAACATCACTCCAAAGAAAGAAAAGAGCGAGTGATTAAACAATTAAAAACTCAGTCCGTTTATGACTCTCAAGAAATTGCCCGGTTAATGGAGCAACAATTAAAATAAGAAAAAATACAAACGTCGAAAAAAAACGCTTGTCATGGAAATAATTAGGGAGTTTTACAGTTAACCTTTCGATTTTCAGGGTAGACCCCCATGCAATGCAAAGAAAGATTGCAACATGGATGATGAAAAAGTGGACCGTCATGTCTGACCCGTCTCCCCTGTTGATTGGAGTGCAAGGTGTGAGACTCCTGCGGGAAGTAGCGACCCCGCAGGCAAAGCCGAGGAGGCTCCACAAGCGCCCCGCGGAAAGCGAACACCTGGCACGGAGATCTACAGGGTGTTAAAAGAAACCACTATATTTTCAAGGTCGCCGATTTAAAAACAAGCAGTTCAATTTACACCTAATCTCCGCTGTTATTTCCAAAGCTTAGCCTCATTTACAGCCCACTCACTTTTGCTCAAATAAAAACTGCACTCGATCTTCCTTCCACTCTAACGCTGCATTAAATACTTTCTCTCCTTTTTTAAAACCTTTTATTTCATCTGTTCTCCCTGCCGCTAATAACTTCTTCGCATTCGTCGCTGATATCGATTTTCCAAGAATTTTTTTAGAAACAGTAAAATTACATTTTATGGTGTTATAGTTTGAGCAGCCATAGAAAGTGCCCTTATCGACTACTTCTCCATCACATTTTTTACATTTCCCTATCTTGGTTCCCGTAGATGCACGACCTTTTCTTTTTCCTTTGTCACGTGAAAATTCACTCAAGTCCATCCCATCAAATGACCATGCTTCACTTTGACTTTTGGCATCCTCAATTAATTTTACCGAGAGTCTTTTGGCTTGTTCCATAAATTCTTCCGGAGACGCTTTTCCTTCACCTATTTCGTTCAAGCGTTGCTCCCATTTCGCTGTCATTTCAGGACTCGCTAGAATACTAGGACCAATCGATTGAATGAGAAGCTTTCCTTTATTAGTCGCAAACACTTGATTTTTCTTCACATCAATATATTTTCTGTCCTTTAATACACCGATTATTCCTGCCCTTGTGGCCTCTGTTCCTAAGCCTTCGGTTTTATTTAGAACTTTCGTCAATTCTCCATCTTCTAGATGTTTTCCAGCAGTTTTCATTACGGTTATGAGTTGACCTTCTGTGTATCTTTTGGGAGGTTGTGTTTTTCCATTCTTTACATTCACATCTTGCACAATACCTTTTTCTCCATCGGCCAAAGAAGGGAGATCCTGCTCGTCTTCATCTTTTTCCTTTTCTTTCTTATTCCCATAAATAACCTTTCGCCAGCCGGACTGGATTTCTTCTTTACCTTTTGAAATAAATGTAGCTCTTCCATCCACAAGTGTATGGATGGTGGTATAGTCAAAGATTGCTTTTTCGTAGTGCGCAGCAATAAGGCGTTTCACAATTAGAGAGTATATTTTTTCTTCCTCATCTGACATTTTAGAAGGGTCAGTTACTTGCTCAGTCGGGATAATTGCATAGTGATCGGTAACCTTTTTCTCATTCACCACACGCTTGTTATTCATGACGGAACTCATTGGCAAAGGGAAATAGTTCTTAAATGCTGCAAGCTTACTTATTTTTTGCAATGTTTCTGGAAACATTGCTGCCTCTTCTTTTGTCACAAAGCTTGAGTCAGAACGAGGATACGATATGATTCCTTTTACATAGAGCTTTTGTGCAATTTCTAACGTTTTTTGTGGTGAGAATTTAAATAGGCTATTAGCTGTAGCTTGTAACGAGGAAAGATTAAATAAAAAAGGCGGTTGAAACTCCTTTCGTTCTTTCTCGATTGCGTTGATCTGCGCTTCCTTTCCTTTACAAAATTGAACAATTTTTTTTGCTAAATCAGCGTCTTCTAGCCTAGACTCTCCTTCCTTATGCCATTTTCCTTGATATACTTTATCGTCCATATTAAAGGTGGCAAGTACCTCCCAAAATGGCTGTGATTTAAAATTTTCAATTTCTAATTCCCGCTTAACGATGAGAGCCAGCGTAGGTGTTTGCACTCTCCCTGTCGAGAAGACATCTGACACACCTTTTTTCTGAAGCAATAAAGTATAGGCTCTCGATGCGTTCATTCCAATAAGCCAGTCTGCACAAGATCGACTCAATGCTTCATAGTAGATATTTCTTGTTTGTTGTTCCTCTAACAAGTTCTCAAACCCATTCTGCACTGATTTCGGAGTTAGGGAGGAGATCCAAAGGCGCTTCATTGGTTTAGAGCATTTAGCAACTGTCAAAATGATACGGATGATGGCCTCGCCTTCACGCTCGGCATCACCTGCCATTATAATTTCTGACACATCTTTTCTGTGCACCAGTTCTTTAACCGTTTTAAACTGCTTCCATTTAGATTTGGTGACTTTGTGTTGGAATCGGTCTGGTAAAATGGGGAGGGTTTGTAAGGACCAGCGCTTCCACGAGGAGTCATATTCTTCTGGGGATAACAATTCACATAAATGGCCGACTGCCCAGGTTAAAAGAGCACCCTTTGGAAACATTGGTTGAGGTGGAATTTCCACGTAACCGTCCTTTTTTTTGAAAGAAAATGGAGCAGCCAGCTTTAATCCTTGATCTGGTTTTTCGGCAATTATTAACATCACAACAATTTAAGCCCCTCTCTAAAGCAAAATAAATGTAGGAAAGAGAGTAAACCTCTATCCTACATTTATTATAAAAGCAAAACACTTGTTTGTATAGGCTAGAGGGATAGTACATTTTGAACGGGAATAATATTTTGAACCGTTATTAATGGATAGGCACTACGTTGTGTATCCCCTACGATCCAATATTTTTCGTCTACCACTAATGCAAAGGTATCCATCTGATAAATGGTGTCCATCACATTTAGTAATCCCTCATAAATCATTTCATCTGTTAAGGAGTAGAGCATTAGATTTCGCTTGATACGTAAGATGATATCCTGTTCTTGATATTTGGTACGTAACATTGCTTATCCTCCTTTTTATCTAATTTATGATAAAAAAGAACGGATTAGCACCCCATTCCTTGAGAAGTCTTGACCTTCCTTAGGAATATATTGTATAGTGTAATTGTCATTTAACCGCTTTCTTTTTGGGAAAATGGATAGGTGATAAACTACTTTCAAAGCACACTGTGCGCTATTTTTAGGAGGAAAACGAATAATGCAAAACGGCAAAGTAAAATGGTTCAACAATGAAAAAGGTTTCGGATTTATTGAAGTAGAAGGTGGAGACGATGTATTCGTACACTTCTCAGCAATTCAAGGAGACGGCTTCAAGTCTTTAGAAGAGGGCCAAGAAGTTTCTTTTGAAATCGTTGATGGAAATCGCGGACCGCAAGCTGAAAACGTAACAAAACTATAATTTAGTATACAACCATATATACTTAAGGGGAAAGAGGCTAACTAGGCCTCTTTTTCTTATTTTTCGATGCATATCTTCTTAGTTATTTACCGATTCTAACATAAGAAGGAGGCATGAAAATGGACAATCATTCAAACGATATTCACACAGGCTATAATGATTTAATGCAAGTAGAGGTCTCTATTCAATCTGCAGAGAAAATGGTTGGATCTGCTACAATGAGCTTGGATCCGGAAGCAATGGAGCATGCGGAGCGAGCAATTTCTAATGCTAGATCTTTACTAAATGATGCGAAAAGTGAAGGCACGGGTTTAGATACAGATTTTCTTCAAAATGCTGAGCTTACATTAGCACAGTGTGAACATCAACTTACTGAAGCAAAGAAATAACCGCCTCTTCAAAGGCGGTTATTTCTTTGGGCTGCGTTGACTAATAAATCCCCTAATTTCTTTATTTCAGCACCTACTGTACAATCATTAATGCAAAATGACTGTGCATGGTTTTTCCCATAGTCTTTACGCAAGGCTTGCTTTACTAAGCATTCAGTACAATAGGTGTCTAAAATTCCACCAACTTCCATTAATATCTTCTTTCGGTTTATCATCATCGTTCACTCCTATGGTTACAGTAACAAATTACTTTCAATTGGTGTTCCTTCAAGCGCTTGTTTAGCCAAGCGATCCGCTTCTTCATTTTCTTTTCGTTGAACAGGTTCATATATAGGCTTTATTTTTAAGCTTTTTAATTTTTCTTCTATTTTATCCAACCAACGATTAAATAGTTCATCATAGCATGGCCATTCTCCGGATAATTGGTTGAGTACTACTAAGGAATCCCCTTTAAAGGTTACTTCCATAGCTCTGACTCCTAAATTTTCTAGCTGCTGTACCAAAAAGTAAAAGGCGGCATATTCTGCCTCATTATTGGACTCAAGCTCTTCTAGTCGAGCGTTGATTCGATAGCGATAGTTTTTTCTATTTTGATTATAATAAACCACATTTCCGATTCCTGCTAGTTTTGAGTCTACATCATATCCACCATCAAAATAAGCTGTTACGTCAGATATTCCTTCCTCACTTTGTTTAATCCACTTTAGGATTTCTTTTTTTGTCCATTCTTCCCCATTTTGATCATAGAAATATAAATGCTTTACTCTTCCAGTCTTTTCTATATCCTCTGCTAATCTTAATGCCAATTTAACGTCCATTTCTTCATTTCTGAAAATGGTCTCAATATGCCTTGGTGTATGATAGTGCCATTCCATAGTTACTCTCATATTTTCACTTCTCCTCTCCGCTCGTTTTTCTGACCCTTAGCCGCTAATGTTTAGGACAGAAAACATCTATCTATTTACTTTCCTAATATTGCTTTGTTGTGTATTCTTATCTTATCACAGGAGTGCTTGAATTATGTTTATCACAATTATGAATAGATTGGGGATGGGGAGAAAAATGATTGAAGTGTACATTGATGGTGCTAGTGCAGGAAATCCTGGACCATCAGGAGCAGGTATCTTTATAAAAGGTCATGGAGGTGCTGATCAATACTCCATTCCCTTAGGAATTATGTCCAATCATGAAGCAGAGTTTCATGCATTGATCCATGCTCTAACAATATGCCAAAGAAATAATTATCAAGTCGTTTCTTTCCGAACTGATTCACAAGCAGTAGAAGGTGCTGTAGAAAAAAGGTTTGCGAAAAAAGAAACGTATCGTTCTCTTTTAGAAGAAGCTTTAAAGCATATTGACCAATTTGATTTATTTTTTATCAAGTGGATTCCAAGCAACCAAAACAAGGTTGCGGATGAACTAGCACGAAAAGCCATTCAAATGAATAAATAAAAAGTGCTCAAGCCTCATGCCTATTCTCCTATTGGTTTGATTACACACCAAAGGACTATCTATACCCACAGATAGTCCTTCTAGATGATTTTCTTTTTCTTAGCTAATTGAAATGCTGCACTTTTCGTTTGAATGCTCTCGGTTTGGATCATTTCCAAAATAGATACAAAAAAACTGCCGTCAAATTGCTTTTGAGCCTTTAAGGTTAGCTCAATGGCTATATTGACTAAATAATCTGAACTAGCTGTATAATGCTTTCCAAACTCAATAAATCCTAATGAGTCTTCTCGAAAGACAAATCCTTTTGCGGAAAGCTGCTGAATATACTCTTCAGTGCTTAATGTGCTTTTCATGAAAATCCATCCTTATTCTTTTCAATCCCCTCCCATTATCTTACCGCAAAAATTGTCGGCTGCCTATTAGTGTTTTTCCAGCCAACTTATTTTTTTCTTCTTTGGAAACAAATTCCCGCCAATTAATCCGATTAAAATTCCAAACAATGCTCCTCCAACTACCTCTTCAGGTTGATGTCCTAGTCGTTCCTTTAATCTTTTTTCAATTCTATCATGCACATTGTTATCTGGTTTTCCCTCTAGTTTATCAAGCTGTTCCGCTAAGTCGTTTACCGCTAATGTTATTTCTCCCGTTTGTCGTCTCACTCCTTGGGCATCGTACATCACAATTAAACCAAAAATAGCGGAAAGTGCAAAATCAATCGTTTTAAATCCCCTCTTTATTGC
Organism: Sutcliffiella halmapala; assembly: GCF_002019665.1. Lineage (GTDB taxonomy): Bacteria > Bacillota > Bacilli > Bacillales > Bacillaceae_I > Sutcliffiella_A > Sutcliffiella_A halmapala. The sequence goes on along the minus strand of NZ_KV917375.1, from coordinate 2,128,643 downwards.
AATAAATGTCGCAAGCGCGGAAACACCTGCAGAATGTGAACTAGGCATTCCGCCAGTCTCAAAAAATGTCGACCATTCCCATCTACCTGTGCGAACGTATTTGATTGGTATTTTTAAAAACTGTGCTATCGTGATTGCACTTAAAGCAATTTTCAGTGCTCTGTTCAATTACATCACCTCATCTATAGTTTTAAATAGGAGATGAACTTGTATACAACATATTTTTAAAGGAAAAAGGAAAGCTAAAAATAACTGGAGGTGAAATTGATGAGTAGGAATAAATCCGCAAATAGAGGTAAAGCAGCGCCTGGTATTAATCCACAAGGCTATGGACAAGATGCAGAATTTGCTCAAGAGCCAAAGTCCAAACTTGAAGACAAAGCTAAAAAAAGTAATAACAAAAGTTAAAGAGGCTGTCTCAAAAGGAAACCTTTTGGGACACCCTCCCTCTACCTGTTTTCATTTATATTTTCATCTCTTAACAAACTTTACTTACAAAAGCATGGAGACTTTTAAATTCTAATTCATCGAATTTTGTCATGACTTTAGTTCGATCAATGGTGATAGTTGCTTCCTGTAACTCACAGGAGATTGGAACGTCACATTTAATGGTTGCTAGCTCTCTGGAAAGATGAAGAAGATCTAAGCTTTCTTCAAACTTTTTACGTTGGGCTTTCGTAAGAGCTTCGATATTTTCTAAAATACCATCAACAGTATGGTACTCCATTAACAATTTGGATGCTGTCTTTTCTCCAATACCTTTTACCCCTGGATAATTATCACTACTATCTCCCATAATTGCCTTTAAATCAATTAACTGTCTTGGAGTTAGCCCCTTCTTCACATAAAAGCCATTTTCATCTAACACTTCATAGTTACCGTAACCTTTAAGTAATAGCGCCACCTTTACATTAGGGGTGATGAGTTGTAGAACATCTTGGTCTCCAGTTAAAATTATCACTTCTGCGTCTGTGCTATATTGCTCAGCCAATGTACCGAGGCAATCATCCGCTTCATATCCGACTAAACCAATATTCGGGATATTAAAAGCTTCCACTACTTCTTTTACTAAATCAAATTGAGGGATTAATTCTTGTGGTGGAGCTGGTCGATTTGCTTTATATTCATCAAACATTTCCGTTCGAAAGGTTTTACTCCCCATATCCCAACAACAAACAATATGAGTTGGTTGGAAAGCTTCCATCGACGATATCATATGCTTCACAAAGCCTTGAACCGCGTTTGTGGGAATCCCATTTGAGGTATACATAAACCGATTGTAAACCGACGTTGCGTAAAAGGAACGAAATAATAAGGCCATACCATCTATTAATAATACTTTCTTGTTCACAAGATCTTCCCCTCTCTATTATGCGACTTAGATTATATCATATTTTGTCCTTTCTTTTAAGAGTGGGTTAATGGGAAGAAACATTCCTTCCCATTAAACGTTTGTACTTACTACATGGCTCTGTGTTAAACACCGCATTTTAGCAGAACCTACTACATAAAAAAAAACCTAGTCTCTAAAAGAGCGACTAGGTTTTTTTAAAAGATTAATGATTTTTCTTGTTCGTCATTTTCGCTGCTTCATATTCCGCATAAGAAGCAAATTCGGTATTCAGAACACCTTTTTGTTTTGCATTATTATTACGTTGTGCGTTTGCATTTCCCTTTTTCGTACGACCCAATAGAAAAACCCCCTAATTTCATTAATCTAATATAGCTTGTGAAATAGAGAGGCATTTCATAATAGGTAATATTTATCTTGAAGATGTCGAAATTGGATTTTCTTCATAGCTGATCCAATCACTCCAGCTTCCTGGATATAATTTAACGTTTGTAAAGCCTGCTTCCTTTAATGCAAGAACATTAGGACAAGCTGTTACTCCGGAGCCACAATAGACGATAATTTCTTTTGAAGGGTCAAGTTCTGCAAATTGCTGTTTCAACTCTTCTTCATTTCTCCAACGATTTGCAGTCAAATTATCCATCCAGAAATAATTATATGCCCCTGGAATATGCCCAGCCTTTTTATCAATAGGTTCTTCCAACCCAAGATATCTTTTGGGCTCTCTTGAATCGATAAGATAGCTTTCCCTTAGTTCAAAAGCTTTGAGATCACGTAAGATATCATGAGCAGAAACGACCATATTCTGTTGAACCACTGGAATAAAAGTTCCTTTTTTTATTGGAATGGATGGAGAAGTGCTAACTGGATATCCTTGACGTTTCCACTCTTTGAAACCACCATTTAAAATATAGGTTTTATCATGACCTAAATAGCTTAATAACCACCATAATCTAGAAGCCATTGCGCTGTTTTGATCATCGTACAATACGACTGTTACATCATTACTTACTCCAACAGCCTCTAACTTATCACGTAGCTTGTTCAAATCAGGTAAAGGATGCCGGCCCCCATGCTTTTCAATCGTTCCAGATAGATCCTGATCCAAATCAAAGTAAAAGGCTTGTGGGATATGTTCGTTACTATATTCTTGACGCCCTTTCAGCGGGTCGTTTAAGTGGAATCGACAATCAATAATTACGAGACTTTCTAAATGTTCCTTCACCCATTGTGGCTCGACAATAGCCTGCATTTCTTCCCCTCCTACTTAACTGCGTGATACAAATTCCTCTACCATTTGTTTCGTGACAAGCTTTCTTTGAGGCGCAATGCCATGTCTTGCTAATTCATTGATTTGATTAGTAACTTGATTGATTTTTTCAGTCGTAAACGGCTTGTTTTGTTTGCACAGTACGATTGCTTCTTCAATAAAATTTTCTCTCTTTTGTTCTAACTGTAAAAAGCTTGATACGATTTGATTTTGTTTTTTTGAATGGGCACTGATTGCTTTATGTACGCTCATTGCTGTAAATCCTCCACTTCAATTCCATGTTTTTTCATTAATTGTAGTACTTTCTCTTTCGGCTGCCAACAATTAAATTTAAAATGTGGCTTAGTCTCATACCCTAATCGACTACAGCGATAAATAGTGTGACTATCTAATTTTATCACTTGATAGTGCTGACATGTTGCACATGCATGAAAACGATTTGCAGTTGGCACATTCCTCACCCTTTTATCCCTAGTTGCTGATAAAATAATTCTTGCAATAAATCAATATTTGGTTTCGTATTAGACAGCTGGCTCATTTCTTTTTCTGTAGTCGCTAGAAAATCCACCACTCTTGCGATCATCCTATCAGAATTTATATGCTCCAACTCTGCCTTCTCTTTTTTTGCAGCAAGGACACTTATGATGTCTTGCTTATCAATAACAGAACTTACTTCTAGTAAAGAAACGACATCAATCGAAAGTGAATATCCCATCACTAATTGTTCCACCATCAAGGTTGCTCTAAGTCCGTGAAATAGAAAGGATAGCTTTCGGTGCTCATGATAGCTCGCTAAATTTCTTTTTGCCATATTGCTATAATGCGCGACAAGCGTTTTTTTTGAAAAATTTCTTTTTACAATATCATGCAATTTTTCATAAAACGCGACTTCCTTAGTATAGTGAACTGGTGATAACATCCATTCAAAAAGAGAGGGATTTGACTTTTGAGCGAGGGTCAACGCTTTTTTCAAATCCCACCCGTGTATATCCCATTTATCCTCTTGAATAGATATCGTATCATTAATCGTACTTAAGGATAAATAGAAGGGCAGTGGTGATACATAGATAAAACGTATATCAAAGTCACTTTCTGTTGTGGCTACATTATATGCTCTACTACCCGCTTCACACGCATACAAAATTTTGATTTGTTTCTCTTTTTCAATTTGACTTAATTGCTTAAGAATGGATAGTTTCAACCTTTCATCTCCTTAGGTTAAGTAATTGAATCTGATGATAGGCATTTTCTAATTCTGCTACGTTAATTTCTTCACTTAATGCAGCCTGCATTCCTTCAAAGAAATCCAAAAGCTGTTGCTCTATGTTTTTCTTCACTTGGTCAAAGCCTTGTTGAAGTTCCACTTGATAATGGGAATTCAATTCCTCTTCATTTTGCTCCAAGTAACTATCCATTAGAGGTGATAACTGTTCTTCTAAGAAATGACTTAATTTTTGTTTTTCGTTTTTCTCAAAAAAGGCTTTAGAATTACGGAAATATCCTATTGCTTGCTTTTCTGTTTTTGTTGGTAAAGTAGGAAAATCATGCTCTACTTTCATTTGTTTAATTTTTTCAATTTCAAAGGTTGAAAAAGTGACTTTATTTTCGAGTTTTTGAGCATGTGACCCCACTTCTACCTGCCAATTAACCAATGATTTCTTCACATAGTTTTCAATCCGCACAGTAGTAGCACGCACTTCCTGTGAGAGATTATGTGCTATATCTGAGAGAAATTCGTGTATACAACTAGCAAGCTGCTCCTTCATGTTTCTTCCATCTTCTTTTAATACTGCCGGATTAAAGGCTTCTTTAAAGAAATCAGAAAAACGCAACATTGTTCGTTGTTTAACATAATACAATAGTTCATTAATTTCTTGATTCAGCAATGTTTGAAAGTTTGTTACCTTATAATCTGCTATCCATTTTTGGATTTCTATTTTATTTTGTTGATGGATTAGTCTCTTCTTATCTTTTTCTTCTGTTCCTAGCTGTGCTTCTTTTATATAATTTTCCAATAGTACGACTGCTCGGTTTATCTCTAATTGTGCAGCATGAACGCTCATGCTAACTAGATCAGACTGGATAAATCGTATAAAGGCCTTCTCGAAATTACCCATTAACGAACTAGGTAAGAAGGAATGAGTAAACTTCTTCCCTTCTTTTTCTTTAATCGCAAGCAAACTAGATACAGGAAATAGTCTCGGATTTCTAATCCCATAAGTGGTTAATTGATTTTCAACATAGTCACACACTAACTGTAGCTCTTCTTCGTTATGAGCTAAATCAGCAGCATTGACTAAGAAAAACATTTTATCCAAAGAAAATGCATCTTTCACCCGACCGAGCTGGATAAGAAATTCCCTGTCTGCTTTTGAAAATGCATGTTGATAATAGGTGACGAAAAGAATGGCGTCCGTATTTTTTATATATTCAAACGCAACATCTGTATGCCTTGCATGAATTGAATCTGCCCCCGGTGTATCAACTAAAGTTAAGCCTTCTTTTGTTAGAGGGCAGTCATAAAATACTTCAATCCATTCAACGAAACAGGATTTCTCCTCTTGTGCAACATAGCTGGCAAACTTATCAAAAGCAACCGTCAACAAGCACCCTAATTGCTTATCCATTTCTGTCCAACCTGTAAGAAATGCTTTTAAGAAATGAAAATGAGGTTTCTTGTTTGCCTCCAGTTCTATCTGACTATTTTTGTGAACGATTTTTTTTATGGTTTCATAAGCATCTTCTAATGAAACAATGGTTGTTTGAAAATAAGTAAGTGCTTGCTGGACGTCCTGAAGAAGTTGTTCTCTTGATTTCATTTGAACACATACTGTCCCATGTGGACGCTCTGTTGTAACCGGCGAGATTTTATTAATAGACGCAGTCGTTGGATTAGGTGAAACAGGTAGAATGCTTTCCCCAAGCAAAGCGTTAGCAAAAGAAGATTTCCCTGCACTAAATGCCCCAAAAAGCGCCACCGTAAATGATTGATTATCCAGTTTGTTTGCACGATTTCTTAATTCTTGAACAACTGTTTGAAAACCTTGTAAATGGTTTAAATGGTTAGAAGTTTCCTTTAAAATAAGGGACATTTGCTTTGGGCTATCCGTATCTTCCTGATTTTTCGGAGCAATAGTAGTTGGTTCTGAATCTTTTACCACCTGCTCTGTATTAACCTTTACTTCAAGCAGCTCCGTACCAACAATTCTTTTATATTCTCGACTCACATATTGATCTATTAAGTGTGAACCATTCTTCTCTAAATTTTCATTAGAATTATTTTTATAAAGAATAGTTAGCAAATTTTCTATTTGTTCTTCTATCTTTGCCTCGATAGCTTGGATTTCTTCGTTGGCCTTGTACATTCGCTCTAATTCGTTTATTTCGTGCTGAAGCCTCTGATTATTTTTCCCATGTTGCTCATTCAGTTGAATAAAGATATCTTCAATAAACTCCTGAACTTGTTTTCTGTAAATAGATTTTATCGATTGAGCCAACTCTTTTGTATAGTGTAAAACAGCTTCTCCTGTAATGCCCGCCCCTTGCTTAACTTGGCCAGCTACAAAGTCCTCATCTATATCGATCGAAATCGTTTGGATTTGATCGAATATGGATGGCTGATATAGGTCATTTTCTTTTAAGAACGCATAAATCTGCTCGTGTATAAATTTTTCTATCTGGGTTTTCACACGGTCAGCTACATCCTCAACAAACGCTGAAAGACGTACGTTTTGCTCTTCCATGGTTTTTTTACTTGAAAAAAGTAAACCTACCTTAAAGCCTTTTTGCTTAGACTCTAAATACTTTTGGGCTAACTCTCTCATTTCAAATGGAGTAATATTTGCATTTTCTAAAATTTGATTGATTTGATGGATAAAATCCTCATTTTTCTGCTTACTTTTAGATTCTATCTGATTCCATTCTGTTTTTTTTCTATTCCATTGATGTAGAACTTCAGAACTTGTAAGCTCATTATTTTGCTTTTGCTTTATAAGGGATTCTAATTTATCTTCTTGTTGATCAAGTAACCACTTTTTATGCTCTTCTAACAAATGATGTAGCGCGTTCTCAACTGTAATAGGTAAGATCGCCATTTTATCTTCTCGTAAAAGCTGAATCGTTTCCTTTACAATAGCTAAATCATTTAATGGGTGTTTCTCAACCTTTAAACTAGTGTAATAAAGACTTACTGGCTCAATTCCCCAATCACGAAAAGAATCATTAATTCTCGTCTGATAGGCTTCAAATGGTAGTTCTTCCTCACGATGTTTATCGATTTGGTTCACTACTAAGTAAATTTTCTTTTCTTTATCTTGTAAGTCTTTTATAAACTTCAAGTTTACTTCTGATTGCACATGATTGTAATCCATAACGTAGAAAATAACATCTGCAAGATGTAATGCTGATTCTGTGGATATCCGATGTGCATCATCCGTTGAATCAACTCCAGGAGTATCTAAAACAATTAAGTCATCTGGTAAGTTTTTAAAAGGGTACTGATAAGCGACAGACTCAACATGGTCCCCGTCTTTACAGTATGCCTTCACATTTTCGAACGATACTGGCGGAAGAATCTCTAAAGCTTCCCCTTCAAAAAAGTAAACATGAGCCAATTCTTCCCCTTTTTGAATTTTCACCACATTTGCAGAGGTTGGAATTGGACTAGCTGGTAAAATAGATTCTTGTAATAGCTCATTAATGAATGTCGATTTCCCTGCTGAAAAGTGACCACAAAATGCAATAGTCAAATCTTCATCCATAATCTTTTTCCCTAGCTCAGCAACCTTTCTCGCACTGACCTTATCGCCCTTATTATGTAACTCAGCAAGAATCCTGTTCGTTTTTTCTAATAGCTGTGTATATGATTGTTCTTTACGTTCTATTGGCTTATTTATTCCCATCATTTAGTCCCCTCAGCTGTCTTCATGATACATTATTCTTCTATTTTACTTGATTATAACGAATTTTCCTATATTTAAACTGTAAATAACTATCCGTGAAACACCTTAAATTCACATTGACACCCCTGCAAACTAATTTGCATCATGGATGATGAAAAGGAGGAATGTTAAGTATCTCGGACTCCCCCTGTAGATCGTCGTGGAAGGCGTGAGACTCCTGCGGGAAGTAGCGTTTTGTGGAGACCCCCGCAGGCAAAAGCCGAGGAGGCTCCACAAACTCCCTCTGGATAAGCGAACACCTGCACCGGAGATTTACAGGGAGTTTAACCAGCAACCTACTTATTTTCAAGAACAAAAAAACAAGACTCACTGCTTTTATATAGCAACGGGTCTTGTTATGTATTATTCTGCTTGTTTAGGCTCACATGTATGTCGTAAAACAACTTTTAAGAGAATGGAATAGGCAACAATTGTTGTCCCTGCAAAAAGAAGTATCATCATCGTTACACTTCCCCCTTCATTGAAATTGATAATTATTATCATCTTAACAGATTTTCAGCTAATTGACAATGACTATCAATCAATATTTTTATTGAATTTCGGTGTGAATCTGCTTTTTTCTAGGATATAGTCAGAATAGTCGCTTGCTGTATGCGATAATGCTTTTTCTTCAATTGGGATTCTAACAGATAGCATCCAAACATTTAAGATGGTAAATAGAGCAGCCGTTATATACGCTTGAAAAAGCACAGGAATAAGAAAAATTTCTAATCCCACTATTAAATAATTAGGATGACGAAGAAACCGGTAAGGTCCTTTTCGCACAATTGTTGCGCTTGGAACAACTAGAATTTTGGTGTTCCAATACCTACCTAAAGAGGTAATCGCCCATATCCTCAATCCTTGAGTTACCATGAATAGAATTACTATCACAGGCCATAGTGGATGAATTGTTTTTGCAAACACCAACACTTCTAACAAAAAACAAACAAGAAAAGCAATATGCATAAATACCATATAACCATAATGATTCTCTCCAAATTCTAAAGCACCGTTCTCTTTCATCCATCTCTCATTATTCTTCGCAATCGATAGCTCACCTAAACGCTGAAATATAATAAATAAAAAAAAGATAAGAAACATCTGCTCACTCCCATTTTAACAGCAGCATTTCGGAACAAAATCCAGGACCTAGTGCACCAACTAAACCAATATCTTCTTTTTTCGCTTCCTTTTCCATCATTTCCTTAAGGACAAAAAGCACAGTTGCCGAAGACATATTACCGAATTGCTTCAACACTTCAAAAGAAATTTTAAGCTTCGATTCATGTATCTCAAGACAGTCGATATACGCATCCAAAACTTTTTTCCCTCCAGGATGAAGAATAAAGTGCTCAATATCCTCTGTCGCTAAATGATACTCCTTCAAAAAATGTTGTACATTTGGGGAAAGCCACTCTGTAATAATCGACGGTATATCGCGTGAAAACACTACATATAGGCCTTCGTTCTTTATCTCCCAGCCCATTACCTCCTCTGAATCCTTCATTAAAGTGGACTGACTCCCTAAAATATGTGGATAGGAACGATCTGTGTTTACGGTTACATCATCACCCGCTACAAGAACACAGCAAATACCGTCCGCAAACAGCGAGGTACCGATAAGATTGCTTTTTGAACGATCATTCTTTTGAAAAGTTAAGCTACAAAGCTCTACACAAAGAACCAATACTTTGGATTTTGAAAAAGCTTTACAGTATTCAAAAGCACGAGAAAGGCCAGCTGCACCACCTGCGCATCCTAAGCCCCAAATCGGAATTCTTTTCGTATAAGGAGAAAATGGCAGGATATTCATAATACGTGCTTCTATACTAGGGGTTGCCATGCCAGTTGTAGAAATATAAAAAATTGCCTCTATTTCTTCATAGTCTATTTTTTTGGGAAGTAAGATAGGATTTTCTAAACATGCCGTAATTGCTCTTACTCCATATGAAACAGATTCTTCTATGTAAAGATTATTTCTTTCTTCGAAGGAATGAGGTTCACGAAACCATTCTAAATCTTTCACAAAATGTCGCTTCTCAATTTGGCCATTTTGAAAAACAGTTAAGAGTCTTGAGATATCTTTAAAGGACTCTTCAAATAGCTCGTTGGCAAATTCTACGGCTGTATCTTGTTTTATTGTGTGTTTGGGGATAGAAGTTCCAACTGATAGTATTTTTGGCATAGTAATACACCTCAGAATCGTAGTATTTTTACTATTTCCAAGTTTTTAATATTTATACAAATATTGGATTTAAAAAAAAGCGATAAAAAAAGCTTTCCTAGTAACTTAGGAAAACTTAAAACGTTTTAAAGGAGTTGTTGTGTTGTGCATTTTTATTATACCGAAAAATCGTTCTTTTAACATTATAAATTAATGGAAATTATCAATTATCATTTGTTCGATAAAATTTGGCCATCCATCTTTCATCCACATAGTCTCCTTTAATAAAGGCTTGTTCCTTTTGATTCCCTTCTTCATGAAAACCATATTTTTTATAGAGTTGGTAAGCTACTTCGTTGGAAGAAAAAACGGTGAGTGTAAGTTTTTTTATATTTTGTTCACACCATTTATCGGTGTATTCCATAATTTTTTTTCCGATTCCAAGACCTTGTGCTTCTTCTGCTAACCATGTTCGAAATAGTCCTGTATGGCTTTTCATTTTCAGTTCGCCCTTTATCACACGAGCGATCCCGACAACTTTACTGTTTTTTTCTACCGCCAGATACATATTTCCTTTTTGTTTCATTTCTTTAATGAAATCTTTCTCTTCCTTTTCGGTTCTTGGCGATTCTTTTTGAATATATTCTCCAGCAGCAATAATGCTTTCTACCGCATTAATTATGTCTTTTGCATCCTCTTCTTTAACTGGTCTAAGCTTGACAGTAGTTCCATCCTTTGCAGTGAATTCTAAAGACATTTCAGACATTTTTATACCTCTTCTCATTCTTTCTAGGTGAAAAGCTACCGTGAAAATAAAGATGACACCTTCGAACACCCTGATGATTTCCGTGCTAGGCGTTCGATTTCCGTGGGCTGCCATGGAATCTCTCCTTATTGTTCAACAAACTTAGCATACTCAAACCTTTATTAACAAATTTATTGAAAAATAAGTCGAAATTTGTGATATGATAAAAAAGTACTATTTATTTGAGTTGAGGAGGTGCTTTATGTCCCCTGCAGAGAGCTTGACACAGGTCTTTAATAGGACTATTGATTCAGTAAAATCAGTTATTCCAATAGACTTTACGTTTGACCAACCAAGTTTACATACAGAAAATTTAACCAATGTAGCATTAGGGGTCCTCATCGTATTAACCGGAGATATCCGGGGGCAATTAATTATTCAGGGAGAACAAACTGTTTTTCAGCATATTGGCTCATTAATGTTTGGGATGGAGTTAGAGGGAGAAATGCTTCAATCTTTTACAGGTGAATTAGGTAATATGATCGCAGGAAATCTCTCAACCAACATTGCTCAAAGTGGGTTGAATATGGATATTACTCCTCCAAATGTTTTAATCGAACAACAACAAGAGTTTCATTTTCACCATCGACTTCATTCTCCGATTTTTTTGAAAGATAATGGAGAAATGCAAATTATTGTGGAATTAGAAGCTGTCTCATAATCTGATATTATTGAAGTCCTTGTTATTGGACTTCTTTTTTTAAAAGCTAATTTTCGTTTTAATTTCAACCCTTTTTCATTTCCCTGATTTTTATTATCAGAAATAGAACAAATTCTTTTAAATGGTATTTTCCAAAAGAAAAGAGGATTAACCAATGGTTATCCTCATGTTTAACGAAAAATCCGCCATACTAAAGCTGATAGATTCCTCTATATTTCTCTTCTAAATACGTAATTAAATAATCAACATTTAACTCCTCACCTGTTACATCCTTTAAGATTTCCAATGGCTTTTTCAATTTGCCATATTGATGGACTTTCTCTGTTAGCCATGCTTTAACAGGTTGGAGGTCACCTTTTTCTAAAAGCTCATTAAAGTTAGGCAGGTCCTTCAACATAGCTTGTTTAAATTGAGCTGCGTACATAAGACCTAGCGCATAAGAAGGAAAATAGCCAAATGCTCCACCAGACCAATGTACGTCCTGCAAGACACCCTTCGCATCACTTGGTGGAGTTATTCCTAAATAGCTCTCGTATTTTTCATTCCAGGCTTGAGGTAAATCCTTCACTTCTAATTCATCATTGAAGAGTGCTTTTTCTAGTTCATAACGAATCATAATATGTAATGAATAAGTAAGCTCATCTGCTTCAATTCGAATTAGGGAAGGCTTTGCTTCATTGATAGCTAAATAAAATTCATCTAAGCTTAAACCATCAAAGGCTCCATTTGCGTAGCCTTGGAGTGTTTCGTAATGACGCTTCCAAAAAGCAAAATGGCGTCCTACAAAGTTTTCATAGAATAGGGATTGTGATTCATGAATCCCCATTGAAGTTCCCGTACATAAACCTGTTCCAATTAAATCCAATGAAATATTTTGTTCATAAAGCGCATGTCCACATTCATGGATGGTCCCAAAGACGGCTGTTCGAAAATCATTTTCATCATATTTCGTAGTGACGCGAACATCTCCTGGGTTTAAACCGATTGCAAAAGGATGAACGGTTTCATCCAATCTGCCTGAGTCAAAGTCATATTGAAGATCTTTTAACACTTCTAGACTAAAATTCCGCTGTTGCTCTTTAGCAAAAGGAATAAGTAAAGCCGAAGATCTTGGTTGTACAGAAGAAGTTTGAATAGCCTGAACTAAAGGGACAATACGTTCTTTTAGCTTTCCAAATACCTCATCCAATTTAGCAACAGTCATTCCTGGCTCATAAAAATCGAGTAAAGTGTTGTACTTGTTGCCCTCATATCCCCAATATTCTATAAACCTTTTGTTAAAGTCTACTAGCTTTTCCAAAAACGGTAGTAGTAGCGAAAAATCTGATTGTTCTTTTGCCTCTTCCCAAACTGATTCTGCCTTAGAACTCAGTACCACATACTCTTGGTATTCCTTAGGAGGGATTTTCTTATTTTGATCATAATTCTTTTTACTTTCAAGCAAAGACGCTTTTGTCACTTCATTTAATGTAGCAAACACTTCTTCTTTTAATAGCTGTGTTAGAAACCCTTCCATCTCTTTTGAGGTAGACATATTAAAAACTTCCGCGGATAAAGTTCCGATGACGTCTGAACGACGCTCCACTCCCTTTTTAGGTGCCCCAGTTCTTAAATCCCAAAATATTAGTGATAAAGCTTCCTTATAGCTTTCCATTTTTGCTATATGCTCTAAATACTGTTCTTCTACGCTACCAATCTCTAGCATTTTAACAACCCCCAACAAATCTTAGACTAAGTTTAAGAATACACAATTTTCTCACTAGTTGGCAACAGGAAAAATATAAAATTGAACAAACTTAGCAACAATCCAATGGTTATTACAACAAAAAGCACTCTGCTTATTGCAGAGTGCTTGAAACCGGACTAGTTGGTAGTGCTGTTAGTAGCTTATCCTTTACTTCATTAGATAGATCATTTGGAGCGAAAATGGTTATCTCTCCTCTATCATCCGTAGATCTGATAAGTCTTCCTATCCCTTGCCTTAAACGAAGTAGCATATATGGGACATCTAGTTGCATATACGCATCTTCCAATCCTTTCCGTTTTGCCGCAAATACGGGATCATTTGGAGGGAATGGTAAAGACCATATCACAACATTTGATAGCGATGGACCAGGTATATCTAGACCTTCCCATAGGTGATAAGCACATAAGACAGATTTTTCATCATTTTGGAAGTCAGAAACTAAGACACTAATTTCTTTATCTCCTTCATAGAGGAATCGATAATTTTCATTGGAACGATTCTCTTCATGGAAACGATGTAGATCTTGCTTATTAGAAAACAAAACAAGGGTACTTCCATCGGTACGTTCTATTGCTTTCATCGTATGGTGATATTTTTTCTCAAAATCATTTTGAGTATTTAATTCTACCAATTGTAAATTCATATTCTCATCATAATCAAACGGAGAGTTAATAGAGAACGATAAGTAATCGTCAATTCCTAACGAATTCGCTAAGTAATCAAATGAGTTGTTATCCGATAGTGTAGCCGAAGAAAAGATAAAAGGGATCTTCTTAGAGAAAACATTCGTCTTTAGTACTTCTTCCACTGTTTTAGGCATAACGACTAAGGTCAGATCATTATTGGCATGTTCTGCCCATGCAATTACATCTTCCTGTGATAAGAGAAGCTTTAACAAGAACTCAATCGAATCTAAGTACTCTTCCACGATATGCAATTGATAATGGTCAACTGTATGAAGCTCCCCTTCAAAGACTAATTGATTTCCAATTTCCTCAACTTTTGAAAGTAAGTTTTTTGCTTCCTTGAACAGGGATTGATCCATTCGAATATCCTTACGGTCTGATCCCTCTACCACACTTAAATTTTCTTCCAAACTTTCAAAGAATAAATCATTCGCTTCTAAAGAATCCTCCACTAGTAAAGCGAATTCTTCTCTTAAATCATTACCTAAGAGTCGCGTAAGCAGCTCTTCTACCATGTGTTTTTTAATTTTATATGTTAGTGCCTTTTGTGCAGCAAATTCTAATAAATGGCCTTCATCGAATACGACTGTAGACGCTTCAGGTAATAATGGGAGTTGCCCTTCTCTTTTACGCTTATCAAAAGTCCAGACATGTTCCATATAAAAATCATGCGAACAAATAATTAAGTCTGTCGATTTCCGATAATGGTCTCTTGATAAGGTTTGTCCACATCGATGACGCTTTTGACAGCTAAAGCAGTCTTGAAAAGTATCCCATGCAATTAAATTCCATTCTTCATCATTTAATTTCGCATAATCCTTTCTATCGCCATATGGATGAAAGGACTGCATAGCAGAGTTCTTATTCACAAAACTCGGTAGAGAATCAAACACATCATCAATATTGTCAATATCATAGGTATTTAGAGCATGATCAAGTTTATTTAGACATAAGTATTGATCAGGTGATTTTGCTAAACGAACATCAAACGTCACATCTAGTATTTGAGAAAGCTTCGCAATATCGCCTTCTTTTTTTACTAGTTGTTCAATAAGGGACTCATCGGCACAGGTAATAATGGCTGGTTTTCCCATATATCTTGCGTAACAAATCGCATATAAAAGATACACCATCGTCTTTCCTGTTCCAACACCAGCCTCTGAGAAAATGACTTTTTTCTCTTTAAATGCTCGTTCTAGTTGAAATGCCATAAAGATTTGTTCATCACGCAGTTCAAAACCAGCTTCCGGTAAGATGTCGTAAAAAACATCTCCTATCCATTCGTTCAAACGATCAAAAAAAGAATCACCCTTGTTCATTGTAAAAGGCAGACGATTATTCATTATATGTACCTCCGGGAAAAAGTTTGCATCTAAACATTATTGAAAAAATAAAGGGATTTGTCAAGTATTTTTTACTATGATTGATTATAAGAGGAAGATTTCATCTATATTTACGATGATTTAGGGTGGATTGGGTTATTCTCATGTCTTGTAAGCAGTTTGACTAGGAGATTTTACTAGAAGTTATTCTTGTAATAACGTCTTGTGATAGTGTGTGGGAATTTTATTATTAATAGACTCTGTTAAAGTAAAGTGTTAATTATAAGGTACCTAGCTGTTGATTGGAGCACGAGGCGAAGACTCCTGCGGGAGATAGCGTTTTGTGGAGACCCCGCAGGCAAAAGCCGAGGAGGCTCCACAAGCGCCCCGCAGAAAGCGAAGCCACGTGCGGAAATCAACAGCGGTGTTTAAAGGAGCCTATTTATATAATGGGTTCTAGCTTTTCCACAAAACTTTCTACTATAAACAAGTGTGAACTTACAGCTTATTCTAATAATAAAAAGAAGCTTCCTTTACGTCCCGGAAGCTTCTAATTCTTTGCTATTTGTAAAATCTCTTCATCATAAAGTGTTGCATGTAACATAGCTTTTGTATATTCTTCTCTAGCTAAGTTTAATCGTTCGATGCATTCTGACTCGAGAATATTCTCACTAAGTAGCCGTTGGTAGCTACTCTCTAATGCTTTTGATATTTTCATAAAATCATGGACATGTAATGACATCAGAAACTCCCTCCATCTTTTAGATAAGAGTATTCTATGCCAATTTCACGTTAAATATTCTTCTTTAACAAATAAATGGGACAAACCATAAAGTGTAGAAAGCATTCCTACTCTTCACTAGAGGATCGATTTTTAGATTCCTTTTTCTTTCTTTCCTCTTCCGCTTCATACTTAATTTCTTCAAGAGGTAATTCATCAATTGGCATCACAAGTTGATCTCGCCTTATTTGTTTCTTCTTGTCCTCTTTAAAAGCCTTGTCCTTTTCATTTCTTTCTAATAGTTCTTTATCTTTATCTATATTCTTCAATGTAATCACTCCTTACTTAACAATTCCCGATGATTACCTTTGATAAACTAGATAACGATTACATGTTTCTAGGTGGACGTTTACCCCAGTATTGATAGAAATCAGTTTTGATAAAACCATTAAATAATTTACGCTTTTTTGTTGCCTTCTTACCATATAGACTCTCAAAACCTTCATGTGACGTTAACATATAAATAGACCATGTATCTAAGCTTGCAAAAGCTTTTCCCATTTCTTTATACATTTTTTCCACTTCAGGACGCTCTCCAAGACGTTCACCATATGGAGGGTTCCCTATAATCACACCATAGTCTTTTTTTGTAGTAAAGTCGTTTACTTGCATTTGTTTAAACGTGATTAATTCACCTAACCCTGCTTCAAAGGCGTTTTCTTTGGCAATGTTAATCATTCGATGGTCAATGTCATAACCTGAAATGTCTAGGTGCTGATCATAATTTGCTTTATTTTCAACTTCCTCACGAGCTTTATCCCATAAACTTTGACCAATCCACTCCCAATCCTCTGAAACAAAATCACGATTAAAGCCAGGTGCAATATTTTGACCAATTAAAGCTGCCTCAATTGGGATGGTTCCAGAACCACAAAATGGATCTACAAACGGTTTATCAGCTGTCCAATTAGTTAGTAATACTAAAGATGCCGCTAGGGTTTCTTTTAATGGTGCTTCCCCTTGGTCAGCTCTGTAACCACGTTTATGCAATCCAATTCCAGAAGCATCCAATGTTAATTGTACAACATCTTTCAAGATGGCAACTTCGATTTTGTGGACTGCTCCCTTTTCATCCAACCATGCAGATTGAATCCCGTAGTGTTGTTTAATCTTTTCTACGACAGCCTTTTTGACAATGGCTTGACAGTCTGGAACACTTGCAAGTTGGGATTTTACAGATTTTCCGATAACAGGGAATTCAGCGTCTTCTGACAAGTAATCTCCCCAAGGCAAGGCTTTAGTTTGTTCAAAAAGTTCATCAAATGTTGTTGCTGTAAACTCTCCAATCACGACTTTAATGCGGTCTGCTGTTCGAAGCCACAAGTTGGCACGACATATAGCAAGTGCATCTCCTTGAAAAATAACCTTTCCATTATCCACTGTACAATCGTATCCAAGATCTCTAACCTCTTTTGCAACGATAGCTTCTAACCCCATTGCTGCTGTAGCAATTAATTTGTACTTATTCTTCATCACATTTCACCCTAACTGTTTAGTTCATTATTAGTATGTATTTGTTTTATGTATCTTAGTGTTTCCAAGATTCTTAAAGGAAAGTCTTAAGATTTTTTACTGGATCCTCTGTATTAGTGTATTCTGTTCTAATTTAACCATCTTCTAACACAAAAGCTCCCCTGCATGAAATCAGGAGAGCTAATATCAATCATTCATTATTAACGAAAAAATGCGACATTCGATCAATAGCGATCTGTAAGCCATGTTCTGTTCCTTCGTACTGCAAGCGGATTGCTCCTTGTACTCAGGTGGTAACCATCTGTCTACAGATGATTCAAGATCATCTGTCCTTCTCTTTCGTTCGAATTCCGTAGAGAAGGTGCCCCTACCATTGTTTGGGTTTCTCGCTCGAGGGGTTTACCGCGTTCCACTCTTACAATTTCTTGTAAGACTCCGTCACTGTGGCACTTTCAAGGTATTCACACCATATCTATAAAGACTTAGGTGATTTCCCTGCCGTTAGCTTAGTAATAAACCAAGCTACCCTAGCTTATTTTTTCGCTAGGCACGAACACTACAGGCATCACAGCCTGTGCGAGCATGGACTTTCCTCTACAGTCGAAACTGTAGCGGTTACCCAATCACTATTGATGTCAGCATATATTAGTATAGTAAAAATGAATAATTAATGCAACTGTTATTTTTTGTTATTCGTATAATTTACTGCCAAACACGTGTTTTTCTAAGTTAGAAAGTCTACGTAAAATATCAAAGTTTGTAGAGCCAGTATTGCTACTGCTAGTTTGCTGTTTCTTGCCAACTTCCTCTACTTGTCGTTTTAATCTGGCATTTTCCTGCATAAGAAGATCATACTCTTGGTAAAATGTTTCATAGTCTTTAATTACGACATCTAAAAATTTGTCCACATCTTCTGGCTTATAGCCTCTCATGCCGGATTTGAATTCTTTTTCTAAAATTTCTTTAGCAGTTAATTTAATTTTATCTGATAGCATAAGTTTCCTCACCTCAATGCTAGTGCCACGTTTATCAACTATTATTTTTTCAAATAAGTGGGCACTTGTCAATTTCTCTTTTTATTGTTTTTAGTAATTTTTTAAAATTGGGTAACATCAGCCAGCTTTAACAGTGAAGAAGCACGATTTAGCTGTTTGCAGACGCTCTTACCAATCATTTAATTTGCTTAATTGTTCTTCTTCCACGACTAGTTGAAGCTCATAGTCATCAATGATAAATATTGGATAGGTCTTCTCCATCGCTTTATTCTTCGCCATCTCCATTATATACTGAGGATTACCCTGCCTCTGTTCATCGTAAACCACTAATAAGCCGTCTGATTTATCGACTAAGTACTTATTTTTCAAGCGTAATTGGAGAGGTGATTCGTATTTCTTCTTCGTAATGGAATCAATATAATTAGCTTGTGACAAAATAAGTTCGTAATACTCTTTATTCGCGTCACTCCAATTTTCTTCCTGGGACAAAAAAGGAGTAAGAATAGCTAGTTTGAGGTCTGGGTATGATTCTTGCAAATCATAAACCACCTCAGCTCCCCAAAGTTCTACACCTAACTGACCACTAATGACAACCCATTCTAACTCATGTCCTTCTTCTAGTAAAGATACAATCCGTTTTTTTATGGCCTGTTTTATATAATAGACAGCTGGATCATCCTTTTTAAATACTTGCAATTCTTGTGGTTTATAACCTGTAACTACCAATACTTTCATAAGCACCTCATAAATTAATAATAGATATGTATGAAGAAAAGAGCAAGCGACTTGTTATAATATGTTATAAAAATAAAAAAAGAACTGGCGCAAACCAGTTCCTTTATATAAACAGCATTCTGAAAATTTAAACTTGCTAAAAATTATCTTCCAAAAGGCTTACAATGACCATGACCAGGCATTCCGCCGTAACCCGCACCAGGACCTTGAGATGCTCCTAATACTTGAGGACCTCCAGGACCTTGGAAAGCTCCCATTACTTGACCAGGTGCTCCTTGACCGAATCCAGGGCCTCCTTGACCGAACCCAGGTGCTCCCCCGCCACAGTTGAAGTTTTGGTGTGATACAGAATCAACCATAGAATCAGTGTGTGGGAAGTAATGCTTGTGCTGGAATGTGTGATTGTTTACATAAGTTGTATGTGATGGGTGAATGTGTGGTACCTCAGTTGTTGAATATAAATTTTTCACACAACACTTAGTTGGATGAACGATTGGTGCCATCATGTTTGGTTTGCAATTGTACATGCTTATGATCTCCTTTCATTTTTTGTTTTTCTCTTTACATTAACAAACTATGAAAGAAGGGAGATACATGTACTAATACAAACACCTATTTTACACAGATATACTCGTTCGCCTATGAATTTTAAAGCAAAATTGTATAAATGTTTTCTTTTAGATTAGAAAATACGAAAAGTGTAAGGCCGATAACAACAAAAAACAAACACAAAATTAATCTTGACAACGCTCTCTCTCCCATGCTCTTCCTTTAATAATAGTAAATCACAATATTAAATTTTACATGGTAAATGTTAAGTTGACAATACAAAAGTACATGATTTTTAACAAAATCCGAAAAATATTTCATCCATTTAGTTTCTTTTTCAATCTGTTTATTCTCTTTTGAATTTCAGTAACTTTTTCGCTTGGGATGTTTGCGTTTAATAGCTTTTTTTCATTCAAGATAACACAGGCTTTTTCTGCATAAAAAAGTGCCTCTACGAAGTCTTTTTCTTTATGTTCGAACAGCTTAGCTAGTTCAATCGCGACAATTTCCTTCATTGTGTTTTCTCGATGCTGGTAAGATTGAAGAAATAATTGACGCGCCAGTATATAATCCTGTTCTCTCTTCTTAATTAGTCCTAATTTATACGACGCTTCCCAAGATTGTTCGACAATATTTTCATACAACGCAGCCGCAATTTCCGATTCTCCTAAAGAATCAAACCATCGACCTATTTCATATTCTTCTCGGTTACTTCTACTGTTTCCTTCTACTTGTAATAGCTTAGAAAGATGGATATATAAAGTTATTAATGTGAGGACATCCCACTCATTATGCTTTAATACACCTTTTATCCCTTGGAGTTCATGCGTTTTGACAAAATCAAAATAAATCATCGGGGCTAGAAACCCAGGAATATCATTTTCGCGTTTTATCCCTAGAATTTCTTTCTCAACATTGGCTAATCGGACAGATTCTAACTGTTCTTTCCATAACCTTCGAGCCGCATGTAATAAATCAAAATGACCAAACGCAGGTAATTTGGGAACATGCTCTCGTATTAAAGTATGCCTCGTTTTTACTTGTGGCCAATCAAAGGCTTTGCCATTATAAGTCACTAAAGTAGTATAGTCGACCTCTTGAAGAAAGCTTTGGTATAAGGCCACTTCATTTCCTGGTCCTGGGAGAAAATGCTGCTTTACAACAACTTTATCTTCAAAGATTCTAGCATAACCTAAAAGAAAGATAGTCGTACCTGTCCCTCCACTAAGTCCAGTTGTCTCTGTATCAAAAAAGAATAAATCCTTTGGGAGGTGGCCTTTTGCCGATAAAGGGTGGTCCACCTCTGCTTCTTGCCAAAGCTCCATTACAGGTAAAACTTCCTGTAATGGATAGATCCCGTGTTGATAGTTCAGAGGATACACTACTTCTCGAATAAGACAATACTCTTCATTAAAGTGGAAAGGTCGAGCTCCAAACTCTTCCCATTTTTGGAGGTTTGGTATTTCAATGGAACTCTGTATATCGGAGCTAGTTTCTTCCTTTTGGATCGTTATCTTTTCTCCTGATTCCGTTTTTAAATGTTTTTTCATTCTATTTAATTTATTTTTCAGAGACATGTTTTTCTCATCCTTTTTTATAGCTAATTGCGTAAACCTTTGTGCTTTTATACGAGGTTAAGCAATAGCTGTAACGCTCTTTTTTTCGTATCATGTTCACTATAATCGGCTCCAATACAAGATGGGCATCCGGATTGACACGGACAACTTGCAATTAGCTCACTTGCCCTATTGAGTAAATCAGTAATACTTTCGTACGCTTTCTCACTTAAACCAACTCCACCTGGATAGCGGTCATAAAAATAGATTACTGGCTTTTCATCATGCGTGGACTTCACCTGAGGTACTACTTGAAGGTCCATTGGCTCGCACATTAGTAGTAGAGGTGCAACATGTTTTAAGGCATGAGCTATGGCAAGTAAGCTTTTCTCTAATTCATCTGCACCTAGTGTATTCGTTGTTTCTTCTTCCATCGTAATCCATGTAGCATTGGTGTGCAGTTCTTCTTCTGGTAAATGAATAGGGCCCGAACCGATATTCTCATGGGTTTCAAATTTAATCTTTTTAAAAATCGTGGCCATGGCTTTGACCGATACATCGCCGAAGTAAATAGTACCTACTTGGTACTCTCTTTTTTTATCAACTTCTAATACATCTAAAGAAACTGCAAGATTCGCATCTGTAAAGTAATCGACATTTACCTCTCTTACAAATGCCTTTTTTTCTTCCCAATCAAGCTTTTCTACTTGAAATTGGATACCTTGATGGAGATAGATTGCTTCATCGTGCAATAAGGTCATCGCACTAAAGCGATCCATTTCTCCTATCACTTTGTTTGCCGGCGCTACTGTCTGATCGATTATTATGACGTTCTCTTGTGATGCAGAACGTAGGCTTATATTATGGGCTGGAAATGCATCATTCATCCAATGCCATTTTCCTGCATTTACGTGCAGTACTCTCTCTTCCGTCAAATAATCGAGAATATCCTCGAGCTCGAATCCATCAAATGTTTCCCCTTTTTTAAAGGGTAATTCATAGGCTGCACACTTCACATGATCCACAAGTATCACAAGGTTATTCGGGTTAATTCTTGCTGATTCTGGACTGCTTTTCAGAAAAAATTCAGGATGTTGTATGACATACTGATCAAGGGGACTAGAGCTTGCGACCATTACGATAACCGCTTCACCTTGTCTTCTCCCTGCTCTTCCTGCTTGCTGCCATGCACTTGCAATGGTTCCAGGATAACCCGTCATGATACAAACCTGTAATTGCCCGATATCCACTCCAAGCTCTAGAGCATTTGTACTGACGACTCCATAGATTTCTCCATTTCGTAAACCACGCTCAATTTCTCTTCGTTGAGTAGGTAGATAACCACCTCTGTAACCCCGTATCGATTTTTTCCCTAACTGATTTTTCACGAGGTCTTGTAAATACGTTAATAAAATTTCCACTCTTACGCGACTTCTTGCAAATACAATTGTTTGAATTTTTTCTTGTAAAAATTCACTCGCCAGCTTCCGCACTTCAAGTGTAGCGCTTCTACGAATATTTAATGGCTTATTTACAATAGGAGGATTATAGAAAACGATGTGCTTCTTGCTTGAGGGTGCCCCATTATTATTAATAAGTTCAAACGTTTCCCCCGTTAGCCCCTCTGCAAGTTCTTTAGGATTAGCAATCGTAGCTGACGTACAAATAAAAGTTGGACTACTTCCATAAAAGCGGCAAATCCGTTTTAAGCGGCGGATCACATTTGCCACATGACTTCCAAAAACACCTCGATAAGTATGTAACTCATCTATGACGATATATTCGAGGTTTTCAAATAGCGACACCCATTTTGTGTGGTGTGGCAAGATGCCCGAATGCAACATATCAGGATTTGTAATCACTATATGTCCTGCTTTTCTTACTTTTTGTCTTATAGCTGGTGCTGTATCTCCGTCATAGGTATAGCTATTTATAGGTACTCCCATTTGTGTAATGATTTCATTCAGTTCACTTTTCTGGTCTTGGGCCAGTGCTTTTGTTGGAAATAAGTACAGTGCTCTGCTCTCGTTATTTTTCACAATTTGCTGTAGGACAGGCAAGTTGTAACATAATGTTTTACCAGATGCAGTCGGGGTCACTGCTACAAAATGTTTTTTATGTATGGCTGCTTCAAATGCTGCAGCTTGATGTGTATATAAGGAAGAAATACCTCTACTTGTTAATGCTTCAGAAAGGCGTTCTTCTATTTGTTCAGGAAACGGAACAGACTGTGCCTCTTTCTGCGGTACGGTTTCCCAATGAACAATATTTTTAGCAATTGATTCTTCTGTTTTCATCCAATGTATTACTTCATGGATACTTTTTCTCCACTTCATACCCTCACCTCATTATCTACTTCCTATTCTAGCGAATAAGCGTTCGCTTCGTAAAGAGACTTTTCTTGGATATTTATTTCAGTTTATGAAATAATTTTGCTCATATCTGTATGAAAATGAAAATAACCAAGCCCCTTTTAAAAGGAACTTGGTTATCTTGAGCTAGCTTTATTTACATTTTTTGATTTTGGCTGTAATTATTAATTACTGCTAACACTTTTGTTGATTGCGTCATGCCACTTTTACAGAGCGGACACGAAGGAGTCTCACTGCTCTTAAAGTTGTCTCTCATCCAACCCTTACAGTCTTCTGACTCACAGATCCAAATCTTTGTTTCGTCTGTTACTACCTCTTCTACTTCTCTTCTTCCAAACGCCATTGTACCACTCTCCTATCTTTTGAGGTGGGGCATACTAAATCCACACTAATATACTTTTAGTATTCCAATTTACGAGGAAATAATAATGGTTTTTTTTAAAAAGAATTACTTTAGATGACTATATGGAAAAAGACGTCCTCGTCATACAATCTCTTCCAATATATATTGTACCATATATCAAAAGAAAAGACATCTATCTTACCACTTTTTTAGTATAGCGTACAAGCCATTTCAGAGAGAATTTAGTTACAATTTGTGGAACTTTAGCAGAAAAAGCGAATAATTCCTGCCCAATATTGTATATCTGAAAGCCATTCTCTTTTAATTGAACAGCCTCTTTCTCAGTAAGCTGTGGGATTACTAGTGAATATCCGTATTTGTCTATTTCTGTCTCAAATTCTTTATAAATTTTCAAGGTATTTGTATTATAATCGTTTACCTTAACAACGATAAGTGAGTCCATCCACTTTTGATAATAAACGCTTGTTTTTTCAGTCCTGTAAACATAAAGCGGTTTAGTTGGAAATAGCGGTTGGTTGCTCGCTCTTTCTATCAATGTAGCCGATAAAAAGAGAGTGGTCGCCCTACTCTTCCTCTTAAAATAAAGCCCGATATAGATTAGAAAAATAGCGATAATTACTCCTATTAATACATCATGCATTAGCTGTTGGGGATGTAATGAAAATAAATCCTGTAATCTTTTTGGCACGATTTTTTGAAGATACGAAATTTGTAAGGAACCAACGAAAACATACAACATGGAAATACTGAAAAGTATAAATCCATCTATTAGTATCTTTGCAATTGTATATTGACTCTCCGAACGATAGAAATTGTCTTTTGACCCATATAAAAGTACTAATGCGACAAGAAGTATAGCTACTTCCCAAATATGAAACCCTTTAGAAAAGCTAACGATTGTTCCAATGATAAGTATATAGAAAGTAAAAGAATAAGCTCGATTTACTTTATCCTCAATAGCACGAGCTAACACCATTAGTGTTATACCGATAGCAATAGAAAATTGTTGGGAGATTTGCATCATTTCCATTGATAAAAACCGGTCTGCTAGCTTAACTCGTTGAACAAATGCTGGAACTACCGGAAAAAGTAATAGTAGTGCACCGACCACTACTACCCAAATAGATAAAATACGATGACTTATAGTAGAGAAAGCTTCTCTATTTGGCATAAAGTTTTTCCAAATTTTTTCACGATAGAAAAAGTGTCCTACTATGACATTACTTAATAAAAATGGTACAGCATAATACACTAGACGATAGATAAATAAGAGGGCTATTGCCTTCTCCTCTGAAACAGCATAACTAGATAATCCTACAACGATGACGAAGTCGAATGCCCCCACTCCACCAGGAACTGTGCTTAAAACACCAGCAATAGCAGCCATAAAAAATAAGAGAAAAACAGACTTTATCGGAATATCGACATCTAAGGATAAGGAAATTTGAAAAAATAAAATGGCAGCAAATACCCATTCTAATAAGGATATTCCAATTAATGACAGTTGCGATTTATTCTTTAGACTTTTTGTAAAATAACCAGCTAAAACAATAAAAATACCATACCCACACATGATAAATAGTGGGAGTTTCAAAATTGGATAACTCTTTAAGAGAATAGGTGATCTCCATTCAAAAATGAGTACAATCCACGCAAATATAGAAAGACCAATTAACATATAAGGTAATATAATGGTGACCCATTTTAATAGTAAAGGCATGCTATTTGTTTGTTTTCGATAGAAGATTGTACGCAAGCCCACTCCCGCAAAGCCACCAAATCCTAGAAAATTGGCGAAGGAATTGGCAGAAAAACCTTGTAGAATTATTTGCTTCTTAGAAAGCCTCATTCCTAAATACTTCGCAAGAAAAACATCATAAAGAATCATGGTTGCAACTGCGATTATTCCCAAAAACAAAATCCAAATAAATGAAAATAACCCTATTTCCTGAATTTTTTGAAAAACTAATGTGAGATTAATGGACTGCATTTGCTTTTTTGCTTCTATGTAAATAACAATAAGAATTGTCAAAGGAAAGACAACCTTTAAAACTTTTAAAAGATAGGTATTTTTTAATAATTGCATACTTTAACTTCCTTTTATAACTTCTATATCTCCAAAAGTATCATAGTTTGTATAAGCTTACCAAGACATTTTTCTAAAAACGTGATTTTCCGATTTCTCAGCGTTCCATGTATAAAGATTGGAACCATAAACACCCATTTCTACATATAGATAAATATCATTACTTGAAAGGAGTTACAAAATGAAAGACAAAAATTCGGAAATATCATCAAATAATAAAACGCGAACTCCCCAAACCGATATATTACGATCTATCGATTCATTTTTTAGTCATTCCCCGCTCAAAGGTATGTTAAAACAAATGGATGATTTTTTTGCTCCATCCCTTTTCGAAAATGTTCTAGACGTTGAAACAAGAGAAACCGAAAATGAATTTATCATATTATGTAAATTGGCTGGTGTAAAAAAAGAACAAATTACTATCGAGAGCTTTGATCGTTATATCACAATCACAGTTGACCATGAGGAAATCATTGAAACAATTGATGAAGATTCTGCTGCTTTTTCAAAAAGTTATTCTGCTAATCGAGCAAGCCGGAGTATCGCAATACCTCCGTATGTAAAAATAGTTAGCCTACAAGCAAATTATCGAGACGGACTCTTACAAATACGTTTCCCGAAAAAAAACAAGCGAAATATCAAAATTGAAGATTAACCAAAATCCTCAAAAGCTATATAAGTATCATAGTGCTTCAACGCCACAGAAATAAAGTGGCGTTTTTTTGTCATGCATTTCTAATTTTTATGGGATTTTGAACCGTATTTTTCATTTTCTTCAGGTGTTGGATCCTGTTGAATACCTGAAGATTCTTTTGCTATTTCTACGTCGTTATAGTTATTGGAATATTTATTACTACGCTTTCGATTATCTTTACCGGTTGTCATTTTTTATCGGCTCCTAAATCATATTTCTACCACATTGCGGCTAAGTTAGAGAAATGGTTCAACCATTATAAGCTGCTTTATTATTTTTCCTTACACCTCTTCTTTGATTCTGGAAAATTCATGATTTTTTCCAAAACTTGTGATGTCTCAAAGCACATACTTTTCTTTTTGTAACGAACGATAAAATGGAGGAGGTGTTTGCATTGGTCAAATTCAAGAAAGTTTACTCTAATCCTTCCACATCACCAAAACTTGTTATCAAAACGCATCTTGATGAACGTGAGAAAGTGGAAAATCCATACTATAGTTCTTCATTGAATCATCAAGAGGAAGAAAAGTTGGACAACTTTTTCTTTGATGGGAAAGCAAAAGGCGATTATCATGAATAAACCGCTAGCTTATCTTCAAGAAGTGCTATCATCCTACTCTGAGGATTATGCCCTCTCGAAGCAAATTCTTCAAAAAATACATCAACAAAGTGAGGAGAATCTGTTGCCCTTTGTGTATTCCTTAAATGAAGAAGAGGTACAATTTTTAAATGATTCATTGCCTGATGAAATGAAACACGCGTTAGAATCTGAAGATTTTCCGCGTTTGCAACAATTAAACGAAGTATATGAATTATTATAAGGCTCGTCCTTCTTTTCGTTAATATTGGAAAATTGGAGCTAGCTGCACTCCTGCTTTCTCTTTAAAGAAAGTCAAAAAGATGCCTTTAATCGAGGCATCTTTAGGCTTTAAAAGTAGCAGCTATCCCTTTCACCATACTATTAAGTTGATTGACGGTATTCATCATCTGTCCTGCGGTATCCATCATTTTTTTCATATCTACATTTCCGTCTTGGCCTTTAAATTGGTTCATAAAAGATTGCACCTGTGAAGATTGTGGTTTGCTAGTCTGGTTTTGCGTCGGGTATGGATTCATAAATGGCATCTGCATGTTATTCATTTGTGGAGAAGACATTGCAGCAGGGAACATTCCCGCGCCATTTCCTCCATTAGGCGGCAGCATACTTGTTAGCCCATTAGGTGGCATTGTTCCATTTTGGAATGGAAACCCCTGATAAGGAAAACCTTGATAATTTTGATACGCTTGGTTAGGGTTCATCGCATTGAGATAGTTGCCATCTTGGTTCCAGCTCATCATCCCACCACTTAAAGGGACACCTGTTGACATCCCTTGAAAGTTCCCGCTATTGGCAAAAGGCGTCAGGTTCTGCATAAAAGGCAATTGATTTATAAATGACATATTCCTGTTGTATGATAAATGTCTAGGTCTCCCGTACATTCTCCTAAACATTTAGATCCCTCCTCTTTTCTAGCTATACATAAGATATGAACACAAATTGGGAAATGTGCCTATTTGAGAAGAAGAACATATAAGGTAGTGCTAATCATTCGCTCCGATAAATCAAATAGAAAATCTCGCTTATTATGTCTGATTTTGTCGGAAGTCTCATTTTTTCAAAAACAAGAAAAATTTAAATCCCATGTTAAAATGAAGATAACTTCAAAGTGGGGGGATGTTTGGTGGTACTCGAAGAACTTCGTCACAAATTTGTTTCTTGTAAAAACTATGAACCAATTGAACAAAATGAGTTAATGGATTTTGCTAGGCAGCTTTATTTACGTGAAGAATTATCGATTGGACAATTTCGTACCCTTATTAAAGAATTAGAACGAAATGGTGCAGTTCCGCCAAGAACCTTAGAAGACATATTAGAACTAACTTAATACCTAACATTACTGGAGATTCTTTAGGGAATCTCTTTTTTATTTTGTTTCTATGTAATGAACTAAACATAAATGAGGAACAATAAAAAAGAAATGAAGGAGGTAGGAAGAATGAGTCGTGGCAATCATTTTCAGCATAAGAAAAAAGGACATGAACCAACAATAGGTACTGCACCTGCAGAGAAAAAGGTGTTTGAAAAAGCCGAATTTGCCATTGAACCTGTTGCAAAAAACGGCAATCCACCAGTTTATATCAAAAAAGAAAAAGAACAATAAAAAAGAAGTGCCTCCTCGACTTATCTGAAGAGAAGGCACTTCTTTTATTATTAGCTAAATTAAAAACACAATGTTGATTAGAACGTAAATCATCAGGGTCTCCAAAGATGTCCCTTTAATTTCAGGGGAGCCTTTTTATAGCTTCTTTGTAAGAATATCCTGCAACACATATCTGATAGACTGTAACATACCTTTGAACTTTATTTCACGCGTATCAGGATAAAAGCATTGCACGGATACATGTTTCACATTTTCGACAGTACTATCTATTTGTTGAGTGTGTATATATTTAGGTGATTCTTCTTTAATCCATTCCACCGTATCTTTTTCCCATTTGATCAAAGTATCATATACTTCATCAGCAAATGGCTTTACTTCCAGAAAAAAATCCGGAGCTTCTTTTTTTACCTGTGTTTCCTGAAATAATATCTCTATTCTCTCTATATATTGCAATAACTTTTGCGATAAACCAGTTACATCATTGCTAGTCATCTATCTCACCTCTAGCAATAAATAATACCATAAGAATGAGGGTAACAACAATTATGCAGAGTAAGCATTTTGATTAAATGACAATGACTTATTGCGTTCTGTCTTTTGAACTTTTTGTTCATTCATCACCTTTTCCACTTCATCAAGTGTAAGGTGTAATCGTTGAATCTGACTTTTCATTGCCTCTTCCATTTCCTCTTTTTCGATTTTCATTGAATTGGACATTGTTTGCTCCAGCACATCCATTTGTAGCATCATATCATCAAACAACTTCGAGACATCATAACGCGATACAACATTGGACATTCAAATCCCCTCCAAACTTTATTACTCTTACATTTCGTTGCTTCTCCTCCACTCCCTCCCTCTGTGACAAAACTAGAAGCAATTCGTCAAAGAAAGTGCTTTTTTGCATTCATTTATCCTGTCTTGTATGAATACTGGAAGGTTGGTAAAAATAATGGGGCAATATAAAAAATTCAAAGCAAGGAGGGGAATTAATTGAGCCATAAAAGAAATAGTGAACAACAAAATCAACAACAAGCAGATCATCGTAAGCCTGTAGAAAATGCTCCTGGTAATGAAGATAAAAAGCTAGGCGGACCTAATCGCCCTTCTACATAATAGTTGCTTAGGTAGTACCGGGGTTATATGGTACTACCTTTTTATATTGAGTTTTAACGTTATATCCACTTTTTCAACGCAATAAGACCATGAAGTTGATGTTGTTTATGAATAAACCATTTTGTTACATCTTCATGTTGTTTCTCTTCGTTCTCAATAGTAGCTAACCACTTTTGAATAGGCTTTCCTCTTTTCAATACCCAATCTTCTGTATCCTTTTGCACATGTTGCAAAACTGGATAAACACTTCTTAGAATAGGAGTTTCTCTGAAAAGGCCTTCCTTGAAATTTTTTTCATAATCATAACGCGATCCAGTATGTTCTGTCTTGATCGAGAATTCATGAAATTTTTCGTAATAGCTCTCTGAGAATAATAAAGCAGCAAGTTTTTTCCCTAACTCAATGCGATTGGACAGTTTTTGAAAGCCATGCACCGAGTATCCGTATAACTTCCCCTCTAATGTTGGAAAAATGACACAGTTAAAGTGACACAGGTCTTGAAGGAAATATACTAGTGTTTTAAAGACTTTCTTCTTCAATACATGATTCTGAAGTACTGGTTGTTGAATTAGGTTCTGTTCATTAATTATTAGGGAAGTAACCAAGCGCTTTTCGTCACCTTCTAGCCAAAACCTTTCCCACTCAGACTCCATAAAACAAGAAACATGAAATTCTTTCAGTAAGTGAAATAAGGGTTTGTTATAATAAGAGGATAGCTCATAAAGTAATAGTTGTGGAAAAGCATCCTGAAAAATCATCCAGTTGGCCAGTTCGTATGTATAAAATAAGGGAAAGCGCTGATTCCAGCTCAATGCTAAGGTATACCATCTACCTTCTAAATCGGTCATATTCCACCCAGCATTCCTTGATACCATGCTTGCTAAAAAGGACCATTTAACCTTCTTATTCCTTTCATAAAAGGCAGCATAAGCTTTTGTTCGAGAAATATTGTCGAGATTATGTTTTACTGTATTTTTTTTTATACTAGTGATAAACTTATTCTCTTGAAAGGAATATACATAATCTTTCCTTCTTTTTTCAATCGATTTATAAAGAAGATGTGTGGAAGGTCGATTCAATTTTTCTCCTCCTTTAAACAAGCATGACATGAATAATATTGAAAGATTTTACGTTTTTTTCCTAGATAAGATTAGTTTTGGTCTACAGGGGGAATTTTATGAATATCCGATACCCAAACGGAAAAACATTTCAGACTACAAACAGTGAGTCTTCAAAAAAATATTCACCTACACTCTATGGAAATAGAGGAATGACATTAGAAGATGATTTGAACGATTCTAATGTGTATTACCTGCATCAACAAATTGCAGTGATTCATAAGAAACCTACGCCGATACAAATAGTAGATGTTCATTACCCTAAAAGGAGTGCCGCAGTGATTAAAGAAGCGTACTTCAAACAAGCCTCTACGACAGACTTTAACGGTGTATATAAAGGACGTTATATCGACTTTGAAGCAAAGGAGACAAAGAACAAAACCTCCTTTCCATTGCAAAATTTTCATGACCATCAAATAAAACATATGCAACAGGTAGTGAAACAAAATGGAATTTGTTTCGTCATATTAATGTTCCGTGTTTTTAATGAGGTATATTTATTACCAGCTGAAAAATTATTTCATTATTGGGAGCGAAAAGAAAACGGGGAAAGAAAATCAATCACAAAACAAGAGGTTGAACGTGATGGTTACTTGATACCATTAGGCTTCCAACCAAGAATTGATTATATTAAAATAATAGATGCTATCTATTATTAACCCCTGTAACACGGTAAAAGTGGAGAAAGGCAGGTCTGTAACATGACTGATAAATACCAATCAAGAGAACAGAGAAGAAAAGCATTAGAAGAACAAAAAAGCGCGAAAAAAGGGCCAAATGCGAAGAAGAGAAAAAATCTTTTCAAAAAAATCATATTATCTTGCCTCATTGTTGGAATAGTAGGGCTTGTTATTGGAATTGGAACCTTTGCCTTTTATGTAAAAGGAACTCCTCCTCTAGACGAGACATTACTCAAAGTCCCTGTGCCTTCTAAAGTTTATGGATTAGATGGAGAATTAGCCGCAGAAATTGGTGGTCATGAAGCAAGAGAATATGCCGAATATGAGGAACTTCCTGAACTAGTAAAGGATGCATTTCTAGCAACAGAAGATGTTCGTTTCTTTGAACATAATGGTGTGGATTATCGTCGTCTTGGAGGAGCAGTTGTTGCAAATGTGACAAGAGGATTTGGCTCTGAAGGTGGTAGTACCATAACTCAACAATTAGTTAAATTATCTTTTCTCTCTAAGGATAAAACATTAAAAAGAAAAGCCCAAGAGTTTTATTTAGCTTACGAACTTGAATCTCGTTTTTCGAAAGAACAGATTCTTGAAATGTACTTAAATAGAATTTATTTTTCTAATTATTCATACGGAATTGCAAAAGCTGCAAAAAATTATTACGGCAAAACGCTTGACGAGTTAGAACTTCATGAAGCAGCAATGTTAGCAGGGCTTCCACAAAGTCCAAACAATTACAATCCGCTAACTAACCCTGAATCTGGAGAAAAGCGTCGTAATATTGTCCTTACCTTAATGGTGAAACACGGAAAAATCACACAAGAGGAAGCTGATGAAGCAAAGGCAATTCCGATTGATGCGACATTAACAAGCGATGTAGAGAAAACAAGTTTTTCCAATAAATACAACGCTTTTATTGATCGAGTTATTGAAGAAATTTCTGAACAACTTGGAGAAGTAGATCCACAGGCTGATGGTCTAGAAATCTATACGACACTCGATGTAGATGCCCAAGAACATGTTGAATATCTATTATCGGATGAAAGTGGAATCGCACACCCAGATAATGAAGATTACCAAGCGGGAATTGCCCTGATTGATACGCAAACTGGGGAAATTCGAGCAATCGGCGGTGGACGCAACCATGTAAAAACCGGATTAAATTACGCTACTGACATTCGAGTACAACCAGGATCGGCAATAAAGCCAATTTTAGATTACGGTCCCGCTATTGAATACTTAAATTGGTCTACGTACCACCAAATCAATGATGAACCTATTAGTTATTCAAATGGAGCCTCTATCAACAACTGGGATAAAAGGCATAAAGGGTATATGAGTATGCGCGAGCACCTAGCAGATTCACGTAATATTCCAGCCTTAAAAGCTTTCCAAGAGGTTGGCGAAGAAAAAGTACGTGAATTCGGATTGAAACTTGGAATTCCTTTAGGCGAACATGTACCAGAGGCGTATTCTATCGGTGGATTTGAACGAGGAGTCTCCCCTCTTCAATTAGCTGGCGCCTATGCACCATTTGGGAATAGCGGAGTCTATACAGAACCATTTGCAGTCACAAAGGTTGTTTTTCAAGATGGAACAAGTGTGAATTTAAATAAAGAATCTCAGGTAGTTATGAAAGATTCTACAGCATTTATGATATCAGATATGCTAAAAACCTCTGTTAGAAGCGGTTTGGCTCGTGCAGCTAATGTTCCTGGATTAAACCTTGCAGGTAAATCAGGAACTACTAACTTTAGTGGTGATGATCTTCAGCGATTTAATATTCCAGAAGCGGCAGCTCCTAGCACTTGGTTTGCTGGATATACGCCAACCTATACTGCTGCAGTATGGACTGGGTTTAATAAATCCGGAGAAGATAATTATTTACGCAGTATTAGCTCTGGTTCACAAGATCAATATTTATCAAGAGAACTTTTCAGACAGTTGATGGCACACATATCAACAACCGAAGCAGATAAAGCTGACTTCCCTGTTCCAAACAGTGTTGTTCGCGTTGCGATTGAAAAAGGATCTAATCCACCGCTTAAAGCGAGTGAATTTACACCTAAAGATCGCGTGACAAACGAGTACTTCGTAAAAGGTACAGAGCCAACCAAGGTATCAACGGAATATGATAAGCTAACCAGCCCTTCTAATTTCACGGCTACCTATGACGAAGAGTCGAATAAGATTTTACTAAACTGGGATTATCCTGAAGATCAAATGGATAGAGTAAGCTTTGATATAAAAGTAGCGGTTAATGAGGGCACGCCTCAATCACTGACTGTTACTAAGGAACTTAGCTTTACTATCGATGCGCCTGACCCAGGTGCAACCTTTACATTTGAACTAACAGCAATACAAAACGACAACAACGAAAATAGAAGTGATTCTGTCACAAAATCCGTCCAAATCCCTGAACCTATTGAAGAAGAGGAAGAGGAAATTATAATACCTGAACTCCCTCCTACTACTCCACCGGATGAAGACGAAGAAACAGAGCCTCCTGTAGAAGATGATGAGGGCGATGTGGACGATAACGAAGAAGATGACTCGGATGAAGTATCTGAGGATAATGATAGAGAAAGTAATAATGACTAGTTAACAAAAAAACAGTAGTTCATCACGATAAATTGATGAACTACTGTTTTTCTATTATTTTTACTTTATAAAAAAGCTTTGTACATTCCGAAAAAAGCTGTTGGAGTTGGATGAAAGCATGATACAGTTCAGGCCTCTTCATCACAAAATCTAATCTTTCCTCGATATTCACTGGCTTATACTGTAACAAATTCACTTCTTTTTGCCATTCTTGTAAAGAGCGAACCGGCTGCCTATTGAGCCAAAATAATGCTTGAAGCAACAAAGCTATCGCCTGAGTCATTTTTACTTTTACCTTTATAGACTCTCTATTCTCATGAAATTGCGTGAGTTCACCTTCCAATTCCTTCCAACCTAAGAACAGTAATGGTACTGTTTCATTATTATTCTCCCAAGGAAGGTGCAGTGGCGCCATACCTAGAGAATAAGCAAGATCATATTTAAATGGAGTTGTGATGCAATCATTCCAGTGAAAACTTGTCAATTCAATACGATCCTTCGCTTCATAGAAAAGTGGATGTAAAAAAGAACCAGGAAGCTTCATCAACCAGTCTTCCTTTTTAAACGTTTTTTTCCTTCTCTACACATCTCGTGTAACGGACAGCTTTCGCATTGAGGATTTTGCGCCTTACAATGATATCTACCAAAGAAAATTAAACGATGATGTGTGTCAGACCACTTATCCATCGGGATTTTTTTCATTAATGTTTTTTCAACTTCTAATACACTATCTTTCCACTTGCATATACCAAGCCTTTTACTTACTCGCTCGACATGTGTATCAACAGCTATAGCAGGTACACCAAAAGCAACCGACACCACAACATTTGCAGTTTTCCTGCCGACACCAGGTAATTTTACCAGTTCATCTCTTTCTTTCGGAACTTCCCCATCATATTCATCTAATAAAAGCTTACAAAGATTTCGGATGTTTTTTGCTTTATTACGAAACAGACCGATTGATCTAATATCCTGCTGAAGTTCTTCTAAGGTTACTGCTAAATAATCTTCGGGTTTTTGATATTTCTCAAAGAGATTTTTGGTCACTTTATTGACTAACGCATCTGTGCATTGCGCAGATAGTGCTACGGCTATTACTAGTTCGAATGGGTTTTTGTGACGGAGCTCACAATGAGCATCTGGAAACATCTCACCCATGACTTCGACGACATGATTGACTTGCTTTAAATTTAACATTTGGTGCTTCCTACCTTTCTTCCTGCCTTCTCTCTCTTTAAAGCCGCAGTCTGTCTTTTAAATAGGAAGACAGACTTTCATTTTAAAAGGCACTTTTCTATAAGTTAATTACTTCTTGTTGAAAAGAAGCAATCGAAAACAGCCATTTAAAAAGGAAAACGCAATTTGTATACATACGTTTTCCGTTCATTTACAGGTTAATCAAGCCAATTGTAAAAAGGCACTGTACTTTTATGCTCTTTATTTACCGGAATTTGTTGTTGTTTTTGTGAAACTTGCGTTTTTCTGAATTTCTTTCCATACTCATTTGCTTGACTTAGGGTTTTTATTCCGTTCTTCTTCCACTCAAATAAAATGCGATCTATATAACGGAAGTTTAACTTACCCGAGATAACAGCTTCTCTTAATGCAGCCTTGATAATTGATGGATCATGATGATCTTGATCAAGCCACATTCCTAATGATTCACATTCAAAAGGCGATAAAGGTCTGCCGAACTCTTGTTCAAAGATAGAATATAAATTAATTTCTTGATCTTTGTGGGTTTGAATAGATGCTTGTTTATTTTTTTCTAGCATAAAGTGGATCATCTTTTCCCATAAGGGTTGGAGGGAATAACGCTCATATTTAATAGAGTACTCGTCCATTTCATCACTAATGGCAAGATATCCTTTTTGTAGTAGGTGACGTAAAATTTCCATGCATTCTGTGGGATCTATCGTCATTCTATCAGCGATTTCTATTGGGGTTGGAAAGATCTTTCCGCTTTCCAAAAAAGAATGAACATGTATGATTAGCAAAAATTCTTTTTCATTTAAACCTAGTTTAACGTAATTACTCAATAAATAATTTGGAATAGATAGATTTCCTTCTTCCAAAAACTCTATAAATTGCTCTTTTTTCATTTAGAAGACACCTCATAACTAAGTATAACAAATTTATGCATAAACTTCACAGGAAATATTATTCAGTTCATTTAGATTTTGCTCTCATCCACCCTCTTGCAAAAAACAGACAAAAAGATGGCTCAGAGCAAAACTCCGAGCCATCTTTGATGAAATTTATAATGTTTACCCGTGCCTAAACAAAACAGGCAGTCAGCTTGCACTTATTAAGGGTATAGACGGTTTAATAATCTTGGGAATGGGATTGCCTCACGAACATGTTCAGTGCCGCTAATCCAAGCTACAGTACGCTCAAGCCCTAGACCAAATCCAGAATGAGGTACAGAACCATATTGACGTAGTTCTAAATACCATTTATAAGCATCTACTTCTAGATTATGTTCTTCTAGACGTTGCTTTAATAGATCGAAATCATGAATACGTTCAGATCCACCGATGATTTCTCCGTAGCCCTCTGGTGCAATTAAGTCAGCACATAATACCACGTCATCGCGATCCGGATGCGGCTGCATGTAGAATGGCTTAATTGTCGTCGGATAATGTGTAATGAAAACCGGCATATCAAAGCTTTCTGCGATTGCCGTTTCATGAGGAGAACCGAAGTCATCGCCCCATGTAATATCGTCAAAGCCTTTGTCATTTAAAAATTTGATTGCATCGTCATAAGAGATACGTGGGAAAGGTGCTTTGATTTTTTCAAGCTTTGTTACATCTCTATCTAAAACACCTAACTCTAGCTTACAGTTTCTTAAAACTGCTTGAACAACGTAAGACACATATTCTTCTTGCACTTTTAAGTTATCTTCAAATTCAACAAATGCCATTTCCGGCTCGATCATCCAAAATTCAATAAGATGTCGGCGTGTCTTGGATTTTTCCGCTCGGAACGTCGGTCCAAATGAGAACACTTTTCCTAAGGCCATTGCTGCAGCTTCCATGTAAAGCTGACCGCTTTGTGAAAGATATGCATCCTCATCAAAATATTTCGTCGCAAATAGCTCAGATGTACCTTCAGGAGCACTTCCTGTTAGGATTGGTGGATCTACCTTTACAAAACCATTTTCATTAAAGAATTCATATGTTGCACGAATCACTTCATTACGTATCTTCATAATGGCATGTTGCTTTTTAGAGCGTAACCATAAATGACGGTTGTCCATTAGGAATTCAGTACCATGGTTCTTTGGCGTGATCGGATAATCTACCGCCTCATGAATTACTTCTAATCCCGTTACCGTTAATTCGAAACCAAATGGAGATCTTTCATCTTCTTTTACAATTCCAGTTACATACACCGATGTTTCTTGTGTGACAGATTTAGCACTTTGAAATACCTCTTCTGCAACTTCCGCTTTTACAACGACGCCTTGAATAAAGCCAGAACCATCACGTAACTGTAAAAAGGCAATTTTTCCACTTGAGCGTTTATTGGCAATCCATGCACCAATCGTTACTTCTTCGCCCACATGTTTATATACTTCTTTAATTGTTGTTTTCACTCTTTTGTTCCCTCCAACATTGTTCTTGCTACACTTTTATGTACATAACCTCTATTATACAAGCCATGAATTAAGGAAGCAAACACTTCTTTTTATATATAATACCGAGAAAAAGGCTAAGCTTATGACTTAGCCTAAGCCCGGTTGACCCACGCTTTCAATCCGTCTGAAGTTCTCTATGTTCTACTTTATCTAAAAATGTAAGAGTACCCTTATAACTTTGCCGTTGCTTTTTCCATGAACCTTGCTATGCGCTCAACAGCTTTTTCCAACTGCTCCAAGCTTGTTGCATAGGAAAGGCGAACATAATTATCCGCTCCAAAGCCTGAACCTGGAACTAATGCTACTTTTTCTTCTTCAAGTAATGCTTTGACCAAGCTATCTACATCGTTATATCCGGCAAGTTTAGCTGCTTCAGAAGCATTAGGGAAAAGATAGAACGCGCCTTGTGGTTTAATGCAATGGAAGCCTGGAATCGCATTTAATTTTTCAAAGATAATTGTAAGTCTTTCCTCGAATGCTTGACGCATTACTTCAACATCGCCCTGCGATCCCTGATACGCTGCAATTGTTGCATATTGCGCAATAGATGTAGGATTGGATGTACTATGACTAGCTAAGTTGGTCATCGCACTAATAATTTCCGCATTTCCAACCGCATACCCAATTCTCCAACCTGTCATAGAGTGTGATTTTGATACTCCATTAATAATTATGGTTTGTGCTTTTAATTCCGGGGAGAGCTGGGCAA
Organism: Sutcliffiella halmapala; assembly: GCF_002019665.1. GTDB lineage: Bacteria > Bacillota > Bacilli > Bacillales > Bacillaceae_I > Sutcliffiella_A > Sutcliffiella_A halmapala. The sequence goes on along the minus strand of NZ_KV917375.1, from coordinate 2,090,021 downwards.
TCGAAATATGTTGGTTTCCATCATACAAAAGCTTCTCATAAATTTCATCGGACACAATAATAATGTTGTGCTCTAAACAAATCTTTCCTAACTCTTGTAACTCTTCTTTTGTATAAATCATCCCTGTTGGATTACTAGGTGAATTTAAAATAAGCGCTTTTGTTTTGGATGAAATAACATTTTTCAATTGATCAGCAGTAATTTTAAATTGATTCTCTTCTTTACCTTCCACATATACAGGTACACCTTCTGCTAACTTTACTTGCTCCGGGTAACTCACCCAATAAGGAGTAGGGATAATTACTTCATCTCCCTCATCTAAAATCACTTGGAACAAGGTGTACAGTGCATGCTTTGCACCAATACAAACAATTACTTCAGAAGGCTTATATGTTAAGCGTTGATCTGTTTCTAATTTATTGATAATCGCTTTTTTTAGCGCAGGTAATCCACCAGATGGCGTATATTTAGTAAACCCTTCATCCATTGCTTTTTTTGCTGCCTCTAGAATATGAGCTGGTGTATTAAAATCTGGCTCTCCAGCACCTAATCCAATCACATCATGTCCTGCATCCTTTAGTTCCTTTGCCTTTGCCGTGATTTCTAACGTAGTAGATGCTGTCAATGTTGAAACTCTTTTTGCTAATTTCATCTTCTATTTCCTCCCGCTACAATTAAAAAGTTATACGTTGATAATAGTCTCCATTCTCAAATTTAATGTAATACAGATTATATCGATCGTTTTGATCTTTAAATTTGATTTCCCAAAGAGGTACCTTATTCTCCATTGCCAACGATATAGAAATAATTTCAGATGGTGTACGATCTGTATCAACGTATTTCATCACATCTTCTTTGACAATACCTTCTTTAGCATTAACGGTTAAAGCTATTTCCTTTTTTTCATCTAACCAAATAATCAGTTCTTCCTTCTCGTCGTTTGTTCCTTGGACGATGGTATAAGGAGTCGTACCATTATATGTATAAACCTCACTAATGGTATGTAAGTTTTTTTCTGTCATTGCAATTTGTGAAGCATCATTTATGTTATCGTTAATTGGTTTCATAGCAGTATAGTAAATCGATACTATTTGCCAAATTAAAAATATTACCATTAATGTACTTATTATTAAGATCCATTTTTTCATCTTTATGTACGATATATTGTAAAGACTGCTTTTTCTTTATTTTCATTATCTAAAGCTAGTCCAAACATAAGATTTTCTCTTTTTAGGTTACGATTAAGTGTGTCTACAATTTTATAAAGATCGGAAGAGTATTCTACTTTAACTGTAGAAATCACTTCAATTTTACTTTCCATCCCAAAATCCTCCTGATTCAAGCAATTATTGTAACTCATATTGACGTACATTGTCGGTAAGAATATAAGTACTGAATCACCTATAGTGTTCAAACACATTATAACAGTAAATATTCAGTTTAGTACAATTAAGTACTGCTTAAGTATAATAAATTTTCTCCTAACCCACACCATCATTTTTAGGGTGAAACCAGCTTAATAATTGGTTCACCCTCTTTTTTAAGGACATAACTAAACATTGTTTAATTTATATTATTTATCAATGTAAAGAATGAATCTTTTTGTACAATTCCATTCGGGATAGCCTCTATAAATTGTTCACCATATCTTTTATCGATGATTCTTCTGTCAAAAATAAAAACGTCTTTTGAGCCGTCACCTTCTAAAAAGGTAGCAAGCATTTTTTTGAACCTTAGGACGGCAATCGGTAAGGAAACATCTGTGAAAGAATTTCTTCCTTGCTTTTCAACTCGTTCAATTTTTGCAGCCATGATTGGTTCTTCCATCGCCTTAAAGGGCAACCGGATAATGACAAGTGTATCAATCTGTTCATTATTAATCGAAACTTCTTCCAAAAAGCTATTGGTGACAAGTAATATAGCTCTTTCAAAATTAGCAGCTGCTTTTAATATCTTTTGCTTTCCTCCACTGATGCTACTTTGGCTTACTATTACTGTTTCATTAGAATTAGGCAGATTTTTTATCTCCGTGTATACTGCTGACAACATTTCTATCGAGGAAAAGGCAACTAAAATCCTGCCACCCTTCTCTGCTAAAAGCTCTTTTATTTGAAGAGCAGAGATTTGAATAAAGGTTTCATTTTTCCCTTTTGAAATATATGGCATATCTGTCGGGATGAACACACCAGGATACTCCTGCGTGTTCTTCTCTTCTATCGCTATCGTTTTCGGATAAAAGTCCGATAAACCTAACTCCTCCATCATAAAATCAAAGTTATGATTTACACTTAATGCTGGTGAAACAAAGATCACGCTTTTTTTTATTTGATAAAACTTTTCAGCTAAGCTTAAAGAAATATCAAGCGGTTGCTCATAAATGGTTAGTGAGTTTTTCGCACCTCTAACATTTACTTCAAACCAAGTCAATCTACTCTTGTTAGGGACAAACATTAAAGAATATAGCGTGTCCTTCATTGTCTGAAGCACAACTTGATTTTGCTTACTATTTTCATTAGATGAATCTACAGAATTAGATTTCTGCTTTCCTAAATGATGAATAATGTCCGATAATTTCATATAAAGCCGCTGAGTTGCTTCTTGTACAGCTAACCAGGTGGCTCCTTTTTCTTTCAGTATATCAAAGCGATAAGCCACTCTTGATAAGGATCCTTTCGTCTTAGACATGCAATAAGAACGTAATAATCGAAACATCTCATCTAATTCTTCTTTGGCTTGCTGAGTTAAAAAACTATCAGGAAGTTTAGATAATGCAAAATAAATATCTAAGTAGCTAATTTCCTTTCCAAGAAATTTACTCACATTATGATAAAACACATTTGCATCTTCCACCACAAAATAGTTACACTCTTTTAATATTTCTTCCTTCCAAATCTCTTTTGCTAGAAAAGAATGATTGGTTAGGATTAAACTTGCATGTTCAAGTTTTTCCATTGCTTTTTGATAAAAGCAATAAGTTGTATCTTCATTCATCTTTTGGGAAACTGCGCAGTTTATGGATTCCCATAACAATTTCCCGCCCGAAGATAAGGAAATTTCCTCCATATCCCCTGTTTCTGTTTCTGTCAGCCACACTAATATTTGGGCTTTTGTAAGCACTGCATCGTAATTGTCTTCCTTATCTTCTAGTGTCTGTAAAAAACGCGGAAGACTTAAATAGAAATATTTCCCTTTAATTGAAGCTGTAAGAAACGAACAATTTTTGTGTGTCTTATGTATTTCTGTTAAAAACACTTGAATTTTCTCTCGCGTTTTAGGGTTATGTGCACTAACCACTACTTTCTTCCCAGTTTCAAGTGAATACAACAGTGCACCTAATAAATGGTCTTCTTTATTAGTCAAGCTTGGAGACATTTCAAGAAGTCCATGTTGCCTAGATGTAAACAATGCCCGTATTTCCTCAGCGCCTATAAATTTATCTTCTATCTTTTGGGAGGAAAAAAGAATAGTCTCTTTAATTTCCTTATAATCCTCTACACGAATAGTAGTAGGTTGTTTTAACGCAATTTTATCCTGATAAATTAATTGGTTCTGCGTAACCTTCGTAAATTCTTCCTTAAAAAGTATGTAAATGTCACTCTTCATATTGTGTAACAGCTCATGTAATTGTCGGTTCGTTGTGGAAGGTAATGATTTTATTTTCTCTAATAACTTTAGAAAAATATTAGCTGTAACCTCAGCATCGCTATCTGCTCGATGAGGATTATCATGGCTTAGTTCATAAAAATCCGCCAAATCGGTCAATTTATAACTATTTCGAGTAGGTAGTAAAATACGAGCTAATTCTACCGTATCAATTGTATTACCTGTAAAAGCAGGATAGCCGCTTACTTTTAACTCATGCTGTAAAAAGGACAAATCAAAGGGCACATTATGTGCGACTAATGCGGATCCTTCTAACATTTCATTTAGCATCGGTGCAATTTGTTCAAATGTTGGCGCCTTTGTTACCATGTCATTATTAATACTCGTTAATTGCTCGATAAAAGGAGGAATCTTGCAGCTAGGATTAACAAAGCTTGCAAATCGTTCAATTATCTCGCCATCCTCGATCAATACAGCGCCCACTTGTATAATTTTATCTTGTTTTTTGGGAGAGTTCCCTGTCGTTTCTAAATCCATCACGACATATCGCTGTTTCATTTCCTTACACCTCATTACTTCTCGCTACTCGCATATAAACAAAGTATCACAGACAATGTTAGAAGAAAAGCACAAAAGCCTCATTAAAAAATGACTTATTTTATTTTCTCCATCAAATGAAAAGAAAAACCCCCATTAGAGGGGGAGTTACATAATTGTATGCGCAGGCTCTGTGCCCAGCATTTCTACAATCTCATTATACTCATTCATTACTGCAACTTTTGGTTGGTGATATTTCACTTTTTCCTCCGCAATCATAGCATAGGAAATAACGATGATTACATCGTCTTTTTGGACAAGTCTTGCTGCCGCTCCGTTTAAACAAAACTCTTTTTTACCTCTTGCACCAGGAATGATATACGTTTCAAATCTCGCACCATTGTTATTATTAACAATTTGCACCTTTTCGTTTGCAACCAAACCTACTGCATCTAATATATCTTCATCAATGGTAATACTACCAACATAATTTAAATTTGCATCTGTTACTCGTGCACGATGTATTTTCGCATTCATTAATGTACGAAACATTTATTGCTCCCCCTTCTGATATGAAAAGACAAGGTTGTCAATTAATCTTGCTTTGCTGAATTTAGCCGCAATAGCAATGATGATGCCGTCTACTTCCTCTAAGGAATCTAGCTTTTCTAGATTTGGATATGAAAGTATCTCGATATAATCTAGCTCAGCTTTCGTGTTCTCCTCGACGAATTCAGCAATCCATTCTTTTATAACAGGAATTGCTTCTCCCTGCAACATTTTATTTTTTCCTTTTTGCAATGCTTGAAAAAGAAAAGGTGCTACGGCTCTTTCTTGATCTGACAAATAAACGTTTCGTGAGCTCTTAGCGAGTCCATCTTCTTCTCTTACCGTATTAACTCTAACTAAGTTGACTAGTAGGTGATAGTCCGCGATTAAGCCTTCTAGAACAGCAACTTGTTGGGCATCTTTCATTCCGAAATAAGCATTGTGTGGCATGACGATATGAAATAGTTTCATCACCACGGTAGCTACACCATCAAAATGACCCGGACGAGACTTTCCACACAATACATCTACTCGCCTTTCAACGGTAATTAATGTTGTGCGATTCTTTTTATACATTTCCTCTGTCGTTGGGTAAAAAAGATAATCGACCCCTAATTCTTTGGCGATTGCTTCATCTCTAGCGATATCTCTTGGATACGCATCAAAATCTTCATTTGGTCCAAATTGAAGTGGGTTTACAAAAATACTTACTACCACAATTTCATTTTGTTTCTTTGCTTCTCTTATTAGCGTTCCATGACCTTCATGGAGGAATCCCATAGTAGGAACAAATCCGATCGATTTTTGGACATACCTTTCGTTTTGACTCACTTGTTGCATTTCTTCGATGGTATTAATTATCTTCACTACTGTTGCCCCCATATAATCGTTGCAATGTTTCTTCCTTCATCGTAAAGCTATGCTCTATTTTCGGAAATTCTTTATTTTTCACATCAGACACATAATTACTTAACCCTACTTTTAGTAAAGATTGTACATCCACATAGGATTTAACGAATTTCGGAACTCTTCCTACACCATAAGTGACAACATCGTGATAAACAAGAACTTGGCCATCTGTGCCATCTCCAGCTCCAATACCGATTGTCGGAATAGTTAGCTGCTCCGATATTTCTTTCGCAAGCTGTTGCGGAACACATTCTAATACTAATGCCATCGCACCAGCTCTTTCCACTTTCTTTGCATCTTCTATCATTTTCTGTGCGCTTTCAAGATCTTTTCCTTGCACTTTATATCCGCCAAGTACACCAACTGATTGTGGTGTGAGTCCTAAGTGTGCGACAACAGGTACTCCCGCGCTTGTTAAAGCATAAATAACGTTAATGACATCTCCTGCACCCTCTACCTTTAAAGCATGAGCGCCAGATTCTTGAATCATTCTTTGGGCATTCGTAAGGGTATTCTCCATCGATAGATGATAGGACATAAAAGGCATATCCGTCACGATGAAAGTAGATTTGGCACCACGCTTTACTGCTTTTGTATGGTGAATCATATCTTCGACTGTTACTGGTACTGTAGAATCATAGCCTAAAACGACCATTCCGAGTGAATCGCCTACTAGGATTACATCTACTCCGGATTCTTCTGCTAATTTTGCAGATGGATAATCATATGCCGTTAACATCGCGATCTTTTCTTGGTTTTGTTTCATTTTCATAAAATCTGTCACAGTTTTCATGTTTTTTCCTCCTCTTTTTTGAGGACAGGAAAGGAACGAGCGAAAACGATAGGTGAAAGCGGAAATTTAACTAAGAGTAGACGCCAACTAGCATCTTCTCACTTTTTAACATAAGGTTCTGTTAAGACCGCTGTTGATTTCCGCACTAGGCTTCGCTTTCCGCGGGGCGTTTGTTGAGCCTCCTCGGCTTCGCCTGCGGGGTCTCAACAAAACGCTATTTCCCGCGGGAGTCTTCGCCTTGTGCTCCAATCAACAGCTAGGGTCCTAAAAATCAACATTGTCTTTTAACAAAACCTAACATAAAAAACCTTCTTTCAGCAGAAAGAAGGATAGTTAATTCACACAAAAGTGCTACATCGTTAAAATGAATCGGCTCAGTTCAATCCCTCTGTCCTAGTCCTTTGGATCAAGGCAGATATTTGGTTGTTGGTTACAAAAAAACTACTCCTTAGTCAATGGTGCAGTTCTACAATAGATACTGCCCACGTTACTATTATAAAAGATATTGGAAAAAGAAGCTATTAATTTTAATCGCTTCCAATTTCTATATCTGCTGAGTGAATATAGGAGATTTCTCCATCGATTCCCTCTAACATTAAAACGCCATCCTCTGTAATGCCTACCGCAATGCCCTCAAGTGTTCCTGTAATAGTTCTCGCAATTATTTTTTTACCTATGCTTATCGCATAAGATTCCCATAAAAGCTTAATTGGATAAAACCCATGCTCCAGATAACGGTGATACAGCTGTTCAAACTTCAATAGGATTACTTGAATAAGCTCTGCTCGATTAATCGGTTCCCCAAGCTCTATAGCTAACGATGTCGCGATAGAATGAAGTTCCTCCGGGAAGTGTTCTAAGCTTTGATTCACGTTAATTCCCATTCCGATAATAACTGAATTAATTTTATCTGCTTCTGCCTGCATTTCCGTTAGGATCCCAACTGATTTCTTTTTATTAATTAAAATATCGTTTGGCCATTTGATATCCGTTCTTAAATCCGTCACCTCTTCAATCGCTTGCGCTATCGCAACTGCTGTTAAAAGGGTAAGCTGTGGTGCTTTTGCAGGCGGAAGATTCGGCCTGAGGATTAAACTCATCCATACTCCAGTATATTTAGGAGAATACCATGCTCGGTTTAATCTTCCTCGCCCTGCCGTTTGTTCTTCTGCCACTACTAAAGTTCCTTCTACAGCGCCATCATGTGCCAGCTGGTGCGCAATTCTTTGAGTGGATGTTACCGATTCTTCAAAATGAATCACTCTACCAAGATCACGAGTTTTTAATCCTAATGAAATTTCATTATCACTAATTTTATTAGGGATTTTAGTTATCCGATAACCTTTTCGTCTTATCGCCTCTAATTCATAGCCTGCATTCCTTAATTCTTCTATATGCTTCCAAACTGCTGTTCTGGAACAGCCAAGTTCTTCACTAATTTTTTGACCGGATAAGAATTCACCCTCAACTTCGGTGAACATCTTTAACAGTTTCGTTCTAATTTCTGTTGCCAAGTACGTACCCACTCCTTTAAAACAACCGCTTCATTTTCTATGTTGCCTTGTAATAATTCACTCTCGATTTCTTGAAGCACCTCTGCTATCCATTTACCTGGTTTTTTCTCGAGCCATTCTACTAAATCATTCCCATTTATTGCGATGTCTTGCAAGTTGTAGATCGGTAGTTCTTCAAACAATCTTTTTATATCAAGATAAGAGTTGCTCTTATCCAATTCAAGCAATAATAACACATGATGTGCTGCAAGGCAGGCGTTCCATCCTGATCGGTAGACAAGCTCTTGATGCCAACCCTGTTTTTGAAATTGCTGGATGGTGTGAAGAATTTCTTGTACTGACTTACTCAATCTCTTTGGCAGTTTCCATGCCGTTAAAAACCTTTCTACCTCTTCTACCTTTAGCATATAGACAAAGGTTGTCCAAAGCTCCTCCCTACTAGTTAAAGTATGGAGCGGAAATTCACTTAACTTGATTAGCTCTTCTTTTTTATCTGCTAACAACGGTAAAAATAGAAACAAGTTTGATTCTACAAGTAAAGAGAGTGCTTGTGTCATCCCTTGTCCTATTAAAAGCTTCTCTAACTCAACTGTCTTCCTTTCGACAGAAATATGCTGCATAAGGTGTGCATCCAATTGAATCGCTTCCAAAGTTTTGGAGTGAACAGAAAAGGAAAGCTGACTACTAAAGCGCAAAGCACGAAACATTCTAAGGGCATCCTCAGAAAATCGTTCGGATGCCTCTCCTACTGTACGAATTAGCTTATGCTCAATATCTCTTGTCCCACAAAATGGATCGAGGATTTTCCCTTCTTTCGTCATTGCAATCGCATTCATTGTAAAATCTCTTCGCCTTAGATCTTCTTTTAAGCTTTTAACAAAAGTAACTTCATCTGGCCTTCTATTATCAGAGTAGGATCCCTCCGTACGAAATGTCGTTACTTCATATGAATCATTGTCCGTCACGACGATGATCGTTCCATGCTCTGCACCCACATCAATCGTTTTAGGAAAAAGCGCTTGAATTTGTGTTGGTGTTGCAGACGTCGCAATATCAATATCGCCTAAATCGCGATTCAAAATATGATCGCGAACAGAACCACCGACAATATAAGCTTCATGTCCATCTTTTTCAAGGGTTGAGATAATGGTGGATGCTTGCAAAAAAGCTTCGTTCATTGCTACCCCTCACTTAAGCGTTTCCTTCTTAGGTAGAAGGCGCTATTCCTTTATTAAATTCATATATAATTCCTCGTACTGTTCCACGATATAACTGGAGTTAAATAGCTCTTTAACTCGCTTAATGGATTTCTCTGAAAAGCGTTTATGTAACGCATCATTTTCTAAGATAGCAATGGCTCTCATGGCAATTTCGTCTATTTCTCCAACCTCGCATAAATAGCCAGTAACTCCATGTTCAATCACTTCTGGGATTCCGCCGACATTAGTACCCACAGATGGAACACCACATGCCATTGCCTCTAAAAGCACAAGCCCAAAGCTTTCTTTCTCAGACAATAGGAGCATTAAATCGCTAATAGAATAAAGGTCTTCTACATTCTCTTGTTTCCCTAATAAAAGTACCTTCTTTTCTAAACCAAGTTCCTTTACGAGTTTGCAAACTACGGAGATTTCCGGACCATCTCCAACCAGTATGAGCTTAGAAGCAATTTCCTTTTGAATTCGATAGAAAGATTGTATTACATCCTGAACTCTTTTCACTTGACGGAAGTTCGAAACATGGATGACCACTTTCTCATTAGGCAAGATCCCGTATTGTTCTTTTAAATCTTCCCTATCTTTTTTATAGTACACTCTCTCATCAATAAAGTTATATACTGTTTGAATAGCTTTTTGTGGCTGTAATAACTCATACGTTTGCTTTACAAGCGATTCAGAAACAGCCGTTACAACATCTGAGCCCTCAATCCCAAAGCGAATCATATCATTTAATGATGGGTCATTACCAAGAACCGTAATATCTGTACCATGTAAGGTGGTAACGATTTTCAATTGATCTCCTGTCATTTTCTTAGCAAGATACGCACAAACCGCGTGTGGTATCGCATAATGAACATGAAGCAAATCTAACTTCTCCCGTTTGGCTACCTCTGCCATTTTACTTGCAAGCGCTAGATCATAAGGTGGATATTGAAAAACCGAATATTGATTAATTTGAACTTCATGATAATAGATGTTGCTATAAACCTTATTTAATCTAAATGGCATACTAGAGGAGATAAAATGGATTTCATGTCCCTTTTCTGCCAAAAGTTTCCCCAGTTCTGTTGCAATAACGCCCGATCCCCCAACCGTAGGATAGCAGGTAATGCCTATCTTTAGTTTCAATTAAATCCCACCTAATAAATCATAGTTAACTTCCAATGGCGCCTTTGCAAAGAACCCTTCTGCATACATAGTGCCTATTTGTTTTCCGTATGCACGCTCTCTACTAATAACCCCTTCAACATATCCATTGGTTAATGGCGTATCAACACTGTCTGAGCTCTTTTCAAACTGACTATTATATGCCAGCAATGCTTGTTGTTTCTTTTCTATTTGACTTGTTATATCTATGTAAAATTGAGCTTGTAGCATTCCATTTATCATATAATAATAAAGATTTTTCACTTTATGACTCTCTGCACCTGAAGACACTTTAACCCTTTTTATGCCTGCAGAAAAAACTGCCTCATCTACTAATTGAGCACAATTTCCATGGTCTGGATGACGATCTTCAAAATATGGAGCAAATACAATCTTAGGTCGATACTTCCGAATCACAGAAACAATTTCTCCGATATGTTCTTCTGTTTTGTATAAACCACGATCAGGAAGCGAAAGCTGAACACGGACATCTAATTGTAATATTTCACTTGCTTTCTTTGCCTCTTCTTGACGGATATCCACCGTCCCATTTGATGACATCTCAGCATAGGTTAAATCGCATATTCCTATTTTATAGCCTTGTTCTTTATATTTCGCCAAGGTACCAGCCATTCCAATTTCAACATCGTCTGGATGTGCCCCAAATGCGAGAATATCTAATGTTTCTGTCATTTTTCTCCCTCTTTTTCGTGGATCACCTTTCTCCAGCCTAATTCCCCTCGCGCTAGTCCGTGAATTAAGATTTCTGCCGTTCCCATATTAGTAGCTAGCGGAATCGAATAAACATCACATAATCGCAACAATGCTGTTACATCCGGCTCATGCGGCTGAGCAGTGAGCGGATCACGAAAGAAAATAACCATATCCATTTTATTTTGAGCAATTAAAGCCCCAATCTCTTGGTCTCCTCCAAGCGGGCCTGATTGAAAGCGATGAAGGCTTAATCCGGTTGCTTCAGCAATTCTCAACCCCGTTGTCCCAGTTGCAAACAACTCATGTTTTACTAGAATTGGTTGATAGGCCGTTGTAAATTGAATCATATCAGGTTTTTTCTTATCGTGTGCAATTAAGGCAATCTTCATTTTATTTCCCCCAGTATTATTCAATGATATTTTCTAAACCATATACTAATACATCTAAAGTCATAATAGTTTCGACTGAAAGCTTAATCCCTGACATAAATGATGCACGATTATAAGAATCATGTTTAATGCTTAAGGATTGTCCTTCTCCGCCAAAAATCACTTCTTGGTGCGCAACTAAACCAGGTAAGCGCACACTATGAATCCGAATGCCATCTTTCGTTTCAGCCCCTCTTGCCCCAGCTAGCTGTTGTACCTCTTCAGGATGACCTTGACGTTTCGGTGTACGTGTCTGAGAAATTAACTCAGCAGTTTTTAGTGCCGTACCAGAAGGAGCATCTAATTTACGATCGTGATGTAATTCGATAATTTCAACATCCTCCAAATGCTTCGCAGCCATTTGTGCAAACTTCATCATTAAAATTGCCCCAACAGCAAAGTTAGGCGCAATAATAACACCAGTTTTCTTTTCTTCTGCTAATTCTGCTAGCTCTTTTAATTCTTCGTCCGTAAACCCAGTTGTGCCTACCACTGGTCGAACCCCATACTCTAATGCTAGTTTCGTGTGTAATTTTCCGATTTCTGGAGTAGTTAAATCAATGAGGACATCTGCCTCCACATTCTGAAAACAGGCTACTGGATTATGATAGATAGGTGCGTCTATTGGTGGAAAGCCCCCTATCTCTGATAACTTCTTCCCTTCATTTACTCTATCTAAGCAGGCAACTAATTCAAAGTGTTCTGTTCTATGTATAAGCTCTACCGCCTCTCGTCCCATTCTACCACGTGGACCAGCTAAAATAATCTTGATTGTTTTCATTTCTCCTCTTCCCCTTCTGTTTCAATCCTTGTCCATCTATCTTTATCTCTCGTTTGAAATTTCTCCATCACTCTGTCATGCGCTTCTTGCAAATCAATATTTAAGGAATTAGCAAAGCAGATCAAAACAAACAAGACATCTCCCATTTCTTCTTCTATTGTATTTTCTTTTTCGGTATTTTTTTTAGGCTTTTCTCCATAATAATGATTAACTTCACGCGATAACTCTCCCAATTCTTCAGTCATTCTTGCTAGCATCGCAAGTGGACTGAAATACCCTTCTTTAAATTGCGAGATATATTGATCTACCTCATCTTGCATTATTTTCATCGTTTTTTCACTCAATTTATTCACCTCATCTTCTCATGTTAGCTAAAACCGTACTATTTGACAAATAATTAAGTGACAAATGAGGATTTACTTATCCTCTACAAGTTTATTATAATGAAATGGTTCTAAAATACGCTAGCTTTTTGGAGGACCTCATGTTTAAAGGAATAAAACTAACTAATATTTTCTTTATTTTACTCGGCTCAGCCATCTTTGCATTTGGCCTTGTTAACTTTAATATGCAAAATAATCTTGCAGAAGGTGGTTTTACTGGAATAACACTTTTGCTATTTTTCATGTTTAACTTTGACCCATCCTACACCAACCTGATTTTAAACATTCCGATTTTTTTCATTGGTTGGAAGCTACTAGGACGGAATACCTTCATTTATACTATTATTGGTACGGTCAGCTTATCAGTATTTTTATGGATTTTCCAACGTGTTCCACTAATGTTTCCACCGCTTGAAGATGATTTAGCACTTGCTGCTCTTTTTGCTGGTGTATTTATAGGAATAGGTCTAGGAATCATTTTCCGATACGGTGGCACTACTGGAGGCGTAGATATTATTGCCAGACTTGCGCACAAATACATCGGATGGAGCATGGGAAAAGCAATGTTTCTCTTCGATGCAGTCGTCATTATTCTTTCACTGATTATGTATTTAACGTATACAGAGGCAATGTATACACTAGTCGCTGTCTTTGTTGCTGCACGTGTTATTGATTTCATGCAGGAAGGCGCATACGCTGCAAAAGGCGCAACGATTATCTCTGACAAACACGAAGACATTGCATTAAAAATCCATCAAGAAATGGATCGTGGGGTTACCATCCTACATGGCAGAGGATCCTACTCCAAGGTAGAGAGAAATGTTTTGTATTGTGTAGTTGCAAAAAATGAACTAGTCAAGCTAAAAAACGTCATCACCTCCGTCGACCCACACGCATTCGTAGCAGTAAGCGATGTACACGACGTCCTAGGTGAAGGATTCACCCTAGACGAAAACAAAAACCCGTTAGAACGATAATCAAACACCCTCTAGGGCAGGTATCGCGTTAAAGAGATGCCTGCCCCTTTTTACAATAGGCAAAGCAAAAGACAGTGTTGATTTTTTGTCCCTAGCTGTTGATTGGAGCACAAGGCGAAGACTCCTGCGGGAAGGTAGCGTTTTGTGGAGACCCCGCAGGCAAAGCCGAGGAGGCTCTCGTAAGCCCCGAGGAAAGCGAAGCCTTGTGCGGAAATCAACAGCGGTGTTTAATAGAACCATAAAAAAAGAAACGTGCTCACAAAGCCACGTTTCATCATTCCCTGTTTCCTAAATAAATCAAAATAAATCTGACCAACTCTGCCACTGCCACTGCAGCAGCAGCGACATACGTAAGCGCAGCAGCATTTAGAACCTTCTTCGTATTCCGCTCTTCACTATTTGTTATAACTCCGCCAGCAATCATTAAATCCATCGCCCTATTGGAAGCATCAAACTCGACTGGTAGCGTTACTAATTGAAACAGTACAGCCGCTGCCATAAAGACAATTCCGACAAGAATTAAATTATTAATGCTAAAGATTAACCCAGCAAAAATGATAAAAAACGACATATTAGAACCTAAACTCGCTATAGGAGCTAAGGAATGGCGAAAACGCAAAAACGCGTACTGCTGCTCGTCCTGAATGGCATGTCCCACTTCATGTGCAGCAATAGCCGCTCCTGCAATAGAATTCCCATGAAAATTATGCGAAGACAACCGAACAGCTTTACTACGTGGATCATAATGATCGGTTAGCATTCCACGAGTTTCTTCGACACGCACGTCATATAATCCGTTATCGTTCAGGATTTTCCGAGCCACTTCTGCTCCAGACATCCCTGATGAAGAAGCAACCTTTGAATATTTCTTATACGCATTTTTCACTCTAGCTTGTGCCCATAAAGGAACAATAAGAAGAATGGCAAAGTATAGTAAATAAAGAACCATAAAGGGAATCCTCCTGTAGCTTTTGCGATTGTTTTCAAGGTACCTGCAAAAGTTATCTTTTCTAGGATTAATACTTTCTCCTATTTTTATTCCCTTTGTTCTTCCCTTTGAACCATTTCCATCAATCTTTCTGTTTCTTTCTTTTTGCGCGTTTTTTATCGGCCTGATATTTTCTCCAGCCGACATAAAATAAGGTTAGAAAAATGATACTGCCTGTCGAAATCATTACCCAAATTAAAGATGGATCTGTTTCATCTTCTTTTAACTCTGTAAATAATGCTTTTAAATCTGCTTCAATAACTTGTAACTCTTCTGCACTTTGTGAACTAGAAAGGAGTTCATTTCTATACTCATAGAGATAGTCAATATGAGCATCCACCTTTTGAATATATTCTGGCTTTACATCCATGCGTAAGCTTGGGTGAATCAAATTGTAATTCAATAATAGTCGCTGATACAATTGCTGATAGGAGGAACTATCTCTTATTTCAACAGAATCCTTTAGTTGATTAAAAGTAGCCATAATCGAGCCTTCCATCTCCGTCCATAAGGGTTGATGCTCTGAAGTCATCGCATCCACCACTAAACGTAGCCTTGTGATAGCTCGTACTTTTTCCTCATGTGGAAGAGTTAAATCCGCCATTGCTGCCATTGACTGATCATGGACAATGGTGATAATACGAATTTGATCCATCGTCATCGTACGTTCTTCCATCATTACTTTAGTAAATTCGTCCGAAAAAATATCAAGTAAATTGTGCGCTTCCACATATCTTTCATTTTTCACTAATTGTAAGGCATCATCTGTAAGTATATTTAATTTCAAAGGCTGCACTTCCGTATGAGAGTGTGCATCGAAACTAGTTGGAATAATTAATAGTAAAAAAAGTAATAGTACGATAATCCTTTTTCCATTCATCGCTTGTCCCTCCCATATTCTCTAGTAAATTTTATGAGAGAGTGGACAAGGTTAGAACTTTAATTAAGCGATAACTTTTGCCGATCTTTTCGAACTGAAAAATAATAAGCTATTGCGATGGAAAAAATACTTAACCAAAAAGTAAAATAGCCAATCTGAGGCATATATTTTATTAAGCTTCCATACCACGGCATCATTTTAAACACATAATCAATGACATCGTTATGCAATGTCCATACACCAGCGATAACTAAATGCCAGATTGTAAAGCGGTAATAAGGACTATACAATACACCTTGGACAGCCATCGCTCCATGAGAAAATATTAACATATATCCCTCTATCGGAAGATAACCTGTTTCTAATAGAGTCAATATATTCATGACCACAGCCCATATTCCGTACTTTACTAGTGTAACGATTGCAAGTGCCTCAAAAAGCTTAAAATTCTTTTTCATGATAAATCCGATTAGCACAAAGACAAAAAAGAGGCTAGCTGTAGGGCTATCCGGAACAAAAATAAGAAAAATTGCTGGTGTTTCCTTTAGTTGATATCCATACCATATGTACCCATAGACTGTCCCTAAAATATTTATGATAAGGACAGACCAAAGCATAAAGGGCGTTTTCAATAGATAAATAAACCAATTTAACATCGTTCAGCCTCACTTTACTTACTATAATTATGTATAAAAAGAGTATACAAAAAAACTGGCTATAATAGCCAGTTCTCTTATTCAGCTTCTGCAGCTAATTTATTCATTTCTACTAAGTATTCAGCAAGAACTTCTAGCTCTTCATCCGTGCCTTTGAAAACATCTCCAGGCATAGTACCAACACCATTTTTAGCAATATCTGCATACTCTTCAGGAGTCATGTCAGGATTGTCTATTAATGAAGGTGCCAAACCAGGTGTACCTTGTAAATTGTTAGCATGACAAGATAAACAAGTATTGGCGGAAAGAATTTGGTAGCCTTCTGCTTCTTCATCAATTTCAATCGCTAACTCATCTCTAATTTCCCCTTGCTCTGCTGCAGCTTCCCAGTCATGAGAATCAACAGACTGCCAAGTTAAGAAGAAGATAGATGCGATACCTAATAGCATTAAACCAGTTGCAATTGGACGCTTGCTTGGACGACGTTCTGGTCCACGATCTAGGAATGGAGCAAGTAAAAGGGCTCCGAACGCAAGACCTGGCATTACCATCGCACCGATTACAGTGTATGGTCCAGCAGCGTATTGATATTTAAGTAGCTCGTATAAGAATAAAAAGTACCAGTCTGGTAACGGAATATATGCAGTATCAGTAGGATCTGCTACACGTTCAAGTGGCGGCTGATGCGCAACAGTTAAGCATAAGAAAGCAATTAAGAATACCGCACCGACCATCCATTCTTTTAGAAGGAAGTTTGGCCAAAACGCTTCCGTTTTACCAGGATACTCTGAGTAGTCCTTCGGAATATTTGGTTTGCGAGTAGCTGGGATACGAGAATCACCAACAAACTTCATACCTTTTCCTCTATGCATACATGTTCCCCTCCTTTGTTATCAAAAATATATATCTTATAGTGGTCCTGAAATACCTTGCTTACGAATCATGACAAAGTGAGCTCCCATTAATCCAAATAGAGCTGCTGGTAAGAAGAATACATGAATGGCAAAGAAACGAGTTAAAGTTTGTGCTCCAACGATTTCAGGGTGACCAGCAAGTAAAGTTTTCACTGCTGTACCAATAACCGGTGTTGCCTCTGCAATTTGTAAACCTACCTTCGTCGCGAATAACGCTTTCATATCCCAAGGTAATAAGTAACCTGTGAAACCAAGACCTAACATAACGAAGAAGATAAGAACTCCTACCACCCAGTTAAGTTCACGTGGTTTTTTATATGCACCTTGGAAGAAAACACGTAACGTATGTAAGAACATCATTACAATTACAAGACTCGCTCCCCAGTGATGCATACCGCGTACGATTTGACCGAACGCTACTTCATTTTGTAAGTAATAAACAGATTCCCAAGCATTTTTAATATCTGGAACATAATACATTGTTAAGAACATTCCGGATAAAACTTGAATGACAGTAACGAAGAAAGTTAATCCACCGAAACAGTATACAAATGCTGAGAAGTGATGCGCTGGGTTTACGTGTTCAGGAACTTCATGGTCTGCAATATCCCGCCACATCGGCGTAATATCTAATCGTTCGTCAACCCAATCATAAATCTTATTTAACAATTATTACGCCTCCCCTTTAGGTTTCGCACTACCTAAGTACACTGTTCCGTTTTCCACTTTATGCTCGTACACATCTAGTGGAGCAAGAGGTGGTGTATTAGGTACGTTTTTACCGCTTTTTTCGTATAAGCCGTAATGACATGGACAGAAGAACATATTTGGGTTTGCTGGGTCAGATCCCCAGTTTACCGTACAGCCTAAGTGCTTACAGACAGGAGATAAAGCGACGATATTACCGCCATCATCCTTAAAAATCCAAGCTGTTCTTGGTTCTTCAGATTCATACCATCCATCTACTTGTTCAATTTTAAAGTTGAAACTTTGTGGCTCATTAGTTAATTCACTTTCTTCACAGACCGCAACCATATCTTGATCTGTTCCAGCTTTTAAAACTGGGTCAATCGCAAATCGAACCATTGGCATAAGCATACCTGCAGCCATGAATCCGCCTACACCAGTAAGGGTATAGTTTAAAAATTGACGTCTAGACACACGATGGTTTTTCTCACTCATTGTTTTTCCCCCCTCTATAGAAAAAACTAAGTCCATTAACGGACAGTTAGGTTATTAACACATAGAAAACTAGGACATTCTCATGATATATCAATCTTCGCCCAAGGTCAATAATCTCCTTGATTGAAATAATGGCAACCTTGTGACTTATTTTGGACATAATTTAGAAGTTCATACTAAAGGAATACTTTTTTACTGTAGTCTAACTTGAAAATAGTAAGGTTACCTGCTAAACTCCCTGATGATTTCCGTGCCAGGCGGCATCGATCGCGGGAGGGCTCGGGAGTTTAAGACTTTAATGAATGTCTTACTTTTTAAAATTCACTTCTTACTGTTGCCATTTTTGAATAAACATCGGTAATAGTTGATTCATTTGATCTTGAAGGATTTTCTTTTTGTACTTCTCGTCCATGTCTTCTAGTGGTATTGCTGGCAGCCATACAAGCTTACCTTCTAACTCCTGTTCCTTTTGTGTCCAGTTGCTATCTGATGTAAGAAGAAATACATGTTTCATATTTTGTTTGATATGATTCACATATTCATTCAAACGAGGTACTTTGGAGTCAAAGGACTCGTTATGTAAGTAAGAATAAGAAGGTAATAATATTACTCTTCCTTTAAATTGCCTTTCTAATTCATGACTTAGTATGGTTATATATTCGCCATGTGATGCTAAGCTTTTTATATCTTCTTCAAAACTTACCGATATTAATGGAATGATGACAGTGTCGATATACTCTTTTGCTTGAACATACTGTGTTATATCTTTGCTTGTCCATTTCATGGAGGATCAACTCTTTCTATAATTTAGATATGTAATTTATTATCTTACCTAATATAAGATTAAAATTTGTAGAGGTCAAATCATTCACTGTGATTAAAATATAAGAATCATATTTTCTTTTTTCTTAGTTTGAGGGCACGATCCGCTCTTCATCGTTCCCTCTATTTTCATTTTTCTCGTTTGGAGGGCACGTTCCGCTCTTCATCGTTCCCTCTATTTTCATTTTTCTCGTTTAGAGGGCACGTTCCGCTCTTCATCGTTCCCTCTATTTTCACTTTTCACGTTTAGAGGACACGATCGACGCTTCATCGTTCCCTCTATTTTCACTTTTCACGTTTAGAGGGCACGATCGACGCTTCATCGTTCCCTCTATTTTCATTTTTCTCGTTTGGAGGGCACGTTCCGCTCTTCATCGTTCCCTCTATTTTCATTTTTCTCGTTTAGAGGGCACGATCCGCTCTTCATCGTTCCCTCTATTTTCATTTTTCTCGTTTAGAGGGCACGATCGACGCTTCATCGTTCCCTCTATTTTCATTTTTCTCGTTTAGAGGGCACGATCCGCTCTTCATCGTTCCCTCTATTTTCATTTTTCTCGTTTAGAGGGCACGATCGACGCTTCATCGTTCCCTCTATTTTCACTTTTCACGTTTAAAGGGCACGATCCGCTCTTCATCGTTCCCTCTATTTTCACTTTTCTCGTTTAGAGGGCACGATCAGTGCTTTATCGTTCCCTCTATTTTCACTTTTCACGTTTAGAGGGCACGATCCGCTCTTCATCGTTCCCTCTATTTTTACTTTTCTCATTTTAAGGGCACGATCCAATGCTAATGTCCCTATTCTCACTCCCACACTCAGGTTTCCCATCTCCACTTGCCATTTTTATTCCTAACAATTTTCCTATTTGTTTCAAAAAAAAAATAGACCTTGCTCCTAAAAAGGCAAGGTCCTATAAAACACTATAATTTTTTCAGTTGTTCAGTTAGTCGCTGGAAAGCTTCCTGGTCTTGACGATCTAGAGCATCGTCAATTTGGGATAACAGTTTTTCTTTTTGAAATGTGAAAATGGATTCTTCTAAAAAGCGTTCCGCTACGATTCGATCTTTTTCATTCGTTTGCGTTGTTTTAGGCATGAATGGATTTTCCTCTAGGACTGCCGCATATTGAGGAGAATGGTAGACAGAACGGAAATTCAATTGAATATAGATATCCTCATCTCTGTTTAGGCGAATATCATGAAAGGACTTTTCTGCATCTGTAGTCATCACATTTTCTTTGTAAAATCGAAACGGGACTTCCTCTACACAATGAGTCGACATGATAATTCCCCTAGGGCAGTACTGTGCTTGCTCGACAAAATGTACTTTTCTCATTAATTGATCATGACTCATTAAGTAATTTAATATCCACACACATTCACGTCTTTTTAACTGATAGTTACCTAAGAACCACCTTATAAAGTCTTTCTTCTCGTTGACAGATACAGGGGTAGCCACAACTATCGTCCCTCCTCTGCGTAGAATAGTCACTACTCTTCCAGATTTGTGTATACGTCCTGAAGTTCCATATTGGTTGGATCAAGTTGAATAAGCTTCTCAAATATAGGCTTGGCTTCGTCTCTCTTTCCTTCCTCTAATAAAAAGTATGCATAGTCATAAAGGAAGTCAGGATCATCTTTAAAAGAAGTATATGCTTGACGGTAATGGTTTAATGCATCAGAATACTTTTCTAATTTCTGATTTGCAACAGCGAGATCCCAATCAAATTGCGGGTCTGTTTCACCAAACCTAATGAGTTCGGAAAGGACATCTACTACATCCTCATACCGCTCTTCTTGAATGAATACTTTCGTTAAGGTAATTGTTGCCTCTAGATATCCCGGATCAATAGCGATGGCTTCTCTTAATAATCGCACAGCCTCTGAGACGTTATTTTGCATTAATGCCACTTTAGCAGCATATACTTGCAACTCCTTATTATATTCATTAACCACTAACCCTTCATTAGCAACTCGCAAGCTATCTTCGAGTAATCCTTCTTGTTCATAGGCCTTAGCTAGATATAAATAAAGAGAAGAATATTCATAATCTAATTCTTTTACCTCGTTTAGTTTTTCGATAGCGGTCTTGTAATATCCTGCTTGAAGTGCAGTAAAACCGTATTGAAACAGTACGTCAATTTTCAACTCTTTTTGCACAGCCTTGTCGAAATAGGCAATCGCTTCTTCAAATTGACCTGTAGCACTATAACATTCCGCTAGTCTTTCCTCTAAGTCAAATTGGATGTCATCCTTGTGAGGAAGGACAGCTTGATAAAAAGGAATCGCTTTTTTATACTCACCTTGGGAAAGATTAACCTCCCCTAAAGCTAAATCAATGATTGGTTCGTTTGGACCGATTTTTTTGGCAGTAAGCAATTTTCTTTCACTAACTTCGAACAATCCTTGCGATTGATAGAGGTCGGCTAAAAGCAATAAAGCTTGTACATACACTTCCTCTTCTTCCGTGATGTTCTCAAGGAGTGCCATTGCTTCGTCTTCTTCATCAAGATCAATATAGACCTCGGCTAAAGAAAGAATGAGATCGGACTCGTTAGGATAATGTAATAATAGTCCACTTAACAACTCTTTAGCTTCCTCAAGCATTCCTAGCTGCTGATAAATTTGTGCAGTATGAAATAAGTCTTCTTCATTAAAAGTGGCTTGATTATCTCTTAACATCGAAAGGCCTTTTTCCACCTCTCCATTGTCTATAAACGTTAAAGCTTTTTCAATTACTTGGTATGACAAAATACTACTTCCCTTCTAATTTAAAAATGCGTAAGCGGCGCTAGTTCAGGTGAGCATCAGACTCCCCGCCCCTGTAAAAAGTGCCCTGGTATCGTTACAGTACATTCATTTCCAAATCCAGGTCGGAATGAGATTTTCTTACCAACCTTTATGACATTACCTTGATGTACCGTAATTTCTGGAATATGACTATCATAATCCAGATCCTCTATTGTTTCAATAATACGGTCTTCTGGATAAATATAAAGATTATAGTTTAATTCTCCACCGACCCTTAAATCTCCTTTAGTTGGATAGATACCAAGTTTCATTAATACATCTAAGCTAAGAGGCTTACCCGCTTCTGGACATTCTATTAAATGGGGTAGTTTTTCTTCTTTCATAATGGTTTTCCAGGTTTTTTTTAGTCCTTTTATGTTTGCAGGTTTATTTCTTAAGCATGGGATAAAAGCAATTGGAAATTGATAAAGTGCATCCTTCATCCAGCCCCACGGAATGTTTTGCAAATCAGAATCTTCCTCGATTTCAAGTAATATCGCAGGGATCTTATACCGTTTACAATGACGAATAAGAGAAGGGGTTAATTTTTGTAGAGGTATTCGTAAGGCAAAATAGTAATCAATTGGGCTATTTAACATATGTGTTCTTGCTTCTTTAAGCTTTTGTGCTAATTCTCGTTCTGTATGAATGGTAAAAACCGATAGGAGTGTGGTACAGCCCTTACGTATATAATTTTCGATGATGTAAGATTTGTACTGTTGGAAGGTCATAAAAGGTAGATCGTCGACAACCATTACATGCCCCGGTGTCATGACATAGGGAGATAGATTCATTCTCATCATTTTTTTTGAAAGAATAACATCCTTCATAAACTGTATCTTATTGTCTTTAATAAGCAAGGAACTAGTTACAAAGGATTTTTCATTGCGTACAATGTTTGCTTCATCAATTATATATTCCATTGCATCACCCTAATTAGTACGTCTTAAGACAAGCTATGTTGGAATGATAGAAAATATGATTGATATGTCGATTTGGTTTAAAAATTTCAGATAGAAATGAAAAAAATACAGGTTCGGATTAGAATTTCAAAGGACAGCTTACAAAAATAATGTCATCTGCTATTTTGATCTTTAGATAACGAATAGCAGATGACTCACAATAAACCTATTCAATTAATGTATTTTTGATGATGAATTCGTAATTACAAAGCCTTCTTGTGGAACATAAAAATATTGAATCCACACACCATCTAAAAAATCTTCCCTTTTATCTAGTAAAATGTCTATTTCTTTGTCTGTTTTCACAATTTCATCATGTTCAGTAGGTAAATCAAGTTTAATGTCAAAATGAGCATGATCCCCATGATTCTCAGTGATAAATACTCGGATCATTTTTTCCTTCACTTCTTCTTTATCCAACATCTGTTTTAATACCTTTGCAGCATTTCTGTTAATTTTACATTTCATTTTTCTGCCCCTATTCAAATTTAATATATAAATTATCTATTTTTAATGTAATTCCTTAACAAGTTCTTTGATTGCATTTAATTTGGAGGATAGTTCAACAAACCACTCTTCATCCCCTGTCGCTAAGGCTAAGTCAATTAGAAAAAGAATC
Source organism: Sutcliffiella halmapala (assembly GCF_002019665.1). Lineage (GTDB taxonomy): Bacteria > Bacillota > Bacilli > Bacillales > Bacillaceae_I > Sutcliffiella_A > Sutcliffiella_A halmapala. The sequence continues at coordinate 2,066,658 of NZ_KV917375.1, read as the reverse complement.
TGCGCCTTATTGGTCACGTTTGAAACGGGTAACCGATTGACCTGTTTTTTTAATAAATTCACCGTTTTTCCAACCGTATCGTTATTATCACATGTAACTACTTTTACCTTGACTACTTCTTCAAACATGAAGGATTCTATATATCCTATAACAAGCTCACCTTCACTAGTTTTCCCCTTAATCCAATCCCCTGATTTTAAAACCGTTTTATTTTTAGGCAACATATTATTTCACCTTCTTATTTTTGATTGAGCCGCAATATCGTGTAGTGAAACTATTAAGACAGAGAAACCCCACTTCAACTGTAATGTTTTTTATTACATTTTTATTAAAAAATAGCTTTCATTATTAAAAGCTGTTCTTTTGTTCTCGATTAATTAGATCGATTACTTCTTTAATTGTATAATCTTTTAAATATGTGCTTAGATGTTCTTCAGCACCTATAAAAATGCCGAACAAGACTTGTTTCATGTTAGCCCCCACTATGCATTCTTTATTTGAATCCGGGCATTTCGGTTGCAGCGAACCTATAGAAGTTAGCTTATAGATGTCCCAGAGATTTATTTCGCTAAGTTCTAAAGCAAAAGTAAATCCACCACCTATTCCTTCTTTTGATTTGATTACCCCATTTTTCCTCAACAAACTTAGGACTTTACGAATACGAACAGGATGTACACCAGCACTTTCGGCTATTGCTTCACTGGTTGACATTCGGTCAGGCTGTAGTGCAAGTAGTGTTAAACTATGAACGGCAAGTGTAAATTCACTATTCATTGTCCTTCCTCCGATCAAGCAATCATTGTGGTTTCTTACTCTCCATTTTTCACCATCAAAAAATTCTTTATTAACTGTTGGTTCTTTTACTAGTTAGCTAATAGTTCTGATTCTATAGTCAGAAATGTACGAAGTTTTCGTGGTAAAAAACGACGAATCTCTTCTTCATTATATCCAACCTGCAATCTTTTTTCATCCTGAATGATTGGTCTACGTAACATTTGAGGGTTTTCCCTCATTAGTTGATAAAGGTTAGGAAGTGGAAGATTTTCTATATTAATATTTAGTTCCTGAAATGTTTTTGATTTGGTTGAAATTATTTCTTCTGTCCCCTCTTCGGTTAAGCGAAGGATGGATTTGATCTCTTCTATTGTAAGTGGATTAGATAATATATTTCTTTCAACATAAGGGATATTATGTTCTTCGAGCCAAGCTTTGGCTTTTCGACAAGATGTACAACTAGGTGTTGTATATAGAGTTACCATATATTCATACACTCTCCTTATATTAGTTTGGATTATTCAATGGAATCTGGGCTCTACGCTACTTAATGTAGATTCCAGTGTTGACTAAGAAGGAGTCTCACACCTTCCACTTCAATCTACAGGGGGGACGGGGGAGACTTGACGTTCCACTTTTTCATCATCTATGTTGCAAATTTGGTTTGCATGGGTGTTTACTTTGAAAATAGATATTAATTAGGTTTCTTACTGTAATAATAATATTTACAGTTAAATAAGTCAAATGTAAATTTGTGGTTCTTTAAGAATTTAGTTGACTAGATAGGCTTTTTCGAATGTTGAAAAAGCCTTCATTGATTCCGTTTAATAAAAATCCATTTTTATCGGACTTTACGTGCGATTTCGTGTGCTTTGTCCAATAGATTTTTATTAATATCCATTAGTTTATAATAGTTTTCTTCTGTTTGACACAACTCTGTAAATATCTTTAAAGAAACTTCTTCAACGTCTGCTTGAAGTTCTTCTCCTTTTTTTGTTAGAGTGATTTCCACTTTTCTTTCGTCACCAAGTGATCGCTTGCGAGTTATTAACTCAGACGCCTCTAAACGTTTAAGTAAGGGGGTAAGTGTTGCAGAATCTAGTAGCAACCTGTCTCCAAGTTCTGTTACTGTACATTTTTCTTTTTCCCAAAGCACAACTAAAGCTAAATACTGCGGATATGTTAAATTGAACTGGCTTAATACAGGTCTATATAAACGTGTAATTTCACGTGAGCTAGCATATATCGTAAAACAGAGCATGTCCTCGAGCTTCATCTTTTGATTTTCAGACATATCGGAACCTTCCTTCACAATGTATAAAAATATTTTTGTTTTAGTTTACCTTATATTAGAGAATTTTTAAAAGCAAATGATTTTGGTTGCTTATTTGTGTATTTCTTCTTATTAATTGCAAACTAAAACCTATTCCAATTATCATTTTTTACCAATAAAAATAGCACACTATTTAATTGACTATTAATTAATAGCGTTATAAGATTAAACATGTCGAAGGACATAACAAATTATCCAAAAAGAAGGGATGAAGATAAATGTCAATTTTTTCTTATACTGTAACAACTAATAAAGGAACTTTGAAATCTCTTGAAGAATATCGAGGAAATGTAATGTTAATTGTGAATACTGCTAGCAAATGTGCATTCACTTCACAATTTAAGGAGTTACAGGACCTCTATTCAAAATATCAGGAGAATGGTTTAGAAATCTTAGGCTTTCCCACAAATCAATTTGGGAACGGTGATAAAGGAACGGATGAAGAAATTCAAAGTTTCTGTCAATTGAATTACGGAGTGACTTTTCCTATTTTCAGTAAGATCGAAGTGAACGGACCAAATGCTGATCCGCTATTTCAATATTTAAAAAAAGAAGCGACAGGCATTCTCGGTACCGAACAAATTAAGTGGAACTTCACTAAATTCCTAGTAGATCAGAACGGTAAGGTTATAAAGCGCTACGGTTCAAAAGATAAACCTTCTAATATAGAGAATGATTTAAAAGCATTAATAAATAGATAAGTAACCAATAGAAGTATTTTATGGACTGATAGATATTTATTTTTCTTTAACCTAATAAAAAACCTCCTCATACTGTAGCTTAGAGGAGGTTTTTACGATAATTTTATTATACTGCTCCGTTTATCTTAGAATTTTATCTATCCAAGTAGGCTCTCCAAATGTTCAAAAAAGTTCGGATAGGACACATTAATTGCCTCGTCATTTACTAAAATAGTTTCATCTTCTGCAATTAGACTCGCGATTGCTCCCATCATCCCAATACGATGATCACCATAACTGTCTAACTGACCTCCAGTAAGTTTGGTTTTGCCTTCGATAATCATGCCATCATCCGTGGCAGTAATCTTTGCACCTAGCTTCTTCAACTCATTTACCACTGTGTCAATTCGATTTGTTTCTTTTACTTTCAATTCTTGTGCATCTTTGATGACTGTTGTTCCTTCTGCTTGTGTAGCCATCAGAGCAATAATAGGAATTTCATCGATTAAACGCGGAATGATTTCTCCTGAAACTTCCACCGCTTTTAACGAGGATGCTACTACCGTGATGTCTGCATAAGGCTCCGGTCCATCTTCTACTACATTCGTGTAAGTTAAAGAAGCACCCATTTCTTTCAGTACTTCCAATATCCCTGTTCTCGTAGGGTTTAGCCCGACTCTTTTTAGCGTTACTTTACTGTCTGGAACAATGGCTCCAGCAACTAGAAAAAATGCTGCTGAAGAGATATCTCCAGGTACCACAATATGTAAATCTGCAGTTAGGCTTTGTCCACCCTCAAGCTTAACGTTGCATCCATCAATTTCTATGTCTACTCCGAACGCTCTCAGCATTCTTTCTGTATGATCTCGTGATTTAAATGGCTCTTGTACTGTCGTGCTGCCTTTCGCTTGTAAGCCAGCTAACAAAATAGCTGATTTTACTTGCGCACTAGCTACTGGAGAAGCGTAATTTATCCCTGATAGATCTCCACCTTGGATGGAAATCGGCGTGAAGTTGCCATCTTGATTTCCTTGTATTCTCGCCCCCATATCACGCAGAGGACCTGTTACTCTCTTCATCGGTCTTTTTGCAATTGATTCATCGCCGATTAATACCGAGTGAAAGGGCAATCCTGATAAAATCCCCATCATTAGACGAGCTGTCGTTCCAGAGTTTCCGACATTTAATATGTCTGAAGATTCTTTCAGTCCTTCAAATCCTTTTCCATAGACTGTAACAGCCGTCTCGCTTCTTTCAATTTGTACACCTAACTTTTCAAAACAACTAATGGTGCTTAGACAATCTTCACCAGGTAAAAAATTTTCCACTGTTGTTTTGCCACGCGCCATCGAACCAAACATTACGGCACGGTGAGAAATTGATTTATCTCCTGGTATGTTTATTGCACCATTCAATCTTGATTTTTTATATGATAGCTTTCTCATCTTTCATTCACTCCCTACCTGAAAAATCATACTGTATACGTTTCATAATTTGTGTATTTACTTATACAATCTGCTGCATTTTGCCTATCATCTTCCGACTGAAAACTTAGACGTAACACACCATAGATTTCTTCCCGAGTCTCCATAATTCTAATATTAGTAATACTAATCTGCTCCATTGCCAAGTAACCGGTGATTTCTGAAATAACCCCTGGATAATCTGGAACATCGACATATAGATCATAAAATGAGGGAATGGCACCCTTCGCTTTTACTGGGAGGTCATCACGAAACTGTTTGGCGGATTGAAAGTAAGCTAATAGCTTGTCTTCCTGACTTTCCTGTAAGTTCACCTTTACTTCTTTCATTTGCTCAAGCCATAAGTCTATAAGTTGTAAAAGCGTTTCTCTATTATGTATTAAAATGTCTTTCCACATTGTTGGATTACTAGAGGCTATTCGAGTAATATCTCGGAATCCGCCTGCTGCAAGTCTCGAAACAAATGGGCTCTTTTGCTGCAAGTCCTCTGCTTGATGAACAAGCCCAGCGGCAACAATGTGAGGAAAGTGACTAATGACTCCTGCAACCAAATCATGCTCTTTTGCCGTCATGGTTACAATATTAGCCTTTGTTCCTTTAAGCCAGGCTATTAATGTTTCTATTGCCTCATTACTTTCTTCCACATCAGATGGAGTCAGCACGTAGAAGGCATTTTCAAAAAGGTGGGCTTTCGCGGCTATAACCCCGCTTTTATGAGAACCCGCCATTGGGTGCCCCCCTATAAATGTAACATTTTTTCGTGGAAATAGTGTAGTCGCACGTTGAACGATTTTCTCTTTGGTGCTTCCCACATCGGAAATTAATACTTGCTTCGTAAAATCCAAGCGACTTAAATTCTCTAAAACAAGATTTGCCTGTATGACAGGGACTGCAATGAGAATTAAATCTGCAGTAGTCGCAACACTTTCATAGTTCGGGCAGAAGTCATCGACCACTTTTAAAGATTTCGCTAATCGCGCTTGTTGTTCATTAATATCAAACCCAATTACGGTCGTGTTTGGATACTCTTTTTTTATTGCCAGCGCGACAGATCCACCTATTAGGCCAAGACCTATAATTAATACTTTTCCATTCATTTCGTTCACCGCCTGATGCCTTGATAAAGTTAAGTAGAGAGGAATCGCTCCTCTCTACATCAAATTGCTTGCTTAAGTTTAAATTCTTTAAGATGTGAAATAATTTCTGCATTTTGTTCCAAGGTTCCTATGGTTATGCGTAAACAAGTAGGATAACCAAGGGCTGTTCCCGATCGAACAATAAATCCTTTTGTTAATAAATAATTAAATAGAGTATCTGCGTCGGTTTCAAAATCAATTAGAATGAAATTACCTTCTGACTGATAATAGGCAAGATTCAGTTCTTGGCAGAAGGAATAAAATTGCTGTAATCCCTCTTTATTCTTTTGAACACATTCTTTAATAAATTGTTGATCAAGTATTCCAGCCGTTGCCGCCACCTGTGCCATAGAATTCGTGTTAAACGGTTCCCTAGCAGGTTCAAGTAGTTGGATGAGTTCTTTATTAGCAACACCATACCCTATGCGGAAACTAGCAAGTCCATATGCCTTCGAGAACGTTCTTGTAATAAGTAGATTCGGATAATCCGATAATAGCTTTAATGTTTCAGGATAGTCTTCAGCTGTGACATACTCCTTGTATGCTTCATCAACTACGATTAAAGTTGTATTCGGTACTTGTTGAATAAAATTCAGTAATTTATCTTCACTAATATAGGTACCGGTTGGATTATTAGGACTACATAACCATACAATCGCCGTGTTTTCATCTATTTGAGATAGCATCTCGTCTAATTGGTGATGACCATCTATTATTAAGACTTCCCTCACTTCTGCTCCTTCAATAATGGCATTATGCTTGTATTGCGGGAACGTAGGTGTGGCCATAACAGTATTTTTTCCACTGTGCAGCAAGGCACGGCAAATCATTTGAATTACTTCATCTGAGCCATTCCCGAAAATCAACTCATGCTCTGAAACGGATAAATGAGTTGCAAGAGTTTCTCTTAACTGTCTAGCGTATCCATCTGGATAGGTTGCAGCCTTTTCTAATTGATCGACAATGGCAGTTTTCACATTATTTGAGCAACCAAATGGATTTTCATTTGATGCAAGCTTTACGATTTTCTCTAATTTTAACTCCCTTTTCACCTCTTCCATTGGCTTTCCCGGTTGATAAGGGGTTAAAGATAAAAGTTGTTTTTTAATATCCATGCTCACAATCACCTTCCTGCTAAAATTGGGGAAATTAACGCTTCTATTTGTTGTTTAATATCATGCAAAACTTTTTCTTCATCTAGTTTAAATGATTCTTTTGAGTTTTCAATCATTTGAATCAATGCACTACCTACTACGAATCCATCGCAATATGGCATGAGCTCTTCAATTTGCTCTCTTTTTGATATTCCAAAACCAACAGCTGTCGGGACCGAACTATTTTGCTTTACTTCCGCTAAGAATGAGTAAATCTGTTCGGAAAAATCATTGCGAATTCCCGTTACCCCTAATGACGAAATGCAATACAAGAAGCCTTGTGCGTGTTGGGAAATGGTAATCATTCTTCTTTTCGAAGTTGGGGCCACAAGGGAAATATAGGTTAATCCATGCTCTTCGCATCTTTGTCTCACTACTGCACTTTCTTCGAAGGGAAGATCTGGTATTAGAAGTCCATCGACCTGATTTTCTCTCGCTAAAGCGAAAAAGGATTCTTCCCCTAATTGTAACACAGGATTATAGTACGTAAAGAGGATGATTGGTATTTTCAAGCCCCTTCTTCGCATTTCTCCGGCAAGAGTCATCGTCTTTGTAATTGTCATTTTATGATTTAATGCGCGCTTTGATGCCCGTTGGATAACAGGGCCATCTGCTAAGGGGTCCGAATAGGGGACACCGAGCTCTAAGATGGAGGCACCTGCTTTTTCCAACAATAAAGCCATTTTTATTGTCAATTCAGGCGTTGGATCCCCTGACATAATAAAGGGGATAAACAATTTCTCATGATTGGGTAAACGTTCTTTAAACAAGGTCGTCATATTGCTCCCCCTCCATTCTTTTAATGAGTGTGTCAACATCCTTATCTCCTCTACCCGATAAGCAAACAAGGATCGCTTCGTCTTTTGACATCGTTTTAGCTTCTTTAAAAGCGATGGATAGTGCATGTGCGGATTCAATCGCTGGAATGATCCCTTCTTCCTTTGCTAAGAGCTCTAAAGCTTCAATTGCTTCTTGGTCGGTTACACTTTTATATTCTACTTTTTTCGTGTCCTTTAAATAAGCATGCTCTGGTCCAATCCCAGGATAATCTAGTCCAGCAGAAATTGAATATGGCTCCGTAATTTGTCCGTCCTCATCTTGCAGAAGATACGTAAGGGAACCGTGGATAACACCTTTCGTTCCTTTTGTTAAGGTTGCTGCATGAAGAGGGGTATCGATTCCTTTGCCAGCTGCCTCTACTCCAATAAGGGTGACTTGCTCGTCTATGAATGGAGCAAATATGCCTATCGCATTAGAGCCGCCTCCCACACACGCTATTACTTTCTCTGGTAGCCGTCCTTCACGTTCGATAAACTGACGCTTTGCCTCTTCCCCGATGACTTTTTGAAACTCTCGCACCATATATGGATAGGGGTGTGGACCGACAACAGAACCAATCATATAGAAGTGATCCTCGCAATGCTGTACCCAATATCTAATTGCTTCGTTCGTGGCATCTTTTAGGGTCTTATTACCACTAGTTGCCGGTATCACTTCTGCTCCTAACAGCTTCATTCGGAAGACATTGAGGGATTGACGCTGTATGTCCTCTTCTCCCATAAACACTTTACATTCTAGTCCAAACTTTGCTGCTACCGTTGCCGCGGCAACTCCATGCTGACCAGCCCCTGTTTCAGCAATAATTTTCTTTTTTCCTAGTCTCTTTGCAAGTAATGCCTGACCGATGGCATTGTTTATTTTATGAGCCCCAGTATGATTCAAATCCTCTCTCTTTAAATAGATTTTTGCTCCTCCTAATCTAGAAGAAAGGTTCTCTGCTAATGTTAGGGTGGTGGGTCTTCCAGAATACTCTTTTAAATAATAATGATATTCTTGCAAAAATCCCTTATCCATTAGGGCTTCTTGAAAACCGGTCTCTAATTCTTCTAATGGAAGCATTAACGTTTCTGGTACATACTTTCCGCCAAACTCGCCAAATCTTCCAAAACTATCAGGTGTTTGTACTTGTGGCATGGTCCCTCACCTTTCTTTCTATCACATTTATCATTTTGTAATCTTTTTTAAATTCATGTTCAATCCCGCTAGATAAATCAATTCCACCGGGCTGATAATTTAATAGGTTAGATATATTTTCTTCTCTAATCCCACCTGCTACAAAGCAAGGCACTTGTTCAGCTTGGGCTTGTTCTAAATAGCGAGGAAGATAGGTCCAGTCGAATACACGACCTGTGCCACCGTATTGGCTCCCTACCTTATTATCGATTACATAACCATCTACTAATCCTTGATAGCAATTCATCCTTTGTAGTCCGTTATCATCATGGTGAATAACTTTCCATATATGTGCATTTGTTCTTTCCCTCAACTGTTTTATAAATGTCGGAGTTTCATCTCCATGTAGTTGGATAACAGAAAGCGATATCCTATCCACCGTCAGAACAATTTCTTCTATCGTTTGATTAACAAACACACCAACCAATTTCTTTTGATTAAAAGTTTCCGTTTTTACCCATAAGGCAACCTCTTCTATCCCTACTTGGCGTTTACTTTTCGCAAAGACGAAGCCGAGATAATCAACCTGCGACTTACTAGAAATCTGATAATCTTGTAAGGTTTTATTCCCACAAAACTTCACTAGCGGTTTAGTCATCTCCTAATTCTCCAAATAGCCGCTTCACACCAGCGCTAGGTGTGGAATCTCTCATAAAGGCTTCTCCAACTAACACTGCATTTGCCCCGTAGGACTGAACAGCCTGTAAGTCCTGGAAAGTAAGGATTCCACTCTCACTGATTAATAAGGAGGACCTCGGAATATATTGTGCTAACTCTTTCGTCGCTTGGATATCTGTTTCAAAGCTTTGTAGATTACGATTATTCACCCCAATAATCCGAGGAGTAAGGGTCTGGAGCAGCTGTTGTAGCCGTTCTAAGCTATGAACCTCCACTAGGACATCTAAACCTGATTCAACTGCTTCTTGATAAAGCTGAGTTAGCTTTTCATCTGTTAGAATTTCAGCAATCAATAGAATGGCGTCCGCACCTATCCGAACACTCTCTTGCACTTGAAGAGAATCTATAATAAAATCCTTGCGAAGAACGGGCAGATTAGTTGTTTCCTTCACCATCATTAAGTCATGCTTCGATCCTTTAAAATATCTTTGATCTGTAAGCACCGATATCGCATCTACACCAACCTTTTCATAATGCGCTCCGATATCAATCGGAGCAAAACTTTCTTTTAATACACCTTTTGATGGGGATGCCTTCTTCATTTCCGCTATTAAACCTACTGATCGTTTTGGATTTTTTAACGCTTCATAAAAAGAGTGCTTCTTCACAATTGCCTGGGAAGGAAGTTCCAAATTGCTCACTTCCTCTTTCTTTGTTGCAACAATTTTAGTTAACATGCGAGTTCACTCCTTCTTTTTGTAGCTCTAGCAATAGATTATAAGCCTTTCTCGTTTCAATCAGTTCGGTTGCGAGTTCCACGCCTTCTGCTAAACTTTTAGAAATACCAGCTACATACAAAGCAGCTCCCGCGTTTAACGCTACGATATGCTTAGCACTATCTGTCGCTTTATTTTGAAAAATCCGCTTGATTAACTGAGCGCTTTGTAAGCTATTCGACACTTGAATATCTGCTAAGGTTCCTCTTTTAAAACCAAAATCCTCGGGTTTAATCGTATAAGACCGGATTTCCCCGTTCTTCACCTCTACTACACTTGTTTTTGCAGTAATGGTTATCTCATCGAGCCCATCATTTCCTGCCACAATTAAGACATGCTCTGAATCTAATCTATTTAATACTTGCGCCATTTTCTGTGCATAACTTGCTGAAAACACCCCTATTACTTGCTTTTTACATCGCACAGGATTAGCCAATGGTCCAAGCAAGTTAAATATCGTTCGGAATCCAATTTCTTTCCGAGGTGCAACGGCATGTTTCATTGCTTCATGGTAGATGGGAGCGAACAGGAAGGACATTCCCTTTTCCGATAGATTTTTCGTTGCTTCTTCTAATGACTGTTGAACTGGGAGGTGGAGCTGCTCTAACACATCCGCACTTCCACTCGCAGAAGAAACTGCTCTATTTCCATGTTTGGCTACCTTTGCTCCGCCACTTGCTGCTACGATTGCAGCAGCGGTACTCACATTAAACGTAGAGGCACCGTCTCCGCCTGTACCACATGTATCAATTAAATATGGGTGTTCAAAAGGAATCTCTTTCATGTGATGTCTCATTGCTATTGTAAAACCAATCATTTCTTCCACCGTTTCTCCTCGGAATCTCAAGATAGAAATAAAGCTGGCAATCTGACTAGAGGTTGCCTCCCCCTTCATCATTAAATCCATAGCAGTTTTTGCTTCTTCAGACGTTAATGTTTCACTATTAATTATTTTTGTTAAATAAGCTTTAAACATATCGAAGTCCCCCTTTTGACTTCTTATGGAATAATGTATTAGCAATTTGAACGGTTTCAATAAGTGCCGCAGCTTTATTCTTCGTTTCTTCCCATTCCGACTCAGGCACAGAATCTGCTACAATCCCAGCACCAGCTTGAATATAAAACTTGTTCTGTTGCTTCTGGATGGTCCGAATCGTTATACATGAATCGACATTCCCATCAAAGCCGATATAACATATCGCTCCAGCATAAGTGTTTCTAGCCGTTGATTCTAATTGCTGAAGAATTTGCATAGCCCTAACCTTTGGTGCCCCCGAAACAGTCCCTGCTGGAAAGGACGCAAGTAGCGCATTGACTGGAGTATGAGAAGGTGCTAATTCCCCCTTAACGATCGAAATTAAATGCATAACCTTCGAAAAATAAACAAGCTGTTTTATGATAGGAGTATGCACCGATCCATATTTCGCCACTCTACCTAAATCATTTCTTGCTAAATCAACTAACATAAAATGCTCGGCTTGTTCTTTTTCATCTTGCATTAACTCTTCTGCTAAGAGCTTATCTTCGTTCTCATCAGCACCTCTTTTTCTTGTCCCAGCAATCGGATGAATTTCTAACATATTGTCTTGTATTTGAATTAATCTCTCTGGAGAGCTACCGATCAGCTCCATCTCCTCAAACTTTAAATAAAATAAATATGGAGATGGATTCTGCTTTCTAAGTACTCGGTAAACATCAAAGCCATCAAGCTCCGCTTCCATTTCAAAACGTTGCGATAAAACACATTGAAAAACATCTCCAGCTGTAATATAGTTCTTGATTTTCTCAACATGATCTATGAAATCCACTTTTGTGTAATTAGATGATACTGCTAAACTTTCCCTTTGTTGTTGAGCGCCTAAAAGAGTCTCAGTGTTTTCTGTTTTTCGCAAAAGAGTAATAAAGTTAGAAATAACAGACGATGCTTGTTGATATTTCGCATGTAACTCTTCTTCTGTTTCCTTACTAGTTAATCGCACATATTGAATGAAATGAATTTCATTCTTTTTATGGTCCATCACTATAATAGACTCACAGTAAAGGAGATGGACCGTATTCTCTCCTTGATAGCCCGGGTGAAGCGGAACCTTTTCAATGTTAGAGATAAAGTCGTAGCTAAGATAGCCGACGGCACCTCCTGTAAAACCAATTTTTTTGTCTAGCTTTTTAACTTGTAAAAGAGCATTCGCTTGTTCTATCACGTCATTTAGACTCTTAGACGTATAAAGTACCTTGTTATGGTCTTCTAGTGTAATACTAGTGTCTTGTCCTTTTATCTTCATAAATGGATGTAGCCCTATAAAGGAATACCTAGACCAATCTGAGTTCGGCTCTTTACTCTCTAATATATAGGCCGCCTCTTCTTTCAGGGATTGGAAAATCGATACGGGTGTAACGGTATCACTAAAAAAAGTTTCTACTATGGGTATGGTTTTGTATTGTTTGCTTGATTCTAAAAAGTCAGCAAACTCGCGTGTGTGCATAACTATCTCCTCCATTTTTCTAAATGGAGAATGAGCTATTGCAAGAGGTTATTGATCGAATGAGGAAAAAACAAAAACCCAAAGACGAGGATAGTCTTTGGGTAGATTTCGAAAATACATTCTCACCTCAGCTAAACTCACTCATTCTCAGCTATTCTCATCTCAACTAAACTAATGTATTGCTTCATTTGGTTCATATCTTACATAAAAAACTTACTCATCTAGGCTCTAAAAAACTCTAACTATATCTTTCCTTGGTAGTACTATATGATAGAACATTCCTAATTGTCAACCTTTAGGATGGGGATAAATCTGGTCGTAATGATCGCGCTTGATACAGATAAATGTGGTTTACTTCTTTTTGGCTAGCTTTCGTATTCACTGTCATCATTACTCTAATGCAAGATGGCAAAGAATTAGGGACGGCAATTTCCTTTGTACACATGACAGGCACATAATCCCAACCGGCTAAATTTCGTAAAGCTTTCGCAGGGAAACAGGCCGTAATATCTGCTGTAACAGAGATTAAAACTTGGGCAACTTCCTCCGCAATAATATCATTTGCGCGAATCATAGTTAGTAAAAGTTCTTCGGTTTTCTTTATAATTTCTTGCTCTGTATTTTCATCAATCGTGGTCGCTCCTCTTACTCCTCTAATCACCTAATACCCCCTTTATTTATAGCCTCTGTTATACACCGCTGTTGATTTCCGCACGAGGCTTCGCTTTCCGCGGGGCGCTTGTGGAGCCTCCTCGGCTTTGCCTGCGGGGTCTCCACAAAACGCTACCTCCCGCAGGAGTCTTCGCCTCGTGCTCCAATCAACAACTAGGTACGTAAAAATCAACACTGTACTTTAACAGAGCCTACTTATAAAACAATTGTAATTTTTGCAGAACTACGTCATCTGGTATAAATTTTAAAGCAACTTTTCCAACAGAATGGATTAATACCATATGTATATGACCGTTTTGCGATTTTTTATCTATTTTCATCCATTTTAGAATTTCCTTTGGTTCGATATGTGAGGAAATACTTGTAGGGAAATTATAATTATGCCAAAGTTCACGTATTTCAGCGGAAAGTGAAAGCTCAGGAAATAGATCCTCACTCAGTTCAGTTGCAAACAACATACCTAAGGCTACACCGTCACCATGCGTGATTTCACCATACCCGTACGATGCTTCTAACGAATGTCCAAGTGTATGCCCGAAATTTAAAATAGCACGTAATCCTTGTTCCTTTTCATCGGTAGAAACGACAGCAGCTTTCGTCTTTATCCCCTTTTCAATGCAAAAGTGTAACTTTTCTTCAGTAAGGTCAGCAAGAGTCGGAATATTAGCTTTAATCCATTGGTAGAACTCAGCATCCCAAATGAGTGCATGTTTAACAACTTCAGCAAAGCCCGATCTTAGTTCCTTTTCCGGTAAACTAGCAAGGAAATTTATATCATAAATGACCGCTTCCGGCTGATAAAAGGAGCCAATCATATTTTTACCCAACGGATGGTTGATTGCTACCTTCCCGCCAACTGCACTATCATGAGCGAGTAAAGTTGTGGGCAGCTGGATAAACTTAATTCCTCGCATGTAGGTAGAAGCCACAAAGCCAGCAATATCCCCTACCACTCCACCACCTAATGCAATAATGACCGAATTTCTATCTAGCCCTTTTTCGAGTGCAAACGTTTGAAGCTCGTAATAATTTTGAAAGGACTTGGCACTCTCACCATTTTCTAAAATAAAGCTGTGGACCGCAGACTCCGGTCCAATGATAGCTTCCACATCAGACAAATAGTGCTGTGCCACACGGTCATCCGTCACTATTAAAATAGTAGTAGGCGCTTTTTTAAATGATTGTAATACTTCTGGAAGAACGTTAGTCGCTCCTTCGCCAATATAAACGGAGTAGGACTTGGAATCTGTTTTCACTACTACTTCTTTTATATTAAAATTCTGCGGCATGCTCTCGCATCCTTTGAACATTTTCTTTAATCAGATCCATGCGATCCTGTCCAAACTGTTCGATTAATGCTGCTGCAACTTCCCATGCCACTACTGCTTCTGCGACAACACTCGCTGCTGGAACCGCACAGCTATCAGAACGCTCAATACTTGCTTGGAAAGGTTCTTTTGTTTCTATGTCAACACTTTGGAGTGGCTTATACAAAGTTGGAATCGGCTTCATTACCCCTCTAATTACGATAGGCATCCCCGTAGTCATGCCACCTTCAAAGCCGCCTAAATTATTAGATAAGCGGAAATAACCACGCTCTTCACTCCAGGCAATTTCATCATGGACTTTACTTCCTGGCAGTCGAGCAGCTTCAAATCCAACGCCAAATTCCACACCTTTAAAGGCATTAATACTCATAATTGCCGCAGCGAGCTTCGCATCTAACTTACGATCGTAATGGACATAGCTTCCTACACCAGAAGGCATGCCCTCCACAATCACTTCTACTACGCCACCAATTGAGTCACCATTTTGTTTCGCGCTATCTATTGCATCCATCATCTCTTGTTCCACACTTTTATCAAAGCAACGAACTGGAGATGCCTCTGTCACATCTTTAAGCTCTTGCAAGTTAGAGATATTCGTTGGGTTTGCCTTTACGCCACCTATTTCCGTAACGTGCCCAGCAACTGTAATTCCAAGCTCGGAAAGAAATTTTCGAGCCACAGCCCCCGCAGCTACTCTTACCGTGGTTTCTCTAGCCGAGGACCTCTCAAGAACATTACGCATATCACGATGTCCATATTTAATCGCCCCATTAAGGTCAGCATGCCCCGGGCGTGGACGGGTAATTTTCCGCTTTACTTCTTCTTGGTCTTCTTCAGGAAGTGGTTCAATTCCCATAATCTTTGTCCAATGCTTCCAATCATTATTCTCCACCACTAAGCAAATCGGAGAACCTAATGTTTGTCCATGACGGACCCCACTTAAAATTTCCACTGTATCCTTCTCAATCTGCATTCTTCTACCGCGACCATGCCCCTTTTGTCGCCTCGCTAAATCGTCATTTATGTCCTCTGTAGTCAAAGGTAATCCAGCAGGAACCCCTTCAAGAATAGTGGTCAACTGTGGTCCGTGTGATTCGCCTGCAGTCAAATATCTCATAATCATCAGCATCTCCTTTATCCCTTTAAAGCTTTTAAGCATCTAAGTGTTAATGTTTTATGTAATACTATACCATAAGTTTAGCTCAGAGTGGTATAAAAAAAAAGCTTGGGTAGATAGTAAGCAAAATTAATATAAATTTCTTTTGCAAAGGTGATAGAAATATTGAAATCTTTATCGACGCCAAGCTAACCTACATTTTCGATAATGACACGATATTAATTGAATAAATACGCCAACGCCTGGAACAGTAACAACAGGGTATTCAAAAGCGGAACCTTATTTTCAAGGTACACCCATGTACTATAAAGAAAAAGGAGTGTTAAGTATTCCTCGTCCCCCCTGTAGATTGTAGTGCAAGGTGTGAGACTCCTGCGGGAATGCGTGTCGAAGGGAGACCCCGCAGGAGCGATAGCGACGAGGAGGCTCCCAAGAACCGCCCGCGGAAAGCGAACACCTGGCACGGAAATCTACAGGGCGTTCAATGGTGTTTCCTTTTTTTCAGAGTAGTCTTTTTATAAAAATCACTTCACTACGTAGAATTATTCGTCTGAACAACAAAAAAACCCACCTTCACAGTGGATTCCTCAAATCTTCTTATAAAAAAACGTATCTAACACTTCAAACCCGTATTTAGCAGGCTGAAAAATTTGTTCCGTACTGCCAACAAATAAAATGCCGCCCTTTTTTAAAGCATTACTAAATTTATGATACAACTGTACTTTCGCTTCCTCCGTAAAATAAATAAGCACATTGCGGCATACAATTAAATCGTGATTCGCTTCGAATGGATCAGCCAACAGGTTTTGCTTCTTAAAAGTAACTGTCTTCCGAACTTCATCTTTCACCTTATACATTCCTTCATCCTTTAGAAAATAGCGCTTCCTGATAGCCTCTGGAACCTCTTGTAGGGATCTCTCTGGATATGTAGCTAGCTTTGCTCTAGCTATCGCATTTTCATCAAGATCTGTCGCCGCTATCTTAATATTTGATAATGGAAGATAGCTCGATAATACCATTGCTAGCGTATAGGGCTCTTCCCCAGTAGAACAAGCAGCACTCCAAACTTTAATTTTATTTTCATTTTTCAGTAAAGTAGGGAGTAATGATTTCTCTAAGATTTCCCAACGTTTATAATTTCGATAAAACTCCGAAACATTTATTGTCATCCGATCTAAAAATTCGTGGAGTTCCTCTTTATTTTTATCTAGTATCTTAAAATAATCTTGAAAATTAGTTAGCCCTTTTTTTTCATAAAGCGAAGTTAGTCTTCTTTTCATTTGGGCTTCTTTGTATAAAGACAGGTCAATTCCTGTTTTTCGCTTCATATTTCCTACAAACTGTCCATAGTCATCTCTAATCATACTAGTCATCTACTTTCTCTCTAAATATCTATCTAAATTATATATTATTTAACTTGATAAGAGAGAATATATTTCCGTATGTCGCGTTTTTTATCGTTTCATATTCAATGGCTCCGTTTAAACACCGCCGTACTTTAATAGAGCCTATTCAATAAAAAAACACCTCTTATCATGTAATACACGATTAAGAGGTGTTTCATTTATGAAGCGTTTACAAAAATTAATAAATCCAGTTGTTTACATCTTTATTGTATTCTACTAATCCTTCACCTTTGAAGAAAAGACCAATTTCGCGTTCAGCACTTTCTGGTGAATCAGATCCGTGAATGATATTTTTCCCAACGATTACACCAAACTCACCGCGAATAGTACCAGGAGCAGCATCTTTAGGGTTGGTAGAACCCATCATTTGACGTGCAGTTGCAATAACGTTTTCCCCTTGCCATACCATAGCAAATACAGGTCCTGACGTGATGAAATCTACTAATTCCCCAAAGAAAGGACGTTCTTTATGCTCACCATAATGCTCTTCTGCTAATTCAGCAGGTATTTGCATTAATTTTGCTCCAACTAATTGGAAGCCCTTTTTTTCAAATCGAGAAACAATCTCCCCAATAAGGTTACGTTGTACACCATCTGGTTTTACCATTAAAAATGTTTTTTCCATAATAATTTCTCCACCCCATTAAAGATTATGTAAGGTTAGGAATTGTCCTAACCTACAAAAATATATCATGGTTTTTCCTGTTTCGCAACTCAAAAGATGGAGAATTATCTTAATATTTACGTTTTCCGATAAATTTTGCTACATTATTAAAAGTCCTTTTAGCAATTCCATTTGGTAGCTTTTCAAGTTCCTTAAAAGCTTTATTCAAATAACGATCACTAAGTTGGAATGAGCGCTCTATTGCATCGGAACCTTTTATTAGGGAAATAACTTCTTTTATTTCATCAGCTGTACTATTTTCATGGATCGCTCTTATCTTTTCATTCAAACTAGGATTCTCCATTGCATATAAAACAGGTAATGTAATGTTACCTTGCCACAGGTCACTACCAGCAGGTTTTCCTAATTGTTCTTCTGTGCCAGTGAAATCCAGTATATCATCTGTAATTTGAAAAGACATTCCCACATTATACCCAAACCTAAACAAGCTTTTATGGACAGATTCAGGTGCATTCGCTGAAACTGCTCCTAATTGACAACTTGCTGCAATAAGCAAAGCAGTTTTCCTCTTGATTCGTCTAAAGTAAATTCGTAAGTTTTGGTCGTAGTTGAACTTATCTCTGATTTGTTCAATCTCTCCCTTACTTAACTCAACAATCGTATTGGACAAGATTTGATGGGCTTTGATATTATCTACCATCGTCATTAATTCTAATGATCTGGCGAAAATATAATCACCTGTATACATGGCTATACGATTATCCCATTTAGCTTTAATAGTCGGTTGTCCACGTCTTAACTCTGCATCGTCAATAACATCATCATGTACAAGTGAAGCCATATGAATCAATTCCAGTGCAACGGCAACATATTTGATTTTATGAATATCATAATGACCAAATTTAGCTGCTAAAAGCACAAATACAGGTCTAATCCGTTTTCCGCCTGCTTGTAATAAATGTAGGGATGCTTCCTGTAATAAAGCACGCTCTGACTCAATCGTCGCTTCTAACTCTTTTTCTATTATTTGTAGGTCGGTATTCAAAAAGGAATACATCATCTTTAATTTCATGTAGGTCACCTTTACAAACTATTTTCTAGGTTTAATTCCTAAATGCATGGCAGCAACTCCACCTGTATAAGCCTTTACCTGTACTGGTTGGAAACCTACTTTTTCATACATCGCTTTTAATTCTTTCATACCCGGAAAATCCTTTGCAGATTCATGTAACCAGGCATATTCATTATAGCTTTTAGCAAAAACTTTACCTAACAATGGCATTACATACTGGAAATAGAGAAAGTACATTTGTCTGAAGCCTATTAAGGTTGGCTGTGAGGTTTCTAAACACACTACTTTTCCACCAGGCTTTACGACACGGTACATTTCTTTTAGGACTTGACAATAATCGGGGACATTTCGCAATCCAAATCCAATTGTCACATAGTCAAAGCTATTATCTTCAAATGGAAGGGCCATGGCATTACCATGAACTAATTCTATATTGTTTACCCTTAAGTTTTTCACTTTCTCTTTTCCGATAGACAGCATGTTTTCGCTAAAATCTAATCCAATAACTTTCCCGTTAGCTCCAACTGCTTCTGCCATGGAAATCGTCCAATCCCCAGTTCCACAGCATACATCCAATGAAGTAGCCCCTTTTTGGACGTTCATTCTTTTCATCGTGTCCTTCCGCCAAGCAACATGTCTTTGAAAGCTTATGACGGAATTCATTTTGTCATAGTTCTTATAAATTTTTTCGAAAACTCCATGCACTCTTTCCTCTTTTGATGGATGCTGCATTGTTTACCCTTCTTCCACAAACTTTTTTGATGAAAATGGAATCTCATAATATAATTCTTGGATTCGAGATTTTAATAAGTGATTCATGTTTGGAATGGATCCTACTATTTGATCGATAGTTTTTCTCACATGTTCAATATAGCGATCTATAAGATACAACATATATGTTTCTTGATCCTTTGAAGGATCCATCTTTTCGGTTTGACTCTTGGAAAAAGCAATTCTTTTCATGGTGTCAAAGAAAAAGGTGGATTTATCAAGAGCATACTTATTCCGCTCCATGATTAAGCGTTTTAATAATAAAAAGTTTACACTTAGTTCTTTAAATACAGAATCTGAAAAATACTGAGAGACGGATTGTATTAAGGATGACTCTATTTTCCCAAGACTATCCATTAATGTTTCCATTCCATCAAACTCTTTTTGATAATAAGCAATTTTGTGTTCATTAATTTGTTTTATTGAATGAGCAAGTGTCTTAATCATCGTTATATCATTACTTTTCGCTAATAATTGGTAATGAAGGCCGCTATAATAATCTCCTGCAAGCACTGTCAACTGACGATTCTTCGCATTATCTTTTTTCATTTGATCTATCCTGGTGTTGGTTACCAAATCATGGGTATCAAGGGCGATTTGCACGAGCATGGTAGATAAAATATATTGCTCTTTTTTCTCATCAGCCAAAGGGATGGATTCCAAAGCCGAATAAAGGAGTAAAAGCTTATCCTCATCAATCACCGGATATTTTATATGTTTAACTAAGTATGGATGTGTTATTAAGTTATGTAGTTGCTCTTTTATCGTTGATATATGTATTTGAATATGACTCACTAAAGACCACCCTTGTTCCCTTTTCTAACTTTTATTAAAGGTTATTTTCGTATAAAACTCTATAATTTATCTTTTAGTCACGAAATAAAAGGATTGTCTTGCTCTATTCCTCGTATTTTCGGAATTGATTGAAAGGTAAGCTCGGTAATAGTTCAATCTGATTTCTCCTTACGTAACAAAAAAACAACAAGATTTACGAAAAATGCCTTATTAGAAAGAATAAACTTTTGAAGAAAAGCCCTTTTTACTCTCTTTAAATAAACAAAGCTAATTATAGCACATTAGTAAGACATATTGGCGAAAATAAGCTATCTTTCTTTAGTTTAACCTGTTTTAAGTAGACAAATCGTATTTAAGAATTTTGGGATAGAAAAGATATAAGAAAAGCAGAGAAAATTTAATTCTTCTGCTCTCGTTTTGAAGTTTACATAGTGTCTAGCTCGAACAGCTAATCATTGTATCATTAGCTGCTATCAGCCAGTGGACAAAAAAGCAACATAGACTAGAATCATCTCTCAGTTTGGGTTGCTTTTCCTTTTTTATTCAGTATCCATTTCACCATGAGAAGATTGAATAAGGGCTTTCCCTCTAATTTTAATCGCAGACGTGTGTTCCGTAAATTGCGCAATCATTATTTCACCCTTATCTAGCTTCTCAGAGTGATGAAAACGCGTATCTGTTCCACGAGTTAAGCCAATTACACTAACGCCATCTTCTTTCGCCTTGATTACTATAAAATCATTTGGATGTGTTTGACTCATGACAATCCTCCTAATTAACTAATTCGGTTAGCCTTTAATAAAGGATAACACTTCTGCTCTAGCTGCCGGGTCTTTTTCTAGTACTCCACGCACCGCAGATGTAATTGTTAAGGCACCTGGCTTTTTCACACCACGCATTGTCATACACATATGCTCTGCTTCTACTACAACCATTACACCGTGCGGATCTAGTGACTCTACAATAGAATCAGCAATGGTGGAAGTAATTCTTTCTTGAAGCTGTGGACGCTTTGCAACCGCTTCTACGGCCCTTGCAAGTTTACTTAATCCTGTTACTTTTCCACCTCTTGGGATGTATGCAACATGTGCTTTCCCAAAGAAAGGAACGAGATGATGTTCACACATAGAGAAGAAAGAAATATCTTTAACAAGAACTAATTCTTCGTGCGCTTCACCAAATACTGTTTTGAAATGCTCTTTCGGATCTTCATTCAGGCCTGAAAATACTTCAGTATACATTTTTGCAACACGTTTAGGTGTATCTAATAAGCCCTCACGATTAGGGTCTTCACCAATTGCTTCCAATATTAAACGAACTGCTTGTTCAATTTGTGCTGTATTTACTTGTGTCATTTCTATTTTCCTCCTACATCACATACAAATAGCTATAATGTGATTCTAGCATAAGTTTTTTTATAAATGCAAAAAGAAAGAGACGTTCTAGATTTTGTTGGAAAACGCTCACACTCGTTTGTTGCTCGTTATTACTCAAAAGCTTTATCTCAATTATGATATTTCTACTCTTCTTAAGAGCTGTTTGTTAGAGTGATAAACGCTTTCATTCCTTCTAGAATACGTATAACAATACATGTCAACAAACTAAAAGAGGCGCAAAAACATGCGCCTCTTAATGATGACAATCATTTGACTATGTAGCTGTTAATTATTTAACAGCGTCTTTAAGTGCTTTACCAGGTTTGAAAGCCGGTACTTTACTAGCAGCGATTTCGATCTCTTCCCCAGTTTGAGGGTTACGACCTTTACGCGCAGCGCGCTCACGTACTTCAAAGTTACCAAAACCGATTAATTGTACTTTGTCACCGTTTTTTAGTGCTTCTAAAATTGTATCGAAAACAGCATCAACTGCTTTCGTAGCGTCTTTCTTAGAAAGTTCACTTGCTTCAGCAACTGCATTGATTAAATCTGTCTTGTTCATGCCATTCACCTCCTCCCAAAGGGAGTTTATCACTATAATAGACCAAAAAGAAGATTTGGTCTAGTAAAAGCCTAGTACTAACATTTCTTCACAGATTTCAGTTATTCTATACATCATAGAGCTGCAAATCTTGTAACAAGGCTTATATTACCGCATAAATCACTAGATTTCAACAAATTTCTCTTAAAAATGTGGTTATACAGGAATTTTCCACCATTTCAGTGAAGATTTTCTGTTAGTAGATTAACATAAGGAATACCTGCTAATCAAGTGGTTTGCAGCAAAGTAGCAATTACTTGATTGGCTTTAGTAATGGAAACTCGCGGCTAAGCGTAATGGCTACCCTGAAAATACGATGGCCTCTTTGAACACCCTGTAGATTTCCGTGCCAGGTGTTCGCTTTCCGCGGGGCGCTTGTGGAGCCTCCTCGGCTTTGCCTGCGGGGTCTCCACAAAACGCTACTTCCCGCAGGAGTCTCACACCTTCCACTTCAATCTACAGGGGAGACGGGGAAACTTAACATTCGCCTTTTTCATCAACCATGGTGCGATTTTTCTTTACATTGCATGGGTGTCTACCTTTAAAATAGGAAACCTCTTTGAATCCCCTGTTAATCTTGGATTTGATTTAAGCTTATTTAGCTTGCTTTGTTCTCCAACACATGGTGTTAATACTAACGATGTGCTTTGACATGGCTAAACAAAAAAACAGCCTCCCGTTTGTGTATAATACCACACTCGGGAAACTGACAAACCTTTTTAACGGGATTTTTACAAAATTATAGCGATTAAGCCTCCAGAACCTTCGTTTATGATTCTTTCTAAGGTTTCCTTTAGTTTATATCGTGCATTCTCAGGCATTAAGGAAATCTTTGCATGAATCCCTTCTCGGACGATTGAGCTTAACGAGCGTCCGAAAATATCCGAGTTCCAAATGGAAAGTGGATCATCTTCAAAATCCTGCATAAGGTAACGAACTAACTCTTCACTTTGCTTCTCCGTTCCAATGATTGGGGCAAATTCAGATTCTACATCCACCTTAATCATATGGATAGAAGGAGCAACCGCTTTAAGTCTTACACCAAACCTCGAACCTTGACGTATGATTTCAGGCTCTTCTAAGCTCATATCGCTTAAGGCTGGGGAGGCAATACCATAGCCAGTTTGTTTCACCATTTTTAATGCATCTGATACTTGATCGTACTCCGCTTTCGCATAAGCAAAGTCTTGCATTAATTGAAGTAGGTGATCTTTCCCACGAATTTCAACACCTACTACTTCTTTTAAAATGTGATCATACAGATCATCTGGAGCGTAAAGATCAATTTCCGCAATCCCTTGCCCCATTTCTATGCCTGCTAGCCCCGCTCGATCAATGAACTCATATTCGCTAAATTGACCTACTACTCTATCTACATCACGGAGACGTTTAATATCCTTTACTGTGTCCTTTACTGCCTCTTGATAGCTTTCACGTAACCAATGGTTTTCTTTAAGAACCATTACCCAGCTTGGAAGGTTAACATTTACTTCTAAGACTGGAAATTCAAATAATGCTTCACGTAATACATTATAAACATCTGACTCTCTCATACTTTCAACGCTCATTGCGATAACCGGAATGTCATACTTTTCACAGAGTTCTCTTTTTAATGCTTCCGTCTCAGGGTGATGGGGTTGCACCGTGTTGATAACCATAATAAATGGTTTGCCCACTTCTTTTAGTTCTTCTACTACTCGTTCCTCTGCTTCGATATAATCTCTGCGTGGAATTTCACCAATAGAACCATCTGTTGCAATGACAACTCCGATAGTAGAATGTTCTTGAATAACTTTTCTTGTACCAATTTCAGCTGCTTCATGAAACGGAATTGGTTCCTCAAACCAAGGTGTATTAATCATTCTTGGCCCATTCTCATCCTCATAGCCCTTTGCACCAGGTACCGTATAACCAACGCAGTCAACAAGACGAATATTAACATCAAGGCCTTCATCTACTCTAACCTTTACCGCCTGGTTAGGTACAAATTTAGGCTCAGTTGTCATGATGGTTTTTCCAGCTGCACTTTGGGGAAGCTCATCTTGTGCTCTCGCTTTATCCGCTTCATTTCCGATGTTCGGCAGAACCACTAACTCCATGAATCGTTTAATGAATGTTGATTTCCCTGTACGAACAGCACCAACTACTCCTAAATAGATATCGCCGCCTGTACGTTCAGCAATATCTTTGAAAATATCTACTTTTTCCAAGTGATTCCCTCCCGACATTTATCTTGGGATATTCATTTTCTAGTAAGAATATAATCTATGACACTATATGTGTATGATGTTGTCCTAATTAAATATGACTACTTTTTAGAAAATAAATCCCTCGTTTACATTTTATTTTTAAAAGAATTTGATAGCTTTATTAGCAATGGGACGTTAGTAATGGTGCAACAAAAAACCCTTCTTTAGAATGTATTCTCTAAAGAAGGGTTCATGACTAATTATTATCCAATTTTGTTATTATCGGCTCATTATTTTCATCTAGCGTATAAGGGGAGGAAAATGCAGGAACAAAAACTGAATTCTCTACAAGAATATCGCGGATATCCTCGCCTTCTTTAAACTTATGTTCATGCTTTTGAAGAAATTCATAAAGATCGGCAGAATAGTCTACTTGTAACTCTGCCTTATCATTTAAAATAAGTGGCAGATTTTTATCAGAATATGGACTTTCCACATATGGCTCTTCTGAATACCCTAGCTTTTCCCAATCCACTCTAAATGCATGAGCGTTGATTACTTCCTTCACAGGAGCAAATCCATTCGAACTCTTATAGACGGAAATACGCATATTTAAATCACGAATTTGTTCGGCTATTCTCAGGTCAATCAGTTTCACAGTTGGGTTTTCTTCCACATCCACAAGGACATACAAATAAACACCGCCACTTTCATAAGCAGTTCCCGGTGGATCCTGAAGATACCTTGGTGATAGCTTATTAAAATCTATCGGATACTTCTGATAGATTGGTGTTTCCATATCTCTATCCTTAATTGGAAGTAGCCCTCCGTTTGCTTCTTGAAATTGATTTACAGAGGATTGAACTGCTTCAAGCTGATCTAAATAAGGCACTTGATTATGCTGTAAACGATCTTGTGGATATAAACAACCTGTAAGTAAAGCAATCATAGCTGCCATTCCTACTAGGAAGAGGAACCTATTTAATTGCATAAATTTTTCCTTCCTTTTCACTTTTTTCTCTATTTCGGTTATTCCGGTACTGGTCCACTAAACACAACATAAAAGATGATAAGTCCAGCAATGACAATTAAAAGAAAAGCAATCGTATTAAAAATTCCTCGAATTACATTATTTTTAACTTTAAATCTAGTGAAATAAACGGTTAGTACCGATATGAACATAAAGCCCATCGCTACAAAAGAAATCCACATTTTCATTAATGCAGGTGACATTCTCATCTCTCCTTTTCCGTCAAACATTATAGCATAATATAAGCATGAAAAAAACTCCACTATGTACAGGGTTGCTATTGAGTGAGGTAGTGGTCACAAAACAGACAAATATTGTTGGGAGTTAGCGAGGAATTGCGGAAACTTAAGGGTTGTCCATTTTGAAATCAATAATTATCGAAGTGATGTCTTCGATAAAATTTCTCGTAGCTTTCTTTTGAATACACGTTAATTCAAACACCTGTAAAGTTCTACTCATCCATAAAAAAAAGCTGAAGCAAATGGGGCCATTTTACCTCAGCGTGAAAAAAAAGACTAAATAATCCAATCCCACAGCTCAAACAGTGATATCCTCATTCACATCATATGCGGCAAAATGCATACATGCATCGCCAAATGCCTATTTATCGCAAATAAAGCATGTAAAAATTATGGATGTTGTTAAGTTAATATAAGCACCCTCCCATATATTCTTCCTTACTACAGTATGCTGAATTATTTTTTGGGTGTTTGTATTAATTTTTGATTAAGGAATTTTGTATCTAAAAAAACACCCCTCTTCCTTAAGAAGAGAAGCGTTCTCCTAACAATTGAGCAAGATCATCAAGCTCTGTTGTCTTATTGCGACTCATTAACTCATCTACTGCATCTTCAGGGTTTACTCCATCAAATAACACGTGATAAAGTGCAGAGGTTAATGGCATTTTAACTTGTAGTTTTTGAGATAGCTGGTAAGCGGCTTTCGTCGTACGGACACCTTCTACCACCATTCCCATGTTTTCAAGGACTTCCTCTAGTTTCATCCCTTTACCTAACATATTGCCCGCTCTCCAATTTCGGCTGTGGACGCTTGTACAAGTAACAATTAGATCACCCATACCCGTTAACCCTAAGAATGTTAGTGGATTAGCACCTAAGCAGCTGCCCAGTCTAGCGATTTCTGCTAGACCTCTGGTGATGAGTGCTGCCTTCGCATTATCCCCATACCCAAGTCCATCCGTTATTCCTGCAGCAAGAGCAATGATATTCTTAAGGGCGCCACCGATCTCCACGCCTACGACATCATTATTCGTATATACTCGGAAGTGCTGATTAATAAATAAATCTTGCACTTTTTCTGCTGGCTCTAGATCGGTGGACGCAGCTGTCACAGTAGTAGGTTGTCTTAAGCTTACTTCTTCTGCATGACTTGGACCTGAAAGGACGACGACCGCTTCACGGACTGATGTCGGCAGCTCATCCTCAATAACTTCTGACACACGTAAATGTGTATCAGGTTCAATCCCCTTACTTACATGGACAAAAAGATGTGGTCGATCAAGATATTGTTTTACTTCTTGACAGACTTCTCTCATCGCTTTTGTCGGAACCGCTAATATGATGGCATCTACCTTATCAACCGCAGCTTCCATAGATTGGTAACCAACAATTGAGTTCGATAAAGTTATGTTCTTTAAGTATTTATTGTTTGTATGGTTAGTATTAATTTCATCTATTTGTTCTTTTTTATGTCCCCAAAGGCGTACCTCATGATTATTATCTGCTAATACCATTGCAAGTGCTGTACCCCAGCTTCCTGCACCGAGAACTGCTACCTTTTTCACTAACTCACTCCCTCTCCATTACTTACGTGGACGTGCGATAAGCTTAATAGGTGTTCCTTCGAATCCAAATGCATCACGTATACGATTTTCTAAGAATCTCTTGTAAGAGAAATGCATTAATTCTGGATCATTTACAAAAATAACAAAAGTCGGTGGTTTGATTGCCACTTGAGTTGCATAATAAATCTTTAATCGTTGCCCTTTATCCGTAGGTGTTGGATTCATCGCAACCGCATCCATAATGACATCATTTAAGACAGTCGTAACGACACGCATAGCATGATTTTCACTTGCAAGGTCAATTTTTGGAATTAGCGTATGAACACGTTTTTTAGTTTTTGCAGATAAGAAAACAATCGGTGCATAATCTAAAAATAAGAAGTGATCTCTTATTTTTTGCTCGAATTCTTTCATAGTTTTATCATCTTTATCTACTACATCCCATTTATTTACCACAATAACGATGGCACGACCCGCTTCATGAGCATATCCAGCAATTTTCTTATCTTGCTCGATTATACCTTCTTCTCCATTAATAACGACTAAAACAACATCGGAACGTTCAATCGCTCTTAACGCACGTAATACACTATATTTTTCCGTAGTTTCATACACTTTCCCTTTTTTACGCATTCCTGCAGTATCAATAATGACATATTCTTTTCCGTCATATTTATAAGGTGTATCGATAGCATCGCGTGTTGTACCTGCGATATCACTTACGATAACACGGTCTTCTCCTAGCAAAGCGTTTACAAGAGATGACTTTCCGACATTTGGTCGACCAATTAGCGAGAATTTGATCGTGTCTTCATCATATTCTTCTTCTTGCTTTGAAGGAAAGTTTGCAATAACAAGATCTAATAAATCCCCTAGTCCTAAACCATGTGAACCTGAAATAGGAATCGGTTCTCCAAACCCTAGTGCATAGAAATCATACAATGTATCTCTCATATCAGGGTTATCTATTTTATTTACAGCAACTACTACTGGCTTTTTAGAGCGGTACAAAATCTTGGCAACTTCTTCATCTGCAGTTGTTAATCCCTCACGACCATTTGTCATGAAAACAATAACATCAGCCTCATCAATTGCTATTTCAGCTTGCTCACGAATTTGCGTCATAAATGGTGCATCACTAATCTCAATACCACCAGTGTCAATTAAATTAAAGTATTGATTTAACCATTCACCAGAGCTATAGATACGATCTCGCGTTACTCCTGGAACATCTTCTACAATGGAAATTCTTTCTCCTACAATACGATTAAATATGGTCGATTTCCCGACATTTGGTCTACCGACTATCGCAACGGTTGGTTTTGGCATCATGACCATCCTCCCAATTTTCTAAATGTATATGTAAAAATTCTCTATCAAGATGACAAAGAAACTCTACTTACCGATTTTTTCGTTATTTCTCTTAGTCTTTACCTAATTAAAAAAAATGATAATACAATTGCTGATAATAAAAGAAACCCTCCTCAAAACGGAAGGGTATAACTAGAATAGTTTAACATTATTGAACACAATAAGGAAGTCTGACTTTTCACACCGGGCCATTATTTCGTGCTAATGTTTTACTATCACAAATAAATCTTCACCTAAACCGTGCGCTATTCCATCAAGAATTGCTTCTAAATTCGCCGCAACAAACTCCATTTCTTCTTTTGTTTCACAAGTAAAAATAGGAGCTCCTCCTGCTATTTTAGATTTATTTGTCGTGATAACAGCAAGAATATATTTTTTAAATTCCATGCTATTTCACCTTCTCTTTCAAGTTTTTCGTAGGCATTCTAATAGCATTCTCTAAGGTCGGAACTTGTTCTAATATCGCTAAAGCAATCTCTAAATCAGGCTCTTGCGGAAGAACAAAAATGCCGACTCTGCCATCATTTAAGTCTCTTTTTGCTAAGGGTACTAAAGCGGGCGTTCCAGAATCACGATAAACTCCAAGTGCGGTGGACATATCATGAAGAATCGCCTGACGTTGCCCAAGGTTTGCAATAGTAGTACGAGCATTGAAGTTTTTCGGAGTGAGGATAAATCCCATTCCATATTGCAATACTTCCTTTTGTCTTTCTGGTAAACCGATATTCATGATATAAATATTATCGACATAAAGACCTGCATCCACAAAATGAGGCTTTACATAATGAACATCTACAATATCCTTAATTTGCCCACCAGTCATAAGACGATGAGATAGTAGCATGGCAGCAATACCAACAACAAGTCCGACCCATAGATTCGCAACAAGATAGGCAAAGGTTGCTAAAAACGAAGTTATCATTACTAAATAATTGCGTCCTTCAAACGCGATTGCTATGCCTTCAATATAGGTACTCCCTCTTGGCACTAATTCATAACCATCTAATTCAGTAAGCGTATTTCTCTCCATATTTCTAACATCTCGAAATTGTGATGCAGCAAGCGCCAAAAAAGTAATGGCAGCAAATTCTTCCTCCATAATCGCTGGTACTGCTATAGTACCTAAACCAGCAGCAATAAAAGCAAGGGAAAGGTGAATAATCTTGCCATGAAGATATGTAGGATATTGCCGATAATCTGTTTTTAACATGTATATTCTTGTTGAAAGACCCACAATAACCCCAAACAATATCGGGTATGTATATTCATTCATCCTTGTTTCTCCTTTACACGCTTTTGTATGATGGAATCTAAGTAAACAGTAATTGATTCAAATACAACCCACATAGACAAACCTGCAAACGACATTGCAAATACATCTAGAAACTCAAACGATCCAATGACGGAATACTGGAACACATTATTTAGCACAAATATGGCAAGTAATTCCCCTAGAATCAATCCCGCAAGAAGAAACGCATATCGATTTTCACTTGATTTAAACAGCAATAATGCCAAATAAAGAAGGATAAACGACAACATCCACGTTCTGTTAAAGATAATCCAAATAGGATCAAAGATTTCAAATAACTTAAAGCAAACATAAGCAAGAGCGATGGTGCAAATAGAAAAATAGTGTAGCAGATATTGCTTTTTTAATATTTTCACAAGAAGGATAACTGCTGTACTGGCTAACACAATATAAGACACACTCACTTGAAAATCTACTATTGAAATATAGGAATTAGAGCCAGCTATCACCAACAATAAACATATAGACAACAGGAAGCGTTGTGTACTCTTTGCAAAGAAAAACATTACAACAATCCAACTTACCCAACTCAAAAAGTAAAAATATAATCCCTCTATAACCACTTACCTTCTCCTCCCTCTCTCCCATTTCATTATGTCTAAAAACAGAAAAAGTTAGTCATGAAATCCCGTATCTTTTTTCAAAACATACAGATAATAGAAAGGAAATGTATTATATAGAGGTGATGAAAATGGGAAAAGATAGACAAGAAAGAAAATTAAAAGCACTAAAACGAACAGATTCAGATCGAGATCAGTCCTTAAAGTATTCTGGTGCGACTAGTCTCGAAGGTCCAGAGGAAGCAAGAAAAAGGCAAAAATAGTATGAAATTCGGGGCTGGCTGGTTCAGCTCCAATTTGCGATTCTTCATTAGATGATTTCCATAGAATCTTCTATATGTTAGACAAACACTCTAATTATCCAAGCATAAAAGACAGAAACCTTCTTTAAGCGCAAATAAAAGCAGCGTCATCCAAAACGAATGGATGACGCTGCTTTTTCATTATTTATTAATGGAGCGATTACTATAATAAGTAGTATCAACTCCACGTTGTGTTAACCAGTGAAAGGTGTCTCCACTTAGTACAAGCGGTACATTCTGCAGATCTGGTAACGTCTTAACCCCAAGAGCTGTCATGATCCACTTAAGCTCTTCGTGAACATTCACTATGAGCTGAGATAAAGCTTCATGCCCTTCATCCAGATATACACGGAGAAAGTAGCCTGCTATTCCGACAGCAGATGAGCCTAGCGCAAGTGCTTTTGCAATATCCAGCGCTCCTTGTACTCCACCTGACCCGATAACAGATGCTTCAGGGACAAAGAATTTCACTTCACTAATGGAAGCGGCCGTTGTAATGCCCCATCGATCAAAAAAGCCTAATCGCTGGTCGCGACGTTCATTCTCTATTTTAGAAAAATTTGTTCCACCGTATCCACCAACATCTATGATGGTAACTCCTGCATCAACAAGCTTTCGTGCTGTTTCTTTGCTAATCCCAAAACCTGTTTCTTTCACGATGAGTGGAAGAGAAATAGAGGATGCTATTTTTTCGATTCTTGAAAGAGCCCCTTTAAAATCACGGTCTCCTTCTGGCATTACTAATTCCTGAATGACATTCAAGTGAAGTTGTATCGCATCTGCTTGTAGCATATCTACCGCTAGCTTAGCTTGATCGACTGTTGCTTCACTTCCTAAATTAGCAAAAATCAAACCTTTTGGATTTTCTTTACGAACAATTTCATACGTGTAACGTTCGTCTTGATTTTTTATTGCTGACATTTGAGAACCAACCGCTAAAGCAATATTACAGTCTCTAGCTACCGCCGCTAACCCTTTGTTAATTTCAAAGGTCTGTTCTCCACCGCCGCCTGTCATCGCATTGATGAAAATAGGCGAACTTAATTCAAGTTCGCCTATTTTCGTATTTAGTTCAACATCTGAAACATTAGTGTTTGGCAAGCTTTGATGAACAAACGTAACATCCTCAAACCCATGTTGTTTTAACTGACCTGTTGATAAAGCATGTTTGATATGATCCATTTTTCTTTTCGCTCTGCTCACCGTATATCACCTATAGGATTGTTATTTTTTAAGTTTTTTCAACTTATCTCCAATCATTTCACCTAGCTGGAATCCACTAGTTTCGTCTGATTGATTGTATACACTATAGTCTTCTTCTTGTTCTGGCTCTTCTAACTCACGAATACTTAACGATATTCGTTGTTCTTCCACATTAATATCTAACACTTTCACCTGAACTTTTTCCCCTTCAGAAAGAACTTCATGAGGAGTTCCGATGTGTTTATTAGAGATTTGTGAAATATGAACCAACCCTTCTACTCCTGGAAGGACCTCAACGAAGGCACCAAATGAAACAAGACGTTTCACTACACCTTCTGTTATACTTCCGGATGAAAGTTTATCCGCTACCTGGCTCCATGGCCCTGGTAATGTTTCTTTAATGGAAAGTGAAATTCTTTCATTATCTCGGTCAACGGATAGTACTTTAACATTTACCTTTTGGCCTTCTGTTACTACCTCTGAAGGCTTCGCAACATGTTCATAGGATAGTTGAGAGATGTGGACAAGCCCATCTACTCCTCCAATATCAACAAATGCACCAAAATCAGTTATACGTTGTACAGTACCTTCTAAAACTTGACCCGCTTCAACTTTATCAAGCAATTGATGCTTTTTATTTTTGAGTTCTTCCTCTACCACAGCTCGATGAGAGAGGATCACACGATTTTTCACTTTTTCTAGTTCAACTACCTTAAATGTCAAGGTTTTTCCTTTATAGTCAGAGAAATCATCTACAAAATAATTTTCCACTAAAGAAGCTGGAACAAACCCACGAACTCCAAGATCAACGACTAAGCCGCCTTTTACCACATCTTTGATTTCAGCTTCAAATACTTCTTTGGATTCAAACTTCTTTTGTAAGTCTTCCCAAGCTTGATCTGCATCTACCGCTTTTTTAGATAAAACCAATAATTCCTCTTCTACTTTTGTTACTTTGAGTTCAAGCTCTTGTCCTTCTGACACTACATCTGTAGCTTTCTCAACATGAAGACTAGAAAGTTCACTTATTGGAATGATTCCATCTAACTTACTTCCTTCTATAGAGACTAGAACCTGCTTTTCTTCCACCTTCGTAACAATTCCAGTCACTTTTGATCCAACCTCTAAATTTTTCACTTCTACTTGATTCATGTCTTCTACCATATTATTACCTCCTCCATACAAACCAACTATTCCATTATTTATGTAAGTAACGGTGGCCGTTACGTATATATGAAAGAATTTTTAGACAATATAAGTCCAAAAAAACATCATATGTACTTAAAAAATGAAGCATTTTTTCGTGTAATAATTACATTAATAAAGTTTTAAGCGTAAATCTTGTTGTTTCGATATCTAGTAAACCACAAACGAAATACAATAATTTATGCGAAAAAACATTGATTAACAGACAGATCAAACCTTTGAAATAAAAGGAAGCGGTTCTTCATGTAACTAAGATAGTTAGAATATTATTTAAACTTCAAATAAAGTAATAATTCTGCTTCCTTCTATTAACTTCTAATAAATAGGACATTTTGTCAAGTTAAAACTCTTAAACTATTTATTTTTTTCTATAAGTTCTTTGATTGAATTCATAATAACCATGGTGGCTTCTTCTGCTGAAATTTTTTCCTTTCGAAGCTCTTCAAAATTTACTGGTTTTCCATACACAACCTTCAATGCCTTAAATGGTTTATAAGGACCGATTATCGCACAAGGTACGATAATAGCTTCTGTTCTTAGGGCAAAAAAACCAGCTCCTGCAAGCCCCTTTTGTAATTCACCAGTTTTACTTCTTGTTCCCTCAGGAAAGAGTCCTAAAACATTTCCTTCTTTTAGAATCTTAATGGCATTTCTTAGTGCTTCTCTATCACTCATGCCTCTCTTAACTGGAAAGGCATGAATTCTAGGTAAAATGGTCTTTAAAATCGGCACCTTGAAAATTTCTTCCTTGGCCATAAAATGTACAGTTCTAGGTGAAGTTATCCCAACTACAGGAGGGTCTAGGTTATCAATATGGTTAGAACATAGCAATACTGGACCTTCTTTTGGGATATTTTCTTTTCCTATTACTTTTATTCTATATACTGGCTTTAAAACAACACTCACAATAAATTTTGCAAATGAGTATAAGTTCATGTGCGATTTGTCCTTTCCATGTCTTTCACTAAATCCATTATTTTATCAACAACTTGCTCGATAGTTAAAGAAGTTGTATCAATTTCTTTCGCATCTTCTGCCTTGGTTAACGGAGCAATTTCTCTTTCTGAATCTAATTTATCTCTACGTGCAATTTCTGTTTTTAATTTTGCTAAATCAGAATCAAACCCTTTGGATAAGTTCTCTGCATGTCTTCTTTTAGCGCGCTCGTCTACTGAAGCTAACAAAAAGACCTTTACTTCAGCGTCAGGTAATACATGCGTTCCAATATCACGCCCATCCATGACTACTCCGCCTCTACTCGCAAGAATGCGTTGGCGTCCGACCATTTCTTCTCGTACCGTTTTATGTTTCGCTACGATTGAAACAGAATTTGTCACGTTATGCGTTCTGATTTGATCTGTTACATTTTCATTATTAATGAAAACATGTTGCTCTTGATTAGTAGACGCTCGTAAATCTATGTCCATGTTACTTACTAATGTTTGTAGGGCTAGCTCATCTTCAAGGTTGATATCATGTCGAATTGCTTCAAATGTTACTGCTCGGTACATGGCGCCGGTATCGATATATATGTATCCTAAATTGTCTGCTACTATTTTCGCTACGGTGCTTTTTCCCGCTGCTGCTGGTCCATCAATTGCTACTGATAATGGTTGATTCATAATTCCTCCTGCTTGAACTACCGGAAAAATGCCTTTTGTAACCTGATTATAGGCACTAAAGTGAGTTTGCCTCACTCAGCTTTCCTTTGTTCACATCTATCCATAATATTTTTTCGTTTTAACAATGAAAAAAGCAGGTTTCCCCTGCAATTTTCAGTCGTATATTCACTTAATTTTATCATATTTATCTTTTTTGGTCGAATGTTTCTATATGCTCTAGAATCTTCATTCCATCTACACCTTCATAGTGCACGACTTTTGTTAGAAAGGGAGCAACTTCTGTATAGAGGATTAATGCCTGAGCAATAAACAAACAGCATAATTGGATAACAAGTAATTTTATTATGATGCCTTCAAATCTCTTCAATCGCTTCACTCCACCATTCATTCACTTTATTGTTATTATGAATAAAAATAGTGGAAAATATTCTCATTATTGTGTTTTTCTTAATAATAATTGTTGTTCGAAGCAATATTTAATAATAATTTGTTTTTCGTTTTCTGTAATAAAATCGAATTGAAGTGATGCTCGCTTAGAACCATTTTGTTGATCCACTACTCTAATAACCTTGCTTTTCAACTTTAAGTAATGGATATCTCCATTATTTAAATGAAAAACTAAATTAGTTACAATCGTTTTTAATTCTGGTATCTCCATATTTGGTTGTAAATAAATTGAACAACCACCAGCACTTATGTCGTGCGTTACAGTCGTGAAGGGCTTGAAATCTACTGAAATGGGATGAACTGCGACATCCACATTACTATCGACTCTCAAATATTCCCTTCTCTGTATTTTGAACAAATTAGAATGTCCAGGATAGGAAAGCTGAATCATTGGGATGATCTGCTTTATTCTTCCTATCACTTCACTTTCAAAGCTATAAGCTTGTCCGTCTTCTGTCACGAAGGTAACATTCAGCTCTGTGCCGTTTAGAATATATGTAGTTTTCCCGTTATTCATTTGCACTGGATAATCAACGTAAATCTCTTTCTCGTTCATTTCCTGTACCTTACATCGGTATTTATTCACACCTTCATCATTATGTATTTGAAGGGTTAAAACCACACCTGTTTTTAACAAAGAATTGCCCCCTCACATGCCTACCTATTTCTCCTTCTCTTCTCTATCTTCTTATTAATAATTAAACCATGTAAATAAAGAAAGGAAAAGCCGAAATTTAGCTTTTCCTTCCTTTTCTTCCATTATAAATCAAACAACTCTTCAGCGTTTTTCAATTTTTCAACTTTTTCTTCACGACCATTCGTTGCATTGATAAATATTTGGTATGTGTCATCATTTATCGTTCCAAGGAATTCATAACACAATACTTCTTCACCGACATCGTTATTCATAACAGCAAGACGATCTTCCATAATCATCACTTTTTCATTAATTCTGTCTTTTGCCTCACCCAACGATATTTTTGGCTTTGGAATTTCACGACTTTGATGAGCCATTAAGTAATCCCTTGCTGAAAAACCAACAATTTCCCCAGTATCAAGGCTTACTTTCATTCTTATAGCATCTGGATATATTCTAACCCCATCAATGTTTGAAACAAAGGTAAATACTCCAATCTTATTGTATTCTACACTTTCATAAAGATCCAAGCTTTCGAATTTGTTTTGTTTAAGGAAGTTCCTCGCCTTGTCGGTTGCTTCATTTAAACTAATATTTTTTTGCTTTGCTTCTTTATTTTGTACGAGATATATAGGGGTACCGCCTTTTTTGGCAATATCCATATACGTATCAACTTGGTTTTTATCCACTATTTTCAAGCTGTAAAAACCTACTTTTGCCCCTTTTCCATTTTCCGTTATCGTAATTTCTTCATTACCTTCTAATTCTAAGTATCGATCAGCAATTTTCTTTGCTTCTTCTTTCGTAATCGCTTTACCTTTTAGCTTACTATAGTCTCCGTCTTTTTTGTTCATCGAGGTAAAGGTAGGGCCAAAATCGGCTTCGTCATACCCTTCCACGTTTTTCTCGACTGTTTTAAAACCATCAATTATAGTGTTATCTTGTGGTTGATCCTTTGCAGAAAGTGCTAATTCTACATCCATCCAGCGTAAATTATTTTTCATCACCATGCTTTGAACTTTTCGAAGCTCTTGCTGTATTTCACCTGATTTTTTGTATAAATTTTGCAAGGAAGAATACTCTTCGTCAGATAAAGGATTTGTATCTAAATCCCGAATCGCGACTTGGTACGTAAAATCGCCTATATTCGTTAAAAAGGTTTCTGTTTTGTTAAATGGTAGTAAGGTTAAAGGTAATTGTCCCACATCATTTTGTGCTTCAGAAGTTATTCTCCAAACCTCTGCAAATGAAGGAGATAACTGTTCTCTTGAACTCATAGCTAAAGTTGTACCAATTTTATCTTGCAGAAGATCAACATGGTATACAAGGTCATGGAACGCACGTTGATAATTGTTTTCCGCATTTATGAGGACTGCGTTTTTTTCTTGATGCTCTTGATAACCCCAATACCCTGTTCCTGCTACAGCAATTGCTAAAACAGTGATAATGACAAGTCTCAACATAATTTTTCACCCTCTTTAATCACAGAAAATATGTTTTCCGATTCTTTTAATTTGTGGACGTCCCCAAATCCAACCACTCGTTGCTGTGTCGGGGTTGAAATAATAGGTAGCTCCTTCTGATGGATCCATTCCATTAATAGCATCTACTACAGCTCTTTTTGCATTTTCATTTGGGGTTAACCAAATCTGTCCATCGGCAACTGCCGTAAATGCTAACGGTTCAAAAATAACTCCTGAAATCGTATTTGGAAAGGTTGGACTATTCAAGCGATTTAATATTACAGCCGCAACTGCAATTTGACCTTCATAAGGCTCTCCACGTGCTTCACCATACACAGCATTAGCCATAAGTTGAATATCATTATCCGAGAATCCACCTGGCATATTTGTTGCCGTTTGTTTTCCCTCTTCTGGTTCAGCTTGTTCTGGAGCTGGTTGTTCTGGTGCCGGCTGCTCTGGAGCTGGTTGTTCTGGTGCTGGCTGTGCTGGTGCCGGTTGCTCTGGTGCCGGTTGCTCTGGTGCTGGTTGTTGTTGTACTGGATCCTGCTTTGGTGGTTGTTGTTTTGGCGTTTGATCTTTCTGTTGAAACTGCTTCTTATCTTGCTTCCATTTTGAAGAAGCTCCTTGCTTTGCTTTTTCAGTAGTAGCTGCTGACGGTGCCACTTGGTATTTTAGCTCCATACCACCATAGTGCGTAAATTTTTTCCCACTATTAATTTGTTGGTGAACCCAATCTTTATGAAACTTAGTAGCTTTATTCAACATTTCTTTTGTTTTGGGACCTACTAAACCGTCCACATCATCTAATCCAAATTCTTTTTGGAAGTTCTTTACTGCCCAATAAGTAGTCCAGCCATATACACCATCAATTCTTGCATGATAGTATCCGTTATATTGAAGACGAGCTTGTAATTCGACGACATCGTTCCCTGTAGCGCCTTTTTGTATGATTTGCTCTGAAAAGGCACTTACACTAGGCTGATTTATCGAAAATAGCATACATGTGCTGAAAAGAAACATACATGAAATTTTTAGTAACCGCTTCACCTTACATTTCCTCCTTTGTCTTCTTTAAACAATTGTTACAAGTATTTTCTGTAGATGTTGGTATTTTATACAGATTCTATTTAATTAATAGCATATTCCATAAAATGGATGATTTTTTCAGTGAGGGATGTAGCGCTCAAGATCCCGCACCTGACCCTCGCGGTAGTGGGTGGTTTAGGTTGTGAGGAGACGTAGGACCGTCTGGTATTTAGTTTAAGTTGCTGTCGGAGGGTTAGGTCCGATTCAGCCGGCTGGTGAAGAGGTTGGTAGATTCATGGAGTTTTGATGGATGGAGAAGTTTGGGTTGGGGGCGGGGTGAGCGAAGAGCATTGAGGGCTCTTTGGCTTTGATGTATGATAGCCGGGTTTTTGGGTTTGGTGAAAGTTTGGGTTGGATAGTCTTTTTTGCTCTTTTGGAGGGTTTGAGTTAGTTCTTTGGATGTTGAGTGAGAATTTAACGTACAAAGAGCCTTGTAGGGCTCTTTGTGTGGATGCTTTTGATGCTAGGCTAGTAGTGTGTTGGCTAATTTTACTTTGCGTAATCCGAGCCACCATAGGAATACCATGAATGGAACCATGTAGAAGCCCCAATTGTTTTGCGAAAATAAAATAATATCGTATGTTCCATGAAGGAAAAATGGAATGATTAAAGATAAACTTAACCATAATTTGCGATCATTTTGTTTGAACGAAAATTTCCCTTTGCCAAGGTAATAGCCCATAATCACTCCGAATAATGCATGACTTGATACTGGCAAGATAGCTCTTCCGAATGCTAGTTCTACACCATTTGCAAACAAAAACAAAATATTCTCTGCAGTCGCAAACCCTAGTGAAACGGAAACGCCATAGACGATACCATCATAGTGTTCATCAAAATGGGCATTTTGATAGACGAGATAAATAAGAATGAACCATTTAAAGAACTCTTCTAATAGTCCAGACAATAAAAAAGCCTTAATAAAGCTTGATGTTATTCCTAACTCCAATTCAATGACATATTGAATGAACATAAGCGGAAACACAAGTAAAGCTCCGAAAGTAAATATTTTAAAAACATACGCTATTGGTTCTTTCTGGAATTTATCTCTTAAGTAAAAATAAGACAATAATGCTAAGCCTGGAGCAATCCCGGCGGATACAACTGCCAGCATAAATAAGCCTCGTTTCAATCTGTTTTTTTTTATCGTATCATGTTATCGTAATTAATGAAATGATATGTCTATTTTTTTTGGAATTGTTTGTATAATAAAGAGGTGAAAGCAAAATGAAGAAAAAGATTTTACTTATTCACACAGGTGGTACCATTTCTATGTCTGAAGATGAACAAACTGGCGCGGTAACTCCAGGGGCGAAAAATCCTTTAGTTACTTCTCCTCTAATTGTTGATCCAAATTTAACAATTGATAGCCATGAACTGTTTAATCTCCCTTCTCCACACATAACGCCTAAACATATGTTAAAACTTGCTTCTTTTATCGATGAAGTGGTATCAGAAAAGAATTATGATGGCGTTGTCATCACACATGGTACAGATACTTTAGAAGAGACAGCATTTTTTCTAGACTTAACTGTACAAACTAACGTCCCAATCGTATTAACAGGTGCGATGCGCTCTAGTAATGAAATAGGATCGGATGGTCCATACAATCTACTCTCCTCCATTAAAGTCGCAGCAAGTGACGAAGCGATTAATAAAGGAGTCCTAGTTGTATTAAACGATGAAATACACACTGCAAAAAATGTTACAAAAACTCATACCAGTAATATCGCGACGTTCCAAAGCCCCCAATATGGTCCAATCGGCATAGTAACAAAGCGAGGCGCATCCTTCCATCACTCCCCTGTTTCAGAGGATAAGTATAGAATTCATTCTGTATCGAAAAATGTAATGTTATTAAAAGCATTTGCTGGGATGGACTCTACGGTATTTCAACTCCTCAAGCAAATGAAAGTGGATGGGGTGATTGTAGAAGCGCTTGGTCAAGGCAACTTACCGCCATCTACCATTGAAGGAGTAAAAGCACTCACAGACGCGAAAGTACCTGTCGTGCTAGTGTCAAGATGCTTTAACGGCATAGCGCAGGATGTATATGGCTATGACGGAGGCGGAAGACAACTAAAACAACTAGGTGTCATTTTTTCTAATGGCCTTAATGGACAAAAAGCAAGAATTAAACTAATGGTCGCACTTGAATCTACCCATGACTCTCAACAACTACAATCACTATTTTTTAAATAAGCATCTGGCTCATATGTTTAACTCGCTCGCGGATTCTACAGAAAGAGGCTTCACAAGCTCCCGCGATCGCTGCCACCTGGCACGGATCAAAGTGCTTCACTTATTTTCATGGTAGCCATTAGACAAAGTAAAAGTCACGCTTATAAATACCTAAGCGTGACTTTTACTACTTTTATCTTTCCTTAATACTCTCAGCAATGAGACCACCATGAAATCGACCATTCTCTATAAAAATCTCATTAGCGTTATTCCCTGCAGCTATTACCCCTGCAATAAAGATACCTTCTATATTCGTTTCCATTGTATCCGAATTAAAGTCAGGTCTACCCGATACTGTATCAATCTCCACTCCCATTTTCGTTAAAAAACGATGATCTGGATGATAGCCAATCATCGCAAAAACATAATCATTATCGATCGTTTCTTCCCTACC
Source organism: Sutcliffiella halmapala (assembly GCF_002019665.1). Classification (GTDB taxonomy): domain Bacteria; phylum Bacillota; class Bacilli; order Bacillales; family Bacillaceae_I; genus Sutcliffiella_A; species Sutcliffiella_A halmapala. Next base: position 2,025,577 of record NZ_KV917375.1, on the reverse strand, counting down.
ATGGACATCTACATAAGTTAGAGTGTTTTCCGTAATTCTTGTTACATTTGCTTCAAATACCATTTTGATCGTACCATTTTTCACAAGCGCCTCAAATTCCGGGAGAATCCACGGCTTTATGCTTGGAGAATAAGTTGCACCTCGATAGATTACAGTCACATTTGCATCTGCTTTCACTAGTTCCAACGCTGCATCAACACTAGAATTTTTTCCGCCAATTACAGTAACATTCTTATTGAAATAAGGATGACCTTCTTTAAAATAGTGGGAAACTTTTCCTAGCTCTGCTCCTGGGACAGATAGCTTGTTATGATTATCATAATAACCAGTCGCAATAATGACATATTTGGTAAGATATCTAGCTCTAGAAGTTTGAACGATGAACATCCCATCTTCTTGTTTTATTACATGCTCAACTTTTTCAAACGAATTAACTTCTACTTTTTTTCTCTTTACCACTTCACGGTAATAGGTTAATGCTTGAATTCTCACTGGTTTTCGATTTTCTGTTATAAAAGGAACCTCACCAATCTCCAGTTTCTCGCTTGAACTGAAAAAGGTCTGGTGCGTCGGATAATGATAAATGGCATTTACTATATTACCTTTTTCTATAACAAGTGGTGAAAGTCCAATGTTCTGTAGAGCAATCGCAGCTGACAAGCCACATGGACCTCCACCAATAATAATGGCATCTCTAGTTTTCACTGATGTTCTCAACTCCGTACAATAAAATAATAAGAAACAGGCAAGTACCTATATTCTAACTAACAATTCAAACTAAACTTCGACTCAAATCCTAGAATGAAATAGAAAAATCCCCTATCGTTAATGATAGGGGATTCCAAATAGATGTGCAAACTTTAAATCCAGCCTCTAAAGCGAGAAGCTTCCGCCATTTTGCGTGCTCCTACCATATATGCTGCTAATCTCATATCAACACGACGGTTTTGAGATGTATCATATACACTATTAAAGGATTTCACCATTACTTTTTCTAATTTCTCTTCTACTTCTTCTTCTGTCCAATAATAACCTTGGTTATTTTGTACCCATTCAAAGTAAGAAACAGTTACTCCACCAGCACTTGCGAGTACGTCTGGAACTAACAGTATGCCACGATCTGTTAATATTTGCGTACCTTCAATCGTAGTTGGTCCATTTGCAGCCTCTACAACGATTTTAGCTCTAATGTTATGCGCATTTTCTTCTGTTATCTGATTTTCAATTGCAGCCGGAACTAAGATATCACATTCTAATTCTAACAACTCTTTATTCGTAATTGTGTTATTGAATAATTTCGTTACGGTACCAAAGCTATCACGACGATCTAACAAATAATCAATATCAAGACCATTTGCGTCATACAATCCACCGTAAGCATCAGAGATACCAACTACCTTCGCTCCTGCATCATGCATAAATTTCGCTAAGTAGCTACCTGCATTTCCAAATCCCTGAACAACAACTTTTGCACCTTGGATCTCAATGTCACGTTTTTTCGCAGCTTCACGAATACATATAGTAACACCCTTAGCGGTTGCTGATTCTCTTCCATGTGAACCTCCAAGTACAAGTGGCTTACCTGTAATAAACCCTGGAGAGTTAAATTCATCAATTCTACTGTATTCATCCATCATCCAAGCCATAATTTGTGAGTTAGTAAATACGTCTGGAGCTGGAATATCTTTTGTAGGTCCAACAATTTGACTAATAGCACGAACATAACCACGGCTCAATCTTTCTAGTTCTCGAAATGACATTTCACGTGGATCACAAATAATTCCACCTTTTCCTCCACCATAAGGTAAATCGACAATGCCACACTTCAAACTCATCCAAATTGAAAGTGCTTTAACTTCTTTTTCTGTTACATTGGGATGGAAACGAATTCCCCCCTTAGTAGGTCCAACTGAATCATTATGTTGAGCACGGAATCCCGTGAAGATTTTTACTGATCCATCATCCATTCGGACAGGGATTTTCACTGTTAGCATGCGAAGTGGTTCTTTTAATAGTTCATATACTTCCTCAGGATAGCCTAGTCTCTCTAAGGCTTTATGTATCACAACTTGTGTTGATTTTAATACATCTAGCTTATCTTCATTTTTCTTAATCTGCTCGTTGCTTTTCTCGGCTACCATAAGTAAACCTCCTAGATTGTTTCACTTTAAATTTATCAAAGTCCATCTCAGACAATAGTATACACCTTCCTATGGTTTATGCAAAGATAGAAAATCATATTTCACAAAAAATATTGTAACCGATTACAAGGAAAGCGGAAGCGGCTCGTTCAGCTCCGACAAGCATAAGACAGCTTTTCGGAAGAGGTTGGGGTTTACCTCTGTAGAAAAGATGACTTATGACTCGAGGAGCTAGCCGCTGTAGCTAGACAATAAGAAAAGCGGAAGCGGCTCGTTCAGCTCCGACAAGCATAAGACAGCTTTTCGGAAGAGGTTGGGGTTTACCTCTGTAGAAAAGATGACTTATGACTCGAGGAGTTAGCCGCTGTAGCTAGACAATAGGAAAGCGGAAGCGGCTCGTTGGTTAGCTAAAGAATAAACACCAGCCTAATCTATACTATACTGTAGATTAGGCTGATGCTTATTTGAAATAATTATTCAATTGTTCGATTGCATCTTTTTCCATTATTATTTTTCCATACTCATGCACACGATGAGTAGTCATAGTAGAAGGAAACCCATATTCAGACAACATTGCGATTAGCGTATCTATATTTACGGATGCAGGCATGTTTTCGTCTAATAATAAATAAAATATATGTTGATGAGAATAAATGGTTCCACTCTTGATGTTCATAGGCTCGATTCGTTTTGCTAGATCTATGAGGTGTTCAAACGAATGAAACTCATAAAACAATTCATTGCTTTCATCAACCGTTACTTGCATTTCTATATATTCATCCGTAAATTCTTCTTCTAATAGTTCATCATCTGTGGATGTTACAATAACAACCATCCCTTGAGCCTGAAGGGCATATACCTCAACTGCTAAGGAACCACTTACTTCAAACCCTAACTCTTCACTCGCTTCATCAATCATGTCACGAAACAACTGATGAACCTTTTGCGAGTCTTTCCATAAATCCTCCTTTGTTAAACCTCTTTCTTCGAGATCGTCAAAAGTGAGGAATATCTTTATCTTATTGTAGTTGATTCGTTCCAGCCGCATGAAAGAGTCCTCCCAACCTTTACACCCTGCTACTTCATTTATTTTATGATAAGAGGTGTTAGTTGGTTCGTTACAGTACACCAATGATTGTAAGTAAAGTTATTTTCGTATTGAATATTAATCTCTTAGTTGATTAACCCACTTACTCTTATGGGAATTATTGCTAGTCAAAATCAATTCTCTATTACAATAACGTAAAACCACAATAAAAAATAGCAATATATACTAAATTTAACTAGTACTGTTCATATTCACATGTAACCAGCTTTCCCATTCAGTTAGCGTGTTCCCAGTTAAAAACGCTTGAAAAGCATGCTTCTGCTGATTTGACATTTTATCCACAGCAACACCAGTTAAACCGATCATTAAATCTGGGTACTGTTTGTGAAGTTCCACAACTAAATCCAGCGTATTAGGAAGATTCATGGAAAAAGTACACGATAGAAATAAAAACTTTGGTTTGATTTCTTTTAGCATAAGATGTATTTCGTAGTCAGTAATACTTGTCCCAAGATAGATGGTTTCAAAACCTTTTCTACGAACGAACAACGTGTATACTAGTAAACTAAGTTCATGTCCCTCTCCTGGGCCGCATACCGATACCGTTTTCGGTAAGAACCCTTTCCCCAGATGACCATGTAAAAGTATTCCTAAACGGGATCTAAGGAATGCAGAAGTGTAATGCTCCTGGGTGATAGAAATTTCTTCTCTTTCCAAAAGATCAATTAACTTAACTAGTAGTATGCCTGAAATATCAATAAGTACTTTTTCCACCGAATACTTACTCAACATTTTATCCAACATTTCGTGAGCTTTTCCTTCATCAAATGTTAGTAAGGCTTGTAATAAATGCTCAACTATTTCTTTCGACAAGTCCTGATCTTGATATATTTCGCTTCGACTGGCATCTAACAAAGAGTGACCACCTTTTTCCAAAAGTGAGACAGCCTGGCTGATTGTAAAGCCTTTATCTACTTTTTGAATAAGCCACCTTAATATTTTTATATGCTCTTCAGTGTACAGTCGATGCCCTGACTCTTTTCTAACAGGTGCTATCATCTGATATCTTCTTTCCCACGCTCTAAGTGTACCTGGTTGAATTCCTAGCATATTCGAAGCTGCTTTAATGTTATATTTACCTTCATTAATTGACATACTGATTCCTTTCTCTTAACAAATGGTTCTTTGCAAGTTAGATGGGGCTAGTAAAAAGAGTCCGTATAAATTCCTAATCAGATTTTCATTTCAACTTACTCTCCTAGCTTTTAATGGTGCGTAGTAATAGTTAAGAGATGAGTCTCTGGTGGTGCACCTAACCTTAAGGGGATTAGTGATGTACCAAATCCATTGCTTACTAGAAGCGTCGTATGAGGTAACTGATGTATCCCTCCCCTTTCATGTGGACCGAAACCAAAGATTCTTATTTGTCCCCCGTGGGTATGTCCACTTACAACAAGACTTATTTTTTGCTCAGCCGAAAATTTCTCGATAATCTTCGGATCATGGCTTACAAGAATTTTAAAACTTCCTGGAGTAGCGTCTTGTAATGCTAGTTCTAACTGATCACGCTCATGAATCATATCATCTACTCCGATGATTTCTATGATATCCCCAGCTTCTGACTCGAACTTAAACGCTGTATTATCTAAAATTTTGACTCCATTATGTAAAAGCAAAGAATCCAACTCATGATAATCTACCTCGTAATCATTATTTCCCCATACAAAAAAGACGAGACCAAGCTTTTTCAGTGTATCAATATTATCTTTCACCTGTTGCATCGATACTCCCTTTTCTACTAAATCTCCTCCAATAATTACAATGTCCACCTTATTCAATAACGGTTCAATAAAATCATTTGTTATTGTTCTTCGATGAATATCTGATATAAAAAAGACGGTTACTTTATCAAAACTTTTAGGGAAATCAGGAAATGCCAAAGTCTGCTCTATAATATTTTGCTCTTTCGCTTGTTTAAACATATAAAGAACTAATACAAGTCCAATAATAATAATTACTCCACCAACATACCAAATACCCAACGCCTGACTTCCTTTCTAGAAAAATTAATCATTACTTTTTTAAATTCTAACGAAATCATACCATAATGTATCCCTTAGGTCAGTGTTCACCTAGAGAATCCATTAAAAATTGAAAAAACCAACCTTTTCTTTTCATTATGATTAATCTATAAGCTGGCCAGCACTTGATGGATCATCGCCTGCGGGAATGCGAGTCGAAGGGAGACCCCACAGGCGTTTTTTCGCCGAGGAGGCTCCCGAGGCCGCCCGCGGAAAGCGAACGCCTGGCACGGAGATCATCAGGGTGTTCTAAGCTGTCACCGTGATTTTCAAGGTAACCTTCTCCCATGCCAAGTGTGAAAAAACAATAAATACAAAAACAAAAAAAAGACCCATATAAGGCCCTATTTTGTTTCATGATATAAATTAATATCAAATTCCTTTTTCATCATTTCAAATACTTGATGCCGTTGCTTCCATTCCTCTGGCTGAGACCAATAATCATCGCTTCGCTTCACCATTTCTTTGCGCAAATCATGATACTCTTTTTCCGCTTTATCTTTTTTATATAATAAATATTTGATCATACCCACTTGATAACCAATAAACATGACAATAGGCAAATGAATTGGTCGATCAAAGAAATAGGAAAACATCTCAGAGTAAGTCGTCGAATGCACAACGATAAAGTTATAGATATAGACTAAAAACAACCCAAAAGTGAAGAATGCAGAGAGCCTCCAATGCCACTCTCTTCTTTTAAATTGATCAAACTTTCTTTTTTTTGCTACTAATAGTTGCAACGTCTTTTTAGTTGCATCATCGGTGTGCTTATCCAACATTTGTATAACTGACTCCAAAGTGATCACCTCAGACCTTGTCCTGTTACTTATAAATATGCTAGAAAAGAGACTTGTATGATGAAAAATAACGAAGATGCCATTAGGCGGTTATTCAGAATAGATAGCTAAACCTACTCGCACAAAAAAAGCATAGGAATTCCCCCTATACTTTTGGATTCATTGCACTTTTTTTATTGGAATAATCAATGTTTGACCCACATTCACCTGGTTATTAATTAAATTATTGTAGTCGCTAATTATCTTTTCTCCTGACCTACTATTATAGTATTTCATAGAAATCCGATAAAGTGTTTCGCCGTTAGCAACTACATGCTCAGTATATTCTACGTTTTCTTCAATTTTTTCTTTATCTATAACTTTCTCTTTGGATTCATCCGTATTATTATCGTTAGTATTCGTACTAGGCTTTGTATTTGTTTTCACATCGGCTGGATCCGTTTTTTCACTTCCAAGTTGAACGTTCGTGTTAACCGTTTCTGTAGTTGCTATTTCTTGCTCATCTATTTCCTTCGTTTCTTTTTCTTCCTCTTTGCTTTTTGAGTTATTTTCAGCTGGCTTAGCTGTAACTTTTTTTGTAGGAATACTAATCTGATCATACGGCTCCACTCTTCCTTTTAAGGAAAGTAGAGATTTCAAACTATTTTCTTCCTTACTATTAAAATCAATCGCTAATATCGCAATAGGAATCAAGATAAATGTGATACCGATTAATCGAACAATAGGAAATTTGATTTTCCATTTTGTTTTCTTTCTTTTTTCTGCATGTATTTCACTTCTTGTTGGAAGAGGTGCTGAAGTTTTTTCTACCTTTTCCCGTAAGGAATCCGCTTGATCCTGATTATTCTTCTTTGTACTCATTTCCCTCGCCCCCCTCTTCATTGCTTACTTTGTTCAAAAAATCATTTTTTATCTTTAATGCAAGAAGTAAATCGATGATAAAATGCACCCAAATAGTCACTAGGATATTCCCAGTAATCTCATAAATAAAACCTAGTAGAAAACTTAGAAGAACGACAGATAGTAACAAAAGCCATTTATGTAAGTATCGAATATGTAAGAGAGCAAATACAATACTTGCAATCCAAATACCAAAATGGGTTTGTATGGCTCCCCGGAACAAAAGCTCTTCTACAGTAGCGATAAGTAATGCTAAAAAAAAGATATGGGGAGTACTTCTTCTTTGGAACATTTTTTCATTTATGCCGCCATCATCCATTAAATGTTTGGGTACATATTTCATAAGGACTAAATCTATAGCTACGACACCTAAACCTACTAGTGACCCTAGAACAAATATATCTACTAGATCGAATGACCATAAAGAAGTAAATTCTTCCATATTGTCAAACAAGAAAACCGAGAGTGCGATAGCAATAACAAGGAAAATAATTTGTGAGATATACAAATGAAACAAAAGCTCTTTATTGCTCATTTGCTTGACAATTTCTGCTTGTTTATTTTTCATTCCATTTCTTCCTGTACTAATATTTTTCCTAGTAAAGTACTCCAGGTTAAATCTTCTGCTTTTTGGATTGCTTTCTCCTCTTGCGCGAATCTGTAATTTTCCATATCAATTCCACAGTTATCACAACAATTTGTGATTTCAGAACCTTTGTCTTCCCCAAAGTATTCAAGTATTACTTTCCTTCTACAAACCGACGTTAACGTCCAATCATCAAAAGTTTGGAGTTTTTGTAATTTATCTGTAGTTCTTTTCTCCATTTGCGTCAAAATAAAGGTAACACACGATTCTAATTCTATTTCTGTAATAGGTCCATTATTCTCAATAAAAGATGATAGCTGATAGATAAGATAACGCCAATGCACCTCATTATTAGGATATCTTACCATGATGTCGTTCCATAATTCATCAGTAAGCTTGCTAATCGTTCCCCACGTAGCCACCAATTCTGAGATAACAGCCAAAACCCACGTGTTATCAGGTAACTCATGTTCAATCAATAATTGTGGAAGCATACTATCTTCATCACTTTTCAAAAGAATAGCAATACTTTTTTCCCCATCTCGACCGGCTCTACCTATTTCTTGAACATACGATTCCATTTGTGTTGGTTGATGATAATGAATAACAAAGCGGACATTGGGTTTATTTATCCCCATACCGAACGCGCTTGTACTACAAATAACATCTAACTGCCCTACTAAGAATTGCTCCTGAATCAGAATCCTCTGTTCTTGTGCTAAACCTGCATGATAGTATGCCACGCGTTCCACGCCATGTTCTTCAAGAAACTGACATACCTCTTCTGCTTTTGTTCTACTTGAAAAATAAACAATCCCTGGCGATTGAAGCTGTGTGATTAACGTTAACAACCGCATTCTTTTTTCTTTGTTTTTGGTCATTCTCTCCACCATTAAAGCAATGTTCGGTCTATCTATCGAGTTAATATGCTCTACAGGGGATTGTAAGTAAAGATAGGTTTTTATATCAGCTAACACTGCTTTTGTCGCAGTTGCAGTTAAAGCTAAACAAGTTGGGGTACCTAAGGCTTCTCTTACTTTACCTAGCTTTAAATAGTCTGTACGAAAATCATGACCCCATTGTGAAACACAATGAGCTTCATCGACTACAAATAAACTAATAACTAAACCTTTAATCTTTTCTAACCAACGATTGACTTGCAGCATTTCTGGAGAAATAAAGATGAATTTATAACCAGACAAGTTAGCAGACAATAATTTGTCTTTTTCCTGGTAGCTCAAAAAAGAATTAATTGCAATGACTCTTTTTTCGCCACTTGATTTCATTTGTTGGACTTGATCTTCCATTAATGATAATAAGGGTGAAACGATTAAAACTGTTCCTTCATGAAGATAGCCTGATAATTGATAACATAAAGATTTACCTCCACCAGTAGGTAAAAGAGCCACTACATCTTTCTTTAGGGCAACATCTGCTACAATTTCCTTCTGACCTAGTTTAAAATTCGAAAAACCGAACCTATCTTTCAATAGCTTTTCGAGAATCATGCATATCACCCATCTTTGTAAGAACTAGTCTTATTTGAAAATAACTAATATCTGCTTCAGCAACATAATCTTTTATGCGTTTAAGTTGATTTGTTTTTAAAGCATGAATGGCTTGTTGAATTAGCACTTCTTTTTCTTTCGTTACATAAGGTGTAAGGGAGAAGTTATTCACTTGAAGTGCCAGTTCAACAATGTGATCTTCAATGGTACTTATCTTTAAGTTTCTAATAGTGGCTATTTCGTCCAAATTGTAGCCTTTCTCTAGGAAATAAAGACTCTTTTGGGTGGTACTTGTTAGATTCGGACGATTTATGATATCCATGCAAAGACTGTTTAGTAATGGAAATAAATCCGGACATTTCTCGACCTCTTGCAAGATAAAATGAAGGATTGTCTGAAACTCAATGATTACCCATGTTTCATCCATTGATAATTTTTTTGACAGCTGAGGAATCGTAAGCCCTGCATGCCGATAACCAGAGAGCTGTGCGACAAATATGTAAGCTTGGTTGCCGTTCGCTTTTTCTAATAGGGAATAACTCTCTTCATACAATTGTTTTATTAACAGTTTTTTTGAGGTACCTGACTTAAGAATTAGCCGTTTCACAAAACTTTGTACCTTTTCCTCATATTGAACGGGAATATAATCTGTTCTTCCTTTTTGTATGTTAGAAAGTGTCTGGACTAATAGGGAATACCTTTTCCAAAATAAAGTTGCTTTACTTTTATACAGCCATCCATTTAAGTTTTGGGAGAATGAATATTTTCCTCTCGCATTAGAGAAAACAGCTTTCCCTTTTTGAGTCAGAATATAATAATTATTCTTGTTGGGTGTCACTAGGTTTTCTTCTTCCATTTTTGTAACAGTCGCTCCAAGTACTTTGCGAGAAATATCTGGCAAAAGTCCAAAAAGAAATGCAACTGAAAAGAGATTACCATCCTGTATTGTTTGGGATGATTTCTTCCCTTTTAACAAATGATAAACAGCGGAGATTGTTCTTTCCCCTCGAAAAGCATCAATACAATATAAACAAAGAAATTCGAATGATTTCAACAAAAATCAACACCTTTATTTATCTATTTTCATTTTATCAAAATTTGTATGATTGTGACATGTTTATCCTAATAAACAGTCGGGTAACTTAAGAGAATATAGGTAAAACCCTTATCTGATAAGCATTCTCATTGACTTTTCTATTGAAAAGTTCGGAAAACAGTTTTACAATATAAAGTATGAGGAATACGTTTCCAGCTAATTATCGGAAATGTTAATCTTATTGTATATAATTGGGAGGTTTATTTTATGGCAAAATATACGATTGTTGACAAAGAAACTTGTATTGCATGTGGCGCATGTGGTGCTGCAGCTCCAGACATTTACGATTACGATGATGAAGGTATTGCATTCGTAACTCTTGATGACAACCAAGGAATTGTTGAAATTCCTGAAGTATTAGAAGATGATATGATGGACGCATTCGAAGGCTGTCCAACTGATTCTATCAAAATTTCTGAAGAGTCGTTTGATGGAGACGCATTAAAATTTGAATAGTACGATATAAGAGCGGCATTCCTATACGGAGTGCCGCTCTTTTTATCTATTTATATATTTTTAATGTTCCACTGTCTGTTCAACCAGAAAGAAAGCTTTTTATATAGTAATAAAAATAAGAAAGTTACGATAAGGCCTTTAATAATATTGAAAGGTAAAATACCATATACAATCGATTTAATCACTACAGAAGAGGATTCTACCTCGTAATTTAAGAAGAACGCAAACGCTGGTAAAAAGACGTAATAGTTCAATACGCTCATCATTACTGCCATAGACGCAGTACCTACAACTAAGCCTAATCCAAGACCTTTCATCGTCCGGATTTTCTTAAAGATATAGTAAGTTGGTAGAATAAAAAGGATACCCGCTGTAAAGTTTGCTAACTGGCCAACAGGTACCCCTGTCATACTGCCTTGCACCATATAGTGTAGCAAATTTTTTATAGCTTCCACGGTTATTCCTGCCACTGGCCCAAAAAGAATAGCGGCAAGTAATGCTGGTACATCACTAAAATCTACCGATAAATATGGAGGTAAAAGAGGTAATGGGAAACTCAGCCACATTAAAAGATAGGCGATTCCACTTAACATCCCCACTGTTACCATTTTCTTGATACGTACTCTCTGCTTCATTCGATTCTCTCCTTTTCATTGGAGATCCACCTCGTTTGAAAAGCGAAATTCAAAAAATCTTATTTCATTATGCACAACAACAAACTCCCGCCTGCAAAAGAAGCAAACGGGAGTAGAAGGCATAAGCAAATAAGCGTTAAAAACAACAATTTTTAACGTTCTTTGAACCTCCATCTTCTCCCATCCAGACTATACTGTCGGCTTTGGAATTACACCAAATCCTGCCCATAAGAAGAAAAGCGTAAGCGGCTCGTTCAGCTCCGACAAGCATAAGACAGTTTCCGCAGGAGGTCGCTCTTTTGACCTCTGGAGGAAAATGGCTTATGACTCGAGGAGCTAGCCGCTGTAGCTAGACAACTAGAAAGGCTCGCGGGCTTAGAGAACAATCCTCATCACCGCCGATCGGGAATTTCACCCTGCCCCGAAGATAGATCATATTATTTAATTACAAATTTATTATACTCATAAAATAGTAAAAAGGGAAGAAATTGAATTGAAATTCATTTTTAATCCCTTTTTAAAACATATAGCGCTTACATAGGTTCGACTTGTGTCAAAGTTATTGACAGTCATCCTTTAAGATGATAAGTTATCAGAAATTTTATAATATTTTGGAGGGATACTATGTACCAAGTACTTGTCGCAGATTCCATCAGTGCAGATGGTCTTGCCCCATTATTGGAAGCAGAAAATATTCGTGTTGTAAGGAAGGATTCAGATTCTAGTTTCTCCTACGATGAAATTGATGCTTTGCTTGTTCGGAGTGCAACACTCGTAAATGATGAGCTTTTAGCCACCCTACCTAATTTAAAGGTCATTGCACGAGCAGGCGTTGGTGTAGACAATATTGATGTTCAGGCTGCCACAAAAAAAGGCATTGTCGTCATTAACGCACCTGATGGAAACACCATATCCACAGCAGAGCACACACTTGCTATGATTTCTTCTTTAGTTCGTCACATTCCGCAAGCAAATATGAATGTAAAGAGCTCTCATTGGGACCGAAAGAAATTTATTGGAACAGAATTATTTGGAAAAACGCTTGGAATTGTTGGTTTTGGTCGTATTGGAAGTGAAATTGCAAAGCGAGCCAAAGCGTTTCAAATGAAAGTGGTCGTCTACGATCCATTTTTAACAGAGACGCGAGCAGAAAAGTTAGATGTTGTTTCCTTGAGCCTGCAAGAGGTAATGAAAAATGCCGACATAATAACGGTACATACCCCTTTGACAAAAGAAACAAAAGGACTTCTTAATCAGGATAATATGCCAGAATTAAAAAAAGGCGTCTTCTTAGTCAACTGCGCCCGTGGTGGGATCATTGATGAGGATGCACTCTTACACTTTTTGAACACTGGACACGTAGCAGGAGCTGCTCTGGATGTATTTGAAATCGAACCCCCAACGAAGACTGAGCTTATTATGCATGAAAATGTTATTGCAACCCCCCACTTAGGAGCATCAACAAAGGAAGCTCAATACAATGTGGCATATCAAGTATCCAAGGATGTACTGGCATTTTTACACGGACAATCGGTAACGACAAGTATTAACTTGCCTACTATTCCAAAAGACATTCTAAATAAGATTAAGCCTTTTTTTCAACTTGGGAAAACAGTTGGCTCCATTCTTTCACAATCTTCAAAAGGTCCAATAGAAGAAATCACTGCAACCTATGCAGGTAAAATAACAGAATGGGAAACCTCCATTATCACGAAAAGTATCATTGCAGGTTTTTTACAAAATAGAGTGGATCAAACAGTAAATGAGGTAAATGCAGCTACGATTGCGAAAGAACGAGGTATTATGTATGGAGAAAAGCATCGAAATGAAAGTTTTGGCTACTCTAACTTAATCCAAGTTCAAGCAAAAGGAAACCAAGTAGACTTGCTTATTCGGGCGACCTATATCGAAGGATTTGGTGCAAGAATTGTTCATATGAATGGATTTGATATTGACTTTGCACCAAGCGGCCATCTACTTTATGTACAGCATTATGACCGCCCAGGTGTTATTGGACAATTAGGAAATATATTTGGAAAGCATGAAACAAATATTGCGACGATGCATGTGGGACGAATGCTCCAAGGCGGGAAGGCTATTATGATGCTCTCCGTCGACAAGCCTTTGGATAAACTCTTGTTAGATGAAATCCTTCTCATACCTGATATTGCATTTGCTATTACGTTAGATTTGTAATGAGTTACCCTAATTTCATTTCTTTTCTTTGCCCTTTATCAAAGATCATAATACTTTTATATCCTACTTCATTTGCAAGATTGATAGCTTTGTCATAGTCACACCCTACATGCTCTGGAACATGAGCATCTGATGAGAGCACAATTGGCACACCTTTTTGATAGCACATTTGTAGCAAACGTTTATCTGGATACAATTCACGTACCGGCTTACGTAATCCAGCTGTACTAATCTCTACACATGTCTTCGAATTGGCAAGAGCCGTTGTTGCTCTTTCATATTGTTCAAGTAGGAACTCTTCATCTTTGGGGACATAGTTAAAGATCTTTACTAAATCAATATGTCCAATAATATCAAACAGATTAGATTCTGCTAGTGTAATAACTTGATCAAAATATTGTTCATACACTTCATATGTATCTCTTCTGTCCCACTCTTTTCGGAATTCTGCTAAGTCAATGCCAAAGTCTCCTACCCAGTGAATAGAGCCGATTACATAATCGAAGGGATAGGAATCGATGAACTTCTTCATCTCCTTGTGTTTAGAAGGCGTATAGTCCATTTCAATCGACATCTTAACATGTATGTCTTTGTCCCATGCTTCTCTAAATAAACGATGATAATCTTCCATATCATAATATCTTCGCTCATCTACCCATGGATTACTTAATATATCCTTTGTTTGATAAAAGTGATAGGCATGCTCAGATATTCCAAACTCCTCAATCCCTTTTTCTTTTGCAACTTTAATAAATTGCTCCAAATAATCCAATGTCAATGTACCGCGTTCTAAATGGTTATGATAATCGGTTAACATCTGCATCCCTCTTTCCTTTTTGACTATTATACTACTATCAACAAAGCTATGGGAATGAGAAAACGTCATAGTTAATTAGCCACTCAAGGAAAGCGAACACCTGGCACGGAAATCTACAGGGCGTTCAAAGGGGTCATCTTATATTTTCAGGGTAGGCAACTATGAAATACAAAGAAAATTGCACCTTGGTTGATGAAAAAGGGAAATGTTAAGTTTCCACGTCTCCCCTGTAGATTGAAGTGGAAGGTGTGAGACTCCTGCGGGAAGCAGCGCTTTGTGGAGACCCCGCAGGCAAAGCCGAGGAGGCTCCGCAAGCGCCCCGCGGAAAGCGAATGCCTGCAACGGAGATCAACAGGGAGTTTTACAGGTAACCTCCCTATTTTCAGGGTAGGCTAAAAAAATGGTACCATCATCCAATCAATTCTGCATTCCCTTTTCAATAATTGTAGTAAGAGAAAAAGCGTGCAAGGCTGCACGCTTTTATAAAGGATATGGAATTGGATTCGGTGAATAAGGAACATCCACTGGTTCATTTAGTTGGATATTTCCAATGATACCGTCTTGAGTAGATTCAAAAATCACTTTCTGAAAGCCAAATTCTTTTGCCGTCATCAGCATCGCTTCTAAAGCAAAGATCGTCTCTTCTGTATTAGTTAGCACACTTGAAGGTGAAAGAATAATTCTTACTGTACCATCTTCCGCATCGTCTGTTTGTACATTTTCTATTTGAATGGTAGACGGGATGGAAGGATCAACTTTATTATCTGGATATTGATCTGGTTTTGTTTTCATCGTATTTATTGCTTCTGTTATTGTCGCAAATTCTGTCTGTGACCGAACAAGAAAAATTGGTGTCTGTTCAGATGCTTGATATTTAAAATAAGGCCTTTTAGCAAAAACTGTCATTGAAATCGATTCATTGTATTCACTATTTCCAATAGCCACACCTTTGTTGCTTCCATTACTAGTAAACTCATGATATGTGTATGGAGTCCACCTCAAAGTTTCATCAATTTCATTAAGCAAAGTGGTCTGTTGCATACTAGAATAAGACATATACAGTTCTCCCACTTCTATCATAGTCATAGGAGTTCCACCAGCAGAATATGCCATTGAAAGAACAGCGCCTTGATTGATCAAAGGCTCTTCTAAGCCTAACTCTGCATAGTTTAATTCATAACGAATTCGTTCCAATGCGGAAAAATATGATTCCTCTTCATTTTTTGAAACGATAAGTGAAATTGGAAAAGTAAAGCCACCATCATCTGACATCGCAGATTCCGAATGAGCTGTTACTCCTATCGTAACAATATGATTAGTCTCTTCATCTAAATTTGATACAACAAAGGTTTGATTTTTCACGTCTGTAGTCATAATTTCGTTAGGTTTTTCATCTTCAACCGCATTATTGCCATCGATTTTATTTATAGATTCTAATTGATTACCCGTCTCACTATCCGCTGCATCATCATTAAAATTTGAATACTCCATAATACCAGAACGCTTCGTTTCTTGTGCTGCATCATCCATTGATGAGTTTTGAGAAGTCATATTTTGAAAGAATAATGGTGTAATAATAGCGAAAATCATAATAGCTGCCGCTAATGCAATAGTTGGCATCACTTTAAATTTCCTTGGTTTTTTATTTAAACCGATCTGAACTTCACTATAGATCTGACTTGAGTCTCGCTCGTCTTTAACTTTCGGCATTTGCCTTAAAAGGTTTTCCAGTTGGTCTTTATTTATACGTTGTTTAGGACGCATTACTATTCCCCCCTTTCTCTTGGAGTTCTTCCATATGAGCCTTCAAGACCTTTAAGGCTCTATGCTGAGTTGTTTTCACCTTACTTTCCGTCCACCCTAATATTTGAGCGGTTTCTTGGATTGATAAGGCCTGTATGTACCGTAAGATAAGGACTAATCGGTGATCGACTTTACACTTATCTAAACAGCGGTACATTTGTTGTATTTGTTCATTCTGTACGGCTATTTCCTCAGGTAATGGGGCGTGATCCTGTACCTGTTGTGTACTCCAGTCAAAAGTTTCGAGCAGCTTACTTTTCCAACCTTTTTGCTTTCGGAAAGAATCAATTGCTACATGCTTAGCTATAGAAAATAACCAAGTCTTTTCGCTACTCTTTCCTTCAAACCGATCGTAAGAACGTAAAACTTTTATATACACTTCTTGAACGAGGTCTTCGGCTTGCTCTTTGTTTTTAACCATATAAAATAAAAATTGAAAGACATCATGATGATATTTTTCATAGAGCTCTTGAAAAACGGTATTCATCCTTTCCCTCCGTTCATTACATTAGTCGTATACTATACTAAAAAAGTTACATTACAAATATATGACAAAAATTACAGTTTAGCTAGATTCTTATAGGAATATTTAGGAAACTTATTAAGCTATCGTTATTTATGTAATTACGTATAAAAAATAGTGTTTAGGTTTAATTATAATGGATGCGTTCATAACATAATAGATTAATTTTGAAGAGGTTAAAAAAAATGAATTTTATGTTGTGAAATTTTGAACACGTTTCAACTAAACACGTTTCACAACTCTTCTTGTTTTTTACGAAAGAGAAAACAAGTATATGATATACTTATAAAAAAAAAGGTAGGTGTTTACTTATGGAAAAACTTTTAAAACAACTGATAGACCAAATGAATACTCGTTTTGACCAGATTGATGTTCATTTTGACCAAATTGATACTCGTTTTGAACAAATCGACACTCGCTTTGAACAGATTGATGCCCGTTTTGAACAAATTGACACTCGCTTTGAACAGATTGATGCTCGTTTTGAGAAAGTTGATGGGGATTTAAATTTTTTAAAGGCTGAAGTCTCAGTAATTAAAGAAACTGTTACCAATAATTCAATCGAAAGTCGTAGCCATTTTAAACAGATTGAAAATAAACTTAATGAACAACAAAGTACTTTTAACGTTGTGGAAGGTGAGTTTAAAAAAGTAAACATTGATGAGTTCGAAGGCTGGGAAACATGACACAGAGCTAAACAACCTAAATAAACGAATACAATCCAAATTATAGAGCCGTACTACGATAGGTATTCTACAAAGTTTACGAAAATACGATAGTCAAAACACTTTACTTGCCACCTATGTTTCCTACTTAACCTTCTCAAACACCTTCTGTTTATTAGAAATTCTATGTCCTAGTGTAATCTAAGCCTAAAAAAAACGGATAAAAAAGAGAAGCCCAAAACTTCCAGGCTTCCCCTCATCTCTCATTCATTGCAACATATATTCCGCTCTTTCCCTAAGTAACCGTGTTAGTATAGGAAATAAAATAAGGAAAAATATAACATTACCGATTGCATGGTTAATATCAAACGGCAAGCCAGCTAAATAATAGGGCCAAAACATTTTTCCAATAACAACACGTTCTAGTGATACGACAAAGCCGTATAATAGTCCACAAACCCCAGCATAGATTGCTAAAATAATGACTGGTGTTTTTTTAAACCATTTCCCTAGTAGTCCACTCATGACTCCAATCGTGGACCAAGCAATGATCTGCGTAATGGTCCACGTGCCACTTCCTAACACTAGATTAGTTGCTAAAGTACTGCCGGCAGCAAGAATTACACCGGAAATTGGCCCCATCCAGAACGAGCAAATAATTATAATTGCCGTTACAGGTTGCACATTCGGAATCGAGACAAACGCAAGTCTCCCAACTACACATAGTGCGATGAAAACACCTAAAAGAGCAATCTTTCTAGTAGACATTTTTTATTCCCACTTTGCATAATTGAACTGAACCACATCGTCTGCTTCTAGAATATATTCCTTAGCACCTACCATAACCTCTTCTTCATTCACGGTATAAGTCCAAAAATAAGAATTTTCTGTATCAGATTCTACCCCATCTATTCCAACGATAAAATCACCGTCTAAAGTTAAATCAAAGTTACGTTCCATCACTTCCATGATTGATTCGCCTTCTTCAAATTCCACTGTTTCTTCACTAATCACTTCTTCTCCATCTTTAGTAAGTTTAACAGTAACTTCTGCTTGCTCCTGTTGTTGTTCTTCTTGAGTTTCACCTGCATTTTGGTTATTCTCCGTGTTTTCCTGACCAATTGCACAGCCAGCAAGCGCTAATGTGAAGATTGTTAATAGTGTTAATAAATACTTTTTCATTGTCATTTCTCCCCTATGTACGTGATAGTTTAAGCTAACTACAAGAATGTTACTTCATCCCACCATTTTCAGCAAAAATAGTGGCTACTGGGTCAATAAATGCAATAAAAAACCTCATCCTCTGTTGGAAAGAGGATGAGGTTTAACGGCATCTATAAAAACAAGTAATACACAAAAGTAGCCGTCTCGCTCACTCAACCCCCGAAGCATAGAAACTAGTTTGGTAATTGGCAGGTCTACTGACTTATGCTTCACTCTACTTTGAGCCTTCCCATATGGAGACCTTATTATTAAGCCTTCTCATACAGTGGTAATCTCATTTCGTCCACATTTACAGTTGCGGGGACAGTTTTGGTCTTTCACCAAATTCCCTTTTAAATCACCGAAGTGATACCAATTACTTTTCTATTCAGTTAACTATTTTCCATATTACACAAATTGCTGGAACATGACAAGAAAATGTTCCATAGTTAACAAGATTATTCGCTAAAGAGTAACATTTTAAGCTATCGTTCGAGGGATAAACAGTGAAAATGTCGTACCTTCGTTCCATTTTGAATGAACGGAAATATGTCCATTATGGGCTTCAATAATATTTTTTACAATGGCTAAGCCTAATCCTGTCCCTGCTCGCCCTCTTGTTCTTGCTTTATCTGCCTTATAGAATCTTTCAAAAACAAATGGAAGGTCTTCTTCCGGTATACCGTGACCGGAATCCTTCACATCAATTTTCACACCAAGATCTGTCAGGTTAATGATAATGATAATTTCTCCACCTTGTTCCGTATGGCGAATAGCATTGTCGACAAGGTTTGTTAGTACTTGCTCCATCTTATCGACATCAAAATCTATTTCACCCTGCCCAGTCATGTTATAGCTAAGATGTATATGTTTCTCTTTTGAAAGGCCTTGAAATTTGCGAATAATTTTTTCAACAAAATGCGACACATCTGCCTTTTCATAGTTTAAGGAGATATGACCAGCTTCCATTCTCGCCAGATCCAACAGGTCGTTTACAAGTCTTCCCATTCGTAAAGACTCATCATAGATAACCGATGCTAGTTCTTTTTTCGCTTCATCTGTTCCAGCGATGTCATCTACTATTGCCTCACTATACCCCTGAAGCATCGAAATCGGAGTTCGCAGTTCATGCGACACATTTGCGATGAAGTCTTTGCGCAGCTTATCAAGCCTTCTCTCCTCCGTCATGTCCCGAATAACCGCCACTGCTCCACGGATTGTAGTTTGGCTATAAAGTGGACTCATGACGATAACCCAAGTTCTTCCTTGATAAGAGAGTTCTATACTTTGCTCTTTTTCTATCGAAACAGCCCGTTGAAACATCTCCTTCACTTCAGTTGGAAGATTTTCACCTTTTTCATTCCCCTCCTGATAGAACCATGCTTGTAAAAAGCGTTCAGCTGGAGGATTGGTTACAAGTATGGAACCATCTCGATTTAGCGTGATAACTCCGTCTGCCATACTACTTAAGATATTGGCCAAATGTTCTTTTTCTTGATTTAAGGCATTTATATTAAATTTTAATTGTCTTCCCATCTGATTAAAAGCCATGGCTAATTCGCCAATTTCATCATGCGTTAGCATTGGCAGCTTCGTATCAAATTTCCCACGTGCTACTTCAAATGCAGCCTCTCGCATTTTCCGAAGTGGGGCAGTGATCCTTGTAGATAGGAAGAAGGCAAAAATGGTTGTTAAAAATATTGCAAAGCCAGCTGCTAGTAAAATAAGTTTCGTTGTTTGCTTCGTTGTTTCTTTTATAGCGAGCAATGATTGATAGATGAATACTGCCCCATCTTTGTTTTCTTCTAGATGAAGTGGAATTCCAACTACCATCACTTCTCCATACATATCAGCTGTCGTATTTATATCCGGCAGATATGTTTTTTTTGTAACCATAGGTTGGTCCTCAAATACTAAGGACAATTGTGGGTCATCTAAGAAAAATGATGCTGGAAGATGTTCAAGAGTTTTGCTTGGTGAATGCGAATAGTCCGCTTTATCCGAAAATATTACAACTCGTGTCGATTCATCAACAAGCTCCCATGCAATCAATTTAGATTGTTCATGATCTGCATGCTGTTCGAGGATGAGAGCAATTTTTTTTGCATCCTTTGTTAATTCATTTTCCGCTTCTTTCACATGGTAATTCTCGAAAAATTCTAGCAGGAGAATTGTTAAAACAAATAATACAAAGGAAACTAAAAGTAAAATGGTAAGCCAAAGCTTACCAACGACACTTTTCCAAATCATGATTCACTGCCAACCTCAAATTTATATCCTACCCCCCAAACGGTTACAATCATTTTTGAAGCAGGCTCTGATACTTTATTAAGTTTTTCACGAAGCCTTTTGACATGAGTATCCACAGTACGTAGATCTCCAAAGAATTCATATTGCCATACTTCTTTTAGTAATTGCTCGCGGTCAAATACCTTGTCAGGGGATTTAGCAAGGAAGTATAACAATTCATATTCCTTTGGTGTCAAATTAACTTCTTTTCCATCAGATGTAACGCGATGTGCATCGTTATCAATCGTAAGATGCGGAAATACAATGACATCTTTCGTAGTCGTTTCGGTTGTTAAGAATGTCGTGGTCGAAGAACGTCTTAATAACGCTTTAACACGAAGCACTACTTCTCTTGGACTAAAGGGTTTTACTATGTAATCATCAGTTCCTACTTCAAAGCCTTGCACGCGGTTTGTTTCTTCTCCCTTTGCTGTCAGCATGATAATTGGAGTAGCCTTCTTTTCTCTTATTTCTTTACAAACTTCCATACCGTCCATCCCAGGCATCATTATATCTAGGAGAATAACATCATATTCTTTTTCTAGCGCAAGTTCTAAAGCTAGATATCCATTATCTGCCTCTTCAATCGTATAGTTTTCACGTTCTAGATACATTCTTAATAATCTTCTAATGCGATCTTCATCATCCACCACTAGTATTTTCACGTCTTTTTCCATTGAAAACCCTCCTGTTAATCACATAGTTCTGTAAGAAAAGCCCTCACAATTTCTGTGAAGGCTCATTATTCAACGTTACATAGCATACGAGTGTAAACCTGCAATTATTAAATTAACTCCAATAAGGTTAAATAAAATTATAGCAAATCCAATTAAGGTTAACCATGCCGAATTTTCACCTTGCCACCCTTTGGAAAGGCGTAAATGTAAATAAGCAGCGTAAAATAACCACGTAATAAGTGCCCATACTTCCTTTGGATCCCAAGCCCAGAATCTTGTCCAAGCTATTTGAGCCCAGATTGCAGCAAAGATTAAGCCACCTAATGTAAACACTGGAAATCCAATTGTTACTGCACGATAACCGATTTCATCGACAAGCTCTAAATTAACCTTACTTACTACTGGCTTTAAAGCTTTACCGATTGGTTTTCGTAAAATCAGACGGAATAATCCATATAAAAATAGGCCTGCAAAAAGTGACCAAATAACTGTATTTAATTTCAAAGTATTAACAACTGCTGGTAAATTAATCCACGCATCCATTCTATTGTCTGTTAATAGTTCACCTTGGTTTGGGCCAACTAATGCTGGTAGATGATACTCAACATTCGCAGGTGCCCCCTGTTTATTCACATAAGCGAATTCTGCTTCATAATTTGCAGCTCCAAAGCCAATGGAGAGGAAAATATAGCCTAAGAAGCAGATGAGCGTGTAAAGTGTAAACTCTATCCAAAAAGGCTTTTGACCTTTTTTACTATAATCTACCACTTTCACTAGATAAATCAAGCCTGCAGCAAAACTGACAGACAGGATAGCAATACCAAGTGCCACTGTTGAAACATGGATTGCAAGCCAGTGACTTTGCAATGCTGGAATCAATGGGGCAATATCTCTCGGAAACATACTTGCATAAGCAATCAATAGTAAAGCAATTGGTAAAGTAAAAACACCAAGCGTACTAGTTTTATAGATGAAATATATAACGATAAATGCTAATACTAACATCATCCCAAAAAACGTCGTGAATTCAAATAAGTTACTAAGCGGTGCATGACCACCTGCAATCCAACGTGTAATAAAGTATCCTAATTGGGCAACAAACCCCAAAATAGTGAGTGAAATTCCTATTAATGCTGCTTTATTCCCCTTCTTAGCACGGATCGCTCCGCCAAAAAAGGCGGTTCCTATTAAATATAGGATAAATGCAGTGTAAAGCAAGTTACCACTAAGCTGCGCCATAAGTGAGCCTCCTATTCTTCCACTTTCTTGATTTCTTTATCATCTTCTACTTGATCAACTGGAATTTCAATAGAAGTTCCTTGAAGAGCTTTATTAATATCATGTTTTAGTCCAAACCAGTTTTTATTAGTATGGCCTGCAACCCAAATTTCATTTCCTTTTACTTGCACCCATACACGGCGGTGATTCCAATACATCCCCTGGATAACACCTATCATAAAGATTGTACCACCGAGACCTAATAACCAAAGGGTGTGATCCTTTCGAACTGTCAGACCGGAAACATTCCTCGTTTCTATACCAGCAAAAGTCATTTTGTTTTCGTTTGTACCGTTGGGTTCAATGTTTTGTTGGATTGCCACTAAACTAATTTCTCCATCAGGTTTCTCTGGTGTCACCATACGGAAAACAAAAGCAGGATTATCTGGAATTCTCGATTTAGTTGTCGGTTCGCCATTATCTAACACAAAGTCTGGAAAATAACTTATTAGCTCTACAGAGTGTCCATTCCCCAATTCATAGATTGAATCCGGGTTTAACAAATCCACTTTAATCGTACCAAAGTTTTCTTCAGTTTCCTTGTTTACAAAATTAAAGGACATCGCACTAAATTCATTTAGTTTATAATCCACTTGATAATAGGCAAAAGAGTCATACTTCAAAGGTTGATTGACTTTAATGGCATGTTTCTTTACTTCTTCTAATTCTGGCTCTGCTCCATGAACGATTTCACCTTTTCTTTCAAAAAGAATCGCATTGGTTTGGAAGTTACTTGCAATTGCCCCTTCCCCAGCTCTAGAAATAGCAGACTCAAACACTTCATTAGCAGAATCGCTTGTATATGACTCGAAAATGAAGTCTTCACTTTTTAAAAAATATTGACCATCCGTACCCGGTACTGGACGTGTTTCCCCTTCACGGACCCATACTACCTCGTCCACATACATTCCAGGGAAAAACCGTAGCATAGCACCTAATAAAAAGATAATCAATCCAATATGGTTCACATAAGGACCCCAGCGGGAAAAACGGTATTTTTCCGCTAGTATATTTCCATTCTCTTCTCTAATTTTATAATGTCTTTTTGAAAGACCCTCTTTAACTTTATCTAGTTCTGACATTGATTCAGTTACAGTTGTCTGTCCAAACACACGCTGGCGTTTTAGAAAACTATCATGTCTCGTTACTTTTTGCGTTTTTAATGATTTATAGAGTGGAACAAAGCGGTCTAAGCTTGCTATTACTAGCGATATTCCAAGTGCTGCAATTAAAAGCATGTACCACCATGATCCATAAAGATTATGAAACCCTAACTGATAATACATTTTTCCGGCGAATCCGTATTCTTCTGCATAATATGTACTAGCGTTGGAAGTTGGGGGAATATACGCTTCTTGTGGAAAAAGTGTACCAAAGGCAGATGCAATCAACAAGATAACAATAATCCAAACTCCCACTTTCACTGAAGAGAAGAAATTCCAAATTTTATCTACAATAGTTTTATTATAGGTTTGGGATCGTCTTGCACTACCTTCATACCGCATGTCTAGTAGTTTTTCTTTACCTGTATCATTCTCGGTAGGCTTCCCACATGCTTCACATAAAATGGTGCCTTCTGGATTAAGATGTCCGCACTCACATTTTATTTCCTTCATTCGTAAAACTCCCTATTGTTTCGGTTTGATCATTTCCATGTATTCCTTCACTTTTGCTTCTGTTAGTTGCCCAGAATCTTTTTTTAGTATTTTTCCATTTTCATCAATTAAAATTGTTGTCGGTAAAGGAACAATCCCATATGCTTGTCTTACTTGGTCGTTTTTGTCTAATAATATTGGAAATGTTAACCCATATCGATTTTTAAATCGTTCCACAGCTACATTCGTTTCTTGAATATTCACTGCTAATATTTCTACACCTTGGTCTTTAAACACTCGATATTGATTTTCCATATACGGCATTTCACGCTCACACGGCTTACACCATGTACCCCAAAAGTTTAAAAAAACACCCTTGCCTTTTAAGTCTGATAACATTACCTCATTACCTTGTAGATCAGTTAAGACAAAGTTTGGAGCCTGATCTCCCACACTCACCAACTCTTTTGTTGTAAAAAAATTCGTGTATAACGTATACCCGATAGCGGATAACAGGAGAAGCAGAATCGCTGTACGCATAACTAAACGGTTCTTTTTACTCATTCTTCAAAACTCTCCTATATCTAAGTCATCATCATTCATCTTTGCTATTATATCACTTACCACTTTTCCCACAGTAAACAGATTATGAACCTTATGTGAACACTAGAAAAGCAGAGTCCGCTCTTTCTGTCCAAAAAAATCAGTAAAGCGGAAGCGGATATCTCCACCTCCGCTTATGCAGCTTTTCTACTATTTCTTTGGCTTAGTAGCCATCACACGTAATTGTTTCACCTCATGCGGAGTTAACTCTCTTGCTTCACCTGCTTGTAAACCTTGAAGTGTTAAGAAGCCATAGCGTTCTCTTTTTAACTTCATTACGGGATGGCCGATTGCCTCGAACATTCTACGAACTTGGCGATTTCTTCCCTCATGAATGATCACTTCAAAAATAGCAGTTTGTTTTGTTTTCTCCATAGAAATCATCTTGATTTTTGCAGGAGCTGTTTTTCCATCCTCTAGCTTTATTCCACGCTCTAGGCTACGGATAGCTTCTCTTGAAGGGATACCTTTTACTTTCGCAACATATACTTTTTCAACCTCCGAGGTTGGATGCATCAAGTTATTTGCGAAATCCCCATCATTTGTCATGATCAAAAGACCAGATGTATCATAGTCTAAACGTCCAACGGGATAGATACGTTCCGTAATAAAAGGGAAAAAGTCTGTTACTACTTTTCTTCCTTTGTCATCACTAACACTTGATATGACACCTCTAGGTTTATAAAGAACAAAATATACCGGTTCCTCTCTTTCAACAGGAACACCTTGCACTTCTATTTTATCATGAGGGGATACTTTGACCCCAAGCTCTTTGATTACTTTCCCATTTACCCTAACTTTACCTTCTTGAATTAATTCTTCTGCTTTTCTTCTAGATGCAATACCTGCATGTGCAATAACTTTTTGTAACCGTTCCATTTCTTTCACCTCATTCAACATCTTACCTGACTTTACAAGGAAAAGCCAAGATTTCTATACCTTTATTATTCCCATTGTTCACAAACTCTAATTATACCCATACTATTTTTAAAATAGGAAGGAAAATTATATAAAAGGGGTCTGGCCCCATTTGGGCAAATTACCCAAATGGGGCCAGACCCCCTAACTGTTTTTATAAGCCAAAGAAAAAAGTCACGACCAAAATGGAAACTGCAATCCCCACAACATCTGCAAGTAAACCTACCTTTAAGGCATCTCCCATCTTCTTAATTCCTACTGCACCAAAATAAACAGTAAGGACATATAAAGTCGTATCGGTGCTTCCTTGCAAAATTGAGGCTAACCGGCCCATAAAGGAGTCGGGCCCGTATGTGGCAATCATATCCGTAGTCATACCAAGTGCTGCTGTACCTGAGATTGGTCGAATGAGAGCTAGCGGAACAATCTCAGCAGGCACACCTATCGCTTGCATAGCAGGACGTAATAATTCTACTAAAAAGTCTAGTGCACCTGAAGCTCGAAAGATTGAAATTGCTACTAGCATTCCTACTAGAAATGGAATAATAGAAATCGCAATCTTTATGCCTTCCTTTCCACCTTCCACAAACGTTTCGTAGGTCGGTACTTTTTTAAATGTCCCATAAAGGAGGATAAATCCTATCATAAAAGGAATTAACCAGAGTGAAATAAGAGAAATAAACTGCATACCTTAATATCCTACCTCCTTCTAGCCATTCTTCGATAATAGAAAAAGCGGTCTATGAGAATGGCAGCAATTGCCGAGCAAGTTGTCGCAACTAACGTCGGGCCTACAATTTCCGTAGGGGCTGCCGACTCATACGTCATTCTTATTGCGATGACTGTAGTTGGTATAAGTGTAATACTTGCTGTATTAATTGCTAGAAATGTCACCATAGAACGACTCGCTTCCACCGTACCTCCGTTAAGCGCCCTTAATTGCTCCATCGCCTTAATACCCATTGGTGTAGCTGCATTTCCAAGTCCAAACATATTAGCGATCATATTAGATAACATATACCCCATTGCAGGATGATCTGGTGGTACCTCTGGAAAAATCCATTTCATAAAGGGTCTGAATAAAATAGCTAATTTTTCTAATAGCCCTGCTTCTTGAGCAATTCTCATCAAACCTAACCAAAATACTAAAATACTAATAAATCCGATACAGATGGTGACGCCCTCTTTCGCTCCAAGGAAAATGGCTTCATTCACCTTATCCATCGTGCCATTAATCATTGCAAATACTATTCCAATGATTGTCATAGCAACCCAAATAAGATTAATCATGGTAGCTTACCAGCAAAAATAAAGAATATATTTTTAAAAATGGACCAAAATCCACTAGATTCTTTCTCCTTCTTCTCAAAATAGATTGGTGTTTCTGCAATCATTTCATCATTTAATATCACCGTATAATTCCCTACGACATCAGGCACATTTGCAGAGCGATCCCACTCTTCTTTTGGTTTTACTAATGTAACATTTATCCGAACATTTTCTCTTTCTTTCACAGTTAAAGGATACTGGATATCTCTTGCAATAAAAATTTTATTTTTATAGAATTCATCTTCAATGTTTTTCAACTTACCTTCATGTGCTAAGTTATAAAGCTTATAATCTACGAATGCACGATTAAACATATAAATATGATCTTGCCAATCGTCCGGGCCGTTCAACGTAACCACAATAGCATCCAAACCATCTTTGGAGGCGGTAGTAATAAGCGTTCGTTTCGCTCGTTTTGTAAATCCAGTCTTTCCTCCGGTTGCATTGGAATACATCCCTGTTACGAGACGATGTTTGTTCGTCCAGCTTCTTTCCCACGATTCACCTGGTGCTGCCGGTGCACGATAAACCTTTGTTCCAGAAATCTCTCTAAACTTCTCATTTTCCATTGCATAGCGTGTTAATAGTGCCATGTCATATGCGGTGGAATAGTGGTTTTCATGATCATCTAAGCCATGGGGATTGGCGAACTCCGTATTGGACATTCCAATTTCCGCTGCTTTTTCATTCATCATGTAAACAAACCCTTCCAGGCTCCCTCCTACATGTTCGGCAATCGCAACGGCTGAATCATTACCTGATCGAAGCATTAATCCATATACAAGATGCTCAAGCTTGATTTTCTCCCCACTTTTTAAGTAAATAGAAGAACCTTCTGCATGAATAGCTCGATTACTAACCGTTACTATTTCTCCCATTTTCCCAGATTCAATCGCAATAATAGCTGTCATGACCTTTGTAATACTTGCAATACGCTGCTTATCATGTGCGTTTTTTTCGAAGATGACTCTACCACTCTCTTGCTCCATTAAAACCGCATTTCTTGCACTAACTCCAACCTGCTCTGCCTTTGCACTCGAAGGAAAACTTATACTAAACACCAGCATCATAATAGAAGCGATGATGAACATAACTCTAGCTTGTAACATCTAATCCCCATCCCTTTATCTATGTTTGTACAAGTTTATGCTCAACATGTCCTAATATGATTTTTCCATCAAAAAAAGGGAAGATTTCTCTCCCCAACTTAATACGATTTCCATTTTAATTTAGACGCTTCTTGGAACCGTTTCTCGACATCCCGCCAGTTTACGATATTCCACCAATTGTCTATATACTCTTTCCTATTATTCTTATATTGCAAGTAGTACGCATGCTCCCATACATCAAGTCCAAGCAATGGTATCGTATCCCATTGTGTGAAAAGTTGTTGTTTTTCCGTTTGTAAAATTTCTAATCTTTGTGCACGAGGAGACCAAACCAGCAACGCCCAGCCTACGCCTTCTACCTTATCAGCAGCTTCTGAAAAATGTTTTTTAAACTTATCAAAACTTCCGAAGTCTTGAATTATTTGTTGAAGAAGTCTTCCTTTAGGTAAACCACCGCCACTAGGGGACATATTCTCCCAAAACATTGTATGCAAATAGTGCCCAGAACCATGAAATGCCGCTTCCCTCGCCCAATGCTTGATAAGATCGAAATTCCCAGTATCCCGAGATTCTTGCATTTTCAATTCTGCTTGATTTAGTCCATCTACATAGCTTTTATGATGTTTCAAGTGATGAATTTCCATGATATCTCTTGAAATATAGGGTTCAAGTGCAGTATAGCTATACGGCAGTGGCGGTAATTTGTGTCCTCCAATTGGAACCCTTCCATTATTTTGGCGCGTATTTTGTCCTAATTGGAATCCCTGTGCTACATCCTCCATTTTTTGTTTCATTGTCAAAACATCTAATTCTAGAATTGTAGTCTTTTGTTGAGCAGTTTGTACGTTTTTTAAGAGGTCTCTTACGTCCATTACCCATTCTGAGCGAGTTGCACCATTTTCCGTCAACACTTGCAAACACCAGTTTTCCATATCATTTAAATATTGTCTAAAAACTTTCTGATTTTGTTTAATCATTCTACCCCTCCTAGAAAACTCATCGTGCTATCCTATGCGATGAGCAAGAGAAAAAGAAAGTTGTACCCACTAATTTGCCAGGCAAACTTCCTTTACTAACTATCCAAACAAATGACTTACAAAAAAAATACACCCAGTCCACTAACGGATTAGGTGTATGATAATGTTAATTACTTTGAATCATTTTCGTGCGATAATCTGTTTCATAGTACTCAAGTTCTTCTCTTATTGTTTGAAAATCACTCTCTAATTGTCTAATAACCGCTTTTAACGTTTCTGGAGGAGTCTCATGGAATTGGATGGAATTCTTCCCAGTATAAGCAGAGCGGCTATCCTCATACCATGCATCATTTTTAGGAGCAAAAAACTCCTCTATGCATTGGTGATATATATTATATAAGACCTTTTCGGCTGCTGATTTGCGGAATGGTGCTCCCTTTAAAATAACTTGACAAGCATTATGACCTTCGTCACAAAACACAGTAAGTCGACGGGTGTTAGCAAGTAATAATTCCACATATGCTTTCGTGCCAGATGTCTCTGAAATTAAAGACGATAGTGTTACTTCATTTAAAAAATCATTTAATTGTTGTACCGTATTACCTAAAAAACTCTCTACTTGTTCTGTCTGAGTTTTTACAATCGTATTTGCCATTTGTAATGGACCCTCCATGTATAGGTTTAATAGTAAATTCTAGGAATGTAGCGACTTCTATAACGATACGTTTTTTATTCAATATCTATGACTAGCTTATTAACTTATGCGGATGGCTGTGCCAAAAAGTGTAAAGGAGAAGTTAGCGTATATTCCCCTTGATGAATCAGTCCATCAAAGATTTCTTTTAGTTTGGGTACGTTAACACCTTCAAAATAGCGAGCAAACTCTTCTTGGGTATTTATGTAAATACGTTTACGATGCCTGAAGCTTGGATTTTTTATTAAACACGTGATAGCTACTAAATCTTTAAAATTTATAACTTTCTCTCCAATTTGAAAGACCGGATCACTTTCTACTCCAACATGCAAAAATTCAGAAAAGGTTTCATCAAAATAGCGAATATAGAGCACATGAAAAGTTCTTTCTTCTCCGTTTTCCTCAAAAGTTACTTCTGAACGGTTAAAAAAATCTTCTGATGTATTCGGTTGTGCTTTTTCTAATTCATAGCCTTTTAATTCCGTAATTCGCATTTTTACACCCCTTACTAGTAGCAGATCTATTATGTACTACTATTTTACCATACTTTCGTCCAAACCGTTTTAATTTTCAAACGTTTCTTGAAACTTTTCAAAAAACAAATCAGCTTCTTCTTCACTATCTTCGACACTTACGGAGAGAGGTGGTAACTCTTTTATATCTTTTAAGCCAAAGTAATCGAGAAATTCCCTCGTTGTTCCATACAGAATGGCGCGTCCTGTTCCTTCTGCACGACCTACCTCTTTCACAAGCGCTTTAGCAGCAAGGGTTTGCAATGGACGTTCACTTTTCACCCCGCGAATGCTTTCTACTTCCGTTCTTGTAATGGGTTGCTTATAAGCCACAATTGCAAGTGTTTCTAACGCTGCTTGTGACAAAGATTGTGTGACTGGTGATTCAACTAGCTTTTTTAAATAGGTAGAATGCTCTTTTTTGGTGGTTAGCTGCCAGGTGCCAGCAAGCTCTATGATTGCTATTCCCCTATCTGGAGCTTGATAATCATCCTTTAATGAACTAATAACATCTAAGACAACACGTTCATCTATTTCTAAAACTGTCGTTAGCTGCTTTAAGGTCAAGCCCTCATCGCCCGCTGCAAATAGCAAGCTTTCTACAATGGATTTCCACTTAATAATATCCAACTTCTGTAGCTCCTCCTTCCTGATACGACACATATATATCTGAAAAATTATTCTCCTGCTCAAGTAGAATCGTATTCTTTTTTAATAGCTCAAGAATTGCTAAAAAAGTAACCACAATATATTCTTTACTCGACTCTGGAAAAAGATCAAAGAAATGCTTTCTTCCTTTAAAATTACGCAAATCCTCAATAAGCTCCTCCATTCTTTTTTCAATGGGGATTTCTTGTCTCGTTATTCTAGTTTGTAAAGGTTTTTGAAGTTTTTTACGACGCATCAACTTCTGAAGCGCACCTAACATATCGTAAAGAGATACATCTAGTTTTACTTCTTCTGGCTCTACATTTTTAACAAGCGCACTTAAATCACTAGGAGGTTTCGTGTATATATGACTTCTTTCTTCTTCCAGTTCTTTCAGATCATCTGCCGCTTCTTTATATTTTCGATATTCTATCAATCGATTCATTAATTCTTCGCGAGGATCTTCCTCAAACTCTCCAAATTCTTCATCTTCTATTACTATTTCTTCTTCATGCTTAGGTAAGAGCATTTTACTCTTAATCTCTAGTAAGGTCGCAGCCATCACAAGGTATTCACTCGCAACGTCTAATTGTAACTCTTTCATCGTATGTATATAAAATAAATATTGCTCTGTAATTTGAGCAACTGGGATATCATATATATCAATCTCTAGTCGATTTATTAAATGAAGCAAAAGGTCTAATGGACCTTCAAAAGCTTCTACTTTCACATTATATTCCTGCACGTTTCTTCATCCACCCAACTTAATCAGCAAACTTTACAATAGTATAGTATAGAGTATTTCAGCTTTATTTTATAGAGTTTTCATGATTATGATAAAATATAATTATGTTTTTTAAAAGGGGGAAATCCTTTGTATCCACAAGCTTATGTTGATTTTTTACATTATTTTCATTGTGATCGCGACTATTTTGAATGCCATGAAGTACTAGAAGAGCATTGGAAAGAACGCGAGGCTAATGAGCGAGAACTACATTGGGTTGGACTAATCCAAATAGCAGTTGGCTTATATCATCATCGCAGAGGTAACTTTAACGGTGCGCAAAAAATGCTAAAAAATGCTGTGAAAATAATCAACAAGGAAAGAACAGCAATAAATAAGCTCGGACTTGACAGCGAAAAAACAGTAGCATTACTTTCAGAACACATTCAGCAAGTGGAAAAAAAAGAGGACTATAAGAGCTTTAATTTACCTATTACGGATTCCGCTTTGCTAACTAGCTGTATGAAGCAAGCAAAAATCCAGAATAAGCATTGGGGCTCACCGAGTGATCTTTCCAACGACTCCTTAATCAATAGACATTCTACTCGCAACCGTGAAGATGTCATCAATGAAAGACTCGTACAATTAATGAAAAGACAGCAAAGTAAAGAAAAGGAAGGCTAACCTATTTGGTTGCCTTCCTTTCTTTACATAGAGTATATATTGTTAAATTGTGGCTTAGAGAAAAATCACTGTTCCTGATTACATTTCTCCATAAATCCAGTTGTATACTCAGTTGTCTTCACAGATTTAGTAGGATAGTATTCTTTTAATGCCTTCACCATATTCTTCCCACAACCTTGTTGACGGTGGGATGGACTCACACTAATATGCTGGAGCGTGACGCTGTCCGTCTCTTCTACCACACCGAGAATTCCTATGATGTCTTCTTGCTTCCATAGGAAAAGTTGCCAATTCTCATTTTCTTCGTAAGCTTTCATGGTTTGCTGTAGTTTTTTTAGCTCTTTCTCGGTTGGCATAAAAGACATAAGCCCCATGGCGATTTTTTCGAAGCTCTTTTTATAACGAATTAACATACATTACCCCTCATTATCGAAAAAACTTTCTTAATAAATGATATAAGTAGTATAGGCAACCAAATAAAAAAGGTTCCTGTTTTTTTACAATTAACTTACTCTTAAATATACATTCTATCCAATCGCTACTAGATTGTATACCTTTTTTGAATATATCTTAAAATTCGCGTAATAAATTAGCCATCTCAATTGCTGCTGCTGCAGCTTCCCAGCCTTTATTTCCAGCCTTCGTTCCTGCTCGTTCGATCGCTTGTTCGATTGTTTCTGTTGTTAATACACCAAAGATAATTGGAACGCCAGATGCCATGGAAGCTGCTGAAACTCCTTTTGCCGCTTCATTACAAACGTAATCAAAATGAGGTGTAGCTCCACGAATTACAGTCCCAAGGGTAATAACCGCATCGTATTTTCCTGAATCGGCTAATCTTTTCGCAACAAGTGGAATTTCAAACGCTCCTGGTACCCAGGCAACATCCACTTGGTCCTCTTCTACTCCATGTCTCTTTAACGCATCTTGTGCGCCACCTAACAGTTTACTCGTGATAAATTCATTAAATCTTCCTACTACTATTGCAAACTTAAGTCCTGATCCTACTAAATTACCTTCAAAAATTTTACCCATTTTCCTCTACCTCCAAAATTTTTAATTGTTTGTCTACCCTAAAAATATAAACTGGCTACTTTGAACCCCTGTAGATTTCCGTGCCAGGTGGCAGCGAAAGCGGGCGGTCCGGGAGCCTCCCGCAGGAGTCTCACACCTTGCACTACAATCTACAGGGGAGACGGGAATACTTAACGGTTTTACTATAGTTATCTAAGCATATCATCCGTTTTTTTCTTAACAGTGCTATTCGTTTAAAAATGCAACATATGTCCTAGTTTCGTTGATTTTGTTTTTAGATAGTGCTCATTGGCTTCTTTTGCTGGCATTTGTAAAGGAATTCGATCGACTACTGCTAATCCGTATCCTTTTAGACCAGCAATTTTACGTGGATTATTCGTCAAGAGATTCATTTTTGAGATACCGAGGTCACGGAGAATTTGCGCACCAATTCCATAATCTCGTAGATCCGCTCCAAAGCCTAATTTTTCATTAGCCTCGACTGTATCATAACCTTGTTCTTGTAGCTTGTATGCTCTCATTTTGTTTAATAGGCCAATTCCTCGCCCTTCTTGACGCATATAGAGAAGGACCCCATTTCCCGCCTTCTCGATTTGTGCCAGAGCTGCATGGAGCTGAGGGCCACAGTCACAACGATTAGAACCAAATACATCTCCCGTTAAACATTCCGAATGAACGCGAACTAATGTAGGAGTAGTTGGGTTGATTTCGCCTTTGACAAGAGCAACATGCTCTTTTCCATCTACAATATTAGAGTAGCCAATCGCACGAAAGTCACCAAATTCGGTTGGAAGCTTAATTTCCACTTCTCGTTGTACTAACTTATCTTTCCGGTTCCGATATTGTATTAAATCTTTTATCGTAATCATTTTCAAGTCAAACTTATCAGCAATCTGCCTTAACTCAGGAACTCTTGCCATCGAACCATCTTCGTTCATAATCTCACAGATAACTCCTGCAGGATATGAGCCACTCATTTGCGCTAAGTCAACTGCTGCTTCAGTATGTCCTGCTCTTCTCAAGACCCCACCTTTTTTTGCAACAAGTGGAAAAATGTGACCAGGTCTCTTAAAATCTCCACCTTTTGCAGCTGGAGTTAAAAGCTCTAGTATCGTGGTGGATCGTTCATAAGCAGAAATACCTGTAGTCGTTGATATATGATCAACACTAATCGTAAACGCCGTCCCATGGGAGTCTGTATTATGGTTTACCATTGGAACTAATTCTAATTTTTCCGCAAGCTCCTCGGTAACAGGTACACATATTAACCCCCTACCATGCGTCGCCATAAAGTTAATGACAGCTGGTGTTGCTTTTTCGGCTAATGAAACAAAATCCCCTTCATTTT
This sequence comes from Sutcliffiella halmapala, assembly GCF_002019665.1. Classification (GTDB taxonomy): domain Bacteria; phylum Bacillota; class Bacilli; order Bacillales; family Bacillaceae_I; genus Sutcliffiella_A; species Sutcliffiella_A halmapala. The sequence goes on along the minus strand of NZ_KV917375.1, from coordinate 1,990,699 downwards.
CCCGATCCTCATCATCACAAACAATGATTACTTTCCCATTTTCCAAGTCTATTAACGCTTCCTCAATCGAATTAAACATTTTACTCATTCCAATCACCCACCTTATTTGTATCCATGTTCTTCTAAGAATGACGTGGATATGCTTGATTTACTTTTTGGAGTTGATTCCGTTCGCTTCAATAAATGATCCATGTATTTTGCCAACATATCCACTTCAATATTGACTTTATCTCCCTTTTCTTTACCACCGAGGATTGTTTCATTTAAGGTATGGGGAATCAATGATATCGTGAACGAATCCATCGTTACACCAAATATCGTTAGGCTTGTACCATCAACCGTTATTGAGCCCTTAAGCATAAGGAACTTGGCAAGCTGACTTTCTACCGAGATAGTGTAGTAAACAGCATTTGAAACTCTTCTCTTCTCCTTGATGAAGCCTGTTCCATCCACATGCCCACTAACAAAATGCCCACCAAATCTGCCATTCGCAAGCATTGCTCGTTCAAGATTAACCTTTGAACCTGCTGATAACTCACTTAGCGAAGTAGCGTGTACAGTTTCTGGCATCACATCTACCGTGAAATGATTTGCTGAAAAAGTAGTAACGGTTAAACAAACTCCATTGACTGCGATACTATCCCCAAGCTTAACATCCTCTAATACCTTCTTTGCTGCAATTTCTAAGATAATTGCCTGATCGCCACGAGTTAGTTGCTTAATTGTTCCGATTTCTTCAATAATTCCTGTGAACATGAAAATCTCTCCTTACCTTGGAACCGAGACTATCTTGATGTCTTGCCCCATTCTTGTACATTCTTTCACTTCAAGAAGCATACACTCATCCATTGTCGCAAAACCTTCTCCGCCAATCATTGTCGGCGCATGTCTTCCACCAATTAACTTTGGCGCGATGTACGTAATCACTTGATTAATAAAACCTTCTTTAAGAAAGCTCCCATTCACAGTAGCTCCTCCTTCGACAAATAAAGAGGTGATACCACGTTCTCCAAGTAAAGCTAGCAGAGAGTGTATTTCTATTTTCATGGTCGGAAGCGGAAGAATAGAGACTTGATCATTGTGAAAATCCTGTACTTTTTCCTCGTTCACATTAGAGGCGGTAATAATCCATGTTGGTGCCGCGGAATCCGTCACAACCTTCGCATTCAATGGAGTCCTTAGCGCTGTATCTAGGATAACTCTAATTGGATTCTTGCCACCGTTCGGCAATCTTGTAGTTAGACTCGGATTATCCGCTATGATTGTCTCCACTCCAACAAGGATTGCGTCATGCTGATGGCGATACCGATGGACATCAAGACGAGCTTCCTCCCCTGTAATCCATTTACTATTCTTTGTGACAGTCGCCGTTTTCCCATCTAAACTCGAAGCGGTTTTTAACGTTACATATGGTGTCTTCGTTTTTATATAGTGAAAAAATACTGCGTTTAACGCTAGCGCTTCTTCTTCACAAACACCAACCTCGACACTAATACCAGCCTCTTCTAGCTTTTTGATCCCTTTTCCGGCGACAAGAGGGTTGGGATCTACAGATGCAACGACTACTCGTTTAACCTTTGTTTGAATTAAAAGATCTGAACAAGGCGGTGTTTTACCGAAGTGGCTACAAGGCTCTAGCGTTACATAAACAGTCGCACCGATTGCCTTATCACCAGCCATTTGAAGCGCATTGACTTCAGCATGTGCTTCTCCTGCTTTTAAATGCGCACCAAACCCAACGATTTCACCCTCCTTCACCACAACTGAACCAACCACAGGATTAGGAGTGGTCTGTCCTATCGCTTTCCTTGCTAGATTAATGGCAAATTCCATAAAATAACGATCGTCCATGAACCCCACACTTTCTAATAGAAATATAAAAAACCTCTAAGAAACTTGCCCTAGAGGTTAAATGGATTAAAATTGCGTATAGGAAAATAAACAGTGCTCACCTAAGTGTTTTTTCACTGCTTTAGCAACTTAAATCCTTCTCCCATCCAGACTTTCACTGTCGGCCCTGGAATTACACCAGATCCACCAGTTTACAAGAAAAGCAGAAGCGGCTCGTTCAGCTCCGACAAGCATAAGACAGTTTCCTACAGAGGTTGTTCTTTTGACCTCTGTAGGAAACTGACTTATGACTCGAGGAGCTAGCCGCTGGAGCTAGACACAGAAAAGCAGAAGCGGCTTGTTTAGCTCCAACAATAACCAAAACTAAGTGGCTATACTTTTCACAAATAAACTGGGTCACGGACTAAGAAGCAATCATGCTTCATCACCGCCGGTAGGGAATTGCACCCACCCCCGAAGGACATAAATATATAATTTTATGTTCTACATTATCTTAGCATATCTTTCAAAGAAGTAAAATTTTAAAATCTATTACTTACTCCATTTAGACGATAAAAAACCAATAAATAATACCCCAAACAAGTGACATAACGAGTAAAACACCTGCTAGAATCCAATTTGATTTATTCATTTTAAACCCTACTTTCTACAAATAACAACGTCTAAGCTTTTTATTCCCCCTAGACAAGTATAAAGAGTTTTCTATAGAGTGCTCATAAGCACCCTTAGAAAAACCCTTATGAATTAGGAGGCTATACGCTGAAGTTGAATCTAACTATCCTTTCTTTATTGCCGTTACGCTTATTTTATTCTATAGACTACCCTGAAAATAAGGGTGGCACATTAAACACCCTGTAGATTTCCGTGCCAGGTGTTCGCTTTCCGCGGGGAGCTCCACTTTTTCATCATCTAAGTTTAAGTTTTTTATATGGGTGCTTCCCGTGAAAAGAAGGTGACCCCTTTGAACCGAGGTGGAAGCCAGTAGCCGGGGGATTTTTCGCATGATACGGAATGAACAGTAAAATTGAACAGAGCCATTCTATAAAAAAGAGAGAGCATTTCTGCTCCCACCTTTTAAACTTACTATTGGGCGTCCACTATTTCAACTTTCTCCATAGTGTCGCCATTTTTCATGCTTCTAGCTGTTTCAAGACCAGAAGTTACTTTACCGAATACAGTGTGCACACCATTTAAATGTGGTTGTGGCTCATGTACGATGAAGAATTGGCTAGAACCAGTGTCTCTCCCAGCGTGCGCCATGGAAAGGCTACCAGCTTCATGCTTATGTGGGTTGCCTTCAGTTTCACATTTGATTGTTGTTCCACTACCACCAGCACCTGTACCAGTTGGGTCGCCACCTTGACTTACAAAGCCAGGAATAACACGGTGGAAAGTAACACCATTGTAGAATCCTTCGTTTGCTAACTTCTCGAAATTAGCAACAGTGTTTGGTGCTTCATTTGGATATAATTCGAATTCGATTTTCTCACCGTTTTGCATTAGTATGTATCCTTGTTTTTTCATGGGAAAACATCTCCTTTATGAGTAACTTAATCAGTCTTTATCATACATGATTCTATGTCCAAAGGAAAGCAAGAGCCTATGAAAATGTTATTTTGTTAACTCAGGGGTTTCTTCTGTATTCGTCAAATCCTAAAACCAGAAAAAGCCTACCCCACTAACGATCGGAATAGGCTTCATCCTAAATGAATTACTTTAGTTACTTTAGTATTTTCGATTTTGACTGAAACGGTAAATCTAATCGCACCAAATCTTCAAATGTTTCTCTTTTTATAACTAGCTGCGTTTCTCCATCTTCTACAAATACGACAGCTGGTCTTGTGATCCGGTTATAATTATTTGCCATCGAGTAGCCATATGCACCTGTACAGAAAACTGCTAAATAATCTTCATGGTTTGCTTTAGGTAAAGGAAGATCCCAAATAAGCATATCGCCGGATTCGCAACACTTGCCTGCAATCGAAACCGTTTCGTCTGCAGGGTCATTTACCCGATTTGCTAACACTGCCTCATATTTTGCTTGATAGAGGGCTGGACGAATATTATCACTCATCCCACCGTCAATCGCTAGGTACTTGCGAATATTAGGAATTTCTTTCTTTGAACCAACGGAGTAAATAGTAGTTCCGGCATCACCAACTAAAGAGCGGCCTGGCTCAATCCAAATTTCTGGCATCTGTAAGTTCATCTCTTTTACATAAGTTTGCACATCTTTAATTATCTCTTCCACATATACAGATACTGGAATCGGATCATCTTCTTTAGTATAGCGAATTCCAAACCCACCACCCAGATTTACTACTCTAGCTTCAAACTCTACTTCAGCTTTCCAATTCTTTAAAGTTTCAAATAATTTTTCTGCTGCTAATTTGAAACCCGTTGTTTCAAAAATTTGTGAACCAATATGGCAGTGAATACCTAATAAATCTAGATGAGAAGCTTTAATTGCAAGCTTCATCGCATCTCCTGCTTGCCCGCTCTGTAAATCAAAACCAAACTTAGAATCCTCTTGCCCAGTTAAAATATAATCGTGGGTATGCGCTTCAATACCTGGTGTTACTCGTAAAAGTATCGGCATTATGTAATCATGTTTTTGGCAAATTTCTTGTAATAGCTCTAATTCATAGAAGTTATCTACTACGACACAGCCAATCTTTTGCTGAACAGCCATTTCTAACTCTTCATAGCTTTTGTTATTGCCATGGAAATGAATCCGATCAACAGGGAAGTCTGCTACAAGTGCAGTAAATAATTCGCCTCCTGAAACAACATCAAGCGATAATCCTTCTTCTTTAGCTAATTGAAACATTGCAATAGACGAGAATGCCTTACTCGCATAAGCAACTTGCGCTTTAATTCCTAGATTTTTAAACGTCTTTTGGAAATTACGCGCTCGTTCTCGAATAAGTGCTACATCATAAATATATAACGGTGTTCCATACTGATTGGCTAATTCAATCGTATCTACTCCACCAATTTCTAAATGTCCCTTTTCATTTACTTGACTTGTTCCATGAAAATACATGCGCTATTTCTCCTCTTAATGTAGTCTTTTAGGTTACTCATGTTGTACATTATTCTTTTATTCAGAAAGGGGAAGGGTACTTGCCCATTTTAAGACTTAGTAAGAAAAAACAGCTAAACAGAACTCATTTAGCTGTTAGCAAACCCTTTACCTCTTTATTTGATTAAATAAACTCTATCACATCTATTTTCCCCTATCAAGCGAATATTCTTACTACTTTTTTATTGTGGTTGTCTAAAGCGATTTTTTGGATGTACGATACTCGGTCTCACTTTCGCTCCTGGAGTACTACGTCTAATTAAGATCATAAATAACGCTTTTGCGTTAAATGGAATAAACGGCCATAAATATGGAGTATTTAACGAGCGGATCCCCGCTAGAAAAATAACGAATAAAGTACCGCCAATTATTAATCCTGGTGCTTTAAAAAGCGCTACTAGGGCTAATAGAATCAGTCGAACAATTTTATTTGCAACACTTAATTCATAGCTTGGTGTGGTAAAAGATCCAATTGCCGCAACCGCTACATATAAAATAACTTCTGGAACAAATAACCCCACATCAATCGCGATTTGTCCAATTAATACTGCAGCAATTAAACCCATCGCAGTAGAGAGAGCTGTTGGAGTATGAATCGCCGCAAGCCTTAAAAATTCAACCCCAATATCTGCGAGGAAAATCTGAATAACGATCGGAATATTCGACTGTTCATTCGGACCAACAAAACTTATCGCTTCAGGTAACATGCTTGGTTCAATTACCATTAAAAACCACATTGGCAATAAAAATAAGGAAGCAAAGATCCCTACAAAACGAACCCACCGAACAAATGTCCCGACTGCTGGTGATTGGCGATACTCCTCCACATGTTGTACATGATGAAAGAAAGTTGTAGGTGTGATAATAACACTCGGAGAAGTGTCGACCATGATAATAACATGTCCTTCTAGCAGATGAGTTGCCGCTATATCAGGTCTTTCTGTAAACCGTACAAGCGGAAATGGATTGAAGCCTTGTTTCACCAGAAACTCTTCCACTGTTTTATCAGCCATCGTGATTCCGTCTATCTTAATATTTTGGATTTCTTTTCGAATGATATCCACTAAATCAGGGTCTGCAACATCTTTTATGTAGGAAAGGCATATGTCTGTTTTAGAGCGTTCACCTACCTGAAAAATCTCATTACGCAAACGCTCATCTCTTATCCTTCTTCTCGTTAGTGCTGTATTTACAATGATATTCTCTACATATCCATCACGTGCTCCTCGCACTACTTTCTCGGTGTCAGGCTCCTCTGGATTTCTCCCAGGATAAGATCTCGTATCAACGACAAACCCGGTGTCTTCTCCTTCAATAAGAATGGCGATTAGTCCACTTAAAACCTGATCTACAACTTCATCCAAATACTTAATTGTCTCCACTTGCTGGTGGACAAGACGATTATGGATAATTTCTTTGGTTTTATATGTTTTCCGCTCCACATCATTGATATGAACAAGCTCTTCCATTAACTCGATAATATAGCTCGTGTCACATAGGCCATTCACATAATAAATATTTAATTCTTTTCCAAGAACCGTAATCTTTCTTATTCCTAAATCAAAACTGTCATTCAATCCTACTTTATCTTTAAAAAAATCCTCGTTATTCGTCAGCTTCGGTGAAATCGGTATTTTTTCCATTCCATTGTGAGACATCATACCCATTCCTCTCTAAAATGATTTCTACTGCTTTACAAGTTACGGGAGCTCCTCGCTTCACATCATCTTTCCTGGCCATTTTGCCAATATCACCAATTCCTACAATAACGGGAACATCAATGGTATCTAAACAATACACGGTGTCTCCATTTATTCTTCCAATATCCATTTCTTGAATCCCACTTTTATCTACTCCAAAGGATGAAACTTGTAAATCACGATCAACGGTAACATTTACTTTCGCCCATTCGGATTGATGTGTTTTAGAAGCAACCGCAATGACACCAAGAACCTCTATCTGCGGATGAGAGGCTACATACTTCAATGCTATTTCCCCTGCTCCTTCGCCCAAATAACCACTGTCATCAAACATCACAAAAACAGGCTCTGATTTGGCTTTTAAGATTAATTGAACCATTTCTTCGCCGCTCAATAATGTCGGATTTCCAAAGGAACTCGAAATACATCTCCCCCCGTACTTCTTCGCAACTAATTGAATGTTTTTCTTCGCGTACACATCTCCATCTGTGACTAAAATGACCCGTTTTTTTATCATGTGGTCCTTATCCTTTCGGCTTAAATATTAATGCCACAAGAAAAGCAAATAGAATAGCAGAAGAAATCCCAGCAGATGTTAATTCAAATATGCCCATACCTATTCCCACTAAGCCGTGCTTTTCCGATTGATGCATAGCCCCGTGGAGCAAAGAATGCCCAAAACTAGTTATAGGAACCGTTGCACCTGCACCAGCAAAGTCAATGAATTTATCATATATTCCAAACCCGTCTAGAATGGCACCTGCTACCACAAAGCTACTCATTACATGAGCTGGTGTAAGCTTGCAAAAATCCAATAGAAGTTGTCCAACTACACAAACAAGTCCACCTACAACAAACGCAATGACATACTCCATTAATTATTCACCCTTTCTAGAACGACACCATGGGCAATGGTTGGAATCGATTCCTTCTGTTGAAGCATTGTCGGGCTTAATAATGCGCCGGTTGCTACAACCAACACCTTCTTTAAGGCCCCAGTTTTCAGTTCATTTATGATATGACCATATGTTACGACAGCTGCACAGCCACAGCCACTTCCTCCAGCAAACACATTTTGATCGGAGCGATAAATCATTAGGCCACAATCATTATGAATAATCGAAACATCAAAGCCTTCTTCTTTCAGTAATTCTTTTAAAATAGGACTACCTACGCCAGACAGATCACCAGTAGCGATTAAATCATACTCATCAGGTTGTATGTTTAAATCTTGTAGATGAGCCTGAATCGTATCCGCAGCAGCTGGAGCCATAGCCGTTCCCATATCAAATGGATCAGTAATTCCTAAATCAATCACCCTCCCTATCGTAGCTGAGGTTATTTTCACCGCACCTTTTTCTTTACTAACTAAAGCTGTACCTGCACCTGTCACGGTAAACGTTGCCGAATCTGGCTTTTGCCCGCCATATTCAGTTGGATAACGAAATTGTCTTTCAGCAGTTGCGTTATGACTACTTGTTGACGCTAGCACTCTATTTGCAAAACCCGCATCGACTAATGCAGCAGACATCGCTAATGTTTCCATGGAAGTAGAGCAAGCACCAAACATACAGAGAAATGGAATCTGATGGTGACGCGCAACATAATTAGCTGTAACATTTTGATTAAGTAAATCTCCAGCTAAGAAGAGATCAATATCTTTATATTCTAGCTTCTCCTTACTTAAGCACGATTGGATAGACTGCTCCATCAGCCTTCTCTCTGCCAGCTCCCAGTTGTCCTCCCCACAATGTAACTCCTTGAATGAGTAGTCAAAATCTGCTCCGAGTGGCCCATCTGCCTCTTTAGGGCCAACAGCTGTTCCGGTCGCATTAATATAGATTGGATTTTGAAAAATCCATGTTTGCTTTCCTACTATCCTCATAACCTTTCTCCTCCTTTATCCCGTAAAACTCATATTAAAAAGATAACGAAGAAACCCAACCACATATGCCGCAACTACTCCAAACACAATGACGCTCCCAGCTAGCTTAAACATATTCGTTGCAACCCCAAGTACTAATCCTTCACTTCGATGCTCTAAAGCTGCACTTGTCATCGAGTTAGCAAACCCGGTCACAGGCACTGCAGAACCTGCACCAGCAAACTGACCTATCTTATCGTAAACTCCAAACCCTGTAAGCAGTGCAGCAAATAAAATCAAGGTGGCAACGGTCGGATTTCCTGCTTGTTTTTCTGAAAAATCAAAGACCGAAATATAGAAATTCTGAATTCCCTGCCCTATTAGGCAGATTAATCCTCCCACAAGGAAGGCTTTCACACAGTTTATAAAGTAAGGTGGTTTCGGCTGAAATTTTTTTATATTTTGCTGATAGTTATCTTTTAATTTTTCACTCATATCTGCTTCTCCTTTCATAAATTAACGAATATTAGCCAGTGATAAAGCGAGCCAACGATTTTCCCAAAAACAATCGCCATTAAAAGGATGACGATTTGCCCATCTACTCCGATACGTTTTGCAAGGATTGGTAATACATTGAGAACTTCTGTTAATGCAGCAGCTAATAAACCAACAAATATTCCACAAAACAGTCCAATCGGAACGGCCAAAATGGAAGGTAAATGGAAGGCAACGTTATTTAAACTGATCCAACTTCCAAATAAGGCCCCTCCAATAACTCCCCATTCATAGCCATACACATATGATGTCGTTTTTGTAAGTTGTGTTAGTCGAGGAATAATTCCAAGGACTGTTAAAAAAGCGACAAATCCAGATCCCACCGCTAATCCACCGGCTAACCCCAAAAAAACGACGAAAATGATACTAATGGCCATCCATTTTTTTCGAACTTTCTTTATTCTCATTCATAATCACATATTGATCCAAATCCTGTTGGTAATTAAACATCTCTACCTCTAATGGACTTGGCTCTTCATTTATCCGCTTTTTAAATACATGATTGAAAAACAGGATCATACCTAAGCCTAAACCAATGGAATAAGGTATTTGCAATAAAAGTGGTTTGTCATCTTCAAGGCCAGTAATTGTTTTAAAAATCTTTTGATGGACAATACGCATACTGACATCTTCGTGGAAATTCATAATTGCAAGTGCTGCTCCCAAAAATAGTAATAGCCATACCGCTGCAAAAAACATTGGACGAAAACGCTTTTTCTTATACATAATTTCTACGATTGTTTGTGCTGCCCCAAACGTTTGAATATCCAGTTCAGGGTCTACCTTTCGCAATTCCTTCAGTAATTGCATGACATCTACAACAACAATCGATTTATCACTCATATTCACATGATGAACAGCAACTTTTTCTATTAGTTGTACAATGCTGTCATCAGCAACAAGTTGTGCGACATCCCCAATTCTAATGATTTGATTTGGACGAGCTTGAATACGATGCCGCAGCCGAATATACACAATTTTATCCATCCCCGAACACATCCCGCCAAAACATACTGTATCTGTAGTATGGTTTAGTGGGAGAATTACCATGCAAAGGAAAAAACATCACCAAGAATTACCACATAAAAAACTCTTCCTCCCCAAAGGAAAAAAACAAAACTTTAATTGCCCAATACCAAAACAAAAAAAAGACCGTACGGACATCACTCATCCATACGATCTTTCATCTGAACTAATATTTTCTTCTCCAACCTAGAGACTTGAACCTGCGAAATACCAAGCCTCTGTGCGACCTCTGTCTGCGTTTGATCTTTATAATAGCGTAAATAGACTATTAGTTTTTCACGTTCATCCAACTCTTCAATTGCTTCTTTTAATGCAATTTTATCAAACCATCGATTTTCTGAGTGGTCAGCAATTTGGTCTAGTAACGTGATAGGATCCCCATCGTTTTCATATACCGTTTCATGAATGGAAGATGGCGCTCTCGCTGCTTCTTGAGCAAGGACTACTTCCTCTGCAGTAATTTCAAGAAACTCTGCAATCTCATTAATTGTCGGTACTCTTCCATAGCGCTTAGATAATTCGTCCTTCGCCTTTCTTATTTTATTCGCAACCTCTTTTAAAGAGCGACTCACCTTCACACTTCCATCATCGCGAATAAATCGTTGAATTTCCCCGATAATCATCGGAACGGCATAGGTAGAAAATTTCACGTCATAAGAAAGATCAAACTTATCGACTGATTTTAGTAAACCAATACACCCAATTTGGAAAAGGTCGTCTGGTTCATATCCTCTATTCATAAAACGTTGAACAACCGACCATACGAGTCGCATATTCTTTGACACGATTAGGTCTCTGGCTTCTTGCTCACCAGCTTGACTTTTTTTGATCAGTTCTTTCACTTCATGATCTTTTAAATAGATTTGCGCTTCTTTTTTGACCTCCACATCCATAGGCTTAGCTCCTTAATTTACAAGCGCTTTGCTCTTAGCTAAATATTTGGTCATACGGATTGAGGTGCCTTCTTTAGTTGAGTGAATTTCTACATAATCCATAAAGTTTTCCATAATGGTAAACCCCATACCAGAACGCTCGAGCTCAGGCTTAGTAGTGTATAACGGCTGTCTAGCTTCCTCCACATCATCAATTCCAATTCCTTCATCTTTAATGGTAATGTGGACAGCTCCATCCTCAAGTTCTACAGAGATATAAACAGTGGCTTTAGGATCGTTGTCGTAACCATGAATAATTGCGTTTGTCACCGCTTCTGAAACAACTGTCTTAATTTCTGTAAGCTCATCCATGGTTGGGTCTAACTGCATGATGAATGCCGCTACTGTTACCCTAGCAAACGATTCATTTTGACTAAGCGCAGAAAATTGTAGGTGCATTTGATTATTCATTATGCCACCCCCAATTTCTGAAGAGCATTTTTTTCACTTTCTTCTAAACGAATGATTTTAAATAAGCCAGACATTTCGAACAGGCGTTTCACTGCTGGGGAAATAGAGCACACAACCATTTCTCCACCGTTATTTTTGATTTGCTTATATCGCCCTAAAATAACTCCCAGCCCTGAACTATCCATAAAAGATAGCTGCTCCAAATTTAAAATAATGTGAGTGATTTGTTGCTTTTGAATAATGGTTGAAGCTTGTTCACGTAGATTCTCTGCCGTGTGATGATCTAATTCTCCTGCCAATCGTACACAAAGTACATTCTGCTTTACTTCTAAATCAACTGTAAGACTCACTGTACTTTCCTCCTTGTAGAATCATCGTTCAGTGAGTCAATTTCTATTTTTATATTCCAAAATCCTGCTTAAGGACAAAACTAGTGCTATTTCGCTAAAGTGTGTCCTTCTTCGCCATAAATTTTATTAGTTAACTTTTGTAAAATGTCCCATAGATCGCTTAAATAGTTGCCACCAGCTGGCTTCTAAGCTATCTCCACCAGCTACAAGATCACTTTCTGAAAGTACTTTATTTCCTTTTTTCAGAACAATCGTACCTACCTTGTCACCTTTTTTCACTGGTGCCTGCACCTTTTCATCTACGTTAATTACTTTTACCACATCATCCACCGTTTCACCTTTTTTCGTTAAAACGGATATTGGTTCGCTCGTTACAGCCTCTAGTTCTTTTTTAGAGCCCTTACTTACCTTAACTTTTGCGACCGCTACATTTCTTTCGAACATTGGATGCGTTTTGTAGTGACTAAAAGCATAATCTAACATATTGGTGATTTGGGCGTTACGTTCTTTTGGCGTTGGAGCACCATATACGACAGCAATGACACGCATGTTATCTTTTTTTGCTGTTGCAGTTAAACAATATTTTGCTTCTGCTGTAAAGCCAGTTTTGACTCCATCAACACCGGGATAAAATTTTACTAGCTTATTGGTGTTAACCAGCCAGAATTTTTTCTCCGTATTTTCTCGAAGATAATCCTCATATTGACCTGTGTATTTCGTAATATCATCAAATTTTAATAATTCTTTTGCGATTACTGCCATATCAGAGGCCGTACTGTAATGATTTTTAGCAGGTAAACCTGTTGGATTTTGAAATAATGTATTTTCTAATCCAAGTTCTTTAGCCTTCGCATTCATTTTCTCCACAAATGCCTCTTCAGAACCCGCAATACGCTCTGCCATCGCGACTGATGCATCGTTACCTGATGCTATAGCGATACCTCGAAGCATTTCATCTGTTGTCATTTCTTCTCCTGCTTCAAGAAAAATTTGAGAGCCACCCATAGACGCAGCATACTCACTTGTTCTGATTTTTTCATCCCAAGTTAATTTGCCTTCATCGATTGCTTCCATAATTAAGAGCATCGTCATGATTTTTGTCATACTCGCTGGCGGCAATTTTTCGTGTCCGTTTTTCTCATATAAAACTTGACCTGTGTCACGTTCAATCAAAATTGCAGATTTCGCATTTTCTGTAAGCTGAACACCTTTTTCTTCCGCTAGCGCGAATGGACTAAATGCGGAAAAAGTAAAAGCAATTGCAATTATTGCGGTTACTAACTTTTTCATCCATAGACCTCCAATCTTATTCCATAATTCTCATTTTTTCCAATATCATACGTTTTATACTAAGATTTGGCAGGCGAATTAAAAAAGTTAGAAATGTTGAAGCACTTTGAGTGAATCGGTATAGGATGGGAGTTGCTTTCTATCGTACAGAGGGGGATTGTATCAGAAATAGGTCGGTTCGGATCAGAATTGGATAGTAGCGGATCACATATCGTTCGAATCGGCTCAGAAACAGGATGGTGGGGCTCACAATGGTCATACCCGATCAGAATTCGCCCGGTTCGGATCAGAATTAGATTATACCGGATCACATATCGTTCGAATCGGCTCAGAAACAGGACGGTGGGGCTCACAATGGTCATACCCGATCAGAATTCGCCCGGTTCGGATCAGAATTAGATTGTACCGAGTCACAAATCGTTCGAATCGGCTCAGAAATGGAGAACTGGATCAAAAAAGAGTCATAATTCCCATATCTAACCCGCCGCTGTCATAAAAAAACAGCTCCTCATCACCGAGGAGCTGTCCATTTAAGCCTTATTCAGAAATTGTATCATACACAAGTGGTGGAACTTTTACTTCACCGCTTACTAATTTAATGCTCTCATAAAGTTTTTCTTTTACTTTAGTTACATCTTCTTGGTTACTGTGGATTGTTGCTAGGGATCCACCAGCTTCCACTTTGTCTCCAATTTTCTTATTAAGCACGATACCAACTGCTAAGTCAATTTCAGACTCTTTTGTAGCACGACCTGCACCAAGCAACATTGCTGCTGTTCCAACTGAATCTGCTACGATTTCAGATACAACTCCTGCTTCTTTTGCTTCTAGCTCCACAATGAAACTAGCTTGTGGTAATTTCTCAGGATTATCGACAACAGAAGCGTCTCCACCTTGCGCCTCTAAGAAAGTTTTTAACGTTTCAATTGCGGCACCAGATTGAATAACCTCTTCTAGCATGCCACGAGCTTCCTCTAAAGTAGATGCTTTTTCTGCTAACAATACCATGTAGCTTCCTAACACTAAGCAAAGTTCCTCTAGATCCTTTGGTCCTTTACCACGAAGTGTATCGATTGCTTCTTTAATTTCAAGTGCATTACCAATTGCAAATCCTAGAGGTTGGCTCATGTCTGAGATAACAGCCATCGTTCTACGGCCGACGTTATTTCCGATATCAACCATTGCTTTTGCTAATTTTTTCGCTTCATCTAAATCTTTCATGAATGCGCCTGCACCAGTTTTTACGTCTAGTACGATTGCGTCAGCACCTGCTGCAATTTTTTTACTCATGATGGAGCTTGCGATTAGTGGAATACTGTTAACCGTTGCTGTTACATCACGAAGTGCGTAAAGCTTTTTGTCAGCAGGTGTTAAGTTTCCGCTTTGACCAATTACAGCTACTTTATTTTTGTTTACATAGTCGATAAATTCTTGATTGTCGATTTCCACATGGAAGCCTGGAACCGCCTCAAGCTTATCAATAGTACCACCAGTATGTCCAAGACCACGTCCGGACATTTTCGCAACTGGTACTCCAACTGCTGCTACAAGTGGCGCTAACACTAAAGTAGTTGTATCGCCAACTCCTCCAGTACTATGTTTATCTACTTTAATCCCTTCAATAGCGGATAAATCGATTGTATCACCCGAATGAACCATTGCCATTGTTAAATCTGCACGTTCTTGGTCGCTCATCCCTTTAAAATAAATTGCCATTGAAAAAGCACTCATTTGATAGTCAGGTATAGACCCGTCAGTGAAGCCTTTTACGACAAATTGAATTTCTTCTGTTGTTAATTCTTTTCCGTCACGTTTCTTTTCAATAACATCTACCATTCTCATTAGGAAACACCTCTTTTTTAAAATTACATACCTTTAATAATTGTTTTTACGAATTGTAGGAAGTTTGCTTTTACCATTTCAGTTGTTTCCATTACTTCATCATGTGTTAATGGTTGGTCTAAAATACCTGCTGCCATATTAGAGATACATGAAATTCCTAATACTTTCAACCCGCTATGACGGGCAATAATTACTTCAGGTACTGTAGACATCCCAACAGCGTCTCCACCAAGGATACGAAGCATTCTTACTTCTGCTGGTGTTTCATAAGAAGGACCTGTGTTACCAACGTATACGCCCTCTTGAACTTTAATTCCTAATTGTTCTGCAGTAGACTTAGCTAAATTCCTTAAATCCTTGCTATAAGCCTCTGACATATCAGGGAAGCGAGCGCCTAATTCTGCGTGATTCTCTCCAATTAACGGATTTGTACCAAAATTATTAATATGATCCGTGATAATCATTAAGTCTCCTGCTTCAAAGTTTTCATTCACTCCACCAGCAGCGTTAGTCACGATTAATTGCTCGACACCTAAATACTTCATTACACGTACTGGGAAGGTCACTTTATCCATGGAATAACCTTCATAAAAGTGAAATCTACCTTGCATAGCGATAACTGTTTTTCCTTCTAATTCACCGATCACTAGTTGTCCTGCGTGACCTTCTACTGTAGAAACAGGAAATTCAGGAATTTCGCTGTATGGGATTGTAATTGGGTTTTGAATTTCTTCCGCCAGTACACCTAACCCAGAACCAAGGATAAGACCAATTTTGGGTTCTGTTGTAATTTTAGACTTTATATAAGTAGCTGATTGTTGAATAGATTGAGTGTTCATCGATATGTTCCCCCTAGTTTAAGTCTGTTAAAAAACTTTTTCCATGCTTTGGCATTCTAGTATTAAAGTTATCAGCAATGGTTGCACCAATATCTGCAAACGTTTTTCTGATTTCTAATTCTTTGCCTTCCGAATGACGCGGTGAGTATACAAGTAGTGGTACATACTCACGAGTATGATCCGTACCAGGGAAGGTTGGATCATTGCCGTGATCCGCAGTAATGATTAATAAATCTTCATCACGAAGATTTGCTAGAACTTCCGGTAATCTAGCATCGAACTCTTCTAGCGCTTTTCCATATCCAGCCGGATCTCTACGATGGCCATAAACTGCATCAAAATCAACTAGATTCAGGAAGCTGATTCCGGTAAAATTCATTTCCACCGTATCGACTAACTTATCCATTCCATCCATATTGGACACTGTACGAAGTGATTTTGTTACTCCTTCTCCATCATAAATGTCGGAAATCTTTCCAATAGAGATGACATCATAGCCGCCATCCTTTAACTCATTCATTACTGTACGTTCAAAAGGTTTTAAAGCATAGTCATGACGGTTTGGAGTCCGTTTGAAGTTTCCAGGCTCCCCTTCAAATGGTCGCGCAATTACTCTTCCAACCATGTACTTTTCATCTAAAGTTAGCTCACGTGCAATTTTACAAATATCATATAATTCTTCGATTGGAACAATACCTTCATGCGCTGCAATTTGTAGGACAGAATCAGCAGAAGTGTATACAATCAATGCACCAGTATCCATATGTTCTTTTCCTAATTGATCCAATATTTCTGTACCGGAGGCAGGGATATTTCCAATAATTTTTCTACCTGTTTTCTCTTCTAATTCTTGAATTAATTCATCTGGGAAGCCTTCAGGAAACACGCGGAACGGCGTATCGATTCGAAGACCCATAATTTCCCAATGACCAGTCATCGTATCTTTCCCGCTTGATGCTTCTTCCATTTTTGTATAATAAGCAAGTGGTTTTACTGCTTTTTCAATTCCTTTAACCTCTTCAATATTACTTAGTCCAAGTTTTGCCATGTTCGGCATGTTCAGGCCATTCATATGATCTGCAATATGCCCGATTGTGTTTGCACCTTTATCACCGAATTTCTCCGCATCAGGTGCCTCACCAATTCCTACTGAATCCATTACTACAAGAAATACTCTTTTATATGTATAAGAACTCATTTGTAAACCTCCTCCAAAAGCTATTTACTTTTAGTATATATTTTAACAAATGTATTTTTCCCTCTTTTAATGAGGTTAACCCTATAAAACCAAAAACAATTGTCAGAAGTCTGACGTCTCACTATAAAGTATAAACAAGCGCTTTCACTCTTGCAATCAAAAAATAAAAAAAAGACTGTTCTGACAACCAGCCTCTATGCTCTTGGATGAAACTTACTGTAAACATCCTTTAAACGTGTCTTTGTTACATGTGTATAAATTTGCGTTGTCGAGATATCTGCATGTCCTAGCATCTCTTGGACCGCACGAAGATCTGCGCCATTTTCTAATAGATGAGTCGCAAAGGAATGACGTAATGTATGAGGCGTGAGATCCTTTTCAATACCAGCTTCTTTCGATAACTTTTTCAGTATTTTCCAAAATCCTTGTCTTGTCAATCGATTCCCATGATGGTTCAAAAAGAATGCGTCTGTTATCTTTTTCTTCTTCAACTTATTTCTATTTTCTTCTATATAAGTATGAATCGCTTCCTGCGCCATTTTTCCAAGAGGAATGATTCTCTCCTTATTTCCTTTTCCAATACACCGTACAAACCCCATTGTTAAATGGACATCACTCAAATTTAACGATATAAGTTCTGATACACGTATTCCAGTCGCATACAATAATTCAAGCATCGCCTTGTCCCTAGCCCCAAAAGTTTTACTTGTATCCGGTGAATCCAGTAATGCTTGAACTTCCTCTACTGAAAGAACCTGTGGTAGTTTTTGTTGCGGCTTCGGTGAGTCAATATGTACTGTAGGATCCTGAGTTGTCACCTTTTCTCGCAATAAAAATTGGTGAAGCGAACGAATTGATGCAATATGTCTAGCAATTGTTTTAGATGACTTCCCCTTTTCATGTAGAAACTTTAGAAACTGAAGAATGGTCGCTCGAGTTACTTCATTAAAGGAAGTCAGTTCTTCCACTTTATTTATATATTGTATATAAGCCTTTAGATCTCGTTCATAGGAAACAATTGTGTTTTCTGCCAAACCCTTCTCCACCACTAAAAAGTGGATAAAATCTTTTAATTGATCCTGCACTCTACTCTACTCCCCGTAATGATAGAAAAACAGTAAGCGCTGAATCCAGCCCTCATCTCTCTCCTCTACCATTTTTGTCACTTTCACTGCCGCACCTTCTGGCTCATCATATCTATGGTAATTTTCGTACTCTTGATTAACCCATATAATGCCATAGTAAAATAAAACTGTGCAGCCAGTAAATAAAATAAAAACCTTAAATGTATTATAGCATGTATCAATAAGATTCTTCATAAAAAACAGCACCCTCCAGCTTATAATCAGCTTCTAAACTTGTCTTATTAGAAGGTATGACAATTTGGAGTGGTTTTATACATGGAAGATTAAAAGAAACGAAAAAAAAAGACGTCCCTATCTAAAGCGCGTACACTTTTGGGACATCTTCATTATGTAGGTTCATTACTCTCATCGGGATTCTCCGGATCTTGACAACGATGACAAATTCCGTGAAACGTCAGACGATGGTCTTTAATTTTAAAATTCCAATCTCGTTCTACTACCGCTTCTACATCTTCTAGCAGGTCATCCTGTATTTCGTCTACTGCACCACATTCTATACAAACTAAATGATGATGGAAATGTTTCGCTCCCTCTTGTCTTAAATCATAACGGGAAACTCCATCGCCAAAATTTATTTTATCGACAACTTTCAATTCTGTAAGTAGCTCTAATGTTCGATACACGGTAGCAAGCCCAATTTCAGGGGACTTTTCTTTTACGAGGAGGTATACATCTTCCGCACTTAAATGATCCTCTTCATGCTCTAATAAAACTCGGACTGTTGATTCCCGTTGAGGAGTTAGCTTGTAGCTTGCGGAATGTAGTTGCTTTTTAATCCGATCAATTCTTTCTTCCATAAATTGTCCCTCCCTCGCTATACTTTTATATTTTAGCGAATAGGGAGACAACTGTCAAAGAAAATATAATTATTATAAACAAGAACTAATAATTATTATTAAATAATAATCACTTTAACATTGTAATGACTGATTTCATCAAAACTGGAGATGCTACAGCTTCTATAAAAGAAGCCACTAGCAATAACAAACAGATTAATCCCATCGCCATACTATATCGAATAAACTGTTGAAAGAAGGGCTCTTGAATTCTTTTAACAAATTGTTGGCGGATCATCTTTAAAGAAAAGGCTACAGATAATGTCCCAATAATGATATAAGCAGGAATCGCAATCATATTTTGCGGAAGAATGGCTACAAAAGAGAGTAAGAAACCCTTCCAGCTTAACTGATTCACAAGAAAGCCCACTGTAAATCCTACAACGACACCTTTTAGAAATAGCAATACTAATATAACAGGTAATCCTATAATAGAAATTCCTAGTATCCACATTAATAGTACATACTTAATGTTATGAAAATAGCTCTGGAAGAATATATCCTTTGCATTTGCAAACTGTCCATCAGCAACTTGTCCAAAGAAGCGGTTTAAGTAAACGTATAAATCTTGTTTTTGCGTGAAATTCATACTGTTCACGACGATTGCACCGAATATCACCCCCATAAAAAAAAGAACCACTATAAACAAGTATAGAGAGGAGTGTTCTTTTATATGCCCTAGTAAAATGGAAAAGCGCGACTGTTTTTTCATCATAGTTCCTCCTATCACTCTCTTACTAGATTGTATGATAGAGGAATGGAAGTATGACAAGCTATTAGTAAAAAGTAAGAAAAAGAGAGTTACATTGAAAATAGAATTGGACCTGGTAAACACCCTGTCGATTTCCGTTGCAGGCATTCGCTTTCCGCGGGGCGCTTGTGGAGCCTCCTCGGCTTCGCCTGCGGGGTCTCGACAAAATGCTATCTCCCGGTCGAGTAAGCGGGAGCCACACTTTTACTGTGTTCTCCTCACTCCTCACAGATCCGTGCATGCGATACTATCGCACACGGCTCTTCTCATCACCCTTCACAAAATGTAGCTAATGTCTTTCTTCAGTTGATATATGTTTACTTTCGCCCTTGGACTCTTCAAAGGATATTTACTTAAAAATATGTTGAACTTCTCCCATGTGAATGATTTCCTTTGGCTCCTTCGGTTCATCCACTTGAACAATAGTAGTCGGATACGATACAGAAAACTCTCGACATGTTGAGTGTTATCGGTAATACAGTAGTAGTTGTAGTAGCCTGTTAAGGAACGGTTAATGCTTTTCATAATGTCCTTGATGTCCATTGTTCGATTAGCTTTGAGCCATTCCTTATGTTTCTTTAACTTGGCTGTTACTTTCTTCTTACTACTCTTCCGTTTAACCCTAAATGACCCTTTCTTACTCTCACTACAATAGTGAGTGAAGCCTAAGAAATCGAATGTTGGTGGTTTTCCTTGTCCATTCCGCTTACTATCTTTATCTGCATAACGACCAAAGGAAATGATTTTCGTTTTATCTTCTGCAATTTCAAGATGGAACTTTTGTAAACGCATGATAAGGGCAGAGTAAAAGGCATCTGCATCGCTTTTGTACTGAAAGCAGCACACAAAGTCGTCCGCATAACGGACCATGTAAGCTTGACCATTACACTGTTTACGAACCACTTTTTCGAACCATAAGTCTAGGACATAATGTAGATATACGTTCGCTAAAATTGGTGAAATGATACCCCCTTGGGGAGTTCCTTTATCCGTATCGAAATATTTACCTTCTTCCATGTACCCACCTTTTAGAAACCTAGCGATAATTCCTAAGAAGTTTGGGTCATTGATACGTTGTTTCAAGAATTTCATCATCCACTCGTGATTAACGTTGTCAAAGAATCCTTTAATATCAACATCCACTATATAGTTGGTGGGGCGTTCTTCAATATACACATTCAGAATCTTTAATGCATCGTGGCAGTTTCTACCTGGTCGAAATCCAAAGGAACTGTCCAGGAACTCATGCTCAAATATGGCTTTGAGAATTTTCCCAATGGCTTGTTGAACGATTTTATCCTCGTGGTCTGGGATACCCAGTGGTCTTTTCATCTTCGTTCCAGGTTTATCGATGTATGTTCGTTTTACTGGGATAGGACGATAAGCCTTCTTCTTTAATTTCCCCACTAGTCTTTTGGTGTTCTCATCCAGATTTGTGTCATATTCCGCCTTTGTCATGCCAGTTATGCCTGTTGCCTTCTTGCTTGGCAACTCTCGGTGACATTGTTTAAGATTCTCTTCATTAAGTAAATGAGCCAACGAAGTGAAAACTATATCTTGATTCGATTTCGCTAATTCTGTTATCCTTGCTAGTTTTGTTTCCACTTCTCTCTCTACCTCCGTGTGTAGTAAGTGTGTCTCTTTCAAGGTCGATGACGAGTAATGGCCTTTCCTATCATTATTTTAATAGGTACTATGCCACTATCCGACTTCCTTTAAGCGTTTGACAGCCCTCACTTTGTTATCGCTTGTTCGTCATTACTCTCCGATATGAAGGAGAGACTTAAAGGACCTCCCGAGTTGCCGTAATATATCAATGTGAAACGTGCCACGGTCATCGACTCCGAGGAAGTTGTCATTCTCTCACCATTACGAGAATAACAATGTTGCCTTCTGCACTCCCGAACACATCGGCCTTCCTAACTTGGCACTGATTTCGGAGCTCAATCCCTTCAACCTTTATTCGGTTTACGGCCCATTCCCTAACTGTCTACGCTTAAAGATATAGTGTTACCACATATCCTCCAAGACTCGCTACGAGTGAATGGTTAGTTCTTTCTCGACGGGAATCCCACCCGTTATATATTACGACCTTGCTCGGTCGCTCCAGGAGTCTCATGCCTTCCACTTCAATCAACAGGGGAGACGGGAATACTTAACATTCCCCTTTTTCATCATCCATGGTGCAAATTTCTTTGCATGATTGTCTACTATGAAAATTTACAAATTCATTTATTTACTCTCTTTCTTAACAATCCCTATCTATTAATCCGAAACGATTTTGCCGAATTTTCCGCCGCCACCTGCATGGAAGGTGAGTTCTCCATTTCTTGCTTTCGTAATAAGTAATGCTACTTTTTCTCCTACTACATCTGTTAGCTGGTCAAAGGTTGCTTCATGTAGGATATTCATTTCTGTCTGAAAAGTATTTCTTAGCTTTTCTAGTGTTTTCGGACCGATTCCTGGAATAAAATCTAAAGGAACTTGGTGAATGTATGGTGGTCTTTTTCTAACAGTCGCGCTTTGATCTTGTATTTCCCTTATTCTCGTGGACACTCCCTTCGTAAAACGCTTATGTTCACAATTCGGGCATGACAGTTCGGCCGTTGAATTTACCGTAAAAAAGCATTTTTCACATGCAGTGTTATAATACTTACCTAAGTGTGGATCAAGTCCATAATTCGCAACAATTCCTCTCCCTTTCCGCTCGTGCAGAGCAAGCCTGAGCTCTTCAAAGCTTGGAGTCAGCATGCGAATTTTTTGATACTCTCTGGCAATTTTCCCTACAGAATGAGCATCTGAATTGGATACAAAAGTATAACAATCCAACTCAGATAGACATATTGCCATCTCCGTGTTTGCACTTAATCCCAATTCAATGGCATCGATTAAATTAAGCTGAAACACCTCAGTTAAGCTTTTCATTACCCCTTTTCCGTACAAGCTCTTGAAAGGAGTAAACACATGGGCAGGTATAAATAAACCGTCTAGTTCCTTCACTTTTTCTTGAATGATTACCGCCTGTTCATAGACTCGCTGTGTCGATAAAGTAATATTCTTCATCCTAGCGCTTAACCACCGAGAAAAAGTAACCATCCGCTCTATAGTCCCAAAGTAACAAAGTGCATGGATCGGCCCGTGACAGTTCTCATCATAAATCTCGATTTCTGTGCCCAGTATGAGTGTTAAATCATTGAAAACAAGGCCTCCACCAGAGTGTTCCTTCATAATTCCGTTATCCAAACTGGTTCTTAGCTGCACTAAAACTTCTGGCACATGGCAGTCAATTATACCCACCATGTCTAACCCTTTGCGATCCTTGGCTTCTTCTAAAACAGCCTCCAACGTCAATTGGTTGGAAGCTGTAATTTTAACGGGCTTTCCACTTGCTGTTCGCCCTAAATGAATATGTAAATCAACAAAATAATCCTTCATCTTTCCTCACTACTTTCGAAGTAATGCTTGAAGTTGTAAATATTGAACCGCGTATGCTGTTTTCGCATCAAAAATTTCTTGAGTTTCTATCATTCCCTGTGCTTCTTCTATCGAAACCTCTAAAAGATCAACAAATTCATCCTCATCTAAATGATGCTCCTGGGTATCCTTATGTAATCCATTCGCTATAAAAAGATGCACTAATTCGTCTGCAAAGCCAGGAGAAGTATAAAACGAAAGCAAAGGTGTTAATGATTCGCATGTATAGCCGGTTTCTTCTTGGAGCTCTCGTTTAGCAGTAGCAATTGGTTCTTCACCCTTTTCTAGCTTTCCTGCAGGAATTTCAACTAGGGCTCTTTCCATCGCTTTTCGATATTGGCGTACCATCACGATTTTCCCTTCATCTGTCAAAGCAATAACCGCAA
Source organism: Sutcliffiella halmapala (assembly GCF_002019665.1). GTDB lineage: Bacteria > Bacillota > Bacilli > Bacillales > Bacillaceae_I > Sutcliffiella_A > Sutcliffiella_A halmapala. The sequence goes on along the minus strand of NZ_KV917375.1, from coordinate 1,967,164 downwards.
CTGCTCCCGGATGCTTTATGATTTCCCGCTTACTCGTTTTCCCGTTCGGTAAGGTGACCTCTTCTACATATAAATCAATAATTCTTCCAGTAAATAATTTTTCCTTTTTTATCGTCGTTTCTTTTAAATGATCCACTATTACCGCCCCTTGTTCTCATTATTGAACTACCTTCATACATTCTAACATACAACCTTTAGGGGGTAACAAATATGAAGATCTATGTGCGTCCTAACAGCATTGTACTAGTTGGAAAGGCGTGGGAGATTCGTTCCAAGTTAAAAGAATATGCCAAAAAACATGGGACGTTACAGGAGTGGATCACTCATCAAAAAGAGAATCAAGATTAGTAAGCCCTTGTAATTGCACAACTCCTCCCTTATTCGGTAAACTTATAAATAATATTAGCCAGAGCTGGTCACTACGATTATATAGCTACAACTTTAAAAGGGAGGGCATTTCTTTGATACCAACAAATCGACTTGGCAAATCGGATTTATATGTAAGTAAAATCGGACTTGGTTGCATGTCACTTGGCACAGAGGAAACAAAAGCAGTAGAAATTATTAAGCAAGCACTGGATCTTGGGATTAACTATTTAGATACTGCTGATCTATATGATTTAGGAAAAAATGAAGAAATAGTTGGAAAAGCCATAAAAGGACAACGTGACAAAGTGATACTTGCGACTAAGGTCGGTAATAGGTGGACCGCTGGAAAAGAAGGCTGGGAATGGGATCCTTCAAAAAAACATATAAAATCAGGTGTGAAGAACAGTTTACACCGCCTCCAAACCGATTATATTGATTTATATCAACTTCATGGTGGAACGATAGAAGATAATAGCGAGGAGACGATCGAAGCCTTTGAAGAATTGAAAAAGGAAGGCTATATTCGAGAATACGGCATTTCCTCCATCCGCCCGAATGTGATTCAGCGCTTTACGAATTCTTCTGGCATTATATCTGTAATGATGCAATATAGCATGCTTGATACGCGCCCAGAAGAGTATTTAGACTATCTACATACAAATGATATCAGCGTCATTGCTAGAGGCTCTTTGGCGAAAGGACTCTTATCTAGTAAAGGTCTAGAAAAAGCGAAGGAAAAAGCAAAAGATTATATGAATTATTCTTACGAAGAACTGATAGAGCTCTTAGGAAAACTTGAGGAATCAGAAAAGACACGTCCTTTACAATCAACTGCCTTCCATTATTGTCTCCACCATCCAGCAGTAGCAGCCGTAATTCCAGGCGCAAGCACTGTGGAGCAAATTAAAGCAAACGTTGCTGCTATACAATATCCAGCGTTAACAGCGATCGAATATAAGCGATTGAAGGAATTATTGAAGCATTCACAATATGAGTCACATCGAGAATGACAAAAGTGCCAAACACATTAGTGTTTGGCACTTTTATTGTTTGGACCATTGCTCCGCTTCTCGGTCTATTTCTACTTCATTCTTAGTGGTTACTTCTATCATTTAAATTCCTTCCAGTTCTGACTGCTTTCTTCTAGTAGTTCTTCAAATGATTTATTCTTCTCTTTTAAGCGCTTTTCTTCTTTTATTCTAGCAGCCTCTTCTTCTTTTGCCTTATGCTCTGTTTGCATGAGCTGTTCTTTCATTGACTTTAACTTTGAAAATACATCATCTTGCAGTTGATCTTTTAATGAAAGCTTATCGTCTTTCGATTTTGGTGAATTCGTTACGTTTTTTCTTTGTTTTTTCTTCATATTAAACAAACTCCTTCATATACTTTTTTGTAGTATAGCAGAAACGGCTCTTATTCGGAATAATAATAGAGCGCTCCATTAACAGAATACTCTATTATTATACTAATATTATTTTTATAAGAGTTTTCTTTTTATAATTATTATAAAAAGATATTGATTTTCCCCTGAGAAGTGTTATCATTATATTTGTACTACTAATCTTATCTTATGAGGTGATTAAATTTGAGTACTAACAACAAAAATTTAACTACTAGCTGGGGCGCTCCAGTTGGGGACAACCAGAACTCCATGACAGCCGGTTCAAGAGGACCTACACTAATTCAAGATGTTCATTTACTAGAGAAACTAGCGCATTTCAACAGAGAACGTGTACCTGAGCGTGTGGTACATGCCAAAGGAGCAGGAGCTCACGGATATTTCGAAGTAACAAATGACGTGACAAAATATACAAAAGCTAAATTCTTATCTGAAGTAGGAAAACGTACACCATTATTTGTTCGTTTTTCAACGGTAGCTGGGGAAAACGGTTCTGCTGATTCCGTGCGTGATCCACGTGGATTTGCCGTTAAATTCTATACTGAGGATGGAAACTACGATTTAGTTGGAAACAACACGCCTGTATTCTTTATTCGTGACGCTATCAAATTCCCTGACTTTATTCATACACAAAAACGTCACCCTCAGACTCATTTGAAAAATCCTAACGCGGTTTGGGATTTCTGGTCTTTATCTCCAGAATCCTTACACCAAGTGTCTATTTTAATGTCTGATCGTGGCATTCCAGCTACATTCCGTCATATGCACGGTTTTGGTAGCCATACCTTCAAATGGGTAAACGAAGATGGAGATGGTGTTTGGATTAAATACCACTTTAAAACAGAGCAAGGCATTAAGAACCTAACAGAAGAAGTTGGGACGAAGATTGCTGGTGAAAACCCAGATTATCATACGCAAGATTTATTTAACTCCATCGAGCAAGGCGATTTCCCTGCATGGAAAGTTCATGTACAAATCATGCCTTTAGAAGATGCTGATACTTACCGCTTCGATCCATTCGATGTGACAAAAGTGTGGTCGCAAAAGGATTATCCATTAATTGAAGTGGGACGAATGGTATTAGATAAAAACCCAGAAAATTATTTTGCAGAGGTAGAGCAAGCAACATTCTCTCCTGGAACATTAGTACCTGGAATTGACGTATCTCCAGATAAAATGCTTCAAGGACGTTTATTCGCTTACAGCGATGCACATCGTTACCGTGTTGGTGCAAACCATCAAGCATTGCCAATTAACCGCCCGCGTAATGAAGTAAATAACTACCAACGTGATGGCCAAATGAGATTTGATAACAATGGGGGCGGATCCGTCTATTACGAGCCAAACAGCTTAGGTGGACCGACTGAATCTTCCGAAAACAAACAAGCGGCATATCCAGTGTCTGGTGTTGCCGATAGTGTAGCTTACGATCACCATGATCACTATACACAAGCTGGTGACCTTTATCGCCTGCAAAGTGAAGAGGAACGCGCACGTCTTGTTGCCAATATCGTTGGTGCCATGAAGCCAGTAGAAAGCGATGAAATCAAGCTACGTCAAATCTCTCACTTCTATAAAGCAGATCCTGAATATGGAACTCGTGTCGCTGAAGGCCTTGGCTTGAAAGTGCCACAAGAAGTTTTATAATTTACTAGTTGTAAGTCTATTACGTAACATTACAATTCTATTTAATTCTCATTCACTTCTGTCAAAAGCAGGTGCCATATAGGTACCTGCTCTTTTTATGGGGGATTGTATATTACTTTCTAAGTTTTACACCTTATGTCCTACTATCCAATTTAATCGCTCTATTAAAATCTTATTTGGCACATGACGTAGCAGGCTATTTCGAACAGTGATTGCCAGCTGATTTTCCAGCTGAACCATTCGCCCCATTCTTCTTGATTGTTGTACAATTTTAGTTGTACGCTGCTTTCTTATTTTTTCATATTCTTGTAAGGAAGAAGGAAGGTTTACGTTAATGTGGGGTTCGGCTAAGCATCGAGCTAAAACGAGTGCATCTTCCATTGCTTGTGCGCCACCCTGTCCAAGATTAGGAAGCATCGGGTGGGCTGCATCCCCTAACAAAGTAATTCGTCCTTTGCTCCAATATGGAAGAGGTTCATAATCCACAATATCATGGTGTAAAATGTCGCCATCTACCGTCGCAGCAATAACCGTTTGAATCGGCTCAAACCATCTATTAAAATGATTTAGCGCGACTTGTTTTCTATCATTTGATGAGATCGTTTCACCACGAGGAGCATTAATCGCCGCAAACCAAAAGACTTGACCTTGTCCAAGCTGAGAGAAACCAAACCTTTTGCCTGGTCCCCATGCCTCGAATCCGCCTCCTTGCTCCATCGTGTAACGTTCATCCTTAAATGAACAAATACCTCGTAATGCGGTATAGCCTGAATACCGAGTTTGTAATGTGCCAAATAATTGTTCGCGGACAATAGAGTGTAGACCATCCGCACCAATTAGGATATCCCCTTCCTCCTTAGATCCATCTGTAAAAGTTGCTATCACTTTGTCGTTATTTTGTTCTACACTAGCTAATTGTTTATTGAGTTTCACAATAGAAGCTTCTTCTACTTTTTCCAGTAAAATAGACTGTAACTTCCCTCTGTGGATGAGAAAACTCTGCGACCCATACCGTTTGGCTTGCCTTGAAGTAGGTAAATCCAAGATTAACTCGCCGTTCCACGTGCGAATTTCCGCTTTTCCTACAGCAGCCCCTATCGAAACAACATCTTTAGCGACGCCTAGCTTTACGAGTGCCTTCATCGCATTCGCTGCCAAAACGATACCTGCTCCTGCTTCCGTTAACGAGCTGGTCCGATCAAAAACGCTTACGTTCCATCCTTTCTTTTGTATGGCAATAGCCGTACTTAAACCACCAATCCCAGCACCAATGATAATTGCTTTCTTAGGCATTTATCTCACCTCTCTCAAACCACTTCACTATATCTGTGTTTACATCTTAATTTAAGGCTCTACTAAACACCGCTGTTGTCTAAAACAACACTTTACTTTAATAGAGGCTAATTTAAAAAACACCCTAAAGAGTTTGTTATTTTCCTTCTCTCTAGGGTAATTATTAAACAAAAATGTTATTTTATCCTCTTAGTTGATTTTTAAAAAATAGGACTGTTTCTAGTTCATCTTCTCTATCCTTGAAAATCTTCAATTTTTTCCCAACTTCAATTGCAAATTCGATATAGGCATTTCCTTCAGCCGTAATCAAATTTTCGCAAACAGTTACATCTTTTTCACTCTTATACTGCTCATCAAAAAGCGACGTATATTCCGGCTCCTCAATTGACGTGGAATATTTTCTTTCCTTTAATACACCTGCAGCTGCTAAAAAGGTTGGAGCCCCACAAATCGCCGCAATATATTTATTTTGTGCATCAAATCCTCGGATAATGTTCAATAAATGCTTTTCATTTACTAACTCACCTGGGTCTCCTCCAGGAATGATTAATATATCAAAGTCAGAAGGGTTACACTCCTCCACTGCTAAATCAATTGCAATTCTGAAACCTCCTATATGTGTTACCTCGCTACTTAGTGCTGTTGTTTTAATTTCGATTTTAGAGTCCCATAACATATAAGTTAAGGCACTAATTTCCCAATCAACATACCCCTCATATAAGAAAAATAATGCTTTCAACCACTCATCTCCCTTTTGCTTTTCTGTTGAATCAAATCGAGTTTTTACCACCTATTTGATTAAATTTCATACAACCAGCTCCTTCCCATATGTATCAAATTAATTTTATCGCAATATTTCGAAAATGTCATTAGATGAAAGTTTATTGAATAATTCCAGTTAAAAAAATTCCCAATCCCTCAAATCCGATTCAAATGCGTATCTTTAAAATTAGTTGGATTTTTCAATCCGTAACCAAACATCCGATCCATTCCAATATGAGCAGACCAAATTAACCCGAATTGTAGAAGTAGGTCGTTTTTCAAAAATATCCCAAAGATAATTATGACAATTGGAAAGCAATAAGTATGAAACAGATTATAAATTATTGCTCCAAATTTATTATTTTTTAAATACCCGACCATTGCAAGATCTGGTGCTAATAAAAAGATTGCAAACACAAGCCAGCTGAACTGTTGGGACGAGTAAAAATAAAGGCTAATTAACAAAATAAAGGCGCCTTCTAAATGTAATAGAATTTTATTCAACAAGACATCTCCTTTCAAATTGACATAATGCTCACTAGCCTTTGTCTTATTAACATCTGTAAATTCGAGACTCGTTAGCATAGATATAATGAAGTAACACAGTCGCTTTTATATTGAATCAGTAGATTTAATCTCCTTATTTTGATATTTAGTCCCAAAAATTGAAAACTACCTCACCAATCGTTTGCGTTTTCCAATGCTTTATTCCGTAAAGGTCAGCCTCATTTAACTGATTCTCATTTTCTACTAGGCTTTTTCCTTTTACTTGCTTCACTATTAATGGTTCGTTCAATTCATGAATGGTCAATATCCTATAATAGGAAATTAATTCTTCCTTCAGTAGTGGGTAATCAACAAATAAAATTTCCCCAGGCTCAACAGAGGAAGCAAATGCAAGGAATGGATAACTGATATTCAGCAAAATATACAGTTGCTCACCGAAAATCTGCACTTTAACTTTATAATAATTAGTTCCGGTTTCTGGCTCAATAAAGGACAGAACTCTACCACGATTTTTTTTAATAATATAATAAGAAATCCGCTTAAATTCTACCCCATCAACTAATGTTTCATTATTAGAACCACTTACCCCGTTTAATAAAATCACGTTAACACCTACCCTCAAGTTCGTTGTGAAACCTTGATTACTTAAGGATTTTATAATAAAAAACCGTCGTATGTAATTGGCCGTCACTGGATCTTGCAAAGTTGGGAATCTGCCCAGCTTCGATAAAACCGATTGATGAATAAAGGAGATTTGATGGATCCCCTTTTCTCGTATCTAGAATTAATAAAGTCTTACCTTCTTGCTTCGCTCTTTCTTCTGCATGGTTCATCAGCATCTTTGCGATACCCTTGTTACGATAATTAGGATGCGTCATTAATTTAGCAATTTCCATCCTATGTGCACCGTTTTGGCTGGAACTGCTATGTAATTGTACTGTTCCTACTATTTGATTGTTTAGTTTAGCGATGAAAAGAATTACGTCTTGCTTTAATACATTCTGCCAATACTCTATAGCTACCGAACGGTCGAGTGGTGGTAAGAAGCCTATGGAAGCACCACCTTCCACAACCTGAATGAGTAGTTCTGTTAACTCATTAATATGCTCTTCCGCGGAATGGAGTTGTGTGATTGTAATATCTTTTGTCAACACTATCACCTCTTTTTTAGTTTTTACAAAAATTCTAGGGTATCTATAATTGGATTATATACCACCAATAAGTGGAAGTGTTAGATAGATTCCGAGATGTGTTAAATAATATTGAAATGATATAAAAAACCCTCAGGAAAACCCACTCAATTTTTATTAATCTTGCACTAAAAGAAAACTTGCCCAACTCTAAATGGGCAAGCAGCTATGACAAACCTAATGAAAAGACCTCCAAAACTCCCCGTCTACATTTATCAAACTCTTAATCTCTTCAAATGGGATATCAAAAGTTGGAAACCCTGCCGCAAAAGCCGCAATTTCATATGGCTGAAAATAAATCGCTAAAGAATCCTTTGTTACATAAAATGGTTGATTAGCTGCAATTCCTTGATAAGCATCAGGGAAATAAGCATCTGAATTCTCCTGAATTTTCTTACCGATGATTTGACTTATTACTTTAACGTAATTACTGTTAGACTTAAACAAATCCTTTAATTCATAGATTTGACCGGTGACTAAATTGAGCGGCACTTCTATTTGACTTGGCATGCCATGAGCAGCTCCATATGGAAAGTTATAGCCCACAAGTTCTAGCACAAGTAAATGCTTTTGAAGAAATTTAACGGAAAAGTCCCCAGTATAGCTGTAATCAAGAGGTGTATTAGAATCGATCGGCTTCACCTGAGATTCTTTTTTTAACACTTGATTTATTATTGCTTGTGCAGCTCTGTTCTGCATTCCCTCCATTTGTGGATAGTAGACAAGATAGTCTTTATTCGGTCTGTATTTTCCCTCCCGAATGAAAAGGGATGGAGTTAAAGGGATTTTGTTATTCTGGGTCCATATTACACGACCATTCCGATCATAATAGGTCAGTCGTTGATCAACAAAGGCTTTGATCACATTCCCTTCCAAGCTAAGTGTGCCAATGCCTTGAATGACAGGAAGATTGGATGCAGGCTTTCCATCTCTGTTTATAAAAAATGACTGTAGCCCTTGTGTGACCGAGCTATAGCCACCATCAAACTCATTCACACTATCATAGATAAAATCAGTCAGGACTCGACCTTTTTCCGTATCAGCAATGGCATAAATAGATCCTATAAAAGGCTGGTTCGAATCGATCGCTCTCCCTACGGCGGCACGGTCTTCCCCCAACATAATGATATCGTTATATTTAGGAGGAATAACATAAACTCCCGATTTATTTATGATGCCATATTCGTTTTTGTAATCCTCCGATGCATTAACCACTGCCCTTCCATTTCGAAATGGCAAGGCAAACGCAAATCGTGGAGCAATGACGACTTTTCCGGCTTCATTCACATAGCCAGCCTTATCCTGAAATGTTCTCTTATATGAAATCATCCCTTCACTTAAACCGCTCATTTGTTCATACGGATAAGTTTGTAGCTGTTTTCCACTCCGATTGATCAGTGCGTAGTGAGCAGCGTTTATTTGAACAAGTGCTTTTCCATCTTTAAAGTCGTTGGCATACTGAAATCGTGCTGGAATCACAGGTTTTCCATTCAAATCTAAATAGCCATAAACTGTCTGGCCATCATTCACAATATCCTGAAAAACAGCCCGTTGTTCTTGAAAAGAGCTAATAAAAGGATATGCTTTTAGATTCAACACTTTTCCGGCTTCATCCACAACCATCGAGCCATGTTCATCCATCACAACCGCACGCCCTTCGGAATAGAGAGATATCGAGCTATACTTAGGTAGAACAACATAGTTTCCAGACTGATTGATGATTCCAGCACCTTTTTGACGAACAATTGCCAAACCATTTGTCTGGAACTCACTTGCTTCTTCATATTGAGGTGGAAACACGAATTTCCCCGCTTCATTTATATAACCCCATTTTGTTCCAGTAATCGTTTTGACGGATGCCGGAAATAAATGAATTGCAATTCTTTCTTTTTGCATAAGCCGCATCTCCCAAGTAGATATTTTTGATATCTTATGGAGTGTATGAAAGATGGGTGTTAAAAAAGCGCCTAAAAAAGTGCCTGTCCCCTAGCGCTTTAAAGCACTAGGGGACAGGCACCCTCACTCAATCAAACAGGTTGGAAAGTTAATCTATTTGCAACGTCTGTTACTTTTTCAAGACCTTGTGCAATAATTTGTTCTGCTTGTTCTGGCTTTGCGTTGTGACCTTCGATAATTACTTCATTGATGATTTCCATCCCGAACATTCCACCAAACACATTACGTACATAATTAACGGCCATTTCCATTGGTGCAGCTTCTGGTGTTGAGTAAATTCCGCCACGTGCATTTAAAATAATCACTTTTTTCTCTGGCATTAGACTTACTAATTGTCCTTCTTCACTGTATTTAAATGTATATCCTGCTTGAAATACATAATCAATAAATGTTCTAAGATTTGCTGGAATGGATAAGTTCCATAAAGGAAAAACGAGAACCACTACATCAGCAGCCGTAAAAGCATCCATTGCTTTTTGTTTAGAGGCTAATAGTCGTTGTTCAAGATCTGTAAGCTCTCCACCTGCTTGCATTTTACCGAATGCGTTGAATAAATCCTGGCCAAAGTAAGGCATATCTTCTGCAAATACATCATAAGTAGTGACGTTTATATTTTCAGCATGCTTGATAGATGCCATAAATGTTTCATACATTTTACTTGATACAGCTTCTGACGCTGGACGGTTATTTGCTTTGACTACTAATACGTTCATGTTAAAAATCCTCCAATGTTTACATTTATATTGTTCTAATCATTATTAAAAAATACTTATTTAACTACACACACTTTAATTACATTAATAAGAATAATAGAATAAAAGATATGACTGCTAAAATCGTAATAGGTGCCGCTTCTTTCAAACTATCCTTTACCTTTACATGTGCTAAAATCCCACCAATCGCAGTTACCCCTAATAACAACGCCCCTACTATACTACTAGTTATATGCCAAAAACCGATGATTAATAAAGTTGCTCCTATAAATTCAACGAGTCCTGTTACAACACGGAACCATTGTGGTAATTGCAATTTATCGAATGCTTCTTTGTGCATTTGTGAACCAACTAATTTTCCTATTCCAGCCATCAAGAACATCAGTATGAGTAGACCTTGTAAAATCCAAGTTAATATATCCATCTTATTTTCCTCCTTTTATATTAGACTTTGTTGACGCAAATGGTACTATTAATTTAAAGCAACTCTCTAAACAACATATTTTGCATACCCAACATATGTTGTATAATAAATTTATACGCTTTTTAATATGATTTCAATCGATGATATATAGCTATTGTTGCATAAGCAACAAATTCGATAAATTGTCTAAAAAAACAGGAAGGAAGTAGGGATTAAATGTCACCAACTCGAATTGATCCACGTATTACTCGTACCCGAAACTTAATCATGGAAGCATTCGTAGAACTTTCAATGAAAAAAGAGTTCAAGGACATTACAATAAAAGATATAACAGATAAAGCAACGGTCAATCGGGCTACATTCTATTCTCATTTCACAGATAAGTATCAATTATTAGATGCAGCTCTAACGGAAAACCTCATGGAAAAGGTCTTTAATGAAATTAAATTGTATGATGAACTTTCGGAAGAAACGATCGTTAAAATTTTTCTTTCCATAACAACATTCCAAGCTGAGCTTTCCTCACAGTGTCGACGCAGCTACGATGCCTTCATGTCTACAATCGAAGCAAAACTAAAAGCTGAGTTAGAAGACCTTTTATATAAACTATTAATGAAAAATCAACCTGAGGAGAATCTTGAAACCCTTAGAATAGGAGCAGTTATGTTAAGCTGGGGGATTTATGGCGCAACTATCGATTGGCAACATAATAGTCATCTCACCGCAAGTCAATATATCAATAAAGCACTTACCCCCATTTCAAATGGTGTACAGTTACTAAATTCATGTAATACTAATAAATAAGGTATATGGGAATTAGGAAGGTTTTTATATTCCGAATTATTTTGCAAAAGCATTTAAAAGAAAGACTACTCAAACTCTTTCTTACTTTTACAAAAACTTAGAAATGCAACGAAAAGAGGATTATTTATTAAGTAAGAACCAATCAAATGTTATAATTACTTTAGTATTTATTTTAAGGAGTAATAATAGATGAATAAAAATGAAGTAGAACAGAGTATCATAGAAAACTATCAAAAAGAAGAAAACATGATGATACTCGTGTTTGCCCAATGGTGTGTCAACCACGACTTAGATCCAGCAGCACTTTATATGAAGGCTTATCCAGATCAAGCAAATAATCCTGCATTAGCCCAAGCATTGGAATTGACTGTGACAAAAGAAGAAGCTGGAGAAATTTCAAATGAAACATTGTTAGGGGTCTTGTCCCTGTTTGGGAATGATGATTTAGCATTTATTGTGACAGAAGAAATGGCTCAACTAAAAACTAAATAACTTATCTGTTCGTCAAAAAAGCTTTCCATCACTACATACCATAGTGAAGGGAAGCTTTTTCATTACATTTTTTCATTCAGTCTAGTTTTATTTGCCCAAATAACAACAGGAATTAAAAGTAGAGAGAGTAGACCCCCAACGAGCGAAAGTGTGGCATAACTGGAGTGCGCTACAACCATTCCTGATAATGCCCCTCCTGTCGCTCCAGATAGGGCAATTAATACATCCACTGAACCTTGCGTCTTTGCTCTCGTTGAAGGAGCCGTTGCATCGATAATGGTTGCGGTACCACTTATCAAGCCAAAGTTCCAACCGAGACCTAGCAGCGCAAGTGCAATAATAAGTCCTACTAGATTATCAGTAGGTGCAAATGCTGCTACAATTCCTGCTAGAAGGAGCGTAACTCCTGCTGCGACCGCCATTGTGGTACGTCCGACCTTATCTACTAAAATTCCAGTCACAAGCGATGGAAGATACATAGCACCGACATGAATTCCGATAACAAGTCCGACATGACTCAAACCATGTCCGTGGTGCCCCATATGGATTGGGGTCATCGTCATAATAGCGACCATGACAATCTGTGTTAAGACCATGACAGAAGCTCCCACCACGATTCCACGATTATTTTTTGCGGAAATTTTAGTAGAATTGACTAACGGCTCCCTCTTTATCCTTTCTTCCAAAGCTTTTGCAACCAATAATGGATCAGGTCGGAGGAAAGCCAAAAGGACTAGTCCCGCTAGAAGAAAAGCTGCTGCCGCCAAAATAAATGGGCCTGCCAATGCTGGAACACCGATTGAAGTCGCGAATCCCCCCATTACTCCGACCAAGTTGGGTCCCGCAACAGCACCTAATGTTGTCGATACTAAGGCAATACTTACAGCTGTTGCCCTTTGTTTAGTGTTAGCTAAATCTGTCCCAGCATAACGTGCTTGAAGGTTTGTTGCCGTACCAGCCCCATAGATTACTAGGGCAGCGAAAAGAAGCAGCACATTACTAGTTAATGCCGCAATGACTACTCCTATTGCACCAATCCCCCCAGTTATAAACCCAGTAGCTAGTCCGTAACGCCGACCAAATCTTTGAGAAAGACGCCCTACTACTAACGCCGAACCAGCTGAACCAAGCGTAAATAATGCGACCGGAACTCCTGAATATGCATCTGTACCAAGCATATCTTGTGCAAGAAGCGCTCCTACTGTTATCCCAGCTGCTAGTCCAGCTCCTCCAAAAATTTGTGAGAGGACAACAATGAACAACGTACGGCGATATAACTGCTGTTGTTTTTCTGGAGAGTGAACATATTCATATAACTTTTCTTCTTTTTGATTGTAAATAGCCCCTGAATCGTCAGGTTTATGATTTTGCAACATGGTGTTTACCGCCTTCCGATGTCTAGCAAATTAGAAAAAATCATAAAAAAATGATTCGCGATAAGGGATCATTTTCTCCAATTTCTGTATCTCCTCTTCCTTACCGTTTAATAATGCAAGATTAAAGAGTTCAAGAGGACGTTTATAGCCAAATAGAATAGCAGATAAGGAGTTAATGGAGAGCTTTATTACATGAGAGCTCTCTATCTGATCATCCTCTGCATGAACAAAAACCTCATCATTTTTCAAGGTAAAAAACTTTTCATTCCAACTTGCGTACTCATCCGTTACTTGCAAAACAACCTCTTCGCCACTCCAATGAAAGTCATAATCAGGAAGAAACTTTTCCACATCGACAATTCGCACCATAAAATATGGCATTAATTCCGTCTTCACATTTGGCTCCTGTAAAGTATATAGCAGTGGATCCTTTTCGGAGAGGATGATTTCCACTTCATTGACCATCGAGTCATGTTGGCAAATAAAATTCCAAAGCCCTTTCCTTGCTTCCCCTGTTAATGCGACAAACTCCTCCACTTTCATTTTCGAATCTTTAATGGAATATACTAAAAATCCTTTTGATTCCTGATTAGCATCGTAATAGATAGAAACAAATTCGTCCTTCGTTATTGCTTCCCACCAAGTTTCGTCACGAACCAACATACCAGCGAAGCGACTAGCATAATGAGTATATACCTCGTTCAAATCATGAAAGTTAACGTCTTTATTTGTACGCTTAATGGTACCAGAAACTACTTCCTGCATCACTAAATCACTTTTTGATAACGTACATTTTATTCGATTCGTTAAGAGCTCCCAGCCATATTTTCGATAAAAAGAAATTTTAAACGGATGTAACATCGAAACGCTATATCCTTCGTCTTTCATCTCTTCTAGCACTTGCTGCATCAAGACTTTTACATAGCCTTTCCTTCTATACTCTGGATAAGTTGCTACCCCAGCAATTCCACCCATTTTCCATTTCTGTTCTCCAATATGTACTTCAAACGGAATCAAATGTAACTTGGCAGCAAGCTGTTCAGCTTCAAAAATCCCCAAAATTTTATGCTTCTTTAACATTTCTAATCGTTTCGGAATTTGATCCTCTGGTACAATGTATTGAAACGCATATTGAGATAATTGAATAGCATCCATGAATTGATTTTCCGTTAGTTTAACGATTTTTCCCAATTTGCTTCCTCCTAAAAATAATTACTTTTCTCTCTCTTTTTACTCAAGAAATGCTGGCGAGTATTCGACCACACCAGAAACACCACTAAGTCCATTTTCTTGCAGCTCTAATGCCATAAACACTTCATCCGACACTACAAATGGCGCTTTAATCCCCCACATGGAAGCTCGCTTGAACCCAAATTTAGGATAATAGGCTGGATGTCCTAATACAATGACAGATTTATAGTTCAACTCTTTAGCAATTTTTAAAGCTTCTTCAATCAACAGTTTTCCGATACCCTTACTTTGAAACGCTGGTAAAACAGAAACCGGAGCAAGCGCTAAAGACTCTGTTATATATGTATCATTTCTTATCGTAATTTTCGATAATAGTACATGACCGACAATCTCTTGTTCTGCGCTAAGTGCTACTAGTGATAGTTCAGGTACAAAAGCATCAAAATTCCTTAAGCGTGACACCAATTCATGCTCTTTCTTATCGCTAAATTCTTCTTTAGCAAAAGCATTCTTTATTACATTCTCAGTAGTATTATAGTCTCTTTGCTGTTCTTGTCTGATTGATATTTGCATTTTACTTTTCTCCTTAAGTATAAGCTTACACTAATCGGTTTATCAGATAAATAGTTCGACAAATTTAAGTGAGTTCCTTTAAAACCATTCCTATTATAATATAAACTAAACTGAAAAATTACGTCATTTTAGAAAGACTTGTTGCTTTCAACATTCGAAAATCTAATGATAGCCAAGAAAAAAAGCTTCTGGACTAACCAGAAGCTCAAGTTCCTATTAATATTGTCCTAACAACCCCTTCTTCATCGCTACTTTCTCACAACGATGGAAAACAAATAGCCCTAAGGCCAAATACACGACTGAGTTAATGAATAAGATGCCGAAATCAGACCAAGGTAATTGGGTTAAAGTCAAATTCTCCATCATTACTGTTCTTATCATGTTGACTCCTTTTACAAAGGGAGCGAATACAAGGTATGGTGCGACCGAAATCGGGATAAAGACCAGTGCCATTAAAACAAATTGGAATATCTGTAGAAAAGCTTGTATTTGTTTTACGATAATAGCTAAACCAGCAATCATAAAACTAACACCAATCATACTTATCATGGTTATGATTATAATAGGTATGGTCGTCAATGGATTAAGATTCATCCATTGACCAGAAGTCCACATGGCAGCAAAAAGTAAAAGAAGCATCAGAATCGATTGTAGTGAAAATTGCCCGATAATACGCATGAGCATAATTTTCCATACACCCATAGGCGACATGTATAATTGCTCCAATGTCCCACGCATCGCCTCGGTGACCACGGCAAATCCAATAAAATTCATCGTCAGCA
The DNA here is from genome assembly GCF_002019665.1 of Sutcliffiella halmapala. GTDB lineage: Bacteria > Bacillota > Bacilli > Bacillales > Bacillaceae_I > Sutcliffiella_A > Sutcliffiella_A halmapala. Next base: position 1,951,686 of record NZ_KV917375.1, on the reverse strand, counting down.
TCGTTAAGCCCCAAAAAACGACACTGATAATGGAATACTGTACATTCGCATCAAAGGTTGCTGGATCTCCAATAAACATAATACCGAAGAACGCACCGAGGAAAAGAATATAAAAAGTCAGTAACAAAGCAATCGTGTTTGGTAAATAACGCTTCATTTCAATGTATTCTTTTCGAAAGTTAGCATTCAATAAATTAAGCCATTGCAAGCTTTTTCTCCCCCTTCACTATTTGCATAAATACTTTTTCAAAATCAATAGTCGTGCGATCAATACTTTCCACCAGTGTTCCTTCCGCTTTAAAAATATCGAATAGCTTATAGATGTCCTCACTTCGTTCTAAATTCACTTCCACAATCGTTTGATGAGATTGCTCTGAATACGTACTTAAAGGAAAGTTAATGATTAATTGTTCCTTTTGTTTCGTGCTTAAAGCCTCTCCCAATTTAACGGAGTACGCCTTTGTTTCAAACAGATTGAGTAAATTCTCTACCTTTTCGTCTACCACTACCGTTCCTTTATTGATGATAATCGTGCGATCACATAATTCTTGCACAACTGGCATGTCATGCGAGCTTATAATAATTGTTCGTTGCTCTTCTTTTACAATCATCTTAAGAAGCTCTCGAAGTTCATAACTAATTTCCACGTCTAATCCAAGAGTCGGCTCATCTAATAATATAACGTCTGTATTCGCTAATAAAGCTACTGCGATGGCAAGCTTCTGTTGCATTCCACGTGATAAACCTTGAACAAGCTCATGCTCCTTTTCTTTCAAACGAAACTGTTCTAATAACTTTTCAACTTGAGATAATACTTGTTTACGAGATTGACCGCGGTTTCCAGCAAAGTATTCCATGTTTTCTCGAACAGTTAAGCGCCAATACAAATTTCGATTCCCCTCTAATACTGCGCTAATATGGCGCAACGCCTTTAGCCTCTTTTTATGTATATCTATTCCATTGATTCGGATAGAGCCAGAATCAGCATGTAACAATCCACAAATCATCTTAATTGTTGAAGTTTTCCCTGCACCATTTGGCCCTAATAATCCAAGGACCTCCCCACGATGAACATCAAATGACACATTATTAACTGCTGTAATGACCTCTTTCGTTTTTCTTTTGACATAATTCTTTTTTATGTCACGCACTTCAATAATCTTTTCCATTTAATCACCCTCCCCAAATTGAATTTACCATTACCTCTTACTAATATTCATTATATTTAGAATATTGATCTTATTAAACGAGATGCAGTTGGATTTTCTCTCCGTCTTAAGGTGGATATTTAGAACTATCTACATTATTGGGTATAAAAAAAAGCCCTAAAGATTTTAGGACTTTTTTCAACTTACTTCGCCAACTGATAAATTCGATAAACATCTTCTTCTTGTAATTTCACAAAATTCCCGAGTGCCCACCGTTCAGTTGCTTTTTTTGCCATTTCTTCAAAATGCTCTTCGCCGATATTGGCTTCACTTAATGTGATAGGCATCCCGATAGATCGGAAGAATTGCTCCGTTTTCTTGATACCTGCCAAAGCAGTTTTTTCTAAATCATTTAAGTCAAGCTCTACATCCCAAACTCTGTTAGCAAATTGGGCAAATCGTTTGACATCGTGTTTATATACATACTTCATCCACGCTGGGAAAATAATTGCTAAACCCGCTCCATGTGCAATATCATAAATACCACTAATTTCATGTTCGATATCATGACTAGCCCAGTCACCAATTCTTCCTGTCCCCAATAAATCATTATGTGCAATTGTACCCGCCCACATAATCTCCGCTCTTGCATCATAATTTGTTGGATTCTCTAGCACAGTAGGAGCATTATTGATAATTGTCTTTAATGTCGCTTCACATAGTCGATCCGTTAGCTCTACATGCTTCACATTTGTAAAATATCTCTCCAATATATGTGCCATCATATCCGTGATTCCGCAAGCTGTTTGATAAGAAGGTAATGTATATGTAAGAATCGGATTCAAAATGGCAAACTGTGGTCTCATCGTTAAATGTCCGGTCGCACGCTTGAACCAGCCGTCCTCATTCGTCACAACGGTCCCGGAGCTTGTCTCACTACCTGCTGCTGGAATCGTCAATACCACACCAATCGGTAAACACTCTGTCACTTGATTTTTCCCAGAAAAGAAATCCCATACATCTCCATCATATTTCGCTCCTGCAGCTATAGCCTTTGCGGAGTCAATAACACTTCCGCCACCAACCGCGAGAATAAAATCGAGTTCATGCTCCTTACACATTGTCACTCCTTCTCGAACAAGGCTAACTCTAGGATTAGGCTTTACACCACCTAATTCATAGAACTCAATACCCTCTTCCTTCAAGGAATTTACGATTTTCTCGTAAAGCCCACTGCTTTTAATACTACCGCCACCATAATGTAACAGCAGTTTTTTCCCGTGAGCTTTCGATTCCTTACCAACCATTTGTTCGGTATCTTTCCCAAAAATAATCTTGGTTCCATTTTGAAAAGTAAAGTCATTCATGTTATCTCCTCCTATTCATATATTAATTTCCCTCTACAACAATCGCAACTTTAAGGCTTATAAAAGTTTTTAGTTGTTTCAAACCTTTTATTAAGATCATCCTGCAGTTTTTTATAATACACCTCACTAACAAACCCCTTCGCACCTCGCAGGATTTGCGTTACATAATACTCTGATGGAGCAACCTCTTCCACTTTATCCACAACAAGAAATGTTAAGACATCTTGATATATAACGCTGTCAATACAGACATCCAGGAAAGCAGGTCGATAAATAGAAAAGGCAACTCCTTCTCTTTTAAATAAGTAAGGTAAGGCCTCATTTTTGATTCGATACACCTTTCCTTCAACATATTCATCTGACTCCACTAAATCCGCTTTTCCACCATCTAAAGAATTTCGCGTATACGCCAGTGAATAGTTAGCCGCAATACCGCAACCTTTCACATCCTTAAATTGCTCCTGTACACCAGATAAACAAAATCGTTCATCATCCATACATGAACCATAGGCAAAGTACAGTAGTTCTTGTTGAGCTAAATATTTTTGACATTTCCAATCTCCATACTTAATTTCGTTCAGATTCCCTATTTTAGTAGTTGATTGTACATATACTAAAGCTTCCACTGTTTCTTTATCTGTATATACGGTTTGTAAAATCCGATCGTAATTGTTGGTCCTTTCATTTCCTGTATATCCTTCCAAAAAATCAAGGCTTTTCAATTGTGCTTGATTAACCTCATACAATTCTCCATAAACTCTTCGCGAATTATGGGGAGTCATAACAGGATAATCACACCCCGTGTCATAAAGTATCCCAGTAGACCAACACTGCTTAGCAATGTTTTTCGCTTTCTTTAATAAAAAATGATTGCGCTCATGCCGTCGTAAAGTGCCGTAAACAAATACAAGGAATGTTTCTTTCATTTGAACAACTCCTTTTTGAATAGTAATTATTTATAAATATATTCATGTAGGTTTAATTTAGGAGTTCATTATCAGCAGCAATGCTCTAAAGCCATTTTCAAGTCAATAGAAAGTTCAAGATTTATCGTCTACTTCTCTGCTTCAAAAAATATAATAAAAAAAATGGAGGGGGAACTATGGATCACGAACAATTTTTGAAGTATGCCATAAAGCTAGCGAACGAGAATGTGAAAAATGGAGAGGGCGGTCCATTTGGAGCCATAATTGTAAAAGATGGGGTTATAATTGGCCAAGGAGTTAACAAAGTGACAAGTCACACAGATCCAACCGCACATGCAGAAGTACAAGCGATTAGACATGCATGTCTAGAAATGAAGGATTTTCAATTAACAAATTGCACGCTCTATACTAGCTGCGAACCATGTCCAATGTGTTTTGGTGCCATTTATTGGGCTAGATTAAAAGAAGTGTATTATGCGTATACGAAGGATGATGCCAAAAGTGTGGGTTTTGATGATGAGTATATTTATAAAGAAATAAATACGCTTGATCAAAAGAAAACGATCCCTTTTAACAAAATAGATGTAACGATTAAAGAGCAACCATTCACTTTGTGGGAAACAAACGCGAACAAGAAAATGTACTAGAAAATGAAATATTCTTCAATTATAAAGATGCACCTCTAACTTTCGAGGTGCATCTTTATAGTAACATGTCCGTACTAGGAGCTTTATTATTACTAGTTTAAACTAAGTATTATCAAACTCAATTTTTCACTGGAGTAACAACAGCAAATAAATTTTCAGTAGTATCCGATATGTTTACTTCAATAACTTTAAACTCCTGATAACTCCCTGTCTCATTCAATGTCGGTCTATTAATTTTGATGTCTTTCATTCTAATTCATCCTTTCAAAAAATATCTCACAACAAAACTAGCATATGTAAGAAAGGGAAATTGGTGACAGAATTCTGAAAGGTTTTTGATTAATCAAAATTGAAAATGTAGAATTAAGACTGATTTTAAAAATAATTCTTAGTTTTCTGACAAAAAACTATTACTACAAAGAGGTTCAATATTATACTCCCAATGGAAAATGACAGGCTGCAGAGTGGCCTTCACGATATTCCACTAATTCCGGTGTTTTTTGACTACAGATTTCCTGAGCATAAGGGCACCTCGTATGAAAATGGCAACCTGTTGGTGGATTGCTAGGGTTTGGCAAATCACCTTCTAATAGCTTATGTTCTTTCCTCTTTGTCGGATCAGGGATAGGAATAGCTGATAAAAGTGCTTCTGTATATGGATGAGTCGGATTTTCAAATAAAGAATCACGATCAGTAATTTCTACAATTCTACCAAGATACATAACTGCGATCCTGTCACTAATGTGTCTGACCGCTGGTAATCCGTGTGCGATAAATACATAGGTTAATTGGAATTCTTTTTGAAGTTTTTTTAATAGATTTAGTATTTGAGCCTGAATAGAAACGTCTAATGCTGAGACTGGCTCATCACAAATAATTAATTTTGGCTTTAATGCTAGTGCTCTTGCAATTCCAATTCTTTGACGCTGCCCACCACTAAATTCATGAGGGTAGCGATCAAGGTGATACCGATTCAACCCTACTACTTCTATCAAGTCTATTACTTCCGCTTTAATCTCAGCCTTGCTTTTTCCCCCATGAATTTTTAAAGGTTCCGCTATTAATTGTTCTATAGTCATCCTCGGATTTAGAGATGAAAATGGGTCCTGGAAGATAACTTGGATATCTTTTCGTAGTTTACGCAATTCTTCTTTTGAGAGTTTAGTAATATCTTTCCCGTCGAACCAGACATTCCCACTTGTGGGAGGTAGCAACCCTAAAAGCATTTGCCCAGTAGTGGATTTGCCGCACCCAGACTCTCCCACAATTCCAAGTGTTTCTCCTTCATAGACTTCTAAATTAACCCCATCTACTGCTTTTGTGTAGGTTATTTCTTTTTTTATAAATCCTTTTCTCATCTGAAAATGTTTTTTCAAGCCCTCAGCTTTTAACAAAGTTCTCGTTTTACTCACTGTTTCTGGCACGACACATCACTCCTTCACACGTGAAAACAACGTATTTTATGATCTAATCCAATTTGCTCTATTGACGGATGGCTTGTACGACATATGTCAGTTGCAATCGGACAACGAGGATGAAATTTACAACCGATAGGCATCTCTTTCGGAATAGGAACAGACCCTATTATCGATCCTAGTTCTTCCACCACCTGATCGATTTGTGGTATGGAGCTTAACAATCCTTTTGTATAAGGATGAGTTGGGTTTTTAAACAATTCATATACTGGTGCTTCCTCAACCACTTCTCCTGCATACATAACTACTACGCGATCTGCTACTTCAGCCACTACCCCTAGGTCATGGGTAATCATGATAATGCCCGTGTTAAATTCTATTTTCAGCTTTTTGATTAACTCTAGAATTTGAGCCTGAATGGTTACATCTAAGGCAGTTGTCGGTTCATCTGCAATCAGTAATTTCGGGTTACAAGACAATGCCATTGCAATCATTACTCTTTGTCTCATTCCGCCTGAAAGTTGATGTGGATATCTTTTAGCAACCTTTTGGGCATCTGGAATTCCAACAATCTTAAGCATTTCAACAGATTTATCGAACGCTTGTCTTTTATTTGCACCTTTATGAAGCATAATCACTTCACTGATCTGATTACCGATTGTAAAGACTGGATTTAATGAAGACATGGGCTCTTGGAAGATCATCGATATTTCCTTACCTCTTAATCTCCTAAGCTCTCCTTTTTTCATTTTTGTTAAGTCTTTGCCATTGAATTTTATTTCACCGTTGTAAATTTCTCCAGGAGTTAACCCTAGTATAGAAAGAGAAGTCACACTTTTGCCGCAACCAGACTCTCCTACAACTGCTACTGTTTCACCTTCGTTGACAGAAAAGGAGACGCCGTTAACAGTAGTAACGTATCCATCATCTGTCTTAAAACGCACCTTCAAATCTTCTACTTCTAGAAGTGCATCTTTCATATCGAATTCCCCCCTAACTCCCAACTAATTTGCTTTTAACTTTGGATCTAACACATCTCGTAACCAGTCACCTAAAAAGATTATTCCTAACACGGTAACTGTAATTGCAATGCCTGGGAATGTGGCTACCCACCAGCTTGTCGCTATATATTCCCTTCCATCACTTAACATCAGACCCCAGGAAACATCTGGAGATTGGATTCCTAAACCTAGGAAACTTAAAGAGGACTCTAAAATAATCGTAGTGGCTACGTTAAGAGTGGCAATGACGATAAATGATGAAATAATATTAGGTAAAATATAGACTGTAATGATGCGAAAATCTTTTGCACCAACAGCTTTTGCAGAATTTACATAATCACGTTCTTTAATACTTAAGGTCTCTCCTCGTACCATCCTGGCGTAGACTACCCAGGTCGTAACACCAAGCACGATTATTAATGTCATTAAGCTTGGACCTACAACCGCTAAGATAATCAACATAAATAAGATATTTGGAATGGCTAAAAAGGCATCCACTACGCGCATAATTGCACGGTCAATAAATCCACCATAATATCCTGCAATAAGCCCCATAGCTAAACCTATTGCCCCAGCAACTATTACGGCACTAATTCCAACTAGTAATGATACTCTTGAACCAACAATAATCCGACTTAAAATATCTCTTCCTAAATTGTCCGTTCCTAATAGATACGTTGAATCTCCACCTTCTGACCAAACTGGAGGTAGCAATCGATCCATTACATTTGTTTTTGATGGATCATGTGGTGCAATCACATCTGCTGACAGTGCCATCATTATCATTAATAGAACAATGACCAAGCCAACTGTGCCAGTCTTACTCTTAAATAACATTTTCACCCATTTTGAAAACTTGCTCTTTGTTTTTTCATTTTGAGTATTTATCGATATATCTTTATTTGTTTCAACTTGTATCTGCATCTAGAGCTAAACCCTCCTTTAGTCGTATTTAATTCTTGGATCAAGGTATCGATAAGCTAAATCTGCGAAAAGATTGCTACCAATAACAAGGATTGCAATAACAAAAGTTGCTGCTTGTACAACTGCCATATCTCGTAAGTTAACTGCTTGTACTAACAGTTGACCCATTCCTGGCCAAGAAAAAATGGTTTCTGTTATTAAGGTTCCACCTATTAAAGTAGATGTTTGTAATGCCATAATTGTCACCACAGGAATCAATGCGTTTCGAAATGCATGTTTATTAACAACAACTATTTCTAGCAAACCTTTACTTCGTGCAGTTCGAATATATTCTTGACCAAGAATTTCTAACATGCTAGACCTAATTAACCTTGTCATCTCAGCTGCTATCCCGGTCCCTAGAGTAATTGCTGGTAAAACGAGGTGCATCATTGAACCTGTCCCTGATACAGGAAAAATCTGAAAAGTAACCGATAATAATAAAATAAGCATAATTCCTAACCAAAAGTTCGGCATTGCTTTTCCAAGTACAGAGGAACTTGTGATAAATAAATCTATAAAAGTATTTCGTTTAATGGCTGATAAGATTCCAAGTGGTACTGAAATAAGCGTTGCTATAATCATCGAGGCGATAGCAAGACTAAAGCTTGCTGGTAATCGCTCTATTACAATACTTAACGCGGGTTGATTATAACGGAACGAGTCTCCAAAATCTCCTTTAACCAAATCTCCTAAAAAAACAAGATATTGTATATGTAGTGGTTCATTTAAGCCTAGAGACTCTTGTAACGCAGTTCTATCTTCATCTGTTGCTGTTTCTGGTAGCATAAGAGATACAGGATCCCCAGTTACTCGTACTAGAATAAATACGATGATCGTAATAATAAACAATACCGGTATAATACGTAGTATATTGGTCAGTAAAAACTTCATAGAAATCCCTCCTTAGTAAGGACAAGAAGGAACTGACAATTGACTAACCTGTCAGTTCCTTCTGCATACATCAATGAACAACTATTTACTTAACTGTAATGTCGTCAACGAAAATCATTTCATCTAACCTTGGTTGAAATGAAAGTCCTTCATTCACTCCATAAATTGAATCTAATTGGTACAGATAAATCTGTGGACGATCCTCTGCAATTAATACTTGTGCTTCTTTATATTGTTCCGCTCTTTCTTCTGGATTCATATTACTCATTGCTCCAAGTAGTAATTCCTCTACTCTTGGATTGTCATAATCCGTTTCTCCAGCTGCTTGTCCTTTGCTAAGGCGATCAAGTGCCAAAGCTGCATCAAACATGGAGTTTCCATAGCCAATTAGGAACATGTCGCTGAAGCTTTTACTTGCATATTTTTCGGAAAAGGAGCTCCATTCTAATAGATCAAGCTTCACTTCGATTCCTACTTCTGCTAACATTGCTTGCATCAATTCAACTGATTCTTTGTCTTTTAAATAACGACCACTTGGAGCACTCAATGTTAGTTGTAGACCATTCTCATAACCAGCTTCTTTTAAAAGATCCTTTGCTTTTTCAGGATCATAAAGACTTGTACCATATAAATCTTCATTTGCTCCAGTATTTCCTGGAGTAACACGTGTTCTAGTAACAGTTCCTGAACCTTCCATTAAATTATCAAGGATTACCTGTTTATCAATAGCTAAATCGATAGCTTCACGTACTTTAGGATCAGCAGTAGGGAAATCACCCGCAGTTCGAAGTACAAGCATCATTACACGTTGTGTCGGGCTATCTGCTAAAGTTGTACTTGCGTTTTCTTCTATACGCTTCCAGTCAGTAGGTGGTATATTCACTGCTATATCAACACCGCCGGTCAATAATTCAGAAACACGCGTTGAATCCTCTGGTACTGCACGGAACACCAACTGCTCCCATTTTGCTTTTTCACCAAAATAGTCAGGATTTGCTTCAAGAACCACTCTGTCATCTTTTTTCCACTCTACAAATTTATAAGGACCAGTACCAACTGGATTTGCTAAAAACGTCTCCCATCCTTCTGATTCAATGTATTCAGATGGTAATATGCCTGAGCCTAGGCGTGAAAGGCGATTTAACAGTGCAGGTTCTGCACTTTCAGTAATAATAGAAATTTCATAATCACTAATTATTTTTACTTCTTTTATTTGTTTATAATTCCCGTGTTCAAGCACCGTATTATCCTTTGCAACACGCTCTAAAGTGAATTTCACATCTTCCGCTGTGAAATCCTCACCGTTATGGAACTTTACACCTTCACGAAGCTTGAAGTTCCAAGTAGTTTCATCTACGTTTTCCCATGACTCCGCTAAGTCTGGTTGAAATTCACCATTCTCACCTGTTTTTATTAAATAATTAAACATATTAATGTGAATCGCTTCTGTAGAAGTATTGTTATGGTCATGAATATCAAAAGTAGTCATATCAGACCCCATGGCAATTACTAGTTTCTTATCATCTTTTTTTGCTGACTCCCCACCATCTGTAGACGTTTTACCAGTTGAATCAGATGTACATGCTACTAACGAAATCATAAGTACTAACATGACTAATAATGAAAGTATTTTTTTCATCTGTTTTCCCCCTCTAAATCTTTATCTAAAAAGTTAAGTGCAACCTTTGCTAACATCGCTGATCCATATGGCAGTGCTTTTTCATCAATATCAAATTTCGGATGATGTCCGGGATATCTGACCATGTCATCATTACCAACTCCTAGTCGAAAAAACACTGCTGGTACAAGCTCTGTGTAAAAAGAAAAGTCCTCTCCACCAAGTCCAGGCTTTTCCCTTGAAGAATGGCCTTCTCCTAGAACATCATCTGCAGTTTGTACTACTAATTCCGTCAATGCATCGTCATTTAGAATGGACGGAAACTTATATTGGAAGTCAAAATCATAAGTAGCCCCAAATGCTTCTGTTGTACCTTTAATAATCTTTTTCATCATACTTGGAACCTTTTTACGTAATTCGGGGTTTAATGTTCTAACTGTTCCTGTCATCTCTACTATAGGAGCAATAACATTGCTAGCATTACCACCATGAATTGATCCAACAGTTACTACAATTGGATCAGTAGGGTTCACTTGCCTGCTAGAAATATTCTGTAAGGCAGTAAGTATCTGCCCTGCCACTGCGATTGAGTCCACCGTCATATGTGGATGTGCAGCATGTCCACCACTGCCGATAATCTTTAGTGAGAAGAAATCAGCTGCACCACAGCCTACTCTTTCACTTGAAACTGTAATATTACCTGTATCAATTCCCGTGTTAACGTGGAGCCCTGCAATGGCATCAACATTTCGAAGTGCTCCTCCTTCAATCATCGCGCTGGCTCCACCTTGTCCCTCTTCTGCAGGTTGAAACACAAATTTCACATTGCCTTTTTCTATTCCTTGTTCGGTTAAGAGTTTAGCAGCACCTAACAAAATGGTTGTGTGAGCATCATGACCACAAGCATGCATTTTCCCTTCATTCCTTGAGCTATACTCCACTTCTTTTTCATCAAGAATAGGAAGTGCATCCATGTCTGCACGTAGGGCGAAAGTTGGACCAGGTTCTTTTCCTTTTAAAAGTCCAATCACTCCAGTCTTAGCGACATTTCGTTCCACTTCAAGACCAAGAGTTTCTAAATAATCAGCGACGATTGCCGCAGTTCTTTGTTCCTCAAAGCCTAATTCAGGATGTTGATGAAAATCTCGCCTTAATGCCGTTAACTCTGACTCGAGAAGCTTAGCCTTTTCTAAAATCGGATGATTCATCTTCAATACCATTTTGATTCCTCCCTACCTCTTTGCGTAATCTTTCATAATAGCTGCAATTAATTTAATGCCTTCTATGAAATCATCTACCTTGATATTTTCATTTGGTGCATGGTTATTCGATTGAAAATTCCCTACCCCAATTGAAACGGATGGGATGCCGAATTTTTGACAAATCTCATACATTGGACCAGTTCCAGGGGACATTGGCATTACCGTTGGTTTCTTTTTGGTTAGTTGTTCTGTGATAGTTATAATACTTTCTGCTAGTGGATTCTTTAGTGGTGTCTTAGCTGGTTTTTCCAATCCCATTTGGATAATCTCAATGTCTTGATAGCCGTTTTTATCTAAATGCTTTCTTAATAAGCTAACTATTTTATGCGGATCTTGATTTGGAACGAGGCGAAAATCTATTTTCACTCTTGCTTCAGAAGGAAGTACTGTTTTAGAACCTTCTCCGGTATAACCTGATGTAATTCCACAGATATTGCATGTTGGACTAAAAATCAGACGTTCCTTCAGTGCATCCCCTTCAAGCCCGAGTAAAAAGGAATTCAAGCCCAGATTTGATAGCATCTCTTCTTCGCTATAAACGAGTTCTTGAATCGCTTTTTTTTCCTCTTGAGATAACTCTAAGACTTCATCGTAAAAGCCTTCTATTTTCACATTTTCATACTGATCTTTAATCGTGTTTAACGCCCACAGCAAACGCCAAGCTGGATTTTCAATTACCACCGCGTTTGCAGAATGCATATCAGTATTTGCTCCTCTGCATACAAGTTCAACATATGCCATGCCTTTTACCCCAAGACTGACTTGTTGTGTTCCATCAGCATTTCGATATCCGAACTCCCATATACAACCGTCTGCTTCAACAAGTTCTGGATAATTATCACTGAATTCACCTAAATGGATGCTTCCTATCTCTTCTTCACCCTCAACTATGAACTTTACAGTGAGAGGGAGTTCATTTCTTACTTGCTGATAGGCATGAACCGCAGCTAATCTTGCAATTAAATTCCCTTTGTTATCGGCAACCCCTCTTGCAAACATCTTCCCATCATCAATGACTCCTTCGAACGGTGGATAATTCCATAGGTCTACTGGTTCTTCTGGTTGCACATCATAGTGATTATAAAAAGATAATGTTTTGGGTGAATTTCCATTAATCTTTCCGTAGATAACAGGAAAACCTGACGTAGGTACTAGTTGTCTTTCTCCGTTTATCTCTTCTATGTAACTCATAACTTTATGAGCAGCTTCTTGCATACCTCTATTTTGAGCTGCAACACTAGGTATTTGACAAAGTTCTCGAAGCCACTGAATATACACATCTTTGTGCTCTTCAATATATTGATAAATATCCTCCACTTTATCCCCCCTGATCATTTAAGGAAACATTCCTTAATCATTCCCTAAAAATCTTATTCCCAATATTAAAACTGTTTGATTATTTTGTCAATCTAATATTCTTAATTTTTTTTATATTCAAAACTATTGAATAAATAGAGATAGTGTTCTACAATAACAAAATTATAGACAGGAAAAGATGGAGAATCCTCGTAACAACTTAAATTTTCCAAATATACATTTTTTCTAGTTTAGAAAAATAAACTAATTGGAGGAAAAGACATTGTTAGATATTCATACATATTTAAATCAGCATAAAGATCAAATGTTAGAGGATTTAACAAGATTGGTAGAGGCGGAATCTCCCTCACTGGAAAAAGAAATGGTTGATTCATGTGGTCAAGTACTAGAGACTATTTTTAAAGAACGATTAGGAGTAGATGCAGTAAGATTTCCTCAAAAAGATCGTGGAGATCATTTACTATTTAAAGTGGGAAAAGGAAAAACTAGAATTCTAATTGCCGGCCACTTTGATACCGTTTGGGATAAAGGACGATTACCTTTGTATATTAATGATGGGAAATTCTATGGACCTGGAGTACTTGATATGAAGGGTGGAATTATCCAATCGATTTGGGCAGTGAAAGCATATCTTGCTCTAAAATATGAATTGAATGCGGAGATTGCATTCCTTTGCACATCTGATGAGGAAGTAGGTAGCCAAACTTCGAGGGCACTAATCGAAGCAGAAGCACAAAAAAGTGATATTGTCTTAATTACAGAACCTCCCGTTGCAAAAACCGGAGCTTTAAAAACTGCTAGAAAAGGCGTAGGAATTTATCAGTTAAAGGCGAAAGGGATAAGTTCACATGCCGGCAACCATCACCAAGCAGGAAAAAGCGCCATCAAAGAAATTGCTCACCAGATTATTAACTTAGAAGAACTAACTAATTACAAACTAGGTACGACAGTAAATGTTGGAGTTGTAAATGGTGGTACTAGAAGCAATGTTGTACCTGAAGAAGCGGAAGCGCATATCGACTTTCGTGTGGAGACAGCTTCTGAAGCAAAGCGAATGGTTAATATATTAGAAAATCTTTCTCCCATTATCGATGGAATTGAACTAGAAGTAACCGGTGAACTTAATCGCCCTCCTATGGAACGTACAGAAGAGATTGTAAGCCTTTTTTTAAAAGCAAAAGAAGCCGCAAAAGAAATTGGCTTCTCACTAGACGAAGCAGCTGCCGGTGGCGCAAGTGACGGGAACTTCACAGCATATCTTGGTATACCTACACTTGATGGCCTGGGATGTTTAGGCGAAGGTCCTCATGCTGAATACGAGCACATTATAATCGATGAGATACCTAAAAGAACTGCACTGATTTCTCATTTATTGATGAGAATTTAAATCCACTATTAATATATTGCTATTTCAATATTTTTAAAGCCCTGATGAACCGATGCTTCATCAAGGCTTTATGTATTTTAGCGAATAGCGATTTATTCCTTTCACATGAATTACATCCGAAATCATTTGACAGAAAATTATAGAAATTACGCCTAGTTCTGTTAAAATAAATATGTCTTATAGTTGCCATGAAAGTGAGGAGAATACATGACGGTTTTAGAGGTAAAACAGTTACAAAAGTCGTTTGGAACGATCCATGCTGTGCAAGACATTAGCTTTTCTGTCGAAGCTGGGGAAGTGTTCACCATTATTGGACCTAACGGAGCAGGCAAGACGACAACGCTTGAAATGATTGAGGGTTTAGTTACGCCAGACAATGGGGAGATACATTTCGGAGCGTTGAACTGGGATAAACATGCAACATCTATCAAAATGAAGATTGGTGTCCAGCCTCAATCAAGTGCGATGTTTGATTTATTAACTCCTGAAGAAAATTTAGATCTTTTTGCTACCTTTTATGAGAATGCACGTTCTACCGAAGAAATGCTAAAATTAATCAATCTTACCGACCATCGTCACAATCAAGTAAAAAAGCTATCAGGAGGCCAGCGACAAAGGCTTGCAATTGGACTTGCAATGATTAGTGATCCAGAAATTATTTTCCTCGATGAACCTACAACTGGTCTTGACCCACAAGCACGCCGAAACATATGGGATATTATCCTTGAACTTAAGAAATTAGGTAAAACAACCATTCTAACTACTCATTATATGGAAGAAGCAGAAAAACTAAGTGATCGTGTTTGCATTGTCGATCAGGGACGTATTGTCACATTAGATACACCTGGAGCACTGATTGAAAAACTAACGAAAGAAAGAGAAGTACGATTATCGTTTCTTGATGGAGAAACGGCAGCAGAGGAAGGCGAGCTCTTTTCCAATAATCTTGATTCTGTCTCTCGTACGAAACGGGATGGAGCATCACTAACCCTTTGGACGACCAAGCCTGAGGATACGCTCTATGATTTATTCAAGTTCACAAAGGAAAAAGAATACCAGGTAGAACAAGTCTCCATCCGAGAAATGAGTTTGGAAGATGTCTTTATTGCTTTTACTGGCAAGGAATGGAGGGATTAAGGTGAACAATTTTAAACAGTTTAAGAAAATGTTTGCTGCTCAATTAAAAATGACCCTTCGTGAGAAACAGGCTTGGTTTTGGGGGATATTTTTCCCAGTCATTCTAATGGTTATCTTTATGGTTATTTTTACTGGAGGTTCAGATAAAGAGTTTCATTCAGAAATTGCAATTGTAGATGAAAATCCGAATCCCACCTCTGAAATGCTGTTAACACAAATAACGCAACTTCCTGTTTTTGACATTAAAGAAGAAGAATCCGTTAATCGAGTACGAGCAGAGGAATTGGTGAAAAACAAGGAAGTAGATGCTGCTATTATTTTACCTGAATCGCAAGATGCTACTACACTTGTTCTTATCGTAAACAAAGAAAATGAACAAGGTGTTACTACCCAGGCGATTGCCGGTATCTTGGATAAGTTTATTCAGCAGGCAAACCTTCACAGCGTTGGCGCTGCACCTACGTATGAAATGCAATTCGAATCGATTTCATCAGGAAATACTGAATTGAGCTATACAGATTTTCTATTAACTGGAATGATCGCCTTAGCAATTGCGCAAGGGGGCATGTTCGGAATGGTGGATTTAGTAGAGATGCGCCGAAAAGGACTGATCAAAAGACTACGGATGACGCCTGCAAACATGGGGCTTTTCGGATTAAGTGATATGGTGATGAGGTTAGTATTTAGTATCGTCCAAATCGTTCTACTTTCACTTATCGGCGTTTTTATATTTGGCGCAAATCTCTACATCAATTTTCTTGGTCTACTCGTCGTCTTTTTAATTGGAGCACTATCATTTAATGCACTTGGCTACTTCTTCTCCTCTTTCAGCAAAACAGCGGAAGCTTACATGGGAGTCGCAAACATCTTTAGCTTCCTCATGATGTTTTTAAGCGGCATATTCTTCCCAGTTGAAACAATGCCAGACTGGATCCAGCCGATATCAAATATTCTTCCACTTACCTATTTTGCTGAAGGGTTAAGATATAGCATGGTGTATGAGACGAGTATATTCACAAGTACTTTGTGGTTTGGGATTGGAGTATTACTTATTTGGGGCGTTGTCACCTTTGTCATTGGTTCTTGGTTATATAGAAGGAATTCGATTGTGGCTACGAGATAACAGAAATAGAATTTCAACATAGAAAAAGTGTTAGGTACTACTAAAATGGTTGTACCTAGCACTTAATCTTCATAAATAAGAGAGCTGTCGCAAAAACAACAGCTCTGAAAAACAAGTTATGTTCTATTACTTTTTGTCACCGGAATCCAAATTTCACTTTCAAAAGTCGGAGATGTTAGATCTTTATCCGCATTCCAAAGGATTTCGGGACCTTCTGTTTGCTCATAGGTTGAAGATGGGAACCATTCAGAATAAATGCGTCCCCACACATTTTGAAGCGTATCTGGGAATGGCCCGATTGCTGTAAATACTGCCCAAGTTGAAGCGGTAACCTCAAGATGTTCAAAATTACTGGGAGATTCATTTGTGGTTGCTACACCAATATAATGATCCAACTCTCCTCTTCCCTCCATCCGACCTTCAGAAAAGTTAGTGGATGCACTTATCAGTCCGATAGGATTAACATTGGAAAGAGATTTAAGCGACTCTATCATTTCACCATTTAGACTTTTCCACATTTCTGCTATCTCTGGATTCACCCCATGAAAAATGATTGGTACCCTCTTTTTCAAACCCACAATGCGAAATGGTCCTTTTTCTTCGATTCGATAATTCATTTCATGCCCTCCTTTTATGGATAATTGGAAGGTCATGGGTGGATAAGCTTTCATTGGCTTGCCATTAGTTCTTGCTTCTGATGGTGTAATGCCGTGCAATTGTTGAAAAGCCCGTGTAAAAGAATCAGGGGAGCTATATCCGTATTTCATTGCAATATCAATAATCTTTAAGTTGCTATCGGTAAGCTCCAGTGCTGCAAGAGTCAAACGTCTCCTACGAATATATTCCGATAAAGAAACACCTGCGAGGAAAGAAAACATTCTTTTAAAATGATATTCAGAGCAAAGTGAAGTCCTAGCTACTTCTTTAAAATCGATTTCATCTACAAGGTTTTCCTCGATATACTTTAACGCCATATTCATGTTCTTCAGCAAATCCATCCCTTGACCTCCTTTATCAATAAAATAACAGGATTGGAGGGTAGTTACCCGACAATATATGCACAATAAAGTCGGGTGAAACTATGTCTTTTCTCCTTTAAAATAACTTAATCCATTGAATGGAAAAGACCTTACTTTATTTTTTTCAATAAATATAGCAAGTAAGGTGCCCCAATTAGAGCAACCACTAACCCAGAAGGAATCTCTTTCGGAGCTAATACAACCCGCCCAATAAAGTCTGCTAGTACAAGTAGAAAACCTCCAAGGAGCATACTAACCGTCAATAACGGCAAATGTAAATACCCAACTAGTCTACGTGCTATATGTGGAGCGAGTAGACCAACAAAGCCGATGGTTCCGACAATCGATACGGCACCAGCTGTTAACGCAACACCAATTAATAGTACCCAAATTCTAGTCTTTGAAATCTTTAGTCCATGACTAGTTGCTATATCATCGCCAAATGCTAGTGAATTAAGTGATCTTGTAAAATACACTGCGATTGGAATAAGCAGCAAAAAGATGATGGATACAAGTTGTACTTCTTCCCAGCCTTTTGCATACGTACTACCTGATAACCAAACAAGTGCTGCCGCTACAACAAGCTTAGATTTAACAACTAAAATTTGAATAATTGCGGAGCCAAATGCTGACACAGATATTCCAATAAGTGCGACTAACACTGGCTGAAATCCTGCTCTCCATGACGTTATAAAAATTATCAACATGGCAAATAATGAGCCAAGAACAGCACCGATCGGCATCCATGAAGCAGGTAGTGTTGGAAATAACACGAGAAAAATCATCGCGCCAGCACCACCCATAGACGTAATCCCTAACACACTAGCATCTGCTAATGGGTTTCTCAATACTCCTTGTAACAAAACACCACTCACTGCAAGCATCGCCCCTATAGCAAACGCTGTTATCACACGAGGTATTCTAAAGTTCCAAACAATTTTGGAAGTCCACTCTGACATCGCAACCCATTCCGATCCATTATAAGAAAAGGAAATCGTTACTATTACTCCGATACCAAGTAGAAGAATAGGCAAAATCCATTTTAAGGAAATCGGATTCTTAGTTCCTCCTAATGATTTTCCGCCCCTTTTTTGCTGCTTTGCTGTTTTGTAGGCTAAATACATGAGCCATGGCCCACCAACTAACGCCGTCATCGCACCTACAGGAATCTCCTGACCAGGCTGTATCCACCTCGCTGCTGTATCAGCAGCTATTAATATTACAGCTCCCCATAAGAAAGAGTGCATAATTAATGCTCTATGACCTTTAACTCCTAGCAAACGAACAATATGAGGAGCGATTAAGCCGACAAATCCAATGACCCCGACCACACTGACTGTTACAGATGCTAAGACAATCGCAATGGTCCACATTAACACCTTGACCTTGATTACGGACTGTCCTAACGAGGTTGCAACACCTTCTCCTAATGAGAGCGTATCTAGTGTCTTCCCTGAGAAAATCGCGATCACGGTGACAATCAGAATAAATGGGAATGCAAAAGTAACTCCTGACCAGTCTAACTGAAATAAAGTCCCCGCTCCCCATAAGAATAAACCATTTGTTTCATTTTCAAACAAAAGCTGGAGTGCACCAGTTACTGATGAAAAAAACAAGGAAATAACCATTCCAGTTAACGCAACTCGAACAGGATCAAGCGCTTTCCCTGCTAAAGCCAGCACAAGAAAGGTCGAAAGAGTAGCTCCTACCAAAGCCACAACAAATGGAAATTGACTAAGAAATCCTGGAAAGAAAATAATCGCTATGACTACTCCAAAATAAGCACCGGCGTTGATTCCTAAAGTACTCGCTGACGCTAAAGGATTATTCGTTAACGTTTGTAAAATAACTCCTGCTACTGCAAGAGCACCTCCAGCCAACAGTCCTATAACAAGCCGCGGCAAGCGTAATCCCAGTACTATATCCTGTACGCGACCTTCTGTCCAAACGTCGGTCACAAGTTCGGTAACTGTGTAACCTGCCTGCCCTTGTGTAAGGTGAAGGATACATAAGGGAATTAACAGGAAAAAGCCCCCCAAAAAAGAGAGGGACTTCGCGTTTTTCAAACGCATTTAGTTAGTCACCATTGTCTCAACAATACGATCAACTACTACTTTCGCTGATAACGGACCGCCAAATAACCAAGCATCCCCACCTAATGCATATGTACGGTTTTCTTGAACAAAACTTAAGTTTTTCCAGACACTATTGTCCTTTAACTGGTTCTCAAACACATTATCATTATCCTGCACGACATAGATAAAGTTTGCATCTTCATATTTTGTTAAACCTTCAACATTCAACGTACTAAATCCGTACACTTCAAACGAATCTGGTTGATGAACATTATTTAATCCTATTTTCTCCAAAATAGTAACGGCAAGAGCATTTGGTGTAAATACACGAATTTCTGGTGCTTGACTTGCACTATACGCTTGAGTAAGAACGACATCCTTATTTTCTAAATCACTAGATTCAATGGTTGCTTTTGCTTCCTCATACTTCTTAGCTAAATCAGCAAGTACCTGTTCTGCTTCTGAAGTTCTACCAACCGCTTTTGCAATTTCATTAAACGTTGCTTCCATTTCCGCATATTGATTAAAGCTTTCATCCGTTGGATATGGATCAAAAAAGACTGTTGGAGCTATAGATTCTAATTCATCTTTGATGGCTTCATGACGACTTTTAATAGCAATAATTAATTCAGGCTCAAGTGCTGCTATTTGTTCTAAGCTAGGCTCTTGGCGTGTTCCTACATCTATTACATCACTGCTTAATTCTTTTTCAATATCAACCCAGCTGTTGTATCCTGCAATATCTGCCATCCCTATTGGTTGTACACCAACAGCTAATAAATCTTCTGCATATGTCCATTCCAGAGCAACCACATTTTGCACCGGACCTTCTAACTCTACTTCACCTAATACACCGGAAACCGTAATTACATCTGCCTTGTTCCCTTCGGAAGCGGCTTCATTTTCTTTATCTCCGCCATTACTTCCATCTTTTTGGCCGCAAGCAACCAAAAAGATCATTAAAGCTATTAACATCAGTGTAACCTTTTTCACTTTAGTTCCCCCTGTTTAACCAATTATGATAATCGTTATCAATTATAAAACATTATGAATTTTTTGCAAGAACTATTTATAGATGAGCACATGATTACTCATATCAGTCAAACTCTTTAGGAAGAGTATTTAGCTCATAGGATAAAATCACTTCTGCTAGGTTTAGCTATTAGAATGCGAAAAGCAGTGGATTCCTTTAAGGGAACGCACTGCTTTTCGTATTGTTTTCTTTCTACTTTTTCCCATGCTTGTACGGAACAAAAGCACGTACGAATTATCCTTTCTAAACACATCACCCACCGGGCCTTTTTATACTCCCTCATGATAAGTAGAAAGAACATTAATTCTAGGATTAATGCCTCTTTTCCAATTTACTCTCCGCTTCCCATCTTGCTATTTCTTCTCGAACCTTAGGCGCGACCTCTGTTCCTAATAGCTCTATTGCTTTCATGACATCATCATGAGGCATCGTGCCAACTGGAACATGAAGCATGAAACGGGTAATACCTACATTTTTTCGAAGGTGAATAATTTTCTTAGCTACTGTTGCAGAATCTCCTACATAGAGAGCTCCCTCAAAGCTACGAGCAGCATCAAATGTGGATCGGTCATACCTTGCCCAGCCACGTTCTTGTCCTAATTTATTCATTACCTGTTGGGTAGAAGGGAAAAATTTATCAGCAGCTATTTCAGTATTCTCGGCTATAAATCCGTGTGAATGTGAAGCAACCGGTAACTTTGATACATCATGGCCAGCATGGATTGCTGCTCTCTTATAAAGGTCCACTAATGGTTTGAACTGAAGCGGACTGCCTCCAATAATAGCCAGAACTAACGGCAATCCTAGAATACCTGCGCGCACTACGGATTCAGAATTTCCACCACTGCCAATCCATACAGGAAGTGGACCCTGAACTGGACGCGGATATACCCCAAGATTTTGAATGGCAGGTCGATGTCCACCTCTCCAAGTCACTTTTTCTGACTCCCGAATTTTCAACAACAACTCTAAATTCTCTTCAAATAACTCATCATAGTCTTTTAAGTCATAACCAAACAACGGGAAAGATTCAATAAAAGAGCCTCTACCGGCCATGATCTCAGCACGACCATTCGAAATTCCATCAAGCGTTGCAAAATCTTGAAAAACTCGCACAGGATCTACAGAAGAAAGTACTGTTACAGCACTTGTTAAACGAATCCGGTTCGTTTGGGAAGCTGCTGCTGCTAAAACAACTGCAGGCGAAGAAGCTGCAAAGTCTTCGCGATGATGCTCCCCCACACCAAAGACATCCAATCCGACCTTATCCGCCAGTATAATCTCCTCGACCACCTCACGTATTCGCTGAGCATGACTAATTACCTCACCAGTTACAACATCTGGTGTCGTTTCTACAAACGTACTTATGCCTATTTCCAAGAAAAGTTCCCCCTACTTAATAATTAATCTATCTAGAATTACAGCATTATTTAATTTTGTAGTCAAATGAAAGGTCATGGATTTTCGGTTATCTCCAATATTCCCCCTTTTGCCACTAAGTGTTTCAATATCCCTAGACCGCGAAAAAATAATCTAGTATTCAGAATTAAAATCATAACATTACTGTATTTTCTATACCGGACCAATTGGAATGTAAGTCCAAGAACCTATATTCACCTTACTAGAAACCCCAATATAAAAAGCCTAATTTCGTAGCACCATTAAGAAATTAGGCTTTTTCGTTACTCCAAAATACACATGCTACTGTTTCAATTAAAAAAATCTTGCATCGCATTTTTATTTTCTTCAATATCTAAGCCAAGCACTGCCCCAGCGTTCTCATATCTTTCATCCGTATAGGTGCCTTCCAATGGAATTCTTATGGATTCAATATCATTCTTGTTCTCAAAAAGTATAGATGGACCAATTGAAAAAAGAAGCGAATTTTCCATGTTTGTTTTAATATGAGGTGTAATTGTTCCTAAAATTTGAGGAAGTTTTACTAAATTATTAATCTCTGAAAATTCACTAGTTAATACTTTTAGGACATCCTGTTGTCTTCGGACTCTACCAAAATCACTTTCCGCATCTTGTCTAAACCTAACATAATCCAATAATTGATCACCATTCAACTTATGTGTACCAGCAAAAAGGGTAGAATTAATTCCTTTAGACATTTCTTTTTCAATATCAATTTCAATCCCATCAGGAAAAGCTACATCTACTACTTTAGAGAAACTATTAAAATCGACTATTGCATAATAATGCACATCAACATCAAAATTTAATTTTAAAGTTTTTCTTAATAACTCTACTCCCCCAAATGCATGTGCAGCATTAATCTTGTTATAACCATAATCCGGGATTTCTACGTATGAATCACGCATTATCGATATTATTTTAGTGCTTTTGGTTTTCCCATCATATTGAGCAATCATAATCGTATCCGTTCTAGATTTCTCCTCATTCCTAGCATCAATACCTAATAATAAAACGTTATGTTTATCATCTGTACTTTTTACCGGGTTAAACTCTATTTGTGTACGATCTATTACAGATTCTTTAACTGAACTCTCAAATGCACTTTTATATTGTAAATATCCATAAATTAATACGGCCGAAATAAGCATAATAGGAATAAAACCTATTGATATTAATAGTTTTTTCTTTTTAATATTTCGCTTTTGTCTTCTAGTTTTAATCGTCATATTAGCATCCTTGTATTTTAAAATTTGATGATTCAAATTTAATCTAACAAAATTTTCAAAAAAATACAATCTTTAAAAATAATAATAGACTATTATGTCGAATTTAATTTTTCTTCCTTCCTTTTATACTAAATTCATTTCCTGAATTTAAATTCGATACCCCATTACACGAGCCACTCTTGCCAATCCGCCTAATAATGTCCGTTGTAAAAAAATAGGTGGTCCGGATAAATAGCCATCTATACTTTCCCAGGCTAAGCCTAACCAAAGTGGATTTTTTGGTATTCCTTTAGCATTTACTTTGTTTTGAATGGTTAACTTATGAATGATTTTAAACATATCCCAATGATTCTTTGGTGGTCGAATTTCATGGATGACTAGTAACTGCTCTTCACTCTCGTTCCAAAATTGATGAAGCTGTTTCGGAAGCACCTTCAATTGCTGACCAGGTCCTAGTAAATACTCCTTGCCATCTACCATAAACCGCATCTTTCCTTCCTTAACTGTGAACGATTCCGTCAATTCTGGATGCCAATGAGGCCCGTTCATCGCACCCATTTTCTTCACTAAATGCTCAATTACTATATATTCTCCCTGTTCATCCGTCCCTTTTTCCAGAAGCGTAATGGTTGTTCCATCCGGGTGAACTAGTACCTCTTCAGCTAATTTAACTATGCTAAACACCCCATCATAAGATTTAGTTAATCGAAAACTATAAATTTCGTTTGTTATCAAGCGTTCTATCATACTTTCAATTATGACAAATCAACTTCATCTCCACAAATAGTTAAACCACTTATCGGACAAAAATGGGGAGTCGGACGTGCGATTTTTTCCCGCTTTCTCTATAGTCCGGCTGTAATCCTCATTGCATTGGCACCAATAACAAGTCATGTTAATCACCAAGTTGCCGCACTAGTATTAGTGATTATTGGTCAATTCTTTTACGGTTTTGCGATGAGAATCGAAGGGCCAATCGAAATGGGCTATCTCCAGTCCATCACACCAATGCACCTGCAAGGCCGAGTGAATGCAACAATGCGGTCGATCAATCGCAGTATGATTGTAATTGGAGCACCACTAGGCGGATTAATCGCGGACGCGTTCAGATTCCGAACGTCTCTATGGGTTGCCATTATTGGGCTAGCTATTTGTGCGATTTGGTTAGCTGTTTCTCCAATGCGGGATGCTAAACTGGAAGAACAGTAGAGGGTACTTTTCTCAGTCAAGAGAATTGACTCACAAAAATCTATTGACTGTTATTTCTTTGAATGGTAATATTTCCATTAATAACTTAATAGTTACTTTGTTTCTTATCACGAGAAGGTGGAGGGATTGGCCCTATGAAACCTCGGCAACAGACTTTTAGAGTACTGTGCCAAATCCAGCAAGCAACGGCTTGAGAGATAAGAAGAGTCCGGTATTTTTATTTTTTTCTGCCAACCTCTTCTTATGGAAGAGGTTTTTTGTTTATGTTAGGAGAATCGTGATAGCGGCAACTCTGTTAAGTTAAAACCAAGTAAAACTATTGAAAAAGGATGGTATTGAACATGAAAAAACTTTCATTATTCTTGTTTGTCTTCACAATTGGACTCTTACTTTCTGCTTGTGGTGACAATGAATCTAGTAGTTCTGCTACACCTTCAGATTCTACTAGTAAAATAGCTGATGAACAAAACTCTTGGGAAAGGATTAAAGAATCCGGGAAAATTGTTGTAGGGACAGAGGGACTTTATTTTCCAGTTACATATTTTGATGAGAATACTCAAGAATTAACAGGCTTTGATGTAGAAGTAGCAAAAGAATTAGGAAAAAGATTAGGCTTAGAGGTCGGATTTAAAACCATGGAATTTGACGGACTTCTTCCAGCTCTTCGTAATGGCCAAATTGATGTTGCTGCCAATGACTTCACTATTACAGAAGAGCGTCTAGAAAAATTTGATTTTACGATTCCTATTAAACATTCTTTTGGATCTGCACTTGTTCGTGAAAGTGATAGTTCTGGGATTGACACAGTAGAAGATTTACAAGGAAAAAAGGTAGGAGGCTCTGCAACAAGTAACTATTCGGACTTTGCAAGGAGCCAAGGTGCAGAAGTTGTTGTTTATACAGGTTCGGATACGGTATTACCAGAAATTATCAACGGTCGTGTTGATGCTACACTTAATGACTACCTTGTCTTAATTCAAACTTTGAAACAATTTAATAAACCTGGTTTGAAGCTTGCGGAAAATGTGAAGTTTGAACCAAATGTTGGAGCAATTGTGATGCAAAAGGATAGCACAGAACTTAAGAATCAATTAGATAAAGTACTACAAGAAATGATCGATGATGGATCGATTAAAGAAATCGCTCTAGAATTCTTTGGAGCAGATGTTTCTCATCCAGTTGAAATAGATTAGTTTTGATTAGGAATCGATTTGATTCCTTTCTTTTTTACATATGAAATGAAGGAGACTTTTTATGTCGGATTTTAAATGGGAATATCTTTTTAATGTCGAAGTTGCCTTAAACTCCCTCCCTTTTATTTTAGAAGGAGCCTGGTATACGATTTATATTGCGTTAGTAAGTATGGCTATCGCGTTGGTTTTAGGATTATTTGTCGCACTTGCAAGGATGAACAAATTTTTCTTCACGCGCACAATAGCACGGATTTTCATTTCTTTTATGCGTGGCACTCCCTTACTTGTAATTCTATTTATCTTGTATTTCGGACTTCCAATGGTTGGCATAGAACTAAAGCCACTGTCAGCAGCAATTCTTGGAATAAGCCTCCATTTTTCCGCTTATTGTGCCGAAATTATTCGTTCTGCCATTTCTTCCGTTTCACATGGTCAATGGGAAGCAGCTGAAACATTAAGAATGTCTTATTGGCAAACAATGCGCCGAATTATTTTACCTCAAGCAACACGAATCGCTCTACCACCATTATCAAGTGTTTTTATGGATATTATTAAAGGTACCTCCCTTGCGATGGTAATTACTGTATCTGAAATGTTTTATCGAGCTAAAGTTGTGGTTGGTCAGACTTACGAGAGTTTAACATTATACATTCTCGTTGCACTTATATACTGGGGATTATGTACCGTTGTCACCATACTACAAGACTATCTAGAGAAAAAAGCTAATCGTTATGTCTCAGCTTGATTGGAGGTTAAATGTATGATTCAAGTTAACAAATTAACAAAAAAATTTCAGGATACAGAAGTCTTAAAATCTATCTCTTTAACTATTGAAAAAGGTGAAGTAGTAAGTATCATCGGCCCATCCGGTTCGGGTAAGACAACGTTACTTCGTTGTCTTAATTTATTAGAAACTCCCTCTTCTGGGACGTTACAAATTGCTGATGTACAAGTAAGTTTTAACGGAAAAACTCCATCTAAAAAAAAGAAAAAAGAAATCCAACAATATTCCGGAATGGTCTTTCAGCATTTTCACCTCTTCCCCCATAAGACGGTATTAGAAAATATTATCGAAGCTCCTTACATTGTGCAAAAAAGAAACAAACTTGAGGTTATAAAAGAAGCAGAAGTACTCTTACAAAAAGTGGGCTTGACAATACAAAAAAATCAGTACCCTGATCAACTATCCGGAGGTCAAAAACAACGCGCTGCCATTGCAAGAATGCTAGCCTTAAAGCCTGAAATTCTCCTATTCGATGAGCCAACCTCCGCCCTTGATCCAGAACTTGTGGGTGAAGTATTAACTGTCATCAAAGAACTGGCCGACGAAGGTCAAACCATGGTTATCGTCACACATGAAATGAACTTTGCGAGAGACGTATCAGATCGTACAGTGTTTATTGCGGATGGTCATATCATGGAGGAAGGTACGCCGGAAGCTATCTTTTTTAATCCAAAAGAAGAGCGAACGAAGCGGTTTTTGGAGAAAGTGCTGGTTAGATAGGGGCCTTTTTCTATTTCATTATCATAAAAAAGAGAAGACCTAACGTTGTTCAAAACGAAAGTCTTCTCCTTTTTTAGGATTTCTGTAATCTAATGTTGTTCAAAATAAAATACCTACTAATAAATCTCCATTGCGTCTTCAGGTAAACCTTGAACACGCTTAAGGTACCGCTTTACCTTCTCCGCTTCTTTTAGTGGGTAGATATAAGAAAGTTTATCTGCCACTTCATTAGCAACTTCTTCAAACAAATCCGTCATGATAAACAAAGCTTTCCAAATCTGTTCATCATCTCCGCTAGGATAGGTCTTTAATAACTTCTCCCATGTTTCATTCGTCACATAACGCTTTAAATATTTGCCATTCTTACCGATACTTAAGGAAAAATCGGTATCGATGCCTACTTTCCATTCGATCATTTTAATGAGCATCGCTCTTACAATATTTAAATGATCATAAGCATATAGGGTTTCCCGTCTCCATAATCCTTTTGCTACATAAGTAGAAACCCACCAAAATTCATTACTGCAATCAGCAAAATAGGCTGCAGTGGGCTTTTTCACCCAATATTCTTCGTCTGTTGGCGGAGATAAAATTGGCATCGTCCCATCTTTATCTAATAAGAGGATTGTCAGCCCATCTTCATAGGTATACTGATCTTTTTCCTCTATCGGCGCAAGAATTAAATCAATTCTATTCCCATCGTTAAATAACATTAAATAGGAGAACCTTCCTCCCAAAGAAGGGGGGAACATCGCCATATCCTCCGGAGTCTGCATGATTATTCGTTCGCCAAAGACATTAACCCAATTAGGGTTGTCTAAAAAAGATTGCATGTCCTTTACTAGGTAAACAATATCATAATCCCGAAAAGAATCCTTTGGTACGTTCGGATTCGTACGAGAACCATTCATTCCAACCGCTCTAACTCTATCATCTTCCTTCGCTACTTTTAAAACTAAATCTAGCATTTCCTGTTCAGAACGCATTTATTTCCCCTCCTAAAAAGGTGATGTAATTATTCAAAAACACCCCAACTAAAGGAGGTCCTCGAATACTAACGAAATAGAGTTATTTAAAATGTTCTTTATATGTCATCGAATTCGAATTCCCCCATTTCATTGTGATTCTTTTGTTCTTCTCCGTCCCTCAGCTTTTTATGATAACTTGCATATAATAATGTTTTCCATCATTATATTTATTAACTTAATAATAACAAAATCCTTCCTGATTTTATGAGTAAATAAATCTTATACAATGACTACTATCATCAAAAAAGCACAACTAGCGAGCTAGCTGTGCCTAGATTCTACATATTCGATTCTTCTTGAAAAGACACATTAATTTGCACAATCTCTGAACGAGATCCTATCCGTATCGGTGGACC
Source organism: Sutcliffiella halmapala (assembly GCF_002019665.1). Taxonomy (GTDB): domain Bacteria; phylum Bacillota; class Bacilli; order Bacillales; family Bacillaceae_I; genus Sutcliffiella_A; species Sutcliffiella_A halmapala. Next base: position 1,923,416 of record NZ_KV917375.1, on the reverse strand, counting down.
CCAGAATCCATAGCCAGAGGATACAATCGAATACATCTGCTCCTTCTGTAAAAGTCCCCAATCATTTTCATAAATTCGTTTCGTTATGAGGTTACCAGGAAAGACTTGTCCACGGTGTGTATGGCCTGAAAGCATAAGGTCGATACCATGCTCTTGCGCAATATCCAGATCGTACGGCTGATGTTCTAGTAAAATAACGGTCTTCGATAAATCCATTCCCTCCGTAAACGCCCCGAGCTCCAAACGTTCAGAATTCGTACGATCTCTTCTACCGATAAGGGTGATACTATCATTAATTGTAATGACATCATCATATAATACGTGCAAATTTCCAATTTCCAGCGTATCGATTAAGTCCTCAATCGGTCCATTATGTCGATCATGGTTACCGAGAGAGAGATACACGCCATCAGGGGCTTTGATTTGAGCCAAAACTTGGGCAATTTCTTTTTCAATAAATTGATTGATATCATCGTCAAGAATGTCTCCTGGAAACAAGACGAGGTCTGGTTCTAGTGCATTAATCTCCTTCACCATCCGAATCGCATGACGTTTCCCTGAAAGTACTCCAAAGTGGGTATCGGAAGCCATCACAATATTAAGCTGCTCAGTCGATGGATTACTTTTTTCAATCTGTATATCGTACGTTTGAACGGTTGGACTATATGCGTTAAATAATCCATAGCCTACTAAAGAAAATACTAAGCCCATCGCCATAATACTAGACCATTTATCAATATTAGGTCTTGGCAATCGCGTTAAACGTAAAAGCAAAACACTAATATGTACTAAAGGTACGATAATGACTAAGAGATAAAACAACGCCATCCAAAAGGAACCAATAATATGAAATATAATATTATCGAAAAATCTTCCTATTACAAATGAACTAGAAACAATAGTAAATGTAACAATATAAAGGACTTTGAATTTCCGTGATATCTCTTTTTTCACCACGGACTTCATCCAGCCCCAACCACTCCACCCAATATACAAAACAAGAGCGGCATACACGAAAAGAAAAACTAAACCAAAAATAATCACAACTTTGTTCTCCAATCATTTTTACATAGTGGAAAGTGAGTAAAATCTTTCCTTTATAGTGTGCATTGTATCACAATTTTACACGACTACTGTAAGATTTAGCTTGCTAATACAAAAAAGGAAATTTACTGGTGAGCAGATATTGTATAAACAATATCTAGCGTGCATCACTACCAATAAATTTCCTATACGAATTTATTTAAGCTCTTGTAAGCATACTTCCTCTACACTCTAGAGAAGACATCAAAAACCTATTCCCACATCTGTCCCTTATAAGCCATATCCCAAAACATATACTCAAACCGTGTCGTATTCAAAAATATTTTCTCTAACTCCAAAAGCTCTGATTCTGATTTTCCTTCAGCCAACTTATCCATTAGATCCTTACACCATGTTGCTAATTCGCCAAATTCTTCGCAGCTATACATACTAATCCATTCTCCATATAATTCATGAGTAGCTGCTCCAGGAATTTGACTTAGTTCTTTTCCAATTTCCCAATAGCTCCACATGCACGGTAACAAAGCAGCCACTAGCTCAGCAAGTGTGCCACTTTGCGCTTTATGTAGCATGTAGTGAGAATAGGCTAGCGTAATTGGAGATGGCTCTGCATTCTCTAATTCCTCTAGTGAAATTTCAAACTGTTCGGCATAGCTTCTATGTAACGCCATTTCCTCGTGTAAAGTCGCATGTAATAGTGCAGAAAATTTCTCCATTGTGGACACATCGGTTGCTTTAACTGCACCAATTCCAAACAACTTGGCATAATCGATTAAATAAAGATAGTCCTGGATCATGTAAAACCTAAACTTCTCTTTATCTAGCGTTCCGTTCCCCATTTCTACTACAAATGGATGGGAATGATTTTTCCTCCAAATTGGCTCTGTTTTTAGTTGCAAACGCTCTGTGAATTTCATTTTTAACCCTCTCCAATTCTACTATTTTTTTGTATGGCTCCATTCATAAATAAATGTTAATACTACTTTTGTATAATCAACTAATTGTTGAATAGAGACTTGTTCGTTAATCGAATGTGCATGCTTCAGCTCTCCTGGACCATAAATCGCAGCAGGTATTCCTGCATCACCAAACCAGCCGCCATCAGTCACAGTTGGTGATACACCTACAACAGGTTGTTCTTTCAAGGTAGATTCGTGACAGCCCATTAACGTCTTGATAGCCTGATGCTCCGGGTCAATCTCTAAGGAAGGGAAAATTTCACCACGATCGACAATCATGGAGGAACCACCCCACTCAAACGTCGGAGGATTTTCTCTTAACCATGGATCCGCCTTTGCCACGTGCAGAATGTGCTCTTCGATTTCTTTTACGACCTGTTCATGCGTTTCATTTGGGTAAAAGTGCACGGTAATCCATAAACGACATTCATCGGCAATAAAAGCAGCATGCCTTCCTCCTTCAATAACAGCAGGATTAATCGTATTTGTACCAGGATCATATCCAGGATAGCTTTTCATCACAGACCAGTGTCTCTCCAAGTCTTGCAACCCTTGCATGATTTTCATCATCTTCTCAATCGCACTAGCACCATAAAGCTTGCCACCAGCATGAATCATACTTTTCCTTGTTGCATCATGATGTGTTTGCTTACTTTTAACCGTAACCCAACCAGTTATCACGCCACCTTGCCCTTGAATTTGCAGATTACTAGTATCGACCACTAACGCAAAATCAGCCGTATACCCCCTCTTACAACACTCCAAAGTCCCCGCTTCCCCTACCTCTTCTCCAATCACAGACTGAAAAGTAAGATCTCCGGGCAGTTCAATCCCCGCCTCATGGAGTAGCTTAATCGCAAACAAAGCCCCAGCAAGCCCACCCTTCATATCAGAGGCGCCACGACCAATAACAACTCCATCCCTCACTACTGGAGTAAACGGATCGACCTCCCATTCTTCCGTCTCACTTACCTCTGCTACATCCATATGCCCATTCACAATCAAACTTTGATACTCCTGTGAACGCTTTCCTTTCAACACTCCTACCACATTCGGATCACCAGGATAAACATCCCACTTATCAATGGCAAATCCTCTTTCTCCTAAAAAATTCGCAATAAACTGCTGCGCATCCTCCGTATTTCGCGCAGGAGGAGCTGGCGTTTTATAGCGTATCAAATGCGATAAGAGATCCACTAACTCATCCTGACGTTGATTCACCATCTTTAACAATTCCAACAAATCCGATTTCATTTACATCACCCTCACTTTTGAAAAAAACAACAAAAAACCACTTCCCTAAAGAAGTGGTTGAATTAGAAAAAGACACAACTATCCCATCATTCCACTTCCCTTCGCTAGCATTACCTAGAGCAGGTTACAGGGTTAAGACAGCAGTCTCTCTCAGCTAAAAAGCACCCCTAGTGTTCGTGTATTCTATTATATATAAACTTTAACAAATAGAAGGGATTAATACAATAAATAGTGTCGAAGATTCACCCTTATGATATTCCTTTATCATTGAAAACAAAAGATTATCTATGAATTAGAAAAAGATTGATAGGAGAGCTCATATTTGAACTTTCAATGTCTAGCTACTGTAACCTCTTAGAAGTAGCCCCACCCTCCTCATCCCTCACCACTTCTGAAAAAATCGACTTTTGATTTTTTTCTTGGAGAATATTTGGGGGCTGTTGACCAGTTGGAAATTTATGATGAAGATAATCTAAGATTGCTTGTATATCTTCTTTTGTCGCATATTGGGCGCTTTCTTTTAGTACGTATCCCAGTTGTCCACTTGGCTCAATGGTTGCTGTTTTGACATTGCTAATGTTCGAGATGTTGTCTTGACGTAAGCGCATTTCCAATTGATCGACGGTGATTCGCATCTTTTTAAGGTTTTCGTCAAGAATTGTTCCATTCTCTATTACAACTATTCCTTTTCCAGTTATGAAGGTTTCAAGTTTATCAAATTTTATTTGAAGGCATTCGATCGTTATTAAAACGATTACCAATAATAAGGCAATTAAAAAGGTGATCCAAATGTTTTTTTGGAGTACTGGCTGAATGAGTAAATTTCCGATTGAAATCATGATGATGGTTTGTGCGGCAGTCAGCTGAGAAATCGATTTTCTTCCAGCCAATCGCAAAATAAGAAATCCAATAATTACAATTAGTACCGCTTTCCATATCCAATCTAACTCCAAGACATGAGCCTCCTAAAATCTTTTCCTTCTATGTAGCATGACTAAACACATATAAATTATTCAAAATTCCCCATACAACCTATTCACTTACCCTCAATATTCCTTCTTTACAGTTGCTGGTGGTCAAGCACTACTATCTATAGATACCACAAAAAAAAGACCCTAAAAAGGGCCTCCCAATCAACTACATTATTCGCCTTGCATTGTGGATATATATTTTTTTACTACTTCATATACATATTCTTGGTTGGCTGTTGCTGTTTCTGGGTTGTATTTACCACCGTTGGTTTTATTATTAGATAGTACTCTAATACCCAAAAATGCTATATCATACGCGCCAGCAATTTGTGCTGCTGCAGCACCTTCCATTTCTTCTACAGATGTGCCAAATTTAGTATGGAACCATTTAATTCGATCAACTTCATTATTCCATACATCGGCAGAACCAATAGTTCCCTGAACAATTTTACCCTCTGTATAGGTATCAATCACTGCATTTGCAGCTGCGAGCAAATCTTTATCTCCCTCGTAATAACGAATTTTTTCAGCATTTGGATCTTCTCCTGCACTTCCTTCAGAAGCCATTAAGTCCATTGGTATCCATACAGTTGGATCAATTCCTTGGTTTTCATCCTTATCTGCTGTCTTTAATGAACCGAGGTTTGTCGTTCTTTCTCCTAAAACAATATCAAATACGTTTAAATCCGGGTCATGTCCGCCTGAAGTTCCTTGATTGATGATGGCAATTGGATTATATCTCTCAATAGCAACTGCTGTAGCTGCAGCTGTATTTTCCATCCCCTTACCAGTTTTTGCTACGATTACTGGATAATCATCTAAAGTCCCTATGTAAAACACAAAAGTTCCTGATGTTTCTTCTTTCACATTCTCTAATCTTTGTGCAAACTTTTCAGCTTCGATTGGCATTGGTCCTTGAACCATAATGGGTCTTTGAGTTTCTACTTCCACTTTCTCTGCTGCTGATTGTGAAGGAGAACTACATCCTGCAAATACCGATAATAACAGTACCGCTATCATTGATATTGAAATGAATTTTTTTACCATGTTGTTTTTCATAAGTAATCTCTCCTAAGTAGTTTTTCTTTTTGATGTTGATATACTTGCTTTTTTGGTCAAGACTCTGTTAAACACCGCTGTTGATTTCCACACGAGGCTACGCTTTCCACGGGGCGCTTGTGGAGCCTCCTCGGCTTCGCCTGCGGGGGTCTCCACAAAACGCTATCTCCCGCAGGAGTCTTCTTCCCGTGCTCCAATCAACAGCTAGGTACCTAAAAATCAAAACTGTACTTTAACAAAGCCTTGGTCAATAGAAAAAGGTCTAGAAAATGTAGAATAATTTCTACCATCTAAACCTACGAGTTCAAGTATATATAATGCAGCTAGTTAAGAAGCCAGTGCTACATCATAAAATGGGTTCAACTAAAAAGCCGAACAACCATATACTTTACCTCGTAGTCCTGTTCTTCAATGGGAACCGGGTAGAGACACTCAGACCATATTACCGAGTATATACGAGTAATAATATTTCACTTTATTACTTTATTAATATAACAAATTAATAACAGATAATCAACCAAAATACGAATTTTAATTAATAAAAACTAATTTAATGTTCGTGTTTTATCGTTTTTAGATAATAACACAGTCTTTATCCCTACTCCTTTTACAAAATAAGCTATTTTGATAGGTAGAGTGAAATAGAGTCGGAATTATTCGATTCACTCGAAAATCGTTAGTTGTGCAACCTTCTATCATTTCCGCATTTTCCATATTCCCTTTTGCTTGCCATCGCCTTTTTCAACTTATTCTCCAAATGGACTTTGCTAGATAGTATGAATACGATAGGAAAACGGGAATATTACATTTAATGGACCATGTTCAAAAAGGCAATTATATTTTAACTGCCCATAAATAAAGAATCCCTATGAGAGATAGGGAATTAAGTTTTCGCGTAAAAGAAATTGTTTTATAGGGAAAGGTATGATGGAAATTAGGAATAATTGGTACAAAAAAGAGGTAGTTTTTTCTTTGATTTTGATAATGATTTTCGTCGGATGTAGCAAAGCTTCCAACCATAACATCGTTCACGCTGTCCAAGGCGCTGAGTATGAAATGGAAACGGAAGTATCTCTGCTTGATGGCGCAACTGATCCGATAAAAGCAAAACTGGATTCTATGTCAATAGCAGAAAAAATTGGTCAGATGCTTATGTTTGGATTTGATGATAGTAAAATTAATGAGGAAACTAGGAAATTAATAGTGGATAATCATATTGGTGGTGTCATTTTATTTAAGAAAAACATAACTAGCTCACAGCAATTATTGGCCTTAACCAATCAGATAAAAGAAATAAATTCCAAGCATCATAACACTCCCATTTTTATAGCAGTAGATGAAGAGGGTGGTTTAATATCGAGAATGCCCCCTGAGATAATAAACTTGCCAGACAGTGTGGACATTGGAAATTCTAATAGTCCAGCACTTGCCTATCAAGTTGGTGAAGCCATTGCAGAAAGAGTAGACTCATTTGGATTTAATATGACGATGACCCCTGTTTTGGATATCAATAGCAATCCAGCAAACCCAGTAATCGGGAAAAGAGCTTTTGGCGCTAATAGGGAAATTGTTGCAAAGCTGGGAATCGAAGAAATGAAAGGAATACAATCCAAAAGCATCATTCCAGTAGTAAAGCATTTTCCAGGTCATGGTGATACAGATGTTGATTCTCATCTAGGATTGCCGGTTGTAAACCATAGTTTGGAAAGACTTCGCCAAATGGAATTGGTGCCATTTCAACATGCGGTTAATCAACAAGCAGATCTGATGATGGTTGCCCATATCCTTTTGCCTGAAATAGACATCGAATTCCCTTCTTCTTTATCAAAAAATGTAATCACCAATTTGTTAAGAGAAGGAATGAACTTTAATGGCGTTGTGATAACCGATGACATGACAATGGGAGCTATTATCGAAAACTACGATATAGGGGAAGCTTCCGTAAGAGCAATTCAAGCAGGAAATGACATTATTTTAGTTTGCCATGGTACAGAAAATAAAGTGAAAGCTGTCAACAGTATAACCAATGCCTTCAAGGATGGAACGATAAGTGAAGATCGTATCAATGAAAGCGTGGAAAGAATTTTACGTTTAAAAGATAAATATAACTTATCAGATAGTCTGCAATACGATCTTGATTTAAATAAAATAAACCAATCATCAGAAGAAATACTTCGTGCACTTCAATAAAGGAAGCCAGAGAGATTCCTCCCCTCTGGCTTTTTAAATCATATAATCCTGCGGCGTAAACACTTTTAATTGCCTTGGTCTAACAAATACTTCTTCGCCTACTCTAAGTGCTAACTTTACATATTGTTCCTTTGAAATCTCTGCCTCTAGATATTCTTTATTATCACTACGAACTAACTCAATCTGAACTACTGGACCAATCATGTGGAGATGAGTAATTGTTGATTGAACCGCTTCTTCCCCTTCGTTCTCTTTGCTAATATTAATATCATGTGGCCTAACATAAGCTACTGCTTCTTGGTTATTTGTACCACTCCATTCTGGAATATCTAAAACAAAGTCACCTTGCTTCAGCTTTCCATTATTGAAACGTCCTTTAAAGAGATTGACACTGCCCAAAAAATCATAGACAAAAGGAGATTGTGGATTTTCGTACACTTCATTTGGTGTGCCTATTTGTTCTATTTTCCCTTGATTCATTACAACAATTTTATCTGCTACATCTAAGGCTTCTTCCTGGTCATGAGTAACAAAAATACTGGAGATTTGAAACTCATCATGTAGTCTTCTCAACCATCTTCGTAGCTCTTTTCTTACCTTCGCATCAAGAGCACCAAAGGGTTCATCCAGTAACAATACCTTTGGTTCCACCGCTAACGCTCTAGCCAATGCCACACGTTGTCTTTGCCCTCCTGAAAGTTGAGCTGGGTAACGATTGGCTAACGCTTCTAATTTCACAAGCCCCAACAATTCATGCACTTTGTTTTCTATTTCTTTTTTACTAGGTCTTTCCTTTCGCGGCCTTACTTTTAAGCCATACGCAATGTTATCAAATACGGTCATATGTCTAAACAAAGCATAATGTTGAAAGACAAAACCAACCTTCCTTTCTTTTGCTGTAACTGATGTAATGTTTTCCTGGTCAAAGTAAATGATACCTTGATCGGCGGCTTCTAAACCAGCAATGATACGAAGTAGGGATGTTTTCCCAGATCCAGATGGACCTAACAAAGCTACTAGTTCCCCTGTTTGAATTTCTAGATTAATATCTTCTAATGCCTGAAAGGTACCAAAAGACTTTGAAACTTGTTTTATCACAATACTCATGGGAATACCTCTCTCATTTAATTTAGTCCTGTATCCAGCTGTTTTCTTGCTTTCCATTCAAGAATACTCTTTAAAATTAAGGTGAAGATAGCCATTATAGACATCAAGGAAGCTACTGCAAAGGCAGCTGCAAACTGATACTCCCCATATAAAATTTCAATATGAAGGGGCATCGTATTCGTCAAACCACGAATATGCCCAGATACGACGGATACTGCACCAAACTCCCCTATTGCTCTTGCGTTACAGAGGATCATTCCATAAAGTAACGCCCACTTTATATTGGGTAATGTCACATACCAGAAGGTTTTCCAACCATTTGCACCTAAGGTAATAGATGCCTCCTCCTCAGCTGTCCCTTGTGCTTGCATTAAAGGAATCAACTCTCTTGCTATGAAAGGAAATGTAACAAATATAGTAGCAAGTACTATTCCAGGCACAGCAAATATGATTTTTATGTCTCTTTCAAATAGCCATTCTCCAAATAATCCTTGTGAACCGAAAAGTAAAACAAAGATAAGTCCAGCAATGATAGGTGATACCGCAAAGGGCAAATCTATTAGGGTAATAAGAAAATTCTTCCCCCTAAATTGAAATTTAGTAATAGCCCATGCAGACATAATTCCAAATATCGCATTTAATGGAACTGCTATAATTGCAACAAAAATAGTCAGCTTGATAGCGGAAAAAGCATCAGGATTTGTGATGGCTGCGATATATACCTCTAACCCTTTATCAAATGCCTGTATAAACACTGTAATTAATGGCAGGAAAAGAAAGAGACCTAGAAACAATAAGGCAATTGTAATAAGTAGTAATTGTACCCATTTAGGGTCATTTGTTCCTTTTACTTTTTGATTGGTAATAGTTGTACTTGAGACATTAATAGGAACATTCCCAGCCAAGTTAGCACCTCCTTATGAAGCATGGATGAATTTTCTGTTCGTCCACCATTGAATAAAATTAATAACTAGTAAAAGTACGAAGGATGCTGCCAACATTACCGACGCAATTGCGGTAGCACCGGTATAGTCATACTGCTCAAGCTTCGTTAAAATCAGTAGCGGGGTAATTTCTGTTTTCATTGGCATATTACCCGCAATAAATACCACAGATCCGTATTCCCCTAAAGATCTAGCAAAGGCAAGTGTGAATCCTGCAAGAGCTGCAGGCAACAACTCCGGAAAAATAATTTTCCGGAAATTCTGCCATCTGCTAGCTCCTAGAGAGGAGGAAGCTTCCTCCACCTCTTTTTCTAGATTCTGCAAGACAGGTTGAACCATCCGAACTACAAAAGGGAGACCAATAAAGGTTAGAGCAATAACCACTCCAAGTGGTGTGAAAGCAACCTTAAAACCTAATAAACTACCAATCCATCCATTTGGTGCATAAACCGTTGTTAACGCAATCCCAGCAACAGCAGTCGGTAGTGCAAAAGGCAAATCTACTAAACCATCAATAATTTTTTTCCCAGGAAATTGATATCGAACTAACACCCATGCTAGCAATACTCCAAACACTACGTTAACGAAAGCTGCCGTAATCGAAGCCCCAAAGCTAAGTTTATAAGAGGCCACTACTCGTGGATCTAATACTGTATCCAGAAACTCCGTCCAGCCCATTTTTGCCGTATAGAAGAAAATCATGGATAAAGGTAATAATACAAGAATACTAAGATACAACATGGTATAGCCCATCGTTAATCCAAATCCAGGTAACACCCTATGTTTTTTAAAAACTACTTTATTCGCTTTCTGCATTTCATCACCTGAAGCCTTTCCTCGTTATTGTAGATAGATTTGGTCAAAGGTACCTCCATCGTTAAAATGCGTTTCTTGGGCTTTTTGCCAACCTCCAAACTCCTCATCTACTGTCACAAATTCAATTTCTGCAAATTGGTCTGCATACTTCTTTAACACTTCAGTATTACGTGGTCTGTAATAATTCTTTGCTGCAATTTCCTGTCCTTTTTCCGTATATAAATACTTTAAATACGCCTCCGCCACTTCTGCGGTTCCTTTCTTTTCCACTATTTTATCTACCACTGCAACTGGAGGTTCAGCAAGAATGCTGATAGAAGGATTTACAAGTTCAAAGTTATCCTTCCCAAGCTCATGAATAGCTAAGTAGGCTTCATTCTCCCAAGCGATAAGAACATCTCCTATCCCTCGCTGTACAAACGTATTCGTAGAGTCACGCGCCCCTGAATCAAGTACTTCTACATTTTGATATAAGTCCTTCACAAATCCTTTAGTTTGCTCCTCGTCCCCATTAAATTTTTTCGCTGCATAAGCCCAAGCAGCTAGATAGTTCCACCTTGCTCCACCAGAGGTTTTGGGATTTGGCGTAATTACCGATACGTCCTCTCTTATAAGGTCATCCCAATCTTTAATTCCTTTTGGATTTCCTTTTCTAACTAGAAAGACAATAGTAGAGGTATATGGAGTAGAGTTATCCTCTAGCTTTGTCTGCCAATCTTCAGAGAGAATGCCACGTTTATTACCAATTTCATCGATGTCATATGCCAGCGCTAACGTCACGACATCCGCTTCGAGACCATCAATTACGGAGCGAGCTTGTTTCCCTGAACCCCCATGTGACTGTTGAATCGTCACTTTTTGACCAGTTTCTTCCTCCCAATGCTTTGCAAATTCTTCATTAAATTCTTGATAGAGTTCACGGGTAGGATCATAGGAAACATTTAATAGTTCAATAGACTCTTTAGACTGAGCGCTTGCTTCATTTTGTTTCCCAGAAGTTGTATCTTGGCTGCAAGCAGTGATAAGTAACACCAGTATTATTCCTACAATAAGTCCCAAAAATGATTTTCTTCTCATCAAAACATCTCCTTTTTGTTTTTAAAGTTATACAAAAAGCCGCTGCTTAAAATCTAAGCGGCGGCCTTCAGTTTTTCTGATCAGCACATCAATGAATGTTTTCTATTGTTGGTTTCAATACGTAAATGATTCTTTATCTAGATAAGTTGCAGTAACTTCCACTGTTTCAGGGTATTTAATTCCTACACCTGTATTTAAACATACTACTGTTTCATCTTCTTCTAGCCAGTTCGATTCACGCAATATTTTTGCTGCAGCGATAGTCGCTGCGCCTTCTGGACAGATATATAACCCTTCCTTTTCTGCCGTCAGCTTTTGTGCCTGCTCTATTTCTACTTCCGATACAGCCACTGCACATCCATTCGTTTCATAAATACCATGTAATACAAGGAAATCTCCTAGTGCCTTTGGTACGTTAATCCCAAATGCCTTTGTTGTAGAGTTTGACCAGAATTCTGATTCTTCTTTTCCCTCGTTAAATGCTTTCACAATTGGTGCACAGCCCTCTGCCTGTACAGCGACCAGCCGAGGAAGCTGCTTGTCAATCCAGCCGAGACTTTGCAGCTCCAATAAAGCTTTATATATTCCGATAAGTCCTACACCACCACCTGTAGGATACAAAATGACATCTGGAACCTCCCAATCAAGCTGCTCTACTATTTCATAGCCCATTGTTTTTTTCCCTTCGATCCGATAAGGCTCCTTTAAAGTAGATGCATCATAATAATCATTATCCTTTACCATTTTTGCAGTAATTTTCCCTGCATCACTAATCAACCCATTAACTAAGTATAGTGCTGCTCCTGAGATACTCACCTCTTTTCGTGTTATATCCGGCGCATCAAGGGGCATCACAATATGAGCTTTAATTCCAGCCTTTGCACAATAGAGAGACCACGCAGCTCCGGCATTGCCATTAGTAGGCATCGCCAACTCTTTTACACCTAACTCTTTCGCCTTAGAAACACCAACTGCTGCTCCCCTAGCCTTAAAAGATCCAGATGGGATTAACCCCTCATCCTTTAATAGAAGACTGGGAAGTTGAAGAACTTCGCCTATTCCCTTTAATGGTAGTAATGGAGTCATTCCTTCTTTTAACGTGAGGATATTATCCTCCTCCACGACAGGTAATAACTCATGATATCTCCAGAGAGTATTCGTTCTTTTCTTTAAATCTTCTTTTGTTAAATCTTTAGTAAGATTATCTAGATCATACTGTACAAGTAATGGGGAGCCACAAACACAAAGTTGCTGAACAAGTTTGTAGGAAAACTCCTTCCTACATTTAGGACATTCTAAATGGGAGATATAACTATACTTCATCTTAAGTATTCAACACCCTTTCTCTATTTATTTAATTACATAATCCCTATTGATTTACTAGGTATTTAGGGTAAAAAATAAGACCCTAAGTCTTTTTATATGACGTAGGGCCTTTGGTTTTCCAATCGGCAATATGTATATTAATCATTTGATACAATTTAATTAATACATAACTTAACCTAAATTTCAAAGTATGTCAACGTAGTTTTTTAATATTCTGTAAATATTTTATTTAAATGAGAAACATAATGGGAGGATAGGTTGGTTAATCCAAGAAAATATGATGTGTCACGAAACCTATCCCTTTTAAAGCTAGTTAACTCTCTTTTTATAAAACGAGAGAATTGCCACGCTCATTATTAAAATCATCCCTATAAAAACAAATAAATATGCTAATGGAATTAAAAAGAACGCTTCTTGTAAAGTGCCATCTGGTTCCACACTTGAACCGATCATGCCTTTAATAACGAGACAAATAACTCCTAATAATATGGGTGTAGATGCCAATAAATATTTATTCTTCATTGTAAACTCTCCTCTATATTAATTCATAATTGAATTATACATCCGAATTTATCGTTTATCAATAAACATTTAATTATTATCAACATATTTATATTATTATACGCTTTCTCATTCTCCAAAAATCAAGTGAAAAAATCCCGAGAGATCCCTGTAGCTTTTATCATAAAATACTAAAAATTTCTTTCAAAAGACTAGTCGTCTATTATTCAATTACTATTTCTCCTTCATCTGTGGGAACTTCAAAGCCAAGAAGAAAAGCAGTTAAAATTTCTTCTGTTATAGGAAAAGCTGCATTTGCATCAAAGCGTTGACTCCTTATTTGAAGTCGTTCACGTAATTCATTAGCATTAACTTTTAGATAAATCAGTTTCCACTCACCGCCAGCCTCTTCAATAAGTTGTTTATACTCATTTCTTCTAGAACGTTGCCAAAAACTGAAATCAATTACTACCTGTTGTTTATCTTGGATTAATTCAACTAATTGCTGACGTAATTTCACTTCTGCATCTTCCTTGTATTTCTCATACTTTTCTTCTGGGTAATCAATCCCATAACGACCATTACTTGCCCAAATTTCTTCGTCAATAGATAGTCGAACAAAACCTTCCTTTTCTAATCGCTGAGCAAATGTCGTCTTTCCGGATCCGGCTACACCACACATCATTATCACTAAAGGAGTGAAACCATTTTGTTTACAAAGTAAAATGTCGGCTAATTCAATTTTCCCCTTCATCAGTGTTCATCCTCCAATTTTTAGTCTATATAACTTATTGACATTCCTGAAAAAATAAATAGTTTACTTTAGAGGAACAAAAATTTAAAACACATACAAAAAGGGATGTTAAACTCTAATAAGTTTCACACCCCTCTTTTCCTATCGATTACGAAAAAGTTCGGTCAAAAATGAACTTTTTTCTTGCTCATCAAACTTAGTTGTTTTTGAATTTTTCGTCTTTTTATTCAGTTCATCTCCATAGAACTTATTACTATTAAGTCCCAACCAATCTTTTACTACAATAAAAATAATCGGTGCAAATAATAGTGCAAGTATAATCAGTAGAATGATAACATTATTAGACAACCACTTCACCCTCCGTCATTTTCCTACAAAATAGTTAAATAACTTCTACTTAAATAATACCACAATTTATGGTTTTTTCTTACAAAAGGAGAAATATATCGCGAAAATTTACGGATTTAATAGAGATAATAAAGTAATTTGTTTTTAGGGTGTGTTACGATTGGTACTCTAAAGCTGAACTACTTATTGATAAAGGGCTATCTTTACTTATTAAATTGTTCTATTGAGGATAAATCCATTCGTGGTAATAGGCTACTTTTAACTATTGTAATTAACTACTTTTTCCGTTATAATTCATTTTGGAAATTCAATTCAATAATAAAATCTTTGTTAAATGTGGATTTTTCTAGAGGTAACTCTATTTTCGCCACACGATTGTCTAATGACAGTCGTGTGGCTTTTTGTATTTTTTAAAATAAAATGAAAGTGGGGATTTATTATGAAAACTTGGCATTATGCATTTCTTGTATTTATTGGTGGCTGCTGTCTTGGGATATTATCTACATTTGTGAAGCTTGCCTATTCAGCAGGTTTTTCCATGGTCGAGGTAACTGGGAGTCAAGTGTTGTTTGGAACAGTGATAATTTGGCTGGTAACTATTTTCGTCAAAAAAACAAGAACTAATTTGATTCAAACTGTTAAAATCATTTTAGCTGGAATACCGATGGGATTAACAGGATTGCTTTATTATCAATCTTTACAAACACTTGATGCATCTTTGGCCATTATTTTTTTATTTCAATTTATCTGGATTGGCTCATTAATTGAATGGATTTTTTATAAAAAGAAACCATCATCAGGCAAGGTTCTTTCTATGGTGATTCTTCTTTCAGGATCTATTTTAGCAGCAGGGCTTTTTGCAGAAAGTATAAAATCTATATCTTGGCAAGGGGCTTTTTGGGGAATACTCTCTGCTTTTACTTTTTCCATCTTTATCTTTCTCAGTAGCATAGTCGGTAAACAGGTTCCCGCTATACAAAAAAGTGCACTTTTGGCAACTGGGAGCATGATTGTTACATTTTTATTATTTCCTCCCGTCTTTCTTTTCGATTTACCGACCTTAGCAGGTGTGGCGCCATATGGATTGATTCTCGGTATATTCGGCGTAGTATTGCCACCGTTATTCTTTTCGATTGGAATGCCACATGTTGGGCCAGGACTCGGAACGATACTAACGGCTTCTGAACTCCCAATCGCAATAATCATGTCAGCAATTGTCTTAGCAGAAGATATAAGTCTATTACAATGGTCAGGAGTTGTTCTTATTTTAGGAGGAATAATTCTTGGTAATACGAAACGGTTTAATACAGTGATATTAAAACTATCAAGCAAAATTAGCATCTAAAAAATGGGGAGGGGTTATAGTATCCAGGTATAGTCATAACCTTAGTTTTATTAATTAAAAAGGCTCTTTTCGTAAAGATTGTTGTTTTAAGCTGGTAAAAAGTCGGCATTGGGACTTTTTACCGTCACCTTGCTTAGAAAATAGAAGAAAAACCCTCGATTACATGATGGAACAGAGCACGATTGCAACGATAATAATGGGTTGATTCTATTTACGATAAGCAACAAAGTATTCGAAAACAGCCATTAAAAGACAACTTGGTTATTACTATTATCTGAAAACCAAACCCTAAACCATACCTATTTATGACGAAATTTTCCCAATTATAATTACTATCAAATATAGAGGAACTCCTACTATTAACATTCCGGCTAATAAATAACAAATACCTGTTAAAATGAACTTAAAGCAATCATAAAAAGCACCTGCCAAATCATCCATAAAATCTACCATTGCATCCCCTCCTTTTTAACAGTTACTTACAATCTTGGAAACTCTTCTTTCAATAATGAATATAAATACAAATCGTCAAATTTGCCACACGTAAATTCATACTTCCTTAGTAGTCCCTCTCGTAGAAAGCCATGTTTTTCGAACAGCTTTTGTGATGAGAGATTCGCAGGTTCAATCAGTCCTTCTATTCTTTGTAGATCCAAGCTATTGAAACCATATTGAATCACTGCCTCTAATGCTTCACTGGCAATGCCTTGTCCCCAATACTCTTTGCTAAGTTCTGTTCCGATTTCTGCACGAAAATGTTGAGAAGCCATTTTAAGAAACCCACAGCTACCGATGACTTCCCCCTCATCTTTTAGGGTGATCCCCCATCTGATTCCTGTTTTCTCTTTATAGATAGAGTCGTACCAGGATATTTCCCCGAGTGCATCCTCGATAGACTCGAATGGCAGTAACCCTACGTGCTTCATAACATCTGGATCAGAAAGATAGGTTAATAAACTTCCGGCATCAACTGCTTTCACTTGGCGAAGAATTAATCTTTCCGTTTCTAAAATAGGGAATGTCATACTGTACCTCTTTCTTGATTTTGTCATCTTTTTTTTAAAATTTAGATACATTTATTTAAATTAATTCAAAAAATGTAAATGATGCAACAAAGCATACAAAGGCTAATCCGTAATTAACTAGATAGACACGTTTGTTTTCTCTATGAAAATAATTTTCGGTTCCATCTATTATGGATCCTATCCCTGATATAATAAAAAATAATCCAAAGAAAATAGAATCAAAACCTTTGATGATTCCCGTTGCCAATAAAATCACCATTATAAAGATAACGAAAAGTCTAACCACCATCATGGATTTCGAACTTTTTTTTTTCATCTTTTGGAAAAACAATCCCATCTTTTAAAAACACCACCTACACTTTATTTCAACTAATCTATTCTTCTAACACTTTTACATTTACAATATTGGTATTATTATCAATTATTTCAAAACATTTCACTTTACTCAAACTATTTTTTAAAAATATGATAATAATTCAATCAAATAGAAATTTCTATCTTCTTTGTTGTCCTTACGCTATGCTTCTGGAATTATCTCGTTTTTGCACCATTCCAGGCAACAATAAATTCATCTATCGATTGAAAACGCTCCGCTCTATCTTTGCCTACTGCTTTTGCTGCAACAGCAAATAGGGAGTTGTCCGCCTCCCAATTTTGAAGAGTTTTATCTTCGGCATCTCCCAATAATACAAAGGCTGTTGCTCCCATTAAATACACATTAGTAACCTCGTCGATAACTGAACCTTTTTCAAATTCTTCAGGTGACATGAACCTTGATGATCCCCACATTCTTCCCATAGAATTTATATATGGCATTTTTGAATAGGAATCAATATCACAGATTATTGTATTTTGGTTAGCAAAATCATACATGATACTCCCATCATAGAAATCTATGCCAACATAGCCCTGTTCTGAAACAAATTTATGAAATGCCAAAATATCTTCAAACATATGTATTCTTTCTTCAATCGATAATTCAAAGAATTTGAATCTTGAATTATATTGTTTCCCCATACATTCCGCATCTGTCCATCTAAAGAAAGTTGCATAACCATTTCCAATATCCTCACCATTAATAAAGGATACTAAATTGCTATGTCGCAGGTCTCCATATACCTTACAAGTAGATTTCAATACTAGAATAGCATCCTCTCGAGTTCCCTTATATTGGACTGGTTTAGCACCCGCAAATTTCACAAATAATTTTTCGTCTTTGTTTTGTACACCAAAACATATGCAACCCGAGTCTTGCTTATCAAACACCTGAAATACTCTTCCGTATTTTGAGAGAAAGGACATATCATAAGGTTCCTCTAGTTCATAATCGATCCCATCTATATTTTGCACTACCAAAGAACACTCACCTCACATTATTTTAATGCGGTTTCCACCAAGAAAGGAAGGATAGCATAAACTACCCTTCCTTTCTTTATTTCTATCATTCTATCCCCCGAGAAAACTTTAGTACTTTATATCATCAAGGGACAGGCTCTATTCTTACTCCATCACAAACCCAATCTTCCCTAACTGCTCTGCTTTCTCCATTCGCTCGAAGGCACCTTCAAATTGATCCAATGTATACATCTCATCCATGACCGGCTTAATGTTGTGGGTAGTAATAAAGTTGAGCATTTCTTTATACTCTTCCCCACTTCCCATTGTTGAGCCTAATAGATTATATTGTCCGTAAAAGAAAGTTCGTAAGTCGAATTCGACTACATCCCCAGCAGATGCTCCGAATGTAACGATGGTGCCACCAGCTTTTAATTGTGCGAGTGATTTATTGAATGTTGCCGCTCCTACACATTCTATGACAAGGTCCATTTTTTCTCCGTTCAAAGCTTGATCCCAATCTCCGTTACTATCGATTGCCTTATCAGCTCCAAGCTCAAGCGCTTTTTGTCTCTTTATTTCAGAGCGGGACGATACATATACTTCAGCTCCGACAGCTTTAGCAAATTGCAAAAGGAATGTCGCCACCCCACTTCCAATTCCAGGAATAAACACCTTCATACCAGCTTCTACTTTTCCTCTAGTAAAAAGGGCTCTGTATGCAGTTAGTGCCGCTAATGAAAGGACACCTGCCTCTTCCCAATTTAGGTGACTTGGCTTCGACACAACGTTCTCTGCTCCTATTACAATGTATTCTGCAAACGTTCCGTTAAAAGGAAAACCGACTATTTCAAAGCCAGCTGGTGGTGCAGGCGTGTTTTCTTTCCAACCAAGACCTGGATTAACAATCACTTCATCCCCAACTCGGACGTTTTTAACTCCCTCTCCCACTTGGTCAATGATCCCAGCACCATCTGAACCAAGGACTAATACTCCTTCTGACGGCTGATGACGATTAGGTATAAAAAGATCGCGATGATTAAGCCCAGCAGTTTTCAATTTGACTCTTACCTCACCTGCTGCCGGATTAGGTACGTCCATCTCTCCTACTGAAACTCCTTCTAAGCCTAGCTTTTCTGCATGAATTATTGCTTTCATCTCATTACACCCCTAATTATTGATAATTAAACTTATAGATTAATAGTAAAGCAAGCAGATCAGAAGTTTCAACTTTAATACGGAAAAGAATTTAATTATCGTGGAACTCCCCTCTTTGCAACCCAATTCTTTCAAATACTTTAATGTTTTACAGTACCAGGGGACAGACCCTCTAAAGGTAATTCAGTAGAAAACTTAATCTCCCGCAAAGACAAACTCGTCTGAATTCTCGTTATCCCAAGCTTATTTAATTTTCGGATGAACTTCTCTAGTTCCTTTCTATCCCTGTTCATCACCTTTAACAAATAATCATGCTCCCCCGTTAATAGGTGTACCTCTAACACCTCTGGCATGGATTCAAGTTCACTCTCCAAAACTTCTAGCTGCTCTGCTTGATGAATATTTGTACTAATAAAGACAAATGACAACAAATCAAACCCTAGCTTCTCTTGGTTTAAAATGGAAACACGTTTATCAATATACCCCTCTGCTTCCAATCTTTTTATCCGCGCATGTGTGGCAGGCGGGGATAACTTTACCCGCTTGGCAATCTCCGAATTATTTACTTGTCCTTCTTTTTGTAAAATATCTAGAATATGTAGGTCGATCTCATCGAGTACTTTACTTACAAGTGACTCCATTCACTTTCCCTCCTTTATTTTATTCTGACGCTAAAGCGTTTTTTCTTCATAAACTGAATTAATTTTACCAAAAACATAAGTTCACTTTCGATTATTTCGATATATTTCAATTATAAAATAAAAACGATAGTAATAGTGAGATAAATGTTAAAATTATTCTATCAGATGAAGAGAGGAAGACCGGCTATGGCGTACAAGTATCAATTATTACTACTTTTAACTAGTTTCCTATGGGCGGGAAATTTTATCGTGGGAAAACAGCTCGTTGATCACGCTTCACCTATGACCTTAACAATCATACGTTGGGCTATAGCCGTCGTTTGTCTTTTTCCAATCGTATGGTGGAAAGAAAAAAAGCTTGTACCACAAAAAAAAGCGCTCTTTCCCCTGATCATAATGGGGATTACAGGAGCTGCACTATTTAATGTATTACAATTTCTAGCATTAGAAAAAACAACCGCCACGAATATCGGACTTATTTCAACACTCATTACCGTCTCAATTGCGGTTTTTTCATACATATTTCTTAAGGAAAAAATCAATTCGTTACAAATTCTTTCGATGGTATTTTCCCTATTTGGTGTCATCCTTGTTTTATCAAAGGGAAACATTCACTACTTACTTTCTTTTCAATTTAACACCGGGGACCTCTGGATGCTAGCAGCCGTATGTATTTGGGGGATCTACTCCGTCTGTAGCAAATGGGTATCATCCAGTACATCACCAATGATGGCAATTTTATATTCTGGGATATTTGGTCTACTCTTTCTCCTACCCTTCAATGCCACTGATTTAAAGATATCTAATATCAACGCTTCTTTCATTGGGGCTCTTGCCTATACAGGCGTTATATCTACTGTAGTTTGTATGGTACTTTGGAATATCGGAGTACAAAAATTAGGGGCAACAACTTCGGGGTTATTCCTTAATTTTAACCCTATTTTCACCGTCATCCTAGCATTCTTCCTTTTGGGAGAACAACTTACTTGGATCCAAGCGGTCGGGAGTTGTATTGTCATTTTAGGAAGTTATTTATTTACTTATTTTAAAACGAGAGTGATTTCCATTCAAATTGCAGTAAAACCTCGGCTGGTGAAGTGAAGGAAAGGTTCTGTACCTAGTAGATACAGAACCTTTCCCCAAAACCTATCATTCCACTTTCTTGCTCTCTTTCACCTTCGCACTATTATCAATTTTTAGGTCATTCTTATATTCAATTAGATCTATTTCACAGCCTGGTCCAATATACACGTTAGTTCCTCTTACTATTTTCGCAGTAGTATATTCTAGCTGAATCGTATCACCTTCAATCAACTCGCAGTGTAATTCTCTATTAAAAGCTTTGATAAGTTTATCTAAGAGCATGCCACTTTTTTTCTTTACTTTAATTGTTTCTCCACCAATTTCTTGCGCATAGCATCTTCCATGCATGCCAATATCAATCCTATCTGCATTCAATAGCCCATTTATTTCAAAGGAACCATCAAAATCAGCCGTTTCAGCTTCAAAGTCTCCGTTCACCTTGATTGACCCTTCGACAGAAACGCTTTCACCTTTTAGCCCCTTCTTCACCTTCGTTGATCCTCGAACTTCTAGGTTAAGAAACAGAAGCTTCCCTTCAATAGTAGAAGATCCATGAACTTTCACTTCCTTAGCATGGATGTCCCCTTCGATTTTTGCTCCTCCTGCAATGGAGCAACTTTGCGCCATAACGTCTCCCTTTACTCTTCCTGAACCATTACATTCGAAAACTTGACACTCCACATCGCTAGTTATTGTTCCACTTCCATTAATACTCACTCGTTGAAAGGAACCGCCTGTAACCGTTCCGCTTCCATTTAAAATTAAATCGTTATCAGCCATTACAAACTCCCCCTTATAATCTATTTACATGATGAACTGTTGCGTTTTTATCTTGCTTATAGCTAACTTTATATTCAACGACTTCAATTTCACACTGTGGCCCAAGAATAATGTCTTTCCCTCTTACAATCTTAGCAGTGGTATGCTCAAGGTAAATCGTATCTCCCTCAATTATGTCTGCAACTAGCCTGTTTTTTCCACCAAAAAAATGTAACCAGTTGCTTTTCACCCTTATATTTTTACCTCCGATTTCTTGCACCTGACTCGTCGCTTGGTGAAGCTTTAATTTAAATTCCTCAGCATTAACTAATCCCTTTACCTTTAGTCCACCTTTTACATCGAGCCTTTCCATTTCAATATTTCCGTTTGCATTTACCCAACCTCGAATGCGGCAATGCTCACCTATCAAATTAGTTGAAATATCAAGATTCCCCAGTACCCAATATGATTTACCTGACATATCACTATTTACAATTCCATTACCTACCAATTGAAAGGAATCCACTACTACCTTTCCCTCAAATATACTATCACCTAGAATTTTGATATTCTCACTTTCAATATCCCCATTCACTCTTCCTTGCCCTATTATTTTAACCTTACTGTATTGGCCACCTGGGTATGTACCATCACCGAAAATCCGTAGCTTCTCTGCTTTTTTTTGAGCCATCGACTTCACCCTCCTACAATCAATGTATTTTTTAAATCCTCTACCACAGCTCCAATATTCAGCTGTACAACAACTTTTACCTGATCATCTAAGTAAAGCGATTTAGGATTTTCTAATAAAAGAGCAAAAGGCACTCCCATTTTCCTCACAAGCAATAATTCCCCCTTTTTTTGCTCCAGCTTCTCATAATGTTCCTCTAATAAATGATACATTAACCTACCTTCTTCCAAGCTGACATCCCCTTGTTCTAACATTTTATGCAGGAGATACAGAAACAAAATCGTATGAAAAGATAATGCTTGCTCTGGCTTAAAAGGTTCTGCCACTAAAGAAAACACCAATACCGAAACAATGTTACGTTCTAGTAAATCCTTTTTAGATAAGCTGATATCTTCTTTTGGCCTAGATGAAAACATTTCTGCTAAAGCATCTAATGAGAGGTCATCTTTCAGTTGTTTAATTTTATTTATTCTTTCTAGAATTTGCCCCTTAGGAAAAAACGTTTCTTGTCCGGTAAACGTTGATTTGCGAACAAACCAGTCTTCTGGAATCAAGTTCTTTCTTTTCCAACGGTATAGCTGCCCATACGATATATCCGCTATCTCTAAAAGGTCTTTTTTAGAAATTAAGTTCTCTTCCAATAAATAACCCTCCAAATTTCATATTAACTAATAACAATGTAACATAACACTGTTACGTTGTAAATGAAAAAGAGAGGTATCAACCCTCTACTATGCGGAGGATTGACACCTCTTTCCAAAACCATAGCCAAATATATTGATAGCTTACAATACAGATTCCACCAGCTTCCCTCCATCCCCACTTAACGGCAATACAATCACAAAGCGACAGCCCTCTGTGTAGGAAGAATCTATAGAAATGGTTCCGTTGTGCTGAGCAATTATTTTTTGGACGATTGCCAGGCCAAGTCCGGTTCCACCTGTTTGCATATTTCGCGACTCATCCACTCGTATAAATGGTTCGAAAACTTTCCTATGATAGTCTATCGGAATGCCTTTTCCGTTATCTTCTATAGTAAGAATTGCCTTATTCTTTTCTCCTCTTAACGACAAAGTGACGTGTTTATCACCATAGGTTATACAGTTTTGGAGCATATTTGTAATTACCCTTTCGAATAAATGAGCATTTAGTTTCACCGTTATCATATTGTCCGGGATATCAACATCATAGCAAATACCTTTTGCCTCCAACTCGTCGACATAAGTAGAAAAAATCGTCCTGATTACTTCAGTCAGGTTACAATCCACCAAGAAAACCTTATTCGGCTGCATTTCCAGCTGTGATAACTCGAATAGATCCTGTATGAGTCGGTTTGCTCTTGTACTATTTTCCATAATAATCGAGGAATATTTTTGACGCTCCTCTTGTATAAGTGCTGGGAATTTACATAATGTTTCCGCATATCCTTGTATGTTAGTCAATGGCGTTTTCAAATCATGAGAAATATCCAGAATCAATTGCTTTCTTAAGGATTCAGAGCGCTCCTTCAGTGCAATTTCCTCTCCTATTTTAGAAGCCATGCTATTAATATCATTTTTCAGTTGATTAAATTCTTTATTTGCTTGAAATTGTATCTTTGTAGCATAATTTCCTTGTGAAATATGATGAACACCTGTTAGCAGTCTATCAATCGGCTGAATGATCTGAGTGGAGGTTCTTTTCACATACCATCGTAAGATAAACAATAAACAGATCATGAAAAAGAGGACAGTAAATAGGAAAATATCATCCAATTTAAAATAGCTTTCTACAGGAAAGTATAATAGCAGATAATTCGGATCTCCTTCCGGTATATAGAGATCCGCATCATAGTGGTTCGTTTCCCTTAAGAATTCATGTAATCCATAATGATAGCCTACTTCATGCGGGCTATTGTATTGATCTAGTACCGTATAGTCATTACTCACATATTCGAGATAAGAACGTTCCGGTAGGGCATTTTTTTGAAAAGCTTTCTTCATCCCTAAAACCTGTACATCTTCATAAAGCTCTTTTAAGTATTCCTGGTCCAAATCCTCATACACGGATTCGACATATATCGTATTGGCGATTAATGTGACGATACCTAATAATAGGAGGATAATAAATAATAGAGTGTAGTTAACAAAAAATTGTTTCTTGATGGAAATGGGCTTCTTCTGAGGAAGGAAAAACAATCTTCTACTGTTCATGTCGTTCCATCCTATAGCCCAACCCCTTAATCGTTTTGATATAGGTAGGTGTTTTAGGATTTGGCTCAATTTGCTCCCTGATTCTGCTAATGTGAACCATGATGGTATTACTGTCTCCAAGATAATCGGTATTCCAGACAAGCTCATATAATTGGGCTTTTGTGTACAAACGGTTTACATTTTTCATGAAGATGGATAGAAGCTGTGTCTCTTTTGGCTTTAACAAAAGGGCAACTCCATTTTTAGTGATAACTTGGTTGATCGGATGGAACTCGAGCTCTCCATTCCGAATAATTTTCTCTTCCTCTTCTTTCCCGTAATCACTGTACCGGCGAATCAGTGCATGCACTCTGGAAAGCAGCTCGATTATGCTAAAAGGCTTCACGACATAATCATCCGCTCCCAAACCAAATCCCAATACTTTGTCAGCATCGGTTCCCCTTGCCGTAAGAAGCAGGATAGGAACCTTGGAATATTCCCTCACCGTTTGTATGACCTGTAAGCCATCGACACCTGGCATCATAAGATCCAAAATAAGTAACCCTGGCACTTTCTCTTGGAACTTCTTCAGAACTTCCTTCCCACAATAAGTCTGTTCGACCTGATAGCCCTCATTTCTTAAATGGAGTGCAAGCAATTGATTTATTTCTTTATCATCTTCTGCAATATAGATCAGCTTGGTCATCATCTTACTCCTCAGTCCCCGTTTAAAAAGAATATCATCATATTTTATCATGAAAACGCTCGCTCGATTTGCAATTTAAGGTTTATTTAAGGTTTGGTTAAGCTTCCATTTAATGTGATTTTATACAATAAATAAATCCCCTAACAACCAATGTTAATGGAGAGGAGGTTAAACAAAAGTTAATTTGAGATTATGAGAAAAAAAATAACAATGGGAACGATAATAATTGTGTTCTTTTCTTGCCTTTTCTTTTACTTACTAGAGCATACAAAAGATAAGAACAAAGCGTATGAAAATGATTCACTAAAATTAAATGACTTAAATGGACAAATTACCCCTTGGGGTCAACATTTAGTCGGGATTGACACCGAAAAAGGAAAAAAAATTAAAGTAGCTATTCTAGATAGTGGTATCAATGATAATCATGAAGATCTGTTAGGGAAAGTTTACAAAAAATATAATACTATTAATCCTCAAGATGGAGTACATGATGATTTAGGTCATGGAACAGCAGTCGCAGGTATTATTACTGCTAACAATAATGCTATTGGCATTGTTGGAATAACACAAAATGTCGAAATCTACGATGTTAAGGTCTTAAATGAGGAAGGCAAAGGCAATATAGAAGATTTAATAGCAGGGATAAACTGGAGTATTAAAGAGGAAGTTGACATTCTTAATATCAGTTTTGGTGTTCAGTCTAATAATGAATTGTTAGAAGAAGCAATAAAAGAAGCTGTATCCAAAGGAATTATTGTTGTGGCAGCTGCAGGAAATACTTTTGGGTTAAGTGTAGATTACCCTGCTAAATATGAAAATGTTTTATCAGTCTCTTCCATTGATGAGGATTTAAATCGGATTAGTACCTCTGCTAAAGGTAAAATTGATTTTGTAGCTCCAGGTCGTAATATCCTTTCTACTTCAAATAATGGTTCATATGACCTATTTGAAGGAACATCCTTTTCGACACCGTATCTAACAGGAGTTATCGCAGCCACTTTGTCTCATAGACAAGAAACTTATAGCTCAGAAGAAATTATTCAAAAGTTTAAACAGTCAGCTACTTATATAGGAACTAAAGAAGAACATATAAAGTATGGAAATGGATTATTGAAATATGGTGGGAGTGGTTCACAATGAAAAAATTACTTATTAATCTACTAGTTTTCACTTTAGTTTTAAGTACTTTACCTAGTCTAAATAAGGCGGAGTCTTTGCCAGAAACTGATATACATAGGATAGATAATTCAATAGAACATGAACCGGATGTTAACATCGAAGAAGAATTAAAATTGGAAATCACTAAAGATACCTCTGAAGAAATTGTTGTAGAAAGTCAACTAACTACAAGTGACTTTGAAGCAAAAGTTGATGTAAAATTAACTATTGAAACAGAAGATATTCGAGTTTTTGGTTCTGTTCTTGATTCGGAGGGCAAAGAAACCAATGTTAATTTTGATGTAACTGTATTTGAAAGTAATGATGATAAATTCGTAGCTTTATTCCATGATAGAGAAACTGGAAAAGACTATGTTTACGATACAACAGAGATAACAGCTTCAGTTTTACCTGCTGTTCCTATTGTTGTAGCATTTTTAGCAAGATGGGGTGTTCAAAAAGCTGTTCAGCATTTTGGAAAAACTACATTAAGAGCTATAGCTAAAAATATGACCAAAGCGGACAGCCCCGTTTGGAAGCGTTTCAGTACATTCAGAGGTAAAACCAAGACAAGTGGAAGTGGGAAGAAGAAAAGATATTATGAATGGGACAACACTCATAATGATATTGAAGTATATGATCATAATGGCAAACATTTAGGTAGCATGGATCCTTTAACAGGGGAAATGTATAAAGGAGCCGTCAAGGGAAGAAAAATAAAGCTTTAAGACTTTTTTAAAAGTAGGAATAGAGGTGCAAGTAAATTTGAAAAAAATTAGAGGTTGGAAAAGAAGAGTAAGACAATTAGAAGCATTTAAAAAAGAGCATGTTGCTTTTGACAGGGATTTTTTAAAAGATAATAAGGTAGAGTATCAAAAATTATTTAATTATCCTGAGATCGATAATATTCCTTTATGGTATAAAGCAGATATCGTTACAACATTCATTGATACTTTCCATGCTTGGAAAGAACAAGCTGATGCTCAATTAAGCTCCTATTATTTAAGATTGCATATTAATACGGTCGATATATTTGATTCTGAACTTATCCTATCAATAGATGAGCAAATAGAAGCGTATAAAAACAGATTCCTTAAATGTGAGGATCACCTAAAACTTCCTAGCTGGTTGAATAATAACAATTCTATTGAGTGGAAATGTTATTATATGCATTCCACTTGGTTAAAAGATGAGATAGATACATTGCCAGAAGAAGAAAAACAAACACTCATGGACAATTTAGTAGAAACTCGAAAAATTGATACACTTGATGGAGAACGTGTCGAAGAATATCTTATCAATGAGGGAATAGTTTTTTATCTGGATTATGAAAAAATTGAGCAATAATGTAGGACAGATTTCTTTCTCGACCCACCAAAATATGGTGGGTCATGAAACTTGTCCCCGATACCCTTAAGTGATAGGTCTTTCAAAAATGATTTCAAAATATGCAGCAGAACCATATCCTCTGGTAGCTGGTGCGAATATTTGGATAAATCGCCAACCATCCTTCGCATGGTTGGTGATGATATCTTGATAATCTTCTTTTGGTTTACTGTTCCATTGAGAAAGTTCAATTTTCACAAATTTATATTCGTACATTATTCATACCTCCATGTAAGTAATATTAATTAATAGACAGAAAAAATTAGGTAATAGTTTCATAATTTCTGCAAAATGAGTGAATGTACAATACAACCAAAATGCGCTAATAAACTACTCCAGTCCGCGAATGTGTCTTTTCAAACTCCTCTTGATTTGGATCAAAATAATCATCGCGATATTGTGCTACAAATTCATCCCCTTGCACATACCCAGCTCCCCATGTAGGATCCATAGTAAGCCAATCTCCATTCACACTTACCTCTACCCATGCGTGTTTTTCTCGCGTGTATCCCTCGACAAATCTAGCTTCCATGTCGATTGATCGAAATAGCGCTATTGCTAAGTATGCATAGTCCTGACATACACCGGTCTTTAATTCTAGGGTTTTAAGCGCACTATCGTCCCAATGAAAATCATATGTTTTGAACTTTTCTACATCATACGAAACATTTTTTGCGACATATTCGTAGACAGCCTTTGCTTTGTCGCGCTCAGAATCAATCCCTTTTGTTATTTCTTCCGCTAATTGAATAATCTCTGGTGCCTCTGATTGAATTCCTCTTGAAGGTAATATATTTCGTTTATCCACAATAGCTTTGGAATCAACCTCGAATTCAACAAAGTGAAAATAGCGGAACTGATTACTGTTTTTCTCTTTTATTTCTGGAACACTAACATTCACTGTATAGGTACCAGGTCCAAACCGGAGATGGAATGAGCCATCAAAGGAATAATTTTCTACAGGAATGACCTCTAATGCTTCATCATCCCCTAATTTTGTCGTAACATATAGATGTGTCGTCTCTGCTGCGAATTCAGCTGACGGGTCAATCGTCCCGCTAATACGGTAGGTTTCATCCACTTCTTCTCCACCAAAAGTTGGAGAAGCTAATGTTACACCTCGCTCCAAATAGGTGTTATAAAATGTAATTGGTTTCATGACCAGATCAGACTCGTTTTCTACTAAAATAACCGTAGCCGTTTGAAAATAATTATCACGTTTCTTATCTGGAACTAGCACTTCTAGCTCGTGTATCCCCTCTCCGAAAAACAATGGGACATCATAAGAAAATTGACCATCCTTTACCGAGATAACATGCTTCCAAGATTCCGAGTCTTTATTAAGTCGAAGCATTACGGTATCTTCATTCGTTAAATTTACGCTTCCTTGTAAGGAAAATACTCCCTCCTCCTTCACAAAGCTTGAATCTAATGAAATGGAAAGCTCTGCCTGATGACCAAAGGGGGTGTAGCTTACATCACGCTTTAATTCAGGATTGACATTCACCACTTCAAATGTAGCGGTGTCATAATAATAATTTTCCCGGTCCACACTCGGTAGTTGTACAGTTATCCGATATTCCCCTTCTCCATTAAAAAAGTGGATTGCTTGTGTAAATTCCCCATTTACGATTGGCGTATAATATTCATGCTGATTACCTGCCGGACCTTCTTCAAATGCATGTACTTTAATCCACGCATAATCTGATTTCAACTCAGCGAATTTTTCAATTGCTCCTTCGATAACCACTTGGCCATTTACGGCAAATTTATTATAGATAGGATTCGATAAAGTAACACCGATCTGCTCGCTATAGGATGTTAGTTCTATTGGAGTTAACCCTATTTCCTCGTTCTTTACGTTCACAAGTTCCTCATACGGGTCTACTTTAGTTTCCTCAACAACAGGGGGATTACTCTCTTCGTTATTTTCACTCATATTACTATCACTACTATTACTACAAGCTGCAAGAAAAAACATACTACTCACTAAACCTAGTAAGATTGTAAACAATGATTTTGTTCGAATCATCATTACCTCCCTCATGTGGATACAGAGTTGAAAGCCTACATGTATATGTACGTCTGAAAAAGTGATTAGTTTCTCATTTTTATAGATTAGTTAGATTAACCTGTCCCCTAAAATAAAAAAAGTGGGGGGGAGAACTCTGCTCCCAAAACCCACTTTTTCTCCTTACCTCACATTCATATCGTTCGGATGTGAACCTTTACGTCTGTTGCGATTTAGTTGATTAATTTCTTGAATTTCATCTTCCGAAAGTTCAAAGTCAAACACTTGGAAATTCTCTTCTATTCTTGATGCAGTAACAGACTTAGGAATGACAATCGTATTATTTTGTAAATGCCAGCGCAGAACAACCTGTGCAGGAGTTTTACCGTGCGATGCCGCGATTTTTTGAATCACTTCGTCTTGGAGAACTTCTCCGCCTTGATCTAAGGGACTCCATGCTTCTACAAAAATATTATGCTTTGCACAAAACTCCTTTAACTCATTTTGAGCTAAATATGGATGACACTCAACCTGGTTTAAAACAGGAACAACCTCACATTCCTGAAGAAGGCGTTCTAAATGCTCTATTTCGAAGTTACACACACCAATCGCTTTCACTTTGCCATCATGATAAAGCTTTTCTAATGCTTTATATGTATCAACATACTGATCGAATTGAGGAGTTGGCCAGTGAATTAAATAAAGATCGATATAATCAAGACCTAATCTCTCCAAGCTAGCATCAAATGCAAGTAATGTATTTTCATAGCCTTGATCACTATTCCAAACTTTCGTCGTAATGAACAACTCTTCACGAGGTACATTCGCTTCTTTAATCGCTTTTCCTACCCCTACTTCATTTTTATAAATCATCGCAGTATCAATAGATGTGTATCCAACTTCAATCGCTTTCGCAACTGATGCTATCGCTTGATCATCAGGCACCTGCCACACACCATATCCAAGCTGAGGCATTTTGACACCGTTATTTAAGGTAACAAGATTCATTCTGCATATCCCCTTTATTAGTGTTTTAATGGATAGATTAATATGAGTACACTATCAATCTTCATTTATTAAAGTACTACTCATATCGCTCTCATTCTTTTCTAATTATACAATACTACGAATAGTCTGTCTTTTTTGGAGATTCGGGCTGAATATGTAAGGATGGTTTAAAATGAAAAAAGCACATAATAAACATAAGTTAAAAGGTGCTTTTAAGTAATTTCGAACGTCCTTGGAACCTAAAGCCTGTGTCCTGTACATAAGAGCGCTTTCTTTGATATATAGTTAAAAATCTCTTTATTTTTGCGCTGTTAATTCTAAAGGTTTATTCCTATACTTATTCATTTAAAAAGGTTTGTTCTTTGCTATCTTTGTTATATAAATCTATTCTTTCTTTAACACTTTCACTCTTACCTATATCCCACCATTCAACTACTACATAAATTTCACTTATTTCGTTAAGTTTTATAGAGTCACCGTTTTCATTTAGGTATGTTTTACCTTCAATAGCACCAGTTGTCTTTTCTGCTATGTTCATCTCACCAGTCTCTGAACCAGAATGAACTACTGTATCTTCATCATTTATAACTACATAAGTAACAAAGTGGAAGGAATCTGTTATATACTCATTCTCGTTTTTCATATTTAAAGTCCCATATCCTGCTTTAAATTCCTCTGGTGTTATAACAATTTCATAACCTGATAGATTCCAGTTTTCACTTTCACCCATCAGTAATAAATAATAATTATTATCACTTTTTTGACCATTACAGCCAGATAATACAAAGAAAGATAACACCAAACATAACCAATAACCTAACCTTTTCTTTCTTAGAACCACTATCTATCAGCCACCTTTTCGTATAAATATACTAGATTCCCCCTCATCTAGTTGTACTTTAACAATTCACCTCTACTTTACTGCAGTCACCGACGATTCCGTTGCCTCTTTTGATTATCAAAACGAAAGAAGCAAGAGTTCCTTTACTGTCTAAATAAACTTTCATTATTAAAGATTAGAGGGTAATTCAACCGATGTATTCTGGTTCAACATTTTCTAAACTTTGACTTTGGCGATACTCTTCCGCTTTCATCGTAGTTGTAAACTCAACTGTTGGATCTATTTCTTGAACAATTTCTTGTAATTCAAATACATCAACGTTAAAGAATTCTTTTCTTAAATTAATTTTATTTACCCGTTTTTTTTCTAAGTGGTTATGAAGTCTTTGTTCGAGCTCTACTGCGTTATCACTAAATACCATCGCATGGATATCAAACTTAAATGGGACTGATGCGTCACCCAATTCATCTACTCTATCTAATGGGTTTAATCTTCTAGTCATACCAATTTTAAATAATTTTTCTCCAAATGAACCGAGGTTGGAAATAACATAGACATAACCTGCTCTACCATTTGCACGTTTAACTATTTCCTCCTTTTGCTCTTCTATTTTATTGAATTGCTCTTCTAATTCTCTCAATCTTTCTTGTAAAGCTAAAACCTTCTCCTGATCTTTTTCTTGTTCAAGCAACTCTTTATTTTTATTTATTTCTATTATATATTTCTCTTCTTCTTTTTCAATTTTCTTACGTTCTATTTCAAGTAAGCGGCGTTCTTCAGCTTCTTGACGAATTTGTTCTTTTATAAGTTTCTGTTCTTCTTTTTCCTTTTCCTTTTGAATATAATATTTATATTCAATTTGGATGGCATTTCTAAATAAAGGTTCTAACTCTGTTAAAAATCTAGTTATAGTAGAGAGGATTGAAGCATTCCCATTTCCACAAATCGTTAAATACTTTTCAATTAGTGCTTCAGATTTTTCTAATGCAATGTCTAGGTTTGTATAACTTAGGGTGTATAATATGTTTTGTAATTCTGCTTGCAATCCAATTACCATTAGGTCATATATTGTTAAGTTTGCCTTAGATGTGTACCGAGTCTGATAACCTTTAAGTAATTTCTTAATATCTTTGTTATTTGCATTCATTTCTTTTCTTAGTTCTTTTGACGCTTTGTGATGAAGGTCTAATTCAACAATTGTATTTAAGTAGCCAACTTCTAGTTGATTATCAAGTTCCTGTAAATGTTCTTCGATATAAGAGTAATTGATGGCATTTGGGAAATTTTCAATGAGTTGCTTTATACCAACAATCTCCACCTTATATTTTCCAATCAAATTTTGTTGCTTAATTAGCTGTTTCTCTGTTTTCACAGCTTCGTCTTTAAGGAGTAATACTTTTTCGTTCTCTTCAATAAAATGCTTTTTCGTTTCTGCTAACTCAGAAAGCTCACTAGTCAATGCTGTAATTTGATTTTGATAATCAACGATTGTATTTTCGAAATTCAGAACTTTTTCTACGAGTTCTCCTTTTTGGGAAATATTATTGTTTAGTTTGTTTAATTCTTCACTTTTACTTTTTAATGTATTAGTAACGTCCTCTAGTTGATTAGTAGCTTCATTAAATTTTATTTTTACATCATCAAGGCTTTCAAAACCACTTTCTTCCCACTTCATTTGTAAATCTTTTTCTTTTTTCTTTCGTAATATTAATAGGATTATCCCTACTACTAGTGGTAATCCATAAAACCACCAACATGCAAATAGAATAGCAATAAATGCAGTGGAGTAATACCAAGGAAATGTTTTCATAATAATTCCTCCCACATAATTATAGAACTACACAAACTGATTTGAATCCACAATCAATTACTCAACAAATTTTAATCCAAGTAAATTGTTTAAAACAGTAAAGATGTAATCACCTTGTTTCTTAAATATAATTTTTACGAAATTTAAAAGGCAGTCATATAACCATCAATTCTTATTACTATAAATCGCAAACCTAGTTTCCTCCTACATAAAACTATTTTACTAGATTATATAAAAATATCCAATATTTACATAAGTATAAGTGTGAATATTCTACTATTTTTTAATCAATTACTAGGAAGACACTCCTAAATTAACCTATCCACGATGCGCTTTAGAAACTTAAATACCTAGATATACTTGGTCACTTCTCTTTAATAAAGTACTATAGCCCCGGTGCTTCTTCGATTAGCAAAACGAAAAAACAAAAGATTCTTTCCCTCGCTTTCTTCGTAAAATAACCAAATTTCTTCAATTGAAATAGATGGAAAAATAAATTAAATAATGAATTATTTGTTATAATACTAGATAAATAGTTACATATTTTTTCAAAAGTGAGGTACACTATGTCTTTTCTTAAAAATGTATTTAAAATTTTATCTGATAATCGAGATATAAAAGAACCACTTGTTTATAAAGAATTTAGTCAAAACTCAACGATGATGGATTCTTTAAAGAGTTTAGCTGAAAGCAAAGATTCTCAGGTAGATTTAAAAAAAGTTGAACAACAGTTAAAACTGTTTTCTATTGGACATGCTGGTGAAAGTAGCGTGTTATTTGAATTGAAAAATTCAATGATTCCAATGTTAATTTTGCATGATGTGAATATCGAGATTGAGGATTACAAAGCTCAAATGGATTTCGTACTTATTACACATAAATTTATTCTTGTACTTGAAGTGAAGAAACTTTTTGGAAACATTGTTGTTAACGATAAAGGTGAGTTTCAACGTGTGATTACGAAGAATAATAGAGTTATTAATAAAGAAGGAATGTACAGTCCTATTAATCAAGTTGAGAGACATGTTGCCATTCTTGAAAAGTTCTTAAAATCAAAGAATTTGATAGAAAAATGCCCTATTCGATATGCAGTTACCTTTGCTAATCCAAAAACTATTATAGATATTTCTAAGAAAACACCTATACATATACAATCTAGTGTGATTCGTCATGATCAAATTAAGACATTTTTAACAACAGAGTTAGGGAAGAACTCACCTGTATTTATGCTTGATGCACCAGTGTTCAAGATTGCTAACGTGATAAAAGAAAATTGTAAAGAGAAAACCTTCGATATGAATGACTATGGAGTGGATGGCAATGTTATACAAAATAACTCTCCATCCATGGAGTATGATTGTAGTAAGATCGTATATCCTGATAAAAGCGACTTAAAATATATACTTATGGATTACCGCTCCAAAAAGGCTAAACAACAAGAGAGCATGCCCTATCATATATTCACTAACAAAACATTAGACGAACTACTAGATAAAAAACCTAAAACAATGGATGACCTCTTAGAAGTACAAGGAATCGGAGCTCACAAAGCTGAACAATACGGTCACGACATTTTAGCTATCATCCAAAAAAGCTGGAATAATATTCAGGAAAGTAATAAGCTCCAAAACTCACTAAGTATTCATTCACAACCAGCTCAATCTTCCAATTTACAATCATCACTCATTGAATACCGAACAAAACGATCAAAGGAATTAAATGTAAAGCCTTATTACATCTTTACTAACAACACAATGGAAGCAATAGTCAAACAAAAACCTAAAACCTTTAATGACCTATTAAAAGTTGATGGAATTGGAGAAAAAAAGGTTGCTGAGTTCGGGGAAGATATTTTAAGAATTGTTCAGAAATGTGAGAGTTGAGTGGTTTTGACTTAGGTATTAATTATACTCTGATAAATGTTAATCAGTGGCACAGTCAGTTATTGCTCCAAAGCTTCGTTGTAAGATGGTGGCAGCCCTAAAACATAAGAAGAAAAGTCACTTTCCGCTAACTAAAGTGACTTTTCTTCTTGATTACCCGGTAAATCTACAAATACAAAAATTGAAAATTATTATTTTTCCTTCACTAATATCTTTGTCTCTTCTAAATCAATCTTTACTTGATACCCATGTTTATTTTCCTTAATGTTCCGAATCACAAGAACAGTTTATCTTTATGCTTTTCTTTTTATCTTGCTATTTAATTCTATTATTAGAGCTGTAAGGATGGAAATGGAAAATATTATAGATAAAAAGATGATTCCTAGGATATCGTATATACCACTAAGGGCTTTGGAATATAGATTTAATTTTAATTTAAAATATAGGAAGCAAATCCCTAATGCTGAGGCTATTGCAGGAACATACTTACTAGTTTTTGCATATTTCTTTTTACCAAAATAGTAAATAAAATAAGATACAACTGCAGTTGCTATAGCTATAATAAGTAGACTTATGAAAATATCTATTCTCTCCACCCCTCAAACTATCGGAATTTTTCTTCTTAACATCAATGATAGATTCTCGTAATACTACCAAACAAGAAAACGCACTTTTTCTATATTTAATCTTACCAACAGAGCAAAGAAACAATAAAAAAAGCCATCCTAATACTAATAATCGCTTTAGGATGGATTTTTCACCAAATTAATTATAATTTTAATGCTCTCGTAGCAATAAATGTATCTATATGCTTATCTAGCAAATTCCCACCGCAATTATCTTCATAAAATCCTGCTAAAACAAAGCCAGCCTCCAGTTGACCACCGATTTGACTCTGAAGAGAATGACCAAACTCAAGAGCATCATTATTCTGGATTCTTTCTGCTAGGAACTCCTTAGGAAGTTGATCTATGTCGGAATAGGGTATGCTATTTCTTACAACCAATTGATTGTTATTTTCCCACTCGTATGTATCAAAAATATAGGAAAGTGGATTCACAAATCCGGAGATTATTGTTCCGCCTTTTTTTAACACTCGATAGCATTCTTTCCACACTTTTTCCACATCATTAATAAAACAATTAGCTACTGGATGAAAGATTAAGTCAAAAGTTCCTTCTTCAAATCTTGATAAATCTCTCATGTCTCCATGCTCTAGATGAATGATTAAATGATCCCTTTCTGCTACCATTTTATCCTGTGCAAGTTGTTCCTTACTATTATCAAAAACGATGACGTTAGCGCCTAGTGCAGCAAATATTGGACCTTGTTGTCCTCCACCAGATGCAAGACATAACACATTCTTTCCGGCTATTTGTCCGATCCACTCTTTTGGTACTGGCTTTGTTGGAGTTAAACTTAATGTAAACTCGCCCTTTTTTACTTGTTCTACTTGAAGTGATGTTAAAGGAATCGTCCATTTATTCTGAGTTTTAACCCTATTATCCCATGCATTGCTATTATGTTTAACTATATCCATATCGCTTTGCTCTTTTCTAGTTTAAATAATGGTTTTGTTAATTTTTACAAACACTAACTTTTGATTCAAGCATTGCCTATTAATTCTTTGATTCATTATAATCAGTTATTAAGAAAATTGTCAAAGATACCCGAGTAAAATTTGATCCAGCCAAGGGAGTGTATATTTTATACTCTCCCTTTCTTGTAAATTACAAAATAGCATTAGCAATTAAATTATCGAATTTCCGAATATCTACACCCTTTTTTAGGTTTACTTTAATATGGCCTGCTTTGGTCCATAACTCTACCTCAGCGTTTACATCAAGAAAACCACCTGCATTCTCTGTTGACCACATATAGATAGACGAATACGGCAGGGAATAAATCTCTACCTTTTTACCCGTTAGTCCTTGAGCATCTCTAACTAGCAATCTCTTATTTGTAAAAATCGCGCTATCACGGAATGTCTTATAAGCAGTAATTGCTTCTTCCCCGTCTACTAATAAATCATTCACATCCCCAGGTATTGGGCATTCAGAAACAAGTGTCCATTCTAATATTCCTTTTGTTGCAGGCATTAGCCTTACCCCCTCTATTGATTCGCAAGCTATTACACTTTAATATTCTTTCTAATAACAGAAAAACCCTTTTTTATGATTCGCTATCCGGGAACTAAAAAAAGCATAAATCACCAAACGGCAATTTATGCTTCCTGTAACACACGATCTTCTATTTTCGAATCTACTTGTTCATTCCCGTTTAATCCTAGTGATAGAGCAGTTGAAGTATGAATTTTCTTAATAAGCTCTTGTTTTTTCATTAGTGACTCACCATAAGAAGGAATCATTTCTTTTATTTTCGGTTCCCATTCTTTTATATGTTGCGGGAAACATTTTTCCATTAATTCCAGCATAACGGAAACAGCAGTCGAGGCACCTGGTGAAGCACCTAGTAATGCTGCAATCGAACCATCAGAGGCAGTAATTACTTCTGTTCCAAATTGGAGCGTTCCTTTGCCTCCAGCTTCCGTATCTTTGATAACCTGAACACGTTGGCCTGCTACGATTAAATCCCAATCCTCACCTTTCGCATTAGGAATAAATTCACGTAGTTCTTCCATGCGCTGTTCTTTTGACAACATAACTTGTTGGATCAGATATTTTGTCAATGGCATCTCTTTTGCCCCTGCTGCCAACATCGTTAAGACATTATTCGGTTTTACGGACGTTACTAAATCGAACATGGAACCAGTTTTTAAGAATTTGGGTGAGAAACCTGCAAATGGTCCGAATAGTAACGACTTTTTATTGTCGATAAACCTTGTATCAAGATGTGGAACTGACATTGGTGGTGCACCAACTTTAGCTTTGCCATAGACTTTTGCATGATGAAGTGCTACAACATCTGGGTTCTTACACGCCATGAATATTCCGCTTACTGGGAATCCTCCAATACCTTTTCCTTCAGGAATACCGGATTTTTGGAGTAAATGGATGCTTCCTCCCCCGCCTCCGATAAAGACAAATTTTGCCGTATGGCGATCGACTGTACCGCTATCAAGGTTCTTCACTTTCAATTCCCACTGGCCGTCACTCGTACGATTTATATCATTAACATTATGTTTGTAGTTTATATGGACATTTTTACTCTCTAAGTGATCAAACAACATTCGCGTTAAAGCGCCAAAATTGACATCTGTTCCAGAGTCGATTTTTGTAGCTGCTATTGGCTCATTCCATGATCGATCCTGCATAATAAGCGGAACCCATTCCATCAGTTTTTCCGGCTCATCGGAAAATTCCATCCCTTGAAATAATGGGTTTCTTGTAAGCGCTTCAAAACGATTCTTCAAAAAAGCAACATTTTCTTCCCCTTGCACTAAACTCATATGAGGCAATTGTTTAATAAAGTCCTGTGGCTTATGAAGTAGCTTGCTGTTTACAAGATAAGACCAGAACTGCAATGAATCCTGAAACTGTTCATTAATTTTTATCGCTTTACTAATATCTACCGATCCATCCGGTTTTTCGTTCGTGTAGTTAAGCTCACACAATGCTGCATGCCCTGTTCCCGCATTATTCCATTCGTTAGAGCTTTCCTCTCCTGCATTTTCTAGTCTTTCAAACACTTTAATGTTCCAGTCCGGTACTAATTCTTTCAGTAATGTCCCCAATGTTGCACTCATGATACCGGCACCAATTAAGATAACGTCTGATCTAGTATGTCTGTTACTCATTTTTACCGTCCTTTATCCCCTAAGTTTGCAGAAAGGATGCAGGCACTCCTAAAAGGTGCGACCTATATCTTTCTGGATCAATTATACCCTAATCATAGTGTACCATTATTCTTAAAATATTATAATATTAAAATATTTTTTGTTATGATATTTTAAAGTGTTTTTATAAGCCTACAATCATATAATTCATTTTTTACTCATTGTGTATCTGAAAGGTATAAACTTCTCTTATCTTTTCAAAAGGAAATACCTTAAAAATTAAAGAAACCACCTACAGATTTTACTAGTAGATGGTTTGGATTTTGTTTATATTTCCCCTCGATTTTTCTACTGAATTAATGCTAGACTGTTCACACAAATCTAGGATCTTAAGACGTTCTCAAATTCCGATTTAGCTTTGACATTAATTTATGCCTTGCTTTAACGTTGCAACAACTATTTCAGGACGATTAAATATCCTAAGTGGAATAATGCTATTTCCAAGTCCTCTGTTTACGATCATTGTTGTGTTATTTAAATTATGTTTTCCTGATGTATACTTTGGGAAAAATCCCTGATTAGGTGCAATTAAACCACTATCTAAAAAAGGAATTCTTACTTGTCCACCGTGAGCGTGACCTGAAAAAACAACATCTAATTCATAGTTGGAATATAGGGAAAATAATTCTGGTCTATGTGATAAAAGGATTTTAAAATTTTCTCCATCAGTTAGTCCATCCATTGCATTTTCAATCGCTTCTTCAGCAATACTTTCTTCTGAATATCCCTCATTAACTTGTGCTGGATCATCAATTCCAATGATGTGAATTTTGTCCTCTCCATTTGCGATAACAGCTGATGTGTTTCTCATTACTTGTACCCCTAGTTCTATTAACTTGTTTTCCAATGAATTGAATCTTCCTGACCACCATTCATGATTTCCTGTTACAAAATAAACAGGAGCAATTTGAACCAATTCCTTCATCAATGTCAGACTGGCATCCTCATCATATTTTTTAGAGTCGACCAAATCCCCTGTAAATACAATTAAGTTAGGATTAGCTTTACCTACCTCTTTGACTAACCCACTTTGATTTTCTCCAAAGGATTTACTATGGAGGTCTGATAATTGAACGATCTTAAACCCGTGAAAACCTGCTGGGATGTTTGCCGATCGTATATCAATTTCCGTTGTTTCAATAGAATTGTTTTGAAAATAAAAGAAAAAAACAATTGATATAATAGCAATAATAAGAATTAGAAAACTTTTCTTAGTTATTCTTTTCAACCTTTCACCTCTTTTTAATTTGGATAGCCAAACTGAATATGCAAATAGTTTAACACAAAGTTATCTTAGACCTTCAAAAAAATCACCCCGTTTGCTAACGGGATGATTTAGACACACATTGTTTTAGAGACACCTTAAATTTATCTTTTTAATTTACATTAATTATACTACTTTCAGTTCTACTTCTATATTCCCTCTTGTTGCTTTTGAGTAAGGACATACTTGATGAGCCTCTTCCACTAACTCTTTTGCTTCCTCTAAAGTAATCCCCGGAACATGAACTTCCATCACAACACTTAGAACAAATCCACTGTCATCTTTGTTTATAGTTACATGAGAAGTAACTTCACTCGTTCCAATTTTCACTCGTTTTGTGCGAGCCACTAAGTTTAAAGCACCATCGAAACAAGCAGAATATCCAGCTGCAAATAATTGCTCCGGGTTTGTACCTTCTTTACCAGATCCACCAAGAGCTTTCGGCATTTCTATCTTTAAATCTAATTGTCCATCAGAGGATTCAATTCTACCTTCTCTTCCACCAGTAGCTTTTACAGTTGCAGTATAAAGTTTTTTCATAGTAATTTCCTCCTTGATAATATGTTTTGCAAAACTATATTTTGCACAATATAAATATAACATCATCGATAAATATTAGTCAACTTTCTAATTGAAAGATTAACAAGGAAATATTTTCATTTGGTTTTTAAGGTACACTTATATAAGTCTAATTTAGCCCAATATAATTTGTGGTTAATCTACTAAAGTTAATCTTTCTATTATTGACAACTATTATGTATAATTATTAATACCAAAAAATTGATGTTTAATGGAGGTTAAACAATGAATGAAGAGGAGAAATTATCATTATCCAATCTCTTATGCTTTAATATATATGCTTGTTCAAGAGAAATAACTAAATTGTACACACCAATACTTAAAGAAATTAAACTCACTTATCCGCAATATTTAGTAATGGTAGTACTTTGGGAACAGGATGAAATACCAATTAAAATTTTAGGTTCAAAACTGTATCTTGATACGGGTACTTTAACACCTTTATTAAAAAGACTACAGGAAGCTGGTTTAATAACACGTGAGAGATCCGTCGAGGACGAGAGAATTGTCAACATTTCACTTACAAATAAAGGGGAAGAACTGAAAGAAAAGGCTAAAAATATTCCTATTCAAATTTTCGAAAAATCAAAATTGTCACAACAACAAATTGATGAATTAATTAATATAATAAAAAATTTACATTCGAACCTTCTTACAAAATAATTTTTTATTATCAATAGCTATAGATAAAAAGTATCGGTAGAAATCTTGAAAATCAAATGACAAAAAAACAAGAGGTGTATTTTGACACCACTTGTTTTTGATTCATCAACTATGAAACAGGAAAGCCTTTTTCTAGATGGTGTTTTTGCCATATCCTTTAAAGTTATGAAAACTTCGTACGCGATAGCTTAGGCACATAAAGTAATAAAAAAATCGATCGTCCTAAACTAAATAGTAAAAACGCGATCCACAACCCGTTGTTTTCATAGATAGGGATTAATATCCACTGGGCAATTACGTATACGAGTAAGGCAAGAAAAATAGAATCTCTAACTGGTTTAGCCTCAGTCGCACCAGAAAAAATCCCTTCTAATAATAGTCCTAAAAACCCAACAAAAGGAAAGATAAGCATCCAGATTAGTAATTCTAATGTCAATTCTTTAATTTCAGGAATGTTAGTAAAGAGTACAACTATGTAATCTCCAAAGAGGTATGTTAGAAAGAATAATAGGATAGCGGATAAAAGCCCCCATTGAACAGATAGAGAGCATGCACGCTGAAATAAAAAGTGATTTCTCGTCCCAACGGCTCTTCCGACAAGTATACTTGATGCATTTGCGAACCCTCCAAATAAGTAGGCCATCATATAATGTAGTTGTAAGAGGATTGCATTAGCTGCTAACGTAACCTCTCCCATACTTGCGCCACTTGAAGTAAAAAGTCCTGTCATTACAAGTAAGGAAACGGTGCGAAGGAATAGGTCCC
This sequence comes from Sutcliffiella halmapala, assembly GCF_002019665.1. Classification (GTDB taxonomy): domain Bacteria; phylum Bacillota; class Bacilli; order Bacillales; family Bacillaceae_I; genus Sutcliffiella_A; species Sutcliffiella_A halmapala. Next base: position 1,880,988 of record NZ_KV917375.1, on the reverse strand, counting down.
GATTTACTTTTAACATTTGTAGAAGTGGTTCCTTCTCCCATAGCATCTTTCTTGTTATATTTCGTATTTTAGTGGCATTCGTTCGATAGATAAAAAAACAGCCAAAAAGGATTGTACTTGCTTCCGCAATTAAGCTAGCATATCCAACACCAGCAACCCCTAGCCCTAGTCCAAATACAAATAAAAAATCCAATGATATATTGATGACATTCATACCTATTTGGATGAATAATGCTAATCGAACCTTTCCCATTCCAATTAACCAGCCTATTATACAATAACTTAATAGAAGAAAAGGCGCTCCCCAAATTCTAATAGAGAAGTAGGTTGCAGCATTGGCCGAAATGGCTTCACTTCCACCTATAAGAGATAAAGCTATCTGCAAAATAGGCTGCTGAAATATAATAAACAATGCCCCAAATAAGATTGCCAAAATTACGGGACGAAGAAGAGAGAGTAAAATCTCGTTTTGATTATTCGCTCCTTCTGCTTGTGCAGTAAATCCACTCGTGCTTACTCTTAGAAAACCAAGAAGCCAGTATATAGTATTAAAAATAACTGCACCAATTGCAACGCCACCGATAGCTGCTGTGTCAGGAATTCTCCCAACTACAGCTGTATCTACAGCTCCTAATAGAGGGGTTGAAATTCCTGAGATAATCAATGGAATGGACAAAGCTAGATAAGTCCTATGATGTAACGATTTGTTTTCTATTGCTTTAGAATGTGTAGCTATCTTCATTTTTCTTCCACTCTTTCGCTAATCAATGGCTGCTGCTTGAATTAATGCTTTTGTATATTCGTGACGATCCTCATGATAGATATCTACTAATTTGAACTCATCTACCTTTACCCCGTTTTTCAGAACCATCAACCTTTCACATAGATAGGCTACCGCTCTAATATCGTGCGAAATAAAAAGGATCGTCATATTAGATTTTTGTTGAAGTTCCTTCAATAAATCTAATATTTGGACTTGAATGGAAGCATCTAGACTAGCTGTCGGTTCATCACAAATGAGGAGTTTCGGTTCCATACTAATTGCTCGAGCAATACTTACCCTTTGCTTTTGACCACCGCTTAATTCTCCTGGAAGTCGGTTCGCCATTTCTTTTTCTAATCCAACCATCTCTAATAGTTGTGCTGCTATTTCTTTCCTCGTAAGGTTTTCACCATCCAAAAACGAAGGAGTAAATTCTTTATAGTTATCAAGTGGCTCTAATAAACTCTTCCAGATTGGTAGTTTAGGATTTAACGCACTCACGGCATCCTGGAAAACCATCTGAACATTTTTCCGGAATTTCTTTTGATTTATTCGTTTCTTCGGTACAATTGGCATTCCATCGAATGTAATAACCCCTTTATTATAGTACTCAATTCCAACTAAAAGCTTCGCGAGTGTACTTTTCCCACTTCCGCTTTCCCCAACGATTCCTACACTTTCACCTGCCACGACGTGAAAAGAAAGTTCGTTTAAGGCTAGAACATTATTAGAATATTGCTTTGAGACCGCTTCTACTAAGAGCGTCATAGGAAACTCACTCTTTCTTTTTTTACTGGTATGTTTTTAGGTAATTCTAGTAAACAGGAGCACAGTTTCTTTGTATATGGATGCTGGTGATGACATCGAATCTGCTCTGGCAGGCCTTCTTCTATGATTTCCCCTTTTTGCATGACATACATACGGTCTGTCACCTTAAAGGCTTGGGCGAGATCATGCGTAATAAACAATACCCCACATCCTGTGCTCTTACGGACTTTATTAATATAATGTAGGACCTTATTTCCATTCATAACGTCAAGCGCAGACGTCACCTCATCACAAATAAGTAAGGAAGGCTTTAAGGCAAGTGACATAGCTATCGAGGCGCGTTGGACCTGCCCCCCACTTAATTGAAAGGGATAGCTCCGATATATTCGTTCTGCGTCTAAACCCATTTCATTTAAGGCATCCTGCACGATGCTTTTCGCTTCTTTCTTTCCTATCGAGTAATGTGTACGAATCGCTTCCACCATTTGATTTCCTACTTTAATATACGGTGTAAAGCTTCCACGATAATCCTGAAAAATCATCCCTATTTCACGTCCTAACAATTTGCGATGCTTTTCATAAGGTAGGGACAATAAGTTTTTTTCTTGAAAAAGTATACGACCACTTGCTTCCATCCCATTCGGTAAAAGACCCATAATAGAACGAGCAGTCATACTTTTCCCGCTACCGCTCTCGCCAATAAGAGCCACCATTTCTCCCTTATCTATAGACAAATTAACGTCGTGCACTAATTCCTTGTTAACTATAGGCTGACTTACTGTTAAATCTTGTATCAAGAGTAAAGGTTGATTCACATAAAGCCCCTCCCTTTTCTGATATCAAAATAGCTTTTCAATCCATCACCTAATAAATTAAAGCACAGGACAGTTAGAACGATGGCAACTCCAGGAAAAATCATTAGAAAAGGATGAACTTGAAAATACCCTCTTGCATCGTTTAACATAGCTCCCCATTCAGGAATCGGCGGCTGTGCACCAAGACCAATATAAGAAAAGGCAGAAATAAGTAAAATGACCTTCCCAATATCGATGGCAGCCATCACAATAATATCTGGCATTACGTGTGGCAAAAGATGCATTCGGACCGTTTTTAGAAAGCTAGAATTCGAAATTTTAGAAACAAGCACATACTCCTTTTCCTTTTCCCCAAGCACTAGTCCTCGAACAATTCTTGCATAAACAATCCATCTCACGATCACAATCGCTATTATTAAATTCGTTAAATTAGGCCCTAGCATCCCTGCAATGACAATAGCTAAAATAAAATCTGGAAAAGACAAAATACCGTCTACTATTCTCATGAGTATGGCATCTAGCTTTCCACCGATATAACCAGATACAAGTCCAATAGGTACCCCAATTCCAACAGCTAATATAATGGCAAGCAAGCTCAATCCAATTGTTAGTTTTGCTCCATAAATAATTCGAGAAAAAACATCTCTTCCCAATTGATCGGTGCCAAGCCAATTTATGGGCGAGGCACCGTTCAATCTATTATTCATGTCAATCTGAAAAGGATCGTGCACAACAAAGACTTCTCCAAAAATTGTGATGCCGAATAGTACAACGGCTAACACCATACCTACCAACATATTAGGATTTTGCAAAAGAGTGGAGGTTTTTATTTTTATCGTTTCCATCATGTCTTCTCCTCTTGCCTTATTTGCGGATTAATGATCATATACAGTAAATCTACTATTAAATTTACTCCGACAACGAGGCAACCGATTATTAAAATATAGCCTTGAATGACCGGATAATCACGCTGCATAACCGAATTCACGATCATCTCCCCCATTCCTGGCCAGGAGAAGAGAATTTCAATGACGGTAATACCTCCTAGCAGACTTCCGATACTTAAGCCAAACATGGTTACTAATGGGATTAAGCTCCCGCGCAGCGCATGAAAAAGAATGATGCGTTCTTTCGTCAGTCCCCTAGCCTTTGCTGCTTCTATATAAGGGCTTTGCAATGTCGCAATCAGTCTTTCCCGTAACAAACGAATATACATCGGGGCCATCGCAACCCCAAGTGTCACCGATGGCAAGACATAATGGGCAAGCGTTCCTTTTCCCATCACCGGTAACCAATTTAATTTCAATGAAAAAAAATAGATGAGTAGCAAGCCAAACCAAAAGCTTGGGATGGATGCACCAAATAAAGCTGTCCATCTACTAATATAATCTGGCCAACGCCCTTCATAAATCGCCCCAACAATACCAAGTGGGATGGCGATCATAAACAATACAACTAAGCCGCCAACAGAAAGAGCGACTGTGGAAGGTAATCTACTCATAATCATGTCAAGAACGGGCTTTTTGGAAATAATGGATTCCCCTAAATCTAGATGTAGCACATTCCAAATCCACTTGCCATATTGCACGAGGATCGGTTGGTCAAATCCATTCTCCTTCATTAAACGTTCTTCATCTGCTTTCGTTGCTGCCACATCGTCTACTTTCAAGAGATCTCTAATTGGATCTCCAGATGTAATTTTCATTAACACGAACGTAACAAAGGAGAGAACGAAGACCATGATTAACAACTGAATGAGACGTGATGCAATCATTGAAAATACTCTTTTCATCCTCTCACCTCCCATTTGTACCGTTTGTTATTTTCATATTCTTCTAGTATCCGTCGAGATATGTGGCCAAATCGACCTGATATTTGAACCTGATTTTCCACTTATTCAACATCCATTTTATTCGTAATTAAATAGTACTCTTCAGAACCTGGCTTCCAGCTTTTCACTCGTTCGTTTACACCAACAATAATATGTGGGTGAAGAATAAATGACTGTGGTACCTCTTGCTGAATAATTGAGACTGCATTTTCTTGAATAGCTGTTCTTCCTTCTGGGTCGGAAGTAACGTTTAGTTGTCTGGTTAAATCATTTAACTGTGGAATATTAATTTGACCTGGGTTTAGAGATCCATCAGGTAAATAGGCTACATTCAAGAAATAACCACCATCTCCTCTAGGTGCCGTTAAATTGGAATACGTCACTATGTCCCAATCATCTTGTTGCTCCCATAAATAACTATCGATATTTTCCACCGTTACGATATTAATCTCGATACCAACCTTTGCCGCTTCTGCTTGTAAGTACTGAGCCATCAATGGTAGTTCAGGTCTACCTTGATAAGTAGCTACTGTCAGTTGCAGTGTCTCACCAGCTTTTTCTAACTTCCCTGCGTCGTTTTTCGTATAACCAGCTTCCTTCAATAATGCCTCTGCCTGTGATGGGTCATAAATAGCATCTGTTTCTTCTCCTGAAAATGCAAAATCAGGATGATATGGACCAAAGGCACTTGTAGCATGGCCACTCATAATTTCCTTTACCATAATCGGACGATTAATAAGTAAATCTAATGCTTTTCGTACATTCAAATCTTGTAATGTTACCTTATTAGCATTGTAAAGCATAAAATGAACTCGCAAGCTTGAGACAGATTCGACCCGAAGATCCTCCCTATTTTCAATTGGTGTCAATGCTTCTGGTGGTAAATGATAAGCAATGTCCGCTTCACCAGATTGAAGCGCTAGCGCACGAACATTTCCATCAGAATTAAACTTTATGTTTACGTGTTCAAGATTTGCTGCTCCATCCCAGTAATCATCGTATCTTTCTAATTTAATATCAACTTCTGGCGTGAAATGATCCACTTTGAATGGACCAGTAGCAATTGGACTTTCACTAATATTATCCGTATCCGTCTTAATAACAGAAGCATTTGTATGTACAAGCTCAGAAAGAAAAGCAGGATTTACTTCCTTCGTGAAAAATGTAATAGTTTGTCCTTCTGCTTCCATTGATTCAATTTTCAAGCTAGATCCAACAGCTTCATTTACCTCTAGTACTCTAGTAAAAGATTCTTTAACTGCTTCTCCATCAACAAGTGTACCATCATGAAATGTAATGCCTTTTCTAATCTGAAAGGTCCATGTCTTCTCACCCGTTTGTTCCCAAGATTCTGCTAACCACGGTTGAATGTTTAAATCCTCATCTATCTTCACTAACGTCTCAGCAACCCCAGCACGTACTCCCATCCAATCTTGATGTGGATCCATCGTTTTAGACGGAAAGCTAAATAGTAATGTGATAGATTTGTTACTTTCACTTGAAGACTTATCTTCTCCTTGTACATCCTTTTCATGGTTATCACACCCAATAAGGAAGACCATAAATATGCTTACTATCAAGAAAAATATAGTATTTTTTAACAATTAACTCACTCCTGTTATCGTAAAATTTTCATACCACTTCTATTTTCAATTTCTCTTTAATAAATACTGTCCTTTTTAATTAAAAGTAAGTGTGTAAGCCATAGTGAAAATTATGGCTTATTTTTAATCCTTGTCCCCCTTTTTACTACAAAACAAAATAATAAAGCTTTCCAACAAAATAGAATCATTACGATTTAAATCTCGGTTTAATCGTAACGATTCTTATTTACACTTTACTTACTATACAAAAACAAACGACCACACGTCAACTGTAAATCGTAACAATTTTGATTTATTTATAGAATTAGCATTTTTTTATGTACCTAGAATCACTTCCGTGTCCACAAAAAAACTCAACCCTTAAAAGCAGGATTGAGAATTGGATTAAAGTTTTTTTCTTAATTCCTCATTATTCACTTCTTCATTTCGTATCATTTGTTGTATTTTTTCTATTAATCTACTGTTAATATCCGGTGTTCTTCTAAAAAAGGTGTTTCGCTTTTGTTTTTTTAAAAGGGATAACAAGTACTTTTTTTCCTCATAAGAAAACATTTCGTCTATTTCACCTCTTTTTCCTTATTTATTATACCATTGTATGAAAAAGCTTTGTTTTGGATGCTGGAAGATAATAGCGGGTTCTACAAAGAAAGCAGCTCCACGAAAATTACGGGAAATAAAAAATGTCAAAAACTCGATATAGACCATCTTGAAAAAAGACGGAAAGTCACTTTCTTTCTCATAAAAAGACTATAAAATAGGCGATAAAAGGCGCGAAATCGATTCTTTAAATTTTATAATATTGCTCCTTTGTTGATAGCGCTCTAAGGTAAGCTCTGAACAGACTTTGAGATCTTCCAAAAATGACTTTCTTAAGTTTGCAGCTACCTTTTCATCATAAACTGTCGCGTTTACTTCAAAGTTTAATTCGAAACTACGATTATCAATATTAGTTGTTCCGACCGTAGCTACTTCTTGATCTACTATCATCGTTTTCGCATGTAAAAAACCTTTTTCATACAAGAGTATTTTCGCTCCATAGGAAATAAGCTCACCTGCATAGGACCAAGTGGCCCAGTACACAAAGGGATGGTCAGGTTTATTGGGAATCATAATTCGGACATCCACTCCAGAAAGTAGCGCTATCTTACACGCATCCATAAAGCTTGAATCGGGTATAAAATATGGCGATTGAATCAGTATTTCTTTTTCAGCAGATGTAATTAACTTTATATACATATTCTTGAGGTGTTGTGTTTTAGAGCTTGGTCCACCGGCAACGATTTGAACAATACTGTCTCCATCATCGGTTTCTGTCGGGAGAGAAAACTGTTTCAGGTTCCCTGCGACTTGTTTTGTCGCCTGATTCCAGTCAAGAATAAATCTTCCTTGAATATGAGCAACAGCACCACCACTAATTCGGAAGTGTGTATCACGCCAGTATCCAATTTTTTCATGAAGACCTAAATATTCATCCCCAATGTTAAAACCTCCTATATAAGCAATCTTTCCATCTACTATACAAAGCTTGCGGTGGTTTCTATTATTAATGCGGAAATTGATTAATCTAAGAAATGAGGGGAAGAACACCCCTACTTCCCCTCCACTTGCGATCAGTTCCTTGAAAAAGGCAGGAGATATTTTTCTGGAGCCAAATCCATCATAAAGAACGCGGACTTTGATACCTTGCTTTGCCTTTTTTGTAAGTTCATCCCTCAGCTTTTTTGCTAATGAATCACGTTGAATAATATAATACTCAATGTTTATCTCTTCTTGAGCATTTCTGATATCCTCAAACAACGAATAAAACTTGTCATGGCCATCAATAAATAGCTTAATTTCATTATTTGTTGTAACTAAAGCATTGGCAGACTTTACGTTCATCCTAATGGAATCTCGATATTTCTTCATTAAAGTTTGTGGAAATTGACCACTGTCTAGCCCTTCTATTTGTCTATCTACGGTTGATTGAAGATACTCTTTTTCTTCAACCGACATATTATAAAAGTTCTTTTGCTTTAACCGACGTCCAAAAAACACATAGATTAAAAAGCCTAGTACTGGTATAAAAAAAATCACCATCAACCAGGCCCAGGTAGTTCCAATATCTTTTCTTTCGAAAAAAATCAAAACTATTGCAAGCAAGAAGTTAATAAATGGGATGATTGTGAAAACTAATGCAACGATACTACTATAATCCATAAAAGAATGTGCCCCTATTCTGATTTAAAACAGTCTGACTATGTATTTTTAGCTATTTGCTTATTGAAGTGTTTCTATTCTTCTTTATCACTATTACATATACCTTCATTTTAGCAAACAAACACTGAAAAATAAGGGGTTTCTAGCAATTTTGTTAGAAAGTTAATTCGATTCCGCTCAACTAGAAGCAAAAGAAAAACCCCCTATGGTTAGTGTTTAGTCACACTGATTCTACCATTAGGGGGTGATTTATTCTGTTTAATAGCTGAATTCTTATTTTAAGTCTACTTGTGGAGACTTTTTCACCGCGTTATTTAACCGTCACACTACCATTTTTGGTAGTTAGTTTAATTGCATGTTCACCGTCACCAATTACTTTGTGGTTAGAAGAGCTACCGAAGATATCGACTCTGCCGTTTTTCACATCTACATTGATGGTAGCGTTAGTTGGCTCTTTTTCTGTATCAATGGTGATTCGGCCATTATCTGTTTTGAGTTGAATAGAGCGATCTAAATGACTAGTCGCAAGAGAGATGCCACCATTATTGGTGTTGCCAATAATCTCACCTTCAATATCGATTAATTCGATTTTCCCATTATTTGATTTCACCGAGATAGTTGTAGATTTAACTCTTTTTAGGGAAGTGGAACCGTTATTTGTTTCCGTTGTAACAGTAGTTCCTTCTACATTACTTATAACGAGTCTGCCATTGTCAGATTTTATTTTCGTATCCTTGGCATGTATGTTATCTACTGTAATTCTCCCGTTATTGCTTCTAATTTGTAACGCTTCATACTGCTTTTCTGGTACATAAACTTTCAATGATAAGGACTCATCAAAGAAATTGAAATTAAAATATTTTTTTTGATTATAGTTTACCTGAATCGATAGGGTGTTATCTTTTACTTCTGTTGTTAACACATGGTTAGAGTCGTTACCTGTTAACTCCACCTTAGCTGCAAGTTCACTAGTTGGAAGAAGTTCTATTTGTGTGTTATCGGTTGTAATTTCAATTGTTTGAAACTCATCATTAACTGTTCTTTCTTCCTCTACCCAGTCATCTTTCTTCATACCTTGTAAGAAAAAAGCACTTCCAGCAATTCCAACAAGTAATAATATTAATGCAACAATCGATATTTTTTTTATATTAATCATTTTTCAACCCACCTTTTACAAGCTTCATATTAAATTTCAAATATCGAACAAAGCCTTGTGCTAATGCACGTGTTGCAAAGAACATTCCAATTGCGATGAACAATCCGATTCCACATAACGCCAAAGAAAAAAACAAATCAAAAAACGCAAATGTAGCTGGAAAAATAACAGCATTTCCTAAAACGAGTAAAGGCGATGCGATAAATCCGATTCCTAATGCCCAGCCTCCTATAATAACAGAAACTAGAGCAATAAATGGTGCAAGGACAACAAGAAGGTTGAAAAAGCCTAATCCAATAACAGCCCACATTGCACGAAAAATATTCCCTGTTGTTGCGGATACTTCTACCTTCTCAAGATGATATGTGGCATTTAAATCTTTAGCTATTTGTTGTGGAGATCCAAGGGATGCGGCAATCTGCTCTTCGGATTTCCCTTCTGCTAAGCCAATGGCAAAATGCTCTTCAAAGTCATGTATAATATCTTGACGTTCCTCTATAGGCATTCTTTTTAAAAAGGAGTCTAACGTCTCTAAAAACTGTTTTTTATTCATTATTAACACCTTCTTTAATTAATTGATTAACTCCTAATGTGAAATCTTCCCACTCCTGCAGCAGTTCATGTAAAAATTCTCTTCCGCTATCAGTCAGTTGATAGTACTTACGGGATGGACCCTCCGTTGACTCCTTTAGATACGTCGTGAAGTATCCTTCCTTCGTTAATCGTCGTAACAGTGGATACACCGTGCCTTCCGATATGGAAATTTGCTCTGAAATCTTTTGGACGAGCTCATACCCATACCGATCCTGCTTATCTAATAAAACGAGTACACATAACTCTAAAACACCTTTTTTAAATTGTACGTTCACTTATCTTTCACACCCTCATCACTATATATTATTCACTACTGTTTAATATCCAGTACCGTTCTATAAATAATATAACACCAAGTACTGTTTAATGCAAGGTACTGAATAATATTTTTTATGAGCATGAGGGTGCTTGAGTGTAGCGGTTCCACTGACATATATATTTTGCGGTATACAAAAAAGAACCAGGAGAACTTTTCTCCTGGTCCCATCAAATTATGCACTTTTCCCTGCTGTAGTCAAAGTCCTCACACGTAACCCCTTCGTCAACGTCCACGTATAAATCACCAATGCCACCCAAATACAAGAAAACGCCACGAGGTGGATGGAAGTAAATGGTTCATTAAATAGGTACACACCTAAAATTAGCTTGATGGTTGGTGCTATATATTGCAGCAGGCCGACCATTGAGAGTGGAATTCGTTTTGCGCCGTTAGCAAAGAGTAGTAGCGGTACAGCCGTCACCACACCGGCAAGCATCAGAAGTGTTGACAAACTGACGCTTCCGCCAAAAGCTCCTCCACCACTTCCATGTACATAAGTCAAAAATAGTAAAGCAAAAGGCGTAATTAGCAAAGTTTCTATCGCTAGGCCAACTAGCGCGCCAAGCTGGACCATCTTTTTAATCAACCCATAAAAAGCAAAGCTAACAGCAAGCATAATAGCAACCCACGGAAACGAACCAAAGTTTAAAGTGAGCACAAGCACGCCAACTCCAGCTAGAATAATAGAAAGAGTTTGCAAGCTCGATAGCTTTTCCTTCAGTACGATAACCGCTAAGAGAATACTAACTAATGGGTTGATGTAATAGCCAAGACTTGCCTCGATGATCCGGTCTGCATTTACAGCCCAAATATATAGACCCCAGTTTAAGCTAATAAAAATGGAGGCAAGCGTAATACCGATCAACCGCTTGCGATTAGTCAAAAGCGCCTTCAACTCCAAAGTGAACGCCGGGATTTTTCGTAAACACAACAAAATGACCAGCATAAAGACGAGCGACCAGACAATTCGATGCGCTAGTATTTCTCCAGCCGATACATCATCGACCAGCTTCCAAAATAACGGGAGAAATCCCCACAACATATACGATAGTCCTGCACAGACAATCCCTAGTCCAAGCTCCTTATTTCCTGATGTTTGATTCATGCCAGTTACCTCTTTTTCTAATTGTTTGTAATCAGTTTAGGACCGTTGGAAGAAAAATGCAATAAAAATGTTTCGTGTTGCGAAAAAAGAGTATTTTCTTCCTAATTGGGGAGGTGAAAATACTCTACTGGGGAGTTTTTCTACCTTTAAGAAGGATTCATAATATGTAGAAAATACGAATCAACTAAAACAAGAAAATCGCTACTCTATTCCCATATGAGCCTCTTTAGTGACTAGCTTACCTATGATTCTTATTAAATTTTTCCCTACTCAACGCACAAAAACCCTTATTTTAAAGGGTTTTCTTTTTCAGTATTTATACAATTGTTTCAGGTTTGAAATTATATCCATTGCATGCCTATTAAATTTCTCCACAGATAATAGGTAATCATTTACCATATCAGTCTCTTTTAACTCTTTGCCATCTCTATTGATATAGTATGTTTTATCATTCTTAATACCAATCCAGCAGTTCTTATAAAAATCTTCTCCAATAATAAAATATCTACTAGTTATGTTTTTGGGGACAGATAATTTATTAATTTGAATAACATCAACTTCAAAAAATGCTTTTTCATTCTGTGAGAGTTCATCCAATAAACCGAAATCTATTCCATAAAAATTAAGGTTTCCCGCTTCTAAGGAGAACCCATTGCATTCTTTAATCAAATTTTTATAAAGTTTCGGGAATTCCATACTGTATTTATTTTCTATTTTCATTATCGATTCTGTTGTTGCAGAAGAGAAAAATGAGTGTGCAAGGTTATCTGGAAATATCATTCTATTGTCTTCCTTTAATTCATGCGAAAGATATATCAGAGTTAGTCCACACTTTGCATAATTAGTATACGGCCCTTTATAGTCTAGTACTTTTCCTATTAACTCGTTCATTCCCCACTCTGCTCTCATCTGAAAAATCCCTCCACTCTTTTAATAGAATGAGTGATGTTCCTTCTATTAAAATATTAATTAACACTCTTCATTAGTTGTAATCAAGGCACAAGAACACGAAAGGTCTATGGAGTATAATATCCCCATAGATCACTTTCATCTAAATGCAACTAACTCCTTCTGACTTGTGATTGGCTGCATAGTCATTACATCAAATCAGAAATATTAGGAAAAAAATCCTAAACCCAAATAATAATAGTTATTATGACGATTTAAACTTCAATAATATAAATACTTTAGACTTGTGAATATCAAGTCTTGTTAGTGCTTCCTTCATTACTGAAGTTCCATTCTTTACATGTCTATGGTTACCAGCTAGCTTTTTTCACTCCTGGGACTTGCCCCTTATGTGCCAGCTCCCGGAAGGCAATTCTAGAAAGTTTGAACTTCCTTAATACTCCCCTTGGCCTACCTGTTAATTCACATCTATTTTTCAAACGTGTAGGGGATGAATCTCTCGGTAACTTTCTGAGTGCTTCGTAGTCCCCCTTTTCTTTTAGCTCCAATCGTAATTCTCTATACTTTTCCACCAATGTCTGACGTTTTTTTTCTTTAGCAACCTTAGATGTTTTTGCCATTACTCAACTTCCTTTCTTTTATAGAACCAAATCGTAATCATTACTATTTAAACATTAAATTGGATCATATTCAAATAAAATCATTTAACTAAACTTATTTTATTAGTATTCAGATGAAGTAACTACTAAAAAATATCTTTTATTATCCATTAATTGTTCCATATAATCCTCTACTTGATTCGTATAATCCATCCACTTATAGAGAACCAACACGTAATCCAGTCTAATACTAATTTCCTGTTCAATCTCCTTTAACATGCTGAAAATCTCATCTATCGACATTTGAAAGTGGTTTGCGGCTTGTTGATAATATGATTTTTCTAGCAGCTGACTTAAAAACTGTTCCTTTGTATCACACTCTTCAGCCAGTTGATCCTCTATCCTTAAAATATATTGATAGACAATTTTTTTATTTGTAGGTAGATTTGCTATTATTTTTCGCGTGAAAAAGTTTACTACATTTTCATTCACCCTTATCACCTCTTTTATCCAAACCTTTATTCATAAAAAGTAAAGTTTATCTCTTACGCAAAAAACAAACTGATTCCATAAATAAAAAATGTGCAGATTAATGAAGTTATTAGTTGCTTAGATATTAACTGCAATGCTATTTTTGCGCCAATCTCTTTCCAAATCGTCATCATTGTTACCACACAAGCTGTCAATGTAGAAGCCAAAAAAACTAACAAGACTAATTGAAAATCATCTAATTGAACTAACAGCTCTCCTTGACCCTCATTAAATAAAAGAATACCATCTTTTCTTATAATAGAAAAAGCCAGGCCTGATGCAGCTGCTAAAGGAATATCAAAAATAGCCAGCAACGGATAAAATACAAAGGATAAAACCTGCAGCAAACCTATTTCATGAAATATCGCTGCTATTACACAAATAATTAGGAATATCGGTAAAGCTTGCCTGCAGAATTGTTTAATATCAGAGCTTAAGCGAAAAAGGAGTCCGTTTATTGTAGGTTTTTGTAAAAATGTCTTACGCACACTAAAGCTAGGTGGGGTGCTATATTTTCTATTCCATATTCTAGTGTGGAAAATCCCTCCTGCTATAAGAAGACCTAAATACGGAAAAATTAACCACGGCTTTTGAGCTGAATTAAAAATGGAAAGAGTAGCACCGATTTGATAACTACACGCTGATCCAAAAGTGATGAAAGAAATACATTGCTTACGTGTACAAAGACTACAATTTCTTGATTGAAAAACAGCCACTACATTACACCCAAAACCAGTAAGAACAGGTATTAAATCTTTTCCGTTTAATCCTATATTTCTAAGTAATGGATCTAACGTATCGACAATCCTATCCTTTAGACCTGTCTCATCCACTATAGCAGTGGTACACCCCATAAGAAAGACAACCGGAAATGCCCACAAAAAAGAATATATCCCAAGTGAGAATACTCCATAGTCTCCTACTAGAATACTATAAATAAAAACCGGTGCATGATTCAGCTTGGCTTCCATAGACGAAATCAGATACGAATTCACTAGTGGCGTCAAGGCATCAGCAAAATAATAAGCCCCCATTACAGGAACGAGAAACATAAAGGTTAATACTAAAAAAGAGAGAAGCTTTCCGAAAAAAGGAATGTCAAATATCAATCTACTTGGCTCTACACGATCTAAAGATAAAACTTGAAGTTTCTTCACTTTTTCATCTGTAAATGAATATTCTTTTTCGACACATCTATAGAAGGTCTGCAACTTTTCATCTGTCGTTTTTCTAGCATCCAATAATATTAATGGTAATTTATACATAAGGCTAGTCTGATTGAGTACTTTTTTACTCTTCTTGGTCATCTTATCTGCATATGTAGCCACTATAATAGTTGATTTAGAATTATTCTCTAAATAAGGAATAATTTCCTTTAGTTCTTCTTGCAAATGGGTACCTCTAACAATAACCACGATACAAGTTGCTTTTTCCAATTCCTGTTTTACCATCTCGTTTGCTAACGTATCATTTGGGTGTATCCCTGGTGTATCTACATATTCGATATTATTCTTCCGATGTATACGCACACTGTAAGTGGAGCCTTTTACATTAGACTCCTCGCCTATGGCTTGATTGGTTAATTTTGAAAAAAAGGTTGTTTTACCAGATGACTCTAATCCTATTAATGTGATTGTCGAACACTTTAACTTTTTAACGGAAGCTAGCATTCACACTTAACCTCACAACACGATAAATCATCTAAGTACATTTGATTTTTTTTATACTTTTCTAGCGTGCTTTCTTCGTATTCCATATTCAGTCTTTTGATTATTTCTTCTGCCACAATCGCAAATCGTTGACGATATTTATAAATAAAGCAAAAGATTACTTCTTTATGACGGACATTGGGACCAATTAAAAAGAGATTATTTTGTTTTGTAGATTCATCTTTATTTGTTAATACTGGCATACCATCTTTTCCCCAATCAAATAGCCCCTCTAATTGTCTAGCTCCTGGATGAAACCCCGTTGCTAAGATAGGTTTTGTTAAGGAACGAAGAGTAGAACCATCAGTGAGATAAATATGATATTCCTCATTTAAGAATGCAATTTTTACAACTTCTTTATCTCCTTTTAACTGCAAGCGACCTGTTTTCTTCACTTGTGCTAATCGTTCTTGTGTATATGGGGATAAAGTAATGCTAGGATCCGCATCATTCGACTTCCACCTTGCACTTTTAGAAAGAACCGTAACGTTTTTTCCATTTTTAACAAGATGCAATGCTGCATCTATCCCACTCTCATATCCACCTATAATCGTGAGTTCCTGACCTTCCATCTTACTCCAAGATGCAACTTGACTATTGTGAATGCACAGCTCTGCCCCTTCAAAGGGAGTTAAGTTAGGAGTTTGATATTCACCTGTCGCCCACACCAGGCTACTTACTGTCATTTTTTCATTGCCTGCATTAAATGTAACGTTATCCTTTTTGAATTCTATGTTGGTTACTTCTGTATATTCCATAATTGGCAATTCATAATGCTCCGCTAACATGGCCAAATAGTCCCCATACTCTTCGCCGCTAATATGTTCCTTTTGAAATGTATAGGCAGGAGAAGTGTCTGGAGTAATAGCATTTAAATCAAGTAAACCAAACCCGTGGCCAGTAAAGGATGGAGTGATAAGTTTCATTTCCTTTGGCCATTTATAAAAAGTGGAACCAACTTCGTCCCTTTCTATTATCACAAAATCTTTTATTCCTAATTGTTTTAGAAGAATTCCAAAACCAATACCTGATGGTCCTCCACCAACAATTGCAATTTTGTAGTTCATATAAGCTTTCCTCCAAAGTAACTAAGATTAGTAGTATCATTGCAACTAAAGAAAAATTTCCCCATTGAAGCTTGCTTTGATTGCTTTAATTTGAGGAAGGAATTTCCCACTTAAATGGGTCCTCTAGTTTACTCCAATCCGTATCAAATTCTTCACTGTTTAGTAAACAAGCATCTAGTTGTTCCGTTATACCCTTTTCATTTAGACCAACACCTATAAACACTAATTGTGTAACACGGTCACCAAATTCCGTATCCCAATTAGCTTTCACTTGAGGATTTTCATCCAAAACTACTTCTTGTTCAGGTATAGGTAATGTTGCTACCCAATATGAAACAGGTTCAATAACGACAGACGGACCCGCTTGTGATACAGCAAGTGCTAAATTATTCCTTGAAGCACACCAAGCAACACCTTTAACACGTACAATATTATCTGATAGATTGTGCATTAAATCATCAAATCGTACACTATGGAAAGGAAGCCTTCTTCGATAAACAAAAGAAGAAATACCATATTCCTCCGTTTCCGGTTGGTGTTCTTTATGACCCATCCTTAATTCTTTAATCCAACCAGCAGATTCACTTGCTTTATCAAAATCAAAGCGTCCCGTTTGAAGAATTTCCCTAGAATCTATTCTCCCTTTTTCAGTCCGAATCAATTTTGCTTCTGGCTGAAGCTTTCGTAAAACCTGCTCAAGCTTGTGGAGCGCTTCTGGACTGACTAAATCACACTTGTTCACTATTAATACATCACAAAATTCAATCTGGTCGAGCAATAGATCCGCTATTTCCCTATCATCTTCCTCACTTAGTGCTTCTTTCCTATCTAATAAACTATCCCCGGATCTAAAATCATGCCAAAAACGGTTTGCATCTACAACAGTAACCATTGTATCCAACTTACAGAAGCGAGTTAAATCAATACCCAATTCCTCATCAATATAAGAAAACGTTTGTGCAACTGGAACTGGCTCACTAATGCCTGTAGATTCAATTACTATGTAATCTATATTTCCTTCAAGTGCTAGTTTTTCGACCTCTATAAGTAAATCTTCACGAAGAGTGCAGCAAATACAACCGTTTGACATTTCCACTAATTTCTCTTCCGTTCTTTTAAGACCCCCACCTTGCTTAATTGTTTCAGCATCTATATTAATTTCACTCATATCATTTACGATGACAGCTACCCTCAGACCATCTCTATTCTGTAAGATATGATTCAAAATGGTTGTTTTTCCAGCACCTAAATATCCACTTAATACGGTAACAGGTATCATATTAACTCCTCCTAAATCGTAATGATTACGATTAAATATATGCTATTCTTTATTATTTGTAAAGTGATAACATCTTTTTAAGCCAAATTAAACCTCATAGCTAGAAATTATTTATAACTTTTATTCCATATATATGTAAACTTGTAATGTATAAATTTATGAATATTACATAAACAGTAAGTATATGGAGTATATAGTCAAATCTTTTTATACCAATCGTTACACCCACCTGATTAAAACAGTACGACTACTTAATGAACCACTACTTATTCATTTTTCATAAACAATCTTATGAATGGTCTCTATTTTGAACGATCGTAATCGAGATAAACTCTACTTGCTGTCGCATTTGTTTGCCCGATATATTTCCCATCATATCTTTCTGCTTCTTGATCTAGTTCTGCTAAAACTAATTGACAAACTCTTCTTCCAACAGGTATCTCTATTGGGAATCGATTTGCATTAAATAATTCTAGTGTTATATGTCCTTTAAACCCAGGATCCACCCATCCTGCATTTTGTATAAACAAGCCTAATCTTCCAATCGAGCTTCTTCCCTCTACAAAAGCAGTCAGGTACGATGGAATCTCCACATATTCTAAGGTAGTGGCGAGTAAAAAGGATTGTGGTGAAATAATAATCGCCCCATTTTTCTCCACATAAATATCCCGATAAATAGCTTCTTTATTTAAAGAAATTAATGCACTATTGTTCTCATCAATTGTCAAAAAATGATTACTTATTCTTAAATCAATCGAGGCAGGTTGAATACATTTCTTATCATAAGGAACAATCACTAGTTCTTGTTGCTCCAATTTCTTTTCAAGCGTCTTCCCTGAAAGTATCATAAAATATTACTCCTCTTTATAATCAATTTGGTTTTCTAAAAGGAAAGCTAACGGAGATCTCTCTCAGGTTACTAGTTCGCAATACATTCTTTAAATTGAAGTTCTAATTGATCTTTATCTAAATTTCTCCCTATAAAGACCATTTGACTTACTTTTCTTTCTGAATTTTCCCATTCTCTATCAGGCATTCCTGCAAATAACATGTGGACGCCTTGGAATACAACTCGTTCCCTTACACCTTTTACATAGAGAATCCCTTTGTATCTAAGTAGGTCTTCCCCTTTTACTTGAACAAGATAACTCATCCATAAATCAATTTTTCTTCTGTCTAGTGCTCGCTCTTCCATAAATACAATGGCAGTTATTTTATCATCATGATGGTGATGGTAGTGGTTATTTAAAAAATCAGGATTAATTGCTAACTTATGATCCAATTCAAATGAGTTTAACCCTAGGACATCATCTAAATCTACTCCACAATTTTCAGTGTATAACCTCTTAGCAGTTGGATTTAAACTACTTATCCTCTTATCTAACACGTGAAGCTCTTCCGTTGTTATTAAATCTAGCTTATTCAGTATAATTACATCCGCAAAAGCAATTTGCTCTTGAGCCTCATCTTTGTCATTTAGATGATTTACGATGTGCTTGCAATCCACTACCGTTAAAATACTATCTATTTCAAATTTCTCAGTAACTAATTTGTCCATAAAAAATGTCTGTGCAACAGGAGTTGGATTCGCAAGTCCGGTTGTTTCAATGATAACCCGATCAAACATAATCTTTCCTTCTGCCATTGACCTTCTTAGTTCTCGTAAGCTTGATATTAAATCTCCTCGTACTCTACAACAAATGCACCCATTGTTCATCTGTATGATTTCTTCTTCTGTTTTAAGGACCAATTGATTATCGATCCCGACTTCTCCAAATTCATTAATGATGACTGCCACCTTTTGTTCTTGCTTTTCTGTTAAAATCCTATTTAATAATGTCGTTTTCCCTGCACCTAAATACCCAGTAAGGATTGTTACTGGAATTTTCTTTGAGCTATTGTCACTCATACAAGCCACCTCCATTTTTACTCTTAACGAAAAACACATGAAAATAGTTAACTTCCTTTTATCAGTTTGCAAAAAGCTTGCCATGGCATTAATGCACAATTATATCTTGCAGGTAGTTTATGAATATTTCGTAAGCTAAGGGTATCATCTAGACGTAAATCCTCTACTTCTATCCCTTTTACTATCATTTCATGCATAAGATGGGATAATTCTTCTAGTTCTTTAATCGATTTGTTCTTTGCAATAGTAGTAAACATAGAAGATGAAGCCATACTTATAAAACATCCATCTCCATTAAAAAATAATTCTTCCACAATATTATCGTTTATTGTGGCATACATCGTCATTACATCGCCACAAGTAGGGTTTTTGTAATGTATCTTATGCGTATAAGAAATCGGTTCCTTTTGATTTCTTCTGTTTCTTGCATGATTTAGCACAATTTGTTTATAAAGATCGCTGAGATTCAACCAATCCCCTCCAAATTTATAAGATAGTTGATTCCTTTTTGGTTTAATTCGCAATCATTACGATTTAAGTATACTACTTCACCAAATGAATAATCAATATCACCAGAAACAGGATACTATTAAAACAATCACTTGATTTTCTATAAAAATAAAATCATAATAAACAAGAATGATTACGATTTGAAAAAGGAGCTTATAAATGAATAATATTATCCTTCCTTCTAAAGAAGAAAGATTACGCTATTTTGGTTCTGTTCCTTCAATTGAAGGAGATAAACCAAAAAATAAAGAACAAATGAACGACTTGCAGAATACAAAAAAAGACTATTTTTTTGCAATCAGTCATGTTGGTATAAAAAATATTACTTATCCTGTAAAGATATCTTCAACGCTAAAACCTTATCAACAAGATTCGATTGGAATCTTCACATTAACAACAGGATTAGAACGCAATCAAAAGGGCATTAATATGAGCCGACTACCAGAGATACTTCAGGAATATTATACTCATGGACTCAAAATGGATTTCTCTACTCTAAGGGATTTAAGTAAACGTTTCTCTGAAAAAATGGAGCAATCTTCTTCTTCCATCCATGTGACTTTTCCTTGGTTTTTTGAAAGAAAAAGCCCCCAGGTTAAATTAACTGGTTTAATGAAAGCAGATGTAGACCTATTAATAAACTATGAAAAGAATGTGGGTTGGACAGAGAAATTAATAATGACTGCTTCAGTTACAACTCTTTGTCCGTGTTCCAAAGAAATAAGTGAATACAGTGCACATAATCAACGGGGGATCGTTAAAGTAGAAATAGAGAATGAAATCAACGAATCCTTCACAGAAGACACGAAAGAAACCATCCTGAATATTATTGAATCCAACGCAAGTGCCATGTTACACCCAATTTTGAAAAGACCTGATGAAAAGAGAGTAACAGAACAGGCTTATGAAAACCCCCGTTTTGTAGAGGATCTTATTCGTCTCATCGCTGCAGATTTGTATTTATTAGATTGGGTCGATTCTTTTAAAATAGAATGTAGAAACGAAGAGTCTATTCATCTTCACGATGCATATGCAAAACTGGAATATAGAAAATAGTTTGGGTATTTGTTAGTTTTTTAGAAAGGTAGCCCCATGATTAGTCCTGCCATCTTCTCAATGGGAGAACACAAGCTCAAGCTCCATGTTAAGCACCAACCAACATAAGACAGTTCAGTTGTTAAATAACGTGCTTCTACTACTTTTTTTATCGTAATATCCAAAATTATCATCCTTAAATGGTTGCATTTAGCTATATTCTAATTTTTTTGAAATGTTATAAAACGCTTACGGGGTAATTAATAGTTTTTTTCATAATCCATGAAGCTCAAGGATGAGTTATTTTGATTCAAAATAACCCAATGGTTAATATTGTATATTGCTAAATACACATATATACTAAACATAAGCAACGAAAAAATCTGTTTTTTAAAAAAGGGGCTAAAAACATGAAGCTTGGTGCTTTTTCTGTAAGTTTAAATGTGAAAGATATCAACGTATCAAAGTCTTTCTATGAAAAGCTAGGATTTCAAGTATTAGGTGGAGATGTTGGTCATAATTGGATTATCATGAAGAATGAAAATTGTATCATTGGACTATTCCAAGATATGTTCGAAAAAAACATTTTGACCTTTAACCCAGGCTGGAATGAAAATGCAGAAAACCTCGACTCATTTACAGATGTTCGTGAACTTCAAAAACAGCTGAATGAAAGAGGAATACAACTCCAAACAGAAGCAGATGAGACAAGTGAAGGACCAGCTTACATTACACTAGAAGATCCAGACGGTAATCAAATCCTTATAGATCAGCATAGATGATGAAGTGGTTTGCATAATAAGTAATTAAGTACATAAAATCTAGTTTATAGCTGACTTTCCTCGAGTGCTTGAGTATTAAGGAGAAACACAACACGGAACTACCCTTTAGATTAAGTAGTTCCGTTTTTGTGGAAAAAAACTATAAATAGCATAGTAATTAGCATACCAATAATCACTAAAGTTGGTATGCTTTTTTTCGATAATATAACAGAAATTTGAACGAATAATATCCCGATATCGTACTAAAAAACAACCGGACAATGGCTATTATCATTACCTGAATTCAGGTGCGGGGTTAAATGTAATTTTATGTTAAAATCATTATAAAAGAATGTGAAGATATGTTCTAACTAACAAAGCAGTTGAATAGTAATCGTGTTTATAATATTGAGATATAAGGGGGAGAGAAAATTTGACTAAAGATTACAAACTAATGGAAATACAAGCAGATGTATTATTTAAACATGATAGTTTAGGAAGAATGACAGAAATAAATGAGCCGCTGAATATTGATGGACCTTTCTTTTTCCTTGGGCGTACAAAAGAAGGAAATGTCGTTCGTTTCCATAATTCTTTCCCAAATTTAAAAATGAAGACAGTGTTGGAAGTTATAAATAACGACGAACGGAACGTTGACCTTGGAAAAATAATTGAAGTTATTAATGAGATAAAAGCGATAAGTAGTATTTGGATTGGTCCAGCATACGTTTTTCCAGAAAGTTTTAATATGAATTCAAACGCAGTTAAAATAACAAATGAAAATAAGGAATTACTAATAAAGGATTTCCCAAATCTATTTAAGCAATTTGAATGGAGACAACCGTGTTTTGCAATTATTGCAGACGGTAATG
This sequence comes from Sutcliffiella halmapala, assembly GCF_002019665.1. Lineage (GTDB taxonomy): Bacteria > Bacillota > Bacilli > Bacillales > Bacillaceae_I > Sutcliffiella_A > Sutcliffiella_A halmapala. Next base: position 1,858,653 of record NZ_KV917375.1, on the reverse strand, counting down.
CTGTTTCTGTTTGTTGTAGTGCGAGAAAAAGCACAAAAGCAGCTGAGGCAAGTGTGGAAACATTGGAAGGGTATAAAGGGAAAGGTTATGGGACAAATAGTGTTATCGCTTGGGGGAATGAACTCAAGAAAGAAGGATTACAACCTCTTTATAGTACAGCGTGGGATAATTTCTCATCACAATCAATAGCTAAAAAATTGGGGCTTCATAAATATGGTGTGGATTTCCATTTAAGTTAAGTTTTTTGGGTATTACCCTGTTTAAAAACGAACAATTCAGCATGATATACACAATAAATTCAAAACGCTTAGGCAATTCAATGTACCCCTCAAAGCGTTTCGGTGTGTTAATTATATTGTTATTTGGCTTTTTTTCCACGTTATCGGAACTACTTACCTTTAGATGTGCCTTTCTTTTTTATAGAGGAGCGACTATTACTCCTCTATACTATACTCAATCCCATTCATCTCGCACCATTCTTCTGCTATTTCTCTTAATCTTCAACCAGTAACTTTAGATTTACTGGATTCCCCACTATCTCATACCTCCACTTTATTCAATTCTTCTATTAAAAACGGCTTGGCGGTCCTTGGATATCCACCTTCCATTTCTAATAATTCCCACATATTAATTCGTCCCTTTGTTATCTCCCCAGTGAATAGTAGTCCTTCCTCTAGATATTCCATATGCACATCAGATCCGGAAATCGTGTATTGTTTTCCTTCTAATTCTTTATTTGATCCACTTAATAGAATGACACGAAAGCTTTGTTTATTTCTCTTCACTATTTCAAACAACCCTGCGATTTTTGGACTATCTATTACTATTTCACCGCGTAATAGTTTTGCTAGTTCATTCATTTTCAAACCAAAATCCCCATGCCGGTTCGCAAAAAAAGTATGTGGAAGCTGTACAGCGTTTATGAATTGACTCTCTTCTTCCTTTATGAAATCGGCTAATCCTGTCCACAACATCCCCTTCTTATTTCGTTTCATCCATTGTAGAAAAGCTTTGAAAGTGCTTAGAAAATCAGTTATTTGCGTTTTCGTCATGACCTCAAACATATCAAAGTAATCTTTTGACAGAAGGCTTTTCCATGTTTTTTCTTCAATTTCTATTAAATCAACAATATGATTTCTTTTTAATACTTCATTAAGATCCTGTAAACTTTCTCGATACTTCCTAATCGTATTCTCTTTTTTCCCTTTTGTTTTTTCTTTAAAAAATGCCAGAAAATCGCCTGAATAGACAGGAAGATGCTCTAATCCTAGATCTTCTAAAATAGCAATGTCCTCGTTATTATACCGGTGCTGCTTATCTCCAGATAGCATTACTGCTAACACTTCAAGAGTATACTCCATCATTACAGCATCATATGCCATTCCAGTTGTCTTCATAAGTGACTCTATCTTATGTTTAGCCCGTATCAGATTGTTTGATGCCATGAATACTTTTACGCCATTGAAGTAATACTTTTCATTATTTAATTCTAACAGTCCAATTGTTCCATCGCCTTGCTTAATACTACTAGGTACATTTCCATATGTATTTGCAACTGGATACGCTTCTTTTGTTATCATATCTTCAAATATAATGACATCCGCCGCTATTTCCGTTGCTTGAACTGGGTAAAATTTTAAATTCGTCCATCTTTTAGCCATTGCTTTCAAGTCTGAGTTTAAGTGATTCTTTCTCTCCTTATAAAACCATTCAATTCCACGATGTCCATTTTCATATCGATGGATAAACAATGTAAAAAAGTGAAACATCATAGGAACCGCCTCTTTATCTACACTTTGTCCTGTTCTAGTATCAAAAATAGTCTGTAAGCGTTTATGTTCTCGATGGTCCATTTTCCCCCATACAAAATCAGTAATCATTGTTGTTAATTCATGCTTTCGCTCATAAAATCTTTCTTCTTGTAGCTTAAATATATCTATGACCTTATCTTTATTCATACAACATTTCTTATATTTCTTACCACTGCCACACGGACAAGCTTGATTACGACTAATTGCCATCGGTCAACTCTCCCTTAAGTTATCTAATTCTAGTTTAAAGGCATGAGGGGAAAAATCAAGGGAAACAAGAGAAGTTACCACAGGGACTGTCCCCATGGTATCCCGTGGTATCCGTGGCATCAAGTACCAAGAGGAATGTCTTGGTTCTCCTCCTCTGAATGCTCCACCTTCAATATACAACCTAAAGCAAAAAGCATGCTAGCTGCTGCGGCATAGAATAGGATTCCAAATCCAAATAAATCAATGAGAAGACCAAATGCTGGTGGAGAAGTGATCGCTGCTAAGGAAGATACTAAATAATACAAGCCGGTCCGTGCTCCATAGCTGTTTTTCCCTCCAGTCGCAACAATTAGTGGATAAGCATTGATGTTAATACAGGCCCAAAACATTCCGCCAGCTAGAAGAAGAACCCATAAAAGGTAGACTGAGTTTATCATGTTTAATAGAAGGAAAATGATAAATAAACCGATAATACCGATGATGATCATCTTTTTCTTGCCGTATTTCGCCCCTAAGAGTCCGCACGGTATGGCTGCGGCAACAAAGGTTAAGGAAAAAAAGGCTAGGGAAAAGGCGGAGGCACTTTTGGACAAGCCAAATTCATTTACTCCGTATAGCGTAAATAATGCTTCCATTCCTTGGATCGAAATGAACCAAAAAAAGATTGCCGCTAACAAGTAAAGCGTTGGCCTATTTAGTTCCTTTTTGTAATTAAACTTTTGTACTGTCGTAATGGTATAGGAAATGGCATCTCGATTTTCTTTAATATTTTTATAGACAATCCATAAAGCCAGAAAGAAAAGGGAGGAAACAACTAAAAATGGAAGGGATTCATTGATATGAAAAAGATACGAGCCAACACTAAATGCTAATATTGCTCCACAGCCACCCATAAAGTTGATAATTCCGTTTGCTTTCGTACGCTTTGATTCTGGTGTAATATCAGGCATTAAAGCAATAGTGGGAGAACGGAAAATCGCCATTGATAGGTTCATACAGAGCATAAAAATAATTAGCATAAGTAAACTAGTGTGAAATGGAATCAGAGCAAAAAATACAGCAGCCAATGGAATACCGATGAGCAAATATGGCATCCTTCGACCATACCGCGTATTCGTGCGGTCACTTCTTTGTCCAATATATGGCTGCAAAAATAGGGCAATATAATTATCAATGGTCATGAGAAATCCAATCAAGGCAGTGCTTGCAACGAAATCGTCTAGAAAGAATGGCACAAATCCGTTATACAAAGACCAAGCAATACTAATGCTAAAAAAACCAAACCCTAACAGCCATGTTTTTTTCATTCTCGTTCCCCTTGTTTTCAATTTACCTTTTGTAAAAGGCTTATAAAAATCGGATTGCACTTATGTAAACATATAATCTTTATAAGTATTGGAATGTAGTGATATTATACTATGCTGTTAATCTCTCACTTTTGCTTGTCCCGTTTGTTCAGTACTCAAAAAATGTAAACAGGAGCGTTCACTGTGGAAGACTCATAGAATGTCTATAGGAAGTTTTTTTGTCTGGGGAAGGAGATTATGGACGAATAAAAATAGAAAAACCGTTTGCGTAATACCAAACGGTTTTTCATATTAATGGCTCTATTAATCTGAGATATTATTTCTTCCAAACTCCGGACTTAACTATTAATTCTTGGGAAATTGACGCATATGATAAGCAACCCGCTCAATCTCTCCATTATTATCTCTTACAAAACGGATTAGCTCCTTTTGATCTTTTACGACCGCAAGGAATAGATCAGGTCCTACACATTGAATTGGAAAGGATGTTCCTTGTGTAGAGAAATCAATCCCCTCTTCTGTTACTGTTATGGAGAGACTCATTCCTTCATTCGAAGTATATGTTCCCTCATAAGTTTTTAATTCCGCAAAAGAAAGTTCTAGTTCTGCCACAGAATACGGCGTTTCTTCTACATCTCGACCCTCTATACTATTTAATGCTCCACTCATAATAGTCGTTGCTGGGACACCGGCTAAGTTCGTTAAAATCATACCCGTAATGCCTTCTTCCGGTATGATGCAAAGTTGAGAAGCTACTGCTTTTAGATTTCCTCCATGCTCTACTAATGTTGAGCCATGAAAATTAGGTGTAATCATAAAACCATAGCCATAATAGCGCCCGGGGGAGCATTCAATGTACGGCGTAATCATTTGCTCCACACTTTCTTCTGTTAAAAGTCGTTTATCCCCTATTTTACCTTTCGTACGAATTATTTCTGCATACTTTAACATATCATTTACGGTAGATTTAAGTGCACCAGCACCTCTCATTGAAGGTGATTCCCACCATACAGGGGCTTCATAAACTTCTAAGCCGTCCTCTATTTTTCTAGCAGCATAAAGTGAGGTAATGTTAGAGTAGCCATCCAACTCATCAGGTTCAAAGCAAGTATGCTCCATCCCACACGGATCTAAAATGGATTCTTTTACAAACTGTTCAAACGAGATACCACACACACGTTGCACAATCGTCCCTAACAGAGCATACGAATCATTTGAATAACTGAACTCCATGCCTGGCTCACCGAGAAGGTCAAACTGTAATCCTGCAATGAACGCCATTAACTGTTCATATGTATCAATTGGTCCCTGTTCATCGTCTTTTACAATGGATAATCCAGGATAGTCTTTAGCTGAAGGATCTTGATCAATACTTCTTTTTTTGGCATAAAAAAGGGATGGAAGTGGTGGTAACCCTGCTGTATGGGTCATGAAATGATGAATAGTCATTTTATTAGTTGCATCTGTTGGTGTAGAAAATTCCGGCAAATATTTCACTACAGGGTCGTGAACCGACAGCTTCCCTTGTTCTTGTAGCATCATAATCGCCATACAAGTAAATGATTTCGTTACAGACGCGATTCCAAATACAGTATCCATCGTTACAGGAAGCTTTTTCTCTACATTCCGATAGCCGAAACCTTTTTCATAGATTGGATGCCCATTATGTGCAAAACCTATTGCAGTTCCTGGAATTTTGTATTTCTGAATTAAACCTTCTGCATAATTTTCAAATGCACTCATTTCAACTTGAACTTTCATTCTTCCTCCCCCTAGCATCATCAATATTTTTGTCCCATTTCACGCTCAAAACTAGTTCTCATTTCGATAGAACGAATAAAAATGTTCACTTGTTTGGTTATATTCATCTACTCGCGCTTCGACATTTTCCTTATCCGACACCATAACACTCGTAATCAATGCATTCAAAATGGAAAATAAAGTTGGCATACCTTTTAAACTAGTTGGATTCGGTGTAATGACTGGTAGTGTGTAATTTGCTATCACGCCAACTGGAGATAATTCGTTGTCTGTAATTGCAAGAATAGTGGCGCCTTTTTCTTTTGCGGCTTTTACAAACGAAATTGTTTGCTTAACATAGCGTTGGAACGATAGTGCAATTACTAACCAATCTTCCCCTACTTCTCTTAGTAAATAATTTGCATCATCAATATCCCCTTTAAATAAAATCGTATCCCCTTTCACGATATTTAAGCTGTAAGCTAACCAATTAGCAGGAGCATACGTCGTTCTTAAACCAACGACGATTATTTTTTTTGCTTGAACAATACTCGTCACTGCTTCTAAAAATAGGGCTTCATCCATCTTTTCAAACGTTTTTTTAATAAATTCAATGTCTTGGTTCATTACATCCATTAGTGTATTATTGTCATTCTTTATTCCCTTTTTTAAAGCTTGAATTGGATCCTCCCCATCTGGAAGTAACAATGCTTTCCGAATATCCTCCTGTAGAGCTGCATATCCGGTATATCCTAGTGCAGCACTACACCGGATAACGGTTGTTTCACTCGTATTGGTTTGCTTTCCGATTTCCTTTGCTGGATATAAGGCGATTAATTTAGGGTTTTCTATAATAAAATTTGCTACTTGCTTTAACCGTTGTGACAGGTCGTTATAATGTAATTTAATTTGATCCTTTATCCTCTTCAAACAACTCTCTCCTATCATGTATATCTACAAAATTTCAGTGTCATACAAATGACAGGATACCACATGCCCGGGACTTAATTCTATAGGCTTAGGTGCAATTTTGGTGCAAATATCCATACAAGAACTACAACGAGGATTAAAGGTACAGCCACTAGGCGGGTTGGATGGATTCGGAACATCTCCAGTTAGAATTATTCTTTCTTTTTTTATCGTTGGATCAGGCACTGGCACGGCAGACATTAGTGCTTGTGTATATGGATGGGAAGGATTGGAGAACAACTTTTCTTTTGAAGCAAACTCTACCATTCGACCTAAGTACATCACTCCTATCTTGTCACTTATATGTTTCACCACACTCAAATCATGTGCTATAAAAATATACGTTAAGCCCATTTTATCTTGTAAATCTTGGAATAAATTTAATATTTGCGCTTGTATCGAAACATCTAGTGCCGATACCGGCTCATCTGCAATAATAAGTTTTGGATTTACAGCGATTGCGCGGGCAATTCCAATCCGTTGCCGTTGACCTCCACTGAATTCATGAGGATACCGCTCATAAGCATTTCGATTAAGTCCAACTTTCTCAAGAAGATCCATTACCATTTCTTTACGTTCTTTCGTATTTTGACCAATTTTGTGTGTCGACAGGGCCTCTTCAATAATAGAACCAATTTGAAGCCTCGGATTTAATGAAGCATATGGATCCTGAAAAACTATTTGCATATCTTTCCTAAGCTTTCTTAATTGTTTACTATCCATGGATGTTATTTCCATACCTTGATATTTCACTGTACCGCTAGTTGGTTCAATAAGGCGAAGAATACTTCTACCCGTAGTTGACTTACCACAGCCACTTTCTCCTACTAAACCTAGAGTATCTCCTTCTTCTAAGGAAAAGGAAATACCATCTACTGCCCTAACATAACTATTTACTTTTTTAAAAATGCCTGTTTTTATAGGAAAATATGTCTTTAAATCCCCGACCTCTAGTAATGGTGCGCTCATTTACTTTTCCTCCTTCGGTTCATGTAACCAGCATCTAACTGTTTGTTTATCTTGGAAAAACAGAGGAGGGTTTTTCTCCGTACATATATCTATCGCAACATTACATCTATTTCTAAACGGACACCCTTTAGTAATCTCACCTAAGCTCGGCACATTTCCTATAATTGGATCTAATCGTTTTTGCTGTTTCGCTAAATTGGGTATCGAATTAATTAATCCAATTGTATAAGGATGTTTGGGCGACTTAAATAAAGTATATACATCTGCTTCTTCAACAATCTGCCCATAATACATGACCATCACTCGATCCGCTATATCTGCCACAACACCAAGGTCATGTGTAATTAATAAAATTGTTGTATTGTATTCTCTTTTTAATTCCTTCATTAAATCTAAAATCTGAGCTTGAATTGTTACATCTAATGCAGTTGTAGGTTCATCTGCAATAAGCAGCTTCGGATTGCAAGCCATCGCCATTGCAATCATTACCCTTTGTCGCATTCCTCCTGATAATTGGTGAGGATAATCGTTAATAATTTTATCAGGCCGTGGAATCCCTACCTTCTTCAACATTTCAATCGTTCTCTCTTTTTTTTCTTCTTTAGTACAGGCCTCATGTAATTGAATAACTTCTCCAATTTGCTGTCCAATTTTATGGACAGGGTTTAGTGATGTCATTGGTTCTTGGAAAATCATTGAAACAGCTTGTCCACGTATTTTCCGCATTTTTTTTGGTGATAGCCCATTTAATTGTAAATCTCCTAACTTAATGCTTCCTTTTACAACACCATCATGTTTAGGAATCAATCCCATTATTGATAGAGAAGTTACGCTTTTCCCACATCCAGACTCCCCAACTAAAGCAACCGTTTCCCCTTCTTTTAAGCTAAAGCTAATATTATTTACAGCTGAAACTTCCTTTTTATTATTTTTAAATTTGATATATAATTCCTCAACGTTTAATAAGTCTTCTCTATCACTGTTTCTATGATTTTGCACATTTAATGTTTCTTGAATAGATATCATAGTATCTCCCCCCTACCTAGTCGTGTTTGTCGACTCCCAAACTTTATGAAACTATTTTAATCTAGGATCAAGTGCGTCTCTTAATCCATCTCCCAGTAAGTTGAAGCCTAACACGACCAACATAATGGCTAACCCTGGAAATAGAGTCATCCACCAAGCGCTAAGTAAAAAAGATTTCCCTACATACGCCATTGCTCCCCACTCCGGTATCGGTGGTTGGGCTCCTAAACCTAAAAAGCTTAAAGCTGCCGCAGCTAAAATACTTGTTCCAAATTGTAATGATGATAACACGATGACTGGTGACATTACGTTAGGTAAAATATGTTTACCGATAATTTTCAAGTCACTTACTCCTAATGCTTTCACAGCCTCAATGTATTCCTTTTCCCTGATTGACAATACCGTCCCTCGAACTACCCTTACATAAGAAGGAATGACAGAAATAGCGACAGCAATCATTGCATTTGTTAAGCCAACTCCTAATACTGCAATAATAGCAATGGCTAATAATAGCGATGGAAAAGCTAATAAAATATCCATGCATTGCATAATGTATATATCTAATCGTCGATAATATCCTGAAATAACTCCTAAAATTACACCGACTATTCCAGCTATTGATACTGCAATTAATCCCATCATGAGGGATACTCTTCCACCATGCATCATTCTAGATAATATATCTCGTCCAAATTCGTCTGTTCCTAACCAATGTTCAGAAGAAGGTGGGATAAAACGATTTTCCATTCTCATTTCTTCGATAGGAAATGGTGCGAGTACAGGAGCAAGTAATGCTGTGATAATAAAGAAAAGTAAAATTGTTGCCCCGACTAAAGCACCCTTATTTTTTTTCAGGCGTCCCCATACTAAGGACCAATACGAATTCGGTTTCTTTACTGCACCTATTTCAGGAAGAATTTCTTCTGTTTTAGGTCTTGTAACTATTTGACTCATTTTTTGTCATCCTCCTCTCTATTCGTATTTAATTCGAGGATCAACCACACTATATATAATGTCGATCATTAGGTTAACGATAATAAATAGGAATGCCATAAAAAGTACTAGCCCTTGAATCGTAGGCATATCACGTGTAGCTATAGCATCAATTGCTAAACTTCCTATACCTGGGAGTGCAAAAACAGTTTCAGTCACGACCGCTCCTGCTAATAAGTTCCCAAATTGCAAACCTACTAAGGTAATAACAGGAATTAGAGCATTTTGTAATCCATGGCCAAAAACGAGGCGGAGAACATCTACGCCTTTTGCTTCAGCCGTTCGCATATAATCCTGTTTAATAACCTCTAGCATGCTAGACCGAGTCATGCGGGCAATATTACCAGCTGTAGCTAAACCTAGAGTAATCGATGGCAAAATTAAAGAATATATCCCGTCGTAACCCGAAATCGGAAAAATCGGCAGTTGATAAGCAAAAATATATATTAAAAAAAGTGCAATCCAGAAACCTGGAGCAGAAATACCAATCAAGGAAACTAGCATCGCTAATTGATCGAAAATGGTATTTTGTTTTACAGCTGCAATGGTGCCCATAACAATTCCTAAAATAGTACCGATGATTAAACTATAGACTGCTAATTGAAATGTAACTGGAAATCTATGCATAATTTCATCTAATACAAACTGATTTGTTATATAAGATTTACCTAAATTCCCCTGAATGGCATCCCCTATAAAACTAAAATACTGCACAATGTATGGCTTATCGAGCCCGAGAGTCTCTCTTAACCTATTAATGGACTCTTCCGTAGCAAATTCACCAAGAATATTTAATACTGGGTCACCTGGGATTAAATGAATCATTAGAAAAACAAGTACTGAAACCCCAAGAAGCGTAATGACCATCGAAAACAGTCGTTTAATTAAGTATTTTGTCACATATGTTCCCCCTTTATTTGAAAGACAAATACCGGGCAATTCGTATATCTACACCGTCCAAAAAGAAGGAAGTTGGGAAAGTATTGAATTACTTCCCCAACATTATTAGAGCTACTTATTTTGACAGCGAGATATCAGACCAGATAATATTCCCAGTGATTGGATGTAATTTAAAGCCTTCTAAATCACGATAAGCTGTTACATTTTCACGAACAAATAATGGAACCCATGGAGCTTCTTCAACTAAAATCTCTTGAGCTTCTTTATACATTTCCATTCTTTCCTCATGATCCATTGTGACACGTGCCTTTTCTAAAATAGAAATCAAATCGTCATTCTCATAGTGCACACGTGTAGAAAGCCCTCTACCAAACATAGAATGTAAAATATCCGCATCATACCAGCCGTAAGTCCATAGAAGCATCTCGTGTACACCTTCAGGACTTTGTGCACGAATTGTGGCATCCTCCTGTACAGAAATCGTCATTTCAATTCCCGCTTCTTTTAATTGATTTTGTAAAATTTGGGCAATTCGTTGCATCGTTGGCTCTTGAGTTACCCATAAATCTACGCTTAATGGCTTTCCATCCTTCATCACAAATCCAGAACCATTTGTTTCTGAGTATCCTGCTTCTTGTAGAAGGCTTTTCGCTTCTTCAAGGTCACGAGCATACATATTTGCTGCGTAATCTTCTACCTCTTGGTTATACCCCGGAATAGTTGGAGGTAATGGTCCATAGATTGGTTGTGCTGCACCTTCTAACGCATAATCAACAATTGGGGCACGGTCTACAGCTAATGCAATGGCCTTTCTCACTCTTTTATCTTGGAACACTTCTTTTTTATTATTCATACCAAGATAGACATGGCCATTAGCTAAAGCTCTAGCTAATTGTGTATTCGCATCTGCTTCTAACTCCGCAATATAGTTAGGTGGAACAGAAAGCATAACTTGTGTATTACCACGCTTGAATTCTAGTAATCTAGTATCGTCATCCGCAATAAAACGGAATACTACTTCATCAAAATTTACTGCACCTTTATTAGCAGAATATGGTGCACCTAAAATAAATTCGTTAAACGCCTCAAATGTAATAGAAGATCCTCTATTTATCTCTTTTAAACTTAAAATCCCTGCAGAACTTGCATGATTTCCAAAGTCTTCACCATGTTCGTCTATTGTAGCTGGATCTAACGGTGCTAAATAAGCTGTCGTTGCATTGCTTAAAAATGGAGCAAAAGGTTCACTGAAATGCAGCTCTAATGTTAACTCGTCTGCCACTACCATATTCTCTAATGGTCCTACCATGTAACTCGTTGGAGCTGATTCAATAAATCTCTCAAATGATTTTTTTACTCCTTCTGCAGTGACAGGGGTACCAGAATGAAAGGCTGCTCCTTCCTTTAATGTAAAAATAATAACTTTTCCATCATCTGAAAACTCATATTTTTCAGCTAAAGCCGGTACAATTGTTCCATCTTCATCAAATCTAACTAATGGCTCATATAAATGTGCATTCGCATCATCCACCCAAGTTGTTCTTTGCACGTCTACCGTATCAGGCTCACGTACAGAGGTAACCGTTATCGATCCTCCACTTTTCCCTGTATTGGAGTCAGAATCACCTGCATTGTCCTTCGTTACATCCGTTGTTGTATTATTAGAGGATGTACATGCAGCCAAAGCAACCACAAGCAACAGCAAAAATAGCAATAAGAAATGTGGCTTTTTCATTAATTTTTCACTTCCTTATTCATACTAGAAACTAGTTTTAATGGATAGACATCTTCTTTAAGATTCGTATAATGAAAGGTGGTAAAATCTAATGTTGTCAGACCTGGAGAATCAACTGTGATTATCTTTGAAGTAATTGGTTCGAAGCCAGCTCTAAAATGTTGGCTTGACTTTAATGCAATAATCTTATATTCTGTGACATCTATTCCATGTAAGAGGAATATTTGCTCATCTAGCGTTTGAGCTTTTACAGAACAAACAATAATATCGACTCCGTCGCATTGTAGACGCACAGTTCGCCCAAGATTAACCTTTCCTCCCTTCCCCATTGGAGAGGATTGCGTGAAATACCCATCTGTTAAACACTTTACATAAGCTCTTAACGTAATAGGTTCTCCATGTAAATTATCCGTTTTACCACCCAACTCTGCTTCAATACTCGATCCTACTCCTGCTTTAAAAGCCATTTCTACTACTTCAGGGTCGTATATAAATCCAAATGCAGCATTTTCTACTTTTTCTTCTAACAAAGCTCTTAATAAATATGTCCCGTCACCAGGTGTACCTCCACCTGGATTATCAGAAGTTTCATTTATAACAACTGGAAATCCTTTATGTTGTAATGCTTGAATAATTCCTTCCTTTGGTGATGGTTGCTTTTGATAAAAATCTTCTTTTCTTTCCCATATATAAGAAGAAACATCTTTCGCTGCTTGTTTTGCCAAGTCTGGATCTCCGTTTGTAGTTACTAACACAGTTACTCCTAACTCTGCTATATTGGTATATGGAAAACCATGATAAAAAGTACAATCGATAATATTTTCTTTTTCCTCCCATTTCCAGCAACGTTCATTTACATCGCTTGCAGGGGCTAAATTGGTCGTTGATGTTGGAATAATCATAGGTAGAGTAGATAGATACATAGTTGGTTTGAGGTTTTGTTGTAGGATGCTTTGTGCTACATTTACTGCTTCTATACCTATTTCGTAAGAATCAGTATGAGGATATAAGTTGTTTCCGAGAAGTACATCAGCCTCATCGACCATCGTTTGAGTGACGTTTGCATGTAAATCAAGTGTGACTACTATTGGAATCTTGTAACCAACCATTTTACGAATTTCCTTCAATAAATCTCCTTCTAAATCTTCCGTACTTTCTGTTACTCCCGCACCATGTAATGAAAGACAAATAGCATCGTAGTCGGCGGACTTTGAAATTCCACTTAATAATTCTCCTTTTAAGGCTTCGTACGCTTCCGCAGTAATGACACCAGCAGGATATGCAAAGGTAGAAAATGTCGGTATGACTTCTATCCCTAGCTCTTCAGCTCGTTCAATCATTCCACCTACAAAATTCCTTACATGACGGTTTTTCTCAAACACCGCTTCTCCAACATCCCATCCCCAAAGCTTAAACGATTCTACATCTGTTTTGACATTGGAGAATGTGTTTGTCTCATGAGCAATTTGTCCGACTAAAATTTTCAAGCTAACACCCCCTATTATTATCAGCCTAGCTTTATTGTTGTTTAAACTTCAAAATTTCAAACACCAGAAGTCTAACATTCAATTTATCATTATTATACACACCTATTTTTTTAGAAACAAGCTTATATTCAGAATATTTCTTAAATTCATGATAGGAATGTTGACAATCTTTTCCCTTTCTATCATTCAACGAAATATTCTACTAACTGACAGGATATAATTCTTTGAAAAGTAATCATCCCTCCATATACTACACCCTTTGCTTACTGTTTACTTTTGGGAACTCTCGATAATGAAATGTAATTCTCACAGCATTTCCAACATCATCTCTATGAATTTGAATAAGCTCCTTCATATCATTAACAGTTGCTAATAGTAGGTTTTCACCTACCGTTTTTACAGGATGGGAACTCTCTTGATAAGTAAACACTGGAACTCCATTTTCAATTGCTATTGCTACTTTCATTCCTTCGTTAGACACATATTCACCAGTAAAACGCTCTAACACTTCAAGCGGCACTTCTACTTTCTCTAAATCAGCAGAGGATACAAATACATCCCTTCCTTGGTAATCATTGATGGCTAGTTCCATAATACGTGATGCTGGGACACCAGCTAAGTTAGTCAATGTAACGCCACTTAATCCTACTTCTGGTAACACGCTCATTTGCGCCGCTATTGCCTTTAAGTTTCCACCATGCTCTACTAACCTAGTACCAAAATAATCAGGCGTAATCATTAATCCATATCCATAATATCTTCCTGGCTGTGCCTCTATATGAGGTGTCATCATAGCCTCTACGCTTTCAGTTGATAAAATCCTTTGGTCATTTACTACACCAGTGTTACGGAAAATTTCTGCATATTTCAACATATCCGCAGTTGATGATTTTAAAAATCCAGCTGCTCGCATCGCAGGAGCATCCCACCAAATCGGTGCTTGATAAACATACTTTCTACCTTCTATTTCATCTATTGCATAACTCATTTGTAAATTTTCATCATCGCCATACTCTTCTATAGTAAAGAAGCTACGGTCCATTCTACATGGCTTCAATATATGGTCATATACATATTGCTCATACGATTTTCCACTAGCTCGCTCAATAATCGTACCTAATAGCGCATAACAATCATTGGAATAACTAAAATTATTTCCTGGTTTTCCTAATAAATCTAGATCCAGTTTCCCTATAAAGCTCATTAGTTGATCATAGGTATCGATATACCCTAGATTTTCTTCCTCTACTTGTAGACTTTTATGGTCCTTTACCGATGGATCTATTTCCATCGTCCTTCTAAGTGCATAATACAAAGAAGACAATGGGGGTATCCCAGCAGAATGCGTCATAAAGTGATGGATCGTCATCTCCTTTACCGTAATAGAATCTTTCAAAGTAAATTCGGGTAAGTATTTTACAACTGGATCATCCACAGAAAGCTTCCCCTGTTCTTGAAGTTGCATAATTGCTATACATGTAATTGATTTTGTAATGGAACCTATCCCAAATACTGTATCTAAATTAACAGGAAGTGATTTCTCAATATTTCTAAAACCTAATCCTGAACTAGAGACAACTTCTCCGTCTTGCGCTAAAGCTACAGATGTCCCAGGAATTAAGTACTTTTCTACTAATTGTTTGGTCGCATGTTCAAAATCTTGAGACAATTTCTTTTCTCCCATTTTTTGTCCTCCTTTTGATTGGATGAAAGTTTTTACTGTATCGAAAAATAGTGATGGTTCATCGATTGGTATATTATGGCTACTATTTTCAAAAATCTTTAGTTGACTGTTTGGAATGAGTTCTGAAATTTGTACTGACTCTTCTACTGGTGTAATCCAATCGTAACGACCTGCCATCACAATTGTTGGTATCCGAATGGCAGAAACTTTATCTATCACATCATATTTTTTCAAAAAGTTCCCAAACCCTTCATTTAATGCCTCATAGGAACGATTACCAAGAGGAGTCGATGTCGAAATTGTCTCTTGATGTTTGAAGGAATATAGCGGCGCCATTACTTCATAATATTTTTTTAATTGTTCTTGAGATTGAAAGGAACCTTTCCACAAAATAGTGGCCATTTCTTTTTGCTCTTTATTCCCCCTTTCTTTGATAAAAGCTTTTGCTTTCTCTAAAAAGTTAGAACTTGCAGAGGTTGTCAATAACAATAAGCCTTGTAGATGATTCTGATACTTTAATGCATAGTTTAATGCCACCATTCCTCCGTATGAGTGCCCTAGTAAATATATCTTCTTAAAGCCTAGATACTTCCTTAACGCCTCAATATCCTCCACATTATTTTCTATAGAATAAGAGGTTTGAGGACCTCGGTTGGATAGTCCACTCCCACGGTTATCGATATACACCAACTGTGACATTTCTGACAATCGTGAAAAATGAGGTTTAAATCCTAGATGGGTACCTCCTGGTCCGCCATGTAAAATAAAGCAAACCGGTTTTTCAACTAGTTTTGTGCCAACCTTTTCCCATCCAGCACCTTCAATATCAAAGAAAAGTTTTGTTCCATTTAAATTAGCGAACATAATAATCAATCTCCTGTTTTAACAGTTTTCCAATAGCTAAGCAAAAAATCTGCACGCCAATCTGTAACGCTTGTAGGTCGAATTTCATTTCTGGATGATGTAAGCCTGGCGATAAACCGGCGCCAATACCAACCATTGTTGCTTGAAGATCTGGATAAGATGCTTTATAAAAGTGAAAATCCTCTCCTCCTGGTGTTACTTGCGAATCAACTAACCCTTTTTCTCCAAGGCTCTCTTTAATAGACTCACGAATGATAGACTCAACCTCCAAGCTTGGCTTTGCTGCTACCATGGAAGCCATTATATCAATTTCGACCTTTGCATTATTCACAGAACCTGCAGTAATAACTGCATATTTAACTTGTTCAATCAGTTCTTTCATCACTTCATTTTCTTGAGCTCTGACATCAATTCCAAACTCCGCTAAATCGGGAATAATATTAATGTTATCTCCACCAGCTTTCACTACCGTAACCTTAACGGAAGCAGATTTTGTAGGATCTACTTTAATTGCATTGACCGCATGAATAATTGCTCCTAATGAATCAACCACATTAATGCCGAGATGAGGTCTTGCTCCATGAGCCTGGACTCCTTTGACGGTTCCTTTCAATAAAGTCGTTGCACCATGATAAATTCCTGGTGAAGCGGTTCCGAAAGGTAGCTCTTGTATTGGTCGGAGATGAGTGCCAATAAGATATTGCACATCCTCTATAATTCCTTTCTTTATAATCGCTTTTGCACCATTTCCTGATTCCTCTGCAGGTTGAAAGATAATTTTAATTAAGCCCTTTGGGGTAAACCCTATTTCTTTCAAACAAATTATACTGTATAAAACCATTGTCATATGTGCATCATGACCACAAGAATGATTAGCTTTCCACTCTCCATCTACTAGTTGCCAGAGTGCATCCATATCTGCTCTTAACCCAATAGTTGTGCCTTCTTTACCGTCACCCCAATACCCAACGACACCTGTATGGTCAGAGAACGTTTCATAAGGAATACCTAACAGCTCCAATTGCTCACAGAGGAATTTAGTGGTCTTAACCTCTTTCCAGCTCGTCTCCCCATTTTTATGTAAATGATGATAGGTTGCTGTTACCCTTTCCTCATTATTGGCAATCCATTCTCGAATGCTATCAATCATCTAATACCCCCAAATTTGAATTTTCGATAACATAAAATTGATAGGAAGGATCTCGATCTTTCATAATACCTGTTACAACAAAGTCTTTTGCTAATAATTCTGTAAAAAACAACCTTAAATCATCCCGCCAGCTTTTTGCTAATTGTATATCTTGAATCTTGATTTGTTGGATGTTTTTAGGAACAGGAACTAAATAACCAGCACTTTCCTCCAATTTTACGGATGGTGTTTTTTCAAGCTCTCGCAATAAAACAAATGGATATGTGTGGACTGAATCTGATAAGGAATGTTGATCGGAAATTGCCCGTTCTACTCTTTTCGATGTAATATCCCATTCAATTAAAAATCGGTCAGTTGGTAGACCTTTATTTAACTTATCGTCCATAAGTCCGTAATACTCTTTAATATATTGACGAGCGTATCCACCGAGTTTCACTAAATTAAAGTAAGCATTGCGCGCTTCTAACGGATCATAGGTCCATACTATTTTTTTATATCCCCCAGTCTTTATGGCCCATTCTCGTTGGGCTAACTTTAAAGCATAGCCTATACCTGCATTTTGGTGTTTCGGGTGCACTGCTGTCATATGAGAAATCAAATATGCTCTTCCATCTTTAAATCCTGGAAAACCATAGGTAAATCCAATGACCTTTTCTTCTTGAAAAGCACCTATTACAATGCCACCATGATGGCTAGCTGCAACTAATTGAGTAAGAGGAGTAACCACCTCGTGACCCCAAATCTCCCCTTGAAAGAAAACAATCTCTTTCATTTCCTCTATACCCACTACTACCCTATACTTAATGGGGCTTGTCGTCATTTGGTAGTAACCTCCTAATAGATTAGTCAATACTTTTTTGATAGCTTACTACAAAGTTTATATTCTTTCTCTAAATATACTAATTTACTAATAAGACCTTCATTGAGATCGAAACCAAATCCTGATTGTGTAGGTACTTTAATATAGCCAGGTTTCATTAGTTTTACTTCTGGGAAAATAATATCCTCCTCAAAGTATCTATTAGATGCCGACGTGTCACCAGGAATAGTAAAATTTCTTAACGATGCTAATGCAATATTATGGGCGCGTCCAACACCAGCTTCTAACATGCCCCCGCACCAAACTGGAATATTTTGTTCTTCACATAAGTCATGAATTTTCTTTGATTCTGTAATGCCCCCTACGCGTCCAACCTTAATATTTATAATTTTGCATGCCCCAATTTCTATTGCTTTTCTCGCATCCTCCACTGAATGAATACTTTCATCAAGGCACAATGGCGTTGTTAATACAGATTGTAGCTTGGCATGATCAATAATGTCATCATGAGCTAATGGCTGTTCAATCATCATTAAATTAAATTGTTCCAACTGCTTTAATAGATTTAAATCTTTTAAAGTATAAGCTGAATTGGCATCTGCCATTAGGGGAATAGAGTCTCCAAATCTATTTCGAATCGCGCTCAGTGGTTTTATGTCCCAACTCGGCTTAATTTTCACTTTAATTTTTCGATAACCTTCCTCTATAAATCCCTCCACTTTTTCTACTAGTTTTTCTACAGTAGGTTCTATTCCAATACTAACTCCAACCTCTATCTCATCTCGTGTTCCACCAATCGCTGATGATAAGCTTTGTCCAGTTTGCTTACTATATAGATCCCAGATGGCCATTTCTAGTACTGCTTTTGCCATATTATTGCGTCGAATAGAGGAAAACATTGATGAAATTTCATCAGGATGTTGAATCTCAATATCCATTAATTTAGGAATTAAAAATTCATCAAGAATATAGAATACCGTCCCAGTTGTTTCCTCATTATAAACAGGAAATGGCATTGCTACACTTTCACCTATCCCAACCTCTCCGCCACCAAAAGCACGAACAAGAATGATATCTCTTTCTACTACCTTTCCAAAGCTCGTTTCGAAAGGGGCCTTTAAAGGCATTTTTAATCGCTGTAGTTTAATTTTATCTATTTTCATGTAGTCACTTCCTTTTTAAATAGAATTATTATCTTGGAGGATATTTCCTCTAGACATGTGGGCATAGTTTTTTCTTCACGAGAAGAAATGTTGATAAAACTAGGAGCTTAGAAAAAAAGGAGCTTAAGAAGGGATTTCTTTGATGGTAGCACAAAAGAAGTTTATACAACAAAATATAATAATAATAAAGTTTAAACTTTATAATTATTATATTTTCACTTTTCTGATATTGCAAGAATTATTTTCATAATTTTTTGACTTTTATAATTGTTTCATTTCATTGCTTCTTTTATTGATACTGCTATTAAAACCATGGCTGTTGTGTTTTAAATACAAAAAACCGCTGGTGCTACAACACCAAACGGTCTCGTTTATAAAATACTTATCAACAGAATTTTTGCGGGGAAACACCAGTTTTCATTTTCATTTTTTATTTCAAGTGCCACTTTACTGCATCAACCCATGTTTTCGCCATTAACAGATTTCCTTTATCATTCATGTGAACACCGTCTGTTGTTAATGCGTGGATAGGATTATTTCGTAAATAATCTAAGAATGATTGGTGGGTCGGTACAAGGATCGAATCGTATTCTATCGCTAATTGTTGAACGATGTCGACATATTCTTTTAGTATGATATTACCAGGAGACTCTATATTTTCTTCAATTATAGTTGGCTCCATCAAGAAAAGGACCGCGTTCGTTTTTTCATTTACTTCCGTTAAAAGCTCACGATAAATGCTTTCAAATCTTTCTGGAGAGACTTGTTCTAATTCCGGGTTATCTAATTGCCTCCAAACATCGTTCACGCCGATTGAGATAGATACATAATCTGGATTGAGCTTTATTACATCCTCGTCCCATCTACTCTGTAAATCTGTGATTCTATTTCCGCTAATTCCACGATTTATAACGTTCGGAAAATTACTAGGATCCGTTAATACTAAATAGTCGTAAATCATTTTCACATAGCCAGAACCCATTCTTTCTGTATCCTTGAAACGCCCTGACTCGGTAATACTATCACCTATGAATACTAATCGCTTTTGTGGTTGCATGGAATTCTCTTCTCTCCTTTTCGCGCAAATGATGGTACAAAACCTAATTGTGGTTTAATTATATTATTCCATAAACTAACAAAAACCGACAAGACGATTCTTATCGGTTTTTGCAATTTTTTCAAATTTCATATAAAATTACAATTCTCTTACATCAGCATTCTTTAAAAATTTACCAATTACTCTCACATATTCCTCCGGCTCTTCTATGTATGGCATATGCGCACTTTCTTCAAACTCATGGAACCTTCCATTAGGTGTTAAGGAGCTAAAGTATTCTGTTGATTTAGGCGTAGCTTCATCGTAGCGACCACACGTATAAAGAGTTGGTACCTGGATTTCTTTTAATCGGTCGGTACAGTCAAAATCCTTTAAGTTTCCGGTCACATGGAATTCAGATGGACCCCACATAATATTGTAAACCTCAGGATTTCTGTTGTGTGCCCCTTTTTTTAGGAATTCAGGATATGGATCCAGTCTACAGACAAAATGCTTATTAAATACAGCCGTTGCATCCTTGTATTCCTGTGAATCTGTTGTCCCATTTTCCTCACATTGCTTTAATGTTTCTTGAACATCTCGAGAAAGTTGTTTGCGATTTAGATCCTGATCCGCTGCCCACATTGGAGCGCTTAAACACGGGCTTGAAAAGATAATACTCTTTACCCCGGTAGGATTCGCTAGATAGTAAGCCGCTGCTAACGTCGTTCCCCATGAGTGACCAAGAATATGGAATTCCTCTAGTTCAAGCGCCTCTTTGATTTGTCCTAACTCCTCCACAAATCGATCAATATTCCAAAGGGACGTGTCCGTAGGTCGATCCGATTTCCCACATCCTAATTGATCATAAAAAATAACCGGGCGATCCTTGCTAAGGATTCGTAAATCTTGCATAGCAAAATGCGAAGAACCTGGCCCGCCATGTAACACAATAACCGGTGTCTGATTTGTATTCGTATCGTGAAGCTGATACCATACCTTCCCACCAGTTACTTCAATAAATCCCTCCGACATAGACATACATTTCTCCCCCTTTTTACATATGAACCCTTCTATTATCATGTAAAAAGAATGAAATGAAAAGGCATTGCTAAATGTAGCTTAAAATTGAAAATAACTAAACAGAATAACATTTTTCAATAAAAATAAGGAAACTTCTGCTTTAATTAAGAAGTTCCCTAAATTTCTCCATTCTCTTGTTATCTACTACTCTCTCTTATAAACACCTTCAAACGACATATTACTTCCATGCCAAGCTGTACATCCTGTGTTTTCGGTCACTTCAATGGAGTCTGTACCGAGCTCGAAAATCAGTTCACATCCATGCTCTAATTCGTTGAAGATTCCTTTTGTTCCATCGACTACTGCCATTCCTTCTAGCTCACCAACGTTTCCTCCACTAGAGATAACATTTAGCTGAAAGTCAAATACATTCCCAGAGACATTACTAATTTCAAATCCTCCAGAGTAGCTTTCATGCCTCCAGATACCCTCGATGCTCTTGATATAGTATGGTGGCTTACGATACTCGATTGGAATCCAGTCTATCGGAATGTCATAGATGGAATTTGTGTTTGTAGCGTCAACCGCGTTCAACCAATTAGCATCATGATTAAAAAAAACATAGACCTTTCCACCATTCACTTCGTTTAGAAAGGTAACGTCGTTATACTTCCCTACATAAGCTTCATACTCCTGCCAGGTGACCTTCATATCCTCTTTCTCAGGACTGACTTTGCTCCAACCATCCATCACCCAAATTTCATTCTCTTTAATTACCGTAAAATAGATCGTCCCTCCGTTGTCCCCATGTAACTCATTAGAAAATTCGATGGACGACGCAACTATTTTATTACTGTTGCTTTCTACCACCGTAAATCGAACATCCAGCGATGGAAACGGGATAAGAGGTGCATCACATTCACAATAATATTTTGAGGATAACTCCTTCAAATGACCATCCGTAAAGGATTTAGATGCATATTGAAGTAGCTCTGGTTTAAGAAGCTCAAAATCAGCAGGGTTACTACGATTACTCCAATTATGCGCTGTACCCAGATCACGATAGGTGAAAAGAATACCTTCAAATAAATCAGAAACAATGTCTTTTACATCGTCATTCGATAAACTTTCTTCCTCCTCTTTGGGATATTCCGTTTCGTTTCCCTTACTACCATCGCTATCGATGTTAGTATCTGATTCCTCATCCCTGTGAACCTCTTTCACTTCCACTTCTATGTCTCGAGTGCTGACATGACTTGTTACTGGAATTGCTTCTGTTTCCTTATTAAAAATTTGTTGAAAAATAAAAAACGTACCTATCCCTGTAATGAGGAAAATAAATATCGAAATAAGCCACTTTTTTTTAATCACTAAACTCAGTAACCTCCTAAGAAACAATATAAGTATCTATATTAGTAAATGTGGTTACTTTTGGAAATATGTATAGGAAAGGGTAGAAAAAATGAGTAAGGAAGTTCGTGGTCTTTTGTCTTATAACAAGCGATTGATAACGCAGTTGGTGTATCCTCGGGAAAATTTGAAATCATTGCCGAAACCATCTAGCTAAGTAACGGAAAGAAGGGCTGCTTATGATTCAACCCCACCCTCCTATAGAAGCGGTATCTGTTTCGACCCTTATCTAAAGATTATGTTAATCTCTATATTTAAACGCTAGTCCTTTTAAAAAGTTTCGCGCGTATCTATCACCGCATGCCTTATAATTCTTATGGCCTTCTTTTCTTAGTAAAGCTCCTAATTCTCCTTTTGTTACCATCACTCCAGCATCTGCCAAAATATCAATCATATCCTCGCTTGTTAATGCTAGTGCTATTTTCAGCTTCTTTAGAACTACATTATTCACACTTCGATTATCTGTGATCGACATTGCTGGTCTTTCAGGCTGACCGGGTTTTGGTTCTTGTTTTCCTCTTTTAAAAACAATAAGGCCGTTCAAAAATGACTCTAATGTGAAATTATCACATCTAACATTTTCTTCATCTTCTACTAAATTACCTTCAGCATCGTAAATTTCCTCAAATTTAGTAAGCAGCTTTTGTACGTCTTCTTTCGTGACATCCACGCCACCAAGTTTAAAAATTTCTATCATATCCGCATCTTTTATGTCTAGCGCATATCGTAATCGAATTAAAATATCGTTATTATTCATGTCCATTTGTAAAACCTCCGAAAATTATAGCTATATTCACAGCATTGAAAGTTCCAACACTAGCCAACATAAAACTACTTTATTCTAATCTCCATTAAATTTAAATTTTAACACTTTAAAGACATGATTTATAGTTTTACCTGAAACCTAAGTTCAATTATGATGATTTTCCCCTATTTTCAGGATATAAACTTACATTCCTTTATTAATTTTACTATTGCACAATATATCCGAGTTAATTAACCAGATTAGAACAAAAGAGAAAGCACGAGTTAATTAACCTTTATAGATCACGTTCAGATGGTTCCCTCTTTTTTCGTTTTTGAGGACACGATTATGCGTTAATCGTTCCCTCTTTTTCTCTTTTTTCGATTTTGAGGGAACGATCACGCGCTAATCGTTCCACCTATTTCTCTTTTTTCGTTTTTGAGGGCACGATCGCTCGCTAATCGTTCCCCCTATTTCCCTTTTTTCGTTTTTAAGGACACGATCACGCGCTAATCGTTCCACCTATTTCTCTTTTTCCGATTTTGAGGGCACGATCACGCGCTAATCGTTCCACCTATTTCTCTTTTCCGATTTTGAGGGCACGATCACGCGCTAATCGTTCCCCCTATTTCTCTTTTTTCGTTTTTGAGGGCACGATCACGCGCTAATCGTTCCACCTATTTCTCTTTTTTCGTTTTTGAGGGCACGATCACCCACTAATCGTTCTCTCTTTTTCCTTTTATAAGGAGTTTTGATGATGCGATTATGAAGTATTATCACAATTAATTCTGTTACAATTAAAAAGGCAGCACTAACTGCTGCTCCCAAACTCTATTCTACTATGCAAAATTAGAAATCCCTTTCATTCCTAAGATGTTGATTTACTATCTCCATAAGGCGTTCGGATTTTTCCGCTGGCACATGTTCAGCCAATCTCGCACCTGCTATGATTGGCGCCCATTGCAGGACCTCCTCTTTCAATAAACCACTTTTCTCACAATAAAGACGCAAATACAAATCTGCTAATTCTACTGAAAACTGTAAATACAAAAGATACGTCCGGTAAACGTCGGCACGAATATCCCCCACACTTGCATCCACCCAATCGATAATTGTTACTTTGTTGTCTGACATAATCAAGTTATATAAATGATAATCTCCATGACAAAGCCTTTTCTCAAAGGTCATCGTCTCCAATTTATGTAGTAAAGCAGACTTGTGTCTATTATCCAAGGTATGGGCTGATGCGATTTGACGACTTAATTTTTCAGTCATTGGTTCAAATTCATTAGCGACGACCGTCTGATGAATTTTTTGTTGTATCTCAACAGAAATATTCATGTAGTATTCTGCTTGATCCATTTCATCAGATACAAGGTCACCTATTGTTCTACCCTTAACGTATTCCATTATTAACGCTTGTTTCCCATCTATTTTCGTAATATCCAATATTTTAGGTACCGATAGTCCACACGTATAGGCGCATTTTTGTTTGGATGCTTCATAGGAAGCTTCCGTTTCCGGTAGATAGTCATTATATAATTTAACAATCTTATTTTCAGACAGATAGATTTTGGCTGTGTTCCCTATTGCAATTAGAGTACCTAAATGCATCTTTTATCCCCTAACTATTTTTTCTGCCTTTTTTATTCAACTAATTCCCAATGTGGATTCCAAACCACTTCCCATAAATGTCCATCTGGGTCTTGGAAGTGTCCAGAGTATCCCCCCCAAAAAGCATCGTGCGCTGGGTCTGTAATAACAGCCCCGGCTTTTTTTGCCTGTTCCATTACCATATCGACCTCTTCCTTACTACCTACATTATGACCAAGAGTAAATTCAGTTGGACTTATAGCAGTTTGCTTAACCTTTGCCTCATGAGCAAGATCTTTACGATTCCAAATTGCAAGTTTTAATCCCGGTTGTAAGTCGAAAAAAGCAACAGCTCCATGTTCAAATTCTTTGCCTATTATTCCTTCGGTTGGTAGTCCAAGCCCATACTGATAGAATTTCAATGACCTTTCCAAATCATCTACACCCAATGTAATAACCGAAATTCTTGGCTTCATATTATTCATTCCCCTCTAGTATCTTCTTGTCATATAATTTTTCTATTAGTTATCACTATATATACACAAATTTCAATAAACAAGTGTTTTTTCTGCTATTGGAAGGATTGCGCCTAATAGTTTAAGAAGAATTAATTTATTGTTTTGATAGCTTCGACTAATTCATTTCTTGTATCTATCAATTTACTTTTTAACCTCTCATTTTTTAAAGGCTCTTCCAAATAAAAATCGGCAAACGATTGATGCTTATACCTTGGAACAATGTGCATATGAAAATGAGATAATTCGCTAAAGACGCCTCCATTTTGACAGATGGTTATTCCATCAGGTTTATATAGCACCTTTATCGCTTTTGAGATTAACCTTGATGCCTGTATTACCTCATTTGCGGTATCTACATCAAGTTCATCAACATCTTCAACATGTTTTTTTGGTAGTATCATAACGTGCCCTTCATTAAATGGGTCATGGTCTAAAATACAACAAATATAATCGTTCTCATAGACTACATTCACAGGTGCAAATTTATTTGCTAGACTACATCCTAAACATTTCATAATTTCGTTCACATTATCACCTCTATGGAGATCGCTCGACAGGTTCCTTATCCAATTAGTTTTCTCTTCCATCATAGATCTTTGTCATAGACATTGAGCAATATGATTAATTTTCTGAATAACAGCAGCCACTTCCTGGTTGTCTTTTATGACAAACAGATGGTCTCCTTCCCCTTCCATAGGATCTATGATATCTTCCATTAGAGATTCTTCCTGTTGTCGAACGAGGACCTCCTCAAAATTAGTATAAGTTCCCCTAAATATATTCGTACTTCGCTGACTATTCCTAACTCGGAATTGAAGGACATCATCCGGTATATCAAAATGGACAAGAATCCTGACAAACTCATTTTCACAAAAGAACTCTTCAAGTAAATTGGATCGACCTTTTCTACTTCGGTTTGCGTTACAAATAATAAGATGAAAGTTTGTTTGTTCAATGGCATAATTGACAATTAACTTTGAGATTGCATGCTTGAGCGTATTAGGGCCATGCTTCGGCTGCAAATTTCTATAAAATGTATTAATAAAATCAGCATTATTATCCTGATCCATTACAATTGAATTGCTTAACTCCTTCTCCAGATCTCTTGCAAAAGTACTTTTCCCGCTATGTGTTTTACCAACTGTCATAATCATTAACCTTTTCATGACTATTTCTCCTAATATCTTTTTCTTTGAATAAGTTTTCTCTCTCCAAAAAAGCAAAACAACCGTTACTCAACATATTTTTTTAGCAATCTGTAACCACTAAAGATGATGTAAAAGACGAATCCTATAATTAGTAGAAACCTAACAAATTGATTATCTAGGACAGAAATTACCAGTATTAGTGTTAGGAAAATAGCACCATTAATGGATACAAATTTAGTTTACCGAATGGCGTCTTCCGAAAACTCCGGTTCCCCCTTATACATCCACCTATTTCCCAAAAGCATACTTTCCTCCGGGTGAAAGAAGGTCCAAATTAATACACCATATACCGGCAACAATAAAATAATCGTTAAAATTGTATCAGCCAATAAGACTCCTCCTAATTTATCCCCTTTCCATTTAGTACGATATATATTTTATATAGTTTCAAATATTTAGAAATTATTAATTATGGAAATTTCAAGCTAAACTCATTCTGCTATACACCCTTGCAATGCAACGAAAAATCACAACATGATAATGATTAAGTGGAGCTCCAGTATCCCCTTCACCCCTAATGATTGGAGTGCAGGTGTGAAAGCCTGCATAATGTAGCGTGATTCGGATACTCATAAAAGCTCCTTGACTACCTTCTTTCTTTTTCCTTTGCTAAGGTCATGCTTTTCCTTTCTTTTAAAATCCATGACCTCGAACACTCACAAACACCTATAGCAGAGACCTATGGGGAGTAGAAACAGGTACCCTACTCCATTTTCAGAGTAGGGTAGACTAAATTAATTGTTTCTCATAACAAAAACATTCATGAACCCGTTTAAATTTAGTCTTTATCCGCTCCCTATCTTCACCAACATAATGTGCGAAAGCTTGAACTGGCTTCAGCTTAGGCACTTCACTTTTTAATACTCCTTTTAATTCCCCTGCCCCATCTATATATACTTGCAGATAAGAATCAACCATTTCAAACTGGTTCGAATCATACCATCTATTGACCCATGCATTGTCCCTTGTCCATGCCTCAAGGCGGTTTAATCCTAACTCTTTTGCGATTTTTTCTGCCTCTAAAAGTAGTGCTTTTCCAATGCCTTTCCTACGAAAATCTGGATGGACTGCTATATGCCAGATCATTCCACCAATCCCCTTACCTCTGGAACACACAGTCCTTTCTTTTTCTTCGTACTCAATGTCTAATAGCCCAACAATTTGATTATGAATTACTGCTACTAATTCAATCGATGGATTTTCATACCTTTCTTTTTCCTGCAACACGTTATCGTAATACGCTGTATCTAAAAAAGAAAGGACTCGACACCGTACCCAACTCATTTCATCTTCAATCTTGTACCTTCTAATCTCCATATTAACAGTCTCCTTTATATATAATTCATATTAGTTTGGCAGAAAAAAATAAAGACCTCCGTTTAATACGAAGGTCTTGTTTAGAATAATAAACTGTTTTTGAACAAATTCACTGACTTAGTGAGGGGGAAATAACCATCGTATTATAATTTGATATATTTTGTTTAATTAGCATGTAAATCCCCTCCTTTTTTCCTTTGTTCTCTAAAATTTATAGGTACTTCGTTTTTACTACTCCCTATTAAAACGCATCCAACTTTACAAACTCATCCACAATCAAAGTGGGCTCTGTTGAATTTTGAATATCCTCCACCGTATATCCATTTGCAACTTCTACAAGCTTCAAGCCTCGCTCAGTCACATCTAACACTGCACGGTCGGTGATAATACGATCTACCACACCTTTTCCCGTTAGTGGCAATGTACATTCTTTCAAAATCTTTGCTTCGCCAGCTTTGTTTACATGATCCATAATGACGATGATACGACCAGCTCCGTGTACGAGGTCCATCGCACCACCCATACCTTTGATCATTTTTCCTGGAATCATCCAGTTTGCGAGATCGCCGTTCTCACTAACTTCCATTCCACCTAGGATGGCGATGTTAACATGGCCACCGCGAATCATCGCGAAGGATTCCGCACTATCGAAGTAAGCCGCGCCTGGGATGGCGGTTACGGTTTCTTTGCCGGCATTGATTAGATCAGCGTCGACGTTTTCTTTTGTTGGGTATGGTCCGATTCCTAATAGACCATTTTCCGATTGCAGGACGACTTGTTTGTTGTCGGATATGTAGTTAGCCACGAGTGTGGGTATTCCGATTCCTAGGTTGACGTAGTAGCCGCTTTCGATTTCTTTTTCTGCTCGTTTGGCGATTTTTTCACGGGTGTTTACTTTTTCATTTGCCATTCGTTTTCCCCTCCTCGCTAATCTCTTGTCGTGACACGTTCTATTTTCTTTTCCTGCTTGCCGACAATGAGTCGTTGAACATAGATGCTTGGTGTTTGAATTTGATTTGGCTCTAAGTCTCCAATTTCAACAAGCTCTTCCACTTCGGCAATCGTTACTTTTCCAGCTGCCGCGATCATTGGGTTGAAGTTACGAGCAGTTTTGTTATAAATGAGATTCCCCATTTTATCTGCCTTATCTGCCCTTACTAAGCTGAAATCTGCCGAGTAAGCTTCTTCTAATACATATTCTTTCCCGTTGAAATCGCGCACCTCTTTACCTTCAGCAATTGGCGTTCCAACTCCTGCTGGCGTATAAAATGCTGGGATTCCTGCTCCACCTGCACGGATTTTTTCGGCAAGCGTTCCTTGTGGAGTAAGTTCCACTTCTAGTTCACCTGATAACACTTGGCGTTCAAATTCTTTATTTTCTCCGACATAGGAGCCAATCATTTTCTTGATTTGTTTATTTTTTAGTAAAAGTCCTAAACCCCATTCGTCTACTCCGCAGTTATTGGAGATGACCGTTAAGTCCTTTACCCCTGTTTCTACTAGCGCTAGGATGAGGTTTTCTGGAATTCCACACAGGCCAAATCCACCTACCATAATGGTTGCGCCATCCTGAATATCTTTTACTGCTTCGGTAAATGATGTGTAAATTGGTTTCATCGCGTTGCACCTCTCTCTATTGAATTAGATGTTTTCTACTATTGTTGCAACACCTTGGCCGCCACCGATACATAGTGTAGCAAGACCTTTTTTCGCTTCACGACGTTTCATTTCGTGAATAAGGGTAACCAGGATACGAGCTCCGCTTGCTCCGATTGGATGTCCAAGCGCAATCGCACCACCGTTAACATTTAATTTTTCAGCATCAAATTGCAGCTCTTTTCCGACTGCTAGTGCTTGTGCAGCGAACGCTTCATTTGCTTCCACAAGGTCCATTTCTTCGAGTGTTTGCCCGCCTTTTTCTAATGCTTTTTTGACTGCTGTGACAGGTCCGATACCCATGATACTTGGATCGACACCACTGCTAGCATTAGCGACAATTTTCACTAACGGCTTAATACCTAGTTCGTCTGCTTTTTCCTTGCTCATCACAACGACTGCAGCAGCGCCGTCGTTAATCCCAGAAGCGTTTCCAGCTGTTACGGAGCCATCCTTTTTGAAGGCTGGACGTAAACCACCTAGTTTTTCGGCGGTTGTTCCCTTTCTAGGATATTCATCTGTATCGACTGTCAGAATTTCTTTTCGCTTTTTTACTTCTACCGCGACAATCTCGTCCTTGAATTTTCCGCCTTCGATTGCTTGAACAGCTTTTTGCTGACTGTTTGCCGCGAATTGGTCCTGTTCTTCTCTTGTTAGCTCATATTTTGTGCATAGGTTTTCCGCAGTTACACCCATATGATAATCATTGAACGAGCACCAGAGGCCGTCTGCCACCATACTATCGGTGACCTTTTGATCGCCCATGCGGTAACCATCACGCGCACCCTTTAATAAATAAGGGGCTTGTGACATATTTTCCATGCCACCTGCAACGACAATATCAGCGTCTCCTGCGATAATCGCTTGCGCGGCAAGGTGAACAGCTTTTAATCCTGATCCACATACTTTATTAATCGTCATCGAGGATACCTCATTCGGAAGTCCAGCTCCGATTGCAGCTTGTCTCGCAGGATTTTGACCTAAGCCTGCCTGCAGCACATTCCCCATAATTACTTCGTCTACACTATCTGGTGCAAGCCCGGCTTTCGCGAGCGCCTCTTTAATTACTACTGCTCCTAATTGTGGAGCGGAAACATCCTTCAATGCACCACCAAAACTTCCAATCGCTGTTCTGACAGCGCTTACAATGACTACTTCTTTGTTTGCCATGATTCCATCTCCTCTCTCTCTACATTAAACTAATTTCTTGGTTTCTGTCGAAAATCCTGCTTTTTTTATAAAATTTCTATAATTCTTGCTTTTTTGCCTATCTTCTATCTAAAATTGTAGTAAAGTTATTCCAATAAGTAGGGGGACTTATAGTGAACTTACCAAAGAAAGCAACAATTATTGAGGTCGGGCCAAGAGACGGATTACAAAATTTAAAAACGTTTGTACCAACAGAAGCTAAAATAGAGTTTATCAAACAACTAAAAAGTGCAGGGGTTCAGGAAATGGAGTTGACCTCTTTCGTGTCTCCAAAATGGGTTCCACAAATGGCGGACGCACCTGCTATTATCGAGGAATGTTTAGACGAGGAAACACGCAACTTTGTGCTCACACCCAACCAAACGGGAATTGACCGCTTGCTAAGCACCTCATGTAGAAATGCAGCAGTGTTTGTAGGAGTGAGTAATACCTTTAATAAGAAAAATATCAACAAAACAACCGAGGAAAGTCTACAGGAACTTGAGCCCATTATCCGAGATTTAAAGGCGAAAAACTTCTTCGTACGAACGTGTATTTCCACCTCTTTTTACTGCCCATATGAAGGAAAAGTGGAAATTGACGATGTGTTAGCACTATGTAAAAGATTTGAAGGCTTCGGTGTGGACGAATTAAGTGTAGCCGATACAATTGGAATGGCTAATCCAAAGGAGTCCTTCGAGTTATTTTCCACGCTAAAGAAAGCGTTACCAAATATCATGATAACGGCACACTTTCATAACACGAGAGGCATGGCGCTCGCCAATGTATTCGCGGCATTGCAAGCTGGGGTCGATCGCTTCGATACATCAGCTGGCGGACTTGGCGGATGCCCATTTGCACCTGGAGCGTCCGGTAATGTGGCAACAGAGGATGTCGTATTTATGCTAGAACAAATGGGCATCGAGACTGGCATTAACTTGCGCCGTGTGGTGGTGGCACTAGAAAACCTGCAACCACATCTTAATAAGTCCTACGAAAGCCAGTACTTTAAGCTTGCACAGTTGGATACAAACCAGCATGTATAATTCTCCCCTTCCTTACTCACATTAACTAATGATAATTGGAGAAGGGAGAATTACTAATATGTCAAAACACAATAAACATAAAGGCCCTAGCCAAAAGGGCCAACCGAATGCAAATAGTATCAAAAATGTAGAATCAGCAGAAGAAGTAGAACGTGCTACACACCCAATAAAGGGGCAGAATTCGGAGCAATAATCATGAAGACCGTGACTTACTAGGAGTCACGGTTTTTATATTGTTGGGAATTATATAATACTCGATGATTTGTGGAGTCTGTTTATAAAGCATTGCTACGTTTAGCCTCGCCTTCTATTCCCTCAAGTTTTCGAATCCGAACGAGATGCTTGTGTTTTTGTTCTGAATGTATTTCGTTATTTGTGAAAATGAGCGACTTTTTTCCTAGTAATTTAGGATAATAGTTTATTTGTGCACCATCTTTTCAATTGACCTATACCATTAAGGAGGCATTCACATATATTAGTAAAAAGTGAAAGGATGGATTTAGTATGGGAATATACTTCGAGGGTCAGTGCAACCGATGTAGCCGATGTAATCGAAACCGTTTAAAATGTTGTTGTGATAAGCATATCCCTTTTCCAGTACCAGGACCACAGGGACCTGCTGGGCCACAAGGGCCTCCCGGGCCGGCTGGAGGACCAATTGGACCTGTTGGACCAGCTGGGCCTACTGGCGCTACGGGTCCTCAAGGAATTCCTGGGCAAACTGGGCCTCAGGGTCCTATTGGGCCACAAGGAGCTTCAGGAACTCCAGGCGCTACGGGGGCTACAGGTCCTCAAGGAGCTTCAGGGCAAATTGGACCTCAAGGTTTAACAGGGTCCACAGGTCCTACTGGCGCTACAGGGCCTCAAGGGCCTCAAGGTGTCCCTGGGCCTGCAGGTGGTTCAGGGGGGCCACAAGGGCCTCAGGGGATTCCAGGACCAGAAGGACCAACGGGAGCAACCGGACCGCAAGGAGTTCCTGGGCCTCAGGGACCACAAGGACCGCAAGGAGTTCCAGGACCAGAGGGAGCAACCGGAACCACTGGGGCCACAGGGGCTACTGGACCTCAAGGGTCTCAAGGAATTGCAGGCCCAATTGGACCTGCAGGAGAAGCGGGACCGCAAGGAGTTGCTGGGGCTACTGGACCTGCTGGGCCTGCCGGAGGAGTACTAGACTTTGCAGATTTTTATGCATTAATGCCTAATGATAATGCAGCAACAGTTGCACCTGCTACAGACGTTAGCTTTCCACAAGATGGGCCAACTAGTGGATCTGGCGGTATTACTCGTATAAGTCCTAGTTCATTTAACTTGTCTGAAATTGGTGTATACCAGATCTTTTTTAATGTGAGTGTAACCGAAGCAGGGCAATTGATTCTAACTCTCGATGGTTCTGATCTAGCCTATACCGTGGCAGGAAGAGCAACCGGTACTTCTAAAATCATAGGTACGGCTCTCGTGGAAACTTTATCAATTAACTCAATTCTTACTGTACGTAATCCTGCCGGAAATTCCACTGCACTAACGATAACTCCTCTAGCAGGAGGAGCTAGACCAGTATCGGCACACCTTGTTATCACTCGGCTTCAATAAATAGTTAAACAACATTATAATCTGGGGTGACAAGGGACTTTTTCCTACCTGAAACCGTGACTTTTAAAGTTGCGGTTTTTTACTTTCTTGCGTGCATCCCTTTAAAATCACTCCCCTAGGTCTTCCCACTCAACCTCATCACTCTCCACTAAATACTTAATTGTTTTTAAATGGTCCGTCTCTCCTACTATTGCAAAATCATTAACGTAATGTTCATCTACATACAAGTAAAGAGAATCTGTCACTAATCCATTTTCCTTCGACGGATTGATGATAAGAAGGCGTAGTTGATACTCTTTAAAAGTACCTTGAGCATTAACATTTTTCTTAAGCTCCAAGTCGGAAAAGTCATCTAAAATCCGCTTAATGATTTCCTCATCTTCTATCGTTACATGCGCTTTTCTCACTGGCAAACCATCACCAGAAAGATCATTATCATTGATCGTGATGGTTATATCCCGAACCGTACTTTCACTATTAAGTTGAGTCTCCACAAGTTCAGGAAAGGTGATATATTTTGCGCGGTCATATACATAAACCGCTCCTATAGCAACCACAATGATCACTATGCTTACTAATATTCTTTTCTTGAAAGATAAGAGTAGGATTAATGAAACTACAGCTATCCCTAGAATTACTATATCAACAGAAATCCCTAAAGCACTCCAAAAAACATCCATTTATCTTCCCTCCCAATGCTTATTCGAATTCCATCTGATACCTATTCTGATTTCAATAATTTGTTCTAATCTCCTGCACCTTGTTTTCTTTACTATACGGTCTGACTTATGAAAGAATAACTATTTTTTAGCGGAACTATTTTCTCACCCTATTTCCCTCCATGCTTATCCAAATGGTAAACTAAGGGATATACATTCATTTTGGAGGTTTTCTTAGTGAGACAACTAAAGCGAGTACTGATTGTTTTTGGTGTAATCCTCTCCTATATCTTGTTTATCGGGATTTTCTTTACGAACAAGGTGATGTACATTCGCAAAAAAACAAATGAAGAGATCCTAGAACGAGAGATGATGCTTGGTCACTATAAGGAAGATGTGTATATGAAGCTTCCTAAAAAAGAGCTAACGATCCCCTCCCCTTTCGGCTACAACATTTACGGGGAAATAATTGATGTCCAAGGTTCTAATCGTTACATGATTTTTAGCCATGGAGTTACGCAAAATACGCTGAATTCCATTAAGTATATGAACATCTTTTTGGAAAGAGGCTGGAATGTGGTTCTTTATGATCACCGCCGTCACGGAAAGTCCGGTGGAAAAACGACAAGCTATGGTTTTTATGAAAAGCATGACCTAAAGGCGGTTGTGGATTGGGTCAGAGAGCAAGCTAGTAAAGACGCAGTTATCGGTATCCACGGGGAATCAATGGGTGCTGCTACTTTGCTGATGTATGCAGGTGGCTTGGAAGATGGCGCTGATTTTTATATTGCCGACTGTCCTTTTTCCGATTTAGAAGAACAACTCACCTATCGTCTACGAGCAGATTATAAAATTCCAAAACAACTTATCATGCCGATTGCGAACACGTTTTTGCGCTTACGTGACAAATACTCAATGCGAGATGTCTCTCCGATTAATGTCATCGAAAATATCGAGAACCCGGTACTTTTTATTCATAGTGAGCCCGATGATTTTATTCCAATGATGATGACTCAACAGCTTTTCGAAAAAAAGAAAGGCAAAAAGCAATTGTATCTCGCTAAAAACGGAATGCACGCGATGAGCTATTCAGAAAATCGGGAGGAATATGAAAAAGCCGTTGATGAATTTTTAGAAGAAATCGGTCATGGAAAAGAAGAAATTCTTTCATAATCAAGTTCGAAGAGAATAATTTGCTCCTTTAAAAAGAACGCTATAACTAGTGAGTGATTTTGAAGGAGTGAAAGACATGGACCAGCAGATTAAAGAATTAAATGCTTTTTTAGAAGGCGAATTTATGGGCATCCACGCCTATGAACATTATATTCAAAACACCCAAGATCAAGCGGTAAAAAAAGACCTGCAAACAATTCAACAAAACCATAAAATGCATGCCATTTTTGTGGCTGAGCAGATTCAAAATCTTGGCGGCACTGCAGTGGACGATGTCGGGATTGTCGGCTCCTTCCAAGAGCGCGTTGCACAAGTAAAGGGCTACCCGAAGGAAACCCATGACATTATTAAAGGAGCAATTAGGGGAGAAGAATTCGGTACAGATATGATGGCTAAAATGGTAAAAGGTGATCTTGATCAAGAAAGCAAAAGCATCGTTCAATCAATTTTAGCCGAGCATCAACAGCATATTGAATTGTTGCGCAAGCATTTGAAATAAAGGTAAAAGGCAAGTATTCATGTATGTCTATGAATACTTGCCTTTTATTGAATCTTATAAGGACATTCCTTCTAATAAAGAACCCCTACAAACTACGCACCCACAGTAACCGCATAAAAGGAAACTAATCCTAGTATCATGAACAATTGAATGACGATTCCTACTATACTGCAAATCAAGCCTGCTACAGCAAGTCCACTTCCATTTTCATTGTTTTGCACAATTTCTCTTTTGCTCATACCATAAAGGACAATTCCAATTACTGCAAGCACTAAACCAAGAAAAGGTATCAAAATAGAAAGTATACCTAATGTTAATCCAATGATTGCTTTCGTGTTCGTTTGTTTAATTTCAACTGTTTGCAAAATAATTCCCCCTCTAAAAAATGATTCTAAAACAATTAAATAAAATTAAAAAACAACCGCCTACTATCAGCCAGATTTTGTCACTTTTTTTCTTTAGATGAAATTCTGTAATGGCCCTAGATAAAAAATTAATACCTATTAAAATAAACGCTAATTTTAGATAGAGTTCGTTAAACCCAGAGAGAATTGCTAAAGGAAAAATCAAAAAGAATAATCCATAATGAATCTTTTTTCCGAGCCTTTCATTGCTCAAACCATCAATCCTCTCCATACTTTCGCTTAACTGATCTGGGATTTAACGATTTTACTCATTACTCACAATGCCTTCTCTCTTTAAATCAATGTTTTCTGCCTCTATTATTAATAATTGAGATTGAGTTTGAAACGAACTTCCTACTATTCTATTAGAAATAACTTAATCTTTTCATCTCTCCCGTCATCTTTTTTCAAAAATATATAGCTCACCATTATTAGCAATTTTAAAATCTGGACCTCTAAACCCTCTACGTAACAACTCTTTTCTGAGGAGCATCATCACGCCACCGTGGCTGACGATCAGTACGTTTTCCTTTTCTTGGAGAATTGTATCTAGTGTTGTGCTTATTTGAGCTCGTAATTCTGCTTTACTTACAGGCTGCGATTTGTGATTGAAAAGCCAAGCTAAACGGATAGACAATAGGTGTAATTTTAACGGTAGCTTTTTGGTAGCTGGAAAGACCGGCGCCAGCGTTATTTCTCTTAACTCCTTCAGGTAAGTGATGTCACCTTGAAATGCTTTTTTTGCTGTTGTAACAGCGCGGGGTAAGTCACTGGAATAGCATCTTTTCCAATCAACATTTCCTAAATCCAGCTCATTTTCCTCTACTTCTGACACATCATATTCTTCAATCCATTTTAATAATTCATCTGATGTTACGCTTGCATTCGGGTAGCCCCGAGTTACTTTAAAATGCCGAATCAGACCTACTTTCAACGGAACTCCTCCAATTTGGGTTAATAACACGAATCTTCTATAAATTTCTTAACTTTATTTATCAATTGCTGTTACTCACTCTATTATTTTTCGTGCTTCATACAATTATAATTGTATGCCTTGTCCATAGCGACGATTTATATTTAAATCGCATAGTGGCATAGTGCTACCTGAATCACGATATATATACAAAAAAGACCATGTTCATGTTCCTTTGTCTAGCAGTAAAATTAAACGATGCTTGTTATTAACAAGAAAATCTTTTTCTTCTTACAACATTTATGATAATTTTACCATTTTTCATACTTAATAGGCATTTTATTTTTGAGCCTATTAAAGGAAAAATCCAACTGTAAACTAATTGAGGTGAAAATATGTGAGCATACTTCAAGCTATAATCGCTATTTTATTCGTTTGTTGTTTGATTGGATTAGCAATTATACAGCTTCTATTAAAGAAATATTCTTCCAAAAAACGTCTCAAGTTGATGACTATCTTTTTACTAGGGGTTGTCGTCGGTTTTGCAATATTTTTAAAAGCTACTACAACTAGTTTAATTATTTATCTGGTTATTTTAGGTTTTTTAAGCAACCATTTCATTTTTGAAACGAAAATTGATATGTATTTATTTTCATTAATCACGAGTATTTTAGCTTTTATCTACATGTTATTTTTAGTATTTTTAATTAAAATAACAGTTAGTTCGTTTAGGGTACCGAGAATCTTACTGTTTTCTGTGGAATCAATCCTAGTATTTTTAGCAATATATCTTTCTTTAAGCTTCCTATCAACTGAGGTTATTGTTCCATTATATTCTTCCGATTTTGGTAAAATTGTCATTTCTGTTTTACTTACATTGATATATTCTGGATTAGGAAGCATTTTTGATGAAGGAGATCCGGGGAAAGATAAATAATTGAGCATTAAAGATTTGCCTCACCTCTCAAAGCTTCGTTTGACAAGGAGCTTCTGACATTTTTCAAAACCTCCTCCCTCTTTTACTAAAAAAGCCCACCCCGCCTATCACAGAGTGAGCCAAGCTTCTATTAAAATGTTTCGTATGCTACTACTTCATCAAGCGGCAAGCGTAATGTACCATGTGCTTTTTCTGCTGCTTTCCCTACTGAGATTAGCATAGTTGGTACATAGCGTTCTGGAATGTTGAATTCTTTTATGAACTTTTCTTTATCAAATCCACCCATTGCTACAGTGTCGTAGCCTTTGGCCTTTGCGGCAAGCATTAATTGCATGGCAGCTAGGGAACTGTTTGAAACTGCTGCATCACGAGCAAATTGTTCATTTGTATAAGCTCGATTAATTTGCCCAGTAAGTATGTCCTTTACTTCTGGTGTCATGAAACCTTTATTAACAACCTCTCCATACACTTTTTCCGCATTTAAGTTTGCTTCTAAATCACCTAAGATCGCAATTGTTACGGAGCTATCTACTACTTGCTGTTGGTTATACGCAATTGGTAATAGCTTTTGTTTTTGCTCTTCTGATTGGATGACTAGGAATTTCCAGTGCTGCAGGTTCCAAGCAGATGGTGCCGTAATTGTTGCTTCTAAAATGGCGTTTAAGTCAGCTTGTGGCATTTCATATTGCGTATATTTACGAACGGAATGACGTTCTTTCATTATCTCAATTGCTGATTGTTGTGTAGTTGTTGTCATGAAGAAAACTCTCCCTCTTCTTGTTAATTAAATTTATCCTTATTATTTTTACCACACGTAAATCTTGATGTCAAAATAATTGTTTTCGAGATAAATTCCAATAATTTGTACTACATGAAATTTCTACAAATAAATCAACTTAGATTCCCAAATCTAATTCCTGATTATACGTGGAATTCACTTTGCCTATCACGCTTAGTATATATTTTTTAATAATTTTTATTTATATAGAAAAGAGTAATACTAGGACTCATTTCCCAAGGAGGATTTCCATGCAATCAAATGAAAACACATTATCCTTTTTTGCCTTAGGTGGCATAAATGAAATTGGAAAAAACATGTATGTAATTCAATATTCAAATGACCTCATCATCGTGGATTGTGGTGGGAAGTTTCCTGATGAAGGTTTATTAGGAATAGATTTAATTATTCCTGACTTTACATTCCTAGAG
This sequence comes from Sutcliffiella halmapala, assembly GCF_002019665.1. Lineage (GTDB taxonomy): Bacteria > Bacillota > Bacilli > Bacillales > Bacillaceae_I > Sutcliffiella_A > Sutcliffiella_A halmapala. The sequence continues at coordinate 1,819,701 of NZ_KV917375.1, read as the reverse complement.
GAAAACAAGGAAAACATCAAAGCGTTGATTGTCACACATGGCCATGAAGATCACATTGGTGGAATCCCATACTTTTTAAAGAAATTAAATGTACCAATTTATGCGACAAATTTCACTTTGGGTTTAATTGAACTGAAGTTAGAAGAGCATCGACTCCTTAGAGATTCAGAGCTGTATACCATTGACTCTAACTCTTCTATAGAGCTTGGGGCGATAAAGGTTTCTTTCTTTAAGGTAAGTCATAGCATCCCCGATTGTCTTGGTATTGTATTTGATACACCAGAAGGTAGAGTTGTGCATACGGGCGATTTCAAATTTGATTTAACACCAATCAACGATGAATTTGCAGATATACATAAAATGGCTACTATTGGCAACGAGGGGGTCTTGGCTCTTATTTCAGAAAGTACAAACGCGGAACGTTCTGGGTTGTCCCCTTCGGAAAGCATCGTCGCTGGCCATATGGAGGAAGCTTTCATCAAAGCAACGGGAAAGATTTTTGTTACTACCTTTGCTTCTAATGTGAGTCGTGTTCAGCAGGTTGTCCATGCTGCGCTAAAAACGAGACGTAAGCTCTCCTTGGTTGGAAGAAGCATGGTAAATGTGATTTCCATTGCAATGGAACGGGGGTATTTGACTATACCTGATGGAATGTTAGTAGATCCACGTGAGGTCGAACAGCTTCCTCCCGAAAATGTTGTTATTTTATGTACTGGTAGCCAAGGCGAACCAAATGCCGCACTTGCACGCCTTTCAACTGGTAATTATCGCGACATGAACATCTATCCGGATGACACGGTAATCTTTGCAGCCTCTCCTATCCCAGGAAATGAAAAGGATGTTTCCAAAGTTATTGATAATTTATACCAATTAGGTGCGAATGTGATTTATGGATCTGGAAGTTCTACAGGCATGCATGTTTCGGGTCATGGCTATCAGGAAGATTTGAAGTTCATGATCACCTTAATGAAGCCCAAATATTTCATACCGATACATGGAGAATATCGAATGCTTCACCATCATCAATTATTAGCAGAGTCTGTAGGAGTGGAGAAAGGAAATACTTTTATCATCAAGAATGGTGATGTAATCGATATGCAACACTCTATTGCACAACAAACTAGGTCTATTTCTGCAGGTGATATTTATGTGGATGGCATGGGTGTAGAGGATGTCGGATCTAGCATGCTAAGAGACCGCAAGTTACTTTCCGAACAGGGGATGGTGGTCATCGTCATTACCCTTAGTAAATCCAACCACAAAATTATGACCGGGCCAGATACGATTACACGTGGGTTTATTTTTACAAAGGATTCCGAGCACATTACAAAGGAAATCAATCAGCTTGTAAAAGACACGATCGTAGCACTTCAACATGAAAAAGTAAGAAGATGGAATGTGATAAAACAGAACATAAAGAAATCTGTTGGGCAATATTTATTTAAACAAACTAGAAGAAAACCAATGATTCTTCCTATCATCATTGAAATATAATGCAAAGAGTGGTAGTAGCGATTTCTTTACTGCCACTCAGGATTTACTTTTTAACCTACCAGGATTCCACCGCAAAGAATCGGAGATAAGCTACTATCCCAAGGAACACGATGATTATAATACCAAAGACTATTGCAAGAAATGACATCGACTTTAAGCCCTTTTTCATTGCTTCTTTCGTACTCAATTCCGAAACTTTTTTAAGATCACTAACCTGAATATAAAAATTCAATACAAATAGTAAAATGACAACACCTAACAAACACAATATACCTGAATATCCCTCCATCCCATTCCCCCCTCTTCCTATAAGGATTCACTCACCATGGAAAATAAAATAATCCATTGTTGTTTTTCTAATATAGTCTCATTAGAACTATCCCAAATAACATTACGTACTTAATTAAAGCGGATTTTCCACTTCTATTTTCCAACCAAATCACCCCTTTTCTTTTTTGGACGTTTCATTTTGATTGCTAGTTACAAAAGCTCAACGAATTGTTTGCATAACCTCTACCCATTATGAAAATCCTATTACAAAAAGGAGTTGTAAAAAGTTGAGAATTATTACAACGAGTTTCTTAGTGTTTGGCCTTTTATCCTTTGGTGCTGATATTCCGAATAATCATTTAATCAGTATGAATCATATAGACCAGCTCTCCCCTGCGTACGCCAAATGGGGAAAAATTGCGATGGAGCGGACAAAAAAGAAATATCCCAATGCAGCCATTACCGATTACTTTCATATTAATCTTGAGAAAAAAGAAAAAGTTTCTACCGAAAAATTTAAGCTATGGCTAAAAGAGGATAACAGAGAATTCGCTGTGTTTGTCCATGTTACATTCAATCCCGAAACAGAAGAATTAATAGACGTCTCATTTAGAGAATCTCGTAGGTAGTGAATGTGTAAAGATACCTCTACACGCTATTATTTCATGTGAAAATCCTCAGCATTCCAGATTTCTTTTTCTGAATGTAGAGGATTTTTTTGGTTTTTGTTGTAATTAATAGAGTACTGTAATATTTTTCTAAGTAAAGGAGTTGTAAAAATGAAGCGGATTTTTGGAGTACTATTTTTAGCTCTATTTTTCTTAATAGCTTGTAATAATCCGGTGATGGAAATAGATGAAGCAGTTGCGAAAGAACTTGATAGCTCCTTAGCATTAATTGTTGATTCCCCATCGACCTCTTCTAGTCCTCACGATTATGTAAAAACCAACCAAGAAGCATTCGACTTAATCGTGAAGCAAGGAGATGCTACATTACAACATTTCTCACATGAGTTCAGCCAATCAGATTCTAATGGTTTAAAAGAATACATTATGGCGCTGGCGTGTATTGAGATCTTAGGCAAGGAAAACCCTGTGAACAGAGATTGGGAGACCGGGAAAGAGTGGTATGAGAAATATAAAGAGAGTTAAAACATTGGAGGATAAGATAGGTTTAGCCATTTAGAGTAGAATGATCGTTCTTACTCTAATTTTTTATTTACTATTTTGGGAACGATCGACGCCAGATCGTTCCCTCTTTTTTTGTTTTTTGCATTTTCAGGGAACGATTAGCTCCTCATCGTTCCCTCTCTTTTGGTTTTTGGCAATTTCAGGGCACGATCGGCGACTCATCGTTCCCTCTCTTTTGGTTTTTTACGATTTCAGGGCACGATCAGCTCCTCATCGTTCCCTCTCTTTTTGTTTTTTACAATTTCAGGGCACGATCGACGCCTCATCGTTCCCTCTCTTTTCGTTTTTGGCAATTTCAGGGCACGATCGGCGACTCATCGTTCCCTCTCTTTTCGTTTTTGGCAATTTCAGGGCACGATCAGCTCCTCATCGTTCCCTCTCTTTTTGTTTTTTGCATTTTCAGGGAACGATTAGCTCCTCATCGTTCCCTCTCTTTTTGTTTTTGGCAATTTCAGGGCACGATCGGCGACTCATCGTTCCCTCTCTTTTTGTTTTTGGCAATTTCAGGGCACGATCAGCTCCTCATCGTTCCCTCTCTTTTTGTTTTTTACAATTTCAGGGCACGATCGACGCCTCATCGTTCCCTCTCTTTTCGTTTTTGGCATTTTCAGGGCACGATCGGCGACTCATTGTTCCCTCTCTTTTCGTTTTTGGCATTTTCAGGGCACGATTGGCTCCTCATCGTTCCCTCTCTTTTTGTTTTTTGCATTTTCCAGGGGACGATGCACTTTTCACCTTTTATTTTATTCTAGTTACTCCCCACTAACACCAAGTCCATCTATCGCCAGTTGCTCATATTCCTTCGACCCAGATTGCTCAGCAAATTCCGCTAAATCGATGGCTGATGTGGTGGTCAGCTCGATGATATGTTCCTTCATAAACGGCCACGTTATCCCACCGGCTTGGTGATAAAACGCGATTAATTGCTCTAACGCAGCTTCTCCAAACACCACATAATGGCCCATGAAATCCTTGGATGGATCTGTCACTGCTGCTTCTGTCCAGTCGATTAAGCCTGTCACCTCTTTATTGTCATTAATTAATGTATGGCCTGCGTGGACATCGCCATGAATTAGTGCAGTTTCTTTCGGCCACATTTCATCGTTTGCAATCCATGTTTGCCACCTTTCCCATAGTGCTTCTCCGACTCCGAATTTTTCTTTCACTTTATTCATCCGACTTACCATAGTTGCCCTAGCTTCTGCGGCAGTATGCACCTTTAAGTCTAGATGGGTTAGTTTTTCTTTTGGGAACTGGTGTAATTCAGCCAGTACTCTCCCTAATGATTCATTAAAGCTTTGTGGTACATTTTCTTCGTCCAGCTGCCACTTATTCTTTTGTGACGCTAGATCGAAGGTAACTGCTGGAATCCCTGAGAGCTGTTTATACGCAATTAACTCCTTCGTATAGACGGACCAAACCGGAATTTCGAAGAAAACGTGTTGATGGAGAGTTTCCAACACATTTTTTTCTAGCTCTGTTTTTAACCAAGCGTCCTCTCTTCTCGGAAGTCTTAGGATCCAATTGTTACCTTGTACATCTTCTGCATGTGCTACTTGAAAATCCAAGCCAGACTCATTTAATTTGATGGAGTCTTCTTTTATTAAAATTCCATTCTGTTCTGCGATTTCTTTTACTTTTAATGTCAATGCAAACACCTCATCTTTTTATTTTTTAATTTTCAACTGTTGATCCTCTATCACATACACATGATCTGTTACTCTTTCGATAAAGGTTCGATCATGTGACACTAACAAAACAGTACCCTGATAAGCATGGAGGAATCTTTCTAGGGCTTCTAAACAATCTACATCTAAGAAATTTGTTGGCTCATCTAATACGAGCACATTATATCTTCCTAAGAATAACTGACACAAAATTAGTCGAATCGACTCTCCACCACTTAACGCTCTTACATCTTTTCTAATATCATTCCCTGTAAAATTCATTGCATGAAGAACGGCGCGAATTCTGCTTTCCTCATAATCACTTCGCTCTTTCATATAGGAAAGCACTGTCTCAGCCATCTCAAATTGATATTCCATTTGCTGATACGAACCAAAGACGACTTTAGGAGAAAGAATGATACTCTCCCCATTTTCTAAAATGTGCTTGAGAAGCGTGGATTTCCCCGTCCCATTATTACCAGTAATCGCAATCGTCGCTCCTACTGGCAGCTGGAAGCTCGTTTCTTGAAGCAATATTTTTTCTCCAGCCGCAAGCATCAAGCAATCCGCCATAATCGGAAACTTATTATGCATTTGCAGCGCTTCGGATTGGTGAAATTGTAAGGCTCTTTCTTCTTCAGGCGCTTCGACTACCTCCAATTGCTTGACACGCTGCTCCATTGCTTTCGCAACTTTCTGCATCGACTTTTGGCCAGTATCCTTTGATTTCGTCATGAACATCAGATTTGCTTTTGCTTTTGTTTCTTTTTTGGAAATATGGTTATTCGCTTGGGTTACCTTCTCCGCCATTTTCATTTTGGCCTCAGCAGCCTTTAATAGTCGATTTTTATCTTTTACATACTTTTCATGCTGCTCCTGTTGTTGTTTTCGCTCCAGTTTTTTCTGCTCAAAATAGTCGGAATAATTCCCGGTATATTCAGTCACTTTCCCATTATCCACTTCCCAAATTTTTGTTACGAGCTGATCTAATAGGTAGCGATCATGGCTTACAAGGACAAGGGCCCCATAGTAGTAGCGTAGCTCTTCTATGAGAAAATCTGTCCCGGAAGCGTCTAAGTGAGTGGTCGGCTCATCGATCAATAACCCTTCGTAATAAGTCGAAAATAGCTGCGCTAATTTCATACGAGTCTGTTCTCCACCACTTAATTGCCCAATATCGGTTTGCGGCACTGCTAGCTTACCCAGCAATTCATAATCGAGTTCGCCCTCCACCGGCTTTTCCGTTTGACTAAAATAGCCCACTTCAGCAAGTCGATTTACTTGCCCAATATTTGGTTGGATTTGTCCATTCATTACTTTCAATAAGGTACTTTTCCCACCACCATTCTTTCCGACAATTCCAATTCGATCAAACTGATAGACCGATAGCTTCGGAATGTCTAATACTTTCTTATCTAAAAACGATACTTCTACATTGGTTAGTTCTAACATTAATTGTTCCATTAATTTTTCCTCCCGTTTCTCCTTGTGAAATACAAAAAAATCACAGGCAAGCTGCCTGTGATTTCGAGTAAACGGAAAGAGACCAATCCCTTTGATGTTAGTGTTCGTCCTAAACACTACAACAAATAAACCTACCTTTGCCAAAGCAAATGTAGACGGATTTAAACAAAAATAAAGAAAGGCAGAACGATCCGCCTTTCTCCATGACATATCTCTATGCTAAATGAAGATTATTAAAAATGGACAGACTGATCCCGTTTACTCCGCATTCACAAGCAGAGCCTTTGAACGTATGAAATTACGAGTTCAAAGCTAGGAAACGCCATCTGACTGAATACATCTTTTAATAATCCTCCTTTAATTTAAATTCACCTTTATTATATGGTTCTCCCTTTAAATATGTCAATGGGGAATTTTCTGTTTTAAAATGCATAATTTTCCGAAACCTTACTACTGCCGAAACGTATATTTAATGTAAACTAAATTTATCTGGTGGAGGGATGGCAATTGAGACGGTACATTATTATGCTCCTTCTTGTTGTAGGCATTGAGATTGGCTTGCTTTTTGGAATATCTTATTTCTTCGATTTTAATCTGTTAAGCACCATGTTCTTCGGTTCTATTTCCTTTATTATTGTGGCATTCTTATTAGGATCAACAGGAGACGCACTCAGCAAAAACGCGGAACTTGCTGTTTTTGAATCCCTTGCAGGCAGCTATCATCCAAAGCACGAAAAGGCAACATTGCGTGTTGGCCCGTTTTTAGTTGGTTCTATTGTTTGTTTTATCGTGTATCTAACAATGTCTTTTTTTATGAATTGATACACACTTCTCTCAGCAGGAACTCCTCATCCTTTTATAGAATCTTAACCGTATCCGTATAAGAAAATAACCGTTTTTCCAGGGGAAGAAAGAGGCTACCTATTAGCTGATTTCTCTTTTCGAGAATTAATAGATTAGGTTATTGCCAAAATAAGAGATTTGCAAAGGAATGGAGATAACATGAAGAGAATGCTTGTAGTACTTTCCTTATTACTTTTAATTGGAGCTGGCTGTAGCAGCAATCAAACGGTAAATCCAGATAGTCCCAAAAATACAGCTTGGCTCATGAAGCTTGCTGCTGACAATAACGATTTCGCACATTTTGAATCGCTTTTTAGTGAAGGGCGAAAAGTGGCAGCTAGCCAAGAAAGCTTTGATCAATTACGTAATCTTACCTCTGCTGGAACGAGCTACGCTAGCTACGAATTGCTTACCTTTGAAAACGGCGAAATGGTTCTTGTTCATCTAATACCAATGGAAGATGGGAAAATTGAGATACAAGATATTATTTTTGTTCCAAAAGAAATGAGAGAATTATTTGCGGCTGGTAGGACACCTTAGAGGTCGCTTAGTTTTTTGGTAAAAAAGGTAATTTTAGTTTAAGAGGTTGGCTTTTGGATGCTATAAGGGGAGTGAGGAGAAGTTCAGTGATCTAATTGTCGATAGCTCCCTTTTTACCATCAAACACCTTTACTTCACCCACGAACGCCATAAAATCATAAATCTATCTACCTACAATTCTCCCATACTTCCGTGTCCTTTCACTCATTTTTCAAAAATCACTTCTGAAATGACACCGCTCTCAGATAGGATAGATGGGGAGAATATCTCCTATTTCTTAGCAGAAGTGGAGTGGTGGTATGAAAAGGTTGGTGTTGATCTTGCTGGTTGCTTTGCTTGTTGTTCCAGTTTCGGTGAATGCAGGTAGTATTGGTGGAAAGGATAATCCTGGTGGCGTTCCTGGTCAGTGGTATGTTGGGGATACGCCGAGCTTTGTTGATCCGAATAAACCTCCAATTGTATTTATTCATGGGATTAATAGTTCGTCGCGTACATGGTGGGAAAATAATAATATGTATCAAACTGCTTTAACTAACGGCTACCAGACTGCCTTTATTGATGTTCATCCCGATAAAAACATGTGGGATAACGGCGCCATCGTCAATAGCCGCATCCGAGATATCTATAATCATTTTGGACAAAAAAAGCTTGTCATTGTTGCTCATAGTAAGGGGGGAATTGATTCACAAAATGCCCTTGTTCACCACGGAGCGCATCCATATGTGTCTAATCTCATCACCTTATCTACTCCACACTATGGTTCGCAGCTAGCAGATCTCGCTTATAGTGGCTGGGCAAGCTGGCTTGCTAGTATTTTAGGTAGTAAAAATGATGCAACGTACTCGCTACAAACAGGCTATATGAATAGCTATCGTCCACAAATTGATAATCATACGAACCGTTCACGTAATCGTGTCTACACCTTGGCTGGCACAAGCTGGGGAAGCTTTGGCTCTTCCCTTTACTGGGGTGGACTATACTTAAATTCCTATGGGTCAAATGATGGTGCAGTTACGGTCACAAGTTCACGCCTCCCGTATAGTACGGAAGTGCTAGTGAGCAATTGGAATCACACGACCGTTCGTGAAGGGGTCACGTTTCAGTATTTCCGTCCTTACTTAACACTAACTCAAGCGGCTGGGGCTAGTTTTGCCCTTGACGAGGTAAGCGCAACGGTCGAACCAAGAGAAGAAGAAGCTATCTCCATCAGCACCCTTCATCGAGGTGGAGAATTTCAAACAGAAGGAAAAGAAACCTTTTCTGTTGAAGAAAATGTCGCACAAATCGACCTAGATTGGTTAAGCGACAAGCAAACAACAGACATCGAAATAATTAGTCCATCCGGAAAAATCCACACCAATTTCCAGCATTCCATTGACCGGGAAATTTTTCAAGGTGGTCATCACCATACCTTTCAAATTACCAAACCTGAACAAGGAGAATGGACCGTTAAAGCTAAAAAGGAGCAAGCAACCTATTTGATGACTGTCGGCTTTCATTCCGAATTAAATGAAGAAATTGTATTAGAGGAAGCAACATTAGAGTTAAAAAATACAGGAGCCAAAGTTAAGGATTTTGAAGTCGATGTTAACATCCAAAAAGACGGCAAAGCTAAATCGGCTTATGGAATGAAAGTCGCCAAAAAAGGCAAAGTAGCACTGAACTTTACGGAAGAAGGCGTCTACTCCATTACGCTTGATGTGAAGGGGAAAACAAAAAATGGCAATAACTTTGAGCGAACAATTGTGAAGTCCCTTTATATTGATAAAAACGGGAATAAATATTAAGAAAAGCCAAGCACTTTGCTGCATCCCCGCAAAGTGCTTGGCTTTTAGTTTTCTATATGCGGGATTATTTTAAAGTAATTCAAAAAAGCATATAGCATCAGTAATCCACTGACAAAGAACATAGATTTCATCATCATGCTAGCTCCGTCTGTCGGAGAACTAATAAGTTGTAACGCACTTATTATTAAGGCCAATCCTACAGCTACGTTAAAGTAGGAGAATTGTTTTATTCCTTTTAAGAAAAGCTGACCAACCTTAAACAATATGTATACTAAACTAATCATCATAATAATCGGAAATGTCGGTTTAAATTTTACCGCGTAAATAAAATAATCGAACTGTGAAATATTGGTCCGCTCTATTTCTCCATCATGAAGCCATGACGTAATGATCGCCGTATTCTCCCATTCAAATGGGTTTTCAACTAAGTCACTGCCCTCATACCAAGATGCAAAAGTAGCAATCACGAAAAATAAACAGGCTAAACCGAACAAGATTAATCGACTCATTCTCATCCCTTTCCTCCTATTACACATTTTTACATTTGATAGTTTATATATTACAACAACAATTTGTAAAAAACTACGGAATTTTAGGAAACATTTTTTCTTACTTTTATTTTACGGACGATTGTCACATAGACAAATAGAAGTGGGATATAGAGAAAAAGTAAATAAAATCCCATTTCTGATGTTATCTTCCCTAACATCTCAATATTTTCCCTGTCTTGTAGGAAAAATGGTGTGATATTAAGGAGAATTAAGGCACCAATTAATGAATATCGTGGCTTAATATGGAATAATCTTTTAAACCCTCTAACTGTCGACCATAATGATAAGCAAATTGGTGCGAGAATGACTAATAGCCAGGAAAAGATAAAAATGAATTCAAATCTTTCAATGAAAGGAATCCAAACTATTTTCGTCATGATTAAGGTGGGCCAAATCATATATTTTAATTGACCTTCACTAAAATAGGCGAATGTAAAAATCGCTAATATCGTATAGAGGACAGTAGTTAAAAGCAGACCAGCTTGTCCCCATTTATGCGACTGTTTTTGATTTTTTATATAGGGATAATAGAATAAGATCGATTCAAATCCGAGAAATGAAATGGTAGATGTTTTTGCTGATTTCATAATTTCTATCAAATCATGGTTGAAAAATGGCATTAAATTAGAAAAATGACTATATTTTAAAGTGTAAATCAACACAAATATCAGAATGAGGGGAATGATTGTACTAAAAAAAACAACCCCTGTAATTACGCGAAAGCCGCGAATGACCACATAAAAAATTATGATAGAAATGAGCAAAGTAAATTCCCATATCGTTATCGTATTAAACGCCCAAATTTGTAATACTTCTACATAAGATCGTAAAACAGTTGTTACTAATAGAAGAAAGTAAAAACAAAATAGCAAGGTAAGGATATTACCGAACCATTTTCCAAAATAATCACGATGAAGAGAAATAATATCTCCTTCACTTGAGTAGCTTAATAGTTTAAACATCATAAATAATAAGAGATGAAAAATAAGTCCAATTAGAAATAAACTAATCCATGCATCATATCCTGCATCCATGGCTATTTCATGTTGAAAGCTTAATAATCCGATTCCTGTCTGGGATGAATGCACTAAAAATAGCACTAAAAAGGGAGATACAAGCAGATTTTCTTTTATTTTTGAAGGCTTATTAGTCATGCTCCGTATCTCCTAAATAAGATTGATAAATATTTAACGCTACGTCTAGGTCTGTGTCGATATTAGGATAAGTCGTTTTGTAAAATTCCTTTTCCGTCCATTTTCGGTCTTTCGTTTTAAACAACATTCCTACTCCGAGAGGGTCTACATCATTTTTTTGAAACTCCTTAAACAAGGAAGTATAATTTTTCACCATGTATTCTTTCACTACTTTTTCTACGAAAGCTTTATCTTGGTTCAAATTAATCCAACTTGGATAGTCTTTAATTAGACCGTCAATCTTCAGGTTCACATGAAAGGTGTTCTTCTCTACCTTAGGAATTAGCTTGGATTTTCCAGTAAAGATGTTAAAGGACAAATTCCCTACCTTTCCTTCCTTATGGATTGGAACATTAAAAATCATCTTTTTCGAAGATCTATTATCCATGATTAAGGATAATAGAGAGCTTTGATCACGTCCTAAGACCATTTTTAATTTATCCTGACGACCTATAACTCCAACTTTCTCCAATGTTATCTCCCCATTTTCTGACATGACTATGTAAGGTAAAACGGGGTCACTTCCCTCACCGTAATAATTATAGAGAAATATTTGCAAATTGGAAAAAGGGATAATATGTGTGTTCATATTGTGTTCAATTTGCTTTGGGAGCATATCCCCCTCTTCTTTTAGCAGTTTTTCAAGAAAGGGAGTGAGGTTATCATTGATGATAATAATTTTCAAATTACTACCTACAAGTACATCTCTACAAACAGAGCTAACTACATCCTTAATCGGCTGTTCTCTCGTAAACCTCTCTGTAAATGCCATTACACGAGCTTTTCCGATTTCTATTGGATAGGATGATTTGGCATTTGCACTTGATAACGCAGCATTAGCTGATTTACCTGTCCCTATTACGCTTACAAGTGCCTCCTCTTCTTGTCCCTTTCTGTACAAATGGATGATCCCACTTGTCATAATTTCATTTTCCTTATCCTCCACTACATCAAAACCGAATACATCAACAAGATTTATTTCATCCACCAATTTATACCTTTCACAACCCACTAATAAAACTGTGGTAAAAAGGCATATTCCCCACAATCTCAAGTGCCTCCATATAAAATACTTATTCATGATCCAGTCCCTCTTTTACGTCCCTATTTTTCTTTGGTCGATATCTTATCATTTTTAGTGGCCTTAAATAACTAGCTCGTTTCGTTGTTTGTTCAAAGTTTGAACGAACAATACTGTCTGCATAGTCCCTTATTCTGAAAGGAAAGAGTGGCACCAGATACGGATTACCTAATGATTTCAGTCCAAGTAAATGAGTAAGCATAATAACAAATCCAATAACAATACCAAAACCTCCCCATGTCGCCGCTAACACGATAAAAGGAAAGCGAATCAATCGAATTGTATTCGACATTTTAAAGATTGGTGTTGTAAAGGAAGCTAATGCCGATAATGCGACCACTATTAAAAGAATATTACTAGTAAGAGCCGCTTCCACAGACGCTTGTCCAATAACAATCCCTCCAACTATCCCAAGGGTCTGTCCAATTTTCGTCGGTAATCGTGCACCAGCTTCTCGCAAAAATTCGATTGTAATTTCTAAAAAAATAGCTTCTAATACTGGTGGAAATGGTACATACGCTCGAGAGCTAATTAAGGGACGCAGTAAATCTTGAGGAATCACTTCATAATGAAACGTCAAAATAGCAACATATATTGGTGTCGAAAAAATCGAAAATAATACCCCAATAATTCGAATCATTCGGAAAAAAGTACCAACAATCCATGGTAAATAATAATCCTCTGGCGAAATAAAAAAATCCAAAAAGGCAGAAGGACCAGTTAAAATGTAAGGAGATCCGTCACTAATTATAGCAACTTGTCCCATTGTTAAGGCATACACTACCCTATCTACCCGTTCTGTAGTAAGAAGGACTGGAAATGGAGTAGTGGAATTATCCGATAACATTTGATCTATAATGGATGTGTCAAACACGACATCAAAGTCTGTATCCTTTAACCTCTGTCTTGCTGTATTCACATATTCAGGATTCGTAATACCTTCTAAATACACAATTGCCACTTTTGTTTTTGAAATTGAACCTACCTTTAGCTCTTCTACCATCAAGTTCGTATTCAAAAGTTGCTTTAATAAAAATATATTGGTTGATAAATTCTCTACAAATCCAACTTTTGGTCCAATGACACTAAATTCATTTTCTGTATCATTTGTCTCTCGATATCCTTTACCCACTGATTTTAGATCAATTAATAAACCCTTTTCATCCTTTTTATGTAATTGTATAAAGATAAATCCATGGTTTAATTTTGTTTCAATTTCTTGTACGCTATCTGAAATGAGCATCGTTTCTACTGGGATAATATCACTTATATCCTGTAACGATTTTATTTTATCGAGATTTGGCTTTAAATATGGAAGAAGGTCTCTCTTAAATAGTTCTGAGTCAATCAAGGAATAGTAGTAATAAATGATAACTTTATCTTTACTACTCGAAGGATAAAAACAAGTAAAATCACTTGATTTACTAGCGATTTCAAGAAATGTTGCTAACTTATAATTTTTTTTATTTTTTGAGTTTAGGTTACCAAACAATCCATTGAACATTCTTCATAAATACCACCTATCATTTTCTACCATTATGTTATCCAAAAGTTCCCTTTTTATGAGAGTCAAAAATCCGTCCAATTCACCCATAGTTAAACATACAAAAAAAGACTCTTCTATATATTCACAGAAGAGTCGGCACGATTTGATTGGAGGTTATGTAACACTTATTCTAATGCTTGATTATACAAGACTTCTAACAAAAACGACGCGATCCTCTCCCACTCCATCATAGCTGAGATGAATCGGAAGACCATCGATTATATGATCGCTCGTCTTCATGGAGAAGCCAAGCTTTTGATGGAATTTTATCGATGTCGTATTTATGGGAGACGTCACACAGCTTACTTCCTGACAACCTTTGAATCTCACCACTTTGAAAAAATGCTCATAAAGGTCTCGCCCAATATTTTTCTGACGCGCAGATGGATTAACACCAACAAAATGAATATATGCTTCTTCTGGTCGTGTCGGGGAGACAAATCCAATCAAAAATCCCATCGTTCTTCCCTCATCCTCGACAATGAAACTCGTTTCCTGAAAGTGGTTAAAGAACAATCTTGGCAGCATATCTACCATATTGCGCCCCCCCCACCAAGCATTGAGAATTGTCGAGACCCTTAAAAAATCATCGTTTTGAATATTTCTAAGCAGCATGTATCTATCCCCTTTTTTACTACTAGTTTACTATAAAACCCCTTATAAATATTGCCGCGTTTTTAGAAATCTTAGTTACATTTAGTTCGCTTTTTGGAGGTTCAAGAATTGGGATTCTGAATCTCGGGAAGTAGACGGACGAGTTTAATTACTAAATAGAAAAAGGACTCGTTTATAGTCCTTTTTACAGCTGCCTTTAAGGAAATTCCTCTCATTTATTAATCATCTGTAGGCTTTTTATTTACATAAAATGAAAACAGCGCAACGACTACAAAAGCCGGTATCGCATACATTTGTCCAGCGAATAATTTCCAGCCTAGCGTATCATAACCCGTAGATGCTGGCGCGATAACGACTAGTACACAAACAAGCACGTAAGCTAGTAATGGTAAAACTAAATTTTTCATTTACAGCCCTCCCTTCACTTATGTAAAGGTAACCCCTGTCCAATAGGCTGATTGATTTTATAACTGCATCTCTCCCTTTTTTACTTTCTTTATTGTTTATAATATATTCATAATCTTATTTTCGGTAACCTAGCTAGTATTATGTTTTTTCCTTCTTTGTATATTAATTGTCTACCTCTTCACTATAAAAAAGAGCGTATTTGCTTATTACACAACAAATACGCTCTCATTCATTACTATCGGAAAAACTTGTTCAAACGGAAATTTCACCCGTAATCCAACCCTTAATAAACTCTTCTAACGATGACGACACCCACATTCGACTATCATCCTCATGATTCCAAACATAGATGTCTTCTTTTTGAACTACGCCATTTAATATAGGGAAGCCAAATAAATCACCACATCCAGAATCAGAAAAAAACAACAAATGATCAAAAGGCATATAGATATCCTTATATTCTTCAAAATTCCTGAAAAACAAATTGTCTTTGACGATTTGTTCTGTAGACCAAATTAAGGGACACTTAAACTGATCAAACACTCCATTTGTCTCCTTGAACAATTCTAGTAACTTTTTAGGTAGCTCCACATTTAGTTCTTCACCAATTTTTATTATTTCGGAATTAGTTGCAGGAGTTACAAAATGATAATCCTTAGAAATAGAATTAATATAATTTTCCCACATAATGGCCATTGACCCCTTTATTTTATAAGTATGAATTCATTACTAGTTCTTACTTGAACTGTCAGATTTCACTTACACATTCTTAAACAACGCCCCCTGCTTTCGCGCCAATTTCTCCATCACGTTGACTAAAAGGAGGGCAATCAAGAAATAACATCCCCCAATCATTAACTCTTTTCCTAATAGTGGTAAAATCGCGTAGGACTCTAATTGATAAATTGACCGTATTGCTTCAATACTATGGGTTAGAGGTAATATTCTTGCAAGTGCTTCAAGTGAACCTGGAAGTAAGGCCACGGAAAAGTTGACTCCACATAACACTTGAAAGCTAGCTAAAACAAGATTTAAGAACAAGTTAACATTCGAGAACAATAGACTAATACAGGCAAATAGTAGGGCAAAGCTTAGTAGTGAAAACATGGTGACAGTAAAGAGTAATAGTAAATGTCCTATTTGATCCAGTGGCAAAGCAATAGAAAATAGCACCCTTGCAATCGTCAAACCTGCAATAAATACGAATAGCCCATCTAAAAATGGTACCAACGCTTTTCTCATGATGATGACAAAAGTAGAAGTCGGGGAGGCAATGTTTAATTCTAATGTTCCAAATTTACGTTCATTTCGAAACATCGACATGAAATTAATCATCATCGTCTGTCCGGTGTAATAGACAATATTTCCAAGAACAACATAGGACAAATACTCCTGTCCAACAATGGCACTAGCAAGTGTTGCAAAGAATAAATAGTGCATAAATGGATCAAGTATCCGAAACAAAATAAATAGCCGAAGCGTTTGAAAGGAGTAAAGTGCTTTATAGGACAAATAAGTAAAACCAAATTTATTAAGGAAAAACACTTATATCGCCCCCAAGCTTCCATGTTTTCGTAAAACGAGTTCGATTCTTTTTATAATGAAAATAGATAACAAGAAGTAGCAGGTACTGACGCCTAAAGATACCATCATAGAAGTGTACATCTGAGGGGAAAGAGTAAGGGTTTCATAGACAGCTTGTATTCCCCAAGTCATGGGGATAAGGTAAGCAATACCTTTTAACAAGAAAGGCATACTTTCCACTGGGATAAAAACACCACATAATAAAATGACAGGGGTTAAAATTAAATTTTGATAATCAAAAACATTTTGGAACGCCACAAACACTATCGCTAAAATCATTCCTACTACACTTAAAGAGAGGAGTAATACTAGGACAGATAGGAAAAATAAACCGAGATGTTCAATCCCAATTGGTAGCTGATAAATAAATCTCGCATAAGTAAAACTAAGAACCATCGAAATTAGAGCGATAAAGGCATTGCTTATTGCTTTCGTGAGAATGATTTGAAAAAGCGAAATAGGCGCCGCAATTAAGAGCTTTAATGTATCATTCCACTTTTGCGCGATTAAGGCAGAACCTGATGAATAAAGGACATAACTCCACATACTAATTAATGCGGAAGCCACCACAAATTTCTCAATATTGACGTCCCCTCGCATTTGTTTAAGAAAATAAACAATCGAAAGGAACAGAAGTGGCTGGAAAAACAAAAGAAATTGGTACATTTTATTTTGTAGAGTAGTGAAATATCGAATCTCTCTAAATAGTAAATTAACAAAATTCACCCTATTCACCCCACGTCTTTCATATGATGAACATAGGCGTCTTCTAAAGAAATCTCTCTTTTCTCAAGTTTAATTACTTCGCCGTATGTCTCCAAATAGGAAGTCAATTTTTGATGATCTGCTTCTTCTTCAGCTACTTGAAAATTCACAGAGTAATATGGGGCTTTAATTTCATTTACTTCTACTTGTTGCAGGAATCTATCTTGTTCTAGTTTACGAGTATCATAGACCTGCATCGTCGCCTCAAATAACTTCAAATGACTACAGCTTTCTTTTATATGCACCGGCTCACCGATTAAACTAATTGCTCCATTTTTAATAAAAGCAATCCGATCGCAAAGCTCATCCGCTTCTTGCATGTAATGCGTCGTTAAGATGATCGTAATTCCCTTTTGCGCTAATTCCCTTACAAGATCCCTTAACAATCTTGCCCCAATAGGATCTAGTCCAATAGTTGGCTCATCCAGAAAAATTATTTTTGGTTCATTAATTAAACAGCGTGCAATATGTAGCCGTTGCACCATCCCTTTGGAATAAGTGTGTATCTTTTGGTTTGCCGCATCCTTTAATCCCACTAATGATAGCAGCTGCTGGATTAATTCCTTTTGTTTCTTGTTTGGGATTTTGTACAGTGTGCAAAAATAATGCATATATTCTATGGCTGTTAACCTTCCATATACACCCCGCTCCCCGCCATAGACGAAGTTGATTTTGTCTCGAATTTTAGCACTCTCTTTTACGACGTCGTACCCGAGGACTTTTGCTTGTCCAGAAGTTGGTAGAAGTAAGGTTGTTAAAATTTTAATAGTGGTAGTTTTCCCCGCTCCATTTGGACCAAGTAATCCGAAAACCTCCCCCTCATAAACCTCAAACGAAACATGATCCAACGCCGTTTTATGTCCCCCTTTTAATTTATAGGTACGGGATAAATTACTTACTTCGATAATTCTATTCATAACCTCACTCCATTCAGAAAATTATAATAATTAATTATAGATAAGTTTGGGTTTGATGTAAATAATTGGTTTTATTTTAGGGGTTTTGAGAGTTTGGTGAACTTTTGGGTCTTCATAAGAGAGGGGTTTTTTAAATAGAAATTGGAGGGGTTATCGGGATTTTTGATTGGTGCTAGAGATTTCGGGTGGTGTTTAGACCGATTTTGAAGCTTGCGGAGGCGGGGGACGGACGACCTTTTGATTTTCTCCCAAGGCCTTCTGACATTTTTGGACGACCTTCTGATTTTTTTCTAGGACCTTCTGACATTTCCCTATTTTCCCCCTTTGCTCCAAGTCTCCCCCTCTACTCTTCAAGCAAACAAAAAAAGCCGAAGAATAAATTCTTCGACTCAGCCTAATACATCTGTTATGCCATCCATATTTTCTGTAATCCATACCATTGCAGCATCCAAATTCTCAAATTCCTGTGCTTCAAAGGTTACTTCATCCTGCAGTAACCACACATCTTTATCCTCATGGTTGATGCCACCGATCGACCAGTGCAGCAGGCTATAAGGATGGTTATGATTTAAAAAGGACGCCCATGTTTTGGATTGCGCTACATTTTTTAATGCATTAATTTTTCCACTCATTTCGCTACCTCCACTACCTTTAAAGACATGCGGGGGTTTAGAATTTGGCTTGGGCATTTAAGCATGTAGGTGTTTGCACTTTCCACAAAATCGACCGTCATGTCTTCATCGAAAAAGACTAGTTTCGATTTTTCCATTAACAATGGCCCTACATTTGTATCTAGCGTCACATCGTCATCGTCTTTCTCTGGTGTAATCCATAATGCGGATACGCCACTAACCACACAGCCACAACCTTCTGTATCATATTTCAGCTTCAACCATTTTCCTTCTTGGTTTTCTAGCTTTGCTTTTACTCTATCTGCTGCTTTCTCTGTAAACGTTACTTTCACGTTTCATGCCTCCAACTATATAATCGTTAGCCTGATTGTACCATATTTTGCTTTATTGTATAACTAGAAGCTATTTGGAGAGGCTGATAGTGGTATAAGTTGAGGTTGTCAAAATGGGGTTTTATAGATACGATACTAATATATGAATATGAAGGAGGGTTTTACCAATGTCAAAGGTTCAAATCAAAGTGATGGACAATGGAGGATTTCGTGTAACAGGAGACGTAGATTTAGTCGATGTTGACGGCAACAAATTCGAGCCGAAGCCGGCTTTTACTTTATGCCGCTGTGGGCTTTCTAAAAAGCTACCATACTGTGATGCGTCACATAAAGGTAATTTTGAATCCTGTGTTCGCGCTACACAAGTACTAAACGATTGATTTTGTGTAGCGCTTATTAAAAAAAGAGCATGGACTTCTCTTTAATGAGAATGGTCCATGCTCTTTTTTGGTGGCATAAAGCCTTCTGGACTTACTACTAACTGTTCTTCTGGAAAACACTCTCTCAGTCTCTCCCACACTCGCTTTTGTACGTCTCCATCATACCAATTCTCTTTTTCCAACGCCTCATACCTGTCTCCTATCTTCAAGCGCTTTGTTCGTTTCCCACCACTTCCATCTCCTGTAAAATCATCAACACAAACCCGATTTACCAGCTTAGATAATGCCTCAGGAAACTTTTCCGAAAAGGGGAGTGCCGGTGCAATCGCTACCTGTACTGGAATTCCAAATGCTCGTAATTCCTTTAAGGCCTTCAATCTTGCTGGAATTGGCGGTGCCGCTGGTGAAAAACGTTTTCTCACTTCCTCCAAATCAGTCTCAACCGTCATGCTTACCATCACTCGATCTTTCAGCTCCAGCAACAAATTGATATCTCTTACTACCAATGGACTTCTTGTTTGCACCAAAAGAAAATCAGGTTTTACCTTCGTCATTACTTCTAACAAAGCTCGCGTAACCTGCTCATTGTGCTCCATAGGTTGATACGGATCTGTACTGGATGACATGAAGATTGTGATAGGCTTTTGTTTTTTTCTTAATAAAAGCAGTTCTTTTTCTAACTTCTCTTTTACTCCCTTTTTCACATCAACCCATGTGCCCCATTCTTGTTTACGAAATAATCCAACCGGACTCTGCCTTACATAGCAATAAGAACATCCAAAGGCACAACCAATATAAGGATTTAGTGAATGGGTATATCCTTCTAAAAATCCACTTGCTGGAGTTAGGATTTTTTGCGGTGTTTTTTCCGTTACTTCTACTTTCATCGATTTCTCACCCACTTATCCATCATTTGCTTTTCGCGGCATCATCCAACTGTTAGATTAATATACACCCTCTTTCGCTAAAAGGGCATCTAAGTTATCCACTAGCGTATTTACTTCGGTTAATATTCGTTCATCAAAGTTAGACATGCCGCTCAATAAATCCTTTAAATTATTCTCCATATCCAAAGGCAGTTTAGTCGCCCTTGCTTTTAATATTTCTACTAATTTCTTTTCACCAGGATGTGGCATTTCATTAATCGCAAACAATATATCAAAATAGCTAGCCAATAAAGCGGCAATTCGATGATTAATACTTACATAATCCTTTCTCTTGATGGCTTTTTCTATTTGAAAATAAAAGGAAGGCATCTGTTTCCTTAATAATGGATAATTTTTTCGCACTATGTTTAATTTTAGTGCTTCGGGATAGTTAACCTTGTATTTCTGTTGCAGTTTTTCTGCCTTTTTATTTTTATCATACAGTATAACGGATGTTTGGAAATTGCTCCAAAAACAAGTGGTGTAACCGATATCTGCTTGACAATTAATTACTGTTCGCTCCAGTTGTGCATCGATTCCATCTAAACCCCGGTAAATAATTTCGATGGGAATATTTCCGTCACGTAGGATCCCATCATCTTCTGTTTCCCAAAATTGATTATTAATCTCTATATAATCACAAAACTTCCTTATAATTTCTTCTCTTTTTATAATTGGGACTTCTCGGTTTAAATAGATGTATAAATCATAGTCAGAGTTTTCATCTTGTGTGTTGGTTGTGTGAGAACCAGCAAGCAGTATGGCTTCTACCTCCTCTAATTGTGAAAATTCAGCTACTATTGCGCTTAATCCTGCATGATATTGAAACATCGCCCTCATCCTCTCTGTTTGTCTGCTTCCATTTTCCGCCAAAATAAAAAGGTACAACCTTGACTAGAGCCTAGGTTGTACCTTTTGGTATCATTGCCTTCAAATTTCTGCTTATTGTTCATTTCATTATATTCTAGATTTTTATACTTTTTCCTTTTAAAGAAGAAATTTTTTTATTCAAGGGAGCTCCTTATCCCTTCATCCAGGAGATGAAACACTCTGTTTAACTCTTCTTTTGGTATTTCAGCATATCGATCGCCAATACTTATCTCATAGAAACAAGTTTGTTCACTCGTTTCGCTTAAATATTTGGTTAATCCGATATCGGTACCCTTATGAATGTTTACTAGAATCGATTCAAGCTTCTCTTTTGGCACATCAAAATGCACGTGGAACATATTAGAAACAGGTACAATTGGCCTTGTAGAAACAGCATGGCAATTGTTAAAATAACTGGCAAGCTCTTTCGCATCCTCATAATACTGTTTCATTTTATGTGCCCTCTGCTCAAAGTAATAGTCTGCACTTACAATATAAGGATATAGACTGATTAAATCCCCACCATAGCGCCTTTTCCATACTTTTGTTTCCTTAGTAAAGGCTTTATCACCTGCAAGAATGGCTCCTGCAACTCCTCCAATACCTTTGTAAAAAGATACATAAACACTATCAAAAAGATTGCAAATTTCAGCAGCCGTTTTTTTATAGTATGGCAGAATTTCAAAAAGCCTGGCACCATCTAAATGTAATCGGATTCCTTTTTCCCTACAGTAGGAAGAAATAGCTTCAAGCGTTTGATATTCTGGTAGTTGACCACCAATTTCACGTTGAGGTAATTCTAGTAATAAACAAGCAATATCCTCTTCTATATTCAACACATCTTCCAATTGTATGACCCTGTTTTTATCCGCCAACAAAATTGACTTTATGTGATGTAATTTTTTCAATCCATCTTCTTCATGAATTTCTAAATGACATAATGGATGATAAGCGACCTTTTTCACTCCTTTCTTATCACACCAAATTCTTAATGCAATTTGCTGCGCCATCGTTCCACTAGGGAAAAAGACGGCATCTTCCTTACCTAAATACGTTGCCATCTTCGCTTGAAAATCTTCTATTATTTTGCCCTTTCCATACATATCACTTTCCTGCTGTCCCTCGATTTCCCTTAATGCCTCTTTCAGTACTTGGACGTCCCTTCCTCCATTGCCTACTAATTGATACTTTGTTTGTTTATATGATTCTACTAATAGATTAATTTCGTTCATGTATGTTTCCCCTCTGCCATTTTT
This sequence comes from Sutcliffiella halmapala, assembly GCF_002019665.1. Taxonomy (GTDB): domain Bacteria; phylum Bacillota; class Bacilli; order Bacillales; family Bacillaceae_I; genus Sutcliffiella_A; species Sutcliffiella_A halmapala. The sequence continues at coordinate 1,797,390 of NZ_KV917375.1, read as the reverse complement.
AAATTTTAAGTACATCCCAGCAATTTTGCTCTACCCATACATTCGATACTTTCTAAATCAATTCCTTTATTTGTGCGTAGAGTTATACGGACCTACATATTTACTTCTTTTTATCAATAATTTTCTCTTGTCGTTTCCAATTTTTTCTCTATACTTAAATTATACGAAGACAAAGGGGGATATCAAAATGATACTTAAAGTGTTGAAGCCTATTTTTGCGGAATCTGCTAGTAGTTTAGTGAATACGACAAGTGCTTATCCCGGCACTGTTTTGTTTAAAAAGGAGCATTGGGTAGTGGATGCGAAAAGCTTGCTTGGTGTGTTGGCTCTTGCTCTTCAGCCTGGTCAAGAGGTGGAAGTAACTTCTGATGAGGGCGAAGAAGTGTTTGCAGCTATCCTTGAGCTTGGATTTTTTGAACAGAAATAAGTAGCTAGGGGTCAGACTGGTGATAAATCCTCATTCAGTCTGACTTTCATTTTAGGAAATATCTAATATATTATCCACACTCAAATAACATGTCTCTCCAAACTTATCTACCACATGTAAGCGTCGTTGATAGGCGTCTAGATGATGAACCATACCAACAAATAAGTGGTACCTTTTCTTCTCATAATAAGTAATCGTTACTTCTTTCCCCGTTTCCATCGCCTCGCAAAATAGCTCATTCATTTCGTCTAGTTGCTGTTCATCCAGTTCTGGTTTTGTTTCATACGTATCCTCTCTCACCAAATCCCTAAGCATTTTCACATGCTCTGGTAGCATCATGGATGTCCATTTTATCGTTCCTCGATCACGTATCATAATTATGCTCACTACCTTTCTTAAGCTTTATGCCCACCAACAAGACTACTTCTCTGCTTAGCAGTCCCAGCGTTTGTGTAGGAAACAGCCCTCAACAGAGCGTTTGAGCCATGCTTTCCACGAATTCGGTCCATGACATAGCCAAGCTCCCTTTTCTTTGGTCGTTCTAATTCAAATAAGCTGAGCTGCATCTCACTATCATCGACAATATTAGATAAGGAGACGTCTATTTTCCGAACCGTTTTTTGTTCATAGTGCTTCTCAAATAACTCTAAGCAGGTTTTATATAAATCCATGGTAATATTGCTCGGCCGCTCCATTGTTTTCGATCGGTAAAAGCCCCCACCTAACTCATCGCGACTATAGCCAATTCCAAGGCTTATCGTTCGCCCTGCTTTCCCGTGTTCCCGAGTTCGCCTTGCTACTTCTTCACAAATTTCTAGAAGTACATGTTTCACTTCCTTTGGATCCGTATAGTCCCGCATTAGAATTTGGCTTTTCCCAAAACTAATTTGCCCTTGAATAATAGGAGCGCCCAGTTCAGATAAATCAATGCCCCAAGCATGATAGTAAAGCTGATTCCCCATCACCCCGAATTTTTTCTCCAGAAGCTCGAGCGGATATTTCGCAAGCTGACCAACATTAAAAATGCCCATTCGATTGAGTGTTTTCTCTACTTTTGAACCAATTCCCCACATTTTGCGCAAGGGAGAAATGGCCCAAAGCTTTGTCGGGACATCATCATAGGTCCACTCCGCGATGCCTATCGTTTTTGCCTCTAAGTCCAGACAAAGTTTGGACATGAGCATATTAGGACCAATCCCAATAGAGCATGGGAGCTGAATTTCACGGTCAATTTCCTCTCTTATTTTCTTTGCAATAGTAGTCGCTCCTCCCCAAATGCCTTCCACCCCGTCCACTTGCAGGAAGCACTCATCGACGCTATACGTATGAATGGCATCATTGGGGACATAGCGATTAAAAAGGCGCGTTATTTCTGTTGAGATCCGTAAATACATAGCCATTTGAGGGTTTACCACATGAATGCGCTTATCATTGGGAATTTCAAAGAGCCGCGATCCTGTTTTAATGCCGAATTCTTTTTTTAGCATGGGAGAAGCCGCTAGAACAATACTTCCCTGACGCTCTTTATCCCCTACTACTGCTAAATAGCAAGTAAGCGGATCGAGACCCCTCATGACAGCAGAGCAACTGGCATAAAAGCTCTTCATGTCTACACATAAAATCTTGTTGTTTGGTCTTTTGCTGTGATCCATCTCCACAAAAGGTCACACCTCTCCAGAAATAGAATATATGTTCGTATCGGTAGTATATACCCAATAATAAGCGAATATACGTTCTATTTCAATGGAAATTTGAGGATTTATGACGACATCTTTCGACGAAAGGGTAAATCCTATATAATAAGAGAATAATGAGGTGAGCATGTGGAGAAAAAATTATTAAAGAAAATGATTAGAAACGGCTTTATCCAATATCGACACGACCCAGAATCTGTTCCGCTTAGTGACGATGATTATGAAAGATTAGTGGGAGAAGTAGCAGAGAAATTAAATGAAGATACAACGGCCGAAGTGTTTGAAGTAATTAATGATGTAGTGTATGAATATTTGAGTCAGTGAATACCAGAATAAGCTCGACTATCAATAACTCTAGCTTATTGATAGTTGAGCTTAAAACGCCGATTAATTTCTTCTCGATAATTTCCATCCACCCAATCATGATATTTTTCACATAAAGTCCGAATAGTGTCTTTATCACTTGCAATCACTTCACAACCTCTGTCATCATAAATAAAGAAGATAATATTTTTAGTGACATTAATAAAAAACACATCTGGATAGTATGAACCGTTTACTCTGCCAAGCTTAGGCTTTAAGTGGCAATCTTCGTTGCAAGTTGCTTGAATGAGTAGTGGGTAATTAATATCCTGTTTGCGACATTTCAGGAAAAAACGCGAGGTGTAGCATTCATGCCTTTCTTCGTCGTCAAACATATATGGTAAAGTTTCCTGTTTTAAGTGAAATTTTAACTCTTTATTTTTTATATAGTGATCATAAACTCTTGTTCGCTGTCTTCTGTTTCTATAAGCCTTAGGTTGATAAACATTCGTAACAAGAAAAATCTCATCCTCAAAAGAAAATACTTCATTAAAGATAGCCAATGCCTGATTATGTACTCGATTAAATCGACCAAGGTTTAGCTCGTCTATTCCACTTTTAAATGCATCCATTCCTTCCCCTAATACAAAGTGAATACCCGCCTCCCATTGATGATAGAGGCTTGGCTTTAACATAAGCCCTGGAAAATTAATAGCTAAATATTCCTTTAATTCCATATACATTGACTCCGTTCTTTTAACTCATTATAGTACCTACCACATCTTTGTTTATCTATCGCACTCATTCTATGTAAAAAGAACATGGATTTAATGATGAAATTCGCCTATACTTTATTTTTAGAATAAGCTTAAAGAAAGGTCCGTTTCATGAATCTCTTAGAAAAATTTCAAACACTCATTATTATAGCGGCAGTAGGTTTAGGACTTTTGCTAGGGCAGGTTTCCCTAATAGAGCAACGAGCCGAATCATTCATCATTCCTTTCCTATTATTAATGCTCTATGGACTATTTTTAAGTATCCCCTTAGGCGAACTGAAAAAGGCTTTTTTAAACATAAAGTTTTTAGGAACAAGCGCTATTATTAACTTTATCTGGACTCCCCTTTTGGCATGGGGGCTAGGAGCTATTTTCCTTTCTGACCATCCAGCACTTTGGATCGGCTTTATCATGCTAATGGTCACTCCTTGTACAGATTGGTATTTAGTTTTCACAGCTATCGCAAAAGGAAATGTATCCCTTGCAACTTCCGTACTACCATTCAATCTGATACTACAAGTGTTACTATTACCACTCTATTTACTGATTTTTGCTGGAACAATCGAAACGATAGCAATGGGAACACTTCTAGAAAGCGTCATCCTAGTCCTATTAATCCCTTTTTCATTCGCACATCTTACACGCTTTTTGTTTAAAAAGAGAAAAGCTATTTTTGATAATAAAGTCGTCCCATTCTTTGCTCAATCACAAATCGTCTTTTTATCACTAGCGATTATCGCAATGTTTGCATCACAAGGATCCTACTTGATGGGGAATTTCGAAGTTATTTTCATTTTGCTTGTACCAATATTGCTATACTTCTTCCTGAACTATTTTATAGGAAGAATTGCAGCCAGAATGCTCAACTTTTCATACGAGGATTCCGTTAGCTTAAACTTAACCATCCTTGCGCGAAACTCACCCGTTGCTTTGGCAATTGCGGTTACAGCATTTCCAGAACAACCACTCATTGCCCTAGCATTAGTCATTGGACCACTTATTGAACTACCTATCTTAGTACTTGTTTCGCAAGCTTTGTTGGTTTCGAGAAGATCTCTTAAAGGTTAATATTAATTTTTTATGAGTAAAACGGACTTCCGATTATATGGAAGTCCGTTAAATGTCGTTTAACCGCACTAGTCTTATAATTCATTATTTAACCAATCTTCTAATTCGAGAATTATATCTGCATAGCGTCTAATTTCATGTATTGTACCTGTTACTTGGGTAGTCCCCATCTGTTGTTCTTCATCGTCAGTACATTCCATCCATAAAGAGCGTTTTAAATTATATTCTAGCCAACCTAATTTGCCTAGAAAACCATTTGCTAAAACAATTCTCCAATCTGCGTGTAGTATTTCATTTCTCTTTTTATATCCACCTATAAAAGCAAAAAATCTTTCTTTATCAATGCTTCCTATTTCATTTTGAGACCAGTAAATTGCTGTTTCTATTAAATCTTGCATAGGGTTTATATAGCCAGCAGACTCCCAATCAATTAGGACGGGATTGTCCTGATTGTTCCACATAACATTTTTTGGATCTAAATCTCTGTGACTAATAACCATATTAGATACCAGGAGTTTCCCTGCTTTAATAGCCTTAGTGTTCCAACCAATAAGATTATCGATGTTTTCAAGCAAGAGATTAACCCATTCTATACTATTTTCTTGTCCTTTTTGTAAATAGTAATTCCAATCAATCAGCTTCTCATTAAGTATGTAATCATAATTTATGCTTAGTCCAGAAAAATCAGTCTTATGTATATCAGCAAGAATGACACCTATCTTTTCACAATGAACACTGTTAATTTCATTCGAATTCAGGCTGTCACCTTTTATCCAATCAAACACAAGATAGAACTGAGCATCTAATTTTTGTATGACCACACCATTAAACTTTTCAGCTGGAATAGCAGATATATTATTTGCTACAAAATTGGCAATACGTTCTGAATTGATATAGTTCTGCATTGCCCCAGACCTAAGCATAATTTGAGGGTTTAAAGCTTTAATTGCATATTTCCCTTGCGTAGTTTCAATAGCATACATTCTGTGTAAAAGCCCACCCGATATTGCTTTAGGTACACTATCTAGCTCACCAAGTTGCAATGCATTACACAATTTCCCCAATTGTATATTGTACTGTATATCACTCATTTTCTAACCTTCCTTATATTCACAGTTAACTATTCTCCCTTTAGTTCAATAAAAACAAGTGCAAGAAAATAAGTTATAGTCGACCTTACCCATTAAACCGCCCCATCACAACCGTGTTATAGTAGCAACCGTCGGAAAGGACTTTGTCATTTTCTAGAATTCCCTCTACTTTAAAACCATACTTTTTATAGAGATTGACGGCTTTGTCGTTTTTTTCTAAAACAGTTAACGTTATTTTTTTGATTCCGTTTGAATCAGCCCATGTAATAGATTCTTTTAACAGATTGGTTCCAACACCGAAGCCCCAGTAATCTTTTAAAACACAAACCCCAAATTCTACCTTATGAGCAAAACGCTTCAAGAGATTTCCTTCACATCTTGAAAACCCAACAAGCCTGTCGTTAGCCACAGCAACTAAAAATAGGTTCCTCTCATTTTCCGTATCCGTTTTGATTAATTTCTCAAAACTAACTGTATCTAAGAACGCTTCACCTTTTTCCCTATCAAGGTTTTCCGTCTCTCCATCAATCTGTAATCGAAGTGCAGACAACTCCTTTGCATCTTGAATCCTTGCGGGTCTTACTATGTAATTCATGCCGTTAACGTTGAATTCCTCTTGATTCATTTTCATTTGTTCCCCCATCTATTTAATTATCCCTTTTTCAAATGAGCATTAATGAATGTAGTACCTCCATTACCTTATTTGGCTCATCGGCTCGAACTATAACACGATTTACGTATTTCTTTTTTCCATAGGAACCTCTCATTAATGATGTTGGCTCCTTCAGGATGAGTTCGAACTGTGGGGAATCTATTTGTAACAATGAATAGTATGTATCTCGCGGTATTTTCTCTCCCAGATCAATTTCTTTCGCTTGCCGAATGCTCTCGATATTATCAATATCTATTTCAATACTACTCTGAAAGCCTAGATGAATGAAGAGTTTTCCCTGCTTTATCATATGGGGCAAAAATCTGACAGAATTATAAAGGCCTACCATGTACATAAGCGCGTATACATTCAAAACGGTAAGAATCCAGGCAGCAATATCACTCCATCGTTGAATAAGAAAATGAAACAATGCGCCTTCTGCAATAATTAATATGGAAAACACAATGACAATAGTCTTTATCTGAGAAGATTTATGATAAGTATAGACTTCTTCCGATCGCATATCAGGTTTCCGAAACCACACGATGATTGAATAATACAAAACACTTAATTCTGTTAAGACAGCTTCTAAAATAAAACCTTTACCTCTAGCTATTATTGACTCACTAGTTGTTTTCAAATGAAGTCTCCTCTTCCCAAAACGTATAGTAATTAACTCTTTTAAAGAAATAATTCGACAAAAAAAAGAACTTTTCCTTTTTTTTACTATTTACTCTATAAAAGTAGTGTTGATTTTTAGGACGCTAGCTGTTGATTGGAGCAATAGGCGAAGACTCTGCGGGAGATAGCGTTTTGTGGAGACCCCACAGGCGAAGCCGAGGAGGCTCTCGTAAACCCCGCGGAAAGCGTAGCCTAGTGCGGAAATCAACAGCGGTGTTTAACAGAGCAAATCAGTTAGCTCAGTTAAGCTTGGCTGTTGATTCAAGAAGATACTCATAATTATAATATTACTATACTATATGGTTACCATTGTTGAAGGATATGTTATAACTGATTAATAACCTATCATTTAACACTACATATAAAAGGGGCAAATGTTTATGAGCTGGAAATTAAAGAAATTTAATGATTTAACAAATATAGAACTATACACTCTTTTACAAGAACGAACCTCCGTTTTTGTTGTAGAACAAAATTGTCCTTATCTAGAAGTCGATGGGAAGGATCCTCAGTCCTATCACCTCTTTAAAGAAGAAGATGGGGAAATTGTCGCTTACTTAAGAATTTTACCCGCAGGTGTTTCGTATCAAGAAGCTTCTATTGGTAGAGTTTTTGTAAAAAGAGAATTTAGAGGGCAAGGAATTGCTGAAGAGCTCTTAAGAAAAGGGTTAGATTTTATCCAAAACGAATTAAAAGAAAACACGGTTAAAATTCAAGCGCAGGATTATTTAAGAAAATTCTACGGCTCCTTTGGTTTCCGAGCTATATCCGATACCTATTTAGAAGATAATATCCCGCACGTAGATATGCTACTACAACATACCGGTTACGATGTAGATGACATTAACTAGACTAGTTTCCATAAAAACGTAAGCTCAAAGCTGTAACTCTGAGCTTACGCTTCTCCATTAGGACTTTAATTAAACAAGAATCCTTCCGCTCTTTCCTCACCAGACACCATATCTTTTATTTTATATTGATTGTTCTTCACTTCATTTTCTCCAATAATGATGACGTTGCGAATGTTCTCCTTGTTCGCTTTATCTAGAGCCTTCCCTAACTTTTTATTGCCCAATTCCACCTCGACCTTATATCCTTGATTGCGAAGCTGGCTTGCCACTAATAATGACTCTTTTTCGGTATTTAATGGAATGATGTAATAATCCACATTAGAACTTTCTAAGCTTTTTTCCTTTGAGATACTAAGAGCCGTATATATAACATCTAGCCCAAATGAAATTCCGACGGTGGAAAAGCTTTCATTCGTCCCGATTAAGCCCCCGATTGCATTGTCATATCTTCCACCGCTACCAATGCTAGACTTTATTGTTTGATCCGCTAGAAAAATTTCATAGATCGTACCTGTATAAATTTCCAAACCTCTCGCTAAAAAAGGATTGAACACACATTGCTGCTTGGCACCTAGAAATGCCAAATAGCTTTCTAATTCTTTTAGCTCTTCTAATCCTTGCTTCACTAGTTCATTTTGTTCAGAAAAAGGCTCGAAGTAACTGTAGCTTGCATTATTTTCAGCGGTTAAAAACTGTTTAATGAGCTCGACCGTCGCTAGTGGTAGTCCTAGTTCCGTAAGCTCCGAAGTAACAGCCTCTAAGCCCACTTTTTCGAGCTTATCAAGAATTAATATTACTTGATTGATTTTCTCTTCTGTTATCTCAAACACTTCGAGCATTCCTGTCAAAAGCTTTCGATTGTTATATTGAATCGTTATTTTTATATCCAGTTTACGAAATGCATCCAAGGCCATGAGCATTAATTCTGCCTCCGCTATTTGCGATTTCACCCCTACAATATCGACATCGCATTGCGTAAACTCACGAAATCTCCCTGTTTTTATCGGACCATCCCTGAATACTTTTCCAATCTCATATCTTTTGAAAGGCATCCTAATCGTTGGATTCATTGCGACCACTTTAGCAAAAGGTATCGTAAGATCGTATCGCAACGCTAAATCTCTTTCCCCTCTATCTGTTAAGGTGTACATTTCTTCTAGTATCTCAGCTCCACCACCATACTTGGAAGCAAGTAACTCCGTATAGTTTAAAATAGGCGTTTCCAAAGGCTTGCATCCATATTGAATAAAAACATCTTCTAAAGTTCTTCTAACCTCTCGTCGAACTACTTCTGCTTCCGGTAAATAATCCAGTGTTCCCTTTACATTTTGATAATCCATCTTTCTCATCGTTCTTTCCCTCCAATTGTTTAAAAAATAAAAAACCGCTCCAGATAAAAGTTCTTACACTTTATCCATGCGGTTTCATGAGAAATAGCCTTCCTATCTACGATTTATAAAAAATCGAATAGCAAAGCTACTTGATATGATGATGTACTTGTGACAAGGAAATTATTTTTTTATTGATTAGCATAATATCCACCTCTAATTTCCATATACTGTAGCATATTGTCCATCGCTTTTCAATCGCATTTTGAAAATTCATTATTATTTATTTTTATAAAAATCGTAGTATAGTAGAAAAGAAGAGATTATACAGAACCTAGCTTTATTGGAGTGATACATATGAAAAAAATACTTCCCTATCTGATGATTGCAGCAGGTGCAAGCCTCTGGGGAATTATCGCGCTTTTTGTGAAAGGGTTAAGCAACTATGGATTTTCAGCGATGGAGATTGTCGCGATTCGAGTAATTTGGGCGGTGATTTTTTTATTTGCTGTCGGACTTATTCGCTTTAAACAGCAGATGAAGCTAAAAAAAATGGGCGATCTTCGCTATTTCATTGGAACAGGAATTTTTAGTATTGTATTTTTTAATTATTGTTATTTTACGACGATCAACGAGATGAATATATCCATTGCTGTGATTTTACTATACACAGCCCCGGCATTTGTGACCGTCCTTTCTTTTTTATTTTTAAAGGAGGCTTTAACAATTCAAAAGATAGTGGCTGTAATAGGAACTATTATGGGGTGTACTCTTATAGCCGGTCTGTCCGGAAGCAATGTAGAGTTGACTGCACTTGGAGTTCTGACTGGTTTGGGATCAGGGTTGGGGTATGCACTTTATACGATATTTGGTAAGTTTGCCTTGAAAAAATATGAACCTTTTTCGGTTACATTCTACACCTTTCTCGTTGCAGCCATTTCTCTTTTACCGTTTACACAACTTTGGCAGAAACTAGATGTATTATTTTCAGTAGAAGTGATGCTGATTGGCATTGGCTTAGGCTTAATTCCAACTGTGCTCGCTTACTTCTTATATACTTGGGGATTGGGATATACAGAGGGTAGTAAAGCCTCTATCATTGCAACCGTAGAACCAATCGTTGCCTCGATGATCGGACTGCTCGTATTTTCAGAGACACTAGGTATCGTACAAGTCATTGGCGCCATCTTGATTTTGGCATCCGTGATACTGGTAAATATGCCAACGAAAAGAAGAAAAGCTGTGCATGCTGGATTGTGAGTGAAGCGTCTCTATTTTTTAGAAGAGACGCTTTTTTCCTGAAACAAGGTTCTTAAATCCACTTAGCAAACCACGCTACATAAAATGCTGCTGGGATGAAGAAAAGCTGAGCTACTACGGTACCGACTAATTTTGAACTAACCATTGTCAATGAATAACTTTTCAAATAAATATATTTACTTTGCCCCTTTGCCACTCTATCGGCTAATACCGAAGCTTTAGGATCAATAAAAAGAGAAAGTAAAATAGTCGCAATGCCGTTAATTATTCCAGATGACATAAGAGCCGCTTGTGCATAATCATGAGGAACTAACAAAGAAGCATAAATGGATGAGAGCACTCCCACCGTAAATATCGCCGAAATAATAACATTAATCACAAAAAGACGTTTAGGGATCGTTTGTAACGTGATTCCTTTTAAGTAGGAAAATCGAGGTAAGGCGACACATTTCCAAACCTTTCGGATTCCATTTAGATTAAACTGCTTCACAAATACTGCAACAACAGAGCCACGCTCGTTTGAAAGCTGAATAATCGCCCTTGAAAAAATATTGATAAATGTTGGAAAGAGAAGAATCGCTAAAAGAACCCCAACAGAAGTAATACCGATTAAAATTCGATATTGCTCCTCAATAAAATGTAGTTTATTCACTTCAGGTGCTTCAGCTATTAACTTTGCCGTTAGAGGTTGATGGATCATAGTAGAGAATCTCGCAACGATAACTAACGTACCAAATAATGATAGTGCTGTTGCTATTAATTTCACTCTTGCCCCTGAGATTCTCATGGAATAAGCCAATGTTTCAACCATTGTTACGATTAAAAGAAAAATAGAAATAATTATTAGTTTCCCAGTTATTAATTCCATACTAAAAGCCTCCATCGAAATTCAGCTTCCAAATCAGAAAGCTGAATTTCTTTTTCTACCATTTTTCACCTTTATCCCTTTGATATTCCCCAATCCTGCTCCTATTGCTTAATACCAATTATTTCATAATCTAAAAATTCCTACAATAAGATATTCTCATCCCGGCTAAAATAAAAATGAGCGTCGTTCCTTGTTACAGCATCGCGCCCGATAGCGGAATAACTTTATACAGATTTTTATTAAGGTTCATTTAATTTGCGAATTAATTCTCTTTCTTCCTCACCAATCTGATCCGTTTTCGATGTATTCTTACGCAATTTATCTACTGAGATTGATTTATTATCATTTAATGTAATTTCATATTGACCATTTAAATCAGTATATAACACTTGAAGAGATGTAATATTGTATCTTTCACCTAGACTGTCAATGAGTTCTTTTGTAAGATTTGCAGGCAATTTTATACTATCCTCAGGCGCTATCTTCTCGCGGTTTATTATCCCTAAAAGGTAAATTTTTTGATGAAGTTGGATATTCTTTGAATACTCACCATTCGCTAAAACCGTACTAAACAAAAATGCGCTTGGCAACTCAATATTTTCTACATATGAATTTTTTAACTTATCGTAATCAATTTGAAATTGACTATTAATTTCGTTTCCTAGTTTTTCATCAAAAATTAGATTACTTGAAAGGTGGTAGGAAAATTCATTTCCTAATTGAGGAAGGTTTACTTCATAAGATGATTCTTTATAGTTGAATTGTGGTTTGGGGATACCTTCATCAAAGCCATATACTTGCTCCACATAATCCGTAATTTTTGCTTTTGCTATATAACTACCAAAAGGAATACCATTAAATAAAGAGTAGAAAAATAAAAGAAGAAAAGAAAAAACAAGTGCTATAAAGATTTTGAAAATGCGCTTTTTAACCATAAAGTCCCCCCATAATAAAGTAGCTAACTCTATAACGAAAAACCATTAGAAATAGTTCATCCAAAAAATAGAAATAATCTTACATCATAGTAATTACCACAAAACCAAAACAAAAAAAATTCCTTGTATTGGAACTTTTCCCCATGATTAGCGTCTATTGCTTTAAAGGGGTGATTGAAATGATAAAGAGAATTTCACTCGGACTTGCAATGGTAATTCTGTTATTGGCTGGTTGCAGTGCTGGCAACGAATCGAGTGAATCAAGTAAAAATGAAGTTGCATCCGAAGATTCCTACGGAGGAATAGGGGAATCAGAAAATGTAGCTGACATGGATGATGCCGCAGGGAACGAAGAGAGCGCACCATTGAATCCGGAAGAGCGGAAGGTAATGTACAATGCACTTGTAACATTGGAAGTAGATGACATTGACAGTTCCATCAAAGAGATAGAGAAAACAGTAACTAAAGAAAAAGGGTATGTGGTGGAAGTTAATTTTTCATCGAATGAGGAACAGGATTATGGATCGGTTACCCTAAGGATCCCAACTGATTCCCTTACCTCCTTCTTAGATGGTGTGGAAGAGTACAGCGGGAAGGTGACAGAAAAAAGGGTGGTCGGGCAGGACGTAACCGAGGAGTACGTGGACTTGACCTCCAGGTTGAAAGCAAAGAGAGTCGTCGAGGAACGGCTGCTCGACCTGTTGAGCCGTGCAGAGCAAACGGAGGATCTTTTGAAGATATCCAATGACCTATCCATCGTACAGGAAGAAATCGAACAAGTTATGGGCCGTATGAAATACTTGGATAACAAAACCGAATATGCCGAGGTACAAATAGAATTCATCGATGTCTCCGTCAATGTACAGGAAGTGAAAGGAAAGGAAGAGCTTAAAACTGGTGAAAAAATAAAGCAGACATTCGCTGTATCTATCAATTCCATCGTGGCCTTTTTCTCAGGGCTTGCAGTCTTCTTAATCGGATACTCCCCAATCCTAATCTTGCTTGCGATAGTTGGATTTCTTGTATTTTTCTTATGGCGCAGAAGGTTTAGGAAAAGTAATTCCGATTTGGAGTAATCTAACTTATTGGCTTGGCACCTAAAAAAGGCAAGCTAATTGCTTGTCTTTTTTGGTTGGACAAAAAACTTTCTAAAGTTAATCCATTTTGCAACTTCGTGGTTTACTGGTGAAAATAAATAATAAAAAAAAGAGAGAAACGACTAATTCGTTTCTCTAAAGTATTTCCATATTACTTGCCTTTCCAATTATGAAACTCAACCCGAAAAATTGTGAGCATATTCTGAAGCATTATGAAAATTTACACCACCCAAACCTTTCACGAAGAGACGTAATATGTGCAATATGATGACGCCCATGCCATTCATAGATAGCTATATTTACCGCTAATTTAACAGCTCCTAATTCTGGGTGCTGGAAAGTCTTTTCAAAGTCAGCCGGCTGCATAGAGCGCAATAACGTAATCCATCTAGCATGCAGGGACTCTAAGAGGGATAATGAAATATCTATTGGTAGTTTGGAATCAGGCAACTCGGCCCACTTATCTTCCATATAGGGCTTAATGGTGGGATTGTCTTCTGTAAGAGCCAATTTAAAGCGGATATAACTATTCATATGACTGTCGGCAAGATGGTGGACTACTTGGCGAACAGTCCATCCCCCTTGACGATAGGGCGTATCCAGTTGCTCTTCACTTAAATCTTTTACCGCCTCTTTAAGGTTGGCTGGAGTAATCTCAATCTCTTTTATCCAGCTTTCAATTGTCTCTATTGTCGGATTCTTTTCCAACTTAAATGGACCAATAGGGTAGCGTAAATCCGTCATATAATTCCCTCCACTATTTTTATATTGTTCTAGACTTATTGTATTCTATCAACCAACAATCGCGATATTCTCCCTCGTGAAGTTCCTGCTTAGGTAGAAGACGAATTTTTTTGAACCCACACTTTTCGTAACACTTCAAAGCCCTCAAATTTTGTACATGCGGTTCCATCACTACTTTATCCGCTTGCTGCTGTTCCACCAAATAATTCACCATCGATGTAACTAATTGAGAACCAATTCCTTTATTCCAATACTCTACTTCTCCAATGAACTGGTCTATCCCATAGATTCTTTCATGATTCATTTGGTAACCATATACCTTTCTAGATGCATCATCTATTAGATAAAATTGAATATATCCTATTTCTTTTCCTTCAAACTCGATGATACATTTAACCTCGTCATCCTCAGGATCGTAAAAAACTTGGTTCACTCTTTCCAAATTAAATGGATTGTCTCGTCCCTCGTAAAATTCAAGCACAAATGGGTCGGATAGCCATTTTGCTAACAAATAGTTATCCTTTTCTTCTAATTTCCGAACACTTAACATACCATTTTGGAAAAGCATAAATCCCCCTCCTAAATAAATATTTTCCCGCCTTAATTGTTGGCTTTCCATTTTCCCTCTATGTAACTAAAAAGTTTTAACGTAAGTAGACAGATAATGACCCCAACAATACTGATGGTTTGTTCGTTAGGTCGTATGATGATTATTTTTAACACATCTATGTCAAAAATAAAGCCGATCAATGTATATAGAGAGAATACCGCTACTACTTTCCATATCATAGATTTGGAGATTTTCATCACCTACTTTTCATTATTCGTTACTACTCTTCAGGCGATATGCGCTTAAGAAAAATGCTAATCCAAGACAAATAAAGGATATTGATATAAATTGATATTGTTTTTGCAAGAAAAAAGTATCCTGAAACGTTTGAACGAACAGAACTATGCCAAGTATGAAAAAAACAATTCCTATTCCAAAGTTAACTTTTCCTATTAAAGTAAGATTTTTTATAACGCCGACCTCCCTATTGCGTTCTGAATTAGGTATACTTCCCAAGATCCTATTCTCTTTACTTATCTAATTGATACGTTCTTCACAACTAGTAGTTTCAAAATCATTATAATTTTTAGTCATTAAATTCGTTAAAATTGGCTCTGTTAAAAATTTTTAACCAGAGAGAACATGAATACTAGATTCAATGTCTCTTTAAATTATACTAAATTATCCATATATTCATATTATCACTATTTTGATAAGTAAAAAATATAGTAGACCGGAAATTTTCCATTTAAAAAGGCACACATTCAAAATAAATGTGCGCCTTCTACAACCCTATAATTCCACTTCCACGTCCACAGATTCCGAATCCTCTAATAAATTCTTCAATGTTACTTTATACTGATGTTCTCCAGTTTCTTCTACCTTTTCCACGTGCCATGGATATCCCGCTTCCACTTCAGCTAGAGCTTTTTGAACCGCTTCTTGTTCATGCTCTTCTTGTGTAGTATCCACAACTACTTTCACGGCACCAGATTGTGCTGGAAAAGAATCGAGAACGATCCCTGAATTCCAAACGGTCACCTTCAGCCCTACTTTTAAATCGGTAGCAGCAAGCGGTTCTCCATCTGGGTCTTCTATTTGTGTACTATCTTCCAACGTATAGCTAGTAGCCGATATTCCATCGTAGCTTGCATGGTGACCAGTTACGAGAATTTGCAAGTTATCTCCTTCGTTTATCGAGATAATATAGCCAGTAAGATCCTCGACCGCTTCTTCCTCATCAGGTTCAGTTGGATGGATTTGATCGGATCCGGTTCCATTGTTGCCACTATTCTCATTGCTCGTACCACAGCCGAACAAGAGAAGAAAACAACTTAGCAATGTCCAAAATTTTATCGTTTTCATCTTCTCACCTCTTATCCTATTGGACGAAACGATTAAAAAAAAGTTACAAGCGCTGTCTATTTTTGACGAAAGGCTTTTCCAGCAAATTTTTCCACGAGTCCAGGAAAAAGCTGATACATTTTGCTTCCCATGTTCATCCAGCCAGGTAGATTGATTTCTCGCTTGTTTGTAAGCATCGCATTCGCTATCTCGTTGGCCACTTTTTCGGGATCTAACATCCATTTATCCACTTTCTGTTTGTATTGGCCAGTGGCGTCTGCCACATCAAAAAAGTTTGTACGAATCGGACCTGGATTGACTGAGGTAACATGAATCGCCGAATCGTGAAGCTCCATTCGAAGGCTATTCGTGAAACCAAGAACAGCATGCTTGGTAGCGGAATACACACTGGATTTCGGAGTCGCCAATTTTCCAGCTTGAGAAGCAATATTAATAATATGTCCGCTATTTTGCTTAAGCATCGTTGGCAGCACCATTTTGGTACATCCAATTACTCCAAACACATTTACTTCAAACATGCCTTGCATATCATCTAAAGAAAGATTATGTACTTCATCAAAAATTCCAAATCCTGCGTTGTTTACTAACACATCAACAGTCGGAATTTCAGTTAAAAGTTTAGTAAACGTCTCTTCTATATCTTGACGCTTGCCCACATCTAAAGGAAAAAAAAGAACATCTCTTCCAGTATTCATTTTTATTTGGCTTGATACTTGTTCCAGTTTATCTAAAGAACGCGCCATCAAAATTGGATTGGCCCCTCTTTTCGCTACTTCTAAAGCGAGCGTTTTTCCAATACCACCAGAAGCGCCAGTGATCACCACATATTTTCCTTGTAAATTTGCCACTTCTATACACCCTCTTTTTCTTTGTATCGATATGGAAGGGAGGATGTGTCTACCTCAATTCTTTCTTGGTCCAAGAGATAGTCGATTTGTCCGAGGGTTTCCGATAAGGTTAAAAGTAGCTGCTTTTCAAAAACCTTCGGGAACAGATGTTGACATATCTCATAGGCAGTAGCCGACTTCTCTTTTACAAAAGTCTGAACTTTGTGCGCACGTTTTTCCTGTTGTTCCAAGCGCTCCGTTAAAATCTCCTGAACGTTTTCCACTATTCCACCATGACCAGGCAGGACTCTCGAAATCGGCAAGGTGAGCATTTTTTCAATCGAAGCCACATAGTCAATCATCGATTTTTTGCGCTCTGTTTCTCCTACATAAGGAGGCTCCACAAGAGGGTTAGGAGAGATGTGCTCTAAGATGAGGTCTCCCCCTATCAATGTTCCGCTTTTTTCATCAAAAAGAACCAGATGGCTGCTTGCATGGCCTGGTGTCTCGAAAATACGCCAGTTCGCTAAACCTTCTAGTTGATCCCCTTCTTTAACAAAGGATGTTAACCCTCTATGGCAAGAAAAGCGCATTGGCTTATCGATGGAAGCAAGCAGTGCATAGAAACGCTTCTCTACCCCCATTTTCTCAAAAAGATCCTTATAAAACGTTTCATGTGTCTCAAAATAACGCTGATCTTGTGTCATCCAAGGGTGCGAGCGCTTATGTCCATAAACAGGAATGTTAGCAGGTAAATAATCTAACAAACCGACATGGTCGGGGTGATGATGTGTAATAAATACTTGGTCAATGTCCAACAATTTCAGACCATGTTTTTTGAGTTCTTTCTGAAAAATCTCCCACGCTTCAATCGTTCTTACACCAGCGTCCACAAGTGTAATCTTGTCTGTAATAATCAAATATGTATGTACATCTCCAACCGCAAAAGGAGTTGGAATGGTGATTTGTTTTATTTCTTGTTTACAAGAAACTTTGTTCATAATAATCTCCTTTTTTCTTCGTCATAACACTTAGTGAATGGATAGATGATTTTTTAAAATTATAACAAAATAATAGACGAGCAATTTTAATGAATAAGTATTCATTTACAGAATGCACTATTTCTGATAAAAAAGAAAGTGTTATTCTTCAATAACTAAAAAAAATTCACACTTCATTATTCTTAAATAACGACTTGAGATATTTTTAAAATTGTGACAAATAATCCCTTGACTTTCAGTGGTTCCCGTTGCATAATGTAAAAAATTATAAAAGATAACGTGACGAATGGGACTAGTAAAAAGAACAATGATGAAAGAGATGGAAGTTCACCGGCTGAAAGACTTCCTCATCCCCTATTCTTTTGAACCTACCCAGGAACAATTAGGCAAACCTAATCGTCCCCCACGATACGGGAAAACAAGCTGGGTTTAACCAACCAATCAAGGTGGTACCGCGGATAAGACCTATCCGTCCTTATTTATAGGACAGATAGGTCTTTTTTCTATTTTAAAAGGAGCGTGTTGACGATGAAGATTTCTTTTATTGGGGCAGGATCGATGGCAGAAGCAATTATTGCTGGCCTAATTAAACAAGGAATTTGTGAAAGCAAATCCATAACGGTTACAAATAAACAAGATAAAAACAGGTTGGATCGTTTAAAAGTGAGATATGGAGTAAGCGTGAATGATAATAAGGAAAAAGCCATAAAAGACGCCGATGTTATCTTTTTAGCAATGAAACCAAAGGATGCGAAGGAAGGAATTCTTTCTATTGCACCATTTATTAAAAAAGACCAGCTAGTCGTATCCGTTCTCGCTGGAATTTCTAGTACAGTAATAGAAACACTCTTTCAACAGGAATTACGCATCATTCGTTCCATGCCAAATACCTCCGCTGCTATTGGACTTTCTGCAACGGCTATTGCAAAAGGAAAGTATGCAACCAACAAAGACCTCCACTTAGTTCAAGCTCTTTTTACAGCGATTGGATTATGTACGGTCGTTGAGGAAGAACAGCTTCATGCGGTAACAGGTGTATCCGGAAGTGGACCAGCATATATATATTTTATAGCCGAGGCGATGGAAAAAGCCGCACTTGCACAAGGCTTAGACATAGAGGTTGCCAAAAAATTAGTAAGCCAGACGTTAATTGGTGCGGCACATATGCTTCAGGAAACAGAGAAAGATGCTGAAGTACTTCGAGCGGAAGTAACAAGTCCAGGTGGCACTACTCAACGAGGAATTTCCCTATTAAATGATTTAAAAGTAACAGAAGCCTTTGAATCATGCATTGACGGAGCGACGAAACGTTCACGTGAAATGGGAGAAGAAATCGCGGAAAAGTTAAGAGAAAAGACATCTAATTAAGCCTGCATATGCAGGCTTCATACTTTTATTTTTCATAAATTGTTTTTACAAACTCAGCTAAAATAGGCGGAAACACATCAAAGGAAAAGGAGACATCTAAACGCTCCGTCCATTGATGAGCATCCTTACCAATTGGTCCTAAATTAAAGACAGGCATTTGTAAGGATTCCATATCTTGAAACGGCAAACTATACGTCGTGCCATAGACTGGTATATTGTAAGGTAAACGTTCCTTTGCTGTAAAATCCCCTTTTCCAATAAAGCTTAAATCACATAAGCCCGAGAAATATCGCTGTTCGACAAAATTAATATTTTTTTCTTGCTTCATTTTCTCGATGAAGCTCTTCGCGACTGCCATCAGTTCATTGTCCTCTTCCGTTACCACTGCTGGGTAATATGGTGGAGCAAAAAATAAAATAATCATTGGACCTACTTCTTTACATAAGGAAGCGACCTCTTCTACTACTTTTATTGATTGTTCCCTTTCATCTAAATGAGAGAAAGCAGCAATAACCGAAAAGATTCGTAGATCTATCTCATGCTCTCCGTGAATTTCCTTGGCTTTTTGTACAAGCTCTTCATAAGTTAATACAGACACATGAATTGGTCGTTCGTTAAAAGCAGCAAATTGTTGATATTGCTTTATTTTTTCTTTGCAAAACGCTTCCATATTTTCGGCTGCTTGCTTGGCAATAGCAAGAAACGAAGCCTCCCACTCTGGAAGCGATTTTTTCATAAATAGGACATTGTATAGGGTCACCGCTGTGTGCGGGATTTGAACAGAATAATCTTCCTTCAAGCCCTTTTGTAAAAGATTGGTTGGCGGTGGTGTGACCTCACCTTCAACGTGCTCACATAATTCCGTATTCCATTCCATTAACTTATTAATCTCAGACACCATAAAATTGGCATTAAGCCCTGCTAAAGGTTCTCCCACATGTGTTTCTTTTCCATAGCAGAAAAAGCCAGGTAATAGCTTTCCAATGGACCCAGAATACAGATAAAGATTATCATCACCTGGATATTGCTGAAACATTGGCTCCGAATTCACGCATGCTTTATAGCTAATGTCATGATCTTGGGCAATCGTACTTAAGGCTGGTAATGCTTGAAGCATCCCTTGTGAATTGACCTCTTCATCAGGAACCGCTAAAAGCAAGAGATTGACATCCCAATTCTCCTCAATGACTCGCTCGAGCAAGGACATTTGCAGAGCAAGTCCTGCTTTCATATCCATGACTCCTCTACCAAACAACCAATCACCTGTTAGTAGATGCTCTCTCGCTTCATTTGGCAACGTATCCACATAGTTCTCCAGCTCTCTTGTTAGCTCCAATGGTTGGAATGCTAACTCTTTTAACACTCCGTAATCTTCTACTCCTACCACGTCAAAATGACTCACTAACACAATCGTTTCCTTTTTAGTAGACTTTTTTACTAAAGCAGTTACAAAAGAACGGCCATCCTCCATACGATGGAGCTCTAAGTTACTAGGGTTGTTTTGAAAATAATCTAAGTGATTTAACTGATAATAGATAAAAGAAGCAAGCCTTTTTTCTTCACCAGATAACGTGACACTTCCATGTTGGACAAGGGATACTAATAGATCTGTCAACTGCTCTTTCGTTTGCCATCGCATCGCTTATCCTCCTCTAAAATAGTACTATTTTGCTCCTATCATACTACTATTTTTTAAAATTGAACACCTATCTTTTGGAGGTAGAAAAAACATTTGATATAATATTTTAGGTACCCGAAATATATAGGAGGAATGACAAATGAAAACTGCTCTTTTTTCGCCATATACTGTTAAAGGTGTTACCCTGAAGAACCGCATTGTGATGTCTCCTATGTGCATGTATTCAAGTCACAATGAGGATGGAAAAATCGAAGACTGGCACATGACTCACTATGTATCCCGTGCTGTCGGCCAAGTTGGTCTCATTATGGTAGAAGCAACTGCCGTGCAGCCACAAGGTAGAATCTCGCCACAGGATCTTGGCATTTGGAGTAACGATCATGTTGCACGTTTACAAGAATTGACCAGACAATTAAAATCCCATGGTGCAAAAACAGCAATCCAACTAGCACATGCCGGTCGCAAAGCAATGCTAGAAGGCACTATATACGCACCATCAGCTCTTGCTTTTAACGAAAAAATGAAAACACCTGTGGAAATGTCGCAAGCAGATATTACAGAAACCATAGAGGCATTTGTCGCTGGTGCAAGGCGCGCAAAAGAAGCTGGCTTTGATATTATCGAGCTACATGGTGCACACGGTTATTTAATCAATGAATTTTTATCACCTTTATCGAATAAAAGAGAAGATAACTACGGCGGAAGCACAGAAAATCGCTATCGCTTTTTACGCGAAGTAATTGATGCCGTTCAGGTTGTTTGGGACGGTCCCTTATTCGTGAGAGTCTCAGCTAATGACTACCATCCAGAAGGCCTAACAGCGGAGGATTATGTCACCTACGCAGCTTGGATGAAAGAACAAGGTGTGGACTTAATCGATGTAAGCTCAGGCGCTGTTGTTCCCGCACGTATTGAAGCGTATCCTGGCTATCAAGTAGGCTTCGCGGAGACGATTAAAGCTGGTGCTGGAATTGATACAGGAGCAGTTGGCCTCATTACATCTGGTCTACAGGCAGAAGAAATTCTACGCAACGAACGTGCCGATTTAATCTTTGTAGCAAGAGAACTACTACGTGATCCTTATTGGCCAAGAACGGCTGCGAAGGAACTTGGGGTAGAGATTGAAGCACCAAAGCAGTATGACCGTGGTTGGTAATAGGAATAGGAAAAGGTTTGTCCAGTGTGGGCGGACCTTTTTGTGTGGTGGGATATACGAAAAGTACAATCAGCAAGGAACAAAATCGCTAAAGTGAGTTAATCTTTTAAATTACACTCTGATTGTTCCCTCTTTTTCTTGTTTTCGCTTTTGAGGGCACGATTACGCTCCGATCGTTCCCTCTTTTTCTCATTTTTCATTTTTGAGGGCATGATCACGCTCTGATCGTTCCCTCTTTTTCTCATTTTTCATTTTTGAGGGAACGATCACGCTCCAATCGTTCCCTCTTTTTCTCATTTTTCATTTTTGAGGGAACGATCACACTCTGATC
This sequence comes from Sutcliffiella halmapala, assembly GCF_002019665.1. GTDB lineage: Bacteria > Bacillota > Bacilli > Bacillales > Bacillaceae_I > Sutcliffiella_A > Sutcliffiella_A halmapala. The sequence goes on along the minus strand of NZ_KV917375.1, from coordinate 1,775,378 downwards.
GTTCCCTCTTTTTCTCGTTTTTCATTTTTGAGGTCACGATCACGCTCCGATCGTTCCCTCTTTTTCTCATTTTTCATTTTTGAGGGCACGATCACGCTACGATCGTTCCCTCTTTTTCTCGTTTTTCATTTTTGAGGGCACGATTACGCTCCGATCGTTCCCTCTTTTTCTCATTTTTCATTTTTGAGGGAACGATCACGCTACGATCGTTCCCTCTTTTTCTCATTTTTCATTTTTGAGGTCACGATCACACTCTGATCGTTCCCTCTTTTTCTCGTTTTTCATTTTAAAGGACACGATCACGCTCCAATCGCTCCCTCTTATCTTCGTAATATACACTAAGGTATACTAGACTTGAATAAACCTTGTATCGAACAATTATCCACTAATCGGAAGTTTATATAATTTCCTGATACACCAAAAACAGTGTCCCCTACCTCCAGATAGAACACCGTTTTCCTTCACTATTTTATTTCTATCATCTCTAAATCAGACACAACACTCGAATTGGCAAAAATCACTCTTGCCTCATCCTCCAAAAGTCCAATTTCTTCCTTTTGGTACCTGGCACTTATATGGGTAAGCAAGAGCTGCGACACCCCGGCATCGAGTGCAACTTTAGCTGCTTGCACGGTCGTGGAATGAAAATACTCCATCGCTAGTAATTCATCTTTCGCTGCAAAAGTCGCCTCATGAACAAGAACATCGGCATCTTTAGCCAGTTCAACAGAAACATCATTATATCGTGTGTCACCAAGGATTGTAATGACTTTCCCTCTTTTAAGTGGACCGATAAACTCTGTTCCATCAAAGGTTCGCCCATCTGGTAGCACCACCGTCTGGCCATCCTTTAATTGCTGATAGTGGGGACCCGCCGGAATGTTATGTGCCTTTATTTTATCCATCAACAGTGCTCCCGGTAAGTCCTTTTGCACCACCCGAAATCCATAGGAAGGAATACCGTGAACTAGCTTTTTCCCCTCTATTTGATACTCATCTTCCCGAAGTATTAAGCCTTCTTCCTCAAACTCTTCAATATGTAAAGGATACTTCACATGCGTCACACTTACCCTCAAGGACGTTTCAATAAATTCCTTAATACCTTTGGGACCATAAACGGTAAGTGGTGATTCTCCTCCCTGAAAAGAACGGCTGCTTAAAAGACCAGGTAAACCAAAAATATGATCTCCATGTAAATGAGTAATAAATATTTTCGCAATCTTTCTCGGCTTTAACGATGTATGTAAAATTTGGTGCTGCGTCGCTTCCCCACAATCAAACAACCAAATCGAGCTTTCTTTATCATCTATATGCAAAGCCAAAGAAGACACATTGCGGTGCTTTGCAGGAATACCCGATCCTGTCCCTAAAAACGTAATCTTCACCTTCACCCTCTCCTTCTTTCTCCATTATACTCAAATTGTAAAAAAAGCATAAGGGGATGGAAGCCACCGCTAGATATAGTACAATGATAAGAGAAACAATAAAGGAGCGAATCAAATGGAAAATATAACGACCATTGTATTTGATCTAGACGGAACACTTTATGAAGACACACATCACTTTCGTTATTATGCTGACCTTTTAAGAAACAAACTTTCAATGGATGTCCAAGAACTATTCGAGCAAGATTATTTAGCAGTGGAGGATGGAAGCCACACACTAAAGATTGGAAGAGTATATGATGCCCAAAAGGATCTCATTCTTTCTCATCATCATGGTGAAGTTACGCAAGGGTGGAAATGGGATGGAGAGATCGTTCCTTCTCACGAAATAAAGGAATTATATCCAAAACCTCTGCAGTTTGACTTAGTAGAAACGCTCAGCATCGGAGACTTGTGGTGGATACCTGTAGCAATTGCAAAACACTATGGTCTATCGAGCAAAGAAGCATATGAGGCCTTTTTACAAACAAGAGAGCATATGATGACAGACGACTTTGAGCTACAACCTTTAAAGGAATTCGCAGATGTATTAGAAAGGCTACATTCCAAATATACACTGGTACTCATGACAAACAGTCCGCAAGTAGATAGTGAAACTATCATCAAAAAATTAGGATTTACTTCTTATTTTCACGATAAAATCTTTGAGGCAAACAAGCCTATACATACAGGAGAGAAATTAACCTTCATCTCCGAAAAGTGGACGGTACCATTTAGTCAGATGCTTAGTATTGGAGACAACTATATTAATGAAATCCTACCTGCATCGCTTTTAGGCTGCTCAACAATTTGTATTGATCCTTACGATATCCACGAAAATAGCGTTGCTAACTATACTGTCCGTAACCTAAATGAACTATCAATAAAACTGGAAAAACTATTACTAGATAACACCGAAATTTAACGGTGTTATTTTTTTGTAAAAAACACTTGAAATGAGAACAAATGTTCCTTATAATAAAAACAAGAACAAACGTTCTAAAAACTTATGAGGTGATAAACATGAAAACCATTCAAAATTCCTTCTACTTATTCTTAAAACTTTTAGCAGTAACAGGCTTCGGTATTCTCTTCTATTTTGTAATCTCAGATAAGACAAGCAGTGCTCCTATGTTTAGGTTAAGCCTACTTACTTCTATCTGCTTAATCGCTATTCCTGGAATGAAAAATGTAATAAATCATTCAGAGGAATCCCACCATGGCTAAAACAACCAGTAGTTCACCTTCCTATACTGTTGCACTTGAAATTGCTAAACGACTTGTTGATCAAAAGGTTACCAATGATCTAGATGTTATTTGCTCTGTCGTCAATGTTTGTAAAGAAGACGTAATTACTTATATTTTTTCCAACAAAAAAACAAACCCATGATATGAAATCACAGGCCATAAAATACTAGTATTTTAATTATTATTTTCCTCTTCATCCTTTTGTGTTTCATTTTCTGGAACTAACACTGGTGCAAATCCACCACTTCCGCTTCCACCGCCATGATAAAACTGAGGTACTTTCCCATGAATTGTGTGGTCGCCGATTTTAACTGAATTTTTAATTTCCAGTGGCTGTTCTATTAAGGGAATAATGATGTTCATTTTCACACTTACATTCAAGTAAAACTCCATAATCGTATTATTTATTCCTGATTCAATAATTTTGGTTTCTACATTCGAAATGACATCTCCTAGAATTTCAAACCTCACCGGGATCTTCGGACCTAAATTAGAAAATAGAGTAGCTTTCGTAGCCATCCCTAACGGTACATTATAAACAATCCCATTTTGTTTTTTTGATTTTTCAAAGTTAATATTAGGATCCACCTTGTATGACTCTAATCCTTCTAAGTTTCCTTCCTCTAAATAGTCTAAATATCTTTGAACCGATAAAGTAGTATCAGAACTAAGCCGATTAACTATTTGAGAATTAGTACTATAACTAAAATGGTCCGGACCTTCGCTTATTACAATAATTAAATCTCTCACATCAAAACTATCTACCATGTTTTTTGAGATTGCATCATTAATTGCTTGTGTAGCAATTTGTCGCGCTTTCGTTTCAGCTATCCCTTTAAAACTTGGCTCTAGATTTTTATTAATAATAATTAGACTAAAAACAGTTAGCACATTAAAAACTACGAAAGATATTAAAAACACATATTTTAAAGGTAACGGTCCACGTTTTAATAGTGAAGTCCGACGTATTTTTCTCATGTAATAATCCTCCTTCCCTAATATATATAGATTCTTTGGACAGATTATTAGCTATTTTTTATGGGACAAACTAAAAAAGTGCACAAAAAAGCCCTATAAACTTCTACCGTTTACAGGACAGTGTTTATTCCAAAAAATCTTTTTGGAAACTTGTAGTGAGTTTTGCTGTAGAATTTGAATTTATCGTATTTTTGTTCTTAATTCCTCTTTTGATAATTCCTTTACCAAATTTATCTTGCAATTTCTCCAGTGTTTTCTGCAATGGTTCATCTTTAGCATCCTCTTGAAAGGTGAATAGATCCAGCTGCTTTACTGAATGATCCTTCTCAACAAGATCTTGCGCAGTTATACCAAGTAGACGGACAGGATTACCATTCCAATGCTTTTTCAACAAAAAAATAGCAGCTTCCTTTATTTGTGCAACTGACTCAACTGAATTAGCTAGCTTTCTACTTCTTGTGACCGTATGATTGATTCCGTACCGAATCACAAGCTGTATATTATAACTTAAAACAGATTTTCTTTTCATACGTGCACTGACGGATACTGCTAATTTTTCTAGGACATTTTCTATCAATAACTCGTCATCCGTATCTTCTCTTAAAGTGGTGGAATTACCAATACTCTTAAACTCCGAAACAGAATCTGGATCAACTAGACGATTATCTTCTCCATTAGCTCGCTTTTTAAGCCTTTCACCGTTGATACCGAGAATATGCTTTAGTTGATAGTCATTTCCCTTTGCCAACTCACCAATTGTCGTAATATTAATAGTTTTGAGCTTTTCCGCAGTTTTAGAACCAACACCATGCATCTCACCAACAGGCAAAGGCCACAACTTTGTTGTAAGCTCTCTTTTTCTTAACACAGTTATTCCCATTGGCTTTTTCATATCAGAAGCCATTTTAGCTAGAAATTTATTTGGTGCAACCCCAATGCTACATGGCAGTAATAGCTCCGTTTTAAGACGAGTTTGAATTTCTTCCGCAATCTGTATAGGAGTTAATGAAATCGAACAATCCGTTACATCCATATACCCTTCATCAATAGAAACAGGTTCAACTAAATCCGTATAGGTTCTAAGTAATTCGAACATGGCATGAGAGCTTTTTCGATATCTTTCAAAATTCGGTTTCCGTACAATTAAATTAGGGCATTTTTGCTTCGCTTCCCAAACAGGCATCGTAGTTTTCACACCAAATGCTCGGGCTTCATAACTACAGGTTACAACAATCCCTTTCCGGTCCTCCACATTCCCTGCAATAGCAAGAGGCTTACCGCGAAGTGTTGGATCATACGCAATCTCAACAGAAGCATAAAAACTATTCATATCTACATGAAAGATAATTCGTCCGCTCTTTTTCACTGGTTCATTCATAGTATCCACCCTAACTTTTCATTACCTTTATTATATGAAATATAAGCAGATTATCAAAGGGAGATGACTTTTTCTTCAGAATCAATTGGACAATATTGTATAATTATAGATATATTAGTAGTTAAGAAATGAGGCCATATCATGTTCAATGGGATAATTCTAGCAATAATAGTCGTTTTAGTTCCCTTTTTTAGTATTGCCGCTGGTGGGGGAGCTGAAAATGCATTGCTCACATTCTCCACCGCTTCCTTCCTTCTTAATATTTATTTAGTAATACAAATCTCAAAAAAAGAAGATAAACACCAAAAAGAGACTTCCTAGTAACTTAGGAAATCTCCATATCTTCAGTTAAATAAAATGTCTGGGTGCTATTATGCCCCTGAACTAACTGTTAATTGTTACTTGGAAATGCAAATTCTGTTTTGTGGTCCTTTGCTTTTGCTTCCGGCCATTTTTCTGATACTGTTTTAGTTTTTGTGAAGAAACGAACTGTGTCTGGTCCAAACATATGACCTTCTCCAAATTTAGAACGCTTCCACCCACCAAAGTTATGGTAGCCAACAGGAATTGGAATCGGTACATTCACACCAACCATGCCCACTTCAATTTGTTCTGTGAACTTTCTTGCAGCAGATCCACTCTCTGTAAAAATCGTCACACCATTTCCATATTCGTGGCTATTTATTAATTCAATGGCTTCATCTAAACTATTAACGTGCACAACAATTCGTGCAGGCCCGAATACTTCATCGCGATAAATCTTCATCTCAGGAGTAACACGATCTAGTAGTGTAGCACCTAAGTAGAAGCCATTTTCTTTTTCGCATATTTCCGGGTTGCGGCCGTCAACCGTTAATTCAGCTCCTTCTGCTAAGCTCTCGTTAATATACTTTAAGATAGTATCCTTCGACTCTTGAGTAATCACTGCGCCGAAATCTGCTTGTTCATCATTATAAGCGCCAACTTTTAATTCCTTTACACGAGTCCTTAATTTCTGGACAAATACTTCTGCTGTTTTTTCTCCTACTGGCATAGCCGCTGAAATGGCCATACAACGTTGGGAAGCAGAACCATATGCAGCTCCAAGAAAGGCATTAACCGCTTGATCTAAATCCGCGTCAGGCATAATGATCATATGATTCTTACCACCACCAAAAGCAGCAACTCGCTTATTATTTCGGCATCCTTCATGATAGACGTATTCAGCAACTCTCGTTGAACCTACAAATGAAATTGCATGCACTTTAGGGTTTCTAAGGATAGCATCTACAGCCTCTTTATCACCATTAATGATGGTCCAAACTCCATCTGGCAGGCCTGCTTTTTTCCATAGTTCTGAGATAAATAGTGCCGAGTTTGGAACACGTTCCGATGGTTTTAAGATTACTGCATTTCCGACAGCTACTGCCATAGAAGTCATCGCAAGTGGCACCATTACCGGGAAATTAAATGGTGAAATCGCTGCAACTACACCTAAAGGTTGTTTCAATGAATAAGCATTAATATCTCCTCCAACATTAACCGAGTACTCTCCTTTTAACATTTGCGGAGCATTAATTGCAAAGTCAACAGATTCAATCCCTCTGCTGATTTCACCTTTTGCATCAGAAATCGTTTTTCCATTTTCAAGACCAATCATTTCAGCTAGTTTATCAGTTTCCTGCACTAGAAGACTTCTAAAGCGGTGCAGAATTTCTACTCTTTTCCCAACAGAAGTATTTTTCCACCCTGCGAATGCAGCATGTGCCACTTCAACGGTTTCATTTACTTCATCAGCTGAAGCATATGGACATAATGCTGTTACTTCACCAGTTGAAGGATTATAAACCTTTCCAAAGCGATCACTTTTTCCAGCTTTCATTTCACCACCGATAAAATGCGTTAATGTTGTCATTCCACTCTTTACTGTAGTCATATTTATTCCTCCTAATTTTTAAGTGCTTTTCTTTTCTATTCACAAGCATTCCTTCATTAACTTATAAGAAGTTGTATCTATGATTCTAGTAATCTATTTTGTTGTTTCTGCTTTTTCAGCTAGCTTCTTCGTCATTAAGTAAGCAGCAGACATGTCATTTTCTCCATAGCCTTCATTAGCTATCTGTGAATACCACTCTACAAGGTGATCCCCAATTGGCAATTGGACTTTACAATCCTCTGCCATTTGTTTAGCGATTTTTAAGTCTTTTAACAGTAGATTCGTTGTAAAGCCAGGCTCAAAGTTATTTTCAGCAATATATTCTTTATAGTTTCTTTCATAGATTCTACTTTGGCCGTAACTCACATTTAAAATTTCAAACATACTCTCGTGATCTAGGCCCATCTTTTCACCAAGAGTTAAGGCTTCTCCAACGGCCTGGGTATAAAAACCGATCATTAAGTTGTTGATTAACTTAATCACTGTACCGCTGCCTGGGTTTTCACCGACATGAAAGAGGTTTTTTCCCAGTATATTTAATAGTGGTAGTACTTCTTCAAAATCTTGTTTCGGTCCTCCAACCATAAACGTCAAGGTTGCATTAACGGCACCAATTACACCTCCGCTAATTGGAGATCCTAAGTATTTTAGTTTATTTTCCAGACAAGCCTGAAAGACTTTGCGGTTTAATTCTGGTGTTACGGTACTAGTGTCTATAATTATTAAACCTTCTCTACCATACTTGATTATACCTTCTTCATAAAATGCTTTTTCCACGATAGCAGGTGAGGGTAAACTAAGGAAAACAACATCTACACGCTGAAGGACCTCTTTAATACTTGGGCATATATGGCCCCCTTTTTCTTGGAATTTGGCAATGGCCGTTGGATTAATATCAAAACCAAATACCTCATATTCCTCATTAATTAAATTTCCAGCCATAGGAAGCCCCATATTTCCTAACCCTATAAAACCTAGAATGCGCTTTACACTCATCATTCTCTCTCCTTTTTAATGGTTTAGTGAAAAATCATATATAGTACAACCGCTAGTGCTAAAAATATGGTTGGTACAACTACACTCATTATAAATACTGGAAAATAAGCCCGTTTATGTGTTTCCTTACAAACCCCATTAATAGTAGTGACGATGTATCCGTTATGAGGAAGAGAGTCTAATCCACCTGAAGCAAGGGCTGAAATCCGGTGCATTGCGCCTGGATCTAATCCCTGGGCCATATAAATAGGTCCGAGTATCGGCAAAGCAATCCCTAACCCACCAGATGCTGAACCTGTAATCGCAGCAATCAGTGTAACAGCCATAGCAAGACCTGCATATTCTAGGCCAGGCATGTTTGTGAGCGCATCCACAATAGCTGTAAATGCAGGTACCTTTGCAGCAACTGCACCAAATCCAACTACAGCACAAGTATTAGCAATCGCATTTATTGCATTTTCAGTACCTTTAGTAAGTGCTTTCAAATGAGTACCAATGGCATTTTTATACATAAGACCCCACCCTACAACAATTCCAGCAAATAAAGCAATTAAAACTGCTTGTTCTGTTGAGATAAACTGGGCAACAATATTTAAGACTATTACTACAGATATTAAAGGCAATAGCGAAACAAAAATATTAGGCAAGTCCTTTTTAGTTTCTCCTTCATTTGCTCTACCTTCATTAGTTGCGGCGACCTCTGCCTTTGCTATTTCAGAAAGATGCTCCAAGGAGAAAGCTTCTCCTCGATCTACTGCTTTTTTTACCATCTTCCCTAAGATAATTCCGCCTACTACCATAATGAATAACGCAATAATAACTCCTATCCAACCACCAGCAGTGGGAGTCGTGCCAAAATGCTGAGTAGGAATTAGATTTTGAATCTCCGGTGAACCTGGTGATGTCATCGTAAAAGAGATTGATCCGAACACTAGTGCACTTGGGATAAAACGATGGGGCAAATTAGCACTTTTAAATAAAGAAAAAGCTATTGGATAAACAGTAAACGCTACAATGAATACGCTTACACCACCGTAAGTCATAAGTGCACACGCCGTTACAACAGCAAACACCGCTCTCTTTGCTCCAAATTTGCGTTTAACCCAATCAGCAATCGCATTTGCAGCTAATGTATCCTCCATGACTTTCCCAAAAATTGCCCCAAGTAAAAATGTTAAAAACCAAGAAGCAAAGAATCCAGTGAAGCCTGTCATATAGTAAGATGTTAACGCTTCCAATAAATTGTGCCCACCTGTGACTGCTACAATTGTCGAACAGAGTACAGCAGCGATAATGATGTTTATCCCTTTAATTGTTAAATACATAAGTAGTCCAAGTCCCACAATCAAGCCTATAAAGCTAAGTGCCATCCCCTAACCTCCTTTACTATTTTAGACATTGTTGTTTAAAAGCTTCATATTTGAATAGTCATATGTAAAGGAGACTCGATACAGATTGATAATTTCCTCTTTACTAGGAATTCGAGGATTATTACTTGGACTCCCACTTGCCAATGCATCGGTAGCCATTTTGTCTAACACTTTTTCAAAATCTTGCTCTTTAATACCCCAAGTTTCTAAATTAGGAATTGTTAAATCCATACAGAGCTTTTTAATAAATAAGACTGTTTCTCTAGCGATGACCTCATCACTGTACTGTTCTATATCTCTCAGAATTGTCCTTCCTATCTGAGCTAATTTTTCTATACAGCTACTTTCACTAAATTCCAATACAGCCGATAGCAACATAGCATTAGATATTCCATGTGGCACTTTAAACAAAGCGCCAATAGGGCGAGACATCCCATGAACGAGGCATACAGAGGCATTAGAAAATGCAATCCCTGCTTGCATAGATGCTAAAGCCATTTGTGTTCTTGCTTCCAAATCGTTTCCATCTTCATAAACGCGCTGAATGTTATCTGCAATTAGTTTAATAGATGATAAGGCTAATGTATTAGATAAGGGATTGGACTTGCGTGAAATAAATGCTTCAATGGCGTGGCTTAATGCATCTACCCCTGTTGCAACCGTTATCATTTTTGGTGCTGATAGTGTAAGGATTGGGTCAACAATGGCTACCCTTGGCATGATTTTAGGCTGCTTAATCATCATTTTTATATCATTAATTGTATGGGTCACAACCAATGCATCCGTTACTTCAGATCCTGTGCCTGCTGTTGTAGGAATGGCTATTACTGGCACCGGATCATTTTTGATGATTTTCCGATTTCCCACATATTCTATTAACTCGCCTTCATTTCTAGCCAATAAAGCAACGGCTTTAGCTGCATCAATACAACTTCCTCCACCTAAGGCAATAATGAAAGCACAACCATTTTCATGAAACAGGGTTAAAGCTTCTTCAACATGAGTATCTTTTGTTTCAGAGTCCACTCCCAAATAAGGAATTGCCTCAACATTATCCACTTCCAAAGAGTCAATCAACTTGTCAACATAACCTAACTCACTTAAAGGTTTATCACTAATTAACAATGCCTTTGATCCTAATTCATTTGCCTCCTTGCCCAATTTAGAAAGACTACCTCTCCCGTAATGAATGACATTGGGCATCCGGATTTCTGCTATTAAATTCATATAAGCCCCCCTGTTACGAAGTAATATACACTTTATATAATGCAATTATCGTGCCAACTATTAATTTAACGAATTTTCTGTATTTTTATCAATATATGCTTTGATAAAGCTACACACCGAACACAAATATGTAGTCTTAGACAAACAAATGTGTTGACTAATAACTACACTATCCTTTAATCTATTTTATAAATATTCTAATTTTTCAAAATCAAACGGATTAATAACCGATAAAGTTGATAGGTGGTTTTATATGGACGCTCTAAAAAAAGAAGGCACCCCCTTGCAATATAAGGACTCTATTGTTCAAGATTGGATGGATGATGAATATTATTCCGTCCAAGTTAATGACTCTATTTTTAAAGCAGCTAAAATCATGTCGGAATATGAAATTACTAGTATTGCAGTAGTAAACAAAGATCGGACTGTAAAGGGGATTGTCTCCTCCTCGATAGTTATGAAAGCATTCTTAAGTGGTCTCCCCATAGAACAAGAGATTCAAAGTATTATGGTCACAGAGTTCACTACTCTATATGCTGATGAGCCAATAAATGAAGATTCTCTTTATTTCCCTACAGTTATTCCAGTGGTAGATAGAGAGAAAAGACTCATTGGTAGCTTTCCTTCAAAAAGAAAAATAGTCAATAAAGTCTTGGAACTCCATGAACAAAATCAATCTTTAGATCAGATTGTAAAAATGTACGAAGTTTGTTTCGATACAGCTTATGAAGGAATAACGGTGGTAGATGAAAATGGCATCATCCAACTTTTTAATAGCTCCTATAGCCGTTTCGTACGTATGAAAAAAGATGATGTGATTGGAAAACATTGTACAGAAGTAATCGAAAACACTAGATTGCCTGTAGTTCTTGAAACTGGAATTCCGGAACGTTCTAATGCAGTTATGTTGCAAGGGCAGGAAATGGTTGCCCATGTGATACCTATTTGGAAAAACACTAAAGTAATTGGTGCAATCGGAATGCTCGTTTTTGAAGGTGTTTCAGAGCTCGCTAAAGCCTTTGACAAGCTACAGGTTCTTAAGGAAACTAGCAATAAACAGTTCACGCTCGAAATACCTAAACAAGAGAAAGAGAAGATTACATTTGACAAAATTATTGGAGAGAGCAAATCAATAGGAGAAGTTAAAAAAATCGCGCGGAGAGCAGCGAAAACGATGGCAACGGTCTTAATTATCGGAGAAAGTGGTGTTGGGAAGGAGCTTTTTGCCAAATCTATTCATCACCTAAGTCCAGTAAAAAATGGCCCATTGATATCTTTAAACTGCGCGGCTATTCCTGATGAATTGCTTGAATCAGAGCTATTTGGATACGATCCTGGAGCGTTTACTGGAGCAAGCAAGGGTGGAAAACCCGGAAAGTTCGAATTGGCACATAACGGAACGTTGTTTTTAGATGAAATCGGGGATATGTCTCTTCACTTACAAGCTAAGCTCCTTCGTGTCCTGCAGGAGCAAAAATTCGAAAGGGTAGGAGGCATAAGTGAAATAAATGTGAATGTGCGCATTATTGCTGCAACAAATCAACCATTGGAGAAGCTTGTAGAAAAGGGAGCCTTTCGAAAGGATTTATACTATCGACTTAATATTGTTCCCTTGCATATTCCGCCCCTTAAAAATAGGAAAGCAGATATTCCTGTCCTTGTATCACACTTATTAGAAGCAGCCTCCAAAAAACATCATCTCTCTTCCATAAAGATAAGTAGAGAGGTCATGGAAAAATTCATTCAATATGATTGGCCAGGTAACGTTCGAGAAATGGCAAACATCTTAGAAAGCTTAGTTGTACTTACTGATCAAAACCAAATATTACTGCAGGACCTTCCGCCACACTTAACGAGCTATCTTATGCCTAACGAATATACAAAACCAACTAAGACTTCATCGCTAGCTAGTCAACCAACCTTAAGTACAGTTCGGGAATTGACCCAACAAAGCTATTCACTCCCACAAGGAAATATCGCAACCTCGGATTTGCTTGTTAATCAAAAGGAGGCAAATGATGAACTTGAGCGAGAACTTATTTTATCCATCTTGCAAAAAGTAGCAGGAAACAAATCAAAGGCTGCCAAAATTCTCGGCATCCACCGAACTACGTTATATAAAAAAATGGCAAAGTATCACTTGCAGTAAACTATAGTAAGGCACCTTAATCAAATCAGACAAGCACATTCCCTTCGCCAAAAGTATCACCTCTCCATGGCTTTTGGCGGAACTTGCTTGTGTGAACTAGCAAGATTATCACTACTCAAACTAAAAAAAGAGGTACCCTCCTACCTAAAGAGAACCTCCTTACTACCGTTAAGTGTTTTTTAACTAGTTGCTTGCTTTTCTACTTCTTCTTTAATTGTTTCTATTTCGCTAAGGTTATTAACTAGTATACTAGGATCAATAATAGCAATTAATCGGTTTTCTAAATTTACCATTCCACTTATATAGGCGGTAGTGTTGGCCGCAATTAAACTAAGCGGTTGAATATTTTCTTGTTGCACATCTAGGATTTCCTTTGCATCTTCTACTAATAGAGCAACAGAAAGATCAGTCGTTTGCACAACAATTACTCTCGTTTTTTCGGTAAGAGTCGTAGGTGTATTAAAAAGTATCTGGCTTGTATCTAGTACTGGAATCAATTCATCTCTTACCTTCATAAGACCTTTCATAAAGGTAGGCATTTCAGGGATCGGTGTTACGCTAGCTAGTTTTTCAATGGAAACGACAAACTCCACAGAAACACCATACTCTTCTTCATTCGCTTGAAAGATAACTAGTTTTTTAGGTTCCATGACTTTTCTCCTATCAACGCTTTTCTTTCATTATAATTCAACCATGAAAAAAAAGCTTGGCATTTCACCAAGCTTCCCTTACTTACTTTGCAACTTCTTTCATGATACTTACGACAAGCTCTGTCGTTTTAACTAATTCTTCAATTGGCATTCTTTCATTGGTTGTATGGATTTCTTCGTAGCCAACAGCTAAGTTGACAGTCGGAACACCGAATCCAGCAATTACATTCGCATCGCTTCCGCCGCCACTTTTTTGTAACTCAGGAGTTCTTCCAATGGCTGTAACAGCACGTTTGGCAACCTCTACTACGTGATCTCCTGCTGCAAATTTGAAACCAGGGTACATAATATCAATGGTTACTTCTGCACGTCCACCCATATTTACTGCAACTGTTTCGAAAGCTTCTTTCATTTTGGCAACTTGCACTTCCATCTTTTCAGGTACTAGAGAACGTGCCTCTGCTAAGATATCTACGCGATCGCACACAATGTTTGTTGGACCGCCACCTTCAAAGCGACCAATGTTTGCAGTTGTTTCCTCGTCAATACGACCTAGTGGCATTTTCGCAATGGATTTTGCTGCAATCGTAATGGCAGAGATTCCTTTTTCTGGAGCAACACCAGCATGAGCTGTTTTTCCATAAATAGTTGCTTTTACTTTTGCTTGTGTAGGTGCAGCAACGATAATGTTGCCGACTGTTCCATCACTGTCTAAAGCAAAGCCATATTTCGCTGTTACCATTGCCGGATCGAGTGCTTTAGCTCCAACAAGTCCTGATTCTTCCCCAGCTGTGATAATGAATTGTACCGTTCCATGCTCGATATTGTTTTCTTTTAGTACTTTTACTGCCTCTAACATTGCTGCAAGGCCAGCTTTATCATCTGCCCCCAAAATTGTTGTTCCATCTGTTACAATATAGTCATCCTTAATGGAAGGTTTTATTCCTTTTCCAGGTACAACTGTATCCATGTGGGAGGTGAAATAGATAGTGTCTACTCCTGTCTTTGTCCCTTCAAGCGTACAGATAAGGTTACCAGCACCGTGCCCTGTTACATTCATTGTGTCATCTTCTATTACGTTAACACCTAAAGCAGAGAATTTCTCTTTTAATACTTTACAAATTTCAGCTTCAAATCTTGTTTCAGAATCTACTTGAACAAGCTCTAAAAATTCTTCAACTAATCTGTCTCTATTAATCATATGTATGTTCCTCCTACCACTTTTTAAATCCTTCCTTATTATAACCTATTTGAGAAAAACTTTTCTACGGAACAAGCTCCCTTAATCCAATTGGCGTGTATCAAACTCCTGAATAGACCGTCTATGCTCATCATATCGTTCTAGATAGGAGTTACTAGTGAATTCTCGGATTGTTTTGCGCCAAAATGCTTGTGCTGGATAATTGTTTTGAATTTGGAAAACTTGCCATTTCCCTTCAAACATCGAAAATAGCCTTTGGGCAGCAATTCGACCAAAGCCTTTTCCATGGTATTTCCTTATGATGAAAAATTCTTCTATTACATTCGGAGAGTCTCCTGTGCCTTCTTCTAAAAGGGCAAACCCGACTATTTCCTTCTGATAGTTGATAAAAAATGCACGGTAAGACGTGTTTATCTGCCAATATTTTTGTAAATCAAACGGCTTATAGCTACCGTCGTTTTCTAACTTAATATCGTCATTAAATCTTGTAAACTCATAGATATAGAATTGAATGAGCCGTTGTAAAACTTCCTCTTCTTCTTTTCTCACACTCACTAGATTAATCAACAGGCTTCTTCCTCTCATCTGCTATAAAAGAAGATAGCAGGATGCACCTACTATCTTCCTTACATTAAAGTGGGATATTCCCATGCTTTTTAAATGGTCTAGATTCTTTTTTGTTACGCAGCATTTCGAGAGACTGGATGAGTTTAATTCTTGTTTCTCTTGGATCGATTACATCATCGACCATTCCTTGGCTTGCTGCAACATAAGGATTGGCAAATTTCTCACGATACTCCTCGATTTTTTGCGCTCTTGTTTCTTCTGGATTTTCGCTTTCGTTAATTTCACGTGCAAAGATAATATTTGCAGCACCTTGAGGTCCCATTACCGCAATCTCCGCATTCGGCCAAGCAAATACAAGATCTGCTCCAATGGACTTACTGTTTAAGGCAACATAAGCCCCACCATATGCTTTTCGTAAAATAACGGTAAGCTTTGGCACCGTAGCTTCAGAGTACGCATAGAGAATCTTTGCTCCATGGCGAATGATTCCACCATGCTCTTGCTTAACTCCTGGGAAGAAACCAGTTACATCTTCAAAAGTAATAAGCGGAATATTGAAGGAATCACAAAAACGGATAAATCTCGCTGCTTTGTCAGAGGAGTCGATATCTAACCCTCCTGCCATCACTTTTGGTTGATTACAAACGAGCCCAACGACTTCACCCTTCAATCTTGCTAAACCAACCACGATGTTTTTGGCGAAATCTTTATGGATTTCCATAAAAGAGCCTTCATCTACTACTTGATTAATTACAATTCTTACGTCATATGGTCTAATTGCATCAAAAGGGATGGCGTCTGATAGCTCAGGACGGTAATCATCCCCCTCTTCACATGAAATGCGCTCTGGCTTCTCTTCATTATTTTGAGGAAGATAGCTTAAGAGGTTTCTAACCTGAGCCAGAACTTCCTCTTCAGAGGGACTTGAAAAGTGAGCACTTCCACTTATTGAATTATGAACTTTCGCTCCACCTAATCCTTCTGAACTAATCTTTTCACCAGTAACAGTTTCAATCACTTTTGGTCCAGTTATAAACATTTGACTTGTCTTTTCCACCATGAACACAAAATCAGTGATGGCAGGAGAATACACCGCTCCGCCAGCACAAGGTCCCATGATGACAGAGATTTGGGGAATCACGCCGGAATAGATAGAATTTCGATAAAAGATGTGACCATACCCATCAAGAGAAAGGACACCTTCTTGAATTCTCGCTCCTCCAGAATCGTTCAATCCGACAATTGGCGTACCATTTTGAGCCGCCATATCCATAACATTCGCAATTTTCTTTGCGTGCATTTCCCCTAATGCCCCACCAAACACGGTGAAATCTTGCGAGAATAGATAGATTGGCTTGCCATTTACTTTTCCATAACCCGTTACTACCCCATCTCCCGGACCTTTTTTTCCTTGTAATCCAAAATCATTGCAACGGTGCTCGATGAAAGGGTTAAGCTCTACAAAAGTCCCCTCATCTACTAAAAGTTCAATTCGCTCTCTGGCTGTTAGCTTCCCTTTTTCATGTTGCTTATCAATTCGTTCGTCTCCGCCACCAAGCTCGACCTCGCGACGTTTATCGTATAACTCATTTATCTTTTCATAAATATCAATTGTCATGTTGTTTCGCCGCCTTTTCACAAAATTCCACTAATACCCCGCCGCTTGCCTTTGGATGCATGAATGCAATATTAGCACCACCTGCTCCTACTCGAGATGTCGAATCTATCATCGCAATCCCTTTATCCACCATTTCTTGAATTCGCTCTTCGATGTTATCTACACTTAAAGCCACGTGATGAATACCTTCACCACGTTTTTCAATAAATTTTGCAACAGCACTTTCTGGAGATGTCGGCTCTAATAATTCAATCTTGCAATTCCCCGCATGAATGAAAGCCACTCGAACCCGTTGACTAGCAACATGCTCAACTGTTTCAAAGGTCAGACCTAAAGTTTCTGTATAAAATGGAAGCGCTGTCTCAATTGACTTCACAGCAATCCCAATATGATTTATATTTTTAATCATGTCCATCCCCCTTGTTGTAAGTCGCTTAACTATGACTCTATAACATTTCGACTTTTTCTGCAAAAATCCTCCTTTATTCTAGAATCTCTCACCTTGAGAATAGACAAGTTTCCATGTACAATAAGAAGAGCATAAAAGAATGAGGAGTGACAAGACTCAATGAGCAGAAAAACACAAAAAGTAATCGTGTACCTAATGATTGGCGTAATGCTAATTACAACCCTACTAGCTGGAGCTTCTATGTTTTTTTAATAGATTAGACGAAAAAACCGAGCCATCAACAAAAGGCTCGGTTTTTTTATGCTGCTAATATATTTCTGTATTGACGAACTAATAGAATAATCATGATTTCCATGAAGAAGGTGACGAAACTAATTAGTATGATAACGGTGATACTCACTAGCTCCTCCAAGTTCAAGATAAATGGAAATGTGATTAAATAAATCAAGGAGACCGTGGCATAAATGTTGATTCTCTTTTTCGTACTCCCAACTATCGTTACTAGCCCCTTTTCTTCGGCCTTTGCTACGAATCCCTTCATCAATTCAAAAATGAGGAGAATATGAAAGATGGTTAAAACAACAATATAGATAGATTCTGCAAAAAACGCTGGACTAAATTGAATTGCATCAATTAAATTCATTCCCAGGTTAAAGATGGTAGGTAGCGAAAGTACAGCAAGCCAAACAGCCCAATTCCTTGCTTTTTCCAACCCAAGCTGAGATGTCCCAGAAGCAATCATCATGTAGCCGATGATATCTGGTAGTAAATTAATAAACCCAATATTTATATTAATTAGCACGATGACTAATCCCAATGTTATTTTGTTAAACCCACTATTCATCCTGATCACCACTAGCCACTTTGATTAATTCCTGTAACTCTTTTTTCGAAATATAAGGGCGGTATTGAATTGACAACTGATGCTCAAACTCTTTTCCATCCGCTGTTTTTCCTAATAAAGTAGGTGCTAAATAATAATGGTGGAAGCGATTGAAATTTCCTTCAGTGAATTGAAAGCGATGTTCGACTTCGAGCCAGTCCCCTTGATTTAAGACCTTAGGAAATAAACTAGAATCAATCTGGGAATCTATTATTTGTAATTCTTCTTTATTCATCCATAATTGAATACTATTTTCAAGCTTATCAAGGAAAGAAAATTTCAAATCAGTAATAGTAATACTTTCCGTAGCTCTCACCATATCAAAACCATTGTGGTCACTAGAGCTTCCAGTAGAATGCATCTCGAAAGGCCCACGCTTATCTGAATATAGCTTGATTTCTCCAATCGAATAAGTCTTGACTTCACCATTAGGCTTAAACGTTCTCATTTCCGTTAAGACGATGTCGTCGTATTTCCCCTTGGTGATATCTTCATGTTGAATTTGAAAACCAATACTTTTTACAGAATGATGCGAAAAATTTTGCTCATCCCGTACTTGCCCATGTCTCGTTATCAAATGCCGATAGTCGAGCTCTTCTAATTCGGGAAATTCAACAAAACTTAAATCTACTGGATCATTTTTATTCGTAATATAGTAAATTTCAAAATAATAATCGTCCGAAAGTGGCAATTCATAGAAATGCTGCAACACAATCGGCTCATCTAGTTGCTGACTTGCAAAATAAACGGTGTTTCCTATCCAACTTAGGAAAAGAATAATGATGCCAATACGAAGAATTTCCACTACTTTCATATTTAAATTGATTCTCCTGACTAACGTGAAATAATTTGCTAATTTCTTGCTTTCTCTAAAGCTTGATAGATTTTTTGTTCATATTTATTCGGGTTTTTTTGTAGTTTTTTCTGATTTAATTTTCCTATTATGTATCGCACATCTTGATCCTTGCTTATTAACTTTTGAAAGCTTTCATTTTCTAAAAATCTCGTAAACCAATCATATTGCTTTAAATGTTCAATATTCTTTTCAATTACTTCTTCCGTAACGTTCTTTGAAAATATCATAAAAACGTTTGCTATCCCACCTATTAATTGATAAATTATTTCCATCTTTTGCTCCTTATGCACCTTTACACACGGCATTTTTTTCCTATTATAACTTATTTAGTAACAAATTAGCGTGTATTTTGAACAAAAATTATGGAATATCTTTGTGCGTGGAGATGTTGGAAGAACGATATTTGAGTAAAAAATCGACATACAAAAAGCAGCGAATCGTTAGCGCTGCTTTTTACTATTTTCATAGTTACTACTTCCTTAAAAACCAAGCATTCTCGGGATAATTAATACCGCATCTGACCAATAAGTGATGATTAATAGAATAAAAATCCCCATTATTAAGAAAGGAGTGGTTGCTCTTACTAGTCTTTCAATTTTCACTCCTGTAATGGAGGATACGATGAATAGTCCTGTACCAACTGGTGGAGTTAAAAGACCAATCGTTAAGTTAATACAGATAATAACCCCAAAATGAATAGGATCAATATTAAATGCAATTACTAGAGGCATTAATACTGGAATGAGAATAATTAATGCTGCAATCCCGTCTAGCACCGCTCCAAGTAATAGTAACATTAGATTGACGAGTAGTAAGAAAACTAAAGGATTATCTGATAAGGATAAAAATCCATTCGCAAACATTTGTGGTATTTGTTCAAAAGCAATCATCCAACCAAATATATTGGCCATTGCGATTAAAAAAGTAACCGTCGCAGTACTCACAACCGTATTAATCAGCAACTTCGGAATATGTTTCCATTTTAATTCTTTATACAAGAAGGTTCCAACTAATAATGCAATTAAACAAGCGACAGCTGCTGACTCTGTTGGTGTAAATGCACCACTTAAAATACCGAAAATAATAATAAATGGTACAGAGAGAGCAGGGATTACATACAAAGCATGCCTTAGCACTTCTTTGATAGAAGCACGCTCACTTTTAGGGAAATTGTACTTGTAGCCTAAATAACCAATTAGTCCTATAAACCCGATTCCATACATAATACCTGGGATAATACCTGCCATAAATAAACCACCAATAGAGGTTCCAGAGAGTGTACCGTAAATGATAAAAATCATACTAGGAGGGATTATCGGAGCAACAATGGAAGATGCCAAAGTAAGGGCAGCAGAGAATTCCTTATTATATCCCTCTTTTTCCATTTCTGGAACCATTACTTTACTCATCATTGCTGCTTGTGCATTAGCTGAACCTAAAATGGAGGCAATAATCATATTAGAAATAATCGTTACATATGCTAAGCCCCCGCGAACATGGCCTATTAATACCTTTGAGAATTTTACTAGTCTCGTTGTAATCCCTCCGCTATTCATCAGCTCACCAGCTAGCATAAATAGGGGAATCGCTAATAGCCCAAAGTTCTCTAGACCCGAAAACAAACGCATTGGAGTAGATTGAAGCAACACAGGGCTGCCTACTAGTAAAAAGTATAGAACTGTTGTCATTCCTAAAACGATGGAAATTGGGATACCAATGAGCAGGAATACAAAAAACAATAAGATTACGAGAATCGTCATTTTGTTTCCCCCTCTCGGATCACGTTTAGTAGATTTGTTATGATATGAATCGTTGCAAAGGTTAAGCCAATTGGTACTGCGCTAAAAGGGATCCACATCGGCAACAACATAGCACTAGATTTTTGCAGGGCTACATTGGGAGATAGTATCCACTTATAACTAAAGTACAAAATGATAAATAAGAACCCAAGCATACTAATATGTCCTAGAATAATTAAACTTTTTTTTACTCGTTCAGAAACAAAATCTAATAAAAATGTGACAGAAGCTTGGGACTTATATTTCAACCCCAAACTTCCTCCAATAAAACTAGTCCATATTAATAGAAAAATTGATACTTCCCCTGCCCATGATAAGGGGGAGTTAAGGAAGTATCGGAACGCAACAGCAACTATAACAATAACCACCATACAAAGCATTAAAAATGCTCCTAAATACTTTTCTACCTCGGCAATTGTATCGCTGATTTTATTCATCCGTTTGTCTTCCCCCTTCCTAATCAAACACAATTTACTTTCTGAATGTTTCGATAAATTCCTTGATAAGTGGGTCTAACTCTTTATACTTTTCATCAAACGCAGCTATTTGATCAGCGAAAACGGATGCAGGAATATCATAGATTTTCATTCCATTATCGCTTAAGGTTGTTCTGAATTCTTCCTCTTGAGCAGAACGCGTAGACACTGCAAAATCTGTCGCTACCGCTAATGCTTCACGAATTATTTTTTGATCTGCTTCTGGCATACCTTCAAAGGTAGACTTATTCACTGTCACAACAGCTGGCCATACCATGTGATTTGTTACAGCACCATAGTCCACTACTTCAAAATATTTATTCGTAATCGCTGCATCTAAATCCATATCCATTCCATCAATTACACCAGTTTGAACAGCTGCATACACTTCTGGAAGGGGTAAGCCTTCAGGTGATGCTCCTGCAGAGCGGTAAAAATCTTGCATTGGGGGACTTGGCGTTACTCGAAGCTTTAGTCCAGACATATCTTCTGGTGTTAATACTTCTTTATCTTTAAAAAGCATCACTCGTTGACCGGCAAATAAATAATCTAGTCCAATTAGACCTTGCTCATCTAATGTGCCTAGAATCTTTTTTGCAACATCAGTTGTTCTTGCCTCATGTGCTGCGTTAATGTCCTTGAACGCATAAGGCATAAACCATGCTGCAAAAGAAGGAGAACGGGAGCTCATGTATGCTGCAGTGATTAATCCAAAATCAATTGATCCCGCTTCAATTTGTTGAACCATATCTGCTTCGGTTCCTAATTGACTAGCTGGGTAAATCTCCACTTTCATTCTTCCGTCAGATTTACTTTCCAGCTCTTCTGCAAATTTTTCAGAAGCTATATGCCACATATGTGAGGTTGGTGTAATATGTGCTAGTTTAAACGTATATGATTTATCTGCTCCATCTCCACTTGATTGACTTCCTCCACAGGCAGCCACAATTAACAGTAGTGATATAACCAATACTAACGATAAGTTGCGTTTCATCTTTTTCATCGTACTCCCCCTAAAATTCCAATTACGAGCATATGTGTTAGATAGGTTCTATTACACTGGCCAACCTAGTAAAGAAAATGCTCGTTTATTTTCCCCGTTCACTACTAACTCTCTAATTCTTGTAGAAGAAATAACTTCCCCAGCAGAACAATAGAAAGGTTCTATCACCTTCACTTGAAAATGCTCCTTTAGAAGGTGTATATCACCAGTCCGCTTTTTCCCAAAACGAAATCCACTTCCAACGACAATTAGAATTGGATTTAACAACTTCAATTCCTGAATAAACTGTGCAGCACTTTTTTGCAGATAGTCTTCATTGAATGAAGCAACTATACAATGATCAATTCCTAATCCTTGTATCCTTCTGATTTTTTCATGTATTGGCGTTAGAATATGGGCATTTTGAAAGTACACTCTTGGGGGAGGATCAAAGGTATAAACAACACTTGGAAGATTAAAACGACGTCCCTTTTGTACGATTTCCTTAATAAGCGTTTGGTGTCCTCGATGAACACCATCAAACGCTCCTATAGTAACAATGGATTTAGGCAATTTAATGCTCTCGGCTTTGTGTATCTGCATCTACTAACCTCCAAGCTTCAAGCTCTATTAAATTTCGCTTTCCGCCTTTGTTTTACCAGCAGTTCCCCAATTCTCTTTCGGGATTTCCAATAGTAATACTCTTACTTTTTCCGGAGAAGTATCGAGACTTTTACTTATTGCTGCCGTTACATTTTTAATTAACACTTGCTTTTTTTCGCTACTTCTCCCTTCTAAAAGGTGAATATGAGCGATTGGCATGAAACTTACCTCCTGTCTACTGTTCAATGTGCAGCTTGAGCGTTCCTAATTTATCATAGTGAACTTCTATTACATCTCCAGCGTAGACATTAATTGCTTCTGTAATCCCACCGGCCAAAACGACCATGCCAGGTTGTACAGAAAGACCCTCTTTATTTAACATTTTGACGAGTTCGACAATCGACTTTACAGGATGATCTAAAACAGCTGCACCGACCCCTGACTGAACAACTTCTCCATTACGGCGCATTTTCACTTCGACAGTATCCCATGAAGTAAAATAAGGAGAAAATGCCTGATTACCTAAAATAAACTTGGAGGAAGAAGCATTATCGGCAATAACATCCTCTAAAGTGAAAGAAAAATTTCGATATCTACTATCGATTACTTCTATTGCAGGAAAAATACATTCTGTTGCCATCCACACATCTCGAACAGTAATATGTTCTCCTTTTAATTCTCGGTTAAGTACAAAGGCGAATTCCGGTTCTACTCTCGGATGAATTAGCGGTCCGACATGCAATGTTGACTCCGTTAATTCCATAGAGGAAGTAAGTCTACCGTATATTGCTTCTTCTACTCCTACAGAAAGTTGCTTTGCTTTGCTTGTAAGACCCATTTTCCAGCCAATTAATCGATCTCCATTTTCGATTGCTTGCTCCATACTTAGTTTTTGGATTTCATATGCATGATCCGTATTCATTTTTGGATGGGACAACGTTATTTTATCCATCTCTTGACCCTTTTGTTGATGCTGTGCAACCTGCTTAGCTATTTGTAACAAATCCACTATTAACTTACCTCCTTTAAACGTTTACTCTTTTTTGAGCAATTTCAGCTGCTACATCGACTATCATGTCTTCTTGGCCACCTACTACCTTACGCTTGCCTAATTCTATTAAAATGTCTTTTGCATCTATCTGAAATTGTTTTGCAGCGCGGTTTGCATGAATTAAAAAGCTAGAATATACTCCTGCATAGCCGAGAAGTAAGCTTTCTCTTGTAATCTCTTGTGGCTTTTTTAGAATAGGAGCAACTATTTCTTCTGCTACATCCATCAATTTATACACATCAATTCCAGTTTTTTTATTTAATCTATCTAAGACTGCTACCAGAACTTCCGTCTGTGTATTCCCAGCCCCCGCTCCTAAACACCGAACACTTCCATCGATTCTAGTAGCCCCTTCTTCTATAGCGATTAACGAATTAGCCATAGCTAAAGACAGATTATTATGTGCGTGAAAACCGATTGGAACATCTAAGCTTTGGCGTAAACTACGGATTCTTTCTCTAACTTGATAGGGCAGAAGCGCTCCAGCAGAATCTACCACATATACAGTGTCCGCTCCATAGCTCTCCATTAAATTTGCTTGTTCTACTAACTTTTCTACAGATGCCATATGGGACATCATGAGAAATCCAACCGTTTCCATTCCTATTTCTTTCGCGTATGTGAGATGTTGCTTCGAAACATCTGCTTCTGTAACATGTGTCGCAATTCTTGCAACCTTCGCACCACGAGTCGCGGCTTCTTTTAAATGTTCAACTGTTCCGATTCCAGGTAATAATAAAACAGCAATCTTCGCTTGGTGTACAACATTGACTGCGGCACTTATCAAATCCATTTCATTTGTAAGTGAAAGTCCATATTGTAAGGAGGATCCACCGAGTCCATCTCCATGTGCAACTTCGATATAAGGAACATTTGCTTTATCTAATTCTCTTGCTACTAACTCTACTTGTTCTATCGTATATTGGTGACTAATGGCATGACTACCATCTCTTAATGCTACTTCCGTGATCCATAAATCGCGCTCTGACACGCTACCCCGCCTTTCATGTAGCTTTTATCGTTCGGCTCATTTCACCTATTAACCGTTTTGCCTTTTCTTCCGCGACTTTCACTGCCGCAGCTGTCATAATATCGAGGTTTCCAGAATAGGAAGGGAGATAATCTCCAGCACCCTCTACTTCAAGGAAAACACTTAGTTTATTACCATCAAAAATTGGATCTGTTCTTAGTCTGTATCCAGGAACATATTGTTGAATTTCTTCTACTCGCTTTTTGATAGATTGAATGATTTGCGCTTCTTTTCCATTTACATCTTTCACAAGGCAATAGACCGTATCTCGCATAATAATTGGAGGCTCTGCGGGATTCAGAATGATGATTGCCTTCCCTCTTTTTGCACCTCCTATTTTTTCAATAGCACGTGCAGTTGTTGTCGTAAATTCATCAATATTAGCACGGGTCCCAGGGCCTGCACTTTTACTTGCAATTGTTGCTACAATCTCAGCGTATTCTACATCACAAATTTGATTCACAGCATGGACAATTGGAATAGTTGCCTGACCACCACATGTAATCATATTTACAATGGGCGCATCGATGTGATTTTTTAAATTTACCGTGGGGACAACAAATGGTCCTACGGCAGCCGGAGTTAAATCGAGTATGTGTTTTCCCGTTCCCTCCAACGCCTCTGCATGATGTAGGTGAGCTTTTGCCGATGTAGCATCAAACAAAATATCTGCTAGATCTTGTCGTTCAAGAAAGCCCTCTATTCCATTCATTATAATGTGATGGCCATACGCCTTAGCGCGACGTAATCCATCTGATTGTGAATCTATCCCGATCATTGTTGTCATTTCCAACACTTTAGAGCGGTGAAGTTTAATCATTAAGTCGGTCCCAATATTTCCTGACCCGATAATTCCAACCTTTATTTTTTTCACGCTTTTTTTCATCCCTTCCTTCTATTTTGAAGCTACCCTGAAAATACGATGTCACCTTTAAACTCCCTGATGATTTCCGTGCCAGGCATTCGCTTTCCGCGGGCGGTTCGGGAGCCTCCTCCTCGGCGTAAAAGCGCCTGCGGGGTCTCCCGAAACTCGCTGCCTTCCGCAGGAGTCTCACGCCTTGCACTACAATCATCAGGGGCGACGGGGAATCATTGCGATTAACGATCCGAGTTCCATTTTCATCCGCCATGGTGCAAATTTGGTTTGCATGGGTGTCTACCCTGAAAATACGGTGACTCCTTTGAACACCCTGTTGATTTCCGTGCTAGGTGGCAGCGATCGCGGGCGGTTGCACTCCAATCATCAGGGGCGGTTTACCAAAACGTTCATACTATTTTAGTCAAAGCGCACTTCTACTTCTCCAAGGCTATCAAACTTTGCAAAAAAAACGTCTCCCTTATTAGCATTTACAGCAGCGGATAACGCACCAGATAAAATAACCTCATTTGCTTTTAAGTGGATTCCGTATGTCGTTAATTTATTGGCAAGCCATGCCACGCAGTACGCTGGATTACCTAATGCTGCTTTGCCAACCCCTTCATTTTCTAAAACTCCATTTCTATATAACTCCATTTTTATTTCCTTCAAGTCGACCTCATCCAGAGCTAACTTTTTCTCGCCTAAAACATATAGACCAGAAGAGGCATTATCTGCAACCGTATCGCAAAGCTTGATTTTCCAGTTCTCCACTCGACTATCAACGATTTCAATTGCTGGTTGGATATAATCAGTAGCCTCTAGTACGTCTGCTACTGTCACATTTGGCCCGATTAAGTCTTTCTTCAGAACAAAAGCAATCTCCGCTTCTACTTTAGGCTGCAAAAGGCTATCTCGAGAAACAGTTCCTCCATTACAAATTTCCATACTATGAAGTAAATGCCCATAGTCTGGTTCATCTACCCCCAATAACTGTTGCATTGCTAGAGATGTTAGGCCGATTTTTTTCCCGCTTATTACTTGCCCCTCAGATATTTTCTTTTCGATAGTTGCTAGCTGGATTCTATATGCTTCATCAATGGTTAAATTAGGCGCTAGTTCTGTTAAAGGACGGACTCCTTTTTTGGTTTCTTCTGCACTAATTAAAATATCTGATAGATCTTTTGTTTCAATAGCCAATGACATTCACTCCTTTTACGCTTATAACTTTACTGTGACGTTTGAAAGTTCACTATAAAAATCGAAACTATGCATCCCGCCTTCTCTCCCTATGCCACTTTGCTTCATACCACCAAATGGTGTACGTAAATCTCGTAAATACCATGTGTTAATCCAGATGATTCCTGCCTCAATTTCTCGTGCAACGCGATGGGCGCGACGTAGGTCGTTCGTCCAAATGGTCGCCCCTAAACCATAATGCGTGTCATTGGCTTGTTCTACTACCTCTTCTTCAGTTTCAAATGGCAGAACGGTAACAACCGGACCAAAAATTTCTTCTCGAACACATCTCGCCGTTCGATCGAGACCAACCACTATCGTAGGGGAGATAAAATACCCCTTCTCTAATTCCTCAGGTCTAGCACCACCTGTTAAAATCGTACCTCCTTCCTCCACAGCAATATCGATGTAGGAAAGGACTCGTTCATAATGTTCTTTACTGATTACAGCGCCAACTTTTGTAGCTGGATGGAACGGATCACCTGTCTGTAACTCTTTTGTTTTTGCTACAAATTTTTCAATAAAGCTCTCATACACAGTACTCTCTACATAGATGCGTGAACCACAAAGACAAACTTCCCCCTGGTTCATGAAGCTGGACTTTAATGTCGTTTCAATTACTTCATCTAAATCAGAATCAGCAAAGATAATATTGGGATTTTTCCCACCTAGTTCATAGGAAAGCTTTTTTAACGTTGGTGCTGCTGCCTTCATAATGGCAGAACCTGTCTTGGTTTCACCTGTAAAGGTTATCGCATCCACATCTGGATGTTCCGTTAATGCTGAACCTGCTGAATCTGCCCCAAATCCGTGTACAAGATTTACTACACCATCTGGTACTCCCGCTTCTTTGCAAATTTCAGCTAAAACCGTTGCTGTCATTGGCGACCATTCCGCCGGCTTCATAACTGCCGTATTTCCAGCTGCCAGACAAGGAGCTAGCTTCCACGTTAATAAAAGTAGTGGAAGGTTCCACGGATTAATCATTCCGACGACTCCTACTGGTCGACGAATGGAATAATGAAGTGCTACCTCATCCTGCTGGTACGACTCTCCGCCCATTGAGGTAAGAAAATCTGCAAAAAAATAAAAATTATAGGCAGATCGAGTAATGTCCATTTCAAGCGCTAGTTCAAAAGGTTTACCTGTATCAAGTGCTTCTAATGCAGCCAGTTCTTCTTTTCTCTTCATAATACCGTCGCCAATTCTTCTTAAAACATCAGACCGCTGTTTGGTTGTAAACTTTTTCCACGGACCTTTTAATGCTTTTTTGGCTGCCTTAACTGCTAAATCAATTTCTGCCTTTCCACCTTCTGCTACCTTTCCTAACACTTCTTCCGTTGCTGGATTGATATTTTCGAAGGTTTTTAGATTTAACGAATCGATGTATTCACCATCAATAAAGTGGCGACAATCAATCGGTTGGACTTTTTTCTTCCTTATTTCTTTTACCTGCATAGTAGCCACCGGTCCTTTCGAAAAGTGCCTCCCCCCTTAGAGGAGAAAGGCGTCTCTTAATCTTCCACTTCTACAATTAACTCGATTTCAATCGCTGTATTGTTCGGAAGCTGTGCCATGCCTACCGCTGACCTAGCATGCCTTCCCTTTTCACCAAATACTTCCACTAACAGATCAGAAGCTCCATTTATTACTTTTGGGTGATCTGTAAAGTCCTCCGTACAATTGACAAATCCGAGCATTTTGACAATCCGCTTCACTTTACTAAGCTCACCTAGCTCAACTTTAAGTACACTTAATAGATTTAACATAGATTGCTGTGATGCTTTATAGCCTTCAGCCACGGTAAATTCTCTACCTAATTTCCCGTGATATTGATCTACCCCTTGCCCAGCTGTAAAAATCAAGTTATCAACTCGGACATGACTAATATAGTTTCCAACGGCTGGACGAATGTGTTTAAGCTCAAGTCCTAATTGTTCTAGCTTCTCCTCTGGAGTCATCAGCTTTTGATTCATAGTCAAAATCGGTCTCCTTTAAGTTCAAGAATTGTAAAGCGTTTTTTCCTAAAAGCATGCTTTTGTCATGATCAGAAAGGTCTTCCATTCCATCTATTACTTTTCCAGGAGGAATTTCTCTTAATAAAAATGGATAGTCAGAACCCATAATGACCTTATCTAACCCAAAACGATCAATTAAATATTTGGTATTTAACGAATCATAATTAAGCGAGTCGAAATAGAAGTTTTTTGCATAATAACTAGGAGGATGAGTCGTTAACCTTAACTGTGGCCAAACGTCCCAGCCTTGATCTAGCCTTGGTAAAATGTAAGGGAAGGATCCACCGCCGTGTGCAAAACAAATTTTCAGTTTAGGAAACTTCTCCATTACGCCACTCCAAATTAAACTTGCTGCAGCTAAGGCTGTTTCACTTGGCATTCCAATTGTGTACATGAAATTGTGTCTTGGTGTTCTATCTTTCGCCATCGTTTCCCAAGGGTGGATAAATAATGGTACATTCCACTCCTCTGCCATTCGAAAAAACTCCGTTAAATGGGGGGCATCTAAATTTTCTCCATTCACATTTGTCCCGATTTCAATGCCCGCTAGGTTTAAATCATGCATACAACGATCCATTTCTTCAATCGCTACTTTCGTATCTTGAAGAGGCACTGTTCCTAAGCCAATAAATCGTTTTGGATACTCTTTCACCGTTTCAGCGATAAAATCGTTCTGGAGCTGTGCCATTTCAAGCGCTGCATCAGTATCCGCCCAATAAGAAAAGGTAACAGGAATCGGGGAAAGGACTTGAATATCTACCCCTTCACGATCCATATCTTGAATACGTTTATGCGGGCACCATACTTGATCGGTAACTTCTCTAAATACCTTTCCAGCAACCATGATATTCGCACCACATGTACAAGTTTGCTGTAATGTTGGCCAACGATCTCCTCCATGCTTTTTCGCAAAGTCAGGGAACTCTTTAGGAATGATGTGGGTATGAAAATCTATTCGCATTTCCACACATCTACTTCCTCTGGCATTACATGACCACAATGTTCACAAGTTCTTAGTTCTTCACTTCCATTAAATTGTTCAATAGCACCTTTTACTTGTGTTTCAATGTTCGTCAATTGAACCGTCACTCGATGCATTTCTTCGTTACATTGGTCACAAAACCATACAAAGTCTTCCAGTTCTCCTGTATCTCTTTTTCTTTCAAGAACAATGCCATACGTGTCTGCCACCCGATGAGGAGAGTGAGGAACATTAGCAGGCAGCATAAACATTTCTCCTTCTTTAACTGTGACAACCTCACGTTCCCCATTTTCATTAATACACTCTACATAGCAATCACCTTTTACTTGATAAAAGAATTCATCGGACGGGTCCACATGAAAATCCCTTCTTCGGTTTGGCCCACCAAGTAACATCGCGATAAACTCCGAATCTTCCCAAAGCACTTTGTTATTAACTGGCGGCTTTAATAAATGTTTATTATCCTCGATTACTTGTAAAATGTTTAACGTTCTTGATTTTAATGTCATTAAAATTCCTCCCTTTTCTTCTTCAAAAACCTATTTGTAAGCGTTATCATAAATTGCTAATATAACCTAACTCTTTTGAGATTTGTTGTGAAGTTTTTAAAACACTTTGGATGATAGACTGCTTTTGACTTCCTTGCATATAAGAAATTGGTCCGACCATATTTAATGCTGCTACCGTTTGCCCTGTATAAGAGTGAATAGGAGCTGCTATTCCGTATAATCCTAATTCATTTTCATTATTACTAATGGCATATCCTTGCTCCCTTATTTCATCAAGTTCTTTTTTCAATTTTTTAACACATGTAATCGTATTAGGAGCTCGTTGCAATAAACCTTTTGAAATAGTAGGTTGGATAAAAGTTGGATTAAATGACAGCAGAATTTTCCCTGTGCTCGTACAATAAGCCGGTTTCCTAGCACCTACGAATGTTGGAACAGATACCGAGTTTTTCGCTGATACCTTTAACACGAAACGCACTTCTCCTGCATCAAACATCCCGATATGTACCGTCCCGTTATACTGGCGAACAAGATCCTCCACTATAGGAATAGCCTCACTATAAATTTCTTGTTGGTACATTACATGATTACTCCACTCTAACAACTTCCATCCTAAACGGTACTTCTTTCGACTATCCTGGATAAGAATTCCTTCATGACATAAGGTGCTTACGATATGATGAACCGTACTTACATTCATTCCTAATTTCTCTGCAATTTCTTGATTACCTAATACCGGCTCATTACCAGTAAAACAGTCCAATATTTTCGAGACTTTTAGCACAGAGGAAATCATGTTTTCGCTCCTTTTATACACTGTTTTTTATTTAATGTCTGAATATACACAACATTCTATTATTAAACAAAAAACGTCAAATCCCTTTATTTCAAATTAGATTCTTCTCAGTTTTTGTCGTATTTCTGAGTGCCATCTCAGCCATTTCAAATTTATTTTTTCGCTTGTATTGGTTGTAAAAAATTGCTCTTTTTCTAATTGGATCACCTGTATAATAACGCTCGTACTGAAGCAAACGTTGACCAAATGCTTCCCCACATAAATCCCAAGCTAGTTTAAAAAGTCTTACACGTTCTTCCGCTGAAACTCCTTCACGTCCACCAAAATATTTATCTAAATCCGGTCTTAATTCCGGATTATCGAAGTCAGATCCCGTTGGTGACATTAGAAGGCCGCCAGCACCAATTACTTGCATTACCTCTATAGCCCGTGGATACATTTTTGGTAATAAGCCTCGAATGGTTTCTAATGGAGCAGGTGCAGGTCGATACTCCCCATCTTTCGTCACTTCATATTCATATTCAGAAACACGTAATAAAGCTCGAATGGTCTCAACCGCCTGTACTAATTCCCCTAAGTCGTTCTGTACATTAAGATAGCCATCTACCCCAATAGAATCTGCTACTTTACAAGCTACTTCTGTAGCAAATGCTAACTTCACATAACCTCGAACTCCTGACTGATGTGCTGGTTGTTGAGCAATACCAGTCATTGGATATAAAGAGTTAGCTGCTTCAACATTGTTATACATAAACACTCGATCCCAAGGAACTAGTACATCATTAAAGGCTAAAATCGCGTCCATTTCTTCATATCTTGAAGCGAGTGGGTGATCAAATAAGGAACGTTTCCCATCTTGCATCTGCTCTCGACAAATAATTCTTAATCCAGGAGTATCAATTGGTATCGCAAATGCAAGAGCATATCTTTCATCTCCTGGCTGGAATCCTGGAAATGAATAAATAATAACTTCATCTGTAATCGGAGCTAATGTAGCAAGCATTTTCGCACCACGAACAACTAGCCCTTCTTTTGTCTCCTTGACCGTACCTAAGTGTGTAAATATATCCTTTTGTTCATAAGATGCTTTACTACGGTCATTTTGCGGATTGATAATGGCATGTGTTAAAAATAAATCATTATCACGGACAAATCGGTAATAGTTTCGAATGTTTTTTGACCAATCTGGATTGTATTTATCAAGGAACCATGAATTGCTTGCCATCGATGTAATAACTACATTTAAGAAATCTGGCGTTCTTCCCATTAATCCAAAGGTGGCTCTTGCAAACGCTTCAAATAATGCGCTTCGAGCCATCAAATCTTCATGTGACCTTGGGACAAGGAACGCGTTATTTACTCGTTCGCCAGTTTCTTCACAAACATGCGTGATTTTATCTTGATAAGCTGGATCAAACTGCATATCATAAAGCTTGGCAATCTCATGGATCGGTTGTTTAAACACATCTTCATTGTAAAGGTCTGTCACCTTTCGTCCACCAAGCCAGATTTCTGGCCTTCTCGATTTTAATGCTTCGATATATTGCTCCCCAGTCCTAATCCCCATCTTCCGTCCCCCTAATTAACCCTCAATGAGCTTTTTTTCCATCTCTTTACTGTCATAAAATTTACCTTTATAAAATAAAAGCGCATTTCCTCCATTAACTGTAAACGCTTTCACTTTTCCTAAATAAAGAACATGATCTCCTGCCTCATAAGCCTGCCATGGTTCACACTCCATTGTTGCCAATGCGCCTTTAATTTTCGGACCTAGTTCGGTATCTTCCCATTCCATCTCTAAATCAATTTGTGGTCTTCCTGCAAATTGCCAAGCTATAGCTTCTTGATCAGAAGCTAAAATGTTAATAACAAATGGTTTGTTTTTCAAGGCTTCACATGCTCTTGCTTTGCAATCAATAGAAACCAACACAAGTGGTGGGTCCAAAGAGACTGAGGTAAAGGAGTTTACCGTAATCCCACTTCGTTGCTGTTCTCCTGCAGCCCAAGTTACAACTGTTACTCCCGTAGCAAAATTACCAAAACAATTTCTTAATGCTCGAGTATCCAATCAAACATCACCTCCATCTATTTCTTTTTACACTATAATCGGAAATATTTTTCTGAACAATCTTAAAATTTCAAATAGTGAAATTTAATATAATTTCTTTTACTTTTTTTTCATTCCATCATTTGAAATAAGCTATATGTAAATCGAGTAGGAGGGGATGACTAACCCCCGACCTCTCACACCACCGTACGTACCGTTCGGTATACGGCGGTTCAATTAAAATTGACGTAGACTTTGATATCTTGCATATAGACTTTTGAGCCCTTGGGAACTCCAATAGGAGTTCCCAAGGGTTCTGTGTAAGACTGGACTCTTGGAGATTCTCCAGTATTTCTTCCTAGAATTGCCCCATTCGTATGCTTTATATGGGTGAACTCCTAAACCTTTTAATTTCCTCACTTTGGTCTTCGGTTTCTTCCATTCTTTCCATACAATCATTCGTAGCCTTCTTCTTATCCACTCATCAAATTCTTTGAATTTGCTCGGTGTGTCTGCGAGGGCAAAGTAGCTGCACCACCCTACTAGGTATTGGTTTAGCTTCCTTATTCTCCATTCCATTGGGATTGGTTTAGAACGGGAAGTAAGAATTCTTATGTTAGCTTTAAGTCGTTTGATACTTTCGTTTGCTATCCGAACCTTAGGTTCTTTATGAATAGTAAAGCTAAAGCCAAGAAACTTACGCCTCCAAGGGCGGTCTACTGCCGATTTCTCTCGATTAACTTTTAGTTTCAGCTTCTTTTCAATGAAGTCAGTGATGGAGTTCATGACTCTTTCCCCTGCCTTCTTGGACTGAACATAAATGTTACAATCATCCGCATATCGGACGAAATTGTGGCCTCTGGATTCTAGCTCTTTATCGAGTTTATCCAAGAGGATGTTAGAGAGAAGAGGACTTAGCGGACCACCTTGAGGAGTCCCTTCTTCTA